>OZ244161.1:0-2102095 GCA_965216405.1 uncultured Micavibrio sp. | reverse complement strand
TGATCGGTTGCTTCGGGCTTACTGAACCGGATGGTGGCTCCGACCCGTCAACAATGGTCACCCGTGCCAAAAAAGTTGACGGCGGTTATAAGGTCAGCGGCGCCAAGCAATGGATTACCAATTCCCCGATTGCCGATGTTTTTGTGGTCTGGGCAAAAGATGATGACGGCAAAGTTGGCGGCTTTATTTTAGAAAAAGGCATGGAAGGCCTCAGCGCCCCCAAGATCGAAGGCAAATTCTCCCTGCGCGCTTCTATTACGGGCGGCATTATGATGGACGAGGTTTTTGTTCCCGAAGAAAACCGTCTCCCTGATGCCTCAAGCCTCAAAGCGCCTTTTATGTGTTTGAATTCCGCCCGTTACGGCATTTCATGGGGCGCGATGGGCGCCGCCGAAGCCTGCTGGCATATCGCCCGCGATTATGTTCTGGATCGGCATGTCTACGGAAAACCTTTGGCCGCGCATCAATTGGTGCAAAAGAAACTCGCCGATATGCAAACCGAAATAACTCTTGGTTTGACGGCGGCTTTAAGGCTCGGCCAGTTGAAGGATGAAAACCGCGCACCGCCGGAAGCGATTTCAATGTTAAAACGTAACAACTGCGGCAAAGCCCTTGATATTGCAAGATTATGTCGGGATATGCTTGGCGGAAACGGAATCGCAGATGAGTATCATGTGATCCGTCATATGATGAATCTGGAAGCTGTGAATACCTATGAAGGCACCCATGACATCCACGCTCTTATTCTGGGGCGGGCACAGACAGGCATTGCCGCATTTGAATAAGCCTGCCGCCCGTTACTTCGGGGGCGGCAACTGATTTGAAGCAACTTTAAGCACCTCTGCCACAAGCTTTCTCTCCGCTGTATCCGCTTGTTCTATTAGCTCATCAAGATAGCTGTCTGTGGCATCGATAATCTCGTCATTTTCAAGGAAACTTTCGTGAGAAACCTCTCCAAAACTCTCTTTTAAATGCGCAAAGACATTCTGAATAACCTCTTGAACCGCTTCTTTATTCGGCTGATGTTTGACGGGAATCTTTAACTCCGACTTTAAAACCTTAAATGCCACATCTTCCCAGACGTCCGCCAATGTGCCGACTTTCCGTACTGAAGGTTTACGTTTTTTTGTATGTCGATCCGAAGTAGACAACGGATGTTCCGGCAACGGAGTCTGAATATTGAACCCTTTCTCATATGCCGCTTTTAAAGACATATAAGCTACTTGCCTTTGGCTGCTGCCCCAACGGATACGGTCCGAAAGACTTTTTAGAATAAGATCTCTATTGGCAGCATCGTAAAAGCTATCCGTTGTGATTGCTGATAAGTCGGTCCACTCTGCTTGCGATGTTATCAGGCGCTCATTAGAAAAAAGGTAGGTAATAAGATTTTCGAGCAAACCGCTATTAGGTTTGAACTTAGGGCTGACGGCCCCTTCTTCGCGAAGCTGCACCCAGTGCTTCATGGCGGTCGTGACCCAGTTTTGCCTTACCATATCCGTAATCATTTTTGCGTTATGGCAAAAACAAAGCGGGAAATCAATCTTTTTTTATGAAAATTAAACTTCTAGAGATCTGTGCTGTTCATTGCGGCGAATTGGGTCTGGGCATTCCAGAAACGTTCGATATTCTGCAATGTATCAATGGTCGCCTGAAGACTGTCCGGTGTTAGTTTGGTCCCCTCCAGTTTGCTTTCATGACGAGAAAACATTTCATTGAGAATCGCATAAAGTTCTTTGCCTTTTTCCGTCAGCCGGACACGGATCGAGCGCTTGTCATGAACCGAGCGCTCCTGCTCAATATACCCGTTTTCCGTCATTTTTTTGACGTTGTAGGACACATTTGACCCCAGATAATAGCCGCGTAAAGTCAACTCCCCGACAGTCATATCATCATGGCCGATATTAAACAGGATCATTGCCTGCACGTTGTTGATATCCTGCACATGCTTACGGTCCAGTTCCATCTTGACCACATCCAGAAAATACCGGTGGAGACGTTCGATGAGCTGGATAGTATCAAAATAATGTGTCGTCATGTTTAAAATATTCCTCACAAAAAGCTTTTGGAAAGCGGATTTTATATAGTGCCAGAGCCCAAAGGGATTTACAATCCCATCCAAATAGAATAGTGAAAGAGCATTAAATGCGCTTTAATATTATATAAAATGCAAAATATATGACTGATTCCACCCACGATAAGATAAAATCCCTGTTGCCTCAAAAGCTGAAGGAACCCAAAAGCCACGGCGAAATGATGAAGCATTCAACGCTAACCCAGAATGCTTTTCCGCATGTCCGCATGCGCCGCTTGCGCCAAAATGCGGGTATCCGTCAAATGGTACGGGAAAACAATGTGCAGGTCTCCGACCTGATCTACCCCATGTTCGTGGAAGAAAATATTACCGATCCTGTGGCCATTGAAACCATGCCGGGGGTGGTACGCCATAGCGAAAAAACACTCGCAAAACAAATGAAGCAGGTGCAAGATTTAGGCGTACCGGCCGTCATGCTCTTCGGAGTCTCTCATAACAAAGATCATTTCGGATCTGATTCCCTTGATCCTAACGGTTTAATGGCGCGGATGATTGACCGCGCCAAGCAGGCGGCACCTGATGTAACAGTGATTGCCGATTTGTGTTTTTGTGAATATACAGATCACGGCCATTGCGGCCCGATCAATGATAAATGCGATGTTGATAACGATAAAACCGTTGAAAACGTTGCCATGCAGGCCGTTATTGCGGCGGAAGCCGGTGCCGATATGGTAGCGCCAAGCGGCATGATGGATGGCCAGATTGCCGGCATTCGTCACGCTCTGGACGTGACCGGTTTTTCTCATATACCGGTGATGGCCTATGCCGCAAAATTTGCCTCTGTTTTTTACGGGCCTTTCCGTGATGCCGCGGGCTGCTCTTTGGGGGACAATCCGCATGTGCCTAAAGACCGAAAAACCTATCAACTGGATCCGGCCAATGGACGCGAAGCCATCCGTGATGCCCTTATGGATGAACAGGAAGGCGCCGATATCCTGATGGTAAAACCGGGCATGCCTTATCTGGATATTCTTGCCAAACTTCGTGAGAAAACCGAACTTCCGCTTGCTGCCTACCAAATCAGCGGAGAGTACGCGATGATCCGCCTCGCCGCCCAGGCAGGGGCTTTAGACTATCAGACAGCCATGATGGAAAGTCTGATGGCCTTTAAACGGGCCGGCGCCGATATGATTTTAACCTATTCCGCCTGTGATGTGGCAGAATGGCTCAATCAATAAATTCTCCCTTTCGCTTGTAAAAGCTGACGATTCAGGCATAATTTTAGCGTCGATCGTGCGTATTTTTAGACATAATCACTTTGTAAAAAATTAATTTCTTTGAGCTACAATCAGTAGCTAAACCAGTATCGTTCGTTAAAAGCGCTTTGAAAGGATTTCGAGAGCCGCCATGAAATTTATCGCCATTTTCCTTGTCTTTGTTATGACCTTTGGTGGGGTCATGCTCGCTGCCGGGTTTGAAGCAGGATTACATCTTATCACAGGGGTGATGATGCCGGTTATGCCGGCAGAAGCCATGATTATTCTTGGCGTTGGCTTTTGTGCTTTTGTTATTGCCAATCCGATGGAAGTGGTCAAACAGACCATGGGTTATTTCCGCTGCCTTGGAAAACCCCATGCCCATGACAAGCAAAGTTATATTGATTTATTGAGCCTGCTATTCACAATTTTCAAATTGGCCCGTACCAAGGGATGGCTGGCGCTAGAACAACATATCGAAGAACCTGAAAACAGCGATCTGTTTGCCCAGTTCCCGACGGTCAGAGACAATCACCACGCCGTGATCTTTTTATGTGATTATTTACGGATTATCTCGTTGGGCAATGACAGCCCACACCAGATTGAAGCCTTGATGGATGAAGAAATCGAAACGATCAGCCATCATGAACAACATCCCGGCCACGCCATGCAAACTATGGCAGACGGCCTGCCCGCGCTTGGTATTGTGGCAGCGGTTCTGGGGGTTATCAAAACAATGGCTTCCATTGACCAGCCACCGGAAATTCTAGGTAAACTTATTGGTTCAGCGCTTGTGGGTACGTTTCTCGGTGTGTGGGCATCTTATGGATTTGTTGGTCCGTTTGCCAATGCGATGCTCAACCGCGCGGATAGTGAAATTATGTATTACCGTTGCATCAAGGCCGGCATCATTGCCTTCCTCAATGGTGCGGCGCCGCAAGTCTCCGTTGAATTCTCCAGAAAATTGCTGCCCCATAATGTCCAGCCAACGTTTTTAGAGCTGGAAGACAAGCTAAACGAACTGCCAACACCAACGTCATAGGATTGAACCAAGGTGAATAATCAGGACGAACTACAGCCGATCATAGTCAAGAAAGTCAAAAAAGGTGGTGACGGCCATCATGGCGGCGCCTGGAAAGTAGCCTATGCTGACTTTGTAACGGCGATGATGGCCTTCTTCCTTTTGCTATGGCTCTTAAGTGCGACCACAGAAGTGCAAAAAAGCGGCATCGCGGATTACTTCACCTCTGCTCCCATGATCACGCGCAGCGAAAGCGGCGCCTCAGGTCTCCTCGGCGGAACGACCGTTGAAACCGAAGGCGCCATGACCTCAACCGTCAAACCTTTGGTCGAAAAACCGGCCACGCAGGACCCCGCTTTGCGCCCCGGCTCCATCCCTGTACAACCTGAAACAAATATTTCGGATGAACGTTTTGCTGAAGAAGTAAAAAAACGTGAAGAAGAAAATTTTAAAAGAACACGCGCCGCTCTTGAAGCCGCCATTCAGGCAGATCCGGAACTGGCGGCAATGAAAGACTCTTTACTCGTCGATACCACACCGGAAGGCCTGAGAATTCAATTGCTGGATCAGGAAAAACGTCCTCTCTTCGCCAGTGGCAGTGCGAACCTCCTGCCTGAGACCAAAGATGTCTTGAAAAAAGTCTCCGGCATTATTCAACGTTTGCCGAATGAAGTATCGGTCCGCGGTCATACGGATAGCGTGCCTTATGGCCCCGGGGCAACTTATACGAACTGGGAATTATCCGCCGACCGGGCCAATAGCGCGCGCCGCGCTTTACGCAATTACGGCATGCCTGCCGCCCGCCTGAATAACGTTGTCGGAAAAGCGGATACAGACCACCTTTATCCGGATAAGCCGCGGGATGCCCGCAACCGCCGCATCAGTATTATCCTGCTGCATGAAGGTGTTGTGACAACGGAAGGTGCCAATAAATCTTCCCGTGCCTTAAAACGCAAAGAACAAATTGAAACACAGCTTTATGAGCGCAGTGAAGGTGCCGTTGAATTTCCTTAAATCAACGTTGAAAAAGATCAGCCGAATTTTTTACTGCGTGGAAAACCATTGGGTGGTAACCGTCCTGCCTGTGCGCGATCTCCAATCCATGGATTTAAATCCTCCACCATGGTTTCGCCAGAACCGTATTTGTAGGTCAGTCCCTCTTCCCAGTTAAACGTTTTAAGGTCTGACAAGCCACCATCTTTATAACGCTGCAGGATGACACCGCGCCCTTTGGCCATCTCCGGAATCTGTTCCAGATCAAACACAATCATTTTGCGGTTATCGCCCATCACTGCAATATGGTCATGATTTTCCGCAATGGGCTTACACAGTTTTGCCTCAACATTTCCTGACACATTCAAAACCTGTTTTCCGTTTTTAGTTTGCGCCAGCACATCGGCCATTTGAACAACAAAACCCCGTCCGTCATCCGCTGCCACAATCATTTTTGTATCGGCATTATAGACTTCCATATCTACAATATCGGCATCATTAGGCAGACCGGTCATCAGGCGCACAGGCTCCCCAAATCCCCGCCCAGGCGGCAGTTGGTCGCCGCCAAGCGTATAAAAACGCCCATTCGATCCAAACACAAGAAACTTGTCCGTTGTCATGCCTTCAATAATAAACTTCTCCCGGTCACCGTCCTTATATTTGATACCCTTGATATCAATATCATGGCCTTTCATTGCCTTAATCCAGCCCTTGGCAGAACAGATCACCGTGACCGGCTCTTTTTCAATCATTGCTTCTTCAAGCTGGTCCAGATCAACAGGCTCTAAAGCTTTGCCAATCTTGGTGCGACGTTTACCAAGCGGTGTTTTCTCGCCAAATTCTTCTTGTAGCGCTTTGATCTGTTTTTTAATAACGGTCCATTGATGGGATTCGGACTTAATCAGTTTTTCCAGATCATCACGCTCTTTGGAAAGGGCGTCATGCTCGGTCTTCAACTCAATTTCCTGCAATTTGTTCAAGGCGCGTAAACGCATATTAAGGATCGCTTCAGCCTGATTCTCCGTCAGTTTGAATTCTTTAATAAGCTCCTCTTTCGGCTTATCTTTGGTGCGGATAATCTTGATAACTTTATCAACATTCAGATAAACGATCAAAAAGCCTTCCAGAACTTCCAGACGATGAACCACCTTATCCAGACGATGGCGGGAACGACGCACCAAAACTTCCTGTTGGTGATCAAGCCACGCCTGCAACACTTCTTTTAGCGGCATCACCCGCGGTGTAATGCCGTTTTCAAGCACATTCATGTTCATGTTAAAGCGCGTTTCAAGATCAGTGGCCCGGAAAAGCGCCTCCATGAGTAACTCGGCTTCTACGTTTCCGCTTTTGGGGACAAGAACAATACGGATATCTTCCGCGCTTTCGTCACGAATATCATCCAGCAGCGGAATTTTGCGCGCGTTAATCAGCTCGGCAATTTTCTCGATCAGTTTTGATTTTTGAACCTGATACGGGATCTCCGTAATAATAATCTGATAGGTGCCGCGTTTTAAATCTTCGCGTTCCCATTTCGCGCGCACACGGAACGCGCCTTTCCCTGTTTCATAGGCCTGAATAATATTGGCTTTGGGTTCAATCAGGATACCGCCTGTCGGAAAGTCCGGCCCTTTAACAATTTTCACCAACTGCTTGGCATCCAGATCATCTTCAAGCATGGCCAAAGAGGCCTCACAAAGCTCTGCCACATTAAAGGGTGGAATGTTTGTTGCCATCCCCACCGCAATACCGCTTGAGCCATTCGCCAAAATGTTCGGAAATGCGCCCGGCAATACGACAGGCTCATTTTCCGACCCGTCATACGTGGCACGAAAATCGACCGCATCTTCATTAATGCCCTCAAGCATCAATTGCGCAACACGTGTCAGGCGGGCTTCCGTATATCGCATGGCGGCGGCGTTATCACCGTCGATATTCCCGAAATTGCCCTGCCCGTCGACCATTGGATAGCGCACGGAAAAATCCTGCGCCAATCGTACCATGGCATCGTAAACAGAAGAATCACCATGCGGGTGATATTTACCAATGACATCACCGACCACCCGCGCCGATTTTTTCGGCGGCAAATCATGTTTAAGATTAAGTTGCGACATCGCAAACAATAAACGGCGATGCACAGGTTTCATCCCGTCCCGCACATCCGGCAATGCGCGATCCATAATCGTCGACAGCGCGTATGACAAATAGCGCTGTGACAGGATCTCGCTCATCGGCTGATCAATGATTTTTGATTCTACTGGTACTGTTGTCTTTTTAGCCATGTCTTAAATTAGATGTTCTCATCCTCATTTTTCTTACGTAAGCTGGCCCTATATCTGCACCAAACATACCTGTTGGACTTTCTGCCTGTGGGTCTCTTACTGCCGGATACCCCTTAGAATTGGCAATTTCCGGCCCTGTTTTAGGTTTACGGGGCGGCTCCCCACTTGCTCTAAAATCTTGTTCTAAAAACATAACGCCTCCTACTTAATGAAACTCTAAACATAGTGTTTAGCGCGGTACGTCGCTTAAAGCCAAGGGTTTTATAAAATTTATCATAGACAAATTTCACCTTGTAATTTATTAAGTAAAATATGAGCCCACGCGATAACGCCGCTATAGACCCGATATTGCCAGATCCGCACAGCTACGATCAGGAAGTCTTGGCCGCACAAATCATGCACCCCACAAAAAGAGGAACAACCTCTGCCCGCGGTAAAAAACAGCGCGCCCAAATCGAAGAAAATATTTCGCGCATCGTTAAAACGGTACAAGAAACAAGAAGCGATACATATCCGCCAACAATTTCACTTGTCCGCGCTTTTCTTGCCTGCGCCCCCGATCAACGCATGCCGGAGTTATTCGCCTGCGTGATGGACCGCGGACTGGAGGATAAAAAGCTGACTGTCGCAGAATGGCAAGGCAGCCCCGAAGATCTTGGCAAAGCGCTTCAAGACGACTGGTTCGCTCATTGCACCTTAGAAGATAATCAACACCTGCCCGATGCCTCAAATGCTATCAAAGACATGGGGTTTATTGAGATGATGCTAAAGCATCCTGATTATTCGGCGATGAAAGTTTCTTTACCCACTTCTGCTCCAGCAGCAGGCGCGGGGCGGGCACACCCGTCGTGTGATGCGTAAAAGCCCAGTGTTCTAAAAAGTATCCCGTCATTTTTAATCCTGTCAGGATATCTTCGCCCTCTCCTACCTCTCCTACCTCTCCTTCCTGCATCGCTGGCGGACGCAGAAAATTCGGCAGGGATAACAGTTTTTCTTTATAAATTTCGCCCTGCGCTTTACTGACCGCGCGCCCTGATTTGGGACTCACATAGCAAAGAGTTTCCGCATCTCCGCCGCCCGCGCATCTATCCAGTTCCAGACGAAATCCAAGCTCCCGCAGGAGTTGAATCTCCCACATAATATAGGCGGCGCCCCAATGCGCGCCCTTCATTGTTTCCATCAGGGCAATCAAACCATGATAAAGCCCTGCGTGCCCTTCGCGTTCGGGCAGCGCCGCATCACAAAGACTACAGGCCGATAGCAATGCAGCCAGTTTCAAGGAATCGTCCAAAATATCAGGGGACAAAGATTGATCGGTTTCCAAAGTATAATGCCCCAGTTGATCGTTCGTGCGCGCCTGCCAGTTGGCTTTTACAAGCGTGCCAAGCTGCAACATCGCGCGTTTTTGTGATGATTGACCGCCATGGACAAACCCGGCATGACGGCCATGGGCCTGCGTTAACAGCGCCACTACCGCCCCACCTTCCCCATGGGGACGGGCGCTTAAGACAATGCCTTGATCTGTCCAGTTTTCCATGCTTTTAATTTATTCTATAATTCATAAGAATTATAGAATAAAAGGCCGCCGTCCCTTCAGGCAGTCACGCTCCTATGAAAGCAATGCCATGACGGAAATCCAAATTGATGATTTAAGAAAATTATGCCTTACGGCCCTCGCCCGCACAGGACTGGCGCCAGATCAGGCAGAGGTGAGCGTTAACCACTATCTCGAAAATGAATGTTCCGGCAAAACATCGCACGGCATGGTGCGCGTGATCCAGATAACAGGCGTTCTTAAAAAATGGGGCCTGCCTCAGGCAGCCCCGAAAATTACAAAAGACCAGAGGAATATAGCGGTCATAGACGGCCAAATGAATTTAGGTCCGGTTGTGGGTAAAATGGTAGCCGATGAATCTATTACCCGTGCGAAAGAACACGGCCTCTCTTTCGTCGGGGTAAATAATTTTTACGGCAACACCGGCAGCATGGCCTATTATTTACGCCGTCTGGCGGCGCACAACCTGATCGGCCTCATGAGTTGCAGTTCGGAATGTATGGTGTGCGCGCCCGCCGGAAAAGAACGGCTGCTTGGCACAAATCCTATCGGCCTTTGCGTCCCAAGCGAGGACGGGCAACATTTCATTGCGGATTTTGCGACTTCGGCCATTGCTTTTGGCAAGGTCCTTGTGGCCGTTGATAAAGATGAACAACTTCCCGAAGGTTGTATTATTGATAAAGACGGCAACCCGTCGACGAATCCCAAAGATGCGGATCGTGACGGTGCGATCCTGCCATTGGCAGATTACCGGGGCTTTGCGCTTGGCCTGTTTGTCGAGATGCTCGGCATGATGATCGGCGGTGACGTGCTGCATAATGAAACTTACGGCAAAGACGGGCTGTTTATTATTGCGATTGATCCGGCCAAAATGAGCCCGAATTTTCTGCAGCGTGCCAGTGTGATTTTTGAACAAATCCGCAGCAGCGCTCCCGCCCCCGGTTATCATACAGTCAGCATTCCCGGTGACAGATCGGCGCAAATATTTGAACAAAATTTAAAAAACGGCACTGTGAATGTTGCCGATAAAACATTGCAAAAATTAAAGGAGTTAGCGGCGTGAGTATAAAAAAAATTGGTGTGGCCGGCTGTGGTGCGTTAGGCACAATTGTCTGCAAAGCATTGCAGGAGGGCATTGAAGGATACGAATTTACAGGCATAAGCGATGTGGAGGATAAAGATTTCGGGGTGCCTAATATGTCATTTGCAGAATTGGCACAAACCTGCGATCTCATTGTGGAATGCCTGCCGCCTGCAATTGTCCCCGCGTTGGCGCAAGAAGTGCTCAGCCATCATAAAGATATGATTATGATCAGCGCCTGCGCACTCTTGCTTTCGCCGGAAATTAACGACATGGCCAAAAGCTCAACCGGACGCATTCTTGTGCCGTCCGGGGCGCTGTCCGGTCTTGACGCGGTATCGGCTCTTAATTGCGCCAAAATCGACAGCGCAATTATTGCCTCAACCAAGCCGCCGCGCGGTTTTAAGGGTGCGCCTTATGTGGTGCAAAATGATATTGATCTGGATGCCATCACTGAAACTACCCTCATTTTTCGCGGTAACGCGTTCGAGGCCGCAAACGCCTTTCCCGCCAACGTGAATGTCGCAGCAACCCTTTCCCTGGCGGGGATTGGTCCCCAAAAGACTCAAGTCGAGGTCTGGGCCGACCCTGACGCCAAAGGCAACAAGCATGAAATTATTGTCAAAGGGGGGTCTAGCACCATCCGCACAGCGGTTGAAAACCTCCCCGACCCTTCCAATCCCAAAAGCTCCATGCTGGCGGGCTATTCCATAGTCGCAGTCTTGAAAAAGCAAACAACGGCAATTGTAGTGGTCTAGGTGATTCCAGCGAAAGAATTTTACATGATCCGCCACGGCGAAAGCGTCGCCAACCGGGACCGGTATTTCAGCGGGAATCTTGATGTGACTTTAACTGATTTGGGCAGGCAGCAGGCCGAAGCGGCAGGAAATGTTCTGGTCAGGAAGAAGATTACCCCCTCACTTATTGTCCATTCACATTTATCCCGCGCAAGGGATACGGCCACCATTCTCAATAAAAACATTAAGGCGACGATGACCCAAACAGCTTTATTAGGGGAACATCATTTCGGTGAATGGGAAAAACAGCCATGGGATGATATCCGCCCGCGTTTTTTTGCCGGGGAAAATCCCCCTGGCGGAGAAACGCATGAAGCCTTCCATGAACGGGTCAAAACAGGCTTTAATTTTGCTTTGAATTTACACGAAAAACCTCTTCTAATTGTTTGTCATGGCGGCATTTTTCGCGCGTTGCATTGCTTTTATGGCGCCCCGTTTGAACGCACGGAAAATGCAAAATTATACCATTTCACACCGGCTGAACAGACGCCTGAATTCCCATGGAAAATTACGTTGATTGAATAGCCTGCCAGACATCAAAAGCCTGCCGCGTTTCTTTCACATCATGCACCCGGAAAATTTGCACCCCTTTTTCCAATCCTGACAGGGCGGCGGCAAGGGAGCCAGCAAGACGATCTTTTGCCGGCGTACCCGGACAGATTTTTTCTATAAAACTTTTGCGCGATGCACCCAAAAGGACGGCGCACCCTAAATCATGGAATTTCTCTATATTTTTCAAAATAGTAAGGTTATTTTCCAATGTCTTTCCAAAGCCTATTCCGGGATCACAAATAATGTTTTTACGGTCCATACCTGCCTCAAGACAAACCGCTATGCGTGCCGAAAGAAAGCCTAAAATTTCCTCCACCACATCCGCATAATCAGGTTTTTCCTGCATGGTTTGCGGTGTGCCCTTCATATGCATAAGAATGACCGGAATTTGCGCCTTAACAACCACATCCAAAGACTCAGGATTGTTTTTTAGTGCGCTGATATCATTTATAATATCAGCACCAAGATCAATTGATTTTTGCATAGTATGTGCATGCCGCGTGTCAATGGAAATTGGGGTTTTTATGCCTTGTTTTTTTAGGCTTTCCAGCACCGGAAGGACGCGCGCCTGTTCTTCCATAATGGAAACCGACTTGGCGCCAGGCCGTGTCGACTCACCCCCGATATCCAGAATATCAGCTCCTTCTTCGACAAGTTGCAACGCATGGTCAATCGCTTTGTTTTTATCCAGATAATCGCCTCCATCGGAAAAACTGTCAGGGGTGACATTTACCACCCCCATCAAAAGCGGTCCTTTTGCAAAATCAGTCATGGGAACCCTCTTCCAACGGTTTGGCTTGCTGATTATCATCTGCTAAAAGGCGCACCATTTCCTCGACACTCTGACCCGAAACAGGATGAGTCCAATTCTTAGAAATATCGCTTAATGGTTTTAAAACAAACAATCTTTCCTGCATTTTAGGGTGCGGCACCAAAAGCGTATCACCCTGCTCAATCACGTCATCATTATAGGCGATAATATCCAGATCAAGCAGGCGGGGCGCATTTTTAACGGAGCGCACACGGCCGAAATTTTCCTCCAGTTCCAGCAACAATGTCAGCAAATCTTGCGGACTTAGATCTGTTTCCACATCAATCACTGCATTATGAAACCAGTCCTGATCAGGATCAAAAGGCACAGGGGCGGTCAACCAAACACGCGAACTTTGAAGAATTACCACGCCCCGCTCTACCAAAGCCCTTTTTGCCGCCGCCAACGTTGCCGATGGCGGGCCGAACCGGCTGGCAAGATTGGCGCCTAAACCAATTAAAATCATAAAAAATGCCCTCGAAATTTATCTCGGGGGCATCATAATAACTAATAAGAAGAAAGGAAACTTTTATGTCTACCAGCTGCGCACGTCGCCAGAATCCATATGGACAAAATCACTCTTAGAATAATAGCCTACACCGCCTGCCTGCAGGGATTTGGCAATATCGCGCAAGCGCGCGGTAGAGAAACCTTCCATACGCAGATCAATAGCCTGCCCCTTCATGTGTAAGGATTTTTTCGCCACGCCTGAAGAAGCGGAGCCCCCTCGTAACATCTGATTTGTTTTAGGAGACCGGTAACCGGAGATAATTTGAAACGGTTTTTGCTCTCCTGTCATGCGGTGCACGGTATAAATAATATCCAGCACACGGGGATCCATCGGGTAAACCTGACCGGTTCTGAAATCACGCAGCACCGTGTTAATTTGCTTGAAACTATCAGGAAGATATTTATCGCCGACACGGTACACGCCTGAAAAAGTTTCGCCAGTATGTGTATTACGGAAAGAAAGGCGTCTTGAGCCATCTGAAATTACACCGCTCTTAAACCCTGAGGCCAGCGCCGGAGAGCTTAAAGCGGGAATAAGAACCCCACCCAGAGTTGCTGCTCCTATGCCCAGAAATGAGCGTCTGTTACATGTTTTTTGATCAATAATATCCTGTGGAATCGTTTCGTTTTCAGACACGATAGTACCCCTTAGCTTTATCTATTTCGGTTAAAGTTTCTTATGATTTTCTTATATTCTACAGTTTGAAAGTTATAAAATGCTTAACAAAAAGCCATTGATTCTGGCTTGTATTCTTAAAAGTTTAATCTTTCCGTGTGGGTAGATCAAGGGGAGAAATGGAACTATTTTCGTAGAAAGCCGTTTTAGTAGAATTCTCCTTAACCGGATAGACCACACCGCCAATATTGTTCAATTCTTTCAATAGCTTGCGATCATGTCCGTATAAATCCGGCCCGTAAACAACTTGCCCGTCACTTCCAAGCCAGACAGTGTGATAAAGAATATAAACCGGCAGGCTCTGCTCAGCCCCAAGATCATACAGTTCCCCCGTCTCCAGAATCTTTTCCATCCGGGCAGTTGTCCACCCTTTATTTGGCGAGAGAACGAAATCTGCAAACGCTTTGGCCTCTTTCATGCGGACACAGCCCGAACTTAAGGCGCGGTTTGCGCGGGAAAAATAGGATTTTTTTGGCGTATCATGCAGGTAAATATTATAGGGATTATTCATCAGCACCCGCACCTGCCCTAACGGATTGGTTCGGCCCGATCCCTGCACCATGCGCATCGCATTGACTTCTGCCCATGTTTTTTCTTCCCAGTTCACCTGCCCCGGATCCAATGTCATATTGTTTTCCATCAGTTCAATACCCCGATCCGAGAGGTAATAAGGATCCTCCCGCAATTTCGGTAAATAATCATCCCGCTTGATAGTGGGCGGCACTGTCCATGTCGGGTTAAAACGAATACCGGTGATACGGGTTGTAAAGATATTGGTCGGCCTGTTGACGCGCCCGACAATCACCGGCATTTCCAGTTTTACCCGCCCGTCTTCAACCGCCCATAATGTAGCGGAAGGAACGTTGACCATGACATAGCGATCCGGCTTATCCTGTTCAACCCACCGCAAGCGCTCCATATTAACCAGAATTTGTTCGATCTTATCATCGCGGCCCAAATTCATCACCTTGACCGTATTCGGCCCAATGATGCCATCGGGTTTTAAACCGTGCGTTCTTTGAAAATCCATGACTGCTTTGGCCAGGGCATCATCATAATAATAAGCCCCTTGAATCGCACTTCCTGCATCCAGCCCCAGCCGCTCACGGATGGGTAAAACCGCCTTGTGCGTTTCCCCAGGCCGAACAACGCCGCGCACATAGATGGCGGTTGTGTCCTGGTTCATAGGCATGGTGTAAAGAGCTTCCAACTCTTTTTGCAGTTGTTGGTAAAGCTTTCCCTGTGGCGCAAGGTTTTCTAAGGCCGCGCGCGTATTGGATGCACTTGCAACATATTCCAGAACTTCCGTACCATGCATAGGCTGGCGCCAGTATTTTGCCAACTGCCCGATGGCGCCGGGATTAACCCGCATACCGGAAAGATCACGGCCATACCGTACCAGCGCATCGCTTAATATCAAATCAAGCTGCATGTCATCACCAGTTTGCATCAAGGTCTTGATTTCCTTGATCCGGTAACTGGCCGGGTTAAGACCATGCAACCAGGCCTCTTCAAAAGCTTTTAACAATGTCTCTGCTTTGCGCTGTTGAAAAAACGCCCCGCTCAACCAGGCCGATTCGTAATTTCGCGCTGCATAAAAGGCTTCCATAGCCTGAGCATCGTAAAAGCTGATATTGCCCAGCCGCCCCGCTTCCAGTGCCTTTGTAATATTTGCTTCGTGCAATAAAGTATTCTGCGCCGGTTCAGGCGTTTTTAGCGAGTCAGTGTAAGACAAAGCGGGCTGGATAAAGCCAGTCAGAAGGACGGCACTAAGGCCAAGAATGGCTGGTAATTTGTAGGTCATTTAAAAACTCATTCGCTCAAAAAGCGGTTACTGTAAGTGGGCCGATTAAATAAATTTAAGTATAGAGAAATCCTGATAAATGACAGTAACTCTTTCGTAGAAACCGGGAAATACCCCCAACCCGAAAAGAATAGGGGCAGATATCAGGGTGTCCTATAAACTAA
This sequence comes from uncultured Micavibrio sp., assembly GCA_965216405.1. Classification (GTDB taxonomy): domain Bacteria; phylum Pseudomonadota; class Alphaproteobacteria; order Micavibrionales; family Micavibrionaceae. The sequence continues at coordinate 2,086,564 of OZ244161.1, read as the reverse complement.
ATCTAATTTTAAGAAAAAATATCTAACATTTTGATAATAATATGCTTTAATCTTAAGCAATGATATCAGGAATAATATCGCTTTTTATGTGTTCAATCTGGTCTTTGAGAAAAAGCTTCTTTTTCTGCAAACGTTTCATTTGCAGAAAATCGACAGGCGGCGCCTCCCTTAACCGATCAATAATCTGGTCGAGATCTTTGTGCTCGCGTTCTAATTCAGCTAGCTTTTGTTGTAATTCTTCGATTTCTTCCATAAATTATTCAGGACTATCGTTTTATTTCTTAAGGGATATAGTGTATCAGAAAATTTGTTAAAAAGGTATAAAAACTATTAGACCGGACTGTATTTCTATTAATTTTTAAAGGGTTACGCCCGTTAATTACATTCACAATCAAGCTTTTTAAGAGGATTAAATGAGCAAAAAAATCGGTATTTTAACTAGTGGTGGGGATTGCGCAGGCTTAAACGCGGTGATTCGGGCGGTTGTCCATTCCGCTTATCATAAAGGGTGGGAAACCATCGGCATCCTCGACGGCACAGCCGGTTTGTTAGGAGACGATATACAGGCCAGAACCCTGACGCCGGATGAATTTAACGGCAATGTGATGCGGATGGGCGGGACGATACTCGGCACCACAAACAAAGGCGACCCCTTTCATTACCCCATGCCTGACGGATCGTTTAAAGACAGAACCGGCGAAATTATCGATAACTATAACAAATTAGGGCTTGATGCCTTGATAAGCATCGGCGGTGACGGCAGTCATGATATTTTGCGGCGCATTGCCCAAAAAGGCAGCATTAAAATGGTCGGTATCCCGAAAACGATTGATAACGATATCGGTGAAACCGAAGCCTCTGTCGGATATGATACCGCCGTGATGGTCGCCACCGAAGCGCTTGACCGTCTTCAACCGACAGCTGCCAGCCATGACCGCGTGATGATTTTGGAAGTGATGGGGCGCGATGCGGGGCATATTGCCCTGGCCGCTGGCGTTGCCGGAGGGGCGGATATTATTCTTATTCCTGAAATTGAGTATGATATGGATAAAATTATCGGTGCGATCAAAAAGGTCAAACGGGAAGAACGGAACTTTGCCTTGATGGTTGTTTCCGAAGCGGTGGAGACTCCTGATGGCCAGAAAGTAGCGACAACAAATGTCGATGGCAAAACATTATATGGGGGGATTGGGGCCTATATGGCAGATAAAATCTCTGAACTGGCCGAAGTCGAAGCCCGCGTTACGGTTTTAGGCCATGTGCAGCGGGGATCTTCCCCCACCTATCGTGACCGCCTACTGGCTACTGCCTTTGGGGTCAAAGCTGTCAGCCTTATTGATGAAGGCAAGTTTGACCGTATGGTTGCCTGGAAAAACCGTGAAGTCGTGGATATCGCCATCGAAGATGCGATTGCAGCCTACCATGCCGTTGATCCGGATGATACACTGGTACATACTGCCCGTGGTATCGGCATTTGTTTCGGGGATTAAATGGGGATTTAAAAAATGGAATATATCAGGCAATCATTAAGCGATGACGAAACACTCATCCATATTGCCCAGTTTCACTGGATGTACACGGTTCAGGCCTTTTTCAATATATTTTTTGGAGTCCTGTTTTCATTCGCCATCTTATGGGTAGGTATCCATTACCAGCCGGAAATGTTCGGCCAGGTTTCCAATAGCCCCAGTTTGCTTTCCAAACTGCACAGCCTGCATCCCGGCATCAAAATTGTGGCTTTCCTCGTTTTTCTTCTGAGCATTCTGAAATGCGTGCAGATGATGATCATCAAAGCGACAACGGAAATCGGCGTCACTGACATCCGTATGGTATATAAACGTGGGCTTGTCTCCCGTGCTGTTGGGGAGATCAATATTGACCGCGTGGAGGGCGTGAATGTTCTTCAGGGAATTATGGGACGCTTATTTGGCTATGGCCGCGTCATGGTCCGCGGGATGGGTGTCGGGGAAGTTGTTCTTCCCCCGGTTGCCCAGCCGATCCGCTTTAAAAAAGCGATTGAAAAAGCCCGCACCGCTTCCAGACGCCGCGGCGGCAACGATGGCGTCAGTAGCAATATGTAGTAAATTATAAGCTTGGCGGTCACATCCTCTCTTGGCCTTGATGCCATCTTCATGTAAAACCTCTTTTGAATAAAGGAGTGCCATCATGACCACCAAATGGGATAAATCAAAACTTGTCAGCCGCTATGTAACCGAAGGGCCAAAATCAGCCCCTCACCGTTCATATTATTATGCGATGGGCCTCAGCGAGGAAGAGATTCACCAGCCTTTGGTTGGCGTTGCAACGTGCTGGAATGAAGCCGCTCCTTGTAACATCGCCCTCTCCCGTCAGGCACAGGCCGTAAAAAAGGGCGTTCAGGCGGCCGAAGGCACGCCCCGCGAATTTACCACGATTACTGTGACAGACGGCATTGCCATGGGGCATGAGGGCATGCGTTCCTCCCTCGTCTCGCGCGAAGTGATTGCAGATTCTGTCGAACTCACCATGCGGGGGCATTGCTATGATGCGCTTGTTGGTTTGGCGGGTTGTGATAAGTCATTACCGGGCATGATGATGGTCATGTTACGGTTAAATGTGCCATCTGTTTTCATGTATGGCGGCTCAATCCTTCCTGGTAAGTTTCGTGGAGAAAACGTTGATGTTATTAGTGTTTTTGAAGGTGTCGGAAAACATGCCAGCGGAGAATTTTCAGACGAAGACCTGCATGAGCTGGAATGTGTCGCCTGCCCCAGTGCCGGTGCGTGTGGGGGGCAGTTTACAGCCAACACCATGGCCTGTGTGAGCGAGGCGATTGGCCTTGCCTTGCCGAATTCTGCGGGCGCTCCCGCCCCGTATGAAAGCCGTGATGAATATGCCGAAGCCTCCGGCAAAGCCGTGATGGACTTAATCAAAAACAATCTGCGACCACGCGATATAGTGACCCGCAAAAGCTTCGAAAATGCCGCTGCCATCGTGGCCGCAACAGGCGGGTCGACCAATGCTGGCCTGCATTTACCAGCGATGGCGCATGAATGCGGCATTGACTTCAATCTGCATGATGTGGGCGAAATCTTCAAACGCACCCCGTTGATCGCCAATTTGCGTCCGGGCGGTAAATATGTGGCCAAAGACCTGTTTGATGTTGGCGGCGTCGGGGTTGTTTTAAAAGAATTGCTGGATAACGGTTATATCCACGGCGATTGTATGACCGTAACCGGTAAAACAATTGCCGAAAACCTTGAAGGGGTCAAACTGCCCGAAGATCAGGATGTCGTTTATCCGGTGAAAAACCCGATCCGTCCGACCGGCGGGGTCGTCACGCTCAAAGGTAATCTGTGCCCTGAGGGCGCCATTGTGAAGATTGCCGGGCTTGAAAATCTGGTTTTTGAAGGCTCTGCCCGCGTATTTGAAGGCGAACAGGCCTGTTTTGATGCCGTCCAGCGTAAAGAAATCAATGCGGGTGAGGTGCTGGTAATTCGTAATGAAGGCCCGAAAGGCGGTCCCGGTATGCGTGAAATGCTTTCCACCACATCGGCCATTTACGGACAGGGCCTTGGCGATAAGGTTGCCCTGATTACCGATGGCCGTTTTTCCGGTGGAACACGCGGCTTTTGTATCGGCCATGTCGCGCCCGAAGCCTTTGTCGGTGGCCCCATCGGCTTGTTACAAGACGGGGATATTATCCGTATTGATGCTGAAAACGGCACGATGGAAGTCAAACTCAGTGATGAGGAATTAGCCGAACGCAAGAAGAACTGGAAACCGCGTCAACATAATTATCAATCCGGTGCTATCTGGAAGTATACCCAAACCGTCGGCTCTGCCCGTGAAGGCGCCGTTACTCATCCCGGTGCCAAGGCCGAAACCCATACTTTTGTAGACTTATAAAAAGCTATAGATAGGGCGGCTCTCTGAGCCGACAAAGGCATTTATCTGCGCACGGTATTGGATAAAGAAATCCGCAATTGCGTGAGAAGCGCTTTCGTGGAGTTCCGGATGCGACTTCACACTGATTTTTTGAAGAAATTTTTCAGCCTCATTAATTAATCCAACAGCCTGCTGCGTATATTCAGCCCCCTTTTCAATATGAAAGGCGGCATAGCGCACATATTCCTGAATTCTCAAGACATTCACCCCGGATTCAAGGGCATTGAGGCTATCTCTGGCATCCCGGAAGTCCTGATGAAACTGGCCGGTCTCTTTCAAATTATCGTCTGACATGTCTTTATACTCTTTGCTTTATTGAGCTCTTCTAACCAATGTAATTTATTATGTCAATGCTTTAATGTTTGATTTCTGACTGTGGATAAGTCATTGTTCTATCCTCATATTCGAGGGAGACATCAATGACTCACGCCGATAAAGACCCGCAAGTGGGCATCATCATGGGATCACAGTCTGATTGGGAAACAATGAGTGAAGCGCATAAGATTCTTCACGAACTTAAAGTTCCACATGAAGTCAAAATCGTATCAGCACACCGCACGCCGGACAGAATGGTCGAATACGCAAAGTTTGCCAAAGGCCGTGGTCTGAAAGTTATTATTGCGGGAGCTGGCGGGGCCGCGCACCTGCCTGGTATGGTGGCTAGTCTCACCCCTCTTCCTGTGCTCGGCGTTCCTGTGGAAAGCAAGGCTTTAAAAGGGATGGACAGCCTTTTATCGATCGCGCAAATGCCGGGCGGCATCCCTGTCGGCACCCTCGCGATCGGCAAATCCGGCGCCAAAAATGCCGCTTTACTGGCCGCTTCTATCCTCGGCATACAAAATGAAACGACAATGAGCCTGCTTGAGGCCTACCGCGCCAAACAAACGGAGGCCGTCAAAGAGGTGCCTGTGGATGAATAAGCCCTTTTTCCGCTTTTTCTAAAAGAGCGGGTCATTTATTTTTACCGTTTATTTCTTTAAATAAAGTCTTATAAGATATTGGTATGACGATAAAATCTAAAACTCTTGGAATTTTGGGCGGCGGGCAATTAGGACGTATGTCAGCCATGGCAGCAGCGCGTTTAGGGATCAAAACCCATATTTTCTGCCCGGAAGAAGGTTGCCCCGCCTCTTTGGTGACCCCTTTCTTCACATGTGCAGACTATAAAGATAAGAAAGCATTAGAAGCCTTTGCCAAGTCTGTTGATGTTATTACTTATGAATTTGAAAATATCCCATTGGAAACAGTGGAATATTTAAAACAATTCACAGCCGTCTACCCTGATAGTAAGGTATTAGAAACTTCTCAAAACCGTCTGATTGAAAAAGCTTTTTTAAATTCCATTGGTATTTTAACGGCGCCATGGGCCCCCTGTGAAAAAGCCGCTGATATCTCCATGACATTGGGCAAATGGGGTGAGCCGGAATGCATCATCAAAACCGCCCGTTTCGGATATGATGGAAAAGGTCAAGTATTTCATAGGGATAGTGATAATGTTGAGGAAAGTTGGACGAAGTTAAATACGCAAGAAGCTGTTATAGAAGCAGTTATTGATTTTGATTATGAAATATCCGTTGTCATCGCCCGCGATCTGACAGGCCAGTCTATCGCTTATCCAGCCGTTAAAAATGAGCATAAAAACCACATTTTGAGCAAAACCATCGCCCCGGCGCCGATTACGGCGGATATGCAAAAAGAAGCCTCTGAAATGGCCCATCGCCTGGCAGAGGCTGTTGATCTGGTCGGTGTCCTTGCTCTTGAATTATTTGTCACCAAAGACGGCAAGCTTCTGGCCAATGAGATTGCTCCCCGCACGCACAATAGCGGCCACTGGACAATTGATGCCTGTGCCGTCTCCCAGTTTGAAAATCATGTACGATGCGTCTGTGCGTTGCCTGTAGGCCCAACAATCGCCCATTCCGCTGCGGAAATGATTAATATTATCGGGGATGAGGTGAATGATCTGGATCAATATCTGGAAATGGAACATACGCATATCCACCTCTACGGGAAAGAAGAGGCAAAGCCGGGCCGTAAAATGGGCCATGTGACCATTTTGAAGGGATAAAAACCCATTTAATATCCTCTTTAAAAACCCTCTAGACTCCGTTGTTTGCGTGTGTAATCTGTGAACAAATTTTTAAGAGGGACCCATGACACAAAATACAGCGCACAAACCGGCAGAAACACGCCTTGAAACCGATTCACTGGGAGAGGTCGCCGTACCGGCCAATGCCTATTACGGCGCCCAAACGCAGCGTAGCCTTGAAAATTTCAAGATCGGCATTGAAAAAATGCCTGCCGCGCTTGTCCGCGCCCTCGGGATTCAAAAGAAAGCCGCCGCCGTGACCAACATGGCCATCGGCGCGATGGACAGCAAAATAGGAGATCCAATCGTCAGCGCCGCCGATGAGATCATTGACGGCACTCTGGCGGACCAGTTTCCGCTGGCCGTCTGGCAGACAGGCTCAGGCACGCAAAGTAACATGAACGCTAATGAAGTTATTGCAGGGCGGGCGAACGAAGCCCTCACAGGCACCCGCGGCGGCAAAGATCCCATCCACCCCAATGACCACGTCAATATGGGGCAATCTTCAAACGACACCTTCCCGACAGTGATGCATATTGCGGCGGGCGAACAAATCCATCAGGTGCTTGTTCCGGCCCTGCAGGAGCTTCACAGCGCGCTGGAAGACAAAGCCAAGGCTTTTGATAAATACGTCAAGAACGGCCGGACCCATTTACAAGACGCCACCCCGCTTACATTGGGGCAGGAATTCTCAGGCTACGCCAAGCAAATTGAATACGGCCTTGCGCGCATAGAAACCACCCTGCCCCGCGTCATGGAACTGGCCCAGGGCGGTACAGCCGTGGGAACCGGCATTAATTGTAAAGTCGGCTTTGCCGAAAAATTTGCAGAAAACGTTTCGGAAATCACAGGTCTGGAATTTGTAACCGCCGATAATAAATTTGAAGCCCTCGCGGCGCATGATGCCATGGTTGAACTCTCTGGGGCGTTAAACACCATCGCCGTGTCCCTGATGAAGATTGCCAATGATATCCGCCTGCTTGGCTCCGGCCCGCGTTCGGGTATTGGCGAGATCATTTTGCCTGCGAATGAGCCCGGCTCGTCCATTATGCCGGGTAAGGTGAATCCGACCCAGTGTGAAGCCCTGACAATGATCTGCGCACAAATAATGGGTAATAATACCACAGTCAGTATCGCGGGTAGTAACGGCCATCTGGAATTAAACGTATTTAAACCCGTTATTATTTATAATGTTTTGCAATCCATTCAATTGATCGCCGATGGCTGCGTCAGCTTCACTAAAAACTGTGTGCTTGGCATTGAGGCCAATGAAGAGCGTATCCGCGCCCTGATGGAAAACTCGCTGATGCTGGTCACAGCGCTGAACCCCCATATCGGATATGATAATGCCGCAAAAATTGCCAAAACGGCTTATGCCGAAGGCTCTTCGTTAAAGGAAGCCGGCGTCAAACTTGGCCTTTTAACTGCAGAGCAATTTGATGAATGGGTGCGGCCGGAAGATATGATAGGCCCGCAAGATTGAGCAGGCCTTCAAATCAAGAGCTCGATAAAGTCCTGAATGCGCCCATTATCAAGCGCTCTGTCATGATTGCAGGCCATGCCACCAGTGTGTCGATTGAAAAACCCTTCTGGGATGAATTCAAACGTCTGGCAAAAGCCAGCAACCAATCCATTAACGAGCTTGTGACAGAGATTGACGAAGCCCGCTCCGTCAATCTCTCCAGTGCCATCCGCCTGTATGTTCTGGAGTGTCTAAAACAATCCCTTTAACACATCCCTGACCGCTTTTTCCGGATTATCAGGATTTTTCATGAATTGGTTTAAGGCATCTTCCGGTTTTTCAATTTTCTCCGGCTCTGTTTCTGTTGTAGGCTGTTCTGCAGGGACTTCACTTCCTTCCGTAGATGGATTCTCACTTGGTGTAGGCGCAGGCGCTTGCTTTTGCTGTTGTGGCAGGATACCGAATTTTTGAAGTTTTTCAGAAACATCATCTCCTAAGATATTCGGCAATTCTTTGCCTATCTTACGGCGTATTTTATCCTGCAGGTAATCTTCGAGAATATTTTTACCAAATGTGTCCTGCGGATTGCTGATGGAGCCTTTGATCTTCACAGAGAGCGGATCAAGATCAGGGACATTTTTCAATGTTATTTTATTATCAACATTAACATACCACTTCGGCAGGTCTGCGGCACCGGTGCTTTCGATTAACGCTGCAGGACCATCCATTTTCATGGACTGGATTTTCACAATGCCATTGTCAATATTGTAATCCCCGTCAACTGTATCGAATTGTGTCTGACCACCACTCATCGCCCCGTCAATAAAGCTGGTAATAGAGGTCGCCAGTTTTTCTTCGACTGCCAGCCCGCGGGCAAGTTTGGCAAGATCAAATCCTTTCAGGATGACGTTTGTGCCATCCAGGTTGGCAGAGCCGCTTAATGAGCTGATAAGATCAAAGGAACTATTTCCCGTCCCTGCCACATTGGCTTTAAAAGAAACCTTACCGGTACTTTGCAACTTGCTTGAACCGCTCAACGCTTTGGTTAGGGATTCAAGATCAATTTCATTCATAGACGTCGATAATGTCATGCTGACAGGTTGCGCTTTCACTTGCGAATTTAGGTTTGCCTGCCCCCCAAACACACCCGCTTTCAGACCATCGACATTCATCACTCCATTGGCAATTTTTAAAGTTGTTGAAGGGTTTATAAAATTCCAGGATCCATAGGTAATAGAGGCAGCGGCCAGTTTCACATCCACATCAACACTATTCATCCATTTCAGATTAATTGGCGTTTTGGACCATTTACCAGAGGATGGCGCGCTTGCGCCGGACCCGGCAGAACCACCCCCGCCACCTGAACCGGAAGATTTCTTGGCGCCAACAAGATCATCCAGCGCAATGTTGCCCGCCTGTATATTCCCGCGGATGGATGGGATATCCGATCCCGTATTAATGGTTAAATCCCCACCCAGATTGCTGCTTCCCAACGTCATTTTCATGCCGGACAGCGTATAGGTTTTTCCTTCCAGCTTGGCATTGGAGAAAAAGTCAACCGGTTGCTCCAAGCCTGTTGCCCCGTCAAATTCCGGTTTGATGATCTGGATCGCATTTACAAGATTGGGATGCTTTAGGCCGATTGATAAATTACTTAGGGAAAGATTTTCAAGCGGGTTTGCCGCAATACCGGAAACATCCAACTGACCGCTCATGGCTTTCACATTGGAGGTAAAGTTAAGACTATCCAAACTGCCTTTTCCGGTAACGCTGGCTTCCAGTGCCTTTAAGCTGGCAGGAAGTTTGGACGTATCCACTTTAAAAGCCTGTGCCAGACGTTTGACATCCGATGTTTTGGTATACGCTGTCAGGTCAATACCGGAAAGCGCCTGCAGGTCATTAACCTGTCCCTTCATACTCATCGTTGCGCCCGCATAATTATTTACGGAGGCGTTGGTTAAGGACAGCTTATTGCCAATCAGGCTTCCTGTCAGGCGTAAGCCTTCCAGATCGGCATTGTTAATCCGCGCCTTTTGCAAACTGACATCAAAGGACAGATCCATGGGAACAGAAAGATTGCGGACAGGGGCCAGCGCTTCTTTCGGGGAAGATTTTTTCCCCTCACCTGATTCGCCGGAGGCTGCCTGGCTCTTGCTTCCACCTGCGGCCTGTTTAATGCGGTCAAAATCGACACTGCCGGCACTCAAATCAATCGTTGCTTCGGCCCGGCCCCCATTACGTGCAGGCTGGTAACTCCCGCCGAGACCGACAACCATTTCATCCAGTTTTAACGTACTGCCTTTCAGGCTAACGGTATTCTGGTTGATGCTGCCATCCAGATCAAATTGCGCCGTCTTATAAAGATTTGTAATCGCCTTGGTATCCGCCTGTGGCGCAAAAGCATTAAGGAACGTGGCGAGCTGACCAATTTGGCCGTTTACTTCATATTGCGCTGTCGGATCGGTATAAATCACCTGTCCGCTTTTGGGAGAACGGGACGATGAAGCATAAGCAACATTTACCGTTCCATTAGCGCTGGCCTGCCCCGGGACTTCCATGACGCGGAATGTGACTTTGGCTTTCGGACCTGCTTTATTGAGGTCAACAAAAATGCCTTTTGCTTCGTGGTCTTTTATTTTCAAACCCCCGACATCTACTTTAAAATCAATATCTACCGGCATAGGAAGCGTCAGCGTGTTCGGGACAAGACCGCCTTTATTTTGCGCACTGGCTTTGCCGGTATTTTTTAAATCAGCTTTAGTGCCGGTGGTTTTTCCGCCATTTCCTTTCAAAAACGGATTTAAATCCAAAGCGGAAGATGATTTTAAATTACCGCTGATTTTAACCGGATTTTTTTCTGCTAAATTCATGACAGAAATTTTCCCGTTACTGACAAAATTGCCAAAAGAAAATTTCAAATCATTATAATTTATTTGAGATTGATCTGCCGTTAACAGGCCATCCAAAGAAAGCGAGTCATCATAGGCAGCAGGCAACGCAGTGCCGAATAAGGCAGCCATTTTCTGAACAGATCCTGTTTTAAAAGACGTCTCCCCCTGAACATCAAAGGGGGCCTTGATAGAAGCAACGCCATTAAAAGAAGCCTCCGTATCCGCATCGGGAATTTCTATCTCCGCAGAAATTTTTAGCGCTTCGTCCGCGGCAGGCAGCTTTCCTGTTTCAATATCCAATGTAATTTTCTTTTCCTGATAGACAAGCGATCCATCTGCCTCAAACGGGCCTTTCAGGCTGTCTGCTTCTATATCCAGATTTATTTCCTTGGCGCTATGCGCGGCTCCTGAACGGTGATCAATAAAATCAAGCGCGCCGTTTTCAATTGTCAGCGCATTAAGCGATATAGCATCGGTGGCTTTTTGCGAAGGCGGTGTCTGGGCATCATTCGCCTCTACCTGTTCTGCCACTTGCTGCGGATCTTCAGTATTACCGCCAAGCTTTTGAGTCATCCACGAGCCTGTTCCGTCTTCCATGATCTCAATATTGACCACAGGCTCAACCAGCGTCACACTATCGACAACAATTTTTTTGCTGAATAAAGGTGCAAGTTCGACACTCACCTCTGCGCTTTTCATTTTTAAAAGAGTATCAAATTTCACTTTGCGCGGTGAATTAACGGTAACATCAGAAATCTTTACGTGGGGCGCAGGCAAAACCGCCATGGAAATATCACCGTCAATGGTAACATCGTATCCCGTTGCCTTTTTTACCTGTGTCACAATTTGCGGCTTATATTTATTCCAGTCGATAAAACTGGGCCCAGCCACGGCAGCAACAAGTAAAATGGCGATAACTGAAAGGGTACCGATAATAAGGCGCATAAAAATTCTCCTGATAAGCAAAAAAGCTGTTAGCTATACATACGCTTTATACAGGGGAATAGTTTCATATTTCAATCACTTATCAATGTAGCCTTTTTCGATACTTTCCAAAACGAATTTACTTTTGAATTCCTCAATGGCCTTTAAAAGATTCTTCAGCTTGGGCAGCAGGCGTTCGTCATTAATATCCGGTACCTCGGCCTCTGTTTCCTCATAAACCTCTCTAGCAGCGTCATTCAGGGCTTCGAGGCTGGCGATTTTATTAATCGCGGACTCATTGGAATCCATCACACGTTTACTCAACATCTTAACAACGGCACGGATTGCTCTGTCGCTATTTTTCAGACGTTCTTCAAATTCCACACGGCTGATCAGGATTAAATTACAGTTTTCCAACGCTTCCACACTGGCAGACGTGGCATTGTCCATAATAAGGGAAATCTCACCAAAAATCTCACCAGAGCCAAGAACAGCCAGTTCCAGCTTCTTCCCGTCGCGCTCGGTAAAAACCCCCACACGGCCGGACTGGATAAGATAGGCCTGTGCCTGCGTATCCCCTTCTTGAATAATCACAGCCCCCTTTGGGAAAGAGGTACGGTCATAAATGGTATTGGCGCTGTTCATATTTTATAATTGGCCGGCAATCCGGTCACGGGCTTCCATGGCCTTGTCCAGATCATCGGTTGGAGCTTCATGAGCAATGGCAATCACGTTACCGCCGCGCTGTGCAAAGACGAGCGAAGCAGAGGTGCTCTGTCCCGGCCCGACACAGGCAATTTCAAAACTTCTGGCTGCGCCGTTTGACGGTGCAGGCAGGGAAGCAAAATCACCGCCGCAGGACTGACGCGCCCGCGCAATATAATTCTCAGCAAAAGCATCGACATTGCGCGCTTGTGCAAGCGGTAGTATTTGCCCTCTGCCAACAAGACTTCCCGCATTCCATTGATATTGTGTAGCGCCGTTTTTAATAACTTCGCCAGATAGCGGCACCCCTGCACTACCTAACAGACGCGTTAACTCTGCCTGATCAAACCCGCCACCCATGGACGGGGCTGACGCCATACCGCCTTGCTGCGGCGGAACCGGGCGCGAAGACGTTATGGACACAGGACGGCTTTCAATTGAAGGGATATTATTTTGCGGTGCCCGCGGCACACCAAAATTACCACCTGCTGAGGGTTGCTGTTCCCGGGCATAAGCCTGTAACTGCTGGTTTTGGCGTTCTACCTGATTATTCAGTCTTTGTATTTCCAGGCTTTCAATTTGTTGTGAAGCCACTCTTTGCACTTCAGGCGCAGGCGCAGCTGTCACTGTCACGCGCTCTTCCATGGGAGTAAGCGGCACAACCGGACGGTCTGCCATTTGGCTTCTGATACCATGGGCGGCCAATTGCTGCTCTGCCATTTGTAATTTAGTTTCCAGTGTTGCCAGCTTCTGGCGTTGCTCGCGCTCGGTCACGGCCGGATCGAACAGCATGCCTTCCAGTTCGGCTTTTTCTTGACGATGCGCCAGACGTTGCTGTTCCAGCAACATGCCGAGGCGTTTAATTTCCCGCTCAGCTTCGTTATAACGCTGCGTTGCTTTCTCAACATTCCAATCCCCTGCCACAGCCATGAGATTTTCATCTTCCTGCATGCGGCGAAGCTCTTCAATTTCTCTGGACAATGCAAGATTGTCGGCCTGCGCCGCTTCGTATTTCTTCTCATACTCGCGGATTGCTTTCAGCGCTTCATTCCCTGTTTTAATAACAGTATTGTCGATCGCCCCGCGTGCTTCCATTGCTTCCTGCGCAAGCTTCTGGTTCTTTTCCTGTAACTCGCGCATTTGAGCACGGATTTTTTCCAGTTCTTCTTCTGCCTGCGGATCGGCGGCATCAAATGTATCCAGCTTGTCTTCCTGCCCCTGCATGGCAGCCGCAAGACGACTATTTTCGGCTTTCAGTTTTTCGAGTTCCGCCAGCATGGCGGGATCCACCTTGGCGGCGACGCCTTCATCTTCCTGTTGTAACTTTGCAAGGGACTGAACCGTGGCTTTTAACTCTTCATTTTCAGTCTTTAATTTTTCCATGTCCTGTAAGACAGTCTCGGCAACCTTTGGTGTCTCAGCGCTCTTATCATTAGCGTCAGGCATGGCGGTGATCTGTTCTCCGGCTTTTGCCTTTTGGATTTCTTTTTGTTTTGCCAACGACTGGACCGTGGATTTTAACTCCTTATTTTCGGTTTTCAGTTTGGCAACCTCTTCTTGCATACGCTGGTTGGCTTCAAGAATATCTTTTGGCGGCACGGCCTCTACTTTGGGAGCAGGCATCGGCGCAATCGGGGCAACTTTGCGGTCAGACAAGGTCTGCACCTCCCCTTTCAGTTTTATATTTTGTTGCTTCAGACTTTGCAGTTCGGTTTGCAGTCTGGCAGTCACAATCGCCTGCTCTTTAGAGCCACCGGAAGATTTCTTTGATTCCAGAATTTGCATCGCATGTTTCAAGCTGGCATTTTCCGCCTGCAATTGTGCCAAATCTCTTGAAAGCCTGCGGTCTACAGGATCATTAGATGCAGGCTTCTTTTGCAGCTCCGCCTGAAGCTGATTAATTTTTTGCTGTAGCGCCGCCATTTCGGCAGAGCGGTCAGGAACCTGTGCTGCCGGCTGGCTGGCTTGTGATTGGAGAGTTTGCGTTAAACGCATGTTATCTGCTTTCAACTGCTCCAGTTCGGCGCGTTGTTGCTCCTGCATTTTTTTAGCGGCGGTCTCCTCTGCCCCTGTACCGGAAACGGGCTGCGGTTTGGAAGAAAATTCCGCTTCCGCATCGATTGACTTGGAAACACGGCTGGCAGCTGGAGCGGGTGTTGCTTGCGCAACCTTGGTTGCAGTTTTTTCCATTTCAATTTGCGGGGCTTTTTTCTCGGCCGCTGCCGGTGGTGGTTGCATGGGTTGCGTTTCCGGCACCATAGGCACCAGCTTAGATTCTGTACGGCTTATTTCAATCTGCTTGGGGGCCGGTGTTGGTTCTTCGGCCTCGGCGGTTTTAACCTCCGGCGCAGCGGGGGCGGCAGGTGTATCTTTTTTAATGACAATCGGCTTTTCAGGGCCATCACTATCCGGCGTCAGGCTGGGGGCACTGGTTTGTGAACTTGTACGCTGAATAATAATCGGTTTTGATTCTTCAACAGGCGCTTTCAGGCTGTTTTGGTCCGGCGTTTCCGGCGCAGCAGGCTTTGCCTCCATCGGCGGGGCATTTTCAACCTTTTCCGCTTTAAAATTAGAAGCAACCTTGGTATCCGTGCCTTTCAGGCTTTGCATACACTGGATTAAATCATTATTACCGCTTTTAAAATCCGGCAGGGAAAACTGGTATTTCGCACCATCGATTTCCGCCTTCAACTCGCCTGAGCGTTCCAGCGCTTTGACAAAGCTGTCATCATAACCAAGGCGAATAACCATAGCCCGGGCGGAAGCCGGCATCATTTCATAGGCACGAATTTGTCCGGCTTCTGGCTGAAGGGTGATGCTATATGGTTTGTCGACATTCAGCTTTGATTTCTGGAAATCCAGCGCCAGTGAATATTCTTCGGTCATGTTCTGCCCGATGGTCAGGGCGATATCGTCCTGATACTGGCGGGACAAGGCACAATATTCCTGTCCGGCATTGGCCATTTTGCTGACAGACCAGCCCCCTGTGGGCGTAAGATCCGATACATTTTCCTGCGCTTTAACAGAGAATGCAGGAACGCTGACAACCAATCCCGCACCTACCAGACAGGATGTCATCATCAAAACCGACTGGCGTATTTTATTCTTCTTTTTCACAACTTTATTACCCCGATAAACCCCCAAAGAATATTTTCACAACCCCTTGAGAATCTTATGAATACCAAGTTCTTTAACATGACATAGCAAAAGTCATAATGCAAAGCGTGTTTTAGGCTTTCACGCTATTTATTCCCTATATTCTGGTGGACTGAACAAACAAGGTTCGGCGCCCTGTGGCAGGATCTGTATTCAACTGGGCCGTCGGGTGTACCGTATCATTGGAATATTGCTGTAAAAGAGATGTAACCGCATCTTCAAAACGCCCGTTGCTATGAACTGTCTTTTTAACGCCGAAGCCTTGATTGGCCTGCCAGACAAACTCCACACCTTCCTTCCGGCTCCATGCATCCAAAACCTGACGCAGGCTCGTGCCCGCAGGCGCATGCCAGGCGGCCGGAGCGGTTACACCCCCTGACGGAGGGGCAGAAACAGACATAGGCGGTGGCGCCATTGACGGGGTAATCGGCACAGGCATCCCGACAGCTGTCGTACTGGCGCCGCCCATCATCATCGCATCAAGGCCAACGGCGGCAGCATTATGCGCCATTAAGGTCTGGACGGCATCCTCGAAAGAGCCTGCAATACTTAAATCGTCAGCAACCTTGCCCCCTTGTGTTGCCTGCCAGTTCACCTGAACCCCGGCTTGGGCGCCCCATCGTTCTAGGGTAGCCTTTAAATCATCGCCCGCTTTGGCTTCCCAAAGATTGTTACGTTGGGGAGCCGGCGCAGGAGTCGTGGCAGGCGGCGGTGTAACTTTATCCCCCCATTGTGGTCTGGACGGCATAGAAGGCGCAGCAGAAGTATTGCCGGATACAGGAGGAGGCGGCGGCACATTGCCGGGAATGCCGCCCACAGGCATCGGCCCGCTTACGGGAGGCGCGCCACCAAAACAGCTTTCAAGGCCTTGCAGGGCCTGCTGAAAACCACCCAAAAGAAATTCCATCGGATTACCTTCAACATCAACAATCATGGACCCCGCATTCACCATCGCCCCGTACAGGTCGCCCATGGGACGAATATTGAAAATCAGAACATTCTCATCAAAGGCAGTTGCCTCAATTTTACGGCTATACCCGTTATTCAGGCTAATCACGGCATCATATTTGCGGCCCTGACGGAAAGCTTTCTGGCGGTAATCCAGCGCCATGGCAAGGAATTTTCCCTGCCCGCCGGACAAGCGCAATACATAACCATTGTCATATTGTGCTGCCATCATGCAGGGCAATTTGATGTTTTCCAAACCGCGCAATTGTCCCGCCATGGCCGGATGAACCGTCCAGCCGCTCGCAGGCATGAATTGGGGAATAGGACTGACGGGCATCTGCGCACGCGCAACCGATGCAAACATCAAAACCATCATGGCAGTAACACAAAAAATTCTTGTCACTATTTGCATCGAAGTATTCATCATTCTTTTGTCCGAAAATTGGTTATGACCATAAGCGCCGCACTATCAACACGCAAGACTAATTTATTTAAAAACACAGTTTATGTAGGGTTTTTAGCCGCCTCTTCTTTTTCCTCAAGCCTGTGTGCCAGTGCTGCCTCCAAAAATGGGTCCAGCTTGCCGTCCAGAACGCCCTGACTGTCCGTTGTCTCGCATGCGGTGCGCTGGTCTTTCACCATTTGATAGGGATGCAAAACATAGGAGCGGATAGCGTGCCCCCAGCCGATATCGCTTTTTTCCCCGTGCGCATCGGCGGCGGCATCTTCACGGCGCTGGATTTCCTGTTCGTATAAACGGGCTTTCAACAGACTCATAGCCGTGGCTTTGTTCTTGTGCTGGGACCGTTCGTTCTGACAGGCCACAACTATCCCGCTGGGAATATGGGTAATCCGCACGGCAGAATCCGTGGTATTAACGTGCTGACCGCCTGCCCCGCTGGAGCGGTAAGTATCAATCCGTAAATCTTTCTCGTCCACCTCGATGTCAATGTCATCATCAACCACCGGCGCCACGGCAACAGAGGCAAAGCTGGTATGGCGGCGGGCATTGGAATCATAGGGAGATATCCGCACCAGACGATGGACGCCGGTTTCGGTTTTTATCCAGCCATAGGCCATTTCGCCAGAAATACGAAGCGTAGCGGATTTGATTCCAGCTTCTTCTCCCTCACTCTTATCCAAAATAGTGGCTTTGTATCCCCGCTTTTCTGCCCAGCGCAGATACATCCGCAGGAGCATTTCCGCCCAGTCCTGTGCTTCCGTTCCTCCTGCACCCGAATTTACTTCTAAAAAGGCATCATTGGCATCGGCCTCGCCGGAGAGCATACTTTCAAGCTGGCGTTTATCGACTTCCTCTTTCATTTGCTCAAGCGCCTTTTCGGCCTCGGCTACAATATCGGAATCGCCTTCGGCTTCGCCCATTTCAATAAGCTCGGCATTATCATTGAGGTTTATTTCCAACTGCCGCACGCCTTCAATCTGGGATTCCAGACGGGTGCGTTCCTGCATGATTTTTTGCGCTTTTTCAGAATCGGACCAAAGATCGGGATCTTCGGCGAGGGCGTTTAGCTCATCAAGCCGTTTAACCGCACGGTCCCAGTCAAAGATGCCTCCTTAAAAGCCCTAAAGAGCTTTTAATATCATCAATAATGGCCTGAACTTCCGCGCGCATTGTTTTCCTTAGGCTGCCTGATCCATATCGTTATTGTGCAGGATAAGGTCGCGCATTGTCGATAGATAATCGTCCATGTTTTCATCATCACACAGGCCTGTCAGCAACTGTCCATCGAGAGAGATTGTATCAGAAGACCATTGGGCGCCCGCTTCTTTAGACACCTGCATAACCGTTTCAGGGCCACTGACCGTCCGGTCTTCTACTTGAGAACACAGGGCCATCACCATCAGACTGTCGCCCATAACCGCAACCGGCTTTAAAGCGCCCATAAAGCTGTTAATAAAACGGCGGGTGTGGGCCGTCAGTTTTAATTTATCATTGCTGCGCTGACCGCCCGGGATGACAAGCACGTCGTAATCCACGCCCAAAGCGGTATTAAGCGGGGCATCAACCGCATAGTTATGCCCCCAGCTATTCTCATTCCAACCATTTACCAAACCTTGGTTCGGGCTGATGATTTTCATCATGCCGCCCATGTCCTGAATCATTTTCTGCACTGCGATAAAATGTTTTTCATCAAAGCCGTTTGCGACCAGAACAGCGATTTTCTTGGTATTTGTTGGATTATTCATATGACACCTCTTTTAGTTTTACATGCTTGAAGTTTGTGGTTTTGACGATGGTTTTGATTTTTTGTAATTTTATTGCTCACCGTTAAATCGTGGCAGACATTTGCAAAAACACCTCGGTGGTGTCAAGAAGTTCTTATAATTCTTTCAATTTCAAATGTTTAAAACTAAAAAAACTGCCAAAGATTGCTTTACAATAACCCCCAAATGGTTATAAAAAGTCATAAGTCGCGTTCGAGTCCGCTATGAAGTGGATTGAGCGTACCACAAAATTTTTGAGGAGTTTTCAATAATGAAGATGCTACGCTCTCTAGCTGTCATAGCCGTAATTTTAACGCTTAGCGCCTGTTCTTTCGATAAAATGGACGAAGTTAAAGCGCTGAACAATGCCAATCCTGTGGGAAGTGCTTTTACCCAAAAGCTTTCTTCGGAATATACCGAATTCGTCAATCAGGAATTGAACTCATATGGCGACCACGCCGATGCAATTCACTTTTCCCGTAAAGGACTTGCGGCGGCCCGTGGCGATATGGTGATGCCGGAAGCAGTGAGTGACTGGAATGTGAACGAAGGCCACATGTCAGAGCTTATGAATGCCCGCTCCCGTCTGGTTGCCGTGTTTGCAAATGGCGGTCGCGAATTACAGCCCGACCTGTCTGCTTTCACTCAAGTGCGTTATGACTGCTGGATTGAAGAGCAGGAAGAAAACTTCCAGCCTGATAATATTTCTGCCTGTAAATCACAATTTATGGATGGTCTGGCACAGCTTGAATCAACCATCGTTCCTGCTCCTCCGGCTCCTGAGCCTGAGGCCGTGGCAGAACCTTTTGATGTTGACCCGTCTGAGCCGATGAAAGTTGAAAATGCGAAATATATCGTCTTCTTCGACTGGGATAAATCCAACCTGAATGCCGGTGCGAACAGCATTCTGGATTCTGCCGCTGAAGAAGCACAAGGCAGAAGCCTGACAAGCATTAACCTTGTTGGTCACACAGATACATCCGGCTCGCGTGAGTACAACCAGAAACTGTCTATGGAGCGGGCACAATCCGTTCGTGACGGCATGGTTCAGCGCGGTGTAGATCCGGGTCTTCTTAGCCTGAGCCATAAAGGGGAAGAAGAACTTCTGGTTGATACAGCAGATGGAGTGCGTGAGCCTGCCAACCGCCGTACTGAAATTACCTTCCAGTAATTGCAACCAAATAAGAATTATAAAGGCCGGGTTATTCCGGCCTTTTTCATTTCCGTCTTATTCATCTCTAATAGCTATTTATTCCTTCCCATTGGTGGTCTAAACTATGTGCATGGATTTTCGTCCCGTTCTATATGTTATTGGTATCTTGCTCTGCACACTGGCGGCGAGCATGGCTATTCCTATGATCGCCGATTTAGTGGTCGGCAACCCTGACTGGAAAGTCTTTTTCTTTTGCATGATAGTGATCGGCTTTTTCGGCGGCGCCCTGATGCTCACTAATGAAATCGAACGGTTTCATATCACTATGCGCCAGACCTTCCTTATGACAACGCTTAGTTGGGTCACGCTGGCTTTCGCCGCTGCCACGCCCTTTTACTTTTCCGGCCTATCCATGAGCATGACCGATTCCCTCTTCGAGGCGGTCTCAGGCATCACCACGACAGGCGCCACTGTGATAACAGGGCTTGATTATGCCCCGCCCGGCATCTTGCTATGGCGGGCGCTGTTGCAATGGCTTGGAGGAATCGGGATTATTATTATGGCGATGTCCGTTCTGCCTTTTTTAAAGGTCGGCGGGATGCAGTTGTTTCAGGTGGAGCTTTCGGAAAGTGAAAAAGCCCTTCCCCGTATTGCTTCAATGGCCAGCCTTATCGGGATCATCTATGTCGGGATGACAATTGCCTGTATTATCTTGTTTAAGCTATGTGGCATGTCCGGCTTTGATTCCCTTGCCCACACCCTAACGGTAATTTCAACGGGCGGATTTTCAACCCATGATGCGTCCATAGGTTACTTTGATAATTCTTTAATTGAAACAGTCTCCATTCTTTTCATGATTTTGGGCTGCCTGCCCTTCATCCTTTATGTGAAAGCATTAAAAGGAAACTGGGCAGCGCTCTTTAATGATTCTCAGGTCAGGGCCTTTTTATCCATCGTGACCATTGCCATCATTACAATGATTATCTATTTAATCATAAATGATCATGAATCATTTGATCTGGCCTTACGCAGGGCTACCTTTAACGTCATTTCCATTATTACCGGCACCGGCTATACCAATGGGGATTACGGGGCATGGGGCGGCTTTGCCGTCAGCCTGCTGTTCTTTCTTATGGTGATGGGCGGCTGCGCCGGATCAACCACCTGCGGTATCAAAATCTTCCGCTTTCAGGTTTTATATACAGTCACGATGACCCAGCTAAAACAGCTTATCCACCCTCATGGGGTCTTCACACCTCACTACAATCATCATGCGATCCCTCCGGGCGTTTCCTTATCGGTCATGAGCTTCTTTTTTGTGTATGCCGTCTGTTTTTCTTTTCTTGCTATCGGCTTGTCGTTTGTCGGGCTGGACTTCCTGACAGCAATGTCCGGGGCCGCAACGAGCATATCCAATGTCGGTCCTGGCTTGGGGGATATTATCGGCCCTTCCGGAACTTTCCAGCCCTTACCTGACGAAGCAAAATGGCTGATGTCCATCGGCATGATTTTAGGGCGTCTGGAATTGTTTACCGTGCTGGTTCTCTTCCTGCCGGGCTTTTGGAAAAACTGATATCCGTTAATGCATTTTATTTTTCAGGATATCATTCACGGCGCGGTCAATATCACGCATGACTTTTTCTAAAAATTCAAACTGACGGAATTCCCTTTCGGACAAAGATAAATTTTCAGCCAATCTCAACTCGCGGATCAATGAAATGGTATAAGGGGCTTTTTTCTGTCCCGTCGGCGTCACTTCCGATAAAGCAATCAAAATATCCAGCGTATAAAATTCGGCATTGGCGCCGGTTAAAAAACCCACCGGGTTTTTCTCGACAAAGCGCTGTCTTAATGTGGCGCGCCTGATATCAAAAACCATTCTGACGGGAAGAGAGCCTTTCACGACAAAACGGTTAAGGCCGTAACGTTGAAGAAGCTGATCTGGGGCAATCACGAAATTTTTTACCGCCTGCGCCGTATGATCATCTGCTTTAAAGCTTTGTCGCACGTCCACCCGTCCGTCAAACACCAGATAGGGATTAAGATAATCATAATTTAAATCAGGCAAAGGTTTTCCCCTTGGGCTAGGATGATGGGAACAGGCCACCAGCATCAAAAGGGGAAATAGTAAAAAATATTTAGTCAGAAGACGGGCTATCGGTTTTTGTATCACTTTGCTGAAGGGTCTTTATTTTCTTGTCTATCATAACAGGATCAAGATGATAATGCTTGCTACAAAATTCACAGGTCATGGTAATTTCACCATCGACAACCATATCCCGCCTGTCTTCTTCAGACATCGTCAGCAAGATATTTTCCACCCTGTCGGAAGAGCACCGGCACGCATGGCTTAACTTCATAGGTTCGAACACCCGCACCCCTTCTTCGTGAAACAGGCGCGTTAAAATAACATGGGAATTTAAATCAGGCGCAAGCAATTCATCTTCGGTGCAACTTTGCATGAGGATCATCGCCCGGCGCCAGTCATCTTCATCCAGATTACTTGAAGCAGGAAATCCACCCTTCTCACCGCCCTCTTCAGGCATATGTTGCAGCATGATTCCACCGGACCGCCAGACGCCGTCCCGCTTTCCAACAGCCATCTTGATACCGGTGGTGATTTGTTCGGATTGGGAAAAGTAATGCTGTACACAATCCACCAGCGATTTTCCCTTTAATTCTACAATGCCCTGATACCGCTCCGCTTTCAGACCATGATCAACTGTAAAGGCCATGTGCCCTTTTCCTAAAAGCTGCGCAAGGTGGTTATCCGCTCCCTCCCCGACCTCATCGGAAAAAGCGGCAAGCTGTTTGGTGACAATTGCCAGACGCTCCGCATCAAAAGCCGCGCACCCGCGTATATGCCCTTCACTGGTCATATCGGCCACCAGCATGGAGATCGGGCCGTCTCCGTTGGTCTGCAGGGTAAAAATCCCCTCAAATTTCAACATGGAAGATAAAAGCGAGCATAAGGTTATCGTTTCTCCCAGCAGTTGATTAACCACATCAGGATATTGGTGGGCGGTCAAAATACCGTCCAGCACTTCGTTAAAACGAACGATACGTCCTCTCAGACTGGACGTTTCTAATTGAAAAGGGCGGATAACATTGCCCGAGAAATCATCGCTGCTCATATGCCATTATACCATAAAGAATATTGATTTATCAGGTTTTGATTTTATAACCGGTTTGAAACATCCGTAAAGTCAGTAATGAAATCAGGATGTTAACAACGACCAACATGGTGAGACCAATCAGAACATTGCCGTCCGCATGGCCGATAAAGCCATAGCGAAACCCGTCAATCATATAAAAGAACGGGTTATAAAGCGCAATTTTATGCCATATCTCCGGCAGTTGCGTAATGGAATAAAATGTCCCTGACAAAAAAGTCAGCGGGGTGACAACGAAGTTCGTCACAGCGGCAATATGGTCGAATTTTTGCGACCACACACCGGCAGCCAGACCGATACTGGAGAGCATCATATTTCCTAAAACGGCAAAAGCCGCGATGAAGAACAAGGAATGAAAAGACAAGCCAACGGTCACAGCCACCACACAAGCCACCACAAGGCCGACACAAAGCCCGCGGACAACTCCCCCTATGACAAAGCCTAAGTAAAGCTCCCCTGGGGATAGCGGCGGCATGAGGACATCCACGATATTGCCCTGCACTTTGGCAATCACCATGGAAGAAGAGGTATTGGCAAAAGCATTCTGGACCATGGTCATCATAATCAAACCGGGGGCCAAGAACTCCAGATAAGGGATATCCCCTATCGTCCGGGTCACACCGCCAAAGGCCAGCGCAAACACAGCGTAAAACAATAAAGTTGTCATAACAGGCGCAATAATTGTCTGCGTATAGACATTAATGAACCGCCCAACCTCTTTTTGAATAAGGGTTTGAAGACCAACGCGGTTCATCCCGTTAATTTTACGGGGCGCAAGTTCTTTAAGGTTACTCTGCTGTGTTGTCATGTTATTATTTCTTCCATGGATAATACGCTTCAAGATAATGCACCGTCTCTGGAAAAGAAAGACACGAGCACTAAAAAATCTGCGAATAAAGCAGAAAAGAAGTTTAAGCCACCCAAAAAGATCACCGCCAAATATCTTTACAATTCCGGCCTCGCCTATCTACAGCGATTTCCGGCCAGCACCGCCCATTTTAAAACCGTTATGCGGCGAAAAATCGATAAATCCTGCTATTATCATAAAGAGCAGGATCCGCGGGATTGCCTCAAATTACTGGATGAAACTGCGGCAAAATTTCAGCAACTCGGCCTGTTGGATGATAGCGCCTATTTAAAAGGCATGGTGACCTCTTACCGCCGCCGCGGTCTTCCTGCCCGGCAAATCACCCTGCGCCTGCGCCAGAAAGGCTATAGCACGCAGGCCGTCGAAGACGCCCTTCAGGTGCATGATGTTGATGAATATCAATCTGAAAACGGGGATTATTCTGCGGCCCTGATCTTTGCCCGAAAAAAACGTTTAGGTCCCTTTGATCTGACCCAATCAAAGCCTTTTGAAAAATCAGTCGCCTCTATGGCGCGGGCAGGCTACAGCTTTCAAGTGGCAGAAAAAATTTTAAAGATGGATCTGCAAGAAGCAGAAGAAGAAATCAAGCATCCTTCATTTCTGTAATGTCAGCAAAATCGTCATAGGAATCTTCTGGATTTTTTGCCGCCTGCGGCTTGGCACGGGCCACTCTCTTGGTTGGAAAGATAAGCGTGGCCGTCGTTCCGATGCCCTTTTGAGACACAATTTCAAATTCACCGCCATGCAGCTCCATCAATGATTTCACCAATGTCAAACCAAGACCGGTTCCTGATTTGGAACGGTTATGTTCCGTATCGATTTGTCCGAAGGGTGATAAGGCCTTTTTCAATTCATATTCATTCATCCCAATTCCGGTATCGGTCACGGATAAACGCAAGCGGCTTTTGCTGTCCAATTCCGCATCCAGCATAATCAGGCTATTTTCAGGGCTGAATTTCACCGCATTCGAAATCAGGTTTAACAACATTTGCTTAACGGCATGTTTTTCTCCTATGAAGCTAAGATCACTCTGCGCGACTTTGTTCTGCAACTGGATTTTGTTATTTTTGATTTTGGTATCCATCAATGACAAACAGGAATCCACAATCTCGCTGACTTTCACAACCCCTTCGTTCAGGGTTCTGTCACCTGCCTCAATACGTGAGACGTCCAGAATGTCGTTAATGACGTTCAATAAATTCTGACCGCTGTCATAAATACTATTCGCGTAATCTTTATATTCTTCACTCGGCAACGGTCCGAATGATTCATTTTTAATGATCTCGGAAAAACCGATAACGGCATTCAGAGGCGTTCTTAATTCATGGCTCATATTGGCCAAAAATTCGGACTTCGCGCGGTTGGCAAGGTCGGATTCAATCTTGGCATCTTTCAACGCAAGCTCTGCTTTGCGGCGCTGATCAACGTCTTCCATACTGCCTTCAAAGAATAACAACGTGCCTTCATCATCTTTTACAGGGCGGATATTCTCACTCACCCAGATAATCTGGCCATCTTTGCGTTTGATTTGTCCCTCATAGTTTTTGGATATATCCAACACAGATATATCGCTTAGGAACTTCGCCCGTCCCTCCTTATCAACATACAACTGGTCTTGGGCGCTTTCCACATCGCGTAATACTTCTTCCGGGCTGTCATAGCCTATAATCTTGGCCAAGGCGGGGTTCGCGCTTAAGAACTGGCCCTCCGGTGTCACTTGGTAAATACCGCCGGCAGCGTTCTCAACGATAGCCCGGTATTTTTTCTCCGCTTCACTCAATGCGCGTTCCGCTCTTCGTCTTTCTTCGACATCGGTAATGGTTCCGACAACGCGCATATCCTGATTGTCCCCTTGCCTTAACATGGAAACGGCCAGTTCAATCGCGCGGAAAGAGCCATCGGCACTCCGCAATCTTGTAAAGACCCGATAAGATTTCTTCTTACCTTGTGTCAAAAGCGTAAAGTTATGGCGTTGTTCGTCCTGATCCTGTGTGTAAATAAGATCGAATAAATTACGGCCTATTGATCTTTCGAGTTCAAACTCCGTGACTTTATTCCAAGCCTCGTTCAAAAACAGAATTTTTCCATCCAGCGAGACTTCGAAAATAATATCGCTCACCGCATTAATAATAGCCCGATGCTCTCTCGCAGAATTCTGGATTACCTGATTCAGGCGTTCCCGCTCACTGATTTCCTGGTTCAGTTCGAAGTTCTTATGCGCCAGTTCCTTATTCATATTCGCCAGTTTTTTCGACTGACTCTGATTGTTACGCACATATAAAGTTCCGATTAACGTCAGCGTAATACCGAACAACAACATCAATAACGGAATTTTCTGCAGGAAAGATTCCCGGCTGGTAATCCCCAGTTCAACCTTGATATCAACCGGCACATTCGAAATATTGCCGTGAAAAATATTTAAAAATTTCGCAGCGGGGCTTTCTTTCCTGGCTGTTGGTCTTTGATAAAAATAAAGCAGCTCATTACGTCTGGTATCCGTTACCTGAAAATTATAGATAGACTCTTTATCACTCAACCATTGAGGGGAAACCACCTTTTCGAGGCTGGTAATCCCCAGCAAATATCCCAGCCTCTTGTTACTGTCCGTATAGGTTTTGATAAGGCCGAAACTATCATTATATTTTGCCTTCTGTGTTTCATCCGAAATATTAAGAGAGTTTACCATTTTTATATCATCCGCTTTTTCACCGTTAAGGCGGACATATTCCACAAAGCCTTTAGAAGAACTTTGCAATTGCAGATAATCACTTTTGGGCAAGAGCGAGACAATAGACCATGCCCCTTCTTTGTTTTGAGACACCCAGTATATTTCTGAGAAATAGGAAAGACCGGCCACTTCCTTATTCGCATACGCTTTCAATGGTTCGATAGCACGCTGCCCATTCATCTCAATAATAGATGATAATGAGTTAAGCCCCCGCTCTACAGAGCTATAATTGATAAGCATCTGGGTCTCAACCTCTTCGGTTGTTTTGATTAACCCCTCTTTGACAATTTCATCAATAAAAACGCTTAGTGTCGCAAAGGCCGTAATGGTTAAAATCAAACCATTTAAGAACACCATCAACTGCGCCATATTACTGGACAGCCAGCCTGATTTTTGCCGGTAAGGCTCAAGCGGCTTTAGTTGTGGCCGGTAATTATCATTTCCTATACTCGACATTTCATTGTGCTTTAATTGTAAAAATTATCCTTTGTAAAAAAAAGACCCAAGACTTTTCTATTGCATCATGCCCTAATATTATTAATAGAATGCTAAAATTATATATGACTCTCAAGGAGTTATGCAAATATGGAAAATACATTCTATGACTATTACCTATGATGATTTCTTAAATGTTGATATACGTGTCGGCAAAATCCTGAAGGCGGAAAATTTCCCGGAGGCCCGAAAGCCAGCCTACAAGCTGTTTATTGATTTCGGACCAGAGATTGGTGAGAAGAAAACATCTGCCCAGATTACACAGAATTACAAGGCAGAAGAGCTTGCCGGGAAATATGTGGCCGCCGTCATAAATTTTCCTCCGAAACAAATCGGCCCCTTTATGTCGGAGGTCCTGACACTGGGCTTTTTAGATGAAAACGGGCATGTTGTTCTCGTTTCCCCCGATAAGGACGTGCCTTTAGGCGGCCGCTTGCATTAACCCCTTAGAATGGCAATTCTATCCTTATTCTCAAGCCTTCCTGCGGACTTTTATAAAGATCGATCATGCCGCCATGCGCCAACACAATATCCTTGGCAATAGGGAGCCCCAGACCGATACCGCCTGTTTTTATGTTTCTTGAGCTTTCTTCACGGAAAAACGGTTTAAAGACGTCTTCATATAAACTCTCATCAATGCCGCAACCGTTATCATCAATAAGGATAATGATATTATCCTCTTTCTGGCTTAGATTGATTATCACGTGATCCGCATATTTTTCTGCATTGGATAACAAGTTGCCTAAACATCTTTCAAAGGCTACGGGCCGTAAAAAGATACTGAAATTCTTTCCTTTGCTTTCCACATCAATTTTAAAATCATCCCTTGTGAATTTTTTAGCAAGACGAGTCACCATGCCAAGAAGATCCACACGTTCAAGCGGCTCTGCCCCCTCTCCCCTGATAAACTGAAGATAGCCTTCGATCATGCGTTCCATATCCGATATATCGGATTTCAGCGCCCGCGCATCTTCATTATCTCCCAGCATCTCTGCCTGAAGCTTCATGCGGGTCAGCGGCGTCCTTAAGTCATGAGATATACCAGCCAGCATATCCGTACGCTGTTGCATTTGCCTGTCCATTCTGTCACGCATGCCGATAAAGGCTCGCGCCGCCTGCCGCACTTCCCGCGCGCCCTCAGGCTTAAAGAACGGCACCTCCCGTCCTTTCCCAAAACGCTCCGCTGCAATCGCCAGCCTTTTAATAGGACGTATTTGATTACGCATAAATAAAGTGGCAACCACCAATAAAATTGAAGATATACCAATCATCCACAACAAAAAAACATACCCTGATGAAGAAAACAGCCGCCGCTCCGGCAAAGTAAAAATAAGCGCGCCCGTTTGAAGCTGGACTTGCACCTGCGTCCACTTTTCTTCGACATCCACAATAATTTTATAAGGGTAGCGCACGCTTTCTTTTAATTCATGGGATAAAATCTTTTTAATAACGTCTCCTCGCCCCGCATAGCTGAAATGATCCGGGGATATTTTCCCTTCCGGCACCCATTTCAAATTCATATCCATGGATGAAAAACTATCCGCCTGAAGCTTTTGCAATACTTGCGGGCTTAATGGCGGGTCCACATTCACCTGCTTAATGACAAAAGCGATTTCGCCCGCCACACTATTAGCAAGGCGCCCTGCCATGCGCTCCCAATGCCTTTCAAAAAAGACATACGTACTAATCACCAATGTTAAAACAAGCGGCGCCATTAAAATGAGAAGCGAGCGCGCAAAGAGCGAGCGGGGTAAATATTTTTTAATTGAAAACAGCTTTGCCATTTTTAAATCCTTTCAGCGCGCAGCAAATATCCCTTGCCCCGTACTGTCTGCAGGTATTTCGGCATAGCGCTGTCATCGCCTAATTTACGGCGCAACCGCGTGACCTGAACATCGATGGTCCGTTTGTCGGGATCCAGACCGCATTGCGTGGCCAGTTCCTCGCGGGTGATCACTTCCCCGGTTTTTGTCGCCAGCGCCGCCAGCAAATTGGCCTCTCCATCCGTAAGGCCGACAATATTGTCGCCGTCCTGAATATTTTTTTGCTCCGCATCATAAAGCCAGTCGCCAATACGCAGTTTTTTGATTTCCGTTTTATATTGCGGCCTGCGTCTTAAAATAGCCTGCAGCCGTAAAATCAATTCCCGCGGATCAAAAGGTTTTGTCAGGTAATCATCCGCGCCTGCTGTTAAGCCGCTGATCTTATCATCCACTTCCCCCATCGCCGTGAGCAGCAAAATGGGAACATCTGCCAGCGCATCATTTCGTTCGCGCAATTCTTGTGTGAAATCCATACCGTTTTGCCCCGGCATCATGACATCCACAATCATCGCATCATAAGAAGCCAGTTCTAAGATAGTTTTTGCCTGTGACGCGTCCTCGGCTGCCGTAACAAAAAAGCCATGATCCCTTAAATAACGTGTAATCAAATCACGAATACGGTCATCATCATCCACCACCAGAATATGAGGCAAGGCGGCATAATCAGCGATTTCATCCGTATTTTTCATCTCAAACACCTAACAGGTCAGCCACTATTTCTCAAGATTCCTCATTCCGCCTCTTGCAATTGGCGCGTTTTTGCCAAAAAATAGCAAAGTTTTAATTAAAAGGCATGACATTATGGCACAAGCATTCAGCGATCGCGACGGACTTATTTGGATGGACGGGCAGATTATTCCCTGGCGGGAAGCCAAAGTGCATGTACTGACCCATGGCCTGCATTATGCCAGCTCCGTCTTTGAAGGAGAGCGCGCTTATGACGGCAATGTGTTCCTGCTGCAAGAACATTCGGAACGCCTGCGCCGTTCTGCCCAGCTTATTGATATGAACATGCCCCTCAGCGCCGAAGAAATTAGTCAAGCCAAGCTTGAAATTCTGGAGGCCAATAAATTAACCAACGCCTATATCCGCCCTGTTGCCTGGCGTGGCAGTGAACAAATGGGAATCTCCGCACAAGCAACTGAAACCCATGTCGCCATTGCCTGTTGGGAATGGCCAAGTTATTTCGGGGAAGAAGCCCGCGAAAAAGGCATATCCCTGCAGACATCAAAATGGCGCGCCCCGATGCCCAATACCGCCACAACCGAGAGCAAGGCTGCTGGCCTTTACGCCACCCATACCATGTCTAAACATGCGGCAGAAGCCAAGGGCTATACCGATGCATTAATGCTGGATTACCGCGGCCTTGTAGCCGAAGCCACAGGCGCGAATATTTTTGTTATTAAAGACGGTCAGGTTAAAACGCCGACTCCGGATTGTTTCCTGAACGGATTGACACGCCAAACCGTTATTAAACTGGCGGAAGAATTAAACATCCCCTTGGAAGTTTGCCAAATCACCCCTGAAGAACTGCATGAAGCGGATGAAGTTTTCCTTACCGGCACCGCGGCGGAAGTTACAGCCGTCGGGAAAATTGACCAGACAGAATTTAAGGTCGGGCCGGTTACCCGTCAATTGCGAGATGCCTATGAATCACTGGTACGCATGAAGGCCAGAAAAGTCGCTTAAAATCACGTCAGAATCATTATTAGCCAAAAATACTGTCTTTTTTCACCCGGCGTGAAAAAAATTATCCCTTTGATTTAATTGAAAAAAAGGCGTTTTCTGGAATGCCTTTTGCGATTTGTTAATCTTTTTCAGTATAATAAACACATAATTACATAAAACTAATAATTATAGGGTGGATATAAAGAAATGGATTTACAGTCACTTGAAACAGAACAGCTACAGAGGCTCTACCAGCTTCAAAGAGCGATGTTGCGTGGCGGTGATCCTGATGAAATTGCGATTCCTGAAGGCAAAGATAACGACTTCTTCATTCGCTCGATTGAACGTTCCAGCGCAGCGATCGCCAGAAATACAGCTCTGGGGGACGTGGACGATGTCAGCGAAGATCGCACAACGACAATTTCCCAATGGCAAAACTCTGCCCGTAGAGCTCTGGACGGTTCTGCTTCTGCAGACGACCTTTTATTAGTCGATGCGTTAGCAAATGGTGTCTATGGCTACCCTTTTGACGCCAGCAACGGTATCAACGAAGCGGAAACCGCCTATCTTGAAGAAATTCTTAGAAACCAGGAGCGAGGTCAGGGCCTTGGTCAAATGCAGGCCTCCGGGGAACGCGCGACTGCTGCGTTTGAAAGAGCTGCCGCACAGGCTGAAGCCGAAGAAGCCCGGAATGCGGCCGAACTTGCCCGTATCGAACAAGAAGCCGCACGTGAACTCCTGACATTAGAGGCCGCGTCGGCCGCTTTAGGATATGGAACCGTGGATGGGGCACTTGCCCATACAGACAATACCGAAATTGCCGGCTTTAATGGCGGAACCCATGAACTGGACAGAATTGTTGCCAATAACCATGAATCTTTACAGCGTCACTTCCGTGATAATATTATTGATATCCGTGAGCAAATGTACACAACGGATCCTGAAACCGGGGAGATGATACCCACGGAATTTGCTACGGAAGTCATGACATACCTTGTTTCTGAAGGAGATTTTAGAGGTGATATCAGCGCGATGCTGCAAAGTGGCGATGACGCGCAGATCAGTCAGGCGCAGGCTATTTTAAGATTAAGCGGTCATGAGGATGTACAGATTACCGGAGAAGTCGATCTTCTAACGGCGAACGCGGCCATCGAATATATCGAAACCCCGAGAGCGTTGGGTGATACGACATTAAGATATGCCCCCCGTGGTGTAGAACCAGAAGTTGACACCAATGCAATTTTTCAAAATGTAAACCGTGGCAACATAACGGACTTCACCCAATTAAGTGCCGAGCAACTGGCCACTTTACCACCGCAATTTGCAGAGCTTGCCTCCGACCTTGAAGGATTGGATGCACAAACCCGCGCCGAGGAAGTGGCTTTATTCCTTTCTGACCGTGAAAATTATGATGCTTACAACCAATATTTAGAAACGGCACCTGCCAGCCCCGAAATGACGGCGGCTGTTACAACGCTGCAAGGTAATCTGGCTACACTTACCGAAGAAGCCGAGAGAGCTGCCGCTCTGGATAGCGTGCTAACCGACAGATTTCAAACCGCAGCATTTATATCACCGGCGGCAAGCCCCCTTGCCGTGGAGCGTGTTGCCACGATTGAGGCACAGGTTGAAGCCGGAAATCTTGACGGCGCCATTCAAACGGCAACAGCTCATATTGATGCACGACTTAGTGTTTTAGAAACCGAACAAGTGGCCCTCGTTCAAGGCTCTTTGGACTCTTTTCAGGACATCCCTTCTTTAGCAGGAATGTCCGCAGAAGAAATCGTTGCTACATTAAACAATCCTGATACTACGGGCGAGGCTTACAGTGATATTCATGTCCATGGATCCGCCGATATCCGTACAATGATTTATAGCGGGGGCACGCTTAATACACGCATGAGCGAATACCGCGAGTTAACTGCTATCAAACAGGAAATCATTGATGGTATGACGCCGGCAGATGCCGCCCCTGCGGAGGCACCGCTTGACGCTCCGGAAGGTCCTGTTGAGGACGCTGACCCGGCTTTCGTTGCCGCTGCAGAACCTGTAGATACAACTATTACCGGAACAGATGTTGTGAACAATCCTGCCGGTCTTCGTGTTGGCGCGGATCTGGAAGTTGCCGCCGATAATATTGATATGGCAGTGCCAGGAGATGTCATCGCCGCTGATGATGATTTTGCAAGATTCTCCAGTCCGGACCTCTCTTTAGCTGTCTTGTCTGAAAGAGTGTACCTTCATGCGGATAGAATTGGCGAGCGTATGCCGGGAGCGGATATCAACGCCGGCAATATTACTTTCCGCCAGTTTATTGAAACAGAATTTGCCGGATCACAATGGTATGATGGCGTGTACGGCTCGGAATTTAATGCAGGCGATAGAACAATGATCGATGCCGTTGTGGGGGAAGGACTGCCATTGGAAGAAGCTGCACAGAGAGCAGGACTGGATCCTGATGCTGTGATGGATTTGGAAGATCCTTCTGCTCTGGCACAATTTACCGAAGCTACCTTCCTTGCTACACGGGGACAGGGCTTTGATGCAACACCTTATACGCCTGAACAGCTTTTGAATGCGGCGCATAGAGGCCTTTACATGGATGTCCCTGAGCCTGATGAAGCGCCCGCAGCCGAAGCCGGCACACCGGTTGCCTCGGCCAATCTGGTTACACCTTTTCAAACCGCCGCTCTTCATGAACTACCTGAGGCATCCATCCCTGGTGCAGGTGCCACGGTTATTCCGGACAGAGCAGCTGCAATGCGTATTGATTTAGGCTAATCACACATTAAATCTGAAGAGAATTATATCGCCGTCATGGACGACATACTCCTTACCTTCCTGACGCATTTTTCCGGCATCTTTGGCGCCCTGTTCTCCGTTATTTGAGACATAATCATCAAAAGCGATCACTTCGGCCTTGATAAATCCCTTTTCAAAATCCGTGTGAATTTCACCGGCGGCTTCCGGTGCCTTGGCGCCTTGGCGCACCGTCCAGGCCCGCGCTTCTTTCGGCCCACAGGTGAAATAGGTGTGCAGACCCAAAAGGGTATAGCCGGCACGGATAATGCGGTCTAACCCCGCCTCTTCCAAGCCAATAGATTCTAGGAATTCTTTTTTCTCTTCCGCGCTTTCAAGTTGCGCAATTTCAGATTCAATCGCCGCGCAAATCACCACACTGGTGGCGCCTTGGGCTTTGGCCATTTCTGCGACCTTTGCGCTAAACGCATTCCCGTTGGCCGCATCGTCTTCATTAACATTACAAACATACAAAACCGGTTTTGCTGTGAGCATACCAAGTTGTTTTGACCATGAAAGTTCGTCCGGATTTTCTGCCTCTACCGTACGGGCGGCCTTACCTTCATCCAACGCTTCTTTGATGCGCTTCATAAACGCATATTGGTCTTTAAATTCCTTATCTCCGCCTTTGGCTTTGCGCTCAATATTGGCAATCTGTTTTTCCAGACTTTCCAGATCCGCCAGCAGCAATTCCGTTTCAATCGTTTCCGCATCACGGATCGGATCCACACTGCCGTCGACATGAGTGATATCGCCGTCTTCAAAACACCGCAGCACATGGATAATCGCATCAGTCTCCCGAATATTGGAGAGGAACTGGTTACCCAGCCCTTCCCCTTTTGATGCTCCTTTAACAAGCCCCGCAATGTCAACGAATTCCAGTTGTGTCGGCACCACTTTGGCAGAACCGCCAATCTTGGCAATCACATCCAAACGCTCATCCGGAACCCCTACTTTTCCTACATTCGGTTCAATCGTACAGAACGGAAAATTGGCTGCTTGCGCCGCTGCCGTTGCTGTTAACGCATTAAACAGGGTCGACTTTCCAACATTCGGCAGTCCGACAATTCCGCAATTAAAACCCATTTCTATTCCTCTATAGCTTAATTAAATTCTAAAACCTTCTGACACATGTGTCATATAGTCATCTTTATTATTTTGTAACAAATCATCGGCATGTTTGGACAGCGCATAAATCCAGTCTTCGAGCCAGGCCTGCTCTTCCTTGTTGAAATCATTTAATACATAGCCACTGACACGGTTTTTATCCCCCGGATGACCGATGCCCAACCGCACCCGCCAGTAATCCTTATCCCCTAAATGCGCATCAATGGATTTTAATCCGTTATGGCCGCCCGTGCCACCGCCTTGCTTGACCTTGATTTTGCCGGGGGCGATATCCAGTTCATCATGAAAGACAATGATTTTTTCCGGTGGGATTTTATAAAAATCGACAGCTTTACGGACTGAAATACCGGACTCATTCATATAAGTCTGCGGCTTTAACAATGCGACTTTTTGGTTTGCCAAACGGCCTTCTGAAATTTCACCGTTAAACTTGGATTTAAATACGGGGAACATATTGTCATCGGCAATCCGGTTTGCCACCATAAAACCAATATTATGGCGGTTGTCTTTATATTTATCGCCCGGATTTCCTAAACCAACGAGAAGCCACATAATTGAAGATTTCTTCTTTTTAAAAAGATTGAACATACGGAATGTTTTAAACAAAAAAAGAGGACACTGCTATAGCGTCCTCCTTAAAAATTTTAAATGAGCGAAGAATTAATCTTTTGCTTCTTCAGGTTTAACGTCATCACTGCCTTCTTTGGCAGCGCCTTCGCCTTCACCATCTTCGGCAGAGGCTTCGGCACCTTCTTCGCCCTCTTCACCTTCTTCAGGCGTATCGTCGACGATGATACGTGGTGCAGCCACAGTGGCCAATGTAAAGTCACGGTCATCAATGGCCGGTTTCGCCCCTTCAGGCATAACCGCATCACTGATTTTGATTGAATCGCCAATCACGAAGTCTTTAACATCAACTTCAATTTCATCCGGAATGTTCTGTGCCTTACACACAATATCAACTTCATAACGGTTAACGTTCAATACACCTTTTTCTTCTGTGTATTTTGCTTCTTCCTGGTTAATGAAATGCACAGCAACAGCAACCGTCACTGTTGTTTTGTCTGTCACACGCAGAAAATCAACATGAAGCACGTTATCGCTCACCGGATGCAATTGAACATCACGGGCAAGCACTTTCATTGGCGTTCCTTCGACATCAATGTCACAAATTGTTGTGAACATGTGGCCTTTGTTATATTCCAAATTCGCTTCCTTGGCAGGAATCGTAATTGTTATAGGGTCTTTTTTGTCACCGTAAATAACGGCAGGTATCTGGTTTTCTCTGCGAAGTGCTCGTGCGACCCCCTTACCGGCGCGCTCACGTTTCACAGCAGATAGTGGATAATGTTTTGTAGCCATCGCTGTTTTCCTTATATAAAAGCCGTCACGCCTGTAAGCGGAAGGACGCTCCTTCCTAACAAACATTCCGGCTGGTTTCATTTTAGGCGGCCTCCAGGGGTGTTCCGCCCGTTAAAACGCTTTATGCCTAAACATAAAGACTTGGCGCGCAATTAAGCCCATTTCGCGCAAAAAGACAAGGGTTTTCAGCTTTTTCCCTTGTTAAAAACCCGATAAACTGATATTTAACATAATAATAAGAATAAATGAGTGTGTACAATGTATAAAAATATTATGACAGCAGCCGCTTTTGCCCTGCATTTCGGAACCGCCAGCGCGTCTCCCTACAGTGATCAGCCTTACGTGTTCGCGCCTCTGGATGATACCTTTCAACTGGCAGATATCGGGGACAATATGCATTATCTGATGCCCGGCTCCCCCATTGATGACGCGATTAAAAAACTGGACAATGATATGTCCCGTCTATTAAGCGATTTTTTGGGCGCCGAAATAGCACATGATCCCGAACATTACTGGGAATCAGAATTTTTCACCCGGTTTTATGATCAGTATTCGGATGCAATGACTGCCTTTGCAGGTGTGCCCGAATACACAAACATTTTTTCTTTAGCGCCAAATACCGAGCCAATAGACCTTTGCCTCGCCAGCACCATTCACGGTTATTTCAGGGACCTTTATGATCAGATGGCGCCCTTTCTGAGAGAAAACTATGAGATCGCTCCTGAAACAACCCAACTTATGCAAGGTATACAATCCCAGATCACAACAGTAGGGAATCAGATTGACCGCGAATTTGAAAGAAAACCGGAAGAACGCTGCCCTGCGACCTTAATCGGGATGAATCTTAAAAGAGGGATGAATCTTACTTAAACAAAGCAGAGATCGAACGCTCTTCGTAAATACGCTTGATGGCTTCCCCGATTAAGGGGGCGACCGTAATCTGCTCAATCGTTTCAGAAACGCGTACTGCTTCCGTCGCAGCAATAGAATCCGTAATCACAAGATTTTTCATCGGCGATGCCGACACGCGCGCCACGGCTCCGCCGGACAGAACGCCATGCACGACATAGGCATCCACTTCCTTCGCCCCGTTTTCCATCAGGGCCACAGCCGCATTACAAAGAGTACCGGCTGAATCTACAATATCGTCAATCAGAACACAGGTTTTGCCTTTGACATCCCCGATCACATTCATCACTTCGGAAATGCCGGCTTTTTCCCGGCGCTTATCGATAATGGCAAGGTCTGCGCCGACACGCTTGGCAATCGCCCTTGCACGAACCACGCCCCCTACATCCGGCGATACCATCACCAGGTTATCACTGCCAAAACGTTCCTGCATATGCGGTGTCATGGTGGGAGAAGCGATCAGGTTATCTGTGGGAATATCAAAAAACCCTTGAATCTGTCCGGCGTGAAGATCAAGGGTTAAAACGCGGTCTGCGCCCGCTGAGGTAATAAGATTGGCAACAAGTTTCGCCGTAATCGGTGTCCTGCCGCCTGTTTTGCGGTCCTGCCGGGCATAGCCGTAGTAAGGCAGAACGGCCGTTATACGCTTGGCCGATCCGCGTTTCAGCGCATCAATGGTAATCAACAATTCCATCAGGTTATCATTGGCGGGATAAGACGTGGACTGGATGACAAAAACATCTTCACCGCGCACATTTTCCATGATCTCGACGAACACTTCCATGTCGGAGAAACGGCGGATACTGGCTTTTGTTAGAGGAACGTTTAAATAAGCCGAAATTGCTTCGGCGAGAGGTCGGTTGGAATTACCGGCAATAATCTTCATTGGAATTTTCCGTAAATCTTGGTTTGTTGCTAAGTCCTGACTGTAAAAAAACCACCCTCTTAAATCAATAATAGAATGCGCTTATGCGCGATTTTTTTACGGCTTAATATAAATCGCCGAAATCTGGCGGCCATAATCTGCCTCACTGCGATGGGTCGCACGGCGGTAACTGAAAAACGCGTCTTCCATATGATAGGTATCCTGCCCAGTAATGGTCACCTGTCTCATCCCTGCCTGGGCTAGCCTGCTTGTGATATACCCCGGAAGATCAAACATCAAATGTCCTTCCCGACGCGCCGGCTTAAAAAACTGCTCATCTTGCGGATCACGCTCTAAAAACGGGATTTCATATCCTTGTGACACTTCATAGGAAGCAGGGCCAATGCATGGCCCGACAGCAGCGCGTAAGGAGTCTGCTTCCGCCCCCAGCGTCACCATCTGTTCAATTGTATTCTCCAGCACCCCTTTCAGGGCGCCGCCCCATCCGGCATGCGCCGCGCCGATAACGGCGCTGCCATCCCCCTTTTCCCCTGCAAAAAGGACAGGCCCGCAATCTGCCGTTAAAACGCCCAGCACCACGCCGGCTACATCCGTGGCCATGGCATCCGCTTTGGGGCGCTCCTGACCTGCAGGCAGGGCCTCTTTAATAATAAGGCAATCAGGACTAT
Organism: uncultured Micavibrio sp.; assembly: GCA_965216405.1. Taxonomy (GTDB): domain Bacteria; phylum Pseudomonadota; class Alphaproteobacteria; order Micavibrionales; family Micavibrionaceae. The sequence continues at coordinate 2,048,576 of OZ244161.1, read as the reverse complement.
GGACCTGCCAGACAGTTGCCAGCTTGTCTGCATCAGCGCCGAAATGCTTTGCCACCCGTTCCCTATTAGCGGCTATAGCTGCCGCTTCATCGGCAGAGCCTGGGCCGCAATTTAACGACTCATATATGCCTTTACTCACGCCCCCCTGACGGCCAAAGAATCCATGGGCGATTTTTCCACCTGCACCATTTAAATTTTCGTCCGTAATGATGATCATGAAAATCCTGCCAGATTGATGCTTGGGTCATGGGAAAAAGCGATAGCTTTAAAAAGCGCGCCCATTTCCCCCGCTTTTGTATCCTGACCTGTTAATCGTTTCAATGCCTGCTTGATTTCTTCAGATTGTGACCTGTTCGCGATTCGGGTCAATTGGTCGGCCCGCACCTCTATGCCGAGGCGTGAAAGGAAGTCTCCTTGTGACACAGGGCCATGAACCGTCATGTTTTCTTCCATAATGTAAGCCGTGATCATGGCAAAGTTTACATGGGCAGTAATGTCGATTTCACCCGGACGCTCCAGCATATTACAAAACGCGTGGTTCTTTACGGATTGTAACGTGTCACCTGCAACTAGGTGCTTAAACCCATAGTCGAGAAATAATGCGCTACCGCCTTGTTTTTGAATAATTTTTATGATCCGCCTCATAAATTCTTTTTGTTCAGGTGATACTTCAAGATGATCCCCTAACTTTGGCGGCACCAAAAGCATTGGCAACAGCTTTTTTCCCTCATTTTTTACCGTTTTTTCACACAAACGAAACGATCCGTTTACATCGATTTCAACAAATTTTTCAACCCATCCCGTCTCACGGAATACCATTTGACGCACCGGCAGGGCATCGAGGAACTCGTTCCCGATGAGAAGGAGAGGCGAATCGGTCGGTAGCGATTCGGGGCCACTGTGCCATGATGCATCATGCCCTTCCAGCCGCTGCTTTTGCTGTTCCTGCAGGACCGGGCTCATCTCGATCAAATGAAGATTGATAGCGTCATGGAAGCCTGCGACATTTTTTGTTGCCCGCAACGCGTCCTGCATCAAGGTGCCACGTCCGGGGCCGCACTCAACCAGCGCGACTTTAGCAGGGCTCCCCATCTTGATCCACGTATCGGCCAGCCATATGCCGATCATCTCCCCGAATAACTGTGATATCTCCGGCGCGGTGGTGAAATCCCCTTCAACGCCAAAGGGATCGCGCGTCATATAATAGCCATGCGCAGGATGGCCCAGACATAGCGCCATATAACGGGCCACAGATATAGGCCCGCTCTCGCGTATTTCTGCCTTTATAATCTCTTCGAGCGGCGTCGTCATGCCGCTGCTTTTGAAGGTTTCATGACACTATAGATGATCACGCCCACGCCAAGCAGCACCATGGGCAGGCTTAAAAGCTGCCCCATCGAAATATGAGCGATAATAAACCCTAAATGGGCATCCGGTTGGCGGAACTGCTCGATGCTCATTCTAAAGATACCATAGAGCGCCAAAAATGACCCTGTTACGACACCAGGATGCTTTTGTGAATTTTTATTATGCATTAATATCAACAAGATAGAGAACAAAAGCGCACCTTCCAGAAGGGCTTCATAGATCTGGCTGGGATGGCGGGGTTCCAGCCCGCCATAAGGGAAGATAACCCCCCAGGCCACATCAGTGGGCCGGCCAAAAAGTTCGCCGTTTATGAAGTTCGCCAGCCGTCCGAAAAACAGGCCGATCGGCACCACCGCACAGACAATATCCGAGAGACGCAATAATTGTATTTTTTGATGCCAGGCAAAAAGAATAAGCGCGATAATAACGCCGAGTGCTCCCCCGTGAAAGGCCATCCCCCCTTCCCATAGCTTCAGAGCGCTGAGTGGGTTATCGGCATACAAGGCCGGTTGATAAAACAGGATGTAGCCCAGCCGCCCGCCTAAAATAACCCCTAAAATCGCAAAGGGCAGGAAATTGTCTATATCGTCTTTATTTGGCCGCTTGTCCTTTAATAAACCGCTTAAATATAAAGCCACCTTCCACCCCAACAGAAAGCCTGCCAGATAAGCCAGAGAATACCAGCGGATATCGAGCGGCCCTATAGAGAGCGCAACAGGGTCTATATCGGGGAATGAAAGTGCCATGAAATGGTTATACCCTTGATTTATTTAAAAGAAAACGGTGTTTTGCTCCAAATTTGAACCCATACCCCATAATTTAGTACAATAGCTGTATGAATATTGATGCAGTAAGTTTAACGAGAGCCTTTGTCAGTGCTATGGACATTGTAGGCCCCTTATTAAGTGAAGCCGATATTGACGATGCCCCCACGCCCCCCACACAAAGCGGTGGTCCAACTGGCGGCACCATGCTTGGCTAACTATAAATACGGGTCTTCCTGAGCCATGTAGTTCTGGACGTAATCGCGCACGCCGTCTTCCAGTTCGGTAAAGGCTTTTTTATAGCCTGCCGCGCGCAATTTATTCATATCCGCTTCGGTAAAATACTGGTATTTCTCACGCAATTGTTCCGGCATATCAATATAACTAATCTTGGTGTCCTTATTGGCCGCATCAAAGGTTGCTTCCGCCAGATCTTTAAAACTACGGGCATTGCCGGTACCCACATTAAACAGGCCGTTGACCTCTTTATTCTTATAAAGCCATAGCATCACGGAAACACAGTCTTTCACATACACAAAATCACGCAACTGTCCGCCATCTTCATAATCGGGATGATGGGATTTAAACAGCTTGGCAGCCGCCCCCGCCATAACCTGCGGGTACAGCTTGCACACCACGCTCATTTGATCGTCCTTATGATACTCGTTCGGGCCATAGACATTAAAGAATTTCAATCCGGCCCATTGCAGCGGCACAGGCTCGGATCCTTCATTTTCAATGACCCGGGCAATACGGCGGTCGACAACATGCTTTGACCAGCCATAGGCATTTAAAGGCCGCAACTGCGCCAGATCATCCGGACTCTCAACATCCTGAAATCCCTCTTTGCCATCCCCATAGGTGGCAGCGCTGGAAGCGTAAATCAGGCGCTTATGGTTTTTCCCGCACCACTTCCACAAACGGCGGGTCAAAACTACATTGGTTTCCACAATCAAATCCACATCGCGTTCGGTCGTTGCAGAGATCGCGCCAAGGTGATAGATAACCTCGACCGCTTCTTTATGCGTATCCAGATAATCAAACAACCGCTCGGGATGAACAATATCGCGCACTTCCCGCTTGGCGATGTTACGCCATTTATCTTCCATTCCCAGCGTATCGCAAATCACAATATCCTTATGTCCTGCTGCCTCCAGCCCCGCCACAAGGTTTGAGCCGATAAAGCCTGTTCCGCCTGTTACAATGATCATTAAATTATCCTTTGTTGGTCAATTCCTGTAAGCACTTTACGCCGCCGGCCGGAAAAACCCAAGCCCTCCTTTACAAGAATATTCGCGGCAAAAAACTCACCTGTGTTTAATTACTGGTGGATATCATTTGAAAAAGTGAGTCGTTGCCTTGTTTGGCAGCAGCAGACGGTGATAGTACTTTTTTCAACGATGACGAAATCTTCAAAAATAATAGATGATTTAGCCCAACTCGCCGGTGGCGCAGCAGGCCTTGTCAGCGGGGTTCAACAACAAATCCGTGATGACATTAAGACACGGATGGAAGAAATGGCCGCCAATATGGATCTGATCCCCCGTGAAGAGTTCGAGCGCCTTGAAGTTATGCTTCAAAAAGCCCTGACAGAACAGGAAGCGCTGAAAAAGCGTCTGGATAAATTAGAAAACAAATAAATAAGGATACAAACAATGCTGCAGGATAACGATCTTCAGTTTGATTTATATGACGATGTCAGCAACCCCCTCGACGGGTTGGAAGAAATAATGCTGCGCAACGACTGGACGTATGACCGCCAGAATGAAGATGAACTGACCGTTCATGTTTCTGGTGCCATGGGACATTACAAAATGGCCTTTATCTGGCAGGAAGATTTTACCGCCATGCAATTCTGCTGTGCGCCCGATATGACTATCAGCCCGAACAAAATGGATGAAGCCGCCAAGATGCTCAACCGTATTAACAGCAATTTATGGCTGGGTCATTTTGATGTACGGGCTCAGGACGGCGCAGAACAAACAGCCGGTGCTTTTGTTCCTTGTTTCCGTCATACAACTCTGTTCCGCGGGGCGGTTGAAAGCTCCGGGGTGGAACACATGGAAGATTTGATTGATATCGCCCTGTCCGAATGCGAACGGTATTACCTGACCTTTGAACTCTTGTCCAAACAAGGTCTTCAGGACAACAAGGCCATGACCCTTGCGATGATGGACCCAGTAGGCCGCTCATAGGGCCTTTAGCGCGTATGAGGCTCATATAAGCATCATGACCCAACCAGCTAAATATCGTATAATTCTGGTCGGTTGCGGCAAAATGGGCGGGGCGCTGGCAACAGGCTGGCAGAACGCTAATCTTCTCGAACGCGCGGATATCCTCGACCCAAATCCGATTCATGACTCATTCATGGATGCAAAGTCGATGTTCCACGTGAAACTGGCGGCTGACTTGCCCTTCACGGATGCCGACATGGTGATCCTTGCGGTGAAACCCCAAGTAATGGATCAAATTTGCACCGATGTTGCTGCAAACATACCGGAAGGCCGACGCACCTCCCTGCCCATCCTTTCGATTGCTGCGGGGAAATCCATTGACTCGTTGCAGCGTCCTTTTGATTCCCAAACGCCTGTCATCCGGTCCATGCCCAATACCCCGGCGGCGATAGGTAAAGGCATGACGGTGCTTTGCGCCAACAAGTATGTAACAGAAGAACAAAAACAAGCTGCCGACGCCCTTATGCGCGCTGTTGGTAAAACCTTGTGGATCAACGATGAATCGAAAATGGATGCGGTCACGGCGCTCTCGGGCAGCGGCCCCGCCTACGTCTTTTATCTTATCGAAGCCATGGCCAAAGCCGGGGAACAGGCAGGTCTATCGGCGGAAGAAGCCATGACCCTCGCCCGGCAGACGGTTATCGGCGCAGGGGGCCTTGCGGCTGATGAAAATGATATCCCTGCCGCGACTTTAAGACAAAATGTGACAAGTCCCGGCGGCACCACCGCAGCTGCGCTGACTATTCTCATGGATGGCCGTTTTCAACAAATCATGGATGAAGCTGTTCAAGCCGCAAAAAAACGTGGGAAAGAACTCGCGGGTTGAATTAAACCTGCTCTAGTGTCCGTGGCGGGACTTTGGGCTGCGAGACATCCGCGCCGCGTAAATAAAGCGGTTGGGGCGCGCCCTGATCGCCAGCGCTCTCAAATTTTACCCCGCCCAGTTGCGCCAACAAAACCGGGTCGGATAATTTGATAGTATCCAGATAGTCCAGCCCCGCCTTGCTCTCTTCCCCAAAACGTTCAAGACAATCCCCACCGATCATAAATTCTTCTGCCGGCGCGCGCTCCAATACAACTTCCGCATTGGCAGCAAACGGCTCACAAAGCGCCTGACCCTGTCCATCATAATAACAGGCATAAAAATCCTGCCGCTTGGTTTCCAGCACAACCAATAGTGACCTGTCTTGTGTCCCCTCCGCTTCCGGCCAGGGAAATAAATAATGTCGGCTCATGAGCTCCAGCGTATTAATACCTATGACAGGTTTCTCCAGCGCCATACCCAAAACCCGTGCCGTACTCAATCCAATCCGAAGACCGGTAAAAGACCCCGGACCGATGGTACAGGTAATAAGATCAATATTTTTAAAACCGCATTGACCTTCTTCCAGAATTTCCTGCAAAAGCGGCACGAGCAAGGAGGCCTGCCCGCGCTGCGTTTCTACCTGCCGGCTGACAATATGGCCGCTGGCCGTTATTACTCCCGCACTAATCCCCCCCAACGCCGTATCAAAAGCCAAAATCGTCTTTTTATTCATCATTCCGTCAACCTAGCGATAAACCTTAAAATATCAATACTGTAGATGCTTATAGACTGGTAAATCAGGCTAAAATCCCGTATGGCTAGCGCATGCGCTCTATCATGGTCCTCATCCTGTTGTTATTCAGCCCTGCCGCCTATGCTGCGCAGGAAATTGCTGCGGACCAGCACGCCGCCAGAATTCTGGCCTATTTTCGTGTCGGACAGGATGATTTCCCCCAAGCCAATGTCACCCGTGAACAATTCGAAGAGCACCTTGCGGCATTAAAAGCCCAAGGCGCACATGTCTTACCTTTGGCCAAAGTCATTCAGGCGTTTGAAGATAAGACGCCCCTGCCACCAAAAACCGTGGTTATAACCTTTGATGGGAATGATAAATCCATCGTTACAGTCGCCGCGCCATTGCTGGAGGAGCATAACTATCCCTTCACCGTGTTTCTTATGCCTTCCCGGATTGAAGCACAAAGCCCTCACCAACTCACATGGGCGGATGTCAAAGCCTTAAAGAGATCCCCGCTATCCTCCTTGGGGTTGCTGGCCCCTTTTCCGTCTAAAAATGAAGAAACAATACGCACGTATTATAACAACGCTACGGCCCGTTTACGTGAACATGGTATTGATAAAATTGAATTTTTGTCTTTTTTGGAAGGGCGCTACGATCAACAGCTTCTGACAATTTCGAAACGCTATGGCTTTACGGCACAGGTCGGCCAGAACTCCGGAGTGGCCTATAAATCTGGTCCTGATGTCGTTCTTCCGCGCTATGTGATGACCGAAGATTTCGCCGATCCAAATCGTTTCAACATGATCATGCAGTCCCTGCCTTTACCTGTCAAGGACCTTACCCCGACCCTCTCGGTTCTCAACGACGCACACCCCTCGATCGGTTTTACCCTCAATGATGCTCTGCTGGAACAAAAAGACCAATTATCCTGTTATGCTGCCGGACAGGAAAAACCTGCGCTTCAATGGCTTGGATCACGCGTCGAAATAAGGCTGGCCTCCCCTATCGGCGATCCGCGTTTTCGGGTCAACTGTACCATGTCGATAAAAGATGAGAAAAACCCTGAAACCCTTTACTGGCGGTGGTTAGGGCTCCTTATGACGCGCGATGAACCGCTATTGGAAGCGCAAAACTAAGGCGCTTAATAACCTTCTGTGGGGCGCACCTCAAGAACCTCCGGCACATAATGGCGTAACATATTTTCTATCCCGCTTTTTAACGTCAGGGTAGAACTGGGACACCCCGAACAGGCCCCCCGCATTTCCAGATAGACAATACCGTTTTCAAACCGGTCAAAAACAATATCGCCACCATCCTGCGCCACCATCGGCCGCACCCGCGTTTCCAGCAATTCTTTAATCTGCGCCGTCAACTCATCATCTTCTTCCTCGGTCTGATTTTGCTCCTGCGGATCCATGCCTTCACGAAACAAAGGAAAACCTGTCATATACTGGTCCATGATTGCCGCCATAATGCGGGTTTTAAGCATCTCCCACTCGGCATCATCGTCCTTGGTGACGGAAATGAAATCACGGCCATAAAAAACACCTGTGACGCCTTCCAGTCCCATCAGCTTTTGCGCCAGCATCGAAGCGGCCGCCTCTTCCATGGTCTTGAACTCGGCCACGCCGCGCTCCATGACGGTCTGGCCTGGCAAGAATTTAACAGTATTCGGATTGGGTGTATTTTCGGTCTGTATAAACATACCGTCTATTTAGGCTTTTTCGGTCGCCACGTCAATTCGTGCTTAATAGCTGGAAGTGCCTTCCGGTCCTGTTTGTGACCAGAAATAAAGGTCGGCGCCCTTCAGAAAGTTTTCATGCTCTCCAGTCGGCCACTCATGATAGACCTTTTTGAAATCAATCGATTTAATAATACTGCGGAAATTATTGTCCCACTTCTCATAGGCGTGGTTCAGGGTAGAGCATTCAACCGTGTAAAGCTTATCATTATAAAGGGAAGCAAACATAATCCCGCGCCGCTGTTGATAGGCGGTCCCATCGCGCTTGGTATAACTGGCAAAGGCATAACTGGCGAGCCAACGGCCAAGACCGCCACCGTCATAGACGCGGTCAATGCGATATTCATCATAATTACCCATGTAAGACCGCCAAAACGGGACGCTCACCGCTTCCCGCTGGACGGCATCGCCATAATGCGGCGGATAAATCACATACCGCCTGTCATCCTCGACCTTCACGGTACAGGTCGGGTCTTCATTATGTGATGGGCCCGTAATCGTGAGGATTTCGTGCGGATGGCGGCTGGTCATCAGTTTCCATGTATCAGGAAAGGTAATGGTCAGGCCGCTTTTCTCATCTTCCCATAGGTAATAATCCGCCTGTGCGGTTATAGGAAATAAAAGGATGATTAAAAACAGGACAAGGCGATTCATGCGCTTATTATAACCGTGCTTTTAGATAACCAACAAGTTTTAAGACCAAAAGCCCATCAGATTCATCGTCTCTGCCAAAGTTGGCCTTGCCAATTCGTTGGCTTTTTGCGCGCCCGCGCTCAAAATACGGTCGATTTCATCTTCATCTGCCATTAATTCATTCATACGCGATGTTATGGGGCTGAGCTTTTCTACCGCTAAATCCGACAGAGATGATTTCAAGTTTGAAAATTGCTGTCCGCCAAATTCATTCATCACTTCCGCCTTGGTCTTATCACCCAAGGCGGCATATATGCCAATCAGGTTCAAAGCTTCGGCGCGCCCTTCCCCTTCCTTGTCGTTGGCCGGTACGGGATGGGCATCCGTTTTGGCTTTGCGGATTTTCTGGGCAATCGCATCGGCATCATCCGTCAGGTTAATCCGCGTCATATCGCTCTCTGCAGATTTACTCATTTTCTGTGTCCCATCCCGCAGGCTCATCACACGGGTCGCTTCACCGGTAATCACAGGCTCTGGTAACGGGAAAAACGCCTCCCCCCCTGCATATTTCTCATTAAAGCTTCCGGCAATATCCCGTGCCAGTTCCAGATGCTGTTTCTGGTCATCCCCCACGGGGACATGCGTGGCTTTATAAATCAGGATATCCGCCGCCATCAGGATGGGATAAGAGTATAACCCGACAGAGGCCTTTTCCTTATTCTTACCCGCCTTTTCCTTGAACTGGGTCATGCGGTTTAACCAGCCCATCGGCGTTTGCGTGGTAAACAACCAAGACAGCTGGCTATGCGCAGGGACAGAAGATTGCGCAAAGATATATGATCGCTTCGGATCCACACCCGCGGCGATATAGGCTGCCGCGATCTCCCGCGTGGCCTTTTTCAATGCCGCTGGATCGTGTGCGGCCGTGACCGCATGCAGGTCAACAATGCCATACAGGCATTGATTATCCCCTTCATCCTGCAAGCGCACCCAGTTACGCAAGGCGCCCAGATAATTCCCTAAATGGAGCCTGTTGGTCGGTTGCATGCAAGAGAGTATACGTTTGCTCATAAATCATTTTCCTTTATCGCCTTCTTTGGCAGAAGGTGTTTTTTAATCTCATCAATATTGACGGCCTTGGTTGTAATAACGCTGAGGCCATAACTGATCAAGCCTAAAATCACCAACGCCATTAATACCGCTATCTTGGCCAGCTCGCCTTCATAAATAAACCCGCGAAGATACTTGTCCGAAACCAATAAAATAACCGCCATAAACAACGTTGAAAAAACAATCCGAAAGATTGCCTTTTTAAATCTTTTATCAAACTGCAACGATGCCTGCGCCCTTAACCCGCGATAGAGCAAGACAAGCTGCAACCAGCCAACCAGTCCGGTGGAAATGGCAATTCCCGCCACACCAAAAGGGAAGATTAAAATCAGGCTCAGGACAACATTAATACCTGTGGTTACAACCGAAATTTTTACAGGGCTCACCGTATCCTGCTGTGACCAATAGGCAGTGGAAAATACCTTCACTGCAATATAGGCAGGCAAGCCTATGGCATAGCCCATCAACACCTTGGACGCCGCGCTTGTATCTTCTGCGGTAAAAGCGCCACGTTCAAAAAGTGTTCCCATCAATGTTTCAGGTATTACAAATAATGCCGCCGCTGCAGGCAGGGCCAGTAATAGACAAATCTCCAGCGCCCGGTTAAATAAATGCTGTGTGCGTTCCGCATCCTGCGCTGCCACCGCTTTTGATAACATCGGCAATAAGGCCGTGCCTACGGCAATACCCACCATTCCTAAGGGCAACTGGTTTAGTCTGTCGGCATAATAAAGATAGGAAATCGCACCGCCGCTTAACAAAGAGGCAATAATCAAATCTGCAAATAAATTAATATGCATGACCCCCGCCCCTATAACTCCCGGGCCCATTAACTTGAAAAGCTTTTTGATGTTCGGCGTAAATTCCGGCTTTTTCAGGCGGATTTTCAGCCCTGCCTTTTTCACGTTATAGGCCAGCCATAAAAACTGCGCGACACCGGCCATGGCAATTCCGTACGCCATGGCATGGCCTGCGCTTTCGCTCATCGGGGTGAAGACAAGCAAGGCAATAATCAGGCAAAGGTTAAACAGGATCGGCGCGCTGGCAAAAGGGGCAAACTTATCATGGGCGTTCAATACGCCGCCAAGCAACGCTGTTAAAGACATCAACAATAAATAAGGGAAGGTAACGCGGCTTAATTCAACCGCCAATCCAAAGCGCAACGGATCATCGCTGAATCCCGGCGCAATCACATATATAATATATGGCATCGCCATAACCGCCAGAATGGTGAATGGCACCAAAAACAACAGCATGACGGCAAAAGCGTTCGACGCAAAAAGGGAGGCTTTCTCCTGATTTTCGTGTTCCAGACGTTCTGAATATAAAGGCACGAATGCCACGGTAAAGGCGCCTTCGGCTGTGACCCGCCGAAAAAAATTCGGCAATTTTAATGCGACGAAAAACGCATCGGCAAATGGCCCGGCTCCCAACATGGCCGCCGTCAAAATATCGCGGATAAACCCAAGAATGCGGCTCACGCCGGTTAATCCTGCAACAGTGGCCATGGCATTAAAAAGCTTCATGCCAATGTTTTACCCGTGAACCTTCTAAACGTCACGGAAAATCGTTTCTTGTTTAGCTTTCCAGTGAATTTCTTAACCGCGGATAGTAATAGATACCTTGTGCAGGTATTTTAAAATACCCGACAAAAAGATGATTGCCGCTGACATCCCCTTCATTCGGTAGTTTTACCCCTGCGCGCACACGCTTTACCAGAGATTCTCCAGGTTTATGCGACCAGATATTATCCCGGTCGAGGCTAAAAAAATGATACCCTTTGCCGGTATTCACAAACGCTGCAATGACATGCGCTCTGCCCGGATCGGCGGCGTGCTTACGGATGCGTTCAAGACCATCCTCCTCTAGCATACGGTGTAAAGTAAAGTCGGTCAGCTTTCTTCTTTCATCCCGCCTCCCTGTGGCCACTTCTTTACGAATTTGGCCGGCATGCGCCCACCCCTGCCTCTCCAGCCGTAAGGCATAAGCATAACAGTTAAAAATTCTGGGTAGCATATTATACAGATCAGGGTCGAACACCGGCCCTTCGGCCGGGGCATAACGCTTTAATTCTGACAATGGAGCATCTTGCATCATTTAACCTTTTAAAATAAAATAAAATTATTTACATAATATAAATAGTGTTGTTTTTCAAGTAAAATATGGTTTTTTCCCTGAGTGGTTATGTTAGTAATAACGGCATGTCAGCAGAGAAAAACCCTGAAAGCCTGCAATTTGGTGACCGCACCGTCACTCCTGAAGAAAAAACCGGCCTTGTAAGAGGGGTTTTTGATTCTGTTGCGGATCAATACGATATTATGAACGACTTGATGTCGGGCGGCGTGCACCGCCTTTGGAAAAACCACCTGATCCGGCGTATCCGTCCCAAAGCAGGGTTGAGCTATCTGGATGTCGCAGGCGGCACTGGCGATATCGCTTTCAGGATAAAAGAAGCCATTGAGAAGAAATCACGCAAGCTAGACATACCGCCTCGCGCTCGCGCCTGCGCGCATGGCGAAACGAACATAACATTATGTGATCTTAACTGGGATATGCTGCGGGTGGGACGAAACCGGGCCATTGATAAAGGATGGCTGAACGCGTTTGAATGGGTCACCGGCAATGCAGAGGCCCTGCCCATGCCTTCAAATAGCGTTGATGTCTACACAATTGCCTTTGGTCTGCGTAATGTGACCCGAATCGATGACGCATTAAATGAAGCAAATAGGGTTCTTAAACCCGGCGGACGGTTCTTTTGTCTGGAGTTTTCCCATGTGGATAACCCCCTTGTGCGGGGAGCCTATGATGCCTTTTCTTACAATGTCATCCCACGCATCGGCCAGACGGTGGCAAAGGACCGGGAGAGCTACCAGTATCTCGTTGAATCTATTAGGAAATTTCCCCGCCAACGCAATTTGAAAAAACGCATGGAAGACGCCGGATTTGTTAAATGCACCTTTGAAAATCTCAGTTTTGGTATTGCCGCCATACATTATGGAATAAAATTATAATTTTCTTATTTTCCAAAAAAACATTTGCAATACAAGCAAAACTGCTCTTAATTAAGCCACACTGTAACTTAAAGAACATTCGCATCTAGGTGGGAAGACGCTTGGTCGAATAAGAATTATATAAAATAAGGAAGGAACTACTCTAATGAATAACAACGTATTGAAATCAGTCTTTTTTGCGGCTGTTGTACTTGTTGCTGGTATTGTTGCCATGCAGGTTGTTTACAACAATGTCACAGGAAGCGATGCCGACACATTTAGTTCAATTGAACCGGCTGCTGGTGAAGACATGGATACAAACGATATGGGTGACGACATTTCCGATGCGGCTGAAGATGCATATGATGCAACAGTAGAAGCTGCTGAAGATGCCTATGACGCTACAGCCGAAGCTGCTGAAGATGCGGCTGAAGCTACAAAAGAAGTATTCACAGACGAAGACGCTGCTGAAGAAGCCGCTGACGATGCTGCTGAAGCCACAGAAGACGCTGCTGAAGAGGCTGCTGATGAAATGGAAGAAGCCGCTGACGACGCTGAAGATGCTGCGGAAGAAGAGCCATCAGCTGGTGAAGAAGACAAAGACACAATGGGCATGTAATTCCTGCCTGTTCGTTTCGAATAGAATTTATCAAAAGCCTCGCTTATTATGAGCGGGGCTTTTACTTTATGAAATCGTGGTATCGGCAGATCAAAGGGCGCTATGATAGAAAAACCAATGTTAACGGGTAAAAAAATATTGCTGATTATATCCGGCGGGATTGCGGCTTATAAGTCATTGGAGCTTATTCGCGGCCTGAAAAAGGCCGGCGCGTGCGTGCGTTGCATTATGACCCAGGGCGGGCAGCAGTTTGTGACGCCTCTTTCCGTGGCCGCATTGACCGAAGAGCCGGTCTATACCGACCTTTTTTCCTTAAAGGATGAAACCGAAATGGGGCATATCCGCCTCTCCCGCGAAGCTGATCTTGTTCTTGTCGCGCCTGCCAGTGCCAATATCATGGCGCAAATGGCACACGGACTGGCCGAAGATCTGGCCTCCACGACCCTGCTTGCCACCAACCGTCCTGTGATGATCGCCCCGGCCATGAACCCGATGATGTGGCAACATCAGGCCACACAGGACAACTTACAAACTTTAAAATCCCGCGGTATAGAAATTATCGGCCCTGCGGCGGGCGATATGGCCTGCGGTGAAACCGGCACAGGCCGCATGAGCGAAGCTGACGAAATTTTAATGGCTGTTACCAATTATTTTCAAAACGATAAGCCTCTCGCCGGCTTAAGCGCCCTCGTCACCAGCGGCCCAACCTATGAGCCGCTTGATCCCGTGCGCTTTATCGGCAACCGTTCTTCCGGCAAACAGGGCCATGCCATTGCCGCAGCCTTGGCACAGGCGGGCGCCGCCGTCACCCTGATAAGTGGTCCGGTAAATCTGAATGATCCTGACGGGGTAAAAACCATCCATGTTGAAACAGCGCAGGACATGCTAAACGCCTGTGAAAGCGGCCTGCCCGTTGATATCGCCATTTGTGCGGCCGCCGTTTCCGACTGGCGGGCAAAATCACCGCCAGATCAAAAGATTAAAAAAGGCGATTCCAAAACACCACCAACCTTGGAACTGATTGAGAATCCTGACATCCTCAAAACAATTGCAACTCATAAAATACGCCCGCACCTCGTGATCGGCTTTGCCGCTGAAACTGAAAACCTGATCGAAAATGCAAAAGCCAAACTGCAGAAAAAATCCTGTGACTGGATATTGGCAAATAATGTCGCAGAGAATGACGTCTTCGGCAGTGATGCCAATCACGTCACTCTTGTAACAAAAGATCATACCGGTGAATGGCCGCCCGGCGATAAAGAAACAATAGCGCGTGACATTGTGCAAAAAATTGTCCAGTATTTCGGGAACACCCAAATAACCCAAGCTGCCGAATAAAAGGAATAAAAAGAAATGCCTGATAAAGTAAAAGTCGCCCTGACCCCGATGGAACATGCTGTTGGCCTGAACCTGCCGACATACGCCACCGAACAATCGGCAGGGATGGATCTCACCGCTGCGCTGGAAGAGGCCATAGAAATCGACAAAGGCGAACGCATGTTAATCCCGACAGGGCTTGCGATTGCCCTGCCCGAAGGGTATGAGGCACAAATCCGTCCCCGTTCCGGTCTGGCGCTGAAACATGGCGTGACGGTGTTAAACGCCCCCGGCACCATTGATGCCGATTACCGCGGTGAAATCGGGGTCATTCTTGCCAATTTAGGGAACGAACCTTTTACGGTGGAACGCGGCATGCGCATTGCCCAGATGGTCATTGCCCAACATGCACAGGTCAGCTGGGAAGTCGTGGAAAGTCTTGAAGAAACAGAACGCGGCGCTGGCGGATTCGGCTCCACAGGCACAAATGGGTAACGCATCGCAATGTTAACGGCCCCTCTTTACAGGAAGTTTAAAAACGTTGCCAACCCCAAGAAATTTTTCAAAAAACAATTCATCGCTGCCGCGCTAACGGCATTTGTAGGCACCTACGGCGCCGCAGGTGCTGTGGGCTATCATATCTATCAATCCGAAATTCAGAACAACGAAAATTTCCGTCTACAGGATCTATTTTCATGGAATGCGGTCAGAAAACATGGCCTTAAAGGCGGCGCTATGACAGTGCTGGGGTATGCGGGTGATATTTCTCTCTTATACTCTGTGGCTGGGCTTGCGCATTGGCGTCAGAAACGTAAAAAGGAGGCAAATCCGCCAGCTTTATCCTAACAATCTCTGGACAAAAGCATGGAACAGGGTGACAGAACCCGCCACTTTCGTTTAAAAATATATTATGTCACAAGCTGCTGTAAAAAATCCTGCGCCTGCTGCGGAAACACCCTCTATCGACCATTTCCTGGCACAGGGGCACACCCCGATGATGGCGCAATATCATGTGCTGAAATCCCAATACCCTGATTGCCTGCTGTTTTACCGTATGGGGGATTTTTACGAACTGTTTTTCGATGACGCGCTGGCCGCTTCCGCGGCGCTGGACATTACCCTGACCAAACGCGGAAAAACCGAAGGCACCGACATTCCGATGTGCGGCGTCCCCTTTCATTCCTATGAACCTTATATGGCCAAGCTTATCCGTCAGGGCTATAAGGTTGCCATATGCGAGCAAACCGAAACACCGGATCAGGCAAAGGCCCGCGCAAAAAAAGAAGGCCGCCCTGCCTCCAAGGTATTGGTAAACCGTGAGGTGGTCCGCCTTGTCACACAAGGCACCCTGACAGAGGACAACCTGCTTGAAGCACGGGAGAATAATTACCTTGCCGCGCTCTCCGAAATTGCCGGGCAATACGGGCTGGCATGGCTGGAAATTTCGACCGGCGCCTTCACCGTGCAGGCAGTCAACAGCAAAGACCTTGCCAGCGCGCTCCAACGCATAAGCGCCCGCGAAATCCTGATTGCCGATAAGATGGTGCAACAGGAAAACCTGTTTCATATTTTTGCGCCCTATCAAAACCTGATCTCCCCCCTTTCAGGCAGCCTGTTTGACAGCCAGAATGCGCAAAAACGGCTGGAACAGGTCTTTGGGGTCGGCACGCTGGATAGTTTCGGCGCTTTCAGCCGCGCGGAAATTTCTGCGGCCGGCACGCTGATTGATTATGTGGAGCGCACCCAGAAAGGGAAAATTCCGCATTTGATGCGTCTGCAACAACTCTCTTCCAATGCGGCAATGGAAATTGATGCTTCCACCCGCCGCAACCTGGAACTGGCCCGCACCCTATCGGGCGAGCGGAAAGGGTCCTTGTTGGAAACCATCGACCAGACCGTGACAGGAGCAGGCGCCCGCCTGTTACAGTCCCGCCTGTCGTCTCCCTTAACAGACTTAAACGCCATCACACAAAGACAGGATGAAATAGAAATACTTGTCAGCAAGAAACAATTACGTGACAACTTAATTGGTAAATTGAAAGATATCCCGGATATGGAACGCGCCCTTGCCCGCCTGTCTGTTGACCGTGGCGGCCCGCGCGATCTGGGCGCCTTGCGGGACGGACTAAGCGGCGCGGAAACTATTTTGGCAACCTTGCAAAGCGCTCCGCAAAAAGAACTCAAGAAAATTTCTGAAAATTTACAGCAATCGAATGATCTGAAAAAAATCTCCGATACCTTGCAAAAATCCTTAAAAACCGACTTGCCGTTTTTAGACCGTGATGGCGGCTTTATTGCAACAGGGTTTCATCCCCGCCTTGATGAACTGCGCGGTTTGCGGGATGACAGCAAGCGCCACATTGCCGCATTACAGGCGAAATACCGCGACATGACCGGTATTGACACCCTGAAGATCACCTATAACAATGTCCTTGGTTATTTCATTGATGTTACTGCCCGCCATGCCGATAAACTGATGGTGAAGGCGGGCGATGAAAAGCAGGAAGATAATCCCTTTATTCACCGCCAGACATTGGCCAACAATGTCCGTTTTACCACGCCCGCACTTTCCGAACTGGAACGGGATTTATCCAGCGCCGCCGATAAGGCGCTTGCGATTGAGCAGGAAATTTTCAGTGACTTTGTCAGGCAGGTCAATGTGCTTGCCAATGATATCGGCACGCTGGCCACTGCGCTGGCTGCTCTGGATGTTGCCGCGGCGCTTGCCACGCTTGCCGTTTATCAAAATTACACCCGCCCCGTCATTGATAACAGCTTGTCTTTTGATATCGTGGAAGGCCGTCACCCCGTGGTGGAGGCAGCCCTGCAAAAGCAATCGGAAAGCTTTATCCCCAATGATTGCGATCTGGGCGAAAGCCAGCGCCTATGGCTGCTCACAGGACCGAACATGGCCGGGAAATCCACCTTCCTGCGGCAAAATGCGCTTATTGCCATTCTGGCGCAGATCGGCTCTTTCGTCCCGGCGAAATCCGCTCATATCGGTATTGTCGACCGCTTGTTTTCCCGTGTGGGCGCGGCGGATGATCTGGCACGCGGCCAGTCCACCTTCATGGTGGAAATGGTGGAAACCGCCACGATTTTAAATCAGGCAACAGACCGCTCGCTCGTGATCCTTGATGAAATCGGCCGCGGCACAGCCACTTTTGACGGGCTGTCTATCGCCTGGGCGTGTGTAGAACAATTGCATGAAGTCAATAAATCGCGCGCGCTGTTTGCCACGCATTATCATGAACTCACCTCTTTGCAGGAACGCCTTTCTTCCCTGACCTGTTATTCCCTGCAGGTCAAGGAATGGGAAGGGGACATTGTCTTTACCCATCATGTGGCCAGGGGCACGGCAGATAAATCCTATGGTATCCATGTGGCGAAACTGGCCGGTCTGCCGGCAAATGTGATTGGCCGCGCCGAAACGATTTTAGGCACCTTGACCAGTGGCAAGACCTCAAAAAATCTGAAGGCGATGAATGATGATCTGCCCTTGTTTGATGTGCAGGAAAAAGCTGTCACCAAACCGTCTGCGATAGAAGAAACCTTAAAGAATATAGATCCGGACAGTTTAAGCCCGCGTGAAGCGCTGGAGGCGCTTTATGCGTTAAAAACCGCTTTAAAAGACGGATAACGCATCCTTTGCTCCCACCGCCGTATACCCGATATAAAGGCCCATCAGGATAATAATCACAGACGAGACAATCTGCACTATCGACATAAAGCTTTCAGGAATCCGCTGACGGAAAATCAAAAGCGGCAGGCAATATATGACCATCCCAAACGTATCAATTGCCATTAACATCGCGGCAATCAGCATTTTTTCATCCAATGCCAGTTCCGCCGGATTAATAAACACCTGCATCACAGAAGCATAAAAAACGATAATCATGGGATTGGACAATGTCAGCATGACCGCCGATGTCATGCTGTCAAAAAGCGTTTCGGATTCAACAACAGGCGCGTCAGGCTTGGGATTTGCCAGCCCCTTGACCCCGATATAAATCAGGTAGATCGCCGCCAGTGACTTTAACAAAATGGATAAGAACAAAATATCGACATTGAGCGTCTCAAAACCAATAAAGACAATGGCAAGGTAAATCCCCAAGCCAATATTAAAACCAAGTAAAAAGGTAATTAAGCCCGGCAACCCGTCTGAAACCGAGCGCGACATGGACATCATAATTCCGGGACCGGGTTTCAGGGAAAAAACAAAGACGGCAGCAGCCAGCGCTAAAATCGATTCAATACCCATAACTTCTTGATTACTCCCCTAAAGTCCCTTGTTTTTCATTATTCTACACGATAAAAAAGATCATCCAATGATTAGTAGGAAACAAAATGAAAAAAACGCCTTTACATGACGCTCACGTGCAATCCAACGCCAAGATGGCGGAATTTGCCGGATATGACATGCCGATCCAATACCCTGACGGCGTTATGACGGAACATAACTGGACCCGTGACAATGTCGGCATCTTTGATGTCTCCCATATGGGGCAACTTACTTTAAGCGGCGACGGCGTTATCGAATTTTTAGAAAAAATTACACCCTCCACTTTCTCTACTTTAAAAGACAATGTGGCAAAGTACACCGTCCTAACCAATGAGGACGGCGGCATGGTCGACGACCTGATCGTGACCCGCTTGTCCGATACCAAGTTTTTTGCCGTTGTGAATGGCGCCTGCAAAGACAAGGACATTGCATGGATGAAACAGCACATGCCTTCTAACGTCACTCTCACCCATCACGAAGATCGCGCTCTTATTGCCCTTCAGGGCCCCAAAGCGGAAAAGGTGTTGCGTGAAGCATTGGAAATTGATGCCACCGATCTGAACTACATGCGCTTCATGGAATTTGGCGGCAGATGCTGGGTCAGCCGTCTTGGTTATACGGGGGAAGATGGTTTTGAAATCTCCATGCCGCAAGAAGATGCCAATACCGCGTGGGAAAAGCTTCTTGCCCATGATGATGTGAAGGCCATCGGCCTGGCAGCGCGGGATTCCTTACGCCTTGAAATGGGCTATCCGCTTTACGGCCATGATATAGATGCCACCACCTCCCCTGTCGAGGCGGACAGCACATGGATCATGGGCAAAAAAGACAATAAAACCTTTATCGGCGCGCAGCGCGTCCTGGAGGAGCTTGAAAATGGTGCCTCGCGTAAGCGCGTAGGCATTAAAATCACCGGCAAGGGTGTCGCCCGCGAAGGGGCGGAGGTCTTTGATGAAAACGGCGAAAATCAAATCGGTGTCTTGACCAGTGGCGGATTTTCCCCCACCTTGCAACAGGCCATCGGGCAGGCTTACATTAATGCTGAGAACGCCCAAACCGGCACCGCCGTCATCGTGCGTGTGCGGGGCCGTGATATCGAAGCGGAAATTACCGATATGCCTTTTGTTCAGGCAAAAACTAAAAAAGCTGTAAAGAAAGCAGCATAATATTTAACCAAAAAGGAAACTTAATAATGAGCAACGTAAAATACACCAACGACCATGAATGGCTGAAAATTGAAGATGATACAGCTTGGGTCGGCATTACCACTTATGCCCGTCATGCGCTGGGTGATCTGGTGTTTCTGGAATTACCGGAGGTAGGCCGTAAAGTTGAAAAAGGCGATGATTTTGCCGTTGTTGAATCCGTGAAGGCCGCCAGTGAAATTTATACCCCTGTGACAGGCGAAATCGTTGAAGTGAACGAAGCCCTGCAGGACAATCTGGATGATCTGAAAGAAGACATTGATACTGGCTGGATCGTGAAGGTTAAAATGGAGAATCCGGACGAAGCCGCCGATCTAATGGATAAATCCGCCTATGACAGTTTCGTTGAAGGTCTGGATTAAATTTCGATAAAAATAAATAAAATTAATTCCAAAAAGAAAGAATTCTCTCATGAAAAATACCAAAGCTTCTTTGGCTCTCACCTTTGCCTGCTTTTTAGGCGCCTGTTCCACAATTACAACCGGAACCACACAACCCCTGACTGTCGAGACAGCAAAAGTCAGCGGCGCAGCCTGCACCCTAACAGATACCAAAGGGGCGACATGGCGTGTTCAGGAAACACCGCAAACTGTTGAAGTAACCAAAGGGGATGGCCCTATGACGATTACCTGTACAAAATCCGGTTATAAAGAAGGCAAAGTCGTTATGCAGGAAGTCTTTGCCGGAGCGACATTAGGAAATGTCATTCTTGGCGGCGGTATAGGAATTATTGTAGATGCAGCCTCCGGCGCGGCGCAGGAATACCCTGACAAAGTTGTTATCTGGATGGAGCCTAAAAGCTTCTCTTCCAAGGCAGTGCGGCAGGAGTGGCTGGATGAAAAAGCAACTTACGAGGAATCGCTAAAACCTGCCCCACAGCATCAGTCAAATGATATAAAAAGCACGGGTAATTACAACTAATTACCTGTTCAAAAATAACAACCACAAGTCCGAACGCCATTGACGAGGCGCAGAAAACCGCCTAAAACGGCTCTATCCCATCTGTTTGATAATAATAGAAAGTGTGCCGTTTATGCGTTACCTGCCACAAACCCAAAAAGCCCGTGATGAAATGCTTGAAACCATCGGCGTTTCATCCGTTGATGATTTGTTCGTTCAAGTTCCCAAGAAAGCCTTTATTCCCGGAAAGGCCGACCTGCCCGACCATCAAGGGGAATTGGAAGTGGAGCGTCATATGCTCGCCGCCGCCAACCAGAATATTAATGCCCAATCCAATCGTTTCTTCCTTGGCGCGGGTGTTTATTATCACCACGTGCCCTCAACGGTGGATTACATCATCCAGCGCTCCGAATTTCTGACTGCCTATACCCCGTACCAGCCGGAAATTGCGCAAGGTACCCTGCAATATCTCTTTGAATTCCAGACATTCATTGCCCAGATCACGGGGCAGGAAGTCGCCAACGCCTCCCTTTATGACGGCGCGACAGCCATGGCGGAAGCTGGTTTGATGGCCATGCGCGTCACCCGCAAGAACAAGATCTGCTTCGGTAACGATATCCACCCGCAATACCGCGAGATCATGGATACTTACTTGCGCAATAACGACGGCACCTCCAGCTACAGCGTGAAGGAAGACCCTGCGCAGATCGACGATGATACCGCCTGTGTCTTTATCCAGTCCCCCGATTTTTACGGCAAACCGCATAGCATTGAAGACTGGCGCAAGGCCTGTGATGAAAAAGGCGCGTTATTGTGTGTCGTGGTCAATGAAATTGTCTCCCTTGGCCTGTTACCGCCGCCTGCGGAAGCGGACATTGTCTGCGGTGAAGCCCAGTCTATCGGTGTGGCCATGTCCTATGGCGGGCCGCATCTCGGCTTTTTTGCCTGCCGGGAAAAATACCTGCGCCAGATGCCGGGCCGTTTATGCGGCGAAACCGTGGATGCCGATGGCAACCGCGGCTACGTGCTGACGCTCTCTACGCGTGAACAACATATCCGCCGTGAAAAGGCGACCTCCAACATTTGTACCAATCAGGGGCTCTGCGCCCTTGCCTTTACGGTGCATATGGCACTGCTCGGTGAAGACGGCTTTAAACAGCTTGCGGTTCTCAACCATGAAAAGGCCTGCCAACTGGCGGATGCGCTGTGCAACATTGACGGCGTTACATTAAAACATGAAAATTTCTTCAATGAACTTGCCGTGCAATTGCCCGAAGGCAAAAACGCGCAGGAAGTCGTTCAGCAACTGGCCGATGATTACGGCATTATCGCAGGCTACCCCGCCGATGATAAAACCATCCTGATCACCGCCACCGAAATCACCACGGACGGCGGCATCAACGCCCTGACCGAAGCCCTGCAGGAGGTATTGTAAGATGACAAACGCCGCACCGATTAACGACAACACAACGGACACTATGATTGAAGTAAACGACAGAACACGCGGGCTGAACTATGATGAAAACCTGCTGTTTGAAAAAGAACAAACCGACACGCCGGGCGTAGACCTTCCCGCCCCCAAAGGCACGAAATCCCGCACGGGCCAGCCAGCGCGTGAGAAAATCGGCCTGCATCAGGTCAGCGAACCGCAAGTCGTGCGTCACTTTGTGCGTCTATCGACCAAAAACTATTCCATCGACAGTGGCTTTTTCCCGTTGGGGTCCTGCACGATGAAGCACAACCCGCGCATTAATGAAAAAGTTGCCCGCCTTCCCGGCTTTGCGCATATCCACCCGCTGCAACCTGAAAGCACGGTACAGGGTGCCCTTGCCGTGATGCATGATTTACAGCACTGGTTGGGTGAACTCACCAACCTGCCAGGTGTCTGCTTAACCCCTGCCGCAGGCGCGCATGGGGAACTGGCAGGCGTCATGACCATTCGCCGCGCCCATGATCTTCAGGGCAACACTGAAAAAACCGTGATGCTTGTGCCGGATTCGGCGCACGGCACTAACCCTGCGACCGCTGCCATGTGCGGCTATAAAATCCGCGTGATCCCTACCAAGGAAACCGGCCGTGTGACGGTTGAGGCTTTTAAGGAAGCCCTTGGCGATGGCAAGGACGTGGCTGGCATGATGGTCACCAACCCCAATACCTGCGGGCTGTTTGAAACAGATATTGCGCAAATCGTTGACCTTCTACATGAAGCGGGCGGTTATTTTTACTGTGACGGTGCCAACTTTAATGCATTGGTTGGTAAAATCCGCCCTGGTGATTTCGGCGTCGATGTCATGCACATTAACCTGCACAAAACATTCTCCACCCCGCATGGCGGCGGCGGCCCGGGCTCCGGCCCCATCTGCGTAGCCAAAAGCCTTGAACCTTACATCCCCTCCCCCATTGTCGTGAAGGAAGGCGATACTTACCGTCTTGAACGCGATGGTGAACGGGAAACCAGTTGTGGCCGCCTGAAAGGCTATCAGGGGCAGTTCGGCATGCATGTCCGCGCCCTTGCCTATATGATGTCCCACGGGGCAGACGGCCTAAAACGCGTGGCCGAAGATGCGGTTCTGAATGCCAATTACATTCATGCCCAATTAAAAGATGACTACCATGCTCCGTTCGAAGGACCCGTCATGCACGAAGCCCTGTTTACGGAGAAATACCAAAAAGAACACAGCGTCACCACGCTCGACATTGCCAAAGGCTTGATCGAATACGGCATGCACCCAATGACGGTGTATTTCCCGCTTGTGGTGAACGGCGCGATGTTGATTGAACCGACCGAAACCGAAAGCAAGGATGCGCTTGACCGTTTTATTCTGGTAATGAAGAAACTCGCCGAAGATGCCAAGACCAAAGGACCGGATTATTTCCATACCCTGCCGCAGGCCGCGCCCGCCGCTCGCCTTGACGAGCTTAAAGCCGCCAGAGAGCCGAAGCTGCGTTGGAAGGAAAACGCTTAAGCTTAAAATTATTCTTATCAGACGGAAAGTTGCATGGCTGGCGCGCAAACGGTCGGGCGGTGACTTTGCACATTTCCTGTCACGCAATCTGCGGCAGGGGCATCTGCCGGCGGAATGACCAGTTCCATATCAGGTTGGATCAGATCAGGATGCTCCAGCAGTTCAGGGTATTTTTCCAGATTTGCCTGCACAATGACACGATACATTTCCCCATCCCCATATTCCTGCTCTGCTATATCCCATAAATTATCGCCTGCCTCTACGATATGGAGGGGATTCCCGGTAACAATTTGCAGATCCATATTATTATCGTTAAAAGCACCAGTAAGAGGATTTGGATCATCCGGAATATCCGGTAGAACCGACTCAAAGGCCTCGGTGACTTCTATAGGCGGAAGCATGGCTAACGGTGGAAGCTCGTAATCTTCATAATCAATAACCGGATCATTTGCCGCCACAGTTTCCGGCACGGCCGCATCCATATCTGGTGTTCCTGACGCCAATGCATGGGCTTGCGCCACTCTTTCGGAAATCTCATCCGGCGGCACAAACAACTCCATAACCTCATCTCCCTCTATAGGCGGAAGCGCCGTCAACGAGGGAAGCTCGTAATCTTCATAATCAATAACCGGGTCATTTGCCGCCGCAGCTTCCGGCACGGCCGCATCCATATCTGGTGTTCCTGACGCCAATGCATGGGCTTGCGCCACTCTTTCGGAAATCTCATCCGGCGGTACATAAAGATCCATGACCTCGTCCCCCGCAACAGGCGGCAACGTTGCTAACGGCGGAAGCTCCTCATTCACCACCGGATCGGGGGCGTCCATATTGACAACCGCATTTTGGTCTGCTGGTACGGGTTGGGTTGCCTGTTCCTGCATCTCGAAATTCGGAGGGTCTTTTGCGACAGGTGCGGCCGACCAGTTGAAATAGCCTGAAATTTTTTCAACTAAGGGGGCGATGTAATCTTCCCCATAAAAGCCCAGACCACCGCCAGCCATACCAAACGCGCTATGTGTTAAAACGTTTTTGCCAAACGTGTTCCAATCATGCCCATGGCGCCATTTTTTATATCCTGAAATCGCAACACCACTGACAATCGCAGTGGCCGCAACGGTTGCAACCGCCCCTAAACCAAAAGGGTTCAAGGCCACTGTCGCCGCCGCGCTTGCTTTTATACCGCCAATGATACCTGCGTTCGCCACAAAGGCGAATGCGTTGGATAAAAACCCTCTTTTCATATGCTCAAATCCCGTCACCCTACTGTAATCAATTAACAAATCAGCTAACTAACTACAGGCAGCTTGCTCTGGTTCCATGAATGAGCGGAACTTATTAAAAAATATAGGTTTCAGCGATGTGAATAACGATGTCGATTACAATGAGGATTACAATATACCATTCGACATGCAGGGTATGACGCGCATTCATCAAATTAAGCATCATTTCCGATGTACGGAAAACAAGGTCCAGCTTTTCTTTGAGCGCGCTATGACGCTCGCGCAGTTCATACTCATCTTCCAGCCGTACGAAAAGCCCATGGAGCGCCGGCCCTTTGTCCCAGAGGAAATCCGGTTTATCGAGGATTTCCGCTTCACCGGCAATATTACGTTGCGTCGCCAGCGATGTGGCGATACTGCGCAGCAAATCACGTGTCCGTTTCCCGCGCGGATAGCCCTTTTTTTGCATTTCCTGCGCAATCGGCTCAATCCCCTGAAAAGTATGGCCGACCTGTTCCTCGTGATAATTCAATAACTGGCTCTTGGCCAGCACGTCGGCAATAATCAAAAAGCGGTCAACGTCCCAACCGCTCAGGTCAATGCTGTCAAAGGCTACCTTGTCTTTTTCTTCATCACTATAAGCGATGCTTACACTTTCGGTATCTATATTGTCATGCGGGTAGCTGACATGTTCTTTTACCTGTTCCAGAAAATCCGCTTGCTGCTCTGCGGTCAGCCCGAACAGCACCGCCACGCCATAGCGAAACAGGACAACGACGCCATCCCCGGCCTTTATCATCAAGGGAGATTTTTTCAGGATAGGATATTCACGGAAAAAGCGCGTATTCAGCCGTTGCCCTAAAATAAAAGCCTGCGCCGTTATTTCGCGGCGGTCCCCGAAGATCGAGGTTAAATTTTCATCCTCTTTTATCATGTCTGATCGCTTTTAATGGGCCGCGGCTTCTTCTGCAAGACGCTCTTGATGCGCGGCGGCATCCTGCGGGGTATAAACTCCCATAAGATGATCATTCACCCAGAAATGGGTGCCGATGGCGGCAAAATAACCAAGCATAATGACCGGTGTCCATTTTAAATGGCCAAAGAAAGTATATTGTCCCCGGGCAACCCCCATTAAAGCCACCCCGGCGGCAGAGCCGATGGAGAGCATCGATCCGCCCACACCACAGGTCAGGGTTACCAACAGCCATTGAAATTCATCCAGATCAGGACTCATGCTTAAAATGGCAAACATGACCGGAATGTTATCAATAATGGCGGAGGCAAATCCCATCACAATATTTGTGATACTGGCGCCATAGCCGTCATACATCGTGGTTGAAACGACTTCCAGATATCCCAGATAGGTCAATCCGCCGACAGAGAAGATCACCCCGAAGAAGAACAATAATGTATCCCACTCCGCATTGGCGACTTCTTCCAGAATATCTATTTTTTCATAGCTGTCTTTTGTGGTTTTGCGAATGAAAAATGCGGTAATCATTAACAGGCTCATTCCTGTCATCATGCCCAGAAACGGGGGAAGCCCCAGAACATTTTCAAAGCTCACTGCCATCGCAATCGTACACAAACCAAGAAAGATAATAAATTTTGCCCCGCGCTTCATTTTTATTTTTTCCCGCATCGCCAAGGGCATGTGCGGTTTAATAAAAAAGCTCATGATAATTGCCGGTATCAAGAAACAAACCAGAGAGGGAAAGAAAAGCGGGAAGAAATCAAAGAATTCAACATGCCCAGCCTGCCATACCATCAAGGTCGTGATATCACCGAAAGGGGAAAATGCGCCGCCCGCATTGGCCGCATTGACGATATTGATACAGGAAATCGCCACAAATTTCGGGTCATTCGCCCCAACGGCCATCACCACCGCTCCTAAAACCAGGGCCGTGGTCAGGTTATCGGCAATCGGCGAGAGCATGAAAGCAAAAACACCTGTTGCCCAGAAAAGCTGGCGCATATTCATACCGGCCGTCACCAGCTTGCCACGTAACGTGGCAAAGACTTTTCGTTCCTGCAGCGCCGCGATATATGTCATCGCCGCCAAAAGGAATAAAAACAGGGATCCATATTCTTCTAATCCATGGAACACAGCTTCACGAAGTTCATGATGGCCAATCCCATAACTTGGCGCCATAATACCGATGGCCACCCACACAAGCCCCGCCCCTAACATAACCGGCTTGGATTTACGCAAATGGGTGTGCTCTTCAAAAAGTACGGCAACATAAGACAGAACAAACGCGCTCAACGCAAAAATTGCCCATGGGTTCTTAATCATCTCACTGCGGTCAATATCAACAGCTGCGTCCCCGCCTGTCGCGGCGATCGCCGGCAAGGCCAATATGGCTAACAGCATTAAGAAGGGAAAAACAGATCGTTGTATAACTTGATCCATTGTCGGTACACGAAAAGACATAACTCGAAATCCTGTATAAAAATTGGCGGGGTTTTACTTAAAATCAGGCTTTCCAATTTTGGCACACTCCAACGCATTGTCAACGTTCTTTACTCTTTCTTCTGCAAAGCACAGCCGTTATGGTTTTTTTTATGAAGTTCCTCATGATTCTCTTACTTTCTTTAACGCTGACAGCCTGCGGCGGCCCTCCTGAAACAGGCGAGAGGCTCACCCCCTTTCCGGTCAGAAACGATTTACCGGATCAAAAGTTAAAAGAAGCGGTTACCGCCTTTCTGGCCATACGGGAGGCACCGGCTAATTCGACTTACGAATTTGCACGGGTTGACCTTAACAATGATGGCTTAAGGGACGGAATTGTCCTGTTTAAAACGCCACACACTTATTGGTGCGGATGGGATGGATGCGGCATGACTGTTTTTAAATCGGGCAAGAAAAAATTCACGCCTTTTTCTACGTTAAGCGGTGTGCATGGCCCTATTTATGTGGCAACAACCATGCATAAAGGATGGCGGGATATCATTATCCGTATAACAGGCACCAACCTACCGGATAAAAATGTTATGATTTCTTTTGATGGTATGCGCTATCCCCACAGCCCGATGCTGGCCCCCAATTATCATGGCCGCCTCAGCGCCTCTAATTTAGAAAAATATCTGCAATAACGCGCTAGGACGCGGCTTTCATGACATGAAGAAATTTAAAAAGATTCTCAACACGTTGCTTGCCGTGCTCCCACTGGTTTTCAGTTAATTCAACTTCCTTGATGGATTCGCGGCTTTCATGCATCAACCGCCAGTTTTCTTCATCAATACGTGATCGCTCCAGCGCATCAATAATCTTTTCTTCCTGCTCATCATAATCACCATCGCACCAGCTCAATGCCCGTGCCAGCGCAAAGAAATCATGACGGTCTTCGCTTTTCGCAATCCTGTCGTACATACCGTGGACACTTTTGGGATTTTGCAAGTCATCAGCAATCGTTTCCAATTGCTTTTGTGACAGGTTCAGATCCGGAATGTAATCATTGATGAATGACAATTCATGCGGTGTAACCACGCCATCTGCATGGATCATCGCGACAACAGCGCGCCACATAAAAAAGCGACTTTTGGAAATTCCCTCAGCCATAATGTTTTTCCTTCATTCTTTTACAAAACAGCTTCATGCCATTCTTCCCGTCATTATATAATCTTACCATATAATCCTTAAAAACTTCCAAATTGACGGTTTTCGTTGCTTTAAAATCCTTGTTTATGATAAGAACATATCATGAACAATCAAACTCCCCCCATCATGGAATCTCCAGCCAAAGCAGGCCTGAAATGGCTGTTTTTAGACCTTAACAGCTATTTCGCCAGCGTGGAGCAGCAACATAATCCTGCCTTACGCGGCAAACCGGTAGCTGTAGTGCCTGCCATGACCGACTCTACCTGCGCCATTGCCGCCTCTTACGAGGCAAAAGCGTTCGGTATCAAGACAGGCACCAAAATATATGAAGCGAAGAAGATGTGCCCTTCCTTGATTTGCGTTCAAGCAGACCACCGCAAATATGTCGACTACCATCACCAGATCATTGCCGCAACCGAGCGCTGCCTGCCTGTTCATAAAACATGGTCGGTTGATGAATTTGACTGCCTGCTGCTCGGACAGGAACGCGAACCTGCCCATGCCATAGGGCTGGCCCATGCCATTAAAGACTCTATTCACACCCATGTGGGGGATGCCATTCACTGCTCCATCGGCATCGCCCCCAACAGCTTTCTGGCCAAGGTCGGGACCGAAATTCAAAAACCCAATGGTCTGGTACTCTTAAAGCCTGAAGATCTGCCCGGGCGCCTGCTGGAACTCGATCTCATGGATCTTCCCGGTATCAATGTCGCCATGCTCAAACGCCTGAACGCCGCCGGCATCCACACCATGGCCCAGCTTTATGCCACCTCTCCCAAACAATGCCGCGCTATCTGGCGAAGTGTCCAAGGAGAGCGTTTCTGGTACTGGCTGCATGGCTATGATGTGCCTTACCAAAAAACCTCACCGTCCATGATTGGCCATTCACGTATGCTAGACCCGCAATTACGCGGGCTTGAAAAGACACGGCAAATGGGCCGCAGGCTCCTGTTCAAGGCCTGCACACGCTTGCGCCGCAAGGAACTCTTTGCTCGCAATCTGGTGGTTAAAGTCACCTTCCTTGACCGTCACCGCTGGGTCGGGTTTCAGGATTTCCCCGCCTCGCAGGACCCGTTTACAATGATGCGCCATTTTGACGCCTTGTGGCACCAGATGTGTCTGGAAACTTTCGGCTGCGTCACGCCCGTTATTCCGGAACGTAAAATGATCTTTTTAAAAATCTCGACCCTGTTGCACGGCCTCGTCCGGCAGGAACAGATTACAGATGATCTGTTCGAAAAACATCTGCAGGAACAAACGGATAAAAGCGATAAGCAAGGCCGCCTGACTGCCGCGCTCGACAGCCTGCAGCAAAAATACAAGGAAGAAACGGTTTGGCTGGGCGTTGTGCCGCAAACACTGGCGGGGAATGTCGGCACCAAAATTGCCTTTAACCGCGTACCGGAGAAGGAAGAATTCTGGGATTAATTGAGCATTGCGCTGAAAATATTAAACATCGGCAATCCTGCAGGCTTATAGCACCATTCTTGATCAAACTGCCCTCTTCTGCTTTTGGAAACAAATGGCACATAGGCTGTGTGATTGCCATAAACAATCTTCAGGCCACTGCCATTCTCGTTTTCGCAAACGCGTGCCCCGACATCGGTAAAAGCCTGACGCAGATCGGGCGCAGGGAAAATTTCCTTACTATCGGCCGTTCGAACATCCTCAAGATACGCTTTTCCGCGGGCAAAATTTGCTAAGTGACGCATTGCTACTCCTATTACTCTCCTATCAAAAGCCTATCGTTATGGCAATATTAAATTCCCTTGAATTACCACCTCAAAGCCCCTAAAACTGCGGCATGACAAACAAAAGCGACCTATCTCCCGTTCATATTATTGGCGGCGGACTTGCCGGTTCTGAAGCCGCCTGGCAATGCGCACAAATGGGCGTACCCGTGGTTATTCACGAAATGCGCCCTGTGCGCAAAACCGATGCCCACCAGACAGACGGTCTCGCGGAACTGGTATGCTCGAATTCTTTTCGCTCCGATGACAA
The DNA here is from genome assembly GCA_965216405.1 of uncultured Micavibrio sp. Lineage (GTDB taxonomy): Bacteria > Pseudomonadota > Alphaproteobacteria > Micavibrionales > Micavibrionaceae. The sequence continues at coordinate 2,018,081 of OZ244161.1, read as the reverse complement.
ATATTACAACGCCGTCGGCGTCCTGCATGAGGAAATGCGCCTGTGCGGTTCATTGATTCTGCGCGAAGGTGATAAGGCTGCCGTGCCTGCTGGCGGGGCGTTAGCGGTTGACCGGGATGTTTTTTCCGATGGCGTAACCAAAGCGTTAGAGGATCATCCGCTGGTCACAATTGAACGGGAAGAGATTCAAGGGCTTCCTCCCGAAGCCTGGGACTGTGTGATCATTGCGACAGGTCCGTTGACCAGTGAACCTTTGGCAAAAGCGGTGCAGCAACTAGGCGGTGAAGGCGAACTTGCCTTCTTCGATGCCATTGCCCCCATCATCCATAAAGACAGTATTAATTTCGATACGGCATGGTTCCAGAGCAGATATGACAAAGAAGGGCCTGCCGGTACAGGGTCTGATTATATAAACTGTCCTATGAACGAAGAACAGTATCTTGCTTTTATAAAAGCACTTTTAGACTCCGAAAAAACGGAATTTAAAGAATGGGAAAAAAACACACCATATTTTGAAGGGTGTATGCCGATTGAGGTGATGGCTTCGCGCGGCGTGGAAACGCTACGCTATGGTCCGATGAAACCGGTAGGCCTCACCAACCCGAATGTCCCGGAAGGCGAGTCAGGCCGCTGCCATGCCGTGGTGCAATTACGCCAGGATAATGCCCTTGGTACACTCTATAATATGGTTGGGTTCCAGACAAAAATGAAATATGGCGCCCAAACGGACGTCTTCCGCATGATCCCCGGCCTTGAAAATGCTGAATTCGCCCGTCTCGGCGGCATTCACCGTAACACCTTCATCAACGCGCCAAAACTGCTGGATTCAACTTTGCGGATGAAGGCGCAAAATAGGCTCAGATTTGCAGGTCAAATCACAGGCTGCGAAGGGTACGTTGAAAGTGCTTCTGTCGGCCTGATGACGGGGCGTTTTGCGGCGGCAGAAAAACTGGGCCTTACCCCTGAAATACCGGCTGAGACCACAGCAATGGGGGCCCTGCTGGGCCATATTACAGGGGGCGGTAACGCCGACACGTTTCAACCAATGAATATCAATTTCGGTCTCTTCCCGCCGATGGAACTGACGCAAGAACAGCGCAAAGGATTAAAGGGAAAGGAACGCGGCCGCGCCAAGAAAAAACTAATGGCGGAACGCGCTCTGAATGATATTCAGGCCTGGAATAGAACTTCCCGCTTACAGCAAGCCGCCTGACAAGATTTTGATACGCCGGTCATTTTACAAAACTATTTAAAACAGGCGCTTCCACCATAACCGCAGGGCCATGAACCTGGGCGGGAGTGCAAGACGGGGATCAAAGACATCATATGCAACGGTGCGCAGCTGCTGCTCATACATAGTGGCCATTGTTGCTACCCCCTTCAAAAAGCTTGATTTTATGGTGCTCCGACCGTATCGAAATTTATTTTTAAGCTCTAAAACTTCATCTATTACTTCAGGAAGTTTTTCTTTCTGATTGAAATCCAATAATTCCTGTTCAGAAATATTATGGGTATGGATTATGTCCTGCGGCAGCATCAATCGCCGTTGTCCCATCATATATGGGACGGCGCGTAGCGTGCCAATCAACGCATACTGCACCGAAACTGCTTTTAAAGCCTGCTCCTCCTCCCGTTCCCCGCAGATTTTAAGCGCCAAACGATGTAACGGCGTGGTGGTAAAATCGCAGTAATTGACCAATCCCTCTCCGTTTGCCGGTGTAACCCCTTCCAGATCAAATTCCCGCGCGTAAATAAGTGTCTCAAAATCTTCGCGGGGCAGATCATACGTTTTTATAATTTCTGCCAAAGGCAGAACCACCTCATGCTGACGCGGGGCTTGCCCTTCATAAATTTCCTTTATGGCATCGCGCCACCATTGCAAACGAATCAGACCGATTGTCGTCTCACTGACAACATCGCGGGTTTTGGCAATTTCATAATTAAATGCAAACAACGTCCATAACGCCGCCCGGTATTTATAAGGCATTAACAATCCCAATAAAAAACGGTCGTGGTCATTTTTCCGCACTATTTCCTGACATTCATCTGACATGACCTTCGTCATAGAACATGATCCTTTATAAGGGAACCAAAATATGCGAAAACCATTGGCAAGATAAGAAATTCACTAAAAAATTCTGAAAGGACAGACCAATGACTTTTTCCCTCCCTGAGCTCCCTTATGACTATGATGCGCTGGACCCGTATATGTCCGCTGAGACATTGGAATTTCATCATGACAAACATCATCAGGCCTATGTCGATAAAGGTAATGAACTGATTAAAGGAACTGGCCTTGAAGATGCGTCTTTGGAAGAAGCCATGATCTCCGCCTTTAAGGACCCTGAGCGCGGCGGCCTGTTTAACCAGCTTGGTCAACATTACAACCATATGCATTTCTGGAACTGGATGGCACCGAATGGCGGCGGCACCTCTCTTCCCGGTTCTTTGGACTCAAAAATCAAAGAAGACCTCGGCGGCTATGACGGTTTTAAAAAACAATTTACCGAAAAAGGCGCTGGCCAATTCGGTTCCGGCTGGGTATGGCTGGCGATGGATGATGCCTCCGGCAAGCTGGAAGTACTCAACACGCCCAATGGTGAAAACCCTGTAGTCTATGGCCGCACACCGCTTTTGGGCTGCGATGTCTGGGAACATTCCTATTACATTGATTACCGCAATGCGCGCCCGAAGTACCTCGAAGCGTTTGTTGATAATCTTATCAATTGGGAATATGTGGCAGAATTGTTTGAAAAAGGTCCGCTGACAAAAGACGGTAAAATTGCCGCCTGATTCCACCCTTTTGGTAAAAGCAAGGAAGACAGATGACAGTAAAACTCGCAGACGCAAAAAAAATCATCGAAGCGGCACAAAAGAAAGCCAAAGATATCGACACGCTAATGGATATTGCGGTGGTCGATGCGGGCGGCAATCTTGTTGCCTTTGAACGGATGGATGGCGCCTGGATCGGCTCTATCGATATTGCGATTAATAAGGCCTATACCGCCCGTGCTTTTGATATGGCCACGCAGGATCTGAAACAGATTAGCGGCCCTGAGAAGGACAATATCTGTTTCGGAATTCACACCACCAATGATTGCCGTATCGTTATTTTTGGGGGCGGTGTGCCGCTAACAAAAGACGGTGAAATAGTTGGTGCCATCGGCGTGTCCGGCGGTTATGCCGAAACACAGGACCATCCGGTGGCCGAAGCAGGCGCCGCCGTGTATAACACTTAAAAAAACAATTAGAAAAAGACAAATAAAAAGCCGGTTGTGAACACCGGCTTTTTTTATTCTTTCACGAAGGACGCGTCTAATGTTTGACGTCTGCCCAGATTTTCTTTTTCACCTTGTACATGACACCGGCAAAGACCAGAAGGAAAAGGATAACTTTGATCCCCATGCGCTTGCGCTGCTCCATTTCAGGCTCCGCCGCCCATGTCAGGAACTGCGCCACATCGCGGGCATATTGTTCCTTGGTGGTATCTGTATCATCTTCATACGCAACGATATCATCGGATAATGGTGGCGCCATCGCGATCTTATTGCCCGGCATCACTGTGTTATAATGTTGACCGGCGCCCAACTCTACGCCTTCCGGCGGCTCTTCATAGCCCGTCAGGAGACCATAAACATAATCTGCGCCGCCAACACGCGCCTTGGTAATCAGGGACAAGTCCGGCGGCAACGCCCCGTTATTGGCATAACGGCCTTGCTGGTCATTCTCATAAGGAGATTTGAACCTGTCGCTTGGCTTCGTTGGACGTTCAAACATTTCGCCTTCATCGTCCGGTCCGTCCATGGTTGTATATTGACCGGCAATCGCCTTGACTTCCGCCGTCGTATACCCAAGCGCTCTCAGATTACGGTATGATAGATATTTCATGGAATGGCACGCCGAACAAACCTGAGAATACACCTGGAAGCCGCGCTGCAAGGCGCCACGATCAAACGTGCCGAAAGGCCCGTCAAAACTCCATGACTGTGATGGAACTTCGTGATGCCCCCCGTCCTCGGCAGCCATGGCAGCGGGCGCCATAAGCATAAAGGCTGTCAGTGTTACACTCAAAAACTTTTTCATACTTTGCTTTTTCATTGTCAGGCAGCCGCTTTCTTATAAATATCATTCTTTGCTAACACAGCGTCGTTAATGCTCGGCGGTAACTCAGCTACAGGCTCTTTCTTGTTAAAGAAAGGCACAAGAACCAAAAAGAAACCGAAGTAATAAACCGTACAAACCTGCGCCAATGGCACCCATAGCCCCTCGGCAGGTTTCCCGCCACACACACCCAAAACAAAGGTGACAATGACAAAGCCAATCAGGGCAAGACGAAACCACGGGCGGTAACGGGCACTGCGGACAGGATGCTTATCAATGAACGGCAACGCAAACAACATCGCGATCGAACCGAACATAGCCAGCACTCCACCTAACTTCGCAGGGATCAGCACCACGTCTGTAAACGGAATACCGATATCGAAAGTAATCGCCCGCAAAATCGCATAAAACGGCAGGAAGTACCATTCAGGCACGATATGCGCCGGCGTTACAAGCGGGTCCGCAGGGATGTAGTTATCAGGGTGCCCCAGCTCATTCGGCGCAAAGAATGCATATGCCGCATAAATAATCAGGAACACCAATAAACCAAACGTATCTTTCATTGTGTAATAAGGATGGAACGGCAATGTGTCCTGCGTTCCCTTCGGCTCGATCCCTGTCGGGTTATTGGATCCGGTCACATGCAGCGCCCAGACATGCAAGAAGACCACCCCGACAATAACAAACGGCAGCAGGTAATGCAGCGCAAAGAAACGGTTCAGCGTCGGGTTATCGACGGAAAAACCACCCCAAAGCAATGTTACGATGCTGTCCCCGACCAACGGAATGGCAGAAAACAGGTTCGTGATCACTGTCGCACCCCAAAAGCTCATTTGGCCCCAAGGCAAGACATATCCCATGAAGGCGGTTGCCATCATCAAAAGAAAAATCACCACGCCCATAAGCCACAGCAACTCACGGGGTTGCTTGTAGGAACCGTAATACATTCCCCGGAAAATATGGATATAAACGGCAATAAAGAAGAAAGACGCCCCGTTGGCGTGCAGGTAACGCAGCAGCCAGCCACCATTCACATCACGCATGATCCGTTCCACGCTTTCAAACGCGTAATCCGCATGCGGTGTATAATGCATGGCCAATGTAATGCCCGTTACAATCATGACAATCAACATCACCATCGCAATCGCGCCGAAATTCCAAAAATAATTAAAGTTTTTCGGCGTTGGGAAAACACCGTATTCCTTTTGCATCAATGTAAAAACAGGAAGACGAGAATCTACCCATTCTACTACAGGATTATCAAATTTTGTTCTTGGACCACCCGCCATTGTCTTTACCCAATTCTAATTGTTGTCTCGTTAATGAATGCATAGTCAGGCACCAGAAGGTTTTTCGGCGCCGGGCCTTTGCGAATACGCCCCGCACTATCATAATGCGATCCGTGACACGGGCAGAACCACCCGTCATACTCACCCCGGACATCCGTATTTTTTTGTCCCAACGGCACACAGCCCAAATGCGTACAAATTCCCACCATAACCAGCCATTTTTCATGCCCTTCCTTGGTGCGCTCTGCATCTGATTGCGGATCGCGCAGGCTCTTCACATCGACTGCTTTGGCTTCTGCAACTTCTTTTGCTGTACGGTGACGGATAAACACAGGCTTTCCGCGCCACATTACGGTAATGGCCTGGCCTTCTTCAATCGGGCTTAAATCCACTTCGGTCGTGGAAAGGGCCAATGTATCGGCCGCCGGGTTCATCTGGTTAACCAAAGGCCAGGCCACTGATCCCGCGCCGACAACCCCAAAGGCCGCCGCTGTTAAATAAAGGAAGTCGCGGCGTGTTTCGCCATCTTCGTTGTTATCTTTGGACATTGTTGTATCTGCACTCATGTGTTTCATGCACCCCATATTGGACAAAAAGGCATTTTTATCAAAATGCTAGTGTGAAATAGCACCATATTATTAGGCAAACAAGCGAAGAATTCTAGCTTTTCCTCTAAAAAATCCTTATCTTGCCCCCGTCATGATTGAGATCGCCCTCTACCAACCCGATATCCCCCAGAATGTAGGGGCCGCGATACGGCTGTGCGCCTGCCTTGGCGTGCCTATGCATATTATTCACCCCTGCGGTTTCCCATGGGATCAACGGAAGATCAAACAATCGGCCATGGATTATATTGATAAGGTCCGGTTAACACAGCATGATTCGTGGGAGGCCTTTTGTCATAGTCACGAAAACCGCCGCCTGATCCTTATGACAACAAAATCATCCCTGCCCTATACGGCTTTTTCTTTTCAGGAAGGGGATATCCTTCTCGCAGGCCGCGAAAGCGCAGGCGTGCCGGAAGAAATTCATCAGGCTCTTGAACATCGGGTCACAATCCCTATGTTTGGCCAGACCCGCTCGCTGAATATTATTAATGCAACGGCAATGATAACGGGCGAAGCCCTCAGACAGACAGGATTTTCCAAATGACGGCCACAAAAACAATCCCCTCTTCCGACTGGGACGACAGAAAACAAACCGCTTCTACCTGGTTCCAGCAACTGCGCAATGATATCTGCGCGGAATTTGAAAAAATTGAGCAGGAACTGGACGGTGGCAATAAACAAGCTATGCCGGCAGGCAGCTTTGAGCGTAAAGCCTGGGACCGTGCCAATGACGAAGCGCCCAATGAAACAGGCTCCATCCTGCAGGGGGGCGGTGAAATCTCCCTTATGCGCGGGCGGGTGTTTGAAAAAGTCGGGGTCAATATCTCGACCGTCCACGGAACTTTTTCAGAGGACTTCCGCGGGAACATTCCGGGCGCGCAGGAAAACGAGGGCAATTTTTGGGCCTCAGGCATTTCACTGGTGGCGCACATGCAATCGCCCCTTGTGCCTGCCGTGCATATGAACACCCGCATGATTGTAACGTCCAAAGCATGGTTCGGCGGCGGCGCCGATCTAACCCCGATGCTGCCCGATGATCAGGATACGGCCGATTTTCACGCTGCCTTCAAACAATGCGGTGACCGCCATAACCCTGCTTATTATAAAGAGCATAAAGAATGTTGTGACCGCTATTTCTACCTGCCCCATCGTCAGGAACCCCGCGGGGTTGGCGGAATCTTTTATGATTATCTCGATTCTTCGGAACAAGGAGGAGATTGGGCAGACGACTTTGCCTACACACAGGATGTCGGTAAAACGTTCCTGGATATCTACCCGCAGTTGGTGCGCCGTCATATGAATAAAGACTGGACTCAGGAACAGCGTGAAATTCAGTTGATCAAACGCGGGCGTTATGTGGAATATAATCTTTTATATGACCGCGGCACACAATTCGGCCTGAAAACAGGCGGCAATACGGAGGCCATCCTGATGTCCCTGCCCCCTGAAGTCAAATGGCCGTGAATTAACCAAGGTTACTATCTAATGCAGTCCTAACAAATATGGTGCGGCTCGCCTGATGTTCCGGCGGCAATGATTTTGCTTCCTGATCGGGTGTTATAATTCTCCACCCTTTGCGTTCTGCTTTTTCTAAAAGGTTACGGCTATCTGGCGTATCCGTACAAAGAACCGCCTCTTCAACATGTGGTCGGAATTTTTTATGATGCGTAAACGTTGCTTTTCCGCTTTCCTGATCAAACTCAACCGCAGCCGCCATTATGGGAGCAGGTTGATATGACAGGAACTCTGCTGGAGTAACTCCCTTACTTGCGATGACCAAATCTACCGCGCGGATTTGTTCGCCATCATCTACGTACCCGCTAAATCCGAAATATTCTCCCAACAAATCGGCTTGATAAATTTTTGAATTTTGTTCTGTTCCGCTTAGCGGAAATCCGCGGCCTTCAATAAGAAATTCACGCGCCTCAGACAATTCCCTGTACTCTGATTGTCCTGCCCAATCTAATTCCTGCCAATACTTTTTAAAACGCTCAACCCATTGGGGTGAATGTATAAACACATCAAAATCTTTTGGTTGACGGCCAACTGCTAAATCCGCATGGGCGCCCCCATGACAAAACATTCCTTCAATCGATACATCGCGCTGCGCCTGCTGTTGAATTAAATCGCGGAAAAATTCTGGTAAAAACTTGGGATACACGACCTCCGGAAATGGGGGATCGGCAGATATTATAAAATCTTCAGAACGCAATCGTTGCGTTGCTGTTTTAAAGTCGTTTTGCATAGAAAGTCACACCCATTTTTTCATTTAAAATAGTGCCTTTTTATAGTTATGTCAATTAATTATTGTAGGAACAAGGATATTTTCAAAACAATTCAAATGGTTAGTCTAAAACCTCCTCCAACCATTCTTCCTTGCGGCGCTCAAGTTCCTGCCCTAGATCGGGACCTGTCTGGTATCCTTCGTCTATTAACATCTGTCCATTGACCGGGCATTCCGGGGCTTGCCATGTCAGGGCCAGATCAAACATCTGTGAATCCTCATAGGTCCGCCCCATCGCAACGGCCAATAAATACCCCTGCACCAGCAAATCATTTCCATGATAAAAAATAGCACGTTTTAAAGATTTTTGATCTTCAAAAAAATTATTGGTTTTTACCATCTCTAATTTTACCAGAAAGTTTTTTTGCGCGTGCGAAAGGCGTAACAGATCATCATGAAATTTCGGCTCATCACCCGATACGATAAACAGGCGCGGCATCATATGGATGGCATCGTATTTTTCCTGCAAATTCACCAGCTTTTTTAATTCATACCCGCTATATTTCTCTCCACGGATATCGGTTAAAATATGGTGATCAAACATCACTTTTAAAGTTTCGACAACTTTGGACGCCGCCAGAATTTTCAACAATTCCTGCGTAATCCGTTCGCGTGAGAGACTTTGGATATTTTCTGCTGCTTCTTCACAGGCCTGTAGGGCTTCATCGTCGATTTCCCCCTCGCCATAAACCGCATGAAAACGGAACAGGCGTAAGATACGCAGATAATCTTCTGCAATCCGCGCCGATGGTTCGCCAACAAAGATGATACGCCGCTGTTTGACATCCCCTAAGCCTTGCCCTGTGGGATCATAGATATGGCCCTCCATATCACATAAAAGCGTATTGATCGTGAAATCACGTCGGAATGCATCTTCTTGCCAGTCATCGGTAAAGGCGACCGTGGCATGACGCCCGTCGGTTGTGACGTCTTTGCGCAAGGTGGTGATTTCATAGGCTGTATCTTTAAGAATGGCCGTGATCGTTCCATGATCTATACCTGTCGGGATGACTTTGATGCCTTCGGCCTGTAACATTATCATGGCCTCTTCCGGTGTATATTGCGTGGCAATATCAATATCTGTTGCCGAAGCCGCCATGATCATATTCCGCACACATCCGCCGACAAACAGGGATTTAGGCGGGGATTGATCACCCCCGATAACCCGCATCAGAGCTTGTGTTTCAGGCGAAACCATCCATGAGGGCACCTCTTTTGTATCGGCAATTTCCATGTAAAATATTATAGCCCTATTTGCTGCGCCAATAAAGCTGCTTGAATACGGCAGGACACACCGAAATAAGTATAAATACGTTGCAAATGATATTTCACGCGTGAAAGCGGGATATCATATTCCCGCGCGATCTGTTTGTTCGAGGCTCCTGTTTTTAACGCAGCCAGCACAAGCGTATCCTGTACGGATATTTGGCTTTGTCTTGTGTCGTTTTTTTTCGCTCCTGTCATAACGGCAATGGCCTGCAACATCCTGGCGGCGGAACAATCATCAAAAAACACGCCGTTAATCCCGGTCATGCCAAAAAATATCCGTTTCTTACTTTCACTTGTGACAATATAAACTGGCTTGTCTGCATATAAACGAACCAAAGCGCGGATAGCTGCCGCCCTGGAGAGCGCCGCATTAATTAAGACAACATCATAGGCGTGTGCCGTTCCAATATGAAAGTCTGCCATATTTTGCAGACTCGTCTCTATAGACCGCCGCCAGAAATCCTGACGGCTTATTAATAATATCCTCATTCTATGTATGCCCTTGCTGGGCTAAGAACATAGCAAGTTTAATGCCATTTCACGGCCTGTGTAAAAACAACGGTTTATCGGAAAAGAATAAAAGAAATCCGCATTTTGCCTTGCAAAACGCAACACTTTTCTATTTTGCGGCAACATGGATCGTTGTACGAACAGAAGGTTGCTGGCCTTTCAGCCGGTCACGGTAAACATCCACGCCTTCTAACACCCGCTGCACGTAATTGCGTGTTTCATAAATTGGAATCTGCTCAATCCAGTTAATTAAATCCACCTGCCCTCTGCGCGGATCCCCAAATTCTTTTATCCAACGATCAACCCTTCCCGGCCCTGCATTATAAGCCGCTGCCGCCATGGCATAATTTCCGCCAAAACGGTCTAGCATCTGGCGCAGATACGTAGATCCCAATGTAATATTATGCGCCGGTTTCGCCGTTAGCCATCCTGTCTGGTGTGTAATCCCCCTGCGTGAAGCAACTTCCTGTGCCGTTGCCGGCATAAGCTGCATTAATCCCCTTGCCCCCGCATGACTGATCGCGTTTTGATCAAACCGGCTTTCCTGCCGCATGATGGCATGCGCAAAGGCCCACTCCACATTGGTGACATTTTTTAAATCAGGCGCGCGGTTCGGGTATAAGACATCATACAGTGTAACATCTTTTTCTTTTTGCAGGCTCTGCGCTATTTTTATCGCCATATAATCCTTGCCCATCCGCTCCGCAAGGGTGGCCAGATATTTATACGCATTGGGCGTTTGCACTTCCATCGACAGGCGTAATAAAAACGCATCCGCTTCGTTTTTTAAACCCGCTTCATTCATCCATATCGCGGCCTGCTCCTGATGTTTATATTGCGGTGGCAAAACGGGCTTAATGTTATTTGAAAAATTTATATGACGTTTTACTCCGCTTTTTTCGGCTGCCAGCTGGCCATAAAAAACTTCTGGATAACGCGCCGCCACCTGATACCACTCAACCGCAATCTCGCGATGGTCAAGCTTCTCACTTGCCCGGCCGGCCCAATAGGCACCGCGTGCTTTACTGATTGGGGTTTCGGCGCTCTTGTATAATTTTTCAAAATGCTCGAACGCCTTCCACGGCTCATTTACAAATTCCAATGCCAGCCAGCCTGACACCCATTCCGCCTGTAACAAGGGAAACCCTTCTGTTTGCTTGTGTGCGGAAGCAAGGCGATACGCCTGCTGATATTTTTTTTCTTCTATAAGGCGGCGGACGATAATATGGCGTTCTTTCCACCATGCCGCAGGATTTTGCATCTGGTTTGCAGGCGGCGCCTTGGCCAGAATTTCGATTGCGCCCTGATTTAAATCCTTACGGCGGCGCCATTGCAAACGGTCAAACAATAAACCTTCATCATCAATCAATGATCTCGGAACTGTATTCAGGCTGCTGGAGGCGTTACGGCTTTGCTGACGAAGCGCTTCGCGCGCACGCACCAGAGCGGGATAACCGCCTTCTAAAACACCGGCAATACCGCTGGCGCTGTCATACCAGCCTTTATCGAGCAGATAGTTCAACCGCGCCTTGTGGCTCGCCGTCTTGATATAGCGGCCATATCCCTGATACAGGCTGCGCTGATCGTCACGCGATAAGTTGGCAGCGGGCCACCATGCATTGATGATTTTTTGCAGCTTGGTGGTTTGCCCTTGCTGCGATAAGGCCTGAAGATAAGACTCCATCCCTTTCCCTGTCAAAGGCTCATGACGGTCAAAAAAACCAATCAGTAACCCTGCACTTTGTCCGCCGATCCGGTCTTCCGCGTGGCGCTGTATCTGGTCCATATAGGGCCAGTCCTGATGGGTATCGATGAAATTGGCCATTTCCTGAAAGGATTTATTGCTCACACCTTTACTATAAGCATACCAGTTGACGGTTTCCTTTGCGGCCATATCCGACGACCGGTTCATAATGGCCTGCGCTTGAGTCCAGTCTCCCTTGCTGGCCTGCTTTAACGCATAAGAAACACTCGATGCGATGGCCATAGTGGGAAAGGCGGTAAAAATAACCGCAAAAACAACCCAAACCCTGATATAGCCACTCTTCAACAAAACCTCTTTTACTTGCATGAAACACGCTAAATCTATAGTGTAACGCCAAGTTTTCAAGCCTATTCGATAAAAAAGTGGGCGCACAGTAAAAGAAAGTATTAAAATGTTTAGAGGATCCATTACAGCGCTGATTACCCCCTTTACCGCAAGCGGGGAAATCGACTGGAGCGCTTATGACCAATTTGTCGAATGGCAGATTGATCAGGGCAGTAACGGGGTTGTGCCCTGCGGCACCACCGGCGAGTCACCTACCTTATCCCATGATGAACATAAGAAACTTGTGAAACGCTGTGTGGAAATCGTCGCCGGACGCGTTCCCGTGATTGCGGGCAGTGGTTCCAACAACACGGCAGAGGCGCTAGACCTGACGCAGGGAGCCAAAGATGATGGCGCCGATGCCGCACTGATCGTCACGCCATATTACAATAAACCGACACAGGATGGTCTTTACGCCCACTACAAAAAATTGAGTGAGAGCGTTGATATCCCGATTATCATTTATAATATTCCAGGCCGCAGTATCGTCGATATGTCTCTGGATACCATGGCCAAACTGGCAGAATTACCAAATATTGTTGGCGTTAAAGATGCCACGGCCGATCTCGCCCGTCCGCTTGCCTTACGCAACCGCGTCGGGGATGGTTTCTGTCAGCTCTCCGGTGAAGATGCCACCGCCACCGCCTTTTTGGCGCAGGGTGGTCACGGCTGTATTTCCGTGACATCCAATGTGGCACCTGCGTTATGTTCACAAATGCATGAGGCTTGGCAAAGTAATAATAAAGACGGCATGGAAAAATGCCGTGACCTTCTGGCCCCGCTTCACCATGCTTTGTTTGTTGAAAGCTCACCTGCACCGGTAAAGTACGCGGCCAGCCGCCTGAACCTTTGCACCGATGAAGTCCGCCTGCCCCTTGTAAAAGCAAGTGACGCCTGCCGGCAAATTGTGGATCAAGCCCTTGAATACGCCGCCTTACAACCACTAAAAGCGGCAGCCTGAAATCTGCTTACAATCCAATGGCAAAAAAATCATCAAAGAAATCAGGATTGCTGTCGACCGATGTGACGGTGGCCGATAACCGCCGCGCCAAGTTCGACTATCAATTAGAAGATAAATATGAGGCCGGGCTGGTGCTGACCGGCACCGAAGTGAAATCCTTACGTCATGGTCAATGCATGATTGCCGAATCGCATGTGGCAGAAAAGGACGGCGCTCTGCATTTATTGAATGCCCACATTCCCGAATATCAGCAAGCCAGCCAGCTTTTGCAGCATGACCCCCGCCGTCCGCGCAAATTACTGTTGAAAAAACGCGAACACAACCGCTTGCTCGGTTCCGTCAACCGCGAAGGATATACTATAGTGCCCTTACGGATATATTTTGATAAACGGGGGCTAGCCAAGCTGGAAATCTCCCTCGCGAAAGGAAAGAAAACCATTGATAAACGCGAAACTGAAAAGAAACGCGACTGGAACCGGGATAAACAGCGAATCTTGCGAAATCGTGGTTGATTTCTAATAATTATTTAGTTATGGAATATTCGACTAAAAAGAAATTATTAAATGTGTCAATAAAACAGAGGGTAAATCAATGGACGAACAGCGTCTGGGAATAGCATGGGCCGGCGGCAATGCTATGGCCGATCAAATAGGCCAACAAGAAATAACAAGGCAAGACAGAATACTTGAGGACGGATTTTCTAGAAACCGCTGGAATGATGATGACGACGGGCCTAGCCACGTTGAAGAAATGCGACAGCGTATAATAGCGGACAGAAGACGCGATCGTACCGGTTTTGAATTCACCTGATCTGCTCCAACATAGGTTTAATTCCAGATATCTGAAAAGACTTCTATTATGGCCAAAAAATTAAGAAAAAAACAAACGATTGAAGCCTTGGCAGCAAATTTTGACAGAGCGCAGTTTGATCAGCTTGTTGCGGCCAAAGAAGCCGACCTGCGAGACAAAGTTGTGCAGGAAGGTCCCAGCAAAAGATTACTAAAATTAGAAATACAATATAAAAGCCGTGATACGGCTTTTTTGATTCTGGCCGAAGAAAAAGTCAGGTGTAAAATCCGTCGCCGTCAAAATCCCAATGAATGTGACACCACGACGGAAGCGTTAACCAGACATGACACCTACATCGCCAATATGCACCGCCAACCGAGACGACGCCCTGCCCGTGAATGGAATGATGACTCCCCACCGCTCCCCGCCACCGCCGGGCGCGGCATTGGGAACTGGCGCAACTGGGGACATGATATGTAGGCAAAAGCCGCGAAAATAAATTTCGCGGCTCTTTTATTTTTCTAATCGAACTGTTTTGATAATCGATTAAAAATTTATTTGGATTTCTTGGCCTTTGGCTTTTCCTCGGCAGCGGCTTCTTCTACCACTTCCAAGGCTGGAGCCCCTTCATCCTCAGGCCCCACCAGCATCGCTTCGGAAATCAATCCCGCATGTTCACGGATTTTCTTTTCTAATGTGGCCATCATTTCGGGATGGTCGATTAAATATTGTTTGGCATTTTCACGCCCCTGTCCGATGCGTTCGCCTTCCGCCGAAAACCAGGAGCCTGATTTTTCAACAAAGCCGCCTTGCACGCCAAGGTCAAGGATCTCCCCTGTTTTGGAAATGCCCTTCCCATACATAATATCAAATTCAATCTGGCGGAACGGCGCGGCCATTTTGTTTTTTACAACTTTGACGCGGGTCTGGTTCCCGACCACCTCATCACGCTCCTTGATCTGGCCGATGCGGCGGATATCCATACGGACCGAAGAATAGAATTTCAAGGCATTTCCGCCTGTGGTTGTTTCAGGAGAGCCGAACATCACGCCGATTTTCATACGTATCTGATTAATAAAGATAACGACCGTACGGGAACGTGAGATCGATCCTGTCAGCTTTCTTAAAGCCTGGGACATCAAACGGGCCTGCAGACCGACATGGGTATCGCCCATCTCCCCTTCCAGTTCCGCCCGCGGCACCAAAGCCGCAACTGAGTCGACAACAACGACATCCAGCGCGCCGGAACGCACCAATGTATCCGTAATTTCCAACGCCTGTTCGCCTGCATCGGGCTGGGAAATGAGAAGCTCATCTACATTACAGCCTAATTTTCTGGCATAGCTTGGGTCTAGCGCATGCTCCGCATCGACAATCGCGCACGTGCCCCCCGCTTTTTGTGCTTCGGCGATAATATGCAGCGCCAGCGTGGTTTTACCGGAGCTTTCAGGCCCGTAAATTTCAACAATACGGCCCCGTGGCACACCGCCGATTCCTAAACCGATATCCAGACCGAGCGAACCTGTGGAAATTGATTCAACCTCCATCGGGTTTTGTTCCCCGTTCAACTTCATGACCGAGCCCTTACCAAAGGCGCGTTCTATCTGTTGCAGGGCGGCATCCAGGGCTTTGTTTTTCTCATCGGCATTTTTATGCATGGCTTCATCTTTTCTCATTGGGGTCACAGACATTTACTTTCCTCCTTTTTGACATAGGGCGTTTAACGGTTCAACGTAGGCTCAGTGATTACTCACAATTGTTCGTGGGCAATTGATTATGATCTAATCGTACACCATTTGTTCTCATCGTCAATCAAAAAGAACAAAAAAAGAACAATTAAGGTGGGTAAAAGGAATTTTACTCCTCTAAAGCCTCTTTGACCTTGGTCGCCAATTGCTTGAGGGTAAAGGGTTTGGGAAGGAAATAGACGTTTTCCCCCATATGATCTTTCAGCTTGTCTTCGGTATAGCCGGAGATAAAAATAATCTTGAGTTCCGGGCTGTCCTGACGCATGCGTTGTGCGAGCGTCGGCCCGTCCATATCCGGCATCATCACATCGGTAATCAACAGATCAAGGTGCTTGTCTTCTTGCGTTCCCATCAAAGTCAGCGCGGCATTGCCATGCTCCGCCGAGAGAACATCATACCCTTTATTGGTGAGCGCGCGGGTACTAAAGGTCCTGACAGCATCTTCATCCTCCACCAGCAAGATTCGCGCCGTGCCGGTAAGGTCGCCCGTCTTTTCCTCGATCACCTTATCGCCTTCTTCCGTGGCGGCAGCCACTTCTTCCTCGCTTAAGCGTGGCAGGTAAATGGAAAATGTGGTACCGACGCCCACCTCGCTGTCAATATCCAGAAAACCATCTGTCTGGCGGATAATCCCGTACACAGTTGCAAGGCCCAGACCCGTCCCCTGCCCGACATCTTTGGTAGTGAAGAACGGTTCAATAATGCGCGACAGGTTTTCCTGATTGATTCCACACCCTGTATCGGTAATTTTAATCCGCACCCAGTGGCCGGCCGGCATCAGGTCATCGCGAAAACGAATAGCCTTTTTGTTATCAAAATTTTCGGTTTCAATGGTTAGATTCCCGCCGCCATCCATGGCATCACGCGCATTCACCGCCATATTGATCAAAACCTGTTCCATCTGACCGACATCCACCTTCACCATTCCAAGGTTAGAGCCGTGAACCAGATTCAATTCAATATTCGCCCCGATAAGACGTCTGAGGAGGTGCGAGACTTCCGTCAAAATCTCTCCCATATCATTGACTTGCGGGCGCAAGGTTTGCTGACGGGAGAACGCCAAAAGCTGGCGCACCAGATTCGCCGCCCGGTTTGAGTTCTGCTTGATCTGCATGATATCGCCAAAAGACGGATCGCCCGGCTTGTGGCGCAACAACAGCAGATCACAGAATCCGATAATCGCCGTTAGAAGATTGTTAAAGTCATGCGCAATCCCGCCCGCCAGCTGCCCGATTGCCTGCATTTTCTGGGACTGAACAAATTGCAGCTCGAGGTTCTTCTGTTCCGTCAAATCAATCAAATGGAGGACAATATTATCCCCTTCTTTAAAACGGCGGGCATGCAGTTGCACAGTAACAACTTTTCCGCCCCCCCCTGTCAGGCCAATTTCCAAAGGGGCTTCGATTCTCTTGCCCCGTTCAATATTGCCGACAGCAGAAAGCACCCGTGACTGGTCATCGGTAATAATAAAATCTTTTAGGTTTTTCTTTTCAATGTCTTTGACTGTATGCCCGATAAGATTGGCAAAGGAGGAGTTACAATCGCGCACATCGCCATCCGGCCCGACCAGAAGAACACCGACCGGCGCTTCTTCAAAGAAACGCTGGAAGCGGTCTTCAGAAGCTTTCAGCGCTTTACGCATTGCTTTTTCGGAGGTCAGGTCATGAACAACAGCCCGTGTTCTGACCCGTCCGCCATCCTCACGCACCACCGCCTGATTGACACTGGCAAGAAAAGTGTTTCCGCCCGGCCCTTTCATTAAAATCTCAGCCACCTGTCTGGCGCCACCTTTCTCAATGATATCATAGGGCGCCGCATCAACCGGCGGATCTTCGAGATAAGTATGAATCGCCCCTTCGCGCAGCAACGTCTGGATATCTTCGCCGAGCCATCTTGCCAGCGTGGCATTCACAAAGATAAACCGCCCCATCTCATCAACGGAAAAGAATCCGACAGGCGCATTATCGGTAAAATCGATCAGTTTCTCCCGCTCTTCACGGACAGACCTGTCCACTTCGCGCTGCTGGGTAATATCATCCACACGCCAATGCACATACCCTGTCCACCCGGCCACCGGTTGCGCCGTCACCATAAACCAGCGCTCATTCACATCTTCGCCGGAACGCAGTTCCATGGAATCTGTCAACCCCCGCCGCGCCTGATCCGACAGGGTCTGGAACAAATGGTAGGTATCAACATTGCCGATAAACAACTGCGAGAGGCTTTCCAGATCCGGTTTGCCGTATTCCTTGCACAAATTTTCAAAACGCTGGTTGGCGTAAATAGTATTATCGGCACTATCGGTAATCATTCTGGCGCCGCGGCTGCCTTCCAGCACTTCACGGATCAGCCGGCGTTCACGTTCCTGTGTTTTAAAGGCGTACAAATAACGCTGCGCCCAAAAGGCCAGAATACTGGTGATAATAAACAATAGCCCCGCAACCACGGCGGTGGTTTTATCCACTTCCAGAAAAATCGCGAGGATAATACACACCATCACGTAACACGCCGTAAAGACGGTTGTAATCACAAGGTTGCGCAAGGCCACCTTATTGGACTCATTCGGGTCGGGTTCGCGGCGTTTTTGTTGTTTGATGAATTCTGAATGGTCTAACGGCATAGCGCTCTATAATGCCATGGATTCACGGCCTGTGGCTATATTTTTACAAAACTTGCTGACGACTAATTAGCTTGCGGTTTCAGCTTGCCTTTTAACTGGAAGACATAGGAAATCACTTCGGCGACAGCCTGATAGTGGTCAGGCGGGATCATCTGGTCAATCTCGACCGTATCATATAAGACGCGCGCCAGCGGCTTGTTCTCATAAAGCGGGATATCATTCTCTTTCGCCACTTCCCTGATCCGCATCGCTACCTCGTCAATACCTTTGGCCAATAACACAGGAGCATCCATTTCTTCGGGATCATATTTTAACGCAAGGGAGTAGTGAGTCGGGTTGGTAATCACGACATCGGCCTGCGGCACGGCCTGCATCATGCGGGCACGGGCTTTTTCCTGCCTTAATTGACGTAACTTTGCCCGCACATGCGGGTCCCCTTCTGTCTGCTTGTATTCGTCCTTTAATTCCTGTTTGGTCATCCGCATTTTTTTGTAATGCTCGTAACGCTGATAAACTAGGTCCACTACCGCGACAACCATCAGGACCACAAGAATCCCTGTCATCATCCGGATCACAAGTCGTTGCAGTTCGTCCATCATGGTCGGCACAGGCAGGCCGACCATGTGGTCAACGCCTGCATAAAACGGGTAAAGCAGGATCACGCCGACCGCGCCAATAATGCCGATTTTTAAAATTCCTTTAACAAACTCCATGATGGAACGTAAGGAAAACAGCCGCTTAAATCCCTGCATCGGCGATATTTTGCTGACATCTGGCTTGATGACATTGGGCGCAAAAAGCGGCCCTATCTGTAAAAACGGCGCTAAAAAAGCGGCGATCATCAGGATCAATAACGGCAATGCCAGAATCGCAACGACCTGCCAGAAAGATTCGCCCAGCACAAAACCGAAACCACCCGGAACAGAAGGCATAAGGTGCGCCTTGGCAATGTAGGTTTGTAAGTGGTTTTTCAGCGCGCTTAAACTATAAGGTCCAATTGCTAACACCACGATGGTGGCAGTAAATAACATGACCCAGTTATTGACTTCACGGCTCAGCGCCACCTGCCCCTTTTTTCGACTTTCCTCGATCTTTTTGGGGGTGGGTTCTTCCGTCTTCTGGGAATCGTCGGCCTGTTCATTATCACTCATCTTATAATTTTATCACATTCTTATATTTAAGCTTCTTAAAATTATCCGGCAGAGGTCAAAAAGAAAACCATGCCTTCTTCGAATTTGCCCAGCCAGAACAACATGGCAGAGGACAGGATTAGCATCAGCGTTAAAATGGAGAGCATGATCTGCACCGGCAGCGCGAGGATAAAAACCTGCACCTGCGGCATCAGGCGGGATAAAACCCCCATGCCGATATATAATAGCATTGCAACCACCACAAACGGGATGGCAATTTGAAAGCCTATTAAAAACGCCCCGGAAAACGCAGCGACGACAAGTTGAGCCATACTGCCTGTCTCAGGCGCACCGCCAACCGGAAACATGGTATAACTTTCCACCAGCCCGTAAATCAGCATGTGATGCATATTGGTGACGAATAATAAAACCACACCTGTCATCGACAAAAACGCACCGGCGATGGAGCCTTGAGAGGCGGAGGCCGGGTTAAACACTTGCGCATTGGCCAGGCCGGATGTCATTGAAATAATCATTCCGGCCGTATCCAGCGCAGCCATAAAAATCCGCGCCATGGTGCCAATAAAAAGACCAATCACAAATTCCATCAAGATCAGGGAGAATAAAACAGGCACCGCCGGCACAGGGGATGGAACATATTGTTGCACCACGGGTGTTAAAACAAATGCCATCCCTAAAGACATCATCAGGCGGATATTTTTCGGCACGAAGCTGTCGCCAATACCGGGCATAATCATCATGGCTGTGCCCAGCCGTGTGAAGATCAACATAAAAGCATAGACACCGGTAACAAGAAATTCTTCAAGGGAAAGCATACCGCCCTACCCCATACCGATAATCTTATCGGCGATACGCTCCATAAAACTGACCATGACAATGGCGAAACCAGGCAGGAAAACAAAAATGGCCAGAAAGATCGCCAGAATTTTCGGCACAAACACCAGCGTGATTTCCTGAATTTGCGTCAGAGCCTGAACAAGCGCAATGGTCACCCCGACCAATAACCCGACAAGCATCACCGGCATACTGATCTGTATCACCAGTAAAATGGCCTCGCGCGCGATATCAATGATTTCAGCCTGATTCATATAGATAGCTTAGTGGTAGAGGCAGATTTTGGCAAGACGATAGGAAATGGTGCGCCGTTCCCTGTCATGCACCTTCCTTTTTGTGAAAAAGCATCACGACAAACATGATACAGACATAACAGATAAGGCAAAAAACCGCCACAGGTAGCAAGAACAAGGCCGATACAATGGCAGGAAAAAAGATTGTATGGGTCTTTGAAAAAATTTCGTACGCCATCATCCCCCATATAAAAAGGCTCAATGGGATAAGAATGAAACTGGCAAAAAACCAGACCCTGTTTACTTTTTCTTTTAAGGTTTTGGGGGCTTCGTAATTGATCGGCTGCGTGAGTGTCTTTTCAATATTATCCGGATCAAGATCCGCACCCGGCGGACCGCTTTTGTTTTTATTCCCGTATTGAAAGTAAAAATAAAGCCTTATGAAAAAGAGTGCCGCGAGAGCAAGGGGAACAACAACAGAGAAGATAAAGGTAGTCATAAAGTTATTGTACCGCGACTCGGAATATCGCCCAATAACATTTTATCAGACAGGCATTCTCATGATTTTCAAGTATAACGATTATAAGTTATTCGCAATCCAGATCCAAAATCCATCTTAATCTCTAAGTGTGGATTGACTACTTTTTTTCCCCTAAAGCTGCAATCGGAAGAGAAATTATTGCATATATTATCAACACAACGAGTGAGGCAGGCAATAATAAGAACGCAGAAATAATATTAACCAAAACCTCGCCGGATGGTCCAAAATAGTCGTGCAAATATAGTTTATAATGCCACCATACAAATCCCACAGCAGGTATAATAATCACTAAGCCTCCCAAACCTACAGCGGCACTTAAATAACGGGACTTTGCCGTTCCCACTAATTTCAACTTTTTAACTAAATGACTGTTATTTCTAATCCAATCTATCTTTGATTCTTTCATATCTTCTTCAAAATCTTCCATCGCGTCACCGAAAGCTTTTTGATCGCTTTTTTCGCGTTCCTCTGCGTTAAATTTTGAAAGAATGTATTTGCGGATAAAGCGATTGAGGAAATCATCCCTGTCAGCGCTTAACTTGCCTGTCTGATAAATTTTAAAGACAAAATACAAAAGTGCGATGATATATAAATTGGCCATATCCCCCCCGATTAAATCAGGATAATTATACCACTTAGCTTATAGGATAGTTAGGTTTAATAGAAATATTAAACCGGCATACGCATGATTTCCTGATACGCACCGACAAGGCGGTCACGCATGGCTACAACCGTTTGTAGCGTGACTTCGGACGCTGTAATCGCCTGCACCACTTCAGGCAGGCTGGCTTCGCCGCTCACAGCACGGGCGGAGGCTGCTTCACCGGCCCGCAAGGTTTGGATCGATTTAATCGCCGCATTCTTGACCAGATCACCGAAAGATTCTTTCTTCGGTGCGGTCAAACCCGGTGCGTCCGCCGTCTTGGAGGTATTGGCATACGCATTGGCTGCTGCGGCTGGATTGGTAATTTTATCGATCATCAAAATTTTCCTTTAAATGCATTATATCACAAATTTACAATTATCGTAACATATCGATTGTTCTGAACATCATTGTTCTGGATTGTTCAATCATACCCAGATTGGCCTCATAACTTCTTTGGGCTTCGCGCATATCGTTCAGTTCAATCAGCATATTCACATTCGGCATTTTCACATAACCTGCCGCGTCCGCGCCCGGATGGTCGGGCATATATTTCAGCGGGAAATCCTCACGGCGGTCATCGGTAATATCTTCCACTTTAACTTTGCGCAAACCGTCTGTGCGGTCCAACTCGTTCTTAAAAGTAATAACTTTCCGCGAATATGGCTCAGCATCAGCGGTCAGCGCCGCTGTTCCGGCATTTGCTATATTCTCTGAAATAACGCGCGTTCTTTCCCCTTGAGCACGCATCCCCATCGCGGAAATTACCAATGCATCTTGCATATCAGCCATTATCTACCTCCATTTCCCAGCGCTGTCTGGATCATACCAATATTCTTGCGCATCAGGTTCGTCATTAAGTTGTAATCCATTGTTGTCTGTGTGGCCTTGATCATCTGTTCTTCGATGATGACGGCGTTATCCCCCGGTGCGACCTCGTACGTCACGCGCGATTTTCTGTTATCGGGGGTATCAATATTACCGCCCGGCATAATATGACCGGCTTCGGTGCGCTCCATGCGGACTTTCTTGGATCCTGTCACATCCTGCAAAACGGCGCCGAAATCCACTTCCGTTAAATCGCGGGGGCGATATTCCGGTGTATCGGCATTGGCGATATTTTGCGCTAAAACGCCCTGACGTGTGCTCAGATAGTTCATTTTTGCGCCCATGGCCTGAAATAATGCGATATTTTTAATGTCCATTTTATTTCCCTAAATCCGTGCTTTCTCTTTGTTTGTGTCTGCCTTTTTCACGGGCAGGACGGCAATTAATTCGAAATCTAATTTAATATTTGCAGGAAGCATGCCAGAATGCCCCCATGAGCAATAACTTTGACGACGGTTTTAAAAAAGACGACAAAAATCGGCTAAAGCCCTTAAATATAAAGAAAAAACCGGCCAGGCAGACAGCCGTAGCCCTGAAAGACGGCTCTGAAAAAGGTGAAATTCCCATCATTACGGCTGCCGGACGGGGAAAAATTGCCGAGCAAATCCTGCAGATTGCCTATGAAAACGGGATCAAAGTGCGCACGGACGCGGATCTGGCGGAAATTCTGGCCAAAATCGAACTGGAAAGCCCCATTCCTTCCGAAGCCTTTATGGCCGTCGCCGAAGTGCTCTCTTATGTTTATCGCGCCAATGGAGAGCCAAACCCTTTTGATGCCGTCCTAAAAGATGCTATGGATGAACAATCTACGAACGATCATGCCACGCAAGACGATCAGGAAAACAGGGATAATCACAATGACTAATGCACAAAATATAGCGCTCCGCCTTCAGGAACTAACCGATTTTATCGAAGATGCTCATGCCCGCCTAAATCAGGGGGACGTCGTCAATCTTTCCCATCTGGATGATGAAGTGGGGGAACTTTGCAATGCCGCCTTGACGCTGCCTGCGGACCAGGCCTCACAGATACAGCCCGTCATGGGTGAGATGATTTCCAAGCTTGAATCCCTCGGCCTCGCCCTGCAGGAATTCCAGAACGGCCTGAAATCCCAAACAGGCGAAAGTTAAAAGCAGGGTAATACGATATGGACTTACAGGATTATCTGAAATTTTTTGCTGCCCTTGTTTTTGTTGTCTCCTTGATGGGAGGACTGGCTTTCGTTTTAAAAAAACTTGGCTATGGTCAGGGCGGCATGCGCACCCCCGGTAAAAAGCGATTGAAAATTGTTGAGGTTCTGCCCCTTGATGCCCGCCGGAAAGCGGTTATTCTTGAACGGGATAACACAACACAACATCTTGTGCTTTTAGGCCCGGCAGGCGAAACTGTTATTGAAACAAACATCAAATCACCAACAAATAATAATGCAAAAGATTAACCCCGCCCCGTTTTTCACCAAAAACATGAAGCGCTTTATTGCGCTGAATTTATTGGTGACCGCGTTTTGCGGCGGGTTGTTATTTCTGCTGACGACCAGCCCCTCTTTCGCACAAGCCATTACTATTGATATGGGACAAGGTGAAGGCGGTACCGTCACGGGCCGTGTCATCCAGCTTGTCGGTATTCTCACTGTTCTCTCGCTCGCCCCGTCCATTTTAATCATGATGACATCCTTCACCCGTATTATTGTGGTGTTATCTTTCTTACGAACGGCTATCGGCATTCAACAAACACCGCCCAATACCGTCATGGTCTCGCTCGCCCTGTTTTTAACTTTCTTTATTATGGCGCCAACCTTCACGCAGGCATATGAACAAGGCCTACAACCTTTGATCAACGAAGAAATTGACGAAGTCACCGCCTTTGAACGCGGGGTGGAACCGTTTAAGGCCTTCATGCTCAACCATGTTCGTGAAGCGGATCTGGAACTCTTTACCGAACTCAGCCAGAGCGGCCCCTACGCGGAACCGATGGATGTGCCGATTCAGGTGCTGATCCCCTCTTTCATGATTTCGGAATTACGCCGCGCCTTTGAAATCGGTTTCATGCTGTTCCTGCCGTTCTTGATTATTGATATGGTCACCGCCTCGATCCTGATGTCGATGGGGATGATGATGTTACCGCCGGTAATGATCTCCCTGCCGTTCAAGATTATCTTCTTTGTTCTGGTTGATGGCTGGTATTTGATCTCCGGCTCTCTTATTCAAAGCTTCGGGCCGACAGGCCCCGTCGTCGTCGGCACAGGCTGATCACTTTTACATTAAGAAATATGCGC
Source organism: uncultured Micavibrio sp. (assembly GCA_965216405.1). Lineage (GTDB taxonomy): Bacteria > Pseudomonadota > Alphaproteobacteria > Micavibrionales > Micavibrionaceae. The sequence goes on along the minus strand of OZ244161.1, from coordinate 1,993,248 downwards.
GCCCGGCACGGCATGCAGATGCGCCAGTGTACTGCGCCCGACATCATCCAGGGTTCTTATTTCATCGGCGGCCATAAAGCCTGCCCCCAGTACCCCTTCTAAATTTAAGGAAAACGCACTTGCCGCCAGCAAGCCAACAGCCGCAACTGTTTTGGCAGTATGATATCCTCTGGAGGACCCGAAATCGCTATGTGCCCCCAAGGCGGCGGCTATGCGGCCGGTATGTTTGGAAACAAACTCGTTTCCCGCCGAAATGGCGCGCGAAACATTTTTAAAGACTTGTTTTAAAGATCCAAAGTCAAAGCTTGTCATGTCACTTTAAGATAGCCGAAAATCTTAAAATTTTCAATCAAAACCACCTCAAAGGTTAATTAATTAATATCTTTATAGCTTTCTAGGAACTCACCGAACAAATCAACTTCTGAAATAAGGGAACTCACACTCTCGCGGTCGGCAAGCATGCCCAATTGGCGCGGGCGGGAGATCAGGTCAAAGAGACGCGCTTTTTCGCTTTGCGCCATCAGGTCATTATACTCATTCCGCAACCGGTCCAGCGCCGTGCGGTTGCCCGACAGGTTCAGGGCTATCGCCCGGTTTAAAATAAGGGTCGTCTGGTAATCATTCGGGGGACGTGTTTTCGAAATTGATTCATTGTCGATTAATTGCCCGAAGGCCTTTGCCGCTTCGTCCCACACACTGCCGTTCCACGCTATATCCGCCCGCAGGCGTAAGACTTCCGGCTCGTTACCCGCATTGGATAAAAGGGAGAGCGCTTCATTTGACTGCCCGGACTTTGATAAGGCCCGCGCCCGCAGCAATCTAATCTGGTGGCGCTTTTCGGCATTCCCATCCCGTCCCAATTGCTGCGCCGCAACATCCAGCGCACGCAACGCGCCATCCGGTTTGTTATCCAATAAACGGATTGCTGCCAGGCGAATCCCCACATTGGCCGCCGCTTCGCCTTGCAGGCGGTGCGTCAGCTGGTGATCGAGTAAATTTGCCGCCCGTCCCAACAGGTCGACATCCACCAGACGCTCGGCCAGTTCCTGCACAAAAATATCGCCTTCCTCACCAGCGGGGGTCAGCTCCTTAAACTCATCATAAATACTGACCGCGTCCAGCGCCGAGACTTCGCTCAGTTTTCCTTCGGTGAACAAAGACGTAAACGTATCGGTCATATAGGTCGTAATCTGTTCGGATATTTTGGAATTCGGCGATAGGGACACTGCGCTACGCAATGTTGACAACCCTTTCAGGTAATCGCCATTCTGGATATAAACTTCCCCCAGCCGCAGGTTAATAAGACTTTCCAGTTCATCACCGCGCCAGGCATACCGCAATCCCTCAAGGCGATCGATGGCTTTATCATTTGTAATTTTCTGACGTTCCAGTTGCATTTTTGTAACTGACAAGGCTGCTTTGGCACGGTAATAATCATCTTTTCCGGTCAATAACGGTTGCCAGTTTTCAAGCGCGGTTTCATCATTGCCTTTTTGGTTTTCCAGTTCCCCGTTCAGGTATTTCCACGCCGATTGATTGGCCAGAGACATCTGCGAAAATTCAGGCTGCATCATCGTCAGGATTTCTTCTGCCTTTTGCGGGTTACCGGCCCGTAATGAAACTTCCGCCAGTTTCAAGCCGATAGGTACCTGGATTTGTTTCGGATAGGATTCCAAAAGCCGCATATCTTCAGGCATCACATTGGCCGCCTGACGCCAGTCCTCCAGTCCCGCCAGCGCCGCGGCGCGCCAGTATCCCATTTCGCCGTAACTATTCAGTTTCGGATTCACCAGGAATTCAATCGCTTCATCATATTGTTGGGCCAGCGTTGCCGCAGCGCCCTGCAGTGCGATAAATTCGCCATCCTCATCAATGCCTGGCAACTCCTGCGCAGCCACACGCATAATGCCCAGCGCCTCCTGCCCCCTGTCATTGGCAATATTCAGTTTGGCCAGCGTCAGTAAATCTTCCACCTTGTCTGCACCGACTTTTGTGCCGACATCCCGCATCAGGATACGGCGGTTTCTTTCTAATGCATTCTGCCCGCCCATTTCCCAACTATTGAAATCATAAAGCCGAGATAAGGTGGAGGGGTTGGCCGCCAGATCAAAAAATTCATTTTCTTTTTGAATATCGTCTTTTAACTCTGCAGAAGCCACATCACGTTCCGGCGAAATCGCCAGTCCCTGCGGTTTGCTGATAGAAACCCCTCGCTCATCACGCGTGGCCACCACATCGTCCGCTTTGGGCACAAAGGCCAGGCCAATATAAGACGGCAGGACTTCCAAATCGACATATTGGCGGCGCGCACCGCTATACTCACCGGAACTTTTCACTGTCACCGCCTGAATTTCATCCCCGATAAGCGGGTCGGTCAGGGTCACGGTTTTCGTTGCCTGTGTCATCGGCCACACAAGCTGCCCGTTATCCGCTTTGGGTTTTAACGGTTTTGTCTGGCGGGGATTCGGTGTGAGGACAAGGCGCCACAACAAGCCGCCCCCTTCCCCGTAAAAGAAAAACCCTTCGGGCTTGGCCATTCTGTAAGCCACCGCATTGGGCAATTCTATCTTTTCAATTTTAGGAAAGGAGTTGGCTTTCGGCCCGGCCAGAACAGGATCGGTTTTTAAATCCGCACGGCTGAAAACCATCCAGATAAATCCTGCACGCTCGAAAACGGCGGCACTGACATTCTGCGTCGCCGTCAAGGTAATAACATGCGGTTCCGTCCCTTCGACAGGCGTATAATTCAATTCTTCCAGCGGCTCTTCCAATATCTCCGGCACGTCAGCGAGCTGTGCGGCTGCCAAAGACTCGCGGGAGGGTGCCGGCGTAGCTGGTGACGGTGCCGACGAGGGGGCCTGCGCCTGCGTGCCTGTCGTTCTGGATGTTGTTGCGGCAACGCGCGAAGGCTCCCCTGCCGCGTCATAAACATCAACAATCACTTTCTTGCCGATTTTAAAATGACGGAAATCACTGTCTTCATTGATTTGCACGGATAATTTCAACGGCGCGCCCGCCCCCGAAAGGATATTCACAGTGCCGATATTTTTAAGCTGCTCTGCATTCACGGCGCTAACATCGGCCGGGGCGCTTTTATCAAACCCAATCGTTAACTGCCCGCCAGACTTGGTGACCTTGTAAACCGGGGCTTCCGCCCAGTCAAAAACCAGACGGGAATACCCATCGTGGCTGCCGGAACGCACATCAAGACTCTGCGCATAGGCCGGCACTGATAAAATCAGGCAGGCTGCGATAACTAGAGTCTTGAAATGAAAAAGAAATCTCATAATGAAAATTTGCCACACCCCCGTGGAAAGAACAAGCAAGAGCACCACGTTCTGTTAAGTTCTGCCCAGTTTTAAAAGGCTGACGGCAACCCGATATCAAAGAGCTTCAACCTTTTACCATCATCTTCCATAATGACGATATCCACCCGCCGTGACAGGTCCCTTTTTTCCCTTGTAGACAGGTTTGGCGGTAAATCGGCGTAGCGGCCACTGGCTTGTCCGCGAACAACTATTGGCCGCTCATAACCAACATTTTCCAACACAGCCGCCACGTTTGTGGCCCGCGCCAGCGACAGGCCCCAGTTTGATTCATACGCGCCGCCGCTGAGCGGGCGTGGGTCGGTATGGCCGACAACCTCAATACGGTTTTTAATCCGGCCCAACGTACCGGCGAGTGTGAATAAAGCCTTGTCCGTCTGGGTTTTGATTTCGGCCTGTCCGGAATCAAACAGCAAATCTCCCGGCAGGGCGACAATCAGGCTATTGCCGTTATCAATAATACGCGCCACCTGCAGGCTGGGCTCCTGTTCAATCAGGTTGTTGATAATGGCTTTCAGATACCCAAGGTCCAACGCACGGGAAAAATTAACCTTATTGATATTAATCGCATCTTCAGTACTCCGGTTTAACGGCTTGCCCTGAAAATTTTTAAAATTCTCCTGCATGTTCTTCTTCAACCGGGCCCAGTCTTCGGCCTGCGGATTGGACATGGAAAACAATAAAACAAAGAAGGTCAGCATTAAGGCCATCACATCGGTAAAGGAAATAAGCCATGTCGATGTGGTTTGCTGAGAGGCATCCCCTGCCCGCCTGTTAAAGCGCCGCGGCACGGTGGCCACTTTTACCTCGGAATCGGTTTCTTCTTCTTTTTTCTCGGGCTTGGTAGGACTCATGATGCCCCTCCCGTTAAAGGAGAATTTTTATCCGTATCCGTTTCTTCCACGGGGGAATAAGGAACAAATTTCCTGAACAGCAGATTCACCATTGCCGGATCCCCTTCCTGCAAGCCAATATTTACCAGCTTTTGCGGCATCCCGCTTTTTTCAAGCTGGCGTGACAAATTGGCCGCCTCTTTTACCTTTTCCTGTGTCTGGGTCGGCATGAGGTTTTGCATTTTTGCGGGATTTTCCTTTGTATGCAGCAAAATTTCCACCCGTGTCGGTGCCCCGTTAATGTCCGAGCGCATAATCGATATCAGGGTCGGTAAAAATGCATTTTTGCGCATTTGTTGGCGGTTTGGATAACGCGTTAAATCTGACTGGCCAATCGCCATCACGGCACGGGTAAATTCCTCCAGTGGGACTTCTACCATCATCACGCCCATGCTTTTACTACGGGTGACTTCAAAGGCGGCAATCTGTGCTTCAAACAATGCTTCCAGACGGTCAAACGCATCGCCTTTATTGACAGATTTGGTTTCATCTTCGCGTTCGGACGGCATTTCCTCGCGCAGGGTGGGATTGGTATTAAAAGCCATCGTAACACTTTCCCGCACAGCCTTGCTTTTATCTTCAATGAATGAGGAAATCGCATTCAGTACGATGAAAAAAGCCAGCAGCATAATGAACAAGGACAAGTTCATCATCTGACCGGTATTAGAGGTCCCTTCTCCCGGGTGTATGCGGCGGCGGCGATTGCGGGCAACCATAGATTACATCAGCCTTCTGTTTAAGAATTTACATCGCCCAACAATGTGGGAAGTGACTTTTGCTCCATCAACATAATTGTCAGGGCCCGTGCACGTGACGGGTCCATGGAAGCAATAATAGGCGCGGATTTCCTTTCGGACATGCGCGAAACAACGTTCAACAAAATATCCATGTCCAGTGTATTAAAAATACGCGCCGCATCTTTGGGCTTCATGCCTTCATAAATTTTCACAAGGCTGGCGACACGTTGCTTTTCTTCTTCGGTCTGTTCTTCCAACAAATCCTGAATTTCCGTTCTCAAAGACACCAGTTCTTTATATTTCTGATCCAGTTCTTTTTCAGCGGCCTTTAAGAGGGCCTCACGCACGGCCATTTCCCGTTCCTGCGCTTCCAGGGCCTTGCGGCGGCGGGTCAAATCCTCGAACAACTCCATGCGCATTTCTGAAAACTCAAAATCGGTATCGCCAGAATCTTTCCACTCCGCTGGCTCTTCCGCACCTTCCATACTGGGCGGAGATGGCATGGTTGTGCCGGATTCTTGCATATCGGGACGCGGCGGAGCATCTAATTGCGCCAGTTGGTCTTCAACAGTCTCTTCCGGCTCGGTTTGTGCCACGGTGTCTTCATTGACCCCGATGGTTTGCTGGGCATTGGCCGTACCGGGTAGAGATGAAACGCCTGTTATAAAATCACCAAACCGTACACCAAAGCATAATGCCGCGACGACAATCAGTAATGGCATGATTTTTAACCGGCCCATCCACTTCATGATGTTTCCCGAATGCGTTTTTTGCGCTGTAAGGCTTCATACAAATCCTGTTCAGCGCGGCTTTTTAAACTTTGCTCCATGGCGGGGGCGGCATTGGTCTTAGACGGTTCTTCTTCATCTTCGACAAAATCACGGTCAAAAATGGCAAAGCTTCTCACCTTGCTTTTAGATTCCGTATTGACCTTGGACTGATGGCCGGACGACTGGTGCGCCGATTGATAAGCGGTTTCTTCTTCACGGTATGCGCCGTCTTCAAGGGCGGCAAAATCGCGCTCGTCATCTTCTTCCATGTCATATTCATCAATATCAAAATCGTCAATTTCGAAAATGGCACTCTCTTCTTTTTGCGGCTTGGGAGCCGGGCGCGCTGCCGCTGCTCTTTCGGGGATAATACGTTGTGGGCCGATCCCGCCGGATTTTTCCATCAGGTCAACCAATTCACGGTTACGGTCTGCCAGCTTTTCCAATCTGTCTGCAAGACCATCTCCTGTTTCGTTCATAAACCGTAATTCATCCGATAAAAATCTGGCTTCTTTGACAACTTCGCGAATATCCTTTTCCGCATCAATAGCCTGTTTTTTCATTGTCTCAATGGCTTGTTCGGATTTTTGAATCGTTACCGTTAAATCACGGATCAATAACTTCATGCCGTTTTTATTCTCGCGGAATGTCTTCAGAAAAATAGACAACCTTGCAGCGTAATAGATTGTTACGCCTAGAAAAACCAGGATTAACCCGTCCAGCAATAAAGAAACATCATAACTCATTATACGCCACCTTAGTCATCGTCATCATCCTGTGCCTGGATGTATTTATCAATCTGCACGGCGATTTTGCCCTGCTTTTGCCCGACAGGGCCGCGGAACATCGGCACATTGCCACATCGCAATTCCAGTTCGTCTTCCACAAAGGTATTAAACAGCACCTGCGTGCCAACCTTCCAGTTCAGCAATTCGTCTAAGGTCATCACTTTTTCCCCCAGAACCGCCTGCAATTGGACTTCCGTCTGGTGGAGTTCTTGTGTCAGGTGGTTTTCCCAGATCGAGTCACGGCCAAACTTTTCCCCCATGAACATCTGTAACAACAATTCACGCACAGGCTCCAATGTTGCATAAGGAATAATCACCTCGATCCTGCCACCACGATCACCCATATCGACCCGTAACCGTCCCAGCACACAGGCATTTCCAGCCTGGGTAATCGTCGCAAAGCGCGGGTTTGTTTCGATACGATCCAGATTGAAACTAACGGGGGACAAGGGATCAAACGCAGAAGATAAATCACTCAGAGTGACCTGTACCATACGTTCTACCAGCTTGGTTTCGATGGTTGTATAAGGCCGTCCTTCGATACGGATGGCAGGGGTTCCTTTACGTCCCCCCAACAACACATCTACAATAGAATAAATCAGCGCACTGTCCGTGACAATTAATCCCTGATTGTCCCACTCCTCTGCTTTAAAAACCGACAGCATCGCGGGCAGCGGGATGGAATTCATGTAATCCCCAAAACGAACAGTGGAGACCTGGTCCAGGGAGACCTCAACATTGTCCGAGGTCAAATTCCGCAACGATGTCGACATCAGGCGCACCAGTCTGTCAAAGACGATATCGAGCATCGGCAAACGCTCGTAATTGACCATGGCGGAATTGATCAGCGCCATCACGCCGGACGTATCGCCCAGCCCTTCCATATCATCGTCAAAGCCAAGAAGGGAATCGATCTCGTCCTGATTCAGGATACGGGAAGTTCCTTCCTGTTCGTCCTCTTCGTCAATCGTGTCCATCGGATCGCGATCAAGCGTTTGATCGTCGTCCGCGGCATTCTTTTCTTTTTCGAGTTCTTTGGTACCTGTATCGCTCATTTAAAGTTTTTCTTTAATCTATTGTTTTTGTTTGCGAAAACCGCCTATGGATTGTTCTGCAATTCCTGTGCCGTGCTCTTGGTTAACGCTTTCATAGTATATCATAAAATATGGCAATTTTATTGGTCTTATCTTATTGAATAAGTATTTCCTGAAACAACACATCCTGTACTTCCACGGGATAGGCTGCGGCATTCACGCGCGACAGCAACTCCATTTGTAATCTATAAATTCCGGCAGAGCCGCGCAAATCGCGCACCCGCAGTTCCCGTAGGTAGGTCTGGAACTGATCCACTACCCGTGGCATGACCTGCTCGATCTTGGCTTTATCTTCTTCGCTTCTCAGCTCCAATTGCACACTCAGCCTAAGATAGCGCGGCTGTGCATCATTACTGCTCAAATTGACAATCATGTCAGGAATTTTAAGAAAAGCGGCATTCAAATTAGCTTCGCCATGCTTTTTGGACTCAGCCATTTGGGTTTCTCCCTCCTCATGACTGCCCAGAAAGCTGTCCAGAGTACCGGTTAAATAGGCGCCCGCGCCCCCTCCAATAATCAACAGCGGCAAGACAACAAAAAGCAGGAGTTTTTTGGCGCTTAAGCCTTCTCCCCCGTCCTGCTCTTCAAACGCCTCTTCCTCTTCCTCATCCAATGAGGCATTGACGGGCGTGTTTCGTGCGTCTGACATGGTTTAAATCCCTGATCGTTAAGTAAGAATCCATCTGTAGTATAAAGAAAACAAGCCCCTTCTGACCAGTCCCTATGATTAATCGCCCACAAGAGAGCCAAACGGGCACTTTCTTTCTCTATCGACCGCAGGCAACAAAACATAAGAAAGGAAATTCTTGCCTGTGGAAAAGAACATTTGCGGCACATTCCTTGCCGTTCCTAGGAGAGACCAGTGCCACCTAATCAATAAAAAACATTATAAATCAGTGCGTTAGAATTCTGGCACAGCAAATGCATTGTGTTTAGGGAAGAATTTTAATGAAAAGAGATAAAATATGGAAAATTCAGTCTATATCGGATTATCAAAGCAAGTCGTTCTTGAAGAAAACATGAACATCATTGCCAATAACGTAGCCAATATTAATACTCCCGGTTACCGCGGGCAGAACATGATCTTCACCGAATATATTGAAGATCCCCGCTATATGAAAGAAGACATCGCCATGGTGCTGGATTACGGCCAGTATCAAAAAACCGATCCCGGCAGTATTAAAGTCACGGAAAATCCATTGGACGTCGCACTTGTTGGCAATGGCTTCCTTGGCATTCAAACGCCGAACGGGGTGCAATATACCCGCGCCGGTAACTTTACACTGGATGCAGAAGGCACATTACGCACCGCCACCGGCATGGCCGTAGCGGATAATAGAGGCGGTGACATTGTGATCCCGACAAACGCAAAAGAAATCAGCATTGATAAAACAGGCGTGATCTCCACAGAAGAAGGACAGATCGCCCAGTTAATGGTCGTTGAATTCCCGAATGACCAGAAGCTCGATCCTGCCGGTAACGGCCTATATAAAACCGATCTTGTCGGCGTGCCTTCTGAAAAGACAGCCGTCTTGCAAGGAAAACTGGAAGGATCCAACGTGCAGGCCGTGGTGGAAATGACTCGCATGATTCAGGTCTCCCGCGAATATCAGGCCGTACAAAATATGATGCAGTCCGAGCATGAACGCTTAAGAACGGCATCTCAACGCCTTGGCAGAACACAGGCATAACAACGACATTTGAATTTAAAACGAATTAAAAAAACAGGAGTTTAAAAAATGGTAACTAGATCCCTCGATATCGGCGCAACAGGCATGCTGGCCCAACAACAAAATGTTGATGTTATTTCAAACAACATTGCCAACATGACAACCACGGGCTTTAAACGCGGGCGCGCGGAATTCCATGATCTGATTTATCAAAACAAGATCCGTCCAGGCGCTTCTTCTTCAGATGCGGATACAACCATGCCTTCCGGTTTACAATTCGGTCTGGGTGTGAGCCTTGGCTCTATCGTCCGTGCGCATGAACAAGGCACATTACAGTTAACTGAAAACCAGCTTGATCTTGCGATTACAGGCGAAGGCTATTTTCAGATTGAACTACCGGATGGAGAGGTTGCGTATACCCGCCAGAGTATCTACCAGTTGAATGAAAACGGCGAAATCGTGACCCCCCAAGGTTACCGTCTTGAACCCGGTATTACCGTTCCTGAAGATGCGCTTGACGTCATTGTCAATGTCTCCGGAGAAGTTCTCGTGAAATTGCCAGATCAGGTGGAATACGACAATGTTGGCCAGATTGAACTTGCCACTTTCGTCAACCCCGCCGGATTGGATGCCATTGGCGATACCATGTTCCTGGAAACTAGTGCGTCCGGTGATGTGCAAACAGGCAACCCCGGCGAGGATGTTTTCGGACAAATCCGTCAGGGCGCCATTGAAAATTCAAACGTCAATATTGTGGAAGAGATCACAAACCTAATCGCAGCGCAGCGCGCTTACGAGATGAACTCTAACGTAATCACAACAAGTGACGAGATGCTACAGACCGTCACACAACTGCGATAACTTAAGTAGGGCCGCCCTGCCTGTAAACGGAAGGGCGGCGCGATAGAAAGGAAAATAGAAATGCTTGTTAATTTTTGGAAACAAACATCACTGACGGTTAAAACGGCTTTATGTCTGACGGCATTGATCATGTTCGGCATTTCTTTCTTTATCGGTGCCCGCACGGCAATGGCTGCTTCTTTAAAATCTATCAGTGTTGTGACAGAAGACGTTATCACTGTGGGCGATCTGTTTGAAAATGTCAGACGCAATGCGGATTATGTGATCGGCGCAGCGCCCCGCCCCGGTCAGGACATGACATTGAACGCCCGTACCTTGTACCGCATTGCCACAGCGCTTGACCTGCAATGGCGTCCAGCGAGCAATAGTGACCAAATCACCATCCGCCGTGAAGCCAACATTGTCACGACCGATATTATCGAACGCAGCTTACGCAGCGCCTTAAAGGAAAAAGGCGTGCAAGGTAATTATAAAGTTGAATTCAACAGAGATGAGCCAACCATTGTCCTGCCCAATACCATGTCGGAACGTGCAGAAATCGTCGACCTGAAATATAATCCGCAACGTGATTATTTTCAGGCAGATGTTGTAGCCCCCTCCGCCGACAATCCGTTAAAGAAAATTTCGGTGACAGGTCAGATCAAACGGATGATCAAAGTTCCCGTCCTGCGCCACACCTTACAAAATGGCGATATTATTGGCGCCAATGACATTAACTTTGTTGATGTCGAAGAACAGACATTACAACATGACGTTATTCTACACGCCAATGATATGGTCGGGCTGACCCCGCGCCGTATTGCCTATGCCGGAAAGATTATTCTTCAAGGAACACTTGGCAAACCACAACTTGTCACTCGCGGTGATGCCGTCAACATCACCTTTAGAGAAGGGCCGCTTGTCCTGACCGCCAAGGGTAAAGCTTTACAATCCGGCGCCAAGGGGGACCTTGTCCGCGTAACAAATACAAATAGCAGCCGCACTGTGGATGCCTTTATTACGGGCGAAAATCAGGTCGCCGTTAGATAAGAATTTTAAAAAGGAGAGTGTCAATGAACAAACTAAAACTTATAACAACTGTCTCAACAGTCCTGTTACTCAGCGCCTGCGGGGCTGGTGAACGCCTCGCCAATATCGGCAAGGCTCCCGACCTCTCCCCCATCGAAAATCCTGCCGAAAGTGGGGAGTATACCCGCGTGGCGATGCCGATGCCGGCAGTACAACCGGATATCAGACAAAATAATTCTTTATGGGGTGGAAATAAGCAAACCTTCTTCAAGGATCAGCGCGCGAGTGATGTCGGCGATATCCTGACCGTGATGATTGAAATTGACGACCAAGCCGAACTTGAAAATGAAACCGAACGCTCCCGCTCCGCTTCTGAAGGTGTAGGGCTAAACAACATGCTCGGCCTTGAATCACAATTGACCAAAGTTCTTCCCGAAGGCGTAATAGGCGCAGATCTTGTTGACGCAGATTCAACCTCCAGCACCCGCGGACAAGGTAGCACGGAACGGGACGAAGAAGTCAGCGTCAAGCTCGCCGCGACCGTGACTCAAATCCTGCCGAACGGCAACATGGTTATTCAGGGCCGTCAGGAAGTCCGCGTGAATTTTGAAAAGCGTGTGCTTGAGCTGGCTGGTGTTATTCGTCCGGAAGATATTCTGACGGACAATACAATCTCCTATGATAAAATTGCGGAAGCCCGTATTTCATACGGCGGTAAAGGGCAAATTACAGACGTGCAGCAACCACGTTACGGGCAGCAAGTCTATGACATACTCTTTCCGTTCTAAACAAGTTTCAGATATCGGCATGCTCCCTACCCTAAGCCCCCAAAATGCCGGTATGACGTTTAATCCTCGCGTTTCCCCGTATGATGGATAACTAAGCGTCCTCGCTGAAAAAGAATAGGTTCAGGATCAACCTACAATAAGAAAACCGGCCTTAGGAAAAGGTCGGTTTTTCTTTGGTTTTATACCACGTTTTGCCCTTTAGTTTCATCCTGTGAAAGCACTGAAGCAGCTAAGGTTTTCGCTTCAGCAATTGAAGGCACATACCCATTTAAGACTTTTGCCGCCAAAGTTGAAACAGCGCTAGAAGATTGTTTTTTTATATTTCTTGATGAATCAAATAAAATATATTGATTGAGTAAATCCCTAATCATTTCAACACGCTTAATAGCTAAAACGGGAGAGGTAATTCTGTTTAATGGATGCATATAAGATTTATAAGGGTGATTATAAAGTTTAAGGGGATGGTTATATTGATTCAAAGGATGGTTATAATTCCGCATAGGATCCATATGTCCAGATTGTGATTTTACATCTTCAACAAGATCCCAAAAAGTATCTACAATATTTCTTCTCATTTTATCTTCCTCCATTGAGCAAAAATTAATTTAAAAAAGCCTCATAATGAGCACTTAACAATACTATTATACTTTGAAAATTTTTACGCACCAACCAATGTTCTTGGTTTGTCCGCAATCCTGAACAGGTCGTGTTACTTATAACTATCAGGAAGATGTCGGACGATCACATCCAGAAAATCATCAGATGTTTTAACTTTGTGAAATTCTTCGGAAGGAATCGTCGCTCCGTATTTATCGGCGATCGCCTGATATTTCGGCAGGCGGTTTTCAAACAATCTGGGGAAAACCCACCGCCCGAAATCATCGGCGTTAAAATCATCGGCGGCAATATTGCCTTTTTCAGCGCTGTATTCCTGCACCCAGAAATCAAACCGTTCGGGGGAGAAAAACATCGGCTTGGGATAATCCTGTGCGCGTTGCAGAACCGCTTTTTCTTCGTCCGCATTTGCCTTGATATACACAATCAGGGAATTTTCATCGACAGTATCCAGCAGCACTTCATTATCAATCTCACACAGGCTGCCGGTTGAATCATTAATGACATTTTTAAAGCCCTGCGCTTTTGCCCGTTCGACCACTTTAGGAAGCTGGCGTAAAGATTCGCACTCGGCTTCTAGATATTGTTGCTGGCGGCGTTTGAATTCATCGTATGGTAAATTCCCCAGACAGGACACATAGGCCGATAACTGCGAAAGATCATCCGCAGTCACCCGGTTCGGTTCCCCTAATGTCGCCTCGATTTCCTTGCCCAGCAAATTTGTGCCGATTTCAAAATCGCAGGAATAATGACACCATCCCTGTTTGGATAACAACAAAGACAAATGGGTTTTCCCTACGCCCGACATTCCCATCAGGGTAATCACTTTATGGTCGATTGCATGGAAATCTTTTTTGGTAATCGGCATCGGTCAGGCGCTCTTTTTATTTTCTGCATCGCGCAACACTTTGGGAATATTAAAGACGACATTTTCTTCCGTCAGAGAGCGTGTTTCCACCTTCACCTCGTAATGCTGCGCAATCGCATCGATCACTTCTTCCACCAGCACCTCAGGCGCGGACGCCCCCGCACTCAGGCCAAGAGTTTTTACATCTTTCAACCAGTCCCAGTCAATATCGCTACCGCGCTGCACCAGCATCGATTTATTACAGCCATAGCTTGCACCGACCTCTACCAGACGGTTGGAATTGGAAGAATTCGGCGCACCGATCACAATCATTGCATCACAAGCCGCGGCAATTTTCTTTACAGCCCCCTGACGATTGGTCGTGGCATAACAGATATCTTCTTTATGCGGACCTTCCATGGTCGGGAAGCGCTCTTTTAATAAAGCTACGATATCGGCAGTATCATCCAGGGATAAAGTCGTTTGCGTGCAATAAGCCAGATTGTCTTCATCTATAACCTGAATATTTCTTGCCTCTTCCAGCGTTTCAACTAGTACAACCGCGCCGTCCGGTAATTGCCCCATCGTGCCTTCGACTTCAGGATGCCCCGCATGGCCGATTAAAATAATCTGCCGTCCTTTGGCAAAATGCCGTTCCGCTTCCTTGTGCACCTTGCTTACCAGCGGACAGGTGGCGTCGATATAAAACATTTCACGTTTTTCGGCTTCCGCAGGCACACGCTTGGGCACCCCATGGGCAGAAAAAATAACCGGCTGCCCATCGCCCGGAATTTCCTCAAGGCTTTCGACAAATACCGCCCCTTTACGACGCAATTCTTCCACCACGTATTTATTATGAACAATTTCATGGCGGACATAGACTGGCGCTCCATATTTTTCGAGCGCCTTTTCAACAATCTGGATCGCGCGGTCCACGCCTGCGCAAAAGCCGCGCGGGCTGGCCAATAATATTGTCATATCAGGTTTGCCGTTACTCATGCCCCCTTATATAAAAGAGCTAAACAGATAAATCCATGATAAAGCGTCAAAAACCTTGCCCGAACCCTCAAGCTTTCGTATTCTTCCCTCATGAAAATACAAAACACCCTGCTTATGCTGACGGCGGCAATCATGGTTTCTGCCTGTGGCAGCACCTTTGAAGGCCTGCAAAAAGATATTGGAAAGCTTGGCAATTCTGTTAACAGCGCCGTCTCCAGCAATGAAGAGGAGACTGGGAATCGCGCCAACGTGGTCATGAAAGATAATTCATGCCCGCCAATCATCGTGAACCCGCAACTTGACAGCCTGACCGAGTTTGAAGATATGGAAAACGCAGAGGAAGGCACAGAAACCTCCTCCATTACATTATCCAGCACTCAAAGCAGCTGTGAAGAACAAGGCGAATTTTTAAATATGCGCATTGACCTGACCTTTGATGCCGCCCTCGGCCCGAAGGCAAAGCGTGAAGAAAACGACCGTCCGTTCTTTGCCTACCCTTATTTCATTGCCGTCCTTGATGGCAGCGGCGAAGAACTCGCCCGCGAAGTTTTTGCGGCGTCTGTGACCTACGGCGAAGATCAGAATCAAATCCAGTTGGTTGAAACCATCCGGCAAAACCTGCCTTTGACCTATGACGGAGAGGCACCCGATTATCAAATTGAAATCGGTTTTCAATTGACGGAAGAACAACTATTTTACAACACATCACAAGACGATAATTAAGGACACATAACCCATGGTTGATTTAGAAACCAAGCAGGCTGAATTTCATGAACCAACACCCGGTTTCAATGTAGACGATTATTGGCAAGAAACAACTTCTGATCATATGCGCATTGCCGAAGAAACCTTTGCCACCCAAAAAGACACGATTTCTAAAATGGTCGACATGGCCGAAGAAGTTGTAAAAAACGGTAACAAACTTTTATTTTTCGGCAATGGCGGCAGCGCCGCCGACAGCCAGCATATCGCTGCTGAAATGGCCGTCAAACTGCATAAGGAACGCTCACCGATTGCTGCGCTTGCCCTCTCTTTGGATTCTTCCGCCCTGACGGCGACGGGTAATGATTACGGCTTTGATCAAATTTACCAACGTCAGGTACGCGCCCTTGGCTATGCGGGGGACCTCGCCGTAGGTCTCAGCACCTCCGGCAATAGTGAGAATATTTTAAACGGTCTGAAAAAAGCCCGCCGTATGGGCATGAAAACCGTCGGCTGGTCCGGCGCGACGGGCGGTAAAATGCCGCCGCTTTGTGACCTAATGCTTCTCATCCCCGATACCAACCCCGGCCGCATTCAGGAAATGCACATTACCATGGGGCATATCTTTGTCGGCATGCTCGAACAACGATTGGGCCTCGTTTAAGCCGTATAAGCTCTCGCCCCGGCCGCCTGACGTGCCGCACAAGCTTCCTGCCGAAGGGATCTCAACGCGCCTTCCGGGCTAAAGGGTATAACTGCCGTTGCGTCATGAATACGCCCGCTATTCAGCCAGAAACCAGCTTCCCGCTGCTGCGGCTCGTAGGCAACCGTAGCGCCAAACACGCCGGCCCATGTATCCATGATATTACGTAATGGCAATCCTACACCCGACCCTAAATTAAAAGTGCCCGCCGCCGGATTTTCGGTGAAGGCCACCATAATTTCACTGAATTTATGCTGCGGCAGAAAATCTCTTGCGCAATCTGGGTCCAGTGTCATCTTCACAGGCTGCCCATGTGCCAGCCTGTTAAACACCGTCCCGACCAAGCCGACCTGTGTAAAATCATTAAATCCTGCCACATTGGTAAAGCGCAGAATACTCAGGCGTGAGGCGGGTAAAATGCCCGCCAGTTGACGTTCGATTTCTACCTTGGCCTGACCGTAGCCGCATTCCGGGGAAATTGGCGACTCTTCCGTAATTTCGGGATTGACCGGATGGTTCCCATAAACTTTGCGGGTACTAGCCATGATATAATGTGCATCACTGCCTTCAATTATTCTTGCCAGCCGCACATCAAGATTGGTTTCATGATTTAATGTTCCTGCCCGCATAATTTCGGGATGAACGGACAAGTTTAAGACCACGTCACTCTGACGCAGTAGATCTTCGCTGGTAGCAACATCGCCATGCGAGATGAACCGCCATGTATTCCCTGTGCTTTGCGTTTGCAAGCGCTTTTTAATAAATTTGGCCGTATTACTGTTTGCCCCGACCACCGTGATATTTTTTGTCTTCACACGTTTCACTGTCTACTCCCTGTACCGCTTGGGGGAAACTCCCCCCTTGCTTACCAACTTGCGGTAATGCCTCTCTAAGCTCTGGCAATCGCGTGTTGATTTAATGAGAGCCTTTAGGATGGCAAAGGTGCCATTTCCTTAAAACTCACGGCGGTTTTACAGAAGAAAACGATAAAAATCAATTTTATTACGTAAAATAATTACTCAAAATGTCAAACTAGTTCTCATTCTTACGAAATGATTGAATCAGGCGTACATCCTCCCCTGCTTCAAATATACCACAGCTCAGAGGGCCACCCTGATAGAGGCCCGTATCAAGGTTGGTACGGTTTTCCCGGATATCGGCCTGCTTGTCGGAGGTGGCGGTATGCCCGTGAACTACATAATAATCATGGTAGGCTTCATGTGTCATGAAAGGCGCACGGGTATAGGTTAAATCCCTCTTATCCTGATCTTCCAGATCAATGTTGGGTCTGATGCCCGCATGGACAAAAAGATACTCATGCTCCAGATGATATAGTTTCAAATCACGGTAAAAATCATAATGAGATTGCGGCATCGCCATCGCCATTTCTTCGGCAATGCGTTCTGCCTGCACGGAATAGGCAAGATTACGGTCAATTTCTACGCCATAGCTTTCTACACAATCCGCCCCGCCGTACTGCAGCCAGTCCTGCCTGTGCCCGAACGGATCCACCATAAATTCGTTAAATAACGCATCTTCATGATTGCCTAACAGAAAAACATGCTCATAGTCCTTGGCTGCTTTTTGCCGCGCGATTAATAAATCCACAACCCCCTTGCTGTCAGGACCGCGGTCAATATAATCCCCCAGATATACAATGACAGCGCGCTCGCACGGACGCTCCCGCCTGTCCTTATCAATCTGGTCATGAACATCGGCCAGTACATCTACAAAACCATGAATATCGCCGATGGCATAAACCCGCATTCCTTGCGGTAATTTGAAAACTTTACTCATGCGCAATATCCTATAATCTTCCGGTGTATGACGAAACCTCTCCTTTTCTTAAGCGACTATAGCAAAAAACATGATACCGGACCAAACCATCCGGAATGCGCGGCCCGTATTGAGATTCTAGAAGATTTATTTGCAGAATTATCTGACGGCGAAGACGGCATTTTTTATGCGCAGGCGGCAGAACCTGATCAAATCCTCCTCGCCCACAGTGAAGAGTATGTTTTTGACTTACAGGATATCATGCCCGATCGCGGCTTGTTTACCCGCGACAATGAAACGATTTTCTCTCCCGATAGCTATGATGCCGCTTTATATGCCGCCGGCGCCGCCTGTCAGGCAGTCGATACTGTTTTAAATCAAGATTGTGGTGACGGGCCTCCTCAGACTGGGGCGCCTGACGGCTTTCGAAAAGCGTTCTGTGCCACACGTCCGCCCGGTCATCATGCCGAACCAACGCATGAGTTGGGCTTTTGCCTGTTTAATAATATTTTTATTGCCGCCCGCCATGCCCAAGAAGCCCATGGTCTGAAAAAAATTGCCATTGTTGATTTTGATGTGCATCACGGCAACGGCACCGAAACCATGACCGGGACGCATAATAAAGTGCACCCTGACCGGCCTGTCCTTTATATTTCTTCCCATGCCTATCCGTTGTTTCCCATGACAGGGGATCCCGCGGATAATAATGACACCCTCCTCAATATCCGCCTGCCGGACCAATGTGGCTCCGATACATTTAAAAAACTGTATGAGGATCAGGTTTTTCCTAAATTAGAGGCTTTTGGTCCGCAACTGCTTTTGCTCTCTGCAGGTTTTGATGCCCATACAGACGACCCCCTTGCCCCGATTAATCTGCAAACGGAAGATTACGGTTGGCTGACGCAACGCCTGTGCGCGATCGCGGACCGCCATTGCGAAGGGCGCCTGATCTCTGTACTGGAAGGCGGCTACAATCTAGAAGCGCTTAAAGCCTCGGTGAGAGAGCATTTACGGAAATTGGCATAATAACCTTCCTATTATCTTGAGAAATCACTCACTTTCCCTTACACTTTGCAGACTTAAATATAGGGGATTCTGCAGATAATGAATAACAGCGCTATTCAGGAAATGAGCTTCGAGGAAGCCTTAGGCGAACTTGAAAAAATTGTCGGCACCTTGGAAAGCGGCAAAGCACCGCTTGAAGACGCTATTGATTCTTACGAACGCGGAATGACCTTAAAAAAGCACTGCGAGCAAAAACTGGCCGAAGCGCAGGAAAAAATCGAAAAAATTACTGTTGGACCGGATGGACAAATCTCCGCCCAACCTTTTGAAACAGAATAACTGACAGATAGACGGAAGATAAACCTATGCCTTCACCGCGTGATGCCTCCCCCCGCCTGCAAGAAGCCCTTGATCAGACAGCCGAGCGGGTTGAAAAGACCATCAAACATTTAATGCCGGAAACCGACTTTGCGGAACGTTTGCTGTTCGATGCCATGCGCTATGGCGTACTGGCAGGCGGGAAACGCCTGCGTCCTTTCATGGTCGTACAGGCCGCCAACCTTTTTAATGTGGATCCTTCCCGGGCACGCCGCGTGGCTGCCGCCGTGGAATTTCTTCATTGTTATTCGCTTATTCATGATGATCTGCCTGCGATGGATGACTCCGACAAGCGCCGCGGGAAAGCAACCGTGCACCGTAAGTTTGATGAAGCCACCGCCATATTGGCAGGTGATGCGCTGTTAACCCTTGCCTTTGAAGTACTGGCGGACCGCGAGACCCATACCGACCCCCATGTGCGCGTCGAGTTGGTGCGTAAACTGGCCATTGCGGCGGGCGGTCACGGTATGGTCGGCGGACAGATGCTCGACCTGATTGGGGAACGCGAAGAATTTGACCTCGGCACCATCAGCCGCATGCAACGCATGAAAACAGGCCAGCTTTTTGCCTTTGCCTGTGAAGCCGGTGCTATTTTAGGAAAGGCGGACGAACCGCATAAAAAAGCTTTGTGCAATTATGCCTACGACCTCGGCCTTGCCTTTCAAGTTACGGACGATGTTCTTGATGTCGAAGCAGACCCGAATGAAACCGGAAAACCTGCCAATCAGGATGCACAGGCGGGTAAATCCACCTTCGTGTCTACCATGGGGAAAGAACAGGCCAAAATGCGCGCAGAAATGCTGATCCATCAGGCCATCCGCCATTTACACGTTTTTGGCAATCGCGCAGAAATGCTCAAGGAACTGGCAATGTATGTGTTGGAGCGCCGCGCCTGATAAGCATAAAAATACCCTTCTATGTGAGTAATATATTTGGAGTTCATAATGAGTAATAATGGAAACAGTTTGGGCAGATTTTGTATACGCGCCGATATCAATCCCATCAATGAGGGTTTTCGTGCCAAAGCCGACAGCCTCATCATATGGTGTGAAGAACGCACTTCATGGCTGCCTTTTACTGCGGATGGCAAAACGGAAGATGACGCCTTTGAAGCACTTCAACAAACATTTACGGCCTTGCCAACCGGCACAGTGATCCGTTCTTCCACTGGATTTACAACTGAACAACATGTCAGAACGGATGCAGGATGGGATAAGTCTCAAACAACTCTCGCCGCCCGGCCTTTGGTCAAAGCCCTTTAATAATTTCAAAACGCAAAACGTTCCTGATGGGTGGACTTTACCTGCCCGTTAATTTTCATCAGCCGTTCAATATGGTCTTGCGGCATCGCATCACCGACATAATGGAAAAAGAAATTTCCCGTTCGTGAGGCTTTAATCACAACACCATTTTTATCATCCATATTGAAGAAATCCGTCAGGCGCGAATGAAAGGTTTCATGGTTACCCTTATCGCCCCGCGCTTCCTTGTCAAAAAATACCACACACCGGCATGCCATTGATCTTACTCACACTATTCATCATTAAAAGCTGCGGTTTTTTAGCAGACCTATAATTGTTATGTCAATATTACGCAATCAAAGCTGTTTTTTTAACCGGCATTTGCGGAACAATAACCACCATCTCCTCTCCCACCACATCTTCTGAAGGTTTGGCTTTAGCTGTTGCCGTCGTTAGTTCCTCTTTCGCTTTTATAAATTCCCGTGCCATATCGGAAATTACCTTGGCAGGGACTGTGACTCTCCCACGGGAGGCAAAAAGATCTATTCCCTGTGTAACTGTATTAAGCAAAAACTGTGTCTGTGCATGTGTGGCTAAAAATGATTGTTGTGTGATAGCTGATAGCGCTCCGCTCTCGCTCCATGGAATCGATGCCAAAGCCGGTACAGGACTGACAAAAAACCCGCCCAGTCCTGTGACTTGCATAAAATGATAATAGGCCTGTTTATGCTCATCATGTTCTTTGGATAAATCATGAATACGCCGATTATCTTTTCCCGTCCGGCAGATAAATTCTTCTGCCAACATCGCGTTGCCATTTGTTGCTTCAGGGTCAAACGCCTTTACAACATTTTCGGTTAATCGTGCTTCCGCTTTTTGTTGTGCTTCTTGTGCCAACTCCACCCGTTTTCCCAACTGCGAACCTTTAAAGTAAGTAAAAGCCGAATATCCGCCAACCACCGCCCCTGCCAAAACGAGCGTGCCATTATCTCCCAAGAAAGGAACAGGCTGGCTGTTATAGGCAATTGCCCCCAACATTGCCGTTGCGGTTGTGACAGAGGCAAACCCTCGCGTTGCCGTATCCACCAGATTAGCCGCCAGTTCTTCGGGCGCTCTCGCAATGGCATGATGTGCCGTCAATTTGTCGTGCTCGTCTTTATTCTCATCACCTTCAAAATCTTTCTCCCGCAAGATTTCTAAAATTTCCGGATCATCCGCAACGGCTCGCTTGAACTGTTCACGCAGCCATAACGCCATATCTCGCTCGACGGTATTTGTCAGTTTTTGTATTTTTTTGGCACTAGCTACATTTAACACCCCTGCCGCAGCAAACTTGGCTGCTCCCAATGCAACATTCCCGTCATTAAATAACGCACTCAGCGTATCGGCATAGGCCTGCAACATGTAAGTTGTTGTTGCAGCCGAAAACATCACCATGCCGGCAACACCCAACGTTGGCTTCAAAGATTCTTTTAGCTGCTCTCCTGTAAAATAGGCAGCCATCGCTCCGCGCACTGTGATCAATTTTGACAAGGGGTGGCTGGTTTTCGGTTGCGCGGCTATATCTGGCTGAGGGGCTTTCGAAAAATTGTTAAACCGTATTTGGGCGTATTCATAAGGATTAGTAATACCGCGAAGCGCACTGACCAGATGGCCGGGGTAAATGGCATTGCGCACTTTTCTGATGGAGGCCCCCAAGACAGGCAAGCGGGGGAGCGAACGGGAGAGCATCGTGGAAGCATTTAAGCTGTTGGTAAAACGCCGCCACGATGAACCGGGGGGAGTTTGATTTGGTGGGGGTATTCTCTCCTCGTCCGCTATATTACTCACCTCCTACACACTAATACTTTCTTAATCGTTTCTTAACTATCTTGCCCTCATCCTGCTCCCTTTCTTTTTGTTATGTCAAAAAATACGAGCAACCCTTTGTTTTATTTCAAATAAATATGAATTATTGAAATTAGCCTTCGCTGTGTTTCTTGGTAAAAATACTGGAAATTCCCTGCTATCGGCGCTACAACGCTTGAATGGCAAATGAAACTCTCAAAAAAGCGGATAATACGGCACCGCAAGCCGCCGCCTCGAAAACGCCGTTACTGGACATGGTACATGAGCCCGCCGATATGCGCGGCTTTGATGATGCGCAATTGCGCCAACTGGCGGATGAGCTACGCACGGAAACCATTGATGCGGTGTCAACAACAGGCGGTCATCTTGGCGCGGGGCTGGGCGTTGTCGAACTGACCACTGCCATTCACGCTGTTTTTAATACACCGGCAGACCGGTTGATCTGGGATGTCGGCCACCAATGCTATCCACACAAGATTTTAACAGGCCGGCGGGAACGCATTCGCACCATCCGTCAGGGCGGCGGACTGTCCGGTTTTACCAAACGTGCAGAGTCCGAATATGACCCTTTCGGCGCCGCGCACAGCTCCACTTCGATCTCTTCGGGTCTTGGCATGGCCGTTGCGCGGGATCTGGCCGATGGCGATAATAATATCATCGCCGTGATCGGGGACGGCGCGATGAGCGCGGGTATGGCCTATGAAGCGTTAAACAATGCCGGCGCGATGAAAAGCAATTTGATTGTGATCCTGAATGATAACCAGATGAGCATTGCGCCCCCCGTCGGCGCGATGAGCCACTACCTCACCCGCATGGTCTCCAGCAAGCCGTATATTAGCGCGCGCGAAATGGGCAAGAAAATCCTGCCGCCGCCGCTGCGCCATGCCGCCAAAGCGATGGAGGAAAGCTTACGCATTTCCAATACGGACGGCACCATGTTCGAAGAAATGGGATTTTATTATATCGGCCCGGTTGACGGCCATGATATGAGCCAACTTCTACCCATCCTGCGCAATGTGCGTGATCATAAGGCGCACGGGCCGGTGTTGATCCACACGATCACGCAAAAAGGGAAAGGCTACGCGCCTGCCGAAAATTCCGATGATAAAATGCACGGCGTGGCAAAGTTCGATGTCGTGACAGGGGATCAGTTCAAACCAAAATCCACCCTGCCGACCTACACCAAAGCTTTCGCCAAGGCGCTGATTGCCGAGGCCAAAGCCGATGACAAAATTGTCGGCATTACGGCCGCCATGCCGGATGGCACGGGGATGGATTTGTTCGGTTACGAATTTCCAGAGCGCATGTTCGATGTCGGCATTGCGGAGCAGCACGCTGTGACCTTCGCCGCGGGCCTCGCCAGTGAAGGCTTCAAACCGTTTTGTACAATTTATTCTACCTTCCTGCAACGCGGCTATGATCAGGTCGTGCATGATGTCGCGATCCAGAATTTGCCCGTGCGTTTCATGATGGACCGCGCCGGACTTGTCGGTGCCGATGGCTGCACCCATGCAGGCGCGTTTGATATTGCCTATCTGGGCTGCCTGCCTAATTTCGTGCTGATGGCCGCCGCGGATGAGGCCGAGCTGACCCACATGGTCGCCACTGCCGCCGCCTATAATGACGGGCCGATTGCGCTCCGTTATCCGCGCGGGGAAGGCACCGGCGCACCCCTGCCCGATAAAGGTGAGGCTCTCCCCATAGGCCAAGGAAGAATCGTTTATTCTTCGAATACGCCTCAGGCGGGCAAGCCCGCTACGGCCGATACAGCAGACTCTCCAGATGCGGATCGCCCTGCCGCCTGCGGCCATGGCGACATACAAAAAAGCGATGTTGCTCTTCTCTCCTACGGCACGCGCTTAAGTGAATGCTTAGAAGCCGCGAAAGAATTAGAGAGTAACGGCAAGACCGTCACCGTCGCAGACGCCAGATTTGCCAAGCCATTGGATGAAGCGCTGATCCGCGCCCTCGCCCAAAATCACGGGACTCTGATCACGATAGAGGAAGGCGCAATCGGCGGTTTTGGTTCTTACGTTCTGGAATTTCTGTCCCGTGACGGGCTTCTTGATAACGGAGATTTAAAAGTACGCACCATGCATCTGCCCGATGTGTTTCAGGATCAGGACGCCCCTGCCAAGCAATATGAACAAGCGGGCTTAACCGCGAAGGATATTGTGAAAGAAGTTGAAAAGATTGCGTCTCTTCGCTCACAATGACGATAATAATCATCCTCTTACATTATAAGGCGCGGTTCTGGCCTGATTACGATTGGCAAAATCACTGTGGGCGGGATGCGCAATTTCCAGATGGTCGCTTTTAATGACCAGATGGTCCATCACTTCCGGATCGGCATCGGGGAACTCTTCGGCCAACACAGCCTTCAGGGCTTCCCACCCTGTTTCATTCTGCATGATATAATCCTGTGTACGGGGGATAAGCACATCGCGTATCCATGACAGGCGGGCGTGACTAAAAGCCATAAAGCTGTTTTCAAGGTACCCTTTCTGTTTTCCGGTCAGACTGGGATGTTGTAAAAATAGCATTCCATATTTTTCTAGTATTTCCTGCGCCTTCGGGTCTTCCATGCGCGGGTCTGTCAAATCCATATCATTATAAAAGCCATTGCCTGTTCCCTGTACTTCTAGAACAGTGGTCAATACCAGCAACCTTGCCAAATCGACCTGTTGCCAGATTGCTCCATACATATAATCCGTACAATCTCCTGCTATATCAAACAGCGGATCATGGCGGTATGCGGGTAAGCTACGCAGCGCACGGAACTTGACGCCGGGCACCATGGCTTCTTCCATGGTTGCCTCCCATATATCGGTTGGGCATTGGGCGGCACCGTAAAAATCACACCAAAGCGTTATATCCACCTCCGGATAATTGGTCCGCACATCGGCAAGGTTATAAAGATAATGTTCCGGCACAGGGCAATAAGCCATTTCCTTTACGGCGGGAACGGGCGCCTTGGTGGCATTAATCCATATATAATGCAGGCTTTGAGTCATTTTTATTATGTATAATAATAAACAGTTTTTTGCAATTATTTTTTTGACCGGAATTTATTAGGAAATAAATCCTGTATCATTCTATGACAGGTATGCCAGCGGCCGCTCCCAATCCTTCTTATGCGTTTTACCTTGCGGCTTTCACGCTTGGCATCGCCCCGCCAAATCGTTAAGGTTTGAGGCATGACTCGCACACGGACGCAGGCGTAAAAATGGCCACCCCCTTTCAAAAACCTGACATTGTGATTTTCGATATGGACGGCACCACGGTGCGGCACGTCAACCCGCTGCTGCTGTCTTGTCTGGAATTTCTTGATAATGTGATTTACGCCATCAGCCGTCTGTTTTCCCGCAAGAAGGAGATTACCGACTTTTCCCATGATCCGGCCGCCCCGCGCGGGATGCTGGTGCACCGCATGCTGCATAAATTTCGCCGGAAGCCGGTGGAGCAAATTGTGCAGCCCTGTCCCGGAATCTATTTACTGCTCAACTACCTGCGCGACCAGAATATCCGTCTTGCCATTGCCAGTAACGGTCTGGGCAAGGGGTACGGTCATGATATCCTGCAGAAATTCAAACTGACGCAATATTTCGAGCAACAGATTTTCCGCGAGGATGTCAGCAAGTCCAAACCTCATCCCGATGGCATTTTGCGGGTGCTGAACCTCATGGATAACACGCCGGAACCGGGGGACATTGTCTGGCATATCGGGGATCGTCATAAAGATATTAAGGCGGCCGTGGCCGCGGACAAGATTTCGGATTGCAAGATCATTCCTTATGCCTACGGGCTTGATGCCGCGATTGAAATCCTCAAAAACAATATTGGTAGTGACCATATTATTATGAACTATGCGGATTTCTACACCAAGCTGCGCGATGAGTTTGCAACATCAGAAAAGGACAGCGCAGATGGCGGGACAGACAACGACACCGATAACAGCGATGGCAAAAAAAGAAGCTAAACGACTTCGCAAGCAGTGATACTAGCGGCTTGTTTCCAGTTGTGCATCATAGACCATTGCCGGACTTTGTTGCGAAAGAGCTGCCTGATTGGCCACCCCCTTCAACGACTTTAAAAAGACAGGATCGATTCCGGTGGCATTTTTAAGCGCTGCACCGATGGACACTTCCTGTCCTATTAACTCAAGAAAGCGTTCAATCCCTGATAATTCACGCGGCATTTTCACCACATTGATATCATGGCGGTCCCCCTTGCCTAACATCTTAGCTGTAAAATCGAGCGTCTGGTCCAATCCACCCAGCTCATCGACAAGGCCGACATTGCGCGCCTGTTCTCCCGTCCAGACTCTTCCTCTGGCGATACGGCGCACTTGCGATTCGGATAATCCGCGCCCCTCTGCCACACGGGTCAAAAAGGCCTCATAGGTATTATCAATCAGAACATTCATACGGGCGAGTTCGTCTTCGGTAAACGGCTGGTTGATGGACCAGATGCCCGCGTTTTTGCCTATTTGCGGACCTTCCCAATTCAGACCAATCTTATTCCATAGATCACTTGCTTCAAACTTTCCCATGACGACCCCGATAGAGCCTGTGAGAGTGGCAGGTGTGGCAAATATTTTATCGGCATGGGTAGAAATCCAATACCCGCCGGACGCTGCAACAGGCCCCATGGATACAATAACCTTCTTATCCTTTTCCTGCGCTTTTACCAATGCCCGGCGAATGGTTTCCGATGCAGTGGGGGAGCCGCCGGGGCTATCAACCCGTACGACAATTGCCGAAATATCTTTATCGCTATAAGCCTTGGTAATGGTAGCGGCGATATCATCCGCGCCCGCATTACCCTGCGCCCCGCTAACATCCATAATCGTGCCAGTGACATAGATAAGGGCCACTTTGCTCTTTTTCTTTAAAGCGGTGTCTTTGTTTTTATTATTGGCAGGTTTGGCTTTGCCATGTGAATAACGGCCCAATGTTACAAGTTCTACCGACTCATCTTCGGGATTACCAGCCACGGTCTGACGGATTTCGGACAGCATGACATCTGGATAATCAAGACGGTCCACAAGCTTGGCGTCTAATGCTTCCGTCCCGGTTAACAGGCCTTTATCAACAAGGGCGTTCATTTCCTGAGCATCGATTTCACGGTCTAAGGAAATGCCATCGACCATCTGTGTCGCCATATTCTTAAAGACAGAATAATACATTTTACGACTGGGTTCAGGCATCTCACTTTGCGTGAAAGTTTCCATCGCGCCTTTATATTCTTCACGCTGTAAAAACTGGCCTGAAACACCAATTTTATCCAAGGTATTTTTAGCATAAGGCATTTTCGCATCAATTCCTGTAACCGAGACCATACCGACAGGTTGCATCCAGATTTCATCAAACACACTGGCCAGATAATAATGGGTTAACCCTCCTGCGCCCGAGGCGTAAGTGGGCGCATATATTTTTGTGAACTTGCCGCTTTCCTGAAATCTGGCCACGGCAGCCCGCAATTCCTGCGCGTGGGAAAGCGTTACGCCCCCGCCTTTCAGACTGAAAACTAGGCCGCGCACACGCGGATCATTTTTGGCCTTATCGAGGGTATCGATAACATTGCGCAAGGTCGGCTGGTTATAAGGAAACGGTTCAAGAAAAGTTGGCTTGGAGTGGGTTTCGGTAATACCCTCTTCAATTTTAAAGACCAGAACCATGTCATCGGGCAATGGTTTTGCGCCATCTCCCGACATAGTAAAAACAAGAACGGTTGAAAGAATAATAGAAAATAAAACAAGCGCCCCCAGTGCCGTACAGGTACGCTGAATCACTTTTCCTATAATAGTGAAAACATTCCAGCGCTTTTTGGAAATTTCCTTATCTTTCGATTTCTCATTATAAAAAAACGATCCTGATTTACTCATATTTAGTCTGCTTTCAAGTTAGAGGAAGGACTGATGTTTTACACCTTATAAACACTGGGCTTTATGCCGCAGATAATGATCCGTCAGTACGCACGCCATCATGGCTTCACAAACCGGCGTTCCACGTAATCCGACACAAGGATCATGGCGTCCCTTGGTCACAATATCAGTTTCAGTCCCGCTTTTGTCGATTGTTTTCACCGGCGTTAAAATAGAACTGGTCGGTTTAAAAGCCACCCGCACAATAATGTCCTGACCGGAGGAAATACCGCCTAAAATACCGCCCGCATGATTAGATTGAAACGCAGCGCCCCCCTTTTCATTCGTACGTATTTCATCGGCATTTTGTTCCCCGCCCCATTCAACGGCATCAAAACCGGCCCCGATTTCCACGGCCTTCGTAGCATTAATGCTCATCATCGCCTTGGCGAGATCCGCATCCAGTTTATCGTAAACAGGAGCGCCCAAACCGGCAGGAATACCGCTGGCATGCACTTCAACAACGGCTCCAGCGGAAGAACCGCTTTTTCTTTGCGCCTCCAGATAATTTTCCCATGTTTCTGCCGCCTCTATATCCGGGCACCAGAAAGGGTTTTGATCGACCTGATCCCAATCCCAATTATTGCGGTCAATTTTATGGGGTCCCACCTGCACCACGGCACCACGGATAGAGACATTGTCGCCCAAAGCATCGATAAGAAGCTTTCTGGCTATCGCCCCGGCTGCGACACGCATGGCCGTTTCACGGGCAGAAGAACGCCCCCCGCCGCGATAATCACGAATACCGTATTTTTCCTGATAAGTATAATCGGCATGACCGGGACGGAATTTGTCTTTGATATCACCATAATCCTTGGATTTCTGGTCCTTATTTTCAATTAAAAGACCAATCGGCGTGCCGGTTGTCTTGCCTTCGAAGACACCGGAGAGGATTTTAACCTCATCAGGTTCTTTACGTTGGGTGGTAAATTTACTTTGCCCCGGTTTGCGGCGGTCAAGATAGCTTTGGATATCCGCCTCTGACAGGTCAATACGCGGCGGTACGCCGTCCACGACACAGCCAATCGCCACCCCGTGGCTTTCCCCAAAGCTTTGATATTGAAATAACGTGCCGAAACGATTCCCTGACACTGCTACGCTGCCTTATCTTTATCTCCCTTGGGAGCGATTGAATTAAGAAGTTCGGCTGTTTCAGCGGCGCTATCGACGGAACACATCCCGACAGTGTGATAACCGCTATCGACATGGAGGCACTCCCCCGTCACTCCGCTGCCTAAATCAGACAACAAGAAAAGACCGGAGCGACCGACATCCTCAATCGTGACATTGCGGCGTAAAGGTGAATTCAGTTCATTCCACTTCAAAATGTAGCGGAAATCGCCAATGCCGCTTGCAGCCAATGTTTTTATCGGTCCGGCAGAGATTGCATTGACCCGAATATTCTGTGGCCCCAGATCCGCAGCCAAATATCGAACAGAAGCTTCCAAAGCCGCCTTTGCCACACCCATAACATTATAATGTGGCATGACGCGCTCAGCGCCATAGTAGCTAAGAGTGACAAGCGAGCCACCTTCCTCCATTAATTCGGCCGCTTTCTTGGCGATCGCCGTAAAGGAGTACACTGAAATATCCATTGTTTTCAGGAAGTTATTACGGGTGGTGTTCACATACATACCATCCAGTTCGCTTTTATCGGAAAAAGCAATCGCATGCACCACGAAGTCCAGTTTGCCCCATTTATCCTTAATCGCATCGAAAGCCTTGTCGACGCTGCTTTCATCCGTCACATCACAGGGGAGAAGGATGTTGGACCCGACACTTTCGGCAAGCGGTTTCACACGTTTTAGCAAAGCATCGCCCTGATACGTAAAGGCAAGCTCCGCGCCTGCTGCTTGCGCCGCTTTGGCGATCCCCCAAGCTATCGAGCGGTCATTGGCGACCCCCATAATAAGGCCTCTTTTGCCTTTTAACCAATTTGATGTGTCGTTATTTGTCATTATTTAATCCCGTTAATAAATGCCCATATCCTACACATATTACCCTTGACGTCCAGTAACTTTATCCAAAACCGCCCCCAGAACAGGGCTTAAAACGCTTGATTTTTTGACGTTTTCTTAACTATTCGGCGCTATTATTAACCCAGTAAAAGGGGCAACACATAAGGGCAACCAGATCTATGGCTGTAACAATAGACAGCATTCAGTACATTTGCGACAATCTGCAACGGGATATCGGCGTGGTATATCCTGGCCTGTCCCTATATTTTATCATCCATCGCCAGGGACGCATGCGTGAATCCATTGCATTGGCAGAACATGAGATTATCTCCCATCCTGCCGGCAATGCCGCAAGAGCGATTATACGCAAACACAGCAAAAACGAACGCTCCTCCTTCTTAGGCATCGCCATTGCCTCTGAATCGAGAATGATGGGTTTTAAAACAGAAGATCATCTGCTGGCGCTTTTTACGATCAATCAGGATGAATTTGATTGCGATGAAAGTGCATGCGCGCAGATTTATCATCTCGCCTGGCATGCAATCGACCTATATGAAATCCGGCAGGAACCTACTTATTACAAAAAATTTAAAACCGGCCCGATGGTGCCGAAAAGATCACCGATTAATTTAAGCAAAGCCAATCTGCAGGCAGATTGTTTTGCCGCCGCTTTGTCAGCCTTAAAAGGCGATAACTCAATGTTAAAATTCATTGATAGAAAGCGCGGCCTTGATGCCCTGAAACCCATCGCTGATTTTAAGGCAGAAGATTATCCGACAATTATTTCTATGCAGGCCTGCGCCTATGCGATTGAAGAGCTTTTATCCCAACCTATCGGCAGAACCGACCAGATCAAAGAAAGCCGCCTGCTCTCGCTGAATGTCGGACAGGCCTTCGAACAAAGCGCCATCCAGCAATGGTGGAATTTTTCTCAACCGGCACAGGATATGGCCTGGCGGGGATTTAAACCGGAAGAAATTCTGGGCGCAGCGATGAATACCAGTGACGATCCTTATGTCAGATCTTTGTCATACCTTGTGCAGGAAGTCACAGAATTAGAGGCCAGCAGTGCAGCCGCCCTGCAAAACAAGTATAACGCTTTTGTGACACCGGAAGTAAACATAAGACTTCACCATGAAATGGTGGATACTGTTTTTGAAGAAGCGTTGACTCAAGGGATGAAGGAATCAAGTGGGGATGCGCTTATCATTGCGGCCAACAAGCAAAATCAGGGATTAACAGAAGGCAGCATAGTTGGATGGTGTGCCAATGCCTTACAGGATGCAGCAAGAGCGTTTGATAAGGCATTAAAATCAGGAAAACAACCAGAACAGCTTGCCAGAATGCAATTTGAAGGCGGGCGGGAAAAATCCAACTGGGAAGATTTGAAAAAACTGGGCAATAGAATTGTTGAAAAAAGACGGCAGGGTATGGCAGTCACCCTGGGCACGATTGCTGAAATCTGTCATGATCATCCGGTATTTGCCCCTGTTTTAAATTCCATTAAAGTGACATTGAATGATCCATCCTATGTGCAGTCATTGGAAGCATCCAACGATCTGGCCATGAGCCCGTCTGCGCCTGCTCCGCAACCAAAAGGCATGGAGCCAAAAGGACCGTCACAAGACCTTGGCCCCAAAGGGCCTATGCCTGACATACCTGCGGCAGCCCCACCCGGACCGTCATTAGGCGGTAAAAACAACGGTGCCCATATTATGCGTCAACGCCACCTAATGGCGCAAAAAGCAAAAGAAGACCAACACGCCAAATCAGGGGATCAAGGGGCCGGTGATACCAAAGACTCCTAAAAAAAACCGCCCATCATCAGATCGGCGGTTTTTCCTTAATTTATAAAACCCGTCATTAGCTGACAATTTCCCAATTACCATCAACCTGCTGACAGGCAATACCGTATCCGGTTTCCTGCTGGCCGCCCACATAAATGGTCTGTTGGTATTCGCGGCAGTAACGGCCTGAAGTATCTTTTCCGTCACGGACAGGTGTCACAGAACCGTAATTACCGCTCTCAGGATTGTTCCAGCTGATCTCTTCGCCAATCGGAGCAGAATGAGCCTGCGCATTCGCCTTATTGGCATAGGCAATATCCGCCTTATCCAACGATTTACCGACTTCACTTCCGACCAGGCCGCCTAAAAGGACCCCGATCCCAGTGGCCCAAAGCTGGCCGTTCCCTTTACCGACTTTCGATCCAAGGATACCACCAATAACAGCGCCGCCGGCAGTTCCGACAGTTTGCTTGGTTCCGGCATTCTGGAAGCTTTCACATCCGGCCAGACCGATGGAAAAAATCATCGCTGCAAGAATAATTATTTTTTTCATATTTTTTCGCCTTTCTAACTATTGCGATTTTGATATTAAGCGTTAACTTATAGAAATAATGAGACAACAAAAAGGCTTTTTATGCCCAAACAAGGCATATTCATGACAAACACGCCCATGACAGACACTCAGGAAAAACCTGAAAACTTTACGCCACCTGCCGATCCCTACAATCTTTTTAGAGAATGGCTCAGCATGGCGGAAAGTTCCGAATTGAACGATCCCAATGCGATGTGCCTGGCAACAGCGACGCCGGATGGCGCGCCAAGTGCCCGTATGGTGTTACTAAAAGGACTGGATGAGCAAGGTTTTGTTTTTTATACAAATGTAAGCAGCCGCAAAGGAGAGCAAATACGGCATAATGACAAAGCGGCGGTTTGTTTTCATTGGAAAAGCCTGCGTAAACAAGTGCGCGTGGAAGGCATTCTGCAACAGGTAAGTGATGAAGAAGCCGATAAATATTATAACACCCGTCATCGCAGCAGCCGTGTCGGCGCCTGGGCATCAAAGCAATCCCAGCCCCTTGGAAGTTATGAGGAATTAAAAAATTTCGTTGAAAAATACGAACAGGAATTCAACGGTATGGAAGATATCCCCCGCCCCGATTACTGGACAGGTTTCAGATTAAAACCAAATTATATTGAATTCTGGATTGATGGTGACTACCGCCTGCACCAACGTTATCTTTACACCCCATCGACAAATGGATGGGATATTCAAATGTTATACCCATAAAAGGAAAAGGCCAAAGAACAGCAATGACAAACGCCCAGAAACAGGACACAAATGATGAAAACATGAGACCGTTTGAAACGGATGTCTCACGCCTATTGGATATTGTGGCCAACGCCCTTTACTCCAATAGAGATGTTTTCCTGCGTGAACTTATTTCAAACTCAGCCGATGCGTGTGACCGCTTAAGATATGAAGCGTTGCGCAATGCCAACCTTATAAAAGGCAGTGCCCCGTTTAATATCGCGATTACGCCTGACCGTCCCGAAAGCATTTTAACTATCGCTGATAACGGGATTGGCATGAACAAAGAAGAACTTGTTGAGAATCTGGGAACCATCGCCCGATCCGGTACCGCGGCCATTCTGGACAATCTGAAAAGTCAGGGACAGGAAAAAGATATGTCCCTTATCGGCCAGTTCGGGGTTGGTTTTTATGCCAGCTTTATGGTTGCAAAAAAGGTTGAGGTGATCAGTTCCAAGGCAGGTGATGACCAAACCTATCATTGGGAATCTGATGGCAAAACAGGCTTTGCCATTCGTGAAGCAACAGACGAGGAGCAAAAGCAATTACCGGATGGTCACGGCACTGCGATCAAACTTCACATGAAGGGAGATTCATTCGATTACATGATTGATGACAAGATCAAGCAGATTGTCCTTGCTTATTCCGACCATATTGAAATCCCGATTTATCTTCATACAGATCAGGATACAGAGAAAAATGATGAAGGCGAGCATGAACCTGTTAATGCCGCTTCTGCCTTATGGACCCGACCCAAAAATGAGATTACCGAAGAGCAGTATAAGGAATTTTATCATCATATCGGGCAGGCATTTGATGATCCACTGATGCGGGCGCATTGGACAGCGGAAGGTGTCATTGAATATACCGCGCTGCTTTATATACCGACGATGCGGCCATGGGACTTATATGACCCCGAGCGTAAAAGCGGTGTCCGTTTATATGTGAAGCGGGTGTTTATCACCGATCAACTGGATAGCCTGATGTATCCCTGGTTGCGTTTTGTGCGCGGCATTGTTGATTCTCAGGACTTACCTTTGAACATCAGCCGTGAAATGTTGCAAGCCAATCCTGTCGTCACAAAAATTCGTAACGGGCTGACAAAAAAGATTTTAAGTGAAATTAATAAACTGGCCGAAAAAGACGAGTCTGCTTTTAACACCTTATGGGGTCAGTTCGGAGCGGTGATAAAAGAAGGTCTTTACGATGCCTTTGAGCATCGGGAAGATTTATTTAAAGTTTGCCGTTTTTATTCTACCAATGATCCGGAAAAGCAAACATCCCTCGCCGCTTATGTGGAACGTATGAAAGAGGGGCAGGAGAAAATTTATTATATCGCGGGCGATAATGCAGCAAGTTTAAGAAACTCCCCCCAGCTGGAAGGATTTAAGTCCCGCGGCTTAGAAGTCCTGCTCATGACGGATACAGTTGATGAATTCTGGCTCCAGCAGATCGGCGATTTTGAAGGCAAGAAGTTCCAGTCTGTGACCAAGGGAAATGTGGACCTTGGCAAGTTTGAAAATGAGCTAAAGAACGAAAAAGAAAGCGAAGAAAAAACACCCGAAAGTAAAAAAGACATGGAAGTTTTCATGGCCTTTTTACAGGCGCAACTGGCAGATGAAATTTCTTTCGTACGGGCCTCAAAACGCCTGACAGAATCACCGGTCTGTTTAATTGCAGATGAAGGCGGCGTGGATATGAACATGGAAAAGGTCCTGCGTCTCCAACAAAAATATGAACCTGGTGTTAAAAAGATTCTGGAAGTAAACCCCGATCATGCCTTAATCAAAAAGCTTGCCGAGATGGCAGGTAAAAAGGAGGAACAGGCTTTCATGAAAGATGCGGCGCTTATGTTGCTGGATCAGGCCTTGATTATTCAAGGTGAAAGTCTGCCGGATCCGACAGGGTTTGCCAAACGCATGTCCGGTTTCATGGAAAAAGGCTTAAAAACTTAAAAAAATTATCAGGGACTAAAGCATACCCTGATAGTGGCGCTGTGACATTTCTTCGATATCATCCTCGGAGAAATCAAAATTATTGGCAATTTCTTCGATCATGACATCGCGCACGATTTGTGTCAGATCATCCCCGCTTTCACACCAGCTATCAAGTATCGGACGGCGATAGAGTATTAAAACATCATTATCATTCGCCGTTTTCTTTTCCACACCGGGAGAAAGCTCTTTCGCTGATTTATAAAGCGCCAGTAAGTCAAAGGGATCATCGAGATCAAGATCTACCTCGATCGCTTCATCGGTGAGTTCTTCTATCTGAATTACCAGTTCCTCGAAAGCTTCGATCAGTTCCTCCGGCAACAAGTCTAATTGTTCATTGGCAATGACAAGAAGATCGTCTGCGTTGGGCGGTACAGAAAAGCTCATAATGATTTGCTGGCTCATATAATCCTCCCTGCATGAATTTGTGACTAAAATATAATTTACGCTGAATCGCGCGGTTTGCCAATGCTTGATAGAAAATCCGTTTGAAATCCGGCAATCGGCACATATTTCTTAATAGGGCCTTAAGGTTTTTCGTGATACTATAAAGGGGTTCGGAAAAAGGAGGATTTCATGGACGCTGCATCGGGTATTGCCGCACAACTCGCACAAACCAGACAAAATGTCGCTTTATCGGCATTAAAAAGCAATGCGGATCAGGCCCAGCAGATCGCCAATATTCTTCAGGATGCGGTTACTTCCGTCCCCGGCTCCCCTGTCAAAGGGGTCAATGTAGACCTTAAGGCTTAATCAGAACGTTTCCGCCTTCGGTAGCTCCCCCATTCTTTCTTCAATCTCAGATAAATAAGGGTAAGAATCCATTGTGCCTTCATGGGTACAGGAAATGCCTGACGCAACGATCGCCATTTTTACGGCAACAATTAAGGTGCGCCCTTCATGCAGGCAGGCGGCAAATGTGCCGCAAAAGC
Source organism: uncultured Micavibrio sp. (assembly GCA_965216405.1). Lineage (GTDB taxonomy): Bacteria > Pseudomonadota > Alphaproteobacteria > Micavibrionales > Micavibrionaceae. The sequence goes on along the minus strand of OZ244161.1, from coordinate 1,957,293 downwards.
AATCCCCTGCCCCTGTCGTATCGACAACGTTATCTATTTTTAAAGCAGGCACGGTAAAGCCTTTCCCGTGATCTTCGGCACAAACAACCCCGTCTTTACCCATGGTAATAATGCAGGTCAGACGGCCTTCTTTTGCCAACGTCCTTGCGAGCTCTTTTGTATCACTCTCCGCCTTTATTTTCATTGTTTTGGCCAATTGGCGGGCTTCAATCAGGTTAACAATCAAATAATCAACCACTGCTAAAAGCTGTTTGGGAACTTCTCCTGCCGGCGCCATATTTAATACGACCCGCGCGCCCGTATCGTAGGCCCGTTTCATCACAATCGCGTTTTGTTCCAACGGAATTTCCATCTGGGTTAGCAAAACGTTCTTGTTATGCAGAATATCGGTGGGGACCTGTGATTCACTGACTTCCGCATTGGCGCCACTGGCGACAATGATGCTGTTTTCACCCTGTTTGTTCTTGAAAACAGTTGCCATCCCTGTTGGCAGAAATTCCGACTTGGCCACGCCGGAGGTCATAACTTCATGGCGTTTGAGGTAATTGAGAATACGTAAACCGGCGGCGTCATCGCCCACTTTTCCCACAAGGGCCGTTTTCGCCCCCATGCGGGCGGAAGCCAGCGCCTGATTAGCGCCTTTGCCGCCTGGGCTCAGGGTATAGGAATGAGCCAACACTGTCTCTCCGGCCTGCGGAAAGCTTTTTACGTTCACATTCATGTCCATATTGATTGACCCGAATACTATAATCATATATTTCCCCTTATGATGGTTTATTATAGCCCCTAGGGGATGGCAGGGAAATATTTATCTCTGACTTCGTCCGGAAAATAGCGATGATTGATTATAACAAGATATTTCAAGACCATATGGAAAGCCTTCAGCAAGAAGGCCGGTACCGGGTCTTCGCCCCGCTGGAACGTATTTGCGGCCAGTTCCCCAAAGCCATCTATCACGGCCCGGAAGGCACCCCAAAAGAAGTAACCATCTGGTGTTCCAATGACTATCTGGGCATGGGCCAGAACCCCGTTGTTATTCAAGCGATGAAACAGGCTGTAGAAGCTCATGGCGCAGGGGCTGGCGGCACGCGCAACATTTCCGGCACACAAAAGCTGCATGTGGATTTGGAGAACTCGCTGGCGGATTTACACCAAAAAGAAGCTGCCCTGGTTTTCTCATCGGGCTACGTTGCCAATGAAGGGGCCTTAAGCACTATTATAAAATTACTGGGCGATCCGATCGTCTTTTCAGATGAATTAAATCACGCTTCTATGATCCATGGCATGAAATCCGCGAAATGTGAGAAAAAGATATTCCGGCATAATGATGTGGAGCACCTTGAAAGCCTTTTAAAACAAGCCCCTTCCGATAGACCGAAAATTATTGCGTTTGAATCCGTCTATTCCATGGAAGGCGACATTTCACCGATTGAACAAATCTGCGATCTGGCTGACCAGTATGGCGCGATGACTTATCTTGATGAGGTGCATGCAGTGGGCCTGTATGGTCCCCGCGGCGGCGGCATTGCCGAGCAGGAAAGCCTTTTGGCCCGTATTGATATTCTGGAAGGAACATTTGGAAAAGCTTATGGCCTTATGGGAGGGTTTATTACAGGCCCAAGCATTATGATTGATGCCATTCGTTCCTTTGCCTCCGGCTTTATTTTTACCACTGCCCTGCCCCCTGCGGTTCTGGCAGGCGCCCTTGCCAGCGTTGAACATTTAAAAACATCACAGATGGAGCGTGCCCGCGCTCACCGTAATGCGCGATATCTTAAAGAGCAGTTAGAGACAAATGACCTGCCGTATTTACAAGGGAATAGTCACATTGTCCCGCTGATTGTCGGTGATGCGGCATGTTGTAAAACCGTCACTGATATCCTTTTGGAAGAACATAATATTTACGTTCAGCCAATTAACTTCCCCACTGTACCGAAAGGAACAGAACGGATGCGTCTAACTGCAACAGCCGCCCACAAAAAAGAGGACATTGACCATTTCATCAACGTCCTCTCCGATCTATATCAAAACCATGCCCTTCTAAATGCAAGAAGAGCCTGATTAATTATTTACCCCACATATTTTCCCACCAAGGGCTGTCATCCTTCTTTCTTTCAATATCGAAAGACTGACCGTTTTCTTCCATCTTCCGGCGAATGGTATTGATATCCCAGCCCGTCAGACTAGCCAACGTTGTGGCTTCTTTTTGAAAACGATCCTTGAGATCGTCATAATATCTGTCTGCCGCCTGACAGGAAGCTTCGCCATCCCAGGGATGCTGCATGACATACCGTCCCTGGAAATTTTCGCGGTCTTCTGTGACCTGTAGAGCAATGTCTTCCGGGAAGCTATCTGCCGTATAACGTATATGCATCCGTGTGGCAAAAACATCGACCGGCCCTCCTTGCGGCGGCATAATACGCTTGGAACGCATCGGTATGGGTCTTGGGTCATTATCACGCCCTTCATTGACCCACCAGGCTCCTAATTTGCGTAAATCATCACGCGGTAACGGGTCTGCGGCACAGGGGTCACACCAAGCCATATCCCATGCATATTCAAGAAAAACCGTTTTCATGTTCTCTTTTTTCGCCTGTTTGGCAAACATGGCCTTATAAAATTCTCCGAACTCATCCGCGACAAACAAAGGAATATTATCGCCGGAAGGAATTTTGGTTGTGCGGTAATTGGTTGGCTCTACGCGCCCTGTTTTGGTCAGAGTAAAAAGTAGCAAATCCTGCGGACCGTTAGAGTTCAAAGTGCCCAGACGTACCGGCAACATAAATTTATCGGATTCGTAAGCCACCTGTAGCGGACGTAAATAGGTAAATCCTGTGCTTTCAAAATTTTCCAGGTTCACCTTGGCTACAAAGAACTTCATATCCTGCTTGATATAACTTCCCAGAATTTTTTGTGCGCCATTGGGTAATTTGTACCCTTCCTGATTAAGCCATTTAAACAGACCGTCACTTTCCTTGGCCGACAGGATCAAAATATCATATTCGCCTACGGTGTAGCTTTCTTCAATTGTTACACCAAGAGAGTCTGCTTTCTTCATTACTTGAGGAGAAGCCGTACCAGGCGCGCCACTGCTGCGCATCATCATTTCAGCTTGATACATTTGACGACAAGGATCACTATCATAATATTCCACCAAACGCGGTGCCGTATAGGCATCCAAGTGATCGATAATTTTACTATCCCCGACATTCACTTGTGATTTGGTGATGACGGTTGGCACCGGGATAACTATCGCAAAATCATCCACATCGCCTTTAAAGTCATTCGCCATGGTCATCACAGTCCTGTCATCATGACGCGCTATCACAACCTTGGAGGCTTCGTTAAATAAATCCGCATCGGCTTTGGCAACATAGAATCCACAAAAGGCTTTCGCCTGTGTTGGAACAACGGCCATTAGAACTGTCAATAATAGTAAAAGCTTCTTCATATTTTTCTCCATTGGTAACGCGTCTCTTTTAAAACAAGATCGATTAAAGGTGTCGTAAAACAAATAAAAAACAAGGCATAAAATATCGCTTCGCGTATCTGGAAGACATATTGCATCACATAGGCGAACACCGCAACACTGAAGGCAAAAACAAAGCGGCCCAAGCGGTGGTTTGGCGTTGTCATAGGGTCCGATATCATGAAAAAAGCAAATATTAACAGGGCGCCGCTTTGCGCGTTATGGAGCGGTATTTCCACAGGATCGCCCAACCACAGGGCCCGGGCAAAAAGCAGGAAAAACCAGGAGCCAAGGAAAAACAGGGAGGTATCCGCCCGCTTTGAACGATTCAGGACCAATGCAGCAAAACATAACAGACCAAAAGCAAACCATAAGGCACTTCCCCACTGCCCCGGCGACACCCAGACATGGTTTGGCAGTACCAATAGTCCTATGACAATCGCGGCATTAGCCGGATTAAAAAGATGTTTGTTATCCCGGCGGATTAAAAACTTCGTGGCCATGGCCACCACACCTGCCAAGACATAAATCCAGATAATATTGGTTTTGAACAACAAACATAAGGACAGGCTGGTAATAAACGGAGAGCGGTAATCGTTCGAAGGTATTTTTAGAAATTTGAAAAACAAGAATTGGGTGAATAATGTCGCACTAAATATTAAAGCGATAACTTCTGGCTTGGGGGCAAAATCACTCCATATTAGTAAAAATATCAGCAAACTTCCCAGCGTGGCGATCTGAAAATGCCTTGCGTCCTGAAAAAATGGCTTTTGAAAAAATTGCATAGAGTAAAGTGACCACAAAATTTGGCCAAATTATGAATTATCGAAAAGGAACGGAATTATAAAGGGCTTCGGTTCGATCGAGAGCCTTATCCAGCGCTGCCATTGTCTGGGCCATATCTGCGCTGTCATCTGCTTTCCACACCCTTACAGTGTAAAGATAGATACCGATCAACCCTGTCACTTTTACACAACCTGATATGCCATTTGTTTCTATACCTGCGGCTTCCAGTGTGCGGCTCATTGAACGGCCAAGATGCGGAAAACTTAAAACCGCCTCTTTCGGATCACCGCGGAAACCCTGCAAAATGGATAACATGGCGTCCCTGTCTTCGTTTAAAACATCGAAACGCTCCATTAACAGGTCAAAAAGTTTATCTCTGCAGGGCTCATCTGTAGCGGCGGATGCATTTTCAAGCACTTTGCGGTCTACAAGCCTGCCATAGGCAGCCAAAACATCATTTTTATCATCGAAATATTCCAGCGCCTCTCTGTTATCAACACCTGCTTCAACCGTGATGTCTTCGAAGGATATCATGTTCCATGGTTGCTGAGCGGCCAGCGTGAGCATCGCCGTCACAACTTTATCCTTCAATGATGTATTTTTTGCCGCCATAATCTTGCCTTTCAGCCATGATTATATAGATTTACACACTGAAAAAAACCAAAAATGAAAGAAAGACCGTTAAATGTCTGATCCGGAATATGGCCTGATTACGATCGGCAACGCCCTCGTTGATATCATCTGTACTGTAGAGGAAAAATACATCACCCAGCAACACAAGGAATTCGGCATGAAAAAAGGCTCGATGAATCTTGTGGATGCCGAGCGCGCGTTAAGCCTGTACAGCGATATGACAGACCATGTTAAGATGTCAGGCGGCTCTGCTGGAAATACCATGGCCTGCTTTGCCTCTCTTGGCGGTAAAGGAGCCTATATCGGAAAAGTCGCCGATGATGAATTAGGCAGCGTATTTATTAGTAGCCTGAAAGACATGGGTGTTGCTTATGAAACAACACGGCTAAAAGAAAGCGCTTCGACAGGTCGTTGCATGATTATGGTTACGCCGGACGGGGAGCGGACAATGAACACCTATCTGGGGGCCGCTGTGGAACTCACGCCCAAAGATATTCAGGCGGATTTCATTGCCAAAGGAAAAGTGGTCTATCTGGAAGGTTATTTATATGATCCGCCGCAGGCGATGGAAGCTTTTATTAAAGCCTCCCACCTTGCCCATGAAGCCGGACGCCAGGTATCCTTAACTTTATCTGATCCGTTTTGTGTCGACAGGCACCGCGAAGCTTTCAAGGATTTGGTCAGTCTTCATGTCGATATTCTCTTTGCGAATGAAGATGAAATCAAATCCCTGTATGAAGTTGAGACAGTTGATGAAGCCATTGAGATTGTCAAAACCCAATGCGCTATCGTGGCTATCACCTTAAGCGAAAAAGGATCCATCATCATTGAAAATGGGGCGATCACCAAAGTTGATGCCGAGCCCATCCAGAAACTTGTCGACAGCACGGGCGCCGGTGACGCCTATGCGGCAGGATTTTTATTCGGATACACAAAACATAAAAGCATGGCAGAATGTGGACGCTTAGGCTCCATCGCAGCCGCCGAAGTTATCAGTCATATGGGTCCACGTCCGGAAGTTACACTTGCCGATCTTGTGAAAGATAAAAAAGCTGCATGAGAGTCCTGGCCTTTTTTCTCAGTCTTCTGATTTTCACCCCTTCTGCTATGGCGGCGGAGAAATTCGGTCTCGCCATGGTGGGCGAACCAAAATATCAAAAAGAAGATGCGCATCTAGAATATGCCAACCCCGATGCACCGAAAGGGGGAACGTTAAAGCAGGCGGCAATCGGCACATTTGATACGCTGAACCCTTACTCCATTAAAGGCAGGGCAGCGCAAGGCTTAGACCTGATTACAGACCGCCTGATGGGCCGTGTCTGGGATGAACCTTTTACCATGTATCCCTTAATTGCCGAAAGCGTGAAAGTACCCGATGACCGGTCTTCCATTACCTTTAACCTTAACCCCAAAGCACGCTTTCATGACGGTAGCCTGATTACAGCCGATGATGTTTTATTTTCTTTTGAAACCTTAAAGAATGAAGGCCGCCCAAATATGCGGCGTATCTATAAACTGGCCACTGCTAAAAAAATCGATAAGGATTCTGTGCGTTTTGATTTTGATGAAGGTTATGACCGTGAAACCGTTATGATTTTCACGCTAATGCCCGTCCTTTCGAAAAAATACTGGGAGGGGAAAACATTTGACCAGACGACCCTTAAAGCCCCTTTGAGCAGCGGACCTTATAAAATAATTGAAGCCGATCCGGGCAAAAGAATCGTGCTGGAACGGGTCAAAGACTATTGGGCAAAAGACTTACTGGTGAATAAGGGCCATCATAATTTCGAGCACATAGTTTATGATTATTACCGTGATGATACCGTGGCTTTTGAAAGTTTTAAAAAAGGAAATTTAAACCTGCGCCGAGAATGGGATGCAGGCACATGGAACAGTAATTATAACTTTCCTGCCTTGCAAAACGGAAAAGTTATAAAAGCAGAACTAAAACACGGACGCCCTGATAAAGTGCGCGGGTTTATTTTTAACACACGCCGCCCACCCTTTGATGATATTCGGGTACGTCAAGCCCTTACCAAGTTTTTTGATTTTGACTGGGTCAATAAAAACCTTTTTTACGGTCAGTATGAGCAAATAAAAAGTTATTACCCTAATACCGATCTGGCACGTGCCATTCCACAAAGCGATAACAAAAATATCCGGCAGGCCTTGCGTGAAGGAAACACCCTTTTAAACGAGGCCGGATGGGTTATTCAAAACGGTAAACGCGTGAATGAAAAAACCGGAGAGGTCATGAGCTTTGATATCCTGCTCAGCGATCCGGCCGATGAGAAAATAGCACTTTCCCTCACACGCTCGCTGAAAAAAATGGGAATCGATGCCAATGTACGGGTGCTTGACAGTGCTGCCTATATCGGCCGGATGCAGGAGTATGATTTTGATATGACGTTGTATTTCTGGCATTCCACCCTTTCTCCCGGCACGGAACAGTATTTATATTGGAGCTGCGAAGCAGCCGACCAACCTTCGCGCTGGAATTACGCTGGCGTTTGTGATCCTGAGATTGATGCGCTGGCAAAAGCCATCCCGACAGCGAAAACCCGTGAGGAATTAGCCCAAAACACCCAAAAACTGGACCAAAAACTATGGGAGGGGGCCTATATGATCCCGCTTTACTATAATCCGAAAGATTTTGTGGCTTACTGGAATACCTTAAAAAGGCCTGAATATACCCCGCTTTACGGGATGGTGATTGAAACATGGTGGATGGATTCCCAAGCAACGCCTGAATAGTTGAGCCGATATCAGCAACCTGTTATGCTTTTAAGCGATATAACTGATTCTCATCAATAAAGCTTACCGATCATGTTTAAGAAATTTGTGCTTCCTTTATCCTTGGCCTCTCTCGTTGCGGCTTCTGCCTGTAGTCCGGTGAATATAGACGATGCGAAATACTGGCAACGTAAAAATGCCAGTTCTTCCCTTTACCTTCAGGGGCCGAAAGCCCAACAAATGCTTCATCAGAACATTGCCGGTTGCGTGAATGAAATAAAAGAACTCGAAAAACTGGGCGAAATCCGTCAGGCTATTCCGGCCAATTATAATTCAGGAAATCAATTAGACCAGCGCACCGCTTCGCAGCAGGAACTGGACCAGTGGGACAGTCCTGCCCGTGACGGCTATCTTTATGCGGAACATTCCGACTATCATGATTTCGAAACTTGCATGGATTATAAAGGATGGGAACGCGTTGAATATCTACCTTTTGAAGAAGCCGATAGAGCACGCGAAGATTACCTTGACCGCTATGTCCGCAAAAAGAAAAAGAGTTACGGTGACCGTGAAAACGTTACAACGCTTCATATATACTCACAGGATCCCCCTCCCTATGAGGATCTAAATGAGTAAATGTAATTGCCAAGCTACAGCGCTTGCTTAGGCGGCTCCACCGCGCCAGACTTCCAGCCGCCGACATTCCAGCCGACTGCCTGCATTTGAGCCTCATCATCAAGGTGGACAACGGCATTATAATGTTCAAACACCAACCCAAATTGAGTAAATTTTACGGGTCTTTGTTTTGGTGCCGCCCTGTTCCATATGCTTAAAAGATAGCCTGCCTGCTGCTCCGCATACGCCGAAGGTGTCTCTTTATCTGCGGCAACAGGATTTTTCTCTCTATAGTCTGAAAGGGCTTTCACAAATTCGCGGCTGATATGAACCCCCTCCCGCGTTATTAGCGGCGAGGAAATAACAAAGTCACGTTTTACCATCTGCACCAGATCATCAGGATTCTTTAAATCCGTAAAAGGCATCATTTCATGATATTTTTCTTCGTCGATCGCACCGGTTTTTTTAAAAGCTTCCAACTTTGCCTTTAAGTTCCTTCTGATACGATCAAGCTTGTGGGGGTCCGTTGCTTCAAAATCTATATAAGCGCCGGTTCTTGCCCATTTACGGGCACCACCCATTAAGGTTGCTTCCAGCTTCACATCCCGCGCGCCTAAGGCCGCGTATAACTCCACCTGTGATGCAAAACGCGCATTGGCAAGCCCTTTCCCCTCATGCTGAGGAAATAAGCGTATAATACTTTTTTCTGAGAAAACTTTTTTACTAAGATCAGCCGTGTAAAAGGCTTCTATAAACAACTCCTGCGGGCGGGTAAAGGTTACCGTTAATTTGCCCTGTTTGGTCAATTCTACGTCCACATGCAGATCAACATAAAACCAGTCTTGCAGAATATTGATAAAATCTTCCGGCATAATCGGGATAAATTTATTCCAAAGCCCGATATCATTTTTGCGGCTGCCGAGATTTTCCTTATCGCCATTAAAGGTTAGAGTTGAAAGATCTTCAAAATCTTTCTCTTTTACTTTACGCGTTCTGCGTTGTATTTGTGAGACATACCCCATTTTTATCTAAACGCTCTTTCACGAACCCATTTATTATGTCAATAACAGTTTGTGTTTTTAGCGTAAGCATCAGGCTCCTGTCAAGCGTTTCAGGAGAATATCCTTTAAAATCAATAAGTTCATCAAAGGTTTCCGGCGTATGCGCATAGGCCGTATGCGCGCCGAACGGGGCATAAAGATGCGGATAGCTGGGGCCGAACACGCCAACGGTGGGGACTCCGGCAGCCGCAGCAGCGTGCATCAGGCCGGAATCATTTCCTACATAAAAATTACAGCGCGCAAGACAGGCTGCAACTTCTGCCGGATTGCCTTTGGCAATTCCATCAACCTGTCTGTCTTTGGGCACGGATTCCAGGACCGGTTTTGCCTGCGTTTCTTCCCCCGGCGCAGCAAAGACCGCCACATGCGCCTCTGGAAAAGGCCCCTTTGTTGATGTCATCCATTGAATAACTTCTATGAAGTTTTCTGCCGGCCATGTCTTGCCAATCCAGTTTGCGGAGGGTCCTATCCCTATGACGGCTTTATCCGCAGGCATAAGCGCGTTGGCAAATTCCTGTTGTTCTGGCGTAAAATATAATGTCGGCTCAGGGATATGATTAAGCCCCATGACTTTGGCCGCCTGCTCTACCTTATGTTTGGATTGGTTGATATGAGGGCCGAATATATTACGCTGTTTTGCCCGTATCAGGCGGGAAACGGCACTATTGCGTAAATCGATCACATGATCCCATTTTGTTCCGGCCACGCGCTTCCATAATTTAATCCAGTGGCCATGCCGCTTTTCTTTCTTCAGCGGGATAATGGTTTCCACATTGGGAAAGCCTTCAAATATGCTCTGTGGCAATGGGCCACAAACAACGGTTACCTTGGCATTCGGGTGTTCTTTGTGAAGATACTCTAACAAGCCGGTTGATAAAATAGCATCGCCAAGACGTGTGGATGTGATAAAAAGCACTTTCATAACACGCATTAGACGGATATTAAGAAACGATGTCAAAAGCATTTTTTGTCCCATTAAGAAACCGCGGACTGGTCCATATCGAAGGCGCAGACCGCGTGGAATTTTTGCAGGGTCTTGTTTCCAATGACGTTTTCCGTCTGGAAGAGAAAAAGATCATGTATGCCTGCCTGCTCACGCCGCAGGGGAAATTCCTGCATGATTTCTTCATGCATCACGGGGACGGCTTTATTCTACTGGACTGTGAAGGTGGCCCCCGTGCAAAAGATCTCTATGATCGCTTAAACAAATACCGCCTGCGGGCAGACGTTAAACTCTCAGTCGAAGAAGACCATCCGGTCTACGCGATCTTCCAAGATGAAATCGGCCTGCCCGACCCCCGGCATTTTAAAATGGGATTCCGCAGTTTTGAAAAACCGGACCTGCCCGAAGAACATTTCGAAGAATGGGACCAGCAACGCATAATTTTAGGCATAGCTGACGGTTCACGTGATCTGGCGGTCGAGCGTTCTACGCTTTTGGAAGCGAATATTGATAAGCTGCACGGTATTGACTGGGATAAAGGCTGCTATATGGGGCAGGAGTTAACGGCGCGGATGCATTACCGGAATCTGGGCAAAAAACATCTTCAGGTTATCAAGTTTGACGGCCATCCTGTTGCCCCTTTTACGGATTTACAAATCGGTGATAAAGTCATAGGTAACATGCGCTCATCATCAAATAATATCGGCCTTGCAATTATAAAAGACGACGCATTAGAGGAATTAAAGAATGGCACAACTGCAAATTCATTTCGTCTTTTGGGATAGCGATAACACGCTGGTTAAAACAGCAGAACATCACTGGCGCAAACATGTCGAGACATTAAAAACATATGGCATTACCCTTGATGAAAAATACCGCAAAAAAATATACGAGAATAACGGATCGCAAAACTGGCAATGGATTAGTGAAGAACTCGGCTTTAATGCCCCTGAAAAAGATTATTTAAGTCTGATTGATAAGTGGTATCTCGACCATATTGATGAGATTGAGCTGCGTCATGGCGTCATGGAAGCAATTGACTATTTTTCAAAAAACAAAGTTCCGCAAGCCGTGGTTTCTAATGGACGGCGTAATTCCGTTATGGCCGCTCTGGATGCAAAAGACCTGACACGGCGCTTTGATTTTATTTTATGCAAGGAAGATTACGAAGGGCGCAAACCTGATCCCGCCCCCTATTTGGCAGCGCTCCAGCGTATGGAAAAGCGTTATAAAAGAAAAATCCAGCCCGAACATTGCCTGGTGATTGAAGATGATCCGCTGGGTGTACAATCAGGTGAGGCCGCCGGCATGGTTACCTTACACCGGCCGATTGGCGACAGAACATCCATTAAAATGCTGGTCAGTTAATCCCGCCACTATAAAAATAATATCCCAGCCCAATCAGGAAAATCGCATTGCCATACAAACCATGTTCTATCGTGACAAGAGCAAGGGATTTTGTTTTCCAGTAGGTATGGGCAAAGATAAGTCCGCCCAGAATGCTTAAAGTCGGTGCAACAGGATTGATAAAAAGCAAGTGAGCAAAAGCGAAAATGAGCGCGCTCGCGATAATCATCTTCATGCCTTCTCCAAAGAAGGGTTTATAACGGGCAAAGAAAAAACGGCAGAAAATATATTCCTGCGGCAATGCAGAAATAAGCGGATAGAGGACAAGTAAATACGGAATGATTTGGGGACGTTCCCGTAACAGGAAAAACAGGCGATCCGGATCATACCAGAGGATAAATATGAACATGCCTATCAGGGATATAAAAAACCGCCATAAAAGCGGCCTCATATTATTCCAGTTCACCGCTTCCCATTTCCACATATCCTTAAAGCCTTTAAAAAAGGCAAAACGGTCCACCACCGCACAATAGAGTGTTGCCGCCCATAAAAAGGCAAACATATACATGCCGAGCTTAAAGCCGATAATAGCGCCCGGAAACAAGAGGCAGAGGAGCAAAAACTCCGTCCCCAGAAGGAGCTTTTGTTTATTCATATGAGATTATGCCGCTTGTTTGAGGGCGGCTTTAGACTTTTTTCCTTGTTTAAGAGCTTCCTGCGCTGCCGCCAATCTGGCAATCGGCACGCGGTATGGTGAACAGGAAATATAATCCAGTCCCACCTGTTCAAAAAAAGCAATGGAAGACGGATCGCCGCCATGCTCCCCACAAACACCGAGCTTGATATCCGCGCGCGTACTGCGGCCGCGTTGCGCCGCCATATCCACCAATTGTCCGACACCGTCTTTATCCAATGTCTGGAACGGGTCTTTTTCCAAAATCCCCTGATCAATGTAATCAGGCAGGAATTTTGATGCATCGTCACGGCTCATCCCCATCGTTGTCTGGGTCAGATCGTTTGTGCCGAAGCTAAAAAATTCTGCCTCGGTCGCGATATCATCGGCCATCAGGGCAGCACGGGGAATTTCGATCATGGTCCCGACAAGATATTCAACCTTTTTGCCTTTCTCGGCAAAGACGGCTTCAGCTTGTTCAATCACGATGTTTTTCAGGATTTTTAATTCTTCCTTGCCAATAATCAGCGGCACCATCACTTCCGGAATGGCGTCTGTTTCCACAGCCGCTTCAAAAATTGCCCGTGCCTGCATCGCGCAGATTTCAGGATAGGTAATCGCCAAACGGCAACCCCGGTGTCCTAACATCGGATTTGATTCATGCAGTTCCGCCTGACGTCTGGTAACAAAATCAGCATCCAGACCGGCCGTTTTGGTGAAATGCTCAATATCTTCCATCGTCTGCGGCAGAAATTCATGCAACGGCGGATCAAGCAAACGGATCGTGACCGGCTTGCCTGCCATGATCTTAAACAATTCGGTAAAATCATCACGCTGCGCAGGCAGCAACTTGGCTAATGATTTTTCGCGCCCTGCTTGATCCGTCGCAAAAATCATCTCCCGCACATGTTGGATACGGTCAGGGTCAAAGAACATATGTTCTGTCCGGCACAAACCAATTCCTTCTGCGCCGAAATCTACAGCCGTTTGGGCATCTAAGGGCGTTTCCGCATTGGTGCGTACCTTCATACGCCGTGTCTCATCCGCCCAGGTCATGACAGTTTCAAAATCACCGGATAAGACAGGCTGAATTGTCTCAACTGCCCCAAGCATGATTTCGCCGGTTGAACCGTCAATTGTGATAATATCGCCTGCTTTAATCGTATGGTCCCCGACGCTCATGGTCTGGTTTTTATAATTGATCGAAATGGCACCGGCCCCTGCGACACAAGCCCGCCCCATCCCACGGGCCACAACCGCCGCATGAGAGGTCATTCCACCACGCGTTGTCAAAATACCCGCAGCAGCATGCATCCCGTGAATATCTTCGGGTGACGTTTCCACGCGGCAAAGCATGACCTGCTCGCCCGCATGGGCTTTTTTCTCTGCCTCATCCGCCGTAAAAACAACTTTACCGGATGCTGCCCCCGGAGAGGCGGGCAACCCTTTGGTCAAAATTGTTTTGCTGGCATTCGGATCCAGAGTCGGGTGCAAAAGCTGATCCAGGGCTTGCGGTTCCAAGCGCAACAATGCTTCTTCCTGAGTGATCACTCCTTCATTCACCATGTCCGCTGCAATCTTTAGCGCCGCTGCCGCCGTGCGTTTACCGCTCCGTGTCTGCAACATATAAAGCGTGCCCTGCTGGACTGTGAATTCAATGTCCTGCATATCTTTATAATGCCCCTCAAGTTTCAGGCGTACATCATTGAGTTGATTGAAAACTTCAGGCATCACTTCTTCCATCGCCGGGAGCTCGGAGCCTTCTTTTTCCTTGCCCTGAATAGTCAAAGATTGCGGCGTGCGGATTCCAGCCACAACATCTTCTCCTTGGGCATTTACAAGATATTCGCCGTAGAAAAAATTCTCCCCCGTGGAGGGATCACGCGTAAAAGCAACACCCGTCGCACAATCATCTCCCATGTTTCCGAAGACCATGGATTGAACGTTAACAGCTGTCCCCCAATTTTCGGGGATGTCATTAATCTTACGATATGTAATCGCGCGTGGTACCATCCATGAGCTGAAGACCGCATCAATGGCGCCCCATAGCTGTTCGTGCGGATCTTCCGGGAAAGGTTTGCTAAGTTCGCGCTCAACCATGGCCTTATATTCAGCCACAATTTTTTTCCAGCCATCGGCATCGATATCCGTATCCTCGGTGACATCAACATCGCGTTTATGCTGCTCCATGATCTCTTCGAAATCATGGTGTTCCAGCCCCATGACCACATCCCCGTACATCTGGATAAAGCGGCGGTAAGAATCCCAGGCAAACCGCTCATCACCGGATTTTTTCACCAATCCTTCAACGGTATTATCGTTCAAGCCGAGATTCAAAACCGTGTCCATCATGCCGGGCATCGATACGCGCGCCCCTGAGCGCACTGAAACCAGTAAAGGATTCTTAGAATCGCCGAATTTCATGCCCATCTGGTTTTCAATGGTGGCCAGCGCCTCCAGAACCTGAGGCTTTAATTCTTCAGGATATTTTTTGTCATTGTCGTAAAAGGCTGTACAGACTTCTGTCGTGATCGTAAATCCCGGCGGTACAGGTAGGCCTAAAGAGGACATTTCTGCCAGGTTTGCACCCTTTCCGCCTAGTAAATTACGCATTTCCGCTTTGCCGTCGGTTGTTTTTCCGAAGCTATACACCCATTTGGTCATTTAATTACCCTTTAATTTAACAATGTGAATTTGGAATACCCAAGAATTTAGCCATTTTTGGCCAAAAATCCAGTAAAAAGACTCTGACAATCCCGCAGAAAATAATTGACATAACCTGATATTTTGTCTACACAGCAACCAAGCGTAACAATTTAAGAAAAAGCCATGACACGGCCTATTTCATCGCAAGCTGCCGCAAGGTTAGCTCGTATTGCCGCAAGACATGCCGGTGATCCGCCCGTGGATCATTCTGTAAATCCCTATGATTTAGTGGCAGGCGTTGCCTTTAATGCCCGTACCGGCGGCCGAAAACCCGACCCAACCATTGAAAGCACCCATGTTCTGGAAGTAATGAAATCAGGGGACAAACATATCTCAAAAAAGTGTGAAGCCCATTATCTCGCCCAAACCATTGCCTTACCCAACAATTTTTCTGAAGAAGAAGCAGAGTTAATAAGATTATTTATCTGCCAAAACGCCACCAACCTTGCCTTAGATGAAGACAAGCCCGCCGCCCTTATCGAAGGCACAAGCGATCTTTACCGTGATACCCAAACCCAAGAATGGAAGGTAGATGTTCTGATCAGGGCCCATGTAACGCGAGAAAAGGCGCTTGAGAGATATCAGACGTTTTTAAAAGATGAAAATGGCGGGCATTTTGTTGGAAAAGCCTTCATGGATGCCAGCACAGCCGTAAAATGGCATGCCAAAAGTACCATGCAAACCTTACTGGAAAAAGTTTTAACAGCCAGCGGCTGTCACGACTGGGCTATTGAAGAAGCCAATGTACAAACAGTCCGGGACAAGATTTTTCCTTTATTAAGTCTTGAAACCTCCCTTACCGGCGGAAGCACCGACGGGCTCTATACCTTAGGATTGGCGCGGCGTTAAATGGCCGCTAAAGCTTGCGCATCGCTTGAAAAGGATTAGGAATAGGACCGACGAAACGCTCCGGTATATCCCCTTCTACTGTGGTGAGATCTACATATAATGCCTCCATGAACACATTATTGGATTGAATTAAATCCGGGATTTTTGGCTCTACAGCAGCCTGCTTAAAACTTAAGGCACATTGCACCTGCTTGCATTCGGTACCGGCTTCACGGGCGTAATGATCCTTACCCGTTTCAATACCGACCGATTTTAATAAAGCCATCACAATGGCGCGGCAGTTTAAAGCATCTTTCGCCGACCGAAAATTATCCGCTAGCGTTAAAGTTTCAGTATTTCCTAAAACAAAGGCGGAATTTAGAATATTGTTCCACACGCCGACGACCTGTGGCCCTCCCGCCAGCACAGGGGTCACATATATTCCTTTAAAACGGTGAGGATAAACTTCCGGGTCGGAAATTCCCTGACGGGCACTGGGAAAAAGCCTGTGATGGACGGTATCATTCATAAAATGCAATTGTTGATGAATAGTAACCTGTCCGCCGTCGCCTTCTTCCACTAACATTAAAAAAGTGTGCGCACCGCTGCCGTAACCATCGCCAATATCTTTGGCGGGCCGTTCTGCAATGTAAATTTTATAGGCACCGTCTTTCCTGAACATGCCGTTTATATACATTTATTATGTAAAAAATACAAGCTTTTGCTTAGAGCTCTTTAATCATCATCAAGCATAGATCATCATCGGCCACATAGGTCTGACCATAGGTTATTCCTTCACGATCATAGGAAATTCCATTCCCGTCAGGCATATATCCCAACTTAAAATACAATCTTTGCGCTGGCCCGTAATCCTTTGTTAATCCAACGGAAATCCCTATTTTCTCCGCTCCTTGGTCAAGGGCTATAGTCTCAAAAGCCTCCACAAGCCGGGTGGCAATACCCTGTTGGCGCCTTTCGGGAATAACATTTAAATCTTGGATTTCCGGAATATTCAGTTTTTGATACAGGCTGTATTTCGGATCAAAATTTAAAATGCCAAAACCGACATCTTTTTGATCCTGCGCCGCGATAAGGATCATACAATCCTTATCGAAGCAGTTTTCAAAATATCCCGCGTCCTTCTTTCCAATCGTATTGTAGATTTCATAAAGCGCCGGAATATCTTCTGCCGTCGCCTGCCGGATATCAGCCATTTTATTTTACAGCCGGTTTACAACGCGGGAAGTGTTTCGGATTAACACGCATCCATTTCTGAGTTTTGCCAATAAAGGAAAAGCCAATGTACCCAGTGACTTCCAGCTTATCCTGAGATTCCATTTCAAGTTCGGCGCTATAGACTTCCCCGTCATCGGCTTTATAAATCTTGCCGTTTTCCCATTCATTCGGATCGTTCGGGTTTTGTTTTAACCCCTGCATAATCTGCAAACCGCACATAGGCTGTCCCCGCAAGGATTCTTCCGGATTTTTTTCATCAAATTGCATCCCCCCATCGACGATCCATTCAATATAACCACACAAACCGGACTCACATTTTTCGATACGAATGGCAGAGCGCTCATTTTTTGTTAGCCACAAGCCTTCAGGGTTGTATGTTTCAGCGGCTTGCGCGGCGGCGGAAAATGTTACTAAAAATAATGATAGAATAAAAAACTTCATGGAATCCTCCTTGTTTCATTGCCTGTTATTAAAACAGCTTTTCGGCGTCCCGTAAAACCTTCTGTGCTTCAGGCGTATAATCACCCCCACCTGTATGCAGCGCCAATCCGGCATGCAGCGTGGCCGGAGATTTTCTGTCTTTTATCGCCCGCAAAATAACCCGCTTTGCCTGCTCCCCCGCCTTGGGCCATAAGGGAAAGATTTCAACCGCCCCAAAACGCTTGCCCAGCGCCAAAATCATGCGGTCTAACTTATCGGCGCGGTGGATCATTGTTAGTGATCCGTTTGATTTCAGGCAAAAATGCGCCACATCAATCCATTGCCTAACCGATAATTTTTCATCCTCGTGTCCCATCGCCGTGGCCTTTTCATGATGGGGCGAACGTAAATGGGCTCCGGCCTCTAGATAGGGAGGATTACAGATAACATGATGGAAGGCTTTTTCCTGGCGGAAGTCACGGATATCTGCGCAGATAAATTCCGTCTGCTCCGCATAGTTATTTGTCACGGCATTGCGGGTGGCAAGATCGACATGGTCCTGCTGTATTTCAACACCACTTAAATGAACATTATCTACCCGTGCCAACACACAAAAACCCGCGCCACCGACCCCACAGCCCATATCCAGAATATGATCGCCTGCCTTCGCCGGACAGGCAGCCGCCAACAGGACAGAATCCATCGATGTTTTAAAACCCTTTTCCGTGTGATGAAGTTTCAGGCGCTTGTTCAGCACATAAATATCTTGAGTTGTGTCCATTGCTTCGCTAAACCCTTACTATGACAGCATTACAGCAGAAACATGATAATAGTCAAAGCCCTTTAGATATTCTTCAGGACAGGATGGCAACCGATATGAAGGCAGTGAACCAGATGATTCTGGATAACATGCAATCAGAGGTACCGCTCATTCCACAACTGGCCAGCTATTTAATTGCTGCCGGCGGAAAACGCGTCCGACCGCTATTAACCCTCACCACGACCGCCCTTTTTGATGGAGATATGAGCCGCGCCCACCGTTTGGCCGCCGCCGTGGAATTTATCCATACGGCCACCTTGTTGCATGACGATGTGGTTGATGACAGCGACCAACGCCGCGGTAAGGACTCTGCCAATATCGTTTTTGGCAATGAAGCCAGCGTTCTGGTTGGCGACTTTTTATTCTCCCGCGCGTTTCAGTTGATGGTGGCTGATGGGTCAATCGACATTTTGCGGGTGCTCTCTAATGCCTCTGCGATTATTGCAGAAGGGGAAGTGTTACAACTCAGCGCGCAAAATAATCTGGAAACGACCATGAACGATTATCTTGCGGTTATTGAAGGTAAGACAGCCTCTCTTTTTGCAGCGGCGTGTGAGGTCGGCCCCCTTATTCGCGGGGAAGATGCAAATACGGTGAACCATATCCGCGCATTCGGCATGAATTTGGGCATGGCCTTTCAAATTATTGATGATGTCCTTGATTACAAGGCGGAACGATCCAAGCTGGGGAAAACCATTGGCGATGATTTCCGCGAAGGAAAAATGACTGCCCCTGTGATCATGGCACTCGAAGAGGCAACCCCGGAAGAGAAATCCTTTTGGCAACGCACCTTGGGAGAAAAAGACCAAAAAGAAGGCGACCTAGAAAAAGCACAGGATTTGATCGCTAAATACAACACGCTGGAAAAATCCAAAGAAATGGCAGCAAGCTATGGCGATCATGCTATTTCCAATCTGGCCCTTCTCCCCGCAACACCATTAAAAACAACACTGGAAGACCTGGTCCGTTTTATTTTAAGCCGCGACCACTAAAGCGCATCCTCCCGGTTCAAGCAAAATTATATAAGGATAAAAGTAAAAAAGCTTATTGACGCTGTGCAATTATTCTTTATAACGCATAACTGTTATGCATAATTTGCATCTGTATGTTGTCTACTTATATCGAGGATGTTATGACCGAATCCGATTTTATCATTAATACGTTTTTCTTATTATTTTGTGGCTGTCTGGTGATGTTCATGGCGCTGGGCTTTGCCATGCTGGAAGCAGGAAGCGTGAGGATAAAGTCTGTTGCCGTTATTCTGGTAAAAAATATTGGCCTTTATGCCCTTGCAGGGATCATGTTTTACCTTCTTGGATATAACCTGATGTATAAAGATGTCGGCTCCTTCATCGGCACCTTTTCCTCGTGGACTCCCGATGATAGCGCAGCGAAAAGCGGTGATTTCTCCGCAGGGTACGCCTCCGCCGCAGGCTGGTTCTTTCAGATGGTATTTGTGGCCACGGCGGCCTCTATCGTTTCCGGCGCACTGGCCGAACGCATCAAAATCTGGCCGTTCTTTTTCTTTTGCATCATCCTGACCTCCTTTTTATATCCTATCATCGGGGCCTGGACATGGGGCGGCGGCTGGCTGGCCGAGATGGGCTTTAAGGATTTTGCCGGTTCTACCATTGTGCATTCTGTCGGAGGCTGGGCAGCTCTGACTGGCGTAATCTTATTAGGCGCGCGGCGGGGACGTTACGGCAGTGACGGCAAATCCTTCCGCGGCAACTCCCTTCCGTTGGTCACTTTAGGGACATTCATTTTATGGTTCGGCTGG
Organism: uncultured Micavibrio sp.; assembly: GCA_965216405.1. Lineage (GTDB taxonomy): Bacteria > Pseudomonadota > Alphaproteobacteria > Micavibrionales > Micavibrionaceae. The sequence goes on along the minus strand of OZ244161.1, from coordinate 1,937,243 downwards.
TTCGGATTTAACGGGGGCTCGCAACTCGCCATATCCTCCGTCGATGATGCGATTGCCGTTGCGAAAATTTTGGGGAACACAAATATTGCCGCGGCAGCCGGCGTGATGACCGCCATGTTGTATTTTGTTTTAATGAAAAAGCGTATTGATGTGCCGCTCGTCCTGAACGGGGCGCTGGCCGGACTGGTTGCCATCACGGCCGAACCTGTTATGCCGAGCAAACTTATGGCAATGGGCATCGGTGCCGTGGGTGCTGGCGTCATGATTGGCGCAACTATCGCGCTGAATAAAATGAAAATCGATGATGTTGTCGGCGCGGTGCCGGTTCACCTCGCTGCCGGTATCTGGGGCACACTGGCCGTGGTCCTGACCAATCCTGAGGCAAGCCTTGTCACGCAACTTATTGGTATTTTAGCTGTTGGTGGATTCATGACAGCGACAACACTGGCCATCTGGTGCTTTATGAAATATACTATCGGTATCCGTCTTCACTGGTCACAGGAAGACCGAGGGCCTGATCTTGCCGAATTAGGGGTGAAGGCTTACTACATGGAATACGAAGAAAAAACAATATCTATGTAACAGAAGAGCCTGTAACTTTCGCTTTCGGACTGACGAATAAATTGGGCTTGTTACAACAGGGGCCCAAAGTTAAAAATGCGATACTTACTCATTACCTTGGCTGTTTTTATATGGTCGTCTGAAGCTTCTGCCCGCCCTGTCTCTTATCCCGGTGGCTGGACGGCGATGTTCATGAATGACAAGGATTCCAATTCCGCCCATATTCACTATTCCCCCACACCTAAATATTCTATCGGTTGGCGGCATGAATATATGCGTGATAGCGGCGCCCATATAGACTCTCTCCAACTCAACAATTTGCTAAAGCGCTGGAATAAACCAAAAGAACAAGCCAATCTTTATTTAAAATCCGGCGTGGGTGTCGCCCGTGATAACGGCGAATACTCCCCCGCGGCGTTTACAGGCATGGCGGCAGACTGGGAAACACGGCGGCTGTTTACCTCTTACGAAAATCGTTTTTTCTGGACAGATGAGTCCGACAAATTCGTTAAACATAAAGCCCGTGTCGGCATCACTCCGTATGTTGGCGATTATGGTGATCTGCATACATGGCTGATGCTTCAGGCCGATTATGACGCCGGGGAAGATGACAGCTTTTCCCTCACGCCGCTTGTAAGGTTTTTCAAAGGCTCCACCTTGGTAGAGGCCGGCTATAATTTTGACAACGGTATAGAGTTTAATTTTGTGCAGAGATTTTAACAGGAGACGATAATGAGACTTTTTATATTAGCGATGGCATTCCTTTTCACAATCACCCCTGCCTCCTTGGCAGCGGACCCGACAAAGGATATTGTAATTAAAGTGAATGGCATGGTCTGCGATTTTTGCGCGCAATCCTTAAAAAAAGTTTTTGGCAAGGAGGACAGCGTCAATGACATTGTTGTTAATCTTGACGATCAAACCGTGACTGTTGATACAAAAGACGGTGCCACGCTATCAGACGAAAAAATTAAAGAGCTGATTGAATGGGGCGGGTATGACCTTGTGTCCATTGACAGATCACCGTCATAATCACTGCCGCGCGCCCTTACAAGGAAACACCTCGAACAAAGCAAGAGTAACAGCCGGGGCGGCAATGAAGGCATCGTGATACGCGTTTTGCTCCAGATATTTCCAGACAATATCCTGCAGGTCATTTAAACTGACCGTATTCGGAACACACAAATCAACACTGGGCGATGTGCCCAAGGAACGCAGCAGGTTATGATAGTCAACGAGACCGGCAATATAAGACTGACAAGCAGTGTGACCGCCAGTCACCAGTTCATCGCCGGCCTTATCCCGTTTACAAAGTTCTAATAAATAAGCCCCGGAAATCAACGCCCCTGTCTTTTGGGCCCGGGCAGGATGGGGAATCAAAAAACACAGAACAAGAACGGCCAGAAATACGCGCATTTTATTTGTCTTTTTGACTGACCTTTAGCTGCTCTAAAATAGCGAATGGAGAATCTTCAGGTTTTGATTCCGCTTCCGCAATGTAAACACGTTCACGCGGCTCTTTTTTCGATTTAGGTTTTTGGGCTTTAAATTTCTTTTTATCAGAAGAGAATTTTTTATGATCTTCAAATTTTTTCTTCGGGCGGGGCCCGGCAGGCGCACCAATTGCTTTGCCGCGTTTTAACTGGAAAGTTGCAAGTTCCGGCTTGGCCTGTTCCGCTTTTTTGTCTTCTTTTCCAGTTTCGTTTTGAGGTTTTTCCTTCTCCCCCTCTTCTGGAGAAGGCTCACTTTCTGCTGTTGATTGTGCTTCCTCTTCTTCTTTTACGTCATCTGCCGGATCATGGATTTTTTTATGTCCCATCGCTTCCAGTACGGCATATAAATCTGAAATATTACTGCCAAGCCATTCAGCCATTTGATGCTGCGCCTGAAACTTGCCATCTTTTGCGGTATCGTATACCGCGCAAATAACCCGGTCCAGCATATCAACCCGGATAGAGCGCGGGCCATAAACAGGATAGCCAACAGAACGATAATAAATCGGGTCGACCTCCTTCCCTTCTACGGAAAAAGAAACAATACCATCTGCGGGCACGGTGGCCGGAAGATCCTTATCTTCCCATAAGGAAAGCAAAAGACCGCGCAGGCGAACCGCTGCCGGTTTATTTAATTCCGGCAGAAATACAATTAAAGGACCAAAGCGGATTTTTTTCGTACGTAAAGTGGCACGCTGCTCTTCTTCCATCTGGACAATAAGGCTTTCAAGATCTTCACGGGGCAGAATGCCGAGAGAATCATAAAGCTTTTGGGAAATATCTTTTGCCGCTCCACTGGCAATGTCATTATCCTGTAATTTAAATAACGGTTCCAATGCTTCACGAATGTGGCGCCCCAACCATTCGCGCACGAAGGCCTGCGCGGCTTCTTTGTCCTGCCCTTCCAGAACAGCACTTTCGATCAAAACGCAATCAGGCTCCAGCAAAGCCGGGCCTTTCACAATTTCGGCTATGACTTCTCCTGGCATAGGGTTCGTCATATCTTTTTGCCAGCTAATCTGCCCGTTTTCGGCCAATTTTAGCTGTGAATCCGCAGAATGAATAATCATACGCTCTTATCTACCTGATGTTGGCGTGGCAATAAAGGAAAAAGACAGAGAAACAGGCTTTAGCCCGCATAGAAAACTTGCTAACATCCATTATCTTAAAAAATTAAGCTTTAAAGGAATTCCCATGCTGCGCTTCTTACTCCCAACGCTTTTGCTATGCTTGTTTATGATACCGGCAATAAGCCAGGCTGCAGATATTAATGATGAAGGTGCCAAAAGACTTGAAACACTGTTCACCACCTTGATTGAAGACCATAAAGAGGCCATGAAGGCTAGCCAGGCAAAAATGACAACCACAGGAGATATTACGATTGAGCAGGCCGGGAATTATTATGCCGTGACATTACCGGAAATTACCGTCACGGATATGGAAGGAGACCGAACACATTTAGGCTTTATTGCTGTCAACGCCACACCGACGAATAATCCTGATAACTGGAAAATGTCGATTGCCATTCCTACCCCTATTTTAAGAAAAAACGCGCAAGGCGAAACCACCACGGAAATCAATATCGGATCTCAGCGTATGGTTGGTTTATGGCTGGGAAAAATGCAGAATTTTTCCCAATTAAAGGCCAGTTATAAAGACATTGTTGCGACCACCCGCCCGAAGAATAACCGTTTTAATATCGGCGATATAAATATATTGATTAATCTTGAAGAAACTAAAGAGGGGCTATGGTCCGGGCCCTCCAAAATCACCGTGTCCGGTATTAGTGTAGATACTCCCGAAGAAGAAAATGTCCTGACCTTGGGAGAAGCAGTCCTGTTGGCCTCCATAACCGACATTGACCCGTTAAAATATAAAGAAGCGACAAAAGAGCTGGGAAATATAGAAGTCTATGGCAACAAACCACATCATTCGTTCGGGCTTATAAATAAAATACTGAAAGCATCCGGCGATGCGGTTAGCGTTAAAGGCAGCCTGACAAATTTAAACATGAAAACCACGGCAACGGAAAACAAACCGGCCAAGGAAATCAAACTTGAAAAAATTGCCTTTGATTACGGGATTGAGGGCATACAAAGTGATAACGTCAATCTGACACTCGGTCTGAATTACCGTGGCGATAAGAAAAAACAAGAACAAAGCGATAAGGCGCTAATGCCACATACGGCGGACGCACGCATTAATTTAACGAATTTCCCTATGACAAAAATTATTGCCCTTGGGGAAAAGACCCTTCCCCAAAATGACAGTAACCCGGATGCACAAAAAGTAGCCGCCCTGCAAGCCATGATGACATTGCCGCAACTGTTAAGTGAATCCGGCACCACCCTTGCCATTAAAGATACCAAGTACGGAAATAATACCTACTTTGTGCATCTGGACGGTATGCTGAAGGCGAATAAAAATTCCTTGTTAGGGGCGTCAGGAGAAATGTTGTTAAAAGTCATAGGTCTGGAAAAATTAAGAACAGCCCTGCAAGCAGAATCAACCGAAGATGATACCAAGGAACAACTGGTTATTGATCAGGCGCTTAAACGTCTGGAGTTTGTTGAAAAGATCAGTGAGAAAAAAGACAATGCCCACGTTTCTAAACTTACGCTGGGAGAAGACGGAAAGATAAAAATCAATGGCCGCGATGCCAAAGCCGTGTTACGCGGAGAGCCCGCTGCACCGATGGCAAATAATGAAGGTGAAGCGCAAGGTAAAACCGGACCTGATGCCATCATTATACCGGCTGAAGAATAAGCCCGAGGCTCCTACAGCAAGTAAGACAAAACACCATTTAGACGCTGCAGACCGTCTAAGGTCGGCCTGATATGAGTGTCTGTTATTTCCAACAGATTTTCATCGACAAGATGCTGCACTTTATCTTGCCGTAGCATCATCTGCCAGTCTTGCCCTGTTTCGGCATAAATATTATCGAACGCCACACCTTCTTTTAACCGCAGGCCCATCATCATCATTTCAATCAACCGTTCATCCCTATTTACTGTTTCAAAAGGATGGTAGCCATGTCCCTGTTCTGCAACCCTTTCAAGCCATATATCGGGCGCACGGTGCGTGCGTGTCGCAAATTTTTCTCTCGCCAACGTTAAACGTCCATGCGCCCCCGGCCCTATGCCCGCATAATCACCGTAACGCCAATATGTCAGATTGTGGTTGGATTCCGCCCCTTTCTTTGCATGGTTGGAAACTTCATAGGCAGGTAATCCTGCTGCCATTAAAATCTCCTGCGTGGTTTCATAAAACTCCCCGGCCTGATCGGCCTCCGGAACCCGGAAATCGCCGCGCGTATGCTGTGTGTAAAAAGGCGTGCCTTTTTCAATTGTCAATTGATACAAGGATAAATGATCCCTGGCATAACCAAGGGCTTCCGTTAACTCCTTCCGCCATGCCAGTACTTCCTGATCCGGGCGCGCATAAATCAAATCAAAGCTCACACGGTCAAACACATCATTTGCAATTTCTAAAGCCTTCATTGCTTCTTGAGAGGAGTGCTCCCGCCCCAAAAATTTTAAGGCCTCATCGCTGAGTGATTGCACACCAACGGAAACACGATTGACTCCGGCATTCTTAAAATTTTTAAACTTTTCTGCTTCGATCGATGTGGGATTTGCCTCCAGCGTGATTTCTATGGAGGGATCAAAGCCCCAGACTTTACCAAGGTGATCAATCACTTTTTCAACGGTTTGCGGATGCATTAAAGAAGGTGTTCCTCCGCCAAAAAAGATGGAGGTCACCTGACGCCCTTTGGTCATAGCGGCTATATGATCTATTTCCCGGCAATAGGCCTGCGCCCATTTCTCATGGTCTATGGCGTTGCTCACGTGGGAGTTAAAATCACAATACGGACATTTGGCTTTGCAAAAAGGCCAATGGATATAGATACCAAACAGCGCGTCAGGCATTTTTAATCAAATATTCTTTAAACTTTTCGACAGCGCGGGCGCGGTGGCTAATGGTGTTTTTTTCTGCAATCGGCATTTCGGCAAAAGTAATATCATAACCATCGGGCTGAAAAATAGGATCATAGCCATGGCCCAGATCGCCGCGCATCGGCCAGACAATTTTACCTTTAACACGTCCTTCGAAAATTTCTTCCTGCCCGTCCGGATAGACCAGCGCTAGAACCGCAACAAAAGAAGCACTTTGGGTGCCATCCACAGTGCCAAGTTCATCATGAACGCGCTGCATTGCCTTATTGAAATCACGTCCCTGCGGGGTTTCTCCCCAGCGCGCAGAATATATACCCGGCGCGCCATCCAACGCATCTACCGCCAGACCACTATCATCGGCAAGCGCTGCCACTCCCGTGGCCTTAACCGCCGCACGTGCCTTCAACAACGCATTGCCGACAAATGTATTCTCAGTTTCTTCAGGCTCAGGTAAATTATAGTCTGCAGCGGACTTCAGGCTGACACCCAGACCAGTCAGCATATCGTCAAACTCTTTGACTTTACCCTGATTGTGCGTGGCGATAAGAAGCGTGTTGATAGCCACTTAAATTATCCTTGAAATATTTTTGACTGGTGTGTTTTTAAATCGGCGCACCCTATTTTGGCTAAATTTAAAAGTTCATGAAACTCTGCCTCACTAAAAGGTTCCTGCTCTGCCGTTCCTTGTATTTCAACTATGCCGCCTTTTCCGGTAATAACGAAGTTCGCATCCGTTTCCGCATCTGAATCTTCTGCATAGTCTAAGTCTAAGACAGGTGTGCCTTTATAAATGCCGCATGAGATAGCCGACACCGTATCTGTTAATGGTAATTCTGCCATTAATTTTAAATCCACGAGATGCTGGCAGGCCATATGTAAGGCGACATAGGCCCCCGTGAGGGACGCCGTGCGTGTACCCCCATCCGCCTGAATTACATCACAGTCGATTTTAATCTGGCGTTCTCCCAAGGCTTTCATATCCACCACGGCCCGTAAAGCCCGGCCTATCAGGCGTTGAATTTCCTGTGTCCGTCCGGATTGCTTGCCGCGTGCGGCTTCCCTGTCCATTCTGGAACCTGTGGAGCGTGGTAACATCCCGTATTCTGCTGTCACCCAGCCTTTCCCAAGACCACGCATCCAGCCCGGCACCCTTTCTTCCACACTGGCGGTACAAAGCACATGGGTATCCCCAAACTTCGCCATACAGGAGCCTTCGGCATATTTAGAGTATCCTGAAATCAGTTCTACTTTGCGCAGTTCGTTCGGAGCGCGGCCTGAAGGGCGTGTCATAATTTTAACTTTCTTCTTTTATAAGTTTCGGTCGGGCTTTTTCATATCTTATGCATAAAGCCCCTAATTCAAGGCCGTACTGTAGGCAGCAGAGCGGAATTGTCAATTACGCTTTAAGTCCTTATAATTCTGACCATGTCGTCAAAACTTGATTTTATTGAACTTGACCAGCGTGCCCACGATGTCTTTCGTCATATTGTCGAAAGCTTTATGAACGATGGCAATCCTGTTGGCTCGCGCACTTTGTCGCGATCTGTCGGCTTTTCGCCGGCGACAATCCGCAATGTCATGTCCGATTTGGAAGAAATGGGATTACTGCAGGCGCCGCATGTCTCTGCAGGACGCCTGCCAACAGATCAGGGACTGCGGTATTTTGTCGATGGAATCCTAGAAAAAGGAGCCCTAAGCGATACGGACCGCGCCGCACTGGAAGAAGAATGCAGTAATTCAGACTTGTCTATTAACGGCGTGCTTGAACAAGCAAGTTCAATTCTTTCTGGCTTATCTGCGTCGGCCGGCCTGGTCGTGGCCCCGACACAGGATGACAAAACCATCCGGCATATAGAATTTGTCTCCCTGTCACCGGAAAAGACCATGGTTATTCTGGTCTCCGAAGATGGCGCCGTCGAAAACCGTGTGATTGATATGGAACCGGGCATCACTATCGATATGCTGCGACAAGCCGGGAATTTCCTTTCAGAAAAACTGTATGGCCGCACGGTCAGGCAGATGCGCGATGCTATTATGCAGGAAATCAAAGAGCGCCAGTCGGAAATGGGCAAGCTGATGACAACTATTATCGAAGCGGGGCTGGCCTCAAAACTGGATAATGGAAAATTGATTGTCCACGGGCGTTCGCAGCTTTTAAGAGACACACAGGCATTAGAAAATCTAGAACGGCTGCAGGACCTGATGGAACAACTTGAATCCACTGAAACCGTTTCAAAGTTACTCGAAGAAGCCACAAATGCGGATGGTGTAAAGATTTATATTGGTTCCGAAAATTCAATTTTTGAAGGCAGCGGCCATTCGTTGATTTTGAGCCCCTACCGCAATGGTAATAACAATATTATCGGCGCAATCGGCGTCATCGGCCCCACCCGGCTTAATTATGCCAAAATTATCCCCAGCGTGAATTACATGGCGGAGCTTATCAGCCGCAGGATACAGTCTTTTTTGTAAAGTGATTATTTGCCCTTCAAGACGTTTAAGGCTATGATTCTGTCATGAAATTTATCCTTTTTACCTTATCGTTTGTCTTGCTTTCTGCTGGTGTTGTCAAAGCACAGGAAAGCCAGATTTTTGTTGATCCGAACTCGTTTTATTACCAGCACCCCGGAAAACAAATTGAAAACTTAAATCAGCAATCCCTGCCCCAGATAAAAGAAACCACGCTCAACCACATCGAGATAGCCATCATTCATCCCAGTTATATGGAACCAGACCAATTCGGCATCAGAATGCGCGCAGTCTACCTGCCGATGGGATGTTACCAACCCAGCCAGATTGAATATGAAGCCAAATTTATTGAAGGTTATTATATGGATGTGGAGGTCAAAGGGCTTCGCCGTGAACGGATCAAAACCCAGCACCCGACCTATGAATGTGACCAAAGCCAACAAACTGTTGAAAATACCATCGTCCTTAATGTTGCCGATATAAAACAAAAAGGCCTGAAAGAAATTCGTTTTACCAACGGGCAGGCACGTGACATTTACAAGGTAACGATTACGGACAATAAAGTTATCCTGCAGCCTCAAAGTATGCTGGTTTTTAAAGCTCAGGGACTTATGGGACCAAATAATAACCAGCTTTTTTATGATTATAGCGGGACGCCTGTTGTGGCTTTGCATGTTCCCATGGCAGAGAATCATGAAAGCGTTGCCAATGCCGTGCGGCAACTGGCTTCACAAAATGCGCTTATCCCTACCAGAGAATATGACGGTCCGGATAACCGCAATGTTTTTTACTTTACCGATCCCAATGGCCGCCTGATGGCAAAACTCGGCGATCAAAATCATATAGAGCTTGGCGAAATAAAAGTATTACGCCCCTATGACGGACCAAAAGGGCAGCAGGGGTTGCCAATTCCCCTTAAGGTTTTTATAACACGGCCAGGGACAACGTTATAAATCATAAAAAGAGATCATGACAGAAGAAGAAAAACAAACACCAGAAAATAGTAGTTCGGCAGAAGACAGTGCCGCCGACAGTAATGTTACGAATATGAATGATTCCGCCCCACAATCCGCAGAAGAGCAAATCGCCGCCCTTCAGCAGGAATTACTTGATTCGCGCGACCGCATGATGCGGGCACTGGCAGATTCCGAAAATACCCGCAAACGTGCTTTAAAAGATCGTGATGATGCCGGAAAATATGCTGTTTCCAATTTCGCCCGTGACCTGCTGGATTTTGGTGATAATTTCAGACGCGCCTTGAAAGCCTTACCTGAAGACACGCCCAAGGCCGTTTCCGAAGGACTGGAAGCCATGGAAAAAGAATTGTTAAATGTTTTTGACCGCCATGGGATTCGTAAAATCAGCCCGATGGACGAACCTTTCGATGCTAATTTCCATGAAGTGATGTTCGAGGCCCCCATGCCGGGCAAGCCTGCCGGAACGATTATTCAAGTGATTGAACCGGGTTACGTTTTGAATGACCGCCTGCTTCGCGCTGCAAAGGTAGGCATTGCCAAAGCGGATGATTCGACTGATACCGGCGTCAAGATTGACCAGCAGGCTTAAGGCGCAAGCTCACTGATACACGTTTCTATTTTTCGATAAATAAGAACAAGTCATCACACAGCATTTTTGATATTCATTTCCGGACTCTGGTGGATGTACAAGGTAAATCGTTTCTTCACGTAGCTGGGCCAGCTTGCGGATATTATCCAACGTTTCTTCAAGCAATGAATTATAATCATCCTTTTTATTCAAAACTTGAAGCGCATCTGCATCTTCCCGATCATACAAAGTAGATGGTGTATATCCTGTCTCTAATCCCTTTACTGCTTTTATTATACTTTCAATATAGGTTTTCTCCCCTTCCATAGATGAGCAAAACGTAGGAACAAATGATGTTGCGTAAGAATTGCTCGGAAAGAGATAAAGAAAAAGAAGTAATATTAAATAAAGAAAAGGCTTCATAACGACTAACTCGATTTATAGTTATAGATTAAAATTTATAGTTCTAAGATCAAAATAGTACCATGTAATACATCAAGTAAGAAAGCTACTTAACTTGCTTATTTTCTTAGCCGAAAGCCACCAGCGGCCCTTGCTGCATCCCTGCTGACCGGCCGTCTATCATTCGGGTCTGTAAATAAATCATTGGCCCCCTTATAAGCACGCAGGATCTTTTTGGTAAAAGAATCGAGCTCTTCTTCTTTCATAGGAGACTCTTGCTTCCTTGCCTCTGAAAGGCCGTGCTCCCTGCCAACGCCCCTTCTCAGCCTATCCGATGACATCCACCGCATGGCTTCGCCTCTGTCCACTTGCGACCATAATTTTGCAAGTTCCCTGATCTTATTAAGAACGCCTTGAGGATTTCTAAAAGCTGCATTTCGCATCATAAATTCGTAGCTTTGACGGGCTTTCGGATCGGTGCACGTTAAAAGATGTAAGGTGATAATAGTGAGCTCACTTCTTGTCGGGACAGGGATAGAAATAGACTGGCCAAGCACAGGATTAATCATTGTCTTGATAAGCTCGTCCTTTTCACCTGCCAAATATAAGAGCTCCCCATATTTTGCTGCCGTATGCACATCTTGCCGGATGAAAAAAGCCCGGCGGAACCATGACCGTGCTTCTGCAATATCCCCTTCTGCCATGTAACATTCAGCTTTTGATAACATTAAACTGGCATTTTTAGACTGTACCCCTAGTGCATCTAGGTAAAATTGTTGTGCCTGATCAAATTTTGTATCCACAGCAGCAATCTTCGCGATGGTTTTCAACAGTTTTACCTGTTCCTGCGGACTCATATGACCAGCCCATTTCGAAGAGATACTCTCAAATTTCATCCGGGCCTTCGCGTAGCCTGATTCTTTATATAAAGCGCGAAGGGCCTGTAAATCATCCTCAAACGTACTGTCATCAGGCACATGCATAGCCGCTTCGCGAAAGGTTTTATCCATCTCTCGCTGCAAAAGTTTTGTATTAAATTTAGGGTCTAAATAGAACATTTTAAGTTATGTAAACAATTGCCTGTTTTTAAGCAACCTTAATTTTTTTGTAATATTGTTGCGCAAAATCCTTGATTTTTGCGGAACGGTTTTGATATAGTGGTGTTAGTAAAGGTGCTGTGAAAAACGGGCTTTTATATTGTAAAAAACTGGTCTTAGCGGTTGAATTATCAAGGCTAAGGCTATAAATCTTGCTTATTATAAGGAGAACAAAAGCATGTCTAAAGTTATTGGTATTGATTTAGGAACAACCAATTCCTGTGTTGCCGTCATGGACGGTAAAGAACCCAAAGTTATCGAAAATTCAGAAGGTGCGCGGACAACGCCCTCCATGGTGGCTTTCACCAAGGATGACGAACGTCTGGTCGGTCAACCGGCCAAACGTCAAGCAGTCACCAACCCCGAAAATACCGTATTTGCGATCAAACGTTTGATCGGTCGTCGTTTCAAGGACAAAGATGTTCAGGAAATGAAAAACAAAGCGCCTTTCAACATTGTGGAAGGCGATAATGGTGATGCATGGGTTGAAATTGACGGGGAGAAAATGGCCCCTTCTCAGGTTTCAGCCATGATTTTGCAAAAAATGAAAGAAACGGCAGAGAGCTATCTTGGCGAAACAGTCGATCAGGCTGTAATTACAGTTCCTGCTTACTTCAATGATTCACAACGTCAGGCAACAAAAGATGCCGGTAAAATTGCCGGTCTGGAAGTGCTTCGTATTATCAACGAGCCGACAGCGGCCGCCCTTGCCTATGGTTTGGATAAAAAATCTTCCGGTACCATCATCGTGTATGACCTTGGGGGCGGGACATTTGATGTGTCCGTCCTGGAGATCGGCGATGGTGTCTTTGAAGTAAAATCAACCAACGGGGATACATTCCTTGGTGGGGAGGACTTTGATACCCGCATCATTGAATACTTAGCCGACGAATTTAAAAAAGAACAAGGCATTGATCTACGTGACGACAAGCTCGCGCTTCAGCGTTTGAAAGAAGCGGCTGAGAAAGCGAAGATCGAGCTTTCAAGTGCTTCACAAACTGAAGTCAACCTGCCTTTCGTCACTGCCGATTCGTCAGGCCCAAAACACCTGAACATCAAGCTATCGCGCGCCAAACTGGAGAGCCTTGTTGATGATCTGGTAAAACGTACATTGAATCCTGTCAAATCAGCATTGAAAGATGCCGGTTTGAAGGCTTCTGACATTGATGATGTGATCATGGTCGGGGGGATGACCCGTATGCCGAAAATCATCGAAACGGTTAAAGACTATTTCGGTAAAGACCCGCACAAAGGCGTGAACCCGGATGAGGTTGTGGCTGATGGGGCGGCTATTCAAGGTGGGGTTCTACAAGGAGACGTGAAGGACGTTCTTCTTCTGGACGTAACGCCTCTCTCCCTTGGTATTGAAACCTTGGGTGGAGTCTTTACCCGCTTGATTGACCGCAACACGACTATCCCAACGAAGAAGTCGCAGGTTTTCTCAACGGCGGAAGATAACCAGTCTGCCGTCACGATCCGCGTTTTCCAAGGAGAGCGTGAAATGGCCGCGGACAACAAACCGCTTGGTCAGTTTGACCTTGTCGGCATCCCTTCTGCGCCACGCGGTATGCCACAGATCGAAGTGACTTTTGATATTGATGCGAATGGTATTGTCAATGTGTCCGCTAAAGACAAAGCGACAAACAAGGAGCAGCAAATCCGCATTCAGGCTAGCGGTGGTTTAACCGATGATGATATCGAACAAATGGTCAAAGAAGCAGAAGCCAATGCCGATTCCGATAAGAAGCGGCGTGAGAGCGTAGAAGCCCGTAACCAGGCCGAAAGTCTGATCCATCAGACTGAAAGCACGCTGAAAGATTTGGGTGATGATGTTCCTGAGGCGGAAAAAGCCGAAATCGATACGGCCATGAGCGAGTTGAAAGAGTTGCTGGAAAATGATGACAGCTCTTCTGAAGATATCTCTGCCAAAACGGAAACATTGATGCAGGCTTCCATGAAGCTTGGAGAAATGGTTTACCGCAAGCAGCAAGAAGAAGCCGCCGCCGAAGGCGCAGATGCACCGGAAGCGGAAACTGCAGAATCTGATGATACAAAAGATGATGATGTGGTCGATGCGGACTTCACCGAAGTCGATGAAGACGACGGTGACGATAAAAAATCGGCATAATTTATAATAATGAGAGTACGGGACCCTCTTGTCCCGTACTCCTGATTTTGACCAAAGCAAAAGATTATGTCTCAAGACTTCTATAAAACATTGGGCGTCGAAAAAAACGCAAGCGCGGACGAAATTAAAAAAGCGTACCGTAAGCTGGCGATGAAATATCATCCCGACCAAAATAAAGACAACAAAGAAGCCGAAGCAAAATTCAAGGAAGTGAATGCTGCCTATGATGTTTTGAAGGATGATGATAAACGGGCAGCTTATAACCGTTACGGCTCTTCTGCCTTTGATGGCTCGATGGGCGGCGGCGGCGGTGGAAATCCATTTGGCGGCGGCTTTGAAGGCTTTCAGGGAGGGAACTTCTCCGACATCTTTGAAGACATGTTCGGTGACTTCATGGGCGGCGGCGGACGGCGCAACCCCAATGGCGCCATGCGCGGTGCCGATATGCAATACGCTATGGATATCACGATGGAAGATGCCTATAAGGGCACCGAAAAAACCATCACCATTCCTGTCAATGATACGTGTGACGAATGTAATGGTTCCGGCGCAGAAAAAGGTAAGAAGCCTGAAACCTGTGACACCTGTAACGGCTCCGGCCGCATTAGAGCGCAACAAGGATTTTTTACTATTGAACGTAGCTGTGCCACCTGCGGCGGAACAGGAACGGTCATCAAGAATCCCTGTAAAAAATGTTCTGGGGCCGGCCGTATCCGGCGTGATAAAACCCTAAAAATCAATGTCCCGAAAGGAATTGATTCCGGGCGCCGTATCCGTTTAGGCGGTGAAGGTGAAGCCGGTGTCCGCGGCGGCCCTGCCGGGGATCTGTATGTTCTTATAAATGTCAAACCGCATAAATTCTTTAAACGTGAAGGAGCCAATCTTTATTGCCGTGTACCGATACCGATGACGACTGCTACTTTGGGTGGAGAAGTCGAGGTACCAACTATCGGCGGTAAAAAAACAAAAGTAAAGGTTCCGGGCGGCACTCAAACCGGCCAGCAGTTCCGGTTGCGTGAAAAAGGAATGCCCGTGATACAGTCTTCTTCCTTAGGCGATATGTATCTGGAGATATTTGTTGAGACTCCGGTTAATCTGAACAACAAGCAAAAAGATATGTTTAAGAAACTGGACGAAGACCTTTCGGGGAAGGATGGTAAAAAATACTCCCCCGAATCCAGTGGCTTTATAAACCGTATGAAGGACCTGTGGTCTGACCTGACGGAATAAATTCTGTGCTTTCTCATTTCAACGTGGTAAAAATTCAATATGGCTATATGGTTCCAAGATTATGATCTAGACACCCTCAACGGGTCGCGAAATGACAATATGGCCGGACATCTGGGCATAGAATTCCTTGAAATCGGTGATGATTTTCTAAAAGCGCGTATGCCCGTCGATGAAAGAACCAAACAGGCCTTTGGCATCCTTCATGGCGGCGCAAGCTGCGTCTTGTCGGAAACACTTGGTTCGGTTGCCGCATGGATGTGCATTGACCCTATCCAGCAGCGCGCGGTCGGTATTGAAATTAATGCCAATCATTTGCGCCCGGCGCTGGAAGGATTTGTTACCGGTGTATGCAAACCGGTACAAATCGGCCGTAGTATCCATGTCTGGAATACAGAGATATTTAAGGATGACGGTAAAATATCCTGTACCTCACGGCTGACATGCGCCATTAAAAATACGGATATTTAAAAAGGCAAGAAACATGAAAATTGGGATTACAGGCTGTAAAGGACGGGTTGGTCAAATCCTTGTACAGGAAGTTGGATCGGCGGAAGATCTTGAATTTTCAGGCGGTATAGACCAAGGCGATAATGCGAAAGAGCTTTTTGAAAAGGCAAATGTGATTATCGATTTTACGCGCCCCGAAGCAACAGTTGAGCATGCCAAATTGGCCGCACAAACGAATACAGCGCTTGTGATCGGCACCACCGGCCTTTCTGAAGAACAAGAAAAGGAACTGGAAAAAGCAGCCCACCACACGCCTGTTGTCTATGCAGCGAATATGAGTGTTGGCGTGAATATTCTTCTGGCCCTTGTCGAGCAGGCAGCAAGCCGTCTCGGCGTTGAGTGGGACATTGAAGTTTTTGAAACGCACCATAACCAGAAAATAGACT
Source organism: uncultured Micavibrio sp. (assembly GCA_965216405.1). Taxonomy (GTDB): domain Bacteria; phylum Pseudomonadota; class Alphaproteobacteria; order Micavibrionales; family Micavibrionaceae. Next base: position 1,921,469 of record OZ244161.1, on the reverse strand, counting down.
CCCCTTCCGGCACAGCCCTTGCCTTGGGCAAGGCAGCACGTAAGGGCCGCAACGGCGGAGAATTTGTAACAGACCGCACAGGCAAACGTCACCAAGGCGATATCGGCTATGCCGTGCAACGCGGTGGCGACGTTGTGGGCGAACATGATGTGACCTTCTTTTCACAAGGTGAACGTCTTGTTCTGGGCCATAAAGCCACAGACCGCCGCCTATTTGCCGCCGGTGCCCTGCGTGCCGCCCGCTGGGTTCATGAAAAACCTGCCAAACTTTATTCCATGAAAGACGTTCTGGACCTTTAATAATAGGGGCAATTTATGCTTCATATATTTCTTCGATATATCCTCCCCTTTGCCGCTATCGCCCTTGCTGTTGCTTATCAACAAGGGGCCTTGAATGGCGCTATGGAAATGGTGGAAGACGCAGATGGCTACGCGTATGAAGAAGATTATGATGACCGCGAATATTATGAGGAAGACGGTCCCGATAGCGGTTATGAAGAGGCAGATTATTATTCCGATTATTAGGCGGTCTTAAGCGGCGCCTTCATGCTCCAGAATTTTTTTCTTTAAATCAATACCCCAACCGTAATTTCCCAAGCCGCCGGAAGATTGTACAACACGATGGCACGGAATAATCAGAGAAACAGGATTTTCACCCACAGCAGACCCAACGGCGCGTGAAGCTTTGGGACGTCCAATATCATTGGCAACATCGCCGTAACTGATAACCTGCCCTTTAGGAATCTGCAGTAATGCCTTCCATACCTGTTGTTGAAATTCTGTGCCTCTAAGATCTAACTTGATTTCTTTAAGCGTGTCCTGATCCCACGCTGCAACAATATCTTTAGCCAGTTGTGTGGTCTCCTGATCATCCCGGATAAATTCAGCCGTCGGAAAGAAGGCCTGCATTCTTTTAAATCCATCGCCTTTATAGCCTTTGACCATAAAACCCATCCAACATAATCCCTTCTCGCTGTGGGCAACGACAATTTCACCAAGCTGTGTTTGGTGAAGGCCATATGTAATTTTCTCTCTGCACAAGGAGGGGCTGTTTTTTGTCATGACAATTCAGTATAAAGAGAGTCTGATAAAAAGATCAAGAAGGCACAAATGACTGATAAAAAAGAGAAAATCCATATCATTGCCACAGGGGGGACAATAGATAAGGCATATTCCCCTTCCTTGCAGACGAATGAACTGCGCCAGGAAAGTATTCTACCCGCTTACCTAACAGAATTGATTGGCTCAACCGATTACTTCAGTTTCGAACAAATTATGATGTTGGATAGCCGGGATCTTACCGATCATCACCGCTACAAAATTTTATCGGCTATCACTGCCAGCGGCTTATCACAAATCATCATTACCCATGGGACAGATACCATGGTTGAAACGGCAGCTTATTTAAAAAAGAATCTGCCTGATATTAACAAAACAATTATTTTAACCGGAGCAATGATTCCCATTGATGGTTTTTATAAAACAGATGCAGGATTTAATCTGGGATATGCCATCGCCACTGCACAACAAAAAGCACATGGTATTTATATCTGCATGAACGGAATTATTTTTGACCCTGCCGATGTACAAAAGAATATTGAAGCCTGCCGATTTGAAAAAATTTCTGCCGCCTGAATAAAAATGAAAAAAACCGATATCATAGAATTCTTTTCCCGCCTCAAAGCCATTGAACCGGAGCCAAAAGGTGAGTTGAACTACCTTAATCCCTTTACCTTGCTAGTCGCTGTCGTTCTCTCCGCCCAAGCGACCGATGTCGGTGTCAACAAAGCCACTCCTGCCCTTTTTAACGTTGCAGATACACCGGAGAAGATGGTCGCTTTAGGAGAGGAAAGAATTCGTGAATACATCAAAACGATCGGGCTTTTTAATGCCAAAGCTAAAAATGTTTATGCTCTCTCCCAAATGCTCATTGATCATTATGATGGTGAGGTTCCGCAAGACCGTGACGAATTGGTGAAACTGCCTGGTGTCGGCCGCAAAACAGCCAATGTCGTCCTAAGCATGGCCTTTGGTATTCCGACGATTGCCGTAGACACACATATTTTTCGTGTATCCAACCGCACCGGACTGGCGCCGGGAAAGAATGTGGAACAGGTGGAAGCCAAGCTGGAAAAAAATATTCCAGATGAATTTAAATTTCATGCCCATCACTGGCTGATTTTACATGGGCGTTATATTTGCAAGGCGCGCAAGCCCGATTGTCCCAACTGCCCTGTTATCGACCTGTGTGCCTATAAGGACAAAACCACATAAAAAAAGCCGGACTTTGAATCCGGCTTTTTTATCGTTCTATGCAGTATGCAATGTGCAAAAACGAAATATTAGGAAGCTAAATACACATCATCTATTCCTAAATAGTGATACTCTTTGCTATAGGTAAATCTTATTCAGCAGCCTTATTGGAGAAAGGCAGTTCAGCATCACTGTTACCTGATACTTTTCTGGACTTCATCGGTGCTTTTTTAGCCAGAGTACTTTGTCTGCTGCTTTGCTCCGATCCGATCGGGCTGACAGAACCGTCTAATGTTGCGCCTGCTTCAATAGCAAGTTCTTTGTAAGTCACAGAACCGATGATAATGCCGGTTGATTCAATTGTCAGACGGCCCCGCACTGTAATATCGCCTTCAAAACGACCGGCAATGTTGGCTTCTTCAATTTCAACGGTACCAAAATACGCACCGCTTTCGGCTATTTCCAATAGGCTTGCACCTTTCAAGGAAGCTTCGATTGTTCCTTCAACGATTAAATGATCACAAGATTCGATCTCACCGGACATGCTGATACCCTGACCGATAAGTAACTTACGTCCCATATCTTCTTGGGTATTTTGTTGTGAGTTGTATGAGCTTGCCGGAGCAGGTGCAGCAGGGACTGTCGCGCCCGGATAATTACCAGGATACGCAGGACGGTTTGCAGGAGCTCCCGGACGGGAAAAATTATTTCCAGGGATCGCCACACGCTGCTGGGCATTTCCTTGTGACGGGGTAGAATTTTGGGACTGGTTATCAGAAGATCCCTGATTGTTTTGGGGTTGTGGTTTATTCATGATGTTTGCTTCCTTCATGTTAATAGATGTATTGATTTCACGTTTCTCTCCAGCACGGCGCACTGCATACGGTGACGTCGTGTTTTGATTGGCAGAATTATTTTCTTCACGGCCTTCGTTCTGAGAGCGGGTGTATGATTTAACGGCTGTTTGATTCATGCTTTCCGAACGCTGTGAAGACAGGCGGCGCTGATAATTCTGATCAGCTTTATTTTTATTGTGCCCGGAATTTGATCTTTCAGCCGGATTTACCGATTGCTGTTGGATCATTCCCTTGTTCGAGCGATGAAACATGAATATACCCTTAAATCATAAACGATACACATCGTTTTGAAAAACATACTTAACCAATTGAGTTTCAAGACGCTAACACTTCATTTTACTTGCCGCAAGCAAGAATTAATCGCCCTAAGAGAAAAACTTTGTACGCGATTGAAATATCATAATTTTTTATCAACTTGACAGCGGGGATAAAAGTCAGGATTTTAATACGAACCGACATGAAAGCCGATTTATGACCCTAAGAATCCTTGAAATTTCCGCCCCCGAAAAATCCTCTGAAAAAATACAAGATCTTGCGGAAAGATATAATGCCATTGATTGTTGGCAGTCCAAACGAAAAAGCTGGTTTGGGAAAAATGAAGAAGAACGCAGCACCACCCGTATTCTGGTTGACGTCGCCAACCAGCAGGACCTTATGGATGCGCTGACCCGCACAGTGCAAAATAATGAAGGCTGGCGGATTATCCTTGTGCCTGTGGAGGCCACCCTCCCCCTGCCGGAAAATGATCCTGAAGAGAACACTGACAAAGATAGCGAGGGGAAGAAAAGTAAGGCCAAGTGGATTAAGGTTCGCAATATTTTGCGCGGGTCTGTTACGCGTGAAGAGTTGTTTCATGATATGGAACAAGGAGCACGCCTGACATTTGATTTCATGCTCTTAGTCTTTCTGTCTACAATTGTGGCAGGCATTGGCTTAATTGAAAGTGACGTAGCCATTATCATTGGCGCCATGGTTATCGCCCCCCTTTTGGGGCCTAACCTTGCCCTCGCCTTTGGTGCAGCGCTCGGTAATCAACAAATGATTAGTAATTCGATAAAAACCAATATTATAGGTCTTGGCTTTACACTGCTGATCTCTGCTGCTGCGGGTTTTTTTCTGGATGCCGCGACGGTTGAAAACAGCAAGGAACTGATGAACCGTACCGATGTTAATTATGCCAGTATTGCCCTTGCCCTGGCCGCCGGGGGAGCTGCCGTTTTGTCTCTTACAACAGGTGTTTCAAGCGCCCTTGTGGGCGTAATGGTCGCGGTCGCCCTAATGCCTCCGGCTGTTGCGCTGGGGATTACGATCGGCAATTTCCAGTGGGGCTATGCTTACGGGACAGGGTTATTATTAGCAACAAACGTCGTTTGCATTAATTTGGCCGCTTTAGGCGTTTTTCGTTTAAAAGGCATCAAACCGCGCACATGGTATGAAGAAAAAGCGGCACGAAAAGCATCAAAAATAAATGCTTTTATATGGCTTGGCATGTTGGTTTTACTGGCTATCCTTATCTGGCTTAAAAAAGATTACTTCAGCGGATCGTAAGACAGGCGATTTTCACCCTTCATTGAAGAAGTTATAAATACGCTCAGCCACGGATTTTGAAATACCGTTTACATTGCGTAAATCTTCTATGCCCGCGCCTGCGACAGCCTTGGCAGAGCCGAAATGCAATAACAATGCACGTTTGCGCATCGCGCCAATACCGGGAATTTGATCGAGCGGTGATTTTGATATGTCCTGCTTACGCCTGGTGCGGTGCGCCCCAATGGCAAAGCGGTGGACTTCGTCCCGTAATCTTTGTAAATAATGGAGTGTTGGATCATTAACAGGCAATTGAAAAGGTGGTTTCATCCTGCCATCCGGCCCGTCGACAAAAAATTGTTCCCGGCCTGCATTCCGCCCTTCATGTTTAGAGATGCCGACAACCGTTAGGTTCTCATAAACACCCATTTCCTGCAGGGTTTCCTTAACGGCATTGAATTGCCCCTTTCCCCCATCGATCAGCAATAAATCCGGCCAATCATCGCTTTGGGGATCGCTCCCTTCTTTCAGGGCACGGGTGAAACGGCGGCTCATCACTTCACGCATCATCCCGTAATCGTCCCCCTCTTCTGCCTCACGAATATTGAATTTACGGTAAGCATTCTTGCGAAAACCTTCACTGCCTGCCACAATCATGGCACCTACCATATTTGTACCGGAAATATGGGAGTTATCATAAACTTCAATACGCTTTGGCACTTCATCCATATCAAAGAGCGCAGCAACATTTTCTAGATGTTTTGCTTCACCGGCCCGTTCTGCCAGATGCCTTTTCAGTGCGTCCTCGGCATTATGCATGACAAAATCTACAAGGCGTTTTCTCTTGCCGCGTGACGGTTTTGAAATGGTCACTTTACCGCGATCTCTTCTAGTGGTCAGCGCCTCTTCCAGCAAGTGTTCTTCACTCGGCTTATGACTTGCCAGAACAGCGGAGGGAACAGGTTTATTCTCATAAAATTGCGCCATAAAAACAGACAGAATATCGGCCGGTTTTTCTTCACTGTCATGACGCGGAAAATAGGGCCGATTACCAAAATTCTGCCCGCCGCGAAAGAAAAAGACCTGGATACAGGTTTTGCCTTCTACCTGCGCCATGGCCATAACGTCTACATCGCCAATGCCTTCAAGATTAATATCCTGACGTGACTGGATTGCGGCTAATGCTTTAATACGGTCACGATATTCTGCTGCCCGCTCAAAATCTTCGGCATCACTGGCAGCCTGCATTTCCTTGGCAAAAGCTTCCTGCACCGCACGGCTTTCGCCCGATAAAAACTGGCGCGCCTGCTCAACCTGATTCTCATATGCTTCCTTCGAAACCCTCCCCACACAAGGGGCCGTGCATCGTTTTATATGATATTGCAAACACGGTCGCGAACGATTGGCAAAATAACTATCGGAACAATTACGCAGCTTAAATGCCCTTTGTAAAACCTGTATGGTATGATTAACGGCTCCGGCAGACGCAAAAGGACCAAAATATTCTCCTTTGGGTTTACGCGCTCCCCGGTGTTTTTTGACTTGAGCATACTCATGGTCACCGGTAATCAGGATATACGGAAAAGATTTATCATCCCGCAACAGGATATTGTATCGCGGCTTAAGCTTTTTGATCAGGTTAGATTCTAATAAAAGGGCTTCTACCTCAGTATGGGTGCGTACAAACTCCATCGTTACGGTTTGGGAAACCATCCGTTGCAACCGGATAGGCAGTTTATCGATATGGGTATAACTCACAACGCGCTTTTTCAGCGCCTTGGCCTTACCGACATATAACACCTCTCCTGACTCGGAGATCATGCGGTAAACACCCGGGGTGGCAGGAAGATTAACGACATAATCCCGGATAACACCCGCTCCGCGCTCAACGGGATTCAATTTTTGAGGCTCTTGATCTGCCATAGAACTATTTAAGGAAAAATAGATCTTTATTCAATGATTTATAAAATCAGACAGGAGCCGCTTTAAACGGTCTATTCAATTGCAAGCCCTCCGCCATGGGAAAGCTCTCTGCTACAATTTGAAGGCCCTGTATCTTAGACGTAATCTTCGCTTTATATTCAGGAGAGATAATATCGGTTTCAGCAACAAAATTCACCGCCTCTTTTAAGGCAGTCGAAATCGCCTTCACAGGATTATCTGACCTTTCGTAGGAAGCAAATCTTGCGTGGCCGGAAATTTGATTAAGAGCTCTGGAGACTCCCGTTTCTTCTAGACGTTCTGCTTTACGTGCAACAGCTTCTGCCCCCTGCCCAATTAATGTCACAAGCGCGCCTTGTACATCATCGCCTATACCTGCACTTTCCGGTTTAATATTTTCAAGATTCCCTAAAAGTTCTGCGGACTCTTTGGCAAACTGTATAGTCCGGCTGGAAATATCTGCCTCTCCTTCAAAACCCGTCCGGATAGCACCTGCCATAAACCCAATACTATCCTGAACGGTTCTTTGGGTACTGCCGTCCAAGACAATCTGTCCCGTTCGTGCCACAAGCTGACCTTGCAATACAAGGTCACTCAAATCTGCCGAAACAAATCCCCAGCGTTCCGATATATTCATTGACATTAAGTCTGCATGTAAAAAAGTATGAACCTCAGGTCTATCAAGCAAATTAAGACGCCCTGCATCAAAATCGGGATATTGATCGGCAATCCATGTATCAAACTCCGCCATCGTGTTACTATTGGCCAAAATCTCTTTTTCCAAATCCGCTTTAATGGTATTGCGTTCCGGTCCTTCCGGCGCTTTCAACATCTCCTCGGAAATTAAATGTTTCATCGCAAAGTGCCGTTGAAGTGGTTCGGATAAATCCACGCCATATAACCGCTGTGTTGCGAGACCAACAGGCAATGTCATAGCTTTAATGGTTGTCTCAGCATCCAGTTGGGTCTGTAATGAGCGCGCCCACGGCAAAGTATTAGCCCTATCCTGTTCGCGGTTATCAAGTAATTTGGCTTGTTCTTGACCAATAGGATAGGCCAGAGCCAGCCCCTCCCCTTCGTTCATGGCAAAAGCGATGTCATGCATTTTTAAAACATGAATTTGACAATCCGTGCGTTCCATCAGGGCAGCCAAATTTTCATTGTCTTTAATTGGCACGTCAGTCATCACCAACCCAACGCCAATACCGCCGATCGCTATGTCCGCAAACTGCTGGCTTGAAGGAATATCCGTAACAGGATTCGACAGGACTTCATCATAAGCACGCTGATGGATTGTGTGTTTAAAGGTAGCAATTTCCTGCGGGTCTTGAGACGGAATAATGACATCGATGACACCGTTCTCCATTTCATACACAAATACTTGCTCTTCAAAACTTCTTGCGGCTTCATCTTGGATAATCGCCGCCATATCAGCACAAATCGTGTCTGCAACATGACTATCATAATACTTGTTCAAAAGCCCCATATTGGCAACATCACAACGCATAAAAGAAAAATTCATATCAGCAAGCGGTAAAGCGCGTAAATCATCAAAACATTCATCGTTTGGTCGCACATCCGCTTCCCTGAAATCTGCTGCCGCCCGACTAAAGTCTGTTTGAATTTCTCCGATAGCTTCTTGTGTTAATGATGAAGACCCCGACCAATTTTCAAAAGTTTTTTGATAGGCTCCAGCTGCATAGCCATTATGATAGTCTTCCGGATCGCGTGTATATTTATCAACAGAATACCCTTGTTTACTTTTACTCTCTGATATTGATTTTTGAAGGAATGTACGAAGCTCATCATAGGCGTCATCGGCAGATAAAGATGCTTTGGCCACAGAGAGTCCGGCTCCACGACGCTCCGGATATTTTCTGTGGCGTAATTGATCCAGCCCGGTCTTTTTAACAAACCTCTCAACTTTTTGCTGTGCCTTGGTAAGAGCATCATCTAATATCCCCTCTTCGACCCCACTGATAAGAATGCTCACTTCATCTCCTCTACCCGCCCGAGATGTAAATAATATATCAGGAGATATTTCAGCCAGTTCTTCTTGATATATTCCTGCAGTAATGCGCATAAAGTCATTGGCTTCAGAACGCTGCATACAATCATTAACAGCGCGCAAATTAAAAAAGTCTCCTTCTATCAAAAAGCTATCATCTCTTGACTTTAACCTGTCAAAAAGATTAACGACCACATCCTTGGTATCAACACAACCAAGAACCCGATCCATTTTTATAAATGCGTGTACTGTCATAAGCCCTTCCAATCCCCAACGATATGTTACATAGAAAAGTTTAAAAAATAGGTAATTTTACTATTTTTTATTTAATATCAATAACTTACAAACAAAAATGTTTAACTGCATTGGAAGTCAAAATACTTATTAAGCGAATTTTTGCTGTTGTTATCGCTGATTGCTTGAAAGAGCGCTAAAGGTATGGTTTATAAAAGAAAATTTTAAGCGGCTGTGGCGGAATGGTAGACGCTGCGGACTTAAAATCCGTTGTCCTTAGGACGTGGGGGTTCAAGTCCCCCCAGCCGCACCATTAAAAAAAGAGGGCAAAAATGCATAATTATCTAAGATATTTTCTTATTTGTCCTTTTTTACTCGCTGTTTTAATAAGCGTCACACCATTGCAGACAATGGCACAACAAGCCAGCGCTACACCGTCAACCGATATATATAGTGATGACATGCGCGATGATATCGAATTACCACATAAAACTTATAATTTTGGTAAAACCAGCGCGAGAAAAGATACTATTTGTTATGATTATGATCATGCCCGCGCCTGCCAGCAAAACTATGATGATTGTATTGGCCAGTTCTTCGGGGGGAGAGGCTCTAGCCGTGGAGGCGGGAGACTTAATAAAATGCAAAACTGTTTAAAAGAGTTAAAGCAATGTATGCAAGGCGTCTATAAACCTTGTGAAGAAATAAGGCATCCTACCACAGACGGGCCTGAAGATGATTCAGATGACGGTGACGGCGCGATACCTAGAAATCAATAGCCAATAAGAAAGTATTTTATCTGAAAATATTAGCCAAGTAGACTATGATAATTGTACAATATCACGTCTATATCTAAGGTTGATGAATAAATGGAAAATAAACGCAAAAAGGTTGTATTTATACTCCCCTCTCTTGCGGCAGGCGGCGCAGAGCGTGTTCTCATTACGTTGATGAACAAGATCGATAGAGAACGCTTTAAGCCTGAGTTTATTTCCTTCCGCCGTAATGGTCCTTTAAAGTATTTGATTGCAGAAGATGTAACTATCCATGACATTGGCAGTTACCGTAAGATCTTTTTTGGTCTTATACCTTTGTTATTCAAACTACGGGAAGTAAAACCGGACATTGCCGTTACGACGATGGCCCATACAAATTTTGCTCTTGTTTTAATGCGCCCATTTATTCCTGGTACACGCATTATTATTCGTGAGGCTATTACCCCTTCTTTTATGTTTGAAACCATGAAAATTGGTTGGCTGGTACGTTTGTTATATAAATTCTTATACCCACGCGCCAATTTGGTTATCAGTCCCTCTCGTCGTATTATCGATGAGTTTCATGACCAACTTGGTGCCAACCTTGGCCATTATAAACTGTTATACAACCCTGTAGACACAACTGTCATCCGCTCTATGCCGCAAACATTTCCTGTCATGGAAGAAGACAGAGAGAATACCGTACATTTTGTGTGTGCCGGTCGTTTACATCCCCAAAAAGGCTATGACCAGTTAATTAATGCTCTTCCCTTTTTTAAATGCGATTATAACTGGAAACTAAGCATATTAGGCGGCGGGCCGGAACGTAAAAACCTTGAAGATTTAATCCAAAAATATGAATTGCAAAACAAAGTATTTTTGCATGGTTTTACTCAAAAACCATGGCCTGAAATTGGCGCGGCTGATTGCTTTTTACTCCCTTCACGATATGAGGGCCTTCCCAATGTTGTCTTGGAATCTTTAAGTGTCGGCACGCCTGTGATAGCCACGCGCTCCTCAGGAGGAATCCAGGAAATAGCCGATTTAACAAATAAAAAAAGTGTAACTGTCGTGGAGGATATGCCGCAATTTCTTGAAGCCATGACAACGATAAAACCGAACCCCGTCTCTACTTACCGTCCTTCTCTTTTACCTGAAATATTTAATACAGAAGCAGTCGTAGACAGATTTATGAAAATACTAGAGGCGAAAGATGAATTTAACCCCAAACGGATTAAAATTCTGAAAACACGGGCGCGTAAAAGTGCATAATCCCTAGCAAAATCCACTCATTTCATATAAATTCCGCTTACTGACACTCATTATACAACCTCCATGATCAAGAACCTCATTCAATACTATTTAAAACAAAAAAGACATCGGGGCAAAACCCGTCTTGTAAAATTTATTTTATATTTACTTCCTTACCGATTTATCCGTTCACATTACGGCGTTTTTTTAGCCACCAACAAAAAGGATATAACAAATATATATGCCATATCTGGAGATTATGGCTACGTAATTTACAACCATATTAAATCCCTATCTCCGGATAGTTACTTTATAGATATTGGCGCAAATTATGGATTATTTACTAACTTGGCGGCTCAACAACTTTCAAATGGCCAAGTATTCGCCTTTGAACCCAACCCTTATATATATCGCTTTTTTTTATACGCCTTGGAAAAAAACGGGCATAGAAATATTATTCCTTTTCACTGTGCTGTTGGGCCCGAAGATAACCTTCTTTCATTATCCTATAATGAAAAGCACAGTGGTCTTTCCAGTATTCAGACGCATTATAACAATGATAGCAAAAACATCACCGTTCCTGTTTTTAATATTGCTCGTTTAAAAGGTCTAGACTGCCTGCAAGACGAAAAAGATATTCATATAAAAATCGACGTCGAAGGATTTGAAGCCGTGGCTCTGCAAACAATATTAACTTCAAATTGGAAGAAAAACATCCGCTCTATCGTTGTTGAAATTGATAACAGCAACTTGCAGTCCTTCGGGAGTAGTACTTCTGACCTTTATAATATGATGCAACATCAAGGTTTCAAACCCACCATAGGGATGAATGAAGACAGACATTATGATGAAATATTCATCGCGGCATAATAGACTTTACTTGTAATACCGGTCTACAAATTCTGTGTTTGATACTTTTTGAACAGAAGTTTGCAGCGCTTTTTGAATCTCTCCCCAATTCACTTGCACTCTGTTTTTATCATCAAAGCATCCTTCAAGCACTTCCGCGCGCTTCTCAAGAAGCTCTCTTGCTCCCTCGACCCAGTCCAACCCTTTAAAATCAACGAACACAATAGGAATATCCGATAAAACTGCCGGTTTAAAAACAGAAGTTTGGGTAAAATCGAAAAAGTATAAATCCATGCGTTCTGACATATCTTCAAAGCGACCATTAATAATGGTAACATTCAAATCTTCTGTATAGGCCTGCGGCGGCGTTAAGGGGCTTTCAGGATGAGGTTTCAGATAAACTTGATACCCCCACTCATTCAAATGGGCGATAAGCCGCGCCTGCCAATCAATATAAGAAATCATAGGAAAAATAGGATTTCCCCGGCCACGATCACGGTCATATACCGTAGAAAAAAGTAAAACTTTCTTTATATTTTTAGGACTCTTTGCCTCATCTGATCTGGCGACAACCTGCTTGTTTTTTTTGCTGCCAACGGAGATGATTTCCGGCGGGTTTTTATCTAAAACAGGCCACTGTTTGATATACTTTCGTAAGCTTTCCGCTTGCCTCTCAGAAAATGTTGCAAAATAAGTTGCGCCATACATTTCAATCCAGCCCATCTCATAGTTCTCGGCATGAGCCCGATCCCCTGAATGGTCATGCGCCGTTACAACGCCGCCTCTCTTTAAGGTTTCTAGCCGTAACATCATGTCCCAAATATTGCCGCTTGTTCCGGTCCATATATTTCCAGGTATATCTTGGCGAAGTTTTAACCGCTCTGTATGGATGAAAATGATAGCAAAAAATTCTTTCATACATTCTTCTAAATACTTCTTAGCATATGGCTTAGGTTCAATATTAGAGTTCTGATATAATTTAAAAACGATAGATAAAATGTCAGACACAATTTTAGGATTTATATTTTGACGGGCGCGGCTCATCTCCTCATCACTGACCTCACTAAACCACTTATCAGACCGACACAAAAAGACCGGCTCATCTACTTTCTTTGCATGTATAGAGATTATTTCCGTGCGCTGTGTGGCAATAATAGCATTTTCAAAATCATCTGCTGTAGGCTTCATCAATAGAAGCCCATCAACTTTAATCCCTCCTTTTTCAAAAGGGCGGACTTTGGATAATACTTTTAATATGCGTTTTGGTTGTTTTAATCTCTGTAAAACGGATGGGGTGGCCTTAATGTTTTTAAGATTCTCTAAGATACGGGGATATGGAGGGGGCGTTTCATTTAATGTATATGGATAAAACAGCCAATCAGATGGAACGTCTATGTCGACATCCATATCTTTTATCCTCTCTCTAAGCAGATCTCCTTGAAAAACACCACATACCTCACAAACATAGTGCTTAATAAGAATTTTATAGTTCAGAATTTCTTCCTGATCAGAATAATTCCTAAGATAATCTGCCAAGGCATATTCTAGTTTTTTACCAAAATCAGCGATTTCTCTAAATCCTATAGGCCAAAAATAATCTTGAATCCCTTTCTCAGTAATATCTTTTTCTAAGGGAGGAAGGTGTATAGATTGCACAATATTTTTCTGAATAGCTTGAGACATCATTTTTTCTTGTTTAGAGATATATACTCCGATGGCAGGATGAGAGAATCAGAAGCAATAGTGCTTTGTTGAACAATAACCGAGCCGGCACCAATAAAACTCCCTGACTGGATTTTTACATTCCCGCACAAGATAGCACCAGAAGCAATATGACTGTGCGCTTCCACGACACAATGGTGCTCAACAATCGCGCCGGAATTAATAATAACATTAGGACCTATTTTTGTTTCTGCATTTATAATTGCGCCCATTAAAACAACAGACCCCTTATCAATATCAACCCTCTCTCCAATATTCACAGACGGATCTAGTAATGTGATCGGATTCCCTCCTAAAGCGAGCATTTTATCAAAAAGTTTTGCGCGCACTGGAGATGGTTTCACCATTCCTATACCAATTATAAACTCTTTGTATCCCTTTTGAATATATTCAGACGCAAGATCATCTGCACCGACAATATCAAATCCTAATATTTTATTCCCCGTTAATGCAGGGTCAGGATCTAAAATAATAGCTTCTCCTGCGGGATATAGGCGCTTGAATACAGATAAGACTGCAGCTGCATGCCCTCCCCCGCCGATACATATAATTTTTTTATTGGAACTCATCACAATCGCTATCCTAAAACATCGGGGGTAATAGTTTGATCTTGTTTTATACCTTCTTTTGCCCGCAAACCCAATATATCCCAATATTTATGCGCTACCAATCCCCCTTCTTCACCCGTCCTTTTTGTCGTAATGGCATCCTCTGTAATGATTTCACCGGCCAAAATAGTCTTTGCTGCAACAATTTTTTTACAGGCCACTTTTTGAATATTAAGTTCACTTTCGGTAGGCGTTTTTATATTATTTCCTAACGCGGTTTCGACCTGACGAATTAAAGAGATCATTTCTTTAAAATCTTCAGGTTCTATCGATGCCTTATGATCTGGCCCTGGCAAATCGCAATCAGTGGTAAAATGTTTTTCTATTATTATAGCTCCTGCAGCCACAGCGGCAACAGGAACAAGCATTCCATCTGTATGGTCAGAATACCCCACCGGAAGATCAAACTGTTTTCGGATAGTTTCCATTGCCCTTAGATTGATTTCATCTAATGCTGCCGGATAATTTGTTGTGCAATGTAAAATAGATACTTTTTCTTGCAATAGAGTTTTGGCTTGCGATGTTTGATAAAAATCTTCGAACTCTTGAAAGCTTGAGACTTTTTTATCTGTACCTTGGTAACCATAAGATAAAATTTTCAATGACTGTTCAATGGATTGTAGTGTGCCCATCCCTGTGGAGAGAATTGAAGGAATTGCTGTTCGCCCAATTTTTAACAGCAATGGCCCATTCTGCCCTTCTCCAGAAGCAATTTTTATCCTCTGCACATCTAATGAGACGAGTAACTCTAAACTTTCCTCATCAAAAGGTGAGGACATGAATTCAATGCCACAGGAATCGGCATATTCTTTTAAATCTCTGTGATTTTCCGGCGACAACTCTAATCTGCTAAGCATCTCAAATTGATCCGTTTTATCCTGACCAATATTTCTAGCCTGATAATCAGCCTGTTCAACTGTTCTGGTAACAAGTTTTTCTGTTTTATAGCTTTGAAATTTTACAGCGTCCGCTCCAGATTCAGCAGATTTTGCAATCATCTCTTTGGCTAAATCCATATCACCATTATGGTTTACCCCGATTTCACTAATAACCAGAACAGGTTTATGCATCAGAAACAGCCTCCGTATCAAAAAACTTCTTTTTTAAGAGATCTTGATATTGCGAGATGTTTTCCAAGATATTTACAATCCTTTTTGCAGACTTCCCATCCCCATAAGGATTTTCAGTTTCTTTTCTGTCCATTGCCATGGCTTTATCAATGGCATTTATAATTGATTTTCTGTCAGTACACGCCTGTAAGGTTAAAGCAGATTGCATTCTGCCAGTCTGCCTACTTCCTATATTAACACAAGGCAAATTAAAAGAAGGCGCTTCCAATAAGCCGCTGGAAGAATTTCCGATCACCAAATCTACCACATTCATTACATTGAAATACAAGCTGTGCCCCAATGAATCGTAACTGGCTGCATTCTTATTTTCCTGTACGAATTTTTCTATTTCTGCGGCAATGATCGCCCCTTCCGGATCGGCGTTCGGCATTGTAAAAACAAGCCCTACCTCAGGGTAATTTTTCAGGGCCGCCAGAATTTCCTCTATGTGTTTTTTAGCTTTGTTTCTTTCTATCGTTTCCGGATGAAATGTAATTAAAAAGTTTTTTTCTCTAAAATCAAATTTTATTTTGCTACCAATTTCATCTCTCGTAAGGAACTTCATGTTCTTTATTTCATCCAGAGAAGGGTTTCCTACATTGAAGATATACTCTGGATTTTCGCCTAATTGTCTGACCCGCCTTTCAGATTGTGAATTTGTTACAAAATGCAAATGGGCCATTTTAGTAATGCTATGGCGCATAGCCTCATCAATTGCCCCTTCTGTGACATCACCCCCTGCTAAATGCGCGACAGGAATGCGTGCAATGAGAGCCGCCGCAGTAGCAGCAAAAATTTCAAATCTATCTCCCAAGTGTAGAATGGCATCAGGCCTTGAGTCAGCATATACTTCAGCAAAAGCCATGATTGCCTGCCCCATTGATTTACTGACACCCACCTCATTATCAGATGATAAATCAATCGGCAATTTTCTATGAATGGAAAAACCATCCTGTTCTATTTCCTGAACAGTGAGACCAAACCTGTCTTCTAAATGCGTCCCCGTAACAAGCAATTGCAAATGAAGGTTTGGGGACTGCTGCATCTCTCTTATAACCGGCTTTAAAATACCGTAATCAGCACGCGTTCCCGTAACAACAGCGATTTCAAGATTTTTATCCAATCTTTATCCTCTTTCTGCTAAATATTTGGCGATCTCATCAACGATAAGCTTCGATCCATAAATTGATAAATGATCATCATCAACATAAAGTATTTTTCCGTCTTTTGCTGTGACACAACGTTTTTCGATTACAGTATTACAGAATATTTTATCAGGATAAATCCGCTTTAAACGAGGATGGTGAATGGAATCAAACAACTGAATCGTTTGATGATGTCTTTTCTTATAAACATCATAGCTTGTTGTAACCAAGGACGGAAAATTTTCCTCTAATTGACTGGCTGGCAACTCATTTGATAGTTTAAGATACTGCTCAGGCGCATTCCAGCCGACCTCAGGAATAGGGTAAACTAAAATAACCTGTTTCCCCGCTTCCAACAAATTGAGTATGGATTTTCGAATTTCTTGCTCAACAATTTTCTGCTGTGCGGCTGTATAACCGTGATAGTCATTGGCGGTTTGCAGACGCTCAATCCCACCTTCTTGATTATCAAACTCTGAGCGCAATATACGCAATGTATAACGTCCCGATAGAATAACAGTATCTATTTCATCAGAATAAATGAATTTCATTCTATCTTGAGCGGCTTTATTAAATCTTTCGTGTTTTGGATAAAAATCCGGAAATGTCTCCATATAAATATCTGCATCGCTCAAAGTTTTAGCGCTTAAGCCTTTTTCTCTCAGCAATTTATCGAGATTATAAATTAAATGCCCCGCATGAGAATCCCCTATGAGAGCAATAGAAAGAGGCTTATTTACATCTCCAATAATGCATTGATGATTGTCAGAGCATTTTCTGCCGTCAACAGTATTAAATCCGTCTCTGCTATGCTTCACTTCATAAATACTTTGCTGAAAAGTACTAAGAGACCGATTAAATATAGAAGTAGTGTACCCAAGGGTGCCTATAGAAGAAAAAATTAACATCCCGCTCAATGAAAAAATGAATATTTGCTTTCGTGTAATTTTATCTTTTTTTCTAAACGGTTGTTCTACAAATCTCCAGCTTAAATAAGCCAGAAAAAGGCTAAGTATAATAAGGAAAATATAAACCTTATCATCCGGTTCATTCAGAGTGTTTATCCTAGTAAAAGCAAATAGCGGCTGATGCCATAAATAGGCGCTATAAGAAATTAATCCGATCCCCACAAATCCAGGAAAGGATAGAATTTTTGCCACGCCCGTCTTGGCATGTGAAAATAATAAAATTAATCCGGTCCCGACAACCGGAAGCAAGGCACTAAATCCCGGAAACGCCGTTCCTTTATCAAAAGTAAAAATAGCAATCAAAATCAATATGATGCCTATAACCCCGGCTAATTCACTTACCCAGCCTCCCTTCGGGGCACCTTTTTTATAAATATAAAGAGCGCATAATACACCCACGAACAATTCCCATGCCCGCGTTACAGGTAAATAGAAGTTTGCCTGAGGATGTGTTACGGAGGCCCATTCAGAAAGCAAAAGGCTGCCTAGCGTTATCAAAAGAATACTGATCCCAATAAACTTTAATCCAAAGCGCCACACTAAAATCATAAAAATGGGGAAGCCGATGTAGAATTGCTCTTCTACCGCTAAACTCCATGTATGAAGCAAAGGCCGTAATTCAGCACCTGTTTCAAAATAGCCACTTTGCAGGTAAAAAAGGATGTTTGAAGAAAAGAATGATGTCGCTACGATACTGGCAAAGAAACGTTTTATTTCATCCGGCCACATCCATAAAATGGCAAAAGGAATACAACAAAACATTACCAGAAAGAGAGCCGGT
Source organism: uncultured Micavibrio sp. (assembly GCA_965216405.1). Classification (GTDB taxonomy): domain Bacteria; phylum Pseudomonadota; class Alphaproteobacteria; order Micavibrionales; family Micavibrionaceae. The sequence goes on along the minus strand of OZ244161.1, from coordinate 1,903,462 downwards.
AATATACGACGGGCGCGTCTTTCATAAAAATTTATAATACTAAAACGACTGGTTGCCTGCTCTTTTATAATAATAGAGCCAATAAGAAACCCGCTGATAACAAAAAAAATATCTACTCCAACATACCCGCCGCTAAAAGCATTAAATCCGGCATGAAAAAAAAGGACGGGCATGACAGCCAAGGCTCTTAGCCCATCGATCTCCTTACGGTATTTCATCATATATTTGTTATCCATATTAATACTGGTCAGATGCGATAATAATTTCCCTTTATTATCAAAAAGCACTGTAATGTGAACGACTTATCCTGTCCATGTTATATCGAAAGCGACTTGTAAAATCTCCGAAAAACGTGGAAAATAGAACAAAATGAAGGGGTTCCATGAAACAAATATGTACTATCTGCGTTCGCGGCGGCTCAAAAGGAGTTGCAAATAAGAACATCAGACCGCTCAATGGTGTTCCTCTAATAGTTCACTCGCTTTTACAAGCGCGAAAAGCCGATATATTCGATGTGATAGCGGTTAGCAGCGATTCTGATGAGATCCTTCAAATAGCCAATGAAAATGGAGCTGATTATTGTATTAAACGCCCCGATCACCTAGCCACAGACAAGGCTGCAAAAATCCCTGTTATTCGCCATTGTGTCCAAGAAGTGGAAAAAATCACCCATCAGAAATTTGATATCTGCGTTGATCTGGATGCTACCTCTCCCTTAAGAACAACCGAGGATATAGAAAACGCCCTGAAAATTTTTAAAGAAAAGAAACATGATAACTTATTTTCTGTTTGTCCCGCCCACCGATCCCCTTATTTCAATCTTGTTGAACATACCAAGGATGGTCACATAAAGCTTGCCAAAGGAAACGGGTTAAGCAGGCGACAAGATGCTCCAAAATGCTATGATATGAACGCCTCCATCTATATATGGAAACGAGACATATTGGAACAAGATGATAGCTTGTTCCTGGATCGAACGGGCATATATATTATGCCGCAGGAACGGTCTTTTGATATTGATAACGAGATCGACTTTGAAATTGTTGAATTTCTTATGTCGAAGTCAAAGGCATAAAAATGCACTGGGTTGTTGTTGGTACCGGGAATATCTCAAAGAGACATCGTGAAAATATCAAATATCTGTGGCCTGATGCACTGGTCACCGCTCTCATTCCTCATAGAAAAAAGGCACAAAAAGATCAAAACCTTAATCATGCCGACTACTTAGATGACGATCATGATACTGTGTTGGAGAAAAAGCCTGATGCCGTCATTATTGCCACCCCTGCCTCTTCTCATATAGATGAAGCTATTTTCTGGCTAAAACATGATATTCCAGTCTTTATTGAAAAGCCGCTCGCCATGTCGGCAAAGCAAGCAAAAAACCTTCAACCTTTTGCAAGCAACAGCATAATCACAGTAGGATATGTCTTACGCTTCCTGCCTATTATAAGAGAACTTAAAGAGATTATTCAAAGCAATAGTTTTGGAAAAATAATTTCTTTAGAAGCTCATGTTGGTAGTTATCTTCCTGATTGGAGACCCCAAAACGACTATAAAAAATCTGTCTCCGCCAGAGCAGAATTAGGCGGCGGGGCTTTATTGGAATTAAGTCATGAAATTGACTATGTCTTGTGGTTTTTAGGTAAACCGGAGGAAATATCAGCAACCCTCAAAAATTCTGGAACATTGGATATTGAAGTAGAAGATGATGTTGATCTCGAAATAACATTTAAAGGCAATCTAAAGGCAAATATACATATGGATTTTTTACAAAGTCCCCCTACCAGATTTTGCAAAGTATTCTTTGAGGAAGCGATTGTGAAGGCCGACATTCTAACAGGAACGCTCCAAATCAATAAAAATAATGGAGAGGAAAACATATACAATCTAGCTCCGAAAAATTCCAATGCGCCTTACCTGGGCCAACTACAGAATTTCTATGATATATTGAAAGGAACTGCCAGCCCTTCTGTTACAATAGAAGATGGTGTAAATGTGCTGTCAGTCATTGATACTGCAAGACAAAATGATAATATTTAATTAGAAAGAATAGAGCTTTGAAAACGATTAAACAACTGATGGATCTCAATAAAAGGACCGCTGTTATTACAGGGGGTGGAGGATACCTAGGACATACATTTGCAGAAACTTTATTGGAATTAGGTGCGGATATTATTCTTGTTGATATTGATAAAGAAAAATTAGATTCCGCCAAGAAACGCCTTGAAAAAAATAAAGATCAAAACGTTGAATGCTTTATCTGTGACATATCAAGCAATAAAGCCATTCAGGATATGTGTGCTCAAATTAAAGAAAAGTATTCCTGCCTTGACATCATAATCAATAATGCTGCGTATGTAGGAACAACAGATATCAAGGGATGGGCTGTGCCTTTTGAAAATCAATCCAGCGAATGTTGGCCTGACGCCATACAAGTTAATTTGACCTCAACCTTTGAGATAACACAATCTTTAACGCCTTTAATGAAAAACAGTAACCACGCCTGTGTGATCAATGTTGCCTCCATTTACGGTATGACGGGTCCTGACATGTCCTTATATGAAGATACAAAAATGGGCAATCCTGCCGCCTATGCTGCCAGCAAAGGCGGGCTTATCCAACTCACCAAATGGCTTGCGACCAACCTTGCTCCTGATATACGGGTAAACTCCATCAGCCCGGGGGGTATATTACGCGGTCAGGATGAGAGTTTTATTAAACGCTATAACACCAAAACCCCTTTAGGTCGCATGGCAACAGAAGAGGATTTCAAAGGCATTATAGCCTACTTAGCTTCAGATATGTCCGCTTATGTCACAGGACAAAATTTTGTGATCGATGGCGGCTGGACTTCCTGGTAACTATTGACCGCAATTTTCATGTTATTCAGGCAGTCTGGCATTTGCCGAACTGGGAACATTCACCAAGCGCTCATATAACTCGGTTGCATTTGCATAACCATCATGTTCACATGACTGATACATCGGCATATCCGTCATTAACTTCCAAACCGGACGGCATTGAATATGATGCTTATTCGCTCTTTCTAAAAATTCATCGCGGGACTGCCGCGCCGGCATTTTGATTGTGTTAAACCAGTAATTGCTTTTTGCATTTTCCGGTTCCGTCATAAAGTGTAATCCGTCTAAATCCTTGATAAAAGCCTCATAGGCTCTTGCCATATGGCGCTTAACCTTTATAAATTCTTGTAGGCGTTCTAATTGCGCACATCCTATGGCAGCATTTACATTCGTTAGGCGATAATTATAGCCAATGGCATCATGGGTAAATTCAAATTCCTCACTAATACGGGCCGTAGTTGATAAATGCCGCGCTTTCTTTGCCAACTCTTCATCATCTGTGATTAACGCGCCGCCACCGCCGCAAGTTATTGTTTTGTTTCCATTAAAGCTCAGCATGCCAATCTGACCAAAAGTACCTAAATGCTTATTCTTATAATAAGAACCAATAGCCTCGGCAGCATCTTCTATAAGCGGGATATTGTATTCTGAACAAATTTTTACTATTCCCTCTATATCACAAGCATGACCGAAAACATGCATGGGAACACAGGCACTTATCAATCTGTTTGTTTTTTTATTAAAGCGCTTGCCCGCACGTTCTTCCGTTTCCACCTCCAAAAAACGCCTTAATGCCTTTGGACACATCCCCATTGTATTCAAATCAACGTCAACAAACACGGGATATGCACCTGCATATTGAACGGCATTACATGTGGCGATGAACGTTAATGGTTGAACGATGACTTCTGTATTTTCTGTGACATCCGCCACCATTAAAGCCATATGCAAAGCGGAAGTTCCGTTTACCATCGCAATAGCGTGTTGAGACCCTGTAACTTTTTTCAATTGATCTTCAAACTTTGTTACATACGCCCCCACTGTCGAGACATACCCTGTATCAATACAATCGATAAGATACTCTTTTTCTTTTCCGTCTAATATCGGCTCATGCAGGGAAATAACACCAGCCTTGTTTTCAGGATAGTGTTCTTTAATAAAATTTATCAAGAGATCATAATTCATATCTTATATGATATACGCATCCGTATTGTAATGATTAATATTATTTTCTATATGCTGAATAGTTTGTTGCAATCCTTGCCTCAATGAGATCTCCGGCTGCCAGCCCATTTTGTTTTTTGCTTTTGCATTATCAGACACAAGCTTTAAAACTTCACTTTTTTCAGGGCGCATACGGCTTTCATCAGAAATAATCTCTACATCTTTGCCCATAATGCTAAAAATCATATCAGCAATTTCACCAATTGTTGCCGTTTTGCCGACACCCAGATTAATGGTTTCCCCCTCGATAGAATCCGCCACGGCTGCCGCAATAAATCCTTTCACTGTATCTGATACATAGGTCATATCCCGCTGCGGGCTTAACGCGCCTAATTTAACGCTGTTTCCTTTTAAGGCCTGGGAAATAATTGTTGGGATCACGGCGCGGGCTGACTGATGGGGGCCATATGTATTAAAAGGACGAACGGTTACCACCGGTGTATCAAAAGACCGGAAATAGCTTTCTGCCATTTTATCGGCGGCAATTTTTGAGGCCGAGTAAGGAGACTGTCCTTTAAGAGGGTGGCTCTCATCAATCGGAGAGTAATCCGCTGTTCCATATACCTCACTGGTACTGGTATGTAACAAACGTGTTGTTTGATACTTTTTTACGGCCTCAAGAATGTTAACCGTACCTTCAATATTTGTCCGCACATAACTGGCGGGGGCCACGTAAGAATAAGGAATCCCAATGAGGGCTGCCAAATGGAAAATATAATCCTGCCCCGCACATAGCTGATCAACAAAAAACGGATCTTCAATATTACCAAAAGTAATATTAATCTCTTTTAATATCTCCTGGGGCAAAAAAGCTAAATTTTCAATATCACTGCGGGCATTGTACATCACCAAAGCCGTCACACTCGCTCCCTGTTCTACGAGTTCTTTGGTAAGGTGACTACCGATAAAACCGGCCGCACCTGTTACTAAGATTTTCTTTCCTGATAATTTATTTGTCATCTTCTTCCTGGAATTATTCAAAAACTTTTTTATAGTCTTCCTGTGCTTGCTTATAATCTTTTGGCACCCCTACATCGAGCCAATATTCATGCATTATAAAACTATTCACTTTTTGTTCATTCTCACAATATTCCGTAATAATATCCGTCATATTCTTAAAAGTATTCTTAGGAATAGTTTGGACTATTTCAGGCTCCACTAAATATATACCCCCATTAATTTGAAAACGATGATGCGGTTTTTCCTGTATTTCGATCACATCCCCATTCTCATCTGTTTTTACCACGCCGTAAGGGATAGGCATATCATACTGGCGACATGCGATCGTCAAACTTGCCTCGCTCTCATAATGATAGCGCCACATTGCTTCAAAATTCACTGTCGTTAGTATATCACCATTCATAACCAGTAATGGTTTCGACTTATCTTCTAAAAGAGAGAGAGCGCCTGCAGTTCCCAAGGGGCTCTCTTCGTGCACATAAGAAATATTGGCATTAAATGCCTTGCCATCACCAAAGAAATCATGGATTTTTTCTGCTAAGTGATGGGTTGAAATCACAATATCATTAATACCATAGGAAACCATCTGGTTAATAATGTGCTCTAACAATGATTTATCCTGACCGATTTTGAGCATGGGCTTAGGCACATAGCGTGTCAATTCCCCCAAACGACTACCAAAGCCACCCGCCATAATAACGGCTTTAATAGGCAGTTTATCTTCTGAAATAAGACTTTCGCGAGAAAGAACATTAATTATACGATTTTGTGAATCAACTATCGGCAAATAAAAAATAGATCCGGCCCGGCCTCCATCCATTTTCTTTCTTGCCTCACTAACAGAAATATTCCCTTGTGCAACAATCGGTGTGCGGTTCATAATTTTTTCGCAAGGGGCATCAATGTCCAAGCTACGGGCCAAAGCCTTCCTAAAATCTCCATCAGTCAAAATACCCAGCAATTGTCTGTTTCTTTCACAGACAAAAATAATTCCCTGTCCGTCTTCGCGAAATAATCTGAGGGCCTCTTTAATTGAAACATCCGGTAAAATTTCAACATAATTAGCTTTAATACCAATATTTTCCAGCTGTTTGTTAGTCATAATACATTCTTTTGGTTGTATTCGAAAATTAGCATTAAATGCTTGTATCCAAAACTCTTTTTTTCTTATTGAAGAGAACTTTTTATATAAAAACAAGCCATTAAGCTTGTTTTCAAACACAATTTAGATCAATCTAAGCGCCATGAACACAGCGTCAAGAAGAACAGGAAAGCTCCTTCATTTTTTTTTCATAACGTATCCAAAAGAGTCACTTTTGGCTATCATTGCATTGCTTTTTGCAGGATTTGCGGAAACGTTAGGTATTGGTGCCCTTCTCCCTCTCATCAGTATTATTACAGAAAGCGATCAAGCTGCGGATAACTCCTTAGCAAATATCATTTTTGATATTTATAAAGTTATTGGAATTGACCCTACCCTTGCTAATTTATTATTGACCATTGTCTTTGCGATGGTGATAAAAGCGCTTGTGACATTCCAAGCTATGCGTTATGTCAGCTACGTTGCCACAGACGTTAGCCGGGATTTCCGTATCAAATTGATTACCGCTTTAATGCAAGCCAAATGGTCTTATTTTAGCGGCCTTTCTATTGGTGGTATTTCTAACTTTATCTCTTCCGAAGCTACGAGAGCAGGGCAATGTTACTTGCTGTTTGGCAGAACCATTGCCGCTTTTATTCAAACGCTCATTTATATTCTAGCTGCTTTCCTTGTTTCCTGGAAGGTGAGCCTGATCGCTATTTGTATGGGCATTATCGTGGCTATCATGTTAAAGGGATTTATCAGCATGTCCCGGAAGGCAGGAAACGATCTTTCCACCTATATGAAAGAAATGATCGCCCAGCTAAATGAATCTCTTTCCGGTATTAAACCTTTAAAAGCTATGGGACAAGAATCTCATTTCATTAATAAGTTACATCTCGTCACGTCAGAGGTTATGCAAGCCCGAAAAAAACAATCGCTTACCAATCTTTTAATGCAAATTGCTTATGAGCCTATCGCCGTGATTTTACTAGCGGCCGGCCTATTCTATGTCCTAACTTATACAGATACACCTGTGGCATCAGTTATCTTACTCGCGTTTCTTTTTTACAGACTCTTAACCCAGGCCAATTTATTACAAAGCTTCTATCAAAATATGGTTCAAAATGAAGCTGCTGTCTGGCATATGACAGAGGAAATAGACAGAGCAAAAGGTCAGAAAGAAATTTTAAATAAAGGAGAAACGCCTGTATTTAATGACAGCATATTAATACGCGACATTACACTCAGCCATGATAATCACACCAATATTATTACTGACTTTTCTGCAGAAATTCCCAAAAACAGCCTGACTGTTGTCTTTGGCCCTTCAGGTGTAGGTAAAACCTCCTTGGTTGATGCTTTGCTAGGAATGCTCCCTCTAAAGAAGGGAAGCATTTTCATTGGAAAACAGAACCTTCAAAATATTGATTTAACCGCATGGCGAGAAAAAATTGGTTATGTACCCCAGGAAACTTTTTTGTTTCATGACTCCGTTTTTCAAAACGTTACTTTAGGAGATAAAAAATACTCTCAAGACGATGTCAAAGAATCTTTAGAAAAAGCTGGTGGCCTGAGCTTCGTAGGAGCAATGGAAAAGAATATAGATGCCGTCGTAGGAGAAAGAGGTGGAAAGTTATCAGGAGGACAAAAACAACGCATTGCTCTCGCAAGAGCTATTATACGAATGCCGGAATTGCTGGTTTTAGATGAATCAACCACAGGATTGGATCCCGAAACAGAAGATCAAATATTAAAAACTCTAAAAACCCTCTCCAAGGAAATGACTATTATCATGATATCTCATAATCCTAAGGTTTTAGAGATTGCAGATCACGTTATTAATCTAGATAAAAACGCAGCTTAAGAATTTGATGTTTATAAATAGTGAAAAATATAATTGGACTACTGACACGCAAAATAATGTAAAAATCACCTATAAAGGGGATAAAAATTTTGTATTTGATGTCCTTTCCCATTCTCATGCACCTGAGGAAATGTCTCATCTATTTAAAGGATTAAACCGCTATTCCAGTGGTGTTATTGAAACGAACGATTATATTATTGCCTGGGTAGATCATATACGAAGCTGGCCGTTATTTTACGCCCATCAAAACGAAGTATTTCTTATTTCACCAGATGCTTACAAAATTAAAGAACAGATGTCTCTCTCCAGCTTTAATCCGGAAAGCCTTGTTGAATTTAAACTCAGCGGCTATGTCACGGGTAAAGAAACGTTAATCGATAATCTTTTTTGCCTTAACCCTGGGGAATATTTGATCTGGAACAAAAAGAATAAAAACCTTCATATTGAAAAATATTTCTCTTACATACCAAGTTTTGACAGCCCGATTACGACGAAAGAAAGCATCTCCAGGCAAAATGCTCTTTTTGACCATCTTACCAAAAGAATTATAGACAACGCTGCTGGGCGCGCTATATGGATTCCCTTAAGCGGAGGATTGGATTCTCGTATACTACTCTGCAAATTGCACGAACACGGATATACAAATATACAGACTTTCACCTATGGTCCTCGTTTTAATTTTGAGGCCATTGTTGCAAAAAAAATAGCTAAAAAACTTAATACGCCATGGCGCTTTGTTCATGTGCCACGAAAAATCCAAAAACAATATTTTAATGATAAGAACCGGAAAAGTTTTTTTCAATTTTCAGGAAACTTCAAAGCAATTCCATGTATGCGAGAATATTCATCTATCCGTTATATGCATGAAAATGGCGAGATTGATAAAGATGCTATATTTTTAAACGGGCAGAGCGGGGATTATATTACAGGCGGTCATATTTCTCAGGCTAGCCGCGATAACCCAGCCTATAATCTGGAGAGCTTTTACGACATCATCATTAACAAACATTATGATTTATGGAAGCAGCATAAAACCGCTTCCCATTTAAAAATCATAAAAGAAAAAATTTATCGCTTCATAAACGATATAAGTGGAAAAGATTTAAAAATTAATAGTCCCTTGGATGGAGCAAAATTTGAAGAAATGTGGGAATATGAAGGGCGTCAGATCTGTTATGTCGTCAATGGACAAAGAGTCTATGAATATTTTGGTTACAATTGGGAAATGCCCCTTTGGGAGAAAGACTTTGTCGATTTCTACCAACCACTCCCCTATGATATGAAATACGATCAGAAAATTTATAAAGATTACTTACACACTTATAATTATAAAGGTCTTTTTCCTAAGAAAGACCGCTACATCTGGCGCTGGCCTATCCCTATGTTGTGGGTCCTGCCCGCAGCACAAATTATAGGATTTTTGGCAGGACGTAAGGCAAAAGATGCTTTTTATGCCAAAATGCGTTACTGGGGACATTACGCAAATCAATATGCCTTTTTTGATATGGCGGAGCATTATAAAACAAGTCAAAGTGCACGAAGTATTATATCTTTATATGTGCCTATATGGTTTAAAGATCATGAAGAAGATTTTGAATAATATTTTCATATTCAGTATAAATTTTTTCTTGGCTGACTTTCTTTTTAATATTTTCTGAAATTTCTGATTTTTTACTACCGTCTATTTTGGAAAGAGACATAATTTTATCTGCCCAATCTCGGGCGTTTCCAATATCTGCCAAGCACCCATTTTTATTTGGAACTATCCATTCCACAAATGCCGGTTCGCTTCTATTTGCTATAACAGGAATACCACATGCTATTGCTTCTAACATAGGAGTGCCAAGCCCTTCACCCCAAGCAGGCATCGCATAAATATCAGATGCTTTCATATATTCTTCAGAATCCACATAACCCGTCTTCATAAAAACTCTGTTTGGCAATGCATATTCGTCTATTTTTTTGTTAATGCTATCAATGTAATTTTTATCACGAGTAAAATTTGGACCTTTTTCAATCATAGGGCCTGCTAAAACCAGTTTAAATTTTTCAGGCAGAATATTTAGGACTTCTATTAAAAATATTTGATTTTTCCTTGGAATAATTTTTGCAACGCTACAGATAACAACATCTTTATTATCAAAGGGGAGAAGCTTTTCTCTTTGTGTTTTTTGATTATAATTGCTGTTAAATTTGTCAATGTTAACAGGGTTAGGCTTAATCCATTTATTTCTTTTATCTAAGCCCGGATAAGAATCCGCGCTGTGTTTTGTTAAAAAACCAATAATAGATTTTTCCGGCACTGTAATTTTAAAGAAATATAAATATTTTTGATAGGGCCCTGCTTTTGCATTCACTAATTCCATTAAAACAGGAATTTTTCTTATATTTGACCACAGCAAAGCTGCCGCAGTGCCGCCGGAGTGGCCTGCCACATGCAATAAATCTATTTCTTTATAGGATTTCGAGAAATATAGAATTAGAAACGTTTTAACGAATTCATATTGATAGATCAAACTATGGGACAACCTTTTAGGGATGAATCCAAGCGCTAAAAACAACCTGTTTAAATATTCAGCAGTAATTCGGCGAACTGACCAGCCTTCATACAGGTATGTTTCATTCCTGGTTTGTTCAACCCCGTTACAGACTATTTTCAAATCAAAGCAAGATCCTTTGTCTTGAAAATATTTATATAAACGGGGAATGCGCACGCCCGGCCCTGAATATTCAGGGGGGAACTTACTGATCACCAAAAGAAAATTTTTATTATCCATGGGAGAGAACTTCTTCAAAAACTGTTAAAAACTCCTGCGTTTTTTTTTCACTTGTAAATTCCAGTGCGCGGCTCTTTTGTTTTTCAGGATCATAGTCTGTCTGCAACACTTGATGAATTTTTTTTGCCATATCTTTTGGATCCTTCACTTTCGTAAGTTCGCCAAACTGTCCGTTACTTAGAATTTCAGCAGGCCCTGACTGGCAATCTGTAGACACTACTTTCAAGCCAACATATAGCGCTTCTACAATTACATTACAAAACCCTTCCCACGCCGAAGAGATCACAAAGACATCCGCCTGTTTCATATAAGCCAACGGATTATCTACAAATCCTAAAAACGAAACATCTTCAGTCATTTTCAATTTTTCTGTCAGAGATTTTAGTTCATGCAAGAGAGCTCCTTCTCCTAAAATAACCAAATGCGCCCTCCCGTAATTCGTATGATAAAAACTTAAGGCCTTTAGAAGAGTAGGATAATCTTTTTGCAGGACCAAACGTCCGGATGTAATCAGCTTTAATCCGCATCCTTGTGGAAAAACAGAGGCCTTTTCTTCCATTGCCTGCCGCTTAAACTGTTTCGTTACAACAGGATTATAAATTGTTTGAATATGTGCTTCATTTTGAATGATTGTTGTTAAATCATCTCTGACACCCTTGGATATGGCTATTATTTTGTCTGCAAAGGGATATAGAAAGCGCACAGCAAATTTTAACGCCCACCTCTTCCCCAAACTCATTTCGGACAGGCGCAGGCTCAGATGGTTTCTTTCAGAAAGAATAACTTTTGTTTTTGACCTAAGCGATAACCCTTTTGCTAATATGACTGCAAGATTTACATGAAATAAGGCGCTTAAGATAATATCGGGATTATTTTTTCGAAGATAACTAGCCAAATCTAATATAGAAAATAAAGTACGTGATTTTTTTAAATTAACAATGTTTACGCGAGGATCAATTAAATCGGCATAGCTTCCTGCTTTATTAATTAAAATTAGATCCAGTTGATGTCCTTGTGCCACAAACTCATTCGCAAGGTTAATCATCATCTTCTGGGCGCCGCCGCCCCTGACATCAGGAATAATGAAAGCCAGATGCATTTTATAACTCTTTTGTTCCAAAATAATTATATGCTTTGAGGGAACCTGTATTGTAAAAGATAGTCGTATTTTTAAAAATTATGAACGACACTGGCACGACCGCCATGGCTTAATGCTTCTTCTTTATATTCAACATCATACCCTAATGCCAGTTTCCAGTCTTCGGCGACTTCGGCCTCGACAGCCCCGCCCAGATTAACAATATGACGTTGAGGTTCAAATCCTTCCGTCTGGAATGTCAGGGATGGCGCAGCATTATAATTAGCCTTTACACCGACACCAGTGTTGATAATGTCATATTTATAGGCAAGATAGCTTGCCGTATTAATATTAACGCCGCTCTCAAGTTCATGATAAGAGTTCAGATCAACCCCAAGTCCTAAAGCGCCCATTTTAACTTCGTCATAATCAACTGTCATTGCTAAACTACTTTTACCAAATTCATCATATGTGTCTGTTTCCAGATAATCATAATCGAATGTTGCTTTTGGTGTAATAGTCAAACTGCCATCAGTTTTATATTGTCTGGCCAGAGTGGTGTTAAATCCTACATGTTGTAACGTATAGTCACCATAGGCATTATTGCCCCTGATACCTGCAAGATCATAGCGGGAGATATTGCTTTTATTATTTATGTATGAAAGCGAACCGCTTAACAGAGTATTCGCCTTTAATAAAGTTCCACCATACACGCTGGCACCGAAACTCGTGATTTCATTTATAGTAGAGTTAGCGTTTTCGGAAACAACTTCATTATTCGCTGCTACCACGGCCATCCCTAAGAGACGGTCATCACGCATATTGCCTGTATCCGCTCCGACAACAATACCTGCGGTATCGGTTTCAAATCCGTCAATATTGTCTTTTGCGCTCTGATCAGTACGTCCTATATAAGGCTGCGCCCACAAGCTACCAGCGGTTTTATATGGTTCATAGGGTTTTCTTTCTACTTGATGCGTATCATTGTCATCTTCAATAATACGCCCGGTTTTCAAATTTTTACTACCGGAAGTATAACGTTTTCCTTCTTCGGGATTATTAAAGTGCGCCACTGTTTGTTTTTGTGCTTTTGTTTCAGTTCTATGTGGAGAAAATAAAGTATTGACCCGGGTAGAGGTCATACGCACCATTTGGTTTTTCGCCTCGAAAGAAGCCTGAATATGCCCCCCATCAACGGTTGGTTGCATGGATTCAAGTATTTCGTTAAATTCTTCTTGCGTCGGCGCATTCCCCAAAATGGATTGGAGTTCATTGATATCTGAAACATCGACATTCCTTAATCGGTTTAAAATAAGATTGGCAACCACTAAATTATTGGCTGTATTCGCCGCCTCATCTGTCGTTTTAGCAACGATCATCAAATCAAAATTATCGCCACTCGGAACCAAGCTAAAATCATATAAAAATGAGTTATCAACAAACTGCCCGGGGCCCAGCGTCGGGCCACCATTCCCCCGAATGACATCATCAATCGTTTCCGATATCAGGCGTTGGGAATTTGCACCAACGGATATTTGTACCGTATCATTCGTTAAATCCAACGGACCGCCATTCAATACAGAAAATTCGCCTGATGTCGTTGTTCCAGCAGATCGGGAAACTTCCAGAATGATAGTTCCGCTATCGGCATCAGCATTATAAGTATCAGCCGTGAATCTGTTCCCGGCGCCAATCCGTAAAGTACCATCCAGATCTAACTGCCCGTCTGTGGTAATGTTTGCACCTTGTGTCACTGTAGCGCCATCCACAATAGTTACCGCTCCTAAGCCAATACCGCCCCCAAGGGTGTTATTGGCAAAGAGATTACCACTGGTAACAATCAAGGTAACACTTTCAATTTGTCCGCCTGTAATAAAGTTTCCGCCGTTCCCGTCCGAGCCAAAATTAACCGTATCACCACTATGACCATCAATTTCGCCTAAGAAGGACCCACCAGAAATAAAGTTAAGAGTTTCCCCTCCATCACCGGCGCCCAAATTGATGTCGGAGCCTGTATTATCTGTATTAATAGCGGCAGAAGTTGTCCATGTATTATCGTCAGCAATACTCAACTCATCAATGGCCAAATTAGATCCAATATCCGCGTTCTGGGTAATGTTATTGCCAATGCCCGTTGTGCCTATCATGCCGTCCCCGGCAACGTCATCGGCGTCAATTTCATGCCCAATTAAGACCGATCCCCCTACCGTTAAAGTAACACCGGCATCAATGGTTAAGGCGGCATTGGTATCTTCATCAAGGGTACAGTCCATGTCCGGCAACAATCCCGTACAATCTTCGGCCTGCACAGACAAGGGCGCCGATAGCACCATGGTAGCCAATAAAATGGCCGTACCATACCTGAATTTCATCGATGACTTAAACATAAGAGGCTTGAACCCTTTCAGAACAGAAGGAATAGAGTAAGTCGTTTAACAAACGGTTAATGATAGCCTTGAATGAGCAAAAAAACAAGCAAATGACCTTAAGGAAATTGAATTATGGCATTAAATGAAGATTATTCTTCCACGCTGCTTTCGGAAAAATCACAGGTTTCGCAAAAAAACTCATCTTCTATAATTGCCGAGCTTAAGAGTAATGAATAGGTATTTTTATACATTTCCTGCTGCAACTGATATTTGCGGGCATACGCATCGTTCAGGCGCTCTTCCCCTTCTATCAATTCAATCACATTAATGCTGCCTAATTTAAAGTTTTCGCGGTTTAGACTTTGAAGCGCACGGTTGGATCTTATTTCCTGATTTGTCACACGGATAGATTCTCTAATCGCCAGCAACTGGTTATAGGCAAGGTTAATATCCTTCTTTAACTCTTTGTATAATTTGTCATCACGATATTCGAGTTCTTTAATCTGCGAGCTGACCCGTTTAACACGATTTTGTTTATTAAAGCCGTCAAATAAATCCAACGTCATATTGATTGTGCCTTTGAGATTACGCCCCCGCCCCACATCACCTCCGTCATCATGGGTTTGTTCGGCTTTCATAACAAAATCGACAGAAGGGTAATATGCCCCTTTTTCAACTTTCAGTTGTTTTTGCATTGCACTGATTTCAACTTCATTCTTTTGCAAGAAAGTATTTTCTTGACTCATACTATCGATATAGACCTTCTTATCGATATTATTCGGATTAAATTGATCCGGCGGAATAGCTATAAAAGGGGGCAAAGGGCCCGTCAGAAATTCCAGATTGCTAATCCCGTCATTTAATGATGATTTAGCTTCATTGTAATCGACATAGGCTGCCGCTTGCCTGGATTGTGCATAATCCAGCATAGCCTTACCGATCGCGCCAGCCTCATAAAGATCAGAAATGGTGCCCACAATTGAATCTATTTCTGTTACAAAATTTTCAGAGCTTTTCACCTCATCCTGAAAACGCAAAATATCCAGATAAAAGTCCACTACCTGTAAAATGAGGTTTTCCTTTTCGATATCAACATCATAGTTTGCAGACTGGGCAACATCCTTACGTCTTTCGATTTCAGAGGTTGTAACAAAACCGTCAAATATTTTTTGGTTAAGATTAATGGTAGACTTGCCGACATTATTGGTATTGGCACCACCAGTGGGCGTGACATATTCACGTCCTCCCTGCAATTGCAATTCAACCTGGGGATAATAATCCGACTTGGCTTCATCAACAAAGAACCCAAGCTGTTTATATTTCTCAAGCGCAATTAAAATATCCGGGTTATTGTCCATGGCAAATAAAATCATCGTACTTAATGATAATTCCACCGGCTCGATCTTATCGAGCGCAACCTCTGCCTTCCCGGGAGCATTATACCCTCCCCAGAAAATGAGACTTAATAATAATAGAAAGAAATAACGGATCATCATTGCTTATCAAATTTAATTTTTACCCAGTTATAGCTGTCCTCAACTTTATCTTGGGCCACCATTTTTGCGTCCACCTGCTCAGTCGGAATATCACTTACCAAAAACGAGTTACGAACATTTAACATCCTTGCCACAGCTAGTCTTCTGGAAATTACATCGTTCACCGTATCAGGATTCTTATTAGATGTAATTGTCACTTTGGTATTATCTGCCGAAAATTGCTCAGAATACTTAGCAATTGCAGCGTTAATCTGCAACTGGCTATCTTTTGTTACGGAAATAGAATCTTTTCCAAAGAAAATTGTAATTGTTCTATTAGATTCATCCGTTACAATTTTCTGGTCTTCTGACTCCGCGAAACCCGAGTCTTCTTTAAAGAGCTGGACTTCGTTGTCTTCATTAATCTCCTCCAACACCTTCAAATTCTGCGTCAGTTCTTCAATTTTTTTAGAGAGGGTTCTGTTGGTGGTCGAGAGTTCTTCCATTCTGGCCTGTGCCGAAACAGAATCGCTAATTTCAGAGAGAACCTTACTCTTAAAGATAATAATATGGAAATACAGCGCGCTCGCCACAACCATAACGAAGAAAACGAACATAATAATAACAGATGACAGGATATCCACGAATCCTGGCCATGCCATCTGTCCTAAATCTTCATCTTCTTCCGACATTCATCACTCTATGGTTTAAAATAACGCTACACCTTAACGATAAATGTTATTTTTCTTTAGATGAAAACAAGCTTTTTGTCTTTTTATTCAGGTTATTCAACAAGCTATTAAGCTGATTTACCAATGATTGAGCCTGTTTCATATTTGGATCTTGTTGAAGTCTGCTCAGAAGGTTCTTGGTCTCCATCATCAACTCTGTCTGCTTATTATCCAAATTGTTGAGGGCCTGGGTAAACAGCTCAAGACTCTTTTCGCTATTTGTTTCTTTATTCAGACGAACAACTTCATTCAAAATCTTGTTAGTTTCAACAATCAGCATCTTTAACTCATTTGTCAGGGAACGATTGACATCCGATTCATTCTTTTCAAAGGCGGCATATTCCTGAAATAGTCTATTATTCTCTTTAATTGCTGAGGCAAAATAAGAAGCATCATTACTGATCTTATCAATCTTTGTGCCCAGTGAGCTTTGTGACTTCTCAATATTTTCAGTTATTTTTGGTAATGACATTGCAATATTTTTTGCCTGTATTTCTATATCTCCCATTTTGTTAGCAACTTCATGATGTGTATCTTCCACACTGGCAGCGATCCTTGGCACGGCTTGTGCTACCACTTGGCCTTGGTCACGAATATCTTGCAGGTTGGCAATCATCACCCGGGTAGAATCATTCAGAATAAGCTGCGCATCCGATAAACCTTTTACTTCCATCCAGGCACGATTTGTTTCATGCGTTGCTTTTTCCACACTATTAGAAAGCAAGGAAATGGTTTTATTCGTTCTAACCGACATATGGATGAAGCCTGATAACCATTCTTTAAGATCCGCATCCTCGGGAGGTACTTTGGCTTTGGACCCCTTCTTCACATTCGGATCAAATTTAACCTCTCTGTCATCAATCCAACGCGAAACGTTTTCGATAAATTCGTTTTGCGGTGTGCCGCCAAGGTGCAAGAAGAAACCAATAAGCAAGGAACCTGACAAACCAAACAATGACGAACTAAAGGCAAGTCCCATACCGTTCAAAGGCGCTGCCAATGACCCAATAAAACCGGTCATTTCTTCCATGCCGATCTCGCCGCTTTCCCCGCCGATATTCGACATGCTGTTCATGGCTTCCCCCACCGCATCAATGGTTCCCAAAAGACCAAGGAATGTCCCTAAAAGCCCTAACATAACCAAGATACCAGCAATAAAGTTCACATTTGATTTATTCTTACTGATCCGGAAACCCAGCTTTGATTTAATTAATCGGGCCCGCATACTGTTAAAATTAGGGTGACCGAACTGTTTAATATTATCGATCGTTTCCGACATATATATTGTATTAACCAGTTCTCCCTTTTTTTCCAAAAGGCGCCTTAAGGCAAAGATATCTTCATCCGTAATCTGGTCTTTGCGCACCACATCTTCTATTTTCATAAAAAACTGGGCTGATTCATATAACATGAAATTATTATGAAAGACCTTCAGGATACCAAAAATCATAAAGGAAATGATCAACGCGTTCAGATAAACGTTAGTATTGAAATAGACGACCAGATTTTCAAAGGCCATAATCGCTGTATAAGCCACAAGGAATGCCACAAATATCATCGGAATAGTGATGTAGTAAAACGGGTTCTTACGAATACGCCCGAAACGTTTTTTACGGCGGTCCGGTTTTAGTTCCGGCATGCCCATCATTCTTCTTATAACATTTGGAATTGGCAGTAAGGGCTCGTCATACTGATACCGCCCATCGAAATTATCGATGTTAGAATCCAGATTGAGCGGCATTTTAATGAAATTTGATAATTTTGATAATATAGACATAAGACCCTACAAGAATTGCATTACAAGATTACCAGTTTCTAGAGTTCTCTCAAGGCATTTTGTCTTATTTGATCCAAAGGCCTTAACAAAGCTCTCAAAACTGAGATTTTATTCGCTTTAATATTCATATCGACGGACATCCCCGTAATCAGGGGCTGATCTTCGGACAATTCTGCTTTCTCCAGCGTTGCACGAATTTGGTAATAGCTGATCCCCTGATTATCGACAAAGCTATCGGCGCTGATATATGTTAATTCACCATCAATACTCCCATATATAGACGAATCATAGGCAGTAATTTTTGCCGTTACCGGCAAACCGATAAATATTTTCCCACGGTCCTGAGTTGAAATACGTCCTTCAACCACAAGCTTTTCCTCAATTGGAATAATTTCTGCCAAGATCTGTCCCGACTGTATTACACCGCCGATGGTATTAATGTGGACTTTATTTATAACACCGTTAATGGGCGCCATGATCGATGTCCTATCAACAGCATCACTATAAGTTACAATGCGTTCTTTTAACTTGTTGATATCGACATTCACACTATTAAGTTCTTCTACAATTTTTGATTTCCAGTTTTGTCTGGTTTCTTCTGTCAGGTTAGCTAATTCAGCAATTTCGGATTTGGTAATCGGGATTTCTTTTCTGACTTTTGAAATACGCGTATCAAAATTTTTCACCGTACTTTCCGCTTCCAGATACTGGCTACGTGAAATAGCGCCCGAGCGGTAAAGCTTGCTTTTAATGGAAAGCTGCTCGCGGCTGATATCACGTTCTTTTTGAAGATTGACAATCGTGGATTCCAGTTCGTCCAGTTTTAATACCTTTTGCTTCATGCGTTTTTTTAAACCGTTTAGCTTTTCTTCCAGCTCTGACTGGCGGCTCCTGAAAAGGTTGCGTTCCGTACTGATAATATTACGATACTTAGCTTCAAGCTCCGGAGGGAATTCCAGTTCGTCTTTACCATCCCGTTCTGCTTGAAGACGGATTTGCCGAATGAGCAAAGCCGAAGAACCAACAAAAATTTCTTTCATTTCCGCTTCAGCACGCGTGTTCGCCAGTTGGAAAAGGATCTGGCCTTCTTTTACCGTTTGTCCTTCCTGTACAAGGATGTCCCGGACAATTCCATCTTCAAGGTGCTGGATCATACGCACTTTACCAGAAGTAATGATTTTTCCCGATCCCCTTACCTGCTGGTCAATTTCGGTTTCATTCGCCCAAATGAAAAAGGCACATAAAAATGCGCTAACAAGCAAGAGCAAGACCCTATATGTACCAAAAGGTTTATCCATTTACTTCCCTGCTAACTTTTGAATAATCTCATCACGCGGTCCATCGGCTACTATACGCCCGCGATCCACCAGGATTAAGCGGTCAATAAGCGGCAATAAAGATGTCCTGTGCGTGATCATGATAAATGTTCTGTCTTTAATAAACTTGCTTAAAGAAGCTTTCACCCGGGCTTCCAGCGCATTGTCCATACCGTTTGTCGGTTCATCAAATACAAGGACATTCGGTTTTCTTATCAAGGCCCGGGCAATGGAAATAGCCTGTTTCTGACCACCGGACAGCCGCTTGCCGCTTTCGCCCACATCCATATCCAGCCCCTCACCGGTCTGCTGCATCACAAGATCCAGTCCGGACATGCTCACGATTTCTTTTATGGCTTCTTCACTTTCCGGTGAGTTATCACCCATTAAGATATTTTCGCGAATTGTCCCGGCAAAGAAGAAAGGATCCTGCGGAACGTATCCTATAGAACGGTGCAATTCTGTTTCCGGGATAGAAGAATAGACATACCCATCCAGAAAAATATTTCCCTCATTGGGCGTAATAAAACCGGCAACTATTTTGCTTAACGTCGTTTTACCCGCCCCGGTCTGGCCGATGATGCCGATATGTTCGCCGGCTTCAATTTTCAGATTATTTTTATAGAGCGCCTGACGGGCCTGCTCCGGGTATTGGTAGCTTAAATCTTCAATCAGGATATCGCCTTTAAACGGTCCTTTATTGCCTTTACGTCGTGACTGGATGTCCTCATGCGGTAATTGGAATATCTTATCAATGGTTTCTAGCACGTCGCGCGATTGCTTCAAACGAGTCAACACGCTTGAAAAACCTGCCACAGGAGCCACAGCACGACTGAAAATAATACTACAGGCAATAAGTCCCCCAATCGTCAAACTGCCATCAGAAATCAGATAGACCCCCAAGAAGATGATGCAGACATACGCCACTTGCGTGACCAGCTGGGACAAATTGGCAACAATGGAAGAAAGTATACTATGGCTGAAGGCCGTTTCAGAAGCATTCTCAGCCGCTAACTTCCATTGTAACAATTTAAAACCGGCTGCATTCAATACCTTGATCGTGTAAATACCGCGCAACAATTCAACCAGCAACTTTGATTTACTTTGTGTCGTTGTAAAATTTTCTGCCGTAGACCGGTTTAAAGGAATTTGTGCCAACAAATTAATAACAAGAATAAACAGCGCTGCCGTTATCGGCACAACCGCCAAAGGCGGCGCGATCATATAAATTACAAATGTGAATAGTAAGAAGAACGGCATATCTACCAATGTCGGAACAAGGCGGGTAGCATAAAATTCCCTGATGGCCTGCAGTTCCCTGAACAACCCGCTTTTCTCCCCAATGGATAAGCCAAGATCGACATCTTTAATGTGCACCAACCGTTCCATCAGGTCATAATCATGTTTTACACTGGTGCTCAAGGCAATCTTCTCAAGAATATAAGACCGGGTCAGTTTGAAAAACAAATCGAAGATAAGGGCGGCAATCACGCCCGATGTCAGAACAAAAAGCGTATCCTCGGCAAAATTGATAACCACGCGGTCATACACATTCATGGTATAAAGCGGTACCGCCAATGCGAGAAGGTTGATAAAAATCGAACACACAATAATTTCTGCATACTGCGCCCAGAAAGAAACAATCGGCTTCCAGAACCAGTCAATAGAATGGCCCCTTTTCATATGCGTGATATCAAGCTTGCCTTTACTTTCTTTCGGTGAAACAACCAAGACAATTCCCTGGTAATTTTTCTTCAACTCCTTAAAGGTCACTTCTTCTTTGTGTCTGCCTGGAAAAATAAAACGGCCTTGTGACAATGTGTCCGGAAAATAAACACACGGGCCATCTTTCATGAGAACAATGACAGGAGAATTCAGCTTTTCCAGTTTTGAAAAAGCGAGGTGATGCGATTTGACCTTAAAATCAATTTTCTTGGCAATCAGGCCAAGGTCCTTTTTTTCCAACACATCTTTGTGTTTGGGAATGTTTTCGATTAGTCCATCCAGATCAATCTGAACATCATAAAATGCGAGAATAGACCTGAGGCATTCTGCGTACAAATCGACTGTTGGTTTATTTTCTTCGGTCATAAATTAAGGATAAAGGCTCTAAAAAAGAAATCGAAAATCAGAACACACATTATACATGAATACGGCGCGTTTTGAAACGCACCATACATAATATATTTAATGGGGTAATCCGTGCAAATATAAGAATATCATTAGCCCGAGACAGTCAATGAACTACCATCACTCCATGTGATCGTCCGGTCAGAACCGACGGTAGAATCTCCTGTAACAGTTTCACCACTTTGGCCAAAAACATCAATATCACCCAGAGCAATTGTCGCAGTATTTACATATATTGTCATACTGTTACCACCGGAAATACCAAAGATGTCACTATTGCCAATGCTGAATTCTCCATCGCCATTAATGTCCACATTGGTAAAGTCGAGTTCTTCAACATCAGAGAACAGCGCCGCCAGATCATTCCCTTCGGTAGATCCTGAAATATTCGTACCAGCAGCAAATTCAAATGTATCAGTACCGGCTCCGCCATCAACAGTCCCCAAGCTGCCTTCCTGCATGATAATCGTATCATTGAAATCGGATCCGATAACATTTTCAAAGCCACTTAAGGTATCGTTACCACCGCCACCGCTAGCACTACCAGTGTCCAGATTAACTGTGACATCGAATAGGGCATGTTGGTAACTGATAGTATCTGTCCCTGCACCGGCATTTAATGTGTTGCTGACATTACTGCTGTAAATCGTATCATTTTGATTAGAACCAATGACATCTTCGATGCTCGTCAGCGTATCTGCTCCATGACCGCTTACCACTCCGCTATGTAGATTGATAGACACGCTGCCTGTTGCCGTTGAATAGTCTACAAGGTCGGTTCCCAGTCCGCCATTAATATCATTCGCACTGGAACTACTGATAAAGGTATCATTATTGTTCGTACCAATAACATTCTCAATATTTGTTAAGCTGTCCGATCCTTCACCTATTGCTGACCCTGCTGTTGCATGCAGATTAACAGTCACAGCAGAAAGAACACCTGTAAAGTCGATTGTATCGCTACCGGCGCCTCCATCAATTGTATCGTTACCGCTGCCACCGATAATGATATCATTGCCGCCTCCGCCATTAATATTGTCGTTACCGCCACCACCGTTCAGGATATTGGCATTGCCATCCCCTGTAATGATATCGGCACTATTTGATCCGATAACATTCTCAACACCGGAAACCGTATCTGTTCCATCACCTGTGATATTTCCTGTGCCAAGGTTTGCAGTAATAGCGCCTGAAGATGAGTAATCAACTGTATCAATGCCGGCGCCACCATTCAGAGCATCGTCACCAGCACCACCGATAAGCGTATCATCACCTGAGTCACCGTTCAGCGTATCATTACCATTCCCGCCATATAGAGTATCATCATTGTTACCACCATTCAGTGTATCGGCACCGCCCATACCATAAAGAACGTCATCGCCCGCACTACCACCAAGAACGTTGGCATTGTTGTTACCTGTCAGGGTATCACCAAGTAAGGAACCTGTGAGGTTTTCAATACCGGTTAGAGTATCCGTACCTGCCGCACCCTTGTCTACAGTTGTCGTTCCTGATGCTGCGATTGTTGCGGTAATAACCACACTCATCGCCCCAATTGTTGTATAGTCAGCTGTATTAGAACCTGCGCTACCAACAAAAGTATCGTTACCGGCACTACCGTAGAATGTATCATTCCCTGCACCACCATCAACCAGATCATCACCGGAACTACCCTCGAAAGAGTCGTCCTGATCAGAAAGAATATATTCTTCAATGGCTGTGATTGTACCGCCACCACCGCTAGAGTATGAATATGTCCCCAAGCCGCTTAAGTCGATAGAAACTGTACGTCCGGCTATATTCTCAAAAGTCAGGATGTCATAGTTTGCACCACCATCAACCAAGTCGGTTCCTAAGCTACCATAAATAATATCATTGTGGTTCTGGCCATATATCTCATCGTTTCCATCACCGCCATCAAGTTCATCATTACCGTTTCCGCCGTATAGCTCGTCGTTACCACCTAGACCTTCAAGTGTATCGTTATCATTTTGTCCATACAGCCTTTCGTTCGAACCTGATGTACCAATCAATGTATCATTACCGTTCCCGCCATACAGATCATTACGGCTGTTGGTTCCACCATTCAGGTAGTCATCACCATCGTTACCATATAGACGGTTCCAATAATTATCACCGGTGATATTGTCATTACCATCCGTACCACGAATATCTCTAACATTTCTTACGGTATCGGTTTCGCCAATTCCATTTAAATTAACCGTTGCGTTACTACTACCATTCAACGTTACAGTAATAGAATCAATAATTCCATTTAACGTCGAATAGTCAACGGTGTCTCTATCGCCGTTATCATCCCCACCGATATAAGTATCTCCACCAAGGCTGGCATAGAAATAATCATTCCCATCATTTCCTTGAATAACATTGGCAAAAATATTACCAGTGATTACATCATTACCACTATTGGACCCTTCAATATTTTCAATCTCATAAAGAGTATCAACCCCTTTACCGGAAATCGTCACCGTTGAAGGACCAGCATCTTGCAGAACGACTGTAATCGCATTGTTCCAGTAATATCTGGCTTCATCGGTGCCCGTTCCGCCATAAACGGTTGTCGTATGATCATACAATGTAATGGTATCATTCCCAGCATCACCATACGCAGTGGCATTTAATGTTAATGCATGCCAACCGATAACAATGCTATCATTTCCGTCACCACCATGCACTTCACTATTATCCGCATTCATGCGAAGGGTATCATTACCATCCCCGCCTTCAATATAATCAATGATAGTATCATCACCTTCAATTGTATCCGCGCCTGATGTTCCTATTATTCTCTCAAAATAACGGGCTTCATCAAGTTCGGCTCCCCCATTAACACTAATACCGAAGAAAACCGAGGCGCCTAAATGTGCGTCAACAGAAATCCCTGTGCTGATTGTTGAATAATTTATTGTATCGTAACCTGCTCCGCCATCAAGCCTGTCATTCCCTCCAGCCGCATAGAAAATATCATCTCCGGCACCGCCATCAGCATCATTGCTTCTGGTATCACCACGGAAAATGTCGTTTCCATCGGTCAGCGTGAAGTTTTCAACATTTCTGACTTGCTGAGTAACACCCAGTCCATTCAAAATAATATCAGAATAAGTTCCACCGTTTAATGTTATATCAACAGAAGTCAGTCCAGCCAGACCATTATCAAAATACATACGGTCATCTCCACCGCCTTCTCCATCGATGGTATCAGTACCATTACTGACATAAAATCTGTCGTTCGAGCCACCACCATACAGGAAGTCATTGCCGTCACCGCCATCGAGCCAGTCCTGGTCATTTCCACCATACAGGGTATCGTTTCCTTCATCCCCATATAGTCTGTCATCACCATCGCTACCGTAAAGCGTATCATTTCCGCCGGCACCGTATACGTAATCATTCCCTGTGAGGCCATCCAGGACATTATTGTTGCCATCACCTGTAATAGTATCGTTACCAAAAGATCCGTCGAAGTTTTCAAACCCTGTTGCTGTATCGGTAAAGCTACCGCCGCCAACGACAATGTTGAAGTAACCGCCTGTTAAATTACCCATGTCAACAACCAAGCCGGCTGTTGAGAAGTTATACGTCAGAAGGTCAACACCTGTTCCGCCGTCATAAGTATCATTACCGATATTACCACTAATAATATCATTACCTGCTCCACCGGATAGAACGTTAACGCGTGTATCACCAATGAGAGTGTCGTTCCCGTCTGTACCGATAATATTTTCAACATTTCTTAACTGGTCTTCTGCGGAACCGTTAACCATAACCGTTGCATAGGTGCTTCCATCGAGCGTTACGCTAATGTAATTCACATGGGCATCTAAGGAGTAATCAACTGTATCAATGTCATCACCCCCATCAATAAGGTCTGCACCTAGACCACCAACAATCGTATCATTTCCTTCAAATCCATCGAGTGTATTGACCAGATTGTCACCTGTGATCATATCATCACCGGTTGACCCGATAACGCTCTCAATATTCACAACAGAGTCGTTACTGCCGCCATTCACAACAATTGTTGAAGCAGAGGCCGCATTCAAGTTCACTGTAATAAAATTGATACCAGTCATTGTCGAATAATCGATTGTGTCGTCTGTTCCAGCGCCACCATCAATTGTATCCGTGTTACCGCTCGCGATGAAACGGTCATTACCCCCCTCACCATATAAAGCATTCACAAGAGAGTCACCGCCAATGATATCATCTCCGGCTGTTCCGCGGACGTTTTCTATATTAGTTACAAGGTCATTTGTCTCGCCATCTACAATAGCAGAAGCCACACCAGACCCATTCAAGATTAATTCAATGTGGTCAATACCAGCCTGGGTAGAATAGTCCAGCGTATCCACACCTGTTCCACCGTCAAAAGTGTTCTGTCCCGCACTACCTGTGAAAGTATCATTACCGGCATCCCCGTTTAACTGGTCGTTTCCGGCGCCGCCATTAAGAGTATCATCACCCAAGCCGCCAGAAATAATGTTATCTAATGTATCACCGGTAATGTCGTCATCACCTTGCGAGCCAATCACATTTTCAATTCTTGATAGAGTTTGATTTGCTTCACCAGCTACTTGTGCGGTAGCGTCACCTGCTCCATTGAGCGTTAATGTCACTGCATTACCGGCACCGAAGTTAGAGAAATCAATTGTATCAACACCGGCACCACCATCTAAATCATCAGCGCCAGTCGTTGCCGTAAATAAATCTTCTCCATTCAAACCAAATACAATGTCTGCGTTCGTCGAACCAATGATCGTATCGTCTTGATCGGAAGTGTAGTACTCTTCGAAGTTTGAGAATGTGTCCGTACTTGAATCTCCTGCGAAGAAAGCAGAGCTTGTGCCAATATTCAAATCAACACCTAATCCGGACAAGTCATCAAAGCGAAGCTGGTCATACCCTGTACCACCGTTTAATGTATCGCTACCAAGACCGCCGCGAATAACATCGTTTCCAGCATCACCGTTCAAGACATTAATTAAAGCATCACCGTTAATTTGATCGGCGCCAGCAGACCCAACAACATTTTCAATATTACGGATGGTCTGGTTCGCATTACCGTTAATCTGAACGGTAGCATCCAACGAACCGTTTAATGTTAATGTAACGTATTCCGATGCTGCATTGGCTGAGAAATTTATGGTATCCGTATCATCTCCACCATCAATTGTATCAGCACCCGCGCTGTAACGAATAGTATCGTTTCCTGTACCACTTTCAATTAAGTTTACGCCGCCATCACCGGTAATATCGTCGCCGAATGTGGAGCCTTTAAGATTCTCAATGTTTGTCAACGTATCAACACCGCCATCACCATCGTCTGATGTCTGGTTTGTTCCTGCCCCAAGGTTAATCGTCACTCCGGCAGCAGAATCTGTATAATCTGCCGTATCCGTACCGGAACCACCATCTAATGTATCGTTTCCGCCAGCACCATACAGCGTGTCGTTACCTATGCGACCAGATAGAACATTTGCATTGCCGTCGCCTTTAATAAGGTCATTAAAGTCAGATCCATCAACATTCTCAACGCCTGTAATAGAGTCGTTCGATCCATCACCATCGTTGCTGACTGTATTTGTCAAAAGATTGACATTGATTGCCGCAGCTGCACTGGAGTAATCGGCTACATCTATGCCAGCGCCACCAATCAGGGTATCCTGACCGCCATTACCGATTAGTCTGTCATTGCCGCCATTACCGTCCAGAATGTTGGCTGCGCTATCACCGGTAATGGTATCCGCACTATTGGAACCTGTCACGTTTTCGATCGCAATCAGCGTATCCGTTCCGCCATCACCATCATCACTTACAGTGTTTGCACTTAGGTCTGCAACAATTCCGCCAGCCGCAACCGTATAGTCAATAGTATCGTTACCGGCACCACCGTCTAGCGTGTCATCACCACCCCGGCCACGAATCTGATCGTCGCCGGCAAGACCTCTGATCAGGTTATTAGCTGCATCACCATATAGAAAGTCGTTATTAACAGAACCCTCAACGTTTTCAACGTTGGAAATTGTATCCGTACCACCGTCCCCATCAGAGGCCGTGTTGGCTGCCAGGTTAACAGAAGCCGCGGCAACAGCTAGCGAGAAACTCACTGTATCGACACCGGCACCACCATCAATCGTGTCATTTCCGGCACGACCGCGAATAGTATCATTACCGGCACCACCATCAATAATGTTGTCACCGCTGTTACCTGAAATATCATCGTTAAAGGTGGAACCTGTTAAATTTTCAATACTAATAAGTGAATCTGTTCCGCCATCACCATCTGACACTGTTGCTCCGAACATATCTGCAACAATTGCTGAAGCTGCATTGGTATAATCTGCGGTATCACTACCGTCTCCACCATTCAGAGTATCGTCACCAGCAGCACCGGCAAGCACGTCATCACCTGTGCCCCCATTAAGAACGTTATTTAATGAATCACCTGTCAAGCTATCGTTAAAGGTAGAGCCAATAACATTCTCAACATTGGTGATTGTATCCGTTGCACCATCGCCGTCATTTGCAGCATTACCTGTTCCAAGATTTACTGTGACAGCACCCGAAGCGACACTATAGTCTACTACGTCAATTCCTGTTCCACCGTCTAATGTATCGCTACCACCGTTACCACGTAATGTATCGGCACCTGCACCACCTTCAAGAATGTTTGCGGCATTATCACCACGAATAATATCGTTATCATCAGAGCCGATAACGTTTTCAATGTTTGTTAATGTATCGGCAAAGCCATCACCATCGCTGACAGCATTGCCTGTTGAGAGATCAATAATAATGTTAGAAGCTGCGTTGGAATAATCAACCGTATCGCTTCCGTTTCCACCATCGAAACTATCAGCTCCGGCGCCACCTGCAATTGTATCATTTCCTTCACCACCATCGATAAAGTTTGCAGTCGCATCACCGGTCAAGGTATCGTTGTTGGCAGATCCAATAATGTCTTCCACACCGGAAATAGTATCTGTTCCGCCGTCACCGTCATCTGATGCTGTGCCGGCGCCAAGGTTTACAGTAACCGCACCCGCGGCACTTGTATAATCCACAGTATCTCTTCCGGAACCGCCTGTAATCGTATCATCACCGGCACTGCCAAGGAAAATATCATCATTCAGGCCACCTTGCAGAATATCATCACCGCCGCCGCCATCAAGCGTATCATTACCGGCACCACCGATAATAACGTTCGCATTTGCGTCACCCGTAATTGTATCATTGCTGTTGGAACCTGTGACATTCTCAATATTTTGAAGCGTATCTGAGCCACCGTCTCCATCAATAGCAGCTGTTCCCAAGCTTAGGTTTAGGTTAATACCACCTACAGCCGCGGAGTAATCTGCCGTATCCGTTCCTGTACCACCATCTAACGTATCATTTCCACCCCGACCTGATAGAGTATCGTTTCCACCACGTCCTTCAAGAACATTGTTATTCGCATCACCGACAAGCGTATCATTACCGGAAGTCGCGATAATATTTTCAATATTGGAAATGGTCTGGTTTGTGCCCCCATCAATGTTTACTGTAATATCAGTCGCGCCATTCAGAGTTAGATTAACAAAGTTGATACCGCCAAGACCTGAGAAGTCCATCGTATCATTGTCATCGCCGCCATCAATGATATCTGCTCCTGCACTTGCGCGGATAATATCATCGCCCGTTCCACCATCAATTTCGTTTACACCACTGCTACCTGTAATATCATCATCGAAATTAGAACCGGTAACATTCTCAATACTAACAAGTGTATCATTTCCACTATCGCCATCAGTGGTTGTCAAGCCCGCTTCCAAATCTGTGACAATGCCCGCTGATGCGTTCGTATAATCAGCGACATCGGTTCCAGCGCCACCGTCCAGAATATCATTACCACCAGCGCCGTAGAGCGTATCATTACCGCCACGACCTTCTATCCGGTTTCCGGAAGCATCACCGGAAAGCAAATCAGCAAAACCTGAACCAATAATGTTTTCGATACTTGTCAGCGTATCACTACCCTGCCCAAAAGCAGAAGATGTCGCCAGATTTACAGTCACACCTGCAATCGCATTTAGGAAAGACGCCGTATCAGATCCTGATCCGCCTTGGAGGTCATCATCACCTTCGCCGCCGTCAATAACATCGTTCCCATCACTACCAAAAATAACATTGTTTCCAGCATCACCCGTCAGAGTATCGTTATGGATAGAACCAGAAATGTTTTCAACACCACTAATTTGATCAACGCCGCCATCACCATCATCAGAGGCCTGATCTGTTCCTGCACCCAAATCTACCGTGACACCCGCCGCAGCATTTTCGTAATCAACTGTATCCGTACCGGCACCACCGATAAATGTGTCATCACCCGCGCTACCTTTTAGCGTATCATTATTCAGGCCGCCCTCTAATATGTCATCGCCGCCTGCACCATCAAGCACATCGTTACCCGCGCCACCTTGCAGAAGGTTTGCGCCTGCATCACCTGTAATCGTATCCGCCAAAGCAGAACCTATGATGTTTTCAATATCAATAAGGAAGTCAAAGTCCCCGAAACCATCAGAAGATGTAGCACCAAGCCCTAGGTTAGAGACAATACCTCCAACCGCGCTGGAATAATCCGCCGTATCTGTGCCTGCACCACCGTCAAGAGTATCAACGCCGCCACGACCCGATAGCGTATCGTTACCGTCTTCACCTTCAAGAATGTTATCTGCCGCATCACCGACAATTGTGTCATTTCCGACTGTACCAATAACATTTTCAATATTCACAATCACATGGTTATCACTGCCATCGACATTCACTGTGGCATTAATCGCGCCGTTTAAAGTCACATTAATAAAGTTGGCTGTTGCAAGTGCAAGATAACTAATCGTATCACTTCCGGCACCACCATCATGGTAGTCGGTACCAGCACTCGCGCGGAACAAATCATCTCCGCCGCCGCCATATAGAGAGTTTACAAGCGCATCCCCTGTAATATCATCTGCAAAAGAAGAGCCTCTGATATTCTCAATATCAATAAGGGTATCAACGCCAGCATCGCCATCAATGGATGTTGTACCTGCGCCTAAATCTACCGTCACACCATTCAAGGTAGCGTTTGAATAGTCAACCTCATCTACTCCTGCTCCACCATCGAGCGTATCATTTCCGCCAGCACCATATAATTTATCGTTTCCTGCTCCGCCTTCCAGAACATTGACATTTGCATCGCCAAAGATAATGTCGTTCTGGGCAGAACCAATAATATTCTCTACTTCGTTAATTGTATCGTTACCGCCTTGGCCATCATTCGCCGCCACACCGGATCCTAAGTTAACGTTAATTGATCCCGCTACGCCGCTATAATCGATAACATCAATATCATCACCACCGATAAGAATATCATTACCAACATTGGCAAGCAGGATATCATTCCCTGCACTACCAAGAACTGTATCATTCCCCGTGCTGCCATCTAGGGTATCATCACCCAGACCACCCACAAGTGTATCATTACCGGCACCCCCGTTTATGTAGTCGTCACCTTCAAATCCATCGAGAATGTTCGCCAAGTTATCGCCCGTAATGGAGTCATTACCGACAGAACCACGAATGTTCTCAATATTAACGACAGAATCATCATCGCCGCCATCAACAACGACTGTAGAGGCCACCGCACCGCTTAAATTTACGGTAATAAAGTTAATACCGCTAAGCGCCTCATAACTAACAATGTCAGTACCGGCACCGCCATCAAGAACGTCGTTCCCGCCACTTGCATTGAATGTATCATTTCCACCTAAGGCAAAAACAGTATCCGCATTTGCAGATCCTGTGATAACGTCATCCTGATTAGAAACATAATAAATTTCAAAATTGGCCAGTGTATCCGTCGTACCGTCACCGGCATAGAATGCTGTTCCGGCAGCGATATCAAGGGCAATACCTGTTCCGGTCAAGTCATCAAAACGAACCGTATCCGTGCCTGCACCACCATCAAGGTCGTCATCGCCACCACCACCACGAATGGTATCATCACCAGCAGACCCTTTAAGGACGTTTACAAACTCATCTCCTGTAATAAAATCGTTTCCAGCTGAGCCTGTGACATTCTCAATATTGACAATAGTGTCATCATCGCCGCCATCAACATCTACAGTCACCGCATTCGCCCCATCAAGGGTTACGGTAATGAAATTAATGCTACCAAGCGCAGAGTAATCAATTGTATCAATATCTGCTCCACCATCCAATGTATCTGTTCCTGATGTGGCGTTAAATGTATCCTTACCGGCAAGAGAAAAGATAATATCAGCTGCAGCAGAACCGATAATTGTATCGTCCTGGTTTGTTGCATAGTAATTTTCAAAGCCTGTGAAGGTATCCGTACTTCCATCAACGGCATAAAACGCTGTCTGGGCACCAAGATCAAGCGTAATCCCCTGCCCTGTTAAGTCGTCAAAGCGAAGATTATCAACCCCTAGACCACCATCCATTGTATCGCTTCCAGCGCCACCACTAATGCTGTCATTTCCGGCATTACCAACCAGGATGTTTGCTACGCCATTACCGTAGAGCACGTCGTTATTAGATGAGCCTGTAATATTTTCAATACCGGCAAGAGAGTCAACGCCGCCTTCACCATCAAGAATTGCTTCACCGGATGCCAAGCTGACATTTACGTTGGCTGTCGCGCTTGAATAATCAGCCGTATCATTACCGGAACCACCGATAAGCGTATCATTACCCGCACCGCCGA
This sequence comes from uncultured Micavibrio sp., assembly GCA_965216405.1. Classification (GTDB taxonomy): domain Bacteria; phylum Pseudomonadota; class Alphaproteobacteria; order Micavibrionales; family Micavibrionaceae. The sequence goes on along the minus strand of OZ244161.1, from coordinate 1,871,048 downwards.
CAAGCGTATCGTCATTCAGACCACCATCAAGGACATCGTCACCATCAGCGCCATCTAGATAATCGTTACCGCCTTTACCTTCGAAGGTGTTGTCCTGAGAATCACCCACCATAGAGTCATTTCCGGCACTCCCGATAATATTTTCAATGTTGCGGACTGTATCGTTATCACCGCCATCCACTGTAATGGTCGCATCAATGCCGCCATTCAAAGTGAAATCAATAAAGTTAATTCCTCCCAGTCCGGAGTAATCAAGCGTATCTATATTTACACCGCCATCAAACGTATCCGTACCATGACTGGCAAGAATGAGGTCATCACCATTCAGAGTCGAAACAACATCGCCCCCGGCGGAACCAATAACCAAATCCTCTAACAAGGTTGTAAAATAGCTTTCGAAGTTCACAAAACTATCAATACTGCCATCAACACCATAACTCGCGGTACTGTTGATCAAATCCAGAGAAATACCAAGACCGGCCAGTTCATCAAAACGAAGCTGGTCGTTTCCGGCACCGCCGTCCAGGATATCAGATCCCGCTCCACCCCGGATTGTATCATTACCGCCAAGACCAAAAATTGTATTGCCCAGAAAGTCCCCTGTTACAATATCGTTACCTGAGGTCGCAATAATATTCTCAACATTACGAATGGTATCGTTATCACCACCATCCACAGTAACAGTTGCATTTAGAGTAGCGTTCAGCGTTACATTAATAAAATTAGCACCTAAGCCAGAGTAATCTGCCGTATCAATATTTGATCCACCATCCAGGGTATCGTTACCTGCACTTGCTAATAAAGTATCACCACCGTCTTCACCCTGCAGAAGGTCATCGCCACCCCCGCCAAATAAAACATCATCGCCGTCATCACCACTCAGAATGTTATTGCCAGCGTCTCCATCGATAACATCGTCAAAAACCGATCCTCTGACATTTTCAATAGAAATAAAGTCATCCGCATTTCCATCACCATCATTAGTGGCTCTGTTGATAGACATATCAACGGTTACTGCGGAAGCTGCTGAAGAATAGTCTGCCGTATCACTACCGGCGCCGCCATCGAGCACATCTGCGCCACCGCGGCCGGATAAGTGGTCATCACCACCGCCACCTTGTAGGTTGTTCACAAAATGGTCTCCACTGATAGTATCGCTATTTGCGGATCCTAATACGTTTTCAATTTCTGTCAGGGTATCGCTACCACCATCCCCGTCATTCACCGTAGAATTCAACAGCAAGTTTACGGTCACACCTGCAGAAGCAAGCGAATAAGTTGCCGTGTCCGTACCGGCACCCCCAATCAGGGTATCATTACCAGCGCCACCACCAAGAAGGTCGTCACCATCAAATCCGGAAAGTACGTTGTTCGAAATATCCCCATAGATAGAGTCGTTACCCACCGTCCCGATAACATTCTCAATGTTTCTAACTATGTCATTGGAACCACCATCGACAGTTACCGTCGCATTCGCAGAACCATTTAAAACGACATCAATAAAATTTGCCGTCCCAAGCGCGGAATAATTAACCGTATCCACACCAGCTTCCCCATCCAGTGTATCGGAGCCAGTACTAGCCGTGAAAAGGTCATTACCGCCACCAGCTGAAATATTATCGTCACCGCCAGCGCCAAATAGAATATTAACACCGTTATCACCAACAATTGTATCGTTAAAAGCAGATCCTGAAACGTTTTCAATGCTTATATATGTATCGCTTGCGCCATCACCATCATCACTGGCCCCGCCAGCAAGAAGATCAACATTTACACCGGCTGCCGCTGTTCCGTAATCAACCGTATCGCTACCCGCACCACCGTCTAGCGTATCAGCGCCACCACGGCCAGAAAGCGTATCATCACCGGCTCTTCCTTCAATGACATTTACATTTGCGTCACCTTCAATAATATCGTTTCCGCTCGTACCGATAACGTTTTCAATATTACGGATTGTCTGGTTTGTACCGCCATCAACGGCTACTGTTGCATTATTAGAAGTATCCAACACGACAGAAATAAAATTAACCGTGCCATTCAAAGTAGAATAATCTACCGTATCGTTATCATCACCGCCATCAAGCGTATCCGCGCCCGCAGAGGCATAAAGCGTATCATTTCCTGCACCCGAAATAATAACGTTTGTATTTGCGTCACCAGTTAGATGGTCAATACCACCGGCTGTTGTAATATTTTCAACCTCACGGATCTGGTCTTCTTCAAAATTAGGCCCAAACTGATCAACTGTTGCAGTAGAAAATCCGTTAACAACAATTCCAAGATTTAATGTCACATCATAATCAGCATAAGTATAATCCACGGTATCGATTCCGGAATCACCCTGAATAGAGTCAAATCCGGCACCACCGGATAGAAGGTCATCACCACCGCCTCCCACAAGAATATCATCCCCGCGGCTACCATAAAGCTGGTCATTACCAAGCCCTGTGTTAATAACATCTTTTGACAATCCGCCATAAACGATGTCATCGCCAAGGCTTGTAAAAATACGGTTATCATTCGGCTCATTCGCAAGAACCCAGATTTCATTACCTTCTGAATCGATATAGTTAAGATCGTTCGGACCAAATACATCTTTCACTTCAACGGTTTGTTCATTTTCAACAAGAACAACTGTTTCGTCCGGAGTGAATGGAGGACCATCAGGATTTAAGGCATCATATAATGCCTGATTAAACTCTGTTTCTAAGATGATATTCACTGTGAACAGGATGGCGGCTGGAACCGGATAAGAAAGAATAACTTGAAAATCGCCAGTGTCTGTTGCTGTTGGATTATCAACTGTCTGACCTTCAGCTCCTGTTACCGACCCTTCAATATTAAATCCAGCAGGCAGGTCTGCAATGGTAATTTTCGTAACTTCATAACCGCTCGGCAAAGATGGTTCGAATTCGATAACACGTGACATCAAACCGTAATCAAAATAATCCGGATTATCGGCGTAAACCACAAGATCAGATGGGTCATCTGTTAAATTGATGACCTCTGTAGAGAACTGAACTTCATTATCGGCGTTAAAGAAAGATGCTTCGGATCCGCCACCGCCATCAAAAACGCGTTTAAAAATACCACCGCCAACATCTTCTATCGCGCTATTTGCCGCGACCTGAAGTAACCGAGCCTCAAATGAGAACGGCGTTGCCGGCTCCGGATCTGCTGTTTTAACACTTACTTGGGTTGTTTGTTGTTGTGACACCGCAGTAGAAGAACTTGAAGCTGACTCAACCGCAGGTCTTTCAAACGTTCCTTTTTCATCTATTGCTGTCGTTGGTGTGTTCGTAATGAATTCCTGTGTTAGATCTGATTTCTTTTCATCAACAGGTGGTTGCTTATATTGTCCGTTATCCGTCGCGGCGGAAATAAGCATCATGGCTGCCTCAGATATTTCTGAGTCCTGCTCTTCGGAAGATTGATTACCCTCGTCAGGGTTCCCTTCACCATCTTCTGTGGTGGTAGCGTTTTGCTCAGGCAAGATACTAGAAATTTCGATAAAGTCTTTAACGGAAAGGTTACCGACCTCCCCGACTTTGGAAAGTAGTTGCTGGGCTTCGATACTATTGCCGTTAATAGTAATAGAAAGATTGGCATCCTCATCGAAGAGGTAAAGAACCATTCCGACGAGTATAACTTGTGCACCTGTGGCTGGATCAGAAATGATCAGGTCATTTCCAAGGATATCGATCTTAGCTTCTTCAAGATTAATTCCCGTCAGATCAACGGCGCTGTTTTGTTCAACCGTGACGGAAAGATCCTGCCCATTTTTTGGAAACTCGATCTGAACCTTTTTAGCGGCTTGACCGCCTGAATTTGAATCGTTTATAGCCATAACTATCCTGCAATGTGATACTGGTAAGATGCGTGAAGAAAATCACTTAGAAATTTTATTATATTGCAAATTCCCACAAAAATAACCAAGAAACTCCAAGCACCACTCCCTTTATTTTAGAGAAATACACTTAACAAAAGGTTTACGGGCGTATGCAGAAGCAATAAATGTGGGCTAAATTCATCAAATATACGTAAAAAAGCATAATTTATTGATTTATAATGATTTTTTTCGAAGTTTTATTGACGAAATTTCTCTTCGCACTGGGGCGCAGGAAAGTTAAAAATTAACTATTCGAATAAATAAGTTAGAAACCTTACAATTAATTTCCTAGGGGAGTGGAATCCGCGGCCGATTCATCCCCCGATTCAGAGGCTGAATCAGTATTTGATTCGGTAGCCGAGTCGTCTGCGGGAGCGGTTGCCGGATTTGCTTCCTCACTATTTGAATCCATGGTGCCCTCAGCCCCTTCATCTTCCCCTGAAGAAGGGGGCTGCGGGGTAATGTTTCCAAGGTTATTATCCAAGATAATTTGCTCAATCAGGTCGATTTGCTCCCCAGCTTCTTCTTCAACCGGATTTGCTTCCGCTTCCGCTTCTTCTTCTGCCGCCTCTTTTTCCTCCAATTGATAATTAAACAACTCATCCTGAAGTTCATAATTGCGCTCAATAACCGATTCCAACTCGGCCTTTACCTCACTTAGTTCACTTTGTAGCGCATCGGTATTATTGTCTTCTGCCGCTTCCAAAGATTCCTTTAATAATTCATTTTCCGCCCGCAGATTTTCAATTGTAATTTCAAAACGCGCCAAAATGTCTTCATTTACCGTATCATCCTGCGGTTCCAACGACTGGGAGCCACACTCGAGAATATCCACAATAACCTTATTGCTCGTAGAACCGATGGTTTTGGCCCGCAACTCTTCTTTTTCTTTCTCTAAAATGGCTAATTTGGTCGTTAAATTGTTAATTATGGCCGTTCCACGCTCATCAAAAGCACTTCCTGAGCAAGAATCAGTGTTTTCACGCTTATTTTTTACAATTTGGCCTATCTTTTCTTCTTCAGGCTCTGCCTCTTCCAACTCCTCAGCTGTTTTGTCTGATACCCCTTCGTACTTCATGTCCGCCAGCATATCATCGGTTTGCTTGCCATTGGGCATAGCCCCCTGATCAGGCTCTCCTTCTTGTGCCATTTCAGCCTCTTCGGCTTCCACCGCATCAATTGTCTCAGGTGCCGCTTCTTCGATAGGCGGATTTGCAAAACTAATTTCGGGCTCTAAGGGTTCGATCTCCACGGCATAATCATAAGGTACTTCTGAGCCCTCCGGTGCCGCAGGAGCATACGGCTCTGCTGGGGAATTTTGGATTTTGGCGAGCGCTCCAGGATCGACAGACTCTAGGCATTTTTCAAAATACTCGATATTCTCATCCATATTTTCGAGCGGAAAATTATAAACCGTATTATCCAGATTTAATAAAAGACGGTTTGCATCTTTCACATAGCTTAAATTATTCAATAAATCAGGAATCCCCATAACAACCATGGCGGGATGAACATCAATTTCCGTGATTCCTAGGGGATGGCTTACATCCTCAACCATGAGAGAGGCTTTATCGGCCATCCCTTTACGCAATTGTAAAGGCGGCGTGACCTCTTTTCCTTTCGGGCGCACCCGGAATGTAAAAAACAGACGGTAAGCGTCACTAACCGATAAAGAAATATCCAGGGAATCATCAAAAAGCCAGTGAACTTCACAATTTTGCTGATTACTGATAATGGAATCATCCATTGATACCCACCAATCAACCTTTGATGGATTAAAAACGCCAATATCCTCTGCTTGCGCAAAAGCTGCCTGTGGGCTGCTTAAAAGCATACAAATAAGAATAATCGCTATACGTATTTTAAGATTAGTCATGAAAAGAGAATGATACCTTGATTTATTCTTATCAAAAATAAGCAACTAATAGGGAAAAATCCATTCTTTATAATGAAATATACGAAATTAATAGCTTTTATTCACAGAGTTTGAAAAATATGGAAATATATAAGACCCAACTTTAATAAAATACCCCTTACATCAGCCCCAGCGTTTTGAAACTTACTGTTCCGTTACGTGATACTATAAGATGGTCATGAATAACAATATCAAAAGTTTGCGCCGCAACAATAATCGCTTTTGTCATCTGGATATCGGCCTCTGACGGGTTGGGATCACCACTTGGATGATTATGCACGAGTATCAACGCCGTTGCCCCTAATTCCAGTGCCCGCTTAACGATTTCGCGCGGATAGGCCGGCGTATGATCCACAGTGCCGCTTTGTTGCACCTCATCGGCGATGATTTCATTTTTTTTGTTTAAAAACAGCAACCGGAAATGCTCGTTGTTCTCATTGGCCATCGCCGCCTGGCAATAATCCACTAAACGCTGCCATGTGTTTAAGACAGGGCGTCCCATTATTTCCTGCTGCAAAAGGCGTAATCCAACACTGCGTACTGTACGGAGCGCAATTGCGGTGTTCCGGTTGATACCATCCACCCCCTCCAGATCCCGTAATGAGGCATTCAGCACACCGTTGATATTCTTAAAGCGTGCGGCCAAGCGCTTGGCGATCGGTTTGACGTCCTTGCGCGGAATTGCCATAAAAAGTAGTAGTTCCAGTAATTCGTAGTCAGGCAGAGAATCGGGGGCTTCTACAAACCGCTCGCGTAAGCGGTCACGGTGACCGGCATAATGCGGCTTTTTCTGCTCTGCCTCAGCCATAAGGCGGCCTTGTATAGCCGGCGGGTGATAAGGTGAAAATTTCAAACCCGTCATCGGTGACGGCAAGGCTGTGTTCATATTGCGCAGACAAAGACCGATCGCGCGTGACCGCCGTCCAGCCATCGGGCAATACCTTTGTTTGGTATTTACCGGCATTAATCATCGGCTCAATCGTAAAGAACATGCCCGCTTCAAGCACCTCTCCCTTGCCAGGCTGCCCAAAATGAACAACGGAGGGCGGTGCATGAAATGTTTTGCCCAGCCCATGACCGCAAAAATCGCGCACAACGGAGAAGCGGTTTGCTTCGGCCACTTCCTGAATAGCGTGCCCGACATCGCCGAGGGTTGCTCCGGGGCGTACCACATCAATTCCTGCCATCAGGCAGTCATATGTCACATCACATAATTTACGCGCTTTGACCGGAATTTTATCACCGACAAAATACATACGGGAAGTATCGCCATGCCAGCCATTTAAGATGACAGTCACATCAATGTTCAGAACATCCCCTTCGATAAGGGAACGGCGCTCAGGAATTCCGTGGCACACCACATGATTTATCGAGGTACATATTGATTTGGGAAAACCTTTGTAATTGAGCGGCGCAGGAATCGCGCCATTTTTAGTAATGTATTTGTTACAAATCTCATCCAGTTCTTCCGTTGTCACACCGGGCGCGACATGATCGGTGATCATATCCAGTGTTTCGGCCGCAAGTTTTCCAGCGGCGCGCATTCCTTCAAAATCGGCCTGAGTATGAAGTTCTATTCCGCTGGCATTATATTTGTTGGCTTGTAACGTCATAAACGACACTTTATATATGTTTACATCCAAATCAAGAGAGCCAACATATTATGAGTGATAAAATATATACTGCTGCCCTCATTATTATCGGGGATGAAATCCTCTCCGGGCGCACCCATGATAAAAACACACCCTGGATTGCCGAACAGCTCAACACACTCGGCATCAGGCTGGCAGAAGTCCGTACCATACCGGACATCAAAGGCAAAATTGTTGAAACCGTAAACCTGCTCCGGAGAGATCATGATTATGTCTTCACAACTGGTGGGATCGGCCCAACCCACGATGATATCACGGCGGAAAGTATAGCGGCCGCTTTTGATGTGCCTTTGGAATTGAATGATGACGCTTATGCGGAGCTACTTTCTTATTATAAAGATGAAAACGATATTACCGAAGGCCGTAAGAAAATGGCCATGATCCCGCGCGGCGCACAATTGGTTGAAAACCCTGTCAGCGGCGCGCCCGGTATCCATATCGAAAATGTCTATGTCTTTGCAGGGGTACCGCGCATCATGCAATCCATGTTTGATGCAGTGGCACCAACCTTAAAAGGTGGCAAACCCGTTATCTCGCGCTCTGTAACTGCAGATTTGCCTGAAAGCCTTATTGCCGATGGCCTGACCAAAATTCAAAAAAATTATGGTGATGTTGCCATCGGCTCATATCCAAAATATCAGAACGGAAAATTTGCCACCAGCCTTGTAATGCGCGGTATTAATGAAGAAAGTTTGCAGCAGGCCGTCAATGATGTCACAAATCTTGTGATCTCATTGGGGGAGCCGAATCCATTGGTAGCATAAAGATTTAAGCCTTAAACTTTATGCTAAAACTTCACTTGTGAGCGGGTCAGGAACACTGTCGGGTCATCATCTGGCGTGACGGCGTTATCATCCGTATCCACCATAATCACATTCATCATCAGCCGAACATAATTATTCAGGTACCAATTAGCGCCGAGAGTAACATTGTTCATCTCTCCACCGTTAATGCCGCCATCATTCAAGTCCAGATGGGAATAACGCGCCGCCACTTCAAAGGCCCCCCAATCCCCTTTTGACAGATCAAAGGGACGCGCGGGCTTAATGCCACCGAATGCCCCCTTTTCAATGGAATAAGGACGGCTTTCTCCTGTGAGGGTATAGGCAACCTGCGCGCTCGCACCATCAAACAACGGATCATTCCCGGCGCGGTTTTCAACATCCGCCCTCACATATTCCCCCTGCACAGAAAATGGTCCGGCCACTGCGGCAGCTTCCAGCCCGACCACAGTAGAATGTTCCCCGTCATTGATCACGGCAGAAACAGAATCCGCGGTTTGCAACCTGTTTTCCGCGCGAGAATCATAATCAAAACGGTCATTCGCCTGATCCGGCTCACGGTAAGAAGCGGAGGCCCCCAAATGAACTAGCCGATCCCCTTCTTTATACGGCGTTCCTGCCATACGGGCGGAAACAGACCATTGCTCGTCATCCGAACTTTCGCGCCCTGCATCATCATTAAACGCTCCAACCGCTATATGATGGCGATCTCCGTGATGGATAACTCCCGCCCCAAGCTGTTCTGAAAGGGAAAAGGGTTCGCTTGCCGCGTTACGCTCGATAAAGGTAATGTCATTGGAACTGGTCATATCCTCTAAAGAATAACCGGGTTTGAAATGCCCCAGGCGGAACTCCGTTTTATCAATGCCGGTATAATTCATATACATATCTTTGATGGCCACGCCTTCATTGGCAAAATCAATTTCAGTCTTATAACCAAAATTTTCTGAGACCTGTCCTTTCATACCAAGCCGCGCACGGCGGAATTCAACACTATTAGGATGATCCCTTTTATCATCTGCAATGACGCCTGCGTCCAGATGAATCCGGCCCATGGGCTGCCATGAAAATTCGCCTTTTTGAATTTTAGGGGTGCCGCCCTTGATGGAGACCTGCACCCCATCCTCTTCTTCCCCTGCCGCAGGAGTAATGGATGCCACCGCCTGTTGCGTTTTCATTTCAATCGCATCGACCTGTTCTTTTAAAGCTGCCTGTTCGGCTTTCTCCTCGGCACGCTCTGCTTTCAGGGCCTGAATTTCCTGCATCATAACCCGCATTTGCGCTTCCAGCGCCGCAATCTTATTATCTTTGGCATCTGCCAACACTGGATTGCTCACAGCCATTAAAACAGCCATCAACAAACCTACACGCACAACCGTTTTCTTATTATTATACAACATATTATCCTTTTCCTTTATTGCTCAGGATTAATCAAATAATGAATTGTCAGCACTAGAGCCACCGATACCAGCAAGCCAATCATCATCTTTCCGAAATCTTTCCCCACCAACGGAAAGACATAACCAAACTTGTAATTGGCACGATGCGCTGTTGCAATTGCCAATTCCCGCCCTGTTAGCAAGCCAACGAAGACCCATGTCGTGGACATAGGAATGCTGTTCAACTCTTTGAAATACCAAAGGATACAGGCATAGATCAGATCAATAATGGTGGCCGACCGCATAAAACGCGAACCGGTTTTTTCCAATACGATTTTCTGAATTTTCCCCCCGCTCGTGTAAAAGATGAATCCTAACCAGCCGACGAGGACAACAATGGCGCAAATCAAAAGGTTAAGTGGCAAGTCACGCGGCAGGAACACCGCAATATTCGCCATGTCGTGTGACAACCATGAGAACCACAAAAATCCGGTCGACAACCATTGCGCGGTACGCCAGTATTTTCGTGTTCCCTTTTTCACCGTATTGAATTTTTCATTGATGAATTTGGACAGCACGATCCAAAGCACATAGGCCACCATTGCCGACAGACCATAACCGACAATAGATTTCATCAGCATTTTTTCTAAGACAACCGTCGAAGCAAAAACCGATAAAACCAAAAAGGTGGTCGACACGGGGATACCGATACGTGTCAGTAAAACCAGCACCCCAGGCGCGGCAGCGTGGTACCATTCAATTTGCACGGGTGGTATTTTTGCCAGACGGCCATAAGAAATATCACCGTCATTGACATGCCACCCATAAATAAGCGTAAAAGCAAGAACCGTACTGGCGGCCAGCCATAACCAGTACCATTTAAAAACACGAATATTTGAAGCGATAAACGTCCCAAGCGTCTGAACCGAGTCATTACCAATAACGGCATAGGCCGCCAACATAAAGCCAATGGCGGCATAAATTGTATGAATATCCATTTTGGAACCCCTATGTAACTTGTTTGATTATCGTTTTCGGTAGCAAACAAAAAACAATAAAAACAGGCTTGTAATAAATTTCTTTGGCGTTACAACTTAAGGGTTGTTTAAAAAATTACGCGTAAATTTCTCGCAAACTCTCCCGTCCCACATCTAGCCTTTACGAAGGAGTAGCAGCCATATCCGCCGCAACTTTTACGCGATCAAGATGATAGCGGGTATATAAAGTGTTACTGCTATCACGGGGACGCGTTTTTGTAATGGGTACCCCTCTTGATCTTAAAGTTGAAATAGCTTTTGTTAGCGTTCCGTGAGCAACATTAACGAGTTCAGTATTTTGCTGTGCTGCTTTAAGAGGGGTAATATACTCGTGCTTCACCATTGCTTGTAAAACTTGCCGTTCTCTCTTACGTGCTGAAGGAACACCGTAGTGTCTAGCTACGGCTTCAAAATCAAGCTTCATTGTTTCCGGTGACTTTTCATGATTTGCCATTCTTACGATCCCTTTCATAATTATGTGCCTTTTAAAGCGTAGAATTGTCCCTACGTCAATCCTATTGTCATAAAATTAAAATTGTAAATGAGCCCCTTAAAAAAACTTGGTCTCTGCGGCGCTTGGTGCTAAAACCCAAGCATGATTCCAAGATATACCCGAAAAGAAATGGCCGATATTTTTGAACCTGAAAACAGGTTTAAAATCTGGCTTGAGATCGAAACCCTTGCCTGCGAGAAAATGGCCGATCTGGGCGTTATCCCTGATAAATGCCCAAAGGCCTTGCGCGAGAAAGGCGGCTTTGATGTCGCCCGCATTGATGAGATCGAAGCAGAAGTCAAACATGACGTTATCGCCTTCCTGACGAGTGTCGCAGAACATATTGATGATCCTGAAGCCAGCCGCTATGTACATCAGGGCATGACAAGTTCGGATGTCGTTGATACATGCTTTGCGGTTCAATTGAAGCAGGCCGCGGATATCCTGTTAAAAGATCTTGATAAGGTCTTGGCAGCCTTGCGCAAACGTGTGGAAGAGCACAAAGCCACCCTTTGTATTGGTCGCTCCCATGGAATTCACGGGGAACCAACCACCTTCGGTTTGAAGCTCGCCGGACATTATGCTGCTTTCGCCCGCGCCAAAAAACGCCTACAGGCTGCAAAAGAGGAAATTTCCGTCTGCACCATTTCCGGCGCTGTCGGCACCTATGCCACGGTCAATCCTCAGGTAGAGGAATATGTCGCAGCTAAATTAGGCTTGCGCCCAGAAACAGTAGCCACGCAGGTTATTCCAAGAGACCGTCACGCGACGTTTTTCTGCACGCTTGGTGTGATTGCCAGCTCAATTGAAAATCTGGCCATTGAAATCCGGCACCTGCAAAGAACTGAAGTCCGGGAAGCCGAAGAATTCTTTTCCAAAGGGCAAAAAGGCTCCTCCGCCATGCCGCATAAACGCAACCCGATCTTATCGGAAAATCTGACCGGGTTGGCCCGTTTGGTACGGGCAACCGTGACTCCGGCCCTTGAGAATGTGGCGCTGTGGCATGAACGCGATATTTCACATTCTTCCGTTGAACGCAACATCGGCCCTGACGCCTGTGTAACACTGGACTTTGCGCTCCAGCGCCTGAGCGGCCTCATTGAAAATCTTCTGGTTTATCCAGACACCATGATAGAAAATCTGGAGAAAATGGGCGGGCTTGTCTTTTCCCAGCGGGTCTTACTCGCCTTAACACAAAATGGCATATCCCGCGAAGATGCCTACCGTATCGTCCAGCGCAACGCGATGAAGGTCTGGGAAAGCAAGGCCAAAACCACCTTGCTAGAGGCATTAAGCACCGATGAAGAGGTAACCGCCAAATTAAGCGAAGGTGATATTAAGGCAATTTTTGATTATGGCGCCTATACACGCCATGTTGAATCTATTATAACCAGAGCGTTACAAAGCTAAAAACAAAGGAAATATAAATGAAGGGCGATAAAGAAGTTATCAAATGTTTGAATAATTCCCTTAAAGGTGAATTAACCGCGATTAACCAGTATTTCCTGCACGCCAGAATGCTAGATGACTGGGGTGTTTCCAAACTAGGGAAACATGAATATGAAGAATCCATTGAAGAAATGAAACATGCGGAAAGGCTTATTGACCGCATCTTGCTTCTCGAAGGGTTGCCAAATCTGCAGGATCTCGGAAAGCTTTTCATTGGCCAGAATGTTAAAGAAGTGATCGAAGGCGATCTGAAACTGGAAGTTGACGGAATTAAAGGGTATCGCGAAGGCATTAAAGTGGCTGAAGCTGCGGGTGATTATGTTACTTCTGATCTGTTTAAATCTATTTTGGCCGATGAAGAAGGCCATCAGGATCATTTGGAAACACAGCTTAAAATGATTGAAGATATGGGTATGGAGAACTTCCTAGCCCTCAATTCAGACAGCGAAGACGCCAAAGAGGCTTAAAAAACCAGCTTCTGTCCACCACATACACAATTATGAATAAAGCCTCTCTTAGAGGCTTTTTTTATATCTCCGCTTTTTACTTGCGAATAAATCTCAATTGCAGTAACTTTAAATAGTAAAGAGACTCATTCGCATTCTCTTTAATATATGGAAAAAAAAGATGTATATATGCCTTTGTAATCCTTTTACGGATAAAGATCTGGACGGCGCATTGAAAAATGATGCCATTAAAAAACGCACTTCTGATGTCTATAAAGCCTGCACAGGCGGTGAAAAGCCTTGCTGTGGTTCCTGTATTTGTGAAGTGCGCGACCGCATTGATGCGCATAATGCCGAAACCCTCCTGATGGCGGCTGAATAAACGCAATTTCTTATTGTTAATTAAGTTTACATAGTGTAACCCTCGCTGCATAACAACGAGGATAAAAACTATGTTTATGCAATTTGCTCCTGACAACCGCTCCCGTCCTGATGGCCAGCTTTTAAGAATAACCAATCTTGATGAATTTCAGGCAAGAAGTTCGATCAGTTTCATTGAAGAAGCAAGAAAGATTATTGATATTCAGGCAGATCCTTACATTTGTGATTTTATGGCGAATTTCGGGCTTGCCGCCCAGTCTGACAATGTGCCTACCCTGAGTGATAAAACAATTAAACGTCTAGATGGCTCCCCGCAGGAATTTTTGATAGCGCTCTTAAAATATGTCGATTTTTCCAGCACCAAACCGGAGATTATTGAACGGAACACGAATACCCTGGCGGGGTTTGTCGCACAGCGTTTTGTGGCTATTACACTGGTGGCGCATGGTAAAAAACTTCAAGGAGAAACCTCTCCTTTTCATCCTGAGCGGCATGAAGCAGTCCTAAGCAAACGGGCCAAAAAGCTATCCGATGCAGGACTGGATGCTTCCCTTGCAAGACAGGCCTTTAGTGACTTTATGCTTGCAGGCTGCGCGATCCAAACCGCCTACATGACGGATCAAAACCCTGGCAAGGAGCCCATGGAACGCAAACTACAAACGCTTGGTATAACCCCCGCTGTTCGTTAAGCTGTTCTTGCATTCATTATACGCCTATGGCAGCCTGCCTGTTTATGCAACTTAACAGGAAATTCAACGCCATGCTGAAGACCATTACATTATTATTGGGGAGTTTACTTATTATGACCGCAACAGCCGAAACGCCTAAAGCCGCAAACCTTGATCCTGAAAATACACTTTATCTGGATCTGGAAGATGGACGCGTTACTATTAAATTAATGCCGGACATTGCCCCAAAACATGTGGAACGCATTAAAACGTTAACGCGGGAAGGGTTTTACGACGGTATCGTTTTTCACCGTGTTATTGACGGTTTTATGGCCCAAACCGGTGACCCGACAGGGACAGGTACCGGCGGTTCGGAGCTTCCTGATTTAGAAGCCGAATTTAATGATTATAATTTTGGCCGCGGAACCATCGGCGCAGCACGGTCAGGTGACCCAAACAGTGCTAATTCACAATGGTTTATCTGCTTTGATGACTGTAGCTTCCTGAACAACCAGTACACCGTTTGGGGCCAGGTTGTTGATGGGATGGAACATGTCGATAATATCAATCGCGGTGAACCGCCTGCGAACCCTGACAAGATTGTCAAGTTGCAGGTGGCTGCTGACGCCAAGGCCGACGCTGCAGAGTAAGCAGGACACATATGGCCTGTTCGATCTATCAAATCGATGCATTTACCAATGAGATTTTCGGCGGCAATCCTGCCGCCGTTGTACCATTGGATAAATGGCTGCCCGATCAAACTCTTCTGAACATTTCCGCAGAAAACAACCTTTCGGAGACGGCCTTTTATGTGCAAACCGATAGCGGCTTTCATATTCGCTGGTTCACACCTACAACTGAGGTTGACTTATGCGGCCATGCCACTCTTGCCGCATCATGGGTTATTTACAACAAGACTGATTACGATAAAGCGACTATAGAGTTTGAAAGCCTTTCCGGAAAACTTCTTGTCAAAAAATCACCGGACGGGTTGACCCTTGATTTTCCTGCATGGAAAAGCAGCCAATCTGAAAGCATCGACCCCATTTTTGAACAGGCCTTCGGAAAAGCGCCCTTAGAAGTTCATAAAGGGAAGAAATGGGTCGGGGTTTATGAAGATGCTGCTTTTATAAAAGCAGTCACACCTGATATTGATATCATCAAAACAATCGACTCACAGGGCGTTGTTATTACGGCAGCAACAAATGAGCATGATTTAGATTTTATTTCACGCTATTTTGGCCCGCAACTGGGTATAGATGAAGACCCGGTAACAGGCTCGGCCCATTGTATTTTAGCCCCGATATGGGCACAAAAGTTAAACAAGACAGAATTTAAAGCACACCAAGCGTCACAGCGTGGTGGTGATTTAACTTTATCCCTTCAAAACGATCGTGTTTTGATAACCGGTAACGCAACTTTATATATGGAAGGTACTCTCTATGTCTGATCCCGATTGGTGGAAAAAAGCTGTTTTTTATCAAATCTATCCACGCTCTTACAAAGACGCCAGTTCAAATGGAATTGGTGACTTGCCAGGTATTACAGACCGACTGCCATATGTAGCGGAGCTGGGCATTGATGCCATCTGGATTTCTCCTTTTTTTCATTCCCCCATGGCGGATTATGGCTATGATGTATCGGATTACCGAAGTGTTGACCCCATCTTCGGCAGCAATGAGGATTTCGATATTCTCTTGAATCGTGCCCATGAACTTGACCTAAAAATCATCGTGGACATGGTGATGTCACATACCTCGATCGAACATCCCTGGTTCATAGAAAGCAGACTGTCCAATAAAAACCGTAAGGCCGACTGGTATGTCTGGGCCGATGCAAAACCGGACGGTAGCGCTCCCAATAACTGGCAATCTGTTTTTGGCGGTCCGGCTTGGACATTTGATACAAAGCGCGGACAATATTACTTTCACAACTTTTTAAAAGAACAGCCTGACCTGAACTATCATAACCCGGAAGTTGTCGACCAGATATTAAGCGAATGCCAGTACTGGTTGGAACGCGGCGTTGATGGCTTCCGCTTCGATGTTTGTAATTTCTATTTCCATGATAAAGAATTACGGGATAACCCGCCGCGTAAAGAAAATGAAACAATTTCGGTCGGCATTCAGTTTGAAAAACCGTTTCCCTATACTATGCAACGGCACCTCTACGATAAATCAAGAGAAGAAAATTTTGATTTCCTACAAAAGATACATGATCTGATGGCACAGTATCCAGGCACCATGACACTGGGGGAGATCGGTGATGATGATCCTTATAAACTGGGTGTGGAATATACAGAAATCGGTAAAGGTTTAAACACAACCTATAATACCCATTTTATGGCCGGTACTGACAGTAAGGATCTGACCAAAAAAGATATTATTATCCCGATCGAAGAATTACTGAAATACTCCAAAACATGTTGGCCGTCATGGGCTTTTGGCAATCATGATGTTATCCGTCCCGTGACACGTTGGGGTAAAC
Organism: uncultured Micavibrio sp.; assembly: GCA_965216405.1. Lineage (GTDB taxonomy): Bacteria > Pseudomonadota > Alphaproteobacteria > Micavibrionales > Micavibrionaceae. The sequence continues at coordinate 1,854,470 of OZ244161.1, read as the reverse complement.
ATATCCATGATAAAGATGCTTTCGCAAAATTACTTTTAAAACTATTACTCTCTTTACGCGGAACGCCTTTTATTTATCAAGGAGAAGAGTTGGGATTAACAGAGGCTTCCATTCCATTTGACCGCATACAGGACCCTTGGGGGAAAGCTTTATGGCCGGAATGGCAAGGCCGAGATGGCTGCCGGACTCCAATGCCGTGGAATGCCGATAAGCCACGCGTTGGGTTTACTAAATCAGAGCATGCCTGGCTGCCGATACCGGAAGATCACATTCAAAAAGCAGTCAATATACAAGAAGAAGATGACAATTCTGTACTGATGGAAGCGCGGCGTTTTATAAAATGGCGCAAAACACATCCTGCTTTGCAAATGGGCGACATTGAATTTATCGAAACGCCGAGTGAGACCCTTCTGGCTTTTATAAGGAAATATGAAGATCAGGAAATCACCTGTGTATTCAACCTGTCGGAAGAACAAACAGAATGGGATACTCAAGTGTTAGAACCGCTACAGGCTCTTTTCATCGAATAGTACGAAAGTCTTTTAATCAGTTTCGGGTTTATCTGCTTTCCCTGCAGACGAAGATTCCTTAGAAGGTTTTTGATCGCCGCTTTCGTTTTTCGATGCAATCGATTCAGGCGGGGCCGCCTTTTTTTCTTCCTCCGTGCTTTCGGCTCGTGGCTCGTCATCCTGCTGCTTTGCCAGCTCTGCCAATCTGCCCGCCTCTTCTTCGGAAGGAACAAGCTTGTTCAGCTTAGTAATAAGCTTGTTAATAAGAGAGTCGATTTTTTCAACCTCTGTCAGCGGATTGGATGTTTCAAACCGGAAAGTACCTATTTCATTATTCAGCAAAATAATAACATCGGCATTCGGCATACTTAATATACTGCTAAGGATGGCGGCGCGTTCATCTGTTAAAAAAGCATCGACAGCTTTTTTATTACGTGAGCGGATCATGTAAGTCTTATTCCATTTAGAACTTTTCACATCATGTGGTGATAAAGCTTCAAGAGATTGAAGAAACGCATTCATCTCCTTCGTTCCGCAAGCGATGCCGTCAACAAATGGTTTGTGAGAATCAACCTGAAAAACCGTGACCTGCCTGTTTTTGCGGGAATCGCTTTTTTGTTGCACGGCTGTAAAAAAAGACAGGGTATACCCATCCACAATGCCTTCCATTTCACATGGACCGAAGGTTGTTCCATGCGTAAAGGAAAGCCCCTTTTTTTCCGCGTATGCTTTCCAGGCCTTTTTCTGCTGAAACAGTATAATGGCCGACCATGCGGTCGAGCCTAATAAAATAAAAGCCAAAACAAGCCAGAGTAAAAACCAAATAGACAAGAATGCCCCCTTTGCGTGATGAAAATCACCTAAATTACAGTCTAATTATAATTTTACCCTAAGACCATGCCTAAAGTCATATTTGTTTCATATCTTGCGCAGGAATATGAACGACGCGCGAACAAAACCTCTGTTTTAAAGAAAGTATTAAAATTCTTTGAAGAATGGTTTTTACACCTGCCCCTCTCTTCTAAGGCAGATAAAACAAGGGATTCTTAAAATTATTATGTAAATAAATGCTTGTTTTAGCACGCAAATTTGCATTTCATCCGTCAAAAATGGAATCATAAAACCATAAGCTGAAAGAGATTGGGAAGAGATAAGGAAAACATGAAAACACCCATAAATGACAATGTTCACACACGTATCATACCCGGTTTGAAATCTGCGTATCAAATCGTCTCCCTGCCTTTCTGGGCATGGTACTGGCTGGATGATTTTATGCAAAAACACCGTGTCAGCTATACAGGCATATATGACACCTATGGACAAGAAGGCGACTTTACGCAAACGCTTCGCCAGATCGCTGAACTGCATCATGATTATGCAATGCGCGAAGTCTACAACCTCGCCAATGATAATGAGCTACAGGAAAATCAATTTACGACGTTGTTAAACAAAAAAACGAATACAACCAAGGCGCAGGCCTTAAATCTGCCGAAGATATATAAATTATTTGGCTTTATGTCCTGTGCGACAAGCTTGGAAGCCGTCTGGGAACGCCGCAATTACAGGAGCTCCAATCGGATATAAAGAATTCATAATTTTATTTTGGAAAAGACAATAGTGATAATAGAGAGTGTGATTTTATCCCGTTTTTTCTAAGGTATTTCTCCCCCCCCCAACTAAGACACTTGCATTCTGCAAGTGTCTTTTTTTATAGTGGTGGTACATCCCACGCTATAAAGGACAAGACCATGCGCTGTATTTTAGTTTTATTGTTACTTCTGTTTGTTTTCCCGGTAACGTCACACGCCCAGACAAAAGGACAGGATGTTGCCTATCTGGATGGCGAAACCCCCTTGCAAGGATATTGGTCCCCGGCACAATGTAACCGCAAAACCCAAAACGGCATTACTCCTACCATTATTATTGTTCACCAATGGCGTGGCCTGACCGACTATGAAAAGATGCGCGCGGACATGTTTTCGGCTCAATGTTACAATGCCTTTGCCCTTGATATGTACGGGCAAGGTATTCGTCCTGTGAATGATGATGAAGCCAAAGCGCAATCAAGCATTTATAAAAAAGATCCCACTCTTGCGATTGGAAGAATGCAAGCTGCGATCAAGTATGTTCTTGGCAAGCCCGGTGTTGACCTAACCAGAACAGCCGCTATCGGCTATTGTTTTGGGGGCGGCATGGTTTTAAATCTTGCCCGAAGCGGCTCTGATGTGAAGGCCGTGGTCAGTTTCCATGGTAGTCTTCAGTCCTCCATGAGCAACCAACCGGGTAATAATATCAAGGCCCTTGTCTACGCCCATCATGGCGCAGCCGATCCGATGGTACCGCCGGCAGAAGTCGCTGCCTTTAAACAGGAAATGAAATCAAGTGGGGCAAAATGGAAATTCGCCGCCTACAGGGGCGCCGTCCATGCTTTCACACAACCGGGCGCCGGAAGCGACCCTTCTAACGGTGTCGCCTATAATCCTGCTGCTGATAAAACCTCTTGGTCCAAAACGTTAGAATTTTTCAACAAGGTTTTATAAGAACTCTTTCTACTTGCTTAAGTAAAAAGCAATAATAAGGACGGCGTAGGCGATGGCCATCATGCCGACGATTGCAAGAATACGGATTTTGGATTCAGAGAATTTCAAAGCCCTAATTCCAGTGATTCCAGTTTCTTGATTTCATCGCGTATTTTTGCAGCCTGCTCAAATTCAAGATTGCCGGCTGCTTCCCGCATCTCCGCCCGTAATTTATCAATATGCTTTGAAAGTTTCTCCGGACTGCCTTCGAGCGCTTCTTGTGACTGATCTGATAAGGAAGCCACTGTCTTTTTGGTTTCAACGCCTTTTTCATGGGCTCGAAAACCTTCCAGAACATCACCGATGTTCTTTTTAATTGTTGCCGGCGTAATGCCATGATTTTCGTTATACGCAATTTGTTTTTCGCGGCGGCGATTGGTTTCATCAAGCGCGTATTGCATAGATCCCGTAATTCTATCCGCATATAAAATCACACGGCCTTCAAGATTCCGCGCCGCACGACCGATTGTCTGCACAAGAGAGGTCTTAGATCGCAAGTATCCTTCCTTATCAGCATCCAGAATTGCCATTAACATACATTCAGGAATATCCAGCCCCTCACGCAGCAGGTTAATACCGACCAGCACGTCAAACTCCCCAAGACGCAAATCACGGATGATATCGATACGTTCCAAGGTATCGATATCGGAATGAAGATAGCGAACGGCCAAACCGTTTTCATTCAGATACTCCGTCAAAGCTTCGGCCATTTTCTTGGTCAGGGTTGTTACCATGACGCGGCCGCCTGCTTCTTGGACCTTGCGACATTCACTCATAAGGTCATCAACCTGATGTTCGGTCGGGCGAATTTCCACCGGCGGATCAATCAAGCCTGTGGGGCGCACGACCTGCTCTACAATTTCACCGCCCGCCTGTTCAATTTCCCAAGCAGACGGTGTTGCCGATACATAAATAGTCTGGGGCCGGAATTGATTCCATTCCTCGAACTTTAAAGGACGGTTATCAATCGCGGCAGGCACGCGGAAACCGTAATCCACCAACGTGGTTTTTCGCGCCCGGTCCCCTTTATACATCGCACCGATTTGCGGCACCATGACATGACTTTCATCTAAAAACATAATGGCATCATCCGGCAAATATTCGATAAGGGTGGGAGGGGGCTCCCCCGGTGCACGGCCTGTTAAATAGCGGGAGTAATTTTCAATACCTTTACACATTCCGGTTGCCTGCAACATTTCAATATCAAATTGGGTCCGTTGGGAGAGCCGTTGTGCTTCAAGGAGTTTTCCCTGCTCCTCAAACCATGCCACACGATCTTTCATATCTTTTTGAATTTGCTTGATCGCCTGCGCAATTGTAGGGCCCGGTGTGATATAATGAGAGTTCGCATATATCCGCACCGCTTCCAGTTTTGCGTGTCTTTGCCCCGTCAGCGCATCAAATTCAGTGATTTCTTCAACCTCATCCCCGAAAAGCGAAAAACGCCAGGCTGAATCTTCCATGTGGGATGGAAACAACTCGACCGTATCCCCCCGCACACGAAAGCTACCACGTTCGAACGCCAGATCATTTCTTTTATATTGAAGCTCTATCAACCGTGCCATGAGGTCCTGACGATCAAAAATATCGCCTTTTTTCACATCAAAAGTCATGGCTTGGTAATCTTCTTTTGACCCGATACCGTAAATAGAGGATACGGAAGCAACGATAATAGTATCCCGCCGTTCAAAGAGGGCCCGCGTCGCCGCGTGGCGCATTCGGTCTATCTGTTCGTTAATGGAGCTATCTTTTTCAATAAAAGTGTCGGTACGCGGAACATAGGCTTCGGGCTGATAGTAATCATAATAAGAAACAAAATACTCAACCGCATTATCCGGAAAGAAGCTTTTAAATTCTCCATACAACTGGGCAGCCAGGATTTTATTCGGCGCCATAATGATAGCAGGACGCTGCAGATTTTGAATTATATGCGCCATGGTAAAGGTTTTACCAGACCCTGTTACCCCTAAAAGCACCTGATCGGATAAACCGCTTTGCAAACCTTCCGTAAGTTTTTCAATAGCTTGGGGTTGATCGCCGGCAGGTGTAAAATCAGAACTAATCTGGAATCTCCGGCTTTCGGATAATGGCTGACTAGCGGCCTGACTAAGTTCTACAACGCCTTTCATGAGACGTACACCTTCCTCTCAAAAAAACAAATTGGCTTCCATAAAAACATTTTGAGTATAAAGCTTTATGAAAAACATGCTTACTACCTCAGAGATTAACACAGCTCCACCTGATAATTAAATATATAAGGATCACCAGATGACAAAACAATTTAGAAGCAGAGAGTTACCTCCACTACAAAGAATGATCGCTCTTCAAGCAATGCCCGGGAATGATAATTCACCATTATATGCCGGGGCCTTAGAGCCAACAACCCATCTGTCATATGCAGATCTGGTACTTATACAGCAAGAAGAAGGCATTCACCATGACTGGCATGACAAAATTATTGCCGGAAAGCCTTTGTTTTAAGCCGCCTTTGTAAATTTTCCGCCTAGCGCATCGTCAATCAGGGAAATCGTATCAGGAATGCCGTAAAGCTCGATAAAAGAGCCGAACCGCGGCCCCTGTGACTGGCCGAGTAAAACTTCATAGATGGCCTGAAACCATTCCCGCAATTCTGACTTGTCGTAGCCGTTTTCTTTGCCTGCACTAAAAACTTCGGTTTGTATGGCTTCACCATCTGCCCCCTCCGGCAGGGCTTTTAAGCGTGTAGAAAGGTCTTTTAAGGCAGCCTCCTCCCGTGCATCCGGCGCACGATATGACTTTGTCGGTAAAACAAAATCTTCGTAATATTTAACCGCGTATTCTACCAATCTGGCCAGAAACGGAGAATTATCTTTCGTAGCATCCGGCGCGTATAGATTGATGAAACCCCACATTGTTTCTGCATCCTGAGCATTGGATGCGCTTGCAAGATTTAACAACAAAGCAAAAGACACAGGGGTTTGCTGTCCTTCAGGGACTTCACCACCATGAATATACCACGCAGGATTTTGCAGTTGTTTTTCCGGCTCCTGTTCCGGCATTTTTTGTAAGAAGGAAATATACTCATCTACCGCTTTCGGTATCACATCAAAATACAACTTCTTGCCGGAAGTAGGACGTTGGAACATATAGTAAGCCAGACTTTCATTCGGCGCATAAGTCAGCCATTCTTCTACGGTAATCCCGTTCCCTTTTGATTTTGAAATTTTCTGATTATGCTCATCCAGAAAAAGTTTATAATGGAAACCCGCAGGCTTCTTACCACCTAAAATTTCCGTGATTTTACCGGCCACATCAGCGGATGAAATCAGATCCTCTCCCGCCATTTCGTAATCCACATCCAGCGCATACCAGCGCATTCCCCAATCAGGGCGCCATTGCGCTTTACAATGCCCGCCTGTGACGGGTACTTCGGTCCGGGTACCATCTTCATCTTCAAATGTTACGGTCCCTGCTTCAACATTTGTTTCTAAAATCGGCACTTGTAAAACCTTGCCCGTTTTAGGAGAAAGGGGTAAGAACGGAGAATACGTGCTCGCTCTTTCCTGTCCTAAAATAGGAATAACCGCTTTTTGAACTTGCTCATGCTTTTCAAGCATTTTTAATAAAGCTTCATCAAAGACACCCGATTTATACATTTCACTCGATGATTTAAATTCATACTCAAAATCAAAGCTGTCTAAAAATTCGTTGAGTTTTGCATTATTATGATGGGCAAAGCTTTCAAACTTTTCAAAAGGATCAGGCACTTTTGTCAAAGGCTGCCCTAAATACCCTGCCAGCATTTCCTGATGAGGGACATTCGTTGGCACTTTTCGAAACCCATCCATATCATCTGAAAAGCAAAACATTTTGGTCGGCATGTCAGATAAAGCATGGAAAGCGTGCATCACCATTGTTGTACGCGCAACCTCACCAAAGGTGCCGATATGCGGCAAGCCTGATGGACCATAGCCTGTCTCAAATAAGACATATCCTTTTTCCGGTAACTTTCCATTCAAACGCTTTAATACCTTTTTAGCCTCTTCAAATGGCCAGGCGCGGCATTCTTGTGCGATTTCAGGAGTGATATTGGTGAGGACTGTCATTTTATTGCCTTTTGGTAAATATTTTAATGGCGGTATTAAAACAAAAACCGCCCAAAAATCAAGGAATTAAGCGTAATAGACATATGGAGGACATTGATAGCACATCCTTATTTTGCGCAATCAATACATGTGGTAATGGCAGGATCAAGTTTCAGACGGGCTGCAGATATTTCTTCGTCACAGGAAATACAATAACCGTAATCATCGGTATCTACCCTGAGTAACGCAGCTTTAATACGTTCCAAATCCTTCTGAGGGCGCCGTTCCGTTTCCTTCGCCATTTCTTGTTGTAATAACGCATCCTGACGGGACAAACGGCCTTGTGTCGTTTGGTCCAGTTCTACAGGCGCTCTAGACTGAAGGGAAATCAGGCTTAAGCGCTCCAGTTCCGCTTTTGAGTCTAACAAGTCTCGTTTCAGCGCTTTGATATCTATATTTTCACGGGACATAGGCCATTATTGCGTGTTTTAGCCATTCTGCACAAGCGGCGAATATGCTAATCCTATGTCTATGGCTTACCAATCGCAACCCAGCTCAACGCCCCGGAAAATAACTTTGCCGGATATCCCTGCGCTAGTGGCTAACGCCCGCCATGCGGCCATCCTGACAACGGATGGCGAGATCGAGACGGTTGACCACACAAAGATCAAACATATCATCAGGGAGCAACCTGTTCTGGTTTGTCACGCTCCTTATACCCGCAATCAGCTTAATGCCGATAATCTTATGGCGTTTGATTTACTGGAACTGTTTGCCTTTGTGCATCCGGGTAAATTCTGTGTGCCCACACCCGTAGGTTTAGCCAAAGCGCTCGGCCTGCCGGTACCGACAGATTTTGAATCCCAGACCATAAGCCTTGTCGAATGTGCACAAGCCCTCTTAAGCGATCTTCAGCGTGACACGTTACAGGCAAAAGCCAATCCCCTCACGATCGCCGCCGTCATGGGCCAACAAGGAAATGGTTGGAACTGGACTCCGTTTGTTTTTTCTGCCTTAGGGGAAACATATGATCCACGCCTGCCGATTATCAGCAAAACAGATTTAAATGTTTGGAAAAACCTTCCAGAGTGGTCTGAAGAAGCGCCCGAACCCCCGCCGTCCCATCATCCCGTTACTGGAGAAGAAAGCCGCCAGCAATTAAAGAAATTATTGGGAATAAACGCAGAAGCAAGACAGCAACAAATTAATTATGCGGAGACCTTAACAAGTGCATTCGCCCCACGTGAAGAAAGTGAAAAACCCCATGTGGTTCTGGCCGAAGCCGGAACAGGGGTTGGTAAAACCCTTGGATATCTTGCACCCGCTTCCGTATGGGCGGAAAAGAACAAGGGGACGGTCTGGATTTCTACCTATACAAAAAATTTACAAAAACAGGTAGATCAGGAGCTTGACCGGGTTTATCCCGATATGGATATCAAAGATAACAAGGTTGCCATACGCAAAGGACGGGAAAATTATCTGTGTCTGCTTAATCTGGAAGAAGCGGCGGCTGGCGCGGCACTCTCACGCAACCCCCAGCAAGCCATTGCCTTGGGCATTATGGCACGGTGGACGGCTTCTACCAAAGACGGTGACATCAACAGCGGTGCTGATTTTCCAGGCTGGTTAAGTGGCCTGCTCGGTTACCAATACACAAGCGGTCTTGCCGATAGGCGCGGCGAATGTATTTATTCTGCCTGTGACCATTATCATCGGTGTTTTGTTGAACAATCTGTCCGACAATCTAAACACGCTGATATTGTGGTGGCTAATCATGCCCTTGTCATGATTCAGACAGCCATTAATACGAATGTTGAAGAACTTCCCCTGCGCTATGTATTTGATGAAGGCCATCATCTGTTTGATGCCGCCGACAGTGCCTTTGCGGGCCATCTGACTGCCCGCGAAACTTATGATATGAGACGCTGGCTGCGCGGTGCTGAGGCTGGAAGAAAATCACGAATGCGTGGCTTAAAATCCCGTGCAGAAGACCTTGTCACCGGCGATGAAAAAATGGAAAACGACTTGCAGGATATACTGGAAAAATCCCGTATTCTCACAGCCGATGGCTGGCAAGGCCGACTTAAAGACAATCAGCCAAAAGGTGAATGTGAAAAATTTATTCTTGCCGTTTACCAGCAGGTATTGGCAAGAACGGATTCAAACAAGACCCCCTACTCGCTTGAAACAGGAACCTTCCCTTTAAATGAGGAGTTAAGACCCCATATTCACTCCTTAAAAGACGCGCTTAAAAATTTGCAAAAGCCGATGCTGTCCCTTGCACACTTGCTACGAAAAAAATTAAACGATCAAGCGGATACACTTGAAAGTGATACCCGAAAGCGTATTGATGCGGTGCAATCAGCGTTGGAAAGACGGGCACACCTTAATATCGGCGCATGGATCGGCATGTTAGAAACGTTAGAAGAAGGACATGCCAACCCATCCTTTGTTGACTGGATGGAAATTGAGCGCATCAATGGCCGGGCTGTTGATATTGGCCTGTACCGTCACTGGATAGATCCCATGATACCATTCGGTGCTGCCTTAAAGCCGCAAGCCCACGGCGTGGTTATTACCTCCGCCACCTTGTGTGACCGTACAGATAATGAGGAGTTGAACTGGCAGATTGCACGGGACCGAACGGGAGTTGATTATTTAACTGACTCCCCTGTTCAGGAAAAATTTTCATCGCCTTTTAATTATAAAGACCAGACAAAGGTGTTTGTTATTAATGATGTACGAAAAGATGATCTGGATCAGGTATCCAGTGCATATAAAAACCTTTTCTACGCCGCAGGCGGGGGCGCCATTGGTTTATTTACTGCTATTTCACGCCTTCGCGCAGTCTACGATAAAATAAAAGCACCTTTAAATGACGAAAATATTCATCTCTACGGCCAGCATATGGATGATATGGATGCCGGGACGCTTGTCGATATATTCCGCGATGATACCCATGCCTGCCTGTTGGGAACGGATGCTATCCGCGATGGCGTTGATGTACCCGGTGATTCTCTGAGATTAATCGTTTTTGACCGTGTCCCATGGCCGCGCCCAACCATCATGCATAAAGCAAGACGGGAGGCTTTTGGTAAAAAGCGGTATGACGATATGTTAACACGCCTAAAATTAAAACAGGCTTATGGCCGTCTTATCAGGCGCGCCGACGATAAAGGCGTGTTTGTTATGCTCGATTCCATGATGCCGTCGCGCTTGCAAGGTGCTTTTCCAGAAGGGGTAGAAATTGAACGGATTGGGCTCTCCGAGGCGCTCAAGCAGATAGAGGATTTTCTGTCATGATAAGTTCCTCTTTTCAGGAATGGCATGGGCCAGGACCGCTTGAATGTTTTGAAGCATTGGCAGGTAGGCCTTATACCCTCTTCTTTGACAGCAACCGCCCCTCTCACCCTTTAAATAAATGGAGCTTTATTTGCTGGGCCCCTACTGAAATAATCGAAACAAAAGACAATGTGATTAAACACAATCATAAGACTATCAATGAAACAGACTTCTTTGCTTTTATACAATCGCGGCTGGAGGCATATAGCTATGAGGAAAATGATGGGGGCATTCCCTTTACTGGGGGAGCGGCTGGGTATTTTGGCTATGATCTAGGGAGGCAAATTGAAACCCTGCCTGAAAAAACAAATGATGATCTGCAACTACCGGACGCCTGTATTGGAATTTATCAGAATGTGCTGGCTTTTGACCTTGTAAATAAGAAATCTTATTTGGCAGGCCAAGCGCCTGATCTCAACATGGATACCTCCCATGCCCACCCACTCCATAACATAAAATTTTCAAGCGAGATTGCTGATGAAGATTATCTTTCCAATATCAATAAAGTCATTGAAGAAATACATGCGGGGGAGGTCTACCAGATAAATATATCCCGCCGGTTTAAAGCAGAATTGCCAAAAACATTTGATAGCGTCACCCACTATAAATATTTACGTGAGATTAACGCCGCCCCTTTTTCTGCTTATATGAATTTTGGTAATCATCAACTTGCCTCCTGTTCTCCGGAAAGGTTTTTACATCTTCAAAACAATGAGGTTGAAACGCGACCGATTAAAGGAACAATCCCCTCCTCCCTGCCCCCTAAATTACTGACTGAAAGTGCAAAAGACCGTGCCGAAAACACCATGATTGTGGATCTGCTGCGCAATGATTTGTCAAAAGTCTGTGATTTTCACTCGGTAAAAGTTCCCTCCCTATGTCAATTAGAAACATTTGAAGGCCTGCACCACCTTGTTTCTATCGTAGAAGGCACCTTGTTAAAGGATAAAAATGCCACCGATCTTCTCAAAGCTTGTTTTCCGGGCGGGTCTATTACCGGTGCACCCAAAATTCGTGCGATGGAAATCATTGAAGAACTAGAACAGACACGCCGCGGACCTTATTGTGGCGCCATGGGATATATTGATTTTAATGGCAACATGGATACCAATATTGCGATCAGGACACTGATTTATAAGGATGATAGAGCCTACTTACAAACAGGCAGCGGCATTGTTAGCGATTCCGTTCCTGAAAAAGAATTACAAGAAGGATTAGATAAAGCGCAGAAAATTTTTGACAGCTTCCAAAACAACATAACTGAGGATGTGGCATGACAACTATCTTTCTTAACGGCGATTATGTAGAGGACAATGTAGCGCTTATCTCTCATAAGGATTGCGGGTTTACGACAGGTATCGGCATCTTTGACTCAATGCGCGCCATTGATGGAAAACTTATTTATGATCAAGATCACTATGAGCGTATTCTCCATGATGCAAAAATCATTATTGGCATTGATCTATCTTTTTCTTTTGAAGACTTCAAAAACACCTGTCTCGTGTTATTGGAGAAGAATGACTTGAGCACAGGGCATGCGCGTATCCGCACCACTATCACAGGCGGCAAAGTTGATGCTCCTTTGGCTGCTGCCACCTCCCCGACAGTCCTGATTGATGCTGCCTCGTGTTCTCCTGCACCGGAAACACCTCTTTCTTGCGCCATTGTTCGTGATTATCCACGCGTCGCCGGAAGTATTTTTGAAAATTGCAAAAGGCTGGATTATTCGCGCTCTTATGCAGCGCGCCGTCAAGCTGAAAGCCTTGGAGCACAAGAGGCAATCCTGACGAATACAATGGGGAATATTGTTTGCGGCGCCACTAGCAATCTTTTCATAGAAGAAAATGGTATTCTTATTACACCGCCCTTGTCAGATGGTGTCTTAGCCGGCGTAACCAGGAAAAACATTATTATCGAACGCAATGTAAAAGAACAAAGCGTTTCCTTTCAAAGACTACAGGCTGCTGATAATGTCTTCTTGACCAACAGCTTTATAGGCTTAAGGAAAGTACGGGTAATTTCCTGAATAACACAGAGAAGTTTATTAATTGAGATCAGCGGTCCAATCTTTTATACTTATTATAATGCGCTTTGCCTGCCCACTGCCTTATCAGGAATTTCAGGATGATAACCCGTAGAGATTTTAAGAACCCCTGGACCTATCTTTGGATCATATCAACGCTCTTACTCTATTGGTTTGTGCTCTATCACGTCTTGAAACCCACAGGCTATCTCATCTTAGGCGATGTCGAAAATTCAAAGGAATACCCTCTTTTATTCGTTCATAATTTCTGGATTTTATTCTCCCACATTGCCGCCTCGATTGTTGTAGCCATTTTACTACCGTGGCAATTTCTTATTTTTAAAGTGAAAAAAATAAGAGCCATACATAAGCCCTCCGGGTATGTTTGTCTGGTTGCAACTTTTTTTGCCGCTCCCACAGCAATTTACCTTAGCTATGCATCGAATGGCCCTTTCTTAACGGAGACCGGAAATGCGATTGCAGCCATGGGCTGGTGTATCGCTTTTTGGGTATCTTATGGCTATATCCGTAAAGGTAACATTCTTAAACACCAGCAATGGATGATCAGAACCTATGCTTTTTTCCTCGATGGCGCAGTTTTACGTCTGATTTACACGGAGTTGGAAATATTCTCCAAGGCCGGTAGTAAAGAATATAATGAAGAAGCCTGGCTTTCCTGGCTTATTACATGGGCGATCGTAGAAGCTATATTTCTTATTGAACGTTTCATAAAAAAAAGAAACTGATCTCTTTCTTATTAATCCACTAAGCTGATTGTATGGCTCATAATGATCTTTGTTGGTTTGTTGACCAATCTATTTCACTATTTTCAATTCGATCCTGTTAAGCTTTGAGGCCGCAGGGCGGTTGATTTTCCTATCCCGTATTGCTTTTTGTTCATTGTTTTGAATAGATTTGTAGACATTTTCTATCACCACTTTGTCTTGTCCTGACACATTTGCCTCGTTTGTTATTTTTACCAGGTTGAAATATAAGATTTAAATTAAAAATATCAATAGAAAGGATATTTTTAATGTTGGTAAAATATAGTTTAAGAGTTAAATGAGAGTTAAAGAATAAGGCGCATAGAAAATAAATTTAGAAAATTTATGCAGCAATTGTCCCTGTCACAGCAGTCAGTTTTGCGTTGGCCATTTCAAGCTGTTTGGTAAAACGAATTTGTTCCACTTTATCTTTTGTCGCCGCCAGGCTTTTTTCAAGGTCGGCAATATCTTTTTCAATCTGATCTTGATTCAGATCTTCAAGCATCATGGCTTCTTCCGCCAAAATGGTACAATTCGACGCCGTAACATCGGCAAAGCCACCGGCAATAAAAATCTTGGTCGGCGCAGCACCCTGAGTGGAAATGATTTCAACCACGCCCGGGCGAATGGAAGAAACAACAGAACTGTGGTTTGCCCGCACACCGAAGTTGCCTTCCTGCCCCGGGATTGTTACCTGCCATGCCTTTTCTGACATAAGTTTTCTTTCCGGTGAGACCAGTTCAAAATCAAAATTTTCTGCTGTTGCGTCGTTCATCTTATTTCTCAGTCGTCCATTTTAGTTGGAATTCCAATTCTTCCTGTCCGTCTTCGCGCTCATGCTCAATATTAAAAATGGCACGGTTGGGTACATAAATGCGTTCACCAGCTACCTGAATTTCAAAATTCTCACCCGCTTCCAGATCATCAGCCAAGCGACGAAGTTTGGCAACAAATTCTTCTGTTGGATAAGCTTTTTCAATATCACGTTCCAGTTTAGACATTCGTTCCTCCTGTATCACGTATATACGTTTTTACGTCGCCAATAAGACGTTCAATATCATCAAGACATGTCACGTCAACAGTGCAATATTCCCTTTCAATTTCATGGCCCTCATCCTCCATAAGGACAAGGGTGAGAATATAACGGCCACCTTTTTCATTAACCTGAAAACTTAGAGAACTTCTATCCGTGTCAGATAACTTGGCCGGCGTAAATTCTTTTATAACCTTGCCGTACTTGCCTTCACTTAATGAGCTGATGAAATTTTTAAGCATCAAATTTCCTTACGCGGCCTCAGCTGCCATTTTCTGGGCTTTTGCTTCAACTTCCTCGATTGTACCAACCATATAGAAAGCACTTTCAGGAAGATGATCATACTCACCATCAACAATCGCACGGAAGCCTTTAATCGTGTCAGCCAAGTCAACAAACACACCCGGTGTGCCAGTAAAGACTTCGGCCACATGGAATGGTTGTGACAAGAAACGCTGGATTTTACGGGCACGGGCAACAACCAGTTTATCTTCCTCAGACAATTCATCCATACCCAAAATCGCGATAATATCCTGCAATGCTTTATATGTTTGCAATGTTTTCTGAACATCGGCCGCACATTTATAATGCTCTTCCCCGACAATACGCGGATCAAGAATACGGGAGGTTGAATCCAGCGGATCAACCGCAGGATAAATACCAAGCTCCGCAATCTGACGGGACAAAACGGTTGTCGCATCCAAGTGAGAGAACGCCGTCGCGGGCGCAGGGTCTGTCAAGTCATCGGCAGGAACATAAACGGCCTGAACCGATGTGATCGACCCTTTGTTTGTGGAAGTAATACGTTCCTGAAGGGCACCCATATCAGTCGCCAATGTAGGCTGGTAACCCACAGCGGAAGGAATACGGCCAAGAAGCGCTGACACCTCTGCCCCCGCCTGTGTAAAGCGGAAAACGTTATCCATGAAGAAAAGAACATCCTGCCCCTCTTCATCACGGAAATATTCCGCCATAGACAAACCTGATAAGGCAACACGGGCACGCGCGCCTGGAGGCTCGTTCATCTGACCGTAAACAAGCGCGGCTTTTGAGCCTTCGGCCCCGCCTTCTTTAATAACGCCGGATTCCATCATCTCATGGTAAAGGTCGTTCCCTTCACGGGTACGCTCACCAACACCAGCAAATACAGACACACCGCCGTGTCCTTTTGCGATGTTGTTAATCAATTCCATGATTGTCACGGTCTTACCAACACCGGCACCACCGAACAAACCGATTTTACCACCTTTTGAATAAGGACAAAGAAGGTCAACAACCTTAATTCCTGTGACAAGCTGTTCTGTTTCGGTTGCCTGATCGGCAAAAGAAGGAGCATCACGGTGAATAGGATAACGCTGATCTCCTTTAACAGGGCCAAGTTCGTCAATCGGGTTACCGATCACATCCATAATACGTCCCAACGTACCGGGACCGACAGGAACGGAAATCGCATCGCCTGTATCGCTTACCGGCTGGCCACGGACCATGCCGTCTGTTGTATCCATCGCAATCGCGCGGACAGTGTTTTCACCCAAGTGCTGCGCTACTTCCAACACCAAAGTCTTGCCATCGTTTTCTGTGTGCAGGGCATTTAAAATCGCCGGGATTTCCCCATCGTTGAACTGGACGTCAACAACCGCGCCCATTACTTGCGTTACTATTCCTTGTGCTGCTTGTTTATTGCTTGGCATTTACTTTTTCCTCTTTTTAAACTTTTCAATCGTTAACGTTAAACGGCTTCTGCGCCGGAAATAATTTCAATCAATTCTTTCGTAATCGTGGCCTGACGAGCACGGTTATATTCAAGTGTAAGGCCGTTAATACGATCCCCTGCATTCCGTGTGGCATTATCCATGGCCGTCATACGAGCCGCTTGTTCACCTGCGGCACTATCCAGCAACGCACGAAACATTTGCACGCCTAAGTTACGGGGGAGTAACAAACCCAAAATTTCATTCTCTTCCGGCTCGAACGTATAAGGAGAGACCAACACTTCTTCAGTTTCGTTGTCATTGGCTTCTTCAGGTTCGGGCAGCTTAAACGGAATAATCTGCTGCGCTGTCGGCTTTTGTGTCAAAACAGATTTAAAATTGTTGTAAATTAATGAGCAAACATCAATGTTCCCCGCTTCAAATTGCTCCAACACCATTTGAGTCACTTCGTTGGCTTCAGCGAAATTTACACGGCTGCCTGCCCCCACGCCAACAAAGCTATGCAAGATTTTATCGGAATGCGCTCTTTTCAAAAGATCACGGGCTTTACGGCCAACAGTAATTAATTTGACTGTTTTTCCTTCGCTTTCCAGACGGACAATTTCCAGACGGGCTAAACGAACAAGGTTTCCATTAAAACCCCCACAAAGACCGCGGTCCGATGTCACCACAACCAAAAGATGCGTTTGATCCGACCCTGTCCCAATCAATAACTTAGGCGAAACATCGGTAACCGTTACACCCGCCGCCACACGCTGCAGCATTTCTGCCATCGCCCGCGCATAAGGCTGGGAAGCTTCTGCCTGATCTTGGGCTTTCTTCAATTTAGAGGCCGCCACCATCTTCATTGCCGACGTAATTTTTTTCGTCGACTTCACGGAAGCAATTCTGTCTCTATAATCTTTTAAACTTGGCATCTTGGTTTAAACCTTTTTGCTGAAACCTTTTTCATTAAGCCGCTTGTTTATGAGCAGAAACAAAACCCTTGGTGAATTTTTCCAGGAACTTGTTCATGCTTGCTTCAAGTTTATCATCCAGCTTTTGCTGATCGGCAATTGTCTTCAGAATATCCTGGCCATTCGCCCGAACGTCATCAAGCAGTTTCGCTTCAAAATCAGAGACATTCGCAACCGCAACACCATCAAGGTAACCGTGCGTTCCTGCATAAATCACTACAACCTGCTCTGCCATTGTTAATGGAGAGTATTGCGGTTGTTTCAAAAGCTGAGTCAAACGCGCGCCACGGGCCAATAATTTCTGTGTGGCCGGATCAAGGTCAGAGGCAAACTGTGCAAACGCTTCCATTTCACGGTATTGCGCCAATTCCAGCTTAATGGACCCGGATACTTGTTTCATGGCTTTGGTCTGCGCCGCAGAGCCCACCCGAGAAACAGAAAGACCAACGTTAATCGCAGGACGAATACCTTTAAAGAATAAATCCGTTTCCAAAAAGATCTGACCATCTGTAATAGAGATCACGTTTGTCGGAATATAAGCAGAAACATCACCAGCCTGCGTCTCAATGACGGGAAGCGCCGTTAGGGAGCCCGAGCCATTCTCTTCATTCAACTTACATGACCGCTCAAGCAAACGGGAGTGAATATAAAAAACATCACCCGGATACGCTTCACGGCCCGGTGGACGACGAAGAAGCAATGACATCTGACGATAGGCCACTGCCTGTTTTGACAAGTCATCATAAATCATCAACCCGTGCATACCATTATTCAAAAAGTATTCACCCATCGCACAACCTGTATACGGGGCAAGGAATTGCATCGGTGCCGGGTCAGACGCGGTGGCAGCCACAACGATGGAATACTCCATTGCGCCATTATCTTCCAGTTCTTTGACCAATTGCGCCACTGTTGAACGCTTTTGGCCAATTGCCACATACACACAATAGAGATGCTTTGATTCATCTTTGTCAGAATTCACTGATTTCTGGTTAATGATTGTATCAACCGCCACGGCAGTCTTCCCTGTCTGACGATCACCAATGATTAACTCACGCTGACCACGGCCGACAGGCACCAGCGCATCAATCGCCTTAATACCGGACTGCATTGGCTCATGAACAGATTTACGCGGAATAATGCCAGGGGCTTTTACTTCCACACGGCTTGTTTCTTTTGCGTTCAAAGGACCTTTGCCGTCAATGGGGTTACCAAGACCGTCAACCACACGCCCTAAAAGCTCTTTACCAACAGGAACCTGAACAATTTCTCCTGTACGGCGGACAATGTCGCCTTCTTTAATATCACGGTCAGAACCAAAAATAACGACCCCGACATTATCAAGCTCGAGGTTCAAAGCCATCCCTTTAATCCCGCCTGGAAATTCAACCATCTCTCCTGCGCGAACCTGATCCAATCCATACACACGGGCAACACCGTCACCAACGGATAAAACCTGACCAATTTCGGCAACGTCTGCCTGGGCACTAAAATCGGCGATCTGCTTTTTTAAGATCTCTGATATTTCAGCTGCTTTAATTTCCATTTTATCTTTTCCTCTTTTTAAAAATCTTAAATTTAAATTGTTGTTATTCTTAGGGCTGTATTAGCCTGCGGCTTTTTCTTTTGTGGCCACATTTGTATTGGCCCGTGATTTCATCGCAATTTTCAAACGCTCCAATTTGCGTTTAACCGAATCATCAATCATTTGTGATCCAACGGTGACCACCATACCGCCAATCAAGTCTTCTTGGACCTGCACGCTTACGGCAACCGTTTGTCCCATCGCTTTCGTTAGGGATTCCTGCAAGGCTTTTTCCTGTGCCGGAGATAGTTTGAAAGCAGACTGAACATTGGCTTTTATTTCGCCGCGCCGGCGAGAAATATCCATTCTGGCCGAATTCATAATAGCAACGACCATGGATAAACGACGATTTTGCGCCAAAAGGGCCAGAAAGTTTGAAGTAATATCCTGAAATTTGGCTTTTTTGGCAATCGCCTGTACCGCCTCTTGCTTATCCTGACGGGAAATAAGCGGAGAACGCACCATATTCCAAAGATCGTCTGAGGTTGCCAGCATAGCTTCAAAATCGTTTAAATCTTTTTCAACGGCATCAATTTTGCCGGAATCACTGGCGATATCGACCAATGCGGTCGCGTATCTTATGGCGGCTGCGCCGGAAGTCTTATTGGAGGCCACGTTTGGTCCCTTTTGCTAATAAAATTTAATCTTAAAAGTTGATGAGGATTTAGCATAGGAAGTCGCGCCATGCAAGCGCTGCAAACCTTTTTATTACTTAAAATTGGAGTTTTTTATTCAAAACCAGGTTATTTGGAAAAATTCATAATTTTCCGGATGGAGCCAGACTGCCATCCCTCTCAATAAAATCAAATGAATCACATATATTTCAAGGGTTTTCCGTCCCATGAGTTTAAAAAGCGCCACAAGCGGTTGCGGCCATTTCTTAGTATATTCCGGAAATAGCCGTGGTTCAAAATTGTACAAAAAATAGCAGCTTGTCATGACGCAGATACCTGCTATCACGAATTGGGCGTCATTGAGCCCGAAAGTGATTTTCTGATAAACGATGTACATAAGAAAGCTGATAAACAAAAAGCCGGTAATAAATCTCTTCTTGTTCTTAACTTCCAGCTTGTCCTTGTGGCGCAATATATATCCAAACATGGCAAAGAAAAATGCCTGCGTGCCATACTCAAAAACCATGATGGAAGGAAGCACCATAATCATCATCATAAACATTATCATAAAAAGGGCTTCATAATGCATTAGCGCCACTTTCATGACAGGATCGATCAGAAGCCGTACAAGAATAATGGAAAACAGGATATTCAACCCGGCTAGCGGCATACCGAATATAACATTACTGATAAGCAAGATGACCGCCCCGCCCCATAAGATTACAGGCAAATCTCTGGAATTGGAGTACCCCACAAGAAAAAGCCAGATTGGAAAAGACATACGTCCGACAGCCCGCCATTCAAGCTGTTCGGGGAAAAAGTAGAAACCAATGTGATCAATAATCATGGTTATAACAGCCAGAGATTTCAAAAAATCATAGGACGTTAAATCTTTCGGCAATTTTCTAACAAAAGGCTTCATAAAAGCTGTTTTCTGATTTTAAGACCTGGTTTGTTGCGGACAAGAAAAATGGCTTTCCACCCATCCTGCAAACTTCCATACAAAATATACCAGTATTATGGCAACGTACCCATCAATCGCATAATGCCATGCCAAAACGACAGACCCCACCAACGTCATTAAGCAATATAACCCCGTAAAAGCAAACAGAACTTTATTATAAGACCAGCTATGAAGCATGATTAATGCGGCAATTCCCACATGAAGCGAAGGCATGGCTGAGGGACCATTCACATTCACCATTTTATCATCATACTGCAGTCCTAATAACCAATCCGCGATATCAATCTGAATTAACGGGACAATTGCATTGGCATTTTCCAAAGCCGTTAGCAGGGGAATATAAGGACTTGGAATATCATAATAGAACTCCCAGAAAACAGGGCCGACAGAAGCTGCAGCAATCGCTAAAAAATTTCCTAAAACTGTCCAGGTCAGACAAAACGCCGCAATCAATTGCATCCGGCCTTTCGTATAGGCAGGTTGAAACATAACCCACACCAAATAGGCATATATGTAAAAAAACCAGGTTGTATAAAAAATATCAAACCACTGAACAACGGGGGGAGAATTTATAATAAAAGATAAATATTCATGCGGGTACTTACCGAAATGCAGAAAATGGTCGATCTGGGCAAATAGGGGGTCATATTCATGCGGATGTATAAAGGTAATAAGAGATTTAACCGGACTAAAAGACAGAAGGGCAAAATATATAACCACAAAAGAAAAAGCGTATCGCAGAAGATTTTTCAGGGTTAGCAGATGCATAATCTTATCCGGAATACTCAAAAAAGGTTCCCCTTTATCAATGGCACGGATGTAAAAGCACAATGAGAAGATGAGCGGCGCTATGGCAAAAAAGAAAAAAAAGGCCGGCAAGGGGTCTAATCCCACGGCAAAAACATTCTCCCCCTTTAAATCCAAGCTCAATTGTACAAACGTTAAAAAAAGCAGATTGAAAGCAGTAACCGCCAATAATGGACAATGTTCTCTTAAGATATCTTTCAGCATATTTCCCCCTTACTAAATAATATTAGTAAAAGCTTTGCGGGTCGATATCTATTTGAACTTTTACACCCGACGGAATTCTGACAGACGATAGCCAGTGACGAATGGATTTTTGAATATCAATTGTTTTTTCCGCTCTCATGAGTAAACGGCGTCGATATTTCCCGCGCAATCGATACATAGGCGCTTCGGCCGGTCCTAATGTTTGAATGGTATCCGCTTGGGGCGCGGCCTTACCCAAGAGGCGGGAGACCTCCTCTACCTGCGTTTCGTCACGTCCGGAAACAATAATTCCAGCCAAACGCGTAAAGGGGGGCATATTGGCAGCCTCGCGCTCTGCCAGTTCTACTTCCAGAAAATCATCGCGCTGTCCGCTTGATAAAGCCTGCATTACCCGGGATTCCGGCGTAAAAGTCTGCAGAAAAACCTGCCCTTGTTCTTTCTCACGTCCTGCCCGGCCAGCGACCTGATGCAGCAATTGATAAACCCTCTCGGTCGCCCTTAAGTCGCCACCTGTCAAACCTAAATCCGCATCAACAACGCCTACTGTCGTCAATTTAGGAAAATGGTGTCCCTTCGCAATAATCTGCGTGCCGATAATAATGTCCACATAGCCCTCTTGAATATTATCAAGCATTTGCCGCAACTCATCATGTGTTGTGGCCGTATCACTAGAGAGCACTAAGACTTTGGCCTCAGGAAATTTTTGTTTCACTTCTTCCAAAACACGCTCTACCCCCGGCCCACAAGCAGCCAGCGTATCGGGTTCATGACATTCAGGGCATACATCCGGCATTCGCACATAATGATCACAGTGATGACAATGCAATTTGCCGGTACGCCGATGTTCAATAAGCCACGCCGTGCAGCGCGGACATTGAAAGCGGTGACCGCAATTGCGGCATAAAGTTAAAGGCGCATAGCCACGGCGGTTAAGAAAAAGAAGGGTTTGCTCCCCTTTCTCAAAGGTGGTTTGGATTGCCTGTTCCAGCGTTGGCGCAATAAAATGTTGACGGTCTTCGGGCTTATCCGTTTTTAAATCAATTAAATGAATATCCGGTAAGGTTGCACCGCCATGGCGGGCGGGTAAGGTTAAATGCTCATACCGCCCCGCCCAGGCATTCTGCATTGTCTCCAGCGAGGGGGTGGCCGATACCATCACAATAGGGAATTTCCCTAAATTCGCGCGTACAACAGCCATATCACGGGCATTGTAAATGACACCATCCTCCTGCTTATAGGCATGGTCATGTTCTTCATCAACAATAATCAACCCTAAATCCTGATACGGCAAAAATAAAGCTGACCGTGCCCCGACGACAACCCGACTTTGCCCTTCGGCCACGCCGCGCCATGTGACCTTGCGTTTCGCCGGGCTTAATGAACTATGCCATAGCGCCGGGGCGCAGCCAAAACGCGATTTAAAGCGGGATAAAAACGCATTGGATAAAGCAATCTCAGGTAAAAGAATTAAAACCTGCTTATGCTGCCGCAGGGCTTGTGCGACTGCTTCAAAATACACTTCCGTCTTTCCTGCGCCCGTTACCCCGTCCAATAAGGCCGCTCCATATTTATTGGCCCTAACCAAACTTTTAAGGCTATCCGCGCACTCCTTTTGTGAGTCTGATAATAAAGCCCCCGCCCTTTCCGCATCGGGAACGCGGCACGGGGGCGGTGTCTGCAGTTCCACAGTTTTTAGGAAACCTTTATGATGCAGTGTTTTGATCACCCCGGTAGAGCATGAGGCTTCCTCTGCCAATTCGGATGCACGGCGGGGCAAGTTATCTTTAGCCACTTCCAAAACACGTTTAGCTGCCGGTGACAGGCCGGTTTCATCTTCGCGCTTCTCCCCTACCGTATAGCCGGTGATTGTTACAGGCGGTTCCAGAGCTTTCGGCACGCTTAAAGTCAGTTTTAAAACTGCGCCTTTGGCTGCCATCGTATAAGCAGCGACCCAATCCAAAAATTTTCGATGTACTTCAGGCAAGGGCGGGAGATTATATTGAGACAAAATAGATTTTACCTTTTCGGGCTTAATATCCCCTGCCCCTTCGCCCCAAATTACAGCCGGCACCTCCCGCTGGCCCAGCGGAACACAAACATACGCCCCGGCCTGCCCATCCACAGCATGAGGAAGGGCATAATCATACGCCTTATCAATAGGATAGGGTGTTAAGACTGCCTTGGTTTGCAATTTTTCCAAAAAGCTCTCTCTTGATCTCAAAATTTTTAGGGCTTACATATGGTGAAGATTATTGATTCAAAAGGAAAGAGACAATTCATGAAATTTTTTGCCGACACATCTGATCTGGATGCCATTAAAGACCTTGCCGATTGCGGCATGCTGGATGGCGTGACCACAAACCCATCAATTATCGCCAAATCAGGCAAAGAATTTATCCCTCTTATTAAAGAAATCACGGAGATTTGCAGCGGCCCTGTCAGCGCCGAAGTCGCCTCGACCGATTTCGATACCATGATGAAAGAAGCGGAGAAACTGGCAAAAATTTCTGAAAATATCGCCGTAAAGGTTCCCTTGACCGAAGCAGGTCTAAAAGTTTGTAAAAACCTGAGCGATCAGGGAACTATGGTCAATGTGACTTTGTGTTTCTCTCCGCTTCAGGCATTGCTGGCTGCGAAAGCAGGCGCCACCTTTATTTCTCCTTTTGTCGGCCGCCTTGATGATATCGCCCAAAACGGCATGGATCTTATTGCCGATATCCTGACTATTTATGATCAATATCCTGATTTCCACACCGAAGTGCTGGTTGCTTCCGTGAGACATCCTGCCCATATACTGGAAAGTGCACGCATGGGCGCCGATGTGGTGACATGCCCACCCTCTGTGATCAAACAGCTTTACAATCATCCTTTAACGGATAAAGGGCTCGCCGCTTTCGTTGAAGACTGGAAAAAAACAGGCCAGAGCATCCTTTAATATTTGCCGTCATGCGCATAAGCGCGAGGATGTTGAGACAAAATAAGCTCCGCCGCCTTCCTTGTGTATGATAGAATGTTGAAATGAGCGATTCACAGGAAAAAGCAGAAATGACATTGACCCCTCAAGAAGTAATAGAATTCTTGCAGGCCAATCCAAAATTCCTGCAACAAAACCCTGAAGCTTGTGACTTTTTGATTCCGCCTAAAGGCGGAAATGGAAAAAACGTAGCCGATTTCCAATCTTTTATGATCGAACGTTTAAAAGACGATAAAGAAAAGGTATTGGAAACCACTCAGGCTATTGTCGAAAATGCCCGTTCCAATATGAACAATCAGCAACGTATTCACAAAGTCATTTTGCGCCTCTTGGAAGCGCGCAATTTTGAAGAATTCATCCATATCATCACGATGGATTTATCCACCATGCTGAATACGGATATTTCGGTGCTGGTCGTTGAAAGTAACGGACACGATATTCCGAATATTACAAATAACGGCATCCGGGTTTTGCCCGCCGGTACTATCGACCAATGGATGCAAGGACAGAATGTTCTTCTCCAATCGAATATCGGTGGCTTGGAAGCCATTTATGGCGGCGGCGCCACTCTGGTCCAATCACAAGCATTACTGCGGGTGGATATTTCTATGGATACCCCGCCCGCCATTCTGGCTTTTGGATCGCGCGATCCAAATATGTTTCAGGATGGGCAGGGAACTGAACTGGTTGATTTTCTTGCCCGTGTTGTTGAACGGGCTTTTAGAAGCTGGTTAAGTTTACCGCAATAATTTTTAATTAATCCCAACTCTTTTTCAAATAATAAATATTTCTCTTTTTTTTATTTCGTAACTGGTTAATAGTATCGCTCGCTCCACTTCCTAGAGCGAATGTTCTTTTACAGATCTATACATTTCACGTAAAATAAAGTCATGATATCGAATTTAACACTTGAGCGCTGCCAACCTGATTTAGCCAAAATATTACAAGACTGGCAGCAATGGTTAAAAGTAGAAAAAAATTTATCAAAGCATACATTCCGCGCTTATACATCGGATATGAGCCGCTTTATTGATTTTCTTGCCACCCACCAAGGGGAAGCCATTTCAATTAACAGTTTAAGCGCAGCAAAAATTTCTGACTTTCGCAGTTGGCTTTCCCGTCAGGCTGTCAATGGCGCCGCCAATGGCACGCGGGCACGGGCCTTATCGAGTATTAAAAACTTTTTAAGATGGATGGATAGACAAGGCATAGCGCACAATGCAGCGATACAGGCCGTGCGCTCTCCAAAAATTCCCCGTAAATTACCGCGCGCTTTGGAAGTCGGCCAGGCTTTTCGCCTTCTGGATGATATGCCAAACGACACATGGTTAACCGCGCGTGATAAAGCTCTGTTTACCCTTCTCTATGGCTGTGGCTTACGGATTGATGAAGCCTTGTCTTTAAACCTCGCCAATTTGCCACGCGATGGGTTTTTACGGGTAATAGGTAAAGGCAACAAAGAACGTCAGGTACCTATTTTACATCATGTTGAAGTTGTTCTAAGTGCATATAGAAACGCGTGCCCTTTTCCCGAAACAAGCGACCGGCCTCTTTTCCTAGGCATTAAAGGCAAACGTTTCAATCAAGGCGTAGCCCAAAAAGCCCTAAGAGACTTGCGCAAGCAATTAAATTTACCGGAGACGGCAACGCCTCACGCCTTGCGTCACAGCTTTGCCACGCATCTTTTGCAAAACGGCGCCAACCTTCGTGAAATTCAGGAACTTCTTGGACATGTCAGCCTCAGCACAACACAGCGATACACGGACGTAAATTTTGAAGATTTACGCGCAATCTATAAGAATGCCCATCCCCGGGCCTAACTAAATGCTTATATATGGATTGGCCGGTTATCAACAGCCAAGGCCGCTTCTTTAACCACTTCTTCCAACGTAGGGTGCGCATGACAGGTGCGGGCAATATCCTCCGCCGTTGTACCGAATTCCATCCCTAATCCGATTTCAGCGATGAGCGTTCCGGCCTCCGGCCCAATAATGTGACACCCTAAAACACGGTCCGTTTTCTTATCCGCCAGGATTTTTACAAAGCCTTCGGTTGCATTCATTGCCCGGGCACGGCCATTTGCCATGAAAGGAAACTTTCCTGTTCTATATTCAACGCCTTCTTCTTTTAGTTGCTCTTCAGTTTTACCGATATTGGCAACTTCGGGCCAGGTATAGACAACGCCCGGGATAAGGTTGTAATCAATATGCCCACTTTGGCCATCCAGCATTTCAGCCAACACCACACCTTCATCTTCTGCCTTATGGGCCAGCATTGGTCCGGCAATTACATCACCTATGGCATAAAAACCATCTACATTTGTCTTGAAATGGGAATCCGTTTTTACACGCCCGCGATCATCCGTTTCTACGCCAACAGACTCCAGACCTAACCCTTCGGTATAGGCCTTACGGCCAACAGCGACGAGAACAACATCCGCGGACAGTTTTTCTTCTTCTCCCCCTGCTGCTGGTTCTAATGTTAAATCAACACCGTTCTTGCCTGTCTTTGCCGAAGTGACCTTGGTTGCAGTCTTTATTGTCATTCCTTGCTTCTTAAAGATTTTATTCGCTTCTTTGCGGATCTCACCATCCATACCCGGAAGGATTTGATCCATAAATTCCACAACGGTCACTTCCGCCCCTAAACGGGCCCAGACAGAACCCAACTCCAGCCCAATGACGCCGCCGCCTATGACAACCATTTTGTTAGGCACGCCATCCAGTTTTAATGCCCCTTCGGAGGAAACTATCTTTTTCTCATCAATCTCTATACCCGGTAATCCTGCTATATCGGATCCTGTGGCAATCACGATATTCTTGGCTTCATAAGCTGTACCATCCACATCCACTTTACCTTTGCCTGTAATTTTTCCAGCACCCTTGAGCCAATCAATTTTGTTCTTCTTAAACAAGAATTCAATGCCTTTGGTATTTGCTTCAACAACAGAATCTTTGAATTTCATCATTTTCTTCAAATCCAGTTTTACGCCGCTCGCTGTAATGCCAATTTCATCAAAATGCTTACCGGCTTCTTCATATTTTTCAGAGGCGCTCAATAAAGCCTTGGAGGGAATACAACCAATATTCAAACATGTTCCGCCCAGTGTGTTTCGTTTTTCAACGCACGCGACCTTCATTCCCAGTTGCGCCGCACGAATGGCACAAACATAACCGCCAGGGCCAGAACCAATAACAATAAGGTCATAAGAAGTAGACATGAATTTTATCCTATAAATGATTGAGATAGTTAATTTTTACGGTTAAACTTGTAACTTAACAAATGGCTGATTGCCAGAAAAAATAATCATAAAAACATATGACCTCGCCCCCCTTTCAATATATGCAAAACGCGCTCGAGATTGCGCTTAAAAGCCCGCACCCGACAAATAAAATTGCCGCCGTCATTTTTGGCAAAACTGGGAAAGGGGATGATTTTGCGGTTTACAGAACAAATCACTGGCCGAATGTTATTTACGAAAAACTAGGCACAGATGTAAAGATCGGTAATTCATCAGGGACGGTCCATGCGGAAACTGCCGCTATTTTAGCCTCTAAAGAAGCAACAGAGCATAGCTCCCTTTGCATTACCGACCCCTTTTGCCCTAACTGTGCAAAAAATATTGCCGAAGCCGGTATTAAAACAATCTATATTGATGAAGAAGGCTTCGATAAGGATTTTTTTAAAAGACGCAGCGGACATTTTCAAACAATGTCCATGCAGATATGCGAACGTGCGGGAATTGATGTCTATGCTTTAAATATGCGGGATAAAACCGTGCGGGCGGTATTAGAGATTGATGAAGGATATGTTCCTGTTGTGGACAGCCCCATCGAAAGAGAACCAATAGAAAATGCTTCCGATGCCGTGTTGCATGATGTCGTTGAAAAAGCCACCTATCATAATAAACGCCGTAAATTCGCCATTGCCCTCGTAGAGAATTTAAAAGGCGACAAATTTGCGTTGGTTGCCCGGGCCCATGTTGTCATTGGCTATTCCTTGGAGCAACGCGAAGAAGCACTGGATCTTTTAACACCGCAGGGAAAATACAGTTTTATTCAGGAACCGGTCAACCGCCTGATGATGCATATCGCCCGGCGCGGGTATAAATTAATTGAAGATTATCTATATTGCTCCCAAGTCCCAACATCGCGGGAGCAAGTGAATCTTGTAGGGGCGGATATCAAACGCATTACTATCGGCGATATTCAAAAATGCCGCGACCCCCAAGGGATCGAGGCAATGATACTATTAAAAGATCATAAAATTATGAGCTATGCTTAAAGGTCAAGTAATAAGCGTTGCGGGTCTTCCAGCGCTTCTTTAATACGTACCAAAAAGCTGACAGATTCTTTTCCATCAATGATACGGTGATCATAAGACAGCGCCAGATACATCATCGGGCGCGCTTCAATCGACCCATCAGGCATGACCATGGCACGTTGCTGAATCTTGTGCATTCCCAAAATTGCCGATTGAGGTGCATTCAAAATAGGCGTGGCCATCAAAGAACCGAAAACACCGCCATTGGTTACTGTAAAGGTGCCGCCCTGCATCTCTTCAATAGAAATTTTGCCATCGCGGGCCCGTGAACCGACATCAATGATATCTTTTTCGATTTGTGCCATTGATTTTTTATCACAGTCACGAATAACCGGCACCACAAGACCTTGCGGTGTACTAACTGCAATCCCGATATCATAGTAATTTTTATAAATAATTTCATCGCCATCAATTTCAGCATTCACGGCCGGGAATTCTTTCAACGCCTGAACAGATGCTTTGACGAAGAAAGACATAAAACCTAATTTCACATCGTGTTTCTTTACAAAATTATCCTGATACTCTTTACGAAGCTGCATGATAGCACTCATGTCCGCTTCATTAAATGTCGTTAAAATTGCCGCCGTTTCCTGCGCCCCTTTCAGGCGCTTTGCCACAGCCTGGCGCAGGCGGGTCATACGCACCCGTTCTTCGCGTTGTGTATTATCACGCGGCGTAGAAGGCGCCGCCGTTTTTTGCGGCTTCGGTGGCTGCGGATCATACTGTTTTGATTCCTGGCCACCACTTTGCATATGGTTTTGAACATCTTCTTTTGTCAAACGTCCATCTTTACCAGTCCCTGAAATTTTTGAAGCATCGAGATTATTATCATTCACCATCTTTTGAACAGCGGGTGAAAGCTTATGCGCATCCTGACTTTCCACTGATTGGGCCACTTCTTTTACACCTTCATTCGCTTCAGGATTTTCCGGCTTGTCTGCCGCTTCGGTTTTTTGGGTATCATTTGCCGCAGCTCCTTCGCCACCGATTTCCCCTAGTAAAGCACCAACTTCAACATTTTCGCCTTCCTGCACAATAATAGAACTGATGACCCCGGCGGCCGGCGCATTGACTTCCAACGTTACTTTGTCTGTTTCAAGCTCCACAATCGGTTCATCAGCACTCACCGTATCACCCTCTTTTTTAAGCCACTGTGCAACAGTTGCTTCTGATACGGATTCACCCAAGGTTGGAACTTTAATTTGTGTCATTTTTTAGTCTTTCGCTTTCAAATTTTTATATTTTTTCATTATAAACTTAGTGCTTCATCAACCAGCTTGGCCTGTTGTGCATTGTGCTTTTTCAACGATCCCGTCGCCGGAGAAGCTGCAGGCTCACGCCCTACATACACGGGACGATCGACTTTATGCTTAATGTCTTTTAAAACCCCTTCGATACGGCGATCAACAAAATTCCATGCCCCCATATTTTCATGTTCTTCCTGACACCAGACAATTTCCGCATTGGGATATTGGGATAATTCCTCTTTCAGCACATCATGTGGGAATGGATAAAGCTGCTCGACACGCATAAGCATAACATTATCAATCTTCCGTTCGCGTCGTTCTTGAAGCAGGTCATAATAAACTTTACCGCTACACAGGACAACGCGTTTTATTTTATCTGCTTTGACAAGCTTATCTTTGTCATGGTCCCACAAGACACGGTGAAAACTCGAACCGTCTGCAAAATCTTTTAATTCAGACACGCATAACTTATGACGTAATAAAGATTTTGGAGTCATCAGAATTAATGGTTTTCTAAAATTACGGCACATTTGACGGCGCAAGATGTGGAAATAGTTTGCGGGCGTTGTACAATTTGCTACTTGCCAGTTATCTTCCGCGCTGGCCTGTAAAAATCTTTCTAAACGAGCGGAACTGTGTTCCGGCCCTTGCCCTTCCATACCGTGTGGCAGCAGCAAAACGAGACCATTCATGCGTAACCATTTTGTTTCACCAGATGACAGGAACTGATCAATAATGGTTTGAGCGCCATTCACAAAGTCACCAAACTGCCCTTCCCACATTACAAGCGTTCTGGGATCAGCGGAGGCATATCCATATTCAAACCCCATAACCGCAAATTCAGATAGCGGGCTGTCATGCACTTCAAAACGCCCTTGATCGTCTTTGATATGCGTCAGCGGAATATATTTTTCTTCGGTTTTTTGATCATACAAAATAGCATGACGTTGGGAAAATGTTCCACGACCACAATCCTGTCCTGACAACCGAACAGCAAAATCCTGCTCGACCAGAGAACCAAACGCCATTGCTTCGGCAGTTGCCCAGTCAAATCCTTCACCTTTTTCAAACATTTGCGCCTTGGCCTTTAACTGGCGTAGAATCTTGCTATTGGCATTAAAATCATCCGGCACAGATGTCAGAATATCACCAATCGCCCGCAATGTTTTCTCATCAACGGCCGTATCACCGCGGCGATACCCATCAGGCGCCACCGTCAGATCGCTCCATTTACCTTCCATTGTGTCCGCTTTATTCGGCTTGAAATTCTCTGCCGCCTCAAAAGCTTCGGCCATATAATCATTAAACTCATCAACGATTTTCTGGCTCTCTTCCTCCGTCAGCAAACCGTCAGCCACTAATTTCTTACCGTATTTCTCGCGGCAGGTTTCCTGCGCCTTGATTTGTTTATACATTAATGGCTGCGTAAAGGATGGCTCATCGCCTTCATTGTGACCATTCCGTCGATAACAGAACATATCAATCACGACATCTTTTTTAAATTTCTGACGGAACTCCGTTGCGATCCGTGCGACATGCACCACGGCTTCAGGATCATCGCCATTCACATGGAAAATCGGCGCGGCCAACATCTTGGCAACATCCGTACAATAAGGTCCGGAGCGACCAAATTTCGGACGCGTTGTAAACCCAATCTGGTTGTTGATAACAATATGAACTGTGCCACCCACGCGATAACCCGGCAATTCCGAAATCATCAATGTTTCCGGTACAATGCCCTGCCCTGCAAACGCTGCATCACCATGAAGCAGTAGCGGCATCACTTTTGTTGCTTCCAAATCATCCCGCATGATCTGCTTCGCACGGACTTTACCGACAACGACAGGATTAACACATTCCAGATGTGACGGGTTCGCCGCCAAAGACAAGTGAATATTATTACCATCAAAATCGCGGTCACTGGATGTTCCCATGTGGTATTTTACATCTCCGGATCCTTGAACATCATCTGGCTGCGATGACACACCATGGAACTCAGAGAACATGGCCGTAAAGGATTTGCCCATAACATTGGTCAATACATTCAACCGGCCACGGTGCGCCATCCCAACATTAATTTCTTCCAAGCCGAGCTGCCCGCCACGCTTCATGATTTGTTCAATGAGCGGAATCAGAGATTCTCCCCCATCCAGACCAAAGCGTTTTGTGCCCGGATATTTCACCGCCAAAAATTTTTCAAACCCTTCGGCAGCGACCAGACGCTGAAAAATGGCCAGCTTACCTTCTGATGTGAAATCAGTTTTATTATGCGGTTCTTCAATACGCTCCTGAACCCAGCTTTTCTCATCAGGGTCCGTTAGATGCATAAATTCAACACCGATACGGCCACAGTAAGTATCTTTTAGAACACTGACTATTTCATTCAATGAGGCCATATCCAGCCCCAAAACCCCGTCAATGAAAATAGGACGGGAATAATCACCAGCTTCAAAGCCATAATGAGCGGGATCAAGTTCCGGATGATACTTTTCTTCGCGCAAGCCCAACGGATCCAAATCACAAACCAGATGGCCCCGCGCCCGGTAGGCGCGGATCAACATAATCGCACGGATGGAATCTATGACAGCCTGACGCGTGTCTGTATCATTAGATATCTTATTGGTTTCCGGTTCTGTCTGAATCAGGGTTTGTGTGCCGTGATGGGTAAAGCCATTCTCATCTTTACGGTTTTCAGCCGGTGTCCAACTGGCGCCATGCAGTTCGCGCAAAATCGACACTTCTTCGTCATTCAAATCATCAAAAAATTTCTTCCAGCTGGAATCGATACTGGCCGGATTACGATTATACTGGGCATATAAATGAGCGATATACTCACTATTGATACCGCTTAAAAAAGTTAAATTGTCCGACATTTACTCTCCGCTATTATTCTGGGCGCCTGCTTTGGAAGTCCCTTGTTCTTTAAGGATCGTGCGCAATTTTTTCAAGGCTATTTTTTCTTTTTCGCTCATATTTTCAGGCGCCTTTTTAAGACTAGGTGCGCTAAAAAAGCCCCCAAGCCACTGAAAGAAATGATCGACATGCATTTCGTTATCCGGATCAATCTGTTCCCCGAACGATTGGGCAACTATCATCGCAATTTGCCAGACCGCATGCTTATATTGTTTGGCTGCGCCTGCTCCCAATTTTGATTGACATAAGTTAACAGCTGTTGCGGCATCCTGTAAAACCACCTCTTCTGACGCATTTTGTTCCCAGACAGGCCATTGTCCCCTGCATTTCTCAATCGACTTCATGATATTTGCGGCAAAGGGCATTTTCCGATGAGCAGCAGCCATCCGGCCGATAGCCATTTCCAAGGCTTGTTTTTCGCGTTTATCATCTCTGGCAGTTTGTTCGATATCATCAATCGATGAGATCCAACTTCCAATACGATAAGGTACTGAAATGATAAGAAGTTGCTCTTCTTTACTAAGATCAGAAAATTTTCCCATGGCTTTTCTCGCTATCAATACAAAGACAGCCACCTTTATGCCATGAAGCGGAAAAAAAAAGAAGGGGCGGCTGCTTAAAAACACCGCCCCTTAAAGGAACATATTAAGGAAACGAAGGGGGCCTTAATATGAGTGGGAATATAAAAGGGTTAAAATCCGATCATTTGGCCTGCAAGATCCGTCATATTCTCAAATGGATTAAAATCTGCGATTTGTGCCAAGGCAATCAGCCATAATGTTGTTCCTGTTAGGTATAATTTGAGTGTCATCTTAAAAATCTCCCATATGTTTTGGTTATACATAAGGAGTTGCAAAGCTAGTGCCAGGAACTTTCCCCATAAAAACAATGAGTTAGGCAAATAAAAAGGGGAGTGCCTCCTCCCCTTTTCTGCCTATCGGCACAATTTTCCGTAAAATTTTATCTATTTTTTATCAGGCAGCCATTGCGGTTTTCATCGCATCCCCCAGACCGGCAGGACTGTTTGATACTTCAAATCCTGCAGCACGCATCGCTTCCATTTTAGCTTCTGCGGTATCGTCTCCGCCGCTGATAATCGCGCCGGCATGTCCCATACGTTTCCCCGGAGGAGCTGTCGCGCCTGCAATAAAGCCGGCAATCGGCTTTTTATCTTTCAAACGTTTATAAAATTCCGCCGCTTCAATCTCAGCTGTTCCGCCAATCTCACCGATCATCAAAATGCCTTCGGTTTCATCATCATCCATAAACATTTCGATACAATCGATAAAGTTAGTGCCGTTTACCGGATCCCCGCCAATACCAATACAGGTTGACTGGCCTAGACCGACAGCCCCTGTTTGTGCCACAGCTTCATAAGTCAGGGTTCCGGAACGGGAAACAATGCCAATTTTACCGCGTTTGTGGATATGCCCCGGCATGATCCCGATTTTACATTCATCGGGTGTAATAACGCCCGGACAGTTCGGCCCGATCAAACGTGTTTTTGATCCCTGCAGCGCACGTTTCACTTTGACCATATCCAGAACAGGAATACCTTCGGTAATACAAACCACCAATTCAATTTTCGCATCAATTGCTTCTAAAATTGAGTCTGCAGCAAATGGCGGCGGCACATAAATGACAGAGGCATTACAACCAGTCGAATGCTTGGCTTCTTCTACAGAATTAAAAACCGGTAACCCTAGGTGATCCGTTCCGCCCTTTCCCGGCGTAACCCCGCCAACCATGTTCGTTCCATAAGCGATAGCCTGTTCACTGTGGAATGTTCCCTGGGACCCTGTGAGTCCCTGACATATAACTTTGGTCTCTTTATTCACTAAAACTGACATTTCTTTTCCTTTTGGCTAACGATGATTTCAAAAAATTCTTAAATGGTGACAACCGGACTCATGGAGCCCGCACGGGCGATCCAGTCATTGACCTGATTAATATCGGGCGCATTCGGCGCAATGAGCTGCTTACCGTCACTGTTCGCTTCTTCCAGACGTGGTGTTAACTCATCGGGATCGCTGTGCGATAAATCACTTACGGTCAGGATATCCGCAGAAAACAGTAGCTCCGCGTATTGTTGATCAACACCTTCAATACGCAGCAGATCAGCCATCGAAGCCCAATTATGAAGGGGCTGCACAAGAATATCCAGGGACTTTGCCGCCTCTTCCCGTAAAGAAGGAGAATGCATTTTACGCAAATAATCACCGACGGTTTTGATGCCGTATCCTCTTAAAAGATCGCCTGTTTGCGGCCCAACACCTTGCAAGGTTTCAATACCGTAATCACTACCATCCAGATTAAGAGGCGTATCCAAGTCAATAATGGCAGTGTCATCATCGTCATCGGCTATCTGGGCAGGAGCCGTTTTATTAGTGGTTTCTTTTTTTGATTGTTTTTCTTTTTTGGGTTTTTCAGCAGATTTGCCACCATTCATTATTTTACCCAATAAAAAGCCAAGTATAAGACCAATCAATAAGGCAACAAGCAGATGAACGGCCATTTCTGTCATTAGATATGTCATGATAATTTTCCTTACTTATTCAGATGTCTTTGTCGGCGTGAATTTAAATTCAATGCGGCGGTTGGCTGCCCGGCCTTCAGCCGTATCGTTACTGGCAACAAGCTGATCAGGCCCATGACCGACAACGCGAATTTCCTGCAAAACCCCTTTGGAAATAATATATCTGCCAACGGATTTTGCGCGATTCAAGCTAATCAGCCTGTTCGACTGATAATCGCCTGTATTATCTGTATGACCATGGATATAAATCACCACATCCGGACATTTTTTAATTGCCCTGACAATGTCATTTAACACAGCATGACTATCGGATTGTATACGGGTACTGCCCCGTTCAAAGGTAATCTTGTTGTTGGCTAAAAGGGAGGCAACTTTATCATCGCAAGATGATTCTGTAACCGTTTTAGCCACTTCCTCTGTTTGACTATCGGTATTTTGTGCAGGCTGTTCGGTCTCCACCGCTTCTGGATATTGGTCCTCAATATTTTCCAGTACATTATCAGAAGGAGGGGATTCGATTTCTAATTCGCCGACATCTTCTTCCAGTTCAGGCGGTGGTGGCGGTTCTAAATCAGGGGAGACTGCTTCTTCTACCACCGGAGGCATAAAATCCGATGATTCCGATGATGTTGAAGTATCGGACGCAACCTCTTCTTTCATCATGATGTCTTCTTGCGGCGTTACTGTCAGATCAAACCCATCGGCAGGATCATTATCACGCTGACTATCTGAGGAGACAGCAGGTGCTCTGGGAATGGTTATCGGCTCAAACACTTCGATATTATTTTCAACGGACCGAACACCTTCCACTTCGTTTGCCACAGTGGCGGCATTGTCTTTCACCTGCTGGTTTTCAACGAGGCCGGATAAAGAAACGTTCCGTCCACTGACATTCGTGACAATACTGGTTGGAATATTTTTCTGCCGAAATGTTTCAGATAGATTTTGTTCAATACGGCTCTGTATTTTTGCAGCATGCTGTGGAATATGGACATAAGCTCCATACCCCGCAGCAATAACAATAATTAAAAATAAAAGCTTCTTCATTTGCCCTTCAATATATTAATACGTAACAAGTTATCAAGCTGCCGCCTGCGCCTCTTTTGTTGCCTCAACAACTTTACGTGCCGCATCGTCGAGATCATCAGCAGCGATGATCGGCAGCCCTGACTTAGCCATCAATTCTTTTCCTTTTTCAACGTTCGTTCCCTCCAAACGCACGACCAAAGGAACGGACAAATCAACCTCTTTTGCGGCGGCGATCACACCTTCAGCGATCACATCACATTTCATGATACCGCCAAAAATATTCACTAAAATGCCCTGAACATTCGGATCAGATAAAATAATTTTAAAGGCTGCTGTCACGCGTTCAGCAGTGGCACCACCCCCAACGTCCAAAAAGTTGGCAGGTTCCCCACCATAAAGCTTAATAATATCCATGGTCGACATGGCCAGCCCTGCGCCATTGACCATACAACCGATATTCCCTTCCATGGAAACATAGGAAAGGTCCCAGTTCTTGGCTTCACGCTCATTCTCGTCTTCTTCGGTTTCATCACGCATAGAAGCCACTTCCTTTTGACGGAATAAGGCATTCTCATCAAAATTCATCTTGGCATCCAACGCCATGACCTCATTTTTGTCCGTGACGATCATCGGGTTGATTTCTACAATCGCCGCATCCAGATCGATAAATGATTTGTATAAAGCCATAAAGAATTTCACAGCGGATTTCATGACATCTTTTTCAAGCCCCAAAGCAAAGGCCAGTTTACGGGCATGGAAAGGCATCATGCCTGTTGCAGGGTCAATATCCACATGGGTAATTTTTTCAGGAGAGTTCTCGGCAACTTCCTCAATATCCATCCCGCCTTCTGTCGAAACCATAAAAGTAACGTGGCTGGTCGCGCGGTCTAAAAGCACAGAGCAGTAATATTCTTTTTCAATGTCGACACCATCCGTCACATACAGGCGTTGCACCTCTTTTCCTTCTGGTCCGGTTTGCTTCGTCACCAGTGTTTGTCCCATCATCGCTTCTGCGGCGTCCTTGACTTCTTCAGCTGTTTTACAAAGACGGACCCCCCCTTTTCCTTCCGGATTGTTCTTGAAATGACCGGCACCACGGCCTCCTGCATGAATTTGCGCTTTCACCACATATAAGGGCCCCGGCATTTCTTCCGCAGCTTTTACTGCCTCGTCAACGCTCATCGCCGCAATTCCCTTCGGCACGGCAACGCCGTACTTCGCGAGCAGTTCCTTGGCTTGATATTCATGAATATTCATTTATTTATCCTGTGTTTTCAATGTGTTAGACATACCGACTCTTGCCGATTCCTAAATTCTGACTATTTGTTAGCACAATGATCCCATGCTTCCAAGCGGGAACCGTAGAATCATTGAATTTCTGCTCACCTTCTCTCATCCTCCGAATCTGCGATTAACCACTTGATTTTGAAAGCATAAAATCGCTGTTTTTTGTATTTTAGGGGTCTTTTTTGGTAAAATATTACTATGAGTACAGTTGCGGACAGAATCATGGCTCCCAAAGCAGAACTTTCAGAGGTTCTGCCGCCACGCATCCGCGAACTTTTAGGCGATGACATCTCATTCCAAACCGACGCGGAATCCCAAACAGGTTTTGATAAAATCAATGAAGATAATCTGAAAGTTGGTGTTGATGATACCACCGTCACTTACACCGCAGATGCGCAAGAAAGAGAGAGAGAAAAACTTTCTTCCAAGTTTATCGCCCGAGCCGGCCAGCAAAACATGGCACGAGTCATTAACTCCTCTTTAAATATACGTCCCATTGACCTGACAGACATTAATTTATGGGATGAAGAACGCGTTACGATTACTGAGGAAGGGACCCTTCAGATTGCCGATGAAGACGGCCAGTTTCGTGATGCAACCATTAGCGAACAAGTCGAATTAGAAGAAAATAGCGGCGCCTGTTCTGTCGGTGTAACAGCCCAAGAAATAGAAATGAATGCGTTTATGCGGAATTTAGAAGACGGAATTGAAACAGAAGTTCCGGAAGCTTTACAACAACTGGCAGAAGAAAGAGGAATAGAGAACCCGACATATGAGGATTATGAAGCCCTTATCGTGGAAACTTATCCGCCCCATATTTCTGTTCGCATTATGAGCGAGGCCCCTGTCGGTGAAGTTTTTGCACCATTGGATTTATCTGATTTTAGAGCAGACCCTGCCCCTGCCACATTAAGTGGAGCAACCGTTGCAGATGCAGATGGTCAGGGCATTTCAAGTCCCTTGGCATTACAGACCCCTTGGAATAATGCAGCACCGCTTCAAAGCCCTGCTCCCGAGCCTGGTTTCACCCCGATGCCTCAAAACCCAGCCTATGACACAAACTTAACACTAAATACGCTGGCCCCTCCGCCTCCTGCTGGCATGGGCAGTTAAACCCCTCACCGCCGAAAAATCTTGACTTTTTGCCGTTTTATGCCTATTTTGAAGGTACATGAACAGATCTATAAAGAATCCTTTGCAGGTTTTAGATGAAGCTTTCACCAAAGCTTTAAGCAGATCGCGCGAAATTGTTTCCGATACATTCCGTTTTTCTCAAGAACATCTGGCTGGCCTTAGAGGAGATACTGTGACCGCTGGTGGTTATAGAAATAACCGCGCCAGAAAAACAGACGGTGATTTATCAAAATTTTCTTTGCTGCGCACTATTTCCGCTTCTTCCCTGATTGTTCAGATGACGAATTTCAAATTGGGATGGGATAGTATTCAAAGTTTTGTCAATTCAAGTTTGCAGTCTGTTTCCGCACAACCTTCAGTGAAAAACACAGGGTTAAGTGAACAAGCGCAAGCTTTATTAGCGGATGAAGCGATTGAAGCCTCAGGCCCGATTGCTATTTCTTCGGAATTCCAACAAGCTTTAAATAATGAAGCCCAGACCCTCGCTGTTGATAATGCGCCTTTGGTTGAACAACTGGCCGATCCGAATTTCATTGGTCCGTTTCCGCAACAGCAGCATTTTTTAAGTAAGGCTTACCATGAGAGCGCTATTAGTTATGAGGCTCTTGAAGCTGGCGTCCTTAGAAATGCCGGCATTTTACGACATGGTCATGCATTGGTGGCTGTGGCGCCCGAAATCTTTGAGAGGGTCAGCGACCAATTCAATAGCATTGCCCCCGATCATCTTGATGATGCCCGTGTCATCCATACCTTTACACAAGTAGCTTTTGATGAAGAAACAACCTTGCGTCTGGCTTCTTATACAGATACGCCAAAAGGCTTGAATGGGGGCCCTCAAGTTGTGCTTCGATTTAATAAAATAGATGCTATGGACAGTTTAAAACAGGCAGGAAATCTTCCCTCCGCACCTGCATATGTTATCGCTTAAGTTTACGCAGCGTCTTTCGTAATTTTTTCCATCGCTTCATTCAGGTCTTTAACAGCCTGAACGGAAGAATCGAACATTTTCTGTTCATCCTCATTCAACTTAATCTCGATGATTTTCTCTACGCCATCTTTGCCGATCACAACCGGCACCCCAATGTATAACCCGTCTACCCCGTATTGGCCGCTTAATTTCGCAGCACAGGGCAAGACACGTTTCTTGTCTTTGATATAACTTTCGGCCATGGAAATTGCGGACGAGGCCGGCGCATAATAAGCCGACCCTGTTTTTAACAACGCAACAATTTCTCCGCCGCCCTTACGGGTACGATCGACAATCGCATCAATCTGCGCCTGAGTAGTCCATCCCATTTCCACACAATCCGGCAATGGAATACCGGCAATTGTAGAATAACGCTCAAGCGGCACCATGCTATCGCCATGACCACCCAAAACAAAAGCACTGACATCTTCCACAGACACGCCGAATTCATCCGCGAGGAAGTAACGGAAACGGGCGGAATCTAAAACTCCCGCCATACCGACAACTTTACTATCAGCAAAGCCAGTGGCACGTTGCATAACTTCCACCATGACATCCAGCGGGTTCGTAATCACAATGACAAAAGCATTCGGCGCATGTTTTTTGATATTTTCTCCAACACTGTTAATAATTCCAGTATTAATGCCTATCAGATCATCGCGGCTCATTCCGGGTTTACGCGGGATACCGGCGGTTACAATTATAACATCCGCCCCTTCAATGACATCGTAGTCATTGCTGCCCTGAAAATCGCAATCAAACCCTTCCACAGGGGAAGATTCGGCCAGATCCAGACCTTTTCCTTGGGGAATACCTTCAGCAATATCAACCAGCGCGACATCGCCCAGTTCTTTTAATCCGGCCAGATGCGCCAACGTTCCACCAATCATCCCTGCGCCTATTAAACCAATTTTTGCCCTTCTGATATTACTGGCCATTCATAAATCTCCGTTTTTTAAAATGAGTTATTGAAAAATCATCATAAATCCCCTATTTCACCAAGTCGATAGCGATAAGGAGAAAATTATATTGACATAATTTATCCGCATCCGTTAGAGAGATAAAAAATAAAAAAATAGAGGAATGTGAATATGGGTGATGCTGCAGCACTAAGGGTAGTGGATTCTGAGCGCCTTAGAATCGAAAGAAGCGGACATCTACTTGAAGAAATCAGACGCAACTCCCGTCCTGAAAACCGTCTTCCAAAAGATTTACTTGAGGCTGCCGCCTATGCCATCGCCTGCGAAGAAGAAGGGGTCGCTCATAAGCATGATGTGCGCGGTTCTACTTATGAACGTTTTCAACAAACCAGCGCTATTGAAAGCAGAACAGCCCAACTCTTAACCGCTTTCCAAATAGCAACACCCTACCGGTTAGATAGCTCAGAACCTGACATTTATAATGGCGGACATGTTTTAAAAGTGACCGTGGATGCGACGCAACTTCCCGTGTCCAGCAATCTGGTGTCAGTGGCAGCCCAAGCCATTGAAGGTAAAATAAGATGGATGGGATACGGACTCGAAAAATCTGCCGAAGGCATGCAAGTAACCCTTACGTTTCCTGCCTATAAACCGCCTGGTACTTAAGGTCTGATTTCTATCGGTGTATCAACCTCAACCAATTGCCAGATTTCATCCATCTCGCGGTTTTTGACTGCAATGCATCCTTGAGTCCAGTTTTTAGGCTGAAGTTCACCAATGATATCTTCATCACGCATGCCGTTTGGCAAGCCGTGAATAACAATGTCATCCCCAGGACTGACACCCCGAAGCTGCGCCTTTATAATATCATGGGAATTAGGATATGAAATGTTAATGGATTTGTAGAACTTGCTGCGGTTATTTTTATAATCAAGCATATATTGACCTTCAGGCGTGCGCATATCACCTTCCTGCATTTTATGACCAACGGGATTACCGCCCAAAGCGATATCATATTCCTTAATCGGCTTGCTATTTTTTATGAGGTACATTTTGTTGGCGGATTTATGAACCACCACCTTGTCCACTTGCGGCCCCGAACAGCCAGCAATCAGGATAGCCGTCCCCAATGTTAAGCAGTAAAATAACCCCTTCATATTTTATGCCTCTATGCCTATGAACTCCAATTGCCAACGCAACTCTTTTTCACTCATAGGATAATCCGTTCCATCGCGCGGGTAAATAAGCTCTTTTGAATGGATTTGCGCCATTTCCTGCTGCAGCTTTAAGGCAAAGCGCATGGAAAGCCCGGATTTCCAACAAACGGCGCAGACTAACTGGGGCTTTTTTAAAGTAAAAATCTTATTTATTTCTTTAACCTTTGCCCCGCATAATACCGCTAGAGCGCCCGCCACAAACTCCTTATCCCGTAACGCTAGCGCATCGCCAATGACGTCTTCGGTTAACTGGCCTTGTGTATAAAGTTTTTTGACCCGCTGCGCGGCCGTTTCATTACGTCCTTCTGATTTACGGATGGAGTCTTCCACCTGCATCCGCCGCTTCGTGACATCAGTAACTATTTCAATTGTTGCCGCGTCATAGTTGCCTTTTTCCAGTAATATTTTGCGGATACGGCCATCAATAAAACGTGCCAGTCTGACAGCCATATCCGGTGGCAAATGATGCCGCTTTACAAGTGGTTCGTGCCATTCAGGAAACTCGCGGGCGCGTTCAACAATAGCTTCCAATACACTCTCGTCTATTTCCGCCCCTTCGTTTTTCAACAATAACTTTCCGGCGAGCGCATTGCCGGTTTCGATAACCGCTTTTGCCACACGGGAAGTCAGGGTTGGGCGCTGTGCCACCGCCTCTGCTGCCCAAGGCTGCGGATGACTGGCCAATATTTCTACCAGGTCCTTATCTGTTAACACCG
This sequence comes from uncultured Micavibrio sp., assembly GCA_965216405.1. Taxonomy (GTDB): domain Bacteria; phylum Pseudomonadota; class Alphaproteobacteria; order Micavibrionales; family Micavibrionaceae. Next base: position 1,812,051 of record OZ244161.1, on the reverse strand, counting down.
TACAAAAACGTAAAATAGGTTCTGATACTTCACGTTCAATATCCCTGGCCAATTGCAGGGCAACAGAAGGCGGCGCATAGGCATGATCTTTCAGTGTGCTCGACAAACTCTTGCGGATTTTTAAAACCTCATCCAGTGCCAGCGTACCTAACGCCTGTACGGCATAGGCATAAAGCTGGCTTTGTTGATCAACTGAAAGCTCGGGCAATAATTGAACCAACCGTGCGGCGAGCGCCATCCGCACATCCTCATTTGTATCAATGGCCAGCGTCGCACTGGCATGGAGCGGCGTGGAAATATTTTTTGCCACCGCTGTCCTGACACGATCATCAGGATCATGTTCTGCCAGATAAAATAAAATTTCTTTATGCGTATTAGAATCTTTGGCCAGAGTCAGCCGCTTTTTTACATTATCAGACGTGGCCAACGCCTTTTCGGTTTCATATTGCTTACCGGTTTCTTTTTTCTTATTGAAAAGCTTTAACCAGTTCATAACAAGCCACTGTTCTCATGGTACGCAAGGGACTGCATTTCCATCAACCGGCTAATCGTCCGATCAAATTCAAACGCATGATCACTTCCTTCATACAGCGCATCAATGTCTGCCTCAGCCGTTATGATCAAACGGCTTCTTGCTTCATAAAAGCAATCAATCAATAAGATAAAGCGCTTTGCCTCGTTTCTTTTGGCTGCCTTTAAAATAGGCACATTTTCAATCAAAATAGTGTGGTAACTTTTTGCGATCTGGATGTAATCTTCGGCCCCCAGCGGTTGTTCACATAGATCAGAAAAATCAAAACGGGCAATGTCATTGGCCGCATCTATTTCCAGTTGCCGCCCCTTCACTTTTAAAATCTTCTTTTCTACTGCCTGACCGCCAGATAATTCTTTAAAAAGCTGATCCGCTTTTTTCTTTGTGTCGTTATTTAAAGGAAAGAAGTAATACATATTCTGGTCTGGATCGGATAATTGACGATAATCCGTTTCACTATCGAGATGGACAATCCGCAGGCGTTGTTTTAATAGCTCAATAAAGGGAAGGAACAATTGCCGCTGCAAGCCCCCTTCATATAAATTATCAGGTGCCCAATTGCTTGTCGCCACAACGACCACGCCCTTTTCCAACAAAGCAGTAAACAAACGGCCTAAAATCATAGCATCTGCCACATCTGTCACATGGAATTCATCAAAACATAAAAGCCGTATATTTTGTGCCACATGATGTGCGTAAGAGGGCAGCAAATCTTCCATATCCTTACCGCGATGCACATGCAGCCAATCATGCGTTTCAATCATAAATTCATGAAAGTGCACCCTGCGCTTTTTGATATTTTGCGGCACCTCACTAAAAAACAAATCCATCAACATGGACTTACCGCGGCCTACTCCCCCATAAAGGTAAACACCTTTTATCTCTTTGGGTTTTTTAAAAAAGCTGAATTTTCGTTTTATGGTTAAATCTTTTAGAAGATTCCCGAGAATACGCAGGGCCATCACCTGTTCAGGATCGCTTTTCCAGCCGTTTTTATCCAGCAGGGTATTATATTTTCTCAGCAGACTCGGCATCACGTTGTTTTTCAAAAAATCGTACCAGCATGATCGAAATTTCATACAAACCTAAAATCGGAATCGCCAACCCTACTTGTGAAATCACATCAGGGGGGGTTAGGAATGCCGCCACACCGAACGTGCCGATAATTGCATATTTGCGCTTAGCCGCCAGCGTTTTGGAAGAAACCAGCCCCGCCTTACCAAGCAAAGTAAGTAATACAGGCAACTGAAAACAAAGCCCGAAGGCAAATATCAGGGTCATGATTAAATCAAGGTATTCACTCACTCTGGCTTCCAATTGTATGGGTAAAGCCGTCTCTCCGCCGGAACTTTGGAAGCTTAAAAAGAACGGCCAGGCCATCGGGATAATACCATAGTAGACCGTGGCGCCCCCGGCAAAAAACAAAACCGGCGTTGCGATAATGAATGGCAGGAAGGCTTTCTTTTCTTTTTTATATAGCCCAGGTGCAATAAACAGCCATAATTGCGCCAGCAAGACAGGGAACGTTAAAAAAATACCGGCAAAGAACGCCACCTTAAGGTAAGTAAAAAAAGCTTCCGTCAAACCGGTATAAATCAGGCGGTTGGTGCTTTGGTCACCCATCGCCTGCGCCAGAGGCTGTACAAGAAAACCGTAAAGCGGTTCTACAAATAAAAAACAGACCCCCGTGCCCAGGGCCATGGCAATAAACACCCACATCAACCGCTTGCGAAGTTCAACCAAATGTCCTGTAAAAGGTAACTTATCGCTTTGTATTGTTTCTGCATCATTGGGAGGTTGTGTCATCATTATTCTCCCCTTCCTGAACGCTCGCGTGAAGATGCTCTTCGGCATCTTCGTCCATTTCCGCCTCCTGGCGCGCTGTTTCCTGTGCGCGGGACGTTTCAAAATTTACGCCCTTGCGCAATTCTTCAATATCGCCGGTATTCATGATTTCATCAAATTGCTGCGATACGGCAAAACGAATATATTGCAGACGGCGCATCACCCGTCCCAGCCCATACATCATATTTGGAATATCTTTCGGACCGATGACAAAGACTGCCACCGCCACAAGTACTAACAACTCTGCCCAGCCAAAATCGAGCACGGGGAAACTACCCCTCTTTATTTTGATCGTGATCGATCACATTGCTATCGGATTTTTTATCGCCATCTTCCTCGCTCATACCTTTTTTAAAAGATTTGATGCCTTTGGCAATATCTTCCATTACGCGCGGCAAACGGCCTGCGCCGAATAACAAAAACACCAATACGACAACAATTAAAACCTGCCAAATACCTATACTCATTTTTCTTCTCCTGTTGTGTCTTCCGCTTCTGCCAGAGCGGATTCCTCTAACTCCTCATGTTCTTCCGCAGTTTCAACCCTTGCTTTCATTTCCTTGTATGTTTGTTCATCATACGCATCGTCATCAGATTGATCCAGAACTTCCTTTGCATCCACATCCCCGCTATCGAATAAATCGCCCGTATCAGGGATCGTATCAATGGCGGCACGGCGATCCAACAGTCCTGAGGCCTTTAATTCGTCCAGACCGGGCAAATCTGTCATTGCCTCTAGCTGGAAATGATCCATAAAGCCGTTTGTGGTCACCCACGTCAACGGCCGTCCGGGAGATTCGCGCCGACGGCCCGGCTTGACCCATCCCATTTCCATGAGAATATCAAGCGTTCCCTTATGGGTAGCAACACCGCGAATATTTTCAATTTCCGCCCGGGTAATTGGTTGGTGGTAGGCAATAATCGCCAGAGTTTCCAATGCCGCTTTGGACATTTTCTTATTGACTTCTTTTTCAACCGTTAACGCCTCTCCTACATCTTTGGCAGTCCGAAACGCATATTGACCGTTAATCTCAACCAACTCGACCCCGCGTCCTTCATATTGGGCCTTTAATTGCGGTAACAAGACATTTAAATCCGCTCCTTCCGGCAAACGCTCCAACATGACCTGCGGCGATATCGGCGATGCGCTAGCAAAGAGCATCGCTTCCAATAAACGAAGCGGGTCAACATCCTCCATGGAGGGCTTGCCATCTTCTTTCGCCTCTTCAAGTTCGTGCGCCTCTGCCTCATGCAGATCGTCGGACATTTCCTCAATGATCTCTTCAACCTCGCTTTCATCTGCGTGGTTTTTTTCTTCGGCATTTATTTCATCTGCGATTTGATCGACAATTTCGTCAATCTGTTCTTCCGCTTTATGTGTATTCATGACGTACTTCCTACCATTTCTAAAAATTCTTTTTCCGTTAAACGGGAAGCATCTCCCGTAAAATCAAAATAGTCTGGTTTTTTATCAATAAAAATATGCATGCCGAGTTTCAAACCCGCCTGACTATCTAGCGCCCCTGCAGTAACACCGAAATAACTCTCGTCTTTAGTTCTGAATAATAGATGCGTCCCGCACTTACTGCAAAAACCGCGCTGCGCCCATTCGGAACTGTCAAACCAGTTCATATGCTCTTCGCCGGATATTTCCCAACTTTTTTGACATTGTAGCGCAAATCCCGGCCCACCATGCCATTTTTGACATATACCGCAATGACAGATATGAACAGCATCTTCATTCAACGTCACGTCAAATTCGACGGCGCCACACAGGCATTTCCCATGGCGTTCAAGATTGCTCATTGTACGATGTCCTCACCACTCTCATTTTTATCTTCATAGCCCGGCTCTCTATTGGCCGTACGCAGATAAATGGTTTTAAACGGTCCGTCCTGACGAATCTCCAGCTTTCCCTGCTTCGCCATTTCCAAGCCTGCCGTAAAGGTAGACGCGACGGTCGAGCGCACAAGCAATGGATCGGTAATACCTTCAGGAATGAAGCTTTGCAGCGTGGTCCAGACACTATGCGGACCGGAGCGCGGCAAATTGCCCAGCATTTTTGCCAAACGATTGGCCGCATCCTCCATACTCAGGATATTAAAGGTCGGTAGCTCGTAATTCTGGTATTCCTGCCTACGGGTAATATCGCCGTAAGCTTTTAGCAAATCATATAAAGTAACCTGCCAGTTTGTTTCATATTTTGTCCGCAGACCTTCGGGTTTCCCACGGGCAAAGACATTTACCCCCAATTGCGGACGGTTTAAGAGTTTTTGCCCTGCCCCCCGCATGGCCTCGAGACGGCGAAGCTGAAATTGCAAGGCTTCGGCCATTTGTTCACCCGATAGCTCTGCCCCTTCGGTTTTTTCCTGCGGTAGTAACAGACGGGATTTTAAATAAGCCAGCCACGCCGCCATCACCAGATATTCGGCGGCAAGTTCCAGCCTTAATTCTTTGGCCCGTTCAATAAAGGCCAGATATTGCCGTACCAATTGCAAAATAGAGATTTCCCGCAAATCCACTTTTTGATTGCGCGCCATATCAAGCAACACATCAATCGGGCCTTCATAACCATCAATATCTAGCAGGAAAGCATCTACATCCCCTTCCTCAGGAAGAGAGTGAATGTTACGCGGCTGATCTTCTTCGAATTGTACTTCGTTCATAACGCTTATAAGCGGTGTCCGTCATAGCAGGGACATCCCGCATGATTTCTTCCATTTCTGTGAGTTTGCCCGCACAATATAGCGTAGCATCACTCCCCGCTTCCAGCGTTTTTACGGCTCTATCCGCAAGATTCCCATATTTTTCGAGTGCCAGCATCGAAATATCATCCGGAAGAAGGAAATGATCAATGCCCAAATCCTTGCGAAGGTATTCCATAGCATTTTTTGAGACCGTCACCGCATAATCAGGATCAAGGGCAGGATAGATAATATGCGCGACCATTCCCCATACTTGATCTGCCAGCGGACTTTTTGCCATTTGACGAAAAGGTTCAAAATCGCTTTGCTCTAATTCTTCCAAAGAAGTATCCACGATAGGTAACTCTAGGTGGCTGTCGGCCATTGCCCGGCCATGACCTGGAATATGTTTGACCACAGGCGTTATGCCGGCTTCCAGATGCGCGCGGCATACCGCCTCGCTTTTTTCATAGACATCTTGCGGGTTATCACTAAAGGCGCGATCACCAATAATATCATGTGTTTCCTCATACAGCAGATCCATGACAGGGGTACAATTAACATCGATATTGAGAGCTGAAAGGTCATTGGCAATATAACAGGCAATCCCCGCCGCATCTTCGGCCGTATGACAGCTATTTGCCGGCATATATTGCTGCCAGTGGGGTGGCTTAAGACGTTGGACGCGCCCCCCTTCCTGATCGATCAAAATTGGGCAGCCCCAACCAAGACAATCGCGCAACTCGTGATTTAATTTTCGAATCTGATCCGGGTTATCACAATTGCGTTGAAATAGAATAAATCCTAGCGGGTTAGCACTGGCAAAAAGTCTTTTTTCCCCGTCTGTAAGAGACGTGCCTTCTATCGATAAAATAATAGCAGACGGGTGAGACATTATTTTTTCACTAAGCAGCCATTTGGATCAATACGTTTGATCGCAGTACAGGCTTCATTGGCCTGCGCCTTGCTGACGGGACCGGCCTGAATGCGATAAAAAGTTCCTCTTGCACCAAGATCAGCAGCCTCTACCCGGTGGCTGTATCCTGCAAGTTGGGAAGAATATTTTGATTTAAGTTTTTTCCATTCGCTTTCAGCGCCCATACGGCTGGTGACACTGGCAAGCTGCACATAATAATCACCTGCGGCTGGCGCAGTCGTCGCCGTATTTGTAGTTTTAACTTCCGGTTTAGGAGCAGGTTTTGCCGCTTCAGGCTCCGGCAATAATTCCAGCTTCACATTTGATTCTGAAGAATCTTCAGTAGCCGTAGATGATGGAACTGACGGCATAATAGACTTATCCGTTTCTTCCACCAGTTTTTCAACAGTTTCTGCTTTTTCTTCACGGCTCTTCTCTACCTCAATAGCTTCAATACCATCGTCAGCGATATCTTCTATAATGGCTTCAGCTTCTTTGGCTTGCTCGACAATGCGTTCTTCATCATTATCCAGTGGTTCATCCAAAGGCGTTTGTTGTGCTTCCGCATGCAAGTCAGGAGTAGCATTCGTATTTAACCCGGCAAATAATTGTGAACGCGGCATTGGTTCTTCATTTTCATCATCAGCCAGAAGATTTTCAACCTGTCTTTCATCCTCATCATCCCCTTGCAGAGAAGAAAATAACGTACTGTCTTTATTAGGGATTTCCATCCCGCCAGGATCATCAGGAATAATTTTATAAGGGGTGTCATCCGCCCGCACGATGGGGACATTTTGTCCTGCTTCGCGGCTATTCGCCCCGACGTATAATTTCCACACAACGCCAATCATAAAAGACAGCGCAATCAGCACGATGAAAAAAGCAGCTTTCGGCCCAATACTGGCTAAGAAACCTTGTTTATCATCGGGTAATTCATCAAATTCATTCTGGTATGTCATACGGTAAGAATAGGCGCAATTGGCAGGAAAGACAAGTGCTTCAACTCATCGTAAATCACGGTACAGGTCAAATAATCTTTCATGTTCACGAATGGCATAACGGTCTGTCATGCCGGCGATGTAATCGCAAACAATGCGGGCTTGTGCCACATTATCAATCAATCCTCCCGCTTCTTCGACGCGAATTTGCCAGTGATCCGGCAATAACTGATAATGTTTCATAAAAGCATTGAAAAGCTCAGGAATAATTCTTTCCACCTTCGTCCAAATCCTGTTCACCGTATAATGGCGGTACATACGTTTATACAAAAATGCCCGTAATTCTTCGACCATCGTGTACATCTGGGGAGAGAAAGCGACCGTCTGCCACTCTGCGTTGCGGATATCCTCCACATTTTGCGGTGAGAGGTCTTCAAGCCTCCTGCGTGTTTCCGTTAACACATCGGTTACCATGGCCCCAATCATTTCACGGATCGTTTCCTGCACAATATAATGCTCTCCGACACCGGGCCAATCCGCTTTCACTTGGGAGATAATAGGACCCATTAATGCCAGCTCTTCCAGATCCTTTAAGGTAAACATACCTGCCCGAAGCCCGTCTTCGACGTCATGGTTGTTATAGGCGATGTCATCGGAAATCGCCGCGACCTGCGCTTCCATACTGGCATAGGTCTGTAACCTTAGGTCCGTCTGCAATTGAACATCTTTTAAAGTCGTTGGCAGTTTTTGTCCTTCTTTCAATATGATAGGGCCATTATGCTTAACCACTCCTTCAAGCATTTCCCATGTAAGATTAAGCCCCGGCCATCCGGGATATTTACGTTCTAACTTCGTCAGCACCCTTAAGGACTGGTCATTATGTTCAAAGCCGTCAAAATTCTTCATACATTCCTGAACGAAATGCTCCCCGATATGCGCAAAAGGCGTGTGCCCTAAATCATGCGCCAGCGCAATGCCTTCCGCCAGATCTTCATTGACCATCAAAGCCCGCGCAATAGAGCGTGTAATTTGCGCAACCTCCAAAGTATGGGACAGCCGCGTTCTAAAATGGTCGCCTTCATGATAAACAAAAACCTGTGTTTTATATTTCAGGCGCCTGAACGCGCTGGCATGAATGATTCGGTCACGGTCACGCTGAAAGCAAGAGCGGGTTGAACTTTCAGGCTCCTCATAAATGCGCCCCAGACTATGATCGGGCAAACACGCATAGACCGCCAAGGGCAAGGCGCAATAATTGTAGCCGCCTGCACTCTTTTCTTCGCCGTGATTATCGTTATTGGCTTCTTCTGCTTGTACCATTTTCATTCCGTTGCTTTTTGGTCTTAACTTTCATAATAATAAGGACATGAGCATAACATTGACAGACAATTTCGTGAAACGCCTGAAAGAACTGCAGACGCTCGAAAAATCACCGGACCTTATGTTGCGCATTCGTGTAGATGGCGGCGGTTGTCAGGGATTTGAATACACCTTTATTCCCGAAACCCAACGGAATGATGACGACCATATCTTTGAAAAAGACGGGGCGACCGTGATTGTCGATGAAATCTCCCTGCCTTTTTTAGAAAATTCCGAAGTGGATTATGTGGATGACCTTATCGGCGCTCATTTTACGATTAACAATCCCAATGCCACATCTTCTTGCGGCTGCGGCACAAGTTTTTCCGTATAATTTTTACTAAAAATTTTTGGAATATTAGCAGAATCTTAAATATTTTTTAATATAATTAGATTATGAAAATAACATATGGGTTCTTTTTAACATTTTCTGTCTTTCTTGTGGTGTTTAGCTTTACCACTCATACAGCCGCGGCGTTTGACGGCCAACCGACTGTTTTGGATTTGCGTTTTCAACCAAAAGCTCAACATGTATTCATTCTGACGCCAACAGATAATGAAGAAGCAGAAAATATTCCGCTTCTTCTATCAAGAATAGAACCTGCTGCCGCCCCCGCGAATACAGAGAATCATAAATCCAAATTCAAGGACGATGATAAGCTGGATTTTAAAGATAAACTGATCGAGAAAATCCCTTTCGGCGATAAAATGCATCGCTCATGGAAAGTTATTGATGGGGATGTGGACCTTTACTTCGAAGGCCTTCGTGCTGACCGGGGTAATAATGGTGTGGAATATAAAAGTAATACCATTCCCTTCATCGGCGAAATGGAGAAAAGTGAATGGAAAGTTGATGCTGGCGAAGATATGAAGTTTACCTTCATTAGCAAGGCCTTACCCTTCGTTGATGATATTGAAGGTTTTCATTTTAAAACCACAATCAGCGAGGACGATAACCGTGCCTACGCCCGTTATACCATTGCTTTTGATTAAACAGGCTTAAACTCAGGTATAAGCTGGCTTTCCTAAAATACCTCCAAGAACACCGCCTACCCCTTTCACAAGCTCCGGCATGCCTTTACGTGGGCCGCCCCTAGGTGGTTTATAATCAGGAAATAAATGTTTATAGTCAGGCACATCATTTACGGCATGCCAAAAAGTACGTACCTGTATACCCTGATCTGCCTTAATGGCTTGAGTTTCAGAAGAAGATAGAGAATCTGCACGCCAGAAACTTACATCGCGCCAAGCGGCCAGATAATCCGGCAGATAAACAGCATCTACAGGCCATTGCTCTAAATCTTCAGCAGTAAGGGGCTCAAACTCTCTTTCAGGATCTTTATTATAATGCTTTGCAACATACATAAAAACCTCATTTAGCGGCACATCACGGTCAACACTAAAATAGCTTCTGATGCGATGTTCATCCGTACAAACAACTGGTATCTGAAAAAGTGGTATCTTCTCTAACTCAGTCCTTTTATCCAAAAGCCTGTTCATGGCTTTGCAATTTTGTTCAAAAAAACCACCTAACTCACCACCCCACATTATTTGTGCGGTAATAATTTCATCCATATCAGCAATCAGGACTATTTTTGTAAAATCTACTATAAGCTTTTGCCGTTCAATAAGACGGCGGTCCTCTGCTTGATCCGGTGTTTCTGATGTCCCAAAAAGAATCATTTCGACAATGCCTTAATATTTGCTAATGAATAAACATCCCAATAAATCAAGATTTGCAATATGTCAATTAAATTAGCCTCCTGGAATGTAAACTCTATTAAAGCCCGTCATGACCATGTCTTAAAATGGTTACTGGCCCATTCCCCGGATATTCTGATGATACAGGAATTAAAAGGCGTGGATTTTCCTCATGAAAGTTTTCAAAAAATTGGCTATCACACTCAGGCTGTGACACAAAAAGCCTATAATGGGGTGGCAATTTTTACAAAAGAACCCCTAAAAATTATTTTAGATAAACTGCCCGGCGATGAAGAAGACGAACAAGCCCGGTATTTGGAGATTGATTATCAAGGCCTTCGGATAATCAACATTTATCTGCCGAACGGAAACCCTGTCGATAGCGATAAGTACGTCTATAAGTTATTCTGGATGGAACGCTTATATCAAAGGCTAGCGGAATTGCGTCAAAATAATATTCCTTTTGTTATCGGCGGGGATTTTAATGTTATCCCGGAAGATAAAGACTGCCATAATCCGCAAGCCTGGCGCGGGGATGCGTTATTTAGACCCGAAACACACGCCAAATGGCGGATGTTGCTGCATTTAGGGCTAACCGATGCGTTTCGTATTTATAATATAAATGACAATAATTATACCTTTTGGGATTATCAGGCGGGGGCCTGGCCCAAAAATCATGGCATACGGATTGATCATTTCCTGACCTCTCCGTCTGTCACAGACCGAGTCATAAGGTGTCAGATTGATAAAGAACCGCGCAGTGCGAATAAAGCGTCCGATCATACCCCCATCATTTTGGAATTGGCAGAATGAAAAAATTTGCGATGTTCTTCGCAGCTATTCTTCTTGCAGGCTGCTCCGGCAACCATCTGGATTACCTGCGCATGCATAACATTCCGCCGCCAACGCCTGAAAACTTTCTTCATTGTTACAATTACGGTTGTCAAAAACGCTTTTTAGTTACCCTGCCTGAAACAACCCAGACCAGATTACACAAACTTTTCACGCCGTCGCCCAAGGCAGCAGAAGAAGAAAGAAGCAGAATTGCCAAGGCAATCCAGATTTTTGAACAGGATATAGGGGCCTTAACCGGAACGGAAAACGATAAAGTCGGCACCTTTGAACTTTATCTGACAGACGGGGCAGAAACCCAACAATTTCAACAGGATTGCATTGATGAAAGTACGAATACAACCATCTACCTGACGTTGCTTTATGATATGGGATATCTGGCATTCCACCATCCCATGAATGCAGCCACCCGCCAGCCTTTTTTAAGTGGTGGCGCATGGTGGCACCAGACCGCCGTTATTAAGGATGAGCAAACGGGCGAAAAATACGCGGTTGATTCATGGTTCAAAGATAACGGTTATCCGGCAGCTGTTGTGCCGCTCAAAAAATGGAAAAAGGGCTGGCGACCGTCCAAGTCTAAAGAAAATAGGTAAATGCTACTTTTTCATGGCCAAAACCCTCTAGAAGACATAAAATGTGATTCATAATTTTAGGGGCTATCCATGATTAAACTCTTTTCAACTCTACTCATCACAACAATTTTACTGAGTGCTTGCGGTGCCCAGACAGATATTGAAACACAAACAGCCAATCATATTGGCCGGCCAGCCTTCATGGTAGAGCGTCAGATTAATACAGGAAATTTTAAGCTCATGGCATGGGAACGCATGCATCAAAGAAACACGACGGCGAATGTTTACATCGAAGGTGACGGCATTATCCAAAAGACCAAAATCAATGCGGGCAGTACACCAACTCCCTCCAATCCGGTTGCGCTTCATCTGGCATCCCGGGATAAAGCCGAAAATCTTGTCTATCTTTCTCGCCCTTGCCAGTTTTTGAAAATGCCGCAGGATAAAGGCTGCACAGAAAAATACTGGCTGGAAGACCGTTACGCGCCAGAGGTTATTGATGCGTATGAAATTGCGCTGAATGATATTGCTGCGCGTTATGATATTTCAGGTTTTCATCTCATCGGCTATGATGGTGGCGGTAACATTGCTGCTATTCTGGCCGCCCGCCGCCCTGATGTTTTAACTTTAAGAACCGTTGCCGGTAACCTGAACCCTGATTTTGCAACGGAACAAAAACCAAGCCGCATTCTGTCCGGTAAATCCATTCGCGCCATTGATTACGGCACAGCGCTTGCCGGCATCCCGCAACACCACTTTATCGGTGCGGTTGATAGGGAAGTTACGCCGGGTGTTTATCACAGCTACCGTCAGGCAGTTGGCCTGTCAGACTGTATTCATTATTCCATGGTGCCTGACGCAGATCACGAACGCGGATGGGTTGAAAAATGGCCCGCTCTTTTAGCGCTCGAGCCTCAATGTGCAAAGGTATATACCGATCTGCCGCCCTTGCCTGCCATGGAACCTATAAGCCCTTACAAAGGTCCTGTAGAACCGAAATATTCGAAATAATATTTTTCACAAAAAGATCATCGTTCACTTGGCATGAGTTGAATTCAGCAGAATCCTGAATCAAAGCAGCTTTTGTAGTAGACCAACAATAGAAGAAATGGTGCACGAGAGGGGATAGGCTTTAGCCCATAATCCATTGATTGAATTTAAATAATTAAATTCAATCTTTATTATTACCCCCAGAATTACCCCCATAAAAATGAGTCATTTTTCACCAAAACAAGAGATTGAATTCTCGACATTATGAGGCTTTACACCACTTTTTGAAGGCCTTCCCAATGCAACTTGTCTTCGTTTTCAATATGAGTAAGAAGTTCATTGATAGCCTCTTCAATTTGAAGAATTTTTCCATCATGCGTTTGAATTTTTTCGAATTCATTCTGATGCGAAAACCAGTGCAATAACTTAGTATTATGCTTTGTTTGACTATTGGGACTAAAGATATGATTAATCCTATCATCAACTTCAGTATCACTGGGATATTTCATTAATGTATATAATTCAACAAAACGTCTTAAGGCGTTTGGTAAAATTAAAACATTCGGATAATCGTTTTTATCAGCTAAATCTCTATAGTCTTTTAATATAGAGTATAAGCCTACATATTCCGATTTATAGCTACTAAAAGATTTAGGTAGTTTTTTAATAATTGCCGCGCCCTCTTTACTTCTTTCTATAAAGTACAGATTTCTTTTATCTTCTTGGGTGCTACTATTAATACGGCCAAAAGTTTTACTGTCTAATAACATTGAGAAAAACTCAAAGTTATGTGTCGAAACAAATAGCTGACAATAATCACAGTTTTTAAAGAAATTACTGATTAATGAACGTACTTGAAAAACATGGTTACTATCTAAGCTCGATATAGGATCGTCAATAAAAGATATAGTCTTTTCTATGTCACCTTCTTTTTTTAGAGACTTCAACTCTGTTAAGAAATATGAAAAGGCTATCGCAGATTTTTCTCCTTCACTTAAACTATAAGCGGGATAACCGTTTCGTTTTAATATAAATTTTTCTTCTTCTATCTCAATTTTAATATCATCTCTATTAAGCAATATTTTAAGGCTTTGATTAAGCTCTTCTTGTCCCTGAACTTTACCGCTTAACTGAGCATTTAAAGATTGAATTTCTTCTTCATTACTAGAAATTTTAGCTTCAATAAGAAGTTTATTTTTTTCTGCTAGCTCTGCTGCTTTTTTCTTAGAAATATAATTCTCATATTTCAGATATTCAGCCACATAATGCTTTAAAATTCTATCTAAAGCTTCTTGTTTTCTTTGGTCAAAAGCATTTATCCAAATGTTGAACTCTCTAATAATCGCTTCTATAGCCTCAATACTACTTTTTAGTGATATATTCACTATTTCAGTAGCATCGATACTATTAAAAAAGTCTCCTGGCTTGCATTTTAAGTCTTTTTCCAAAATTTCAAGTTGTTTTTGATATTTTAAAGCATCATTTTTATATGCTTTTATTTTTTGGGAATACTTTTCTTTATATTCTTCCGCCAATTCATCAACTTTTGGGAAATTAATATCTAAACCTGTTTTATCATTAGTTATTTCCTGCCTAACAGAACTAATTGATGCCTGAATTTCCTTTAATTTTTTAGAATAATAAGCATTAAGATTACACATTCTATTTTCTGGTATTTTTTCAGTGCAAAATTGACACTCATCTTTATCTTGGTGAAACTTTAGCCCCTCTTGCACCCATTTAAAAAGTTCTTCATTAGCATCTAAACTCGGTAAAGCAATTGATTGCGGCGCACTATCTTCCAATATAGATTTAACAGCACTCGATAGCTCTTTTAAGTTTTTAGAATAATCAAAGTTTTCTTGTTGAGGTGCGTACGTGTTAGTTGCTAACGCGCCTTTTCTGTTAATTTCTTTATTCTCTTCAGATAAGATATAGCTATCTAAGTCATCTAACACTTCGTTCGCAATATCTGCAAACTTAGATTTATTGAACTCATGCGGTTGCAATAATTTTGGTAAGGATTCTTCTCTTATATTTTTTGATTTTGATGAAAATTTACCATTATTTTTTTCATACTCTGCAAAGCAATCGATAGATTTTTGATGGCGTTTTTCTAAAATAGATTTCCATCTTTTATTATCGTCCTCTAGTTTTTTGATTTTCTTATCTATATCTCCCGCAGGATCACCAAGGTAGAAGGATATTGGATCGAAAGATGATTCAGGCTCATCCCATGTAAAAATTCGCGAGATATAATCAGAATTAAAAACCTTCACAATAAAGGGAAAGTTGGTGATATTAGCTTTTGTAACTGACTTTGAAACATTATTTTCTACATAATCAATTTTAAATTCTGATTCTTCAAATCGTGTTCTATCTTCCTGAAATTCCAAAATCTGGAACAATTTAGAAAGTGTGGTTTTCCCCGAATAATTCCAACCATAAATAAGCCCAGACTTTTTAAAATCAGTTAAATCGCCCCATGAGAAATCTTTGTAAATTCCAAATTTTTTTAATTTAGATATTTTTTGAATACCATTTAACATTTATCATTCCTGACTTTAAACTGCATAAGATTCATGAACTTTAAAAGTTCTAATGTTTTCTATTATCCGAGAAAATTCAATGTAACGGTCATCCGATCCATATACAGTCTTATAATATGAAGCTATGCCAGAAAGTCTCGATAAATTCTCTCTTCCCCACTTAGGGTTCTTAGAGGCCTTGTAAAACGCAATACGGTAATCTTTTAGTTTTTTTCTGGGGATTTTAATTTTATCATCCGTTACCAACAAGCCGAGAACATGACGATGGGAATTCTTTTTAAAAAATCTGGTTTTTTTATGATTCATTTCAAATCCACTTTTAATAACAATGCTGTTAGTAATACTTAAAATAGTAGAAAAATTAAAATCGTTTTCTCCCCATATAAGAAGATCATCACTATATCTTAAGAAACCCAACTGCCATTTAGAGCAAAGCTCATAAATTCTTTTATCCAACTCCTTGCAAATCAAATTGCTTATATAAGGACTTGTTGGCGCCCCCTGACATAAATGTCCATCATAAGTTGTCAGGCTAGTTAAAAGATAAGAAACCTTGTCATTAAACCCTAAGCTCTTATATAAACCGTACACCCTACCTGAAGTGATAGAAGGGAAAAAATCAGTTATATCAAATCTTACTATGTGATTAGGGCCAATCAATTTATTAGCTGCTTCAATTACACCTCTCTTCGCAACGTAAGCATAAGCATGATCACTCACAGAAAACTCTCTAAGTATTTTTTTTAGAATTAATTTTTGAACACCCTTCAGCTCGCTGATAGGAATATGTATATTCCTGATGGAATTCCCATCTCGTTTTTTTATTTCAATGGGAACATACAGATTGGACGAATTTGAAGCTAGAAAAAATAGCCGCTGCGGAGCAAGTCCTAAGTATTTTGAAAGTGAAACAAGGTCCTTACAAAAATCCGCCGCGGCCATACCTTTACCTTTTTTCTTATTCTGGGATAGGAAGATAGTGAAAATAAAAAAGGTTTTATTTGAAGCTATCTTGCTATCGCAGTTCTGTAGACTTTAATACCCAAGGCGATACGCCAAGGTCCTCATATAGAGGGATGCTAAAGGTAATACAATTTATCGACTACATTATAGTTGGTCAATACATCTATATATCTTATGCCGCTTTATTCATTGCCGCCAAAATAGCTTTTTTCTTACTAATTACTCCGGTATCAAATAAAGATAAAGCCTCATCCTCATAACCTTTTTTAGCGATATAAATATTTGCATGCTTTTCAATAGCATCTCGATCATATAAAAGCTTAAGCCCCATACTAACTTCATCTGGGTTTAAACGTAATAAATTAACTATTTCGGAAAAATAAGGACGATCAAGGCAAATAATAGCGACTAGAACAGAATGTGATATAAACTCCCAATAAAATTTCTTTATGTATTCTGCATATTCATGTCTGTTATTGGGATCTAAAGATTTGGTTTTATATTCAAAATAATTGATGCTTTTTGCATATTTATAAAAAGTCAGCATCCAATCCAATCGATTAGCAATTTCTCTAAAATTTAAATCTCTATAATAAATAACGTTTGAAGCATGATTTTTAGCTAACAAACTAAGCGGTCCTCGCGAAATATAGCTTTCATTATTATAATATTGCTCAGACACTAATGTATAAAGCCTCGGCCTTATACTCGGGGTCATTGAAAAAGCTCCAAGCTCTGCAATAGCCCCCGGAGAATCTAACATGAGAACTGTAAAATCATTTTGGTGCGCAAAAACAGATTCTAAAGTCTGTAAATCCGCCTCTGTTTTACTAATTCTTTTTCTAAATTTTTTATCCTTAATATCCTCGCCATAGTGCACAGATACTAGTAAATAAGTTTCTAAATATTCTTTAATTTTATTTCTTAATGGAAAGTTCTTATGCTCTACCCCGGGGCCACAAAGAAAAATGTTAATTACAGCGTATTTCCCCCTACTCTTTAAGATCCCTGGCTCAATTAGGCCTTTTTCATATTGTTTAATCATCGGTAAATAATAGCATAGGCGTTTTATACATCAAGCGACTACTCAAGCGGTTAAGTTTTTTTATTCAATAAACCTAGATTGTTCGCATTTCTTACTAATTTTATTCTCTAACCACCTCATATCCATTCGAACTATAATATTCATCTCTTTTTGAATTTGTTCAATCACTGTAAATATCTCGGATATATCTAAGCCGTTAGCCGCTGTTAGGCCAATTAAGTTTCCTATAAGCCGTTCCTTATAACCCTTTATAATATTTTCCCGATAGTCCCTTATAATATTTTCACGCATAGCATTTGATCTATATGGTTCCAGTACCCTATTAGAACATTGATAAGCTTGATCCCATATGGCATGCATTGGCCATCTAGACCTGTTCGGATCGCCTATAAGCGGTTCAGTGTAGCGTATAGATTTAAGGATATGCGCTATTACATCACCGGCTTTTCTATCAAAATCTTCAAAAGTGTTTAAGCCCCATTTGTTTAGCTCTTCTTTTCCAGCTCTGACTTCTATGCGCCATATTGTTTTAGAGTCTTTCTTGATAATCTTTGGATCAAGCCCCCATATGTGCCACCAGTATTGTTTTGAATTTGCACTTATCTCTTTTCCCTTGTTGTAAAGTGTCGCTTCTCTATTGGGCATTTTACCAATCCGAATGGTATTCACCTTGTCGCCATTCATAGAGGTATAATTATCTATATATCCTTTCTCACTATAAATATGCTTTTTAGCTCTTTGGTGCGCTATAAAGCGCTCAGGTAGCACTACAAAAGCGCTATTCATGATAAAATCAAAACAATAATCAAAGCGGCTAACACGTTCCAATGGGGTATTTATAACGCTATGTTTAGGGCTAATAGTACTATCTGTAGCGCTTAAATTATTTATTTTAGCGCTATTATGACGACTTGGGCCAATGGCATTTAGTGCTATTAAGCGCTTTATTATGCCGCTTCTAACCGCTTCCATGCCTTTTAGCGCTAATCCTGCGCTAGAACATGAAACACGAATATTCCAGTTTTTAGAATTTGTTGAGTGAGCGATAGACCATATTTCTCCATCTATTTCAGCAGTTTTAAAACGATATCGGTAACCGCCACTCATTCCTGTTTCAGCTACCATTACTTTCATTTTAGTTTCGCCAATCTCTGCCAGTACTTCGCTTTTTTCAAATTGAGCCCGCTCCTTAGCCTCAGCTAATTGAATTAAAACACTCTCAGGTAAAGCCCCTTGAAAGCTGACATCAAAAGCATCAAAATTATTATAGATAAGCTTCATTATAACTGTTTTGTATGTGTAGGGGGGCGTGGTACAAAAAACACCCCCTTTGTATTTAAGAGACTTCGTTTTGATTTTGTGAGATTTGACGACGCCGCCAAACAATATCCCATCTTTCAGGGTTATTTTTAAAAGCGGCTACATTTAAAGGTTTATCAAAACTTGGATCATCAAATGTCATACTTAAGAATATATCTTCTGAGTTTTGACATGATTTTTCCCAGACAGAACCAACTTGAACATCGCTACCGTTTAAAGATTGCGTGTTAATCATATAGGTTGGATCGTTTGGATTAGATTTTTGCTTATTCTTAATGAGTTTAAAGTTTATGTTTAAATGAAGCGTTGATATTTGACCTTTTAGCTCTTTAAAGCCATTAATGTCTGTTTCTTGTATAGTTCCTATAGTGGTCATTTCTTTAAAGCCTTTCTTTAAAGGATTGTTTAAATAAAAAGCGCATTTAAAGGATTTAAGCGCGCTTCGCGCTGAGACAATGAGTGTTTTAAGAGCAATTAATTAGACGTGCTTAGTCGCTTACCAGAAGAGCGTTAAAGCTCCTCTGGTTTGCTCTTAAAAACCTTTAAAGTATTGTCAGCTCTTTAAAGGAAAAACTGGTTATGTTGGATAATGAGAGAGATTTGTTAGAAAACCCTCTAAATCTTGCTTTAGAATGATGGTTCTCTTGCCGTATTTTTTAGCAGGTAAGCTACCCTGATTTATGGCTTCATAAAGCTTAGTTCTTCCTAAGCCCGTAGCTTTAGAAACTTCTTCTATTGAAAATGATAATTGCATTTAACACCTCTGTACTTGCTGTTATTCGTACAAGTATGATGTGGGAATTTTTCAATTTTTTCAAAATAATGTAGTAGTAAAAAAAACTTAAAAAAATAACAAATTTCTCTACCTATTTTTATTTAAATTATATTCTTTAAGTTTATGAGCCAAATATTGCTTTGTAATTCTTGGATCCAGAGGGGCTATTATTTGATATAAAATATCCAGACACACAGAAATATTACCAACTTCGACATAGTATTTACCTTGAGTAAAAGGAATGTTTGTGTAGTTTTTAAAAATACATTCCATACGAGACAGCCATGCGACAATAGCATCATGTTTTTTAATAGGATTGCCGTTGGTAAAGTACTCATTTGATTGTTCTGTAGCTTCAATTAAAGCATCGAAAAACTCTATTATATTTTTTAAGTTATATTCAACGCCACCACCATGGAATTGAGAATCATGCAGACAATCAAAAAAACGTTTATATTTTCCTTCGTCATACATACAATCCAAGTTGCAAAAAAGTTCGTCCACCGTTGCTTCTGGACTATCTGTAAATTTTATATATTCATATTTTGCCGCAGTTATTTTTTTTTGAAGGGATAGAATTCTATTTTTAGATTTATGAACAGGTTCTATATTTTTGTTAATTTCTATCAATCTTTGATATGCTTCTGCAGCAGCCAGAATAGATGTTTCAAAAGATTCCTTATTAGAATGACTAATATTAAAACTTTTTGATATTTCAATGAAAAAAATATCGTCATATATTTTTTCTCTATAAGATTGAAACTTCTTTTTTAAATAAGATACCTCATCAATTGATTCAATATCTAACGGCTCAGCTTTTTTCTTTATCATTTTGAAATCCCATCTACATAATCAGCCCAGTCCTGCATCATTTTCTTGCGCTTAGTTATAAACTGCGTTCGGTCATAAGCCTCGCCTAATGAGCCACTACTTTTATGCGCTAACTGTTTTTCAATTACTTCACTATCATAGTCTAATTGTTCTCTGATAGTCGTACGCGCCAAAGCCCTAAAACCGTGCGCTACCATATCCTCTCCAAAACCAAGCCGCTTAATGGCCTTATTCACTGTTCCATCACTCATAGGGTTTTTGATTTTGTTCTGTGAAGGAAAAACCCACTCAGTGTTATAGATACCGACCTCTTCTTTTTGCTCTTCCAATAGTTTTATAACTTGCTGACTTAGGGGTACAATATGATCCCGCTTCATCTTCATGCGCTCAGCGGGAATAGTCCAAAGCTTAGTTTCAAAATCTATATCCTGCCATCTGGCCGTTCTGATCTCAACGGGGCGGCAAAATGTATAGAGGGATAACCAAACAGCGCGGCGTGTTCGTTCAAATATCCGCGCCTTATTTAGTTTCAAGGCCTCAATAAATTCAGGTAATTGCTTTAAATTGATTGTTCTAAAATGACTGACAGGCGAAACAGTCAATGCCCCTTTTAAATCGGCCGCAGGATCACGCTCACATCTTCCAGTTTGTATACCAAAGCGAAATATTTGACCGCAAACTTGCGTGGTGCGTTTCAAAACATCGTAAGAACCTCGTTTTTCAATAACACGCAGGCAATCCAATAATTCAGGCGGTTTAATATCTGCTATTGGTTTATTTCCAATAATAGGGAAAACATTCATTTCAAGGCGACGCATAAGCGTATGCCCATATTTCCAATCCCATTGGTTATTTTTGGTTTTATGCCACTCACGCGCCACCACTTCAAAAGTATTATTAGCCTGATTGATTGCTTCGCGTTTTGCTTCGATTTTAGAAGCCATAGGATCTTTTGGTGGACTTTGTGCCAATAATGCTTTTGCGGCCTCTCTGGCCTTCCTAGCGTCCGCTAAGCCTACCAATGGATATGATCCAATTGAGAGGGTTTTTTCCTTATTCAAATAGCGATATTTCAATTGCCAGAGTTTTGAGCCGTTTGGCCTAACAAGCAAGTACAAACCACCACCGTCAAAGCTCTTATATTGCCTCTTCTTTGGTTTTGCGTTTTTACATGCCGTATTGGTTAACTTCACCGTTACCCCCACTTGATTTTTTATTACCCCCGCCGTTACCCCCAAACCTTGAGATTGTAGAAAATCGTGCGCGAATAAAGAAAAACATAACAGCTTCTAAAACCGTTGTAAATAAACAGTTTCAGGAGCATCTATGAACAATAATGAATGATGATGAAGAGGTTAATGGTGCCACGAGAGAGAATTGAACTCTCGACCTCACCCTTACCAAGGGTGCGCTCTACCACTGAGCTACCGCGGCATATCAAAAGATCAGAGGGGAGAAACTCACCGCCATTCTTTTCGTTATCCTCCTTTGAAAGTCCTAAAACCTTTAAAGACCGTGGATATGCGCGGAAATTATAATAATTTTTCTAGAATGTCACGCGTCAATTGCTTATAGTCCCAAAAGTTTCGTAAATAAGCCGTATGATTGACAAACATGGTCGATAAAACACAGCAACAGTTAAAGGCTGAAAAGCGCGCCGCTGCGTTGCGGGAAAATTTAAAAAGGCGCAAAGCCGCGATAAAAAGCCATAAGCCAGAACAGGACAACAACAATGCCTCAAGCCGCAAAAACAAATAGTAATCAGATACACCCCATGGCTGCCGAAGGCGGGCTGCCGGGCATCATGCCCGATCACTGGATCAGGGAGCAATCCCTCAATCACGGGATGATTGAACCTTTTGTTGAAAAGCAGACCGCAGAAGGAAAAATTTCTTATGGCCTTTCTTCTTATGGCTATGATTCCCGCTGTTCGGATGAATTTAAAATTTTTACCAATGTCGATAACGCCATTGTTGATCCCAAAGCTTTTAGCGAAAAGAGCTTTGTCGACCGCCAAACTGATATTTGCATTATTCCCCCCAACAGCTTTGTTCTCACACGCTCTGTTGAATATTTTCGTATCCCGAAAGATGTGCTGGTTGTCTGCCTAGGTAAAAGCACCTATGCGCGTTGCGGATTGATTGTAAACGTCACACCGCTCGAACCCGGCTGGGAAGGCCATGTCACGCTGGAAATTTCCAATACCACCCCGCTGCCCGCAAAAGTTTACGCTAATGAGGGGGTCGCCCAATTCCTGTTTTTTAAAGGTTCAAGCGAATGCGAAGTGAGTTATGCCGACCGCGCCGGTAAATATATGGGGCAACAAGGGGTAACCCTACCACGTATAAAAGAATAATTGCCCACTCCTATGCCTCATTCTATGAAAGTCCCTATGCCTGACGATAACGATATTGAAATCATCAAGGAAGATATTCAAAAATCCAAACTTGAAAAAATGCGGGTCTACGGTGGAACCAAATTAAGAGGAACCATCAAAATCAGTGGCGCCAAGAATGCCGCCCTTAAACATATGTGTGCGAGTCTTTTAACGGATGAAGAAGTTGTGCTTGAGAACATGCCGACAGGGCTTCAGGATGTCCGCACCCTTTCAGAAGTGTTAACGCATCTGGGATGCACAGTGGGCCTCAGCAAATCTGGAAAAGCTTCTTTTCACACGCAAGAGATCAAATCCCATATTGCCCCTTATGACCTTGTGCGAAAAATGCGCGCGAGCGTGCTTGTCCTTGGCCCTTTGCTGGCACGTCACGGGAAGGCAGAAGTTTCCCTGCCCGGAGGATGTGCATTAGGAGCGCGGCCTATTGATCTACATATCAAAGGGCTTGAAGCCATGGGCGCCGACATTAATCTTGAGGGTGGGTATGTGAAAGCACAGGCACCAAAAGGCGGCTTAAAAGGAGCAGACATTGTATTTCCACTGGTCTCTGTCGGGGCAACGGAAAACCTGATGATGGCTGCGACACTGGCGAATGGAGAGACAATCTTACGCAATGCGGCACGGGAACCGGAAATTGTGGATCAGGGAAATGCGTTGATCAGTATGGGCGCAAAAATTGAAGGATTAGGCACGTCAGAAATTCGCATTCAGGGTGTTAAAAAGTTACACGGTACCACGCATTCCGTGATACCGGATAGGATTGAAACCGGCACTTATATGTGCGCTGTGGGGCTCTGTGGTGGGGAGCTACGGTTACAACATACGCGCATGGATTTCCTTTCTGCACTAATCTCCCCATTAAAAGAAGCCGGCATGCTTATTACGCAGGACGGGGAAGACGTCATTGTCCGCCGGAATGGTGCCGGACTGAAAGGCGTGGACATTATGACCGAAGCCTACCCGGGTTTTGCAACAGATTTGCAGGCGCAATTTATGACGATGCTCACCCTTTGTGAGGGAGCGGGTATGATTGCCGAAACCATTTTTGAAAATCGTTTTATGCATGTCCCCGAGCTTTGCCGTATGGGCGCCGATATTACCATTCGCGGCAATTCCGCTATTATCCGCGGGGTTGAAAAACTCAAAGGGGCGGAAGTCATGGCCACGGATTTGCGGGCATCCATGGCTTTGGTCTTGGCCGGCCTCGTGGCGGAAGGGGAAACCGTTATCAACCGTATTTACCATCTGGACCGGGGATATGAGAATATCGTTGATAAATTGACGGCTGTGGGCGCCAAAATCGAGAGATTTAAAGATTAATTTAAAAACCCCGTGACCTCTATTGCGGATGTGGTAAAACCCTTGTCATGAATTCTGATAAAATCATATTGGCGGTGCCCAAGGGCCGTATCTTGAAAGAGCTGTTACCGCTTTTAAAGAAATGCGGCATTGAGCCTGAAACCGCGTTTTCAGATCCGGATTCTAGGCTGCTCCAATTCAAAACCAATCTTGAAAATCTGGATATTATCCGTGTCAGGGCTTTTGATGTGGCCACTTTCACCGCCTTTGGCGCCGCACATTTAGGGGTTGTGGGTTCTGATGTGATTGAAGAATTTGATTATTCCGAATTGTACGCACCAGTAGATCTGAAAATCGGGCCTTGCCGGCTTTCTGTTGCCATGCCTAAAAATCTGGCGGATGGGGATGATCCGACAAAATGGAGCCATATCCGGGTGGTAACAAAATATCCAAATCTAACCCGTAAACATTTTGCCGCCCGCGGCGTGCAGGCAGAATGCATAAAACTTAACGGCGCTATGGAAATTGCTCCTTCCTTAGGGCTTGCAAAACGTATTGTCGATTTGGTCTCGACAGGCTCTACGTTACAAGCCAACGGCTTGGTTGAAGTGGAAAAAATCCTTGAAATTTCCTCCCATCTGGTTGTAAACCGCACTGCTTTGAAAACCCGTCCCACAGTCATGCAAAAATGGATAAGGGAATTTAGATCTAAAATTAATTAAATACTTACTATTTTCGTACAAAAATAGACCATGATGTTTGTTAATTGTTTGAAATATCTATATAATAGCATGTGTGGAAGTATTTTTTATGAGGATTATAAAAGACAAAGATAAATTTCAACAACGTGGTTTTACTTTGGTAGAACTTGCGATTGTAATGATTATTATCGGCCTTTTGATTGGCGGCATTCTAAAAGGTCAGGAGCTTGTCCAGAACGCGCGTGTAACCAACACCATCCGTATTATTAAAGAAATCAAAGCTCTCGCCGTTACTTTTGAAGACAGATACCGCGTTATGCCCGGCGCTGCCCGGGCTAACCGTATTCCGGGGTGTAATGCGGCCAATAATTGCGTTGGCGGGAATGAAAACGGCACAGTAACTTTTGCCCCGCAAGCTTCAGCTGTTGTCTGGACATCTTATTTAAACCCTGCCACAAACTGGCGTGAGTCGTATGAATTCTGGAAACATCTTGCTTTACTGGATATGTTTTCCGGTGTTGATGAAAGCGCAAATCCTTTAAATGCCAATGAGAGAGTTTGGGGCAGTACAAATCCGCGGGCACCCGTTGGCGGAGGGTTTGAATTTTTCTATGACCATCTCACGACGATCGGCGTTGACGGTCATATTTTAAGAATTAGTGAAGGCGCCTTAACACCGGGCGGATTAGGCAATAACCGTGGCGGTAGTGTTTCGCCCGCTCAGGCCGCCAAAATAGACAGAAAGCTGGATGATGGCCAAGCCTTCAGTGGAGAAGTTTATGCAGACTACGGTACACGCAATACACAGTGCAAAAACCAAAATGTTTACAATGAATCAAATACAAATGCGCAATGTATTCTCTTTATACGCTTATTCCAGTAGAATGAGTGATGATTCTTTCTCAGTCTTTATATAACAATATTATGAATTTCAGTTCTTCTAACAACAAACAACATGGTTTTACTTTGGTAGAACTTGCGATTGTGATGATTATTATCGGCCTTTTGATTGGCGGCATTCTAAAAGGTCAGGAGCTTGTCCAGAACGCACGTGTGACAAACACCATCCGTATTATTGAAGAAATCAAAGCTCTCGCCGTTACTTTTGAAGACAGGTACCGCGTTATGCCCGGCGATGCCAGGGCCAACCGTATTCCGGGATGTAATGCAGCCAATAATTGCGTGGGCGGGAATGAAAACGGCACGGTGACTTTTGCCCCGCAAGCCTCTGCAGTGGCGTGGTCCACATTTTTAAACCCTGCAACAAACTGGCGCGAAGCGTATGAATTCTGGAAACATCTTGCATTACTCGATATGTTTTCCGGCGTTGATGAAAGCGCAGATCCCTTAAATGCAAACGAGAGAGCATGGGGCAGTACAAATCCACGGGCGCCCGTTGGCGGAGGATTTGAATTTTTCTATGACCATGCCACTACCATCGGCATTGATGGTCATATTTTAAGAATTAGTGAAAACGGTATGACCGGAGGCTTGGGCAATAATGGAGGCAGCGTGTCGCCGGCACAGGCCGCCAAAATAGACAGAAAGCTTGATAATGGCCGCGCGTTCAGTGGTGAAGTCTATGCAGACTACGGGGCGGTCAATACGCCCTGCAAGAATCGTGATGTCTATAATGAATCCAATACGAATGCGCGATGCGTTCTATTCATCCGTTTATTCCGTTAGGAAAGGGATTGCATTTATAGTTATTTGCAGTATAAAGCTTATAACTTTTTGATTTAATTATTTAAAAAACATGGCAAAAGAAGATCTATTAGAATTTAAAGGTGTCGTCACGGAAATACTTCCGAACGCAATGTTTCGTGTAAAGCTGGAAAATGATCACGAAATTTTGGCACATGCCGCAGGTAAAATGCGTAAACACCGCATTCGTGTTTTGCAGGGTGATACCGTAGTCGTGGAGATGACTCCTTATGACTTGACCAAAGGCCGCATCACTTTCCGTGAAAAATAAACTTTAAAAAAAATTGTAATTGTATGGCGCGAGCACGCTGTGTTCCATTCCGGGGCTAAAATACCCTGATGATCCTGTGCTCGTTGTTTCTACGTGATCATCATTCAACATTATTTCTTCGTTTCTCTGCGTTGCACGAGAGAAACTGCCTAGCACACTGAAGACATTCATAGCCGCCTCTTTCTTTTTAAGGAGTTAAAAATCGAAGCGCAATATGATGTGATTTGCGGGTAAAATCAAGCAGGTATTTTTAAGAAATTCACGGGTATAAAAGCTATACAGTGAAATTATTATACTTATCATAATCACTATAATAAGCTGGACGTCCGATAACCTGATTTCGATGCGCGCGGCCATTGGCGCGTGTGCGGCGGACATCCGCAGAGTTCTCTGCCTGCCCGGTCATGGCGTGATACTTTGCGCCCGGCAGCCCAATAATAGCTTTACCGTGATATTTGACGCCGCCACTGCTGGAACCGCCGCCGGCTGCTTCATAAAAAACAGGGACTATTTCTAAGGCATTACAAGCGTTAAAAAAGGAATTCTTAATTAAAGCGCCAAGCTTTTTAAGCTTTGCTCTCATTTTAATACGATTTTTATTCTTCTTCATTTCATTACACCTCTATGAAAAAGAGCCGACCGTTGCTAAAACGTATCGACTCCTGAAATTATAGTTACTGCTTGATAGAATCGTCATAGCAGGATTAGGCATAGGTGCCTCCTCCAACATAGCGATAAAACGCATCAAAAATGTCTTGGAAAATATAAACGCCCTGTTTTTTTGTCTGAGAACAAAACTCTTATGCAGAGCAAGGTGTTTATTCTTACTAAAAATGTTAAACTTGCGACTTGTAGCCGTTTGGGAAACCATGTTTCTTTGATAGTTGTTAACACATCCTTTAACCATACTTCAGTATAACATAAATGTCAAAACCAAACAAAAACAGTGCCTTAGTCCTTGCCTCTGCCTCTCAACGGCGCTCAGAGCTACTTTCACAAATTGGGCTAAAACCCGCCCATATTGTGCCGGCGAATATAGAGGAAACCCCACAAGCCACTGAAAAACCTCACAAATATGCCCAGAGGCTCTCACAAGAAAAAGCTAGGACAATTTTTTCTATTTACCCACAATATTTTATTTTAGCAGCAGATACAGTCGTTTCGTGCGGAAATGCGATACTGGATAAACCGGAAAATAAAGCTATGGCGGAAGAATATTTAAGAAAATTATCAGGGCGCCGCCATACTGTTTATGGGGGCATTACCCTTATCACGCCGGAAAATCGTGAAATAACGCGTCTTAGCAAGACAATCGTTCAGTTTAAGCCATTAAGTACAGGGGAAATTGATTCCTATATCAACTCCGATGAATGGGAAGGTAAGGCAGGCGGTTACGCGATACAAGGCTCAGCAGGGGCCTTCGTTAAATTTATTTCCGGCTCATATAGTAATGTCGTCGGACTTTCGCTTTATGATACAATAAAGATACTGGAAAGCGGTGGATACGCGTTTACTCATTCAAAATAAAAGGGCATTTATTGGAAATCCTAGTCGACGAATTGGAAGAATCACTTTGGGTGGCCACGGTTGAAAAAAACCGTTTGATTGGCTTGGAAATTGATCCCATGTATGAAGAAGTACGCTGGGGTTCTATTTACTGGGCCAAAGTCATGAGCATCGATAAAGCCATGGATGCGGCCTTTGTCGATCTGGACGGTGAAAATACAGGCCTGCTCAATAATGCCGATATTTATCTAACCGACAAAGACGGGCAGATAAAACGTGGGGGTGATAAAGCCATCGGCAAACTGATCCAGCCGGGGGATATGCTAGCGGTGCAAGCCAAAAGCGGTTATTTGCCGCGCCTTGATAGCAGCGATCTGACGAAAGAGGACAAATCTGCCAGAGTCAGCATGAATATTACCCTGCCGGGGCGCCACTTAATTTATTCCCCCATGATGGAAAAGAACCGTATTTCCAAGCGTATCCACGACAAAAAGCAACGCAAGCAGCTCACCAAAATGCTGAATAATATCGATACAATCAAAGGATGTATCTTAAGGTCTTCTGCTGCCAATGTGCAGACAGACATGCTGATACGCGAAAGCAAGATCCTGAAAACTATATGGGAGCAGCTGCAGGAATTTCTGAAAGGAGCAGAAACATCTACTATTATGCTAGGACCGGATGCCCTTCAACGGACTTTAAGTGACCAAGCGCATAAAACCATCGATGCCATAGATATTGTCACAATGGAACAGTATCAGGAGGTCGAAGAATGGTGTGAAATTTATGCCCCCGATCTTGTAACAAAGGTTACCCCCGTTGAACTGCCTGATCAGGAACTGGAATTAGGGTTGTTTGACTACCGCGATGTGCTTGACCAGATCGAAGACCTTTTCCAACCCTATGTGTTAATGAAAGGTGGCGGTAATATTATCATTCAGGAAGCTGCCGCGCTGTGTGCCATTGATATTAACCGGGGCAGTGACAACCGGTCCCGGCTTGCTGTTAATCTTGATGCTGTGAGCGAAATTGGCCGGCAGTTAAGATTGCGCAATCTTGGGGGAATCATCGTGATTGATTTCCTTAAAATGTCTTCTAAAAAAGAAAAAGAAAAGCTTTTACAAGCTCTGGACCAGATTGCAGCCGAAGACCCATGTACAGTGCAAATCCATGGGTTAACGGCCCTGGGATTGGGTGAACTTACCCGCAACCGCCGCACGCCCCCCCTACAAGATCGGCTGGAATTATCGCTAGATTAAATTTTCCTTTAAAATCATGCTGCTGAGGCTAGACAGCGCTATCTGATTATCATATAAACCCTTTGGTCACATATATTGTGATTATTCAAAGATCCAATTTGAATCATGCCCGGGTAGCTCAGTGGTAGAGCAGAGGACTGAAAATCCTCGTGTCGCAAGTTCAATTCTCGCCCCGGGCACCATTTTTCCTTCCATACAAGTTCGCAAAAGCTCTGGAAAATATTGATTCATAAGGATTTCAGAAGACGTTACAATTTTCATGGTTCTTCAGCGTTCTGCCCAAATACCCAGTTTAGGGGTAACGATAAAATTAGCATAATTTTAAAAGAAAAGAGACTTAGACAAGGGGGATGCCCCGAAATAATCTGACGCCTAAGACGTTAATATCTTAATAAAATGATCAAAAAACGCACAAAATAGTTTACATATACTGACTATGTCTATAAAAATTCCTTCTTAAGGAAATAATAACGTTTAATTATAGGTATTCTCATGGGTGTTTCTCAACAAGATACATTGTCGCGTGTCCAGTCACCGCAACGTGTGCATGATGCGTGTGGTGTCGGTTTTGTGGCTTCTACGAAAGCGGAAGCCAGCCACAAGATCATTGCACTTGGTTTAGAGGCTATTGCTTCTGTCCAGCACCGTGGTGGTGTGGGGGCAGATGGAAAAACCGGCGATGGCGCCGGTATTAAGCTTGGGTTGGATCAGGATTTTTTTAAAGCAGAATACGCTACCATTTCAGGCAATGACGCCCCCGCCGCACCGCTTGCCGTTGGCATGTTCTTCTTGCCTATGAATGATACAGTCCGAAGAGAAGAAATCGTAAAAATTATTAATGAGACTGTTGAAGATGAGTTTGGCTACCACGGCACTCAATGGCGCGATGTTCCTGTTAACGATGAAGTACTCGGCATCGGTGCGCGCGCCAGTCGTCCTTATATCCAGCAATTAATTATACCTCCGCAAGAAGGTGAAAACACAACCGAATTTGAAAGACGCCTTTATGTGGCAAGGCGCGTCATCGAACAGCGTATCTTGGAAAAAGATCTGGCCGGAAAAGACGCAGATACTTTCTATGTACCATCTATGAGTACACATACTATTGTTTATAAGGGTCTGTCTTTGGCCACAGAGCTTGGAAACACCTTCCCTGATCTGCTTGATCAAAGAATGAAGTCCACCTATACGGCCTTTCACCAGCGTTTTTCCACCAATACAACACCCGTCTGGGAGCGTGCCCATCCTTACAGGTTTCTTGCCCACAATGGGGAAATCAATTCCCTTCAAGGGAACGTAAATAATATCTCCGTGCTGGATCACCTTATTCGCAAAGCTTACGGCGAAGAAGCTGAAATCATCCTCCCCATCATTGCACCGGGGGGATCGGATTCTGCCAATGTCGACAATGTAATTGAAGCGTTATCGCACGCCGGGTATTCCCTGCCGGAAATTAAAGCGTTTTTAGTGCCGCCCGCTTTCCGGGAAGCCAAAAATATGCCCGCAGAAGAGCGCGCTTTATATGAATATATTTCAGCCGTCAGCGGCCCATGGGACGGCCCGGCCACCTTGGCCATGTCTGATCAACACCAGCTTCTTTTGGGGGGCGATAGAAACGGTTTACGACCAGTGCGGTATGTTATTGACGATGTGAACGACATTATTGTTGCCGGGTCAGAAGAAGGCATGATCAAGATTAATCCTGCGCATATTTCCAGACGGGGAAATTTGGAAGCAGGCGAGCTTCTTGGCATTAATATTAAAGAGGGCGGCATTCAGTATGATGCAGAATTAAAACGCCAGGCAGTAAAGGGATTTGAAGAAAAACATAATGTCACCCAAGCTTTAAAAACTTTGAAAAAAGTGGCCCCTCCCCTTCTTTTAGAAGGAAGCAAGGCACATCCACCTGCTGAGGCATTATTGGAACGGCAGGCATTATTCGGTTATACCGAAGAAGCAATTAACACCTTCCTGACATCCATGGCAAAAAAAGGGAAAGAACCCTTAGGGTCCATGAGTGATGATTCTCAACCTGCTTACTTAACACGAGAAGTGTATCGACCCCTCTCACATTATTTTAAGCAAAAATTTGCACAGGTTACAAACCCACCAATTGACCCGATCCGGGAAGAACATGTCACAAGCCTGATAACGACGCTTGGCTCTTTCCATTTAGGAGAATCGGAAGCACAACAGATGCCGCCGGTACAAGTGGACAGTCCTGTATTGACCAATAACGGCTTAAAAGAAGTTATAGACACAATTGGCGACGACAATATCTCCTATATTTCGACAGTGTATGATGTAACGGCTGAAGGTCCTGCCCTGCAAAGAAGACTGGAAGAAATACAGGACGAAGCGGAAACAGCCGCCATTGAAGGAAAACATCTTGTTTTAACCGATCAGGAAGCTAATGATGGTTACGCCCCTATTCCGATGTTACTAACAACCAGTGCCGTTCATACAAAACTCATTGCTGCCGGTAAGCGTGCCGAAGTTTCAATCAATGTACAAACAGCAGAATGTGTCGATCCGCATGATCTGGCAACGCTAATCGGCATGGGTGCAGATACGGTAAACCCCTATCTTGCAGAAGCCACTATCCTCGCAAAACACCATGAAGGGGATCTTGGCAATATTACAGCACACAAAGCTTTAGGTAGTTACACAACAGCCATGGAAGCAGGGCTATTAAAAGTCATGTCAAAAATGGGCGTTTCAGATGTAAATTCCTATCGCGGCGCCCGTTTATTCTCTGCCTTGGGATTATCAAAGGACATGATGGCAGAATACTTTCCGGGCGTGCCATCCGCACTCGGTGGTTTAACCCTTACTCATTTACAGGAGCGTGTTGAAAACCATCATGAAAAAGCGCGCACGACCAATAAGATCATGGCAGGTGGATTAAACCGCTTAAGAAAAGGCCAACTACCTCATGCAGTTGACTCCCGTAAAATTGGTTTGCTCCAAAGCGCTTTAAGGGAAGAAGATGCAGTTAAACGCAAGGCGCTTTATAACCGCTATGTCCAACTTATTGACACCGATAGCGCCCAAGAACCAATTTATGTACATGACCTGATGGGATTCAATACAAATTCTGTTGAAGCACCATTGGCCCTCGAAAACATTGAGCCCGCCGAAAATATTCTTAGCCGAATGACAACAGGCGCCATGTCCATGGGTTCTTTATCCAAAGAAGCCCATACTACCTTGGCCCGGGCGATGAATCGCATTGGCGGGAAATCCAATTCCGGTGAAGGCGGCGAACATACGAACCGCCGCTGGAATGCAGAGACCACTTCAAAAATAAAACAAGTCGCTTCCGGTCGTTTTGGTGTTGATATCGACTATCTGTCTTCTGCCGAAGAGATTCAGATAAAAGTCGCCCAAGGAGCAAAGCCCGGCGAAGGCGGACAGTTAATGGGTAATAAGGTTGATGTTGAAATTGCTGAATTGCGTAATTGTGAAGCAGGGACAACCTTGATCTCCCCCCCTCCCCATCATGATATTTATTCTATCGAAGATCTTGCCCAACTTATATATGACATGAAAGAAGCCAACCCGAGCGCTAAAGTCAGTGTAAAGCTGGTTGCGGAAGAAGGCGTGGATACTATTGCCGTTGGGGTTGCCAAGGCAGGTGCAGATTCCATTCATATTGCCGGCGGCCGGGGCGGCACCGGAGCCTCCCCGCAAACTTCCATTACCCATTGTGGGCAGGAGTGGGAAATTGCCCTGGCAAAAACACATATGGCATTGGCTGAAAATGGTTTCAGGGAACGGGTAAAACTAACAACAGATGGCGGCCTTCGTACAGGTAGTGATATCGTGAAAGCCGCTATTTTAGGCGGAGAAGAATACGGGTTTGGCCTACAGGCCTTGATTGCGGAAGGGTGTAAACTTGCCCGTGTTTGTCAGGGCGAAGGAAATGATAAATGTCCTGTTGGTGTAGCCACTCCTGACCCGGAGCGACGTTTAAACTTTGATCCAAACGCAGAAGAACATGTTGTCAGAATGTTCCAGCTTATTGCCGAGGATGTTCGGGAAACACTCGCCGGACTAGGATTGAAATCACTGGACCAGGCCATTGGCCGTTTTGATTTAATCAAACAAATCGCCGGACAGGATCTGGGCGTTAACTTTGATGAAATCATGCCGGTTATTCCCGAAAAACTTGCCAACATGCACAATCAGGCAACTGCACGGAGTGAATATCATAACCCTGCTAATCCCGGCGTTATTTCCCGCGATCGTGAATGGATAAAAGAATATGACGGAGAGATTTTTACCCCCCAAAACTTCTCTATCAGGGATGTGGTCACCAATCAGGACCGTAATATCGGAACCCGTATTTCAGGCATGTTGGCACGGAAATTCCAAGGAGAAAACACAGGCAACACACAATTTGTCACGCTTGATCTGATCGGGATTGCAGGGGAATCTTTAGGCGCATACTTAAGAACCGGCGTAGATATAAACCTTATAGGCGCTGCCAATGATTATGTCGGGAAAGGGTTATCCGGCGGTACCATCAGAATCCGCCCTGAAGCTGAAAGCCGTATGGCAGAAAACCCGCAGGATCATACAATCATCGGCAATACGTGTTTCTACGGGGCGATTGACGGTGATCTTTACGCTGCGGGAAAAGCCGGCAACCGTTTTGGCGTTCGCCTGTCGGGCGCACGCGCCGTCATCGAAGGAGCGCAAGATAGTGCCTGTGAATATATGACAGGTGGCGAAGCAGTCATTCTGGGTAAAGTCGGAAGCAATTTCGGGGCGGGAGCGAGTGGCGGCGAAGCGTTTGTTTATGATCCTGACTTAGGAAACAAATCGAGCAAAGATACTTTTGCAAAAGTAACAAATTTGCAAGCCTGTTCCCCCGAAGCAGAACGGCTGAGAGAACGTATCATGACACACCATGGTTACACAGGATCGAAACAGGCCGAACGTATTTTGAAAGACTGGGAGAATGCGATTACAAACTTCCGCTATGTCAATTTCAAAACCCAGGAAAATGATAAAACATCGGCAGCGGCAGCCGCACCTGCCCTGATCAATGCGTAATAGGAGAAGGACAATGTCAGGAACAATTACAGTCGATAAGCGTAGTCTGGAAACAATACCCGCAGGACAAAGAACTGAAGGGCCTTACGAGCGCCGCTTTGATCCTGCTCTCATTACCGATGCGTCAACCAATTGTACGGGATGTGGTTCTGCAGGATGTCACACAGGGTCATTCCTGCCTGATGAAGGTGTTAATGGCTGCCCCATGGAAAACAACATCCCGGAAATCAACAAAGCGTTTGAACAAGGCGCTAAAGCCGAAGCTCAAGGAAATCCGCAAGATGCCGACAGGCATTACAAGCAAGCATTTGATATTTCATGGCGTACCAATCGTTGGGGCCTTTTAACAGGAAGCCTGTGTCCTGCAGATAAGCTGTGTGAAGGAGGTTGTATCTATCAAGGAACAAAACAAGGCTCCATTCTTATTCGCGGTATTGAACGTGAAGTTCATCGCAAGGCATGGGAAAGTGGCTGGGTCCCTCCTCTCGAACAAAAACGCAGTCTTGGAAAATCCATCGCAATTGTGGGATCAGGATTTGCTGCCATTTCTGCCGCTGAAATCGCTTTTGAAGAAGGGTATGATGTAACGATTGTCGAACGCAGCCCTGTTGCAGGCGGCTTGGGGGCCCTTGGCATACCGCGTTTAAAGATGGCCTATGCGGATATGGCGAATTATACGAACCGCCTGAAAGAAGCCGGTGTCATCATTCAGACAGGGGTTACTGTCGGGGCTGAAACTTTCGGTAATACCGTCGCCTTTGACCAATTAGCACAAGACCATGATGCGGTTATTGTGGCGACAGGAAAATATAAACCGAAAGATCCCGTCACATCTGAAAAC
Source organism: uncultured Micavibrio sp. (assembly GCA_965216405.1). Taxonomy (GTDB): domain Bacteria; phylum Pseudomonadota; class Alphaproteobacteria; order Micavibrionales; family Micavibrionaceae. The sequence continues at coordinate 1,777,142 of OZ244161.1, read as the reverse complement.
GGAGCAGAGAACCTGACACAAGCCATCCATTACCTGACACGCCAAAGTCTTAAAAATCTGGTGGATCTGGGCATCGCGGATAAAACAGTCTTAGACGGTTATGATGACAACCTAGATGCAAAAGGCAAAAAAGTTCTTGTGATTGGCGGCGGTGATACAGCAATGGACGGCGTAAGAACGGCAACAACCATTCAAAATCACGGTGCCGTTTCGGCCACATGTTTATACCGCGGCACACAAGAAAAATTACGCGCCGGAAAAAAAGAAATTGAAGCGGCGCGTGAAGAAGGTGTTAACTTTGAATTTGGAGCAGCTCCGGAAACTATTCGTAAAAACGAAGATAACTCTTTAACAGTTGTCTGCAAAAACGGTGTGGAATTTACAGGCGATATGGTCGTCAGCGCGGTTGGATTTGATCCTGAAAACCTTCCTGCGTTATTCGGCACGGATGCCCTGCCAACCAATAAGTGGGGTATGCTGGATGTGACCGAGCCTGTTTTTATCCCAAATACGGACATGTTCGGCCCTGAAGCCGGGATAGCCCAGGCCGGCCTTGTCGGTGTGTATAAAACAGCCTCTGGCAAAGAAACATTGATTGCTGCAGCCGGAGACATTACGGGCAGCTCTTTGGCTGTCCATGCGCTGGCTGGCGGCCGTGATATCGTCCCCAAAATCCACGAGGTCTTATCATCAAGAAATAATAATCATGGTTTGCAGGTCAGACATCTAAATTTTGGCTAATATTTTTTCCATCACACATTTGCCTAAGTCCTGATCCGTGGCATTTGATATCTCACGCAACCCTGTGGGAGAGGTAATATTGACCTCAATCAGGTAATCCCCGATCATATCGATGCCGGAAAGCATAATGCCTTCGCGCACCAATCTTTGTCCAACGACTTTGGCAACTTCTTTTTCACGTGCACCCAATGGCTTGACCTCATAGCGGGCCCCTGCAGCAAGATTTCCTCTGATACTTCCCCCTTTTGGAATACGAACCAATGCATGATCAAAAGGTTGCCCATCAATGATGATGATCCGCTTGTCTCCTTTATCAATAGCAGGAATAAAAGCCTGCGCCACGACGGGATAAGTCCCGTTATGGGTCTGCATTTCCCAGATGACTTCAAAATTGACATCCTCTTTGCGCACCATGAAAACCCCCTGCCCGCCCATGGCATCCAGCGGTTTAATAATAATTTTCTTATGCTTATCTAAAAATGTTCGCAGAACATCTTTATCCGAACTGATTTGATAAGGAGGGCAATACTCAGGGAAATGCGTTGCAAAAATTTTCTCATTATATGTATGCAGGGTCGTCGGGTTATTGATGACTTTCAGCCCTTGACGCATAGCGTGTTCCAGCAAATAACAAGTGTGAATAAAACGCTTATCAACGGGCGGATCTTTACGCATCAACAGAAAATTTAATTCTGTTAAATCTATATTTTGCGGCGGCTCAAATTCATACCATTTTTCCTGATCATCGAAAACTTTTACTGGGCGTATATTTGCGCGCGCCTTATTATCTTCGATATATAAATCATCCTGCTCCATATAATAAAGGGCGGCACCAAGTGCTTGCGCCCCGAGCATTAAGGCTAGCGTTGAATCTTTATGCGGTTTAATATTGGAAATCGGGTCCATAACAACCCCGACTTTTATTTGACTGTTCATGATGAAAGGCCTCTTACTATGCTTACCAAACAAACCCTTATCGATGATTTAGCGAACGGGTGCAAGCCGAAAGACCAATTTCGTGTCGGTCTTGAGCATGAGCAATTCGCATATGATGTGAAGACCGGCGCCCCGCTTCTCTATGACGGAACCCCCGGTATCAAACAACTTCTAGAGGGAATCGCCAATACCTACGGCTGGCAGAAAATAGAGGAAAGAGGAAATGTTGTCGCATTAAAAAAAGATGATGACAATATAACACTGGAACCGGGGGGGCAGTTTGAATATTCGGGCGGGCCCAAGAAAAATGTCCGCGAAGCACAAATTGCTATGGATAAATTCTATGAAGATATCAATGCCATCTGCGATAAGCTTGGGATAGGTCTTCTTGCAAAAGGTTTTCATCCGACATGGAAACTTGACGAAGTTCACCTGATGCCTAAACCACGTTACGATATCATGGCACCTTACATGGATAAGATTAAAAGCCTTGGCAGGAACATGATGTTTCGGGCCTGCACCGCACAGGTGAATCTTGATTTCGCCAGCGAAGAACAAATGGTTAAAAAACTGCGGCTGTCGCTTGCGGTTCAACCTGCTGTCATTTCTTTAATGGCCAATTCCTCGATCGTGGAAGGCAAGGACTCAGGCTTTGTGAGTTATCGTTCCCATATGTGGAATCACACCGATCCCGACCGCTGTGGTATTTTGCCTTTCGCTTTTGAAGATGGCATGGGGTTCGCTCGTTATGTGGAATATGCGCTTGATGTGCCGATGTATTTCATCCATCGGGGAGAGACTTATATCGATGTTTCAGGCCTATCCTTTCGTGATTACATGGAGGGTAAATTACCCGGCCATGAAGGGGAGTATCCAACGATGGATGACTGGCAGGACCATCTGACAACATTGTTTCCTGAAGTGCGCCTGAAGCATTTTCTGGAACTTCGCGGTGCCGACTGCCATGATCCGGAAATGGTGTACGCAATGGCGGCTTTCTGGGAAGGTCTTTTTTATAATGATCAGGCTGGTGAAGCCGCATGGCAACTGGTCAAAGAGTGGTCGGTAGAAGATCATCAGGAACTGCGCCTTGCCGTTCCCAAAACCGGCTTTGATACCCCCACGCCCGATGGCCGTAACCTTGCAGCGTTAACACAAGACCTTCTTGAGATCTTACCGGATGATTATCTGGAACCTTTTAAAAAGGTTCTTGCAGAACGCCAACAGTAACTCATTGAAATAAAATAAAACTCTCTCTATTTCACCCTATGATGATTTTGGCCGTTATTAACGCTTAGTTTAGGTATTCAGTCTATAATAGAGTAATTGAAGCTAACACACGATTTTAGCACTGATCTTTCATGGTCACATTTAAGGTCGTCAGTTAAAAAAGCAACCGTCCTCATACGGTTCACCTATAAAGGAAAATACTATGGCCGCTGCTCAAAAGATCCTTGTCGTTGATGATGATAGTTTTATCTTACAAATTCTTGAAACATCTTTAAACAACCATCCTGATTATGAGCCGGTGACGGCCCGTGACGGTATAGAAGCGCTTGAAAAAGCCCAAAATGATAAGTTCGATCTCATTATTACGGATGTTATTATGCCAGGAAAAGATGGCATCCAGTTCATTGAAGAACTCAGAAAAGTGGATAAGGAAACACCGGTCATTGTAATTACCGGTGGCAATGAAGGAGAAGACAGTGACATTGATCAATTCTTCAATTTTGCCTGCTATTTTTCCAACGATACACTTAAAAAACCGTTTACACAGGATGAGCTATATCAGGCGATGGGCCTTGCCCTGAATAACCGCGACGTGGATCTCCTGAATTTTCTGTAATAAACCAACTGTCTTAAATGGTGAGCGGTACTGGAATTGACACCATTTTTTGTAAATCCCGCTCTGAGCGCTTTCTCGCGCGTGCGGTTGTTAAATGTCATTTCTTCATGCGCTTGATCTGCAAGATAAAGATGAATACGATAAGCTCTTTACAAGCATAAAACTATTTGCTCGTTCATACCCTAACTATATCTTCGCTCTTACAATGGGGACGGTAGGACTGCCTCTGAAAGCAGCGATGGGCGCGCCGATGATCTGGAGAGTGCCATCGATAAGATGGAAGAGATTATCAAATCTGAGGGGGGCGTGGGCGAAGCTGAGTGACCTTGCCTTCGGTGCGCGCATTTTCTGCTTCCTCCGCCTCTTCGCGTTCAATCTGCGCGTTAATGTTGGCATTTTTTCTCCCTACTTATATCATTTTTTTTCAAAGCTATTTATAAAATCTATAGCTTTACGTTTCTGTTCCTTCCATAGCGAAAGAAATTTTTCTTTTTTGTAATAAATTTTGTAGCGAATATTTCGGTCGGAAAAATGATGTGTGCATCCTGGAAAGGGGACATTTTTTTTAGATGATGGACAAGTTATAAAACTAAAAGCTTTTCCTTCTTCATCTAATTCAATATAAGCATCATCGTAATGAATATTATTGTGCAATAAACTATCATAATCAATGTATTTATGAAGGCCATAATGTTCTCCCTCATATTTTGTCATCATTTCATTATTCTTACGGTTTTCAATCATTTGAGGAATGGAAACCTTTTCCCCTTCTAACTGTATTAGCATATGGCCTATTTTTCCATCATGAAAAGCATTCTCATAAGCTTCTTCACTTAAAAAATTTGAAATAGGCGTGTAATCTGACAAAACATATATAAGGTTCACCCCCTCTGAAATATCGCCTTTATCAAGATCAGATTGAAGGTACTCCATAGGGATATAAAATGTTCTACTACCAATAATTACTCTACGCACTTGAGTTTCTAATGGTTTATTCATTTTTACTTTTTTATATTCAGGCGTTCCGAAAAAACTCTCCCAACTACGTCCGGTTTTTGCAATCAAATAATCTGCTATTGTTACAACGACAATAGAAAGGCAAAACACAATAATAAAGGTTAATATCTTCTTCATGCGCGCTCTGTTGTTTAGTTGAGGAACCATGATATAAAGCCATAAAAAACAACAAAAAACTAACTTGTATGATAATTTTATTTATGGTTTCATTTATGCTCTACTAAAAACTCTAAATACACCGTGATCTAAATACACCGTGAGATGCCCCTGCATAATTAGGAGAGTTTAATATTAGAGGGTAGCACTATACTATCTGCACCACCTTCTTTTGTGTTTACCGTTTCGCGTCTGATATCCTAATGAAGCTTTTGGTGACTGATATACAATTTACTCACTTGATTTGAATTTGGTATTTATAGGCTCTTTTTCGTACAGATGAAATTGCTCAATCCCTTTTGTGGGGTGAGCGTGGCCTAAGAATTTTAGTAAGATTAGATTTTTACTTTTAAAACTCTGTAAGCGTTACCTACATTCGTTTTAAAATGGTGGGCGGTACTGGGATTGAACCAGTGACCCCTTGCGTGTCGAGCAAGTGCTCTACCGCTGAGCTAACCGCCCACTCTGTTTGCGGTTTACAGTCCCGAAAGACTGCTTGGTTTATCTAAAGGAAAAATCGCGGTATTTCAATGCTATTATTCAAAATTCGCATTAAAAACATCATACACAACGTGCTTGTTATCCAATGCCAACTCTTGCGTATCAAAAGCCTTGTTTATTTTGATCATTTCCTGGACAATTTCACACTTCACAAGAGCGGGCTCCTCTGCACATAACTGTTGTGCTTCTTGAAAATCCATCGTCGTAGGATCAATCAGGTTGACTCCCATCTCCCCTGCGCCCGAGGCAGCCTGACAGGAAGACGCCCCTACACACAAGCTTATGAATAAGCCGATTGTAAGCACCAAATAATACAAATTATTACCCCATTATAAAAATGCCGGCTCAGGAACACTGACGCGTTGAGCCTACGGGCATTTTTGATAAAAATTATTATGGAACTATTTAAGGGGGAGATATGGGAAATGCAAGGGAAGAATGGCCTTATTTAACATAATTTAATTGCCATTGAGCATATTTTCAACCTGCGCAACAATCTCCTTTAAATGAAAAGGCTTGCTAACCACTTTCTCGGTCATAGCATTCAGTTTTCCCTTACTGAATCCTTCAACAGAAAACCCCGTCATAAAAAGTATTTTTAAATCAGATGAGATAGCAGAGGCTTTTTTAGAAAGAGATATTCCATCCATGCCCGGCATAACAATATCTGTCAGAAGCAAATCAACATTATATTCTTTAATATGTTCCAGAGCATCCACACCGTTATCAGCGGTCTGAATCTCATGCCCTGCTTGTTTCAACGAGTCAGATAAATATTTCAACATTACCCTGTCATCGTCGACAATTAATATTTGTGCCATAGACTATTCCAATGTTTTGTACTTTGCTGTCAGGAATTGCTCTGCAGCTTTATCCCACGTGTAATTTTCCTTTATATAATCATGGCGTTCCTGTGCACAGTCTTTTTTCATCGCCTGTCTGGCTGCTTTTTCCAAGTCGTTATGCAAGGCACCCAGCTTATCATTCACAACCACATCACGGGGACCAATCGCATCATGTGCAGCAATCGGCAAGCCACAGGCTAGCGCTTCAATCAGAACAATGCCGAACGTGTCCGTGGTTGAGGGGAATACAAACACATCTGCCGAACGATAATGATCCGCAAGCTCTTCCCCGGATTTTTTACCCACGAAATGAGCGTTTGGATATTTTTTTTCCAACATCTCTTTATCCGGTCCGTGCCCAACAATCACTTTACTACCCTGCCATGGCATGGATAAAAACTCCTCAATGTTTTTTTCAATCGCGAGCCGTCCTACATAAAGGGCGACAGGCCGAGGCAAATCATCAAAAAGATTTTTTTCTCCCGGATAAAAAAGTTCCGTATCTATCCCCCGGGTAAAAGGAAAAATCGGCGTCTGAATTCCCCATTGCCGTAATTGGTCGCTCATACTTTTTGTCGTAACCAAAATTCCAGTTGAGGGCGCATGAAATTTTTTGATCATTTTCACCCCCAGTCCATGAATAAGAGGGTAAAGCCGCGGGATGAAATAGCATATCCGCCGTGCTATATAATCAGGAAACTGTGTATGGTAACTGGTTGTGAATTTACGCCCTGCCCGCAAACAAAATTTTCGCGCCCCCCATCCCAAAGGACCTTCCGTTGCAATATGAATCATATCCGGTGAAAAATTTTCGATTTTTCTTTTCAGTCTTGTATACGGCAGAGGAACAAGCTCGATTTCTTTATAACCGGGCATCGCAAACCGGTATTTGAAGTCTGCCGGACCGAACACGCAGACTTCATGGCCTTGCGCTTCAAGTGTTTTGTTCAAATACTCATATGTTCTTACCACACCATTAACCTGTGGATGCCATGCGTCACTAATAATAAGAATTTTCATAGGTCTGTCGGTAGTTTTGCGTTATAAGACTGCAAGGCACTATAAACATTAAATAAGCTTTTCCCTATATTTTATGACTGAAACAACAGAAAAATTAATATTAACTCTCCCAGAAGGCAGCCGCCCCCTTCGTCTGGATAAGGCATTGGCTGATCTGGTACAGGATGTTTCCCGTTCACGGTTAAAAAACCTCATTCTGGAGGGACAGGTAATTGTCTCAGGTTACATTATAAAAACAGCGTCTCATAAAGTTACGGCTGATGATGAGATTAGCCTTACGATTCCCGCCGCTATCGATGATACGCCCCGCGCGCAGAATATCCCCCTTATTATTCTTTATGAAGATGACGATCTTCTGGTGATCAACAAAGCCGTCGGCATGGTGGTTCACCCCGCTGTCGGCAATGTGGACGGCACCCTTGTCAATGCGCTCTTATATCATTGTAAAGATAATTTATCCGGTATCGGGGGCGTTAAACGTCCCGGCATCGTGCATCGCCTGGATAAAGAAACCAGTGGTCTTATGGTTGTTGCAAAGAATGATCTGGCACATCAGGGATTAAGCGACCAGTTACAGGACAGAACGTTAAGCCGGATTTATGGCGCGCTTGTTTGGCGGGTACCAACCCTGATTAAAGGGATGGTGGATATGCCGATCGGCCGCCATTCTTCCAACAGGTTGAAAATGGCCATTATGATGAACAGCGGCCGTGAAGCCGTCACCCATTATCACGTACAGCATAAATATGATGCGGCGGCCTGTTGGGTGGATTGCAAACTTGAAACAGGACGCACACACCAGATTCGCGTGCACATGCAGCATATCAAACATCCCCTTATCGGCGACCCCCTTTACGGCTTACCCCATCAAGAAGGACAGGCTTTATTAAAACGGGCAGGCTATGAGCATGAAATTATAAAAAAAATCATGTCTTTTGACCGTCAGGCGCTTCATGCTCGGGAAATAGGCTTCATTCACCCCCGTACAGGCGAAGAAATGTGCTTTTCCAGCGACTTACCCGCAGATCTATTGAATTTAAAAAATCTTTTAAATTCAATAAGTTAAAGCAAAAATTCTCAGTTATTTGCTTATTACATAAAATTTTATGTAAACTATAAGTATAAGATTTATTCAGCGTAGGCAGCGCTATTAGGGGCAAAATATAGGCGGCCAAACGGACGAAACAGAGAATAAATATAGTGCAGTTTTAGTTATTTGGGACAGGCCTTTCCTCGCAATAAAGGCCCAACCATTCAATTTTACCGATCTGGTACCCATAGTAGAACTAGCCCTCTAATATCTTGAGATATTAGGGGGCTTTTTTTATGCGTCATATTTGGGGGCTTTACCGTGCCTATAAAAAATCTCGCTTTTGGCCTGTGGCCCCTTAAATTTCGTAAAACCCGGCTTCCCCTCGCCTACAGTATAGGTTCCATGCTCACATTCCCGCGCCCAGCCAAGGTTGCTTTCATCGATATAAGCGCAACAATAAGCCTCCCCCAAAGACCTTTTAATGTATTTAACATCCTCGGCAGTACCCTTTAACACTACAGCATCATCAAAAAATTCTACAATTTCCAGCTCAAGTATATCGGCAAGACCTTTCACCCGCTCAAAAAAAACAGGAAAAGAGTCTCCCAAGCTGGCGTCATCAAACTTTTGCTTCAAAGCATCATAATTGATGCCGAAATTTCCGATAAAAATGTAATCATAAGAAAGCATAGGGATCACAAGGTTACATAGTTTTAATTTACATCCTATTGTTATACATAAGTCTCTATAGGGCAAATCCTTTTGATATTTTATTATTCTATAATTTAACTTATTGAATAAACTTGCTTTTTACATGACAGAAGGAACAAAATCCTTTATACCCCGTTGGATAATTTATGGGATATGGAGTACCTTTTATGCGTTTTCAAGAACTGGATCCTGACGTTTTGTTCGAACTGGAATCTTACGATGAGCATGAACACGTAAGACGTTTCGTTTTGGGAGAGGATATTATTGGTTTTATTGCCGTCCATAATACCAATTTAGGCCCAGCTCTTGGCGGGTGCCGTATGACCACCTATGTAAATGAAATTGATGCCATTGATGACGTTTTGCGTTTATCCCGTGGGATGACTTATAAAAACGCACTTGCTGGCCTTCCTTTAGGCGGTGGTAAAGCCGTTATTATCGGTAATCCTTACGAACAAAAAACCGAAGCATTGATGGAAGCCATGGGGAACGCCGTTGAAAGCTTTGAAGGGGCGTATATTACAGCAGAAGACAGCGGGACGGGAGAGCAGGATATGCTTTCTATCGCCAGACGCACGCCCCACGTCACAGGTCTTCCACCCGAGATGCTTGAAGGCAGCGACTACGGCGAACTTGGAGGAAATCCCTCCCCCTTAACCGCGCTTGGTTGCTACCATGGAATTAAAGCTACTATTGCCCACCGATATGAAGGGGAACGGAAATTAAGTGATATGACCGTTTCCATTCAGGGCGTTGGCGCTGTCGGTCTGGCGTTGGCGCGTTTACTTCATCAGGACGGGGCAAAAATAATCGCCACCGATATTAATGAGGCCGGACTGGAAACCGCCAAAAAAGAAATCGGGAATATTGAAATTGTTGCCCCTGAGGAAATCTTTACAGTTAACGCAGATATCTTTGCTCCTTGTGCCATGGGCGGGGCTATCAACGATCAAACAATTGAACAATTAAAAGTCGATATCATCGCAGGCGCGGCCAATAACCAACTAGCCAGCCCTTATCATGATAAAATGCTGAAATCCAAAAATATCTTATATGTGCCTGACTATGTAATTAACTCCGGCGGAGTAATTTGTGTGGGGTATGAATATTTCCGCAACAGCAGCTATAACCCACAGGATTTTAATCTGCAACGCGGCAGCATGGTCGCGCATGTCGAGCGTATTGGAAAAACTGTCAGCACCATCCTTGTGAGAGCGCAGGACCAAAACCTGCCGACCGGAGAGACTGCCGATAAACTTGCAGAAGAAATATTTCTGAAAGGGGCGGAATTAAATACAGATTCTAATCCAGAAGATTCTTCCAGCTACGACCCAGCTGGCGGGACGAGAATGGTTCAGTAGCCTCGTAAAGCGGTAAAGGAACATCAATCATCCGTCCAGCATCACGGCCAAAAGGTTCCGTAATTAACCGTATTTCACTCCCGTCAGGAACATAAGGGATATTCCCCAGCGGCACTGAAAATTTAACGCCACCAAATATATGAGTCAGGCCGCCAAAAATATTCGCATCAAATTTATTAGTCAGGGTCAGATATCCTTCCAAAGCGCTGCCGTTATCAAAGCATGTTTTTAAGCCGACTGTGCCGCCATAGTCTTCGGCCAGATACCGGCCTAATTTCAGATACGCCGTCATATCATCCGTAAAAGTAAGACTTGGCACTTCATAATTAAGATTCAAATGCGCCGTCCATCGATCCTCTTTTTGAAACGCTTTACCCAGCCGGCTCGTCGCTTGCCGCTTATATACATTCCAGCCTTCCGCGCCAATTGAGAACGTCTTGCCAAAAGGGCGGTATAAAATTTCTCCCCCATATCCAGCAAATCCTTCTTCCAGATAGCCCGCTGTTAAACCAATATGGGTGCTTCCTGTCAGACTGCGCAGCCAGCTTGTATATAAACGTTCTATATAAAATCGCTGCTCCGTATAATCATCCTCATCACTGCGGATGGGGTCAACGGCAGGGAGGCGAAATTTCCTGATCCGCTCCAGATTATCTTTGATATTTAGTTTGGCACTGGCCCCGATATTAAGGCCTAACGGAAGCAATCTCTGCCCTTCTGCCAACAGAGCCGTGCGGTAAAGCGGCCCTGCATCTTTTTCCGACAGGCTCAGCTTTCCTTGTAAAATAAACCGGTAAGTGTTTTTTGATCCATAACTTATCGTCTCCACACTTTGTATCGGTTTTTCAGGGTCAGGCATTATCACCGTGTCACGCCAGATTTCCTCAGGGCTGCCAGTGGTATCAATCGCCGCGCGCTCCAGATCATGGCGAATGAGGGTTACTTCCGGCCCCTTTAATCCTTTATGTTCCAGGCGCAAAGCAAGTTTTTCCTGATCAGGCGGGATGACATGCGTTAGTTTCCGGCCAGCCTGTCCCAGTTGAGTGGCAGCAGGCCTGTAAGGCGAAAGATTTATCCGTGCTCTTTTTATTGTAAGCTCTTTATTTTCCCGTGTGCTCGAAATTTTCATAGGCTCGTGCGCTTGCCACGACCGTGTCGGCCAGTCAGGCACCCGCCCCTGTATGGATAAACGACCCATAATTTTTTCGGCGCCAATCATGCCAATAGATAAAGCGATAGGCCTCCCAAATGAAAATGCAGGCTGGTAATTTAAAGCAACGCTCCATGGGGAAGGTGCATCAAAGCCGTTGATGGTTTTTTCGCCCCTATAATCATTGGCGCCATAGTCCGCTTTAACAGACACACCCTTCAGCGGGGTGAAATATTCAATACCCCCGAAGAAACCCACTTCTTCACCCGTAAACCAGTCCCGCGCATCATTGGGTAAATCAGAATTTACATCACGGTCTCTGTCAAAATGCGGGGCGATCGTGCGTAGAGGATTTTTAATATGTCCTACACTGCCAAGTCTTCCCCAGGCAATACCTGCCGTCATATCAAAACGGCTCAGACGTTTGGAAAAAGCAAAATACTCGCTTGCGATACGTTTATGGCCAAAGCCTGAGTCCATGCCTAACACCATCGCAGGACGCCTAGCGGTTTCCTCCCACAGCCTTAGTTTAAAATCAATCCCGGGATAAAGGTTCTTCGCCGGGCCTTTCAAACTTGAAATATGAGCCGTCTGACGTAAGTTTACATAGAAAGGTGTCGCTAATTGAAATCCTAAAAAACCGTGACCATACGGATCATCTGCAGCAACGCCGATACGCACCGTCCCCTTTTCATCCAACCGCGCAGTAGGGATCATATTAAGTCCGATAATTCCTGTCTGATTAACACTTGGAGCGTAATACCGCGGCAGGCTGTCTGCCCGGACTGCTATTACAGGGACACACCACATCACTAAAAAAATGAACGCTATCCGCACAGGGATCATACTTTTTCAGGAAAAGGAGAGACCAGTCTACTGGGCTTAATTTTGCTAAAATTCCTGAATTCTGTCAAAGACTTAGCAAATCTTATCCTCACATACTTTATGCGTACAAGGCATTTGCTTTCATCAAAATCTGCGCTACTCTATGTCCTATGGATTATGATCTTTGTGTAATTGGCGGCGGCATAAACGGAACAGGAATTGCCCGGGATGCTGTAGGGCGTGGTCTGTCAGTCCTCCTTGTCGAAGCGCAAGACCTTGCCAGTGCCACCTCCTCTGCGAGTACAAAACTCGTCCATGGCGGCCTTCGCTATCTCGAACATTATGAATTCAAACTGGTCAAAGAATCCTTAAAAGAAAGAGAAATTCTATTAAAGGCCGCACCACACATTGTCTGGCCGATGCGCTTTGTCCTGCCGCATGATGACAATTTGCGCCCCTTCTGGATGATCAAGGCAGGCTTGCTTCTCTATGATTTTTTAGGGGGCAAAAACAGCCTGCCCTCTTCAGAAAGTCTGGATTTTGCTACAAATAAACTCGCAGACCCTTTAGACGATAAATATGCAAGAGGCTTTTCCTATTCAGATTGCTGGGTCGAAGATTCACGCCTTGTCGTACTAAATGCCGTTGATGCGTTTGAGCGCGGGGCCGTCATCATGCCACGAACTGCCTGCGTGTACATGGAACCGTCCCATGATAAACAATACTGGAATTTAACCATGTGTAATACGCTGAACGGCGATGAATTTCAGGTGAAATCAAAAATGGTTGTAAATGCTGCCGGGCCATGGGTACGCAGCTTTTTGGAAGGGTCCAACATTGCAACTCAGGAAGAAATTGATTTCACCCCCAATGTCCGCCTTGTAAAAGGCAGCCATATCATTGTGCCTCAAATCCACAATGGAGACCAAAGCTTTATCTTACAGCAGCCCGATGGCCGTATTGTATTTGCCATTCCTTACGAAAAAGAATTCACGTTAATTGGCACCACGGATGTTCCCTTTGAAGGAGACCCCAGCAATGTAAAAATAAGCCAGGAAGAAATCGCCTATTTATGTGATGCCGTTAACCGCAGTTTCAAAAATCAGGTTAAACCATCTGATGTTTTTTCTTCTTATAGTGGGGTGCGGCCCCTTGTTGATGATGGCGAAAAACAAGCTTCCGAAGTCACGCGCGATTATAAACTTTATATCGATGAACGTTACGGTCCGCCCCTTTTGTCTGTGTTTGGCGGCAAGATCACAACCTATCGCCATTTATCCGAAGAGGCAGTGAACCGCATTGCGACCTTCTATCCTCATCGTAAACTGATTCCATGGACAGATAACGCTCCGCTACCGGGGGGCGATATGGCGGAAAAGGATTTTGATAAATTTTTGAAATCCCTCACAGACCGCTATACCTTCCTGCCGGATAAATTATTATACCGTTACGCCCGCGCCTATGGCACGCGCGCCAATACTATCTTAAACGGAGTCAACAAGATTGCAGATTTGGGCGACCATTATGGCGATGATGTTTATGAAGCTGAAATTCTTCACCTCCTCCGCTATGAATTTGCTCACACCGCGGAGGACATCATCTGGCGCAGATCAAAATTAAAACTTCATATCCAGGATAAAACGGTAAAAACCTTAGAAAAAGCATTGCCCAAACTTCATGAAAAAATAAAACAGGATGGCACCCGCTATGAAAACGCTTCTAGCTATTGATCAGGGAACCACAAGTTCCCGCGCTATACTTTTCTCTATTGATGGCGAAATTCTTGCCTGCCGCCAAAAAGAATTAAAATTGGCATACCCGCACAAAGGCTGGGTCGAGCAAAATGCGAATGATATATGGAATGATACCTTATGGGCGTGTGAAAGTATTATCGAAGAAGAACAAGAAGCCCTCGATATTGCCGCAATCGGCATTACCAACCAGCGAGAAACAACCGTGGTCTGGGACCGCCAAACAGGGGAACCCGTCTATAATGCCATTGTCTGGCAGGACCGCCGTACCGCAGACTTTTGCAATGGATTAAAAGCGAACGGGCATGAAGCGATGGTTCGCCGCAAAACAGGGCTTTTGCTTGATCCTTATTTTTCTGCCACGAAAATAAAATGGATCTTAGATAATATACCGAACGCCCGAGAGAAGGCTGCTGCAGGAAAACTTGCCTTTGGCACGATTGACAGCTTTCTACTCTGGCGCATGACTGACGGCGCTGTCCATGCGACTGATGTCACCAATGCGTCCCGCACTATGCTTTATAATATTGTTGATGGAAAATGGGATGAAGAGCTTCTGGACTTGTTTGATATCCCTTCCAACATGCTGCCGGAAGTTAAAGACAATTGCGCTGATTTCGCGACGGCAAAATTTGGCGGCCGCCAGATAGCCGTAACAGGAATTGCAGGAGATCAACAGGCTGCTTTGATTGGTCAGGCGTGTTTTACTAAGGGCATGGTAAAATCTACCTATGGGACGGGCTGTTTTGCCTTAATGAATATCGGTCCGGATTTTAAAGAATCTCATAACCGTCTCCTTACCACGATTGCCTATCAGTTAAACGGGCAAAAAACATATGCTTTTGAAGGCTCTATCTTTGTTGCCGGTGCGGCCATCCAATGGCTGCGTGATAATCTTGGGTTTTTCAAGAATGCTGCGGAAAGTGAAGCATTGGCAACTTCTGTAGAAGATAATAATGATGTTTATTTTGTTCCAGCTTTTACCGGTCTTGGCGCACCGCACTGGAATCCCAATGCCCGTGCAGCCATAACAGGGATTACACGCGATACGACAAAAGCACATATTACCCGTGCAGCCCTAGAAGCCCAGGGCTTTCAAACTCAGGACCTGATGAGTGCGATGGAAAAAGATTCCGGCTTTGCCGTGGAAACCATGCGCATTGACGGCGGTCTTGTCGCTAACGGTTTCATGTGCCAGTTCCTCGCTGATATTCTAAACCGTGAGGCTGAAGTGCCGAGAGTGACCGAAACCACTGCCCTTGGGGCAGCCTATCTGGCAGGTCTTCACCTCGGCCTTTACAAAGATCTGGATGATATTGCCCAAAAGTGGCAATGCGCTCATCATTATACGCCATCGATGGATCAAAAAACCCGTGGCCACCTTGTTACCCGTTGGGGACAGGAAGTGGAACGCGCCATGATGCATACCTGAAAAAGTTCTTTCCTTTAAAAAAAGAAACCCGCAGTCAAATTAATGACTGCGGGCTCTGTGGTGGGGAAACTTTATATTTTTTAGCCGCTGGCCACTCCCAATTTAGGAAATGATCCTGAAGGAATAAGCGGGGTCCGGGGTGTTTTAGTAACATGCGCCACACGTCCTGCTGCTGCGGGAATCAGCGGTCGACGTTGAGAATCATGTCCGTTCATATCGCCCGAAACTTGCTGTAAACCTCTCACTTCCGAAGTGCTAATTAACCATCTTTCTTCACCAGCCCATGCATAACCAAGCTTTTGATAAAAAGGTCTTGAATCAACACGGTTGGTTAAACGAGTATTTAGATAAATAAAATCACTCGGCTTAATCTCTTCAATACCTTCAGACTCAACCCCTAATTGACCATTCAATAAAGCAACTTGAACACCCGGTAAAAAGTTATGGCCATAGGCTTTACCTATAAACTCTTCATATAAACCAACTTTATAAATCTCTGTTCCCCTATTAGGATTCAATCGATAATCAGGATTTTCAGTGGCGCGGTTAAAATTCTCTACAATCCGGGGCAGGTTTTTACAAAATCCTTTTTTTACGGCAACACAAAAACCAATAGGCTCACCATCTCTCATGAAATGCCAGGTAGATGCTCTAGAACTTTCAAGTAATTTACGTGTTTTATCTTGTCTTGCTTCATCAATGTGCTCATCGCGCAAGTGCCACCCATCACCGATTTTCTCTAGCTCTGATAAAATCTGATCATAATCAGGTTTTAAAGCGCGTAAAGTTAGCCCCTCGCTTAAACCACGGGCAGCAACCTCAGATGGCATCGATGGTGGTGGGGCCCTCATAATAAAATGAGTCATTATGGTCTCATTAGATCTTAGTTCTATATTCTCGCTCATTGCAATCTACTCGCTACATTATCCCATGCAATTCCGAACAAAACTTTCAAAGAATTTGCTAGTTCGGCACTTTTAAAAACCCGGATAGAAACGTTCTCTTCACTAAAAGTAAAAAAACCAACTTTATTTGCATATATATAGATTGTTCGTTCATTGAACTTTTCTTTAGGAAACCCTCTATATTCTGCAAATCCACCCGCAATAAAATTTGCTTCTGTTTCTTCAACAATAATTTTAAAAATAATTTTTTCTTTTAATTCGCCCATTCTTTGAGCGTGCATTTTATAAAAATCATCTCCCAGCCACTTAATAAGAAGATGGGGTACACCATTAAATAAATTTATTTCACATCCATTTTGCGCTTCGGCATAAACATCATCAAAAAAGTCTCTTATTCCAATTTGGCCTTCATATATTATAATCTGGTTGGAATTCCACTTAACTCCATCATTTTCTAAAAAGACGATCCCCTCGCGTTCATAAAAACGCTGAATATCACTCATACGTGACATAGAGACATCACTCTGCCCACTTTCTATCTTAGAAAGCGTATTGGCGGCGATGCCTAAATGGTCTGCAACGTGCCCTTGGGATACATCCATCATGGCTCTCGCTGCACGCATTTGTGTTGGTGTAATCATCTGTTTTCCCCACAATGCTTACAAAAGTTAACAAAAACTTAACGTGCTATGGCTCCTTATACATATGAAAAATTATCAACGCAAGGGATTTTTTGCTTATTTTGTATAAAAATTCCCTTTCGTGGATATTTTTCACTTTTTTAATGTTTTGTTAACTTTTTTTCTTTACTACTGATAGCACAATATGTATTATGAAAAACATTAAGGATTTTGAATGATAACAACAGCGATAGAAAAGAATAACGTTATTCCTATGTTTAAACCAAAACCATTGCAGGAAGCCGCTGAAAAAGGCACTAAGCAACCGCTGAAAGACTCAGAATATTCTTTTCTGGATGTGAAAGAGATCTATGATCAAGCTTATGAGCGACGCGCTGAATACGGTGAAGACGCCGCGTTTAAAGAATTACTGGCCCAAGCTGTGAAAAGAGATATGGCCTACCGCCGCCAGTTAAATGCACGGGCCTCATATAAAGAACGCACAACAATAAAATCTTTTCAGAAAACAAACACGCCCGCAACACCAAGCGAGGCAGAACCTGCAATAAAGGCAACCAAGCGTTAATTCCCCACGTCTTGTGTATAATACTAAAGAAACCAAAAACTATAAGTCCGTTCATCCCCTCTTGAACGGACTTGATTTTTTAGAAACATAAAAATTTACATAAATTTAAAGAGAAAAAAGGTGCTTCCCGCCTTATTTCTAGGTATACTTATATAAGAAGCTTTTAGCGAACCCCCACTTCTTCTTTTTTCAAGCCATGAGGCTTTTCCACTTAGGTTACATAATGATTTATAAATTTTTTGGACTGATCTTTACCGGCATGTTGTTCGTAACGACGATAACAGCAAGTGCACAGGAAGTGACCCCTTCCGTTCCCAAACGTAATAATCTGGACATGCCTGTTATGTCCCAAGATGTCGATGATACATTTAATATGACACACCCCATTTTACGCCTTACTCCCGATAAATCTGAAATGATCCGATTAGAAGGCAATGCGGCCAGTGTGATTGTGGGAAACCCCAATCATATTAGTGTTTTACTTGATTCACCGGACACTTTGGTGGTTGTTCCCCGAAATGCAGGCGCCAGTCATTTTAGTGTGATTGGCGAAGACGGTACCGTGCTTATGCAACGTCATGTTGTGGTTGGTGCAGCCAAAGAACAATATGTCCGTATCCGCCGAAGCTGTGCAGGAAGTCAGGATTGCCAACCAACAAGTGTTTATTTTTGCCCAGATATGTGTCATGAAGTACAGGAAAACAGGTTGGAGAACTAAGCCTGAAGAATTTGATATAACTTCATATAAACAGACTGACACATGACAAATAGATTTATTCCCCTGGCCCTTGTGATATCTACAATTACTTTAGGCGCTTGTGCCTCCAGCCAAACAGCGCCTCCCTCATCCTCAATGGAACCTGCATTACACACATCATCCATTGATAAAGCCATGGAAAAAGCACTTAAGGAAGCAGAAGCAAATGGTAATCGCCAGCAAATTCTTGCCACTTTACGTCAGGTGCATTCGCGTAATCCAAAAGATGCTGTTGTTGCAGCAAGATATGCCCGCGCCTTAAGAGATGACGACCAGATAAAAGCGGCTAGCCGCGTACTCTCTTCCTTTACCAAAGGAGACAAATCCAATGAGCTTGCTTTAACAGAAATGGCAATGACCAAACTGGCCGAAGGAGACTTCGCTTCCGCAGAAAGCTACGCGGCAGACGTTCTCAGCATGAATGATAAAAATGCACGCGCTTATCTAGCCTTGGGAACAGCACAGGATGCACAAGGAAATCATGAAGCTGCTGAAAAATCTTTTCGGCAAGGACTTCGCTACTGGGAAGGCGATGCCACTCCCATCATGAATAATCTGGCTTTAAATCTTGCCTCTCAAGGACATCTGGAAGAAGCGCTCACACTGATTGAAAAGGCATTGGAAGAATCTCCCCGCCGTATGGATCTGGAAAGAAACCGGCGCATTATTGCGACCTTGTTGGAAACAACGGGACCTCGCCCCCCTGCTCCTGCGGCCAAGCCTGCGGCAGAGGTAAAGGAGCAGCCAACAAAAACAACTTATGTTCCTCTCCCGCCCAAAAAAGATATAGTAAATCCAGCCAGAGCCGAGGATGCAGCACAAATAGAAGCCACGGCAGGCCAGGCCGAGATTGATCAAATTATTGAAGAAAATGCTAATGCAGAGTCTGCCCGTGAGCAGGAAATTTATCAAGCAGAACCTCAGACGAATACCACAACAAACATCAAGCTTAAAAGCTACAACGACTAAGTTATAGTATCACCCACCGCCGATTCCGGCGTTTGAAGCCTGTATTCCTGCCGGTCCCATAATAATAATAAACAAAGCTGGCAAGAAAAATAAAATCATTGGGACAGTTAATTTCGGAGGCAACGAAGCCGCTTTTTGCTCGGCATTTGCCATACGAATATCCCGCAATTCTATTGCCATGACTTTTAAGGCTTGGGAAACGGATGTTCCATACTGTTCCGCCTGTATTAGAGCCGTGGCAAAAGATTTCCCAAATCCCCCCACCCGTCGGCCAAAATCCCTTAAGGCAGTGCGCCGATCATTTAGCATCGCCATCTCAGCACTTAAAATACCTAACTCCTCAGCAAGAACGGGAGAATGCTCAGACACTTCTTCGGCAATCCTTTCAACACTCTGCTCAAGTCCTATTCCGCCTTGTACACAAATAAGCATCATATCGAGAGCATCGGGAAAGGTCAGGTTTAAATCCTGCTGACGCTTATCCGCTTGGTTTTTTACCAGCAACCGCGGCAAAAAGAATCCAGAAAAGATAGCACCGATCAGAATTAAAAATTTTATTCCACTTGCAATTTCCTTGTCACCGGAAGACATGACGAGCATGGAAAAGATACAAAAGAAAACAGGTAAGCCAATCTGCGCCGCAATGTATTTAACCGGGGCATTGGGATTTCTAATTCCTGCCTGCAATAATTGTAAACGCACCTTTTCGCCAAATTCACCAAATCTTTCCTGCATTTTAAAGAAAGTGGTAATAGAATCTTTCGCAGACAAGGAAGATTCTTTTTTCCTGTTTATTTCTTCTTTTGAAGACTCAAACAAAGCCTTTTTCTTCTTTTCAATCGTATTACGGTAATGTTCTTTTTTATTACTCCGGTTTAAGAGCGGAAAAGCAAAGGCTGCAAAAGAAGCAGCGGCCGCAAGAGCGCTTGCAATAACTATTAATACTTCACTGGTAATTCCAAACATTTTTTCTATACCTTAAAATTAATCATCTGACGCATAACCAGAACCCCTATCATCATCCAACCAACCGCAGAGCCAAGTAGAAATTTTCCCGTTGGGTCTGTAAATAAAACTTCAATATATTCACGGTTTACAAAATACAAACCAGTGGCAACAACAACCGGTAGGGCACCAATAATCATGGCCGAAGCTTTTGCTTCAGATGACAAAGCCTGCACTTTACGCTTTAACTTAAACCTGGAACGGATGACCCCAGCCAGGTTTTGCAAAACTTCAGATAAACTTGATCCTGTTTGTGTTTGAATGGCAATGGCGGTTGCGAACATTTGCATTTCTGTCAGCGGCATCCGCTTTGCGGCGTCCAGAACGGCTTCAGGTAATGGAACGCCGATTTTCTGTTGATCATAAACACGCTCCATAATCTCTCCCATCGGCCCTGTAAATTCGCGTCCTACCATTTTTATGGCTTCGCTGACAGGCATACCGGCTTTTAACAAACGCATCATCGATTCCAGCGCATCCGGAAAATCCTCCATAAAAAGCTTCTGCCGCTTTTTTGCCTTGATATTCAAAAAGAAACGCGGCAGGCCTAAAAATCCTATAATCGATGCCATAACAATCACGAACGGCGACATACCTAAAATTTTTGCCAAAAAGGTCAAGCCAATCCCGCTTATAATGGATGCGATCCAGAATTGCTTTGTTGTAATATTTAAACCGGCTTGCATGATCCGTTCATTGAGACCGCCACCTTTTTTCTTGGAACCCGGGCCATCAGCTTCTTTTAGTTTTTTTGCTAACTCGGACCGGCGCTGATCCTGATCACTAGCATTATTTTTATTACTGTCTAACGCAGTTGTCCCTGCCACCACACGCATGACACGCTTTCTTTTTCTATCTTCATTCGACAGAATAATGGCACTTATAACTGCGCCGAAAATCAAAAATATGCCGAGTGAAATAAAGACTGCTAACATAGATTACCCGTAAGCTTCTTCCATAGCATCCAGAACGAGGTTTTCAACTCCGAATTGCCGCGCGCTATCCCAGAATTTTGGCCGCATACCTGTGGATTTTAAGGAAGTGATAAGTTTTCCGTGCTCGTCTTCTCCCAAGAATTCCAGTTTGAAAAGATCCTGCATGGTTACAACTTCGCCTTCCATCCCTGTGATCTCGGAAATATGTGTCACTTTTCTGGAGCCGTCCCGCAAGCGTTGTACCTGAATAATGACATTAACGGCAGACGCTATTTGCTCGCGCACCGCTACCGTAGGCAAATTTAACCCTCCCATGGCAATCATATTCTCCATACGTGAAATGGCTTCCCGTGGATTGTTCGCGTGCACTGTGCCCATAGAGCCATCATGACCTGTATTCATTGCCTGCAGTAAATCAAAAGCCTCAGGTCCCCGGACCTCTCCGACAATAATACGTTCGGGACGCATACGCAGACAGTTTTTAACAAGATCACGCATTGTCACTTCTCCGACCCCTTCCAAATTCGGCGGACGAGTTTCGAGACGCACTACATGGGGTTGCTGTAATTGTAATTCACAGGCATCTTCACAGGTGATAATACGTTCCCCCTGCTCAATGTAACGCGTTAAACAATTTAGCATTGTTGTTTTACCAGAGCCCGTCCCACCGGAAACCAGCACATTCACGCGGCAACGACCGATCGCCATAATCAATTTGGCAGCACTTGGTGTCATGGCCCCAAATTCTAACAGCTTATCGAGAGTCAATTTATCTTTTGTAAATTTACGGATAGTCATACAGGCCCCATCCACCGCCAAAGGAGGAATAATCACATTGACACGTGACCCATCGGGCAACCGTGCATCACAAATCGGACTGGATTCATCCACGCGCCTGCCGATGGCGCCGACAATACGCTGACAGATCGTCACCAGATGCTGATTATCACGAAATTTCACAGGTGAGCGCTGTATTTTCCCTCCCAATTCAATATAAATCGTCTCAGGGCCGTTGATCATAATATCGGCGATACCGTCGACTTCCAGTAGTTCTT
This sequence comes from uncultured Micavibrio sp., assembly GCA_965216405.1. Classification (GTDB taxonomy): domain Bacteria; phylum Pseudomonadota; class Alphaproteobacteria; order Micavibrionales; family Micavibrionaceae. Next base: position 1,754,985 of record OZ244161.1, on the reverse strand, counting down.
CAAGCGGGCCGAAACCGAGCATATCATCCGCGCACTCCTTGGCAATGCGCTTAAGTTCTGCCGGTGTTAAATCCAGATTGCGGAAGCGGGCAATTTCTTCAACCGCGGAATTCACTTCTTCTCGCGCTTCATTTCCTTTCATACGAGCCAGAGCCTTCAGGTCAATACCGTCACGCAAATCCAGCCAGATACGGTTTCTGGCGCGCTGCAATCTTAAAGAGGTAACAGAGTTTTCATCCTCCGCTTCCGGTTCTTCTTCCTCCTCATGTTGCAGCAGGCTGTCTTCATCCATAGATTTTACAGTCTTTGCGCTGTTTTTCTTTCCTTTGGCAGCCTGCACGGCTTGTGCTTCTTTTTTTATACTGGCTTTGATGTCATTTGCCGTCACTTCCGGAATTTCTTCTGTTGATGACTCCTCAATTTCCATACTCATAGGAGGGTCAATCTTCTTCACCGCTTCTACTGAAGAAATGTTTTCATCCTCTTGTTTTTTATCATTTAAAGGAGGGGCTTTTTTCGGTGCCGCTGCCGTCTTATCATCTTGCTTTTTACCAAACATGCTACTTTAAGCCCTTTTACTCATTTTGCCGAGAAGGTTGTCTAAAAATCCTGCCTTTTCCTCTTCCAGTCTTACACTTTTATCTGCCAATACTTTTTGCGCCAGTGGTAATAGCGTACTGACAATCTCCATACCGCTTTTATCATTGGTCAGTTTTTTACCTTCATTTTCATTGCCGATAAACAATTTTGCATCAAAGGGAATAATGGCATGCGGTGCATGTTCCAATGATGCCTCTATATCTTTTTTCGGTACTTCTTTTGAGGAAATCATTCCAGCCATGTTCACCAGCAAATCAATTTGCGAGTCATCATTCCCATGAAGCATTTTTATTTCGTTCATCAAGGTGCGTGCAGATCGCAAAGAGGATAAAGTTGGCGTGGTTACCACAACCAGTTCATGCGCCTTCGTAACAATTGTCTTCTTTAGCAAGGAGGCTGCCCCTGAAAGATCTACCACGACCACCGGGTAACTTTGCATAGCCATATCAATAAGTTCTTCAAATTGTTGTTCTTCGACCATTGAATCCAGCATTCCGTCCAAGCCCGTCGCCAGAATAGTCAACCGCTCATTCGCTTTATGCAACATGCGGTTCAAGCTGTCCTCATCGTGATTAGCCGCAGCAAGCACAGCCTCATGCATGGTTGTAGCAGGCTCATATCCCATGCCGACACTCATTGAAGACCAACCGCCAGCCGCATCCAAAAGAAACGTTTTTTGGTCCAGTTTTTCTGACAATCCCCAAGCCAGACCCTGCGTTAAGGAAGACGTGCCTACCCCTCCTTTTGCTCCAATTACACCAATCAGGCGGCTGCCTGAAATGCCGAGTTGGGCAATCAGTGCCGCCGCAATAATTTCACTTAATGTTTCTAACGGCACCGGCTTCACCAAATAGTCCCTTACACCCATAGCGGTTAGACTGCGGTAAAGATTCACATCGTTATCGGGACCGACCACAATCGCATTGGTATCTTTTTCACAATAAGCTGATAAAGATTCCAGACGATTGATAAAACTATCGTCTGTGGTGTCGCTTTCAATAATAATTAAATCAGGAGAGCTTGTCTCTTCATAGCTCTTGAGCGCGAGTTCAACATCTCCCTCTTCGACAGAGATATTCACACGCGCAAAACGCCAATCATCAGAAAGTTTTCTTGCCGCTTCCAGCGTTTCACGATCTTTGATAAAGATATCGACGCGCGACGTCGGTAAAAGAATATTTGTTTCTGTGCTCACTTTTTAAATGCCTTTGTTCTGAAAGCGTTAATCCCAATCCTTGGGCCAATAGATTACAGTGCAGATATAAGCTATTACCCCTTAAAAAACACACGTCTATATAATAGCGATAAAAGGTTAATACCCTCTTATTTTACAGATTATCGCGCTCTACACCTTCCAGGCGTTCACGAGGGACTCCGCCCATATAATCATTCAGCATAATGGAATCGCGGCGTCCGTCTCTAGGGCCTAATTCCGAATTACCGGCTAGATCGGATGGCCGGGCGATTTGTTTTGAGATCATTGTTTCTGTGGCACATCCCAACCGGTAAGTGCCCAGATCACGGTCCGTGCGTCTGTCTTCCATACCCGGTATCATCGGACAATCAAGCGGCCCGTGTGCCGTCACAGCATTATAGGAGACTATCAACATCGGTGTGCCATCCGGCACCGCGAGAGTTTGCGCTTCAATATTCTGCACACCGTTTGCGTTTAAGGTAGCCCGCACTTCTTTAAGTTTATGAACCGCCTTCATGGCTGTAAAATCTTTGGATTGCGGATCATATACCATCGTAAGATCCAGGTCATTGGCGCCTGATTGACGATACATCTTTGCAAGATCACTTAACGTTGCTTCATTCACATAGGCCAGTGGAATTTGCTCGACAATTGTTTCATTTGCCAGCACTGGTTTTGAATTATTCATAATGGAAGGAATCTGTTGTGTGCAGCCCCCCATCATGATTAAAGCACATAATAAAACCAAAGAATTTTTTAAACGGTATTTCATCATCTCAACTTTCCTAATCCAGCATATACCCAAAGCCTGATTCGTTATCCGTCATTAATCCATCCGGCGCCCTTTTATTATAAAGACGTCGAATATTTTCACCGAATGCATTTGATAGCTGATTTGGCTGCTTATGAGGCTGTTCAGGCAATCTTGGCATATCGTCTCCTTCAGATTGCAATGCTCCATAACTCATATCAGGGCCGACTTGTGTTACCTTGTGGGTATCTACAGCCACAGGAGCGGCCTGATTATAAGCAAATGGTTTAACAAGGTACGGCGTAATCATCACAACGACTTCAGACTCCGATCGTCTGAAAGTATCCGATTTAATCAAATCACCCACCACAGGGATGTCTCCCACACCGGGTAATTGTGTAAGGCCAGATATGGAATCGGATTTGATTAATCCGGCAATCATTAAGGTTCCGCCACTTGGTAACTCAACGGTAGTTTCGGCACGGCGAACATTAAAAGTTGGCACATTAATACCATTTAATTGCAGGTTCTGTTCAAAAGAGGTGGTCGATACTTCGGTTGTCAATTGTAAGCTAATCCGGTTTTCTGACATCACAACAGGACGGAAATTTAAGGATACACCAAAAGGACGGAATTCATAAACAATGTTCCCGTTCCTGTCTAATGACGTCGGGATCGGGAATTCCCCCCCTGCGAGAAATCCGGCCTGCTCGCCGGATATAGATGTCAAATTGGGCTCCGCAAGGGTATTAATAATTCCTTCCTGTTCCAATGCGCGGGCAATGAAAGACAAATTACCAAAATCACCGGAACTGTAACTTAAGGCAGCAACAGCCAATTGCGTTGGGGCAGAAAGACCAAGTGCAGGCGCCGTGGCAAGCCCCACAGCCGCATCGCCAATACTTGCACCGCTGGGGCTATTTGCTTCCAAGCCTAGATCTTTTAAGGCACTTCGCGCAGCTTCAACGATTTTCACGCGCAACATGACCTGTTGTTCTCCACGCACAGCCAACATGTTGACAATAACTTCGTCCACAGGACGTCCACCCAATTCTTGTATTTCACCGGCATAATGACCAACCAGATTGGTAATTTTATTCGCTACGGCGGGGGTTGATACGCTGCCCGTTAAGACAACCTGATCTGTCAATGCCCGTACCTGAACGGATTCGTCGGGATATAGATCAGAAATCATTTTTTCCAGTTTACGGGTGTCCATTTGCACATGCACATTAATCTTTTTTAAAATATTACCATCACTATCCAGTGCCATAATATTCGTCTCCCCTAAGGAAGAACCAACAAGATATAAGCGGTTTGATTTAACCGCCATGACATCCACAATATCCGGATTTGCTACCAATACATCAGCCACATTCCCGCCGATATTCACCATTTCCGCCTTACCCAGCATAATATCTACATCTGGCGTTTCCTGCACGGCCAATAACGCAACATTCTCCTTATCAGCCTGCGCACTTTCCAGCGCACCCCATAAGAACGCAACGGCGCAGCAAAAACTTACAACCAGGAATTTAAAGTTCTTCATTTTCCTATTCTTCATCAGAGATATCCTCCAAAGACTCAGGGCTAATGATGATACTGGATGGCGGTTGCGGTTCATCTTCAACATCGAAGTTAACCGCATTTTCATTACCGCTTGAGCGTCCACGGGTTTCAATCAATTCTGCGCCGCTATAAACCCTTATGGCGGACGAAGTTCCTGTCATCGACGAAAGCTTTGTCATGACGCGGCTCATGCCGACATCCGTCGTTGCCTGATCTGAAGATGGTTCGCCATTATCACCGATGCTACGCAAGGCGATGCCTAACGTGCCCATTTTTTTTGCTAGCAATAAGCCTTCCGCCTGCTCAGGGTTAACTTCAAGTGTCAGCGTGGCCTGCTTGGAGCTGGTTTTTCTTTTCTTCTTGCCATCCGTTTCTATTTCATCGACAGCTTTTGTGTCATTGGTATCGATCGCCAGTATTCGGACATTTTCAATCACGGTTTCTGTCGCATAACGATTAACGAGCGACTGAGCTTCCGGATTGCTGCGGCTGTTTAACCGCACACGGTAAGTCACAAGCACATCTACAAAATCACCCGGACGCATCAAACGGTCCGCAAGGGCAGATTTAGATAAAGGCACGCTCACCGCGCGCATTCCCTTGCCCACATTGGCAGCAAGAAATTCACCTTTGTCATCTTCAACAACAAGGGTCATGTGAACAGGTTCACCTTCGGAAATGGAGCGTAACAATTTACCACGAACAGCCTCCCCGGCCGTTTGTTGGCCATCACGAATTATCGCCCCCATAAACATCGCATCTTCAGGCCATGCCTGCCACTTAAAATCACCAGGGGCAGCGGTCTTGCCTACCTCAAGGTCCTTGGCGGCAACAAGAATTTGCATTCTTTCCTGACTAACTTCCTGCTTTTTACCACCACCCAGCATAGCCTGAACCATGATGGCAACAAGCACGGCAATTAAAAACCCGCCTATTAAAATGATTACAACGTTCCTGTTCATTTCATCCTCCGCTCATCTGAGCTAGCTCCAGAAGAGATTGCGGCCTGATATATCCGTTCTGCCAAAAAGAAAGGCCCGCCCCAACTAAAATTGCTACACCATAAGGCACCTCCTCGGTGCCGCTTTGCGCTGTCGCCACCCAGCTACCTGCTTTGGGGTTTGCAACTGGTTTGTATTTCTTCAGATAGAGGGTTGTCAGTCCTAATAAACCGCCAGTTAGCGCCATAAAAAACAATAAGGGAAGCAAGCCGCCAAGTCCTACCCATAAAGCATAGACACTTAATAATTTGGAATCCCCGCCCCCGATTAATTTAAAATGAAATAGCGCATAACTAATCGCAAATACCAGTAAACCACCAAGAATATGTCCCTTCAGGGAATAAAATAAAGATGCCTCGGGCACGGTAAAATAAGAAAAAAGGAACGCCGGGAAAAAGGCGGTCAAGATATAAAGAATATACATATTCGGTATAATCAGGCGGCTTACATCAGACCACGCAGCGGCAGCTCCGAATCCCAAAGCAATAAGCGCACAAAAGCTTGTGATAAAAACCAAAATCATGATGTGGGTTCCGTTCAGAAGAAAAGTAAAAGAACACAGATTTACTAAAAATGTTTTTAGAGAAAAAGAGAGCCTGTGTTAACTCAATGATTGCCAAAGGCTCTCTTTATAAAATTAAAGGATTAATAGTGGTTCGGCTTAATCACTGCCGCCAGCATCATCTCCGGCACCGCTCAAGCTATCGCCCATGCCTTCAAATAAGCCTCTTAACTCTCCGCCAAATGTAAATACGGCAGCCGAGATAACTAACGCAATACCAGCAGCAATCAAACCATATTCAATCGCTGTGGCGCCTCGTTCATCTTTTCTATAATGTTGTAGTAGTGCAAGCATGTTAATGAGCATAAAAAATCTCCTTCGTTTTTATTATAATAGTTTCAGTTATTTGGTTACTCCTCCTCAAAAGACCTCGAGGTTAACGAACCGTCAGATATAAGAATATAACACATCTTTTTAAGGGAGAGTTAAAAAAATAATGCATTTTATGGATTTTCATAAAAAACAGTTTCGAATTTTATGTTATTTTTAAACAACTTAAGCAATGATCTAAAATTTTCCAACGCTAAAATTGACACCTTTTTACGCAGCTTTATTAGCCATAATATGCCAACTAATTGGTCATTTTTCATTATTGTTTAATATGCAGATTGCTTAATTCACGCGCGATTTGCTCGAAGACTTCCAAAAGATCTGCCTGACTAGGCGCATCATGGTAGTTATTAGCCGTGGAGGCACAATCACGAAACAACTCTTTCGTATCCTCATCCACGCCATCGTCAAAAGTCACAGCATATACCAATATCTGCTGGTCCTTCATCGCCTCGCATACTTCGGCAAATCGATCATCCAGATCACCGGCATCTATGTTATGTTCATTCGTGCGACCATAAGCAGTATAGACATTACTCATCGTGTTCACCCCGTCTGTCATGATTAACACAACCTTTTCCCATTGTTCATCATCATATCCCGCCCCTTCCGTAAAAGGCTCTTCGGGTGAAATTAAACGCCATCCCCAGACCATACCAAAGTTACCAAGGGTGGATCCTTCGGCTTCCATATTATCTGCCGCTGACAGTAAAAAATCTTCGTCACTAGTTAAAGGCACAATCATCTGTTCCGGGCAATATTGGTTTGGTCCATAATAGGCATTATAAACTTCCGCGTAAGTGGAATCGTAATAACTTCGATAACCGTAATAATCATTATATTTGTAATAATCATTACCATTATAATCGTGACGATACATTTCCCATGGCCCTTCATCATCCTCAATATCCAAGGGATATTCGTTGGCTAAAATACAGCCATGCCATTGGCCTTTTCTGGACGGGTCATATTCTAAATCATCTTCATTTATACCGTAATAATTGCGCGTATATTCATTCAATCCATTATAATATCCTGCATATTCATCATCGACCGGCGGGATAACAAATCCTTCACCGTAATAGTTACCATCCAAATCTTCCCCCCAACCATAGGGCCCAACATTGACGGAACTTGAATACGGCACCATACCAACTTTAACGTATTCGGGATCGCTAACACTTTCAAATAATATTTCGATAAAATTTTCAGTTGCAGTTCTTAAAGTTCCAATATTGTTATTTGTCGTCATTGACCCTGTATTATCCAATACCATGACGACTTCCAGCCCTCGCACTTCTCTTTGGACTACCGTTTCCGCTGATACTGTCAGGGTGTCATAACCAAATATCTTCATAAAGCTGGTATTCAACTGCGCTTCTGCTGTCACTGTTACTTCATCACCGTCCAGCGAAGCAACCGTTTCTATAAGGCCGCCAATGCGTCCTTCCGGATAATTGGCTTCCATAAAGGCATCCACCTTATCCTGAATGACTACTTCATCGTCTGAGCCTGTTGCCGCACCGGCCAGAGCAGCCGCATCGAGCGCGCTCGACAACCTTGATTTTACCAGATAGCCTTGTGAAATATCTAATGAAACACCGACGGCACCAATGATCACGGGTATTAAAAGACCAAACGCTAGAGCTACCGCACCTAGTTGGTTTTTAAAATATCCTGTTCTTATCAGCTTCATATTATTCATCTCATACCTTTACTCTATATACTCACAGTCAAGACACGTAACAGTCGGGCTTTTCCGTCCCCGTAAAAAGGCGACTTCATTCATGTCATAGGAATTCACAACAAAGTTACTGAAAAAAGGCTCATACGCATAAACCACACTGACAATTACGACTCCTTCCCCTTCCACCCCTAGCCCCGTAGAAGAATCTACAGCCGCATCATCCGCTTCCATATTGAATGTTTCACGCCATAAAACGAAAGGATCTCCTTCTTCATCAAATTCAACACTTGCAATATCATATCCAAACGCTTGGGTAGGATAAGGCGCAAGTGAAAGCTCACCAGCATTGACTATATCGGTGATTAGATTTTGATCCACCACTTCATAACGCGTTACAAGGTCCCCTATCACCTGCGATGCGGTGATTGTTTTCTGGTTGACAATAATACCCTGCCCCAAATCATAGACTCCCATCAGCAGCGATAAGAGAACAGGAAATAAAATGGCCGTTTCTGTTAAAGACATGCCCCTTTCATCCTGCCAATAGGCGGGAAGCTTTTTCATCATTTTCAATAATTTTACAAATTTCATTTATTTCTCAAAAAGCATACGGTTCTGTCTGCAGAACTATCGTAGATAACATGATCCGGTTCGTATCATTGTTATTGGTTAGCATGGGCCACATCAAGGGTGTTTTGATCGGGTATTTATATGAGGTGCGAATTAACACCACATCATTTTCATCACCCGCATCAAATTGCTGATCCTCAAGATTCCCTTCTTCATCGAATGCTGCATCATCCAGATTCTCGGCATCTTCAAAGTTTTCCATGGAAAAAACCTGATATTGAATATGGTCACAGGGAATAAGAATAGCAGCAAAATCGCATAAGGCTTCGGTAAACTCTTCTTCACCGCCCCCCTGTTGAACAGCGCCCGTTCTGATTTTCCTTGCCGCCTCTGCTGTGGAAGCTTCTAGCAGACTTTGGGCAGTAAACATCAACGCCATCTCGATAATGCCTATCACCATAAAAATAAAGGGAATACCAATAAGGGCAAATTCAACAGCCGTTGACCCTCTCCTGTTTTTTAGCCATCCCGTGTGTTTGATATGACTATATCTATTTGGCATTTGAGACATATTTATATAAAATTTTTCCCACCCTAAAATGACAAAAAGCACGCTCAAACCCGAGAACGTGCCCTTTTTATAATCTTTATTGTATCGTGCAAGCCCTTAAGGAACTCTTAAGAAAGCATCGGGCGTGGCACCATTTAAACAGCGGCTTTTTCAGCATTCTCTTCCTGTTTGTCTTCGTCCGTATTGCCCTTTTGTGATCCCTGGACACCCTGCCCCCACCGCACAATCATATTCTCTTTAATTTTTTCAATTTTCTGTAAGCGGTATTTGGCTTTCTCAATTAAAATATTGGTTACTATCACTTTAACAATCCAGTCAATCAGATGGCCGGATGCCGCTGCCCCATACATCACAATAATGGTTACAGGACTTTGTAGGAAATCCAACGCCATTTCCATGGAGCTTCCATTCCGCCATAATGCCAACAAATATGGGAAGCATCCCGTAAAATTCATCGCGCCGATAGTAAATGTCTTGTTTCTACCTTCGCTTTGATCAACGAAATAGAAAACCGCCGTCGGTAACATGCCAACCATCAATAAAAATGTGGAAGGAAGAAATAAAATCATACAGACAATTAAAAGGAATAGTAAAAAGAAGGCCTTAAAGCCTAAACCCTTACGCGCATTCCCTTTTGTCGTCTTTTTTGCCTTTTTTTTCTGATTTTTTGCCAAAACCTACCCCGCAATAAAAGAAAAATAAGTGATAATGAGAATGAAAATGAAAGAAATTAACAATGAAATGACCGAAGCAACTTGCTGGGCTATCACACGGCCATAATTCTTTTTATCCTGCAATTTTTCTTCGATAGTTGCTTTTTCTTCTTCAAGTTTTTTAAACCCCTTGATGGCTTCTTCAAATTGTTCCTGATCATTTTGATATAAGCCAGGATCATCAAATAAGACGGCGATTTTTGCCAGATCACCGCTTTTCTTATATTCCTCTATTTTCTTTTTTAGAGAGTCGCGTTTATCTGCATCATGGAAACGGCCATACAAAGAATCAAAGTTATTTGAAAACCAATTTGCAATTGCTGGAAAGGGTTCTAATGCAGAGCGTTTTTGAATTGTTGCAAGCGCCCTTAGTTGTCCTAAAATTCTCAAGGACTCTTCATCAGACCGTAGATCATGCGCATACGGATCAATATTCTTTCTGTCCTTCACCCCCAGAAATGCCTGAATATGACGGTCAAAGATCACTTTGGGAGTGTCTTCCTCACAAACAATTTCCAACGCACGCACCAGTTCTTCAGGACTTTGTATATAAAATTTCTCTAAAAGCGGACTAAGACAGGGGCACTCCGTATCCATCAGATACAGGCAACGTTCAAGGCCAAAACCAATTTTTGTCTGCATAATAGCAGCGCGGCAACTGTCAAAACGGTTAATAATAGGTGACAAGTTCGTGGTTTTTTTGAAACGCATTGCCGGAATGACAAACATATAACGCATGGCTTCGATATATGGCTTCATGTCCTCTTTCTTACGATAGGCCGCGCTCATTGCCTTACCAAACCCTAGTGGTAAGAATTTTATACCGTCATAAATAAGGGGCGCGTCTGTATACAGCGCGGCGGAAACAAGTGTGGCAAGCCGCTTATTATACCCATCGCCTTTTTCAAGCAGTTCCATATCTTTGGTTAACTGCTCCAGTCTGGCTTTGATCGCTTTATCTTCAATCGCCCGGTCTACCCACTGATACATCTCCCCATTCTCAATAAAACGGAGCGTTTCATCAGGGTGCTTATATAAATCCTTCGCCAGAATTTCGGGGCGGATATATTTTTTATCAGCAAATATAATCGGCCGGGCCGCTTTAATACGTTTAGACGATTGTTTAGGACTTAAGCGCCGGCCATCAAGCCAGGCTTCGACATCATCCAGATTCCAGCGTTGCGATTCATCGTCATATAACAGACCACGCATTAATTCCAACATGGCACCACTTAAACGGTCCTTGCCAATCAACGTCGTATAGCTACCTTTTTCGATTTTCCGTTCGATAATTTCATCGTCGCTTAATCCTGAGAAAGGATCCGTCGTACGCATAATAACCGCCAAGGAAACACCAAAAGAATATAAATCATCCGAAAAACTGCCACGCCCTTTCCCGCAGGGATCTGCCATTGAGCGCTCAACCGGTTCATACAGGGCAGGCAAGCGGCTGGCTGCCGGTGCGCTTAAACATTCTCCTAAGCGCATGCCCTCGCCGGCATCCAGGCCACTGTAAAACATATTGCCAGGCCAGATTTCCCCGTGAACAACATCACGGCTCCGTAGTTCAATCAGGACGCGTATAAACGGTTTGACAATATTCACCATGACATCATCAGGTTTAAAAGCCAATGCAGCCTGGGTATGTTTTGGTGTTAATAGCTGCTGACCGAAATTATTCTCATAGATAAAAGCAAATTTTTCGGTGCTGTCATGCGGATCATAGATTTTTCCATACTCAATCAATTTTGGTAGACATGGATTGAATACTTTTGTGTATTTGATGGCGGCTTGGCGGCGCGGGGTATAATTCCTGTCGCAGACAAAGGCGATAATATCGGCACTGACCTTGTTCGTGCCCATAGCGCGGTAGACTTTTGTACCGCCCTTATCGAGGTGAGATAACGGATTTTTAAAATCAACCCGGATATCCTTGCTCAGGTTTACAACATAAGAGTTTTTGTTCTTACGCGCCTTAAGAGAATTTTCCTGATTTTCCTGCGCTTTTATAGCCTCTTCTTCCGCCTGAGGGTCGGGCAGAGATTCCAAATTTTCTTGTGCAGCGTTATTGTCCATGGTCAAAGCGATTGGGTAGGAAGGATGTAAATACTTCCTTTAGTTTAAATCGCTTTCGGGGAATTGTAAATTCCCGTAAAATCTTGGTGTTTTGAACGTATTTACCGTTCTTTATAATCGAAACGGGTCCTGCATCAAAATTGTGTCATCACGGTCCGGACTCGTGGACAGCAAGGCTACCGGGGCTTCGATCAATTCCTCGATATGACGCACATATTTAACCGCATCCGCAGGGATGTCTGCCCAGCTGCGCGCCCCTTGGGATGTTTCTTTCCACCCTGGCATGGTTTCATAAATAGGCTTTAAATTTGCCTGATCCACCGTCGAGGCAGGCATGTAATCAAGACGCTCCCCATCCAAATCATAGGCCACACATACTTTAATTTCATCAAAGCCATCCAGAATATCCATCTTTGTTAACGCAATGCCGTCGATCCCCCCTGTTTTGATAGCCTGACGTACCAACACTGCATCAAACCACCCACAACGGCGTTTGCGTCCCGTTGAAACGCCGAATTCATGACCTTTACGCCCTATGGTTTCGCCGATATCATCATGGAGTTCTGTTGGAAACGGTCCAGAGCCCACACGGGTTGTATATGCTTTGGTAATACCAAGAACATAGTCAATCGACCGTGCACCAACGCCGGCCCCTGCGGCAGCCTGGGCGGCAACGGTATTCGAAGATGTCACAAACGGATAAGTGCCATGATCAACATCAAGGAAATGCCCCTGTGCCCCTTCAAAAAGAATTTTTTGATCATTTTTTTCCGCTTCATCAATACGCTTCCATGCAACACCGGAAAATTCCAGTATTTTATCTGCCATGCCCATCAGCTCATCATAGACGTCTGATACTTTCATTTCATCAGCGCCCATGCCTTTTAACAACACATTGTGATGGTTGAGCATATTTTCAATACGTTCTTTTAGATAATCACTATGGGCCAAGTCACAAACACGGATACCGCGACGCGCAACTTTATCTTCATACGCAAGGCCAATACCACGACCTGTTGTTCCAATTTTCTTCGCGCCCCGTGCTTCTTCCATCGCGATATCAAGTGCCGGATGAACGGGAAGAATAAGCGTTGCGTTTTCGGCCAGCAATAAATTCTCCGGTGAAATATTAACACCCTGACCGCGCACTGTTTCAATTTCACTCAGCAAGGCTTGGGGGTCGACCACCACGCCATTTCCAATAATTGACATTTTGCCCGGACGCACAATCCCGGAGGGAAGCAAATGTAATTTATAAGTCGTTCCGTCAATGACAAGGGTATGGCCTGCATTATGGCCGCCCTGAAAACGGACCACGACATCGGCCTCCCGCGACAAGACATCGACAATCTTGCCTTTTCCTTCATCTCCCCATTGTGATCCGATAACCGCTACATTTGACATGGTAAATACCCTTCTTTTTTTAAGTTCTGCCACGTGAGACCAGATACCCCTGATCCTGTAATTCTTTTATTTCTTCCCAGGACGCATTTGCTTTTACATCTTTGCGTTTCTCATCGTGCACAAGATGCACGGCCTGACGTACACTATCCATATATAAAGTAAAGCCCGTTGCTTCTTCGCCGTTATTCTCTGAAAGATTATAGCGGCCGCCCTGTCCAAGCTCCCCACGCACATGCGGAGAGAATAATGTAAAACCAATATCGTTTTTATAATCAAAACCACGCCGCTCTATAAGGTCGATCGTAATTTTAACATCTTTTAAGTTATAGACTGCCAGCGCTTTTAGCAGACCTTCATACATCTCCGAGAGGTTTTTAAGGGCTGTTTTTGCTTCCTTCGGCAACTTAACTTTTTTCAAGCCTTCCATGGCATCCTTGGCCAGCCCTGAACAATCAAGCAAATCCACCAGATAAGAGGTCGCCTTATGCTTAACGCCGGCCAGCCCGTCGCGGTCCCGCTTTTGAAGATAGCGGTCGATTTTTTCCTTGGTAGAATCGTCGACTTTGCAGGCCTTTAAAATTATATCAATTAAACTTGGTACGGTCAGATCAATGGACAAGTTCTTTGCTCCCGCATCGCTTAATGATTTGACTGCCAACAAGGCCAGTTCAATATCATCACGGATATCACTGGCGCCTATTAATTCACATCCAACCTGACAAAATTGTCTTTCAGGTCTTAATTGCGATCCATTCACCCGCAAAATATCTGCCGCATAAGATAGTCTTAAAGGCCGTGGTTCCTCTTTTAATCGGGATCCAGCAATGCGGGCAATTTGCGCGGTCGTATCCGCCCGCACGCCCATCATATGCTGCGAAATCGGATCCATTAACCGAAACGTATTACGCGCCAGCGCTTTTCCAGGACCATCGGCCAACAGGCTTTCTTCAAACTCGACAAGAGGCGGCTTAACACGACGGTGGCCAAAAGCGGCAAAACTTTGCATCAAAATATTAACGATGCGAGCCTCTTCTTCTGCTTCGGGCGGCAAAAGGTCTTTCAGGCCATTCGGTAAAAGGGTCGGCGTTGTTTCAATCATAAAATTATGCTGATTCATCAATGATTTTAAGAAATCATACTTTCCCTTATTGGAAAGCCATTATCAAGTTGAATCTGAATTCTTATTAAACAATTACGTAAAATATTAGAAATAATGGAACTTAATCTACACTGAAAGATTGGTTGTATGAGTTATTTATTTTTAAGGAGAATAAAATGAAAACCATACAAAAAGCTCTACTAGCAACTGTAGCTCTTACATTGGTGGCACCTGCTGCTTTTGCTGCAGACCAGACAACACCGAAAAAGACGAAAAAAGTCACCGAACTGGTGGGGTATGACGTTCAAGAAATTGAAACCCAAACAGGTGCTAAAGCCGATACTTTTGCAAAAATTGATACAAACGCAAATGGCATGGTTGACTGGAAAGAATTCCGCAATCACGCAAACCTTGATAACGAATATGAAATTTTTTCCCGTATTGATGTGGATGGGAATAAATCAATAACATTAAATGAATATACAAGTTTCAACAAAACCAAGGGAAATACGGCCGTTGAATCCGAACTTCACGGCAAAGGCAAAAGAGAGGTTAAAGGAACCAACCTGACAAGCCGCGTGATGAAACGCCAATATTACGTTCCAGTTGATCGTAAAGTCGTGGCCGTCGAACCGATTGAAGATGATCCAAATAATCCATTTCAGTAAAATTTATTTTTTATTGAATCTGAGAAAGGGAGCTTTTTTGAGCTCCCTTTTTTATTTCGTTTAAGCAGCCGTTTCAATAACAGTGCAAAGATCATTCACCACATTTTCGACAAGGGCCTGATCATCCCCTTCCGCCATAACACGAATTAATGGCTCCGTTCCCGAGGCCCGTACCAGCAAACGACCGCTGCCTGATAATTTCTCCTCAGCCCCTTGGATTGCTACTTGAACCTGATCCTTGCTTAACGGTATTTCTCCATCATATTTTACATTCTTCAAAAGTTGCGGCAAGGGATCAAACATATGGCACATATCACTGGCCTTTTTACCTGCTGTATGAATGCGCGCCAATACCTGTAGCGCGGCTAAAAGCCCATCCCCCGTTGTAGCAAAATCTCCTAAAACAATGTGGCCGGATTGTTCCCCGCCAATATTAAAACCACTTTCCCGCATCTCCTCAACCACATAACGATCCCCTACAGGCGTGCGCTTAAAGGCAATACCCTGCTTTTCAAAAAATCTTTCAAGGCCTAAATTAGACATGACAGTCGCGACAACTCCGCCCTGCAGAAACCCTTGATCTTTTTTGGCTACTGCCAATAAAGCGAGGATCTGGTCCCCATCAACCTTGCGCCCTTTTTCATCGACAACGATCAACCTGTCGGCATCGCCATCCAGCGCAATACCTATATCCGCGTTTTCTTTGAGAACACGCTCTTGTAAATTCCGGGTGTCGGTGGCGCCATACCCATCATTAATATTACGGCCATCGGGCGTGTTGCCAATGGAAATAACCTGCGCCTCTAACTCCCATAGAACCTGAGGAGCTACTTTATAGGCTGCCCCATGTGCACAATCGATAACAATTTTCATACCCTCCAGGGTATGATCCCGCGGAAAACTACGCTTGATATATTCAATGTAACGACCTGCCGCATCATTCAGTTGCGTGGCCTTTCCAATATGATCGGCAGAGGGCAAATATTCTTCCATGTCTGTATCGATCAACACTTCAATTTCTGCTTCTATGTCATCAGAGAGCTTATAGCCATCTGCCCCAAATAGCTTAATACCGTTGTCCTGATAAGGATTATGAGACGCGGAAATCATCACGCCGATATCTGCCCGTAAAGAGCGTGTTAAACGCGCCACGGCCGGCGTTGGAATCGGACCGGTACGGATAACATCCATGCCCATGGCAATAAATCCTGCCGCCATCGCCTGTTCCAGCATATAGCCTGATAAACGTGTATCCTTGCCGATGACAACACGGTTCATAGGGCTGCCGGTCTGTGTGGCTTTTTCATTCAATACTTTTGCCGTTGCCATGGCCACCTGCAGGGCCGTACCCGCTGTCATCGGCGCTGTATTGGCTCTGCCGCGAATCCCATCTGTTCCAAAATATTTTTTTGTCATAGTTATAGGTCTTAATGGAATTCCTAAAACTGTCAAGAAACGAAATGTTTCAAGCTGTTACAAAGGTTGAAGAGATCACCAAAATAAAAAAGCGCCTATTGGCAGGCGCTTTTTCTTAACCTTATTGAGGAGGCCTTTATGCGCCTTGCGGATTGGTATCACCTAATCCACTTGCGGTCGGCACCGAAGAACTTGGGCCTTTGTTAATTGGCTCATCATCTTCTTCATCAGGACGAATAATTGCTTTACCAGCCAGCAAATCTTTAATTTCATCCCCACTCAGTAATTCATATTCCAGCAAGGCTTTTGCCAAGGTATGAAGCTGGTCGATATGCTCCGTTAAGATTTCTTTGGCGCGCTTATAGGCTTGCTCGACAATCGACTTGGTTTCGGAATCAACCAGTGATGCCGTATCATCGGACATATTTTTTGATTGGGAAACAGAATGCCCAAGGAAAACTTCTTCCTGATCAGAACTGTAACGCAACGGGCCAAGCTTATCGGACATGCCCCATTCGGTGACCATGCGGCGGGCTGTAGATGTTGCCATCTGGATATCGCTTGAAGCCCCAGTTGTGACATACTCTTCACCAAAGATCATTTCTTCGGCAATACGCCCTCCCATCGCAACAGATAAATCCGCCTTTAATTTAGCACGTGACATGGAAATACGGTCCCCTTCTGGTAAACGCATCACAAGCCCTAACGCGCGGCCACGCGGGATAATCGTTGCTTTATGAATAGGATCGGATTCTTTTTCATGAAGAGCCACAATCGCATGACCGGCTTCATGATACGCCGTTAGTTTCTTTTCTTCTTCCGTCATGACCATGGATTTGCGCTCGGATCCCATCATGATTTTATCTTTTGCGCCTTCAAGTTCTTCCATGCCTACCGTACGTTTATCTTTGCGTGCGGCCAACAAGGCTGCCTCATTAATAAGATTCGCCAGATCCGCCCCGGAAAAACCCGGTGTGCCGCGTGCAATCACCAAGGCATCAACATTTTGCGATAGGGGAATTTTCTTCATGTGGACTTTAAGGATTTTCTCGCGGCCTTTTATATCCGGTAATGGCACCACAATCTGACGGTCAAAACGGCCAGGTCGCAGCAAGGCAGGATCCAGAACATCAGGACGGTTTGTCGCAGCAATCAGAATCACCCCTTCATTTGCTTCAAAGCCGTCCATTTCAACCAGCAACTGGTTTAAGGTTTGCTCACGTTCATCATTGCCACCACCAAGTCCGGCTCCACGGTGGCGCCCGACAGCATCGATCTCATCAATGAAAATAATACAGGGGGCATTTTTCTTCGCCTGTTCAAACATATCACGGACACGGCTGGCCCCGACCCCAACAAACATTTCAACAAAGTCAGACCCGGAAATGGTGAAAAACGGAACACCCGCCTCCCCTGCCACAGCACGCGCAGTAAGCGTTTTACCTGTTCCAGGAGGCCCGACCAATAACGCCCCTTTAGGGATTTTTCCGCCAAGCCGCTGGAATTTTTGTGGATCTTTCAGAAATTCGACAACTTCCTCAAGTTCTGATTTTGCTTCATCAATACCGGCAACATCATCAAATGTTACACGGCCGTGTTTTTCGGTGAGTAATTTGGCACGGCTGCGGCCAAATCCCATCGCTCCGCCACCGCCTTTTCCTTGCATCTGGCGCATAAAGAAAATCCAGACACCGATTAAAAGCAACATCGGGAACCACGATAACAAAATGGAAAACGCACTTATTTTTTCAGGTTCCGGTTCTTTGGCGGTAATACGCACGCCTGTGCCTTGAAGACGTTCTACAATGTTTTCGTTATTTGGCACCATGACATGGAATTTCTCACCGCCATTGGCAAAGGTGCCACGGATTTCTTGTCCCTGAATTGTGACATCGACAATACGGCCATCTTCCGCATCATCCATAAACTCACTATAGGCAATTTCATCGCCTTTTTCTATCAGGCCGCTCATCTGGCCGCTTTGAAAAGCGTTCATTAATAGCACCAGCAAAAAGCCGATAGCGAGCCAGAAAAAGATATTACGTCCCATTTTGTTCATGGTCATTGTCCTCTATTGAAAATATACTCTGCACTGTAAGCTTTTTTGGTCAAAAAGCAAGCATTTCTGCGGGATAAAAAGGCATAGCGGCTTCGCTTACGGAAGGATCAAAAAGTCTTTTGCAGCCTCTGTTTCCTGCGCTTTTTTCGCATCATAGCTTTCATAAGTTACAGATAATTCGGTTTCGAAAAGTTTTGGTGATCCCAGATAAGCCGTAATCACCGTCTCCTCATCCTGCCATTGGATAATTATTTCCAATTCACTACGAAAAATTGCCCATCCCCAGGCAGGGGGAAAGTTTTTTTCCCGCTCGTTATGCCAGACAAATTTTTCCGAGACAGGCTCCCCGTATGTTTGCACCAAATCGGCACGAATACGCATTAAATCATCTAACGGGCGCTGACGGTTAGAATATTCTTTTTCAATAAAAATTTTCGCCCGGAATAATTTATTATCCATAAATTCATAGCCGATTGTCGCCCGTTCCTCCCACACTTCATCAAGAAAAAATAGAATACCTTCATCATTGCCGACAAAAGTTGCCTTTTCATTTTCAAGAATGACCGTTTGCGGCAACCCCCAGACAAATCCCCTAATCCCGCCTTCAAGATGCGAGGGACGGGCTTTTTCCCGCAAGGGAGTTTCAATTCTTTCTTGCGTGGATTGCGCTTCTTGCGAAGGAGCCTGCGCCAACACTTCAGGCATAAAAGCAACCATACTCAAGATTATTATAAATGTTCGGATCAAGCACATGATTATTCTTTCTCTACCCATAGTGCCTGATTAGGTGTGGTTTTGTCATTTTTCAGCGAAATTTTACATTTTCCTAACGTCCGTGGTTTATAGCTTTGCGGGCTGTGCCATAAGGATGAAAACAACTCTTCCAGTTTTTCCATGCGGACTCCATACTCACTGACAGGGCGCAAGGTTTCAATCATGCGTTGCAGAACCCTTAAACCTATTTCTTCAGGTTGCTGTTTTAAGAAATCAAAATCTATCACTAAAGAATTCTCATTGCGCACCAATAAACTTTCTTCATAAGTTTTTTCTGCCAATTGATCGAGCGCCAGACGCGCACGTGACAAACGTCTTGAGGTCACCGCCAGTCTTTTGGATGTCAGTCCTTCTTTTGCCAAAATTTGCATCGCCCCCCTGAGACGCGGGCGTAAGTAATCTTCGTTGGTATTGCTGGGATCGCTGATAGATGGAATGCCATTCTCATAGCAGTATTTTACTAGCATTTCTTTATTAACTGATAAAAACGGACGCGCCAACGTCAACTTATCGTCATAGGGGCGAGAGGATAACATCCCGCTGAGCCCATCAAGGCCGCTGCCCTTTGCCAAGCGGATTAAAAAGGTTTCCGCCTGATCATCCTGATGATGGGCAATAAATAAAGTATGAATGTTCTGCGCAGCACAATACTCCGCCATGAGGGCATAGCGGGCCTGACGGGCCTCTTCCATAATTGCGGTGGCGGGCTTTTGACCTTGCCACGTCAGGACTTGATGCACTGCCTGCTGCTCTTCCGCCCAACGCGCAACAGATTCCAGCTCCGTTGCCGCTTCAGCGCGTAAGCCATGATTAACCGATACCAGATGAATGGATTTATTATGGTTGCGTGTCCAGCCTAGTAATGCATGCGCCAAGGCCATGCTGTCCGGTCCGCCGGAGACAGCTACCGCAAAATTCTGTTGGTCTGAAATATCAGGATGGCATTTAAAAAAATACTGAAGCGTCTGATTTAACATCACTCACTGTTAGAGCCGCATTCAAGCTCCTGCATTTGCTTTTCGGCTAAATCCAGAACAGGCTTAGGCCCGGCCGGAAACTTGATCGGCAGTTGGGATAAAGCGACACAGGCCTGCTCTGATTTACCCATCCCTTTTAAGGACATCCCCAGCTTTAAAAGCATATCAGGCGATTTGGCACTATCGGGAAATTGTTGAAAGCCTTTCGCAAAGGCTCTGGCTGCCTCGCTGTAGCTGCCCTGAACATAAAAGGTTTCACCTAACCAGTAATGGGCATTCGCAGCCAGAATATTATCACTATACATTTTCAGAAAATTTTCAAAACTGACCCGGGCATTATCATACTGACGCAGCTTTAATTGTGTGTAAGCCGCTTCATATTGTGCGGCAGCGTCCCCTCCTGTGAGTGGTGTCTCTTCTTGTATGGCTGGCTCATACTGCAGATTTAAGGGATCCGCCCCTTCATTATAAGCAGGTGATTGTTGTTGCGCAGGTTTCGGTGTCACCACATTCATCACACTTTCCTGCTGTGCAGGCATAGTGGCAGGCGCGGTTTCCTGCGTTGATGGCGTCGCCATAATTTCCAATGTTTCGATTTGTTGCTTCAGACTGTTAATTTCATAAAGCTGTTCTTCAACTTTACCTGTCAATTCCCTGATCTGTGTTTCCATTTGCTGCAAACGTATTTCCGTTTGCGCCGCCTCATTACTATTATATACAGGAGCCTGCTGGGCTGCTGATGGTGTCATCATGAGCGCCAGAGTTAAAAAGCAAAGGCACAAAACCGTCAGATTTTGCGCCCCGCTGTTAATATTTAAAGCCGTTGTTTTATTGGACACGTGTCTTTGCTCTTCTGTTTTGCGCCCAGTACTGTCCACTGTCACCAACAACCATTGGTTGTTCTTTACCATAGCTGATGGTGTTAATGCGGCGTGGATCAACACCCATTGAAATCAAGTAGTTTTTAGCGGACGTTGCACGGCGGTCACCCAAAGCGAGGTTGTATTCACGGGTACCACGTTCATCGGCATGGCCTTCCACTGTAACATTCAGGTTTGGATATGTGTTTAACCAACGGGCCTGACTATCAAGTGTCGAGCGAGCCTCAGCCGTTAACGTGTGGCTATCCGTATCAAAGAAAACAAGATCACCTGCCTGTGCAACCAAATCTGCTTGCGTGCCCGGAACGGCCTGGCTGTCGACCCCCCCCACGGAGGATGTGCCATATTCACTACCGTCTCCGCTAGTGTATGGTCCACCGACAGGATCAGGAGTTCCGATTGCCATACCATCAGAATCACCAAGGTCCTTGTTCGATTCACATGCTGTTAATACAAGCGGTAACAAGGCAAGAATAAAAAACTTTGTTAGTAAACGAACGCGCATGAGAGACTCCTTGGTTTGCACATTAAATAATGATTCTATTTCTAATGGGTCTAAGGAATGCTGACAAGGGGGATCATAACAATACCCC
This sequence comes from uncultured Micavibrio sp., assembly GCA_965216405.1. Taxonomy (GTDB): domain Bacteria; phylum Pseudomonadota; class Alphaproteobacteria; order Micavibrionales; family Micavibrionaceae. The sequence goes on along the minus strand of OZ244161.1, from coordinate 1,733,489 downwards.
CGATTTTCCTCCTTTTTGCCTTAATTCAACGACTCGCGTATTTGTCGTAACAACATCAAAGCTTCCTCGCGCTCTTCGCGTGTTGGCACGCGGTCTACATATTTTTCCAGACTGTCTATTGCGGCTATGGGCTGCTGGGTCCGGGCGTAAAGCACCCCTGCATCCAAAAGCAACCGGTATTCTTTCGGATCAATGCGCTGCATGACTTCGACCGTCTCAACCGCGCCGTTATAATCTTCTGCTTCAATCTGACGTAATTTAATATTATTTTGCAACCGGATCAGCAATTCGCGCTTTGTCGAAGGTTCGTAATAACCGGCCGATAATTCCGCATTCGGTGAAACCAAGGTTTTTAACAATTGGCGTAAATCCGCGGCCTGTAAAATTTTGCACTGGTTAAACGGATCAAACAATAAACGTTCCCCGTCTTTATCAAGGCGGCAAACAACATGCGCCGGAAAATTTAACGCCATCACATCCCATCCCTGAGCGTGCGCCGCATAAATATAAAGAATGGATAAAGCAATCGGCATCCCTTTCCGTCTGTCGATCACGTGGATTAAATTGACGTTCTGCAGATCATCATAGGTCTCGTTGTCCCCTTCATACCCATGTTGGTCAACGATAATATGCTTAAGGGCAGCGAGTCTGGTGGCTGCGTCATCGGCCGCTCCTTTTTTTATAAGTGCCGTGTGCCGGTCGGCCACCTGCTGCACAATTTTATTCAAATGATGATAATAACGTTCTGTTTTTATACCGGGACAGGCCAATGCGGCCAAAGAGATGGCACCTTGTGCCAGATCAATATCCTCATCATCAGCTTCACCAATATCTTGCAAAATTTCAAAATATTGTTCTTTTGCGCTCTCAGTCATACAACTTATCGGTATTGGTCTTCAATTTTAGGTGCATCTTCCGGCACTGTTTTTGCGGGGACCTCAATATCATATTCCATTTCTGCTTCCAGCTCTTCTGCGCTGCGGCTACGAATATTGATGCTAGTACCCGTATCTGTTGTGACCTGATTTTCTGACGCCAATGGTTGCGGCTCACCAACTGGATTTGCGTCAACAGCCTGCGCTTCATTTGCTAAAGGTTCTCCCGCCAGCTTGACATAGCTGATTACCTGATTCACCCCTGAAATCGTTCTGGCTTTTTCTATAACACGGTTTAGCTCCGCCTGATTTTGCGCCACGCCCATCAGATAAACAATGCCCTGCACCGTATCAATGGAATAGTTGATAGATTGCACCTGTCTGTCAAATGTCAATGAGGTGCGTAAGCGGGAAGTAATCCAAGTATCCTTGGCAAAGCCTGTGACGCCTTTACTTTCGGTAACGCGGATTTCATTAATCACCTGCTCTACCCCTTTTACCTGCCATGCCAGACGGACGGCTTCTACACGATGTTCGGGGTTTTGAACGGCGCCGGTTATCAACACACGGCCCTGATTTACAGTGGTGCTTAATTTTGCAAACGCATCAACATCATATTGAAACCAGGCTTCATTGATTTTCAACTTAATAGTGGTATCACTAATCGCACGGCTCAGGCCACCCTCCTGCGCGGCGGAAATCCCTGTCACGGCTGCGGCCCCCGTTGCGAGGCCAAGCCCTGTACAGCCGCTTAAGGCAAATGCTGCCATTATCAATAAAGTGTAATTACGAATCATGTGCCCATTATGCGCGCCCTTGCCATGCATTGTCTAGATGATGGATTTTAAAGGGCGGCGACATTGTGATTAAATCAAAACGTAATTGGAGACCTTCAACATTATGACGGCTTATATAATGGAGGGCTGCCCGCTCGATCCGTTCACGCATGGCCGGGGTCAAACATTCCAGCGCAGACTCTTTACTGGCCCGCGCTTTCACTTCGATAAAAGCAATAACATTTCTTTTACGAACGATAATATCTATTTCACCGACCGGAGTTTTATATCGCCGCTCGAGAATTTTATATCCTTTGAATTTCAGCCATAGGGCAGCGGTATTCTCAGCTTTTACACCACGGTCATAAGTTTTCTTCTTATGCATGACGGCGACCATGCTATTATTTTGAGGTTCCCAGCTTTAACGCGAGCGTATAAATGGTTTTCTTGGGTTTTCCTGTGGCCTGCGCAACCATTTCAGCGGCGTCCCTGACAGACATTTTTTGCAAAGCCTGCTTTAATTGTTTTTCGATGCTCTCCCCCGATACAATTTCCGCCACCGGCTGCCCGACCGTAATAACGATCTCCCCTTTGGGTTGACCTTTTTCCGTATAGTGAACAATCAAATCCGATAGCTTGCCGCGCTTGGCTTCTTCGTACATTTTCGTCAACTCGCGCATAACGGCTGCTTCACGGTTACCTAACACTTTGCGAATGTCCTGCAGACTATCCAGTAACCGCGGACCTGTTTCATATAATATCAATGTGCCGGGAACATTCTCCCATTTTTGCAAGGCGCTTTGCCGTGCAATTGTTTTCGGCGGCAGGAATCCTAAAAATGAAAACTGGTCTGTTGGCAAACCGGATAATTGCAAGGCCGGCAATGCCGCATTCGGCCCGGGTATGGAAGTCACATATAATTTCTTTTCAATCGCAGCGCGCACCAGCTTATAGCCCGGATCAGACACCAGCGGAGTTCCCGCATCGCTCAAAACGGCAACGCTTTGCCCATCGCTCACAGCTTCAATCAGTTTTTCACGCTGCTGATCGGTGCTATGGTCATTATAGACCTGCATTTTCTTTTTAAACCCATAGGCACCCATCAGTTTGCCGGTTACCCGTGTATCTTCACATATGATCAAATCAACAGAAGAGAGTATATCCAGCGCCCGGAAAGTGATATCCCGCAGGTTACCAATAGGAGTAGCCACCAGATAAAAACCCGGTTTGATTGCCGATGTCTTGGGCGCAGGCTGATCCGCACGTTTATATCCTGCGGCTTTAGGCTGTCCTTTATTGTCTTGTGGCATTTGATATTTTTTTTGTGTAGGGTCAGACATAATTCATAGAAATTATCAGACTTGGCAGAGAATACCATGACAAAAACATCTATATACCCCGTTATATCTTGCTTTTTCGCGCTTGTCCTGCTTTTGAGCGCCTGCGCACCGGCAAACAACCGGGGAACCATCTGGGACAGCCGTCAGGTTTCCGTTGAAAATGCAGGGACTACAGCGACAAGCCCTGATATGAACGCAAATAGCCTCGGCAGCTTTGCCAACCTGCCGCCTGTACGGGTGGCCATCCTGCTCCCTTTAAGCGGCAATAGCAGCGCCATCGGCCAGTCCATGTTACAGGCCGCGCAGCTTGCCTTGTTTGATATGGGTTACAGTAACTTTAACCTTATTCCCCGTGACACAAAAGGAACGGCTTCGGGCGCCGCGCAGGCAGCCAATGCCGCCATTCAGGACGGCGCCCAGCTTATTTTAGGTCCTCTCTTCGGTAGCTCCGTTGAAGCCGTAAAAAAAGTGGCCAGCACCAATAATATTAACGTCATCGCTTTTTCCACGGATTGGGCGCTTGCTGACCGTTCAACTTTTTTGATGGGGTTCCTTCCCTTTTCGCAAGTTGACCGTATTGCCTCTTATTCTGCTTCCAAAAATATCCAAAGCGTAGCTTTGATTGCACCACAGGACAAATACGGCAATGCTGTGAGTGAGCATTTTGAACGTGCCGCAGACCTTAACGGCATTACCATCACGAATACCATCCGTTTTGCTGCGAACGATAATAATGAAGCTATTAGTAAAATTGCCGAGCTAACAAAGGGCAAGACTCCTGCCTTTAAAGCAGTCTTTATGCCGGTCGGCGGGCCGATGATTGAAACAATTTCCAGCACCTTAAGTTACAATCATATGATGCCCAGCGATTATAAACGTTTAGGTACCGGTCTATGGGACGAACCCCGCATTGCCACACAGCCTAATATTCAGGGCGGGTGGTTTGCCGCCCCTGCCCCTTCCGCCCGCCAAACATTTGAAAGAAAATATACTGAGACATATGGCAGAAAGCCGGAGCGCCTTGCCACACTGGCCTATGACGCCACTGCTCTTGCAGCTATTCTGGCCCGGCGCGGATATGAGCGGAGTACGCAGCCAGCCTATAGCTTTAACGATCTGACAAACCCTAACGGCTTTTCCGGAACTGACGGTATCTTCAGGTTTAAATCCAATGGATTAGTAGAACGCGGATTAGCCGTCCTAGAAATTCGCGGTGGTCGTATTGTGGAAATTGATCCTGCGCCCCAACGCTTTTAATGCCTGAATTTTATAATCAAACAGAATTGATTCTTTAGTGACAAAAAGAAACCTCTGATCTCACTCCTGTAAGGCAAGCGGTTATTTGATAAAATTGTCGAAACTTTAATGGCGTGTAATCGGCACCTGATGCGTGGCACCCTTTTTAATTTCCGCACGGGAAACTCCGCCTTTTTTATCAAGCTGTTCTTGCATCACTTCCAGAATTTTGCCGGCGACATTTACGCCGGAAGCTTTTTCAAGCCCTTTAAAGCCGGGAAAGGTATTAGCTTCACAAATCGTATAGCCGCCATCTTCCTTAAACAGTAAATCAATACCGCCAATATCAATGTTGAGAACTTCGGCTGTTTTTAATGCCATCTCTTCGGCTTCCTTATCGGGCTCAAAGAAATGGACCGTACCGCCGGAACTATAATTTGCCTTAAAGCCCCCGTCCTGGGCACGGCGCTCCATGGCTGCCATCACCTGACCATCAACAATAAAGAGGCGTAAATCACGCCCCTTGCTAACAGAAACAAATTTCTGGAAGATCAATTGCAGGTTTGGGTTTGTTTCCCCGACCAACTCCATCAAATCCGCGAAGGCCCCTTGCGTTTCAACCAGAAATACCCCTATGCCCAGCGCCCCGTTTAGGGTCTTTACGACAACCGGAAAACCGATATTATCTTCAACCAGTTTCATATCAACAGGGAATTTTGCCAGCATCGTATCCGGTGTGTGAATACCACTTTCTGCCAGGATCTGATGGGTGTGTAATTTATCGCGCACGGTTTCAATGACATCGGCACCATTAAAGACATGCACACCCAAGCGCTCTAGCTGGCGGACAATCGCAAGTGAAAAATACCCCTGATCATGATGGTTAAAATACGGGAAGACAAAATCCGGCAAGGGCACAGCCTTGCCTTTAATCAAAATAGAATCGCGGGAATCTTGCGTGACAAGCAAATCAAAATCGGAAGGCTTAATGATTTTGACATCCACTTCCATGCGTTCGCCTTCTTTCAGAAAACGGCGCGCCTCATGTGCCAAATCTGCGTTTGATTCAATATCATCGCCGTACAAAATCCATACTTCCATGGTATGCCCCCCGGGTCGCTCGTTTCAGAATGGCTAGACTCTAGCCTTTTTTTTGGAAAATATCAAACAGAAGGATATTTTCTCATCCCCCAAAGCAATTTGTAAATTGTGAGAATTACCCGACAATTTCTTCCGGTTTAAAGAAATAGGCAATTTCAATCGCCGCGTTTTCATCTGAATCAGAACCATGAACGGAATTCTCACCAATATTCAGGGCAAAATCCTTACGAATAGTCCCTTCCGCAGCTTCTTCCGGGTTAGTCGCGCCCATGATTTCACGGTTTTTGGAGACGGCATCTTCCCCTTCAAGCACCTGTACCACAACGGGTTCGGAAATCATAAAATCAACCAGTTCTCCAAAAAAAGGGCGCTCTTTATGTACAGCGTAAAAGCCCTCTGCCTGCTCGCGTGTCATATGGATACGCTTTTGCGCGACAATGCGTAAACCATTGTCTTCAAAGCGTTTATTGATCGCGCCTGTCAAATTACGACGTGTTGCATCCGGTTTTATGATGGAAAATGTTTGTTGTGTGGCCATAATGTCCCTCTTTCATATTTAATTCTGTGTTGCGTTATAAGCGCCGCGGACAGATAGGGCAAGAGGCAATATAAAGATTGTCGGGACGAATTTGGGGCAATTCCCTACTTGATATTTACATAATATTATAGTATTATCTTTTGCGTAACTTTATTTCACTCTTGATTTAATTTATATATTTTTATTAAATAAGATAATAGTAAAGTGATCGTTATTATTATCCGGGTAGGAAGCAACGTGGGCTATAAACATAAAGCATTATCGCTGTCGAAACGACTTTCCAACATTTTTGGCGTGAGCGTCAAGGTGAGAGGGGAAGAAGTTGAGCGTGCGTTAACGCTTATGCATGGTTCAGAGGAAGCTGTTAAGATTGCCATCCCATATGCGAATAAAATTGCAAAATCAATTGGTTTGAAATCATCCGTTGCTGTTCAGGCAGAAGCTCCGCACAAAAAGCTGGTACGCATTTTCTCAAAAGCTATCAGCAAGCATCAAGGTGATATTGAATGCGTACCGGATATTGGGCGTTTTAGAATATTGATTGAAAAGCCTGAAGATATACTTGCCTTGCGGAAGCTATTTTTGGGACAAAATCCTACCTTTAACAATCGTCAAGGAGAACTGCTGGATTCTCACCCGGCGAACAACATTGCCCTTAGGGAATTTGAAGATTTTTACTGGAGACCCTCTTCAACGGGACGTGTTGGTATCCACCTGACCCTTGATGTGAAAGTTCAGGGCACAGGAACTGTTCCTGTTGAAATTCAAATCATGCATAAAGATATGGTCAAAACAGAAGATTTTACCCGCGATAATTATGAATCAGCCCAATTAATCAGACGTCGGGCCATGCTTGAACACCGGGAGCCGAATGCAGCAGAAATGGAAGCGATTGAAAACTATGACACCAGTAGTCAAAAACGGTATGCTGCTGACTGTGTACGCCTTGGGCTTTTAGACCTGAGAAGACCTGACCTTTGCAGCGCCCCCGCCAAAAGAGATATCTTACAGTTAGTCGCTTAACCCAGTTTCCCTTCAATAACACTAACCGCATCATTCGCTGCTTCAGGATTGGATCCGCCGGCCTGAGCCATATCAGGACGACCGCCGCCGCCTTTTCCCCCAAGGGCCTCTGCACCCAGCTTAACCAGATCCACCGCATTAATTTTATCGGTCAAATCATTTGTCACACCCACAACGATAGAGACCTTGCCATCATCCGTCGCGATTAACGCTACCACACCGGAACCTAATTTTTTCTTCAGATCATCCGCCATTCCTTTTAGATCTTTTGCGGGAAATCCTTCCAAAACTTTACCAATAAATTTGACCCCGTTAATTTCCTTTACATCATCATTTGAAGTAGCGCTGCCCCCTGTCGCCAGCTGCTTGCGTAAATTGGCAACTTCCTGCTCCAGCTTTTTCTTCTCATTACTTAAGGCCTTAACACGGTCTTTTACTTCCGCCGGACTGGCTTTTAACAATTGCGCCGTTTGCGCCAGAGCCTGTTCCTGCTCTTCCAGATACCGCAGCGCATTTGCCCCTGTCAGTGCCTCAATACGGCGTATCCCTGCCGATACCGCACTTTCAGCAACAATTTTAAAGAGGCCTATATCTCCAGTGCGGTTCACATGCGTTCCCCCGCAAAGTTCGACGGAATAGGGTTTGTTCTGGCCTGTAATTTCCGTTCCCATCGACACAACACGCACCTCATCATCATATTTCTCCCCGAACAGCGCCATCGCGCCGCTATTACGGGCTTCTTCCAATGGCATGACACGGGTCACGACTTTGGTGTTAGCACGGATTTCATCGTTCACTTCTGCTTCAATATTTTTCAACGCTTCCGCATCAATGGCAACGGGCTGTGAAATATCAAAACGTGTGCGCTCCGCATCCTGCAACGATCCTTTTTGGGCCACGTGATCTCCAAGACTGCGCCGCAACGCCTCATGCAGCAAATGGGTTGCAGAATGGTTCGCGCGGATCGCTGTGCGGCGTTTATGATCCACCAGCATTTCCAGCGTATCGTCTTTGTGTATTTCACCCCCAATGACTGTCACATAATGCGCAAATAATTTACCCAGTTGTTTTTTTACATCGGTAACCTGTGCCTGGCCTGTTTCTGACTTCACCTCACCGGTATCACCCACCTGACCGCCGGACTCCCCGTAAAAAGGTGTCTGGTTGACAAGAATAATCCCCTCATCTCCTTTTTTCAGGCTGTCGACGACTTTGCCTTCTTTAATCAGGCTTAAAATTTTTCCTTCGGCTTCTTCGGCCTTATAGCCGAGGAATTCTGTCGGCTCATGTGTTTCCAGCAATTCAAACCAAAGCTTTTCCGTGCCCGCATCGCCGGAACCGGACCAGGCCGCCCGCGCTGCTTTCTTTTGTTCTGCCATGCAGGATTCAAATCCTTCCATGTCCACTTCGATACCTTTGGCTTTTAGGGCATCGGCAGTTAAATCAACAGGGAAACCATATGTATCATAAAGTTTGAAAGCCACATCGCCGGCCAATGTATTATCATGCACGTTCGATGCTTCTTCATCCAGCATCTTCAACCCACGGTCCAATGTCTGTTTAAAACGTGTTTCTTCATTTTTCAGTGTTTCTGAAATAAGTGATTCCGCCCGTCTTAATTCAGGATAAGCTTCGCCCATCATGGCAACCAACGTCGGAAGCAATTTATACATCAATGGCTCTTTCGCACCGAGCAAATGAGCATGGCGCATACCGCGGCGCATGATACGGCGCAGGACATAGCCGCGCCCTTCATTGGAGGGCATAACACCATCCGCCAATAAAAATGCGGAACACCGCAAATGGTCGGAAATAACGCGATGACTTGCGGCCTGCGCTCCATCCGGGTTCACTCCCGTCAAATCCGCTGAATGTTCGATGATAGAGCGTAACAAGTCGATATCATAGTTGGTCACTTTGCCCTGCATTAAGGCCGCCATACGCTCCAGCCCCAGCCCGGTATCAATGGATGGTTTGGGTAAAGGACGCCTTATTGGCTGGCCGTCATCACCAGGCTCTTGTTCATATTGCATGAAAACAAGATTCCAGAATTCCAAGAAACGATCGCCATCCTCTTCAGGCGACCCCGGTGGGCCCCCTTCAAGCGCCTCCCCCTGATCATAGAAAATTTCCGAACATGGCCCGCAGGGGCCCGTATCTCCCATCTGCCAGAAATTATCATCTGTCGGGATACGAATAATGCGGTCATCAGAGAATCCTGCAATTTTTTTCCAAAGGCCGGCGGCCTCCTCATCGGTGGAGTGAACCGTGACCAGCAATTTGTCTTTAGGCATTTCAAAATTTTTGGAGACCAGTTCCCACGCATAAGTTATGGCTTCTTCCTTGAAATAATCACCAAAAGAAAAATTACCCAGCATTTCAAAAAACGTATGGTGGCGGGCTGTATAACCTACATTATCAAGGTCATTATGCTTACCTCCCGCCCGCACGCATTTCTGTGCGGTGGTGGCGCGGCTATAATCGCGGTGTTCTACACCGGTGAAAACATTCTTGAATTGCACCATCCCTGAATTGGCAAACATCAAGGTTGGGTCATTTTGCGGCACCAGCGGCGAAGACGCGACCTGCGTATGCTCGTTGGATTCGAAGAAGCTTAAAAATTCTTTTCTGATGTCGTTTACTGTTTTCATGTTTCACCTTAAGATTACAATCTGACGTCTTCGGGCTTTCCCGCCTGACGGCTTTAATAAAAAGCATAATGCGAAAGTGATTGAAACTATGCAAGATTTTATTGATTTGGCCAACTACATGGCCGATGAAGCGGGAGAGATCATTCGTCCTTACTATCGTCAGGCCGTCGATGTAGACCATAAAGGCGATGAAAGCCCTGTGACCATTGCCGACAGGTCGGTGGAAGAACGATTACGCGCAATTATTGAAACAAAGCGCCCTGAAGACGGTATCATCGGGGAAGAATTCGGTAACAAAGAAAGCAAAAATCAATATGAATGGGTACTGGACCCAATTGACGGGACAAAATCTTTTGTGATCGGCAGGCCGATATTCGGCACACTGATAGCGCTTTGCAAAAATAGCATTCCTGTTTTGGGTATTATAGACCAGCCCATTACCAAAGAACGATGGATTGGCGCCCAAGGCCTGCCGACCACTTTAAACAAGCAGATTATTACCACCCGTACGTGCCCTGATCTTGCTCAAACCCGCATCGCCAGCACCGCGCCAACCTTTTTGGATCAATGGCAGGATATTGAAAAGGCATGTGATTTTCTCTCTTGGGGCGGAGATTCTTATTCCTACGGTCTTGTCGCCAATGGCGGCCTGGATGCTGTCATTGAAACAGGCTTAAACGCCTATGACCTCGCGGCCTTACCCCCTATTATTGAAGGGGCCGGCGGCTGGATGGGGGACTGGCAGGGAAAGGCCCTGACCTCACAATCAAAAAGTAATGTTTTGGCGATCGGTAACCCGGCTTTAAAAGATCAGTTTATTGATCTGCTTTCATAGGATACCTGTCCAGCACCTCCATGAGTCTGTCGTTTTGCTCCGGCAAGGCCGGTGAAATTCGCAAACAGTTCGCTGTTTCTGCCTTGGTGGAAAAATCCCGCAGGATAAATCCATGCTTGGCCGCATAAGCAGCTACCATTGGCGCGCTTATCCCTTCAACAAATTGTACAAGAATGAAATTCGCATCTGTGGGATAGACAGTCTGCACCAAGGGGGATCTTTCAAAATATGCTTTTATTTTCTTCGTTTCCGCCAGAGCCTTTTGAATATTTTCCTGTATTTGTTTTTTATTTTCCGGTGCCAATGCAATCATTGCCGCCTCTATTGCAGGGCGCGGCAGAGGATAGGTTTCCATTATTTTTTGCTGCAAAAATGTGATGAAGTTCTCATCATGACATAAACAAGCCCCCATTCTAACGCCAGCGAGCGAATAAGCTTTAGACAGGGTGCGCAGGATAATCAGGTTCGGGTAGTTCTTAAGCTCTCCCACAAGGCTGCCTTGCGCTGAAAACTCGGCGTAAGCCTCATCCAGAATAATAATCGCGCTATCTTTTAATGCCGCGATAATCTCGATTAAATCCTCTTTTGGAAAGGCTCCCCCTGTTGGATTGTTAGGAGAGCATAAATAAACGATCTTGACCGCATTAGCCTTATCCAGCGCAGCCTTAATCATGCCTGCCTTATCCAAGGCAAAACCATTCTCCCCTTTTATCAACGGGATATTGATAATTTTTGCAGGCGATGCATTGGCATTTACTGCATACATACCAAAAGTGGGGCCATGAATAACAATGGCATCCTGATGCGGTTCACAAAATGTTTTTGTTAACAATGCCAGTGCCTCATCGGCCCCGCGCGTCGCAAGTATTTGTGTTGGCTTCACTTCATAAGCCTTAGCCATTAATTCCAGTAATTTTTGCGGTTGGGGTTCGGGATAAAAACTCATCCCCTGCAACGCAGGCAAAACAAAATGATTTTCATTGGCGTTCATGAAAACCCGCGTCTCATCCTTGCCGGACTCCATGCCTGCTGACACATATCCCACCATCTCCTGAAAATGGGGGCGAATAAGTTTTTGGATGACACCGCTCATATAATTTACCTTTACAATTTACCTTCGCATCTTTTAGGGATGGCTAATGCATCGCCAGTCTCGCCGCGCCGTGATCCTGCGAGACATAGCGTGCCCACCGCCCCTTGGCCACATCATCTAATGAGGGTGTTTGCTGGTCAAGACGAATTCGGTAAATCCAGTAATTTGATAAAACACGTTCAACAAAAGCGCGGGTTTCATGAAACGGGATAGTTTCGATAAACAACAGCGGGTCTTGAATATGCGCGCGTTCGGCTTTCCATTTGCGTAAATTACCTGGTCCTGCGTTATAGGCAATTGCCAATGACAGCAAGTCCTGCCCCACATTCGTGTTATTCAACAAATCCTGAATGTATCGCTGCCCCAACTCCAGATTGATATCCGGCTGTGCAAGATCTGCTTGTGTAGCGCCTAAATCATTCCCGGCCACATAGCTTGCCGTACGCGGCATCAACTGCATCAGACCTGTTGCACCGCTCGGGTTCTGAACAGCGGATTGGAATTTTGATTCCTGCCGCGCAATCGCATGAATAAGCGCACGGTCTATCTGGTATCCGGTTTTAGGTGCCCATGCGGGGACAGGATAAAGAGCTGCATCATAACGCCCGCCTTGCGGCCGCGTATAGGAATTTGCAAGACGCATAGACAAGGCAGATAAATTATTTTCATGGGCGTAGGCCAGCATCGCCTGCTGTTTGGCAAAAGAATCCCCTACCAATAAATACTGGAGCTCCTCTTCCGCCAGATCAGGGCGCCCTGCTTTTATAAGCGCTGATGCACGGCGCCCGGCTTTGGTGCTTTCAATAAATTTTACATGATCACGGTCTAAACTTGGCATTTCCCAATTAAGATTAATGTTTTTCCCCTGCGCCCGCAGAGCGATCAATCCATAAAAAGTGCGCGGATAGGAAGCTGCGATATCCAGCCATTTAATGACATGGGCCCTATTCCCCGTACGGGCATATGCGCGCGATGCCCAGTAAGAAGCTGCCGACACCATCCACCCTGTTGAATAAGGGGAAGTAGCGGCCACTTCAAAGGCCTGCGCCGCGCCCATGTAATCCTGAAGTTGCCATTGGACCAGACCACGCACCCACCCTGCTTGCGGGACAGTCTGTCCGGAACGCTGCAAAGCAGAATCAGACAATCTCAGGGCTTCTTCCAGCTTACCGGCAAATAAATATCCTGCCGCAATCATGGCATGAAGCTGATCAATTTCGGCATCATCCATAAACTGCAGCGCGTAATCATTGGAAACAATATTCAAGGCCAAAGTCGGTTCATATTTTTCAACATGACGCCGGACATCCCGCTGTAATTTTTGCACCCTTGCCTGTTCCATACTCGCACGGCGCTTCTGGCTGCGATATGTCATTCCACCTTTCCCGGCCGCCAATAAATTGCCGGAAATCATTTCCCCTGTCGCAGGTTTGCGCAAACGTGTACGGATCGGGTTTTGTTTTAATGCTAACTGATAAATTTTTGTAGCCTGCGGGTGATCGCTATATTGCTCCATCCAGTCGCCTAATTCTGCAAAAGACGGCGCATATCCTTCAACATTTAAATACCGCTCGGCCAAAATGTGACCCATCAGCACGTCACTATTAAGCCCGGCGATACGTTTATTGGCTTCAAGAATTTCTCCACGGCTTTGCAAATCAAAAATTTCCTGCGCCAAGCGCGCTTGCCTGTCAGACAGAAAACTTTTTGCTGAATAGGCCCGGGCCTGTCGGGACAGCACCAAATCCTGTTTCGTAGCCGTCGCAATTTCATAAGGGGCCTGCATTTCTTCTGGGCTCGGTTTCATAGCAGGCACAGGTAAGTTTTCAGGAATGGCTTCCGCTACAGGCATTTCCCCCTGCCTTGCCGGTTTAGGGACTGGTAAGGGCACCTCGGCCTGCGCCTGCAATGTTCCGGCAATGGGAACACAAAGAACAAGCCCCCCAAGCAGCAGGCTCCTGATACAGACCGAAAGATGTTTCATAATGAGACTGTCATAGCCGATTAATGATAATTTGTCTATCGGAACAAAGAGAGAGTTATGACAAATTTTGCCGGTACCGCTCCTGAATCATCAGCATATCGGCCCAAACCGCTTTTTTCTGGGATGGTGTGCGTAAAAGATAGGCTGGGTGATAGGTCGCAACAGCCGGAATAGGACCTCCATTCCCGCCTAGCTCTGCCGGAATCTGATAATCATGGAAGGTGCCGCGCAATTTAGAAATACTTTCGCTGCGCCTTAAAAGACCTTTGGCCGCTACGCCACCGCATAAAATAATCATTTTGGGTTGGATCAATGCTATATGCCGTTCGATAAAGGGAAGGGAAATATCAATTTCTGCTTGTGTCGGCGTTCTATTACCGGGAGGGCGCCAGTTTAAAATATTGGAAATGTAAATGGCTTTCTCCGCCTCTGCGGCCGTGCGAGCCAGATCAATACAGGCAAGGATACGGTCCAATAACTGGCCGCTGGCGCCGACAAACGGTTTGCCTTGTATATCTTCATCCGCCCCTGGCGCCTCTCCGATTAACATAATTTTTGATTGAGGGTTCCCATCACAAAAAACCATGTTACTGGCTGTTTTTTTAACCGATAGCCCATCAAAGGCAGCAATCGACGCGCTTAATTCCTCTAACGAAGCACTTTCCGCCGCCAGCTTTTTAGCCTGCACGATGGATTGGGCAGCCCCCATAACCTCTCCTGCAGGATTTGATACCGGCGGCAATCCTTCCTGAAAACCCAGAACATTTGATTTTTGCGCTGTCACCGCTGGCCTGGCTTCTGGCGGCGTCGATAGATCCGCAGCCTTCGGCATAGGCGGTGGCACCGTGCGGTCCAGAGGCTCATTTAATATGGCATCATCCGCGCCATGCTCAAGATGCCACTGCAACGCTTCGATCAAAAATGCTTTTTCATTGTTAGTGTGTGACATTTATCTGCAAATCATAGTATTCTAGTGAACTCATTGGGTATGAAACCGTTTATACCTTGTCAGCGAATAAAAACCCAGAATTAATGCAGTAATAATCCGTTAAACAATAAAGGATAGAGTAATTATTATGCCGGATCCCGTTAGATCAGACCGTGAAGCCATGGAATATGATGTTGTTATCATAGGAGCAGGGCCTGCCGGTCTCTCTGCGGCCATCCGCCTGAAACAACTTGCAAAGGAAACCAATAAGGAAGTCTCCGTCTGTGTGCTTGAAAAAGGCTCTGAAGTGGGCGCTCATCTGCTCTCCGGTGCCGCCTTTGAACCTCGTTCACTTAATGAACTGATACCTGACTGGAAAGACAAAGGGGCTCCTATGAATTGCCCTGTCAGCAGTGATACCTTCATGTTTCTGACTAAAAACGGTTCGTATCGTTTACCAACTCCGCCGCAAATGAACAACGATGGAAACTATATTATAAGCCTCGGCGAACTTGGTCGCTGGCTTGCCGGACAGGCAGAACAGCTCGGCGTTGAAATTTTCGCCGGATTTGCCGCTGCCGAAGTTCTCTATGATAAGGCCGGTTGCGTCATCGGCGTTGCGACCGGTGATATGGGCATTAATAAGGAAGGGGAACGCACTCCCATGTTTGAAGCCGGGGTCGAATTGCATGCCCGTCAGACGATTTTTGCCGAAGGGTGCCACGGCTCACTGACAAAAGAGCTCATCCGTAAATATGACTTACGTAAAGACGCCGACCCCCAGACCTACGGCCTTGGCGTAAAAGAAATATGGGAGGTAAAACCCGAACGACACAAAGAAGGCGCAACCGTTCATACTGTAGGATGGCCGATGGATAGCAAAACCTATGGAGGCTCCTGGATATATCATATGAAAGGTAATATGGTTTCTCTCGGCCTGGTTGTTGGTCTGGATTATCAAAATCCCTATCTCTCGCCTTTTGAGGAAATGCAGCGTTTTAAAACGCATCCTGATATCAGCAAGCTACTGGAAGATGGGCGCCGTGTGGCCTATGGCGCAAAAGCCCTCGTTGAGGGAGGAATCCAATCGTTGCCGAAGCTGACTTTCCCCGGCGGCGTGTTGACGGGAGACAGCGCAGGCTTTTTAAACGTCCCTAAAATTAAAGGGAATCATACCGCCATTAAATCAGGCATGTTGGCGGCGGAGGCCGTTTTTACCTGCCTTCACCTAAGTGAAACCCCAGAATACGGATGGGAATGCGAACGCTACACAACCAATTTTGAAGCTTCCTGGCTCTATAAGGAATTATATAAAGTACGGAATATCCGCCCCGGTTTTATCTGGGGCCTCTGGGCCGGACTTGCCCATGCAGCCTTCCAGACGCTCGGCGGCTGGAGGCTGCCTTATACATTGAAAAATCATGCTGATTACGCTCAGTTAAAGAAAGCCGATAAAGCCCGTAAGATTGAGTATCCAAAACCGGATGGCATTCTGACATTTGATCGCCTGACCAGTGTGCAGCTTTCCAATACCAATCATGCCGAAGACCAGCCAAGCCATTTAAAACTGAAAGACCCTTCCATCCCGATTGATGTCAATTTACCCGAATATGCCGAACCGGCGCAGCGTTATTGCCCTGCCGCCGTCTATGAAGTCATAGAAGAACAAGGCCAAAAGAAATTCCAGATTAATGCGCAAAATTGCGTCCATTGCAAAACATGTGATATCAAAGACCCGTCACAGAACATTGTCTGGACAGTACCGCAAGGCGGCGGCGGGCCGAACTACGGTAACATGTGAGATATTTGTAAGGAGAGCGCTTTTGAAAACCAATAAAATCTTAGCTGTCGTCTGTGTACTTGGGCTTTTTGCCGGATATGGCGCTGCTGAATGGATTGTGCCCCGCTATTTCCATCCGGCGGCCGATACCGTCGTCACCTCTCCGCAATCTCTTATTTCGGTCATTAATGCAAATCCGGATTATTACCGCCAGAACCACACTGGTAATTATCTGGCAGGGCAATTCGCCCAGAACAGAAAAGATTGGCAAACCGCAAGTGATTATATTAGCCGCGTCTTAAAAAAAGAACCTGATGATCCTATTTTGCAAAAACATGCCATGGTTTTGGCCATGGGTGCGGGGGAAATCAACCGGGCCATCGATCTGGCGCATGAAATTTTAAAACAGGAAGACAGCGAGGATGATCTGCTTGCCATTCTTTTTGCTTCCATCGACGCGTTCAACCAGGAAAACTATCTTGAAGCAATTGAAATTCTGGATAACGTGAACAAGCAAAGCGTTGCAGCCTTTATTGTGCCGGTTTTAAATTTATGGGCCAATACAGCCACTGGCGCCCTTACAATCAATGATTTGGACCAGCATGCTTTTTATGCTTATCACGCGATGTTGGCCGCCGATTACCTGAATAGAGGATATGAAGCCGTTCCGTATGCCCTAGAAGCTTTTGATGTGGGGGAAATGGATATCCGGGACCTTGAAAAAATGGGTGATATATTTGCAAAACTGGGAGAGGAAGAGCAGGCGCTAGCCATCTATAAAGCCCTGCAGGAAAAAAGCTATGGCAGCCCTGAAATGGACCTTAAAATTGAACGTTTATCAAAAAATGAATCCATCGCCGATCTGATTGATGTTCATAAAATCAAAAGCCCCAAAGACGGCGCTGCGCTTGTATATCTGAACATGGCAGAAATTCTTTTGCGCGAACAAAGTTATGATAGCGCCATTCTTTTCAGCCGCATGGCGCTGTATCTTAATCGCAATCTTGATAAAGGCCGTATGGTAATTGGCGCCTCCCTCGCCCGTTTTGAACAATATGGTCAGGCCATTGACGAACTCGAATTTGTTCAAAAAGAAAGCCCGTTCTATCTGGATGCCCAAAGACAAATTGCCGAACTTTATGCCCAGCAGGACAAAAAAGATAAAGCTGTCAAAATTCTTGACCAGCTTTACAAAACGCAAAATGATCTGGACTCTCTTATCCAGATTGGCGACATCTACCGTTATGATGAAAACTATAAAGATGCCATCGATGTCTATAACAAGGTTTTAAAAGGATGGGGTGAAGCAACTGTCCCTGAAAAATACTGGTATGTCTTGTATTCACGTGGCATGGCATATGAACGTGTGGGAAAATATGACGCCTCGGAAAAAGATCTGAAGGCAGCTTTGGAATTTCGTCCCAACCATCCCTTTTTGCTAAATTATCTGGGCTATAGCTGGGCAGACCAAAACAAAAACCTTAATACCGCCCTGGAGATGATTGAAAAAGCCGCCCGCATTGAACCCAGCGATGGTTATATCGCCGATTCCCTTGGCTGGGTGTATTACAAAATGGGTCAATATGAAGAGGCGGCACAATATCTTGAACATGCCGTAGAATTATTGCCGTATGATGCCACGGTAAACGATCATCTGGGGGATGCTTATTGGCATAGTGGGCGCAAGCTTGAAGCCCGCTTCCAATGGCGACGCGCAGCAAACTACAGCGAAGAAAACGAAGCGGAATTAAAAGCAGAAATTGAACAAAAACTTGCCCATGGTCTTGAGGAAGAAAAAAACAGTAAAAAGTCTACGACTGCTTTGAATACTGATCTGCGCATAGAGACTGAGTCGACAACCATATCTCAGTAAATGCCCGTTTCCCTTACCCTTACCGCTCCGGCGAAAATTAATCTGTTTTTACACATTACAGGCAGAACAACAGATAATTATCACGCACTACAATCTTTAAAAATCTTTGCCGATATCGGCGATGAAGTCACCGTAAGTCCTGCCGACCGTTACAGCCTGACAATCGGCGGGGCGTACGCCATTCCGGCAGATGAAGATAATCTGGTGACCAAAGCCGTCATAGCGCTATCACAGGCATTAAATAAAAACCCTGACATTGCTATTCACCTAACAAAAAATATTCCTTTCGGCGCTGGATTAGGTGGTGGTTCGTCCGATGCGGCAGCCACGGTTCAAGCGTTGCTTAAGTTCTGGAAAACGGACCTACCAGCTGACAGGTTGAAATCAATCTTGACCGATTTGGGCTCGGACGTTCCTGCCTGCTATCTGGGTCAGTTGTGTTTTGCCGAAGGGCGCGGCGAAATTCTTACACCGCTTGCCAACCCCGCTCCCCTTGCGGCCGTCCTTGTTTATCCTGCACAAAAAAATGATACTGCCGCGATTTTCAAAAAATATAATCAAAAATTTTCAGCGCCTATTTCACCTCCCGTTGCCTTTGAAAGTGCGGATGATCTTATTACATTTATTGAAAACAAACATAATGATCTCACCGCCGCCGCCCTGGAACATACCCCCGTCATTGCCAGCGTTCTGCAATCTTTATCCGAGGCACCCGCCTGCCTGCTTGCGCGCATGAGCGGCAGCGGCTCTGCATGTTTCGGTTTATTTGAGACGCCTGAAAATGCGCAAAAAGCTGCGCATGATCTTGCCCATAAACATCGGGAATGGTGGGTGCAGCCCTGCCTTTTAACTTAAAGAAGATAGCTACTGGCTAGCGTTGATTTTCGCGACCGCGCTGTCAACCATGTGACCCAGTAGAGATTCTGAGACCTTACCTGTGGCTTCCAGACCATTCGTATTCTGATACTCACGGATCGCCTCCTCTGTCTGCGGGCCTATTATGCCATCCGCAGGGCCGTCATAAAGCTCACTCAGCATTAAATACTCCTGCACCTGCGCAATCATCGCGCGGCGCTGTTCCACAGAAGTAGGGCTCGCTTGTTCTTGGGCGGCAACGGGGCCTGCCCGACGGCCTTTCACAGATTCATTGATCTGCTGCATACGCTCTACCAGCTTATCGATATCCTGCATATCAATTTGCAAGTTTGTCGCCAGTTGTTCCATCGCCAACTTCGCATCCTGACTCCCCTGATCGGCGGCTATTTTATACCACATCAATGCTTCATTGGTGTTGGCTTCGCCCAGCAAGCCGTTCTCGTAAATCAGACCAAGATTATACGCGGCTTCCATGATTCCGTTATTGGCGGCTTTTTCAAAAAACGCGGCGGCCAGACGTGGATTATACTCCGTACCGATGCCTTCAATATGGGCAATGCCAAGATTGTACTGCGCTTCGGCATGATTTAATCTCGCAGCTTCACGATACCAATAAAGGGCGCGGTCCAGATTACGCTCACGCCCTAATCCCTGATGATAAAGCACGCCCAGATTATAACGCGCATTGGCAATATTATTTTCAGAGGCTTCACGGAACCAGAATGCTGCCTTTTCAAAATTCTGGTCAACGCCAGCATGGCCTGCTGTATAAATCGCTGCCAGATCATGTTGCGCTTCCCCGTTCCCTTGAAAAGCCTGTGCTTCTATCTGTTTGACCGACGCCGGCAGTTTACTATCCGGCTGCATGCGGCTTAGTAACGGGGCGTTGCTGCGTTCCGCATCGACGACTTTTTGAATTTGTGGATCCTGTTGAAAGGCAATCGCCTCAAAGTTTTCCATGGGTGCAGTAATTTGCGCATCCTCTAATGAAACAGTTTCAGTGCCCGCCGTAGCGGTCTGGGCTATTTCTGTCTGTGCATTAACTGCGCCCGGTTCAATCCCATTCAGTTGTGCCGCAAGACCTTCCGCATCGTTATTCAACGCTTCCATTAATTGCTCATCACTGTAATCCAGCACGTTATCCGGAGTTTCATCAGGTGAAAGTGCCGCTTGTGTTGTCTGTCCCTGACTGACCTGCGCTGTCTGGTCTGTGGCTATATTGTCACGCGGGGATGGTTCCGTCGCAGGTTGGGTGACCTCACTCTGGGTCGTTGTTTCGACAGCGCCATTTTCTGTAACCGACAGTTGGGGCAGTTCCGGGCGTTGAAGCTGGTTAATATACCAGCCTGCAAATAACGCAACGACTAACAAGGCAGTCGTGCCAATAATTTTGGTGGTTGTTGAAAGCGGCTGTTCTGAAGACGTTTCGGCTGCTTCGACGTCGTTTGTGTCTTCTCGGGCCTGCGCAGATGTTTCCGCTTTTACACCTTCTTTGGCCCATATGGGGGCAGACAGACTCTGTGACTGTGCTTTGGCATTTTGATCGGTCAGTAATACCATGGCTTTTGATTTCATTGCCGCTTGGGTATCGGTGACAATTTCTTCGAGCCGTTCAATCTTGCGTAAAATACGGGTTTTATCCTGCGCCTGTAATTCCAGCTGGCGGTTCAGGCGTGTCTGCTCGGCGAGAGATTCATCCAAACGCTGGTCAATAACTGTCTGCCGGTCTTCGGTGTCTTTCAGACGTTTATCCATCAATGCCTGTCCTGCGACAGCCTTGATCATTTTTTCTTCGGTGATTTTCAGGGATTTTTCAAAACGGGCCTGACGTTGCAGGCTTTCGGTGTCGATGGACCCTTTAGTGGATAATTTGTTATCGAGCGCCAAATACGCTTTTTCAGTAGTTTCGGACTTCTCTTCCAGATCTTTCAGACCTTTGCGATATTCGCGCAACTCGTTCAAAAGCTCATAGCGTTCAGCTTCGCTGCGCTTTAGTTTATCACTGATTTTCGCAAGCATGCGGACGATTTCAACTGAACGACCGTCTTGAGGAACGACATGGCCGTCATTTTCTGGCGGACGCACAACATGGACACGGTCCGGAACGCGTTTAGATTTCATTTGGCAAAACCCTGTTTTTATACTTATGGATAAACAGACTTTACAGATTATGAATATAAAATCCAACCAAAATCTGCTTTTATCCTATGCTTATCCTTACCGCCGCCGTCCTGTCCGTCGTTTTAACTCAACGTAATCGGGAAATAAGCAGAGATTCATTCAAACCTGAGAAAATAAATCACGTTTTTGTTATGAAAAAACACTACTTTCGGCAACACCACCGGCTCACTCATCATAACCCATTGATATTTAAATATAAAAACAACTTTTATAAAAATAAACATATTATGATTGGGGGAAATGCCCATCTACCGATATAATAGATCAGGTAAAATAATAATAAAACACCAACTCGGAGGTTCAAAAATGATTTCAGGTTACTGCGTCAAATGTAAAGAAAAAGGGGTTGAGCTAAAAAATCCTGCTATTCACCAGACTAAAAAAGGCGGCTTTATGGCTAAGGGCGACTGTCCTAAATGCAGCACGACAATCTGCTGCATCATGTCAAAGGATAAAGCCGAAGCAGCCATTTCCAACGGCGTAACCAAAGCTTTTTAAAAAGACGCCCTCTTAAGAAAAATTATTTATCTTTCAGATTGTTAATCTGCTCAACGGATTTGGACCGCAACAGATGGTTGCGTGTACGCCGCATCCAAGGATAACTGATGGCTGCCATAAATTTGCTGGAAAACAGAATTTTGCAAAACAGCGAAAACGGGTTTTTATTGCTGCCATGCCGCGCCAGAAAGATCAATGCCTCTTCCCCATGGTAAAAATATTCATTGGCATAGATTACCATGCCTTCATCAAGATCATAGCCGCGGCGCGTAATTTCATCAATCAGCCATTGATATTCACCTGGCTTGCGCGCGTCTATTAAGGTCAAAGCGCCGAATTTCTCTTTAATCCGCGATGCCTTCGCAGCAGATGAACACAGCGGACATTCTCCGTCATAAACCAGCATGACCCCTTCGCTCTTTGGCAAAGAGCCAGTTTCATTGACCGGGACTTCTTTTGGCTGTGTTGTCTGGTTCATAATAATCTTTCTTCTTAAAAACACGGCCAAAGGGCATCATAGAGAACGTTCTGATTAGTTTTACTTTCGAACGGAATAATCTTATTGTCTTCATCATACTGAACGGCAAATTTCCATTGCGAATTTTCATTCTGCACCACGCCACAAAAAACTTTCACAGTTTTGGTATATTTATAATATAGTTCTTTGCCTTCTTGAATAGACTGCGAATAGCCGCCCGCTGCATCAATAAAAATTGAATCAACTTCTTCCTTGCTCATCCCTTTTTTAATGATGCTCTCCAATGCGGCTTCCAAATGTTCCTGATCATATATTTTTTCATAGCGAAAATCGTGGGGCACTTTCTCCAGATGCGCCGGATCCGTCGGCGGCATGAAAACTCTTTTAAATGTTGGATATCCCAATAAGACTGCCACGCCGGCAAAAATCAGTATAAATATATATCTTGGCATCCTCTCACCTGCTAATAATTTCCCCTATTTCCATCATACCAAATTTGCGCTTAAAACGCACGCGCCTGTGCACGCTTCCCTCCATACGCCTTATAATTAAATAAATTCAAATAGTTAATTGATACAGGCTAATTTTCTCTCGCTATGGTATTCTTATCATCAATGCGGCAACAAGCTCTATTTTCAAATTCTAAAGTTGAATGATCTATATGAAATTTATCATGTAGCATTGATTTAAGCTCTACTTTGATTACATCCATATCGGCCCCCTCAGAAATGACTATATGAGCTTCTAGAGCATTGCGTTGTTCGTCCAGCTGCCAGATATGAACGTGATGCGCATTTTGGACACCCTCTTGCTCCTCAAGCGCCTCAATAACTTTTTTTATATCTATATGCTCTGGTGTTCCATCCATCAGCAAATGAATCACTTTTGGTAACGCCGTAAAGCCCTGATAAAGAACATATCCGGCTATAAGCAATGTCATTGCCGCATCGGTCCATACCCATCCGTATAATATAATAAGCGTTCCTGCGACTATGACGCCAACAGAGGCTAAAGCGTCTGTGACATTGTGCAAAAATGCCGCCTTGATATTCATACTTGTTTTAGATTGGCTATAGGTCAGCAATGCTGTGAAAACATCAACAATCAAAGCAATAGCGGCGATCATCACAACCACCCAGCCCGCGATAGGTTCTGGCGTGATAAAACGCGAAACTGCTTCATAACAAAGATACACTCCAATCATAACAAGAGCGACAAGGTTTATTAAGGCCGCAATAGTTTCAGCACGTTTATATCCGAATGTTTTAAATTGGTCTGGCGGCTTACGCCCGATACGAATAGCAACCAGTGCAATCAATAGTGATGCCGCATCACTAAAATTATGAAGCGCGTCCGCCACTAAAGACAAGCTGCCTGATATTATCCCACCAATAATTTGAGCGAAGGTTAGGAGCATGTTTGCCCCTACTGCCCACCATAAGCGTTTTTCGCCTATTTCTGATGGATCACCATGATGGTGGTTATGTCCCATTTCAGTTTTGCCCCTTACAAAGTTAATCGAGTTTTATTTTTGACTTACGGTGAAGCCCAATACGGCTCGGAAACCATTTATATAAAGCGGGTAATACCAGTAAAGTCAGTACGGTGGAAGATATAATTCCCCCAATCACAACGGTTGCGAGAGGTCTTTGCACTTCTGATCCTGCGCCAATGTTAAAGGCCATTGGGACAAAACCGAGTGAAGCCACCAAAGCCGTCATAAGAACGGGCCTTAAGCGTGTCATAGCCCCCTTTATAATAGCTTCATCCAATTCCATACCTTTTTCTTGAAGGTCACGGATGAATGACAGCATCACAACACCGTTTAAAACCGCAACGCCCGAAAGAGCAATAAAGCCAACCCCCGCCGATATAGATAAGGGAATATCACGTAAAGCCAATGCGGCAATCCCGCCCGTTAAAGCCAAAGGCACACCAGAAAAGACTAATAAGGCCGCTCGTGCAGAATTAAACGCCATGAAAAGCAAACCAAAAATTAGCAACAAGGCAATCGGCACAACGATCATAAGACGTTTCTTGGCTGAAATAAGCTGCTCAAACGTACCACCATAATCTACCCAATATCCAGCAGGCAGATTGGCTTGTTCACGCACAGCCTTTTGCACATCCTCAACAAAACTGGCCAAATCACGCCCCCGCACATTGGCTGTCACAAAGATACGGCGCTTGCCGTTTTCGCGGCTGATTTGCGCATAGCCATAGGCAATATCTATATCAGCCACTTCGCGTAATGGCACATAGTCCGGTGTTTCGTCTGTTCCTTCCTGTTTGGCTAGTTCCAATGGAATAGGCAGACTTTCCAATGTAGATATATCCTCACGCAGGTTTTCCGGTAGGCGTACAATCAAATCAAAGCGGCGGTCCCCCTCAAACACCTGTCCGGCTTCACGTCCGCCCATGGTTGTTTCAACGATGTCCTGCACATCGGCCACATTCAAACCGTATAAATCAAGTTTTCGGCGGTCAGGAATAATGCTCAAGACAGGCAGGCCGGATGTTTGTTCTGTACGCACATCGGCTGCGCCGGGAACAGCATTTACGATGGCCTCAATATCTTCTGCAGACTGTAAAAGTTGATCCAGATCATCCCCATATATCTTGACGGCCAAATCACTACGAACGCCGGAAATAAGTTCATTAAAGCGCATTTGAATAGGCTGGGTAAATTCATAGTTATTACCCGGGATTTCAAATAATGCTTCTTCCATTTCTTTCACAAGTTGTACTTTGGGTTTGGACGGATCAGGCCATTCCTTACGCTCTTTCAGCATCACGAACGTATCAGCTACATTGGGCGGCATGGGATCAGTAGCCACTTCCGGCGTCCCGATTTTACTGAATACTTCACGTACTTGCGGAAATTCCAATATGCGCTCTTCCACCGCGTCCTGCATGGCCACGGATTGTGACAGGCTTGTACCGGGAATGCGCATGGCATGAAGGGCAATATCGCCTTCATCAAGGCTTGGAATAAATTCTGCGCCCATGCGTGAAGCTGTAAACAAGCTCAATACCACCAACACAATCGCCACAGACACCACCGGGAAAGGATGACGTAATGACCATTTCAAAAGCGGCTCGTAACCTTTTTTTGCTTCACGAATCACAAGACTGTCTTTTTCTTCTATCTTGCCTTTGACGAAAATGGCGACAGCAGCCGGCACAAAGGTCAAAGATAAAACCAACGCAGACAACAAGGCAGCAACAACCGTAAAAGCCATTGGGTGGAACATCTTTCCTTCCACGCCGGTCAGCGCAAAAATCGGAATATAAACGATGGTAATGATCAAGATACCAAAGATACTGGGCTTAATGACTTCCGCAGTGGCAATAGCCGCCAGTGAGAACCGTTCATCCTTTGTAAGTAAACGGCCTTTTTCATGCTGTGCCATGCCAAAACGCCGCAAACAGTTTTCAATGATAATCACGGCTCCATCTACGATCAGACCAAAATCCAATGCCCCAAGGCTCATCAAATTGCCGGAGACCTTGTTTTCCACCATGCCTGTAATTGTCATGAGCATAGCGATTGGAATGACTGCAGCAGTGATAAGAGCCGCGCGAAAATTACCAAGAAGCAAAAACAGGACAACAATGACGAGCAGTGCCCCTTCTGCCAAATTTTTCTCAACTGTCTTGATCGTGCGGTCAACCAGCGCCGTGCGGTCATAAACAGATTTGGCAATAACACCTTCCGGTAAACTGTCATTCACTATTTCCAACTTTGCAGATGCTCTTTGGGCTACATCGCGGCTGTTTTCCCCCATGAGCATCATGACTGTACCAAGAACAATCTCTTTGCCGTTTTGCGTTGCTGCGCCAGTTCTTAATGGTGACCCTAATTCCACATCAGCAACATCACGAATACGAATAGTAATTTCATCGCGCTTGGCCAAAATAATAGATTGAATATCGGCAACATCTGTAACCTGCCCCGGTATACGCACAAGATATTGTTCACCATTACGTTCAATATAACCTGCGCCTACATTGGCGTTATTGGCTTCCAGCGCCTCAATGACATCATGAACCGTTAGATCGTAGGCCAGCAATTTATCGGGATATGGCAAGACGTGATATTGCTGTTTATACCCTCCAATCGTATTTACTTCTACCACGCCTTTAAGATTGCGAAGCTGCGGCACAATGACCCAATCCTGTAAGGTCAGCAAATCCATAGGCGTGTAAGCAGTGCCATCCTCTTTGATTGCTTCTGGCAGGGCTTCAACCGTATAGGTAAAAATCTCACCAAGCCCTGTGGCAATGGGTCCCATCATCGGTTCCAACCCGTCGGGAATTTCAGACGCAATGGTTTGCAGACGTTCGGCCAAAAGCTGGCGGGCAAAATAAATATCCGTACCATCTTCAAAAATAACGGTAATTTGTGAGAGGCCGTAACGGGATATGGAGCGTGTATAATCTAATTTCGGAAGACCTGCCAAGGTTGTTTCAATCGGGAATGTAATGCGTTGCTCCACTTCCAGCGGGGAGTAACCACGCGCCTCTGTATTGATCTGCACCTGTACGTTGGTAATATCCGGCACAGCATCAATAGAAAGCTTTTTGAAATTATAAGCGCCCAAAATGCATAAGCCCAACACTGACATGAGAACCAACCAGCGATGGCGTATAGAAGCGTGAATGATATTTTCTAACATAGTTTTATCCTTTAATGATCGTGACCAGCGCCGGACTTCGTAATGTCGGCTTTAATGATAAAGCTGCCTTCGCTTACATACTGCTCACCGACGCCCAACCCCCTTAGAACTTCCACTGTTCTATCACCGCTTCTGCCTGTCTTAACGGGGCGCATTTCATATTCATTACCATTGGCAACAAACACGACTTTCTGATCTTCCATGGTTTGCACAGCTGTTTTGGGAACAACAATAGATGCCTGAGATGCCTGATCTTGTGAAATTTCAACATGCCCATCCACAGTTAAGCCCGGACGCCAGTGACCTTCTTCATTATCCAGCTCTACAATCGCAACATGGGTCTGGCTTAAAGCATCCGCCGTCGGAAGAAACAGCTTTATTGTGCTGTTCGTTTCCTTATTATGATCCACCGTATGCACCCGCACAGGCTGACCCTCACGGATTAAATCAGTATCCTTTGGAAAAATGTGAAACTTGGCCCAAAACATTGGACAGGTTGGCAATCACAAACAGTGTTTCATCATTCGTTACATCCCCAACATTGGTATTTCGTTCCAAAATTACGCCGGATACCGGCGCCGTGATGTTGTAATCACGCAGGCTTTCATTGCTTTCCAGACGCGCCAAAACATCACCTTTTTTCACGATCTGACCCAATTTCACAGGCACGTTGCGAACAATACCGGGAAACCTTGCCCGTACATTGGCCGTCGTATCACGGTTTAAAGTAATCTGGCCATTCAATACCACTTCCTTGGCGATGGTTCCTGCCCGTGCCACAGACAGCTTTATCCCGGCTTTTGCAGCATGCTCAGGGCCAATTTCTGTCTTGCCTTCTTCATGTTCATCATGGTCTTCATGACCGTGTTCATCACCTTCATCTTTACCATGCAGATTTCTGTCGCCTTGCTGACCGTGATCATGTGCATCTTCTTCTGCCCATGTACTGTGCAGCGGGTAAACCATTAAGGTGGCGGCAAACAAGGCTGTAAAAAATAACTTTTTCATAACTTATTCCTTTTTGTCTGTATTGCGATTAAAGGCGGTAGCGACTACTTGCGCGTATGCGCCCGTCAACATGTCTAACTGCGCTTTGGTTTCGTGGAAGGATGCAAGGGCTGCAAGATACTTCTCCTGTACATCAAACAGTGTGCGCTGTGCATCCAACAGATCAAGAAAACTAAACGCTCCCCGGGCAAACCCGTCTTTCGCTTGGCTATACGCTTTTTGCGCCGATGGTAAAAGCTGCCCCTGATAGGCCAGAACTTCTTCCTTGGTACTCGCCAGTCTTTGCCACAACTCCATGGCCTGCTTTGTCAGGCTCAAACGCAGGGCTTTTTTATCAGCCTCCGCCGCCAGTAGATTGGCTTTGGCCTCTGCGACGCGCCCCTGATTACGGTCAAAAATATTGAGGGGAATGGACACACTGGCCAGAAAAGCCGTGCCATCATCCTCATTAAAACGCCGCACGCCCAGCCCCAATGTTGGATCGGACACACCGTTAGCGTGCGCCAAAGCAAGGGCTGATGTTTCACGCATCACCGATAATTGACTCATCACACTCATCGGGGTGCGTTCCAACGCCTGCATGACGGATTCACGCTCTGGCACATCAGGCAAAGATTTTAAATCGGCCGTCAGGGAGTGCTCTAGCATCGGAAGCCCCATGAGATTGGCCAGCCGCATCTTGGCTAGTTCCAGCTCGTTTTGCGCCTTGTGTTGCTCCACGTCTGCTGCAGACACTTCTAAATCGGCTTTAGTGTGCTGAATATCAGCAGCCTTGGCCGCGCTAATATGCCTCTTCACAGTGGTATGAGTCTTATCAGCCAGTGCTTTCCGCTGGCCGGCAAGAGCAAGGCGTTCCTGCGCAATGGCAACGCGCATATAGGCCGCCTTTGTTTGGGCCAGCGTAGCCTGAATATCGGCAAGTGCCTCTTGACTCACCTGCTGCTTTTCTATGGTCGCAACCTGATCACGCTTTGAGCGCTTTCCTGCAATTTCAATCTGCTGCTCAATACCCAATGTGTATTCCGTTGCATCAAGACCATTGCGCGGGCTGTCACCGCCAAAATTTTCCGCTTCAAAAACGGCCTGCGGATTAGGCATCAATGACTCCTGAAGACGATTACCTTCTGCCGCCATAATCCGTGCGCGGTAAGCCTGCACCTGCGGGTTCTGGTTCAAGACACGTTGATATGCCTGATCCAGTTCCAATATATTTTCTGCGCGCACCTGCGGAGAAAACAAGAGGCTTGCGGCAAGCATTAAAAGGAGGGCTTTTCCTTTAAACATAGTTCATTCCTTTAATATTTAGACAAATGGAAAACCCTGCGTTCCGTTAAGAACGCAGGCAAAATTCAGGCGCATTACGCCTGTAAACTTAAACTATCGGGGGACGGTATAAGGAAGATGAATCGTTTGAACGCAACGAGGTATGCGGCTCAAAAACCATGCGGCTTTTCAAAGCAAAATTTGTTGAAATGCCACTATACGTTCCTGCAAAAACATGGGAGTGAATACAGCAGCAATCCTGGCATTCTCCCAGATCGGATTGATCCTTTGTTTGATCATCAGCACAGTCTTGATCAGAACTTGCAGTCTCAAAAGCATGGTGAGAACATTCCATATTCGGCATATCCGCATGAGTCACTGACGTAAAGCCGGCAACAAACAGGGCAAGGGCGCATATGAGGAACATTAGATTTTTCATCGTCAATAAATTTAACATGACCATAATCATCTGGCAATTGGGTTGCGGCACAAAACAGATTGCCAAAGAAGCAATTGAACCCACAGAAAACATATAAATTTTTGATTTTATTAAGAAAAATTGGTTGCGTGACTGGGATTTGAACTAAACTTTTAGACGTTCGCAGGCAGTATGCACTTTATTTTAGTAACTAATGCTTTTTTAAAACGAATAATGTACTATGGTAGGATTATGAGAAAATCTGTTGCGGCATTGATGGCATTTATGATTTTCACGCTTTCGCTGGCGTGTACGATGCCTGTGTGTCCTGCGATGGCTCAAAATGCTAAATCCACGCAAAACAGTGCTACGCCCCCCTGTCACGGCGAAAAATCATCAGATCAAGACCAAAATGGCAGCCCTATGCTATCTTCAGACTGTCTTGGTGTTGACCTTTTTCATGCCGATACAAGCGTAGATTTAACACCGGACCTTACGATAGATCATATTGATTTTGCGTGGGCAGACTTAACCACGACATACGATTTAAGACCTGAAAATGCCAATGTTATCAGAGGGCCGCCTTTTTCAGATCCGCCCCACTTTAGTAATTCCTCACTATACCTGACAACACAGCGCCTGCGCATCTAAACACGCTCTTTTCTTAACGGTTTAACACCCAAGAAAGGAGCTTTATTATGCGTGTTTACATCATTATTTCATTTTTATTGATCATTTTTTCTGTGCCCACCTGGGCGGCAGACGAGATTTATATCTGCCCTATGCATCCCCATATAGAAGGTAAAGCGGGAGAAAATTGTCCAATTTGCGGAATGAGCCTCGTTCCCAAGGTTCAGGACATGCCTGATAGCAATATGGCGGATTCCATGGAGATGCCTGAAGGAGCCGTCAGCATTAGTCCTGCCTATGTCCAAGCTTTGGGCGTAAAGACCGATACTGTGTCGTCTCATAGTTTTGGTAAAACCGTTAAAGTTTATGGTCAAATTGCGTCTAGCAGTCGGCTAGAGCAAGCTGTCACAGTCCGTGAAGACGGCTGGATTGTTGATTTAGCGACAGGTGCCGTAGGCGATCAGGTTCAAAAAGGCGACCTTCTTTTTACTTATTACAGCCCTGATTTAATGTCGGCGCAATCGGATTTTCTGATTGGCAGCCGTACGGGTAATGCTGAGCAACGGCTCCGTCTTTACGGTATGGACGACAAGGCCATTTCCGAATTCAAAAAGGGCGGCAAAATGATGGAGGCAACACCGTTTTATGCCACCGCAGACGGTACTGTGACAATGCTGGATGCACGCCCCGGCATGTATATGGGTGAAGGCAGCCGTATTTTAACATTGCAGGATTTATCCAAAGTCTGGGTTAATGCCGAGGTGCCTATCCGCGATATCGCTTTTCTTGATAAGGGACAGAACGCAACCATCACTCAGCCAGAAACTGGAGAAACATATAGCGGCGTCATAGATTTTATTCATCCCGTCGCCAATCCTATGAGCCGAACCGTGATGGTACGGATTGTCGTTGATAATACTGACGGCCACCTCAAGCCTGAAACCTATGCGGATGTTGTCTTTGAAGGGACGCCGAAAACACGTCTGGCCGTGCCGCAAGAGGCTGTCTTATTTGGCGGACAAGGACAATATGTCATGGAGGTCATAGCGGACGGCCAATTCAGACCCATTATGGTTGAAACAGGAATTACCTCAAATGGCTTAACCGAAATCACAAGCGGCCTTAAGCAAGGGCAGCGCATTGTCACCTCCGGCCAGTTTATGATTGATGCAGAGAGTAATCTACGCGGCGGCATGGCCTCTATGGGCATGGATATGGACATGGGTGATACGGAGATGAAAAACATGGATGACGCTCCCGCCACGAAGATGGAGGGCGGTCATGTCCATTAACCACGAGCGTAATTTTGCGCACGATCCGACGAAGAGTTTTGTCGCGCGGATTATTGACTGGTCGATTACCAACAGCTTCTTTGTCATGCTGGGCGCACTTGTGTTGCTGGTGGCTGGGGTCATTTCCATCAACCGTATTCCGCTGGATGCCATTCCTGATTTATCCGATACACAAGTCATCATTCGCACAGAGTTTCCGGGACAAGCGCCGCAGGTAATTGAAGATCAGGTGACCTTTCCGCTTTCCACGCAAATGCTGGGCTTGCCAAATACAAAGGTCGTGCGCGGCTACTCCATGTTTGGCACCTCTTTTGTCTATATCGTGTTTGAAGATAAGGTCGATATGTATTGGGCGCGTAGCCGCGTTTTGGAAGCGCTCTCACAAGTGCGCGGTAATTTGCCGGAGGGCACAGAGCCACAACTGGGGCCGGATGCTACAGGTGTGGGCTGGGTGTTTCAATATGCGCTGTTTGATCGCACAGGCCAGCATGATCTGGCAGAATTGCGAAGCTTGCAGGACTGGTTTGTGCGCTATGAATTGGCAACCGTTGACGGTGTGGCCGAAGTCGCCAGTGTTGGGGGATTTATTAAAGAATTTCAGGTTCTGGTTGATCCAAACAAGCTGCGCGCTTTTGACGTGCCGCTGTCTATGGTCATTGAGGCCGTACGTGGTGCGAACAAAGAAACCGGAGGGCGCACAATGGAAATGGCAGAATCTGAATATCTGATCCGCTCCTTTGGCTATGTCACCAAACCTGAAGATCTACAAAGCGTTGTTCTCAAAAGCGCAGACGGCACGCCAGTGACTGTCGGCGATGTGGCGCGCGTAATAGAAGGCCCGGCTATTCGGCGCGGGATTACAGAGCTGAACGGTATTGGCGAAGCGGTGGGTGGTATTATCGTGATGCGCCCTGGTGCCAATGCTCTTACGGTGATTGACGACATTAAGGAACGCTTAGAATCCGTTAAACAGGGCTTGCCTGCTGGCGTTGAACTGAAAGTCGTTTATGACCGCAGCAATCTGATTAACGGGTCGGTGACGTTCTTGAAGCACAAGCTGATAGAAGAAAGCCTGATGGTGGCGCTGATTACGTTTTTATTCCTGCTCCATGCCAGAAGCGCCTTGGTAGCGATTATCACTTTGCCGCTTGGTATTCTTGCGGCCTTTATGATTATGGCGGGGCAAGGTATTACAGCGAATATCATGTCGCTCGGCGGGATTGCCATTGCGATTGGCGCGATGGTGGATGCCTCCATTGTCATGGTTGAAAATGCGCACCGGAAATTATCATCCATGCCAGAGGATGCCAGTAAGGACGATAAACGCGCCGCGCTTATTTTGGCGGCTAAAGAAGTTGGGCCAGGCTTATTTTTCTCTCTGCTGATTATCACAGTATCATTCCTTCCTGTTTTTGCCCTGACCGGACAATCACACCGTTTATTTACACCGCTCGCTTTTACCAAAACCTATGCAATGGCGGCAGCGGCGTTTTTATCGGTGACGCTTGTGCCTGTCCTTATGCTTTGGCTGATACGCGGAAAAATCCGCCGCGAAGATGAAAACCCGATCAACCGCTTTTTCATTGCACTGTACCGTCCGTTCCTCAATCTGGCCTTAAAATGGCGCAAGACAACGGTCGTGATTGCAGTGCTTGCGTTGCTTAGCACCGCGATCCCTATCACCAAAATCGGCAGCGAATTTATGCCGCCGCTTTACGAAGGCGGGCTGCTCTATATGCCTATGACCTTGCCCGGCGTCTCTCCTGCAAAAGTGCGAGAGATTTTACAAACCACCAATCGTCAGCTGATGACTGTGCCGGAAATCAAGCATGTCTTTGCCAAGGCTGGCCGCGCTGATACTGCGACCGATCCCGCACCGCTTTCGATGATTGAAACATGGGTGGAGTTGAACCCTCGCGATGAGTGGCGAGACGGCATGACACCGGAAAAATTGATTGCCGATCTTAATAAGCGCGTTAGCTTGCCGGGCATGATGAATAGCTGGGGCTATCCGATTAAAATCCGCCTCGATATGCTAACCACAGGCATCAGGACGCCTGTCGGGATTAAAGTCATCGGGCCGGATTTAGAGCAAATTGATAAAATTGCCAAGCAAGTTGAAGAATTGGCGCGAGAGGTTCCCAATACGCGCAGTGCCATTGCCGACCGCGTTGTCGGCGGCAAATATATCGAAATTGAACCAAACCGCCGTGAAATTGCGCGTTACGGCATTTCGCTTGGCACTGTACAAATGGTCATACAAACCGCGCTTGGCGGTATGATGCTCGATGAAGCCGTGATCGGGCGCGAGCGTTATCCAATTATGGTGAGATATGATCGCCCCTACCGCGAGCATGTCTCTGATCTGGATAATATCCTCGTGCCTGCTCCAAACGGGGCGCATATCCCGCTCGCTGATTTGGCAGACATACGTCTGGCCGAAGGCCCGTCAATGATTAAATCCGAAGATGCACGTTTGAATGGCTGGGTATTTGTCGATATCGACGGCGTGGATATCGGGACATATGTGTCCAGTCTGCAGGATAAGCTAAAAACACTTGATCTGCCTGCGGGCTATACATTGAAGCTTTCTGGCCAATTCGAACAAATGCAGGCCGCTGATGAGCGTTTGAAAATAGCTATTCCCGCAACATTGCTGATTATCTTTACGCTGCTTTACCTGCATTTTGGTAAATGGGATCGCACAGTTTTAATTATGCTCTCTGTGCCGTTTGGCATTATCGGCGGGATATGGTGGACATGGCTGGCGGGGTATAATCTGTCCGTTGCGGTGGCTGTTGGTTTTATTGCGCTATCCGGAATTGCCGTGGAAACCGCCATTGTTATGTTGATCTACATTGACCATGAAATGCGCGATCATTGGCCTGTTTATTTTGAAGATTTAATAGAAAACGTCCGGCGCGGCGCATTGCAACGCCTGCGGCCTAAGCTCATGACGGTTGGGACAATTATATTAGGACTGGTGCCTATTTTTCTGACCGACGGTCCCGGCGCTGATGTTATGCGCCGTATCGCACTGCCTATGGTCGGCGGCATGGTTTCAACAACCGTTCTTACGCTTATTTTGATCCCTGTTATCTATGCAATTTATATGCAGTGGCAACTGAAATTACCAACCCAACCCCAGACTGAAAGGAAACTCTCATGAAAACCCTTATATTTACCTCTTTGTTAGCGCTTACGGCCATGCCCGCTTTGGCGACAGACCCAATGGCCAAAGATACTCAGCATATGGAAGGCATGGCAATGTCATCCGAGGATATGAAGTCCATGCATCATGAGATGAATTCATCCGATCAAGCGGAGGAACACATTCAAGGCACAGGCACACTCCATAAAATTATGGCTGACCAAAACAAGGTGAATATGACTCATGGCGCAATTCCCGCCATAAAATGGCCTGAAATGACGATGGATTTCACAGTCGCCGATACCGTTGATCTTTCATCCTTTAAGCCGGAAGATAATGTTATGTTTTCTTTGGAGCTTGAGAATAAAGCCTATGTCATTACGAATATGCACATTGTTCAAAATGAAGATAACCATGGCCATGATGCACATAGTCATACAACGCCAGATATGGAGAAATAATTATGATAGAAATCATTCCAAACTGGCATCCGTTAATGGTGCATTTTACCCTTGGATTGCTCAGCATATCGGCGCTTTTGTATTTGGCCGGAAGCGTGCTTAAAAAGCCTCATCTTCTCATTGCTGCACGCTGGAATTTGTGGATTGGCGCGACTTTAACGGTTGGCACTGTTCTGGCCGGATTTCAGGCTTATAACAGTGTAGCGCACGATGCTGCGTCCCATGCAGCCATGACCAATCACAAGAACTGGGCGTTACCGACGGCGGGTGTTTTCATTGTGCTTGCTTTGTGGGCTTTGTGGACACAGCGCGGCGCAAAAACGGTTAGTATCGTTTTTGTTGGCGCTATTGTCTTGGCATCCGGATTACTGGCGATCACAGGGTATAAAGGTGCGGAAGTGGTTTATCGTCACGGAACAGGTGTGATGAGAATGCCTGAAATTCAAGGAGATGGTGGGCATGGAAGCCACTCTCATGGCGAGGAGGCTGCTGTTGGTCATCATGGTGGTACTGAGATGGGAGGCATGGAAATGGAGGATCACCATTCAGCGCCTGAAAGTGATGACCATCATAGTATGATGGAGGAGATGGATATGCTGCCTAAAAATAATAATGACCAAAATGCACCATCTGAATCAGGCCATGACCATTCTGTGCATGAACATTAGGAGAGCATGATGAAGTCGTTATTTGCAATTGTTACGTCCATTTTACTTCTAGCAGGATGCTCGTTAACACCTGATTATTCCAGACCCGATGTGTCTACCCCGGCCTGGAAGAGCGCTGAAAACTCCCCCACCATTCAAATTGCTGCGGACTGGTGGCAAGGTTTTGGTAGCGCGGAACTTGATACGCTTATGGAGCAAGCTCTGGCGCATAATAATGATTTGCAAGCCTCACTGCACCGCGTGGAACAGGCGCGCGCGGACTTACAAATGGCAGGCGCTTCCTTGTTGCCGTCCGCAAGCATAGCCGCAAAAACAATGAACGGCCCGATACAAGCTTTCAATATTACAGATAGGCGCAACAAGGGTGTGCCGGAGGCTACAATTGATGGTGGCATTTCATACGAACTTGATTTGTTTGGTGCCAACCGTGCCCGCACCGATGCCGCGCAAGCCAGTTTGCTCGGAACGCAATATGCCTATGATGCCTTAGCACTTGTTATCATGGGTGATGTGGCACAAGGCTATTTCAATGTCGTGAATTTGTATGAGCGAGAACGGATCGCAAAAAACAACCTTAAAAGCGTGCGCGATACTCTAGAAGTTACCGAAGCCCGTTTTCAAGTCGGTGCGCGCACCAGTCTCGATATAGCCCAGCAGGAAGCCGTATTATCAAATACCGAAGCGGAGCTGGCTTCTATCGAACAGCAACTGGCTTTGGCACAAAATGCATTGGCTGTGTTGGTTGGCGAGCCGCCGCAAACATTTTCAGTATCCGCGCATAGTTTAAAAAATATCACTATTCCGCCGCTGGCTGTTCTGCAGCCTTCCGAATTATTGCAGCGCAGACCTGACATTCGAAAAGCGGAAGCCGATCTTATCGCTGCCAATGCCGATATCGGCGCGGCGCGCGCAGCGTTTTACCCCAAAATCAATTTGGGGGCTAATCTTCTGGCGGCATTTAATCCAGCTGCCACGACCTTAGCATTAACCTCAGCGCTGTATGCACCAATCTTTCAGGGTGGACGCTTGGAGGGCGGATTGAACCGCGCCGAAGCGCGCCAAGCCGAACTCGCAGAAAACTATCAACAAACGGTTCTGGTATCCTTCCGTGAATCCGAAGATGCGCTGGCCACAGTCAAAACAACTCAAAAACGTGAGGATGCTTTGCGCCGCAGCGCTTCTAAAGCCCGCGATGCCTATAATATTGCACAAAAGCAATATGATCTCAGCGTCCTTGATTTTCAGCAATCTCTGGATGCGCAGCGCTTAATGCTGCAAGCCGATGATGCCTATGCCCGTGCCCGTTTTGAGACAATCGCAGCCCGCATAGATGTCTTTAAGGCGATGGGCGGCGGCTGGAATGAATATAACCAAGGAGAATAATTATGAAACATGATCATCACAAAGAATGTTGCGGATCGCATGCAAAACCAAGCACGGTAAAAGATCCCGTTTGCGGCATGGACGTTGATCCGGCTACGGCGCAATATCAAACCGATTATAACGAGCAGACATATTATTTCTGCGCCGAAAATTGTTTGAAAAAATTCAAAGATGATCCGGAACAATATCTGCAGCCGCAAGAGGAAAAACCTGTCATTGCGGGAGCCATTTATATATGTCCGATGCATCCTGAAATCCGTCAGGAAGGCCCCGGCACGTGCCCGATTTGCGGGATGGCTTTGGAGCCTGAAACCGCGACAGGCAACGAAGGCGAAAATCCTGAACTCACCGATTTCCGAAAGAGGTTCTGGATAGGCTTATTATTAACCCTTCCTGTTTTTGTATTGGAAATGGGTGCTCATGTTTTTAATTTGCATTTGGTCAGTCCGCAAGTTTCGAACTGGTTGCAACTAGCCTTTGGAACGCCCGTTGTTTTATGGGCAGGCTGGCCGTTTTTCGAGCGGGCTTGGCTATCCTTAAAAACACGTAATCTCAATATGTTTACGCTGATTGCGATGGGTACTGGCGTTGCGTGGCTGTATAGTATTATCGCCACTATCGCTCCTGATCTTTTTCCTGAAGCGTTCAGAAATTCAGATGGCTCTGTTCCGGTTTATTTTGAAGCCGCCGCTGTGATTATCGTGCTTGTTCTGTTGGGACAAATGCTGGAGCTAAAAGCGCGTGAGAAAACAGGCGGTGCAATCCGGGCGCTCCTTGACCTTGCCCCTAAAACTGCGCGGCGCATTGATGAAAATGGTAATGAAGAGGATGTCCCCTTAGATCAAATAAAGGCCGGAGATCACCTGCGTGTTCGCCCCGGTGAAAAAATCCCGTTGGATGGTGTTGTAACAGAAGGCGGCAGCGCAGTTGATGAATCCATGATTACGGGTGAATCGATGGCTGTTAAAAAGGAGTCGGACAGCAAAGTGATTGGCGGCACGATGAACCAGACAGGTAGTTTTGTCATGAAGGCCGAGCGTGTGGGCAAAGACACAATGCTCTCCCAGATCGTCAAAATGGTATCCGAAGCACAGCGCAGTCGCGCCCCAATCCAGCGCATGGCTGATCTGGTAGCGGGATGGTTTGTACCAGCCGTTATTTTCATTGCCGTGATTGCGTTTGGTGTGTGGGCACTATTTGGCCCCGCACCTGCCTTGAGCTATGCTTTGATTGCGGCGGTGAGCGTTCTGATTATCGCTTGCCCGTGCGCTCTTGGTTTGGCCACCCCCATGTCGATTATGGTTGGTGTGGGTAAAGGCGCAAAAGCTGGCGTTCTCATTAAAAACGCCGATGCTTTGGAGCGTATGGAAAAAATTGATACGCTGGTCGTTGATAAAACCGGAACCCTGACTAAGGGTAAACCTACGGTGACTAAGATTGTTGCTGAGGAGGGTTTTACTGAAGACGTGCTCTTATCACTGGCAGCGTCCTTAGAGCAAGGCAGCGAGCATCCTTTGGCGCATGCAATTGTCGAAGCGGCCAAAGAGAAAAATCTGGATTTAGCATCCGCTGAAGATTTTGACTCGCCCACCGGAAAAGGTGTGATCGGCAAAATTGGGGGTAAGAGCGTTGCACTTGGCAATGTCATGTTAATGGAGGATAAATCCATTGATGTCTCTCATCTTTCGTCCAAAGCTGATGATCTGCGTAGTGACGGCGCAACGGTCATCTTTATAGCGGTGGACGGGAAAGCTGCCGGATTGCTAGCGATTGCCGACCCGATCAAAGACACCACGCAAGAAGCGATTAAAGCTCTCCATGAGCAAGGTCTGCGCATTGTTATGCTGACGGGTGACAATCGCCGCACAGCAGAGGCAGTGGCAAAAATGCTTGGCATAGAAGAGGTCGAAGCCGAAATCCTGCCTGAAGATAAAGGCAAGATTGTTCAAAAATTGCAAGCCGAAGGACGCATTGTGGCGATGGCGGGGGACGGCACAAATGACGCCCCTGCATTGGCCGCAGCCGATGTCGGTATCTCTATGGGTACAGGTACAGACGTTGCCATGGAAAGCGCAGGCATAACTTTGCTGGGAGGTGATTTGATTGGCATTGTTCGTGCCCGAAAGCTTTCGGTTTCAACGATGGGCAATATACGGCAAAATCTGTTTTTTGCCTTTATCTATAACGCAGCAGGCGTGCCGATAGCCGCAGGAATTTTGTATCCGTTTTTCGGTATCCTGCTCTCACCCATTATTGCAGCGGCGGCGATGTCATTAAGCTCGGTGAGTGTGGTGCTGAATGCACTAAGATTAAACCTGAAGAAAATATGAACCTTATCCCATTGAAAGCGTTATAAAAAAGAGGAATTTTTATGATTAAAAAATCAAGATTACAATCGGTATCAAGAAGACAATTTATAGGCGGCGCTGCGGGTGCGGCTTTTGTCACTGGTTTGAACATGAGCTTGCCGCTACCGGCATGGGCCAGAATGACCACAGCCCCCGGCGCGGTTGATGAACATGGAATCGGGCATATTGCCGCTCAATCCCTTTACAATCTTGATATCGGTTATTCGCCGTTTACGATTAACGGTCGCACAGGACGTGCCAGCGCAGTCAATGGATCCGTTCCCGGCCCCCTTGTTCGTCTGCGTGAGGGCGATAAGGTGCTGTTAAACGTCTCTAATTCTATGATGGACACTAAGCATTCCTCTATTCATTGGCATGGCTTAATTGTTCCTAATCGTATGGATGGTGTGCCAGGGATGACCTTTAACGGAATCCAGCCAGGTGAAACTTACGAATATGAATTCGAGGTCAAGCAGGCCGGAACCTACTGGTATCACAGCCACTCGCGCTTTCAGGAGCAAACGGGAACCTATGGCCCTATAGTTATTGATCCAAAAACACCCGATCCGTTTTCTTATGATCGGGATTATATCGTACAGCTTTCAGATTGGTCGTTTATTGATCCTGAAACGATCTTTGCAAATATCAAACGCAGCGGTGATTATTACAATTACCAAAAACGCACTGTCTGGGATTTCTTTGACGATGTTTCAGAAAAAGGACTGGGCAAAACCGTTAATGAACGCATGATGTGGGGTAAGATGCGGATGATGCCGATTGATCTGGCCGATGTCACGGCAGCGACCTACACCTATCTTATGAACGGCAATTCCCCTGATATGAACTGGACGGGCATTTTTAATCCAGGCGAAACAGTTCGTTTGCGCTTTATCAATGCGGCAGCCATGAGCAATTTTGATATCCACATTCCGGGGTTGGATATGACAGTTGTTATGGTGGACGGGAAGAAAATAAAGCCCGTTAAGATTCATGAATTCAGAATTGGTGTTGCCGAAACTTATGATGTGCTTGTACGTCCGCTTCAGGACAAGCCTTTTACGATTATGGCTGAAAGTCTGGATCGTAGCGGTTATGCACGCGGCACACTTTCACCCCAAGCCGGACTATCCGCGCCTGTACCACCACTGCGCCCGCGTCCTGTTCGTAAAATGAGCGACATGGGAATGATGGCTGGTATGGATATGGGCAGCGGTAAAATGACGGATATGAAAGACATGAAGCACGAGGATGTTGCCCAAATGATGTCCCATGATATGTCCGGCATGGATCATTCTAAAATGGATATGAAGCAAGACCCGAATATTCCCGGACCAAATGGTGAGAAACCATTTCAGCCAGACAAATCCAATACCAATGTTGTTATGGTGATTACTGATCCGAAAGATAGGCTTGGAGATCCAGGCATTGGTTTGGGCAAGGATGGCTGGAAGGTTTTGACCTATAAAGATCTTGTTTCCAATGAGCCGCAGCAATATAAGCCGGACGTTGACCGGGAAATGACCATCAACCTCACCGCCAATATGGAACGGTACATGTTCTCCTTTGACGGCAAGAAATTCACCGAGCAGGATGGTCCGTATCTCTTCCGCCATAATGAGAGGCTCAGACTCTATATGGTCAACCATACAATGATGGAACACCCGATCCATCTGCACGGCATGTGGATGCAATTAGAGAACGGTAACAGTCACGAAAATTTGCCCTATAAACACACGCTTCTGATGAAGCCGGGTGAAAAGCTTTCCGTACTGATTACGCCCATTGAAAAAGGCGACTGGGCGTTTCATTGCCACCTGCTTTATCATATGGAGGCGGGCATGATGCAAGCCGTCCGCGTAGCTTAATAAAAAGGAATAGAACAATGAAAAAATATCTATTATTGACCGCTGCGGTTCTGGTTTTTCCTTTGAGCGCTCGGGCGCAAATGGATCACTCGATGCATAATGGTGAGGCCATGATGCAAAGCGAACCGGAAAAGTTTGTCGATCCGAAAGACAAGAAATTCCCGGCAGATTATCACGATATTGAAACCCACCCTGAAGTCGGTAAACCGATTAAAAAAGTTGTGGAAGATGAACAGGACGGGCCTCAAATGAATTACGGTGTTCAGCAGGTTCATGATGATCAGATTTTCTATCAAATTATGGGAGATCGTTTGGAACAGCGTTTTCAGCAAGGTGACAATGTCGTCCTTCATGATATTCAAGCTTGGGCTGGAACAGATTACAACAAGCTATGGCTGAAAAGTGAAGGCGAATACAATACGAGTAAAAACGAGAACGAACAAACGTCCGTAGAAGCTCTTTTTAGCCGGAATGTTGCTTCTTTTTGGGATTTCCAGGCAGGCTATCGCCATGATTTTATCAATGAAGCAGACGACCGTGATTTTGCCGCGTTAGGGTTTCAGGGGTTAGCGCCATACTGGTTTGAAGTTGAAGCGACCTCCTATGTAAGTGACGAAGGTGATATATCTGCCGTACTTGAGGCAGAATACGATTTACTTCTCTCGCAACGCTTGA
This sequence comes from uncultured Micavibrio sp., assembly GCA_965216405.1. GTDB lineage: Bacteria > Pseudomonadota > Alphaproteobacteria > Micavibrionales > Micavibrionaceae. The sequence goes on along the minus strand of OZ244161.1, from coordinate 1,691,582 downwards.
TTTTACAGCCGCGCTTTGAAACCGAAGTCGCCGTGCAGGATGTGGAGGAATACAATATCGGCTCCGGTATTACAGGTTTTGAAACGGGTTTGCGTCTAAGATACGAATTCAGCCGCAAATTCGCGCCTTATGTCGGTGTAAGTTGGAAACAGGCTACGGGCGAAACAAAAAATATGCTAGAAGCTGATGGTGAGCAAACCAATAATACTGCGTTTGTCACTGGGCTTAAATTCTGGTTTTAGATAATAAAAAAGGAGATTTAAAATGAAATACTCAAGATTTTTTGCCATGATTGCAACGTCAACCGCTGTGATGCTTGGCTTGATGTATTTAAATTCATATTCCATTATCGAACATGCGTTTTGGAGTGAAACCCGTTTTTACATGGCGTTTGTCATGGGCGCGGCGATGGTGGTCGCCATGCTCAGTTTCATGCTCGGCATGTATAAAAATAAAGGCAAAAACATATTAATCTATACGGGCAGCGTTCTTGTGTTTGCGGGCGCTTTATTCCTGGTGCGCTCTCAGGTTACGGTTGGTGATACGTCTTACATGAGCGCCATGATCCCCCATCATTCCATCGCCATCATGACGAGCGAACGCGCAGGTATTGAAGATGTGCGTGTCCGCGAACTGGCCGATAATATCATCAAGGCGCAGCGCAAGGAAATTAAGGAAATGGAATGGCTGATTGACGATATTAAACAAAATGGTAAAGCTATAACGCAACAAGAAGTACAAGAACGTCCAGTGCCAGAGTTTGAAGGAAAACTCTAGACACGAGGAACAATACGCGCAGCAGTCTTAATATCCAATGTTTCAACCCCTAGTGCAGTCAATGTCTGGCGCATATCATTAAAGATAGGTTTTTCAGATTTTGGGTCTGCAATTGTTAATAAAGCGGTAAATGGAACGCCGCTATTCGGAATATCTTCTCCATCACGGGCAAGATATTCCACATCCAGCTTCCAGTTTGTGCTGGGACCAACTCCTTTGGGGAAATTTTTCTCAAAAACCTTAATTGGACTCCATTTGAAGGCATGATCAATCTGTTCTTTTTCGTACAACTTGTTAGTCTTTTTATCTGGCAAATAAATAGGTTCAAGGCGCCCCTTATAACTGCCGTCATCCTGCTGTTGTCTTAAATAACCTTCAACATTAACGCGCACAAATTCTGATCCGAAGCGATAATCAAAGGGCGGTGTGCTAACAATCGTAAGGCGTGCGTATCCTTTGCATTTGCCATCCTGCACCAGCGAAGCAGGCCAAGAAAAATCAAAACTCATTTTCAGGCCCGGTCGAATTCTGTTTGCAAATACCAATGTGATAGAATGATCGCTCCCCTCCAATATCTCTTCTGAAGCCCCTGGGATACCAAAGCCTACAAGATGCTTTGCTATATCTTTAAATTCCTTTTGAGTTAAAACTTCAGGAAGCCGCGCATGGTGTACTGCCAATGCGATCAAGGTTTCCCTTGATACATCTCCTTCAATAGCGTGATCAAGGGCGGCTAACATTTTAGCGACATTCGGTGCTGCGTAACTGGTGCCACAACCATCCACAACCTGTCCTTGCGCGTTGAGTGAATACAATCCATGCCCTTTTTCTTTGTGTTTGCTACCCGATCCCCCTATATGTGCTAACTCCGGCTTTAACCCCACACGGATTCCAGGGCCACGGCAGCTATAATTGCTGGGAGCAAAAGGTATTATCCCGTCCATATCAGGAGGGTTGAGCGCGGAAACGCTGAGGTTTCTACAGCTTTCCGCTGGTTTTTTAATGATATCATTACGAGCGGAAGCCAGAATAGATAGAGCTTCCGAGGAATCATTAGGCCATTCCTTGCGAAAATCGTTGGGACCAGTATTTCCAGCGGATATTACAAAAATAATATCATTATCTTCAGCAATACGATCCAGCATCTTAGCTGGTGGACTGTATCCATCGGAAGAAACATGTTCCTCAATATTCAGGCTGAAATTGAAAATACGGACGCCAGTTCGCGCCTTCAGCTCCCGAACAGCATTTTCCAATTCCTGGAAAAACTCCAGTGGCTTTGTGTAGTAATTTGCAAATACATTAGGAGTAGGCAGAATATCTAAATCTATAATCTTGCATCCATCCTGCTCCTTACAAATAGCCATACCATTTAGTGCATTCCCGGATATAGTAAGTCCGGCAATAAACGTGCCGTGATCTTCGTCTTTATCTTCTGAACTTAAAAGTCCCCACTGATCTTCTACCCAGTCCCCCAGAACGGAAGAAACTCCACCGTCCACAACACCGATTTTAGGGTATCCCTTTTCAGCATTCATGGTCGGTATTTTATAGGGATCTCCTGGCATTGTAGATAAAGCGCTGTCGCTTTGGGTAATAATAGGGGGAAGTACAATTTTTTTGACCAGCGGATGGCGATCTAAAAATTTCAGAAGCTGCGCATGTTTATCGGCATCCTGATTGATCTTTCTAACCGTCTTGAGGCGCTTTACACTGGACTGTGTAGGAATCAACTGGATATTTGCAGGCGCATCACTTTCTTCTAATTTAATACCGATCATGGCCGCACGTTTATCACTGTCCGCCAACCTTGATGCAATAAGCCCCGTGCCGAATTCATGCAACCCATCAGCAAAACTTTTAAATAACTTATATTTTTCTTTTGGCAAGTTATCCCAGTCTTGACGCGGCTGCGGTGTTTCAAAAAGCTCCACGATATATGCACCGCCAGTTCGAGGATCTGATAGCCACTTGAGGCCATCCGTCACAGAGAATTTCCTCTTATCCGAAGCCGCCATTGGCTTGATATCTTCAATCGCCCCCAATTCACTGCGGTAAGGGGAAGGGTTAGGAGCAAGTTTGCCAGTTTTTTTGTTCTCTTTCCAGCGCGTAGACTCTTCAGCCTTCTTAATTTGCTCTTCAACTTTATCAATACGTCCGGGATCCAGCTCTATATACAATTCGCCCAAATCACCTGCCCCCACAACTGGGGTTGCATCTCTCTTGAAAAGAGCCTTAGTTGGTCTGTGGCTTTTCGCAAGTCCCGACTGTTTCAGCACAAGTTTCGCATAGGAAATCTCTGAAAATTCGTTTTCAATCTGGTTCTTCTTTATCTCGGATAACTGCGATGAAATTTTCTGCTTATGCTGCACAAATTCCGCATCATTATCGGCATAAAAATCCTTATTAGACCCGCCCGGAGGGCGATCCCAGCTTTGAATGAAATTGTCTGTATTCAAGACAATCTGGATAGGGCTGTTAGGCATAAGCGGCCTCGCTTTCAGTATCTTTATGTTTGGCTAGTTTTTTACTGAGTGCAGATGGCGTAATGCCCATTAATGCTGCAACATCTTTTTGTTTAAAATTATATCGATTCTCGTGCAGAAGAGTATTGATTAAATCCCCTTCGCTATGAGCTAATAAATTACGCTTATGGGGTTCAATACGTCCGGAATTCAGTAAAGAGAACTGTTTCACTAACGCCACCAAATCTATGGCTTCTCCCTTGTTAAGAACACTTGATTTTTTTAACCATTGTACAAGAGATCTTGCATCAGCACCTGTGCCCCCCTCCATACACCATGCTAAAAATTTAACCTCCTCATCATTAAATTTCAAAGGACGCATGAATTTGGTAATAAGCTCTTTTAAAACCTCCAGAGATGGGTTGGGAATTTGAATTTGTATATCAAAACGCCGCCATATGGCCGGATCCAGCAAAGATTCATGATTGGTGATCCCAATAGTAAAGCCAAAATCTTTTCTAGTATCCAAGCTTTGAAGAAGCGTATTTACCACGCGTTTTACTTCCCCCACTTCTTGTGGGTCATTCCTAAGCTTAGCAATGGCATCAAATTCATCGAGCATTAATATGCATCGATACTTGGCTGAGAAAGAAAAAAGATTGCCTATATTGCGCGATGTCGTCCCAAGAAAAGATGACATTAAGCCATCCAGACGTGCCAATACGACAGGCATTTGCATGTGTTTTGCCAGCCATAATGCAAGATGCGTTTTCCCTGTCCCTGGCAAGCCATATATAAGACAACTTCGGGCTGGCTGAGCCTCGATCTTAGAAAGCTTTTCAAAATATTTCCATTCATGGAGAACAGATTGAATAGCCATCTCTACGTTGCTTCCAAACAAAGGTGGTTCATCAGGCAAATTCTCTGGGAAGAGTATTTCCGCAAGGGGGGTTGACGTCTCTTTGTCAACTGGCACCGGAGTTTTAGTCGTTAATTCTTCTCCGCCAAACAGCATCCGAGAACGCTGTATCCGACTAGGCGCCATATCGCATGTTTTGTCTACAGAAGAGAGGAGGCTGGTCAGTTTTTTTGCATCTGCTTTATTCCCTTCTTTTTCGAGCGCATCACGCAACCTTTCCACTTGGCGAATAACTGCCTGAGATGGATTGGACAACGCTGCGCGACAGAGGGCTTGAACAATGTGAAAATCTTGCATATAATAGTCTCTCCTTTAATTTCCATTATAAGGAAATAATAAACCAAATCAAGTTAAAAATTTCCTAAAATCTTAAAAAATTTCTTATATTTTGATATAAATTTCCAAATACAGGGCTGGCCTTATTTGTGAAACATATCAAAAACGGCCTCAAGCTTGGATTTACAATCGGCATGGGCGTACCAGAGGCGGGTGTAATTGGCGGCGATATCACGCTGTGTCATGCCTTCGCCGGGGTAGTCCGGAGCGTCCGCGCAGCTTTGCAAAGATACGGGGGTTTCCGGCCTAACGACTTTGATCTGTGTCTGCGGCGCGCCCGTACAGCCGGTCAATAGTATCGCGCAGCACAGGGGCCACAGGGGCATTTTGTTCATCGCTTGCTCCTTCTATGCGGCCTAAAAGCCGCTCCATGTTTTGGGTTCTTGCAATCTGGCGGTCGCGTTCCTGCTCCAGCGCCTCAATCTTGGCTTTGGTGTCAGCCTGCAAAATATCCAGGCTCTCCTCGTAAGAGGCAACGCTAGCGCGAGACGCCAGCAATTCTTGCTTCAATGTGGTTATCTGGTGGCTTTGCCAATTGATCCAGCCATAGAGCAACGCCAGCGCGAGAAAGCTCCCCAGCCATTGCCAGTGCTTTAAGATAAAGGCCATCATTGATCCCTCTTGCATTCGGAATTGCCGTTTTTATGCGCGGCGTAAAGATAGGCGCCAATGGGGCCGCCCGCCAGAATACCCACATAGGTGAGGATCGCTTGCAGCAAACCAATATCGGCTCCGGCCAGTATCTGATAAGCCACCAGCAAATTGGGCAGCACCACAAAGGCATAAAAAGATACAAAAAAAGCCAGGGCACGCCTGACTTTCATCGGGTCGTTTTTATCGGGTTTAAGCATCAAAATCCTCCTGCATAAATATCCATGGCCGGACGAGCCTTTTTGAGAAAGCCTTCGGTTGTGCCCGCGCCAAGGTGGGTGTTGTAATATTTCTTCCAATAGGCGGCTATGCCTTGCCAGTCGCCTTCTTCTGGCAGTGGTTCCTTAAACCGCAGATAAAAAACCCGACACATGGCCGCCGCATAGAAAAGATTGCCGCGCAGCTGATCGTGCAGATCCATATCACGCATGATAAGGGCTTTGAGATCGTTCAAAAGTGACGGCCTACGGCTTAAATACCGCTCCCAAATATCATCATGTGTTACAGGCTCCATTTGGAAAAAGCCGCGTGCCGGGCCACGCCCTATTTGCTGCACAAAGAATATATTGCTCTCCGCCATAGCGGTGGCCATCACAAGCTGCTCGGCATTCGGTGTCCAGGCATTGATCTGCTGCAAGGCGGGACGGACGATAAAATCTCTGAATTGTCTGATATCCATGTGTGCCTCCTACTGATCTACTTTTTTACGCAAGTGATGAATGTCCTGGCGCATGTCGCCAACTTGCGCTTTGATCGTGGCAAGATCTTCACGCATCTCGCCAACTACCCGCCGCCCGGTAACATCGTTGTTCACCTGATATTCGAGAGATTTAATCCTCTGTTCGCTGGCCGTGATGTGCTCGGTCACCCAAGCTACAAGTTTGACCAGGGCCATAATAACGGCCACGCTATGGGCAATAACGCCGAACAGCAGACCCCATTCTGCTGGTGTCATGGTTTTTCCTTTCTATTGATGATGATTAATATTTCGAGAGCACGATCCATTGACCGCCGTCTGAGTAAATGGTGATGGCGGCGAAGTGGGATGTGAGTGACCAGATTTGCGCGTCCGGGCCGCCGGAGCCTCCTGCCATTTGGACTTTGACATGATTGCTGGAGGGATCGATTTTCTTAATGGTACAAACGCGCCCAGCCGCAGCGGAAGGTGCAGGGATTTCAAAGATGATCTGCCCGCCAAAGGCTGAGACTAAATACACACGGTTGAGCATATCAGCCTGAAATGTGCCCGATGGTGCCGCAGCATTATCAATGTAGCGGCTGGGGCGCGGCATGCGGTTGTCCTGGCACACCCACCATGTTGCACCGTTCGAAACCAGCGTGACAGTGTCATATTGCTGCAGCAAAGTAAGCGTTCGGTTGTCTGGCCCGGCACCACTATTTTCTTTGATATTGATCGGATTATCGCGCAGATCAGATTTCTTGAGCGTCACCCACCGCCCGGTCGCGTCTCCAGCATTGGGCAGAATAAGGTCATAGGATTTATTAAACGAGCTGAGCAGATAAAATGTATGCTCCAGATCGATTGAAATATCACCGACATGATCAACCGCCGGATCGATATAGGTCGTCCCGCGCGTCATGCCGTCCACATGGACATCCGTAATATAAACATCCTTCATAAAGTTTTTCTTTGGGAAGCCCGCATCATAGGCTTGATACTCGCCCTGCAAGGTTGGATCCCAAATGGCCGCGCCGCCAGTCGCTGAAAACAGCCGCATAATGGTGTTATCGTAAGAGCCGTTATCAATGCGGATCCCCGGCGCCAATCCTAAACACTCCGCATAGAAATTGTTGATGATATTGCTGCGCGCCAGGAACCCAAGCCGGAAGCAGGCTTCGGCATCCTCATGCACGTTGGCCTCACAATCCACGAAGGAGTTGTTGAATTGCCCGGTTGAGATGAAAAATCCAGAGCCGGACAACGGCGATGAAAGCGAATAAACCCGCACATCATAGAATTTATTGGCATTGGGACTATCACCAAAAGTTTCGGGATCTTCCCAATCCGTGGGCGTAGTGGTCAGCAGAACGCCATTGATTTTGGGGCGAGCGACCAGAACACGGCTGATATTATTCCAGTAACAGGGTTTGTTGGTATCATTCCAGCCATCGAGCGTCACCCCGATTTGCGCATCCCAGATGGTGACATTTTCAATCACATTCTTCACGCAGGGGCTGACTTTGCCAGCGAGAAACAACGCCGATGCCCCGCCGACAATCTTGATGTTCTCAACAATGCAGTACCCTTCAACGATCTCTATGCTATTAAATTCTGCCGTATAGGGCGGGACTTCGTTTTCATTGAGCGGCGTATCCTGTGCCTGAATAACGCTTTCATCGCCCATGCCAATAATGGCGTTGCCGTAATGCATTGTGATCGGCCCGGTGATCCGGTAAACACCGCGCGGCAGATAGATTGCCTTTTCTGCCACAAGCGCATCATTGATCGCCTGCGTATCATCATTCACTCCATCACCGACCGCGCCGTAATCCTGTGGTCTGGCAATCTCGCGGGCAGCCAGATACTGACGGAGCTTTTGCTTATTCACGCTTTGACCGGGAATCAGAATATTATCAATCTCTGCCATGGATTAAAGCTCCGCCGAGGCCAGGATCAAACCGCCTGCGCCGCGCTGAATGTGAAACCGTCCGGATGTAAGGCCGGAAAAATAGGCAATATCCACGCGGCCATGATGCTGCGTGTTTTCATGGATTGATGTGATGCTGGCCGTGGATTGAGTGAAATCTGCTGTATAACCATCCGTCATGGCAATGGGGGCGTCTAGTTCATAAGTTGGCGCGGCGCGCATGCCTGGATGGGAGAACACCGCCTGCATATTACTGCCGGAATTGGCCACGCCTAAAATGGCGCCAATAGGCCGTAAATAGCGATGCACCAGCGCCTCTTCCAATGCAGGAGGCCTGGCAAGAAACGGACGCTTTACCGTACCGATGGAAAGCTGCTCCTGTCCAAAGAACGTGTCTTTGGTGGTAATTGCGCCGCAATCAACTTTGACCTCGATCTCAATACCGTTACGGCAATCCCCCATATCGCCAATCGCCAGAGCAATATCGGCATTCGCATCATTGGCAATGCTGATCGTATCCGTTGCAATGTCGGTGGTGCTGGCAAAATCATCTGCCGTATCGGCTTTACGAACCGTGATGATGAAATCCACATTCGCGCCGTGGTCATGATAAACCCGCGCCGAGTAATAGGCAGGCTGGTTGTAAAACTTCCATGCGTCTTTGGCCTCAATGCGGCGGCGAAATAAAATGGCCCCTGAGCCAGTCAGGGTGACATTCTCCACAAAAGTAGCATGGCCAGTCTCTGTCAGAGAGAATGCAGACGTCATGCGCTTAACTGTCCCCGCCGATACAGTGCCTTCGGCCTTTACGCTCAGCAAATCAACTGGAGCTTTTCCCCAGCTGGTCGTCAGATCCTGATCGCCTCGATGAGAAACACGCCCGCAGCCATTGATAATGGCATTGGCCAGCCCCGCCAGCGGGATATCATTTAAATCCCCATAATCTCCGCTGGTGGCCACAGAAGCCAGATCACCGGGCTGGACAGCAGTATCTGCCAGCGCCCCTTGCGCGGCAGTGGCAAAGTCAGCGGTTTCATTCAGTGCTGCTGACCCCACATCATCCGGCTGTAAGGCCGTATCCGCCAGTGCGCCTTGGGCAGCCGTGGCAAAATCACCCGTATCTGCCCCGGCGGCAGTTCCGGCATCGGCAATATCCGATAATGTATGCGTGTGGACTTCATCAGCCAACCCAGCGCGTATTTCATCAACGGTGGCACGCCGCGTGGCATTATCCTGGACAATCGGCATGATTTCATCGCCAGCAAGCGGCGTTACCACCGAGGGCAACTCGGAGATTTTCTTGGTCGTGGTCATGTGTAGCTCCTTAAGATTTATTCAAGAACGAGGACAACAGTCTGATCCCCGGTTGTTGTGGCTTCGACTGGCCCAGCAAAGTCGGATTTATTGCCGTAGCGATCCACGGCGCGCAGCCAGTAGTAACGCGTCTCGGATCCCGCCAGCAGATTGCGGGTGAACGAGTTATCGTAAACTTCAAGAATACGGGCGGCATCGGTTTCTGGATCACTGGTATTGCTGGTGCGCTCCCAGACTTCCACGTACCGGAAATCGCTCTCTGTAATCCGATCCCAGCTGATCGTGATGTAATTTTCACCAGCGGTGGCCGTGACATTATTTGGCTCGTGCGGCGGCACAGACTGGTTATTGGGCACCACCACCTGCGGTGCATCTCCAATCGTTTTCAAATCAGACTGCGTAAAGGCATAGATATTCTCTCCATCTTCATCGAGGGTGAGATCAACGCCCATTTCCTCCGTCATCTGCCAATTCACTACGCGGCAAGGCAGGCCGTTAATGCCAAAGCGGGTGAGATCAACGGCAACCGTGTTTCCGGCCATCACCTGAAACCCTGCCAGATTGGCGGGATATTGAATTTGTCGCTGCCTGCGGATTTGCTCCAGCGCAATTTTGGCAATACGCTGCGCCATGGTGTGAGACGTGGTGAAAGATAAATCCAGCGTAGAGATAATCTCTTCGCCACTATCCTCCGTGATATACAGATCGGAAGCCACAGCCGGATAATCCGTGGCCTGCCAGTTATGATCCGGCGAGACAAACGCGCCTTTGATCGTATTGAACAACTGGCGGCGTGATCGATGCGGACGCATGACAACGGCATCACGCAGGAAGCTCTCATCAAAGGTTTTGACAGGTTCGTAATAGGCGCCGACTTGCAATCGCCACTTCCCGCCCGTATAGGTCAGATACCCAGCGCAGCTGCCCAGCATGGATTCCAGAACATCACGCGGACTATCATTCAGATCAACCACACCATTGCATGTGTAGCGTTTCTCGGTCGCGTCCAGCGTGGCAACGGTTTCATCGCAGACATTGGCAGCAGCGATAAACGAATTCATATCGATCTCTTCTGCCGAAGCACCCAGACCAAAATCCGAGAGCAGATAATCCAACACACAAAGCGCCGCATTATCCGACCAAGCGTAATCATCAAGGCGCGGATCATAAACCTTCCGTCCTTTAACGATGGCAGAGATGTTCGGCGTGCCGCTGGCATAGGCTTTATCGTCATAGCGCATTTCCGCGTGGATATAAGCCAGACCGCGCAGACGGTGCGCATTCGTCCACCCACCGCCAGAATTATCAATGAGCACCTGATCAGCCGTCTGATCACTTGCGCCCAAATGCTTATAAATACTGGCATAGACGATGCCATCACGTTTGTAAGGCTCGGATGTCGCCGCGCCGTTGCCATCCAGCGGCACTGTTTCATCATTGAAGAGAATATCCTCAATCTCCTCAACTTCATGCGCGGCCAGCACAATCACCCAATGCAAAACATCCAGCTTATTATCGCCACCGCTCACCGGGCGGCTATGCGTAAAGACCAGCGGCCCGGACACACGCGTGCGGCCATAGACAATACGGTGCGCCGTAATTGGCTGGTTCACCATCTCTGTGCGGCCACGGCTGCCTGTTGAAATCGAAGTTACAGACGGCGCAGAAAACTTTGCCTGCTTGGGCTTCGGCGCGAAGATAGGCGCAGTAAAAGAAACAACCGCAGATCCAACAACCCCGCCAACAATGGCACCAATAATGCCGCCGCCCACAATACCGCTGACGAAGTTGGAAGCCACAGCTCCCAGAACAACCGGAATGACCTGTGGCATTATCCAATCCTCCAGGCACGAACCGCTTGCAGAGCCGGAAAGCCAATCAAACCTTGATAGCCAGGGGCAAAGATATGTTCCCCAGCGCGGATGCCCAGCGTATCGCCCCGACCAATATCAAACAGGCAAACATCGCCGCGCTGAGCGGTGAGCGGGAGTATTTCTGGAATGCCAAATTGGGCAGCAACCGTATCGGCAATGCCCGATATACCGCCGGAGTGATTTAATAAGCGCAAAGCCTGCGTTTGTGATGTGTACCCCCGGTATGGCCGCGCCAGATCCTGACCCGTTATGGCCTGCGCACAATCCATGGCAAAGAGACAGCAATCATTCTCTCCCCAGACAAAAGGCTTCGTGCGGGCAGCATCAATGAACCTGGCCAGACGTTCTGGCCAGTCGGGATAACGTTTAATTTTTGACATGATTACTCCGGCGCTCTGCCCCAGACGATTTGTTTGTCCTGTAGCGATGGGACGTATTCCAAGCCCTTATCGCCGGGGAAGCGTGATTGTTGATCGGCATCGGTGTAGCGGCGGGTACGCACGCGCTCCAGATCTCGCAAGCGGCTCTCCGCTGTTAATGTGATCGTTGCCGTGTCACCACCATCAGCGATTTCGGCTGTATCCATCCGGCCATCAAAAATCAGGAACGGATCGGCGATGAGCGTGGTAAAATCCTCATTAATAAACCCCAGATACATCCGCGCTTTATGCCCTTGAATTTTAGCGGTACTGACCTTTGTGATCAGATCGGCGGGAATACCGCTGAGCTGAAAGCTCGCTCCCGTGGCCTTTAACTCTGTGGTTTCCTCAACCGTACTGACCTTGCCGAGATTGCCTGCGCCGTACCAAATTTCACTGTTCCATGTCAGCTGGCCGATACCGCTCCATGCCCGGTCAATCGTCTCACCAAAATCAAACTCAGCGAGGAGAATTGGGCGCACGACCTGCTTCTCCGTCTCGGCAGACAGAGTTTCATCAAGGCGTTTTTCAGACATTTAATTCAGGATTTGCTCAAAGCTCAGGGTGTAAGAAGATCGGTTCGGCGGGATGGTGCGGTTATCGCCCGCATCGTCCTGGGTAAGTCGCATCAAAACCGCGATCCCGCCCAGCACAAGAGGTTGCTCAGTAATAACGCTGCGCAGTTTTGGCGCAATCGGGACAAAGGCCACACCTTCAATATCTGTGACCACATCTTCCAAAATCAGATAGGCATGACCTTGCGCCGGGGAAATGCTCTCTCCGGCAGGAATAACGGTAGCAAAGGGACGAAGACCATTGATTTGCAATTGCCGTCCAGACCCATCAATCAAAGTTGGCTGACCTTCACCTTCAAAGAAAGCACCGCCAAGCTGGACAAGCAGATCATCATCGTTTTGTGCCTGCAGGCCGTAACCTTCTTCAATTGCAATCTCCAGCGCATCACCATGCTCAATTGTCAGGATAAAGCCTCTATCTGTTTCAAAGGGAATGCCGACATTATCAGCCAGCAGCGTATCTCCTGCCTCAGTCAATAAATTCACCTCATCGTAAAAAATTAGTACAACATCAAATGCACTGCCAAAGAGCGCATTATCTTCAGTGCCAAGCGGCGGACTTTCCTCTGTGGTTAAAAAGCCGTCATCATTGGTGTCATCGTCAAAATCATAATCGTCATCAAAGAATGTCAGTCCGATTTCATCGGCATAAGCATCCATACTCAGCGTAACCGGCTTTGATGTGAGCCTTCGAAAATCCGGCACCAATATCTGACCAACTGCGCCTTTCAACTCTGCAATCAAAGCATCAAGACGGCGCGCACGAGCATTCTCAAGCTCGAATGTAAACTCCGCTACCCAGTGTACGCCTTCACGTTCGAGCACATCAAACTGTCCGGTGAGCGTAGAGAGAAACCGTGTCGATCTGTGCTTGATATAAAAGCTCTGGCTCTTTGGATAAATGCCCTCCGGCCAGCTCAATATCATTGCGGCAATACCTCAATCAATTCCAGATCAAAGCTACTCAGACGGCGGTTGTCGGTCGCATTCTCTGCCGCATCGTCATCCACCAGACGCATGCGAACGCGGCAGTTATCCGTAATTAATGGCCCGACCGTCACCGCCTCACGTAAGCGCGGTGCAATTGCCACCAGCGCCTCTCCGGTTTCGTCTGCATCTACATCCTGCAAGGTAATGTGGCTGCGCCCCGGTGAGGTCTGGATCAGATCACCAGCCTTTAAAACGCCAACCGCATCCGGCGTGAAGCCGTTAATCGTAATTGTATTTCCAGTGCCGCTTACCAATTGCGGACTTCCGGCCAGAGATCCCTTTGCCAATGGCCTGCGAAAATCCGGCACAAACACATGCCCGACCGAACCACGCAGAGCGGCCAGTAAGGCATCGAGCCTGCGGGAGTCCATCTCCGCCCTTACAAGCGAGAGCTTTGTTACCCAGCGCGCCGCATCCCGCTCCAAAACTTGCACTTGCCCTGTGAGCGGGTTTTCAAACTTGGTCGAGAGTGTGCGAATGTAAAAACTCTGCTCCCCCGGACGTAAATCCAACGGCCAGTTGAGTTCGATATCGGGCATAGCGGGTAAGGCTTTCTCTTGATAATAAATACTTTTGCTTGCATTCTATTTCCAGATCAATTGAGGAAATAAGAATGATGTTTAGGGTCGATCAGTGCAGAAAAGTGTTCAGTCGATTATTCGGTAATAAAAGTCAGTCGAATAGTAAAAAAGAAATCGTCGATCACAACGGCATAAAATTCGAAGTCTGTTCAGATGGCAGAAGCTCTGCATCTGTTCGTCTTGCCGATATAGAACAAACAATCAATGGTGTGCGTCAGCTCACAACATCCGGCATCGACGAAATGGTAGAACGCAAGCATGATCTAGATTATCAGTACTTTCTTTGTAAAAAGATGATGAATGAAAGAGACATATTGCCGTTTCCTTTTGAAAGAGCAGCTATTTTGTTAAGAAAAGAAAAAAGATACCAAGACGAATTACACCTATGCCGCTATGTAGAACAGTGGTGCGCTGAGGCTGAAAACAGTTGGGATAAAACATCCGCTAAGCATTGGTTAAGCCCCAGACTTCAACGCATTATTAAAAGAATTCCAAAAGTTGAAAGTTTCATAAGCTAAAAGAAGACGTTTTTATTCAAACCTAGATCCGCGCCGTTGCCATGTGTCCACAGTTTTACGGTGTGCGATTTGCGCAGATGTTTGGATAATGCCAGGGATCCGCGCGCTCAAAGCCTCATTAACAGCTTTTTTGACCATCTCAGATGTGGCAGATGGATTAGCAGAATTTCTGGCATCAACCGTTACTGAGAAATAGTTTCCGCCGCCTGTGCCCGCAGATTCCACACCCAGACGGCCAGACGACATTCTGGTCAGTGGTAACACAGCTTCCGGCCCGGCTTCACCCATCAAGCCCATGCCATTGGCCATAGGAAAAATCGTGGGTTTTCCGACAATGCCGCCTTTGGCATAGGCCGTGATCTGCTGACCATTACGAAAGGCGCCGCCATCAGCAAACAAGCCGCCGAAGAGACCGCCGCCACTGCTACCGCTCTGACCACCGCCGAAAATATTACTGATCAAACCGCTTAAACCTTGAGCGAGCGGCCCGGTGATCTGGGTACGAACAAGCAGACGGGCGACATCCTCCAGAATGCTATCGACCAGCTCTTTAAATTCAAACTTGCCTGTGGTGGTGGCTTTGACCAGCGCATCTTCCAACCCCTGCATGGCATTGGTGACAACGCGCTCGACATTTGCCGCCATGTCCGTGGCTTCTTCTGCATATTTATCCAGCGCACGAACCGCGCCATCGAACCATTTATCACTGGCGGCAACCAGCTCATCATAAGCCTTCTTCCCGGCGGCTTCGAATTCCTCAAGACTGATGGCGCCTTCTTTCAGAAGCTCGTTCAGCTCCTCCATCTGCTCATTGTATTGATCCTGAGCGGAGATATTCTCATCCGTGATTTTCTTGATCTCTTCGATCAATTCCTTTTTGCGCTGCTCGACCCGTTCTTCTTCCTCCTTGGCATCACGCAGGCGGTAATACTCTTCGACCAGCCGCTGGATTTCCTCGCCCTCACGCGTTTTTAGATCAACGCCTGCAGATTGCAGTTGATTGTAAAGCTCCTGAGTTTTTTCATCGCGAAGCAACTGTTCATTGCGGAATTTGAGCGCCTGTGTGACTTGCTCAATTTTCTGTCGCTCTTTTTCCAGCTGCTTGATGATCTCTTTTTCAGCCTTTGTGGGGCCGCTTTTGGCATCGCGTTCCTGCCGCACACGTTCCTGTTCTGCCTTTGACCGAGCAATCTCAGCATCCCGCTGCAGTTTCTGGATCCGCTCTTCCTGCTCCCGCAGTGCCTTAATGGATTCCTCTGACGGGCCAAAATCAAATGTGGCCACCAGCTGCCGCGCATTATCGGCAATCGCGGCATCCACAGCATCGGCAAGGCGGGTAATGCCTTGCTGGGCTTTCAGCTCAACACCGGGCAGTAGATTGATAATGCCGACCGCGCCGTCATAAATGGTTTCCAGCGAACGCAGTACGCCACGCGCCAAACCAAGAATAGAGGTTTGCACAACCAGATAAGCGGCCTTAATGCCACGACCAGCGATAAAGGCGGTTTTCTCAACAATGCCTGTGGCCTCAGCAAAGGCCATTTGCCCATTCACAGCCTTGGAGGCCACACCAATGCTGGTGGCCATGCCGGATGTCAGCTCTGCCAGAAAATCAATAATCCCGCTCTCGCCAATCGTGCGCGCCAGATCGACCCAGGCATTATTCAGCTTCGCCAATGAGCCGCTAATGGTGCCGTCCAGTTTTGAGGCGGCGCCGTCATAGGATTCCAGTGCTTTCACTAGCGTGGTGGAGAACATTTCTGCTGTGACCTCACCGGAATTCACCATACGGCGGAAACCGCCAGCAGAAAGTCCCGCCGCTTTATCCAGCTCTTGCAACAGGCCGGGCAGCGGCTCGACCACCTGATTTAATTCTTCAGCCCGCAATGTGCCGGAGCTTAAGCCTTGAGAAAGACCGAACAGAACGCGATCAATATCGGTGCCACTCGCGCCAAGCTGGGCGGCAGCATTCACCAAGCCTTCCGAAAGCTGGTTGACTTGCTCGCGATTCAAAATACCGCTATTTTGCAAAACCAGAAGCCGCGCATAACCATCGGATAAGGTTTCAATACCGACATTCAGATCATCGGCTTTGGTTTTCAGATAGTCCTGCGTGTTCGCGTAATCCTCAGCGCTGTTGGTCAGGGAACGCAGCCGGATATCCAGCTTTTCAAATGTCTGAATATTGCGAAAGATTGAGCTAGCAGAAGCCGCCGCCGCAAAGGCCGGGACAAGCGTTGAGGTGATATTGCGCGCCATCCCGGCCATTGCCTGATTGGTACGCCCAGCCGATTTGCGGATCTTCTTGAAATTTTGCTCGCCCTTATCCCCGACCTTATCAAACTCCCGGCTGACTTTGACGCTACCATCAACCTTCAGCCGGATGACGTAATTGGACTGCCGATCAGCCATTCAGTTTTTCTTCCTGCGCTATCGCATCCAGAATTCCGGCTTCACCTTCCTTTAAAAGCTCAGTTACGATTTCCAGATCAAAGCCTCGTGCTTTTGCAATTTCTAAGGCGGCGCTCATATCAATGCCGACCACCCGACCAGAGGGTGCAAGACGCAGCTGCGATGTGCAGCTTTCTAAAATCTCCCAGGCTTGTTGTTCCTGCACCAGGCGCGGTGCGTATTTCTGATACGGGCAGAGATTTTCAAACGCGCATGGCAGATCCTGCTCCTTGCATGTCGCGCAATAAGACGGGCCGCCGCTTTTTTTGAAGTGCCATTCAGTTAATTTGCGGATCCGCTCCCTGGCTTCGCCCAGCAAAAACACATAACGGGTAAAAAGCTGGAAGAAGGTTTCGGCAAATTCCGAAACATCCATGACTTTGCGAATATTCTCAGGCGTAGGATCGGCGGCGGTATTCTTCTCCTCATCCAAAACACCTTCCCAGCCAACAATATGCGTGACGGCCAAATCCTTGATCAGATGATCAAGAAACAAGGCATTACGCTCCTGCGGGTTCTTAAGATCGACCGGGTGCTCAACCGTAAAACCTGACTCTTCGACATCACGCAAGCCTTTCTCCAGATCAGCGACTTTCTTTTGCGCGGTCATGGTGGCCACGGAGTAGCTTAAAGTTTTGAGCGGTTTGACGGTGACCGTAAAACCCGGTGCAAGACCGATTTTATAAGGCTGGCTGGGCTGCTTCAGAGTGATCATAGATATTCACTCCCATCCAAATCATTGAGGAGTTTGACCGTCAGCATCTTGCCTTCTGCCGTGTTATAAGCACCTTGGAAATCAAAGCTGGCTTGCACACCGCCGGGGCCATCTACGGAGAGCTTTGGTTTTGGCAGATAAACCTCATGCGCCAATATCTGCAGCCGCAGCGCAGAGGTGAGCGTGTACGAAAACTCCAAATCTACAGGCGTACCAGCAGAAGCCAGATCAATCAGAGTGGTATCGGCAAAGCGAACTTCAATGGTACCTGTGAGTGCCGCAATGGTAGGATCCGCGCCGTCAATCAAGCCGTCATCGCGAATGGTTTCGATCCGCTCCAGATTGTTGTTGTAGGTCACAGAGCCAGCGGTCAGGTTCCCAATGGGGACACCGCCGGATTTAATAGCGCCCTGAAACTGGCTGATCCGCTTAAAGGTCAATGTTTGCGGGGTACCGCCTTGTGTAGCGCTATAACGTTTTTCTGCCTGGGCAATGGCATTGATGGTTGCCGCTGCTGCACCGGAGCGTTGAAAATCAAAAGCGATAGAGTTCATCACCACGCCCGTGTGCATGAAATAGGCTGGTACTTTGGGCATGCCGACCTGAATAGAATAGCTGGGCAGCGTATCCTTGCCGGACACAAACTCATGCTCCGTACCGCCGCCTTCAAGCGTGCTGTCACTCAGCGTGGCAACATCACAACTCTCAGCCAGAGTAAATGCATTCCCGGCAGTGCCCGCCGTGTCATATGTCACCAGCAGGCGTGAAGTACCCGTCGGGCGGCTATAAGTCGCCACGGTAACATTGCCATCAGATGAGGCATTTAATTGAGAGACGGCATTATCAACGCTTTGAATAGCGGTGCCACCGATCAGGATTTCATCACCCGCCGGGGCCGAGCTTACAAAGGTAAATTCAGTGCCGTTGATCGTGATTGTATCGTTCTCAGATGGAATATCCGAAAAATCAATAAAGCCTGTCGCCGCCACATCGCCGGAGGTCGGATCACCAAATAATCCGGTTAGCCAAAACCCCAGATAACGCGGATCTACCGGAACAACAATATCACCGTCATCGTTAATCACATCCCGAAGCGGTTGGAGCGGATCACGGCCATAGCCGAGAACAGCATCCTCGATCAAACCTTGTTCACTGCCCAGATCCGAGCTGTTAAAGGGCATTTGATAGTAGTTTCCTGATACCTGCTGACCGTAGGCGCTTTCACGCTTGAGGAGCAGCGAGGCGTTCGAGCCATATGCACGCGCCATGGTTTTTCTCCTTTTTGGGTTTGGTTAAAACGAAAAAACCCGCCAATACGGCGGGTTCTCACGAGGGGTTAAAATGGTTATGAAAGCGGTGTCGGGGTTTCGTAATCTAAAATCAAAGTCAGCACGCCGGATTTAATGGCGTGGGAGCCTGGGACAATCTCAACGGTTACATCTGGCCGGGCATAGCTCATTCCAAAAATTAAGCTGCCAAGATCAGGGTCAGCTTCGAGCGCAGCGCCGATCTGGGTAATGATTGTATCAAACAAACCATCACGGCTATTTTGCGCGCCGTCCGCCACATAAATCTCAATTTCAACTTCATGCTCGTAATACGCATTACCAAAACCGCCCAACGCTTCATCCGGAAGGCCGGGGTTGCCGTCACGTAAAATCACCAATCCATCAGCGGGTATTTTCTCTGGCACTGAGGCGTTACGTTCAAACTTGGCACTTACGGCTCCTTCTACAAGCGTTGCCAAAGCTTGCATTATAGTTTCAGTTTTGCTGGTCATCTGTACTGACTCACCATGAGATCGATATGTTGGATACCCCATTGATCGGCGATCTTTTGGACATCGAGTTTTTTCGGCATCTTCGCCGTAGGTATAAGAATAAACATCACGACCGTGGTCAGGCCGCGTCCGGTTTTTAATGAGCGCTGGCTGGCTTTGCGAAAGCCGCGAAAATCACCTGTCTTGCGGCTATATGATGCGCGGCGATCATCCGCGACCAGAAAAGCAGTGCCTCTGTTGCTGCGGACAAACCGTAAATCGCCTTTATGCTCAATGTACAAATCCGGTGTTGGCTTTCGCCGATTGATCCGCTTGGGTGCATTCTGGGTAGGAATGGCCAGATAGCGTCCTTCACGCGCGCGGATGACAGCGCCCTGATCAAAGGACTCAATGATCTCCGGCGCACGCGAATACACAAAGCCTTTAACATCGACACCGTTATCATCATAGATTTTGGATTGCCAAGTGCGTGACAGACGCACGCCAAAACCTGATCCAACCACATCATTTCGCAGATCGGCTTTCAGGCCGTTTGTGGCTTCCTTGGTCGCCTTCGTGGCCAGACGGCTGATAAACTCCGTTTCTTTTCGTAAGTTACGGCGAATATCGCCTATGGTCTTGGCATCCAGCCTCATACTTTTCGCGTATCCAAAATCCAGACAAGAGAGCTGACATCCTCAATGCGCGGCTCTGCCTGAATCAGATAAGTCTGGCCATCGATTTCCAACCGATCATCTTCAGCAGGCGTAATGCTTTCCGAGCGCCGCAATTCAAAAAATAGGGAGTCGATGGCAATTTGTGTCTGCCCAAGGTCGAGGAGACTATCTCCCCGCCTTGGGAGCACACGAACGGCTACCGGATCCCCGACTTGCGGAACATAGGATGCATCAAGACCAAACTCCGCAAAGACCGTATCTATGGTCTCTGCAAAGCCGGTCATGTTTCAGCCTCACTGGATAGCTCCTCCAAATAAGCAAGAGCTTCTTCTTTGGGAAGCGGCTCTTCCGTTACAGTGTTGCCATCCGGATCAATCACATCATACTTGCCGAAATGGCGGTGCTTGATGGTGTATCCATTTTCTACCGGAGGAGAAGCAGCGGCTTTTTTGGCCTTTTTATCTACAACTTCTTCCAGCGTATCCCACCATGATTTGGGAATATCACCTTCATTAATGCCGATGATCTCGCCTTGTTTAAACTCCACCGTATCCAGAACAGCATAAAGATCGCCTTTCTTGTGATGAAGAATATGAGCGCGAGCATCGGCTTGCGATTTTTCCAGCCCCAAAACAAAACCGGGACCAAAGCGGACTTTGACCCCGGTTACCTTATAGCGTGTTGTCATGAGACCCTCCTTACACCAGCTGTGCCAGGCAGGCTTGCTGCCAGAAGCCATAACCCACGTTGCGCCATGTATCGACACCGTAGCGGTGCTTGTCTTCCTCAAACTCCAGTTCGGAGCCTTCAGCGATGGCTTTGAGCATGACGGCTTCTTCTTCCTGACGGATCAGTGGTTTTACCGATCCATCGGTGCGGAAGACGGCAAACTTGTCCGTCCATGGCAAACGCGGATTTTGTGCTACCGAGAGCGTGACCTCATCCATGACCTGAACGATGTTGGTTTGACCATGGGTGATGACCGGAGCTGCCGTTGCCGCCTTAGCCACATGCCACATTTTCGTTGGCACCATGACAAGGAAAGACCGGGCGTTTTCGTTCATCGGCTCGCCCTGATCATCCTTCAGCGAATAAAGCTGCTGGATCACCTGTAGGATTGAAAGCTGCAGCTCTTCCACGGATGGGATGGTTGTGGAGCCATGAACTTCTGTTGGAAGCGCAGAAATATCGATAGAGAGCTTATTGCTCTGCGAACCGCTATCGCCTTCTGCGTGATCAGTATCGAAGAAATACTGGCCATCGTAACAGATCTGGCTTTCCGCATTGATGATCAACTCAGAGAGCAGTTTCGCCCAATGAGCGTTTGTGCGGTCGGCCAGTTCATCAACACGAACCATGACTTGCCCCGTTTTATCGCGGCGCAATTCGCGGACAAGCACTTCCAGCGTGGCTTCGAAATGCTTGTTTTCGATTGTGATGCCGTTTTCACGGAAGCCTTTGGCCTGGCGACCACCAATCCATTCCCGCATGACAGGAACCTGACCGAGCCATTTATAGGTTTCGGATTCCTGGTCAGAGGTGAAGTAATTGGATAGCGCAGCCACCCATTCAAGGCCGGGGTTTTGCTCCAGCCGTTGATAAAAGCGCCCGATAATCGCGCGCGAAGACAATCCTTTTGCGGACATGATAGTTTCCTTTCTTGATTTAAGGGATTACGAAATGATTAGGCGGCTGCCGTAATCAAAGTGTTGAAGGACACAACACCCACACCCGATTTCACAAAGCGCGAAAGCCGACCGATATAGGTGTTATCAGTGGCGGTAAGGGTGAAAGTGTTGTCATCGGAGGCATACACAGCAGCGCCAATATCGGTAATGGCAAGGCCGGAGATTGGCACCTGAACGGCACCCTGCGTGCGAACACGCACTTTCACATCTCCGGCGGCACCCGCCGCGTTATCAGCATTTTGTTCTGCAAAGCCGTAGAAATAATCGCCAGCCTGCAGAGGTCGTGCATAGCCGCTGGCATTATCGCCAACCGCTGCGCCTTCATAGATGATGTCTCCGGCAATAACCGGGACTTCGTTGATTGTGCCCAGCTCAAAGGGGCGCTGGACATCACTTGCCAGTGTGGTCATAGGTTTTCTCCTGATTTTAAGGGGGTTAAAGGGTTACTTGTCTTTAGGGGCGTAGCGTTTAACGCGGCCTTGCTCTTCAGCTTTGCGGTATGCGATGTAGGCATCCTTATCGGAAAACTCCGTCCGGATATCTGCATTGCCATTCCACTCAGCTTCCGCACGCTCTTCGATAGGCGCGTTCGCATCAATTTGCGGTGCATTCGGCATATCGTTTGAGGTGCTTGGCGTAACCACAGGTTCGGCAGCAGTTTCCTCTGCGATGGTTTTTAGAGCATTGCTGCCGCGCTGCTTTTCAGCGGCCACGATTTTGACAGCCAGATCGGCGGCTTTGGTTTTGCCGTCTTTCTTGGCTATTTCCAGCAAAGCCTCATGCCCAGGCATGGAGACTTCCTCCAATCCCAAAATCCGCTCCCGCTCAGTTTCAGATCCGGCTTTATAGCCTTCGTTGAAGCTGTTCTTGGTGAGAGCAGACGCGATTTCAGGATGGTTTTTGGTGATATAATCAGCCGTGATCGTGCTTTTTGCGACCATATCACCTGAGTTTCCGGAAGGTGTTTCCGGCGTTTCAGTTTGTTTCGTCATAACGACTCCTTTTGGTTTGGGTTGCAGAGTGGTGATAAGCGAGAGAGCATCTTTCATCCCTCCCACGAGGTCGGCCATGCCTGCACGCACAGCCTCACGGGCAGGCAAAACATCGCCTTGCCCGAATTCCGATAGGACTTTGTCTTGAGAAACAGCGCGGTTTGCGGCCACTGCACCGATGAATTCAGCCTCCATAGCATCAAGCCGCGATTGAATAGAATTGCGGCCTTGCTCGCTTTCAGGATCCAGCCGTTTATTGGGAGCGTTCGAGGACACAAATTCCACCCAGCCGCTCTCACGGGTTTTGGGAACAGCAACCGCCACGCCGATTGATCCCAGCATGGTTGTCGGCCCAGCCACGATTTTGTCAGCGGCAGAAGCAATCCAGTACGCCGCCGAAGCCGCATTGCCGTAGGCATAAGCCACAATCGGTTTTTGACCGCGCGCTGCCGCAATGGTACTGGCCAATTCTTCAACGCCTGTGATCAAGCCGCCGGGACTATCCACGCGAAGCATAATGCCCGTAATTTCCGGATCATTGAGTGCTTGTGTGAATTGCTCTTCAATGCTGGCGATATTGGTGCCACCAAACAGCATGGAGAGAATATTCTGATACGGCGTGATAATCCCGCCGACATCTATGACGGCTACTTTGTCATGTGTGGACATGATGTCATCGGCTAAATGTATGCCTTGCTTTTGAAACGCGCCTGGCGCTTCGACCGGAAGGCATTCCGGCATAATCGCCAGAATGGTTGAAGATGGAATATCCCACATCATGCACCGCCTTCCGTTTTGGCGGGAATGATGAATAATTCACCATCGACACCATTGGAAATGACAGAGATTTTTTGCCCCGGCGTAATTGTCTCTGCCCAATTTTGCATCTGCGGCAACGGTGCGCTTCCAGCAGCATTGGCGGCAGTCGGATTATCACCAACCGTGTAAAAGCAATCCTGAGAGGCAATCAACCGCACCAGCGGGCTATTGATAGCGGTAGATGGAGCAGCAGTGGCAGTAAAGTTCACCTTCTGTGCGTTGGCATAGTCCCAACTTGGGGCTTGCACAGGCACATGAGCGTTGCCGCTGACCGCACTGATAATGCGTTCAGTCATTGTAATCTCCTTGTTTTCACGGGGTTAATCCTGCTCGTCTTCTTCGTTTTCAGGATCGTTTTGATCTGGAGGGGCAGGCATAGGTTCGGCTGGTGCTTGGACTTCGTCCAACCCAGCTTCCAGACGCAGGCGTTTTTCTTTGGAGCGCTGACGATGCTTGCGCTCCCAATCACCTCCAGTCAGCGCTGCTGTTTCTTCGGCCAGAGTTGAAATTCCCATGTCCACACGCTCGCGCGCGGCTTTGCCTTCTTTGAGCTGGTCAATCTGACCTCTGGGCGGCCCGATCCATTCGCTGCCCAGATAGGCAGCGCGAAGCATGGGGTCAGAGAAAAACCCAGGAGCGTTTAAATGGCCTCGTGCCACAGCTTCAGTAATCACCGCCTCATAAACGGGTTGGCAGAACATGCAAGCGAGCCACTCGCGGCGGGAGCGGAAAAACTTCCATGCCTCAAGCAAGGCTGCCTGCGCAGCGGAATAACTGGCCGTAAAATGCTTCACCAGCAGCTCGAAGGGAATTTCCAGCGCAACGCCCACTTGCCGCAGAATTGCCAGCACAAATTGATCAAAGGCTGCGTTCGGGCGTTTGGGATCGGCAATCTCCACACTTTCATAGGGCAGAAGATCCAATATGGCGCCGGGGCCAAGGTGGAAATCTTTATCATCACGGCTTGCGGCAGAACCATCTTCCATGGGCGCAAGCCCGTCCGGATCCTCGGATTTAATGAACACACTAAACATGGCCGACACGACTGCCGCCATAAGCTCGGCTTCCGAATATTTATCCAGTTGTTTGAGGCTCTCAATCACCGGAGCCAGATATGGCGCTGGCCGTGTCATGCCCACGCGTGTTGGGCGTGCCAGATGATTAACCAGCCAACTACCCTCACGATCATACGCACGCAGCCTTAGCCACTGGCGTGAACCGGGATCTTTAACATCGCCGGGATGGGCTTGCAGAACATGATAAGCAACAGGTGCGCCGAACGCATTTTTCTCAACGCCGCCTGCCAATCTGGATGTATCCATTTTCCAGTCAGGATTGCTGATGCGGTCTGCTTCAACCAGTTGCAAACATGTGCCGTAACGTGCGCCCGGCCTTTGCGTAAAGCGGCGCAAAACAAACACATCACCAGCCTCCAGTACGGAGCGCAGCGCCAGATCCTGCATCCCGGCAAAGTCCTGCATGTGAGAAGCATCGCAATGTTTGGAAGCGGCCCAATAGCGAAACTCACGCTCGGCAGCCCGCTCAAAAGCTTCAAAGTCCTCTTCTGTATCGCCCAGAATGCCTTTGAGCACATCCCGATCCACGCGGGATTGCACTTTGAGGCCAGTGCCGACAACATTTGTAACCACCGTGTTAATGGCACCCGTTGCCAGCGGCGCATTGCGAATTAAATCGCGGGAACGCTCGCGCAGCGCTGGCAGATCCGGCAGTGTCACCTGATCGGCACTGCCATCCATGGTCTGCCATGCTTTGGTTTGACGGCGGTCTTTACGTGCGCCCGTATAGCCGCCATAAAGCGCCATAACGGTTTTGGCTTTCAGGCGGCGCACGCCTGCTTCGGGCGAAACCCAGCCAATAAATTTATCAAGCGTGGTGGGTTCCGGCAGAGAGATACGCTTTCGGCTCATAACGGGACACCTCCGCGCATACGAATTCCACCGCGACTTTTTCGCTCAATCCGTTTCTCCAGATAGATTTCACGATCATAAAGGGTTTTGAGATCACCCTTTGTGACTGCGCGGCCTTCATAGGAAACGCTCTGGCCTCCGCCCTCAATGGCGGCAATCGCCTTTTGCACGCGCTCCAGTTTTTCTTCCAATGTGTCACTCATAATTTCACGCCTTTGCTCCGCGCACGCCGTTTCACGGGCTTGCGCGTTGGTGGTTTGGGTTGATCATCTTCTGATGATCGTGGTTTAACGGGTTCGTCCAGGCCGAGGGATCGTTCCATTTCTCGCCAGTGGCGATCACCAAAACGATCCAGCCCTTCAACAGCCGCAGCGGCGCGGGCGTAAACATAGCAATCCAAAGCTTCATTCCGCTCTCTGGTTTTTTGCCATTCACGCACCGCATAGCCACGGCGGTTTTTCGATGTAATCAGCTGCTCCGAACAGAGCTGCTTCAAATATTCTTCATCCACTTGCGGCAGATGAACATATCCAGCCGGATACGGATCACCGCTCTCTTTCGTGGGCGGGTTTTTCCGCAAATTGTTAAACAGCTCCAGCTTGGCAATGCCGCCAGCAACGGGGCGAATGCGCAGACCACGTTTGAGCTTTTTACCATCGGCAGTAATCTCAACCGCACTCGGCAATCCCACCAGAGCCGCACCGCGCTGGATACCTTTAACCACCATCACTAGCGATGGGCTTTGTTTCCGCGCCCAGTCATAGACTTCCTGCGTGGCGTAACCGCTATCAACTGCTACTCGCTTTAAGGCCAGATCAAAACCGTTTTCATGCGGCCATGTCTCGCCAAGAAACTCCGTCAGTTTATTCCAAACGGCAGCGCGGCCTGTGTCGCCCTCCAGAACACGGTGGTCAATCAGCCAGCTTTCCTTATCGCGTCCCCATGCCCAGATGGACACTTCAATCCGGTCTTTTTGAACGTCCGCACCAGCGGTAATGAACAATCCGGCTTTAGGAATGCTGCCGATTTTGTAAGGCTCACGGCGTTCGTATAGCCTCTGCCAATCGGGTGCTTCGCCAGTTTCCACGTATGTTTCGCCAAGTTCTGTGTTCTTGAATGATTTAATCGCCGCGTCCGAGCCTTGGGCATCCACCCAGGCACGAGCGATTTGCGCCCATGACCGCCAGCCATAGGGTGAATACAGGGAAGACAGGTGAAATCCGGCTGTTCTGCCATCACATTCCGCCTGAGCCGCCCAATAACCGTTCTGCAGCATCCATGTTTTGTGCCGCTCCTCAATCTTGTGCTCACAATGCTCGCATTCATACAGCGCTTCCTCAGGTTTGCCCTTTGGCCATTTGAGCTGCTCAAATTTCAGCCATTGATGCGTTCCGCATTCCGGACATGGCACCATGTATTTGCGCTGATCACTCAGCTCATATTCACGTTCAATCCGCGAGATGCCGCGAATGGTGGGTGTACTGACCATCAGGATTTTACGGCGGGCAAATGTCCGTGTTCGTGCTTCGGCCAGCGCAACCGGATCGCCTTCACCCTCAACATCACCAGGGTAAGCGTCCACCTCGTCCAGAAAAAGGAAACGAACCGGCATGGATCGTAAACCTGCGGCACTGTTTGCGCCCGTTAGCACGAGAATGCCGCCCTGAAATTCCTTTTGCAAAATTGTGTTGCCGCTGTCGCGCGAACGGGCGGGTTTGACGCGCTTGCGAATAACATCCGACTCCTCGATCAATGGATCCAGACGCTGCTTGGAATTGCGCTTGGCCATTTCGACCGTAGGCAAGATCGCCAGCATTGGCCCCGGCGTATGATGGATGACGTATCCAATCCAGTTGTTGCCGCATTCTGTCCCGCCGATCTGCGCGCCCTTCATGAAGACGATCCGCTGCACTGGAGAGCTTGAGGACAGGCAGTCCATAATCTCGCGCAAATACGGCGTTCGGTCGGTGCGCCACGGCCCAGGCTCGGAGGCGGCTTTGCCGGAGAGCCGTCTGTGCGTGTCTGCCCATTCGGATACCGTCAGCACCTGATCGGGACGGAGCGCCCGGCGCATCGACCGCGTAATTGATTGTTCTGTTACTGTTTGCATTCATCTGTCAAACCCGCGCTGGCCTTTGAAAAAAGCAATAAAATGATCCTTGAATTAACTGGATTAGTTCTGCGAAGCACGCATTCATGGACATGTAAGCAATTGATAAATAAGGAGCTACACATATGACCAAGAAAACAAAAACACCCAAACAACCAGCCCCAAAAACGCCATTAAAACCGCTTTCTGCGCGCATGAACAAAACACTCCAAGTTATGGAGGCTTTGGGCCGCGATGACGGCGTTACCATTGACGAGCTGATCGAAATGACGGGATGGAAACCTCACTCCGCACGCGGATTTTTGTCGAACATCCGTAAAAAGATCAAAGAAAAAGGCGAGGACAGCCAGATCGCCAAATACACGCGCGATGGCAAAACCATGTACAAACTCGAAACGCTTGAAAAAACAGAAGGTCAGATCGATGAGTAAGGATCTGGTTCTGTATCACGTCTATGGCCATTTAGAAAACGAAACGCTTCAACGCGAAAACATAAGCCGTGATGAAATTCCCGACATCATCCGCGCCTATATTGCCGAGGAAGGTGTAACTTACCACATGATCCTCGGCATTAACGGCGATGGCGTAATTTGTTCACCCATCAAGGATTGGACACCTGAATATCCGGATGCATTTTCAAGCCTTAAAGTCGTGCCATGGAAAATTATTCAGAAATATCGTCATAAAAAAGAAGATTAATCACTCACCAAACTCTTCGCCTGTCTCCGCATGATGGGCTTTCTTCTTCGTGGTTTCCTGCCAGCGTTTCACAATCACATCGACATATTTGGGATCCAGCTCGCTCGTCCGGCATTGCCGCCCCAGCCGTTCGCAGGCAATGAGCGTGGAGCCAGAGCCGCCAAATGGATCCAGTACAATATCCTTGGTCTTGCTCGAATTTTTGATGGCGCGCTCAACCAATTCCACAGGTTTCATGGTGGGATGCAGATCATTGACGCGCGGCTTGTTCACAAACCAGACATCGCCCTGATCACGCGCCCCGCACCAATACCGATCATTACCTTCCTTCCAGCCATATAGGATTGGCTCGTACTGGCGTTGATAATCAGAACGCCCCAGCGTGAAGGTGTTTTTCGCCCAGACAATAAACGTCGACCATTTGCCACCCGCCGCTATGAATGATTTTTGCAGCGTGTGCAGCTCTGAGGAGGACATGCAGATGTAAAGGCTGCCCTTGGTGACTATCAGCATATTGGTAATGGCATCGTATAAAAACTGCTCAAACGCTTCGCCGAGATTATCATTCATAATCGTGCGGCCACCGCTTTTGCCCTTGGCTTTGCGCTGCTTATCCTTGGCGGTGTTGCCGTAATCCACATTGTATGGAGGATCGGTGAACACCATGTCGGCAAGCTGGCCATCCATGAGTTTTTGCGTATCGTCATAAATGGTCGCATCGCCGCACAGCACACGATGGTTTCCGCAAATCCACACATCACCGGGTTTGCTGATCGGATCCTCTGGCACTTCGGGAATGGCTTCTTCTGGTTCCTCTTCTTCATCCTCGGCAAAAAGAAGATCGTCAATTTCAGACGGATCAAAACCGAGCAGATCCAAATCAAAATCCAGATCGTCCAATGTCTCCAGCTCCAATTTCAAAAGTTCTTCATCCCACCCGGCATTCAGAGCGATGCGATTATCGGCAATGATTAAGGCTTTGCGCTGGGCTTCACTTAAATGAGCCAGCTGAATGCTTGGCACTGCTTCCATACCGAGCTGCCGCGCGGCCAGTAACCGGCCATGCCCGGCAATAAGCACGCCGTCTTCATCCACCAGCACCGGGTTTACAAAGCCAAACTCGGCAATGCTGGCAGCGATCTGCGCCACTTGTGTGTCAGAATGCGTGCGCGCATTATTGGCATAGGGGATCAACTCGTCCAGCGAGCGGTATTCAATTTTCAAATTGTTCATGGTTTAACGTTTCGGTTTCAAAGCTGGTTTGTTGGCATCGTCCAGGACGCGGACGATCTCGTTGTATAAAATCTTATGAACAATGTGACGGTCAGTCGTTGCCGCCAGTTCTGCATCAAGCCGATCAGGTACAGTCAGCAAGTTATCGCGCAAGGGGCGAAAATGTTTGAATATCTGTGTTTCGGCTTCGTCACGATCAATATATTTTCCGGCCTCAACCTTGGCCTTAATCTCCAGCAATCTCGCCTTTTCGGTTTCGCTCTTGATCCGTGTTTTCAAAAGCAGCGTGGGCAATTCCGATACAGGTAATCTGCCGGACATTTGCGTAGGCATTGCGGGCGGCACTGCATCCTGTGCGGGGGTTTGCGAATTGCGGCGTAATGGCCGGGCAGGTTCTCTGCGAGCTTCAAGAGTTTTGTCCGCTTCATCGCGGTCAATCTTTCCGCGCTTCAGGCGTAAAACTTTATCCCTGACAAGCTCATTCACATACTGCCTACTGAATCCTTTATATTCAGCGTAGGCTTTCTGGCTCATCAGTTCGGTCATAATGTCAAGTAAGTGGCGTTTTGCTATTCTGGTTTTATTCCGAATAACAACGCTTAATCAAAAGGTTAAAAGAAAAGTGTCAAGCTGGCGTGTCAAGGAAGTTCAAAGCCCTGACGCTAAAAAACTCCCGCGCGTTCCCCGCCCCTATAGGTTTCGGCCCCACAGGACCCGCGAGTTTTGTAAGTCAAGTTGATAAGGGGCGGTTGCAGCAGCAAATCGCGCATTTCTGTCCAGCATAGAAAAAATATACCTCAAAAATCGAAAAAGTGTTTCAGGAAATGTGTGTTAACGGTGTTGCAACAGTGTTTCAAATGCATCGCAAGCATAAACTGAGCGTCAAAAACGCTTGAGTGTATGTTGGTAGTCACCATCGGGATCGTTGTTGTTTAAGATGGCTGCCAGACGGTTTGTACCCACGTTGAGGTGCCGCCAGAGCGTGGTCTTGCTACTGTTGAAATCATGCTCCAGCACCTTCCACGGAATGTTATTGGCGCGCGCCCAGATCACCCGCTGCTCAATCACGTTTAACCAGCGCAGCCAGCGCATGACTTCCTCCATAAAATCCACCTGCTTGGGCAGAGCGTAGTTGCGCCGCTGCCTTGCGTGCAGCATGTCGTAGTATCGCTCCCAATCATCCTTAAGCGTGTCTGGCCACATGGAATGGTAGCCGGGGACTCTCACCTCCGGGATGCATTTGTGGATCTCTGCCGCTTCTTCCATGAACGCCATGACGATCTTCTCTGTCCAGTATGGTTCTGGTGGTGGGCCTATCATTTTCATTGGGACTCCTTCCGCTCGCCGTAGAGCTTCTCTGCGATTTGTTTAACGAGTTCTTTTTCCGGCCAGGTAAGGCGGCTGTCAGATGGGGCTACGTTCAGCACGCCTTGCTTACGCCAGGCGGCTCTGCGCATCAGCTCCATCTCATCTTCGTTTTTGGGGCTGGCGCCTGCGGCTCTCCCCAGTGGGCATTGGTAATGGCTCATGGCCTTTCTCCTTTCTTTTGGGTTAAAACGGAATGTCATCGCCCTTCGACCAGTCGAACGGCTTGTCCTGTTGCTCGGAGGGTGTTTCTTTTTTCGTGATGGCTGTGACTTCTGCGCCGGGGAAGAGCTGTTTGATTTTGACCACATTCTCGTCCATGCCATCGATCAGCTGGGCAATCTCGCTGACCGTCCATGTTTCCAAATCCGGTCTGGCAATGGCGTGGGCTTCGGCGGAGGTTTTGACAAACGCCACAATGCGGCCAGAAACCGGAAGTTTTACTTCCCAAATCTCTGCCGATAAGATGGGCTTCCCAGCTTGCGTGGCTGCCTGATCCAAAGCCTGCCAGGCGCGTTTCATGCCGCCCACCTGTACATCAATCAGCGTGAGATCACCGGATTGCAGCGCTTCATCCAGCAAATCTTTCTGCCGAAAAAAGGCCGCCCGCATCTGATCCGAAACGAGTAACGGCAAGCGATCCACGCCCCATTTGATTTCCATCTCTCTGGCCAGATAATCCAGTCCCTCTGTCAGGGAGCGTTTTTTGTAATGATCCGGCGCCATCGCTTGCTGGGCAGAACGAAGGGCATTCGGGTTGACGTATGGCTTGCGGTATTTGCTCATGCCGCACCTCCCGCAAGATCCGTCAAAGACCAGATCGTATTCGGACGCCGCGCAGCGCAAGCGCGGCTTCCGAAATAGATCCTTAAGGATCTAGGTAACTGCTTCCGCAAATACCTATTCAATAAAATCAATGTGTTAAGGGGTATGCTTCCGCAGCTTCCGTAAACACTTCCGCATAATGAAATCAATGGTTTGTGTACCATGCTTCCGCTCCTTCCGTTTTTTGTTCTGGGAGTTTGATCAGGCGATAGCCTTTGAGTTTTGAGCTTGAGTTGATGACTTCCGTGGCGATGATGCCCTCATCAACCCATTTGCCCTGAAGGGTCTGGGCGACTGATTTGGTGAGGCCAAAATGCTTTTTGAGGAATTTGACGATATATCGTGGCCCGGTGTTCGGTGCCTGTGATACAGGTTCTCCAGCATTCCAGTGGTTTTCGATTTCTTTGAGGATCTCGATCTCTGTTTCAAAATCAGGATAGCCAATCTCATCCGGATCCAGGTTGCTGAGGTTCAAATCCTGAACGAGAAGGCCGCTTTCTGCCCTGGCGTATGTGTGAATAGCCTGTAGTACATCATCATTGGTTTTGACGATGGCACCCTGAATGATGGCGTTTTCTTCAAAATCCCGGCCTAAAAACTGGCAGCAGATACGGGCGAAATCCTTATCCGCCTGCCACAAGGCATAAGCGCCGCGTGCACCATCCACCAGAGCCGTTGATCCGCGTATCGCTTCCCGCGCTCCGGCAACACTGGTGATGTTATGCATGCCTTCTTTGCGCATATGATGCGTGACGATAATTGTTGCCCCGGTCTCCGCACAGATTTCTGCCAGCGCCGACCACATAAACTGCGCTGCCGCCGGATCCGATGTAACATCCGCCATGACGAACGCCTGAAGCGGATCAATCACCACCAGTTTTAAATCTGGCAATTCCAGAAGCTGCGCTTTGAAGTCGTGAAAGAATTCGGTTTTTTGCGGAACGCCGTTCTCGACATCAATCAGGGGACGTGGGCCGCCAACGCTGGGCATGGGCACAACAATCAGCCGATCACCAGAAAGCGTGCGCTTATCGGCCTCATCAATCTTATTGAAGCGGCGGTGAATGGTTTCATAACTATCTTCTGCCGCCAAAATGACCGCTGTGCCGTGTTCCTTTAACTGCCCGCCAAACACGCGGTAGGGAAAAGACATTGATGTGGTGGGCAATGAAACATGCAGTGCCAGATCCAATGCCAGATAGCTTTTACCAACGCCGCCCATCGCTGCAAGCAGGATTGGCACGCCAAGAGGGATTTGATTTTCAACCAGCCAGCGTTGCTCCGGCGCTTGCCCTGCATATTTATGACCGTTCCAATCTTTCAAAACCAAGGATGGGATGGCGGTGGTTTTGGGCTGCTCTAAAATAACCGACGGGTTTTGTATGCCCCATTTACCGCGCGCGCCTTGTAGCATCTTTGAAACTTCGCTGCGCGTTTGTTCGCGGGTGTAGCCCTGTAAGGTCAGGCTTTCCGAAGCCAACAGGATTTCCTGATCCGACATGCCAGAATTCACCCAGTGGGCGGTGAGCCTAACCATATTCTTGTGCCATTCCCGCCCGGCGCTGATATTGGCAATGCAGCCATCAACCGAAAGGCCGTTCAGATCGGGCAGATTTAATGTGTTTTGATGTGTTACAGGTGATTGCGTGTTATCGGGAAGAGTGGCGGAAGTCTGCGGAAGTTGCGGAAGGACATGTTTTACAATGTTTACAAGTGCCTCCGCCGGAACATCAGGTCGCCCTAAAAGCTGGACTTCCGTTAATTCCGCAACCCGTCCTGGCTTAACCGGCCATGCAATAGAGCCGCCAAGGCGCATAACCCGCGATGGATTAACCACCGTTTCATCGCCGCTTAAGGCCACCGCCAGATGCTTATTGATAGACCTGGCTTTGTCCGGATTTGTTTCCGGCTCATCCAGCCGCCACCATAATTGCGCGCGGCAATGAGGATGCTGCCCGGTGATCACCACCAATGTCGGGCCGATCGCTCCGTAAATGTCCCGCGCTTTTGAGGCCACGCCCGGCTCATCCAGATCAACGTAAGCAGCGGTTAAAGAAAAGAACGCGTCATCACTGGTGCGTTTGTGTTCGGGCAATCCCTTTTTGCGTAATGCCGCGCCGATATAAACATTACTGCCCTCGGCATTGCGCGCGGCGGCAAAATCAGGGATCTCGCCAAAATCGGTAATATCAAAAAGACGAGCTTTGGAGAGCGCATGATTATTCTGCGGATCCGTCCATGCCAACTCAATCAGGCCATCTGCATGGGTTTCACCAAACAAATGCGTCAGCTGCAACAGCATCGCTTCTTTGTTCGGTTCTAAATGTGGCTGGTCGGCAGTCATTAATGTTCAGCTTTCAAAAAAGGCGGTTGCCCGGCGCGATGCCGGACAACCAAGTTCAGGGAGGTTTTAGAAAACAGGTTTGTTGAGGTCGCCACTGTCCTGCTGAGGTGGAGCCGCTTGGAAGGAATCATCGGTTTGCGGCGGCTGGACAGACGTGGCGGCCTGCGAAGGTGGTGGGGCTGGCTGCGCAGCTTTAAAGCCTGTGTTTGCCTGTTGCACAGGCTGCGCGAAACCGAACTGGCTAACGAATTGCTGCTGGCCTTGATTGTTCCCATCATCGCCGAGTGGCTCATCAAATGCCGCCGGACGATCAACCCATCCGGTAATCTGGAAGCTTGGGATATTGGTCCGGCCACCTTTGCGCCCGATCTGGGTGGGCGTTGCGCCGACATATTGAACGAGCGGCACTTTGCCGGGGTTTTGATCCTTGGCTTGCTCGTACAGGGCATATAGCCCCTTAATGCCTTCAACGGCGCCAACGCCCGTGGTGGCAAATTCGCGCAGCTGGAACGGGGCATATTCCTGTGGCAACAGGATCAATACATGGAAACCCTTTTTCCATTCGCGACCATCATTGGGCTTTGGTGCTTGGTGCTCCAATGACGGATCCCAGACCCATTCAGGGGCTTGGTCTTCGGCAAAGCATCCCCATCCGGTTTTGATCTTTCCAAAATCAAACAGACATTGTGGTAGCTGTATAGTTTGCATGCCCTCATCAGTAGAGAGCATCCAGCTGGCGGTTCCGGCCATATAGCGTACATGCGGTACGGCATTGGCAGAGCGTTCGAGGTTATGAAGTGGCATTGGTCATTTTCCTTTCTTGATTTTCGTGTTGTTTAAAAACCCCAAAGCTCTCTGGCGGCACCTGCCGTCAAAGAATCCCAGCGGAAGTTTGTGTAATCGGGGATGGTGAGCTGGCTGAGTTCCTGCCAGTCGCTGGAAAGGGATAAAAAGCGCTGTAGACAATGTGCGATGCCTGTAGCGGTATGAATGGCGTAAGTGGCAGCCTCCGGCGTTAATTCCAAAACGTCTGCTTTGCTTTTCGTGACATAGGCAAATCGCTGCGCGCGGTTGCCGGAAGCCTTCCAATAAACTGCGCCTTGCAGCTGGTGATCGAAAGACATGTCCGAAGGCATGCGCCCAGTCGTTTTAAGATCGATATCCAAGCCATGCTGATCGAATGAAAAATCCTTAAAGCCGATCAATGGAACGGGAATGCCGTCTAGAAAAACCTCAATGCGGTGCTGTTTTCCATTTTCTGGTTTGGTGGGAATGCCGTAAGGGCGCAGCGTGCGAAGTGCATTGCGAACCATACCGTCCCAGGCTTGTTTTCGCCCTTCCGCCGGGCGACCTGTAATCTCCTGCAGTTTGTTCTCACGGGCTTCTTGATCAA
This sequence comes from uncultured Micavibrio sp., assembly GCA_965216405.1. Taxonomy (GTDB): domain Bacteria; phylum Pseudomonadota; class Alphaproteobacteria; order Micavibrionales; family Micavibrionaceae. The sequence goes on along the minus strand of OZ244161.1, from coordinate 1,656,556 downwards.
AACCGAGCGCCGTCTTTTTCAGATATTCATCTTTGGCGAATTGAATGACTGCTTCTTCATCCATGTCGGGATGATCGAGGCCGCGTGCAACCGCATCTTCAACGGCAATCCCGGCCAGCATATTTACGCTTTGCTGTCCTTTGACTTTTCCGAGATAGCGAATGATCCAAAGCGGGAAATTATCGCGGGCGAGATTAAGGCTCGATGCGGAAAGATGTTCAATGCCATGTTTTTGAAAATGGTTCATAACCAACCCCACAATTTTTTACTGGGCTGGCGGGAGGCTTTTTGACGCTTAGCGCCGTTCAGCCATTTTTTAATCAGGATGAATCTTTGAATGGTTGCTTCTGCATCGGCTATCAAAGCATCAAGCTCTTGATCCGAAAGTACGAACAGGTGACCAACAGGTGTTTTATATATGTCGTCTAATTCGAGGGGGCGTTTATCGGTGGGCATTTTGCTGATCTCCTTGTGTGCGTTAGGAGATCAGCTTGGATTATTAAGGGTGGTGAGCGCTTGGTGAGCGGTTAGTGCTCAGCTTATGACGGGGTGGTGATCAAGCCATCAAACGATGGATAATATTCGTCACCACGCCCCAGATATGCAGGCGGTTTTTGTCATTAAGCATGATGGGGGCGTATTTCTTATTCTCTGGCTTCAGGGAAACCTCACTGCCTTTAATTTGCAATCGTTTGACCGTCAGATTGTCATCAATGCCTGCAATAACAATGTGACCATGTTGCGGTTCAATGGACCGATCCACGATGAGAATATCGCCGGATTTGATATTGGCATCTACCATGGAATCGCCCTCGGCCATCACCATGAAGGTTTGCTCCATATCTTTGATGAAGAATTCATTGAGGTCGATATAGTCTTCGACATGATCTTCCAGAAAGGAAGGTGAGCCAGCCGGAACGCCAGACATGTACAATGGTATGCGCTGGCGTTTCACTTTTTTGACCTGAATGAAATCTTTAACATCTTTGACAAGACTCGCAGGAACCCGCAGCGCTTTTGTTGGCTCACCGTATTTTCCGGAGCCTGCCTTGCGGCCTGCGCCATCTCTTTTTCCGCCGTGATCACCCATAATTTCATCCTTGTGGTTGTATTCAGATTGACTCAATTTATTTGATTGTGGTACAAGAATCAAGTTGGTTTTGAGCTTTGGGATTCTCTGGCGCCAATATCACGAAAAACATTGCTATAGGAAGGAAAGGAGCTGGGAGATGAAGGGCTTGCCAGAACGGGTATTTTATTCTCTAAACGACATTGAAAAATTATGGCATGCGGATCCTTCCGACCTAAGGCAATGGCTGATGCATGGCCAGCTTCAAGCCCACGTTTGGCTGCCGATGATAAGCCTTTATGAAATCAAAGAAGAAACCGATGGCGCGCGCATCATCCTGACAAAAGAGCTTCGGCACTGGGAAGGTTACACACCGCTTTACCCGCATCACTGCCGTAAGGTTTTCAGATCCGGCACTGTGTATTTGCGGGAGTTTTTATGTGCGCAGCAGAATTCAAAATTGGCACTTCCCGATACGTCTGAAAGCCTGCGATTTACACTTAGCGATCTTGTGATTTTAAATGAGGAGCGCAAGTGCTTTGAAGAACAACATCACATAAAGGAGACATGCGTTTGTAATGTCAAAATAATAGGCCGCGTTGGAAAAACGCAGCCCGTTTTGAAATCTACAGATTATGACCCGACCTTCAGAAAGATTGTCTTCAACGGCCAGAAGCACAACTTCGGTGATATGCAGGCCGATGTCATCCGCCAGCTTTACGAAAGTGCCACCAACGGTGTGCCCTGGCAAAACGGCAAGCAGCTTCTGGCCAAAGCCGGGTCCCAGAGCTTCACACTCTCAAACATTTTCAAACGCAATCCGCTCTGGCGACATTTGATTATTTCTGACGGGCGCGGCAGTTATCGGCTGGATGAAGGCTTTATATCCACTATCCCCGATCACCAACCCATCACCACCTAAGCACCAACCGGGCACCACGCGCTCACCAGTGCTGCTGTTTCAAAATTATTGGCATCAAAACTTTAACAAAATGATGCTCAATAATGAACCAAACCCAGCCCCATACAATGACAACAGAAGAACGGCTAGATGAAATTGCCAGCATTCTGGCAAAAGCCATCGTCCGTGTGCAAAAACGTGCAGAAATAAGCGCATTCGGAGAGAGTTCTACTGGACTTCACCGCCAAGCGAAGCGTCCATGTCATGACTAAAAGTAAAGGAGAAAGCATGACAAATACGGCTTTGAAACAACTGAGTGAAATACAAAATATGGATATGGCGGCACTAAAAGAAACATGGACACAATATTTTGATACCGAGCCTCCCAAATTTAACCGCGCCAATCTTGAGAGAAAAATAGCCTACCGAATTCAGGAGCTGGCCTTTGGCGGTCTCTCACCAGAGACTAAAGAAAACATCCGAAGAATGAAGCAGGACATCAACGCAGGCACGATGAAACGCAACCGCGATCTACCGCCGCCAGGAACGGTGATTGTCCGCGAATATCAGGGAACAGAACACCGCGTCACGGTGCTGAATGACGGTCTCGAATATCAGGGCATGAAATACACCAACCTCTCGGTCATTGCCCGCATGATTACAGGCACGCGCTGGTCTGGCCCGGTATTTTTTGGATTGAAGAGACAGTAATGGCAGAAAAGATTAAAAAACGCTGCGCCATTTACACGCGTAAATCGAGTGAAGAAGGACTGGATCAGGATTTCAATTCCCTTGATGCCCAGCGCGAAGCCGCAGAGTATCACATACGCGCCCAAGCACATGAGGGCTGGGTTTTATTGCCATCACGCTATGATGATGGTGGTTTTTCCGGCGGATCAATGGAACGCCCAGCCGTCAAGCGACTGATACAGGATATCGAGGATGGCTTGATTGACGTGGTGGTGGTTTACAAGATTGACCGCTTGTCCAGATCTATGTCTGATTTCATGAAGATCATGGAGCTTTTTGATAAGCAAAAAGTATCCTTCGTATCCGTCACCCAGCATTTCAACACCGATACATCTATGGGGCGGCTGACGCTCAACATCCTGCAATCCTTCGCCCAGTTTGAGCGAGAAATGACCGCCGAGCGGATCCGCGATAAATTTGCGGCATCCAAGCGCAAGGGCATGTGGATGGGCGGTGTGCCGCCTCTGGGCTATGATGTCCACAATCGCAAGCTGGAGATCAATCCCGATGAAGCCGAGATCGTACAGTTTATATTCAAACGCTTCCTTGAAATGGGATCGGCCACACAACTGGTCGGAGAGTTAAAAGAAAAAGGCTATCAATCAAAAAGTTGGGTTGCCAGATCCGGACGCTTCCATCCCGGAAAACCCATCACGAAAAGCTCAATTTATAAGATTTTGGACAATCCGGTTTATATCGGAAAGATCAGTCATAAAGGCACTATCTATGAAGGCGAGCATGTCGGTTTCATAGATCCCGCCGATTTTGAAAAGGCCAAGGAAATAAGAGAAAACAGAGCGCCGAACTCATCACCGTTACGATGCACACAGGCACAATATCTTTTGCGCGGATTGGTCTTTGATGCCGAAGGCTACACATTCACCTGCGCCGCCGTAAAAAAGGCTGGCAAGCGCTACAAATATTACGTCAGCACCCAGGCCGTAAAAAAGAGTTACGATGATTGCCCGATCAAAACATTATCGGCGCCATTGCTGGAGGGCGTTATCATCGAGCAGATGCGCCGCATTCTCACACGGCCTGAATGGTCAAAAAGCGTCCTTGTAAAAGTTAAAGAGCTTTTGAATGATGACAGTCCCGATGACACGAAAATTGTGCAGACCTTGCAGAATTTTGATCTTCTCTGGGATGAGCTTTTCCCGGTGGAGCAACAACGGCTTGCAAAACTGCTTATTCAAAAGGTGGTGGTCTATCCCGAAAAAGTGATTATCGCTCTGCGCCCCATGGGCATGGCCGGATTGCTCCATGAAATGATGCCCGATGCCAAAATGAAAAAGGGGCAGCCTACCGAAAACACGCCGCTCGAAATCACCATCCCGATTAAATTCAAAGTGCGCGGCGGCAGAAAATACATCACCACGCCAGATGGACGGGATCTGTCAGTCGCCCGCAGACCCAAATACGAAAACAACATGATCAGAGCCATTGGACGCGGCCACCAATATCTTGAAACCCTTGAAGCCGAGCCTGATTTAACGATTATGAAACTTGCGGAACAGGAAAAGCTAGATCACGGCTACATCGCCAAGACCATCCGCATGACCCAACTGGCACCGGACATCATTGAAGCCATCCTGAATGGCCGCCAACCTTACAGTCTCAGCCTGACCGATTTTATGAAACCTTTTCCCAATAGCTGGGAAGAACAACGCCATCATTTTGGTTTTTAACAAGACTCTAAATCCTTACAACTACTGTATTCAAACTCTAATGTAGAATGCTCGATTTCAAACTGATCATGCAATATTGACTTGAGATTGGCTTTAAGAACATCCATTTCTGTCCCATCTTTCAAAACAACATGTGCTTCCAGAGCATTACGCTGCTCATCAAGCTGCCAGATATGAACATGGTGGACATTGCTGACACCCTTAATGGCTTCCATCCCTTCAATAACATCATTTATGTTGATATTTTCCGGCGTTCCCTCCATCAGCAAATGGATCGCTTTTGGAATCTCTGTGAAGCCCTGATAAAGAACATATCCAGCAATAAGGAGCGTCATAGCCGCATCCGTCCAAATCCAGCCATAAAGCAAGATCAAAGTTCCGGCGATAATAACGCCAACAGACGCAAAAGCATCTGTTAAATTATGCAGAAATGCGGCTCTGATATTCATACTGTTTTTGGATTGGCTGTATGTCAAAAGCGCAGTGAAAATATCAACTACCAACGCTATGCCAGCCACAATTACAATCGTCCAGCCTGCAATTGGTTCGGGCGTTATAAAGCGTAAAATGGCTTCATAACAAAGATACAGCCCTATAATAATTAACGTGGTCAGATTGATTAGTGCGGCGACAGTTTCGGCGCGTTTATAGCCAAAGGTTTTGAATTGATCGGGCGGTTTTCTCCCGATGCGAATGGCCACCAAAGCAATCAGGAGTGATGCAGCATCGCTAAAATTGTGCAACGCATCGGCTATCAAGGACAAACTACCGGAAACAAGTCCTCCAATAACTTGCGCCACGGTGAGCAAGATATTGGCTCCCACAGCCCACCATAATCGCTTTTCACCTATTTCGGAGGGATCGCCGTGGTGATGTCCTTGCCCCATAGTTAATTGCTTTCTCTTATTTCCTGTCGTGCTTGTAAAGTAATCTTGACTGAGGAATGCATAAATAACCCTGCAATAATAAATGCAACGACAATATCGGGCCATACTGTGCCGCTTGCAAATACACCTAAGCCTGCCAAAATTACAGCGATATTACCTATTGCATCATTACGGCTACACAACCAAACCGATTTTATATTGGAGTCGCCTTCACGATATTTTAAAAGCAAAAAGACACTAATCATATTGGCAATAAATGCGAGAACACCTATACCGCTCATTGTCATCGGCTCCGGCTCTCCGATTACAATCGTGCGATAAAGCGTAAAGCCGAGAACAAATAAAGCCATTGCTCCAAGACTTAAGCCTTTTAGCAAGGCCACTTTTGCCCTTAATTCTAACGACTTCCCTAAAACCAAGAGTGTGATTCCATAAGTTGCAGTGTCGCCCAGAAAATCAAGGGCATCCGCTTTTAGTGCTGTAGAGTCAGCTAAAAATCCTGCAATAATTTCAACACAAAACATCACGCCATTTATTGCAACAATAATCCAAAGGATGCGTTTATACGTTTGTGTCATGCCATCAAAATTTTGATGGCCACATGAATTTCCACAATTGCCAGCCATAATTTTTTTCCCTCAATTGTTTAAACTTCGTGCTTTTTAAAAATTTCATAATATATTAGCAATAATACACCTATGAAAATGGCACTGTCTGTTAGATTAAAGGCTGGCCAGTGATATCCGACAAGGTGAAAATCCAGAATATCAATCACATGGCCATAGTACAGCCGTTCAAATGTATTTCCCAAAGCGCCACCGATAATAAACCCCAAAGCGCAAGCTACCCATAGCGATTTCGTCCGTAACAACCAGATAAAAAAGAAGCCTGTAATGATGAAGGCCAAAATTGAGAGAAGCCATTTGCCATACGCCAGATCCTGCAGCATTCCAAAACTTACACCGTCATTGCCTGTCCAAACCAAATTAAAGAATGGAGTGATTTTTACGAACCCTTCCGAATTCTGCAGATACAGTGAAACGGCCTGTTCAATAATGCGATCTGACATGATCACTAAAACCGCTAAAAACACCGCAATAAAAACATGGCGGTGTTTCTTATTAAGCTCATATTCCATTTTTTACCCTTCTTCATTTTCTTTCTTTTCACGCGCTTGTCTTTTTTCAAAAATCTCAACACGAACCTCATGTTTGCATTCTAGACGGTTTTTCACAGAAGAATAACGTGCCTTCGGACAGCGTTGCTGTTCGATACTACTAAAACGCGGCATGTCTTTAATTTGCTCTGGCGTGTAATCATTGACTCCGGCTTGGGCGCTTCCCAATCCAAGGCTCAAAATAGCGACAGTTAAAAGTGTTAAAATTTTCATAGTTTTTTCTCCTTCTATGATGGCTGGTTTAAGTTAGGTTGCTGTTTAGTTTTACGTTTTCCCAGAATGCTAATCCGGCTGGGAAACCATTTGTACAAAGCTGGCAACACCAGCAATGTCAGGATGGTTGAAGAGATAATCCCGCCGATGACCACGGTTGCTAACGGTCTTTGCACTTCCGATCCTGCGCCGACATTAAAGGCCATCGGCACAAAACCAAGGCTGGCAACAAGCGCAGTCATCAATACAGGCCGGAGGCGTGTTAATGCACCCTCAACAATAGCCTCTTCCAGTGGTCTGCCTTGTTTTTCCAGATCGCGGATAAAGGACAGCATGACCACCCCGTTCAATACGGCCACACCGGACAGCGCAATAAAGCCAACACCTGCGGAGATAGACAAAGGGATATCTCGCAGCATCAAGGCGGCTATTCCGCCTGTCAGTGCCAACGGCACGCCTGAGAATACCAGCATCGCCGCCCGCGCTGAATTAAAGGCCATAAAGAGCAGACCAAAAATCAACAAAAGCGAGATCGGCACAACAACCATCAAACGCTGTTTTGCCGAGATAAGCTGTTGAAACGTGCCGCCGTAATCAACCCAATATCCGGCTGGAACATTCACTTTCTCCCGCACCACATTTTGGACATCCTTTACAAAGCTGGCGAGATCGCGTCCACGAACATTAGAGGTGATAAAGATGCGCCGCTTGCCATTTTCACGGCTAATTTGGGCATGCCCATAGGCGATATCCAGATCAGCCACCTCTTTTAAAGGTACATAATCGGGTGTTTCGTCTGCTCCGTCTTGCTCTGCATTCGGTAGAGGAATCGGCAGCATTTCAAGGCTTTTGATATTTGTCCGCAGTTTTTCAGGCAAGCGGACAACCAGATCAAAGCGTCTGTCACCCTCAAAAACTTGTCCGGCTTCACGGCCACCCATGGCAACTTGTACAACATCCTGCACATCGGAAATATTCAGGCCATAAAGATCAAGCCGTTTCCTATCGGGGATAATACTTAAAGTCGGTAGACCAGAAGTTTGCTCGACTTTAACATCGGCTGCACCTTCAACCTTTTTAACCGCCGCTTCAATTTCTTGTGCAGTTTTTAGAAGCTTGTCGAGATCATCACCGTATAATTTGACGGCCAGATCACTCCGTACACCTGAAATAAGCTCGTTGAAACGCATCTGAATAGGCTGCGTAAATTCGTAATTATTACCTGGTAATTTTTCCAAAGCCTGTTCCATCCGTTCAATCAATTCAGCTTTTGGTAAGGATGGATCGGGCCATTCTTTGCGCGATTTTAAGATAATGAATGTATCGGCCACGTTCGGCGGCATGGGATCGGTTGCTACTTCTGGCGTTCCAATTTTACTGAACACGGTTTTTACTTCCTTGAATGTCAGCACCGTTTTTTCAACTTCGTGCTGCATTTCCGTGGATTGAGTCAGGCTCGTGCCAGGAATACGCATAGCATGCATGGCGATGTCGCCCTCATCAAGGCTTGGAATAAATTCCGCACCCATGCGGGAGGCTCCAAACAAACTGATAACCACCAAAACAAGAGCCGTGGAAATAACGATTGCCGGATGACGGAGGCTCCATTTCAACAAAGGCTCATAGCCGCGTTTTGCGCTGCGGATGACTCTGTTTTCTTCTTCGTGGACTTTGCCAGTGATAAAGGTGGCAACAGCAGCCGGAACGAATGTCAGCGAAAGCACAAGCGCACTGAGCAAGGCCACGACAACCGTGAATGCCATCGGATGGAACATTTTTCCTTCAACGCCAGTGAGCGAGAAGATTGGGATATACACAATCGTGATAATCAAAATTCCGAATATGCTGGGCGTAATCACCTCTGTTGTGGCTTTTGCCGCTAAAGAAAAGCGCTCTTCTTTGGTGAGTAATCGTCCTAATTTGTGTTGCTCCATCCCGAAACGCCGCAAACAATTTTCAATGATAATCACCGCGCCATCAACAATAAGCCCGAAATCAAGTGCACCTAAACTCATTAGGTTTCCTGAAACTTTGTTTTCCACCATGCCCGTAATCGTCATGAGCATTGCGATTGGAATAACCAGCGCAGTAATCAGCGCCGCCCGTAAATTCCCCAAGAGAAGAAACAAGATCACAATGACCAGCAACGCTCCCTCGACAAGGTTTTTCTCAACGGTTTTAATCGTGCGCTCGACAAGCGAAGTCCGGTCATAAACGGGCGTGGCGAGAACACCTTTGGGTAAGGAGTCATTGACGATTTCCAGTTTCGCAGCAACGCGCTCCGCAACTTCTTGACTGTTTTCACCCATCAGCATCATGGCTGTACCAAGGACAACTTCTTTTGCGTTTTGCGTGGCTGCGCCTGTGCGCAAGGGTGAACCAAGCGCAACATCGGCAACATCGCCTACGCGAATTGTAACTTCATCCCGCTTGGCAATAATAATGTTATCAATATCTGCAATGTCTTTGACTTGCCCCGGAACGCGCACCAGATATTGCTCGCCGTATTTCTCAATATAGCCTGCGCCAACATTGTTGTTATTGCGCTCTAACGCTTCAATCAGATCAGCAATCGTCATATCATAAGCGAGTAATTGTTCGGGGTATGGCATCACATGATATTGCTGCTCATAGCCGCCAATAGTATTAATTTCAATCACGCCCTTTAGATTTCGGAGCTGAGGCATAATTACCCATTCTTGTATGGTCAGCAAATCCATCGGCGTATAGGCGGTTCCATCCTCTTTCAACGCGCCATCTTCGGCTTCTACCGTGTACATATAGATTTCGCCAAGACCTGTGGCGATTGGTCCCATCATAGGCTCTATGCCTTCGGGGATTTCACTTTTAATGCTGGATAAACGCTCGGCCAGTAATTGGCGCGCAAAATAAATGTCAGTGCCTTCTTCAAACACGACCGTAACCTGAGACAGGCCGTAGCGCGAGATGGAGCGGGTATAGTCCAGCTTTGGAATACCGGCAAGCGATGTTTCAACCGGAAAAGTAATGCGCTGTTCGACCTCTAAAGGTGTATAGCCAGCAGCTTCCGTATTAATTTGAATTTGAACATTGGTAATATCCGGCACAGCGTCAATGGACAGGCGCTTGAAGTTATAAATGCCCAGGACACAAATCCCAAGAACACCCACCAGAACAAGCCAACGGTGGTGTATAGAGGCTCTAACAATTTTTTCTAACATAATTTTATCTCTCTATTTTTTAATGTTCGTGTGCTGCGCCGGATTTCAAAATATCGGCTTTAATAACGAAGCTGCCTTCGCTGACATAGGATTGTCCTGCACTAAGACCGCTTGTGATTTCTATATAACGCCCATCCGACACACCTGTTTTGACAGGCTTCATCTCATAGCTATCTCCCATTTTTACAAATACAACTGTTTGGTCTTCCATGCTTTGTAGGGCAGACTCACGTACCGCCAGAGGCACTTGTTTTTGCGAGACAGTCACATCGCCCTCGACAGTCATGCCGGGTCTCCACATGCTGTTTTTATTATCGAGCGGCGCGACAGCAACAAGCGTTTGGCTTAAGGCATCGGCAGTCGGGAATAACATTGCAATGGAGGCATCTTGCTCTTTGCCTTCATCAAGCGTATGTACACGAACGCTCTGCTGCGCGGTGACCATATCCGCATCTTTGGGGAAGATATGAAACTTAGCCCAGACCGTTGAAAGATCGGCAATCGTAAAAAGAGGCTCACCATTCGCCACATCGCCAAGATTGGTGTTTCGCGCCAAAATAGTACCGTCAATCGGAGCGGTGACGTTATAGTTATTTAGGCTTTCATTGCTCTCAACAACTGCCAGCACCTGACCTTTTTGTACTGTCTCTCCCAAATTGGCCTTCACGCTTCGCACAATACCGGGAAACCGCGCTCGCACTTCGGCTTTGGCGTTCTGGTTGATCGTGATGCGGCCTGTTAAAGCAATGACTTTTCCAATCATGGCCGGAGCCGCTTTTTCAATGAAAATGCCAGCTTTTTTTGCCGCGTCTGGCGCGATTTCGGTTTTACCTTCATCATGCTCATCGCCATGTTCGTCATGGCTATCGCCTTCCTCGGGGTGGCCATCACCGTGATCGTCACCATCACTTTCATCATGTCCGTGGCCTTTTTGTTCATCATGGCCGTGAGCATCATGGGCCTCTATTTCAGCTTTCGCCGAAGTGATTATTGCGGGTGTGAGTTGCCATGCGAAAAGCGCAAGCCCCAGCACTGCTATGGATAAGAATTTTCTATTCATCGTTTTGTCCTTTATTCTTTGTTTGTGAGATTTGTGTTATCAGAGATCTGTGTGTCCCCATCAAAAAATCGGTTTGCGCTTTGGCCTCATAAACGCTCAACAGGCTGTCCAGCCTCGCCTCCTGCACCTCATACAAGGTGCGCTGTGCATCGAGCAGATCCAGAAACGTAAAAGCACCGCGCCCATATCCATCATCGGCTTGACTGTAAGCTTTACGGGCGCTTGGAATAATTTCGTCCTGATAACGGCTGGTTTCTTCCAGTGATGAAGCAAGGCTTTCCCATGCCTGAATTGCGGATTGCCGTAAAGACAGCCCAGCAGCATAGCTTTGCGCATCAGCCTTGATCATATTGGCCTTGGCTTCTTGAATGCCGCCCTGATTGCGATTAAAGACAGGAATAGGAAAAGACAGACTAGCCACCAAAGCTGTACTGTCATTTTCATTAAAACGCCGCACACCCAGACCAAAAGTCGGATCAGGAACGCCCTGTGATCTCGCAAGATCAAGAGAAGACATCGCTTGCATCTTTGCAAATTCCTGCGCCTGTGATTGCGGGGCATTCTTTAAAGCATCGAGGAGCGCTTGCTTTTCAACCAGATCCGGTAATGCGCCTAGATCGGCCTCAATATCAAGATCGGACGCATCCATAACGCCGAGCAACCGCCCCAGATCATTTTGTGCCGTCACCAATTCTTTTTGTGCCTTACGTTTTTCAACTTCTGCCGCTGCCTGTTCGATATCGGCCTTGGTGTGCTGAATATCCGCTGCCTTTGCCGCGCCAATGCGTTTTTTGACGATGCTGTGGGTTTTATCCGCTAGATCGAGACGCTTATCAGCCAGCGCCATGCGTTCCTGCGCCACCGCCACGCGAATAAAAGCATATTCCGTTTCGGCAAGAAGGCTTAAGGCTTGTGCTTTGGCTTGTTGTTGAGAAATTTTATAATCAAAATCGGCAACATCCGTCCGGTTACCACGTTTGCCGCCTATTTCAATAGTCTGCTCAATGCCAAGGGTGATTTCCGCACCATCAAAGCCTTTTTGCTCATCCTCTCCGGCAAAGTTTTCAATTTCAAAAACAGCATCGGGATTGGGCGGGAGCGAGGCTTGAAGACGTGACCCTTTAGTCGCATCAATATCCGCCAGCGCCGCCTTATAGGTCGGGTTGTTCTGCAAAGCTCTCTGGAGCGCCGCCTGTTTATCCAGCGTCTCAGCTCCGGCGAGTGTTGGTTGCCATAAAAGTACAGCCAGCGCGGATGTATAGAGTAGTTTTTTCATCATAGTTTCCTTTTTTCGGTCAATAAGGGGGGGTAAGGCGGCACTTGATATAAAAGCGCTGTCTTAAAGAATAAGGTCGCAAAAACATACCTGCACATGACATTAGTCAGTGAGCAGATACACTACGCCTTATAAATTTAAGCTTTGGGAGGGCGTTTGAGACCGTAAATAACATCTGATACAAACAGAGCCGTATCGAGTTTAAACAGTTGATCTTTCCCAACAGAGAGAAGATCGCTGGTACCGTGGGATGTGCCAGTCGCGTGATGAACACAGCATCCGCCGCATGACATATCGCAGCCATTGCTGCCCAGAGAATTATCGTCCTGGTTATCAATATCAATGCTTATGGAGACATCTGTGTTCGTATCAACACTGGCATGAGCAACATGCGAAGCGCAGACCGTCACAGAGACGATCAAGGCAAACGCTGATAATATTAAAAAAAACTTGCTCATGATTAATTAAATAACATTGATCTTTTAAAAACTCAATGCGGTTTACATTTTATAATTTTTGTTCAAGTACACATCAGTTCGCGCTGCGACCCAAAAACCGTTAATTTATCAAGAAATATAAAATACTGAAATATAATAACAAAAAGCTGAAGGGCGTTTTTGTAATCGCCTCTATAGCTTCAGAGAAAAATCGGTATTTAGAGAGAATGTAGGGGTATAAATGGCTTTTTAAGGGGGTGCACGCCCTTTAGCTTTAGGCGCAAAAGCCCAAAAACTCTGCCCTTTTGCAACGGATTACAAGGGTTAGAGAGTGTTTGAATTTAGAAGATTGGTTGCGGGAGTAGGATTTGAACCTACGACCTTCAGGTTATGAGCCTGACGAGCTACCGGACTGCTCCATCCCGCGTCAAAGATGTTTGGTTATAACGGGCTCCTTCTTGGAAATCAACCCCGTTCCCTGCGAATATCGTGCTTATTTTTCATGATAGCGGCGCAGGAACCTGAAAGGCGGCGTTATAACCGTATTCTGCGCCTTCTATGATACCTTCAAGGCACAAATAAAGCCCGCCAGAGATCAAAACGAAAACCAAACGGGCTTAACTCTATTCTTAGATAATCAAAAAGATGATCAGGCTTAGCCTTCAACAACCTGAAGGTCGGCGGCAGCCTGACGGCCCCGATTATCCTGTAATTCAAATTGAACTTTTTGTCCTTCATCCAGGCCTTTAAGACCGGCAGCTTCTACCGCACTGATGTGAACAAAAACGTCATTACCGCCATCTTCAGGTACGATAAATCCAAATCCCTTGGTGGGATTAAACCATTTTACTGTGCCGCTTTGGGCCATTGGTAGTCTCCGTTAGTAAGTTAGTAAGTTAGTAAGTCATATTCACAGCAGAAGAATTTACTACCCAGTAAGGAGAGTGCCTACCACTGTTATGAACATCCACAAGTTTAAAGGATATAGCCGTTTTTAGCAAATCATTTGTACATTGCAGGATCGGCAGGCGCGACGGCCTTGTCCTCGGGTTCGTACGCTTCATCATTAATAACTTCATCAATAATAGGATCCAGTCCCTTTGTAGACATTGCATCGGCAGGATCATCCTCCACCTTGAGATCCGGCGTCATATCCGGACCTTCGATGAAGGGATCATCAAAAGCATCCGATTCAAATATAATCTCATCAGGCTCTTCCATCTCAGGGGCAATGGCTGGCTCCTCTACTTCCGGCGCGACGACTGCCGGCTCTTCAATTTTTTCAGGTGTTTCTATATACATTTCATCCGGCGCAATCGGGTCCTGCCCCATTTCCTCCATCGTCATGGGGGGCTCAACCGGAGGGTTTAATTCTTCAATCTTGGCAAGAATGTCGACAGTGGCGGGTCGGTCTTTGTACCCTTCTTCAAAAAACTTAGCCTGCACCTTTTTATCCGCACCAATCACATAAACGCCCGGATAGGGAATACCGTAAGAGCGGGTCCCCTTCGCCGGCTCTTCATTCAAAATACCAAAAGCACGGATTGATTCACTGCGCGGATCAGAGAGCATTGTTAGGCCGGGCTTGTTGGTCGTGACAAATTTCTGCAAGGCCTCCGGCGTATCATAACTCACCGAGACAACCTCATACCCCCATTCTTCAAATTTATCGTTACTTTCATCCAGTTCTAAAAGCTGTTTCTGGCAATAAGGACACCAGTCAGCGGAGCGCACGTAAACAAGCACCAGACCTTTGTCCCCTTTTAAATCGGAAAAGCTGCGCATCTCCCCACTTGAATCTTGTAAGACCAGATCATGCGGAATGGTGTCGCCAACATTCACTGTACCTTTGGCCTGCGCCGCCGCAGGATAAAACATCAGTAAGCCTAGAACGATAAGAAAAGAACGGATCATCAAAAAACCTCCATTGATGGAATAAATTATTCCTCCTTTATACGGGTTTTTTAAATGAACGCCAATGCTGTATATTTCGCAGGGAGAGATTAAGGAGCGGCTTTACGGTCTTGCGAAGTCCTGCCCCGCATTAACGGCTGCCCTTGCAAATGCGTTAATTCGCTCATTTCTTCGCTAACCCGCACGTCCCCTGCCTTAGAAAAAGCCAACGCGTTTCTAGCCATTTCGCTAGGATCTCTCGGATAACCATAATGCACCATCACCCCCATACCTTGTGCCGCATCCTTAGATCCAAGGGAATTGGCCTCACGGCGAATGCCATAAAGCTCCGCGCCATTGGATAGGTGAAACCGCCTGACAAGGTCAATAGCCGGTTTTGGCATCTCCGGATCATCATCCAGCAAATATTCGAGTGCCAGACCGGAAAGCTCGCGCGGCAAGATTTCTCCAAGATCCTTGTTCTTATAATCCAGCCATTTGCCAAACCCACGAAATGGGGAAAGGGTTGAAAAAAGCACCTCAGGCTGGTCTGCATATTGCTCATTCAAATAATGATGCAATTTGGAAATAAGTAATTCTCCTTCGCCGGCCATTTTGCCAAAACGCGAAATAGAATAAAACACAAGGGAGGTCGGTTGGTCTTTTAGCGCGACAGGCTCTTCACGCAGAATATCGTAAACATTACCGGGCAGACGCTCACTCAAGGACATCTCCGGGCTCACTGCAAGGTCTGAGCGATAAACATAGATCGCCGCCAGAACTTCACGTGTATCGGGATTAATTAACGCAAAAGCCGTTTTATTGGAGTTTTCACCTCCCAAGCGCGTGGCACATAAGGTTTCTGCATTCTCCATACCAAATTCATGGACCTGGTCTTTGCATTGACCTTTCAATTTTCCCTCTTCGAACTTCCCCGCCATTTGCTCCTGCAGATCGGTATTTTCCTTGTCAGGAGTTACCTCAACAATTTGCAAACGTTTTTCTATTTGCTGACGAACCCGGCCAAACTGGAGCTTACCAATTGTGTTAAGTTGGCCTTTCCGGCTGGGACCATAAAGACCATCATAAATGTCCATCAATTCCTGAGTGTCCTTATTAGCAACACGAAAAGCAAACTTTGGTAATGACATCACATACTCCTTTTTATAAATATGGAAATTTTATAGAGAAGCAGCAACAAAATTACAATCACTTTTCTTGCTGTCATAGGTATTTTTTCCTGTTTTAGCGAAAATCTTGCAAGGTCATGCATTGCAACCTTGCTGCATTTTGAACACTCTTTTAAAAAATCAAAAAATGAGACGAAGGGATGTGCTATAGTGCGCAAGATTATAGTTCACCAATATTAAAAAATCTATGTCATCCGACTTAAAAGAAATTCTTACCAATCATCTTAATATTATTTACCCGGATGAAGATGTCACCGCCCTGACAGAAGAAATTCTTGCAATTTTTTTTCCGCATAAAGATATCGCCGACCTTACAGAAACCCACCTGCCCAAAGATAAAGAATTATGGTCTGAAAAAACCACCTGCCTTATTACTTACGGCAACAGCCTGATTGAAAACGAAAAACCTACCCTGCAAACACTTCACCGCTTTTTAAAAGAGCGTTTGGAAGATAAAATCAACTGCGTCCATATTCTCCCGTTTTTCCCTTACAGTTCTGATGAAGGATTTGCCGTCACGGATTATAAAAAGGTACGCGAAGAACTCGGCACATGGGATGATATTGATAAAATCGGCACAGATTATAATTTGATGACAGATATCGTGATCAATCATGCCTCGTCAAAAAATGTCTGGTTTAAAAAGTTTCTCGGAGGCGTGGAAGACTATCAGGACTTCTTCTTTGTGGCTTCTCCCGACGATGATTTAAGTGCCGTAACACGGCCCCGTGCCTCCCCGCTCCTGACCTGTTTCGATGCGCATGAAGGTCTGAAATATGTCTGGTGTACTTTCGGACCGGACCAGGTTGATTTTAATTTTGCCAATCCCCACGTTCTTTTAAAATTTATTGAACTGATGAAATTCTATCTGGATCATCATGCACGTATGCTCCGCATGGATGCGATTGCTTTTATCTGGAAGGAAATCGGCACGCCTTGCATTCACTTACCACAAACGCATGAAATTATACGGCTTATGCGTACCTTACTGGATTTTTATGAAGATGATGTCTTGCTGATTACCGAAACCAATGTGCCCAATGATGAAAACCTGACCTATTTCGGCAATCAGAATGAAGCGCATATGATCTATAATTTCAGCCTGCCGCCTATTCTTTTATACACCCTGCTATCCGGTCACGGCGCGGCCTTAAAAAAATGGCTGACGCGCCTGCCGACCCCGCAAAAAGGTTGCACCTATTTTAATTTCACCGCCAGTCATGATGGTATTGGTCTGCGCCCTGTGACGGGCTTACTTGCGGAATCAGATCTCAATAAAATGATCGAATCGGTACGGGATTTCGGTGGAGAAATAAGCATGCGCGCCACGGAAAACGGCGAGAAACCTTATGAAATGAATATATCTTTATTTGATGCCATGAAAGGCACCTTTAAAGGTGAAGATAATTTTCAAATACCGCGTTTTATTGCCTCTCAGACAATCATGATGGCGTTGCAGGGATTGCCAGCTTTTTATATTCACAGCCTGCTGGGAACCCCGAATGATTATAAGCGCTATCAGAAAAGCGGGCATAAGCGCTGCATCAACCGGACAAGATGGGATTATCATAAACTTGAAAAACTACTGGATGACCCTAAAGCCCATCACCACCAAATTTTTAACGAGCTCAAACGCCTGATTGCTATTCGCAAAGATCAAAAAGCATTTCACCCGGATGCCGCGCAGTATATTTTAACACTCCCCATGGGATTGATCGGGATTTGGCGCGCAAGCCTGGACGGCCAGCAGAATATTTTTTCTATTACTAATATCACGGCCAATGAAAAAGCCTTACCCCTGCATGATATACATGCCCAAACCGATGTTGCGCAAAAAGATCTTATATCGGGGCTGGTTTATGAAAGCAGCAACCACCAAATCACATTCGCCCCTTACCAGACTGTCTGGCTGAGCGGACAATAAAAAAAACCGTCCTGAAAAGGACGGTTAGAAAGCTTGGTTGTGAAAGGTTTGAAATTACAGCCAATATGAATTTGGAAGAACTGGCAATGACCTACTCTCCCGCGTCTTAAGACGAAGTACCATCGGCGCTAAGGCTTTTCACTGTCCAGTTCGGGATGGGATGGAGTGTTTCGCACTTGCAATTATCACCAGTTCATCCAAATCCACATTAACTGTGTTTATAAAAAAGAAAATCTCACTTTAAGCTGAATTTTAATAAACATTCACACTCAGTGATTAAGTCAGACTTAATACTGCGCGCGTATGATTTAAATTCAAGACAATCGAGCAATTAGTACTGGTTAGCTTCATGCATTACTGCACTTCCACATCCAGCCTATCAACGTGGTCGTCTTCCACGGCTCTGATAGGGAATTCTAGTATTGAAGGAGGCTTCCCGCTTAGATGCTTTCAGCGGTTATCCCGTCCGAACATAGCTACCCTGCGGTGCCACGGGCGTGACAACAGGTGCACCAGAGGTTCGTCCACCCCGGTCCTCTCGTACTAGGGGCAGCTCTTCTCAAAATTCCAACTCCCACGGCAGATAGGGACCGAACTGTCTCACGACGTTCTGAACCCAGCTCGCGTACCTCTTTAAATGGCGAACAGCCATACCCTTGGGACCTGCTACAGCCCCAGGATGAGATGAGCCGACATCGAGGTGCCAAACAGCGCCGTCGCTGTGGACGCTTGGGCGCTATCAGCCTGTTATCCCTAGAGTACCTTTTATCCGTTGAGCGATGGCCCTTCCATGCGGAACCACCGGATCACTATGACCTGGTTTCCCAACTGTTCGACTTGTCAGTCTCACAGTAAGGCGAGCTTATGCCATTGCACTCCACAGACGATTTCTGACCGTCCTGAGCTCACCATCGCGCGCCTCCGTTACTATTTGGGAGGCGACCGCCCCAGTCAAACTACCCACCATACAGGGTCCCTGATCCAGATAATGGATCGAGGTTAGACATCAAACAATTCAAGGGTGGTATCTCAAAGGCGGCTCCGTAAGGACTGGCGTCCTTACATCAAAGCCTCCCACCTATTCTGCACATAAATAATCTAATGCCACTGTAAAGCTGTAGTAAAGGTTCATAGGGTCTTTCCGTCTAACCGCGGGTACCCCGCATCTTCACGGGGAATTCAATTTCGCTGAGTCTACTGTGGAGACAGTGGGGAAGTCGTTACGCCATTCGTGCAGGTCGGAACTTACCCGACAAGGAATTTCGCTACCTTAGGACCGTTATAGTTACGGCCGCCGTTTACCGGGGCTTCAATTCAGTGCTTGCACACCTCCTCTTAACCTTCCGGCACCGGGCAGGCGTCAGACCCTATACGTCGTCTTATCGACTTCGCAGAGCCCTATGTTTTTGATAAACAGTCGCCACCCCCTAGTTTGTGCCACCCTCCCATAGTTGCCTACAAAAGGGTCACCCTTCTTCCGAAGTTACGGGTGTAATTTGCCGAGTTCCTTCACAATAGTTCTCTCAAGCGCCTTGGTATGCTCTACCATCCCACCTGTGTTGGTTTCGGGTACGGTCTTTACGGTGGAGCTATTTCCTGGAACCTCTTCACGGCCTATCCAATCCAATAAGGATAGACAATTTACGAGATCCGTCACTACCACCAGGTACAGGAATATTAACCTGTTTCCCATCGACTACGCCTTTCGGCCTCGCCTTAGGAGCCGACTCACCCTGCGCGGATTAGCCTTGCGCAGGAACCCTTGGGATTTCGGCGAGAGTGTTTCTCACACTCTTTGTCGCTACTCATGTCAGCATTCTCACTTCCGATACCTCCAGGCACCCTCGCGGGTACCCTTCGCAGGCTTACGGAACGCTCCGCTACCACGTATATAAATATACATCCTAAGCTTCGGTACATTGTTTGAGCCCCGATACATCTTCGGCGCGGAAAGTCTTATTTAGACCAGTGAGCTATTACGCTATCTTTAAAGGATGGCTGCTTCTAAGCCAACCTCCTGGTTGTCATGGACTTTCTACATCCTTTTCCACTTAACAATGATTTGGGGACCTTAGCTGTAGGTCTGGGCTGTTTCCCTTTCCACCATGGACCTTATCACCCATGGTGTGTCTGCCAAATAGTACTCTTCGGTATTCGGAGTTTGGTTAGGTTTGGTAAGGCTCGCGCCCCCCTAGCCCATCCAGTGCTCTACCCCCGAAGGTATTCATCTGACGCTCTACCTAAATAGATTTCGCGGAGAATCAGCTATCACCCGGTTTGATTGGCCTTTCACCCCTAGACACAGATCATCCCCTCATTTTTCAACATAAGTGGGTTCGGTCCTCCAACAAGTGTTACCTTGTCTTCAACCTGTCCATATCTAGATCACCGGGTTTCGGATCTAATCCTGCATACTGTTCGCCCTATTCAGACTCGGTTTCCCTACGCCTCCACCTAACGGCTTAAGCTTGCATGCAAGACTAACTCGCTGACCCATTATACAAAAGGTACGATGTCAGGACATAAGTCCCTCCATCTGTTTGTAAGCATCCGGTTTCAGGTCTGTTTCACTCCCCTTATCGGGGTTCTTTTCACCTTTCCCTCACGGTACTGGTTCGCTATCGGTCGATCAGGAGTACTTAGCCTTGGAGGATGGTCCCCCCATGTTCAGACAGGATTACACGTGTCCCGCCTTACTCAAGGACAATATTGCTTTTTACGCATACAGGACTATCACCTACTTTGGTGTGACTTTCCAGACACTTCTGCTTGTTACAATACTGCCACTGGGCTAGTCCCCGTTCGCTCGCCGCTACTAGGGGAGTATCAATTGATATCCTTTCCTACGGGTACTGAGATGTTTCACTTCCCCGCGTTCGCTTCACGTTGCTATGTATTCACAACGAGATACTCTAAAAGAGTGGGTTTCCCCATTCGGAAATTCTCGGATCAAAGAGTGTTGACCTCTCCCCGAGACTTATCGCAGCCTGCCACGTCCTTCATCGCCTCTGATCGCCAAGGCATCCACCAGATGCTCTTAGACACTTGAATTCAAACCACGCGCAGAATTAAATCTGCCAATATTAACCGCTTACATCATTCTTGAATTGCCGTTTGTATAATTAACAACGCAAAAATGAAACGATTAACACGTCTCTCTCTGACTCGGCAAAGTTGGAGAGAGCATACGTGTGTTTGTTTATTAAAAGTCGCATTATCCTTTTAACTAAGGATGGATAATACGACACTCAGCTTAAAGTTAGACTTTTCAAAGACTTTATTAAAAATAGTTAGCAAATAAATCTGCTGACTACCTCTATGTTGTTATATTAACTAAAAATCTTTTTTAGTTGAAAATTCTTTCTATAAACTTCATTTCAAACCTATTCACGATAACCAAAAACCGAAGAATTTTAAGACATTCCTCATCAAAACGCTTCGTAGTAAAACGCTTTGAAGAAAAATGGTGGAGCCTATCGGGATCGAACCGACGACCTCCTGAATGCAAATCAGGCGCTCTCCCAGCTGAGCTAAGGCCCCAAATTTAACCTAACCTTATGGTCAGGTAATGGTGGGCCTGGCAAGACTTGAACTTGCGACCCCACGCTTATCAAGCGTGTGCTCTAACCAGCTGAGCTACAAGCCCATTTTAAAATTCCTACCGCAGAAAAAAGAGATACACCGACAGCAAGTCTTGAAGAGGCAAGCCTCTCAAATGCCAAACAACATCCTTAGAAAGGAGGTGATCCAGCCGCAGGTTCCCCTACGGCTACCTTGTTACGACTTCACCCCAGTCGCTGACCCTACCGTGGTCGCCTGCCTCCGTAGTTAGCGCGGCGCCTTCGGGTAAAACCAACTCCCATGGTGTGACGGGCGGTGTGTACAAGACCCGGGAACGTATTCACCGTGGCATGCTGATCCACGATTACTAGCGATTCCGACTTCAAGGACTCGAGTTGCAGAGTCCTATCCGAACTGAGAGAGTTTTTAGGGATTAGCTTCATATCGCTATGTCGCTGCCCACTGTCACTCCCATTGTAGCACGTTTGTAGCCCTACACGTAAGGGCCATGATGACTTGACGTCGTCCCCACCTTCCTCCGGCTTAACACCGGCAGTCTCGCATGAGTGCCCAACTAAATGCTGGCAACATACGATAGGGGTTGCGCTCGTTGCTGGACTTAACCAAACATCTCACGACACGAGCTGACGACAGCCGTGCAGCACCTGTACATCGTCCGGCCGAACCGAAGGAAAACATCTCTGTAATCCCCGACGAGTATGTCAAGTGTAGGTAAGGTTCTTCGCGTTGCTTCGAATTAAACAACATGCTCCACCGCTTGTGCGGGTCCCCGTCAATTCCTTTGAGTTTTAATCTTGCGACCGTACTCCCCAGGCGGTGTGCTTAATGCGTTAGCTGCGTCACCGAATCTAAAAGACCCGACAACTAGCACACATCGTTTACGGCGTGGACTACCAGGGTATCTAATCCTGTTTGCTCCCCACGCTTTCGTATCTCAGCGTCAGTACCCGTCCAGTTGACCGCCTACGCCACTGGTGTTCCTCCTAATATCTGCGAATTTCACCTCTACACTAGGAATTCCGTCAACCCCTCCGGGACTCGAGAATAGGAGTTTCAAAAGCAATTCCGGGGTTGAGCCCCGGGATTTCACTTCTGACTTTCTATTCCGCCTACATACGCTTTACGCCCAATGATTCCGAACAACGCTCGCTCCATTCGTATTACCGCGGCTGCTGGCACGAATTTAGCCGGAGCTTCTTCTGATGTTACCTTCATTATATTCGCATCTGAAAGAGCTTTACAACCCTAGGGCCTTCTTCACTCACGCGGCATGGCTGCGTCAGAGTTTCCTCCATTGCGCAATATTCCTCACTGCTGCCTCCCGTAGGAGTCTGGACCGTGTCTCAGTTCCAGTGTGGCTGATCATCCTCTAAGACCAGCTATAGATCGTAGTCTTGGTGAGCTCTTACCTCACCAACAAACTAATCTAGCGCGGGCTAATCCATCGGCGATAAATCTTTGGACCGGAGTCATTATAAGGTATTAGCACAAATTTCTCTGTGTTATTCCTTACCGATGTGTATATTCCCACGTGTTACGCACCCGTGCGCCACTCACCTAAAAGGTTCGTTCGACTTGCATGTGTTAGGCCTGCCGCCAGCGTTCGTTCTGAGCCAGGATCAAACTCTCAAGTTTGAATCCTATCTCAAATCATTTTCTTCATTAATCTGGGTTCGTTCCATATAAATACGAAACGAATTTAAAATTGAAGTGTCCTAAAACACTTCATGAATCAAAGATTTGAGAAGTGCAAGGACCTGCTTGCTTATTTGTACATCCTACCGGGCGAACCCAATAGGACCGTAACTATTGTAAGTTAGTGATACATCAACAAACAGGTCTCATAAATTTGTCAGTATCTAGTACTGACTTTTACAATGTGTTCAACATCATAATGTTGCCGTGAGGCAACACCACAAGCCCTGCTGTCTGTGTATCTCTTTTTTCTATTCACGATGTTCAAAAACCGTTCACAAACCCAGACAACAAAAACGGCTGTCCGAGCCGTGATAAATCAGATTAAAAACCTGAAGTTTTATTACTATTTAACGATGGTGAGACAATAGCCTACTTAAGTACCCCTCGTCAAGTTTGTCGATTCTTTAAAAAATCCAAGGATTTAAAAGGTTTCGACATAAAAAAGCGCGGAGCGAACCGCGCTTGTGAGAGGGGTTATATACTGAATGATTTCCCCCTGTAAACACTTTTTTTAACTTTTTCTCAATTTTTTTTAAAAAAGTTCGTTTTTTTTAAAATTCCTATAAAAGGCTTTAAGGTTTGAGCTCGGCTATATTACTGCCAACATCGCTCCTGACATCACATTTAGAGAGTTCAGGCATTTGCCTACGCTGTAAATCGCATAATCTTTCAGGCAATCTGGGCTGACTTGCAGCGGCTACATGACGTGCTCCCTCACCAAAATCAAGCATTTCATCGGCGAAACCTAATTCCATTAATTCATCCGGCCTGAAATATTTATCATTATTTGCCATCAACCAGCGCACATCCCCTATATTTAACCCTGAGCGATCCGAAATCCGTTCTAGCAAATCCTCATAGAGCTCTCTGCTATAGCTACTGCCAACCCCCATATCATCTAAAAACCCTTTAGAATTGCTGGATATTGAATGTCCCATGGAATAACAACTTGGCACTATATATCGATTCCCCGAAGCCCCGCTGACGAAGATTATGAAAGCCATTGATCCGATTCTTTCCTGACACATATAGTGCACCTTGTTAGGTATGGAATGGATATAATCAATTAATTGTAAGCCAGCCTGCACTTCACCGCCACCCGAATCAAACCGCAGCATAATTTCGTGATCCGGGTCTTCTTTTGCCAAGGCAAAAAGATTATCCCGAAGCTTCTCGACAGTCCTTTGGCTTACTTTGCCTGAAAAAGTAAGAGTCCATTTAGGGTCGGGATTCCAAAATTCGCGGCCCGGATCTATCAATTGTCCGTCGGATGTAAAGTTACTGTTAGCAACTGCCGCTAATTCCTTACCTACAGTCGCCTCCGCACTTACTTCTGGTATTGCGGCCTCTTCTGCGTGAGCAGGTTCCGCGTAAAAAAAGGCAGCGATTATAGACGCCGTAGCCGCTGAAAAAGGATTTAATATAGATAGTCTTTCATTGAACATAGTAGAACCCATTATTTTTACACTATTGCTTTTTATGCATACCCAATATGCACAAAAATCCTGCTGTGGCAAGACTACTTCATGCTGCATCATGACATTCATATTAAAATAGAGAGGCTTATGTGATTGATATATATATATATATATGACTGCCTTAAAATGAGGCCGCCACATAAGGTGCTTATTTAAACAGATATTTCATATCCGGATTGTCTTTACGCCAAATTGCAAAATCAATGAAATAATGATGAACGTTGATGAAAATAACAAACATGTACATGAAGAGTTCTGGTCCCATAAGATGGGCATTATAAGTCACAATATTATCTAATAAATTAGGGATCAGGTAAAAACCCAGGGCGCCCAAACATATAGCAAGGCCTAAGAAATTGCGCATCGATGTGGCCGTTTTTGCTCTGGCCTCTTCTTTTGTGAGAGACGCATTCTCTTCCCTTTCTTTCTCATACTTCATTTTCCAGACAAACAGGAGGTATTGCAAACTATGAAGGGCAGGGAAAAAGTAAAACAACACCGGATGAAAAAAAACGATCAGCAGCCAGACATAAATGGCGCATACATAGCCGACAATGCCATTAATGCAAATCTGGCGGTGACGTATAAATTTTAGGGCCAACAAACTAAAACTAAGCACCGAAAATAAAATACTGCCTACAATCCCGGAAGTATAGAAAATGCCAGGGACCGCAAAAGTTTCGTAAGGAATACTATAGAATATATCTTCGTAAACATACGTATTCAGGCGGCACCAAAATGTCAGCCAACAAATATAAGCATTCAGAAGAAGAACCTTCTTTTCAAACCCTGAATAAAAAACCTGCTTTCGCACCGACAAGGTTATCAGCACTCCGTAACCTTGTTTAACGTAGTGCCACCCCACAAGGAAGAATAAAATATTTGTTGCATAGCCAAGTAAATTTTGGTCTTCCTGCATGGCGCCTGCCATCAAAAAAGCGCTCAGCGCAACCGGCGCGATAATCCCCCCTATTGCCATTCTTACTTTACGCAGCACTGCCGTTTGCGGATGGATGAGAGTTGAAAAAAATTTATGATACAGCAACTGATAAGAATGCATGAAATGCGGATAATTGACGATAAAACCAATGGAAAAGGAAATCAGGAATATCCGCTGCGTTACAGGAATATCGGGGAAAAGTAACAAGGGCAGGAAAAAGAAACTCAGGCCACCAACGAAGAAAAAATCCCAGACCGGTGAGATCATGGAAGCATCGTGACGACCTTTTTGTTTTCTTTCAAAAATCGTTGCAGGACTAATAAGATGAAGCGATTTCAGGGCACCTATCATATTCATTATCTTACAGGATTTATTTTAGAAATCTATTTTTGCTTACAACAAACCGGCTTCTTTTAAGTCATCCTCCATTTCGGCAGGAATTTCCTCGCGCTGCCCATCACCCAGATAAATACCTCTATCCTTCGGAGCGTCCTTGACCTGCAAATACCGCCACCCCTGAAACGGCCGTTTCGGTTTTGAAATGGTCTGAATAATGTCAGGTTCTACCATGATCAGGCACTGTGTGCCCTTTTCTTTGGTTTCCACCACGTCAAAACCCAATATCTTTTGCCGGCACTGGATCCGGTTTTTGATCACACGGTAAATCGACCCGCCAGTGTCCAGAATCTCTTCTGCCTGTTTAGGTTTAAAGCGTGTCCAAACCGTATTTGCAGGCTGCCCGTCATAATCGACCACGCTATTTTTTTGTACCTCAAGAAACTGGTCCAGATCATTAACCCCGACCACCAATTTAATCATATGAATCGCCATACGCGAACCTACCAAATCACTGAGAGGAAAAAAGTTTAAAATTATTTTGCATAATAATTATTTTTGTTATATAAGACCAAAATTTATTAATACAGCCAACACAATGACCTTATCTTTAAAAAGCTTAACACTTGCCTTTGGCCTTATGGCCAGCACCAGCACCGCGCAGGAGTATTTTATCGATCAGGAAACTTATATCGATATGGAAGGGTATTTTTCTCAAGAACACTCTACGCCTTATGTCAGTATTATTACCCATAATGAAAACTGGGCGCTGGATTGGCAAACCATCCGGACTTTCCTTGAAAATGATAGCGAAGTCTTTTCCCGCCCTGTTCTGATAGAAGCCTGTCAAATGCTTAAGGCGTTTAAACAGGAACAAGTTCATCTATTTGATGAGATGAATATTGATCCCCAAACTACGCTCCCTCCCGACTGGTATGATTGTAACAACTCTCCCTTATTGGGTTTTGTGACTGACCGCCAACCAACACTGTCAAGCTAGGCTTATTCACATCTGTCTTAAAAAGCAGAATTCATACTACGTGAATACCGCTGTATACTTTAGAATTGCTTATAACAAGCGATTCGGTCCATGCGATATATCTTATTATTCTTCTTAAGTTTTTATACGCTGAGCGCTCATGCCTCGGATGCTGTTTTAAGCACGCCGGCCTCCCCGTGGGATGTTGCCTCCCCTTCCCTGCCGCTTGATGATATTCAGCCTAAAAAGATATCCTTGGCCGATCTTGAAACTCTCACGGATCAAACCGGCCTTAAAGCATCAAGTGAACCAAAATCGACTATTGAGAATTTATACGCTCATCGCATTATCGATGAATTGGATCAATTTGGTTACGCGCTTTTTCAAAACAGTGCTCCCGTTGAAACAAACCACATCCCGGCTGGCGCCGTGCAAGGCGACTATATTTTAAGCGCAGGCGACAGCATCACCGTTGTCTTCAGGGGACAAATAAACAAACGCCGTTCTTATGTTATCGATTCACAAGGCATGCTTATTATAGATGATCTGCCGCCTATCACGGCAGCGGGCCGCACATTGAACCAGTTGAAAGAAGACTTACAAAATGAAGTGAATGCCCTGCATAATACGCAGATATTTGTTTCCCTTTCAGGTATCCGTCAGATAGGGGTTCTGGTAATTGGCCACGTCAATAAGCCGGGGCGTCAGAACCTAACGGCATTTCATACCCCCCTTGATGCCCTTATGGCGGCAGAAGGTATTCAAAAAACCGGATCGCTGCGTAAAATAAAACTTATTCGCCAAGGACGCAGCCATTATATTGATCTTTACCAACTATTGATGGGAACGGGCACGCAAAAAGACAACCTGTTAAGAGATGGGGACCGGATTATTGTCCCGCCCATCGGCCCGACCTTTGCGATCAGTGGCGGCGTCAAACGTCCTGCTATATATGAAATCCGTCAGGGAGAAAAACTCAGTCTGCATCAAGCCTTAGGCCTTGCTGGCGGCACTCTTGTTCCCGGCCAAAACCGTTATATGAAACTGGAATACACCACCAGCGGCGATGAAACAGTGCAAGATATCGATACACCGGCACAAAAACTATTTGGCGATGGCTCTATCCTGATGGTGGCACAAAGCGAACAAAAGAAATCCAGTGCTGTCACCTTGTCCGGACATACCCGCCAACCCGGCCCCCATGATCTTAAAAAAGCAAAAAGCCTTTCCGCCTTGATAAAAAACGAAAAAGTATTAGGTAAAGATATTTATCCTTTGATCGGCGTTATTTTAAGGCAAGATCCAAAGCAACTGACAAAAACACTGGTCGCATTTTCCCCTTATCAGGTTTTACAAAAAAATCAGGACCAGACTTTAACTGATGGTGATGATATTGAATTATTTTCCATGGCACAAATACGCAGCCTTGATGACGAAAAATTGTTTCAAAAAGCCTCGTTAAGCACTGCCGATAAAGACAAGATTGAAAATCCTGTGCTGGGCGCCTTTCTAAAAGAACGCTCTGTTTTTGTCCGCGGAGCCGTACGGCAGGAAGGAGCTTATCCTGTAACATCCAATACAACGCTAGAAAATCTATTGGCCGTCGCTGGCGGCATTGCCCTTGAAGGCAACCCTTCGAGTATAGAAATCACTTCCCGCGGTAAAGGACGGCGCATAGTTGACACGCTCACCGCCCCTTCCTCTACAATCCTGTTAAAGGCGGGGGACACAATCCGTGTTAATCAGAAATTTCATAAAATCGATGATCAAAGCCTGATGATTGTGGGCGAGGTTAAACATCCGGGCCGGTATGATTTATCTCCCGGTGATACCTTATCCACCCTGATTGAACGTGCGGGTGGTCTAACCGAACAGGCCTATCCTGATGGGGCCTTGTTCAGCCGCGCCTCGGAACGCAAACGGGAGGAAAATCGCTATAAAGCGCAGGCGCAGGACCTGGAATTGAAGCTTGCCGCCAGCCTGCAGCAGGTTGATGACGATAAGAGACCTGATATGTCACAGGTACAAGCCACGCAAACCCTGATTGCCCAGCTTAAAAACGCACAGGCTGTTGGCAGAATTACTGTGGAGGCAGATCCTTCCTCCCTCGCTGTTGATCCGGCACAGGATATTTTACTGGAAGCAGGCGATAAAATATTTATTCCGAAACGTCCCCTTACCGTGCGTGTGGCGGGGGAGGTATTAAATCCCGCCTCCCTACAATTTAAAGAAGGGAAAGATCCGCTTGAGTATATCAGACAGGCAGGCGGCACCACCCACTATGCCGATAAAAACCGTGCTTTTGTGATTTATCCCGATGGCAGCGCCCAACCCTTACATGTGAGCAGCTGGAACCACACTGCTGCTTTTATACCGCCCGGCTCCACAATTATTGTGCCCAGAGACCCTAAACCCTTTGATTTTCTTGAAAGTGCCACGCGAGTCAGTCAGGTTATTGCAAACCTTGCTATTTCCGGTTTGTATATAGAAGCTATTGGGGATGATGACTAATAAACCACCTATTTCAATTATAACCGTAACCCTTAATAACCATGCAGGGTTGAAAAATACGCATGAAAGCCTGATCGATCAAACCTTTCAGAATTATGAATGGATTGTTATTGATGGCGGCTCTAAGGACGATACCGTAAAATACCTGGAAACCACCAATGCTGTCTGGATCAGTGAAAAAGATGGGGGCATTTATGAGGCGATGAATAAAGGGATTGAGCGGGCAAGCGGTGAATACCTCTTATTTTTGAATAGCGGTGACTATCTTTCCGATCCCGGCATTCTGCAAACAATCAGAGATGTCATACGGGAAGAAAATCCTGATTTTATCTATGGCGATTCCTTTGAACTGATACGGGATGCCAAGCAATACAAAAAAGCACGTCCCTATGCAAAAATGGATGAAGGCATGATTACGCATCACCAGGCCATGCTTTATAAAAAAAGCCTTTTTGCCGATCTAAAATATAATACTGATTATGAAATCGCTGCGGATTACGATTTAACATTAAAAGTCTGTCAGGAAGCGGATACCATCTATTATCTTACCGATCCGATCTGCATTTTTGTGGGGGGTGGTATTTCTCAAAAACAGGTGATGCAGGGCCGTATCGAACAGCTCAAAATCCGTCATAACCGCGGTATTCCTATTCAGAAAAATGTTGCTACTTTCCTCTTGCAAAGCGGTGCTTATTTTCTACGCCGTTTCTTCCCCCATATTTATTGGCATTTAAAGCGCGATTGACGCTGGCGTAATATGTGAAACGGGATCTGGCAAATGACCATCCTGCAATACCATCCAGGAAACCTGCCTTTATTACATAGGAATGGATAAAGGCGGCCCACGGCCTTAAAGGCATTCGCCTGAACCGGCTCTTTAATTTCTCCCGCCAAACAACCGGATCTTTTGGATAACTTTTTCGCGAAATCATCGCGGCCTCCCACATGGCGTACCGTTCATGTCTTTTCTGCCAGTTTTGATAATCTTCGTAAGCAAAATGATTGAGGGGGTTTTGCAACTGCCCAAATTTCTCGTGCTTATAATCAGCCTTTAATACAGGCTGATAGTGCCCTTCCATTTCTCCCATACCCGGTATATCGAGATCATCGACGGCTGGAAACTCAATTTTGTGACGGTTAAATAACGCTAGCTTGTTATTCTTCAGACCATGATCAAGCATCTTCTCTCTCCAACAGTACCGCCCTTTCACAAAATAGCCCGCACAGGAGAAATCGAGGACACTTATTTCTTTTAACAATTCCGGTGTAACTTCCTCATCCCCGTCTACAAAGAAAATGAAATCATTTTTAGTTTTTAAATTATCCATACACCATTGACGCTTTTTGGGATAATGATGGTTCCATTGAAAGAACCGGATACTGGCACTGTGTTTTTTGGCAATCTCCACCGTCTTATCATGACTGTGGGAGTCGATCACAATAATCTCATCAAAATCCTTTAAGGCCGCCAGACAGCGCGCCAGGTTTCGTTCTTCATTTAAGGTTGTCACAAGAACGGATACCGGAATCATTATGCACGTCGCCGTATCGACCAAATTATGAAACCTAGCAACAAGCCTGTAAAAAGCGCTACGGCAAAGGTGAGCGGCTTATTCGGCCAGGCCGGTCTTGGCAAGGTGCTCGCAGGTTCTACCACAATTGCCGCATAGGCCTCATCTAGATTGGCCAGCATCTGGATGTGTTCCTGCTGCATTAATAAATTGGCTATTCCTTTTCGATGATCCGGATTGGTGGTTTTGCGTAAAGAATTTTGCAGATAATCAATACGGCTTTGTGATTGGCGGCGCCTGTCACGGCGGATCATCTGATCCGCGACCAAATGCACTTTGCGTAATAAGGCAGAGGCAAAATCAGGATTAGGATGTAAATAATTTATCCGGCGTAAGGGCGTAGCCCCCAGAGGATCAATCCGTATATTTCGTTCTAAATAGATGGATAATTCTTCGGGCGTTTCAATTTTATCCTGCAGCGTTTTATTAATATCGGCCACTACCTTTTCATCCTGCATCAAGATTTTTGCTGCTGCAGGTCCGCGCAATGTATGAATAAAGCGGTAAAAATCAGTAGAGGCCCCTTCTTGATCCTTGGGTCGCCAGTAAGGCAGCGCCGCCATACGGTCATATTCTATAGAAGACGCATAATCCCCCAGCGCATAACCATCTGCCGGCGCCACGACCATAATCGCTTTATATTCAGGGATAGCGACATAAAGATAAAACAGGGCTGCAAAAAACCCGATAAGCGCGCCAATTAAAAGATAATATTTCGCCTGCCAGAAATAACAGATTAAATCGTAAAGGCTGATATCTTTTTGCATCACCTTGTAAATTTACCCTGAGAGGCGCACTTTCTCCAGCAATTCGATCCATTTATGCAGGGATAAGTTCGGATGGTAGGCTTGGGCTGCCTTAAGCGCCCCTTCCTGAGCTTCAAACCATGCCTCGCCATCGCTGCGGTAATCATGAATGGCCTTTGCCAGTCCGGCAGCATCATTGACTGCTACAATACGCCCTGCATTATATTTATTAATCACAGTTTCAATTTCAGTGCCCTTGGGGCCGATATAAATTGTTGGCCGCCCAACAGTCACACCGGAATAAAACTTACAAGGCACCAGCAAGCCTCGTGTTTCATTTCGTTGGCTGACAAGATGGATATCACCGCTTTCCATGACTTCACGTAATTTTTCAATCGGCTGGTAGGGCATAAACTTTATATTTTCCAGTCCCCGCAATCCGCGCTCGCGGGCCAGAATAGATTGCACATGCCCATCCCCAACAAAAACAAACTCTATTTCCTTATGTTCTGCCAGCAAGGCAGCAGCCTCGACCACCGGCCTTATCGGATGCGCCCTGCCGATATTGCCGGCATATAAGACCCGAAATTTTGGCGAGTCATCACGAAACATTTCTTCGGGCTTCTTGGCTATGCCTGTTTCCTCATACTTTGTGAAATCATATTTCGTATTGTGCGAAGGTGTGATGACCTCAAAATCCGCCCAATTGGATATCTTTTTGATTTTACTGATATCAACACCGCTTTTGACCAGATGCTTTCCCATACAATCACCGATTACCACGACTTT
Source organism: uncultured Micavibrio sp. (assembly GCA_965216405.1). GTDB lineage: Bacteria > Pseudomonadota > Alphaproteobacteria > Micavibrionales > Micavibrionaceae. The sequence continues at coordinate 1,624,261 of OZ244161.1, read as the reverse complement.
ATCACTTCGATTCATGGAGCGGCGGGAGACCTTTAAAAAGAACCTTTCGAGAAATTTCGGTATATGAATATCCAGAGGTTTGAGCAGATCCGGATAAAGATCATGTGACCAGTGAACATGTTTTGAATGTTTTATTTTTGCTACCCAACTACCAATGACACTGGTCATCGGGGGATCCGTTAATGTAACAACCACATCATGGGCTGGCAGTCGTAGACTTTTGGTCAACAGGCGTAACCACAAAGAAGCAAAGCCGACGATGTTTTTATGACTTTTAGTTTCCTTGATACGTTCGACGGTAATATTATGCTCTGTTTCCGTGACCTTCTTTTCGCCGGTCGTTAAAATTGTAACGCGCCACCCTGTATGATGTAAGGCATACGCTAAATCTTGTAAGAGACGCGCCGTGGCCCCCCGTTGGGGCGGATAGATACGGTTAATCAATAAAACGGAGGGTTTTTTCATACTTTAATGCGCCGCCCTTTTACAGAAACCAGGACAATCATAGTCAGCAAAAGCCCGAAATCGAACGATTTGTAAGAGGCATAAAATAAAATGGGAATGACAAACGGCCATAAAAGCATATTTCCTTTCACAGGATCACTAAAATACACTGACACCAGTTTTTCAAATACAAAAAACAAATATATAAGGGTTAGCAACAGGCCAATGAGACCTGTTTTTAATAACATATAGCTCAGCAGGCTATGCGTAAAAGCCACATATATATTATCCACTGCGGGAGAAGGAAAAACACTGCCCCACCCCTGTCCAAATAACAAGGTAAAAGCATTACCTGCAACAACCTGCCAAACCGCCTGTAATTCCTGCAGGCGCATATTACTTCCAACCTGAGACGTTTTCAGTAAAGCCTGCTCCCCGGTTTCTATCAAAAAATCCTTAAATATGAATATTGTCAGCGCTACCAGACATAGCGGCAGCATAGTTTTTAAAGGAGCTTTAACGAGCCCAATAATGAATACACTCAATGCGCTGATAATAAGGGCAGCTAAAAAAGCCCGCTGCACATCAATATACACCGCCATTAAGATAAGACTTGCGCCGACAGTGAACAAAACGAAATGGAGCAAATGTTTATAATCAATCTTGTCGTATAAATTCTGGCATGCCTTAAGGAAGAAAAAGATAAGCGCCATTAAGACCAAGGGAGAGTTTGCAAGGTATAAAAGCTTTACATTCTGATGCGATATCTCCCAGTGAGGCGCCAAAACACGCAAGGAAAAAATCAAGCCGATTGCTAATAACAAAAAGAAAAAGACGGCCTTATTCTTCTCCATTCTTTGTAAAAAAGGGCAGAGAAATAAAGGTAAGCATAGAAAGAAAAAGGCAACGAGGTCACGCAAAATCACTGAGAAAGCATTGCCTTGCAGTACCGCAATAATAGTAGGGCCTATTAATCCATACGCCCACAGCAAGGCCCCGCTAAACCACCATACATTTTGCTTTTCATTTCCCTGCCAAACAAGACTACGGATAAAACCGTTAAAACCAATAACAATGATCATCAGACCCGCTAATGCCATTTCTACCCAGCTTATTTCATCGGGTGTCGGAGAACCGAAAATAGCGTAAAGCCCTAAGGCAAGACAAAGGCTTATGAATTTGATGTCATGAAAGACAGCTTTCATAAGCCAAAATTCTGAAGCGCTTCATAAAGCATTTTCAACGCAATAATCACCATAAAGATACTGAAAACCCGACGTAATGCGCGTGTTGAAAATTTATGCGCCGTTGCTACGCCCAAGGGCGCGAACAAAACCGTCAAGGGCACAATAATACCCAAAGCAAGAAAATTAATGTATCCATAGGTTAAAGGTGGTAGCTCCTGCGCTTGTCCCTGCCCGATCAATAAAAATCCCAAAGCGCCGGGAATGGCGATTAACAATCCCATGGCCGAAGCAGAGCCCACAGCTTTATGGATCGATACATTGCTCAACGTCATATAAGGAACATTTAAAGCCGCCCCGCCAATTCCCATTAAAGTCGATACTATTCCGATGCCGATCCCTGCCAGCGTAGGCCATGGCTGATGGGGAACCTCTTTAAACAATGTAAATTTTTCAGGGTTAACCATCATTAAACCCGCCAACAGCATCAAGGTTACGGCGAAGAAAGCTGTCAGCCAGACACCGGAAACAATAGAGGCAATAAACGTGCCCAGTCCAACCCCAATGACCATGCCAAAACCAATTTTTTTAACCAGATCAAACCGGACGCTACCCCGTTTCCAATGCGCCCGCGCAGAGGACGTCCCCGTCGCTATAATCGTAGCAAGAGAGGTTCCCACCGCCAGATGCATGATGTTATCGGTTGTATATCCCAGATGCGTGAAAATAAAATAAAGGCCCGGCACCAATACCAGCCCCCCGCCAATCCCCAGCAGACCCGCCAAAAAACCCGCCAGCCCCGCCAACATAAAAAGAAGGATTAAAAGCGGAATCCAGTCCGCCGCTAGTAACGCATCAAACATAGCGTCACTCTAAGGCTTCCAGGATCACTGGCAATCAAATAAGGCCTTCTATGGCCGATAAAACGGGGATAACGCTTTTGCCAACGAAAATATAATCTAAGCCATTGATTTCATTATATTTAAGATTTTAGAAAGGTTTATCCTATATCATGTGCTCAAGATAGAAAATTGGGGGAATTAGATGCAACAAGCATCATCACTACAAGATATTATGAACGATATTGCTGGCGGCAATCCTGACGCTATCAAATCACAGTTAAACAAAGCTGCCCCTGCTTCCAAAAAAATGGATGAGTTGGAAGCTTTTATCGCGATAGACCCTTTGCTAGCCAATCTAAATAAAGATTATCTGGAAGCTAAAAATCACCACAAAGCCCTAATCGCTCAATTTGGTGCCAATGATCCGATGGTTGAAGTGGCTCTGGATATGGAAGACAGCGCCTGGTGCGCCATGCAAACACGCTATCTGGAATTACGGGATCAGCGCGAACTTATGGCTAAAGCCCAACAGATCATGTTCCAATCTGAAAGACAGCATCTGGCAAGCAAGAAAAAGGAAATTGAAAAAGAGCGCCAAAGGCAGTTCGAACTCTATCTGGCTTTCTTGAAAATGATCGAAAAGAAAAAAGAAAAAGAACGACGATTTAATATCGGAACGTTTGAAGCCTTGTTCGTAATGATGATTTTTAAAATGATACCGCCAGACTACCGATCGGGTTTTAACCAGAAATTAGCCGCGGCCTAAACTTCTGGCTTGCCTGATAACCCCTTGAGATCTTCCGCTATGCGTATTAACAGGCGGCTTTAAAATGACCTCATCTTTAAATGTTGGTGAAAAACCAGCTTGTAAATCACAGGCATTCACCATCCATGGGACAATCACCCTATCTCCAATGGGAGCAATATGAACTCTATCCCGCAGTTCTTGGGGCAGATAAGAAGGTTGTTTAAAACGCTTTTCCAATCGTGGAATGGTCCCTCCAACAGTTATATCCTTTAGAAGAGGCTGGCCATTGAATTCCCGGGTCAGAAGATAGGCAAGCGCGTTCGATTGTCCATCAAATTTCTTGCGCTCTTCTTCTTTTATATATTGGAATTCACCATGAGAAACAATTAAGCGTATGCTACGTGCCCCTTGGCTTAATAAATTAATGGCCGCTTCCTCGGCTGTCTTACCACTGCCGGAAATATCGTCCATAAGAACAAGGTCTTTTCCTTCAATAAAATCACCGCCCCGTATTAATTGAGATTTAACGACCCCGTCTTCAATACGGACCTTATCAATCAATGGGGCATTTTCACGTAAGTAAGCTTCAACAGCCGTATTTGTAATTTTTTCTCCGTCCTTGGCAAATTTGGCAATAGCGGCTCTCACCAGGCTTGCCTCCGCCATGGGATGATCGATGCCTTTGCCGCCGTCGGGTGACATTGGATAGCTACCGTTTAATTCATCACGGCCAAAAAACGGCGACAGGGTCGGAAAGATGACATTATCTTCTCCTAAGACTTCTTCAAAAATCTGAATCGCATCAAAAGAATGCGGCTCCAGCATAATAAGCCGTAACCTCTCACCGCCAAATAATTTCAATGACCTGGCGAAATCCCGGCAGGCAAGAGAATTAAATTTCGGATATTCAATACCATCAACCTCTACCACCTGATCGCGATCTTCACGGTCTCCATAACCTTTGGATAAAATGACAGTAAAGGAAACATCATCATCAGTGTGGTGACGCACACTCGATAAAAAATGTTCAAGCTGGGTTTTACGTGCCGGTAGCTTTGGTCCAGATATAGAATGTGAAAAAATCACGTGAGACCCTTTAAGATCATCAACAAAAGCTTGCTGTTCTTTCAAGCCAATAGGATCTATGCCGTAATGTTTTTTCTTGGTAAACAGATCTGTTCTTAAGCTGTGGTCTTTAAACTGATCCAGCTCAGGCACCCATACCTTGATATTTGGAAATAAGCCCGCATTTGATAAGGCAACAACACTACGTCCCACTTCCTGAGAATTGCGTCCCAACGCAATACGGATTTTTTGCGCTTTATACCGCGTGGAATCACCAAATTGGTTTAATATTTCTTCTCTAAGTTCGGGTAACACCAATATTCTCGCTATAATTTATTTATAAGAGCGGACTATAAGAAAAATCTCTGTAATATGTCAATAAAACTTTTAGAGAAAATGGCGAGTTTTCAGCTTTTTGGGAGAGTTTGGGCATTTTTAATTAACTCTTCCACCACCTCCGGGTCAGCAAGGGTTGAGATATCTCCAAGGTTTTCAAGATCATTGGCCGCTATCTTACGTAGAATACGGCGCATGATTTTGCCGGACCTTGTTTTTGGCAGGCCTGAGGCCCATAAAATAATATCCGGTGTTGCGATAGGCCCGATAATTTTGCGTACTAACTGGATAATTTCCTGTTTAATTTCATCGGTTGGCTGCCGCCCTTCGCAAAGAGTAACATAAGCATAAATTCCCTGCCCTTTCATCTCATGGGGAAAGCCAACAACGGCTGCCTCGGCTACCGCTTCATGCTCGTCAATGGCGCTTTCAATTTCGGCAGTTCCCAAGCGATGTCCTGAGACATTAATAACATCATCCATCCGGCCCGTAATCCAGTAGTAACCATCTTGATCACGGCGCGCGCCGTCTCCCGTAAAGTATTTTCCGGGAAATGTGGTAAAATATGTTTGAATAAAACGGTCATGATCTCCATACAGAGAGCGCATTTGTCCCGGCCAGCTATCCAGAATGCAAAGCGCGCCTTCACAGGCACCTCCTTGCGGATTTCCTGCCTGATCGACGATGGCAGGTTGTATACCAAAGAAAGGCTTGGCGGCCGATCCCGGTTTCAAGGCAGTAGCCCCCGGTAAGGGAGTAATCAGGTGTCCCCCTGTTTCAGTCTGCCACCATGTATCGATAATCGGACATTGGCCATTACCAACCACATCGTAATACCACTCCCAGGCTTCTTTATTTATCGGCTCTCCCACTGTGCCTAAAATCTTTAAAGAGCTGCGGTCAGTTTTTTCGACAAAGCTATCTCCTGCTTTTATGAGCGAGCGTATGGCTGTCGGCGCCGTATAAAAAATATTGACCTTATGCTTGTCTACGACCTGCCAGAAACGCGACCAGTCCGGATAATTCGGCACCCCTTCAAAAACAAGGCTGACGGCCCCATTGGCCAATGGCCCATAGACGATATAACTATGGCCGGTGACCCAGCCGACATCAGCCGTACACCAGTAAACATCGCCCTGCTTATAATCAAAGGCCACTTCATGCGTATATGCAGCATAAACAAGGTAACCACCCGTCGTATGCAGGACGCCTTTAGGTTTCCCCGTGGAACCGGACGTATATAAAATAAAAAGCGGGTCTTCCGCATTCATTTCTTCGCAAGGACATTCTGTTTCTTGTGTATCAACAAGATCGCCCCACCAGAAATCGCGTCCTTCAGTCATGGGAACAACCCCATTCGTACGCTTTAACACAATGACCGTATCGACATCCGGGCAAGATTGCACAGCTTCATCGGTGTTGGATTTTAAGGGAATGATCTTGCTACCACGCAAACCTTCATCCGCAGTGATAACAACTTTGGACTCACAATCAAGAATTCTGTCTTTCAAAGACTGCGGAGAAAAACCACCAAACACAACGCTGTGAACCGCGCCAATACGGGCGCAGGCCAACATGGCATAGACGGCCTCAGGCACCATCGGCATGTAGAGTGTCACCCGATCCCCTTTTTGAACCCCGCGGGATTTTAAGGCATTCGCCAACCGGCAAACTTCGTCTTTTAACTGGCTATAAGTAATTTTTTTATCTTGGGCCGGATCATCCCCTTCCCAGATAAGGGCAATGTCATCAGCTTTGTCAGGGACATGGCGGTCAACGCAGTTATAACAGGCATTCAAGACCCCGTCTTCATACCATTTGATAGCAACATCGCCGTCAAAAGACGTATTTTTGATTACGGTAGGTTTTTTGAACCAGTCCAGACGTTCTGCTATGTCTCCCCAAAATTTTTGCGGATCACTTACTGATTGCTCATAAAGGTTTTGATAATTTTGTTCATTCACATGCGCCTGTTTTGAAAGCTCTGAAGGCGGCGCATAGCTCTGCATATCATTTGACATACGGGCAGTATACCAAAAATAAAGGGGCTTTAAAGCCCCTCTTAAAATAATTAGAAAATATTTCCTGGTCTTGGACCCCCGCGATGTGGAGTACGTCTACGACATTCTTCTTCCCGCGTTTGTGTAGTACGGTCGTATGTCACGCGACCAGTCGTATTGTCCCGTCCTGCGGAGCGGCGCGTATTATCATATTGATCACAGCTACCTGCTGTGGCTGCTCTGGCTCTGGCATTTGCTGCCGAGGCTGTTGCGGCTGCCGCAGCGGCGGCAAAACAGGCCCGTCTGATATTACGATCATCGATGAATTGACAGGCCGCCACGCCCAAACCTCCAACAACAGCTCCCGTGCTGGCGGCGGCTTCATTCGGAGAGTAGATAGGTGCCGGTCCGCTTGTGCCCCCTGTAACACAACCAGATAAACCTCCTATAATTACGGCGGTTCTTGTAAAAGGATTATTAAGTAAGCCCATGTATGCCTCCTAGAAATTAAATTATACGATGTTATATACGCCTGTTTTCTGCTTAAGTCAATAAATTATGTAAATGATATCTACTGCGCTTCTATAGGCTGTATTTGTTTTCTTCCTAAACGGCGGAATGTCACAATCCCGACCCCGCCGATGGTAATCATCCCCCCTAATATTATATTCAAGGTTAAGGCTTCGCCTAGGAATAAGACCGCAAAAAGGACCGCAAAAACAGGTATCAGAAGAGTCCACGGCACCAACTGGCTGACCGGCAAGCGGGCAATCAGATGCTGCCAGATCATATGACTGAGAGATAAAATAACGGCTTGATAGATTACGACAGCGCAAATAACCGTCCAATTTAAATCCTCGACATTATTTATCCACTCCGTTCCTTCGATTAAATAGCTGGAAAGCGCAATAAAAGGCGCCGCCGGAAAAAACATCAGCGCTATATAGGTTGGCGGATGAGCATGCCCGACCTTCTTCTGTGCAATATAAGCCAAGGCAACCATAAAAGCCGACAAGAAGATAATAAAGATACCCGCCACGCTCTTCCCTTCGTCAGGCATACCTACCAGAATACCCACGCCGACAATACCGATAACAATCCCCAACCATGTCCGCCATCCCACTTTTTCATTCAAAAAAAGCCAGCCTATAATAGTCGTAATAATAATACTGCCTTGCATTAAAATAGATGTCAGACCGGCGGGTAAATAAGTTAAACCAACATACAGCAATGCCTGATGAAGAGGCCCCATTAAAATCCCCACTAGAATCATCCTGCGGGCCTGCGGCCATCCCGGCCATTTCATGAATGGCAGAAAGAGTAGGCCTGCCAAAATAAAACGAAACGTCAGCAGCACAAGCGGCTCTATCGATTCAACACCGACTTTAATAGCAATAAAATTGCTGCTCCAGATGACGATCACCAAGAGCGCAAGCAAAACATATTTTAAACTCATGGTTTATAAACCGCCCATTTTGCAAATAGTTTTCCACTCCTTCGCAGTGACGGGCGACACCGACAGGCGCATTTGTTTAAGCAGCGTCATATCTTCTAAAGATTTGGTTTCTTTTATCGTGGCGAGTGACACCGATTTTTCAAGCGGCTTAACGGCCTTAAAGTCTACCATACCAAAACGCCCTTTTGGATCAGTATGGTCGGGATAATATTCTTTGACCACTTCAACAATACCAACAATTTCTTTGCCTTCATTAGAATGGTAAAAAAATGCCTGATCGCCGATTTTCATTGCCTTCATATTATTGTTTGCCTGATAATTACGGACTCCATCCCAATGCTCGACTCCCTTTCTCACATGATCCTCCCACGACCATTTATAAGGTTCCGATTTTACAAGCCAGTATTGCATGGTTACAGGCTTTCTTTTCTTAAAGGGCGATCCAGCACCTTCTCAATGATGTCATCAACCGGGACTCCCTCATGAAGGAAATCATATACCGCCCTTGAAATAGGCATATCCACGGCATTATTTCTTGCCATGACCCGTAAGGCTTTGGCCGTATGCACACCTTCCGTTACGGTAATGCGATCCCCTAAGATTTCTTCAAGGGTTTTCCCTTCCCCTAGCGCCACGCCCAATGAAAAGTTACGTGATTGCATGGACGAAGCCGTTAACATTAAATCCCCAATGCCGCACATTCCCATTAATGTTTCCTTTCTGGCCCCCATGGCCTTTGCCAGACGGGCCATCTCTGTCAGCCCGCGCGTCACAAGGGCACAGCGGGCACTTTCGCCCATGCCGCGCCCTTTAATAACGCCGCTGGCAATGGCAATCACATTTTTAACAGAACCACCGATCTGCGCGCCGACAACATCATCTGTCAAATACGTTCGAAGGGTGCGGGTTCCAATAATCGATACGATTTCTTCCCCTAAGGATTTGTCCTGCATGGCAAGGGTCACCGCACAAGGAAGCCCCCTTGCGATTTCACCGGCAAAAGTCGGGCCGCTTAAAAAGCCTATTTTGCCATCCGGTATGACTTCACTTGAAACTTCAGACATAAGAAGACCGGATTCTTTTTCAATACCCTTGGCACAAATAATATAGGGCTTGCCGGTTAGCTGAAACTTCATGCTATCCAGGGTTGCGCGAATATGTTGCGCAGGCGTAGAGATCAAATAAACATCGCAAGCGGACATCTCGTCTTGATTATGAGTGGCCTTGATCATTTCGTTTAAGCGAACGCCCGATAGATACATCTTATTTTCATGATGCTTATTAATCGACTCAACGACCTCAGTCTCACGGGCCCACATCAAAATATCACGGCCTGAATTTGCCAGCGCCTGCCCAAGGGCCGTGCCCCAGGCTCCCGCTCCTATCACACCAATTTTTGTCATGTTACACCTTCTTCTTTAACTTGTTATTTAAGCTTTCACCCCACCGCCCGGCCTTTTTTCCGCCGTTGGATCCAATGGCCATCTTGGCCGCGCTGCTATATCCAGCGCATCTGTCATATTTTGTTTTAGTTTCTCTATTCCAACCCACGCAATCATAGCCCCATTATCAGAACATAACGGCAAAGGTGGCGCTATAAAATCCATCTTCTTGTTATGCGTCAAGTCCCCCAGAGCGCTACGTAAATGCTTATTGGCAGCAACACCGCCACAGACAACGAATGCAGGCATTTTATCACTTTGCGGATAAGTGGCAAAAAACCGCTCTATTGCATTATGACAACGATCAATCAGGACTTCGCCAACTGTCACCTGAAAGCTATAGGCCAAAGAAGCCATATCTGATTGTTTTAGATCGCCTTCCGGTAATTTTTCAACATGCTGACGAACAGCGGTCTTTAACCCTGAAAATGAAAAGTCACACCCTTCGCGACCTTTTAACGGGCGGGGTAAATCAAACCGCGCCAGCGCCCCCCCATGATCATCACAAGTAAAAGCCAATTTTTCCAAGTTCGGTCCGCCCGGATAAGGAAGTCCCATCAACTTAGCCGATTTATCAAAACACTCCCCAAGTGCATCATCAATGGTTGTTCCCCAGCGCTTATAAACTCCAATATCTTCCGCCACTAATATTTGTGTATGGCCACCTGAAACCAAAAGCACCAGATAAGGAAAAGAAACCCGGTCTGTGAGCCTTGCTGTCAGGGCATGAGCCTCAAGATGGTTTACACCAACAAATGGTAAATCATGGGCCGCAGATATTGCCTTCCCTGCCATCATCCCAATCATCACCCCCCCAATCAATCCGGGACCGGTTGTGGCTGCGACTGCATCAAGCTGGTCAAACCTTAACTGTGCATCCTGCATTACGGCCTTAATAAGTGTATCAATATGGTCCATATGTGCCCGCGCAGCAATCTCCGGCACGACACCGCCAAACACTTTGTGTTCTTCAAGCTGACTCAACACAAGATTGGAAAGAATTTCACCGTCTTCCCGCACAACAGCCACCGCCGTTTCATCACAGGATGATTCAATGCCCAAGACGATTTTAAAGCCCTCTTTTTCCATACAAAAGATATTTCATCTTTTCATCACGCTGTAAAGCGCCTACAAAAAGCATCATGACAAATAAGATCTTACGCATTGGCACCCGTACCTCTCCTTTAGCAATGACGCAGGCAAACCTGTTGAAGTCGTCTTTGGAGGCGGCACATCCTGACCTGAGTATTGAGATCGTTCCGGTTAAAAGCGCTGCTGACTGGAAAAAACAGGACGGGGAAAAATCCTTGTCCGAACAGGCAGGGGGAAAAGGACAGTTTGCCAAAGAGATTGAAAGCATTCATCTGGAAGGTAAAATCGATTGCGGCGTCCACTCATTAAAGGATATGCCTGCTTTTTTGCCCGACGGTCTGCAAATCAAGCATTTTCTGCCCCGCGCCGACGTACGCGATGCCTTCATCAGTCATAAGTACAATAAAATTGAAGACCTGCCCCAAGGCGCGATTGTTGGTACCTGCAGCCCAAGGCGCAAAGCTTTAATTCTTTCCCGGCGCCCTGATGTAAATATTGTGCCGTTCCGCGGTAACGTACAAACAAGATTGGAAAAAGTACGGAGCGGACAGGTTGACGCCACCTTCTTAGCGATGGCTGGCTTAAAACGGCTGCAAATAAAAGATGAAATGATTCATCCACTCCCTGCGGACAGCTTTCTTCCGGCCTGCGGCCAAGGCGTTATATGCATGGAAACCGGTATTGAAGATACGCATACACAGGAACTTATGACGGCAATCAGCTGTGTAAATACAGGGTACTGCGCCCATGCGGAACGAGAAGTCTTAAAAATTCTCGACGGTTCCTGCCATACTCCTATCGGCGCATACGCTTTCATGAAGGAAAACCAACTTCATTTAAAAGCCATTGCCGCCTCCCTTGATGGCAAAATCATATATCATGAAGAACAGAGCGGCCTGTGCCACTCTGATGAGGATGCCACCACAATTGGGGAAAAAGTCGGCCATAATTTAAAAAACAAACTGCCCGAAGGATTTTTATCGTAATGGGCGGGCATGTCCTGATTACAAGACCACATGAAGATGCCTGCGGTATTGCCGCGAGTCTGATGGCCAAAGGGTATCAGACCACCATTCAGCCCTTCCTGAAGGTTATTTATAAGGACACTCCTTTGAAAAATCTCTCTATCTATGAGGGACTGATATTTACCAGCGCCAATGGCGTACGCGCTTTTTGCCGTAATACAGCAGAGCGTGTCTTGCCAGTATGGACGGTCGGGAATCAAACAAAAGCCGAAGCCGAAAAAAACGGCTTTCAGGATGTTATCAGCGCTGAAGGCAATGTTCGTACTCTTGAGAATTTATTATGCGAACAAGCTGGAAATAAACCCCTCCTCTACATCCGCGGGAAACAGGTATCCCGCCCGCTAACGCACGTACAGGTGACAGAGAAAATCCTTTATCACACTGAAAAAATTGAAGAAATACCCGATATCTGCGTGCAAAGCATCATAAAAGGTAAGTTCAGCCATATCCTGTTTTACTCAAAACGTACGGCAGAGAACTTTGTCTCAGCCATGCAAAATCATACAGACTTTGAAAGCCTGAAAGAAGGCCTAAAAATGACTCAAGCCTTGTGTTTGGGCGAGTCCATGGTACAGTGTCTTTCCGTATTGTCGTGGCAAAATGTGAAAGTAGCCACCGAACCGAACCAAGAGTCTTTGCTGGCGCTTTTTGACTAAAAAACTGGAGATAAGAAGATGAGTAAGAATGATAAATCAGCCATCCACAATGCAGCGGAAATCATCGAGCGTTTTGGCGGCATACGTCCGATGGCAGCCAAAATAAGTACGCCAGTGACAACGGTACAAGGATGGAAAAAAAGAGATGTAATCCCAGCTTCCCGCCGGGAACAAATTATTAAAGCAGCCAAAGAAAACAATATCGACATTTCAGATTTGGAAACCGGTATCGCCAATACCAATACAGCGAAACAGGAAACCGTCGCTCCGACAATAACCACCCATAAAGCAGAGCAAACATCCCCAGCGCCAAATACTGTTCCCGAAGAGAAAACCAAACCGGAAGCAGAGATTAAAGCAACGCCAACCACGCCCCCACGATCAGAACGAGATGAAAGAGCGCCCACTTCACCCTTTGCCGCCAGTAAATCAAATACACAGCATGATAAATTATTGGCCGCGATGGAAGCCAACAGCCGCCGGGCTATGGTTAACAGCGCATGGATCGCTACAGGATTGATCCTTCTCGCCTGCGGGATAGCCGCCGTTTTATTACTGCCCGACAGCAAAACAAAGCAAGAAAAGCTGGAAGCGCAATCGCAAAAACTTGCTGCGCTGGAAGCGGAAATGAAGACCAAAGAAGAAAGCAGTAATGGTTTTATGGGCAACATTATGTCTGGCAACATTCAGGAAAAAATGGATCGGCTACAAAATCAGGCCCGCAATATTCAAATTACCGTTGACCAGCTTTCCGACCGTGCCGATCAAATCTCCAGCGAATTTTCCAGTTCAATGCTTGGCCCTGATGCAGGCCCCATTTCCCAACGTCTGGACATGATTGAAGAGAAAATTTCCCAACTGACTGGCAACAGTAGCATGAGTGGCTTGGTTGACCGGATAAAACAGTTGGAAGAAACAGCCGCAGGGCAATTACAGCTTCAGGAGTCTTTTGCGGAATTAAAAACAATGATGGACCGCCAGGAAAACCAAAACCTTGATGAAAATTTGGCCGAGGCCCAAGGGGAAAAACAAAGCGCCCTTGGTCAGACTTTGGAAGGAGTTTCCGGTACGGATTTAAAAGCTGCGGCTATGCTGGTTGCTTTCTCTCAACTCCGGGGGGCACTACACCGTCAGGAACCTTTTGAAGAAGATTTAAAACTGCTTCAGGGGCTGATTGATGAAGATAATGTAGAAATGCAGGAAACATTGGTGAAATTATCCCCCCATGCTGATGACGGCGTGCTAACAGCAACAGGCCTGTCGCAAGAACTGCGCGGGCTGACAGGGGATATCGTCTCCTCCTCTCTGAAAGGTGAAGATGTCTCTGTAAAAGAAAAAGCCATGGCCCGTATTAATAATATTATGCAGGTGGAAAAAGATGGTGAGCCAATCACAGGGACAGACACGCAAAAAACAGTGGCGCAGGCCCAAAAGCTTTTGGACGAAGGTAATATTCAAGAGGCTATTACCACCTTAAAAACTTTAGATGGTCAAGCAGGTCAGGAAGCCGCTCCACTGATTGAAAAAGCGGAAATTTCCCTCATGGCGGAAAAGGTCCAACAAATGTTAGGCCAAACAATCTTATCCAAGATTAAGGGACCGGGTTCCATTACTGACAAAGCCTCCGCGCTGACAGATGGTGGTACAGGAGTTGATCTTAACAACCCTGCTTTAAATCTTCCCTTAACATCTTCTATTACAATAGATGAAATTAAAGATAATTTTGACGACACCATCCCAACCTTGAATAAAAATAAAGTGATCAAAGACGAATCTTCGGGGGTAACAATCTTGCCGACGGACCAGGGTTTTAAAGGGTTCTCTGACAGAAAAGAATAAAGCCGTTACGCTAGTTATATCAGGAGGTATCTTTGATAAAAACGCTTTGGTTTTTAACCAAACTTTCTCTCACTATCGGCGCCGCCGTCTGGCTGGGCACGCGGAAAGGGTCTGTGGATATTGATCTCATGGGTTACAGTCTGACTATTCAGGCCGGCGCTTTTCTGCTCACACTGTTCCTTGCTTTTTTTATTCTTTTCTTTGTCTACCGGATCATACGCGCTATTTTTCGTGCGCCAAAGGCCTTGGCGTCCTACCGCGAAAAAGACAGACGTAAGAAAGGCTATCGCGCCCTTACCCGCGGCCTTGTCGCCGTTGCTGTCGGTGATAGCAAACGCGCCACCCATTTTTCCAAGCAAACTAAATCTTATTTGAACGGTGAAAACGGCTTGCCTGTTTTACTGGAGGCACAGGCGGCAAGATTGCGTGGAGAAGAAGGGCTTGCACAAAATAAATTCGAACTTCTTATGAAAGACAAAGATGCCGCCTTTTTAGGCATACGCGGTTTATTAAAATCAGCCATTGATGAAGGCAATATGGCTTTGGCCCTTGATTATGCCAGACGGGCGCAGGAGCTTCATCCCCATCAGGAATGGATTTTACGCACGACCTACGATCTAGAAATACGTAATGGCCTTTGGTCCGATGCCCTTGAAACCGGGAAAAGAGCCCTAAAAATCGGTGCGTTATCAGAACAAAAAGCCATAAGTGACCGTATTGCTATTCATCTTATGCGATATGATTATGAAACAGAGAATGGTGATCCCGCCATCGCCATTAAACAACTCAAGCAAGCCTATCGATTGAACAATTATTTTGTGCCCACTGTAACAAGACTGGCAAGCTATTACATTCATCATAACAAACATCGCAAAGCCGCCAAGATTATCGAACAGGCATGGCCGCATAACCCACACCCGGATCTTACCGACTTATGGATGATACTGGCGCCCGAAAAGCAGAACAAAAAACTTAAATGGTCGGAAAAGCTTGTCGCCCTCAACACAGATAGTGCGGAAAGCCAGATCGCTGCAGCACGCGCCGCTATGGACATGAATCTTTGGGGAGAAGCCAAAGCCTATCTGACCGTCGCAGAAAAAATTCATCCTTCCGCCCGTGTTTTTCGCCAACGCGCCATTGTGGAGCAAAACAGTACCCAGAATGACGATGCTATTCATGACCTCATGGAAAAAGCGGCTAATGCTTTGCCGGATAAAAAATGGGTCTGCCGTCAAACAGGGCTCACGTATGATTCATGGTCAGCCATTGCTTTGCCCCATGAAAGCTTTAATACGATTATCTGGGATTATCCCGGCGCCAGAACACTGGATCAAAAAGCGGCCTCTTTCATTGATCAAAAAAACACCCTGATGATTGATCCCGCGGCTTAAATCCGCATTATTTTCATCATGATAAACCCACCCAGGAAACCGCCGACATGCGCGGCCCATGCCACCTGGTTTCCATCCGGGGACCCCATAAGCCCGAAAATCACGGAAATCCCGATCCATAGTAAGATAAACGGCCAGATTTTCTGCGCCCCTCCTTGAACCCTGTTAATCATAATCAACGCCAACATAAACATTCCACTCAGGCCACCGGAAGCCCCCACAACAGGATAGATAGAATGATAATTCAAGGCAAAATGAGTTATAATTCCAAAGAGGGAGCAAGCAACGAAAAAGACAACCATTCTCTTGCCTCCGATCCAGCGTTCTACACCGCTTCCAAAAGCGACCAGCATGACGGTATTTAATAGAAGATGTAGCCAGCTTCCATGTAATAACACGTGGGTAAAGGGAGTCAGCAGGGCAAGTGCTTCAAAATCAAAGGTGCCTGTATAACGGCCCGGAATAAAGCCAAGATGCAAAAACATCCACTGGGCTTTATCCTCCGGTAGAAAATAATTCACTATTACGAAAACGGCTATCAGCAGCCCTGCGAAATATTTTGTGTATACCGGCAGGTTAATGAGCTGTTCTTTATTGGCATTCTTTTCAGGTTTTTGAGCCTCTTTTTGTTTTTTCTTCAGTTCCAGGGAAATGATATTATCCCCCTCCTCCTTGGAGCCGTTACCCCAAGGATTGTCTTCATCATGCCCATCACCGCTATTTTCAATCGTCATAGTAAGAGTCTTACCCCATTTACCAAAAAAAATCAGCGGCTTTTTTAAGGCCGCTGACTAGCTACATTGCAATTTAAACGAATTGTTTTATCCGGGCTGCATCCCTCCAAAGAGGCCTGCATTTCTCTCCGGGTTATATTCATATTTAACGGTTTCATTCCCTCTGGCTTCAAGGCCACCGCCTGGCGTTGCCTTTTTAATGACATCCCCTACATTTTTCATGATATCCATGACCATAACTTTGGTTTGATGCAATTGTTCTTTAAGATTTTCAAAAGCCTGTGCATAAGCTTCCTGCGCGAGCTCTTTGCCCATAACCACAAATTTCTGTATTTCTACCATTTCCGGAATTTTTCCGTCTGTAACTTTATCAAATGCATTTAAGGACAGTTCTGACTCTTCCAATCGTTTTGATGGTTTTTTACCACCGCCACCAGACTTGCCTTTAGCATCGCCTTCTTCATCATCTTCTTCTGTTTCATCATGCTGGTCAAAACCGGCTCCTGCTACAAGTTCAAGAAAAGTCGGAGCCTGATAACTTACTGGATATTTCTTGAGGTCACTTAAATCCAGATCACGGCCGGTCAAGCCAGCTTTGAGTTCAAAACGGCAAATATCGGAGCGCCAGTCAAAAACCGCACAATGACTTTTAAATTCGCCAGGCTGGACATATTTTTTTACCAGTTTTTTCCCCGGATATATTTTTTCATTTAATCCGGTTTCTTTTACCAGTTCCTGAATATTCACCTGCATCACAAGTCCTCCATTTACACTCATTGAACGTGTTGATTGTTAGTATACACGTTTGCTTATTATTTTACGAAATTGTAGCTTTATACTGCTCTGAAAAGCTTAAAAAACGGTTAAGTTTTTAGAAATTATGTATATTATCTTTAAAATACTGAAAGCCGCATAAAACCAGCCTTTTTCAGCCAAATTTCCATTCGTTCTCGCACAATGATATAATGAAAATGTAATTTGAAAGGGATACTTTATGCGCATTTTTCTATTAATGCTGACAATATCATTTATGGCACTTTCGCCTGCGCTCGCTCAATCCGGCGATAATAGCAACCGGCGCGTTTATAATTCCCGCGTGACGGGTAATACCCCTGTTTTTATTGGCGCTCAGGCAACGCGTCATACCTCATCTGGAGGTTCGCCCGTTTATTTGTCTTCGCAAGGAAGCTATGGCAGCGGAGGGGGACCATTGGCGATCAAACAACTTGTTAAGGGTGTTTCTAATGCCGCAGACGGACGCACAAGTTTTAGCAGCTTAAACAATTTCTCTCCTTATGGTAGTGGGCAGCAGTCCAAACAATATGCTTTAGGTGTCAGCCCGGATGAAGTCAGACGCCGGCAGGAACTCAGACGCAAAGAGGCAGAAGAAAGGGAAAAAATTATCTCGGAACAAATGCGCACGAATAATTCTGCGTATCAAAATCCGGCAGACGAAGCACAACAATACCGTTCTACTTTTCAGGGCACTCAAACTTCAGCCCGCAGTAGTAGACAAAGCCAAGGACAACGCTCAGTTCCTAAAATATATGTAACAGACCGTTCCAATATCCAGCTTCCGCAAAAGACTTTTGGTAGAAGATCACAATAGCGTAACTTTCCCCCCCTTTATGCCTAAGCTCCTTCATATAGCGCGCGTGTATGGGCGATATGATCAAGGCGCGGTCTTCACGGCCTTTGAATCATACTCATAAAGGTGGCATTTATGGAGAGAAAGGAGAAATGGCTGGGGTGGCATCATTCATAAATAAGAGATAAGTATTTGTTATTATTTGGTTAGCACCAATGTGAAAAACATTCATACCCCCTATCATACCCCCACATTTAATTTCGAAGGCTTTGTTCAATAATTTTTGATACGTAATCCTTAGACTGATCACCTTGAAAAAAGACATTACGCTCATTGAACTCATCAATAGAATGACTACGACCCCACCACGATGATTGATGCTCCGTACTAGCTACAATAAATGAATTAAGACGAACATCGTTATCATTACCCGCTAGATCGTTTTCGATCTCTTTAATAGATGCATAAAAACTAAGCTTGCTATCTTCCATACCTTCGCTGTTACGGATGCCTTTAGGATCAATGAAACTGATATACTGCTTACCTTTGTAAAGCATCCATAGAATAAAGTCAGGGTAAAAGCCGCCTTCATCAAAAAACCCTAACCCCGTTCCCCGGCTTTGATTACGCAGAAGATAAAGCTCCTTATCTTTAAAGAAACCTTCGTTTGCTTCATAAAACTTACTTAAATCGACTACAAACTGTTTTTCACCCTCATTCAAGTGCACAGGCTTCACCTTAATATAGTCACTTGCACCTTGGCCAATATGGATAAGCGGCTCATACATATGTTGCTTAAATCCAAAGGCATGTAAGTTAGAACATGAAATAGATTTTAGCTTACCTTTTGAAATATCTTCTTTCAAATCATGTAAGGCCTTAAGATAATCTGTTTTGGATTTTTCAACATTAAAAACGTATTCACTTACCAAGTTAGGATCGTCTTCTGTCATCTCTGTATATTCAAGATGCTGTTGCTCCCATCGGCTCTTTTGCAAGGTATAGAAACGCTCTACATACTTCTTAAGTAATGATGTTGCTATTTCCTGCCAGCGTATAAGGTCACTGGTCAAATTATGAAATTTCATCTGCATACTAGGAATGAGAATGACGTACCATTTTGGTTTATTTAAAAGAAGTGCTTTTATTTTTTCTTTAGAAAGTTGCAAGTTTGTCCATCCTCGTTCGGCCTTATACTCTTGTAGATCAAAATACATCTGGTCAAAGTCAAGAAAGGCAAGATGTTGCGCATCAAACTGATGCTCTTCTTTTGCAATAGTTTCCTCATCTTGCCCAATACCCACGCTTAACCGTGCCTGTATCTTTGGATACCAGTCCAACTTTACAGGATGCTTTGCAAAATAGTCCTTTTCAGACGCAAGAGATGGCCGAAGATCGCTTTTCTTATAGTCCATACCGTCTTTAAGTTTAATGACCTTTAGCTTCTTCTGTTTATTAAAATGACAGAGCGCAGGTAAGATAATCTCTTCAAAACCCTCATCTTGTTTTAAGCCTTCATCTTCAAGGTACTGATTAAACTGTTCCATATAGCCAGCGCGAACACCAAATATATTTAATGTCTCTAACTGCTTCATGTATTTTGGAGAATTCACACCTATGACTTCATCACTGCGTTTTAGACAAAAGTTATAACCCTTCAAACGGACGCCACGGCCAAAAAGCTGAATAATCTCCGAACCCTCTTTCTTACCGATATTCATCAAGCCCATAGTGCTCACACGCCAGCTACTCCACCCTTCTGTAAATTTTTTTGAGCCAATCAAAAAATTAATCTGCGACTGTGCTTTATCAATTTCTCGGAAGTACGATTTAGAAAATTCAATATCTGATACGTGTAATAAATCACCATGCTCCTCTTCACAAAGAGATTTGAGCTTAGACGCATCCCCAACATTAATTACACCAAAGGCTTCATTATTACCTAATTTTAAAGCAATCTCACCGTCACTACCTTTAAGGTAATCAAGAGATAACTGGCCTTGCGATGAATGAAAAAGACGTTTTTTTAAATCCGTATATAACTTTTCTGGCTTTTGACTAAGGCTTTTCAAATATTCAAATGTCCCTGCAAAGATGTCCTTATTCTCAACGAGCAGGCCATGATTTCCTTTAAGTAAGTCATCAATACGCTGGATCGTATCGGCCTCATCTTTGATGAAGAGCGCAAGAAACAACAGAACATCAATAACGTCTGAAACTTTGCGCTTATTCTCCGTACGCACGGCGTTCACGCTACCACCAACAAATACACAAAGCGGCTTTTCTATATTAAACAACTGCACATCTTCACGGTTTTCTTCATAAAAACGAAGTTGCTGATAAAATGCGAGCAAACACGCCGTTAAATAAATGTTACGTTCGCTTTCCGAATAATCCCCCTCGGTTTGGAAGTTTAGAATACTAAAGTCTTTGCCATACCCATCATTGTAGAAAAACTTATATGAGTAATCGAACAAGATGCACTTCGCGTATTCTTGTTCCAGTTTTTTATCCTTCGCCGCCTTCACCGCTTGGCCGAATGTTGCGGAATACTCAAAGGAAAACCCTTGAGCACAAAGCGCGTTTCGTTTGGCCATCCACTCTTTACCTGATGATCCCCGATGCCCTTCATCGACAAGCACGAGGTTGTTTCCCTCGAATGCATCAACAGCCACGGTTTTATCACCCATCTTTTCGGCCAACTTATGAATATCGATGATCTCGATCTTATGGCCTGTGAAAAGATTACGTGCCCCTTCCTTATCAAACAACTCTGCTTCAAGGCCGGACTTTCCAAATTCTTCTAAATGTTGCTGTGAAAGCCCTTCATTCGGGGTAAGCAGGATAATCCGGTTAAGTTGCTTATGCTGAGAGAACTTTTGAAGGTAATGCTGGTATTGCAAAATATTGATATGCATTAAGAGTGTCTTGCCCGATCCTGTGGCACTCCAAAACGCGATTTTGTTCAAGCCATTCTCATATACTTCAATCCGATCCTGTTTATCAACTTTGGTATTGAATGTTTTAACGTAGGCATTTAACTCTTCGCGCAAAGCCTCGCGATCACGGAAATAATGATCTAAATATATTTCTGCAAAGAGCAATGAAAGGTACTGAAAATACTTCCAACGTATTGGTTCTTTGCGTTTGGCATTCATCCGTTTGGTGTGATGATAAATGTTTTCATCATAGCGTAGCAGGTCTTCATCGCTTAGCGTATCGGAACGGCTTAAATGGTACGCCGTAATCACATCATAATAATGAGAGACATTATCTGCCTTCCATCCTTCCAGATGCTCTTTTTTCATCTCAGCAGTTAGCGCATCAAAACTATCAACACCAAACAAGCTGAGAAGCCATTGGTTTAGAACCAGTTTTTCATGAAAAGGCGCACTAATTTTATTCTTATTTGCCATGAGATTTTAGTTTTCCTTCTGCGCATATAGTTTATTGCCAAAGTCTCTAAAATCTTCATAAGCGGCAATGATGTTCCCCGCTTTTTTGCAAATCTCTCGTTCTATATTTGTGGCTCTGGCCACTTGCTCTTGATCCCATTCATCAAAGGTATCCCAATATATCGTGAATACAGACGAGTTTGTTTTATGGGGAAAGGACTTCAAAGAGACGTACTCATTGAAATCAATAAGGGCATTTTTTAGAACCTCTTCTTTCTGTTTCAAACGCTTATTAATGAAGTTTGAAAAACCTTCAACCGGAGAAAGTGCATACTCCGCTTCTCTTAATCCTTGAAATGGCTCGGCTGCCATACATGAATGATCGATTTCTCTAAAATAATAAATGCTCTCACTGTTAATCGACTGCATTATATAATCATAGCGCGGCTTATCTTCTCTGTAAGGTTTGAAAAAACCTCTTAACCACACCCAGAAGTTTTTGATGTGATCACCTAGCTTATTTATAGCCTTTAGAGCCTCTACAGTTAACCATTCAAAACCAGACATTACAAACTCGTTTCATTGAACATGAGGCGATGGAAGGCTTCTTCAATCAGCTTCATGCTCCAGTTATCACCCTTACCAGCCTGACCTTGCAGCGTGTTATCGCCGTTCACATAGATCGTGCTGTAGGCGGATGGATTAAGGGCTTCACGATTATCTTCAAACCATTTATCTAATTTAGATGCATCCAGCGTTTCCGCATCACGCCAGAGTATCAACACGGCATCGCCTTCGTGGGTTTTACCATTTATAACATAGACATCATCAATGAAGCGCATTTGCTCGACATAGAGGCCAATCAGATAGTTAAAGGTTTCGACTAAATCAATTTTGCGTTTGCGTGTATCATCATCACGGTTAATAAGGAGTTGGTAATCAAACGGTTTTTCAAAAGCTTTGAGGTCAAGAACACTTCCCTTACTTTCCGTATCCAGCATATAGTGGAGAAGATATTGCTCTTTAATATTCTCATTGTCATCCAAAGCGGCTTGTAAATCGTCAGAACGTTCTAAAACCAGATTATTAAGAGCATCCTCATAGCTCTCTAAGCGGATATATTTAAAACATTGGCTTATACCTTCACGCGATACGGGCTTACCATCTTTCCAATCTCTAGAATAAATAGCCTTTTGCATACGTGGTTTTGTAACAGCATCGAAGTATTCTCCCATTTCAACAAGAATGTATTTTCTTTCTCCATCATCTTCACGATTAAGGTTAATAACCGCATGGCCAGTTGTAGCTGAACCTGCGAAATAATCTAATACAACGCCATTTTCTCCGATGTTCATCACCCGAAGACTATCTTCAACTGCATGAATAGATTTAGGGAATGAGAACAACTGACTATCACCAAAAATATGAGTAATGTAGTTAGTTCCGTAATCGGTAGCTGAATACTCCTTTTTATCCCATAAAGTAACTGGAAGTGATCCTTCTTCGTTCATTCTTGCTTTGCAGTAAACACCAAGGCCACCAGTTTGATCCGGCTTGCACATTAGATCATTAAACTTCTTTCTTGCGGTTTCATGTCCCCACTTCCAAGTTTTTTCTTCACCTTTCGCATTAACGGGATAGATGATAGCTTCATCCGCCTTCACAGCATCTAAAGCTACCCATTCCCGCGCTTTTTCGTCCCATTTTATTTCTGGTATTCGTAAGCCTTTGGATGAACCATATATTGGATAGAAAAGTTTAGCCCGTGCGCTTCTGTTAGCGTTTGCGCCGCCGTGCTTTCTAAAGTTTACCCATTCATAAACGCCTTCCTCATCTTTTTCTTTATATCTCGAAAGCTGTTTTTCGCTTCTTTTCAATCTACCTATTTGAGTATCTTCGCTACGCCCTGCAAATATAAGATATTCATGAGCTACAGAAAATCCCCGTGCAGTTGATCTCCCCGCTGGATTTGATCTAACAACCGCTGTGCCTAATATAAAATCTTCATCAAGTATATTACTTACAAGTTGGTATAGGCGATGATATTCACTATCATCAATAGCTATACATATCTGTCCTCGCTTATCTAATAAATTAATAGATTTTTGCACTCTACCTTCCATCAAAGAAAGCCATGAAGAGTGCTTATAACTGTTCTTATACACAATCTCTGATGCGCTAGTATTGTATGGCGGATCAATATAAATGCACTTCAAACTTTCCTTATACCTTTGATCGAGAAAGTTAATCGCTTGAAAGTTTTCTGAATGGACCAGAACACCATCTGTTTGTTCATCAATATTTTCGATGCTGCTTAATAGCTTTACCTTGAAATCATCTGTGAAAAACGCGGTATCTAATACAAGACAGGGGTTATCCTTTAAAAACTGTACAGTCAATTTTTTGGCATAGCCTTTGAGATCATTAATCGCAAACAGCCTTACCCACGCTTCCCTTTGCGCATCATTGGCAGCGATGTCTGCATAAAGCTCTTCCGGTACACGATCCAGCGTAATGCACCAATTTGTTTCAACAACAAATTTTTTCTTGAGCCAAAGCTTTTTTTGAAACTCTTCAAGCTGGGCCAGAAAATCAATAATCTTATGCCCGATAGTTTTTAGCGCTTTTAGCTTTGCCAAACGCTTTTCAAAATCTTTTGGCTTCTGATCTATCATATCATCTAAATATAGAACTTCGTTCTTAATGAAGAAGTCCAGTTCACGGCGCATGAAACCGCCTAGGTCTTTATGAATGAAATAATCAAACTCGTTCTTAGCTGTGTAATCGTTCAAATATTTTTCAAGAGATGTCCATTTGCCGCCACTGGCGCGGTCGATCTCTTTAAGAAGGTCAGGTGCAAACCCCATGATGACTTTATTGCTTCGCAACGCCTTAACCGTTGCTTCATTAATTACTTTTTGTGTACGTTTTTCACTATCTGGCTTATATTCAAACGGAATGACTAATTCATCATCTTCTATACGTACCTCCTCAGCCGTTGAAAGAATGAAGCGACGATCTTTTCCTTGCTGTGCCTTATTATTATTTTGTTCTGTTCCCGCCTTGACCAATCGGAAATGAATGCGCTTACCATCAGCGAGCTTGAAAGAATAATTTGAGAAATATTCAGATGTTTTGATGTAATATTGGTCGCTATTTGCCCAGTGCAGTTTAACTTCTTCCCCTTCGTACGGGATAGCATAAACACCCTCTTTATAACGACGCAGAGAGAGAAAATCACCCCCTTCATAGTAACGATTGAAGAAGTTATAAAGATCAGAGAAAATATCTTTTTCAAGCGCGTCAATATCAATGCTACCTGCGAGACGCTCTTTTAAATCAATGTAGTCGGGATTATCGTTTGGATCAGCTTTAAATTTTTTGGCTTGTTGCTCAATTTCAGCAATTTGTTCTTTAACGTCTGCTAAATCATCCGTGGACGCTGTTGATAATATATCGGCAACTTGCTTTTTGAGGTCTTCATCCAGATAACGCTCAACCTCTTCCGCCTTAGTATTTAATACCCGGTAAATACCGAAATCTAAATCCGCCTGATCAAGCTGGAATATTTCTTTGAGTTTTTCTTTGAGTTTATCGTAATTTGTGGTCATGCTTATTCCTGATTTTTCCTAATACAAGCTAAGGAATTCAGGTAAATGAAGCAATCTGTATTTTACAAAGCGGTTATGAAATCCACCCTTAATTGATTTATTCTGGATAGTGCTAGACTTTCAGACCTAAATAAATTGAAACCAGTTTCAAATATTATGCTCTCATTTTCACCTTTGCTTTAGGGTCTTCATTGGTTTGCTCGACCAGATTTTTATTTATCGTCCGTGCTAAGTGGTAAACACTCTTGCGGACATCATCATTCGGCAGTTCCATTATCTCTGCCGCAATGGTGAGAACAGCTTTACTATAACTAGAATGAATGGCCTCATTTTCTGATCCAAAGAAATATTCTACCGGTACAGAAAATATTCTGGCACAGGCCGCAATTCTCTCTGGCGGCATTCGTGTCATGCCCGTTTCGTATTTCTGGATTTGCTGATACCGCACCCCCAGCTTTGCGCCTAAATATTCCTGAGACATCTTGTGGCTCTGCCGTAATGTCATGAGACGAAAGCCTAGTGCCTTGTTAAATTCTTCTTCATATCGTGTATTCATGATTTTTCCCCTACCTTGAATAACTCGATTATGCCGCCATTTTCATTTTGGTCGGATGGGTGTATCTGTCATAGCGATAGGTTTCAGGAACCTCACAAATTTTAAGTGCGCGGTTGTACAACTCATAAAAGCTGTGCTGGATTTGCCAGTAACAGGCCAGATTGCGTTCAAAATCCTTCAGTAGACGTTGAACATCCAGATTTATAATATCCTCTGCCAAATTATTTTGAGCGGCTCTAGCAGCTTTGAGTTGCGCTAGAGAGTATTTGGTCTCCTGTCTAAAAAGCTCTAAAACCTCAGAAGCAGCCTTCACAGGCATATAATCAGGTTGGTAGTCCTTATCTTCGACCTTTTTGATCTGATCGACGATTTCTTGAGCCATTGCCGCGCCGTAGCGAACTTCTAGCTCCTCATATAGTGCCAAATACCCTTGGTTTTGGTCTTTATTGATAGTGTTACTCATTGTTACGTTTCCCCTTACACAGTTTTACAAAGTAAATCAATAGTTGACTTTTTACGCTCTCTTCGTTAAAAAAAGGTTAACAAAACTAAAAAAGTCTAATTGGAGTTGACTATGGCAACCTTTTTTACCCCTTCACAGATTAGAGCAGCTTGCGGCCTTGTAGGATGGAGCGGGTCTGATTTAGCCAACAAAATAGGGGTATCAAAGCAGATGGTGTCCTCTTATTTGGCGGGAAAATCAGGATTATCTAACCAGAACCTTGAAAAAATTTCTTACTATTTTGATTTAGAGGGCATTGAATTTACAGCTGATGAAGGTGTAAAGCGTAAAACACTCAAGACAAAAACCTACCGCGGTCAATCTGGCTTTGTTGATTTTATGAACTTGGTTTATGAAACGGCGAAGGATAATGGTGGTGAATTTTGTGTATCTAACGTTGATGAAACAATCTTTACCCAGCGTTTAGGTGAAGAGGAAGATGCAGAATATACCGAAAAAATGAAAAGCATTAAAGGTAACTACTCTTTTAAGATATTAATAAAAGAAGGCGACACTAACTTTGTTGCTTCTGAATATGCAGAGTATCGCTGGATACCTAATGACCAGTTTCATAGTGTACCGTTCTACGTATTCGGAGATAATCTCGCTTTTCTTATTTTTGGGGAAGAAACCACTATTCATCTTATTAATAATCCTGAAATAGCAGATGCGCAGCGCACCCAATTCAATATGGCTTGGAAGGGAGCGAAAGTTATAGATGCTTAATCAAGCTCCCGCATTAAAATTAAAACAAGCTTTTGAAGCAGATACCTACGCTTGGTTTAAAGGCCAAAGGCATGGCCATATGGGTAAATGGCAATATGGAGAGCCTGAATATGACGGTGATCCTGTCCGTGGTGGTGAACTATGGGATATATGGGAGCAAGCCGCTAGTGATGATAATATGCTTGCCCGTCAAGGCCGTATTATTAAAGAACAAATTGACGATATGGTTGCGCTAACGAAACCTCGTCATACTTTAATTGATCTAGGGCCAGGAGGGCTTCATGCCGTTACAAGAAACACACTTCCTTTTATTGAAGGGTATGGCGATGATCTAAGCAATTATATTGCAATAGATATAACAAAAGAAGCTACAGAAGGCGCAGTCAATAAAGTTGGCCTTATCCAACCAGCATTAAATCGTTTAGCTTTAAACGATGATTTTCTCAAAGCAGGACTTCATATCCCAGCTATAGGTCAATCAGTCGCACTATTTATGGGCGGAACTATCGGAAACTTTGAAGCGGAGCCAAATACACCTCAAGCTATAGAGCTTATGGCCCAAAAAATTATAAAGCTAAAACAGGTTTTACCGCCTGATACAGTTGTATTTATAGGGTTAGAGGCAACGCAAGACAAAGACCTTCTATTTGCAGATTACGATGATCCCCGTCATGCTGAATATGAAATAAATCTTATGCACCAGATTAAAAGGGATATTATTCCTGACGAAGAAGGGTTTGATCCTCATGCGTGGAAGTATTCTATGGCTTGGTATCCTGACGCTCATCAATTCTGTCATATTGCAGAGGCAACAGCCGATCAAAAATTTAATATGTTAGGAGAACGCATTCATTTTACGAAGGGCGCACAATTTGTTGTCGACAACTCATTTAAGTTTCCGATTTTGGCGATGCAAAGGTCAGCGCAAATAGCAAAAACTGAATATTTACGACCATTCGTTGACCGTGAAGGTAGAATGGCAATACACGCTTTAAAATTATAAATCAAGGTTTCCCCAACCACAGAGCCGCTCTTGTTTTTAATAAGCAAGGGCGGTTTTTTTTACAACCAACACCACACCATAAAAGTGTACTGGAAAAGATAACTATACGCTGATGGTTGTATAATAAGGCTTTCAAGCTCTTGTCTCTTCTTATTTCCCGCTTTCCTTCAAAAATAAAGCTTTAACAACGTGGAGGAAAACATGAACGACAACAAAAAACCTAAAAGCCTTTCGGCGCTATCAGAACAGCTAGCAGAAATTTTTGATCACATGGATTATATTAATTCCAACTTCAGCCGCATCGAAGCCTATGCGAAGAAAAAATTTGATGAGATTGAAAAAGAAATTAACCCTCATAATGATCGTGATGTATCACGCGAGTTACAACATCATAAGGCACATTTCTTACGCAACCTTGCCAGTGATTTTGAAAAGAAGA
The DNA here is from genome assembly GCA_965216405.1 of uncultured Micavibrio sp. Taxonomy (GTDB): domain Bacteria; phylum Pseudomonadota; class Alphaproteobacteria; order Micavibrionales; family Micavibrionaceae. The sequence goes on along the minus strand of OZ244161.1, from coordinate 1,596,187 downwards.
ACAGTTTCTTTGATTAAGAGGTAGTAATGACCGCCTTTTACTACCCTTTTCATTAGGGGCAACCTGTCATGGTTTAGGCGTTGCCAGAGCCTTCCAAAAAAGCGAAACCGCAGGAGCATTCTCTGTTTTAGGAACGAGCTTTATGGGACTGGTATCGGGTATTCTTATGCCATTTATTATTTTGATGTTTTTATAGATTATTTTTTTGTCGAAATAGAGAAAACAAAGGCTCTTTAACCACATACTCTCTCGGATTGGTCTTTTTAATAGTTTCTAATATTTCTAAATCTTTACTTGCCAAAAGCCTAAGTACTCTCCGGTACCGGTTATCCCTATCAGGCTCAATTAGTTTTTCTCCCGTCATGCAGCTTTCAACTATACGTTTTATATATAAAGAAATGCTGCCAGTTCCTATATACAGCCTTCCTAATGCTATTGATAACTCTCCGGGCATAAGAATATTACCCAGCTTAAAACCATTTTTATGATTTATTATAGGATTTAATTTTTTAGTGGCTTCTTCTTTTAAATCTATAAGCATTCGCTTTAATGCTGTTTTACTTGTTCTAGAATAATTTTTCTTTTTTATACTGTTAACACACATCTTCGGATTTTTCTTAACCCGACACTCAAGCCTTATTCTGTTTTGCGCTTTGGCATATAGTGAAATATCTACGTTCTTACTTCTCGTAGAAAATATGTATGAATGCGGATCATCGTCTTCTCTTTCTTCTCCCGCAGAATGAATATTATCCTTTTTAAGTCGTAACCTACTTTTTAAATGTTCACCAAACTTCCTTGTAATAAAAACAGCATCATCCGATCTGGTTTGAAATTCGTAGTAATACTCTATTTTTTGAACAGTCCAATTAGAAAGATTAGGAAGAAAGTTATAAAGCCTTTCATTATTAGTATGCTCACATATCTCGGAATATATTCTTTCCGCACACAGCTCCGCATAATCAACCGTATATTGTTGCCAGTTTAGCTGATTAGCCTCTCTAAGCCGATTAGACACAATGAAGTTATCTCCGGTGATACTTTCTGACTGTATTAACCTTGCTATATCCTGATCCTTGTACAAACGAAAGAAATCATCACTCTCATAATCCTCGCCCCAAAACCCATCATCATAAGGATCAATTCTGTCCGTAGGATTATAAGCGAAGTAACGGGTAGGGTTTATTTTCAGAAAAGCTCTTAAAGTAGGAGTATCAGAATTGGTATCTTTTTTAATTGTTCCTTCAATGAGAGCGAGATGGAAATCATCTTGGCTTCTACGCCTTCTTCTCTTTCTAAATATAAGTTGTTTCTCACCTCTACCGTGATCGGTTAGTAATTCACTGGCTCTTCCTATATGTCTTAAATCCTCATTAAGTTCAGAAAAAGATCCATCTCCCAATTCCGCAATATCAAAAGCGATTTCAAGCTTATCAATACGGCAATGTGATTTTTTGAGTTTGAAACTGGTTTCAAATCCATAAATATCTTGAAAGGCTCTTTGCCGAATTGTTCTATTCGTATTCATTTTAATTATTAATTTAATAAAAAACATAACCCCCTATAGAAAGGGGGGCTAAAAATATTGAAACGAGTTTCAATTATTAGTTATGTTTTTGTGCCTTTTATTAGGAGGCCAATTTTTCTATCCGCTTGACCAGCCGATAGGTTGATCCTTCATAAAACGGATAGCCGCGTTCTGTTTTTACATTCCGGCGGTTTAATTCTTCTGTCATATCTTTATAGGTTTCAAAACCTGAATTCTTAATATCTCTTATAATCGGCGCTAATTTCTTGGCATAGCGCTCTGCTCTGTCTTTATTCTGTCTAGCGAGGGTTTTTCCGTATTTTCCTAGTTTTACGCCTCTGGCTTTAGCCGCTTTTAAGGCCTGTGTTGTTCTTTCTGATATTTGCTTTCTCTCGAACTCAGCAAATGCCGCGAGCATGTGCAGCATTAGTTCATTTGCTGTTGGATTGTCTGCCGCCACAAACTTAACCTTACTTTCCATCAATCCTGTGATGAAATGAACGTTTCTAGAGAGCCTGTCTAACTTCGCGATGAGGAGAGTGGTCTTATGTTTCTTACAATGAGCGATAGCCTGATCCAGTTCAGGCCGCTTGTTATTCTTGCCGCTTTCAATTTCTGTAAATTCTTTTTCAATGGTGCCGCCATGAATGCGGATGTAATTATTAATCGCTTCCCGCTGGGCTTCCTGTCCGAGACCAGAATGCCCTTGCCGTTGGGTGGATACGCGATAATACACGCAATACGTATTTACGATGTCACAAGAACCTAAAGTGTTATCAATGTTGGTAACCTTCATATAACACATTAACGTCGGTAGTTCTGTAATGCAACCACAAAATCCTTAATTCCTCAACTATTTCAAGGGGATAGAGTTTACCGATTCATTGTCAAGTTTTTAATGATCTTTTTTGATTTTCAAAGCACGTCTTAATTCTCTGGCTTTGGTGCCTATTAGTTCGATAAGAGGGTCTTCAAAAGTAATTAGATGCCTATCAGGCTCAGCAAAACTACCACCTGTTATTGTTTCCCTATATTCTCGTAAAGCATCTGAAACTTTTTTATCTCTTTTATTTACACGCCAGCCCAACATTTTCAACTTGGTTTGTATTCTAATTGCCCGCATATGATTATTGTTATCATTTCCGGGACTGCACCAATGTTCAAAGGCTAGTGTTTCAATTTCCTGTATTAGATCAGATAAATATATTTTTTTTGATTTGGTATTAAGCCATAAATAACCCAAATAAGACAATAATGGCCCTGATATAGCCGCCTGAATGTTTATTTCACTTATCCAATCCCACATTATTCAGTATCACTAATATATGTTTTTATTTCATCAATAAGAGAGGGGTCATCTTTTGATATAAACTCTAGCCTTTTTTGAATATCGTTTTTATCCAAACTCTCTTCACGGATAAGGCCTGCAAAAGCTTCATCTAGAAAAGAAGAGCCATACCCCTCTGTTCCATCAAGCTCAATAGTGATTTGATCAAACTCTTTCAAAGTTGGAACAAGATGATCCTCTCGAAAAACTTCACCGCTTGTTTCACTATATTTTCGATAACGGCCATAAGGATAGCGACTAAAGTCTTTTGCAATATTAATTGTCTTTTCTTTCATCTTTTTCTTTCACTAAAGTATTAAGGCATATCTTCCAAACAACCAAAGTTCCATGAACATTGTGTTTCAGGTCTACTGTTTCATGGTTGCCATCATTATAATATGCGTACCCTCCTTTATAACTAAAAATACTCAAAACGCCATTAGAACTTTCTCGAATGAGTTGTTGCATATCATATGATCCTCGACCGCGCCCTTGAATTTTTGTGCTGGTCCGGCCTTTTTTCATAGCTAACGCTATTTTTTCATCATCAAAAGGGTCTCTTGTTAACTCTGATGCCAGCGCTTCCAAATTTTCCCGCCAGTTTGTGACAAGCGTATTAGGAATTCCAGCGCCTTGATCATATAAAATCATAATAACCATATCTTCATCATTGATCTTAAATCCTGCCCTCCACCATTTCGGTAGGCAGGTCTTTTCGTTTTCATCTCTAAAATCTTTTGGGTAAGCGTGTTCAACGGCATTTCCCATAGCTTCAGTAAGTGCGCCGAATACTTTTCTAGAGAATGGAGAATTTCCTTCCATCTTGCCCTTAGGATAAAAAAGCTCTTTCACTCCCCGCATCAAATTGACAGGATTATCACTACCGGACTGTAAGCGTAGAACATCAACTTCTGGTATGTCATCAAACTCAGGTTTAGAAGATTTAATTCCTAAAATGTTAAAAAAGCCAAGCTCATTCAAAAGAAAGTATACATCCGCATCACTTGGATAGGCTCCTGATACACTGCCTGGTATCATTCTATTACAGCGATCAATCTCAGCCGCGAGAACTACACAAGTTTCAGAAGAAATCTCCTTACACTGCGAAAAATCAAGAAATACATATAAATCGTCTTCAAAGACTGTTTCATATACATCATTTATAAACTCCACAGTTTTATCAAAATTCTCAAAAAAGCTCATATTTTCAGGAACCTTCATATGCTTCCGCATAGAAGATTTTGAACGTCGCGCTAATAGATCAAGTTTACGCCTCAAAAGGCGCTCATCATGAGTACTTTCACGCTTTCTTATATTTTTTGCATGAGCTTCATGCCATTTGCGCTGATGTGCATCCATATTGATAGACTAGACATTACGCAAAACAGTGAAAAGTAATTATTGGTTTTTAGTTGTTATTTACCTTAATAACTCGAAGAAAACTAAGCCGCTTTTTGTATTTGAGCTGAAGAAATATCTTTGCCATCGCAAAGCGTTTTGGCGGCTTCACTTATGATCTCAGCCCTAGCGGTAATAAAAGCATCGTAGTCTTGTTCAACCTTAACAGTCTTATCGCTTTCATTGATGCCTTCATAATTACCAACTTCCAACTCATTCATTGGAATAAGGTGGCTTTGCAGACGGTTTTCAATGACATCTCTTTGGGCAAAATTCATACGCTCTTGTATATATTTAAAGGGGTCTTTGCGGGAAATATTAAGATTGGTCTTTCCGGTGATAATGGAACAATTCAGGGCAATAAAAGCGTTTTTAACACCAGCTTCTTCTAATAGCGCATCAGGGTAAATATGGTGGTAATGCCTATTCTCAAAGTTCTTAGAAGATATTGCCTGTCCATCCGCAAAATCAAGGGATTTAAAATAAGACGCTGTTGCAATAATTGCTCTTCCGATAATTGTCCGTCTTTTTGGCCATGGGGCGCGTTTCAGTTTTTCAATATCTGCAAGAGGGTAATCATCACGATTTAATACTGGAACAAAAGAGGCGATAAATTCATCACTATCAGGATGGTCATTCCGTTCCAGAATTTTTCTTAAACCGTTATAATCAGCAAAAGCATGGGTCGCGGCAGAGTTATCATACCGATCCGTATAGAAAGAAGACCATAGGTATTTTTTCAGTAATTGCTCACCTTTTCCAAGCTCATCACCCGCTTCCGGAATAAGGCTATAACAGGCCGCAATAACGGCCAGCACCGCATTCGTCGGTAAGAGCTTCTCATTATGAATGCCGTTAACAGATAAAAAGCCTGTCATGCGTTCTAAACACCGCGCCATCACATCCCAGTTTTCTATTAGATGCTCTTTATCAAGCGTTGCGATCCCCCTCATATTAGGAAGCTTTTTCTGCAATAGGGCTTCTGTATATAAAATCATATCACCCGTATTGCTGTATAAAGAAAGCTGTGGCAAATCTTCTTCCAGTTTTTCCTGCATATCATGCATAGATTTTCCTGTAACAGCCTCTACTTCCGCAACGACAAGATCATAGAGTGATAAGGGCTTGCTGTTTGTATTCAGGTTTATAAAGACCTGCAAGGCTACTTCCTTATCAGTTGAAGAGGGCAAGGATAAAAACGGCAGGTTAAAATTCCGTATTGTATTGCGTATCTCATTAATACGAGATTTTAGTTTTTCCCGATATTGATAATATTCTTCAAGCTTATCTTCAGATTTACTTTTTTCTTTTAACTCACTTGTAGCGGCATCAATCCACGCATCAATTTCTTCACCAATATCCACGGGGCGGAACAAGTGTGTTGGGACTAACCCTCTATGCAAACATTCTTTTGGATCATCTGCCCATAATGGATAACGCTTCTGATTTTTCTTGAAATATCGTGACTGGCAAAATGTAACAATATTTTCTTCATTTGGTTCAGACGGTGACTGATCATATTCAGGGATATAGATATAATAAGTTTCGTTCTCATAGTTATTATTCAGCACACGCCACAATGCCGTTAAACGTTGTTGACCATCTAATAAATGTTCCAGTAAGCGATCAGGATTTTCAACTTCTGCGGAGCTAATGAAACGGTCTTTAAACTGCGGCTTGTCACCAACTTCCAATAACAATGTAATACCAGCAGGAAGATTGTTAACAATCGCATTTAACAGCCCCGCAATTCTATGTTGATCCCAAGCCTCAAATCTCTGAAAACGGGGCAGTTTAATTTGTCCGTTTTCTACGAGATTATACCACTTTTCTAGAACTCGATTTCTGGCTTCACTTGAGGTCATTGCTGTATTTCTTTCCTAATATATGAGCTATAGATAATCATAAATTAATCAGGAAAACAATTCAGCTTGTCGATTATTTAATGTCCGAGACATATCAATATGCTTTTTAGGATTTTGATGATAACTGATATTGAACGCTCCCATTTTTTTAAAGAAAATCAATTCTGAGTATGGAAGATTATTACTGATCCAGTTCGCAACAAGGGTCATATCACCGGTGCGCTCATATTCCTTCTGAAAGGCTGGAATAACAATACAAGCCATACTTCCGTATAAGCCCTCCGCATCTGGTATATCCCATATGTGACGGGCGTAGTTTTTGGGGTTGCTTTTACAGCCAAGCCCTTTACAGGAACAAAAGTCATTGAGTGTAGGGCTTCTATATCCTGACCGAACATGAATTCTGCCATAATGCTCTTGCAATGGTTCCAGTATTTCTTGCGCCAGCTTCTTTCCCATCTCAACCGCAATATCAGGGTTTTCAGGAATATTCGTGATGCCGTAATAACTAGCAACTTCGCTGGCTATAAAATCTCGAAAGTAAAAACTTTTAGAAAGCCGAACCCTGCATAGTTTATCGTAATTCCAATATGACTTCATTTAAAGCTCTTTATATCTATCCATAAAAGCTTCTATGTACGGCTTAGGAAACGACAAGATTTCTGAACCACCATTACCAACAATCTTTATTGAGAAGCTTGGATCATTTTTTATTGTATTTTGCATGTTACTCGGAATTTTAATGACGACACGTTCAATATTTTTACATCCTGATCTAAAGCACATTCCAACCTTTTGGCCAACTCTGGCAATCTCAAAACTTCTTCCTTTATAAAAGGCTTTATCTAAATGCTTCCAACTCCAGAAGTTGAACTCTGCCACAATAGCAATCATTTTTTCTGTTCCTTTTCTTTCACCAATCATGAAATAAGTCTGATGATGCATATTTTCTGATTTTTTTATTGGTGGTGCCGCAACAGATTTTGTTCCAGTATACTGATCTCCTATAATATTTATTCGATCCGCTACCGCTACTTTATCATTTGGATCAACAAAAGTTTGGCAAGCTGTTAATAGTACCAAGGGTATTAGTATAAAAAATTTCATTTCATAGCTCCTAACGTTAAAAAAAACGGCTAGGAGATCTCTCTCCTGAGCCGGGACGTTAGTAACCGCACATAGACGGCGCAGCTTATTTACGCTGAGCGTTATTGTATTCGCTGCCGTCCCGACATAAGTCGAGATAGCAGCATCAACGGTTTCGGCCTGATGCAATAAGACCGCTATGTGAGAGGTTACTATGCCCCTAGATTGAACCATTTCAATCCAACAACAGATTATCAGTTGAGCATGACTGCGCAAGCTATAAAGGGAGGTTTTAAGAAAAAATTGAAACTGGTTTCAATTCTGAGATGATTAAAGGTCAAAAAGTGGGAAATAAGTGAGTAATGTTATTCTTCTTCAAATAACTCTAAAACCATATCATGCACTTCCGGATAAGTCTCTTGTTCACCTACTTTGAGATCAATAATATTTGCCAATAACATTCGTATGTACATCTTTGCTGTTTCAACCCTTTCTTCTAGCATGCCGATTTCTTCATGCAGATATTCAAACTTACTGAGACCAGATTTTTTTATAATTGTAGCTACCGCCATACTATATTGCATTCCGTCTGATTGAAGTGCTTTTATAGCCTCTAAGCTACTGCCCATGTCTTCTTTTAATTTTTCCATGACAGAATAACGCGTTTTATTTTTACGGTGCATATCCTTTAATAAGTCCATCATTATTTCACCAGTAAATACTTCATTCACTCCCCCTGCAGTGATTTTCTTTTTCCAATTATAAATTGTCTTTCTACTAACACCCATTTTCTCCGCAATAGCTGTATCCGACAAACCATATTGCAAATGTCGCAGCAGTTCTTTTTGCGCCTTTCTGGTAAATTTTGTTTTAGCCATGTTGAAACCAGTTTCAACCTTGTAATTTCTTGTTTTACTACGCTCTTTGTTTAATTCTCTGGTTAATCCATTCATCAACCTCTTCTTCAACCCATGCAACCATTGTTCCGTTTTGGTCTAGCTTTACTTTTGAAGGAAACCCACCGTTTTTCATACGCTCATAAAGCCCACTCCGCGACAAGCCTGTTCTGCTCAGAACTTCTGGCAATCTTAATAATCTTGTTTTTGACATTTTCTATCCTCATACGTTCATCCATATACGAGGAAGTTTAGTTGTATAAAATGGATTGGTAAAAATGAAATAAAATGGAAAGTTTATTTCTCTTTTTGTCCAAGGAGCCTGTACTTATAATTCACTAAATCTGATCCCGCTTCATAACTATCTTGTATGCGCTTAATAGTATTGTAATTATGAAGTTCTTCTTCCGAATAATTAGGATAGAGGACTTTAGCGATTTCTTCATTAGTTTGTTTTATAAAACGTGCGTCAAGCACTCTCAAATAACGTATATAAATATCATTGGCTTGCGCTTGAAAATTAGTAATTTCTTTTTTGCTTTTAATATCTTTAATTTGTTTTTTCAGCTTTTCTAAAGATGAATTAGGGAGTTCAAGATCATAAACTATGACAACTTTATTCTTTGATATATTCTTTATATTCAATTCTTCTTCAGTTCCTGAAAAATCAATCACATCAAATTCCTTAAATTTGATATTTGGTGAGACTGCACTGGGGAGAGGAGGCGGACAATCAAGACCAAAATTATCTTTTATGATCTCTAAGCCCTTATCATAGTCGATTTTATTATTTTCATTATATTCTTTATCAATTTCTAGTCTGAAAATAACATAATCTCTGTTTCTTCTTAAAAACTCCCAAGCAAACTGAGCAAGATTAGCTTTCTCAAGATGGCTATATTGTTCTTTATCTTTCCAATCTGGCAACCATGAGTAATCGGGATTTAAATATCCCTTAGTAACTTTATTTTTAAACGGCATTAAGGTTTTAAACATTTCTATTTTTCTTTCTTAAACCATCAATATAATCCGCCCAATCCTGCATCATAACTTTACGCTCGTTTAAAAACTTTGCCCTATCATACGCTCTATCAACTTTGCTTTTGGGGACATGGGCTAACTGTCTATCAACCACCTCATGGCGATAATGTAATTCTTGCTTAATTGCGCTCATAGCCAAAGCTCTAAATCCATGTCCGGTCATGCGCCCCTGAAAACCCAATCTTTTGATAGCTCCTAAAATAGTATTATTACTGATGGACTTTTGAGGTTTTACTGAACTAGGAAAAACAAGAGGCCATGGCTCTGCAATTTCTTTTTGATCTTTAAGAATTTTTATCGCTTGTTTTGATAACGGGACAATATGACTTTTATCCATTTTCATACGTTCTGCAGGAATAATCCACTCAGCTTTATCAAAATCTATTTCTTCCCATCTAGCATTTATTAACTCATTAGTTCTTACAAAAGTCAGCAACATTAATTTTAAGGCATTCTGAGTGTTCCTATAAAGACGCGCTTTATTACTCTCTACCGCATCTAAAAACTCTGGAAGCTCACTCACATCAATAGCAGCAAAATGTGATTTCTTTGAAGGTTTAAGAGCTTCATGCATATTATATGTGATATCTACTTTTGCCTTACCTGTTGAAATTGCATACCTAAAAATTTCTCCGCTTTTTTGTAACTGGCGTTTTGCCAAGTCAATCGCCCCCCTATTTTCAATCTTTCGAACGACCTCTAACAATTCAGGCTGAGTAATTTCTTTAATTGGCCGTTTCCCTATATAAGGAAATAAGTCTTCTTCTAAACGCTTTAATACGTCTTTAGCATATCTTTCTTTCCATATATGCTTTCTATTCTCATACCACTCCAAAGCGACTGATTGAAAAGTATTTTGTACATTCCTAACAGCCTCAGCTTTTTCTTCACTTTTACTCGCGACTGGGTCTACCCCGTCAGCCAATAGCTTTTTGGCTTTTATTTTGGCTTCTCTAGCTTCTTGGAGGCTAACAAGGGGGTACGGCCCTATAGCTAATAACTTTTCCTTGCCTAAAAATCGATATTTTAAGCGCCAGTGCCTGTTTCCATTACTTTTTACAAGCAAAAACATTCCCTCACCATCAAAGAGCTTATAATCCTTATCTTTAGACTTGGCGTTCTTAATTTGAAGTGCTGTTAGCATTATCGTACCCCCAAACTTGAATTGTACCCCACAAACGTACCCCCAAAAGGGACTGGATTTACCAAGACATTTGTGGAAGTGATGGGACTATACTACCAGCAAAAACCGCAGAAACAAGGGGTTCTTGTAGACATCGTCGGACGTGACAGGAAATGCAAATGGCTGGGGTGGCAGGATTCGAACCTGCGCATGCCGATACCAAAAACCGGTGCCTTACCGCTTGGCTACACCCCAGCAAGAGATGCGATAAATGGTGGAAAATGGTGCCGCAACACGGACTCGAACCGCGGACCTGATGATTACAAATCAACTGCTCTACCAACTGAGCTATTGCGGCGTACACTATTTCCTTCCACCTCATTACTACCTTATGACGGGTAAGGGCAAGATGGTAACCCCTTGAAACCTGCGTGCTTTAGAGCAGAGCAACATCAAGTAAACAACGATTTCATTGGCTTACAGAAAACCCCTTAAAACCGTAACATCTTGTAAATGAAGACGAATTAAATGTCGAGTATTTAATCATAAAAATTTCAAAAATTTGGTAAAATTCAGTATCCGGAGTAATTGATATTCACAATTGGCATTTTTAACCATTTTCTGGTAGATTCATGATAGGAATCATTTTTTAACTCATTGATATTAGTAGGTTTTTTATGGCGGGTGACAAAGCCGATGGAATGGCGGAAAAATTCATAGGCTGGGGCATGATTTTGCTCGTTGTCGGTGTTTCCGCTTATATCGTCTATTTAAAATTTACCCCTGAGATACACAGTTTTATTCGCTGGATCCGTTATGGTGAAATGTGGATTATTGCTACACTGACACCTGATGATTATATGCTGACCTTGCCGACAGGCGATAAGATCAATATCCAGCGATGGGTTGATAGTGTGGGAGCTATTCCCAAAGATAAAATTGATGGGGAACTGCTAAGTATTATTACTTATATTGCCCTTGCGCCTTTTAAATGGTTTTTTGCCTTAGGCATTGGGTTAATTGGCTTATGGACCTATACAGCCGGCCCGGGCACCCATTACTTACAGGTTTTCAATTTGGATGGTTTTATTCGTTTTCAATCAAAAGCCTTTCCGGTCATTTCACCCTTTGCGAAATTCAACCCGGCGCAATTACCTCCACGTGCGCCCGGCTCTCCCGTACCGGCAAAGCTGCCTTTATTTGCGGAAGCCTTAGGGCCTGAAGAATGGCTCGCCTATTATCAAATACCGGTCCCTGATGGCGTGGTAGATGAAGATGCAGTTCAGGCCGCCTTTACAAAACAGTTAGGTCCCCGCTGGCGCGGGTTTAAAAAACTGCATCCTTATAAACAGGTTTTGTTAGCCGCTTTTTGTCTAAAAGCAGCAAGAAAAAGGGATTTGTCAGATAAAATGATGGGAAGGTTAGCCCGTTGCTGGTCCCATGATGAGGGATTGAAACTCTCCCGAGATAAATCTCTCATAAGAGAGGCCCGTAAAGTTTTAATGAATAAAGAACTGTCACATAACGTGATAAAGCAATGCAATCAACATGCCTGGGAAACAACAGCTTTATTGCGCGGATTATCGGTCGCCCGTGAAGAAGGGGGTGTTCTGGCCCCTGCCCAGTTTGTATGGCTACGTGGCCATAACCGGGAACTGTGGTATCCCCTGAATAACCTGGGCCGCCAATCAAACCATTCGGAAGCGATCGGCGCCATGTGCCATTTTAAGGCAGAAAAAAGAGCGCAACGTCCGATACCGAAGCCGAAAGTTGAGGACGCCATTACCAGTATAGTAGAATATATGAAATCTGACATGGCACGTCCGATACCAACCTTGGATTACAGCAAGTCAGATAAGCGCGGCATTAAGAAATTAAAAACAGCATAAGATAAAGGACGTCATGATTTTTTTAAAAAAAATAACATCTAACAAAAATATTTCCGCCGATGTCATTGACGGGTATTTGATCCTCTCCCTTCCGGGCGCCATTGATCCTGTGGTCTGGCGTATGGCATTAGATAAAATCGGCACTGCCTCATTTGAAGTTAAAAAACTAAAAGATAATGATAAAGCCAAACTTGTCCTCAAACCTAAAAAAGGCACAGCTGAAATTATTGCCTCCTTTAATACACAAGAAGAAGCCTTAGAAGCATTGGTGGCCGCTTCAAATGCTCTACAGGGTGAAGGCCAAAAACAAACTGTTACAGCCAATGAAAATTCTCCGAAAGCATCAAGGAAAACGAAAACTAAAAAACAAAAGAGTAATGGCAATCAGTGGGGGATCGCTTTTCTTGGCGCGCTTTTGGTTATTGGTCTGTACTATTATTTAACAGTGCAAATCCCACAGCAAATTAATACCACTGAGATGCAGGGAAACAACACGCCTCAAACATCCAGCTCGACCGGCACAGCAGGGAAGCCTGTTTCTGCAGATGACTATTTGAGCGATTTTTAAAGGGTTTTAGTAATTGGCTTTAGATCTCAAAAAGTATGGCTATGGTAAAAAGACGATTGTCCGTGACATTCGTCCGCTATATGTTCGCTTTGGCGAATGGTTGCAGCGCCCGACCAATGCCGCAGCTATTTGTTTTCTAGGTGCCTGCCTTTTCTTCTTTGTCCCAACCTCTATTTTATTTTCAGATCTTATTTTTATTGGCTATCTGTTATTTTTCTGGTGGCTGATTACCCGTAACAGAAGTCTGCCGGCAAAACTGCCTTTAGGGTCTAAATACAAAGATACAAATAATATGGGGCCGGGAAAAAGCGGACAACCAGAAGGTATTTTATTTTTAGGAAACGAGAAAAAAACCAAGCAACAAATCTGGTACACCAACTCCGATGCGCGTACTCATATTTTATATTTGGGGACGACTGGTTCCGGTAAAACGGAAGGGCTTAAATCAATCGTGGCCAGTGCTCTTTCCTGGGGATCAGGCTGGGTGTTTATCGATGGTAAAGCCGATACGGACCTGTGGTCTTCCTTATCCGCGCTTATCCGCCGTTTCGGCAGAGATGATGATCTGTTGGTTTTGAACTATATGACCGGAAACTCCGATGCACGGGCGCCTTCCAACACGATGAACCCGTTTTCCAGTGGTTCCGCTTCTTATCTAACACAAATGCTCGTCACCCTGATGCCTGAAGCAGAAGGGGATAACGCGATGTGGAAAGAAAGAGCTGTCTCCCTTTTAAGCTCTTTGATGCCTGCGCTGACATGGAAGCGTGACAAACAGGACTTCCCGCTTTCTGTTAGTTCAATCCGTAATTATCTGAACCTGAATTACGTTATTCAACTTTCTCGTGATCAGGCTCTGCCGGAAAAAATGCGCGAAGGTCTGAAAGGATATCTGGACACTCTCCCCGGCTATGTTGATGAAGCCTTTGATGATGAAGGGAAAGAGAAACCTGTTGGTCCAGACCAGCCGATGGTGGATACAACAACAGTACGCCAACAACACGGCTATTTGACCATGCAGTTCACCCGTTCCCTGCAATCTTTGGGCGATGATTACGGCTATATCTTTGATACGGACGCGGCCGATGTGGATATGATTGATATCGTGCTGAACCGCCGCTTTCTGATCGTTCTTATTCCGGCACTTGAGAAATCCGGCGATGAAACGGCCAACCTTGGTAAAATTGTTGCCGCCACCATCAAGGGAATGATGGGGTCGACACTCGGTTCCAATCTTGAAGGAGAAAGTAACACGGTTATTGAGAATAAACCGACGCATTCTGCCACACCTTTTGTTACCGTGTTTGATGAGGTTGGCTATTATACCGCGCAAGGTATGGCGGTTATGGCCGCGCAGGCGCGTTCTCTTGGTTTCTGTTTATGCTTTGCGGCACAGGACTTACAGGCGTTGGAAAAGCGCATTAAAGAAGAAGCACGTTCCATTGCAGCGAACTGTAACATCAAGATTTTTGGTAAATTGCAAGATCCGACCCAAACACGCGAATATTTTGAAAACCAGATTGGAAATACTTATATCGCCAAAGTCTCCACCCTTCAACTATCCGGTGGGATGTCCACGGGGTCGTATGCGGATACGCAACAAGCGCAAATTGATAAAGGAAGCCGGGCCGACTATGACGACCTGAAAGAAATGCGCGAAGGGGAAGCGATTATTTCCTTTGCCATGGATGTTATTGATGCCAATATTTTCTATTGTAACCCAGGCCATGCGAAGGCCATGCGCGTCTCCCGCTTTCTTTCTCTGCCGGAACCGGATGAAACCTTTATCAAACATTCCGCCGAAATTACCAAGCTGCGTGATTTAATGTGTGATAAAAACTGGACCGCCATGAAGGCCGATGTTGCCATGGATATACCAGAGGAAATAAAAAGCCTGCGTCAGGGATACGATATGGGCGAAAAGGCCTATGATGATCCCATTGACTACGGCATTACTGCCTTAAGCGATTTACACGCAAAGCTTTATCCGGTGGAAGCGCAGGAAGCTATCCGAGCTCTTTCCAATCCTGCCGAGCAAGCGCCTGCGGCTCCAGAACCGGCTGCTCCAAGTGCCCCGCCGCCTCAAACAACCCCACCAGCACAAGCAGCCGTTCAGGACACCGCTACTGACACCTCCGAGGCGCAGCAACAGCCCCCAGGCATCTTTAAAGCACCAGATAAAGCAGCAGAAGGTCATGCCCCTGTCCAGACCTCTAGCCGGGCTGATGAAGAAGAACCAGCCGTAACTGCCTCTGCACCGGAGCCTGTGTCCGCCCCAGTGGAGAAAATCAAAAAGAAACTCACCGCCGATGTGGAGAAGATTCTCCGCGATGCCGGATCAGATATGCGGCAAAAACTTCTTAAATCCGATGGTAACGGCGATACCATTGACGCAGCAGAATAATATTACGAAAACCCATCCTCCATACCGCCTGTAAAAAAGCCTGTCTAATTCGGGGACACCATTATTGACAGGGCCTGCAAATCAGATTCTAATTACTCTATGGCACGTCAAGCACGCATTGTTGTAGAAGATACCGCCCACCATATCAGCCAGCGTGGCAATAGGGGCGAGCCTGTCTTTTTTGAAAAGGCGGATTACCAGACTTATCTGGATATATTGGTTGAACAATGCCATCGGTTTGATGTCGCAATCCTGTGTTACTGCCTCTTACCAAATCAAGTGCATTTAATTATCGAGCCACAAGACGGGGAACTTATGGCGCGGGCGGTTGGGGAAGCACACCGCCGCTACACCTGCCATATTAATGAACGGAATGACTGGCGCGGGCATTTATTCCAGGACCGTTTCTTTTCCTACGCTATGGATGAGCGCTCTACCTTACGCGCAGCGCGGTTTATTGAAAGACTGCCGGTCACTCTTAAGATCGCCCCTAAACCGGAAAACTATCTTTGGAGCAGCGCCAAAGCCCGAATTAAAATTGTTCAAAACAGTTTTCTAAAACCTTTTGAAGCCTATCACATGACCCATAACTGGGAAGAATTTCTGGCCCGCCCGATGGACCCGAAGGAAATGGACGACATCCAGCTTCATTTACAGACCGGACGCCCGCGGGGCTCAGACCTATTCCTTGATACTATCGAAGAACAGATCGGGCGTACCGTGCGCCCGCAAAAACGGGGTCGCAAGCCCAAAAAAGATAAAAAGAGCAAAGCAGCATAAAAAAAGCAAAAGTAAGAACTACATACGTTCGGGCACCTGAATGCCCAGCATGGTAAGGATCTGAGAAAGCTGCGCATAGGTTTTTGCGCATAAGGTAAGACGGCTAGTACGCAATCCTTCATCCTCTTCGGATAATATATGGCAATTGCCATAGAAAGAACTGAAAGCCTGCGCTATCTTATAGGCATAATCGCATAAATTGTGCGGCGCGTAATTGCGAATGGTCAGATCAAGCACATCCGGAAATTCCGTTAACAGCAACGCCAAGGAACGGTCATGTTCATTCAGGGATAATTCCCCGTCTATAGCAAAGCCCTTGTCTTCTGCCTTGGCCAGCAAGGATTTTATCCGCACGGCCTGATACAATAAATAAGGCCCTGTCTTTCCTTCAAAGCTGGTCAGGCGGTCGAGGTCAAAAATATAATCTGCCTGTCGTTGATTTTGCAGGTCTGCGAATTTAATCGCTGCCAGAGCAACATCATAAGCAACATCCTCCGTCTCATTTTCATCCATATCAGCCGCCAGATTGGCTTCGATAATACGGGCCCGCGCTTTGCTAATGGCCATGGCAATCAAATCTTCCAACTTCATAATCCCGCCTTCACGGGTTTTAAACGGTTTTCCGTCTTTTCCGTTCATAGTACCGAAGCCCGCATGAGTCATTTCCACAGTGTCAGGGACAATACCGGCCTTGCGGACGGCGCGAAAAACCTGTTCAAAATGCAAGGACTGGCGTTGATCCACCACATAGATGATTTTAGCCGGATCGTAGAGCTTCATCCGCTCGACAATCGTCGCGCAATCGGTTGTGCCGTACATCACGGCGCCATCGCGTTTATATAAAATCATTGGCGGTATTTTCTTATTATCGCCCTCTTCCGCTACAGGCACAATCAGCGCACCATCATCTTCCATGGCGAGGTTCTGGGATTTAAAATCCTCCACCATTGGCGCGATATAATCATGGACATCGGCCTCGCCCTTCCACAAGTCAAACTCAACGCCGAGTTGCGCGTAGGTCTGTTTCATGCCTGATATAGAGATTTCACGAATTTTCTGCCAAATATCGCAATAAGGTTGCTCTTTATTTTGCAGTTTGAGCGTGATGTCACGCGCTTCCTGCATAAGGTCTTCATTTTCCTTGGCAGCGCCTGAGGCTTTGGGATAACGATGCGAAAAATCTTCCATCAATTTCTGAACGGCGCCCTCATCATTAATATCGGTGTTTAGCACCAGATCCTGATCCCCTTCACGGAGATAATCGCCAATCAGCATCCCCATATGCGTGCCCCAGTCACCCATATGGACATCACCTAGGGTTTTATATCCTGCAAAAGCCATGATACGGCGCAGTGCATCGCCGATAATCGCGGCACGCAAATGCCCGACATGCATCGCCTTAGCAATATTCGGTCCACCATAATCAAGGACGATGTTCTTGTCTTCCTCAGTGGGGATGACGCCAAAATTTTCAAGGATATGAAGATGGTCTTGCAGATAGCTGTCCGTGACATTCAGGTTAATAAAACCCGGTCCGGCAATTTCGACTTTTGAAAAGCGCTCATTCTCCGATAGGATGGCCACCACTTCCTGCGCAACCTCCCGCGGGTTTTTCTTGGCTCGTTTGGCCGCGGCCATTGCGCCGTTACATTGGAATTGTGCCAGATCAGGGCGGTCAGACACCCGCACCTCCCCTAAATCCGCGGGCAACCCTGTATTTTCAAAAGCAGAGCCAACAAAAACCGATAATTTATTTGCGAGTGAGGTCATAAAAAAAATTAAACGTCAACCGCGGCTTTTAGGGCGTTTTCCTGAATGAATTCGCGGCGGGGTTCGACGACATCGCCCATCAGGGTTGAGAAAAGCTCGGATGCTTTTTCGGCGTCTTTGACCGTCACCTGAAGCAAGATACGTGCTTCGGGATCCAGCGTGGTTTCCCACAACTGTTCTGGGTTCATTTCCCCCAAACCTTTATAGCGTTGGAACTGCAGTCCTTTTTGACCAAGCTCCATGACACTTTTAAAGAAACCGACAGGACCGGAAACACGGGCACCGACCTTTTCCCCTACAACGATTTCCGCGCCATCGACAAAATTCTCATCCAGCATCTTACGTGCTTTGTTCAATGAACGCGCATCCGGTGAATTAATCTGATCTGCAGAGATACGAAGCTGTTCTTTCACCCCGCGCACCATACGGGTCAGCACATAACCGCCGACAGGGGTGAATTCACAGCCCCATGTTTTCTCATTTTTAAGCGCAAGTTCATTCATGCGGTCTGCCAAGGCTTTGGCGGCCAGCGGTCCGGCTTTTTCATCTTCGAAAACAACATCATCAAATGCCCCGATAATCGCGGCCTGTTCAATCGCCTGCAGGTTGCCGGTTTTACGGGCTAGATTTTCAATTTTCGGGCGTAGCGGACTGATCGTTTTTAAAAGATTACGCAGGTCCTCCCCCGCTCTTGTCGAGCCGTTGGAAGCACGCAGAACCATGTCCCCCAAGGCAGAGTCAATCAGGAAGTTTTCCATTTCCTGATCATCTTTCAAATAACGCTCTCCACCTGCGCCACGCTTCACTTTATAAAGGGGGGGCTGGGCAATATACAAGTAACCGCGCTCAATCACTTCGGGCATGTAGCGGAAGAAGAAAGTCAACAAAAGCGTGCGGATGTGCGAGCCATCGACGTCCGCATCGGTCATGATCACGATTTTGTGATAGCGGATTTTATCAATATTGAATTCTTCAGGGCCGATACCGGTCCCAAGCGCGGTAATCAACGTGCCAACCTGTTCGGAGCCAAGCATTTTATCAAAGCGCGCACGCTCCGTATTCAAAATTTTTCCGCGCAATGGCAGGATAGCCTGTGTTTTACGTGAACGGGCCTGCTTGGCAGAACCACCAGCAGAATCCCCCTCAACAATGAAGATTTCAGAGTCAGCCGGATCTTTGGATTGGCAATCTGCCAGTTTCCCCGGCAGGTTGGAAATATCCATGACCCCTTTACGGCGGGTCAGATCACGGGCTTTCCGCGCCGCTTCACGGGCGGTTGCGGCTTCGACAATTTTACCAACGATGATTTTGGCATCCGCCGGGTTTTCTTCCAGCCATGTACCAAAGGCTTCGTTCATCGCAGCCTCGACAACCGGCCGCACTTCGGAAGAAACCAGCTTGTCTTTGGTCTGGGAGGAGAATTTCGGGTCAGGCACCTTGACGGAAAGAACGCAGGATAAGCCTTCGCGCATGTCTTCGCCTGTTAGCTTGACCTTTTCTTTTTTGGTAATGCCTTTTTCTTCCGCATATTTTGAAATCACCCGCGTTAACGCAGAACGGAAACCGGCCAGGTGCGTTCCGCCATCGCGCTGGGGGATATTATTGGTAAAGCACAACATTGTTTCATGATAGGCATCCGTCCATTCCAGCGCCGCCTCCACTGTGATGCCGTTATCATCATCATGGGAGGTAAAAGAAATCTTGTCCTTAATTAGCGGCTTTTTTGAGCGGTTTAGATATTCAACGAAGCTTTCAATCCCACCTTCATAATGAAGATGGGAGACTTTTGGTTCGTCCCCGCGGTTATCGGTCAGGTAAATATTAACGCCAGAATTCAAAAAGGCCAATTCCCGTAAACGCTCTTCCAGAGTCGAAAAATCAAATTCGATCATCGTGAATGTCTCGGTCGATGGCAGGAAGGTCACTTCCGTTCCGTTGCGCTCACCGGCTTCTAGATCACGGACTGCCTTGAGGTCATCCCCGGCATCCCCGTGTTTAAAGCGCATGGTCCATTCTTTACCTTCACGGCGAATGGTTAAATCCAGATATTCAGACAAGGCGTTGACCACGGACACACCGACCCCGTGCAGCCCGCCGGAGACTTTATAGGAGTTCTGATCGAACTTACCACCGGCGTGAAGCTGCGTCATAATCACCTGCGCGGCGGACACGCCTTCTTCGGAATGTTCATCAACAGGAATACCCCGGCCGTTATCTTTAATCGTCGCAGACCCATCGGCGTTCAAAATCACATCGACGCGGTCACAATGCCCGGCGAGCGATTCATCAATCGCGTTGTCAACAACCTCATACACCATGTGGTGTAATCCTGTCCCGTCATCGGTATCCCCGATATACATCCCGGGGCGTTTACGGACCGCTTCGAGCCCCCGTAAAACCTTAATCGAATCCGCGCCGTATTCGCCGCCATTCTCCACGGTTTTTTCAGTGATCTCGCTCGTATTTTCTTGGGGCATTTTTTGGGCCGTTTCGCTCATCTTTTAAAATCCATTTCTACAATAAAAAGCGCAGTTTTCTGCAGTTTTTCGTGAATGATTCTTTATAGCATCCAGCCCAATCAAAAGACAGGAAAAACCCCGTTTTTTTCACAATAAAACGGCTTAAATTTCAAGGGATTAGCCTCTGATTTTACACCCGAATAATTTACGCGGCGGCGACCGTTTGCTGTGGGTGGATTTGGGCATTTTCAACATCAAAAAAACGGGCTTTTCGGGCAATGTCCCTAAAGAGGATGGGGTCCGTCCCCGTCATCCAAACCTGCCCGCCCAGTTTTTCCAAACGCTCGAACAAGGCAATGCGGCGATCTTCATCAAGATGGGCCGCCACTTCATCCAGCAACAAGACCGGCGGGGCGCCGCGTTCTGCAGCCATCAGCCGCCCATGCGCCAAAATAAGGCCAATCAGAAGGGCCTTTTGCTCCCCCGTGGAGCACTGAGCGGCCGCCATATTTTTAGTATCATAAACGACTTCCAGATCACTTTTATGCGGCCCCGTGGCCGCGCCGCCCGTTATGGCATCCCGGGCGCGCGATTGCTCAAGCTGATAAACATAGAGCTTTTCAACCTTGACCGCCGGAGTGTTTTTTAGCAGTTCTTCTAATGTGCCTTTGGCAATCAAGCGGGATTTTGGGAAATAATTATCCTCTTCCCTATCAGCCTTGGCGCAGGACCCTTGCAGGCGGGTAATGAAATCCAGCCGCGCTGCCGCAATGGCAATACCGGTTTCAGCCATCTGGCATTCCAACCCACTCAGCCATGACCGGTCGGCGAAGTCTTCCTGCAATAATCTGGAACGTTGGCGCAGCGCGTTTTCATAGCGGGTGACGCGCCCAGAATGACCCGGATCAAAGGCAAAAATCATGCGATCCAGAAAACGCCGCCGCCCGGCGGCGGCCTCAATAAAAAGACGATCCATCTGCGGCGTCAACCACAAGCAGGCCACATAATCCGATAAGGCCATCTGGCTTTTGGCGTCCACACCGTTAATGCGCACCTTACGGCGCCCGGTTTCAAGGGCCAGCGCGGTGCCAAGTGTAACTTCTCCACCTTCTGTCATCACCTTGGCAGATAAGCCCCAGGCCTGCGGGCTGTCATGCCGCTGCAAATCAGTAGCCTTGACCGAGCGCAAACCACGGCCCGGCGTTAAAAGCGAGATGGCTTCGAGAATATTGGTTTTCCCCGCCCCGTTAGGGCCGCATAAAACGATCAGGCCCGAGTCAAGAGAACCCACGCGTGCCTGTTCATAACAACGGAAATTTTGAAGCGTAAGTTGAGTTAAGTAGGACACGACATCCTGTTAAACCCGAAGCGGCATCAGAACGTAGAGAGAAGAAGCATCGCCCGTATCTTCGATAATTGTCGGGCTGGCCGAATCCGCCAATGTCAGGCGACAACCCTCCCCTTCAATCTGGGAGGTAATATCCATGAGATAGCGGGCATTAAAGCCAATTTCCATGTTATCATTGCCGTTAATTTCAAGATCTTCGGTCGCACTCCCGCTTTCCGGTGAGTTTGCCGACAATGTCATGGTTTTGCCTTCAAAGGTAATCTTGATCGCGCGGGATTTTCCATCCGAAATTGTCGAGACACGGTCAATAGCGTAAGAAAAATCCTTCGGGTTTACTTCGATCACCTTGTCATTACCCTGCGGGATAACGCGTTGATAATCAGGAAAAGTGCCGTCAATCAATTTGGATGTCAGAACGATATGATCGAAACTGAAACGGATTTTGCTTTCAGAAAGATCAATTTTGATGGCATCCCCGGCCTCATCGACAAGCTTACGCAGTTCTGCCACAGCCTTACGCGGTAGAATAACACCAGGCATATTTTCAGCACCCGCAGGCAGCGGCATTTCAAAGCGGGCCAGACGATGGCCGTCGGTCGCAACTGCACGCAAAACCTTCACGCCATCCTTGTCGGCAGCATGAATATAAATACCATTCAGGTAATAACGGGTTTCTTCGGTGCTCATGGCAAATTTGGTGCGGTCAATTAATGCGCGCAGATCATTTGCCGGTAAAGAAAAGCTGGCCGGCATATCGCCTTGGTTAAGTTCCGGGAAGTCGGCCACAGGCAAGCAGGAAAGCTTGAAATTGGAACGGCCCGCTTTCACACTCATCTGGTTACCGGATTCATCCAGAACAATTTCTACTTCGCTGTCATCAGATAGCTTTTTAACAATATCGAATAATGTTCCGGCAGGAGCGGTTGTCGCACCCGGCTCCTTCACATTGGCGGCAACAGATTCATTTATCTCCATATCCATGTCTGTGGTGGCGAGGCTTAAAACGCCCTCTTCTGCCTTTATCAACACGTTCGAGAGAATAGGAATAGTGTTCCTTTTTTCCACGGCACTTTGGACGTGGTTCAAAGAACGAAGAAGGGCGGCACGATCAATGCTGAATTTCATAAGCTTTTCCATTGCTATATAAGGGTTGATTAGAATCAGAATATAGCAAGCGGGCCTTAGGACTCCAAGCGGTTTATAAGCTTAAAACCGCCTTTTCCCATATAAAAGCTTGCAGGCTTTCTATTAAAAAACGGGACCCGAAGGTCCCGTTCAGTTTTTTTAGTTAGGAGACTAAAAACTTTTTAAATGTCCTCATGGCGATAAACGGCAGGAAGCCAAGAAAATCAACCTGTCAGCGCTCTACGTAAAATTTCGACATCCTGGGCAAAAGACGCGTCGTCATTGGCCAATTCTTCAATTTTGCGCACAGCATGCATCACAGTCGTGTGATCCCGGCCGCCGAATTTACGACCAATTTCAGGTAGAGAACGGGCCGTCAGCTGCTTTGCCAGATACATGGCCACCTGACGCGGACGGGCCACTTGGCGCGCACGACGGGCAGAATGCATATCGGAAAGACGGATATTGTAGTGTTCGGCCACTTTGCGTTGAATTTCATCAATCGTAATGCGGCGGTCATGGGAGCGAAGAAGGTCCTGCAGCACTTCTTGTGTGCTTTCCAGTGTAATCTCGTTCTTGGAGACGTCGGCGTGGGCGATGATGCGGTTCAAGGCGCCTTCAAGTTCACGAATATTGGATGTGACTTTCAAGGCCAAGAATTCAAGCACGGAATCCGGCACTTTGGCTTCTAACTGGTCGCGCTTGGCCTGAACAATGCCTAAACGAAGATCATACGTAGATGGCTGAATATCAGCCACAAGCCCCCAAGCCAGACGGGAGCGCAAACGCTCTTCAATACCCACAAGGTCACTCGGCGCTTTATCAGCAGAAATAATGATCTGCTTATTCTGGTCTACAAGCGCATTAAAGGTATGGAAAAATTCTTCTTGTGTGGATTCCTTACCAGCGATGAACTGGATGTCATCAATCATCAAAACATCTACCGAACGAAAAAATTCTTTAAACGCCATTGTCTCATTTGCGCGCAACGCTTTCACAAACTGGTACATGAATTTTTCAGCACTTAAATACATCACCTGTTTTTCAGGTGCCTGATCCCCGATTGTCCAGGCAATTGCATGCATCAAGTGTGTTTTACCCAAGCCAACACCGCCATAAATGAAAAGCGGATTGAAAGGTACAGCCGCGCTTTCGACCACGCGGCGTGCAGCGGCATGGGCCAACGCATTGGGTTTACCAACGACAAAACTATCAAAGGTAAAACGCTGATCCAGAGGAGAGGCAATTTCAAATTGTTCCTGAGGCGCCTTGTTATTTTCATTGGCTTTTTTGCTTGTGGCCGTGTCTTCTTCTTGTGGAATCGCATTTTGAACAACAACAATTTCAAGACGCTTAACAGAGCTGTCTTTTTCAGCACACATTTCAAGAATGCGTTTGGCATAGTGGGTTTGAATCCAGTCCTTCATGAAACGTGTGGGAACAGAAACTTCCAAGGTACCGTGATAACAGGCCTGCAATGTCAAAGGCTTTAACCAGCTTCTGAAAACAGCCTCACCAAATTCGCCTCTTAATGCTTTATGAACCTGCTTCCATATTGCTGTAATTTCTTTGGAAGGTTTTAACGACTCTGCTCCATAATCTTTTTCTGTTGCAGTTTCTCCTTGAGCCGTACCCGTTTCAGACTTTGACATTTACTTTTTTCTCCACATTTTAAAATAGTTAAACAAAATTTTTCTTCGCCAGTAAAAAAGATGCAAAAGCCTCTTCGCAGAAACATTGTCTCTACAAATTACTTAAGCCTATTAGCGAAGTTTTTTTTAAAAAGGTTACCAACTTAAATTTTAAGAACGAACGTCTAGGTGATTTAAGTTTTATTCCTCACTCTGCGGTTTCTTTCGAAACCATGATTGACGACAAAATCAATTGGAATTCAAAGTCAATCAAACGGGATATTTTCCCCCCTTGTTACGCACAATTTTTATAAGGTTTTGTTTAAAAAGTTGTGCACAACAGAAAGAGACCTTAAACAAAAAATTTTCAATTGCAATCATCTTTATCCAAAAAAATTTAAAAAATTTTTTCTTTTGTGTCTTGACTCGTGACTCTTCAAAATCGCTTCAAGGGCGCTTCTCAAGATAGCCGTTTGTTTTTAAAAACAAAAAAGGCGTGAAGTAATTTTCACGCCTTGATCAACTTATTTAAATAAGAAATTTAATTACAAAAAATTATTTCGCCGCCTTGATGCGAGCAGATAAACGGGAAATCTTTCTAGCTGCTGTATTCTTGTGCAAGATCCCTTTTGCGACACCGCGCTGGATTTCCGGCTGTGCAACTTTTAAAGCTTCTTCAGCCTGGGTTGCATCGCCAGCCGATAAAGCAGATTCGATTTTTTTAATGAATGTACGAATACGGCCGCGACGCGCACCATTGATATCAGCGCGGCGTGCATTGCGACGAATTCTTTTACGGGCAGAAGCGTGATTTGCCATTTTTAAACTCTTTTCAAATTCTAGTTAAATTCAATAATTCAGGTTTTTTCATTATCCTGTAAACGCCTTAAAAGCGTTTAATTTCGATGTGTTTTACGCATCCTCTTGCCGAATGTCAAGCCAAACCCGCATTATAGGGATAAATACCCTGTTTTCCAGCGTTTTAGCGGCTGTCAGAGGGGTTTCAACATAAACTGGACAACAGAAGTCTGCCCGTTTTTACGGATAGAAATCTCCAGCTTCTCCCCCTCGCGTATATAAACATTCTCTTGGCTGGCGTGCCAACCCAACTGGTGCAGGCTTTGGGCATAAAAGGAATAAATGGATTTTGCACTTAAATCCTGTGCCACAGCCCCGGCCTGAGCGATCCTTCCGCTCGGTTTATCGAAACTTAAAGCCATGTCAGGGACTTCAGCAAGGCCAGGCATGACAGGGACATCATAGAGTGTATTGAAAAAAGCTTCAGCCTTTGCCGCCCCCGGCAAACACATTAGAAGGCATGTATATAAGACAAAAAATTTCTTCATTTGAGTTTTCACTCATTCCTTCATTTTTGTTTTTGCGAGCAGTAAAAAGTAGACCGTCCCGATTGAGTAATTCTTTTTATACCGCCTGTCTTGAGTATATCACAATCACAATTTTTACAGGCCTGCCCTTCACGGTCATACACAGTAAAGTTATGTTGGAAATAACCAAGATCTCCGTTGGCATGACGATAATCTTTTAAAGTACTGCCCCCTGACTTAATCGCCCGCTTTAAAACATCCCGGATTGCGCGGACAAGTTTTTCCGCTGTTTCCTCCTTTATCAATCCGGCTCGTTTCGTTGGGTTTATGCCCGCAAGGTACAACGCCTCACACGCATAAATATTCCCCACTCCTACAACGATGCGCTGGTCCAAGAGCGCTTGTTTAATACTGGTTTTTTTGCCTTTAAGCCGTGCAGCCAGAACCGGACCGGAAAAATCATTTCCTAAGGGCTCCGGCCCTAAGTGATGGAAAGAGGCATGGGTTTTCATTTCATTTTCAGGTACAAGAAATACCATCCCAAACCGACGGGGATCATTATAGATAACAGACGATCCGTTTTGAAAATCCAAAATCAAATGGTCGTGCTTTTCCGGTTGATAAGCCGATTGGGTCGGCATGATGGTCACCCGCCCCGACATGCCCAGATGTATAACAAGAACATACCCGTCATCCAGCATGGCAAGAATGTATTTGGCACGGCGTTTTAGACTTGTGATCGTCCGGTTCACCAGACGCTTTTGAAAATTTTCCGGAAAAGGAATGCGTAAATCCGCCCGCCTTTGATCAACACGAACAATTTTAGAGGAGAGGACCGCAGGTTCCAGTCCCCGCATCACGGTTTCAACTTCGGGCAGTTCCGGCATATAATGGTTTTATTTTAATACGCTCCAAACGACAACCTTATCTTTTGACAGGCCGATTACCGGATGGTAATTGGGAATATACATATCGATATCCGCCCGATCAACTTCCTGCCATATTTGCTTGCCCTTATACATGCCCACCATCATCGGCATATCTGTACGGGTAAACAGGCGGTATTGAATATCTCCCTTACTTTTAGGAGCCGGAATAGATAAATCAGGTTTTAAAATAAGGACATTGCCCTGAATTTGATAGCGGCCATTGGAATACTGGCGAGAGCGTGTGTTGTTATTGGAAATAAGAATCAGACGGTAATAACCGCCTTTCAATTGTATCAGAGCGCGGTGATTTCGGAACAAGGCCTCCCAAGCACCGACAATATCCGCCTCATTAATATTTGAGGGTTTTTTATTTTTAACGCGGTTAGAAATCTTTTGATCTTCACTTTGCTGTTGCTGGACAGCCTTGGAATTTTCGTCAATTCCTGCCTCATCCTCAAAGGTGCGGGTACCGGTAAATTTATTAACCGCAATTCCCGCGACAGTAAATAAAGCAATAATACCAACAGCCAAAAAAATGACTCCGATAAGCTTTTGATCTATCTCAGGTTTTTTGATTTGGATCATTTTTTAATTATACCGCGAAAGAGACAAGGTTCACAAGAATTAGAAGGCAGGCTACAGAGAGCGCCCTTTTCTCCCTATTATACAGCCGAAAAGAGAAATTATAAAAACTTAAAATAATTATTGAAAAATTACGCGCTTAGAACATTTAGATTAGCCTGCAAGAAACGGCGCGCTCCATGGCACTTACAGCAGCCACAGATCCTGACTACGGTGAAATTTAATCAAAATAAGGAATATACAGTTAATAAAAAAGGCCGGACAACATTCCGGCCTTTTGCATTCTTATGATGTTTAGAATTTGCGTGAGCTTAGAAGCCCATACCGCCCATTCCACCCATACCGCCCATGCCGCCCATATCGGGCATGCCACCGCCAGCTGAACCGCCTTTGTCATCATCGGGCATTTCTGTCACAACAGCTTCGGTTGTAATCATCAGACCAGCAACAGAGGCCGCATCCTGCAAGGCAGTGCGGACAACTTTCACAGGGTCAATGATACCAAGCTTGATCATGTCGACATAGTTGTCGTTCTGGGCATCGAAACCGTGGTTGGTGTCTTTTTGCTCAAGCAATTTACCAACAACAATCGATCCTTCAGAACCGGCATTTTCAACGATTTGGCGGATTGGCGCCTGTAGAGCACGTTTGATAATTTCGATACCGACCTGTTGGTCATCGTTTTCAGCTTTCATGCCTTCCAATGCGCGTGAAGCGTAAAGAAGCGCTGTACCGCCACCGGCGATAATACCTTCTTCAACGGCTGCGCGTGTAGCATGCATTGCATCATCAACACGGTCTTTGCGTTCTTTCACTTCAACTTCAGTCGCACCGCCAATACGAAGAACCGCAACACCGCCGGCTAATTTGGCCAAGCGCTCCTGCAATTTCTCTTTATCGTAATCAGAAGATGTTTCTGCGATCTGAGCTTTAATTTGTGAAACACGGGAGTCGATATCTTTTTTATCGCCGGCACCATCAATGATTGTTGTTTCATCTTTGGTGATTTGTACTTTCTTCGCAGTACCCAGCATATCAACTGTCACACTGTCCAGTTTGATCCCAAGCTCTTCAGAGACAACCTGGCCACCTGTCAGGATTGCCATGTCTTCGATCATCGCCTTACGACGGTCACCAAAGCCAGGCGCCTTCACAGCAGCCACTTTTAAACCACCACGCAGCTTGTTCACAACCAATGTTGCAAGCGCTTCGCCTTCAACATCTTCGGCCACGATCAACAGTGGACGGCTTGATTGAACCACAGCTTCCAGAATTGGCAGCATGGCTTGCAGGTTTGATAATTTTGAATCATGGAAAAGAATATAAGGATTTTCCAATTCGCAAGTCATCTTGTCTGAATTTGTTATGAAGTATGGAGACAGGTAACCACGGTCAAACTGCATCCCTTCCACAACTTCCAGTTCGTTGTGAAGTGACTTGGCTTCTTCTACCGTAATAACACCTTCGTTACCGACTTTTTCCATCGCTTCGGCCAACATTTCACCAATTTCCTTATCACCATTGGCAGAAATCGTTCCAATCTGTTTGATTTCTTCATTGGTTTTAACGTCTTTGGCACGTTTTTTCAGATCTTCAACAACCGTGATAACGGCAGCTTCGATTCCGCGTTTCAGGTCCATCGGGTTACGGCCTGCGGAAACCGCTTTCATGCCTTCCTTCAAGATAGCCTGTGCAAGCACAGTCGCAGTTGTTGTACCGTCGCCGGCATGCTCAACAGCTTTACTGGCAACTTCGCGGATAAGCTGCGCGCCGATGTTCTGGCGTTTGTTTTTCAATTCAATTTCTTTGGCTACAGACACACCATCTTTGGTTGTGCGTGGGGCGCCAAATGATTTTTCAATCACAACGTTACGACCTTTTGGTCCCAAGGTGACTTTTACGGCGTTGGCAATAATATCTACGCCTTTCATCATATCTTCACGAGCATCCTCGTAAAATCTTACATCTTTAGCTGACATGGTTTTCTCCTTTTTTGTTTTGCCCTCGGACGGGTAAACCCGCAATGGGCGATGTCATATAAGTTAATAAATTAGGCAGCAAGAACGCCGATAATGTCGGATTCCTTCATTACCATCAGTTCTTCGCCATTGACCTGAACTTCCGTTCCAGCCCATTTTGAGAAGATAACGCGGTCGCCTTCTTTCACATCCAGCGGGCGTACATCACCATTGTCATTCACGTGCCCCGTTCCGACGGCGACGATTTCACCTTCCATAGGCTTTTCTTGCGCTGTATCAGGAATGATAATTCCTCCAGCGGTTTTGGCTTCCTGCTCGATACGACGCAGTAAAACTCTGTCATGTAGTGGACGAAATTTCATTTATATTCTCCTTAAATGTTTGATTTCGTTAATAAAATAACACCTCACCATGAGCGTGCTAGCACTCCCCTTTAGAGAGTGCTAATGTTATATCAGACTCTTCCTATTCATATCAAGCGCAAAGTCCACCGTCTTCCAACACGATAAATTATTATCCAGTAATGATTTTGAAAGATATTTTATGATATAATTATGGTTATGAGTGATTTGGTCATTCAATTAGAGGGATATCGTCTGACAACCGCGCAGATTTATTATCATTTGCCGGACCATCCCGATTTACTTCAGGAATTCATCTGGCAACATTATGATCTTGCCCCCAAATTTCCAAAGCTATTCAATTTCCTTGATTTCTGGGAACAGAAAATAGATGGCCCGTTGCATAGTGTGTATGTCGCAAAACGTGCGCTCATTAGCCCCGCCGATTCCCGTCATTTCGACGCTGAATTCACACTGCAGTGAAAATGGAGCAGGCTTACGATGCTAAGGGATAGCCTTTCTTCGCCAGAGCTAAATCATATTCTTTTTCAAGTAATGAATTGCTCTGTTGGTATAAATTCATAATTTCTTCTTTAAGTTCAGGCGGCCAGGCCACTTTCACTCTTGTAGAAAAATAGGGCAGTTTTTGGATCTGCTGAGCAACCCCGGTTTTTAACAAAAACCGAAAGAAATAATCCCCTAAACATGAGATCCTGGCTCTGTAATGAAAATATTCAAATCTGTTGGGGAAATTTGTTGCCCTGGTATGCGATGCGGCTTCATCAAATATCAGATTAATTCCAACTTCTTTTCCAATCGATTGAACAAAGGCTTGCGGCGATTCAGTAAAATCTTCAAAGGTTTTGATAATAATATTTTCTTTTCCAAACACTTTCGTATACTCCCCAATGACTTCATAAAACATCGGTATTCCCAAAGGACTGCCGAAAGAAGCACTACGAATTATTTTTTCTTCAGCAAGATTTTTAGGCTCTGTGTCTGCGCATCGGGACTGATAGTCAATGATTGTGCAAGGAAAACGGTTCAAGCCTAAACGCAGATATTCCTCAAAGTTGCAATAAGGATGCAAACGATTGGCCTGACGTAAATAAGCGCCATAAAGAGATTCCAGAAATTTATCCTGACGCCTTATGACGAATAGAATTTTGGCCTCCCCAACAATTGATCTAAGCCGTTGTGCCTTTCTTGTGCGATCTACGCCTAAAACTCCCAGTGCATTTGTAAAACCCTCATCAGAGATAATGACCGACCTTGCTTCCTCATCCAACGTTGCCTTTAACGTTTGAAATTCATGACGCAGTTTTTCTATTTCTTGGTGGCAGGTATGAGAGAAAGCATAATCTTCAGGGATATAAACCGCATTTTTTATTTTTAAGAAAAAGTTAGCGCGGGCATGCTCTTCACTCCCCTCTTCAAAATACTTTGGCAAAGGACGCCCCAAATAATAAGCAGACTCATTCACTAGAAAGCAATTTTCTTGTAAGGATGTACTCGCGCACTTGGGCCATCCCACATGGATTAAAGTTTTTGTCATGAATTCATTTTTGTTTATCAGACCGATCCTTGGCACATCAGCAAGTCGAAAGCATATTAAAATCGCCCCCTTTTCAACACAAGCCCTAATTTCTCTGAGTAATGGTTATGCTTCTGACCTAATTATCAATTTTGGACATCTTCTAGTCTTGGTTTATCGATATCTAGCCAAAAT
Source organism: uncultured Micavibrio sp. (assembly GCA_965216405.1). Taxonomy (GTDB): domain Bacteria; phylum Pseudomonadota; class Alphaproteobacteria; order Micavibrionales; family Micavibrionaceae. The sequence goes on along the minus strand of OZ244161.1, from coordinate 1,565,064 downwards.
GGCAGGAATATTTGTCGTGTATAAAAAATCAGAATCTTGATAGGGACAAACGTATTTGTCACGATACAGTTCTCATATGATATTAGAACTTAGCGCCCTGCCTCCTTAGACTTCTGTGCCAGGCGCGATCGTGACTTTCAGACCATCGAGGTCTTCGCTCATTAATATCTGACAGGACAGACGGGAGTTATCTTCCACATCAATCGCTTCATCCAGCATGTCTACCTCATCCTCACGCATGGGATAGAGCTTATCCCCCCACTCAGGATCGACATACACATGACAGGTGGCACAGCAACAGGCGCCGCCGCATTCTGCCTTCAGTGGCAGGCCGTAATCCTTAATAATTTCCATGATGCGCCAACCTTCCAGGGCTTCAAGCTCATGTTCAGTACCTGCGGGATCCGTCACGTAAATTTTCATTTTGCAGCCTTTAATTTCAAGGCATCCATAATGGCATAAGTAATCCCCGCCGTGCATAAGACGTTTTTGATGCTATCTGTTATGACACGTAAAAAAACCACGCCGCCTTGTACCAGTTGCGCTCCTTCCCCCCCTGTTTCCAGCCCTTTGAGCAGGCCGCCGCCAAACTGCATCAGCATCATAGAAGGCACAAAGCATACCAACCACAAACCGATCAGCCAAAAGGTGAAAGAAATGCGGTTGAGTTTTTTCACATAGTATTGCCATGAAATATTTGCCGACAAGGGAATATAAAGCCACACAAAGCGGAATAAAATTATTGTCGACAGCATCATTAACGCGCCCATTGTGGCTACATTGGGATTAGGGGCTTTGGGATCCAGCGTCGGAGGGATGAAGCTGGTAAAAAAAGCAAAATAACCGGCCATTAAGAAATTAATTAACACAAAGGCAAGCGTACCGCTGAGAATACCGCGTCCGCGCTCTTCAATGTCCTGCGCGTCTTTTTTATCATTGCCGGAAGGGCGGAAAGGCCAGCGATGACCAAACATGATGGTGCGCACCCAATGGGAAAGGAACCATCCTTCTACAAAATAAGCAGGCAACATCACAATGGACAGCCGGATAATATCTTCCGTGCCTATATAAATAACAGCCACCGAATAGCACACGAATTTCAACAGCAATGGAATCAAAATCATCCGGCCTAAATAAGTGCGCTCCTCCCATGTTTTCACATAAGCATTGCCAGCAGCCGCGATCATATCAAAAGAAGCCATAGAGCGGATATTAGGCGGCCTTTTCATCTACGCCAAGCTTTTCCTGCAAGGAAGTGGAAGAAGTTGTATATTGAAAACGTAACTTCTTGTCCGGATAAACATACCGAAAAGCCTGCTGTGCCATCAGAGCAGCCTCATGAAAACCGGAAAGGATTAATTTAAGCTTCCCCGGATAATGATTGATATCACCGATAGAGAATATCCGCGGCTCACTGGTTTCAAATTTCTCCGTATCAACCGGAATGAGATTATGATCCAAATTCAAACCGAAATTGGCAATAGGCCCCAGTTTCATGGTCAAACCGTAAAAGGCAAGCAAGGTGTCGCATTCTACCTGGTAAGGATCTTCGCCGCGTTTTTGAATCGTGACCGCCTGAAGCAAACCATTTTCGCCATGCAGCTCTTTAATATCGCCGACATGGGCCGTCATTTTATTTTCCCCAATCAGAGTCATCATCTTGGACACACTGTCAGGCGCAGCGCGGAATTCAGCGCGGCGGTGCACCAACGCCAGTTTTTTGGCGAGAGGTTGCAAATTAAGTGTCCAGTCCAGCGCGGAATCCCCGCCGCCAGCGATCAGGATGTTCTTATCTTTAAACTGCTCCATTTTGCGCACGGCATAAAAAACCGATTTGCCTTCAAATTCTTCCAGACGTGGAATATTGGGTTTCTTCGGCACAAAGGAGCCACCGCCCGCCGCAATCACAACCACGGGAGCCTCCAGCACGGTGCCTTGGTCTGTGGTTAATTGCCAGTTTCCGTTATCAAGCTTTTCAAGTTTTTCCGCCATCTGCTGCAGATGAAAAACAGGTGAAAAGGGTTCAATCTGTTTCATCAGATTATCGGTCAGTTCCTGGCCCGTCACGACAGGAAAAGCAGGAATATCGTAAATCGGTTTTTCAGGATACAGCTCTGCGCACTGGCCGCCCGGTTTATCAAGAATATCAACAAGATGGGCCTTCATATCCAATAGACCCAATTCAAACACGGCAAAAAGCCCGACGGGGCCTGCTCCGATAATGATTACATCTGTTTTTGCTTTATTTTCAGTCATGCTCAGGTATAAATGCCGTAAAGGCAGGACAGAAGTCAATGGCACACATCAAAAACCACCCCCAAATTATTTCCGGCTGGCTGTTTTTTACAGCTTTCATGGTATTTGCCATGGCGGTCATTGGCGCGATCACGCGGCTAACCGAAAGTGGGCTGAGCATGGTGGAATGGCGCCCGTTGATTGGGACGCTGCCCCCGATGAGCGAGTCCGAATGGGAACGGGTCTTTTCGCTGTATCAGGAAACACCTGAATATCAGAAGAAAAATTTCGGCATGGAAATTGGCGAATTTAAAAATATCTTTTTCTGGGAATGGTTTCACCGCCTGTGGGGCCGGATGATCGGCATTATATATGCCCTGCCTTTTTTCTATTTTCTTATTGCCAAAAAAATCCCCCACGGATTTCATTTGAAGTTATGGATTGGTCTGCTTTTAGGCGCGGCCCAAGGGGTCATGGGATGGTATATGGTTAAAAGCGGCCTGATAGACCGCCCTTCCGTCAGCCATTTCAGACTGGCTGCACATTTATCTCTCGCCTTTATCATCTTTTGTTACCTGCTTTGGGTGGCCTTAGATATAAAGAACGCCAAAACAGTGAATGGCAGTTTTTGCCAAAAACGCCATGGATGGACGACCTTTGCTTTCGTTTTTACTACCCTGATCTGGGGCGCCTTTGTCGCAGGACTGGATGCGGGGCTTGTCTATAATAGTTGGCCAATGATGGGCTCGCAATGGATACCGGATGAATTAACCTCTTTTTCTGCTATCTTTACCGACCCTGTCGCGGTGCAGTTCACCCACCGGTGGATTGCCGTCATCACCGCCCTGATGGTTTTAAGTTTTGCCTACCGCCTAAAAAGTTTCGGCCTTGCAGGCATGGTTTTGCTTCAGATCGGCCTTGGCGTTTCTACCCTGCTCACTCAGGTTCCTATCGCGTTAGCGGCCCTGCATCAAGCTGGTGCTTTTATCTTAGGGGGTCTAATGATTTATCAATTACACCGGTTACGCAGCGCCAATTGAGCGCTTATCCATCATTTCCTGATAAAAATGAATATAAGCCTGAATGGTCTTGTTTTTGGTGAATTCATGCTGGTAGCGCGAATATCCATTATTCACTAATTTTAGTTGCAGAACTTTATCTTCTTTTAACCGTTCTATCGCGGTTGCCAAGGCGTCCGCATCATCTTTGGGAACCATCAGGCAGTCTTCTTCATCCCGGCAAAATTGTTTCGGACCGTCCGCATCGGAAACAATAACAGGTGTTTTATTCGCCCAGCTTTGCGCAAAAACGGTGCCGAACGGTTCGACGCGGGAAGCAAAAGAACATATATCGGCTGCTTGGAGCAAGGCGGAACGGTCACGGCGCCAACCAAGGAATTTCACCCGGTCCTGGATACCAAGCTCATCTGCCAGTTTGGTTAATGTGCCGCGGGCAGGCCCTTCTCCGGCAAGCCATAAATATGTTTTATCAACCTTAGCCACGGCCTTGATCAGCACGTCCAGCGCCTTGCTGTCATGCAGGCGCGCGAGAGATAAAACCACCGTGACATTTTCAGGTGTTTCCAAAGGTTCCCGGTTTACTGGCAAAGCTGAGGGTTCGGTTTCTGCAAAATTATTAATATGGCGCACATGGTCGGCAGGCACGCCCCCCTCTTCGATATGGCGTTTCAGATCCGGCGATATGGCGATAAAATAATCCATGTTCTTAAAGTATTTAAGTTTGTAATAGCCGCCGAGCCGCGCCACGGTGGTAAAAGGCTTCGCCTTTTTCATCTGGCGCCAGTTCGGTGTTTTTTTAGCAGCGCGTGACATCCATGTCTGAACGATATCCGGTTCAAACTTACGAATAATTTTTTTCAGCGCCATCTTGGAATAAAAATCAAACAAGCCGCCAAAAGGCAGGGTATGAACATTCACCCCCTCTTTCTGCAGTGCTGGCACACGCACATCATTTTTACGGGTTACCACGGAAATTTCCAAGCCGCTCTTATGCATTGCGAGGCAGGTATCAACGAATGCCGTTTCCGCACCGCCATGTTTTCCCCCTGCCATCACTTGTAAAATTTTCATGATCTATAATCAGTCACTATGTTGTTGGTTTACTTTTTAGACTCTTTTGCTTCAGCTTCTTCCTTACGGATCTTTGCCATTTCTGCGCGCTTGCGTACCACTGCTTCAGGCAATAAAATCTCCTGCATCAGGCGGATAAGCTGGTCTTCTGTTTGGTCCATACTCGCCAGTAATTGATTACAGGCCTTCGGCGTGGTTACCGGGGTTTTTTCAATTTTGGAATCAGAATATTCATAGGCTTTATCATTCAACTTCATAACATATTTATAATCACTAATATGAAAGGCTTCCTGTTCTTTTAATTCCTGCTTCAGGAATTTTTCGGCATCTTCCAAAATCGGAAAGACAACTTCTTCCCATTCTTTCAAGCGGTCTGCCATTGGTTTTTTCAAATCTTTATTTTCCTTACCACAAGCTGTCACCGCTTTTTTGATATCCCCGTGCACCACGTGGATACTACGGATGACACTATGTTTATTACGCATCACAAAAAATACTTTCTGGTTGCCTGTAGGAAGGCTGTCGACCATTTTATTTTCCGCTTCAATCCACTCCGTAATCGGGGTCGAAGAAACTTCTTTTTTCTTTTCGTCTGCGGCCAGCGCCGGGATATGCATAAGAGTTATAAGAATAAGTAAGCTGCAAAAGATGCCAGTGATTTTCATGAAAAAATGTTTCCTGTATGTTATTTTTTACCTTGTAAGCAGTAGCACGGAACGGCGTCAAAAAAAAGCCGCCGGGTGTACCCGGCGGCCAAAGGGACGAAAAAAAATTCATTAAAAGTTATGGAATGGCCACAGTGAGATTCGCGGGGCATTGCGACTGGCCATTCATCCTTGAAATGAACACTATAAAAAGAAGATTTTCTCAATAAAACCACGAAAAGAAACCTGATACCCTTATATTTCAGTACTTAGTCTTTTCCGCTTTTTTAGTTTCTATGAAGAAGCCCTTCCATATATATTATGTTAAATTACAAAGATTAAAGTGTATTAAATTTTATCTCAAATTTTATCTAATATTAAATAGCTAAATAAAATCAAGAGCTTAGATCTAATCTACCAAGCGATTCCACCAGCCTTTTTTCTTCTTTTTAGGCGCTTCGTTAACAACTTCATAGTCTTTGGGCGGAACGGCAGCAGCAGGTGACGAATCATTGGAGGCTTTTTTCTTCTCCGGCGCTGGTTTTGCCGGTTCTTTTTGGCCTGACTTATCATCTGTTTTTACGGAAGATTTCTTTGCCGTTTTTTTAGCAGATTTCTTTGCCGTCTTTTTAGATGGCTTTTTATCATCCGCTTTGGCCGCTGCTTTATCCTTATTCTGATCATCAGATTTCTTATCTGACGTATCATTGGGGGCCTGTGCTTGAGCATTTGCCTCAGGAGGATTATCAGATTTTTGCTGGTTATTGCTGTTATTATTGTCCTGATTTTTATTATGACGGCGCCCACCGCGGCGACCGCGGCGACGGGAGCGTTTTGGCTTTTGTTGGTTATCGCCATCTTCATTATCGCTTTGCTTTTGTTGCTGCGGCTGACTTTTTTGCGGCTCCTGATGCTGCTTGCCTTCATGTTGGGCGATTGTGTCCATGCGAAACTCAGACGGTTTCAATTCTTCATCAATACGCACATGCACGCGGAAACCATATCGCTTTTCAATATCCGCCAGCATTTGACGTTTATGATTAAGCATATACACCGCTACATCATTTGGAACGTTTAAAGAAAGTTCGGCAACAATCCCTTTAATGCCTTCTTCTTCTAACGCGCGGATAGCAGTGATGGCTGCAAAATCAAGTGTTTTTACTGTTCCGCTTCCCTCACAATGCGGACATTTATCAAACTGGGCTTCTGTGAGGCTGGGGTTCAGCCTTTGACGGGATAGTTCCAACAATCCAAAAGAAGAGATACGCCCGACCTGGATGCGGGCCCTGTCATCAGAGAGAGAATCACGCAATTTATTTTCAACTTTACGGTTATTGCGACGTTCTTCCATATCAATAAAATCAATGACCACAAGACCACCAAGATCGCGCAGACGTAACTGGCGGGCCACTTCTTCTGCAGCTTCCATATTGGTTTTAAGGGCCGTTTCCTCGATATGGCGTTCTTTGGTCGCCTTCCCGGAGTTCACATCAATAGACACAAGAGCTTCGGTCGGATTAATAATCAGGTATCCCCCTGATTTTAAAGTTACAGAAATTTCGCCGATTTCACTGATTTGTTTTTCAACATGATAGCGGTGAAATAATGGCACCTTGTCATCATTATATTCGGTAACCTTCTTCGCATGGGAGGGCACCAGCATTTTCATGAAATTCTTGGCTGTTTTATAACCTTTACTGCCCGAAACATATACCTCGTTAATATCGCGGGTATAAAGATCCCGGATTGATCGTTTGATTAAATTGCCTTCTTCATTAATCAACGCAGGCGCGGATGATTTTAGCGTATCTTCACGAATGGTGTTCCATAAACGCATCAGATAATCGAGGTCCCGTTTGATTTCCGCCTTTGTTCGCGAAACGCCAGCGGTTCTCAAAATAACCGACATTCCTTCCGGAATTGTCAGTTCTTTTAAAATTTCGCGCATGCGCTTGCGGTCTTTAAAGTTGCCAATTTTGCGGCTCACACCGCCGCCACGCGGGCTGTTCGGCATTAAAACACAATAACGTCCAGGCAAAGACATATAGGTTGTCACCGCCGCCCCTTTGTTTCCGCGTTCTTCCTTGGAAACCTGAATCAACATGATCTGGCCGCGCTTTACAACTTCCTGAATTTTATATTTATGACGCAGGTTAAAACGGAAAGGCTTGCCGCCTTCTTCATCGATGATCTCATCCGATTTTTTACGGCGCATTTGTGCACGTCCCCGGCCTTTGTTATTACGCCCCCGTCCCCGGCCACGTCCTTGGTGAGACTTTTGATTGCCGGAATTACTTTCTTCCGGTGTTTCCATCGCCGAGGCTTTTTCAAGCGCTTCCGCATCTAATTCTTCATCAGATTTTTCAAAATCGTCTTTCTTTTTATTCCCGATTGATTCGTCATCAGACGTATCATCATCAGACTTTTTTGATTTTCCGGATGTTTTCTTTGCAGATTTTTTTGCCGCCTTCTTGGCCGATTTCTTGGTGGTCTTTTTTGTTTTACCTTTCGCCCCTTTTCCATCTTTTTCCTTAAGATCGTCATCTTCATCATCTGCGGGTTTATCTGCACCGCCGACTTCAACAACGGATTCTTCGTCGTCATCATCGTCTTCAACGATATCGGCATCAATGATATCGTCATCATCGTCATCGCCGATGATCGCATCCAGTTTTGCTAATTCGGCCTGTTGCTCTGCTATCAAGGCTTCGCGGTCACTGACCGGTATCCGGAAATAATCGGGATGAATTTCAGAAAAAGGCAGGAAGCCATGGCGGTTTCCTCCATAATTAACGAAAGCTGCCTGCAAAGACGGTTCGACCCGTGTCACTTTTGCCAGAAAGATACTGCCTTTCAACTGTTTGCGGACCGTGCTTTCATAATCAAACTCTACAAGTCTGTCGCCATCGACAACTGCAACCCTTGTTTCTTCTTCATGGGTTGCGTCTATAAGCATTTTTTTAGCCATTATACTTCTCCATGCACATATGCTGCCCGCCTTCGCTTTTCTTGCGACAGGAGAAAAGAGAAATTGGCGCAAAGTGCGTCAAATTTCATTTCTGTTATAATCCGGTTTGGTTTTTTGGGATTTATGGAAAAATCGCCAGCCAAATTTTCGACCGAAACACTTAGGGTGATTTTTAAAACCAGAAAACCCTTTGCTATGGTTATCGGCGCCGGAACGAAAAGCTTTTGCCTTGCTTGCTTAAAAAGTCTTCCCGTTTTCCGTGTAGCTAGCGAAACCCTTAAAAAATAAATAAAATCAAATAATTATGCTAAAGCTACAACGTGTCGCAAATGAACAATACAACCGCAGGATAAAACTTACAAGCGTGAAATGCGCCTTGAAAAAAATTTTGATAAAAAGCCCTTGTTTTGAAGACAGAGCCTTTCAGGCGCCATAATTCTTGTGTTAATATTGTTTCTCATTTTGTAAAAAGAGCGTATTCGTGCCTTTCAAACCTTTTATCACTATTTTTTCGCTGATTCTCCTTTGGCTTATAATGATTCCATCGGCATGGGCCCTCGACGTGCAGGATGTGCGTTTCGGCCTCCATTCCGATAAAACAAGACTCGTGGTGGAACTCAATGAAGCACCAACCTACCGCGCCTTTATGTTACCTGCCGAAGCCAACAAGCCTTATCGTCTGGTTATCGATATGCCGGATTTTACATGGAAAGCCGGCATAATTCCCGAACAGCCCAAAACCACGGTTACAGATGTAAGATCCGGCAGTCTTAAGCCCGATGTTATGCGGCTGGTTATTGATTTAAGCAAACCCGCCTTGATACAGAAGGCGTTTTTATTGCCCCCGCAATCAACCAAACCAAACAGACTGGTGATAGATTTTAAAACGGTTACCGCCACCCAGTTCTCGCAAAGCCAGCAAGAAGTTTTCGGCGACTTTAATCCAGGTGAGATAGAAACAAACCCGCAATCCGACTTTGGAGCCTTTATAGAAAAATTTTTTACGGATGATAAAGATGATAATAAAGAAGTCCAAATCCGCAACGGCATGGTGATTCCTCCCCGTAAACCACCTATTGTATCGGGCTCAACAGCAGCGCCAAGAAAAGTAAACTCGCCGGTCTATAAGCCTCTTATCGTAATTGATGCAGGCCATGGAGGCGCGGATCCGGGGGCGATTGGCGCCTCCCGTTTGCGGGAAAAAAATATTACATTGGCGGCAGCCAAAACACTTAAATCCCATCTTGAAGCCACAGGACGATATCGCACAGCACTTACCCGCAGTGATGACACCTATTTGAAATTATATAAGCGCGTTTCCATTGCCCGTGCACAAAAAGCAGATTTATTTATTTCTCTGCATGCAGATTCTATTGATAAACCCAATGTGCGCGGCGCCTCTATTTATACATTGTCGAATAACGCATCGGATGCACAGACAGCGAAGCTGGCCAAACGCGAAAACCAGGCCGATCTGATCGCAGGAATTGATTTAAGCCATGAAGATAAAGATGTTGCTAATATCCTGATCGATCTGGCGATGCGCGATACGATGAATCAATCCAAATTTTTTGCCAACACCGTGGTGACCAAAATGAAGGGCCACGACCTGCGGATTTTGCCCAAAACGCATCGATATGCGGGATTTGCCGTCCTGAAAGCTCCAGATATACCGTCCGTCTTGGTGGAAATGGGCTTTATGTCCAATAATAGCGAAGCACACCTTCTTGCCACCCCTGATTATCAAAGGAAAGTGGCGGCAGCCTTGGTTGATAGCATTGACGCCTATTTTGCAAAGGTGCGAAAAAACGGACTTTAAGGTGGCATAATTGCAACATTTTGGGACTAAAACACCAAAACTATTGAAAAAATTCAAAAAAATCGTAAAAAACTATTATCACATGGAACGGACTATTGTATAAGAGATATGGTTTTCCCCGATAGGGAAGGCTAAAACTTGTTGAAATAGACAGCTTCCCTGTCATTAATTAATAAACCTCGAAAGGGTAAAGGAAATAAAAATGAAAAAATTACTATCTACTATTATGGTACTTGGTTCTGCTGCTTCTATTGCAGCCTGTGCAGCTAACGGAACTACTGATGCTGATCTAGACGGAACATTAACTCAGGCTCCTTACGCTGAAGAGCGCACAGTGGGTGCAACTGAAGCTCCTGCTCGTCCAGTTGTTCGTTCTGCTGAGCCAGTATTCGAAAGCAGACAAGTTAAGTAATTTCTTAACTTAGACTGTAATAATTTTAAAAAGGCTGTTTTGATGCATATCAAACAGCCTTTTTCTTTGCACGAAATTAAGGCACAATAATTGTCATGACTTATATACTCCGTTTATTGATTTTATTTACCTTCTCGCTTTTAGGCGGACTGTTCTTTTCTTTAAGTGTGAATTTTTTAATTATGGGAGGCCTGATCTCAGCCGAGTCTGTTAATGAAAATTTCGGGCAAACGCTCATCGAAAAAGCAGTCTATGTATGGATTGGTGCCGTTGCGCTTGGCCTGATCGGCGTTTTCATGGAGTACAAAGCATTGCGTCTGACACTTATCGCCTGCCCATTACTGCTGCCTGCCATTTTTGCATTGGTCTACACACTCAGCAGCCAGTAAAATTATTATTGATTATATAAAGATTTACCCGACAGGTTATTTACTGTCGTCACATCCTGTTCCACCACGACTTCTTGCACCGGCATCACCCGCGCGTCTGTCGTCAGTGTTGTCGCAGCAGGCGGCGGGTTGATTTGTACCGCCGCATTATTCACCAGATTACGCGGCGCGAAATCGACGGTTAAAATAGGAATAGGCACCCCACGGTGTTCCTGCACAGCTTTGCGCACCCGGACCCAGTCAATTTTACCGGCATGGACACCGGCTTTGCGGTTAATGCGTTTCATGTCTTCATCCGTGATCTCATAAGATTTAATCACGCCGTCTTCTTCAATTTTTAAAGACTGGTCTTGTGTCGGACTGACTTCAACAAATAATTTATCTTCTATCCAGCCAACCTTCACAGGCTGATCCACCACAGTAACAGGTGTACCGACCGGCACCTGTGGAAATAACGCTACAATATCTTCGGGATACATCCGCATACATCCGCTGCTGACGCGGCGGCCAATACCGTAGGGTTTATTGGTGCCGTGCATTAGATATTGCGGCCAGCCCAGATACATCGCATGGGTGCCAAGCGGATTATCCGGCCCCGGTCCGACAGAAGCCGGCAATTTCGGATCTTCCTTACGCATACGCTCTGTCGGGCGCCATGTCGGTCCCTCTTTTTTACGGACAATTTTTGTCGTCCCCGTTGGCGTTTGCAGGCCTTCACGCCCGATACTGATGGGGTAAGTTTGCGGTGGTTCGCCGGGTGTCTTGAAATAATAAACCCGCATTTCAGCCAGATTAATCACCAAGCCGTTGCGCGGCGCTTCGGGCAATATATGTTGTTTGGGCAGGGTAATGCGGGCACCGGCGCCCGGTATCCAGGGGTCAAGCGTGGGGTTGGCAGCCCGCAGTTCCACAAAGCCGAGTTTATTACTACGCGCAAGATGGATCAGCGTATCTTCAAATTCGGCCTTGTAAATTTCTGTCTCACCGAAATAGTCTTTATTATAGGTATTCGCCTGAACGGGTAAACCCCATACAACCAGAACCAATAACAGTGTCAAAAAGCGCATCATTCTGCCAATTTCCTCTTAAAATTTTGCTCGACTTTGTCCATAAAAGCCGCCGTTGTCAAGAATTCTTGCGATTCTCCGACCAAAAGCGCCAGATCTTTGGTCATATCTCCTTGTTCGACAGTTTCCACACAAGCTTCTTCCAAACTTTTCGCAAAAGCAATGAGTTCCGCATTATCGTCAAATCGCCCCCGATATTGGAGGCCCCGTGTCCAAGCAAAAATTGACGCGATAGGGTTTGTAGACGTTTCGTTTCCTTTTTGATGTTCGCGGTAATGGCGCGTCACGGTTCCATGAGCGGCTTCGGCCTCTACCGTTTTGCCATCAGGGGTCAATAATACGGACGTCATCAGGCCGAGCGATCCAAACCCCTGCGCCACAATATCGGATTGCACATCCCCATCGTAATTTTTACACGCCCAGACAAAACCACCCTTCGATTTAATAGCGAAAGCAACCATATCGTCAATAAGGCGGTGTTCATACCAGAGCTTGTTCTTTTCAAACTCGCTTTTGAATTCCGAGTCATAAATGTTCTGGAAAATTTCCATGAATTTTCCATCATATTGTTTAAGAATGGTGTTCTTCGTGGAGAGGTAGACAGGATAGTTGCGCTGCAAGCCGTAATTAAAACAGGCACGGGCAAATCCCCTGATCGATTCATCAACATTATACATCCCCATGGCCACACCGGGCTCGGTAAATTCAAATACCTCCCAGCTTTGCGTTTCGCTGCCATCGCTGGGCTCAAACACCATTTTAAGGGTTCCTGCTTGCGCAATTTTGACGTCCGTGGCTTTATACTGGTCGCCAAAGGCATGACGGCCTATGACCATCGGCTGTTCCCAGCCCGGCACGTATTTGGGCACATTTTGCGTGACAATAGGCTCCCGAAACACAGTCCCACCCAGAATGTTACGGATTGTCCCATTAGGCGAGCGCCACATTTTCTTCAGGCCGAATTCTTCCACCCGCCCTTCGTCCGGCGTAATCGTCGCGCATTTGACACCGACACCATATTGCTTAATCGCATTGGCCGCATCCACCGTCACCTGATCATCTGTCGCATCGCGGTTTTGAATGGAAAGATCAAAATACTTCAGGTCAATATCCAGATAAGGTGTAATAAATTTATCCTTGATCATCGCCCAGATAATGCGGGTCATTTCATCCCCGTCAATTTCGACTACCGGATTGCTTATCTTGATTTTGGCCATAATAAAAACTCCCTTCAGTCTGGCTTATGATGTGACTTATTCGGTCCCTATCATAAAGGAGTTTCCAAAAACTTTGTACTGCTAAGTGCTTTATCAGGAATTGCGGGCGTTGCTGCTATCAGATTGTCCGGCCTTACCGGCCCGCAGGATCTCAATCTTGCCTTTCAATTGATGAATGAAAGGATCTATTTTCTCGCTTCGCGCAATTTCGATAATCTGATTACGGGGAGCGGGTGTGGTGGCAATGAACAAAACCTTTTCAGGGCCCAATTTACGTTTTTCAATAGTGATAAGCGGCTTTTTACCCGCTTCCTCACGGAAAGAAATGTAATATTTGCCGTTAATCTCGGCAAAAGAGAAATCCTTAAACAGCCCATGATAGACATTCCGGCTATAGACCTGAAAAATAGCCCCGAATTCCTTACGCGTATAGCCGATTTTCTGCTTATATGGGGGTTTCATACTCACAATCCTTATTATACCTTATTTTACACTGGAAACGATGATAATTTTGGCTACACTAGCGCCCAATACATAGATAAAGGAGATAGAATGGCTGACATTTTTCGTGAAGTCGATGAAGCAATGCAACAAGAGAAGATGGCAAAGATCTGGAAGGAATACGGATCAACCATCCTGACCGCTTTGGTTCTTCTGGTTGTCTGCACCGCGGCAATGACAGCCTATCGCAGCTGGGATGCTTCCCGCAATGCCGATGAAACCGCAAAGCTTTTAAATGCCGTGAATTCCGAAGCGCCGCAGCAGGAAATTATGAATGTTGTGGAAGATACCAGAAAAGGCCATGCGGCCTTGGGGCTTATGAATGCGGCCGCGATTTATCTGGAAGAAGACAATCCCGAAGAAGCGGCAAAATTGTATCAACAATTAGCACAAACAAAATCAATGCCGAAAAATCTACGTGATCTGGGCCGTATTTTATATGTTCAACATGCGGCACAGCCCAACGGTGATATTTTAGCCCCGTTGCTGGCCAATGAGAAGAGCCCATGGATATGGCATGCGCGCCTGCAGGCCGCCACCATTGCTGCCCACCAAAAACAGGACTATGCCCAAGCACTTGAATATCTATCACCGTTTGAAGAGGCTGAGACTATCCCCGTTTCACTCAAAAAGCGCGGTGAAGCTCTGGCACATGTTTATCAGATAAAAAGCAGCCAGCAAAATAACAAGGAGAAAGCATCATGATGAAATTTTCTTCTCTCTTCCTATTAGCAAGTTCTATCGCCCTAACGGCCTGTTCGGTTTTTGATTCCGAACCTGAAAAAAAACCACTGCCGGGAGAGCGTATTTCCGTGCTGGACCTGCAGCAGGAATTACAACCCAGCAAAGAAGCCAATGCGCTGGAATATATAGAGCCGGCCCCTGAAACCAACAATAAGGAATGGCCACAGGCAGGCGGATACCCGCACCACGCCATGCAAAACCTGGCGTTGGGAGATTCTGCCCAACTTGAACAAATCTGGCGGTCTGATATAGGATCCGGTACAGATGACGGCCTGCCGCTGATCTCCCGCCCGATCGTGGCAGAAGGAAAAGTGTTTACCCTTGATACCCGTTCTAAAGTCCGGGCCTTTCATGACCAGACAGGAAAAGAATTATGGGCAAGCAATATTCGTGACAAGAAAGAAGACGAGCCTGTGATTGGCGGCGGATTATCCTATGCCGGAGGTGTATTATTTGCGACATCCGGCTATAACGAAGTCCTTGCGCTGAATCCTGCGGACGGAAAAATTTACTGGCGCACCCACATCAGCGCTGCTTCACGGGCAGCTCCCACAGTGAAAAACGGGCGCGTTTATGTAACGGCTTTAAATAACAATGTTATTGCACTGGACGGCTCAACCGGGAAAATAGTCTGGGAATATGAAGGCGTGGGGGAAACGACCGGCCTGCTTGGCGCGGCCAGTCCGGCTGTCGACAAAGACCTTGTCATTGCAGCATTATCTTCCGGCGAACTTGTGGCCTTACGCGTTGAAAACGGCTCTATAGCCTGGGAAGACAATCTTTCCAATTCTTTACGTGTCGGGGCAATGGCAGGACTTTCAGATATTCGTGGACTTCCGGTCATTGCTGGCGATGTCATTTTTGCGGTCAGTTATGGCGGTAAAATGGTAGCCATTGATAAAAGAACCGGCAGCCGTCTTTGGACACGGGAAATCAGTAGTGCGGAAACGCCATGGTTCTCTGGCAACACAATGTATGTTCTTGGCACGGATTACCAGTTGTTCGCCATTAATGCGATGAATGGTGAAATTCTATGGATCAGGGAATTACCCAAATACGAAAATCCCAGCAGCCGTAAAGGTCTGTATACCTGGACAGGCCCGATTATGGCTGGCAATCGCATAATGGCGGTAAATAATCAGGGTATGGTAGCCGAATTTGCCCCCAGAAGTGGTGAATCAATCGCAAACTGGAACCTGAAAAAGTCTGTCAGTTTGGCGCCTATTGTTGCCAGCAGCGCGCTTTACGTTCTTGCCGATGATGGAACCTTGCTTGCCTACCGCTAATCCCGTACAACAACCACTATGACTTTTACGATAGCCATAGTGGGACGCCCGAATGTGGGGAAATCAACGCTTTTCAACCGATTGGCGAAGAAGAAGCTGGCTATCGTTGATGATACGCCAGGTGTCACTCGTGACTGGCGTGATGCCGAAGGATACTTAATTGATCGGAAAATTCGTATTATCGATACTGCAGGACTGGAAGAATCTTTTGATGATTCTATTGAAGGCCGCATGCGCAAGCAAACCGAAGAAGGGATCGAACAAGCCGATGCCATTTTGTTTTTGATAGACGGGCGAACAGGTGTCACCCCTATTGATGAGCATTTTGCCGGCTGGCTAAGAAAGCAAAAAGGCCCCAAGAAAAAACCAGTCGTGCTGGCCGTGAACAAGGCAGAAAATGACAGAGCGGTTGCCAGCGGCATGGGAGAAGCTTATTCCCTTGGCTTCGGACAACCAATTCCGATTTCTTCGGCCCATGGGATTGGCATAGAAGATTTATATCATGCTTTTGAACCTTTTTTCCCTGAAGAAACATCATCGGACAATGATGAAAATAATTTACTGCCGGATATTGAAAATATCGACGACTTGGAAGGCAGGGAGGACTTTGATTTCGCCGCGCTTGATATTGACGAAGACGATGAAAAGCCGATTAAAATTGCCATAGTGGGACGCCCGAATGTGGGGAAGTCAACGTTATTAAATGCCTTACTGAATGATAACCGTGTCATGACCGGCCCGGAAGCCGGCATAACGCGCGATGCGATTGCCGTCGACTGGGAATTTCAGGGGCGTAAAATAAAGCTGGTGGATACGGCCGGTATGCGCCGCAAATCGAGGATTGATCATAATATCGAAAAGCTTTCGGTTGAAGACAGCTTACGGGCCATCCGTCTGGCGCAAGTTGTCATTCTGGTCATTGATGCAGAAAACATTCTAGAAAAACAAGACCTGCAAATTGCCGATCATATCTTAAGCGAAGGACGGGCGATGATTCTGGCCATCAATAAATGGGATTTAATAAAAGGCGAAGAAAATAAAAAAGAAGCAATCGCGCAGATTAATTATAAGTTGGAAACATCTTTAGGCCAAGTCCGGGATGTGCCTTCGGTCAGTATCTCCGCCATTAATAACCGCAATCTCGGTTTTCTGATGCAAACTGTTTTAGATACCTACACCTTGTGGAACAAGCGGGTGCCGACGGCGAAAATGAACCGGTGGCTCTCCGCGCGCGAAAGCCAGAACCCGGCACCTTTATATGAAGGCCGGTCGAACCGCCTGCGTTATATGACGCAGATTAATATCAGACCGCCAACATTTGCCTTATGGGTATCACGGCCCAAAGAACTGCCCGAAACCTATAAACGTTATCTTTTGAACGGTTTAAGAGAGGACTTCGGTTTAAAAGGAATTCCGTTAAGATTACTGGTACGGACGAGTAAAAATCCATTTAGTGATAAAAAATAGTTAGAGAGGAAATTATGGAAGTTGATTTAAATGAATATATGGAATTGGCAATTTATTGGGGAATACGTGTTGTTAGCGCGCTTGCCATTCTTATCGGGGGCTGGGTTGCCGGAAGCTGGGTGAACGGCCGTATTCATAAAATAAAAAAACTAGATGGCACACTTGCCTCCTTCCTCGGCGGGTTTTTAAAATATACCATTCTCGCGGTTTCACTTATCGCCGTATTAGGACAATTTGGCGTCCAAACCGCAAGCTTGCTGGCGGTTCTCGGCGCTGCCGGCCTAGCCATTGGTCTGGCCCTGCAAGGCACGCTCAGTAATGTTGCCGCAGGGACAATGCTGCTGATCCTGCGCCCTTTCAACGTAGGCGATTATATTGAATTTGGCGGCACCGGCGGCACGGTAACAGGTGTAGGCTTGTTTGGCGCCGAATTAAACACGCCGGACAATAAATATATTTTTGCGCCTAACAGCAAAATCTGGGGGAATGAGATCATTAATTATTCCCGCAACCTGCAACGCCGCCAGGATATTGCCGTAGGCATCAGTTACGATAGTGATATTAACAAAGCGATTAAAACACTCGAAAGAGTTTTATCCAAAGAAGACCGCCTTGTGCAAACAGAAGGTAAACAGCCGATTATCGTCGTTGACCAGATGGCAGATTCATCAGTGAATTTAAAAGTCCGCATCTGGACCAAAACTTCCGATTTCTTTGTCGTGCAGTGGGATTTGAAGAAAGCCATTAAAGAGGCCCTTGATAAGGACGGGATCGATATTCCCTTCCCCACACGCACATTGGAAATACTTAATCCTGAAGCTATGCCAGCCAAATCATCCAAAAAAGCTGCCTAGAAAATATTATGAGGAACTTTTAGGCTCCCTATCCGTTTGCTTATAAATTGGAGATAAATAGGAGAAAAACTATGTCTAATGAAAATAATAATAACGGCTTATATTTTATGGTCGGTGGGCTCTTAGTGGCTGTGATGGTCATTGGAGCCTTGTACCTGACGCAAACCAATCAAGGTGAACAGGTTATTGAAGAAAGCAACACGGTGGTGGAACGCACAGTAGAAGAGCCGGATGTTGAACCTTCTTCAGGCTCATCATTCGAGTTTAACGTGGATGATGAAGGCTTTAACGCCTCTTCTGAAACTGAAGAAACACAAAACTAATAATTATTAGATAATAAAAAAGGCCCGGATATCTTTCCGGGCCCTTTTTTATGTCTCCCTTTAGGATGGAGGAGATAAAATTTTATTTCTTCTCTGATTTAGTGCTTTTATGACGTGGGCCTTTTGTTTCAGCTTCAAGAATTTCAACCTTACCACCAGCTTTCTCAACAGCAGCGATAGCAGATTGCGTAGCACCGGCAACTTTCAAAGTTACCTTTGTTTTTAATTCACCATTGCCCAGAAGACGCACACCGTCACGCTTATGTTTGATCACTTTAGCAGCGGCCAACGCATCAACATCAATTGTGCCTTTGGTATCAATCAGTTTCTTATCAATGGCCTGTTGCAAACGTCCTAGAGAAACCGTGGCAAACTTTTTGCCAAAAACATTGGTAAATCCGCGCTTTGGCAGACGTTTGTATAAAGGCATTTGACCGCCTTCGTAACCGTTAATGGCCACACCGGAACGGGCTTTCTGGCCTTTTTGACCAACGCCACAAGTTTTTCCTTTACCGGAACCGATACCGCGCCCAACACGCTTGGAGTTTTGACGGGATCCTTCTTTTGGCTGTAAATCACTTAATTTCATTGTTTTATTCCTTCTTTATCTTATGCCGCTTCTTCGACAGTGACCAAGTGGGCAACCTTACGGATCATACCGCGGACACTTGGTGTATCTTCCAGCGTTTTTGACCGGCCAAGCTTGTTTAAGCCTAACCCCACAAGAGTTTGACGCTGTGTTGCTTCACGGCCAATCGGTGAGCCTGTCTGTGTAACAGTAATTGCCTTACCGGAAGCTTTCTTTTTCGTTGTCTTTTTTTCTTCAGCCATTTTCTTAATCCTAATTTAAAAAATTATTCCGCTTTCGCTTTTGCGTCTTCAACTTTCTGACCACGTGAAGATTCACGCGCTGCTATAACATCACTGACTTTTTTACCGCGGCGGGTTGCAATCTGACGCGGGCTTTCCATTTTCTTCAAAGCTGCCAATGTTGCATTTACCATGTTGTAAGGGTTAGAAGACCCAACAGCCTTCGCCACAACGTCCTGAACACCCAGACAGTCAAAAACTGCCCGCATAGGACCACCCGCAATAACCCCTGTACCGACAGGAGCAGAACGCAAGATCACTTTACCGGCACCGGAACGGGCACTGATATCATGGTGAATTGTCCGGCCTTCACGTAAAGGAACGCGAACCATTTTCTTTTTGGCCTGCTCTGTTGCTTTACGAATAGCTTCAGGAACCTCTTTGGCTTTCCCATGACCGGAACCAACACGGCCACGACCGTCACCAACAACCACAAGAGCGGCAAAGCCGAAACGACGGCCCCCTTTCACCACTTTTGCAACGCGGTTAACAGCAACCAGTTTCTCATGAAATTCCGGCTCTTCGCGCTCTTGGTTACGTTCCATTTGTTGTTCTGGATTTACCATGTTTATATTCCTTTAACTTTAAATCTTTTTCTAATCAAAATTGTTTCTTAAAATTCAAGACCGCCTTCACGCGCGCCATCGGCAATTGCCTTGATACGACCGTGATAAACAAAGCCGCCACGATCAAATTGAACTTTTTTAACACCGGCTTTTACCGCACGTTCGGCAACAAGTTTGCCGACTTGCGCCGCAGCATCAACAGTATGGCCGCCTTTTACGCCGCTATCTTTATCCAAAGAAGAGGCGGCTGCTAAAGTCACGCCGTTGATATCATCAATAATCTGCGCATAAATCTGCTTGTTTGTGCGGTGCACAGACAAACGTGGACGGATGGCGCGTTTGGCATTCTGTTCGATATTCACGCGGCGCAATTTAGAGCGTGTGCCCATTTTACGACGTTGAAATGATGTTTTTCTTTTAGCTGTCATGGTCTTAACCTTTATTCAAAAACCTAATTATTTCTTCTTACCTTCTTTGCGCATCACATATTCGCCGACATAGCGGATACCTTTACCCTTATAAGGCTCAGGCGGCTTAAATCCGCGGATTTTGGCGGCAACCTGACCGACAAGCTGCTTATCAATACCTTCGATGCTGATCTTTGTCTGATCTTCAACGGCAACCTGCACGCCCTGCGGCACGTCATAACGCACTTCATGGGAGAAACCAAGCTGCATCACAAGTGTATTGCCCTGCATCTGTCCACGAAGACCAACCCCCTGGATTTCAAGATCTTTCTTATATCCTTCGGTCACGCCGACAACGATGTTATTCACCAATGTGCGCATGGTCGGATATAGTTTTTTTGCCTGCAAAGATTGGGAACGTGGTGCAAAGACCACTTTACCGTCTTCCATTTTGACAGACACGTCATCATGTATACGCACAGACAATTCGCCTTTTGCGCCTTTGGCTTTAACATCCTGACCGCTGACATCTAGTGTAACGCCTTCAGGAACTTCAACCGGTTTTTTACCAATACGTGACATTGTTTTCTTCCTTATATTTCTATTTTCCCAGGTTTAGTAAACCTGACAAAGAACCTCTCCACCGACATTCTCGTTACGGGCTTTGTAATCAGGCATCACACCGCGTGGTGTTGAAATAACCTTGATACCAAGACCGTTGTGGAATGGCTCCAAATCTTTAATTTTTGAGTAAATACGGCGACCGGGCTTGGAAATACGCTTTAATTCGCGGATTACAGGCTCCCCTTCCGTATATTTCAACTCAATCATCAAAACTTTTTTGTTACCGTCATTTTCCTCGGCTTTGTAGCCGCGGATATAACCTTCTTCCTGCAAAACATCACATACAGATTTACGCACGTTTGAATACGGGCATTCAACTGTTGGGTGGTTTGCGCGTTGTCCGTTTCTAATACGGGTCAACATATCTCCTAAAGGATCGCTCATAGACATCTTATATATCCTCTTTCTACAAAAATTCTTACCAGCTGGACTTCGTTACGCCGGGCAATTCGCCACGGGAAGCCAGATCACGCACCGCAATACGAGACAATTTAAACTTACGATAAACAGCGTGCGGACGACCTGTAAGGGCGCATCGGTTCATCGGGCGAATCTTGCTGGAATTCTTTGGCAAATCCGACAATGCCAAAACAGCGGCAAAACGCTCTTCCATGCCAATATTCTTATCTTTAATAATCGCTTTCAGTTCAGCACGCTTTTTGGCATATTTTTTTACCAATTTGCGGCGCTTCAAGTCTCTTTGTACTGCACTAACCTTTGCCATTTATCCAATCGCTCCCGATGTTTTCTTGTTTAAACTTTAGTTTCTGAAGGGCATATCAAAGCCCTTAAGTAATTCTTTTGCTTCATCATCATTCGCTGCGGTCGTGCAGATAATGATGTCCATTCCACGGATTTTGTCGACTTTGTCATACTCAATCTCCGGGAAAATAATATGTTCTTTAACACCCATGGCGTAGTTACCCTGACCATCAAAGCTTTTACCGTTAATACCGCGGAAGTCACGCACCCGTGGCAACGCAATCGTTACCAGACGGTCAAGAAATTCATACATTTTCTCCCCGCGCAACGTCACCTTACAACCAAGATCCATGCCTTCACGTACTTTAAAGGAGGCATTGGATTTTTTCGCCTTTGTAATCACAGGCTTTTGGCCGGCAATCAACGCAAGATCACCCGCAGCACTTTCAACAGCCTTACGGTCTGTCGTTGCTTCGGTGATGCCCATGTTGATGACGATTTTGTCCAACTTCGGTGTCTGCATCGTATTCTTGAAACCAAACTTGTCCTGCAACATCTTACGAATTTCTTTTTCGTAGCGCTGCTTGAAACGCGGCTGTGGTTTCGCCTTATTTACATTCTTTTTTGCTGCTTCACTCATTGCTTCAGTTCCTTATGAGTCAATCGTTTCGCCGGACTTCTTCGCAACGCGGACTTTTTTGCCGCCTTTCAAAGTCTGGTAACCCACACGGGTTGGTTTATCTGTTTTCGGGTCTGCCAAAGACACGTTTGACACGTGAATAGACAGTTCTTTTTCAACAATGCCGCCTGGAGCGAATTGTGTCGGTTTCTGATGTTTCTTCACAACATTCACCCCTTGCACAATCACACGCGCCTTCGTTGGCATTGTCTTAAGAACTTCGCCTTTTTTACCTTTGTCTTTACCGGTTGTGACAACAACTGTGTCACCCTTTTTAATTTTCATTTTTGCCTGTGTCATAACTATAGAACCTCTCCAGCAAGCGAAATAATTTTCATGTAGCCTTTACCGCGTAACTCACGTGTAACCGGGCCAAAAATACGTGTTCCAACAGGCTCGCCGTTACTGCTGATCAGCACGCAAGCGTTGGTATCGAAACGGATTTTCTCCCCACTTTGACGGTTTAGACCGTGTTTCGTGCGCACGATCACGGCTTTATGAACCGCGCCTTTTTTCACACGGCCACGGGGAATAGCTTCCTTCACAGACACAACAACAACATCACCAATATTGGCGGTGCGCCGGTGTGAACCACCCAGAACCTTGATACACTCGACGCGACGGGCGCCAGAGTTATCAGCTACTTCCATATTTGATTGCATTTGTATCATGGCAATTCTCTACTTCTTATCTTCTGTTTTCTTTGTTGTTTTTTTCGCTGCTGCTTTCTTTGCCGGCGCTTTCTTTTCAGATTTTGCAGCAGCTTTTTTCGCAAGAGCCTTCTTCTCAGCCTTAGGCTCTTCCTTCTTTACTTCCTTTTTAGGGGCAGCTTTTTTCGCGGCTGCTTTTTCTTCTTTCGAAGGCGCAGCAGAACCATCTTTAACGATTGTCCAGCTTTTACGTTTTGAAATCGGCGCGCATTCTATGATCTGAACATATTCGCCTTCTTTCACTGTATTCCCTTCATCATGGGCCGCATATCTCGTCGAACGCTTGATGTATTTCTTATATTTAGGGTGCATAAAGCGACGCTCTACAAGAACAGTAACTGTCTTGTCCATTTTGTCACTTACGACTTTTCCTTCCAAAACGCGACGTGGCATCTTTTTTCTCTCCTACTTTATCCGTTACGCGGCAGTCTTTGACTGCTCAGCGGATTGTTGATTCATCATTGTTTTTATCCGTGCAATGTCGCGGCGGATTTTGCGCATTTGCGCTGTATTTTCCAGTTGACCACCGGACAATTGAAAACGCAGATTGAATTGCTCTTTACGCACATCCAAAAGCATCTTTTTCAATTCGTCTTGCGACTTTCCTTTTAATTCTTCTGCTTTCATTTTCGTCTCCAATTATTCGCCGATACGGGTCACAAATTTTGTTTTAATCGGCAGTTTTTCTGCTGCCAATTGCAAAGCTTCACGGGCCAGTTCTGTCGGAACACCATCAAGTTCAAACATAATGCGGCCTGGTTTCACCCGGGCGGCCCAATATTCAACCGATCCCTTCCCTTTACCCTGACGGACTTCAAGAGGTTTTTTCGATACCGGAATATCCGGGAAAATACGAATAAACACCTTACCCTGACGTCTGATGTGACGGGTAATCGCACGACGGGCTGCTTCAATCTGGCGGGCCGTAATCCGATCCGGGCTCATGGCTTTCAATCCACAGGAACCGAAATTCAATGTTGTTCCACCTTTGGCATTCCCATGAATGCGGCCTTTGTGGGCTTTTCTAAATTTTGTCTTCTTTGGCGATAGCATCGTCTTATACCGTTATTTTGTTACAATTTCAATAATTATGTTAATTAAACCTAATTCTTATCGTCTTGGCGCTCCGCCCCCTTGGGCTTCCTGCATTCTCTTATCTCTGGCCATCGGGTCATGCTCCATGATGTCCCCTTTGTAAAGCCATACCTTCACACCGATAATCCCGTAGGTTGTCAATGCTTCGGCAAAGCCGTAATCCAGATCCGCACGTAATGTGTGAAGCGGCACACGGCCTTCACGGTACCATTCGGTACGCGCGATATCAGCCCCACCCAAACGACCGGAAACGTTCAAACGAATACCCAATGATCCCATACGAAGGGCATTTTGTACCGCACGTTTCATCGCACGACGGAAAGACACACGGCGTTCAAGCTGCTGGCAAACACCTTCGGCAACCAGTTGTGCATCAAGATCCGGCTTGCGGATTTCAACAATATTCAACGCAACGTCGTTACCGGCGCGGCTTGATAATTCTTTACGCAATGTTTCAATATCGGCACCTTTTTTACCGATGATCACACCCGGACGGGCTGTGTAAACCGTCACGCGGGTATTCTTTGCGGCGCGTTCAATCACAACCTTAGAAATACCGGCTGCTTTTAATTTTTCCTGAACGTATTTACGCAATTCAAGATCCTGAACCAGTTTGTCCGCATAGTTGCGGTCATCAAACCATCTTGAATCCCATGTGCGGTTGATACCGACGCGAATACCTATTGGATTAACCTTCTGACCCATTGTTCAAATGCTCCTATTTATCTTCTTTTTTAGCTTCGGTTTTTTTCGCTGCCTTTTTGCTAGCGGCTTTTTTCGCCGTGGCTTTTTTGGCAGGCGCTTTTTTCGCCGCTTTTTTCGTGGTTGTCTTCTTAGCTTCTGTTTTCTTAGCTTCTGTTTTCTTGGCTTCGGTCTTTTCTGCCGGCGCCTTTGTTTCTGTCTTGGCTTCTTCTTTCAAAGCACCTTTTGTTACATCAACTTTTTTCGCCGCTGCTTTTTTGGGAGACGCTGCATCTTCACGCTCACGCACGATGACGGTCAGACGGCTGAAAGGCTTCAAAATCTTCGATGCACGGCCACGGGCCCGGGCACGGAAACGCTTCATTGTGATTGATTTACCTACAAAAGCTTCAGCCACATATAAACGGTCAACATCCAAACCGTGATTGTTTTCGGCATTCGCAATCGCAGATTGTAAAACCTTGCGCACATCCTGTGAAATGCGGCGGTTGTTAAATTCCAAATCCACAAGTGCTTTACCGGCGGCTTTACCACGAATTGTCTGGCAAACCAGATTCAATTTTTGCGGAGACGTACGAAGATACTTCGCCATTGCCATGGCTTCGTTATCCTTAACCCGTCTGTCGTTTGCTGTCTGTCCCATTTTTTACATCCAATGTTAAATAAAATTAATTATTACTTCCCTGCTTTTTTATCAGCCTGGTGACCGTTGTAAGTACGTGTCGGCGCGAATTCGCCCAACTTGTGGCCAATCATGTTGTCTGTCACAAGTACCGGAATAAATTTGTTTCCGTTGTGAACGCCAAAAGTCAAACCCACCATCTGTGGCAAAATTGTTGAACGACGTGACCATGTTTTAATCACACCTTTAATTGTGCCTTCTTTTGCCTGTTCTACCTTTTTCAAAAGGTGACGGTCGACAAATGGTCCTTTCCATACACTACGTGTCATAGTTCTTTTCCTTTTTTAATCTCTACTTCTTCTTGCGACGACGAATAATATATTTGTCTGTCGATTTGTTTTTACGTGTTTTATATCCTTTTGTCGGTACACCTGAGAAAGATACAGGGTGACGACCACCGGATGTTCTACCTTCACCACCACCATGCGGGTGATCAACAGGGTTCATCACCACACCACGCACGGTCGGGCGAACACCCATCCAACGTTTACGGCCGGCTTTACCCATATTTGTATTCATGTGATCCGGGTTTGATACCGCACCAACAGAAGCGATACATTCCTGACGAATCTTACGTACTTCGCCGGAAGCCAGTTTGACCTGCGCATAACCCTGGTCACGACCGACAAGCTGTGCGTATGTTCCGGCAGAACGGCACATCTGACCACCCTTACCAGGCTTCATTTCAATGTTGTGAATAATCGTTCCGACAGGCATGCCTTTCAAAGGCATCGCATTACCCGGCTTAATATCCACTTTTTCACCGGCAACAATCTTGTCTCCGACCTGAAGTCTTTGCGGTGCAAGGATATAAGCCTTTTCACCATCTGTGTATTCAACCAATGCAATAAAAGCCGTACGGTTTGGATCATATTCAAAACGAACAACAGTTGCTTCAACATCAAACTTGTTACGTTTCCAGTCAATCACACGGTATTTCTGCTTGTGACCGCCACCTTTGTGACGACAAGTAATACGGCCAGTATTGTTACGGCCACCATTTTTCTTCTTACCTTCAAGAAGCGTCTTTTCAGGCGCGCCTTTATGCAAGTCACTACGGTCTACTGTGATCAATGCACGCAAACCCGGAGATTGTGGTTTATATTTCTTTAATGCCATTTTCTTACTTCCTTATGCTCATTCTCGGCGAAGCCGCCATAATTTAAATCCTAATTCCTAGATGCCGGTACCGACATCAATGGTTTGACCTTCTTTCAGTGTCACAATCGCTTTTTTCTGATCGCCGCGGAAAGCCTTGATCCCTTTAAAGCGTTTTGTTTTACCCTTTTGAATCGATGTGTTCACGCCTGTGACATCCACTTTGAAAAGTGTTTCAATCGCTGTTTTGATACGCGGCTTGGTTGCACTTACCGGTACGCGGAATGTTACCTGACCGTGAGCAGACCCATTGGCAGATTTTTCTGTCACAACAGGGTTACGGATGATTTCATACATCCACTCTGCAATTTCGACTTTTTCTTTCTTTTTAGCAGCCATAATCTTTATCCTTTTAGTCTTTCTGTCAGATCCGCCACAGCGTCTTTCGTCAGCACCAAAACATCGCGGCGCATAATGTCATACACATTTGCCCCTTGTGATGGAAGAACATCAATCAATGGCAGATTTGCGGTTGCGCGGGCAAAGTTTGCATCGATTTCCTTACCGCCAACAATTACAGCAGAGTTAATGCCCATCTTGGCCATCGCTACCGCCATTGGCTTTGTTTTGTGGTCTTTCGCCGTTGCCGCATCAAGAATGATTAGTTTTCCTTCTTTTGCTTTAGCAGACAAAGCTGTCTTCATCGCATTTTGACGAATACGCTTTGGCAGGCTTGTGGCATGTGAACGAACGCGTGGTCCGTGAACAACACCGCCGCCACGGTCAATGTTACGTTTCAGATCGCCTGCACGGGCACGGCCTGTCCCTTTTTGGGCATGTGGCTTTTTACCTGTACCGGATACTTCATGACGCTCTTTTGTTTTGTGGTTCCCGCCGCGGCGCTTGTCCAGCTGGTATACAACCATCTGATGAATAACGTCAGGACGAACCTCAACACCGAAAACACTTTTCTCTAAAGTGATTTCACCGGCATCTTTATTTTCTAATGTTTTAACAGCGACTTTCATTATTCCGCTCCCTCATTCTTTGCTTCTTCAGCAGGTGCTTCAGCCGCAGCCTCTTCTTTCGGCGCTTCCGCCTGTGCCGCTCCTTCTTTTACCCCTAAAGGCTTAGGAGCGTCATCAGGAGCTTTACGTTTCACTGCATCCGAGACATATACCCAACCGGATTTCGGTCCAGGAACAGAGCCTTTTACCAAAATCAAATTATCTTCAAGATCAATCGCAGCCACTTCCAGGTTTTGCGTTGTGACACGCTCATTACCCATTTGGCCGGCCATTTTCTTGCCTTTGAAAACCTTACCAGGATCCTGACACTGACCTGTGGAACCATGTGCACGGTGGGAAACAGACACACCATGTGTCGCGCGCATCCCACCAAAGTTGTGACGCTTCATCGCCCCGGCAAAACCTTTACCTTTGGATGTCGCACAAACATCAACTTTCTGACCGGCGATAAAATGGTTTGCACCGACTTCGGCACCGACGTCAGGAAGATTGTCTGCATTCACACGGAATTCAGCCACTTTCTTTTTCGGCTCGATTTTCGCATTGGCAAAAACACCGCGCATCGCTTTGGATGTGCGTTTGATTTTCGCCGTACCGGCACCAAGTTGAACAGCGGTATAGCCATTCTTCTCTTCCGTCATCACACCTGTCACCTGACAGTTGTCGATTTTAAGCACTGTGACAGGAACCTGACGGCCATCTTCTGTGAAGATCCGTGTCATCCCTTCTTTTCGTGCTATTACTCCAGTTCTCATTTTCTTTTCCTTTCTAGAGGAGGACATCATCGCCCTCATAGACATTTAAAAACTCTTTTTATGCGGCCATCTGACCAATTTTAATTTCAACGTCCACACCTGCGGCAAGATCCAACTTCATCAACGCGTCAACAGTCTGTGGTGTCGGGTCAACGATATCGATTAGACGCTTATGTGTGCGCATTTCGAAATGTTCCATCGAATTCTTGTTCACGTGTGGAGAGCGTAAAACTGTAAATCTCTCTTTGCGTGTTGGTAGTGGAACAGGACCCCGCACACCGGCACCGGTGCGCTTTGCTGTTCCAACGATTTCGCTTGTAGACGTATCAAGGATACGGTGATCAAAAGCCTTCAAGCGAATACGAATTGTTTGTGCGTCCATTGTTCTACTACCTTTTCAATCCTTCGTTAAACTATTCAACAATCTTACTAACCACGCCGGCGCCGACAGTACGGCCACCTTCACGGATCGCAAAACGTAAACCTTCATCCATCGCAATCGGTGCAATCAGGTTCACAGTGAAATTACAGTTATCACCAGGCATCACCATTTCCGTTCCTTCAGGAAGGATCACTTCGCCGGTCACGTCTGTCGTTCTGAAGTAGAACTGTGGACGGTAGTTGGCAAAGAACGGTGTATGACGGCCACCTTCATCTTTTGACAAGATGTAGGCTTCGGCTTCGAACTTCGTGTGCGGTGTAATCGAACCAGGCTTACAAAGAACCTGACCACGCTCGACTTCCTCACGCTTCGTTCCACGCAGCAACGCACCGATGTTGTCGCCGGCTTCACCAGAGTCCAACAACTTACGGAACATCTCAACGCCTGTGATGGTCGTTTTTTGCGTATCGCGGATACCAACGATTTCAACTTCGTCGTTCACATTCACAACACCTTGCTCCACACGGCCTGTACATACTGTTCCACGACCGGAGATCGAGAACACGTCTTCAACAGGCATCAAGAATGGTCTGTCTTTCGGACGGTCAGGCGTTGGGATATATTCATCAACGGCCTTCATCAATTCAGCAATCGCATTCTTGCCGATTTCATCATCACGGCCCTCAACAGCGGCCAATGCAGAACCTTTAATAATCGGAATATCATCGCCAGGAAATTCGTAAGAAGAAAGCAACTCACGCACTTCCATTTCAACAAGCTCAAGAAGCTCCGCATCGTCAACCTGGTCAACTTTGTTCAGGAACACAACAAGAGCAGGAACACCAACCTGACGCGCAAGAAGAATGTGCTCACGTGTTTGAGGCATTGGACCGTCAGCTGCGTTCACAACCAAAATAGCACCGTCCATCTGCGCCGCACCCGTGATCATGTTCTTCACGTAGTCAGCGTGCCCAGGGCAATCAACGTGCGCATAGTGACGCGCCTCTGTTTCATACTCAACGTGCGCTGTAGAGATCGTGATACCACGCGCTTTTTCTTCAGGCGCCTTGTCGATCTTGTCAACAGACTCACCCGCACCATACTGCAGCGCAATCGCCGCTGTCAGTGTCGTCTTACCATGGTCAACGTGACCAATTGTACCCACGTTCACATGCGGCTTATTTCTTTCAAACTTTTCCTTAGACATTAGTCTTTCTCCTTATAAAAAATTATTTTTATTCTTAACCAGCCAGTTTTTCTTTTACTTCATCAGCAACCTGTTGCGGCACTGCTTCGTAGTGATCAAACTGCATTGTGTATTGCGCCCGGCCCTGAGACATAGAACGCAATGTATTAATGTAACCAAACATATTCGCAAGCGGGACATAGGCCGTCACAACTTTGGCATTCCCGCGATCTGTCATTTCGTTAACCTGACCACGACGGGAATTCAGATCACCAATAATGTCACCCATATATTCTTCCGGTGTGACAACTTCAACACGCATCATCGGCTCAAGAAGTTGAGGCCCGGCTTTTTGCATTGCTTCTTTAAAAGCAGAGCGGCCGGCAATTTCAAAGGCAAGCGCAGAAGAGTCCACATCGTGGTAAGCACCATCGAAAAGTTCGACTTCGATATTGATCACAGGGAAGCCTGCAATAATACCGGATTCCTTCGCCATCTGGATCCCTTTTTCAAAACCTGGAATATATTCTTTCGGAATAGAGCCCCCAACGATTTTGTTTACAAAGTTGTAATCCTGACGGGTACCGTCTTCGTTGTCGCCCGAAGGACGCAATTTGAAAACAGCACGTGCGAACTGACCGGAACCACCAGATTGTTTCTTGTGGGTGTAGTCAACTTCAGCTTCACGGGAAATTGTTTCACGGTAAGCAACCTGAGGCGCACCGATATTCGCTTCCACTTTAAATTCACGTTTCATGCGGTCGACAAGAATGTCTAGATGAAGCTCACCCATACCGGCAATAATTGTCTGACCTGATTCATGGTCAACTTTCACGCGGAAAGATGGATCTTCAGCAGCAAGGCGTTGCAGGGCTGTCGACATTTTTTCCTGGTCTGCTTTGGATTTAGGCTCCACAGCAATTTCGATCACAGGCTCAGGGAATTCCATACGCTCCAGAATAATAGGCTTGCTATCATCACAAAGGGTATCCCCTGTTGTGGTTTCTTTCAGTCCTACAAATGCCACAATATCACCGGCATGGGCTTCACTAAGCTCTTCACGGTTGTTTGAATGCATAAGAAGCATACGACCAACGCGCTCACGCTTGTCTTTAACAGAGTTCTTGACGTAGGACCCTGATTGAATTGTACCGGAGTAAATACGAGCGAATGTGAGCGAGCCAACAAACGGATCGTTCATAATTTTGAATGCCAAAGCAGAAAATGGCGCGTCGTCTTCAGGAGGACGGGAATCTTTTACTTCAGGATCATCAATTTTTACGCCATTCACGTTGCCGATATCCAGCGGGCTTGGTAGAAATTCAACCACAGCATCAAGAAGGGTTTGAACACCTTTATTCTTGAAAGCAGAACCACACATAACAGGAACGAATTTGTTACCGATTGTTCCTTTACGGATACAGGCTTTTAATGTCTTCTCATCAGGCTCATTACCTTCAAGGTAAGCTTCCATGGCAGCATCATCCATTTCGATGGCTGTCTCGATCATTTTTTCACGCCACTCATTGGCCTTATCAACCATATCGGCAGGGATTTCACTTTCGCCGTAAGTCGCACCCAGTTGCTCCCCATCCCAGGTAACAGCCTTCATCTTGATAAGATCAACATGCCCCTGGAAATTATTTTCTGCGCCGATCGGCAATTGAACAACAAGAGGTGTCGCACCCAACCGGTCAATAATCATATCAACCGTGTTGTAAAAATCCGCACCAATTTTATCCATTTTATTAACGAAACACATACGGGGAACGCGGTATTTGTCACCTTGTCTCCACACTGTTTCGGTTTGCGGTTCAACACCGGCGTTGGCATCGAAAACGGCAATCGCACCATCCAGCACACGCAATGAACGCTCAACCTCAATAGTGAAGTCCACGTGCCCCGGTGTGTCAATAATGTTCAGACGAAAACGCTGACCACCAAAATTCCCGTTTTTTTCAGCGTCCCAGAATGTTGTTGTCGCTGCAGATGTAATGGTAATACCGCGCTCTTGCTCTTGTTCCATCCAGTCCATTGTTGCGGCGCCGTCATGCACCTCTCCAATTTTATGTGATTTCCCAGAATAGAAAAGAATACGTTCCGTACACGTTGTTTTACCCGCATCAATGTGAGCCATGATGCCGAAGTTACGGTAGTTTTCAATGTTATGTTCGCGTGCCATTTTTTATCTCTATTACCTTCTGAATTCCTATTACCAACGGTAGTGAGCAAACGCTTTGTTTGCTTCCGCCATTTTATGTGTGTCATCGCGCTTCTTCACGGCTGATCCACGATCATTTGCCGCGTCAAGAAGCTCACCAGCCAAACGCTCAACCATTGTATTTTCCGAACGCTTACGCGCCGCACCAATCAACCAGCGCATGGCAAGAGCCGTTCCGCGCTCCGTCCGCACCTCAACAGGAACCTGATAAGTCGCACCACCAACACGGCGTGAACGAACCTCAACCTGTGGGCGGACTTTCTTAAGCGCCTTATGGAAGACACGAAGACCCTTTGAGGAGCCACCGGCAGCAGCAGCGGAACCGCCTTCACCTTCTGTCTCCTCATCCGTTGCAATGGACTGGCCTTTATCATCCATAATTTCCAAAGCACCATAAACGATTTTCTCAGCGGCAGATTTTTTACCGTCGAGCATAATGTTGTTCATAAACTTTGAAAGAATCATATCCCCGAACTTTGGATCCGGAAGAACTTGTCTTTTTTCTGCTGCGTGTCTGCGTGACATATTAAATTCCTATTTCTCTATCTACTTAGGACGTTTCGCGCCGTAGCGTGAACGTGATTGTTTACGATCTTTAACCCCTTGCGTATCAAGTGATCCACGAACAATAGTGTAGCGCACACCAGGTAAGTCTTTCACACGGCCGCCACGCACAAGAACAACGGAGTGCTCTTGAAGGTTGTGACCTTCACCAGGGATATAACAAATAACTTCAAAACCTGTTGTTAAACGCACCTTCGCCACCTTACGCAAAGCAGAGTTCGGCTTCTTCGGTGTCGTGGTATAAACACGGGTACATACGCCGCGCACTTGTGGGTTATGCTTCAAAGCCCGGTTTTTTTTGGACTTCATCGCCTTTTTACCGCCAATCGCGCGCGGTTTACGAATAAGTTGTTGTATCGTTGGCATAAATGCCTCTCCTTAATTTAAAGTCAATATGTTCGGATGGTCTTATAAAAGCGAAAAAAAGAGCGCGAAAACGGATTTGTTTTATTTTAATGGCTGTTCTTCAGCCTTCAAATCCCGTCTATTTTCGCGCAGCACTTAAAAAAGGTTCAATCTCTGCCATTTTTAAGTGAACTATCTTTCACTTATTCAAAGAAAATCGAGCTGCGTCTGGCTTTCATCAATGATGTCAGCCACAGCCAACCCATCCGATTCTTCGAATTTGGCCGGACTATAAGGCGAAAAGCCCTTCCACGTCAAGCACTTGTTTGTGGATTTTTTGACAAAAAGCCTTTGCGGGCGTAAAATTCATAGAAATTCGCCTTTCCGGCAAAACAAACCTAGCCCTTATCCTCAAAAAATGGCAATATAAACAAGCATTTGCCGCAAACCCTCCTACCTAAATGGTCAAAGATATGTCTCCAGAAGAATTTGAAGAACTTCCCGTTATCGCCCTCAGAGAAACAGTTATGACAAGTCCTACGGGCTATACAGAGTTTCAACAAGCCCTTTTACCTTATGTAGAGCTGTATCATGGCGTTTTATGGCTAATGTTTTTCAGCGTCCTGTTCTTTTTACTGACCCGATTCGTGCTGATGCCGGCCTTTAAGGGGCAAAGAGAGCCCTACCAGACCGCCCCAGCTGCCACTTCCGATAATTTCCGGGAGCGCTTTTGTGCACGATATATGAAAATCTTTAGCCTGCATGAAGCCAATCATGACGTTGCGGTCAGGTTATTTGGCGCGGCCGTCCTGTTAGGTTTTTTAATGCATTTCAAAGGATGGGAAAATAACTGGCAAACCACTGTTAATGCGGTGGAAGGCAGTAGCTTTCTTTGTTGGCCATTCTTTCAGGGCTGTGAAAGCCTGTTTTTCATGGATGCCCGCCCTTACGGCTACATACAAAACACAATCTTTATGGCAATGCTGGGAGTCATTTTTACTGCTGCCTATGCGCTTTTGGCCAAACGTATGGTCATGGCCCATGTGTGTTTACTTATTCTTTTTCTATGGAAATTCTATCTCACCTCCATAAACTACTCCTTAAATGCAAATTATGATTACTACCAGACCGGATTTGCGATCATTTTCTTATTTTTACCCCATAAACGCTTTTTCGGCTCTTTGGCCGTGGCCGCATTTTATTTCTTTTCCACAGCCACGAAGATTCATGAAAGCTGGACTTTAGGGTCTTATTTCACCGCCATGGAAACCGGCCTGCCGATTTTCCCCGATGAATTGATCCCCGTCATGACTAATCTGGTCATCTTTATGGAGATGATTGCCGCATGGTTCTTGTTCAGTAAAAACAAATATCTGCAACGCCCTGTCTTTTTCTTTTTTGTAATATTTCATCTCTACTCAGGAACGCTGGTTGGATATCATTATCCTACCATCGTGACCCCCTCTCTCTTGATCTTTTTCGGCCCGCTGTTCCGACCGTTCGAGCGCGTACCTTTGGACATCCGGTCTTTTGGCGGGTGGGCGTTTATGCTCGTCTTATTTACCTGCCAGATGATATCGCACATGATCCCGGGAGATGAAAAGCTGACCCTGGAAGGTAACTTTTACGGCTTATATATGTTTGAGGCCAATCACCAATGCTCTGCCGTCTTGCTGGATCATAACAACCGTAAAGTTGAATCAAGACGATCCACCTCTGCGCGGAATAGATGTGATCCCTATCGTTACATGTTCAGATGGCAGCACAGATATTGCCAAGGCCCTATGAAGTTTAACTATAAGTTTAAATTAACGCATAGTATTAATGGTGGCCCCTTCTATATGATCGTGGATGAAGATGATTTCTGTTCATTAAAATATAAACCATTCTCAAAGAATGACTGGATCAAAACGGAAGATGAAGCCAAACCAACGGCGCGGCCGCATAAAAATTATTACAAATAACGAATATCAGTGAGTAGTAAAAAAGCGGCCCTTAAAGCCGCTTTTTCTTTATATATGCAACCATCATGCATTTATGCAATAGGCACAGTAGCTTTTGATTATGCCGCTACTTTAAGATTCGTAGCAGATTGTCTGCCCTTGTCTTCTTGCATTTCATATTCAATTTCCTGTCCATCATCAAGACCGCGTAGGCCCGCAGCTTCAACTGCACTAATGTGAACAAAAACATCTCCACCACCGGATGACGGCTCGATAAAACCAAAACCTTTTTGTGAGTTAAACCATTTAACTTTGCCTGTAGCCATAGAAGTATTCCTTTATAAATTTAGTATATATAAGTTCATTATTAAACTTATACGCACCAAGCCTGTTTTTTAGGCTTACGTCAACCTTGTTCGTTGTTTTTTTCGTTAAAAAGCCTGTTAAATGCAAAAAAGCGGCCCAAAAGCCGCTTTTTTAAACTTTATATACTCACTTCAGACAATATTAACGCCTCGAAGCTTTGTCGGTCACTTACCCGTTGGCAGCTTCCTTAGCTTCTGTCTCAGAGTCAGAATCTACACTTTCAATTGCTTCCGGCGTGGTCTGCTCTGCGGCTTCAATAGCGGCTGCTTCCTGCTGCGCTGCCAAGGTGATCTTATCACGGTCAGCAGCAACTTTACGGATTTTGTTGATATAGGCACCTGTACCCGCAGGGATCAGGCGACCAACAATCACGTTTTCTTTCAAGCCATACAACTGGTCTTCTTTTCCGTTTACAGCTGCTTCTGTCAACACGCGTGTTGTTTCCTGGAAAGAGGCCGCAGAAATAAAGGAGCGGGTCTGCAAAGAGGCTTTGGTAATACCCTGAAGAACAGGTTTACCAACAGCAGGCTGCTTGCCTTCACCAATATATTTCTTATTGGCCGCTTCAAATTCATCACGGTCAACATTTTCACCAACAAGGAAGGTCGTGTCGCCAACTTCAGAGATTTCAATCTTCTGCATCATTTGACGGGCGATAACTTCAATGTGTTTGTCATTGATTTTCACCCCTTGCAGACGATAAACATCCTGAATTTCGTTCACAAGATATTCGGCCAAAGCCTCAACACCCATCACATCCAGAATATCGTGCGGTACAAGCGCCCCATCAAGAAGCGGATCCCCTTTACGCACGAAGTCCCCTTCCTGTACCGCCATGTGGCGGCCTTTTGGAATCAGATATTCGCTTGGTTCCATTGTCTTGTCAGTCGGGTTCACAATGATACGGCGTTTGGCTTTATAGTCCTTACCAAATTCCACCTGACCATCAATTTCAGAGATAATCGCGAAGTCTTTCGGACGGCGGGCTTCGAACAATTCAGCCACACGTGGCAGACCCCCTGTAATATCGCGGGTTTTACCAGCTTCACGCGGAATACGCGCCAAGATGTCACCGGCCTTCACTTCGGAACCGTTTTCAACGGACAAAATAGCATCAGTAGACATGTAGTAATTGGCTTCCGCCCCGTTTGGCAATTTCAGAACCTTGTCACCGGATCCAACGATACCAAGACGTGGTTTCAGTTCACCGCCTTTAGGCTGACTTCTCCAGTCAATAACGACTTTCGAAGAAATACCTGTGGCTTCATCTGTCTGGTCGGCGATGGAAACACCTTCAACCAGATCAAAGAATTTAACCGTACCATCTTTTTCAGTGATGATCGGCATGGTGAATGGGTCCCATTCGGCCATTTTATCACCGGCTTTTACCTTCGTGCCATCGCTTACAAGCAATCTTGCACCATAAGGAACACGGTGTGTTGCACGTTCCTTGCCTTTGCTATCCAGCAGGACAATTTCCGTGTTACGGCCCATAACAATTTCAATACCATCAGAGTTTTTCACCGTATTCTGGTGTTCGATTTTCACTGTGGCATCCATAGTGGCTTCGTAGGAAGATTTTTCAACACCGCGCTGCGCCGCGCCACCAATGTGGAAAGTACGCATTGTCAACTGTGTTCCAGGTTCCCCAATAGATTGGGCCGCCATAACACCGACTGCTTCGCCCATATTTACCGGCGTACCGCGGGCCAGATCACGGCCATAACATTTGGCACAAACACCTGTACGGGTTTCACAAGTCAAGACGGAACGAACCTTCAGGCTATCGATACCAGCAGTTTCAATCTCTTCCGATGTGACCTCATCAATGATTTCCCCGGCAGGAACGATAATGTCACCTGATAACGGGTTTTTCACAGCTTCCACAGGAACACGGCCCAAAATACGCTCAGCCAGAGAAACAACCACATCCGCGCCGCTCATCACTGCGCCGATAGTAATTCCTTCTTCAGTACCGCAATCTTCTTCGATCACAACGGCATCCTGCGCAACATCAACCAGACGACGTGTCAGGTAACCGGAGTTCGCTGTTTTCAACGCGGTATCGGCAAGACCCTTACGGGCACCGTGGGTGGAGTTAAAGTATTCAAGAACCGACAGACCCTCTTTGAAGTTAGAGATAATTGGTGTCTCGATAATTTCCCCTGACGGCTTGGCCATCAGACCACGCATACCGGCAAGCTGGCGGATCTGCGCCGCAGAACCACGCGCCCCGGAGTGGGCCATCATGTAAACAGAGTTCAAACCGGCTTTATCG
Organism: uncultured Micavibrio sp.; assembly: GCA_965216405.1. Taxonomy (GTDB): domain Bacteria; phylum Pseudomonadota; class Alphaproteobacteria; order Micavibrionales; family Micavibrionaceae. The sequence continues at coordinate 1,527,845 of OZ244161.1, read as the reverse complement.
ATGTCAGAGATGATGTTCATCATTTCATCTGCCACATCATCGGTACATTTTGACCAGATATCGACAACCTTGTTGTATTTCTCCCCTTTAGTAATCAAACCATCCTGATACTGCTGTTCATATTCAGCGACTTTTTCTTTCGCTTCATTGACCAGCTTTTCTTTTGCTTCAGGAATAATAAGATCTGATTTACCAAAAGAAATACCGGCAACACAGGCATTCCGGAAGCCGAGCTTCATCATGCGGTCACAGAAAATAACGGTTTCTTTGGTACCACAGTGACGGTAAACAACGTCAATCAGATTGGTCAGCTCTTTTTTCGTCATAACCTTGTTGATCTCATCGAAGGAGATTTGCGGGTGACGGGGTAAAAGCTCAGAGAACAACATACGGCCGGCCGTTGATTCAACAAGGGTCGTTTTCTTATTCCCTTCTTCATCAACATAATGATAGCGGCATTTGATTTTCGCATGAAGGTGCAGATGACCTTCTGTGATCGCGTGCTGGATTTCACCAGGACCGCGGAAGATCATGCCTTCTCCAGGCATTCCGTCACGTGCGATTGTCAGGTAATAAAGACCTAGAACAATATCCTGTGACGGCACGATAATAGGCTTACCGTTAGCAGGCGAAAGAATGTTATTTGTCGACATCATCAGGCAACGGGCTTCAAGCTGCGCTTCGATAGAAAGCGGTACGTGAACAGCCATCTGGTCCCCATCAAAGTCGGCGTTAAAGGCGGTACAGACCAATGGGTGAAGCTGGATCGCTTTCCCTTCGATCAATGTCGGTTCAAACGCCTGGATCCCCAATCTGTGCAATGTTGGTGCACGGTTTAGCATCACCGGATGTTCGCGGATAACTTCTTCCAAAATGTCCCAGACTTCCGGACGTTCTTTTTCAACCATTTTCTTGGCGGCTTTAACCGTTGTGGCCATACCGTAAACTTCAAGTTTATGGTAGATGAACGGCTTGAAAAGCTCGAGCGCCATTTTCTTCGGAATACCACACTGGTGCAGTTTTAATTCAGGACCAACCACAATCACGGAACGGCCGGAATAATCAACACGCTTCCCAAGAAGGTTTTGACGGAAACGACCCTGCTTCCCTTTCAACATGTCGGACAATGACTTCAATGGACGCTTGTTAGCTCCGGTAATCACACGGCCACGACGACCGTTATCGAACAAGGCGTCAACGGATTCCTGCAACATACGTTTTTCGTTACGCACAATAATGTCAGGCGCACGAAGCTCCATCAAACGCTTCAGACGGTTGTTACGGTTAATCACGCGGCGGTAAAGGTCGTTCAGGTCAGAAGTTGCGAAACGGCCACCATCAAGAGGCACCAACGGACGCAATTCCGGTGGAAGAACAGGAACAACATCCATGATCATCCATTCAGGACGGGTACCGGAAGAAATGAACGCTTCCAAAAGTTTTAAACGCTTGACCAGTTTCTTACGCTTGGCTTCGGATCCTGTCTCACGAAGATCTTCTTCAGTGTTGGCAAGTTCTTCTTCCAGATCAATCGCCATCAGGACTTCTTTAATGGCTTCGGCGCCGATACCGGCACGGAAATTTTCTTCGCCGTATTCGTCCTGCGCATTCATGTAGTCTTCTTCACTCAGAAGCTGTAGCGGTTTTAGCGGAGTCATACCCGGCTCGATCACCATATAGGCTTCGAAGTAAAGAACCTTTTCAAGCTCTTTCAATGTCATATTGGTCATCAAACCAATACGGGACGGCAATGATTTTAAGAACCAGATATGCGCAACAGGAGAGGCAAGCTCGATAATTCCCATACGCTCACGACGGACTTTTGTGAGTGTGACTTCAACACCACATTTTTCACAAATAATCCCTTTATATTTCATGCGTTTATATTTACCGCATAAGCATTCGTAATCCTTCACAGGGCCAAAGATACGGGCACAGAAAAGACCGTCTTTTTCAGGCTTGAAAGTCCGGTAGTTAATTGTTTCCGGCTTTTTCACTTCACCAAAAGACCAGCTCATAATCTGCTCTGGCGAGGCCAAGGCTATACGGATGGAATCAAAGCTTTGTGGGCCTTGTGGATTACCAAATAGGTTCATGAGTTCATTCATAATGTCGCTCCTAATCGCGCTAAAATATTTAGTTCTTTAATTCTTACTTATTACCTGATTGCTTCATGTCCACATTCAGACCGAGGGCTTTTAATTCCTTCGTCAGAACGTTAAATGATTCCGGCACACCAATTTCAAATGTGTCTTCACCGCGTACGATGCTTTCATACACTTTCGACCGGCCGGCCACATCATCAGATTTGATGGTCAGCATTTCTTGCAAGGTGTAAGCAGCGCCGTAAGCCTGCAACGCCCAACATTCCATCTCACCAAATCTTTGACCACCGAATTGCGCCTTACCACCCAATGGCTGCTGCGTGACAAGAGAGTACGGACCGATTGAACGGGCGTGGATCTTGTCATCAACCAGGTGGTGAAGTTTCAACATGTAGATGTAACCAACAGTTACTTCACGGTCGAATTTTTCGCCCGTACGGCCGTCAATCAAGGTGACCTGCCCTGTTGTGCTTAATCCGGCATGTTCTAGCAACACATCAATGTCAGCTTCCACAGCCCCATCGAAAACAGGTGTTGCCATCGGCACACCTTTACGAAGGTTTCCGGCCATCTCAACCACTTCATTAGCATCCAGCTTATCCACTTTGGTTTCAAATTCGGAATCGCCGTAAGCAGATTTCAATTCTGTTTTCAACGTTTTCACATCATCAGCCGATGGGTTTTTCTTATCAGTGAAACTGTCAAGGATATCGCCGATCTGACGACCAAGGTTGGCAGAGGCCCAGCCCAAATGTGTTTCAAGAATCTGACCCACGTTCATTCGTGATGGCACCCCAAGAGGGTTCAGCACGATATCAACAGGTGTGCCGTCTTCGGTATATGGCATGTCTTCAACCGGCATGATACGGGAAACAACCCCTTTGTTACCGTGACGACCGGCCATTTTATCACCTGGCTGCATCTTCCGCTTGATCGCAACAAAGACCTTAACCATTTTCATCACGCCCGGCATTAATTCATCACCGCGTTGAAGTTTTTCAACCTTGTTTTCAAAGCGCTCTTTAATATCATCCACAGCATCATCCACTGTTTTTGACATGGCTTCGATTTCTTCCATGGTCTTTTCATCTTCAACAACGATCTGACGCCAGTGACCACGCTTCATTTCGCCGAGATTGGCGTTTGTCAGCTTGTCACCTTTTTTCAGGCCGCCGTCTTTATATGCTTTGGCAACTGTCTGACCTGTCAGCACTTCTTCCAGACGGCCATAGAAGCCATCTTCAAGAATGCGGCGCTCATCATCGCGGTCTTTGGCAAGACGTTCAATCTCTTCGCGTTCAATGGCCATGGCACGGGAATCTTTATCAACGCCGCGGCGGTTAAAGACGCGCACATCAACAATTGTTCCAACCGCACCGGATGGCAAACGAAGCGATGTATCTTTCACATCGGCAGCTTTTTCACCGAAGATGGCACGCAAAAGCTTTTCTTCCGGTGTCATCGGGCTTTCACCTTTTGGCGTTACTTTACCAACCAGAATATCACCAGGGCCGACTTCGGCACCAATGTGCACGATACCTGATTCATCCAAATGCTTCAGGGCTTCTTCCCCGACATTCGGAATGTCACGGGTGATTTCTTCTGTGCCCAGTTTCGTATCACGTGCCATCACCTCATATTCTTCAATATGAATAGAGGTATAGACATCGTCTTTCACGATACGCTCGGATAATAAGATTGAGTCTTCGAAGTTATAACCATTCCATGGCATAAACGCGACAAGCACGTTACGGCCAAGACCCAGCTCACCCATCTCTGTTGAGGGGCCATCGGCGATAATGTCACCGGCCTTGATCTCATCACCAACTTTTACAAGCGGCTTTTGCAAGATACAGGTAGATTGGTTTGAACGTTCGAATTTACGCATCTTGTAGATATCAACCACTGCTTCAGAGGCATCAATATCTTCAGTCGCACGGATAACGATACGGTTCGCATCAACCTGCACAACGATCCCTGAACGGCGCGCTGTCACAGCAGCGCCGGAGTCACGGGCTACAGTGGCTTCCATTCCGGTTCCGACAAGCGGCGCTTCTGCTTTCAGCAAAGGTACGGCCTGACGCATCATGTTGGATCCCATCAACGCACGGTTCGCATCGTCGTTTTCAAGGAATGGAATAAGAGAAGCTGCCACAGAAACAATCTGTTTCGGGCTCACATCCATAAATTCAATTGCATCCGGTTGTGACATCAGGTTTTCACCGCCCTTACGACAGGAAACAAGGTCCGCTTCGAAGCCGCCTTTATCTGTCAATTCGGCGTTTGCCTGTGCAACCGTGTATTTGGCTTCTTCCATGGCGGACATATAGATCACTTCGTCTGTTACTTTACCGTCAACAACGCGGCGGTAAGGTCCCTCGATGAATCCGTATTTGTTTACGCGGGCAAATGTGGCCAATGAGTTAATCAGACCGATGTTCGGCCCTTCCGGAGTTTCAATCGGACAGATACGTCCATAATGTGTCGGGTGCACGTCACGGACTTCAAAACCCGCACGTTCACGTGTCAAACCGCCCGGCCCAAGTGCCGACAGACGACGTTTATGGGTAATTTCAGAGAGCGGGTTCGTCTGGTCCATAAACTGGGACAATTGTGATGAGCCAAAGAACTCACGCACAGCGGCCGCAGCTGGTTTCGCATTGATAAGGTCATGCGGCATATAAGTATCAATCTCGACAGAAGACATACGCTCGCGAATAGCACGTTCCATACGCAACAGACCCACACGGATCTGGTTTTCCATTAACTCACCAACAGAACGCACACGGCGGTTTCCAAGGTTATCGATGTCATCCACTTCACCGCGGCCATCTTTCAGGCCGTGAAGATATTTCAACATCGCAATAATATCACCTTTGGTTAAAACGCGGATATCATCCGGCGTATCAAGATCCAGACGGGTGTTCATTTTGTTACGACCCACGTCAGATAGATCATAACGCTCAGGATCAAAGAACAGGGAATTAAACAAAGCTTCGGCAGATTCTACTGTCGGTGGCTCACCTGGACGCATGACACGGTAGATATCGATCAATGCTTCTTCACGGGTCTCACACTTATCAACCATCATAGTATTACGCACGTAAGGACCAACGTTGGTGTGGTCGATCGCCAGAATCGGCAAAGTTTTGATAGAGAACTCTTCCAATTGCTCCATATCTTCGGCCGTGATTTCATGGCCGGCTTCAAAATAAACCTGACCGGTTTCACCATCAAAGATATCTTCAGCCAGATAGCTACCCTGAAGATGCTCATCCTGAACAAGAATATCGTTCAGTCCCTCCTCAACCAGTTTCTTGCCTTTACGCGGGGTGATTTTTTCGCCCGCTTCGGCCACAACTTTTCCGGTTTTGGCATCAATAAGGTCATAAGCCAGTTTGACGCCACGGTAACTGTCAGGATTGAAAGGTGTCTTCCAGCCTTCTTTTTCTTTTTTATAGGCAACAGTTTCGTAGAAAGTGCTTAAAATTTCTTCATTCGACATTCCCTGAACCATCATCGGGTCTACAGACTTGTCATTTTCTTCGCATTCCGCGCGATATTTAACGGTGCTCTCAGAATCCAAGGCACGCATGAAAGTTGTCACCGGTAATTTACGGCGACGGTCAATACGCACATACATCAGGTCTTTTGCATCAAATTCAAAATCTAACCAGGATCCGCGATAAGGAATAACGCGTGTCGAGAAAAGATATTTACCGGATACGTGTGTTTTACCGCCGTCATGGTCAAAGAACACACCGGGTGATCTATGCATTTGAGAGACAATCACACGCTCTGTGCCATTTACAACGAATGTTCCATTGTCTGTCATCAATGGCATATCAACCATATAGACATCTTGCTCTTTAATATCACGGATAGAACGCAGACCTGTATCTTCATCAACATCAAAGACAGACAGACGCAATGTCACACGCAAAGGCGCGGAGAATGTCATACCGCGTTGCTGACATTCCTCAACGTCATATTTAGGCTGTTCAAGCTCATAAGAAACATAATCAATCTCGGCCTTGTCAGAGAAATCCTTAATCGGGAAGACTTCTGTAAGTACTTTATGCAAGCCCTGCATGAAACGCTCTTCCATTGCAATCCCTTGCTGCAGAAACTGCTCATAGGAATCACGTTGAACTTCAATCAGGTTCGGCATCGCCGCAACTTCGCGGATTTTACCGAAAGAACGACGAATACGGCGGCGGCCTGTATACGAATTAATATCGTTTGCGACCCCGGTGTGACCTCTTGTCACATCGATTTTCGCACCGAGAATTTTACCTGATTTTTTTGCTTGTTTTGCCATGATTGCAAGTTCCCTTTTGTTTCCTCTACCGGGACATACCCGATGAATTCGAATTTATCGTAACGTCTTGACGCATACGCGCGTGACGATTGATCAAATAAAGTGGGAGCAAATTGAAAGCCTATTTCAGTATCGCTTTCGTGCTGAGCGTTTGCACCGCTAAATATAAAAAAGTTTTATATATAAAACGCACTTTAAGGCGATGAGCATTCTAGCCCTCGCCTTAAAATTGTCTGTTACTTAAACGAAATAAAAATCAATGTCTACCCCAAAATAGTAAAGTTTTCTAATTTTGCTTTTAAAGACGGGGACTTAGATCTCCGTCAAAAGCCAAACTAAAAACTTATCTTTCATAAAAAAGAAAAGTAATGTTCCGCCCTTGGAACATTACATGAAATTATGAAAACTATTTCAGTTCAACAGTTGCACCAGCTTCTTCAAGCTTTTTCTTCATTTCTTCGGCTTCTTCCTTCTTCACGCCTTCTTTCAGCGGCTTAGGAGCGCCTTCAACCAAGTCTTTTGCTTCTTTCAAGCCAAGACCTGTGATACCGCGAACTTCTTTAATCACGGCAATTTTGTTTCCACCGGCAGAAGCCAAAACAACATCAAAGTCTGTTTTTTCTTCAGCAGCTTCTGCAGGACCCGCAGCAGCGGCAACAGGAGCAGCGGCAGCAGCAGCTGTTACACCCCATTTTTCTTCAAGAGCTTTGGACAATTCCGCAGCTTCCATCACTGTTAGTGCTGATAGGTCATCAACGATTTTTTCAATATTTGCAGCCATTTTTTTCTCCTCTTAAAATAGTATAGCTAAAATTAGTATAATTCTTATTCGGCTTTCTCTGCATAAGCCTTTGTTACCCCAACCAGTTGCTGAGCAGGAATTTGCGTAATTTGCGCAATTTTCTGTGCAGGCGCCTGGATAAGGCCAATAATTTTGGAACGTAGTTCGTCCAAAGTTGGCAGGCTTGCCAACTGCTTGACGCCTTCAGCATCCAAAATCATGTCTCCATATACACCTCCAAGAATAACAAGCTTGTCATTCTTCTTCGCAAAATTATGCGCTACTTTCGCAGCCGCCACAGGATCTTGCGATGTTGCCATACCAACAGGACCGGCGAACATATCCGAGATTTGCTCGGCATTCGTTCCTTCTGAGGCAATTTTGGCCAGTGTATTCTTTACAACCTTAAAGCTTACTTCATTTTTACGCATTTCAAGGCGCAAATCCGTGATGCTTTTTGCGTTCAAGCCTTCATTTTGAGTCAGCACGATAATTTCGCTGCCTTCAATGCGGCCTTTCAGGTCTTCAATTTCTTCTTGCTTGCGTGCACGGGTCATTCCCATAGCGTTTTCCTCCAAAATAAAAAAGCGGTTCCTACTGAAACCGCCTATCCAAAATAATAATAAGGTTAATAACAAAACAGATCAGGCCTTCAGCCCTTCTGTTTACTTATAAACCCCATCTATCTTTGGTTTTTTAAGCATCAGCCCCAAAGGTCTTGGATAGGTATTGCCGCCGTTATAGTGATTTTAAGACGCACGTCAAGGAGTTTTTATAAAAAAAGCGCCTATGTAAGGCGCTTTTAATAAAGTTCGTTTTTTATCGGCCATGGCGCGTTCAAGCGCCTGAGGTCTGAAAAGAATTAGGCCGCTTTAGCTTGTTGACCGGCATCCGTATCAATTTTGATACCAGGTCCCATCGTTGTCGAAAGCGTAACTTTCTTGATGAAAGTACCTTTTGCGCCGCTGGGACGGTTCTTCTGGATCGTGTCCAGAAAGAACTGGATGTTTTCGATGATTTTCTTTTCATCGAAACTGGATTTACCAACGCCGGCATGCACGATACCGGTTTTTTCAGCGCGGTATTCAATCGCGCCGCCCTTGGCATCTTCAACAGCCTTTTTGACATCCGGTGTCACTGTGCCAAGCTTCGGGTTCGGCATCATGCCTTTTGGTCCCAAAATTTGACCTAATTGACCTACCAACGGCATCATGTCCGGTGTTGCGATACAACGGTCAAAGTCGATATTGCCGCCGCGGATTTTATCAGCAAGATCTTCCGCACCGACAATGTCAGCACCGGCTTTTTTCGCTTCTTCCGCTTTGGCATCTTTTGCAAACACAGCCACGCGCACTGTGGCGCCCGTCCCGTGTGGTAAAGAAACCATGCCACGAACCTGTTGATCCGCATGCTTCGGATCAATCCCCAGATTCATCGCAATATCAAAAGTTTCATCAAACTTACGGCCTTTTGCCAAATCTTTCAGGATTTTAACGGCATCTGCCACTGAATAAAGCGTATCACGATCAAACTTCTCGTTTGCTGCTTTCATATGTTTTGAATGTTTTGCCATGATCTTAACCCTCCACGACTTCTACGCCCATAGAGCGCGCAGAGCCTTCAATGATGCGCATAGCACCTTCGATATCGACGGCGTTAAGGTCATCCATTTTATCTTCAGCAATTTGCTTCACTTGTGATTTTTTCAAAACACCGGCGACTTCAGTGCCAGGATTATTCGATCCGGACTTAATCTTCAGTGCTTTTTTGATGAAATACGTATTCGGTGGCTTCTTCATGATGAAGTCGTAAGACTTGTCTTTGTAGACCGAAATTACGACAGGAATAGGAACACCCTTTTCCATGTCGCCTGTTTTGGCGTTGAAATCATCAGTAAAGGCTTTAATATTTACACCGTGTTGACCCAATGCAGGACCAACCGGTGGCGCAGGGTTTGCCATCCCTGCAGGAATGATCAGATTAATAAATCCGACCGGCTCGTTCTTTTTTGCCATTTCCAGCTCCTTTTTTTAGAAGTTAGGCTCGTAGGACAGCTTCTCTCAATGGTCTTAAGGTATGAGAAAACACCTACTACAAGCATTAATGGGCGTGTTATAGCGATTTCAATAAATTATGCAAGCAAAAAGGCGCTTAGCCGCATGTCTGGGTTACCCACGGCCCTGTCCAGACACTTTGAGCCTCCGGCGTATAAAAATGATTTCCGGCAGCGGCATATGCTTCTACCGTACAACGCTGCCATTCCCCGCTTAAAGGATCTTTATAATGCATAATAGCCCCGCCTTGTGTATATCTGTCCGGCGCCGTATCACCGCCCGGCCCCATCATTTGGCCATTTGTATGAAAGCCAGTCGCTTCTTGCTGTAAGGTAAACCGCGAATTATCGAAATCTGAGCGCAAAAACCATTTCCGTTATTATGGATAGTTGTAATTATTATATAACTGAAAAAGCTTTTTTAAAATTTAAGAACAAAGCTATGCACAAAAATAAATCATGGCTGATCCGTGCGGCACGCAATCCGCCTTTCACGTCGTAAACATTCCCAGCCATAAAAAAAACGCCTGCAGCATGAACCGAAGGCGTTTTTAAAACTATATAAAAACAGGGTTAGGATTAAAACTTATATCCGACACCAACGCGCACATTGTCTTCATCCGGATCAAAGCCATTTTCTTCACCATACCATACATGGGTATAATCAAGACGAACACCAACATTATCGTAAGCAACAAGCTCTGTACCGATCCCCAGTTCAAAACCGTCATAGGTTTCATCGCCACTGGCACCCGCACCGCTGGCTTCATATTCAGTACTGCGGTAACCGATAATGGCATAAGGAGCGACATCAACAACGGCATCGTTGTTTAAGAAAGTTAAACCAGGGCGGAAGTTAACGCCCCATTCATGATCTTTTTCAAAATTAACACCGGCGACGGTATCATCCGCACCGGACCAGCCGTAATGAAATTCAACCGCCCCTGTCAAACCAAGTCCTGTACGGTTGATTGTAGTGTCTAGCAATCTATCGGCCTGAAAGCCAGCATAAATACCGTAATCACCGCCATTTGGCTCTACTTCAACGCTTGTGCCAGAAACATCAGCATTCGTCCAACCATAACCGCCGTAAGCGCCTACATAAGGACCTGCAAAAGTCCGATCACCTGCAGATTGGGCATGGGCCATCGCAGGCGCAACACATATCAGCGCAGCGGTGCCTAAAATTAATTTTTTCATGGAATTTCCTTTCTTATAAACGGGTTACTATACTTTGCAACGCATGAACTAAAAAGTTGTTCCTAAAAAAAATTACATCTTTTCAACCTGGCTGTATTCAAGCTCAACCGGAGTCGCCCGGCCAAAGATAGAGACGGAAACTTTCAGCTTCGCTTTTTCTTCGTCGATTTCCTCGACGATACCATTGAAAGAAGCAAACGGCCCATCGGCCACTTTGACTTCTTCACCAATATCGAAAATAACTGACGGACGCGGGCTATCCACCCCTTCCTGAATTTGTTTGATCAACGCTTCGGCTTCTTTTTCGCTAATCGGCACAGGCTTGTTACCCCCACCTAAAAAGCCGGTAACCTTTGGCGTATCTTTGACCATGTGCCAGACCTGATCACTCATATCCAGCTTTGCCAGAACGTAACCGGGGAAGAACTTACGCTCCGCCTGAACACGTTGACCGCGCTTGACTTCCACGACTTCTTCGGTCGGGACCATGATCTCACCGACAGCCTCACTCAACTTTAATTTACGGGCTTTTTCATGAATTGCATCAGCGACTTTATTTTCAAAGCCAGAGTAAACATGTAAAACATACCAGCGCATTGCCATAACTATATTCCTTTTCTTCTTTTCTTTTCAAGCCCGACACTTACACAACCGCAGTGGCGTGCTTACTTAAAAATTATATTTAACGACCCAATCCCAAAATAAAATTAATCAGCACCGCAATCAGCTGATCTGCAAAAAACAAAAACAAGGAAGCTACTGTCACCATAATAAACACGGCAATTACGCTGACCGTCGTTTCTTTGCGGGACGGCCACGTCACCTTTTTGGTTTCAGCTTTCACTTGTTGAACAAATTCAACAGGACCTGTCTTTGACTCTGATTTTGCCATCATTCTTCCTTTTCTTTTTTTTAACCGCCCTACCTGTAAAATAATATGGCGTCTTCCTTTTTGACCATAGGTTCGTAGAGGCTGGGCGCCGTTTCGAAAATCCTAAAGTTCAGGGAATAATGCTTTTTATCCCACAAGAACGGTAAAATCCAGTAAAATCTGCGTACCATGACAAAAATAATTGAAACACCAACATTCGTGACCAACCGCCTAATTCTAAGGCCTTTAGTACTGGAAGATGCCGGTCCGTTGGAGAAATATTTCAATAACTGGAATATTATCAAACATTTAAATGACCGCGTGCCATGGCCTTATCCGGAAGGCGCTGCCTATGATTTTTATAAAAACGATGCGCTGCCGCGTGTTGAAAGAGGAGAGGCCTTTTTTTGGACCATCACACAAAACAGCACGCCGATCGGTCTTATAGAATTGCGTAGAGAGGCGTTAAATCATACTGATGGCCATCGCGGTTTCTGGTTAGGGGAGCCTTTTTGGAACCGGGGCTATATGACCGAAGCCGTCACCGCCGTTAACGACTTTGCGTTTTTTGAGTTGCATTTCGATAAGATGGTCCTTGAAAATCACGTAGATAACATTGCTTCGCACCGGGTTAAGGAAAAGACAGGCTCGATTTTGTTACAAACCGTCCAGAAGCAAAATCGGGGAGAAACTATTGAAGTAGAAATCTGGGAACTGACTGCTGAAAACTGGATGAAATTTCGTAAATCATAATCGTCGATTTTTAGTAATCTCGGCCGCCATTATAAGAGCATTCATAAAACTGTCAGCGCGCGCGATTCCCTTCCCGGCGATGTTGAGCGCCGTGCCGTGATCCGGCGACGTTCGTACCACAGATAGCCCCAGCGTTACATTCACACCGCCATAAAAATCCAATGTTTTTAAAGGGATAAGCGCCTGATCATGATACATGCCAAGCGCGATATCATAGGCTGCACGGGCTTCTTCATGAAACATGGTATCGGCAGGGTAAGGACCGCTGACAGCCAGCCCTTCTTCCTGTAAAGCCTGAATGGCAGGGACAATGATATCACGGTCTTCTGTTCCGATTGTCCCATCCTCCCCCGCATGAGGATTGAGGCCCGCCACTGCAATACGCGGGATCGCCACCCCCAAATCCTGCCGCAAAGCCCGATTAATAATTTTGGCTTTTTCAATAATCAGTCCTTTAGAAACGCGTGAGGGTACTTCTTTGATAGGGATATGCACCGTTAAAGGCACCACCCTTAAATCCTTCGCCGCCAACATCATGACCGGAGTTTCATTCTTGCCGCATAAATGAGCAATAAATTCCGTATGACCCGGGTGATCAAAACCAATGTCATAAAGAGCTGCCTTATGGATCGGATTGGTGACAAGGCCGCCTGCGTGCCCTTCCAAACAAAATGAAACAGCTTTTTGAATACTTTCAAGCACCATCTGTCCATTCACAGGATTAAGAACTCCTGCCTCGGCAGGTTGTCCTAAAGAAAGTGGCAAGACAGGCAAAGCAGAATCAAAACAGGATAGCGCTTCGTGCGGTGCCGCAATCTCTTTTATAGGAATATCAGGATCAATTGTCTTCAGACGGGCAGGATCATCTATCGCAAAAAAAACAGGAAGGTTGAAACCGACACGATTCTGCCATGCTTTCAGGGTTAGTTCCCCGCCAATGCCCGCCGGCTCACCCATAGTAATTACAACTGGTTTCATGGCTAACGCATACCACCTTCCATCGGACTTGATAACAAGAATTTTTTGACGATGATAAAGCGGCAAGGCGCTAAATATGTGATAGAGAAAAGCAGGCTTTTCTGTATGTTTTATAGCGATGCATTAAATAACGCATCGCTTCGTATTTATTCATCATGGAAGAAAATTAAACGATCAAATCACCGTTTGCGAGCATTGTTGCGGCATCGTCGAGATCAACGGTTCCATTAAAGGTTGCGAGTTGATTGCCGGGACCGGAATAAAACTGGCCCGAGCCTGTTGTATCAACACGCAGGCCATTAGACTGGTCAACCATCACGTAATTATTGACGTTTGCTGCATTCACAATTATGCCTTCATCACTAAATAGATTGGATAAATCAAGAGAATCCCCGTGATCTTTATCAAAATTAAAGATGCGATCCGTACTGCTGAAAGCTGTGGCGTTTTCGTAAACAAATATATCCAGACCATTAGCGCCATATAAATCATCATTACCTGCCCCGCCATTTAAGATAGCAGTCATGCCAGCGCTCGGCGTGTTATTGGCGCCCAGAATATCATCACCTTCCCATTCAATAATGTAAGGAATATATTCACCGCCATTGGCCTGCAAGGCTCCGCCACTGGTTAAAACCGTTTGCTGGGCATCTCCTGTATTAACATCAGCCACCAGAGCCTGAGCCGGAAATGTCGGGCCTGACCCGTAATCAGCCCCCATGTTGCTCAAAACAAAGTTAATCTCATCAGCATCTGTAAAGGTGACGAGATGACCTGTGATACCATCAATCGTGCCACCAGCGATATCACTGTTCACAGTAGCCAGATTAACGTACTTAACAACAAACTGATAAAAATTGCCGGTTGCAGCATTATACATGAGGTCCTGTGTACCGTTCTGTCCGCTAATCGGCTGGCTATAATTCGCCAAGATAGCTTCTACATAAGGATTGGAACCCGCTGGAACGGAATCAGAATAAATTACATCATTTCCAGCCGTTCCTGTGTGCGTCGTCGGTGGAGGAGTGCTAATCAAATCAGCTTCGACATAGGTGCCATCTGCAAAAATAAAGTTTTCAATATTAGTTACGGTGTCTGTGCCGTCTATGCCGCCGCTATTATGCACAAAAGTATAAACCGACCCTGCCAGAGAAATTGTATAATCGGCAAAATTGCCTGTCAGATACATGGTGTCATTATCCGCACCACCATCTATATAATCATTACCGCTACCACCATAAACAATATCATCGCCTTCATTACCATAGAGCATATCATCATCCTCATCTCCATGAATGACATCGTTGTTCGCACCGCCATAAATTTCATCATTGCCGGTACCACCATAAATCGTATCATTGCCGAATTCTGTTGATATAAGATCATTACCGCTACCGCCGTGAATAACATCATTCCCGAGATAACCAATCAATGTATCGTTACCCGCGCCTCCAAATATCAGATCGTCGCCATCCCAACCGTCAATCTGGTCATCACCGCCATGGCCATAAATAGTATCGTTGCCAGTCCCGCCATTTATAATATCGGCAGCATTATCGTCATTCATGAGACCGGCATCCCATTCAATGACATAATTGTGAGCATCCGTAGCATTACGATCATCCCATGTGTCATCACCATTAAACCAAACAGTTCCATAAACCTGCGCACCGCCAGAATTATTAGGCTGGCCGCCCCCCCAATTCTCATAAAAATTATTAACCGGAGTACCGCCGCTGGAAAATTGCATGCCACCTTCAATACCATCGACCCAAACCCACTCTTGATCCGTCACAATATCTGTAGCACCAAGCCAGATTCTATTGCCGGAAGCACCTGTAGAGCTGGTTGTTCCATTGTCCAACCCCATTTGATAAATAAAGTCGTTTTCCGCCTGAGAGGTAATATTTACAAGATGTCCTGCCACACCATTAATGGCGCTTGCCTGTGCCGCCGCTCTGGCAGCCGTCCATGACAGGGGACCACTTACATACTGATAGAAAGAATTGGTTTCATGGTTGTAAACGACACCGGGGTTTGCTTTTAGGATGGTGTTGATTTCCTGCAAGGTCAGACTGTTGCCATGGATAATATCATCCCCGTCGCCGCCATTCAGGATATCGGCGCCTGCGCCGCCCACCAGAATATCAGCGCCAATACCGCCATCCAGTGTATCGACCCCGGAGCCCCCATTTAAATAGTCATTTCCGGCACCGCCGTTCAGTTCATCATTGTCTTCCATGCCGTAAAGCAGGTCATCCCCGTCATCACCATTCAGGACATCATTGCCGCCATGACCAATCAAATGGTCATTGTCATCTCCGCCATCCATGATATCGGCGCCCAGGCCGCCATACAGAAGATCATCGCCTGCGCCGCCATCCAGAGTATCATCCCCGGCTGCGCCCACAAGGGTATCATTATCTTCTTCCCCGAAGAGGTAATCATTGCCTGTTCCGCCATTCAGCTTGTCAGCACCGATACCCCCGACCAGAAGATCATTTCCATCATGGCCATTAAGGTTATCATTCCCGTCACCGCCGTATAATTCATCATTCCCGTCATTACCGTGCAGGCGGTCATTGCCCGTCCCGCCGTAAAGACGGTCATCGCCTTCTTCGCCGAAGAGACGGTCATCGCCGCTAGCCCCGAACAGAAGATCATTCCCTGCGCCGCCGCGCAGGATGTCATCGCCGGTATTGCCGTTGACCTTATCATTCCCGGCTCCCAGATAAGCCACATCCCGGCTGCCCAGCATATCGAAGACGTGGTCCGGTATGCCATTAAAACCGTGGTAAGTGTCAGCGCTGGCCAAAAAACTTTTTGTGGCCCCTGTTGTGAATTCCGAGGCATTGGGTTCGGATGAATCATAAAAGAAACCGCTGCCGGCGATATCCACGCTTGCGGTCGCGCCGTTTGTCAGGCTGTCCGAGGACAGGTAATTGCCGACATTGACGTATTTATCGTTAATTTTAACGCTCTGGATTTCAATTGTCCGCCCAGGCTCGCCAAAGGCATCGTTAAAGCGGAATTCTAAAGAAGACGGTATGGAACCGCCGTAATTGACTGTAATGGATATGGAGGTGCCCGAAGAAGACACGGAATAGCTACTGTCAAGCGATCCATCTTCCCAGATTTCAAAGCCCGGCATATCGGCGCTGTAAACCCCCAACAATTCCAACTCAAGTGTATAACTTGGCATACTTATCGTGTACCCATTTTTAACATTTGCCCGAAGCGGCCTCTTGCCTCTCCGCTTTGCTTAATTGAAAGCTAAGCCCCTGAAATATATATAATATCTCCACTATCAGAATATCATAGTATGATTAAAAGTAAGTTAAAGAAACCGGGCACGTTAAATGTTTGGTAACCATTATCATGGAATGAATTCCTTAATGTTAAGAATGCTTTATGATTATGCGCCTATGGTTTAATCTTTGGTAACATTTAATGAACGAATAGTGAGAGTTAGAAAATTCATATGCATGTTCTTATTGTCGATAATAATCTTCAGGTCCGCCGTTATTTAAATGAATTGCTAACCCGTGAAGGATTTCAGACCACGCAGGCCGCTAGCGGCGAAGAGGGGCTAACAGCTTATGAGGAAAATAAGCCTGATTTCATCTGTCTGGATATCGTGATGGACGATATGTCCGGTTATGATGTTTGCAAAACCATCCGGAAGAAAGACGAAACCACACCCATCGTTTTTATCAGCAGCAAATCCGAACCCTTAGATAAAGTCATGGGATTAGAAATGGGCGCCGATGATTATATTATCAAGCCTTTTGATAATCATGAGGTGATCGCGCGCATACGAGCCGTAACACGGCGTTGTTATCTAGCCAAAGAGCCGGAAAAAGTGGCCGATTCCTTTCATATGCATGATCTGGAAATTTTTCCTAAAAAACTTATTGCCATCCGCGCAGGAGAACATATCGAACTGAGCCTGCGCGATATAAAAATCTTAAGGCTCTTACATGATCATGCCGATGAAATTGTTGACCGCAACAAGATGCTGGATGAATGTTGGGGGGCCCATATTATGCCGGAAAGCAGAACATTGGATGCGCATGTTTCAAAATTGCGCAAACGCATTGAAAAAGATCCTAAAGAACCGGATATCATTAAAACCGTTCATGGGGTCGGCTACAGATATGAGGTGCAGGGTTAGATTATTTATCTAGCCTACAGAGTAGAACATGAAAAAAGAACTACTTTACCTTTATATTCAAAATCATCTTGCCGCTTTTTATATCCCGCCTTTTATCATTGCTATTTTTGTATGGCTGAAACTTTATTTATATGGATATCCAGAGCAGCCTTTAAACCATCTTGGCGCCATTTTGATTCTGGTTGCCGGAATCTTTTATGTCCGTCAGCGCCATGTCTATAAAAATATTTTAAAACACCAAACCCTTTCTACTCCGCTCACGGGGCAGCAGGTTTTTTATATGGTATTAAATAAAATAGGCTATACCGCTCCGTTTCTCGCCATTTTGTTTTACCCTTACCAAACGGGTTATATTTTCGATCACTTATTAGGCTTTGTCTTTGTTTTCTTGTGCATTGCCGCAGCCGCCGCCCTCAGCCCCCCCTCGTTTTTCATGTTTATCGCAGAAATCACGCTTCAATTTCTGGCAGCATGCCTGATGCTGTTTTTGAACTGGGGCGCCATTGAGCCACCTTACATTCTTTCAGGTCTGATCCTGTTCACCGGTTATGCCCTCTTTATCGGCTATAAGCTGCATGTCTCCGCCAGAGAACTCGTGCATAAAAATATTGAATTGGCCAAAACAGCTGCCGAAGCAAAACAGGCTAATATGGCCAAATCCGATTTCCTGTCCATGATATCACACGAGATCAGAACACCAATGCATGGCATTTTAAGCACCATCGATCATCTGAAAGAAACCCCGCTCGATCAAAAGCAAAAAGACTCTCTGGATATTGTCACACGCTGTTCAAAAACATTATTGAAGATGTTGAACGACATTCTGGATTTATCAAAGATTGAGGCCAAAAAAATAAAAATAGAGTATATAGACTTTGATTTTCATGCCCTGATTCATGATGTCCTGAATATCGTGCGCCATTCTGCGGAAGAAAAAGGCCTGGATCTAGAATATGATTTACCGGAGGAGATACCGCACTATATTCATTCCGACCCTGTGCGTCTGCAACAAATCCTCTTAAATTTGCTGAATAATGCGATCAAGTTTACCAAGGAAGGCTCTATCAGTTTGCTCGTAAGCGTGCGCGAAGACATTCATCAATCACCGCTTTTACTCATTAAAGTCAAAGATACTGGGATTGGTATTGATACAAAAGACCAAGCCAAACTTTTTGAACGGTTTGAGCAAGCAGACCTTTCCACCACGCGGCAATATGGCGGGACAGGCCTTGGCCTGTCGATTGTCAAAGAATTATCGGCCTTGTTAAAAGGCACATGTGGCGTCCAAAGCCAGAAAAACAAAGGCAGCAGTTTTTGGGTAGAAATTCCGTATGAATCAGCAAAAGCCCCACCTATAGCAGGAAAGACAGAAGAACCTGTGCCTGAACTACCCGACAATCTACATGTGTTAATTGCAGAAGATAATTTAATTAATCAAAAAAGTATTGAACGCATCCTTCAAAACCATAAATGCAAAACCGATATCGTTGAAAACGGACAGGAGGCCATTGATAAAAGCCGGGGCAATTTATATGACCTGGTTTTAATGGATATGAACATGCCCGTCATGAACGGCATAGAATCAGCAAAGAAGATAAAGTCTATTCGTGATGTTCCTATCATTGGATTAACGGCCACCACTGAAGAAGAAATGATCAAAACATTCTATGAAGCAGGTATTAATGATCACATTACCAAACCATTTAGCAAAATGGATTTGCTGAGAGGTATTGCAAAAAATATTAAATCGCTGCCCTCCAAAGATGGGGCAAAAGAAAGACCGCCCGCCATTCAAAACATGCTGGAGCAAATTCTGGATGACTTCGGAGAAGATTTCTTCTTTTCTTTTATAGAAGACAGTCTGGATGAAATTGACCGCCTCAATGACATCCTTAACACTCTTTACGAAGAAAAGTCCTTTGAAACTATGCACCAGTTTGCCCATGACATATGCGCGGTCGCCGGCAATATAGGTATGAAAGCCACTTATGATACGGCAAAAATCATCGAAAATGATTGCCTGCAATCCCGCCATGAGGGACTAAACGGAGAAATCAAGGCCCTTTCCCTTATTATCGAAGAAGAAAAAGCCTTGGTAAAAACCATCATTAAAAATCTAAAAGATGTTATTTTGCAATAACTTAGCCTTGCAATATGCTTGAATTATTCTTATTTCTTTAAATTATGTATAATATATGATAGCTTCTGGACTTTAAAATTAAGAAGAAATATGGATTATTCATTTTATGGGTAGCAATAACGTCAGTTTAGGCCATTTTATTGAAGAACAAGACTCAGGTTTTACGCAAGTAAGTTATCTGGGGCATGGATCTTATGACGACCATATTCCTGAAACAACCTACCAGCATGTCTTTTCATCCAATAACATTTTTCCGGATCTGAATGAATATTCCAAGATCAATGTTAGTGGCGGTCTTAACCGTGAGGATCTTTCCTTTACGCAGGAAGCGATGGCAACTTTACGTCTGGTGGAAACAGGTGGCAGTTTTAAAAATGTAGTCGGTCACTATGTTGTGGGCGAAGACGGTACTATCCGCGATGTGACTATTGCCTTTCGCAATACCCGTTCTGCCGAGCCGGGTTTAACCCATTCCTTTAATGTCAGCGGCAATAACGGTTCCCTTAACTTTTTTATTGTCGCTCACGGTTATTCAATGAACCGGGAATTTTCTGACCTGGACAGCACGAATGGTGATTTCAGTTTTGTTTATAAAGAAGGCAGTGAGGATGAAAGACCAGCGCAAATTACCGATCAATCCAGTGACGTCACATTGATTTATCAAGCCGGAGACGGCAAAGTTTCTAAAATCCGCGGTCCGGTTTATCATTCTACCCAGTCTGATAAAGAGCATGATTTAAATACGGACGGCGAAAATCATACTGTTTCCGGTATTTCAAAGGATGATCAAGATCAATCCGTGCTTCGCATTGGTTTTGAAGATTTTCCTGGCCTCGGCGATGCCGATTATAACGATGTAGTCTTTGATCTCAGCGTTTCTTACCTTCACCCGGACTTTACTGATAAACATTTAGTCGCTTCCTCCCTCAATGATCTTATGCCTTCTTCCGGCGACCAATCAGGAAATGAGGGATTTAAAGGAGAAAAAGAATCTCCTAGAGGTCCGAACGACGGGTCCAAATTCGAAAACAATAATGGCAGTGGTTTAAATAATAGCAATGACTACACGAAAGATGGTTTCGACAATTATACCGTTATACAGATGAGCAAGTATTTACCTGACCTTTATAATGAAATTAAAACAGCTATATCAAACGCTCAGGGTACTATTGCTGAAGAAAAGTTTGCTGCCCTATTCTCTGAATTTTTAAAATCAAATTATAGAGACGTTTATAACGAATTGCTTTTAGATTTTAATCGGGAAGATTCAAGTACACAAATAGCTGCAAGCGATGATTACAATATCGCCGATATGATTTTATCGACTGATCATGTTGATGAAGCCATTCATAATTTTATTACCTCAGGCAGTGGTGCTGAATCGACTGTGGCGCATACCGCTTCATCTGATATGTTTTATAACCAGTCCTTTAGTGCCAGCACACAGGATGATCATAGCAATTTACTCAATCCAGCCAGCGAAATCGTATAGCTCCTTCCCTTCGCTTTTTACAAATTTTTTACAAAAAAATTACATACAGATCACACTTACCATTTTTTAAAATGCCATACTTAAAGTAGGTATTTA
This sequence comes from uncultured Micavibrio sp., assembly GCA_965216405.1. Classification (GTDB taxonomy): domain Bacteria; phylum Pseudomonadota; class Alphaproteobacteria; order Micavibrionales; family Micavibrionaceae. The sequence continues at coordinate 1,506,881 of OZ244161.1, read as the reverse complement.
TAAAAAAGAGGAAATGTGTATGTCTGAAATTGTTTACTACAGCAGTAAGAGCAACGATATTATCACCATAGAGCCAAAACCAACCTCTACGAGCGCCTCTATTGATATAAACCAGGTTATTGATATCCCTTCTAAGGAACAGGTCTATGATTATGCATTAGCGCAAGCCTGTGAAAGACATACCAAATTTTTTTATAACTCCGGATATAAATACAATAACGGCCGCAATATTCACATGAACAGCATTCTTTCAATTATAGAAAGCTAAAAAGTTTATTTTACTCTTCATACCCCAAGAATAAGGGCTGCCAGAAAGGCAGCCCTTATAATTATTTTTATTCAAGCGCTAATAAACCAAACAGCTTCAGGCGAACCATTTCCAACCGGAATTCTTATGGTCGCACGGCCAATGCGTTTTTTCTTTGCAATCGTCAATTCATCATCACGAACATCCTTACGCATTTTGTACGCTTGTCATGCATCTTTTTGCTCGCCTGCAACTTCCTAGTCTATTCTTTATTAACAATGAGTCTTTAAAAACTTTGATTAGAGAATCAGGTATTTTTATTAATTTTACTGTTCACTTCTTCAAATATTTTTTCTTCTTTCTGCTCGGAGTGGTCTGACTCATATTTAATATGCGCAAACAGAATACCGAAAATTCCAATAAGCATTACTATGACGATGATCAAAAGGTTTTTAGTTCCCATTTTTTCATCTCCAGATATCGCTTATTAGTCAGCAGCTCGTTGGATAGCTTCTCCACCATCTTCGATATCACGCCCTGCACCTTCCATGGTTTCACAAGCCGTTACAGACAGGCTCATCAAGATAATGGCTGACAAGCTTAATAATATTTTTTGTTTATTCATCTTTTCATTCCTCTTTTATGTGTTGGTTTTCAGTTGCATAACGCAACGAATTACAGTGTAAAAAGTTCCTATATAAAACGGTTTCCTACAGCATATCCTGCCATAACGGAAGCCAGAACACTGGATTTCGGATTGTCATTTACCGGCTTTGCAGCCTCTTTTTCAAATATCGCCAACGCTTCTTTAGCGATAGACATGACTTCTTCGCGGATTTGCTGCATCTTCCACATTTTGTATTTGTGTATACCAAGCAGGGTAAGGACACCTAAGAGTGACAACAAAAGGGTCAAGACGCCCATAATTGCTGTGACCATCGTCATCGGATAAATGATGCTGAGATACAAATATGCTGAATAATAAAGCAATGCTAATCCGGCAATGCCTGTAACAAGAGAAAAAGTAACTAAAAATAATTTTAGTTTACTCTCTCCTGTAACTGGCGCCTTATTGCTGATTAATCTATCAACCAGCATACTTTCCGCTATGCGCAAAACAGTATTCATTGTTTTAGCGGCGGCCGAAAAGAATGCTCAATGCAATACCGGCAGCAAATGCAGCGGCAATGGATTGCAAAGGCTTTTCCTGGATTTTACCTTCCATGGATTTCAATTGCACTTTGCCCTGTTCTGACAAAGTATGAAGCTGCTCAGAAGCTTTTTCTTTAATAGCTTCGCCTTTCTTCGTCCCATCCTTTTGGATGTGCTTTGCAAGTTCAACAGTATTTTCTTTTAAAGATTTGATGTCATCCTTGATGTCAGTTACCTCGGGGTATGGTTGTTTAGTTGTACTTTTGGCCATTTCGTTCTCCTTTGTTTTAAATCGAAATCACTAATACAACAGCTAAAGCCGCTAAAAAGTTCCAAAAATTATAAAAAATAGCGCCTAGGAAGCAATTTTTGCACAAAACATGTAACCAACACCTCTGACTGTTTTGATAACTTCGGGCATTTCACTGGAGGATTGGAGTTTTTTACGCAATCGGCCTATTTGAATATCAATAGCACGGTCGTATGAATCAAATTCCTCGTCTCTGGTAAGTTCAAAGAGACGCTCGCGACTCAGGGCTTTGTTAGGAGACATTATTAATGCCTCTAACAACTTAAACTCTCCGGTCGTCAAATTGGCCGATTCATTGTTTTCATCAAAAACCTGATATTGTGAACGATCAAGATACCAGCCACCTTCGAATTTTATTTGTTCTTTTGCCCCGGCTTTCTGGGCATCGGCATTATTATCGTTCTTCGCCTCCATCCGTCTTGCAACGGCTTTGATTCGGGCAGACAGTTCACGCATTTCAAAGGGCTTGGTCAAATAGTCATCGGCCCCCATTTCTAAACAGACAATTTTCTCGGTGGTATCATTTTTCCCCGATACAACAATAATGCCGGCTTTTATTTTAGCTTGCAGCTGTGGAATCAGAGTCATTCCTTCTGCGTCCGGCAAGACGAGATCCAATAGAATGACATCCGGCTCTCCTGACTCAGCCTTGTCCAGAGCTTCTTTGGCGTTGTTGGCTAATAAGACCTTATACCCGTCATCTTCCAGGTAATGAGAAATAACAGTTTGTAAACTTTCATCATCATCGATGCATAAAATAGTGCCTTTTTGCAAAACAACCTCTTAAAAACTGCCTTTTATTAAAATCACTTCAATATAAGTCCAATGTTACAAAAATGATACAAAGTTTTTCACAATAGATACATTTGGGACAAATAACTGATACGAGAGCGGCGTAATATTGATTCTACAAGATGAACAAACGAAGGAATAAAGAAATGTTTAAAAATGATGCTCTCATGAAAGAAATTGACCGCCTACAAAGATTTGCATTTAAATTAACCCGTAACCAGTCGGATGCGGAAGATTTGCTACAATCTACGCTTCTACGGGCTATGGAAAAGAAACATTTATTTGAAGAAGGAACAAATCTGTTCAGTTGGACTTCTAAAATTATGTATAATATGTTTGTGTCTAACTACAGACGCAAAGTAAAATTTGAAACACAGTATGATCCTGAAAGCTATATTGAAAAAGAAAGCGTTAATGAAAACCAAAACGCCATTATGGATTTTAAAGACGTCGATCGTGCAATGAACGATTTAAGTGATGAACATCGGCAGATTATCGTAATGATATGCGTTAAAGGAATGCAATATGCTGAAGTAGCAGAGGCGTTGCACATTCCTGTTGGAACGGTACGTTCCCGTTTATCAAGAGCGCGCGAGAGCTTACAAAGCGCCCTTGAAAGTTCTCAAGTGGATGTGCAGACCAGAAAAGCTGCTATCAGTTCATACACACACGATGGGGCAAGAGCCGCAGCCTAACCCCTATTCTTTATTCCTAGTAAACCCGGCTTCCCCCAGCCGGGTTTTTTTTATGCTGCTTTCTTAGAAGCTTTAATTTGTCTGAAAATCTCCGTAACCAGATCTTTTTCAACAATGGGTTTGGATAAATAAGCATCCATGCCAGCCGCAATACATTTATCTTTATCTCCGACTAATGCGTGGGCCGTCATTCCGATAATAGGGGTATGAGGAAGATTAGAATTCTTTTCAGCTTCCCGGATTTTCTTCGTCGCGGTAAATCCATCCATTTCAGGCATTTGAACGTCCATTAAGACAACAGAATAGTAATTCTCCTGCCATAACTTTAGGGCTTCTTTACCATTTTCAGCCACGTCATAGTCTAACCCTATTTCTTCTAAAATATATCCGATCACCACGACATTTCCGTCATAATCCTCAACAATCAGTGCTTTTTTCTTGTCTTTAAATTCAGAGGCGACTTTGTTACTTAATTTCTTGTTCAGATTTTTTAGTTCATCGTCATCTATATTGTCGCTTTCCCTTTTCATTGGTAACAGAACGGAAAAAGTAGATCCTTCCCCTATTTGACTGCTTAAGAAGATATCGCCTCCCATTAATTGGGCCAAGTTACGCGAAATTGGCAGGCCTAACCCTGTACCACCATATTTCCGTGATTCAGATGAATCTGCCTGTTTAAAACGATCGAAAATAAGATCAAAATCATCTGGATCAATTCCAATACCGTTATCCGCGACATCAATACGTAAGAAAGTATCCCCCTCCCGATCTTCAAATTTTGCTTCTATTTTAACCGACCCGCCTGAATCGGTAAATTTAAGCGCGTTCCCAATAAGATTGGTAATAATCTGTCTTAAACGGATCTCATCACCATAAAACTCCACATCATCGATTTCCTTGATGTCGAAAACAAAATTAATGCCCTTCTCATTGGCTTTAATTTTCATCATGCTAATGACATCTTTAAATAATGTTTTTAAAGGAAATATGCTTTCTTGTAGTTCCAATTCCCGACTTTCAATTTTGGAAAAATCCAGAACATCATTAATAATATCTTTTAAGGAAGCCGCACTGGTATTCAGCGTATTAACGAGCTTTTGCTGTTTCTTATCAAATTCTGTTTTGCTCCGATCAAGTATTTCCGCAATACCTGAAATAGCCGTTAACGGCGTACGGATTTCATGGCTCATATGGGCAAGAAAATCTCCTTTGGCTGTATTGGCGGCCTCTGCCTCTTTTTTCTGTCGTTCAAGCTTTTCCTGTTCTTTTTTCAAATGGGTAATATCAGTATGGGCACCCACCATCCGATAGGGTTTATTATTTTTATCAAAGAGTGCTTTTGCCTTGGATTGAACCCATATCCAACGACCTGATTTGTGCTGCATCCTGAATTCTTGAGAATATTCCGATAGTTGATTGTCCAGATAAAGTTCTACACTTTTCCAAACATTTTCACTGTCATCGGGATGAATTAGCTCTTTCAAGATATCCAGAGAGTCGTAAATCGGCTTGTCGTCATAGCCAAGCATTTCAAAAAATCTTTTTGAATAAAAAACATTGCCTGACTTAATGTCCCAATCAAAAATTCCGTCTTGCGTCCCTTCCAAAGCCAGAGAGAATCGGTCTTCACTCTCCTGCAGAGACGCTTCCACGCGCGAGCGTTTGCGCTGGGCGCCAAGCAAAAAGCTGTTAAATATCAATAAGATCACCGTACCCGTCACAATGCCGCCAATAAGAGTGATCAAGTACTCGCTTTTGCGGGCCTGGAGCACTCTGATGCGCATATTTAATAACTCATATTCTTCATCCAATATGGCTTTATTAATAAGCAGTATATTATTTTTTAAGGCATCAACTTCGGCAATATCTCCCAATTGGCTGATATTTATGGTCGGTTCCACCTGCTCTGTGCGCGCTTCTAACTTCTTAGAAAATGTGTGATAATCTTTTTCCAGTTCTGCCAGCCGCTTTTGTTGGGATTTATTCTCTTGCGTAAGCTCGTCTAAGGTAAGTATACGCTCGTATACTTCGGTCTTTTTGGCATTATATTCTTTAAGAAAATCAGGATCTCCAGTCAGCAAAAAGGTCCTTTGAGCAATAAGCATGCCTTTAACCCGCGCTGAAAGCTGTTCTGCCTGTGTGATAACTTTATGTGTATGGGTAACAGCACTATCGATTTTCCCTAAAGCCCTGTCGCTGGCAAGCAAATTATAGATAAGCAAGCCAACACCTGTCACCAATAATAAAAGGAAAATGAGGAAATTCCTTATAAAAACCTTATCCATACGGCTCCATCCTTAAAAGCAGGCCTTGATACTACATGAAACTATTGAAAATCCAATAAAAAAGGCACTTATTTGAAGTAAGTGCCTTTTTAAAATATTTGGAATTACTTAGACGGGCGGCCTGCCACGCAGGGCGTGAACAAGCGCAGCAACCACAAATAAAACAAGAAAAATAACAAACAGAATTTGTGCAATTTCAGTCGCTGCTGCCGCAATACCACCAAAACCAAATAATGCCGCAATAATAGCAACAATAAAAAATGTAATGGCTAAATTTAACATGAAAAAAATCCTTTCTAGTTGTTTAAATTTACCAACAATTAGAATGGCTTTTGGTTCCCTCTATACATAGCGGAACTTATCTTATATAGGAAGGTTGGTACGTATGAAGGTTAGAATGACTAATATTTCTAGATATATAACGGATTTAGACATACAGGCTCTGGTGGATAATGAACTTGACCAGAAAGACCAAGAGCGTGTGCGCAAGGCAATTGAGTGTAACGCCTATTTTCTTGTTAGGTATGAAGAGCTTAAAAAACAAAAAAAGCTTTTACAAGATTGGTGGCAACAACAAAAATGCCATTGATTATTTCCTTAATATTTTTGCATGATGATCTATATGGTCATCAATAAACGTTTGAATAAAATAATAGCTGTGATCATAATCGGCATGAAGACGTAAATTCAAAGGTTGCCCTGCCGATTTACAGACTTTTTCAAATAGTTCCGGCTTTAACTGTGCTTCTAAAAAATTATCTGCCAGGCCCTGATCAATCAGAATTTCTGGATATTCGTCACGGGGTGAGGCGTTTTGCATTAAAGTACACGCATCATGTTTTTTCCATTCATCCTGATCTTCCCCCAGGTATCTTTTAAAAGCTTTTTGTCCCCAAAGAACAAGAGTGGGCGCCACGATGGGTGAAAAAGCGGATACTGATTTATAAAGATCCGGATATTTCAAATAAAGGGTCAGTGCCCCATGCCCTCCCATCGAATGACCTGTTATGCCACAGCGGTCTAAATCAACCGGAAATTTCTTTCCTGCCAATTGATATAATTCTTCTGCCACATAGCTTTCCATGCGGTAATTTTTTGACCATGGAGACTGCATAGCGTTGATATAAAATCCTGCGCCTTTGCCAAAATCATAGGACTCTTCATCATCAGGCACCGCGTCTCCCCGTGGTGAGGTGTCAGGGGCAAGAATAGCCACCCCTTTTTCAGCGGCCCTTTTATAAGCACCGGCCTTCGTCGTGAAATTCTCATGCGTACAGGTTAGACCTGATAAAAATGTTATAAGGGGAACTTTCTGTTTTTCTGCCTGCGGTGGTAAGAACAAAGAAAATGTCATAGGGCAGGAAAGAGACTCGCTCTCATGCGTATAAATTGCCAGCGTTCCCCCGCAACAAGCATGTTTTTCTATTTCTTTCATCTTAATAAATCACCACACTGCGAATGCTTTCGCCGCTATGCATCAAGTCAAAGGCCGTGTTGATGTCATCAAGAGGCATCGTGTGAGTAATCATATCATCAATATTAATCTTGCCATCCATATACCAGTCGACAATCTTAGGCACATCTGTTCGTCCCCTTGCCCCACCAAAGGCAGAGCCACGCCAGACACGCCCCGTCACTAATTGAAAAGGACGGGTAGAGATTTCCTTTCCGGCACCCGCAACACCGATAATAACGCTTTCGCCCCATCCTTTATGACAGCATTCCAAAGCCTGGCGCATCACATCGACATTGCCGATACATTCAAATGAATAATCAACGCCGCCATTGGTTAAATCACAAATTGCTTCAACAACATTCGGCGTTTCTTTCGGATTAATGAAATCCGTCATACCGAACTTAGTCGCCAGTTCCTTTTTAGACTGGTTCAAATCAATGCCGATTATTTTCGTGGCACCGACCATTTTTGCCCCTTGAATAACATTTAACCCAATACCGCCTAAACCAAAGACAGCCACCGTCGATCCCGGCTCTACCTTGGCATCAAAAACAACAGCGCCGATACCAGTAGTAACGCCGCAGCCGATATAACAGATTTTATCAAAGGGCGCATCTTCACGCACTTTTGCTAAAGCAATTTCCGGCAAAACCGTATGATTGGCAAAGGTTGAGGTGCCCATATAATGTAAAATAGGTTTGCCATTTAAGGAAAAACGGCTGGTACCATCAGGCATCAGGCCCTGTCCTTGGGTGGCACGGATGGACTGGCAAAGATTGGTTTTGGGGTGCAGGCAAAAATCACACTCACGGCATTCGGGCGTGTATAGAGGGATTACATGGTCCCCTTCTGTTAACGAGGTTACGCCTTCGCCCACTTCACGTACGATTCCTGCGCCTTCATGCCCTAAAATTGCAGGAAAAGCACCTTCAGGGTCATCACCAGAGAGTGTAAAAGCATCTGTATGACAAACACCGGTTGCCATATTTTCGACCAGTACTTCACCGGCTTTAGGGCCTTCCAGATCAACCGTTTCGATCACAAGCGGTTCTCCAGCTCTGTAGGCAACAGCGGCACGTGTTTTCATTTTCTATCCTTAAATTATCGCGTTATTTCATCGCCACTATAAAGAAGAGGCTTTGTACAGACAAGATAACAAGCCACATAAAATTTGAAGAAATGATGATCTTTGGTTGGCATTTTCTGTCTTTTCACTTATTGGTACATTCCGATAAAAAATTTTCCCTAACGCTTTTTCAGATAATTAAGAAAGACCGAGTATGCTCCGCCTTGTAAGCCGTTTTCGACTAACCCAAAACCCGCGGGCTGATGTGCTTTCGGGATTAACCGTTGCTCTCGCATTGGTACCTGAAGCCATTGCCTTTGCTTTTGTTGCTAAAGTAGACCCGTTGGTAGGCTTATATGCTGCATTTTTTGTAGGTTTTATCACGTCCTGTTTTGGTGGGCGCAGTGGCATGATCTCCGGCGCTACAGGCGCCATGGCCGTGGCAATGGTCGGCCTTGTGACCTTGTACGGCGTTGAATATCTTTTTGCCGCCGTTCTTTTAACAGGGCTTTTGCAAATTACAGCAGGGATATTCCACTTAGGTAAATTTATCAGACTTGTGCCTTACCCGGTCATGCTTGGTTTTGTGAACGGACTGGCCATTGTTATTTTTCTGGCGCAACTGGCCCAATTTAAAAAACCTATTACAGAGGCTCTCACTGAAGCCCACCCTGAAGATTCAGGGCACAGCGCTATTGATGTTCTATTTAATGGCGGCTGGATGCAAGGTACGGATATGCAGCTTATGATAGGGCTAACGTTTCTTACCATGTTTATCATATGGGCCTTTCCGAAAGTCCCGAAACTTGGCCGTTTTCTTCCCGCATCGCTTGTCTCTATTCTGATTGTCTCCTTCATTGTTATCGGTTTTGATCTTGAAACCAGAACGGTGGGAGATCTTGCCAGTATTGCCGGAGGTCTGCCGTCATTTCATATTCCCATGGTGCCTTTTACTCTGGAAACTTTGTTCATCATCTTTCCGGTGGCTTTGACATTGGCCGGCATTGGCCTGATTGAAAGCCTGCTGACCTTAACCCTGATAGATGAAATGACAGATACACGGGGCCGCACCTCACAAGAATGTATCGGGCAAGGTCTTGCCAATACAACCTGCGGTCTGTTTGGTGCAATGGGGGGATGCGCGATGATCGGTCAATCGATCATCAATATTAAATCCGGCGGCCGCGGCCGTTTATCCGGTATTACGGCAGCGCTTGCGCTTCTTGCCTTTATCCTTTTTGCGTCCCAATGGATTGAAATGATCCCGCTTGCCGCGCTGACAGGATTGATGATGATGGTTGTCATCTCAACATTTGCATGGACGTCCTTACAGATCATCGGGAAAATTCCGCGGGAAGATGCTTTTGTAATATTTTTGGTTACAGGGGTTACTGTTGCTTACGATCTTGCTTTGGCTGTTATTGTCGGCGTCATTGTATCCGCACTTGTATATGCTTGGAAATCCGCAAACAAATTCTGGGTAACGGTCTGGCATAACAAGGAAGATGGCAATAAAGTTTACAAACTACACGGCCCTTTATTCTTTGGTTCTATTGCAAAGTTCAAAGATGAGGTCGATCCTAAAAATGATCGCGAAGAAAATATCGTCATCGATTTTAGCCGGGCCCGCGTCTGGGACCATTCTGCGCTGGAAGCAATAGATGCAATGGCCCTGAAATATATAGAAGCCGGGAAAAAGTTGCACCTTGTGCATCTAAGTGCTGATTGCAGATTATTGTTAAAAAATGCACAAGACATGGTTGAGATTAATGTTATCGAAGATCCGCATTATGGGGTTCTTGTTGATTATGCCAGTGTTTTGCAAAAAGGGTAGTTTATAGATCCTGTAAAACAAGCGGTATCATGTCGATTAAATCCTCTGCCACTAGTCCTTTGCCAAAACGCAAAGCACATTCTCCATGAAGCCATGTTGCTGCGCAGCAAGCTTCAAAAACTGGCATCTTTTGTGCTACCAAGCCACCAATCATCCCTGCCAGCACATCACCGGTTCCTGCCGTTGCCAATAAGGCAGACGCATGGCTGTTCACCATGTGTTTACCGGTGGGACAGGCAATAATCGTTTCGGCTCCTTTTAAGACAATATAGGCCTGAATTTTTTCAGCAGCCTGAACGGCTTTTTCTTGCCTGTTACCTTTTATATCGGGAAAAGCTTTTTCAAATTCACCATCATGGGGCGTTAAAATATAATTTTCTGATAAGGTTTCCGGTAAATCAGCCAACGCATCTGCATCCAGAACTGTTGTAATCTCTGAGTTAAAATCCGGCGTAACGGGAAGACCTCCGGGACCGTAAATTTTGACACTGACTTTATCGTGATGCCACCCCAAATCATCCCGAACCATAATATGGGCAGGCAGAGAGGATTTATAAATTGCTGCTGCCTTTGGATCACAGAGCACCGTGACAAGTCCCGCCCCCATGCGTGCGCAGGCGGCAGCCACTAACCGTGTTGCACCTGTAAGATTTTCGGAGCCGTATACAAAGGCAAAACCGCTATCATATTTATGAGCGGCTTTTTCTTTTTGCGGCAGCAAATGATGCCATAAATCCGGAAAATTTTCCTGCATAAGGCATTTTAACTTAGGAAGTTGTTATTACAAGAACGTAATTAAAGCTGAATAATTAAAAGAGGAAAATTTTATTAACTATCACCCGCTTATCGTCATACTCAACAAATAATTATCATGTACGGATATTACTACCGCCCCCGACAACTTTATAAAGATTGATCAGGTTCGTTAAACGTTGCCGCTCCAATTGAATTTCCTGTTGCTGGTAAGCATATAATTCCCGCTGTGCATCAAGAACGCTTAAGAAACTATCAATACCGGCATTATATCTTGCATCGGAAACATCATACACACGTTGAGCCGCTTCTACGAGGCGCTTTTGTGCCTTTAATTGTTCGCTCAGTGTGGCTTGGGCCGCCAACTCATCAGCGACTTCACGAAAAGCTGTTTGAATCACCTGCTCATAGGATACAACGGCTTTTTCCTTACGGATCTGTGCTAAATCAAGATTGGCAACATTCGCACCGCCATTGAAGATTGGCATGGTAATCTGCGGTAAAAATGACCAGGCTCCCAGCCCCCCGCTAGTAAACAGTTTTGAAAGACTATCGCTGGCAAAACCATAGCTTCCAGTCAAAGATATTTTAGGAAAGAACGCTGCCCGGGCTGCGCCAATATCCGCATTTCGTGCTTTTAATAAATATTCCGCCTGCCGCACATCTGGGCGGGCAATTAAAACTTCTGCAGGCAACCCAACGCCAATATTGTCAGGCAATTGAATATTGTTGATACTGGATACCGGTATAAGCGCATCATCATGCGCTATACCCAGCAATAATATCAGGGCATTTTTATCCTGCTGCACATAGCGTTTGTATTGATGCAAGTTGACACGCGCAGTTTCGACGGCGGTCTGTGCCCGCGATACCTCAGATTCAGTGGCAATACCTTCGTCCCGCGTTCTGGAAAGCAGATCATAGGTATCAAGTTGGGCGTTTAACGTTTGTTCCGTCAGTTTCAGCAAATCCTGATCTGCCAGCAATTGCAGATAAGCATTCGCTACTTCTGCAATCAAAGCATTTTGCACCACTTCTTCCGCTACCTGGGTCGAAAAGAACTCATTTAATGCCGCTTGATTTTGACTCCGCAGGCGCCCAAAAAGATCGAGTTCATAAGAGGCCAATCCAACATTGGCTGCATAGGTTTCCGTATCATCGGAGCGTCCTGTAAAACTGCTTTCATCGGATGTTCGTTGAATATTCGCATTCCCATTGGCATTAATAGCGGGAAGTAGGTCCGAGCGCTCTATCCTATATAAACTGCGGGCTTCAGCAATATTCAAGGCCGCCAATTTTGCGTCCTTGTTATTTTCAAGGGCAATGCCAATGACTTGCGCCAATGCAGGGTCCTTAAAAAATTGTTGCCAGCTTAAACTTCTGGCAGCCACTTTTCCTTCCTGACTGGTATAACCGGGAAGAGTGCTCCATTGTTGCGCAGCGGAGAATTCAGGGCGAACAAATTCGGGCATCATCGTACAAGCAGGAACCGTACCGCCCAAGGTCATCAAAACAGCTATCTTTAAAAATGATTTTCTCATAGCTTTTCCTCGTGCATATCTTCTTTCCGGAGATCCTCTTCTTGCGTCTCTTCCTTATGAAAGATTTTTTCTACGGCAACATAGAACATCGGTACAAAAAAGATGGCTAAAAAGGTTGCGGCCAGCATCCCACCCATAACAACGATTCCAATAGCATTCTGGCTTGCTGCCCCAGCGCCACTCGCAAAGGCCAATGGGGTTACCCCGAGTGTAAAAGCCATAGACGTCATGATAATTGGGCGAAAACGCAACCGTGCCGCCGTAGCCACAGCCTCCATTACACTATGACCCTGCTCTTTGAGTTCTTTGGCAAATTCTACAATTAAAATAGCATTTTTTGCAGACAAGCCCACCGTGGTTAATAAGGCAACCTGAAAATACACATCGTTTGACATGCCAAAAATATTACTGGCGATCACCGCCCCTAAGACACCCAAGGGTACAACCAGCATCACCGCCAATGGCACAGCCCAGCTTTCATATAAAGCAGCAAGACATAAGAAAACGATTAGAACGGAAAGTGCATAAAGCGCGGGCGCCTTTGCTCCTGCAGCACGTTCTTCATAAGAAATACCTGACCATTCAAGCCCGATCCCGGCCGGCAATGTTGAAACTATTTTTTCAATAGCGTCCATACCATCGCCCGTACTGACGCCGGGAGCAACACCACCTTGAATATTTACCGAAGCATTCCCGTTAAAGCGTTCTAATTTTGGCGAACCATATGTCCATTGCGTGGTGGCAAAGGCATTAAAAGGCACCATTTCGCCTGTATTGTTACGAACATACCAATCATTTAAATCATCGGGCATCATGCGATACGGAGTATCTCCTTGCATGTAAACTTTTTTAATACGTCCATCATCAATAAAATCATTCACATAGCTGGATCCCCAGGCGATCTGAAGTGTTTGATTGATATCTGAAATTGAAACGCCCATAGCCGATGCTGTTTCATTATCAATATTGATCTTAAATTGAGGCACGTCATTCAAACCATTCGGCCGCACACCTGTCAGCATCGGGTTCTGTGCTGCAGCTCCCAGTAACTGATTACGGGCATTCATCAATGTTTCATGGCCTAAACCGGCACGATCAACAAGTTGGAAATCAAATCCTGACGCATTACCAAGTTCACGGATCGGCGGCGGGAAGAAAGCATAGGCACTGGCGTCTTTTATTTGCATGAAGGCCCCCATGGCTTGGCCGGAAATAGATTTAACATCCTCTCCTTCGCCAGTACGCTCTGCCCAGTCTTTTAAACCGACGAAACCAAAGGCTGCATTTTGCGCGGAACCGGCAAAGCTAAACCCGACCACCGTGAATAAATGCTCCACCTTTTCCTGCGCCAATAAATAATCTTCAACCTGTTCTACCGATTCCAATGTCCGTTCAGCTGTCGACCCGGCAGGTGTATTTACCATCATGAATAAAAACCCCTGATCTTCATCAGGTAAGAAAGAAGTCGGCACATTCATAAACCCAACAACAAGGCCGCCAATCAAAATCAGATACAATACAAAAAATCTTAAGATACGGCGCGAAATATAACCGGTTGATTTTTCATACCCACTACGCGCCTTATTAAAAAGGCGGTTAAAGGCACCAAAAAACCCTGTTTCTTTTCTGCGTTTACCACTTTTATCATGTTTCAGAAGCGTTGCGCACAAAGAAGGCGATAAAATAAGGGCTACCGCCACCGATAGAACCATCGCCGAAACAATCGTCACCGAGAATTGCTTATAAATTTCTCCTGCAGAGCCGCTGAAAAAAGCCATGGGGATGAAAACTGTCGACAGCACAGTAGCAATCCCGATTAATGCGCTTGTAATCTGGTCCATAGATTTACGCGTGGCTTCCTTGGGAGATAAGCCTTCCTCACTCATAATGCGTTCAACGTTTTCTACCACCACAATGGCATCATCAACAAGCAAACCGATTGCCAGAACCATGGCAAACATTGTCAGGGTATTAATGGTGAATCCTAAGGCTGCCAAAATAGCAAAGGTGCCTAGCAAAACCACAGGCACCGCAATGGTAGGAATAAGCGTGGCCCGAAGATTTTGAAGGAATAACAGCATCACAAGAAACACAAGAAATACCGCTTCAATCAGCGTATGAACCACTGATTCAATCGATAACTCTACAAAGGGAGTCGTATCATAAGGGTAAATAACTTCTATGCCTTCCGGCAAATACTCTTGCAATTCGGCAACCCGTTCTTTAACCAGATCTGCCGTTTTAAGAGCATTGGCGCCGGTCGCCAAGCTGATCGCAATACCACTGGCAGGTTTACGTTTATAACGCACGATACGGTCATAGCCTTCAGAGCCAATTTCAACTCTGGCCACATCTTTCAACCGGACCTGAGAGCCGTCTTCGTTCACCCGCAAAATAATACTCTCAAAGTCATCCACGGTTTGTAAACGCGACTGTGCATTTATGGTGGCATTAATTTGCTGCCCTTCTATAGCCGGCATCCCGCCAAGTTGGCCTGCGGAAATATCCGTGTTTTGAACCTGTATCGATGACCTGACATCAATAGGGGTCAGGTTATAACTGTATAATTTCGCAGGGTCCAACCAGATACGCATCGCATGCTGATCCCCAAAAACACGCACACTCCCAACCCCGTTTAGCCTTGAGAGCGTATCGCGAAAATCAGAGACAAGAATATCGCTCAATTCACTTTGAGAATATTTTTCATCTTCCGAATAAAGACCAACAACCAGCAGAAATGTATCATTGGACTTTGTGACGGTTACCCCTTGTTGCTGCACCTCCTGCGGCAATAACGGGATAGCTCCCTGCACTTTATTTTGGGTTTGCACCTGCGCCGTATCGGGATCCGCTTCTGGTTCGAAAGTTAGCGTGATGCTCATCGTGCCATCAGCGCTGTTTGATGAAAAATAGCGTAGATAATCTATTCCCGTTAAGCGCTGTTCTACAATTTGGGTAACGGAATTTTCAACCGTTTCTGCAGAAGCGCCCGGATAATTTGCACTAATGCTGACAGTGGGGGGGGCCACCTTTGGATATTGTTCTATAGGAAGAGAACGAATAGCTAAAACCCCTGCCAACATCGTAATGATAGCAAGAACCCAGGCAAAGACCGGACGATCAATAAAAAAACGAGCCATGATTAATTCTTTCTATTTGCGTGTGCTGTCTTCTTGATCGGCAGGCGTCAAAATTTCTTCCGGCTTTTCTATTTCTTCACTGTTTTCATCGGCTGCTTCAGGTACATCAGCTTCTTCTTCTGACATTGCCGGCCGGGAACCTTCAGGTTGCTCGGCTTGCCACGGACTCGGTGAAACCTGTGCGCCCGGTGCGATTTTCTGATACCCTTCAATGATAATCGTTTCGCCAGCGCTCAAACCTGATTGTACGATCCAGTTACTTTTATAAGCTTCGCCGACTTCAATGAGACGGCTTTGCGCTTTATTTTCCGCATCTACAACCCATACACTTAATGATCCGTTAGGATTACGGGTTGTTGCGCGCTGTGGAACCAGTAACGCTTCTTTTTGACCTATCGCCAATGAAGCACGTACAAACAACCCAGGCATTAATACCCCATCAGGGTTGGGAACGGTAGCCCGCAAGGTGATCGAGCCCGTTGTTTCATCGATGGTCACTTCTGAAAATTTTAATGCTCCTTTATGAGCATAAGCAATTTCATTACCTTGCCCCAGCATCACCGTGACAGGAACTTCCTCCTGCCCCTGTAACAAGGCCTGCTGCAATTGCATCGCTTCGCCGCTGGGCTGCTGCATATCAACATACACCGGATCGAGTTGCGTAATCACCGCCAGCGGTTCTGTCTGATTGGCTGTTACAAGCGCCCCTTCTGTCACAAGCGAGCGGCCAATACGGCCCTCAATCGGGGCATAAACCTTGGTGTAGTCGAGATTGACCTGCGCCACATCAACGGCTGCCTTTGCCACCGCAACGGCAGCATTTGCCTGATCCAATTCTGCCCGTGCATCATCAAATTCCTGACGACTTACGGCATTAATCTCTACAAGGTTTTGATACCGTTCATTTTTGGCCTTCACCGAAGCGATCATGGAGCGGGCACTGCGTAAATCTGCCTGTGCACTTGCCAGGGCAGCTTTATATCGTGCATCATCTATCTGATAGAGCTGATGTCCTTTTTTTACATTTGCCCCTTCTTCAAAAAGCCGCTCTGTGACAAGACCGTTCACTTGCGGACGCACTTGTGATTGCCTGAAGGCGGAAATTCTGCCTGGTAAAGAACGGGAGACGAATACCGTCTGGTTTTCGACAGTTATAACCGATACAGCCTGCCCGCCAGCAGAAGGCGATGCCGCATTTGCCTTATCGGCCTGACTGGATAATTGCCCGTAAAAAAAATAACCTGACAATCCCGCTACGATTAGAAAAGCCCCTAAAAGAAGTAAATATTTTTTCACCGCAACAACCTTCGCTTATAAGAAAAAATCCGGCTTTTCAGGCGCAAAGCAAGGAAAACTGGACAAAATAAAATTTACACTATAATATTAACATACATTCATGTATGTATACTGTCAATCAGTTAATACTCTAAAAGGTAATATCATTAATGCGCCGCACAAAGGCAGAAGCACAAAAAACTTATGATGCAATTTTAGACGCATCTGCCTCGCTCTTTGCTGAGAAAGGCATTGTAAATGTCTCCTTAGAGGAAATTGCAAGAGCTGCAAAAGTCACGCGAGGGGCTATTTATTGGCATTTTAAAAATAAAGGCGAAATTTTTAACGCCTTGCATGAACGTCTCTTTCGCCCCCTTACAGAAATTATATTAGAAGATCTGAATAAGGACTACCACCTTTGCCCGCACTATATAACGCCCCTAGAACAGCTCAGCAATCTTTGCACCGAATTGCTATTGGATATAACCCGTAACACCACCAAACGCCAAATCATGACCCTGTTTTTACTGCATTGGAATTATACCGGCGACCTTGAAAAATATAAAAAACCCCATATGGAGAAAAAGCAGGAAAGTCTGGTTCTATTTTCCAAATATTTTGAAAAAGCCCAAGAAGAAGGTAATCTTCCGGATAATGCTGATCCCATGTTCCTGACGCTGTCCGTCCGTTGCTATATGAAAGGTATTATTATTGAATATCTAAATAATCCCGAGAGCGTAAAATTAGAAGAAAACGCAGAGAAACTCATGACACAGTTCTTTAAGCAGTTTGATCATGCCACTTAAACATGCGTTGTTTCTTTCATATTTTTCCACTCACCTAAAGTACAGAAAATTTAATAATCCCATCGCCACAATACACCTGCGCCTGCTTGGGCATCCTGACCGACTTCACTTTCAAGCACAATACTAGGAGTAACCTCTACTTGAATTTTGGCTGTACCGGAATCTTCACCTGCTCCTTTTTCAAGTTCCAGATAAACATCTTCACTTATATATTTACCGGCCCCTACAGAAGTCTCTCCATCATCATCCTGATTGATACGTAAATCATCAAATCCTGTTAGATCCCTTAATTTCCCCAGCGGATCAAATCCACTGCCGCCCCTGCCTGTGAAACGATCAAGCGTTTGTTTCAACTGGATCGCCTGAAACGGAGTAATCGTTTGTAAATTTTCTCCAAAAAGAATATGTGACATGATCTCATCTTCCGGCAAGGCAGGAACAGAAGAAAGCTTGATGGACGGATTACCAATTTCTCCTGATAAATTAACAGACGCTTCCACATCATCTGCCTCTGTCGTTGCAATAATATCCAGATATGGTGATGGCGGTGCGCTACCCTGAAAACGTAAATAGGCCCGGTCCAGATTAAAACGGCGGCCAAATTCTTCATACCGCCCCCGCCGTGCCTCTAATTCGCCGTTAATCTGGGGATCATCCAATGTGCCATCCACATTAAATTCACCGCCAAATTCCGCATCCAGCCCCCAGCCCCGCACAAAAATACGATTATCTGCAAGAACATGAACATCCAGATGCACAGGTTCAAGTTGATCTTTTTCTTGTTGCGCCTCATCCTTTTCAACAATATTGAGTTCAGGGATTGTGCTTTGAAAACGTTCGGGTATGACAATATCAAACTGGCCCAGATTAACATCTCCCGTGAGCAAATAATCTTCAGACCGTCCCTGTAACTCTAAAGTAGCAGAGAGAGTTCCATCCGCCTTATCGCTTTCAAACAATCGAAAATCAGCAAGATTGATATTTATATTTGTTTCATTTGTGGTGGTGAAACTATACATTCCTGCGCCTTTTAATGTACCGCCATGGGCATCGTCAGCCGTAAGATTTTCTACTTTAAAACCGTCCCGTAAAAGTTGAGCGTTGGTGTTGATATTATGCAACTCAACACCATAAGCATTAAAACGGTAAAAACCCTCCTTGAAGTGGGCATTTCCTTTTAAGTCAGGGGTGCTCAACGTCCCGCTCAGGCTGCCCTCAACATCAAGATCGCCGCGTATAATATGACCAACCGGCAAAAAGAGGGCTGCAAGCGCCTCGGCTTTGGCCTGCAGATTTAACGCTCCATCCAAGGCACTCTCTGCCGGCATGACAAAGACAAAAGGGTTCAAAGAAAATTGAAGCGGTATCTGCGCATGGGCATTTAATTCCTGAATAGCCGCACCGTTCCCGCTTATACGTATACTGGCCAGATTATTCTCATAACGTCCATTTGCTGAAACTTTAATGCGGGCTTCTTTGCTCACATTGATCGGACTTAAATCCATCTCGGCCTGTATAACAGGGCCGGATAGCAGCCCGGCAATATCTGCATTGGCATTCAGGCTTACAGTCCGTAATTGGTAAGGAAGTGACACAGGTAAGCTTGCAAGATTAAAATCCTTTGTTCTCATATTGATATTTAAAGAATTCTGATCCGCTTGACCGGCTATAAAAATAGCAGAGCCTTGAGAAGTCACCTTCATATCAATACTATCGGCAGAGACATTTTGCGCTCTAATTCCTTTCAAGACCGCATCACCGATGATTGTAAAATTTTGTAACGCTTTGCCGTTTGCCTTTAAGTCGATTTTATAGTGGTCATTTTTTTGATCCGTGATTGTAGCAGCCGCATTTATAAACAAGACATCGGAAGACGGACGGAAATTTTTAAGATGGGTCTGCATCTGTGCTGGCCAAGGATTTTGTATATCGGCAAGCTGTGTTTTTATTTTGCCTTCTTGTAATGTCATGGCGTCATAGACAATATTTTCTAAGGTAGCTTCTATAGAAACGCCCTGTGTTCCTTCCTCATGTAGCAAAAGAAAATCTGCCGCCGCACTGCCTTTAAGCTCCATATCCATCAACCGGCTATAAGATTGAAGATCTCTTGCCTGTAATTGAAGTAATCCTTGCGCTAATAGTGTTTCTATATTGATCTTTACATCACCGTTTAAAAGCAATTCCGGCGCTTTTCCTTCTATAGAGCTGATCGACAAAATATCGTTATCTAGGTTAAAGTCACCTGCAAGTTCAACCGGCCTCTCCATATAAATCGTCTGCATAGTGGCGCGCCCTAAAGGCGGGCTTTTTATATCTTCATCCGCAATATTGAATTTTATATCTGCCATTCCTCTCTTTTCTAAAAGCGGCATAGATATAAGTCCTTCAGAAATCAGGGACGGTTTATTAAAAGTGCCAGCGAGCGTGGCCGACATTTCGGCTTTACCTTCCATATCCGGTGCAAATAGCCCAAAATTTTCAATCTTTCCTTCTGTTTTGATATCAATGGCGCCGTCATTTATCAGAAACGCTTCCCCAATAGCAGAAATATTATAAAATTCATTGGTAACAGAGAACTGATCGAGAACAATCTTTAAAGACTGAGAATTTATTTGACCGGCAATGAAAATTTTATCTGGAAGCCATGACGGCGTTACCGCGTTCTCAGTATTCTCATTTAATAACCTTAGATCGATATCGATAACATCACCCAAAGATATCGTACTGCCCAATTGCGGTGATAAGCGTAAAGCTGTGCCGAAAGCTTTTTCACGAATATCCAGTGTTTTAATATTCAGTTTATCAAGCGCAAAACTTTGAAAATAAATATCCGGCAGAGTAAAGGGTTGAAGGAAAAAATCCTCATTGCCTGAGTCTTTTTCTTCAGCGGCTTCAGGCAACCGGTAAAGAATAAATTCTTGCGCATCAATAGAAAGATCAAGATGTTTCAGGGCGATCTTCAAAATACCGGGGCGCAACACCAGATCATTGATTTCAGCAAACTTTCCTTGTTTATCCGCGATCGATAAATGGCGAATTTTAAAACCTTGTGGGAAAGAATATGATAATTGTGATAATTGAATGTCATAGCTGCTTTCTTCCGCAGCCTTTTCTATTTGATCTTTTATAACCGCTTGCCCGCTATCACTATTCATCCAAATAATGCCGGCAAAAACACCAACCTGAATCAGAATGATCATCGCGAGAGATAGAGACAGTGCCCAGCTCAACACTTTCGAAAACCTGTGCGCCGTATTCTTTATTTTGTATAAAGTATTATCTATCATCTCTAAAACGCCTGCCCAATGCTGATATAAAATTGATAATTTTGATCCAGATTTTCTTTTTGATTTAACGGCACCGCCACATCAAAACGTAAAGGCCCAAAGCCGGTATAGTAACGTGCGCCCACCCCTGCGCCCACCGCCAGATTATCGAAATCAGGGGCGCTATTTTCTGATACGCTCCCCGCATCGACGAAAGCTACTCCGCCGAATGTATCGCTGAATTTCAGCCGAAATTCTGCTGAAGACGTCACAATAGAGCGTCCCCCTGTGGGGTCGCCATTTTCAAACGGGCCAACCTGCTGATACCCAAACCCGCGGATTGAGCCACCACCACCGCCATAAAACCGTTCCACTGCAGGAATATCAGCCGTATCGCTTCCTATCAAACTGCCAATATTTGCCCGCAACGCCAAAACCAAATCCGGTGTACCGCCGATATCCAGATAAGTTCTGCTCCCGGCTTCAAGCTTGGTAAAGGGATCACTTTCACCCAACATATCATAAAAAGGCTCTATATCACCTGTCAGGTACCATCCTTTATGCGGATCTAAAGGATTGTCGCGGTTATCATAAGTAAGGCCACCGGGAAAAGATAACAACCCGTATGTGTGTCTGTCATCTTCGTCAACAATTTCTGAAAAAGTAAACTGTACCCCAAGGTTAGCTTGCAGCCTTTTATGAATTTGGCGTTTCACGCTAGAGCCTATTTCAAAGGCCGTTTCCTCAAAGGCATCCGTGTCCTGTTGCCTTAAAGCGGAATTAATCTCCAGGCTTTGATCTTTGCGCAGAAAATATGGTTTGGTAAAGTCCGCTTTTAAGCTTTGGTTTATCTGGCTGATATTTAATTCAATATCCAACTTTTCTCCGGAACCTAGAATATTCCGATGTTCCCAGCCTAATGTTGCCCCGGCACCTTCATCCGTATAATAACTGAATCCTGCCTTTACACTTCGAGGCGCACGCTCCTTTAGCTGTATGGTAACCGGCACGCGGGCATCGGGTGATGGAGCTTCCGGCAAGCTGCTGTCTGCGCGAACGAAGAGCCCCGTCGCTAAAATTTTATTTAATAAATTACGGATTTTTTCCTGACGAAAACAATCTCCCTCTTTCCAGGGAACCATTTTGCGCAAGTAACTTTCCTCAACGCTCTCCTGCCCTTCAAATATAGCGGGGCCAAATTTTACCTCTGGTCCCAGCGTGATGTTGTAAGTCAAGTCTGCCGTTTTAGTTTCCTCATCCAAAATAACGCTATGGGTCACATCCACAGAAAAATAGCATTTATTTTTTTGTATAGAGTCATATAAAGCAGTCTGCGCTTTCAAGACAGCCTGCGCCTCTAAAGCCTCGCCGGTTTTTATAATTTCTGGAGTTAAAAATTTGCGAAAACCCTCAGGCGCAACACTTATAGAAGAAAGGGAATAAATCTCCCCTGGCGTAATTTCATACTGCCCTGTTAAAGATTTTTCCTTATTATCCGTATAATCGACTTGGGCATCATAATAACCTTTTGCTTTTAAGGCCTTTACAAGATCGGCAGCGATTAATTGCTCCCGTGCTGTTTCTGCGCGCTGAAAATCAGCGCTGTCTTCTTCATAGTCTATGTTTTCGGCCACTCTTTCCTGCAAGATCTTATTGAGATAATCTTGCGTCTCCTTATCACTTTCAACACCTGTGATTTGATAATCGGCCCGCTGCGTAAAAGGAATGACATCCCGTAGGCACCCCGCGAGTCCTGCTGTGCTTACAAACACAATAAAAACTGCAATAAGTCGGCGATAAGGGTCAGGCATACCGCAACATACAACTTTCTGCGCTTTTCTCAATTATAATAAAAGTTTAGCAGCAATTGAGAATAAGAATGAGGGGTGATTTAGGCTATAAAAAAAACAACTTAATAATTCCTTGTCTCCGCCGGAAAATAAGAACCCTTAATCAGAACAAAGCATGAATACCCGCGGCGCGACTCAAACCCGCTTATTAATTAGTCATAATATCAAAATGGATGATGAGAAAATCCTAATACCCTTTGTATTTTCATAACTTTAGAAATAGGGTGATTTAATGGGATTTTTTATACATAATAAATCTTTCTGGAGCGCTTTTTTTCCACGAAACCTTTGGAAAAGACTTTTTTTCATATATAATGTGGATAAGTTTTTCATTCTCATTCTTTAATACTAAGGAATGCTTTCCTATATGATGCAATTTCGAACAATATCTCTCTTAGCTTTAACAGGGCTAATGGCAATTACCGGCTGTGGGGCACCAACGCAGCCAGTGGATAGTTATGCCTTGATGCAAAGAATTGAGGAAGACCGGGCCACAATTTACAAACCAATGGAACAGGCCCAGCCCCTTAAACTGGAAGAAGCGCTGGCACGGGCGATAAAATATAACCTTGATACTAAGGTGGCAGAAATGGACGCACTGATCGCTGCTGATGATGTCACCTTGCAAATGCTCAATAGTTTGCCGTCCGTGACGGCAAAAATTCAACGCCACGCCCGAAGCAATGAAGGGGGATCATCAAGCTTTTCTGTTCTTACCGGAATGGAATCTCTACAACCCTCCATTTCCCAGGAGCAACACCGTACAACAGCCCAATTAAATGCCGAATGGAATTTACTGGATGCCGGAATTAATGTGTGGCGCGGTAAATCGGTGAATGATCAGCTGCTGATCGCACAGGAACGTCGCCGTAAAGTTTACCAAAGTGTGGTGCAGGATGCATATATTGCTTATTGGCGCGCGGCTGTAGCACAAACCGTATTGTCGACAATTGAAAGTCTGCTGAATGATATTGATCTGCAATTAAAGAATGTTGACCAGCAGGTAGATATGGGTATTGTGCCACTTGGTGAGGCGCAGGCCAGCAAAGACCAACTTTTAGAAAAGAAAATGCAATTAACCCGTATGAAAAACGGGTTGGCTCTAGCAGACTTGGAATTAAAAACATTAATTTCATACCCGCTTGATCAGGAACTCACACTGGATCTGGAAGGACAAAACTTATTGGGAAACACGGCCTTACCATCCGTAAAAGGTGCAATCGAAAACTTCGAACGCACTGCCTTACTCAATCGGCCTGAAGTCCGCGAAGAGATGCTAAACAAACGTATCAGCATGCGGGACATAAAATTATCTTTGCTTGAGACCATTCCTGGGCTGGAACTGCTGCTAACGTATAACTATGATTCAAATAAATACTTGGTTTACAGCAGCTGGGTCGACAGTATTGCTGGCATCACCGCCTCGATTAATAAAATTATTACGGCGCCTACAAGATACAAGCGGGCGCAAAATATAGATTTACTGGCGGACAAGCGTCGCCAAGCCCTTATCGCTGCCGTTATAACGCAGGTCCATGTCGCCAGAGCCCGCTATGATAGTCTTGCCGAAGAATATGCCGATCAAACGCAAGCAATTGCTCATTCCCAAAGTGTCTTAAAACGCGCAAAAGATTATAATGATACCGGCTTAATGTCGAAGGTAGAGCTATTAAATGTAAAAATTGACTCCAGCATTGCCGCCATTAACAAGACGTTTGCCTTTGCCGATGCGCAAGATGCTTATGGACGCTTTATCAATACACTAGGCGTTGATCTATGGGATGAAGGAAATCCTGATATAACCATACAGGATTATGCAGAACAAATTCGTAAAAATCTCTATAATACGGAAGCAATCGTTCTTACCGAACCGGTGGAAGGGTAAAGCGATGTTGAAAATCTCTTCCAGAATATTGAATCGCAAGCGCCTTTCGCAACATACAAAAGGCATAGCATTGGATAGTACTTCTCAACGAGATAAAAATAAGAAAGAAATCTTCTCTCTCTTAAAAATATTCTGCCTGCTTTATATTGTTATTGTTCTATTGAATGTCAGCACGGCTGAAGATCATGTGGCAAAGCCGAGCATGGAGCACAGGGGATCGTCCGTGACTGTGCCAATTATGAACCAGGCTAATGCGCAGCCAATTTCTGAAAAGGAAGTTCCGATTACCCGTCCCGAAGAAATACCTGCCGCACCACTACAAGAACCATCCAGCATGGATAAAAATAATGATTATACTGTACAAGCCGTGCTGGCGGCAAAAAACCAGGTTGTTCTTGCCAGCGGGATTGATGCAAAAATCACCAAACTTGATCTTGAAAGCGGAGACCGTTTCAAAAAGGGCAAGGTTCTTGTCGAATATGATTGCTCTGTAGATTACGCACGTCTTAATGAAGTCTTATCTCGTCAGCGTGTGACTGAAAAACAATTAAACGCTTATCGACAACTGGCCAATATGGAATCTGCTTCCGATATCGAAGTACTCATGGCGCAGGAAAATAACGAACAAAATAAAGCCTTGATCAGCCAGATCAGAGGCCGCTTGAAATCCTGTAAACATGTTGCACCATGGGATGGCCGTGTCACGCGTAAAATGGCCAGCAAATATGAATATGTGCAAACAGGCCGCGTCTTAATGGAAATTTCTTCCCTTGATCCTTTACGCGCAGAATTCCTGATACCTTCGCTATGGCTAAGATGGTTGAATGTCGGCACACCGCTCGAAATTTACATCAGTGAAACAGGAAACAGCTATAAAGCAAAAATTATTAATATTTATGGCGAGGTTGATCCTGTCAGCCAGTCCATTCAGGTCGTTGCCGAAATGGAAAAATACCATGAAGAACTGCTGCCGGGTATGAGCGGCAAAGCCATTTTCAGGCAGAATCTTTCAGCAAACAGTGTAGAAAAAGGATATCTCGGAATCAGACTGGTAGAAGATGAAGCCGAAGGAAAACCGTGACAAAAGACAGCAAGAAGAAGAATACAAAACCTTCAGAGATGGAGAGTAAATTTCAGCTCTTGCTGACATTAATTGCGCTTTTAAAAAAAACACGTCACAAGCAAAAAAAATCCGAACTTGAATTTCTTATGGTGAACCAGACTTTTAATCTGGTTCCCTATCGGCATTGCGTATATTGGGATTACAAAAGCGGAAAAGTTTTCATCAATAATATGTCCGGTCTGGTCCAAATCGATTCTGAAGGGCCATATGTACAATGGATGAGCGAGGTTATTACGCATTTTGCCAAGATCCAGCAAGAAAAACTGCAAAGTGATGAAACAGAATTAAAAAATAGTTTTTGTCGCCTTCTAACGGTCAAACCTGAAGACTGTCCTAAAAATGTACGTCAAGAATGGGATCAATGGTGTCCTGCGCATGCTCTTTTAATCCTTTTAAAAAGTGAAGATAACACCATACTTGGCGGCTTGTGGCTGGATCGTGAACACGCTTTTAACAAGCTTGACCATGCCGTGCTTGAGGATCTCGCTGATGGGTATGCAGGAGCCCTGCAAAATTTTCTGAACTCTCAGAATCACGGCAGGCTGGGCAATGCATTTTCATTGTTTAAAACCTCAGGCCTTGGCGTAAAAATATTCTTTATAGCGTTGATTGTTCTTTTCCTGATCCCTGTCCGAACAAGTGCGACGGCTCCTGCTGAGGTTGTGGCCAGCAATCCTGATAGTATTAATGTTCCTTTTGATGGTGTGATTGACACCCTTGAAGTATTGCCCGGCCAAAAGGTAGAAAAAGGAGATATCCTTGCCCGTATGGACAGTACGGTTTTAAGAAACCGCGTGACTATGAGTTCGGGCAATCTTGAAGCCGCCGAAACAGCCTTACAAAAAACCCAGCGTGAATCCCTTGCCGATCGCAAAAAGCTGGCCGAAATTGCCCTCCTCCAAGCACAGATATCGCAAAAAAGTGCGGAGGCAGATTTTGCAAAAGAGATGCTTGAGCAAGCAGAAATAAAGGCAGACCGCGATGGTATTGTGATTTATTCGGATCCGAATGCCTTGCGGGGCAAGCCTGTTCAAACCGGGGAACAAATCATGCTACTGGCTGATCCCCAAGATACGGAATTACTTATTAGGATGCCGGTCGATTCCATGATTAAAATTGAAGAAGACGTGCCCGCGCGCTTCTTTTTAAACGTCATGCCGCTGAATTATAAAGAAGCGCAATATACCAGTATCGGCTATCAGGCAACACCAGATGCAGATAGATTAATGACGTATAAAATACGTGGAAAATTTACAGATAATAATGAAAATATGCGTATCGGTTGGACCGGTACAGGAAAAGTTTACGGCAAGTGGACCTTTTTGGGATTTAATATTTTAAGAAGGCCTCTGATTGCTATTCGTAGCAAACTGGGTATTTAAAATGTTGGAAACGGACCTGATATTACCTGAACTACGCAGTGATATTAAGCTGCATGAAGCCCCTTCCGAGGCCGAAGGCTCTCCCACCTGGACGCTGTATGATCCTGCCGCTAATAAATATTATAAAATAGGCTGGCTTGAATTTGAATGTCTTGTGCGTTTTAAAGATTGTGAAACGGCTGGGGAACTTTTAGAAAAAGTCCGAAAAGAGACAACTCTGGACCCTGATGATGAGATTATAAAACAGCTTATTCATTTTCTTGCCCAACATCACCTGATCTATGCCAACAGCGATGAATCATTATCTTATTTTGATGATATTCACGAAAAAATGAAACGGCCATGGTGGGCTAAACTGATCCATAGCTATCTTTTTTTTACTTTACCGCTTTTTAAGCCACAAAAATTTTTAAAAAAAACCTATCCTCTCGTTAAACCGCTTTTTAGCCGTACTTTCATGACGGGTGTTTTCTTATTACTGGGGTACGGCATCATCTTAAGCATACAGCGTTTTGATGAAATGATGACGACCTTCATGAATTATCTTAGCTTCGAAGGGATCATGCTTTTTCTCGGGGCAACGATTATTGTTAAAATTGTTCATGAACTGGGGCATGCTTACACGGCCACAAAATATGGCGTCCCCGTCACAACAATCGGTCTGGCCTTTATTGTCATGTATCCGATTTTATATACCGAAACAACAAATGCCTGGAAAATGACCAGCCGCCGTAACAGGTTACATATTGCCGCGGGCGGCCTGATGACTGAATTAACTTTGGCAGCTGTGGCCTTGCTTCTCTGGCATCTATTATCACCTGGCCTAGCACAAAGCCTGTGTTTTATGGTGGCCGTGGTTTCCATGTTGGCATCCCTCTTAATCAACCTGAATCCGCTGATGAAATTCGATGGGTATTATCTGTTTTCCGATCTTGTTGGCATTGATAATTTACAAGACCGTTCTTTTGCTTTTGCCAAATGGCGCTTGCATAAATTTTTATGGGGCTGGGACGATCCTCCACCGGAACAGGCACGGCCAGGCAAACAAAAATTTCTTGCCGGCTTTGGATTTGCTGTCTGCATATACAGATTTTTCTTATATCTCGGTATTGCTATATTGGTTTATCACCTTTTCTTTCAACCTCTTGGCCTGATCTTGATGATCATTGAACTTGCCTTCTTTATTGGTCTGCCGGTTTTAAGAGAAATAAGAATATGGATAGAGCGTTTTAATGAAATTCTATTCTCTCCCAGAGGACTTATCCCCCTTACTTTATTTGTGCTGGCCCTTCTCCTGGTTTTTATTCCAGTTCGTCAGAATGTAGAAGTCCCCGCTATCATGCATGCGGAAAATTACACAAGGTTTTATGCGCCAATTCCTGCCATGGTTGAAAGCGTAAACATTCAGGAAGGACAACACGTTATGAAAGGAGATGTTCTTTTCCGGCTTTCCTCCAGAGATTTAAATCATAACATCAATATAACCCGTCAGCGCATCAAAGACTTAGAAGATATAAAAGCAAGTAGCCAGGCCACACCTGATCTTGCCAAAAAACGGGTAATGATTGACAGTGAAATCGATATCGCCCGCCAGGAATTAGCAGGCTTTTTAGATATAGAAAAACAATTAAATATCACCGCCCCTTTTTCAGGCAATATTAAAATAACAGGCTCCTCCTTAAAACCAGGACAATGGGTGAATACAAATTTTATGCTGGCGCTACTGGCAGATGAAAAAACAAAAATCATTAGCGGCTATGTTAAAGAATCAGATCTGGATCATATTTCTAAAAACCAGCGGGGCCGTTTTTACACCGAATATTCGCTTTTTCAAACTTTTGAGGTCGTGCTGGATCATGTTGAAAAGACAGGGGCCTATGAATTATTCTGGCCTGAGCTTTCCTCCATACAAGGGGGGTCGGTGCCAGCTGAAATGGCACCGGATGGCCAGATTCGTCCCTTACCCCGCTACACGGTATATCCTGTTCAATTTGATATAAAATCAGATGAAAACAGTAATTTATTACCTGATTTCATTGCCCGTGGAACCGTCCGTCTGGAAGGAAAACGGCAAAGTCTTGCTAACTCATTGTTTAACAAAGCAATTTCTATCTTTATCAAAGAAAGTGGTTTTTAAAAATTTCTTAATTTTTGGGCAAATTTTAGACATTTTTTAGCATTTTTTTGAGACAATAATAATAAGCGTATTGGTTTTTACAGTCACATCTAAGGGGTATGAGTATCTTTTGAGCGGAGATAAGAAAAAAAACAAGCAAAAGAGTGCCCTTCGCACTCTTATGATTCCCTTGGAGAAGCGCCTGCTTCTCGATGCCTCCACACTTGAAGCTACCGTTAATGCCATCCCGAACGGCGTTTTAAACCTTGATGCCCAAGATATTGATGGCGATGGTGATTACTCTGCCGGGGATCAACCAACCAGCGGTTCAAACGTTCAAAACTGGGAAGATAAATTTGGCGGCAACAATGATGCCTCACAAGCAACCCCTGGCCGCCGCCCTACTTATGAAGCTGATGCTTTCGGCACGGGAATTGGCGGACTTGTCTTTGATGGTAATAACGATACTTACGGCATAGGCACTCAAACCGGCATTAATGCTAGCGGTCCCTGGCCGGAAAAATCTTTTGCTGTGGTATTTAGAACAGGAGCGGATACTTCAGGATTCCAGGTTGTCTATGAGCAAGGCGGAAGTATCCGCGGTTACCAAGTTTCCATTGATAATGGAAATATTTATGCCGCCGGTTATAACAACACCGGTAGTGAGTGGGGAGCCGACCGTTTTAAAATTATGAACCTAGGAGCGGTTCAGGCCAACACGACCTATCGCGTGATCATGGTTTTTGATTCAAATGATGGTCTTGGTTATATCAAAGCTAATTTAAATGGTGGCGATTTCATTCAATTGGACGAAGTGGGATCGCAGCCGAACCATACAGGCGCAATTGGTATAGGCGCCGAACAAAACGGTACCGTACAGCCCAGTACGTTAAACTTAACCAATAATAGTAATACAAATTTATTTGAAGGCGCCATTGGCCAAATTATGTCGTGGAATACCGCCCTTGATGATAATCAAATCAGGGCAGTCGATTCTTACCTAGCTTACAAATGGACCAATACGCCTGCCATTCAATTTAATACCGGCGATACGGTATTAGAAGGCGGAACGGCAAATATCAGCAACACAGAATTATATACTGTTGACAGAAACACGCCCGCCAGCGGACTAACTTACCAGATTACCGGCTTACTGAATGGAACAGTAGAAAGAAGCGGCACGAATGTTGGTATTAACGGCACGTTTACTCAGGAAGATATTGATAATGGCCTCATAACTTTTGTCCATGATGACACGGATACAATAACTGCAAATTTCAGTTATCGCGTAACAGATGGCGGGAATCAGGATTCTGATACCTTCTGGCTCGACGTTACTCCTGTTGATGATGCCGGGAGTGATCCTCCGGCGATCACTACAAATACTCCACAAAGTGTGGCACAAAGCGGCTCTGTCAATATAACAAGCGCCTCGCTTTTGGTCTCGGACGTCGATACCACTGCAGCCAATCTTGATTATACCGTGACAAGCACACTAAACGGGTCGGTTTATAATACCAACCTCGGTATGACTGTTACAACATTTACACAAGCCGATATCAATAACGGCTATATCCGTTTTGATCAGAGTGGCGCCGTTAACGGTTTTGCCGGTTTTGATTTTGATGTCACAGACGGCACGTCCACTATCAGCGGCGTCAAGGATATTACCGTTACTTTTAGTGATGGTGGTGGCAATGATCCCCCTGTTATCGTCACGAATACAGGAGATTCCGTTAACACTGGCGGAACCAAACAAATTTCCAATACTAACTTAAAAACTGTCGATCCTGATAACAATATCAACCAAATTGTTTATACGATCACAAGCGCTACAAATGGAACAGTCTTACGCAGTGGGGTCGCCTTAGGTGTGAGTGATACTTTCACACAGGCAGATTTAAACTATGGGGTTATTCGTTTCCAACATGATGGATCTGCAACAATATCAGCTAACTTTGGCTTCAATGTTTCAGACGGAAATACAACAGTCTCAGGCAACACCTATGAGTTTAATATTGTGGTCAATGATCCCCCTGATCTGGGACCAACACCACCTGCTGTTGATATCTATGAAAATGAAACAAATGGCACCTTAATCCATACCGCCAGTGCCTTTGACCCCGAAGGAGATTCTATTACCTATACGATTGAATCTGGAAACGGTTTAGGAATCTTTCAAATCAACCCTATTAATGGACAAGTAACAATTGCAGACAATTCCAATCTGGATTTTGAAGGCACTAACAGTTTTAGCCTTGTTGTACGGGCAACAGATGACGGTGTTGGCAATCCTTATGATGAATATACCCTGACTATAAATGTTCTCAATGTAAACGAAGCTCCTGCAGGAACTGATAATACCGTCACAACGAATGAAGACACACCCTATACATTCTCTGCTGCAGATTTTGGATTTACTGATCCGGATGACACACCATCAAACAGCTTGCAATCCGCTATTATTACAACTTTGCCGGCAAACGGCTCATTAGAACTTTCTGGTTCTGCCGTTACTGCAGGGCAGGAAATATCACTGGCAAATATCTCAAATCTAACCTTTACACCGACTGCAAATGAAAACGGAGCAGGTTACGCCGATTTCACCTTCCAGGTACGCGACAATGGCGGTACAGCGAATGGCGGAGTCAATCTAGACTCAACGCCAAACACCATGAACATTGATGTAAATTCCGTCAATGATGCCCCTACAGGGGTAGACAATACAGTAAATACCAATGAAGATACGGCCTATACCTTCTCAGCAGCTGATTTCGGTTTTAGCGATATCAATGATGCCCCTGACAATTTTAATTCCGTTATTATTACAACCCTACCCGCTAATGGGGTTCTCGAACTTTCGGGCTCCGCCGTTACAGCAGGACAGGAAATATCACTCGCAAATATCCCAAACCTGACCTTTACACCGGTTGCGAATGAAAATGGCACGGGTTATGCGGACTTTACCTTTCAGGTGAAAGATGATGGCGGGACGGCGAATGGCGGTGTTGATACAGATACCACGCCAAATACCATGACAATTGACGTCAATTCCGTGAATGACGCGCCGGATGGAGCAGACAATACCCTCAGTTTGTTGGAAGATGGGGTTTATTCTTTTACCGATGCTGATTTCGGCTTTACTGATCCGGATGACAGCCCGGCGGACGCGTTAGCAGGTGTGCGTATTGCGACACTACCTGCTCTTGGTGTCCTAAGTCTGGCTGCAGGAGCGAGTGCGCCTGGCGCGGTCAGTGCAGGCCAAACAATTTCACAAGCCGATATCACCTATCTTCGTTACACCCCCCCGGCGAATGCAAACGGCACCGGTTATGCCAGCTTTACTTTTGACGTTCAGGATGATGGCGGGACGGCAAATGGCGGGGTTGATCTGGATACAGCTGCAAACACCATCACTTTTGATATTACCCCTGTCAATGATGAGCCCGCAGGTACAGATAATACGGTGACAACCAGCGAAGATACCTCTTATACTTTTTCTGCTGCTGACTTTGGATTCAGTGATATTAATGACGGACCTGATAACTTTTATTCCGTTATTATTACAACTTTGCCGGCAAACGGGGTGCTAGAACTCTCCAGTGTGGCCGTCACAGCCGGACAGGAAATTCTTGTCGGTGACATTCCGAATTTAACTTTTACACCCACCGCGAATGAAAATGGCACGGGTTATGCAGACTTTACCTTTCAGGTGAAAGATGATGGCGGCACCGCCAATGGTGGTGTAGACACTGACCAAACGCCTAATACCATGACAATTGATGTTACTTCCGTCAATGATGCACCGGACGGGGCAGATAATACAATCGGCCTGCTTGAAAATACCAGCTACAGTTTTTCTGCTGCTGACTTTGGTTTTAGCGATGTCAATGACGCCCCTGATAACTTTTATTCTGTTATCATTACAAGCCTGCCTGCTGATGGAGCGCTTGAGTTATCAGGCAGCGCTGTGACTATCGGACAGGAAATTCTTGTCGGAGACATTCCGAATTTAACCTTTACACCAACCGCCAATGAAAATGGCACAGCTTATGCTGACTTCACCTTCCAAGTAAAAGACGATGGCGGGACGGCCAATGGCGGTGTGGATACCGATCCGACAGACAACACCATTACTTTTGATGTCGCACCTATAAATAGTGAACCTTTTGGCACAGACAACACAGTCACCACCAATGAAGATACAGCCTATACTTTTGCTGTATCGGATTTCGGCTTTAGTGATCCGAATGACAGTCCAGCTAATAGCCTTTATTCCGTTATTATTACAACCATACCTGCAAATGGAATACTGGAACTTTCCAGTGTTGCCGTCACAGCAGGGCAGGAAATTCTGGCAGCGGATATCCCGAACCTGACTTTTACCCCCACTGCAAATGAAAACGGCGCGGGTTATACCGACTTTACTTTCCAGGTCAAAGATGACGGTGGAACGGTCGGTGGCGGAATAGATACAGATCAAGCCGCGAATACCATGACGATTGATGTAAATTCCGTCAATGATGCGCCAGACGGTACCGATATTACGCTAACAACAAATGAAGACACGCCTTATACATTTGCCGCCGCTGATTTTGGCTTTAGTGATGTTAATGATGCACCGGATAATTTCAATTCTGTTATTATTACCAGCCTTCCCGCCAGTGGCATACTTGAACTCTCAGGCTCCGCGGTTACAGCAGGACAGGAAATTCTTCTTGCTGATATTCTGAATTTAACCTTTACCCCGGCAGCAAATGAAAATAGCGCAGGGTATACCGACTTTACCTTTCAGGTGAAAGATGATGGCGGCACCGCCAATGGTGGCGTTGATACCGATCCAGTGGCGAATACGATCACTTTTGATGTGAATTCTGTCAACGATGAGCCTGCGGGCGCGGATAACACGCTTACTACACTTGAAGACACACCCTTGAGCTTTAGCGCAACGGACTTTGGTTTTAGTGATGCCAATGATGCACCGGACAATTTCAACTCTGTTATTATCACCAGCCTTCCCGCCAGTGGCATACTTGAGCTCTCAGGCTCCGCGGTTACAGCAGGACAGGAAATTCTTCTTGCTGATATTCCGAATTTAACCTTTACCCCGGCAGCAAATGAAAATGGCGCAGGGTATGCCGACTTTACCTTTCAGGTGAAAGATGATGGCGGCACCGCCAATGGTGGGGTTGATACTGATCAAACGCCTAACACGATGACCATCGATGTTACCTCGGTCAACGATGAGCCTGCCGGTGCAGATAATACAATTACTATTACAGAAGATGTGAACCATACGTTTGCAGCTTCTGACTTTGGCTTTACCGATGTCAATGACAGTCCGGCTAACAATTTGCAAGCCATCGTTATTAACACTTTACCCGTTAATGGAATTTTAGAGCTTTCCAGCGTTGCCGTGACGGCTGGGCAGGTTATTACAACCGCGCAAATTCCAAATCTTGTCTATACTGCCCCCACGGATGCAAATGGCATAGCTTATGATGCCTTTGATTTTCAGGTGCGGGATGATGGAGGGACAGCAAATAGCGGCGTTGATACAGACCAAACCTCAAATACAATTACCTTCGATATTGATTCTGCCAATGATGCTCCTGAAGGCACTGACAATACTGTTTCAACAATTGAAGATACCCCTTACACTTTTGCCGCAGCAGACTTTGGGTTTAGCGATCCTTTCGATACACCCGCGAATAATTTTAATTCCGTTATCATAACCACGCTTCCTGCAAACGGAGTTCTTGAACTCTCTAGCGTGCCCGTCACAGCCGGACAGGAAATTTTACTTGCGGACATTCCTAACCTGACTTTCTCGCCATCCTCAGGTCAAAGTGGAACAGCCTATACAGATTTCACCTTTCAGGTGAAAGATGATGGTGGAACAGCTAATGGCGGCGTTGATACCGATCAAAGCCCGAACACCATTACAATAGATGTTGATCCTATTAATGATGCGCCTGAAGGAACAGATAATACCGTCACAACATTAGAAGATACGGATTACACTTTTTCTGCTGCTGATTTTGGATTTACAGATCCTGCCGAAACAATAGCTAACAACTTCCAGTCGGTTATTATTACAACGCTTCCAGCTACAGGAAATTTATTACTCTCTGGTGTTGCCGTCACAGCCGGGCAGGAAATTCTGGCTACCGATATCCCCAACCTGACTTTCACACCTGTTGCCAATGAATATGGTACCGGCTACACCGACTTTACTTTCCAGGTGCGTGATGATGGCGGCACTGTTGGTGGGGGCATTGATCTTGATGCCACCCCAAATACCATGACGATTGAT
The DNA here is from genome assembly GCA_965216405.1 of uncultured Micavibrio sp. Lineage (GTDB taxonomy): Bacteria > Pseudomonadota > Alphaproteobacteria > Micavibrionales > Micavibrionaceae. Next base: position 1,471,591 of record OZ244161.1, on the reverse strand, counting down.
GTTACCTCCGTAAATGACGAACCGGATGGTACGGATAACACGTTAACAACGCTTGAAGACACTCCTCTGACTTTTAATGCAGCCGATTTTGGCTTTACAGATCTTGATGACAGCGCAAGCCCGAATGCGCTGCAATCCGTTATAATAACGTCGCTTCCCCCGAGTGGCGTGCTTGAACTTTCCAGTGTACCCGTCACAGCCGGACAGGAAATTCTACTGGCCGATATTCCAAACCTAACATTTATACCAGCTGCCAATGAATATGGTACCAGCTACGTCGACTTTACTTTCCAGGTGCGTGATGATGGTGGCACAGCGGATGGCGGTGTTGATCTCGACAGCACGCCAAACACCATGACGATTGATGTCACCTCTGTGAATGATGAACCGGAAGGGACAGATACGACCGTTACGACTTTGGAAGATACGGATTATATCTTCTCTGCTGCTGACTTTGGCTTTACAGACCCTGATGACAGCGCCAGCCCGAATACCCTGCAATCTGTTGTTATTACGACCCTGCCAGTCAATGGTGCGCTTTTCCTTTCAGGTGTCGCCGTCACAGCAGGGCAGGAAATTCTGCTAGCTGATATTCCGAATTTAGCCTTTACGCCGGTGGCGAATGAAAACGGCGCAGGGTATGCCGACTTTACCTTCCAGGTTCGCGATGACGGCGGTACCGCTGATGGCGGTGTCGACCTCGACAGCACGACAAACACGATGACCATAGATGTCACCTCCGTCAATGATGAACCGGCGGGAACAGACAACACGGTAACGACATTAGAAGACACCCCGCTAACCTTCAATGCAGCGGACTTCGGCTTTACCGATATCAATGACGCACCGAATAATCTTTATTCCGTCCTTATCACAACTTTACCAGCCAGCGGGATTCTTGAGCTTTCCGGCACGGCTGTGACGGCAGGACAAGAAATTCTGGTAGCCGATATTCCGAACCTGACATTTACACCCGCTTTAAATGAATATGGCGCAGGATACACAGATTTTACCTTCCAAGTAAAAGATGACGGCGGCACCTTAGATGGGGGGATTGATACCGATCAAAGCCCGAACACAATGACAATTGATGTCACCTCCGTGAATGATGCGCCGGAGGGTGCCGATAATACATTAACTGTCCTTGAAAATAATACCCATACCTTTAACGCTGCCGAATTTGGTTTTACCGATCCTGATGACAGCGCCAGCCCGAATACCCTGCAATCTGTTTTAATAACATCACTTCCTATGAATGGTCTTCTTGAGCTTTCGGGCACCGCTGTTACAGCCGGGCAGGAAATTGCGCTAGCTGACATTCCGAACCTGACATTTACACCAACAGCGAATGAAAATGGTGTTGGTTATACTGACTTCACCTTCCAGGTACGCGATGATGGGGGTACAGCAGACGGTGGGATCGATCTGGATCAAACACCCAATACAATTACTTTTGATGTCGACCCGATTAACAGTGAACCATACGGTACCGATAATACAGTCACCACTTTAGAAGATACCGATTATACATTCTCTGCTGCGGATTTCGGTTTCAGTGATCCTGACGACACACCGAATAATCTTTTACAATCGGTGATAATCACGACTTTACCAGCCAATGGTGTTTTAGAACTTTCCAGTATTGCCGTGACAGCCGGACAAGAAATTCTTGCAGCGGATATTCCGAATCTGACTTTTACACCAGTGCCAAATGAAAATGGCGCTGGATATACAGATTTTACCTTCCAGGTACGCGATGATGGGGGTACAGCGAATGGCGGACTGGATGTTGATTCATCTCCGAATACACTCACCATCGATGTCACCTCCGTGAATGATGAACCGGATGGGGCCGACATTACCCTCACCACACTTGAAGACACACCCCTGACTTTTAATGCGGCAGACTTTGGTTTTACTGATGTCAATGATGCGCCGGATAACCTGTACTCTATATTCATCACGACACTACCGGCAAACGGCATTTTAGAACTCTCTGGGGTTGCCGTGACAGCCGGACAGGAAATTCTGGTTGCAGACATCCCGAATTTGACCTTTACACCGGCTTTAAATGAATATGGTGCCTCTTATACTGACTTTACCTTCCAAGTAAAAGATGACGGCGGCATAACAGACGGGGGTATTGATACAGATCAAACAGCAAATACTGTCACAATCGATGTAACATCTGTCAATGATGCCCCTGAAGGAACGGATACGACTGTCACCACATTGGAAGACACGGATTACACTTTTGCTGCCGCTGATTTCGGCTTTACCGATCCAGCCGATAGCGCCAGCCCGAATAACTTCCAATCCGTTGTCATTACCACGCTGCCCGTGAATGGGACGCTTCTCCTTTCGGGTGTGGCAGTGACGGCAGGACAGGAAGTTCTTCTTGCTGATATTCCAAATTTGACCTTTACACCAGTCCCAAATGAAAACGGCGCTGGATATGCAGACTTTACTTTTGAAGTGCGTGATGATGGCGGCACAGCGGATGGCGGAGTCGATTTGGACACAATGCCAAATACCATGACAATTGATGTGACCTCCGTTAATGATGAACCGGATGGAACAGATACAACTTTGAATGCTTTTGAAGATGTTCCTTACAACTTTAATGCAGCAGACTTCGGATTAACAGATGTGGATGACAATCCTGCCAATGATCTGCAATCTGTTATCATCACAACATTGCCGGCTGACGGAATTATAGAATTATCCGGCATTGCGGTCACAGCCGGACAGGAAATTGCCGTTGCCGATATTCCGAACCTGACCTATACGTCGGGGTTAAATGAATATGGCACAGGTTATACCAACTTTACCTTCCAGGTACGGGATGATGGTGGCACCAGCGATGGCGGCATTGACCTCGATGCAACCCCAAATACAATTACTTTCGATGTCACATCCGTAAATGATGCGCCGGAAGGTGCCGACAATACCTTAACAACACTGGAAGATACACCATTAGCTTTTAGTGCGGCTGACTTCGGCTTCACCGATCCGGATGACAGCGCCAGCCCGAATATCATGCAGTCTGTGATTATATCAACCCTACCCATCGATGGCATTCTTGAGCTTTCCGGTACCGCTGTCACAGCCGGACAGGAAATCGACCTTGCCGACATTCCGAACCTGACCTTTACCCCCACCTTAAATGAATACGGTGCCGGTTATACTAATTTCACCTTCCAGGTGCGGGATGATGGGGGTACAGCGAATGGCGGAGTCGATACGGATCAAAGTGCGAATACGATGACCATTGACGTCACTTCCGTGAATGACGAACCGGTAGGAACGGATACCACTGTTACGACATTGGAAGACACGGATTACGTATTTAATGCGGCAGACTTTGGCTTTACCGATCCTGCCGACAGCACCAGCCCGAATGCCCTGCAATCCGTTATCATTACAACCCTACCAGTTAATGGTGTTCTGGAACTATCCGGTGTTGCGGTCACAGCCGGACAGGAAATCGCCCTTGCCGATATCCCGAATTTAACCTTTACACCTGTGGCGAATGAAAACGGGGCAGGATATGCCGATTTCACGTTCCAGGTGCGCGATGATGGGGGTACAACCGATGGCGGTATTGATCTTGACGCATCGCCGAATACTTTAACGATTGACGTTACCTCCGTGAATGATGAACCTTTTGGAGCGGATAATACTGTCACCACATTAGAAGACACGGCTTATAATTTTGATCCATCCGAATTTGGCTTTACCGACCCGGATGATATTATACCAAATGCGCTTGCAGGTATTGTTATAAGCACCTTGCCAGTTAGCGGTGCTTTGGAATTATCCGGTGTAGCGGTTACCACAGGCCAATTCATTACAGCTGCGGATATTCCAAACTTTTCTTATGTACCGGCTGCCAATAACAACGGCCTTGCTGCTGCCGACTTTACCTTCCAGGTGCGCGATGACGGCGGCACAGCCGATGGTGGTGTTGATACGGACCAGACACCGAATACAATGACAATCGATATTACATCTATAAATGATGAACCGGATGGGACGGACGCCACCATCACCATACTGGAAAGTCATGTATATAATTTTGCGCCTGCCGACTTCGGCTTTGCCGATCCGAATGAACTGGTTGCCAATAACCTGCAATCAGTCATCATATCCACTTTGCCTACCGATGGTGTGCTTGAACTATCGGGCCTTGCCGTCACGGCCGGACAGGAAATCGCCCTTGCCGATATCCCGAACTTAACCTTCACCCCCGTCTTTAATGAAAACGGTGTGGGCTATGCCGACTTCACGTTTCAAGTGCGTGATGACGGCGGCACAGCCGATGGTGGTATTGATCTGGATGCATCACCAAATACGATCACTTTTGATGTAGAACCGATTAACAGCGCACCGCACGGCACAGATACGACGCTAACCACACTTGAAGACACTCCGTTAGTCTTCTCTGCCGCTGATTTCGGCTTTAATGATATTGATGACGTGCCCGCTGACAATAATTTTCAATCGGTTATTATTACAACGCTTCCTGCGACCGGCATATTGGAACTTTCCAGTGTAGCGGTAACGGCAGGACAGGAAATTGCCGTGGCGGACATTCCAAACCTCACATTTACCCCTGTGACTGACGAGAATGGTGCCAGCTATACCGACTTTACCTTCCAGGTCCGCGATGACGGCGGTACCGGTAGCAGCGGCGTCGACCTTGATCCAACACCGAATACAATCACCATCGATGTGACTTCCGTAAATGATGAGCCGGATGGCGTAGACAATACGCTCACGACATTAGAGGATACTCCACTTGGATTTACAGCGGCGGATTTCGGCTTTACGGACCCCGCTGACAGCCCTGCCAACAATCTCCAATCCGTTATTATCACGGCACTACCCGCTAGCGGCATACTGGAATTATCAGGTATAGCGGTGACAACAGGACAGGAAATTGCCGGTGCCGATATACCGAACCTGAGCTTCACACCAGCCTTAAACGAATATGGAACAGGGTACACCGATTTTACCTTCCAGGTCCGCGATGATGACGGCACAGCGAACGGCGGAATTGATACGGACCAAAGCCCGAACACCATGACAATTGATGTGACTTCCGTGAATGATGAACCGGCAGGCACAGATAATACTGTTACAACATTGGAAGACACGGATTACGTTTTCAACGCCGTGGATTTCGGCTTTACGGACCCCGCTGACAGCGCCAGCCCGAATAATTTTCAATCGGTTATTATTAATACCCTTCCCGCTACAGGAACCCTCTTCCTCTCAGGCGTGGCCGTGACGGCAGGACAGGAAATTGCCGTGGCAGACATTCCAAATCTGACCTTTACACCGCTTGCGAATGAAAACGGAGCAAGCTATGCCGACTTCACGTTCCAGGTGCGTGATGATGGCGGTACAGCCGATGGCGGCGTTGATCTCGATGCCACACCAAATACGATAACCATTGATGTGACGTCTGTGAATGATGCGCCGGACGGGGCAGACATTACCCTGACCACACCCGAAGATATTGCTTATAATTTTGATCCTTCTGATTTCGGCTTTACCGATCCTGACGATACACCTGCCAATAATCTGCAATCTGTTATCATTACGACATTGCCCGCTGACGGTATTCTTGAGCTTTCGGGCACTGCTGTGACCGCAGGACAGGAAATAGCGCTGACGGATATTCCAAACCTGACCTTCACTCCCGCTCCTGACGAATATGGAACAGGCTACACTGATTTCACCTTCCAGGTGAAAGATGATGGAACCACGGCAGATGGCGGAATAGATACAGATCCGACACCCAATACAATCACGTTCGATGTACCGCAGGTAGACGATCCACCGGTCGGGACTGATAATACACTGATCACTCTTGAAGATACACCGCTTGGCTTTACGCCTGCTGATTTTGGTTTTACTGATCCAAGCGACATGCCGGCGAATAATTTTGTGTCTGTAATTATAACGACACTCCCTGCAGATGGCATACTTGAATTATCAGGCACCGCTGTGACCGCCGGGCAGGAAATTCTTCTCGCTGATATTCCCAACCTGACTTATACACCCCCCTTAAATGCAAATGGGACAGCTTATACCGACTTTACCTTCCAGGTTAAAGATGATGGTGTGCTGAATGATACGGACCCGACACCAAAAACCATGACCATTGATGTTACGCCTGTTGATGATCCACCAATACTGGATACCAATGCCGGCATGTCTACCTTTGAAGGGTTCACAGAAACACTGACAACAGCCATGCTTTCCAGCAGCGATGTTGATACCGCGCCTGCCGACATTATTTACACTGTTACAAGCGCCCCAGTAAATGGACAACTAGAACTTACCAGTGGGCCGGGCACTGCCATTACAAGCTTTACACAGGACGATCTGGATAATGACCGCGTGGTCTACATTCATGACAGTACCGAAACTACCAGTGACAGTTTTGATTTTGAAATTAACGATGCCACCACCAATATCGGTTCGGCCACATTTAATATTTCTGTTACTCCTGTTAATGACGAACCGGTTGGGGCTGACAATACGCTGAGTACATTCGAAGATACACCGCTCGGTTTTACGGCCGCCGACTTTGGTTTCAGCGATCCAAATGATACGCCATCAAATAATTTTCAATCTGTTATCATTACCATACTGCCTACCAATGGCGTGCTTGAATTATCCGGGGTCGCGGTCACCACCGGACAGGAAATCGCCCTTGCCGATATCCCGAACTTAAGCTTTAACCCTACAGCGGATGAATACGGCGCAGGCTATACGTCCTTTACCTTTCAGGTGAAAGATGACGGCGGTACCGCCAATACGGGGGTAGATACAGATCAGACCGCGAATACCATGACCATTGATGTGGTTTCTGTAAATGACGCACCGGCTGGGACGGATAATACGCTAACGATGTTGGAAAACCACGTCTACACATTCGCCGATACGGACTTTGGCTTTACCGATCCTATAGACAGCGCCGGACCCGATAGCCTTCAGTCTGTCATTATCACAACGCTGCCTCTCAGTGGCACTCTGGAATTATCCGGGACGGCGGTGACGGCCGGACAGGAAATCGCCTTGGCCGATATTCCGAACCTTACCTTTACACCGGCCTTTAACGAAAACGGTATTGGTTATACCGATTTCACCTTTCAGGTGCGCGATGATGGTGGTACAGCCAATGGCGGCGCAGACCTAGACCTCACGTCAAATACAATTACTTTTGATGTGGATCCTATCAACAGTGCGCCCCATGGAACCGACAACACCTTATCCACACTCGAAGATACGCCCTTGGCATTTTCTGCTGTGGATTTCGGCTTTAGTGATGGAGACGATCTTCCTGCAGATAATAATTTCCAATCGGTGATTCTTACAACCCTTCCCGTAGACGGCATTCTTGAATTATCGGGTATAGCTGTCACAACCGGTCAGGAAATTGCACTGGCCGACCTTCCGAATTTAACCTTTACGCCGACCGCGAATGAGTTTGGTGTCGGCTATACTGCCTTCACCTTCCAAGTGAAAGATGATGGCGGCACAGCCAATGGCGGGATTGATACTGATACCACACCAAACACCATAACCATTGACGTAACAGAAGTGAATGATGCGCCCGAAGGGACTGATAATACGCTGACCGCTCTGGAAGATACACCGCTTAGCTTTGCTGCAAGTGATTTTGGATTCACAGATCCAAACGACACGCCGGCGGATAATTTACAATCGCTTATAATAACCACACTGCCCGTAAACGGGATTCTGGAGTTATCAGGGACCGCTGTCACTGCAGGGCAGGAAATATCATTAGCAAATATTTCTAACCTGACATTTACTCCTGATTTAAATGAATACGGCACAGGTTATGCAGGCTTTACCTTCCAGGTCCGCGACGATGGCGGCACGGCCAATGGCGGAGTCGATTTAGATACAACAACAAACACCATGACCATTGATGTCACATCGGTCAATGATGCGCCTGAAGGAACAGATACGACAGTAACAACACTTGAAGATACGGACTACGCCTTTAATGCTGCAGACTTCGGCTTTACCGATCCGAACGACAGTGCAAGCCCGAATAATCTTCAATCGGTTATTATTAATAGCCTACCTACAACAGGAACCCTTTTTCTTTCAGGGATAGCTGTTACAGCAGGACAGGAAATTGCCGTTGCAGACATTCCAAGCCTTACTTTCACACCGCTTGCGAATGATAACGGTACTAGCTACGCTGACTTTACCTTCCAGGTTCGTGACGATGGCGGTACGGCAAATGGTGGCGTTGACCTTGATACAATACAAAATACGATGACCATCGATGTCACGCCGGTCAATGATGAACCTGCAGGGACTGATAATACGCTTAACACGCTGGAAGATACTCCTTATAGCTTTAATGCTGCAGACTTCGGCTTTACCGATCCTATTGACACACCCTCTGATGCTTTACAAGCGGTTATAATTACCACTCTGCCTGTCGATGGTATTCTTGAATTATCCGGGACAGCTGTCACCGCAGGACAGGAAATTTCTTTAGCAAATATTTCCAATCTGACATTTACGCCGGCGGCCAATGAATATGGAACAGGTTATACAGACTTTACTTTCCAGGTGAAAGATGACGGCGGCACCGCTGATGGCGGAGTAGACACAGACCAGTCTCCGAATATGATTACCTTTAACGTCACGCAAGTAAATGATGCGCCGGAAGGAGCAGATAACACCGTTACCACTCTGGAAGATACACCCCTTAGCTTTACCGCTGCCGATTTTGGCTTCACAGATCCAAATGATAGTTCGGCGAATAATTTTCAGTCTCTTGTCATTACCACCTTGCCAACAAATGGCATATTAAGATTATCGGGAGCAGCTGTCACAGCAGGACAAACTATTTCTCTTGCCAATATTCCGAACCTTACCTTTACTCCCGCTGCCGATGAACATGGGGCTGGTTACGCAGATTTTACCTTCCAGGTGCGTGATGATGGCGGTACTGCCAATGGCGGCGAAAACACAGACCAATCGCCGAATACGATGACGATTGACGTGACCTCCGTAAATGATGAACCTGTCGGCACGGATAATACACTCACGACCCTTGAAGATACTTCTTATAATTTTGCTGCTTCCGACTTTGGATTTACGGACCCGAATGATAATTTAAGCCCAAATACTCTTCAGTCTGTTATTATTGCATCCCTTCCTGTAAATGGATTGCTTGAGTTATCAGGCACTGCCGTGACAGCCGGACAGGAAATTGCGGCTGCGGATATCCCGAACCTGACATTTACCCCCGCGGCCAACGACTTTGGCAATGGCTATGCCGACTTTACCTTCCAAGTGAAAGATGATGGCGGTACTGCCAATGGCGGCGAAAACACAGACCAATCGTCCAATACAATTACTTTTGATGTGACACCTGTCAATGATGCGCCGGAAGGGACAGATAATACCCTGACAACCCTCGAAGATTCCCCGCTTGGTTTTACGGCTGCGGACTTCGGTTTTAGTGACCCGTTTGACAGTCCATCTGACATCCTCCAGTCTGTAATCATTACAACTATTCCTGCCAATGGTGTTCTTGAACTCTTAGGCACGGCAGTCACAACCGGACAGGAAATTGCGGCTGCGGATATCCCGAACTTACTGTATGTTCCGCCGCTCAATCTGGCAGGCAATGCGGTCGATAATTTCACCTTCCAAGTGAAAGATGATGGCGGCACAGCTGATGGCGGCATTGATACAGACATTACACCAAATGCAATAACAATTGACATTACACCGATCAATGACGCGCCGGAAGGCACCAACAATACGGTAACAACCTTAGAAGATACAGATTACACTTTTAGCGCAGCAGACTTCGGCTTTACCGATCCTGATGATGTAAGCAGCCCGAACAATCTACAATCCGTTATCTTTAACACACTACCCGCAAACGGTACGTTGTTACTTTCAGGCGTGGCCGTGACGGCTGGACAAGAAATTTCTGCGGCCAATCTTGCCAATTTGACCTTTAGACCTGTGGCCAATGAAAACGGCACCGGGTACGCTGATTTTACCTTCCAGGTGCGCGATGATGGCGGCACAGCCTTTGGCGGAGTCGATCTGGACCCAACGCCAAATACCATGACAATTGATGTTACCTCCGTGAATGATGAACCTCTCGGGGCTGATAACACACTTACAACACTGGAAGATACACCCTACAACTTTAACGCAGCGGACTTCGGCTTTACCGATCCTGATGATACGCCTGCGAATAATCTGCAATCAATTATAATCACAACACTGCCGTCTGATGGTGTTCTGGAATTATCCGGTGTTGCCATCACGGCAGGGCAAGAAATTGCCCTTACGAATATTCCCAACCTGTCCTTCACCCCTGCGGCCAATGAATATGGCACCGGCTATACAGACTTTACCTTTCAGGTGAAAGACGATGGGGGGACAGCCAATGGCGGTGAAAATACGGACCAATCACCGAATACAATTACTTTTGATGTCACGTCTGTAAACGATGGTCCGGAAGGAACAGACAACACTGTCACGACGCTCGAAGATATGGATTATACTTTTAGCGCTGCAGACTTTGGCTTTAGCGATCCTGCCGATAGCACCAGCCCGAATAATTTACAATCCCTCATTATCAATACGCTGCCGACAAATGGTACCCTCTTCCTCTCAGGCGTGGCCGTGACGACCGGACAGGAAATTGTGGCTTCAGATATTGCGAACCTAACCTTCACGCCAGTTCCGAATGAACATGGTGCCAGCTACGCTGACTTTAACTTTCAAGTGCGCGATGACGGCGGCACAGCCAATGGCGGTATTGACCTTGATCCGATACCGAACACCATGACAATTGATATCACGTCTGTGAATGATGAACCTGTTGGCGCGGATAACACGCTCACGACTCTTGAAGATACACCCTACAACTTTAACGCTGGTGATTTCGGCTTTAGCGATCCTGATGATCTGAGCACTCCGGATAGTCTTGGATCAGTTATTATTACGACTTTGCCTACGGATGGACTTCTTGAACTCTCGGGGGTTGCCATCACAGCGGGTCAGGAAATTGCCCTTGCCGATATTCCGAACCTTACCTTTACGCCAAGCTTGAATGAATATGGCTCCGGCTATACAGAGTTTACCTTTCAGGTGAAAGATGATGGTGGGACAGCAAATGGCGGCGTTGATACCGACCAGTCACCCAATACGATCACCTTTGATGTCACGCAAGTGAATGATGCGCCTTTAGGCACAGATAACACGCTGACAACACTGGAAGATACAGCGCTCGGCTTTACAGCGGCAGATTTCGGCTACAGCGATCCTGCCGACAATCCGTCAAATAATTTCCAATCGGTTATCATCGGCACCCTGCCTGCAAACGGCACTCTCGAATTATCCGGTGCGGCTGTGACAGCAGGACAGGAAATCGCGCTAGTCGACATCCCGAACTTACTTTATATCCCGCCGCTTAATCTGGCAGGCAATGCTGCAGATAACTTCACCTTCCAGGTCAAGGATGATGGGGGAACAGCCTTTGGCGGTATTGATACAGATATCATACCAAATGCGATCACAATCGACATTACACCGATCAATGATGCACCGGAAGGCACTGACAATACGGTAACAACCTTAGAAGACACAGATTACAATTTCAGCGCGGCAGACTTTGGCTTTACCGATCCCGATGATGTGAGTAGTCCGAATAATCTTCAATCCGTTATTATCAATACATTGCCCACCACGGGCACTCTCTACCTATCCGGTGTAGCGGTCACCGCAGGACAGGAAATTGCCGCAACAGATATAGCAAACTTAAGATTTACGCCGCTTCCTAATGAATATGGGACAGGTTATGCCGACTTTGACTTTCAAGTGCGCGATGACGGCGGCCTAGTGAATGGCGGTGTTGATCTTGATCCGACATCGAACACCATGACGATTGATGTCACATCCGTGAACGATGAACCTGCAGGCACGGATAACACCCTTACCACGCTTGAAGATATCCCTTATACCTTTAATGCGACTGATTTCGGCTTTAATGATCCTGATGATATCGCTGCACCGAATGCATTGCAGTCTGTCATTATTACAACCCTGCCCGCCGATGGCATTCTTGAATTATCAGGTGTAGCCGTCACAGCAGGACAAGAGATTTTACTGGTCGATATCCCGACCCTCACTTTTACGCCCTCCTTAAATGATAATGGTACAGGTTATACAGATTTTACCTTTCAGGTTAAGGATGATGGCGGTACAGCCAATGGTGGTGTTAATACTGACCAGTCACCGAATACGATTACTTTTGATGTAATCGCGGTTGATGACGCGCCTGTTCTGGATGTCAATAACGGTATGGCCACTTTTGAGGGCCACACAGAAACTCTGACCACGTCCATGTTATCCAGCAGTGATGTTGATACCGCCGCCAGTGATATTATTTACACCATCACCAATCCTCTAGTGAACGGGCAGTTGGAATTAGCAGGCAACCCCGGTATTGCGATTACAACTTTCACCCAAGATGATCTGGATAATAACCGCGTGGTCTACGTCCATGACAGCACTGAAACAACCACTGACAGTTTTGATTTTGAAATAAATGATGCCACCACTAATATCGGGGCAAGTACTTTCAACATTTCAATCACTCCTGTGAACGATGCTCCTTATGGAACAGACAATACGCTGACCACTGCCGAGGACACACCTTATACCTTTAACGCTGCAGATTTCGGTTTTAGCGACCCGGATGACACCATACCGAATAACTTCCAATCCGTTATTATTACAGCCTTGCCGCCACAAGGAACATTACAGCTTTCAGGTGTGAACGTGACAGCAGGACAGGAAATTGCTCTGGCCGATATACCCAATCTTACGTTTATGCCAGATGCCAACGATTATGGTCTCGGCTATACCGGCTTTACCTTTCAGGTCAAAGACGATGGCGGCACGGCCAATAATGGTGTTGATACAGATCCTGTGCCGAATACCATCACCTTTGATGTGACACCTGTGAATGATGCACCGCACGATATGACCATTACGCCACAATGGTTTCCCGAAGGAATTTCTCACTGGAATGTCGGCCCAATCCAGGCCTATGATGTGGATAATACCAATTTTACCTATACAATCCTGTCCGGCGATCCGATTTTCTCCATTACGAACGGCAATATTCTGACCACCAATGCAGCACGCTTATTCGGCATTGATCCTTCAACCTATACAGTTACTTTACGCGCAAGTGATGGGCTGCTGACGTATGATGAAACATTTACGATTTCATTAATTCCTGAAATCGTTCCTGAATTGCGCGCGGATCCAGCAGAGAATTTTACACCAGATACAACTGATAGCACCTCTACAGACTACAAAACATCTCAAGGCGGACTGCAATATTATATTCGTGATTTCCTTAATGAAATACGTAACGGAAATCTTTTCCGCTACGGGAGCCAAGGCTTAATTGATTCCTCTCTTGCGACAACGGATAATAATATCAAAGACGTTTTCTATGGTGACGGTAACATTGATGAAGTTATCAAGAAAAATATTATTATTAAGCTGCAGGAACTGGCCTCCCATATTCGCTCAGAGAGCGGGTGGATTTAAGCGTCGAACAACTTGCAGAGACCTTCGGGCTTGATATTCTCCTCTTTGATATGCAGGAAGCGGGCGAGTTCGAAGATGGTGACGGTCATAATGATCAGGATGATATTACAATCTATGAAACCAATGCGATTTATAAAGCCCTTGTCAGCATGAATGAAGACAGCGAGGGAAAAGAGCAGAAAGACAAAACAATTGCTAATAAAGAAAAACAATCACAAAGACAGTATCTTCATATGCAACTAGACGAAGCCGCTTTATATTATCAAAGCAAGCATAACAAACTGGCGCAGGCTCTCGAAAAAGAATAAGCCCCTTCGCCCAATATTTTATCTTTCTTCTCTATAAATCAAGCAAATAATAATATGATTTTTGGCATGGAAAAATAATATAAAAAGCCAGCCTTCCTTAAAAGGCTGGACAATAAATTGATCGCGGTGCTTTAATTGTTAAACCTCTACCGCATTTTATTGATAACGTGGATCTAAATCAAAACGATCAAGATCCATCACTTTTACCCACGCATTCACGAAATCACGTATAAATTTTTCTTTTGAATCGGCAGCGCCATAAACTTCGGCAAGAGCCCGCAACTGCGAATTTGATCCGAAAACAAGATCAACGCGTGTTGCTTTCCATTTCGGTGTACCGGATTGACGGCAAAATCCTTCGAAGTAATCCTCCTCTTCAGAAACAGCTTCCCACCTTGTGTTCATATTCAATAAATTAACAAAGAAATCGTTGGTTAGGGTTCCCACATGCTGCGTAAAAACACCATATTCAGTGCCCCCGACATTGGTCCCCAATACGCGCATACCCCCTACCAAAACCGTCATTTCCGGAGCTGATAAGCTTAAAAGCTGTGCTTTATCCAATAATAATTGTTCCGCCGTCATGGAATATTTACGTTTTAAATAATTGCGAAAACCATCAGCCACTGGCTCCATCGGTTCAAAAGAATGCACATCCGTTTGTTCCTGACTTGCATCCATCCGTCCCGGATGAAAAGGCACTGCTATTTCATAGCCTGCCTTCTGCGCCGCTGTTTCAACCGCCACACATCCACCTAGGACAATAAGGTCTGCAAGCGAAATTTCCTTATCGCCTGATTGACTGTTATTAAAATCACTTTGAATCTTTTCCAGCGTGGGCAAAACCTCTTTTAGATTTTCAGGTTCGTTTACTTCCCAGTCTTTTTGAGGCGCAAGGCGTATACGCGCTCCATTCGCACCCCCGCGTTTATCAGAATCACGATAAGAAGACGCTGCGGCCCAAGCCGTTTTGGCCAATTGTGAGATAGACAGGCCGGAAGATAAAACGGCTTTTTTCAAGCCGGCAATATCCTCGGGGCCTATCAACTCATGATCTAGCTCAGGAATTGGGTCTTGCCAGATTAACGCCTCAGCAGGGACTTCTTTTCCCAGATAACGTCTGCGCGGCCCCATATCCCGATGAGTCAGCTTAAACCATGCACGGGCAAAAGCATCTGCAAATTCTTCAGGATTTTCGTGATAGCGCCGCGAAATTTTCTCATAATCCGGATCCATTTTAAGCGCCATATCAGCCGTGGTCATCATGATCGGATGTTTGTTCTGATTATCAGCAGAGGGAGCATGATCTTGTTCTTTCAAACCTTTAGCATGCCATTGATGCGCCCCAGCAGGACTTTTGCCTAACTCCCAGTCATATCCGAAAAGAACATCGAAATAGCCCATATCCCATTTAACAGGATTGGGTGTCCATGCTCCTTCAATGCCGCTTGTAATCGCATTTACCCCTACACCGGTTTCATAAGTGCTTTTCCATCCCAGTCCCTGATCCACGATACTCGCTCCTTCAGGTTCTACCCCCACGTGGGAGGCATCCCCCGCTCCATGACATTTACCAAAAGTATGCCCGCCAGCGACAAGCGCGACGGTCTCTTCATCATTCAT
This sequence comes from uncultured Micavibrio sp., assembly GCA_965216405.1. Taxonomy (GTDB): domain Bacteria; phylum Pseudomonadota; class Alphaproteobacteria; order Micavibrionales; family Micavibrionaceae. Next base: position 1,456,004 of record OZ244161.1, on the reverse strand, counting down.
GGCCATACGTTCAAAGGTCTCACGAATATCGCGCGCTGAAGCCAATGGATCGGGGTTCCCGTCCGGCCCTTCCGGATTAACATAGATAAGACCCATTTGTACCGCCGCAAGCGGATTAACCAATTCCCGGTCCTCAAGGTAACGGCTATGCGGCTTTTCACTGGTCGCAAGCCATTCTTCTTCGCTTCCCCAATAAATATCTTCTTCAGGTTCGAAAACATCTTCACGGCCGCCGGCAAAGCCAAAAGTTTTCAACCCCATATCTTCCAAAGCGCAATTTCCAGCCAGAACCATAAGGTCGGCCCAGGAAAGCTTACACCCGTATTTTTGTTTTACCGGCCAGAGCAGCATACGGGCTTTATCAAGATTGGCATTATCCGGCCAACTGTTCAGAGGAGCAAAACGTTGTGATCCGGAACCCGCGCCGCCGCGGCCATCCCCGGTACGGTATGTGCCTGCACTATGCCAGGCCATACGAATAAAAAGAGGACCATAATGCCCATAATCCGCAGGCCACCATGCTTGGGAATCTTTCATAAGAGCATATATGTCATTCTTCACAGCATCTAAATCCAGCGACTTAAACGCCTCGACATAATTAAATTCTTTATCAAAGGGAATGGATTGGTCGCTATGCTGATGCAACACCCCGATATGAAGCATGTCCGGCCACCAGTCTTTATTGCTCCGTCCGCGTTTAATTTCGCTCTTGTCGCCATTTCCGGCTACAGGACATCCACTTGCTTTGTTCATATTCTTTCCCTTTTTCAATATTCATTGCGCCTGTTATCATTTTAAGTGTTTTTACAAATTTAACTGCATTAAAATATTAATCCAATTTATAATTCCAATAGGCTTTATAGAAAAAATTGATGATAAATCCTTAAAAACCTCTCCTACAGAACGACCTAAGCCTAAATATCCTTAATGACCGACTGAAAATTTATAGGCAATGCAGGCTACGCGGTCATTTAATCATCCAGATACAAGTCTGTTATAAGGGGCTTGCCGGGCTCAATACTATAAGAGGAGAAATCACTGACGCCTGCAGTTTCCAGCACATCTTCATCAATATAAAAATTTCCGCTATTTTTTGTGGAATCGCTAGTCAGGATGACGTGCGCCGCCGCCGCGACAATGCTTTCATCACGGCAATTTTCAGGCTTGATATTGCCAACCATTTTCATCGCCGCTGTATAAATAAGCGTTTTCGGCCATAAAGAATTACAAGCGATGCCATCTATACGAAATTCTTCTGCCATGCCAAGCATACACATGCTCATACCGAATTTCGACATGGTATAGGCACAATGATTCTTAAACCATTTTGCCTTCAGGTTTATAGGTGGGGATAAGGTCAGGATATGGGGATTATCAGATTTTTTGAGGTAAGGAACCGCCTTTTGACAGGCCAGAAAAGTACCCCTGGCATTCACTTGATGCATTAAATCATATCGTTTCATAGGGGTCTCAAGCGTATCCGCAAGAAAAATGGCACTCGCATTGTTCACAAGAATATCGATCCCGCCAAACCTCTCAACGGCTTGGGTCATCGCAATTTCCACCTGCTCTTCCTGCCGGATATCCATTTTAACTGCCAGGCCTTTTCCACCAGCCGCCTCAATCTGTTCAACGGCCGTATGGATGGTGCCAGGTAAACTGGGATGAGGTTCATCCGTTTTAGCGGCAATCACCACATTAGCCCCGTCTGCGGCAGCCCTTAAGGCAATGGCAAGACCAATTCCGCGGCTTCCTCCAGTGATGAAAACGGTTTTATCTTTAAGTGTTTGGGTCATATCCATTCCTTTGTTGCTTACACTTTATACAAAAATATATGGACAACAAGATATCCACATATTGGTTTCCTGCAGCAGCTAAGAGATTATTTTTTAGCATAACCACTTAAATATCCTCTATCCGCTTGGTCTCGTTATTAAGGAAATAACCAGGATCGCTATATTTATTTATCACAGATTTGTTTTTTGTGCTTTCTATAAAGCAGTCTATCAATTTTCCTTTTTATGGTCTTCTATCTCCTCCTGCGGATCGACTGTAAGAGAGAACCCCTGCAACCGCCAATCAAGATTGCGTACGTTTGTCATAGCCTTGCGCAACTCTTGCGGGGAAACTGGCGCATTATTGTGCGTTTTTATGAACCCTTCTCCAAAAATAAGATGTCCATGCTCATAAAGTCTAACTTTTGCTTGCTCTATCCACGCATATCCTAAAAGCTTTTTTTCGACCCTTTCGGGTAAATCTAGATACCCGTTATCAACCGATGTAGGCACGCGATTTATCAATCCTGTTATAGCGTCTTTTGTTTGGCTCCAACCATCTCTAAGGATGTCAAATGATATAAAAGCCGCGGCCACTGCATCCGCCCACCACCATCCCATACCAATGCCGAGAACACCGCCTATAGCCGCCGCTGCTGTCATCCAATCCGCCTTGTTCATTTTACCGCCCGTATAAAGAGTTTTATCATTGAGAGTGCGGGCGTGCTTGATTTTGGCGCGTCCTAAGAACACAGGCGGAAAAACCCCCCAAAGCAACACAAGGATCATCCACCAGCCCAGCCAAATATCGTATCCAAAGTATTCTTGTAAGCCGATGGTCGGGTGCTCTTGCGTACCAAGCTTTATAAGAGCATCAATCAGCAAATACGCACCCATGAGAAGAAGGGCGAGCGCCGAACAAAGATACATAATGGACACCACACGGTGAAAACCATACGGATAATGTTCAGTTGGTTTTCGCCAGCAAATATGAGTGCTGAGTAAAAAGCAAACAGGCGGTATAAGGCTCAAACAATCCTCAATCCATGCAGTCTTCATTGCTTGAGAAGAACCCATCACTATATACATCAAAGCAATCACACTGATCAGGTAAGCTATTGTTAGATGTTCAAGGATGCGTGCCTTATGCAGAGCCTTATTCTGCTGCTCGCTGAATTCATATTGCGGAGCAAGTTTCATTTAGCTTGCTCCTCTTCATAGATTTTTTCTATTTCAGACTTACGCGCTTTTAAAAATTTTTCCAGTGTCGTAATAAACCGGTTTTCACCTCGAGGGGCAGCCATGACATGATGCTTATTTTTCTGATCACCTGTTTTCAGATAAGGCCTTGTGAAGCCAACCTCTTTTTTTCGTGGGCTGCCTTGTGTTAATCCTCCTATTACAAGGTCAAGATTATGATGTTTAAGTTTTTCTATAGCTTGCGCTTCGGATAGAAATTCCCAGTGTGGTTGTACCTCTAGGCTTTGTGCAAAATTCGAGGCAATATCAATTTCAATGCCGTAAGGGTTAGAACCATTTTTATAAGCCCATGGCTTATGCTCAATGACACCAACACGTATAATTTGGCTTTTTTTTATACTTTCAAGCGTGTTTTTCGCATCCTTGGGATAATCATCACAACCCGTGACAATCAGAACAGCGCACATGATGATAAAAGCTCTTATTATCACGGAACCTCTCCCGGTTTGAAAGATTGAACCGGTTCTAAGGTTCCGTACTCTCTTTCCTCCCTCTGACTTTTGGGAATAACGCTCAAACGCCCGTCTGTTTCCAATAAAACCAAATGCACTTGTGAGGGGTCAGAATAACCATGAAAGCGCATAGCGGCCAAGACTTCTACTTTTGTCATGCGTTCTTTGCGCATTGTACGGGTTTGATAATCATCCTCATAAAATAAAACAGAAGGAGTAGATTTAATAAGTTGTTGGAAATTTTCAGATCTCACCTCCAACCAGGCAATAATAAATTGCATAAAAATTAAAATAGCTAGAGCCGCCATGCCGTCTGCTATGCTGGTGTCTTTTGAGGTTATGGTTGTAGCAAGCGCAGACCCGATAGTAATCGTCAAAACAAAATCAAAAGCATTCATTTTAGCGAGTGTTCGTTTACCAGATATACGCAATAAAATCACAAGGCCGGCAAAACAAACTGCGCCGGTCACGACTATATTTATTATTGAATCCCAGCTTTCAAACCACATTTTATTTCACTATCGGAAATTTATTAGCTTCATCTTCTACGCTTTCAGGCAACAAGCGCACGACTTCATATAGTTTTTCATCACTAAATGCACTGCGGTAAAATTGCTCTATTTTCTTATCTGCATCGCCCTGAAACTTTTCTTTATACCAGCGCGTTGCTTTCAAGCGCGCGTCGCTCTTTTCCTCTGCTTCTACAAGCAAAGGGCGTTTATATTGGTACCCTTTCCAATGCGGATCGTCTTCGCGCGCCACGGGGGATAGTTTCCAAATACTCATGTTTCACTCTCCATTTTATCTTTTTCATCAAAAAGAGGTTGTGTTAAAAATCCGAAAGCCAAAGAGAGCAACACTTTTAAAACTGCATCCGGCCATGAGAGAGTTTGTAAGGTGAAAGACAAATCCATATTATCCTCCGATGATTGTTCCCCCATTGGGGTGAATAACCTGTCCGGTAATATAGCTTGCATCTTGCGAGGCCAAGAAAATGTAACTGGGCGCTACTTCATCGGGCTGTCCGGCACGTCCCATCGGTGAACTTTTGCCAAATTGCTTCACCTGATCCTCTTCAAAGGATGCAGGAATAAGCGGGGTCCATATCGGCCCGGGCGCGACTGCATTCACACGGATCTTCTGAGCGGTCAAATTGGAAGCTAATGAACGTGTCAAACCAACAATCGCGCCTTTGGTAGCCGCATAGTCCATTAATACTTCCTTACCGCGGTAAGCGACAATAGAGGCTGTATTAATGATGCAATCATCTTCCTTAAGATATTTAAGCGCCGCTTGTGTTAAAAAGAACAAGCCGAAAAAATTAGTATCAAAGGTGCGGCGCAATTGTTCTTCACTAATATCTTCCAGTTTTTCCTGAACATGTTGTTCAGCAGCATTGTTAACAAGAATATGTAAGCCGCCTAATTCCTTAACGGCTTTCTCAACGGCTTTTGTGCAAAAATCTTTTTTCCCGATATCACCTTTGATTGCTACGGCCTTGCGCCCCTCCGCCTCGATATGCTTAATCGTTTCTTGCGCGTCCTTATCTTCATTAAGATAAATAAAGGCTACATCGGCACCTTCCTTGGCATAGCCAATCGAAATAGCGCGGCCAATGCCGCTATCGCCACCGCTTATTAAGGCGACTTTATCTTTTAGCTTTCCAGCCGCTTTGTAATTTTCCATGAAAGATTGCGGACGGGGAACCATCTCATGTTCATCACCCGGCTGATCATCTTGGTTTTGCGCCGGGCGACTGCCCTCTTTTATTTTCGTTTCCCCAGGCGTCCACGCAGGCGGATCACTGGCCGGAAATGATTCATCCAGGGCTTCGTCAATATCTTTTTCTTCAATTTTTGTAGATCTCATTTGCTAAACCTTTCTATCAGTGATTTAGCAAACTCTTTTATGAGCGTAGCAGTTCCAATTTTTTCATTAAAAAGTAATTTTTGGACTGAGTTTATGTAATCTTTGTACGAAAGGTTACATTGCACACAGGCGGCCTATGCAGCGTTAAATTTTCAACAACTACTGTCTTAATTTACAATGATTTTTAGTCAGTTTTCTCAGCCTAACGGGTGTCGCTTCCTTATCATCAATGGCGCGCTATAAATAAGAGGTTCATCCCTCTTTCTTTACTCGGATTTTGCTAACAGTCCTGTTAAAAGATCCTGATAACGGTATCTGTGTACGGTGTCGGGCCGGGCGACGCCCTCATGGATAGCTGTTCCGCCTAAAAAATCAAAACCTGCGCATACGGCAAAGGTGGTCAGGCTCAGAGAGGAAATACCCAGAACGAAGGTTTTGGGTACTTTTACACTTTTGGCTTTAGCGCTAAATCCGTTAAGGACAGCAATCATTTCCTGTTCGGATGCTGCTGTACTATCCAGCCTGACACCGGCTGCGTCCACCCCTCTATCCGCACAGGAAATTCAGGAAACAGACGTACAGGAAACATCTGCTCCAAGCAAGAAACGGCAGGCATTCCTGTCCCTGACCGCCTCGTTCTAGTTTTTTTTATGTGGGAGCAGGCTTATCAAAGGCCGTATCATTGGACCATGCAGACATGCCCTGCCTTAACGGGCTTTAAACTTTGTGCCTCTGGCGCTTGCTGTGCAAAAACCGGAGACTTAAGATCATCATCAGAAATGCCTATAAGACCGCTTCACTAGCTATCTCCTTTTTTGTTTAAAAACTGTCCTGCCGTTGAATAGAAAAAAGTGGCCGACCACGTCAGCATCATAAATCCGGCCAGCGCTTCGGTCAGTGAAAAAATCTTGAAATGCCCTTTGGGATAAAAATCACTCATGCCGAGTGTGGTGTAGTTTGCGCCGGAAAAATAAAGATAATCGCGCCATACAGGCTTGAACTTTTCGGTAAAAGTACCGAGATCAGTATTGGTGTTCAACAGATAGAAAATGCCGGCATACATTGCGATTTCCAGTAAATGCAAAAGAGCAATGCTGAACATGATAATTAATGGTACGATATGCTTAGAGGTATCCCAGCGCTTGGCTAATCCGGCAATATACCGCAGGCCATAGTAATGGATACAAACAGTCATGAACATTAAGGCTAAACTTGAAAATGTGGCGATTGCCATCACCATGACAAACCTCCTAAATGCCTTTGGTTAAAGGCACGCCGATGTTTAACGCCGCAGATGTGATCCATAATTTCCCTTACAGCGCGTAATCGGTTGAGGTAAGTGGCAACTTTACATTTCTTATCTTCCGGCTTGAACGTCTTTTGCATAAATCTGCACGCGGACACCACATAATCAGCCCCCAAAAGGAGGATACAATGGACAAAAACAGGATGCCAGCTCGGTATTATTTTGATCATGATTTCCTTCTTCTCAACAAATTCCTAATAAAAACATACGCATAAAACCCGCTTTTGTTCAAAAGCAGGCGCAAAATATCTATGATATTCCTAAACATGGAAGCGCTGTGTCGTTAATATCGCGGTGTTTCTGCTTAATAAATCATCGCAGAATAATTTGCACCCGGCGATTTTTGCGGCGTTGTGCCGGACTTTCATTTGGCTCCAGAGGCCGCGTTTCACCATAAGCTACAGCCTGCAGAACCATCTTACTTTTTATCAGGAAGATATGCACCATCTTGATCATGCACTTCCTGCCCTGTGACAGGTGGATTAAACACGCAAACCATCCGCATATGTGTGCCCTTATTCGCCCGCAAAACATGCTGGTCATGCTTATCCAAAGCATAAATCGTATCGGCTTCAAGATCATGTATTTCTCCGGTTTTAAGGTCCTCGATCTCGCCTTTTCCTTCGGTCAGATATACGGCTTCAAGATGGTGCTTGTACCACATCTTGAGCTCGGCCCCTTCTTTGATAATCGTATCGTGAACCGAATACCCCATCTTATCGTCTCTTAAAATCAGGCGGCGGCTATTCCAGCCTTCGGTATCGACATCACGTTCAGTGCCGATAATATCTTTGAGTTTACGTACAATCATAATATTTAGACTTTCTCTGTGTGTTTAAGGCCTGTTCGTATGAACTTAGGCACATTCAAGTAAGCCCTCACGGCTTAATTCTTCAGTCACGCGGTCCACCGCAATTTCCGCTTTCTCAATGACGATATCGATCTCCTCTTTGGTGATACAAAGCGACGGCGAGAAGCCGAGAATATCACCATGCGGCATAGCGCGGGCAATAATGCCTTCTTCCAGCGCGGCATTAGAGATACGGGCGCCAACCTTCATAGCGGGTTCGAAACGTGTCTTCGCGCCGCGATCGGCTACAAATTCCAGTGCAGCCATCAGCCCGACACCGCGCACTTCGCCGACCAGTGGTTTTTGCGCAAATGTCTCGCGCAGGCGTTTTTGGAAATACGCCCCCTTGTCACGCGCATTACCCGGCAGATCTTCGTTTTCGACAATATCAAGAACGGCATTGGCCGCCGCCGCCCCGACCGGATGGCCGGAATATGTGTAGCCATGTGGAAACATACCAGCGATATCAGAGCCTTGTTTTAATACATCACTGACTTTCTTGGAGATAATTGCGCCCGATAATGGGATATAGGCACTGGTCAATCCTTTGGCAATGGTGATCAAATCCGGCTCAATATTGTATTTGATACAGCCGAACATTTCACCCGTCCGTCCAAAGCCTGTCACCACTTCATCGGCAATCAACAATATATCGTATTTCTTTAAAACGGCTTGTATAGCTTCCCAATATCCTTCTGGGGGAGGAATGATCCCGCCTGTCCCTAACACAGGCTCGGCAATAAATCCGCCAATCGTATCGGGGTCTTCGGCTATTATCAGTTCTTCAAACTCCTTGGCACGGCGCATTGAAAAAGCCTGCTCGCTCTCGCCGTCTTTCGCATTCCAGTAATAATGCGGCGATCCGGTATGAAGCACTGGCTTGGTCGGTTGATCGAAAAGCGTGTGATAAATTGGCAAACCCGTCAAACTGCCTGAAATCACAGACGATCCGTGATAGCCGCGCTCACGTGCAATAATTTTTTTCTTCTCCGGCTTGCCTAAAACATTGTGATAATACCAGACCAGTTTGACTTGCGTTTCATTGGCATCCGATCCGGACATCCCGTAAAAGACTCGCTCCATATTACCAGGTGCCATTTTACACAAACGTTCGGAAAGACGAATCAGCGGCTCATTGGACTGCTGTGCATAAGTGTGGCAATAGGCAAGCTGTTTGGCTTGCGCGTAAATGGCTTCGGCCACTTCTTCGCGGCCATAACCGATATTCATACAATAGAGTCCGGCGAACGCATCAATAAGCTCATTACCGTTCTGGTCATGAATACGAATACCCTTACCGCCGGTGACGATACGCGGATTGCCTGTTTTTCCTTCAGCATAATCTTTTAACACCGTAAACGGGTGGAGCACATGATCCTTATCGGCCTGCTCTAAATGTTTGTAATCGCCCATGCTTATTTGCCCTTTCTTTTCGTTGCCCTAGAATTTATTTATCATATAAATCGCCTAGACAAATATATTGTGTTTCCATGTAATCCTCCAAGCCTTGCTGCGCGCCTTCACGCCCGAGGCCCGATTGTTTGACGCCGCCAAAAGGCACGGACGCGCCAGTAAATTTCGGTGTATTTACACCGACCATACCATATTCCAGGGCGTCACTGACGCGGTGGCCGCGTCGTATATTTTCGCTGTAAACATAGGCTGCCAATCCATAAATTGTATCATTGGCCGCCTTGATAACGTCATCCTCATTTTCAAATTTAATAAGCGGAGCAACAGGTCCGAATGTTTCCTCGTGGTATATTTTCATCACCGGCGTGACTTCGCCTAAAACGGTAGGCTGATAAAATAACGGCCCTTTCTCCGTCTCCCGTGCACCGCCGCATAACAGTGTGGCGCCTTTATCCAAGGCGTTTTTGACATGCTCTTCGCATTTTCGCACGGCTTGTTCATTCATCAACGGGCCCAGCGCTACACCGTCTTCCAGCCCGTTACCAAGCTTCATCGCCTGCGTTGCTTTCACATATTTTTCGGCAAACTCGTCATAGATGCGCGCATGGACATATAGGCGATTAACCGCAAGGCAATCTTGCCCTGTTGTTGCAAACTTAGCCGCGATCGATCCTTCAACCGCTTTATAGATATTGCAATCTTCAAATGCGATAAATGGGGCATGTCCGCCAAGCTCCATCGACATTTTCTTAACGCTGCCCGCCGATTGCGCGAGTAAAATCCGTCCGACTTCGGTAGAACCGGTAAAGCTGATTTTGCGCACCGTTTCGCTATCGCATAATGTCTTGCTAATGGGCTTGGCATCGCCTGTAATTACTGAAAAAACTCCTTTGGGAATGCCGGCTTGCTCAGCCAATACTGCTAGGGCCAACGCCGAAAACGGTGTTTCGGAGGCCGGGCGTACAATTATGGTGCAGCCTGCGGCCAATGCAGCTCCGGCTTTACGCGTAATCATCGCAGACGGAAAATTCCAGGGCGTAATAGCGGCGCTTACACCGACCGGTTTTTTGTTGACGATCATTTTAGAACCCGTCAGATGCGAAGGAATAGTATCGCCGTATGCGCGCTTGCCTTCCTCACCGAACCATTCCAGAAAACCCGCCGCATATTCGATTTCGCCTTCGGCTTCGGATAAGGGCTTACCTTGCTCCAAGGTCATGATCAGTGCCAGATCATCTTTGTTTTCACGCATCAAATCGGCCCAACGGCGCAATATTAAGCCACGATCCTTGGCCAACATGGCTGACCAGAGAGAGAAAGCGCTCTCCGCAGCGGCGACGGCTTTTTCAGTATGTACTTTGCCCAGATTGGGAATCTTGCCCAAAATATCGCCATTGGCAGGATTGGTCACCGTGATCGTTTCATCCCCCTCAACCCATGTCCCGTTGATATAGGCTTTGGAAACAAAAAGTAGCGGTGCCTTTAAGATCTTTGATACGCCTTGCCAATCGGCGGATATCGCTTTTTTCTTTGCAAATACCATACATAAATCCTTTTTGAATCGGTTGATTCACCCCAGATTTATATTGTCTCATTAAAATTGGGAAAGGTGTCACGGAACCACAACCGTTTTGGAAAACAAAATTCGGTTTTATCAATATAGAAGGAAATTTTATTCGGTAGCGTTGTCGGAAATATCGCGTATGAATCGTGAAACCGGGTAAGGGCTTTTCTTAATCTGGCCTGTAATAAAGTAAGAAAAGTAGCGCTTGATGCCAATATTGTTCTCCAGCAAGGTCTCAATCATGCTTTGGTAATGCTCAATATCACGGGCGATAATTTTTAATATATAGTCAATCCCCCCGCCGACCGCATAACATTCGACGATTTCCGGCATCTTTATAACCGCATTTTCAAAACGTTGAAAATCTTCGGACAAATGTTTTTTCAAGGTAATCTCGACCAAAACAGCGGAATAAGGCGCAATTTTCTCAAAAGCAATCTCTGCACCATAACCGCGGATAATGCCGTCTTGTTCCAGCTTTTTACGGCGCTCCATACAGGCGCTGGGGGAGAGGGATATGTGTGCGGCCAACTCCTTGTTTGTCATGCGGCCATAACGCTGCAATGTTTCAACGATCTTGAAATCAATTTTATCACGTTCCATGGTTGCGGGCCTTCCCTTTACACCCGTGCCTGATCTATAGACATGCTTATCTCTATTCTAGTTTCTTATTTTTCTAATTTGTAGGGTACAGCTTTATTGAAAATAAGCCAAGATGCTGATGCAAGGGAAAACACGATGAAACAAGGGGTAATAGCAGGATTGTAAATCTGCCGTTTAACACTTCTCAACCGTTATAAGCCTGAACTTGCTATTTTACAGAATATTAATAGGGTTTATGCTCATCCTTCTTTTAAAACCGTTTGAAGGGTTAGTGTAGGAAAATTGTCGGCCAACTGAAGAAAAGCATAAGTAATTATTAAATTTATTTTTATATAACTATACTTAACTATCCGGTGCGACAGCCATGGCTAATCCCGGCGTAATCTCTAACTTTCTCTACTCTCCTTACACTGTTAATAAATTCTGATGCCTTGGCTGCTTGCGCTTAAGCAAAGAACGCGGCAAGGTAAAAGCGTTTGTTATACTGCCAGAGGGGAATTTTATGTTTGGTTTAAAGCTTGTCTCAGCTGGTCTTTTGCATTTGGCAGCCTTAGATGTGAAGCCTGCAGCAGAGCAAATTGAGTGCAACCTAAAAAAACCGTTATTAATTGAGATCGTTTCGGCGCAAGACGATGTGCTCTATGATTTTTCAAAGAAAACGATAGAGCTTAACCGTATTGGGAAAGGGGCTTATTCGCCGTATGGTGAAGAGCATTTTAACACCGAATCTCGAGGCTTAACGGTGGAAAATCATTCTCTAAGCCATAATATAGAATTATATTTTGAAGAATATAAAGATGAAGGGCTGGCTTGTTTACAGATTCAAAAAGTTAAAGTTACAATGCATTATACGCCCACCGTGTACGTCAGTACAAAATTTAAAAAGGGCACGCCTATATTCCACAAAATCCTAGAGCATGAAAAAGAACACGTTAAAATTACGCAAAGCGTACTCGATAAATACGAAAATATTTTAAAAGAACGCCTAAAAAATGAGTTGCAGCGTGAAGTTAGCGCAGATCTGTTTTCGATTGAGAATATGGGAAGAGAGCAACAAAAGCTTCAAGATAGAGTAAAGCGAATTACAGCTAAGGTCGATCGTGCAATGCATAAAGAAGCCCAAAAACGGCATAATCTATTCGATGATGCAGAACTTGATGACTCGATCAAGTACAATCAGAGTATTGCGCGTAAATTAGAGAAAATTTTAAAAATTAATGAGTAAGGAAGCAGTGCATAGGCATTAACGGGTCTTATCAAATTGAATTACATTTTTACCAATTCAATCCAATATAAAAATAATAAAGAGCGAGTAAAAAATTAAAAAGAAGAAGATTTACGTTCAAAAAAATTAGAAAAAAAACACTTTATTATCGGCAAATGCTGTAACGGCCTAAATCAAAGTGGAAATGGTCTGCATGAAGTTGGTTATAATCAGGGCCCAAAACACCACTAAAGATTTTACAGGCGCCATCTCGGATTTCCTTAAAAAATCGGCCTTCAGATGTATTTTCGTTCCAGTGATTTTGAACCGATATTCTGCGGCCATTTGCAAGCGTGAACCCTGAAATATCAATGGCATTTGCGCTGGCATGCTGGCTACGACGGGATGATCCCCGAATGTTCCTGCAGGAAAAAATCCCATAATGGTGAATGCGCTTCACGGCAGAATTTAAATATGTGCTGGCAGCCTGTGCTACAATTTGTTTCTCCCAAAGGATGAGCGCTGCAATCACAGCACATTGCGCGGAAACAGGTGTAGAATAAGGGTATAGACTCTGCTCCAGGTTAATCTGGTTTTCTAAATAGCACTGACCAGCTTTACGGCCTTGCCTTGGCGTGAATTTTACTTCGGCGGTTTTCAAGGCTTTTTGACAATGCGCATAGTCTTTTCGAAGATGAGAAATTTTATAAGAAGTTAGAAAGTTAATTTCCTCATTAAGATTAATTGGAATCCATGGTTTATAGGAATCTGGAATATGTGTATATCCTATCACTCCGATCAAGCTCAAAAAGATTAAAGATAAAATATAAACTAATATTTTTAAGGTAAATTTCAAGACTTATACGGGCCAATATTTTTATAATTAGATTTTGTTTTACTTTTGGATATTTAAATAAGCTATTCTCCTGGATATTGCTGCTTACGGAGAAGTTTTGCCAAATGCACGGCATTCCGCGCGAGCATGGCCGTAGCTCCCGTCACTTTTTCCGGCGTTTCTTTTAAGTCTTTGTAATCTCTCGATTCCATCGCTTTACCAACCCAATAGCTCACGGCATTTGCAGGAATGGTAAAGCCGACATCATTCAAAGCTTGATATAGCTCAGCAGAGACATGATGCGCCCCGTCTTCATTGCCGGTGACCGCCACGCAGGCCACTTTGCCATAGGAGACCATGCGGCCCTCATCATCTTTTTCACTTAAAAACGCATCCATGCGCTCCAAAACACGATGGCATGTGCTCGCAGGTTGGCCGAGCCAGATTGGGGTGCCAATCAAGAGAATATCGCTGTCTAAAATTTTTTGTCTAAGGATTGGCCACTCATCACCCGCACCTTCATCAGAGGTAACACCCGGCTTGATATTTAAACCGGCAATACGGATAATTTCTCCGCTCACATCATGTTTTTGAAATTCGTGCATTATTTGGGAGAGAAGAAGATGGGTCGAAGATTTTTCATCTAATTCCTTAAGGGTACAGTTTAAAGCTATAACTTTTAAATTCGTCATGGTTTACGCTTTTTTCTTTTCTTTTGGCTCCATCATGCCTTCCGCCATTTTGGCTTTTGTTGTTTCAGGCAAGATATTTGCCATGATACCTTGGCTTTTCGATTTTATACCGCCGCCAATGACCTGATCATCACCAGCCATAAGAGCCTTAAACCCTTGTTTTGCGACTTTAGCCGGATCTTCCATGTCTGAATCTGTGATCTTGGCTACTCCCTCCATCCCGGCACGCGCAAAAAAATTGGTATCAGTCGCATTAGGTCTTAAAGCCGTCACGGTAATGCCCGTATCTTTCAATTCCTGACGCAAAGACTCAGAGAATAAGAATAAAAATGCTTTGGACGCTGCATAAACAGTTGTGTATGGCGCAGGCATTTCAGCCACCATAGAAGAGGTAATTAATATTTTCCCTTCGCCTTGAGCAGTCATATCTTTGGTAATATATTTGGCGAGTTGAACAACCCCCGTTATATTTAAATTGATCATATTAATTTCATCCTGCAAATCCGTCTCATGGAATTTGCCGTAAACGCCAACCCCGGCATTCATTGCTATCGCATTAATCGGCTTACCCTTGGCTTTAATTGTCGCATACAGCTCTTCAACACCTTCAAAAGTGGCTAAATCGACCTGAACCCGATCAACTCCCGCGCCCAACTTTTCCAGCTGTGCCTGTGCATCGGCCAACTTTGATTCATTCGCGGCGATAATTAAATCATACCCATTTTCTGCAAATTGTTTCGCCAATTCCAGCCCGATGCCTGTAGAAGCACCGGTAATAACGGCTAAAGGTTTTTCTTGTGTCATCATAATTCATCTCCTTTTTAGGGTGTCATCACAACTTTGATACAGCCCTCTTTCTTTTCTTGAAAAATTTCATAGCCATGCGGTGCGTCTTCTAAAGCCAGCTTATGTGTAATGATTGCGGAAGTATCAATTTCACCCTCAATGATTTTATCAAGCAACGGCTGCATATAGCGATGCATATGGGTCTGGCCGGATTTCATCGTCAGACCTTTATTCATAAATGCGCCGATCGGAATCATATCGGCATAGCCTGCATATACACCAGGCACTGACAAGGTTCCGCCCTTGCGACAACACTTAATAATCTGCTGCAACACGTATGGGTGGTTCAATTGCTTATCAATGTGGGTTACGTTTTTTAAAGCATCAATTGTATCTGCCATCGCTCCGCTCCCATGCGCTTCCATACCGACCGCATCAATACAGCTATCCGGCCCGCGTCCATCCGTCATCTCCATGAGTTTCTCGTAAATCTCATCGGGATCAAATGTATCCAGCGTTTCCGCCCGACCATAAGTTTTCGCCAATTCCAGCCGCTCCGGCACATGGTCAATAGCGATCACCCGGCCCGCACCGAACATCCACGCGCTTTGAATAGCAAACTGTCCCACAGGACCACACCCCCAAACGGCAACAATATCCCCGTTTTGAATATTCGCGTTTTCTGCGGCCATATAACCAGTTGGAAAAATATCAGAAAGAAACAGAAGTTTGTCATCTTCCAGGCCATCAGGAACTTTCAGCGGCCCAACATTTGCCTTCGGAACACGCACATATTCTGCCTGTCCGCCGGAAAACCCGCCGGTCACATGGCCATAACCGAACATTCCGGCCGTGGCATGGCCGATCAGCTCCCGCGCTTTATCTTCATTCGGATTGGTTGTATCGCACAGGGAAAACAGATCGCGCTCGCAGAAAAAGCAATGGCCGCAGGAAATCGTAAACGGCACAACAACACGATCACCTTTTTTCAAATGGCTTACGCCGCTACCGACTTCCTCAATAATGCCCATAAATTCATGGCCTAGAATATCTCCTTCCTCCAATGTTGGCACTTTTGCACCAAATAAATGTAAGTCTGAACCGCAAATGGCGGTAGCGGTCACTTTGACAATTACATCATCATTGTCCTGAATTTCAGGATCAGCAACATTATCGACGCGCACGTCTTCTTTACCATGCCAACATAAAGCTCTCATTTATCTTTCCTTTCATTTGATGTCCTTTTCCTAATGAAAGGAAAGGAGATAAAGTTCCTCCAAATTGAAATATTAAAGGTTATCATTAAGGGTCACGCGGGATAACGGCCAGTAGAGAAATGAGTGATAAACTGCGAAGTTTGCACATTCTCTGCGCGTATCGGATAGCCGTGTATCCGTAAGGCGCGCGGAACACTGGGCTTCATCAGCATTATTCTCTAGAACGGATGGATTAGGATACTAAATGGCAGTGGCGGTAGTCTGCCGATAATTATTCTCGATTAACTTACCCTTCAAGCCAATCCAAAATGGGGCCTTTAGGAATAATCTGCGAAGGATTAAGATTGGGATGAGATGTGTAGTAATGCGTTTTGATATGATCCATATGAACTGTAGGCTTCACCTCCGGCATCTCATAAAGCCGCTCAAGATACGCTTGAAGATATTTATAATCAGAGAGCTTTCTTACATTGCATTTGAAATGAGTATGATAAACAGCGTCAAACCTTAACAAGGTCGTTAGTAGCCTTATATCAGCCTCAGTCAAATTATCGTCTATTAAAAACTGTCTTTGATCCGAGAGTTTGTCTTCAACCCAATCAAGGCTTTCGAATAGTTTTACAACTTCTTTGTCGTACACGTCCTGATCTATTGCGAAACCGGCCTTATAGACGCCGTTATTAATCGCGCCATATACGCGTTCATTAATATCATCGATCTCAGATTGCAAAGCATCTGGGTAATAATCCTGCGTGTTTCCTGTAATGTCATCGAATGCGTCATTGAACATACGGATAATATCGGCGGATTCATTGCTGACGATTGTTTCTTCTTCCTTATCCCAGAGAACAGGCACAGTGACCTTTCCGGTATAGTCGCTTTTAGCCTTTGTATATAACGCGTGTAGGTGAGTGAGGCCGTATAGCC
Organism: uncultured Micavibrio sp.; assembly: GCA_965216405.1. Classification (GTDB taxonomy): domain Bacteria; phylum Pseudomonadota; class Alphaproteobacteria; order Micavibrionales; family Micavibrionaceae. The sequence goes on along the minus strand of OZ244161.1, from coordinate 1,439,251 downwards.
TGTCCCCTGTCGCGCCGTCAAAATCAGTATCGAAATGCCAGCCTTTTTTACCCATATGAGGGTGCACGATCGAAACATCTATATGCTCGCTTAAACCTTTCAGGTTTAGAAAAATCAGCGCCCTGTGTGCCCATGGGCAGGCATAGGAAACGTAGAGATGGTATCGTTGTTCTTTCGCCGGAAACCCTTTTTTGCCATCGGGGCGGTCTGATCCGGCGGGCGTCAGCCAATTTCGGAATTGCGATTCATCCCTTTTAAATTGGCCGTCATCATCAGCAAATTGCTCTTTCGTTTTCCATTCTCCATCTACAAGTAAGCCGCCCATTTTTTGTTCCTAACAATAATATTAAAACCAAAACTTAGCCAAATTTCTGATTTTCACCTAAATCCGGTTGTTGATCGGTTACATTTGCCTTAGAGATTTCGTACAAGAACTTAATAGGATTTCCCGTCGCGTCCCAATGTTCGCCCTTGGTGATCTTGACTTCTAAAAGCGCGCAATCGGGGGAGTCTTTTCCTTCGGGAAACCATGCTGCAACTACCGGGTTCCAGAATTTTTCAATCAGGGGGCGGTCGCGGCTGATCCGTGCACGTCCAGTTAAAGAAACATGGATGCCCTTATCTTGATCGCAAAAGGTCAAACAAACATCGCGATCATGTTGCAGTTCATCAACTTTTTCTGAGTCTGCTTTCGTGTAAAACCAAATCGTGCCATCATATTCGTCTTGCACCAGATGCATTGGACGTGCGTGCAAGTCTCCTTCATCATTTGTCACCATCATCGCTACCTTGATATCCTTGATGAAATTCCAGATTTTTTGTTTGTGCTCAGGGCTAGACATAGCGATATTCTCCTTTAATTACATGTTATGACCGTTGGTATGTCCAGTGCGCTTTAAATGAGTACCAACGTTTCTCCATGTTTTCTACTCGCTATTTCCAACCCATATTGCAGGGATTAGTTCCACTTAAGATGAAAGAAATCATTCATTAAATTTTAGAAGTAATTTCTTTATTTTAAATGACTATATGGCGACAGGACTTGGCATTTACAAATAGTACGCAAAACCATAAGCATGTTCAGTTTCTAACGCTCTTCTTATATTATAATCGTACCGTCTTGAATAAGAGCGGCCTCATCCGTTAATGCTGTAATACTATCGATCGTTGCAACAACCGTACCTGCACCAAAACTAGCGCTTCCGGTTGTATCAACTCTAACATCAGAATCTCCACCGCTATCAGTAATCTGAATAAAGTCTGTTATTGAATCTGTTAAGGAATCATAACCTGTTAATAAATCACTTAAATCTAGTTGATCTGCACCAATTAAAAAATTATAGACTATATCAAGATTTGCCGATCCCACATGACTAAACTCAAATATATCCAATCCCGCAGAACCATATAGGATATCATTACCTTCGCCACCAGCGAGTGTTGTATATTCGCCACCAGAATCAACTTGGTATCGTAAAATAACTGTTCCAGATCCACCATCTGCGCCTGTTGATGAAGTCGTTGCGCTTCGTGCACCGCCGCCGCCGCCGCCAAGGCCATCTGTTCCGGCAGTCGGCGTATTATTACTTCCATTTCCGCCGCCGCCAAGGCCACCAAGGCCGCCACTTGTTTGGCCGCCACCACCGCCGCCGCCAGCATAATATATATTTGTTCCGGTGATATCGGATTGAAAACCATCACCGCCATTTCCACCGTTTTGCCCTGAGGCATCATTACCCGCTGTACCGGCACCACCGCCACCGCCGCCGGCTGTATTGGAAGAGGTTACCCCTGGGCCTGCCCCTACGCCACCATCATTCCCATATCCCGTTCCGCCGCCACTATGTGTTTGAATGCCGATTCCGCCATCACGATTTTCGTCATGGCCATCACCACTCCCGGTAGTTGTAGGGCCAACGCCGCCACCGCCGCCGCCTGATCCACCCAGATCAGAATTATTTGCTGTATATGATCCACCGCCGCCGCCGCCTAATGCCGTCACAGTTGCAAAAACAGAGTTCTCACCATTTTCGCCAATAGACTGATTGGTTGGACTGGTTTGTGTAAAACTGCCGCCATCTCCGATCGTAATGGTATAAGGTGTCGATGATACTGAATAAGCGGTTCCCCCCCAATTTGTAACTAGTCCGCCGCTGCCGCCGCCGCCGCCGTGACGCCCGCCACCACCGCCGCCGCCGCCAACAACAAGATAATAAACTTCAGAAACATCGGCATGAGGCGTCCATAAGACTGTCCCCGTCGTTGTATATGTTTGAACCATCCAACCGCCGCCTATATGGCTTGCCTCAGGCGTAGACGATAAAATTGTACTTAGAGTATTTGCAACAGACCCAGAATAAATAATATCATCGCCGGCATCACCGTTTAATGTTTCAATTCCATTGCCGCCATAAAGCGTGTCATTGTCATCGCCACCATTCAGGATATTGTTATCGCTACCGCCATATAGCTCATCATCGCCGGCGCCGCCATTCAATATATCATTGCCTGCAGCACCGTGAAGAACATCATTACCGGCATCGCCATTTAATATGTCGGCACCATCATTGCCGTTTAGAACGTCATTACCACCACCGCCATTCAGCATATCGTCACCAAGTTCACCAAAAAGCTGATCATTATCATCGCCACCGCTTAAAACATCATCTTCAACGGCATCTGTTGATTCATAAAGAATAAAATTCCCCCAGCTACTATTCCCTGTGGGGTTACTATCATCGTCCCCAATAATTGTTAAATGTGTAAAGGTTCCTGTAAAAAATGATCCAACATCAATTTTATAATGGGTCCAGTCTCCTGATCCGTCATAGTCATTAAAATCATCATGATCCCTGCCCCAATTTTGTGTTCCATACACTTTAAATTTATCGGTATCGTTATCTATGTTGTCATCATTTTCAAAACCGACAGCATGTATGTCCCCGGGAAGCGTGCTTTTGAAATCAAACTCCATAACTGTATTGGCAGTGATAACATAATCACCAGAGATTTTTTTCCAGGGGTTTCCATCTAAAGAAACACCTCCTGTAAAGTAAGTTATAGTGGTGGCTCCATCTTGGCTTCCTGCATAAGATAGTAAAGTTGAGGCGTTTATATCAACATGTTTACCGTTGTTACCAATTAAGATGTCATCACCGCTTCCGCCATTGGCGATATCAGTTCCGGTACCTGCAATGATTATATCATTCCCACTGCCACCATATATTTTGTCATTATCGCCGCCTGCCAAGATTGTATCATTTCCGTTGTCACCTGATAAAATGTCATCGCCATCCTGACCAATCAAAAGATCATTATCATCACCACCATTTATATGATCGTTGCCAATGCCCCCGTAGAGACGATCATCACCATCACCACCATCAAGAGTATCATCGCCAGCAGCGCCTACAAGGGTGTCATTGCCGCCATCACCATAGAGATAATCAATCCCATTGCCCCCGCCTAATTTGTCATTGCCGGAGCCCCCTGTAATAATATCATCACCATCGTTACCGTTTAACCGGTCATCGCCGGCACCCCCATGAATTTTGTCATTACCTTCTTGGCCATGCATGCGGTCATTGCCTGTTCCACCAAAGATGGTGTCATCACCATCCCCGCCATAAATGCGGTCATTACCGCCGTCGCCAAATAGTAAGTCATTACCGCCGTCGCCGCGAATAATATCGTCCCCCGCATTACCATTAACCTTGTCATTGCCAGATCCTAGATACGCCACATCCCGCCCGCCGAGCATATCAAAGACTTCATCGGTTGTGCCGTTATAATCCCTAAAAGTATCAGCGCCGACAGTAAAGGTTTGCGTTGCCGCTGTTGTAAACTCAGAAGCCGCTGGTTCGGATGAATCATAAAAGAATGAGCTGTTCGCGACATCAACGGTGGATGTCTGCCCTTGGGTTAAACTATCTGATGAAAGATAATTCCCCACACTAACGTATTTCTCATTGATTTTAACGCTCTGGATTTCAATCGTGCGGCCGCCTTCACCAGAGGCATCATTGAATCGAAATTCCAATGACGTCGGCAACGCACCACCAAAAGCAATTGTCTCGATAATACTCGTCCCGCTGGAAGAAATTGAATAGCTATTAAACAGCGCGCCGTCGGCCCATATTTCAAAGCCCGGCATATCGGCGCTGTAAATGCCTAATAATTCTAATTCTATGGTGTAATTACCTGCCATACCCCTCGTTTGATCCCCTCAATTCAATGCGAGATTCATCTAAAGCATTGAATAATAATAATTATTCTTACCTTTAATCATACCAATATATGCTTGATATTCTCTTAATGTATTAAGGAAAATAGCAGGTTTAATGAGGCTAAGTAATTGAAAAAGTGGATGTAGTCTGACGATAGCTTTTCTCTGATGTTTTTATATTATTCCGCCGCTTCCAGAAGCCGTGCAACATAATCAAACATCTCACCGCCGATCTGATTGAACCAGAGATTTTCGATGTCATCCAGCCCCAGAGCGTCCAGATCAATGGCTTCGTCATATTGATCTTTTATCAGTTCTTTGCGCCAGTAACTGCGTGCGGACATGCTTTTTACGCCGACGAAATCAGGGAGGTTTTTCTCAAAATCACCATTGGCGACAAGCTGAATTTCACGGGCAAGTTCGGCTTTTGTTATGCCGCGAAAATCGGCAACGCTCTGGCGCACGGGCACGATTCCGCCGGGATCAATGATAACAACCTGCACGCGGCCACTACCATCTCCGAAATCAACGAAGCCGAAATTATCGGGTTTGTTATCCAGCCAGACATAGCCTTGCGCATTCAGATCCCGCATAGCGCCTTCATAGGCCTGCATTTGCGCCGCTGTCATTGTTGAATAATCTCTAGGCGTGCCATCAGCACGCACACGAAATTCTGGCACCAGCCCTTCCTTTTGTTCTGCAAGCGTTGCAAAAGCAGGCGTCACACGTTCGGCCACGGTGACGCGCACCGCCGGAGCGGCGGACTCTCCGCCATCACGCCGGAACCGTCCGGGGGCAGGCTTATATTCTTCGCGAATTTTCACGGCGCGCACATGTTCGGACTTGATAATATTGCGCAGCACGCTATCGCCGAAAGAATCCAGCTCTAACGCCGCAGAGCCTTCACGCAAATACGTGACACGCACGACAAAATTTTCAGGATCATCCAGCAAAGCAAAGGCTTCACTGGTTGAGCCCTCTCCCACACGCGCGCCCAGCTCAATATCCATCTCTCCGCCCGCCTCATCCAAAACCTTTACGATGGTATCGTCGGGAACACGCTCATCAAACACATTTGGAAATTCATCTGAAAATTTTGCAGACTCAATGCTTTGTTCTGCCTGACGAATTTTAACAGAGCGTGACATAGGCGCAGAGGATGCACCGGTATCAAATCCGGGCGGTGGCTGTACCTTATTGGGGGCGCCAGCATCAAGTTTACGAACACCCGAGGAATTAATCAGCTCGAAAACAATATCCTCTTTGGGCTGAAAAGAATCCAGCATGACCTCCCCGGGCATATCCATTTGTGGTTCCGGCTTGGTCGCCATGCGGCCAGAGGCATATTGATCGACAAGCTCAATGGCACGGCGCTCTGTTTCATTCAAAACATCTGCGCCCAATTCCGCGCGGCGCATATGCGAACTCATGGCGAAGGCCGTAAAATTTTGTCTATCGGCAGCATTCAATGTGTTGATCGCCTCTGCGCTTGGCATGGCTTCGGCTGTTCTGCGGCCGCGTGCGATTTTGATTTTGAGCCGCGTTTCCGGAATCTTGGAGATAATTTCAGCTGTGCCACCCACAGCGCCCAATCCTGATATGCCGATTTGAACCGCGGCGCTATACCATGCTTTCGCGTCCTCTTGCGCTTTCTTGTAACGCTCCTCGCCTAACAATATGGCCGCGCCTTTAGAGAATGTGATCTCTCTACTCGATTCAATATACTGGCTCACCTCGCTGTAAAAGGTTGCCCCAAAATCCAGCAGATCGATTCCAAAAGAAATCACAGTCACCGCAGCATGCTCGCTCAGCATAAGCGGCATGGCTGCAATGCTGGTTAAGAACAACGTGAGGTCGGTATCAATACTCGCTTCCTTCTTTTGTTTACGCAAAGCTTCGGCCAGGGGCGCCACCTGATCGATCCAATAACGCGCCGTACTATCGCTCGACCAGATTACGGCTTTCGTTCCATTGCTCCTGCGTGCCTCGGCGAGCGTGACAATCTCGGATTTCAGCACGCGCGAGATGGGCTCAAAATTAAATCCGGTCAGCAATGTAAGCTCTTCTATGTCACAATCATCAATGCCTTTAGCGTATTCCTGTGCTTCCTTGCTCTGTTTTAACAACACCTCGATCGCCGCTTGTGTTGCACGGCGGCGGCGTTTTTTGACCTCATCCACACTGAGATTATGGTGCTCGGCCAGCCATTTATTATCATTCAAAACAATGTATTTATATTCAGTTTCCCCATAATCGATGTCGGGCACTTTCATGCGCAGAACCGGAATATCTTTATCGTAATATTTGGTGCGCATGATTTTAAGATAGCCATCCAGCGCTTCGTCACTTTTTAAAATGCGCGCGAATTTATTGGCTTCGCTGCTATCTTTGTTTACGGCGAGATTAAGATACATATCTCGCAAAAGTAGCATGGCAGCATGCTGGCCAAGCTTGACCGACTGGCCGGGCAGGTGATCTTTTAGTGTCCAGATAATCAGGTTCCAGAGTTCGTCGGCTTCTGCCGCACCAACAGTTTCTAGACTTTTTCCTTTAAGATCGTCATTGCAGGCGGCGGCGCGGTTCAAAGCATTCTTCCATAGCCATGAATATTCGCCTGTCTCCGGCGTTGTCCAAACCTGTAGCGCACCTTCGGCCACCGGGCTGGCCAACAGGAAAGATTTCGCGGCAAAGGCTTTGTTCATATGTGCGCGAATTATCGGCGGGTTTTTCCGGTTGAGCTTCACAGGAATACCAATACCGCCTTCCATCGCCGGGGTTTGTCCATCCCCATGCAAATCAAGCGGCTCAGAGATATAAATCGTTTTATCGAGGTAGTCCTTGCGGCTAACGGTGATTTTCTGGGTGCCTGCCCCTTTCACACCGCTTCCCGATAAATCCAGATCCAGCTCTAATGTATTGATGGGCAGTGTCATATTGGTTTGCACAGCCAGATAAATCCGTGTCGGGGCCGCCGCATTGGCTAGCAGATCAAAAGGCTCGTTTTCAATCGGGCGCACGAAATAAACCGAGGCCGCTATATCGCCGAACTGTAATTCCCAATCGCTCGCAATGCCGTTCAGGTAAAGCGTTTTTGTGCCCGGCATGATGTCTTTGCTGGCGATGCGGGTATCGACTAAAATGCCGCTCAGGCCTTCTTCTTTGGCCTTGGCACGGGCTTGTTGCGCATTATCAAGGCCGTAATATTTCATCCAGCCATGATCGATGATCTCTTGATGATCCCTGTTTTTGGTGTCTTCAAAAGCTTCCAGAAAATATTTCAGCTCGGCGTTTTTCTGGAACTTCACATCGGCTTTTTCTTTCGGCAGATTCTGACCCACGATAAAGAGGTTTCGCGTAAAGTCGCCATCACCGCTTGGCCCGTATGGATAGGGCGTGACGGGGACGCTATCTTCAAATTCAATCTGGCGGTCGATCACCACCACATCCAGAATTTCGGGATTTGCGTATTCTCCTAAAATACCGCCAAGGTCTTTCAGGCCGCCAATATCGCCCTTGCTATCCAGATTGGCGAGCCACATAAACTGGCCTTTTTGCGGGGTCTTGGCATCAAACAGCAAATCCGCACTCGCCCCCGGCGGCATATCCCCGAATTCACAGCGATAGCTCCCGGGCTTTGCGCCCTTTTTGCAGAAATTCCCTTGCGCCTCCAGATCTTTTGCCGCTTCTCCGCTCAGCGCATTAATCAGTTTAAGCTCCAAAGTCAGGGCGCTGGCAATAATATCGCCGTTATTCTGCACGCGAAAAGCAATGGCGGCGGGTTCGTCCGGCACAGGCACGGGCGGGTATGTTGCAGCCTCCAATGCTATCACCGGCGGTGGCTGATATTCGGGCTCTTCTTTTTCTTCTTCGGGGAAGCATTCAGCGCTGGCGCATATTTCGCCTTCGTGCTGCACCGTCCAGCCAATCGTATATTCATCTCTGAAACTATCGTGATAACGGACTTTTTTATTATCACTCATATATTCTTTATCGTAAATATTGATGGCCGTCAGAGTGCCGCTGGCGCGCTCATCAACAATGGGCGCAAATATCGCAGAGCGCGAGTGTACGTAATCCTTCTTCTCGCCTTCTTCCAGCCGCATAAATCCATGCCGTGCTTTATGGGGCGAGACAACCGTATAACTCTCTGTGCCATCATATGGATATTGTACACTGTACTGTGCGAAATAGTTGAATGTGTCATTGTGGCGGCGGCTCCATATCGGATAATCCCTTTTCTCAATCCCCCTAAGCGGCATCAGAAAGCTGACCAGACCGCCATCGGGCATCTCCGGCAAGGTAAAAGCCACCTCTTTTTGAGGGAAGGGAAAATCCATTAGATCTACGCGCACCACGGGATTGGCATAGAAATCCCTGCCATAGCTATCCCGGCGTATAGTTTCGTAAACGGGATGAACATCCTGCGCTGAGCTTGCCCAGAAAGTTTTCTGCTTCTCCTGCGGCGCTAACCAATTGGCCGCTCTTGAGACTTCAAGCAATCCCAGCATAAAGCTTTCATAGAAACTGGCGCGCAAATCATCTGCCGCGCTTTGCAATAAAAACTCTTCGCGCTCTTTCTTTTTAAAGGCCGACATATCCAATGTCAGGCGCTCTTCATACGTATCAATATCCCTTAATAAGGTGCGAATGCGCTTTATATCCGCCTGATCATAATGCCATGCCAGTAAGCCGAAATCACGGGCCAGGGTTCTTACATCCGCCTTATCCTCTTCGCTTTCCGGCGACCAAGACGGCAGGCTGTATTTCTCAGGGTTTGGCCGCCCTTCGCGGCGGTTACTATGGTAATTCTGCGCCTGCGCACCATCAAAACGCATAGAAGGGTCTTCGGAGACAAGGTGCCCCGGAGCATCGGTAATCCATGAATCTTTATCCAGAAATCTATATGTCTGAATGCCATCGAGTACGCGCACAATCAACGCCGCATCCTCCTGAAGCGCTTTCGCTTCCTTCAGAACTTTATGCATTTCCTTGGCGTACGGGTGATAATCTTTGTGCTTTGTCGTATCGGTTAGAATCTCAATGCGCTCTGCCCAATCTTGCAGGTAATACATATTATGGCCATAGCCGATATCTGTACTTTCATCATCATTGACCAGCCGCACCGAAAATGTGGTCGGTCCAAAGCGCCATTTCTGGCTATATTCCGAATTCTTACCCTGTTCCAGATAATGGCTTTCATTTTTTCGGCGCCCATCGTTTTTGATGTTCAGGCTTAGAACGTATGAATCATTACGGATAACAGGCGTATTAGAGGCATTGGAAGCACGCGGATCATGCTGCAACTTTACATCCGACGTACCCATCGAGGATATGGCGAGCCCTAATGTTGCAAGAGCAAGAACGCCCGCGGCAACTTTACCGGCGAAGGTTCCTAAAAAATCCATAGGGCGCATAGGATACGCTCCTTCTTAATTACTTAACTTCAATAACTTTAATTGAATCTAGGTTTAAATAAGATTCCAGCGCCTGCTCATCACGATCTTTACTTCCACCGTGGTCAACCTGACCTATTGCAACAAAGAGATGCGCCTTCGGACGCAGCATCTTTACAGTTTCCAAAAGCAGCGTCTTTTCTTCTTCGCCTTCTTTATAGGAATATGTTGCAGTATAATCACGACCAGACTTCGTAAGCTTCAGAGTAATCGGGCCAAAGTTTTTATTGAATTGCTCTTCCACAGCCTCAAAGTTCAAATATCCGCTACTACTTGCTATTGGTTCTTCCGAGCGCACAGGTTCGCCGTTTTCAACTTTTTCAAGATAACCATTCAGATGTGCTACGCTCGTATGTTCAATGGCTTCTGTACCCGCAGCTATCCAGTTCTCATTATCATCCATAACGCCTACATAAACGCGATCACGCGATGTGTGGATCTCTGGAGTAAATACAGCTTCAATCACCCAATCCCCCTCAGGCATGGCTTCGGTCGCCTTAAACATATTCGGGAATCCATCTTTGCCAAGAGGCATAATCTGTTTGCCCGGCATGATAACGGTCAGCTTGCCTTCATCAACAATATAGTTGTTCGGGTCTTCATTGATGACTTCCCAGTGCGGGTTCAAATCTTTGCCTTCAAAATCATCCTCGAAAACTGCTGTTTTTACCGGCTCAGGTTCGGGGGCAGGTTCTGCTGCTTCTTCCAGAGCAGCGGTCAATGTAGCCGCATCCGGCGCATCATAATATTTTCCGCCTGTGGCTTCTGTAATACATTGCACGGCTTTGGCTTCTTCGCTTCCGAGTGTGAAGCCAACCACATCAACGGCCACTTCCAAACCGTCGGCGGCCACTTCTTTGGCTATAGCGCAAGGGTCGCCCTTACATTCTTCCAGACCATCGGTCACCAGAATGATTTTGTTCTTTTGTCCTGTAAAGGCAGAGAAAGATTTCGAAGCCTCTTTAATCGCATCGGCAATCGGCGTTTCGCCTTTGGCCGTAAGCGTAGAAATCGTGGCTTGCAGCTTTTTCGCATCATCTCCGCCTAGCGGGGAAACAAGCTCGATATCGCTGCAATCCTTGGCTGTTCTGTGACCATAGACCATCAGGCCCAGATTCGCGTCAGCAGGCATTTTACCAAGTGTTGTTATTAATACTTCTTTGGCTGCATCCATGCGACTCTTACCCTCGACCTTTTCCTTCATGGAACCGGAGGCATCCACAATAAACATAATATTGGGATTGGCCATAGCGGCAGACGCCACCAAGAAAGTCGCAACGGTAGCTAAGGTGAGTAATCTCATCTCTTTCCCCTTCGTATAATTGAATATACGATAACTACAAGATTTAAATTTTTAGATCAACCTTTTAAAAACAATGCTTTATTCTTCTTTTTTATTACAAGGTTAGTAAGTAATCCTTTTTATACTAGAGGTTACCATTCTAGATTTTGCATACCGCAGAAATTATCACTTTAGAAAGAAAAGTTATCGACGACTATTCGGTCGATGGCAGTGCTTGCAGTCTATTGATAACTATTCTTGCCACAGGGGAACATATGTAAATTTTTAGTCAATAAAGCTTGTTTCATAGGATGTACAAAGGTTAATTTAATTGTAATGAAATCAAAAATCACTCTCACGGCATCAAACAAACCCCAAGCTGATCACAAAGAACTTGCTGCACAAGGACGAGAGTTTTTTAATGCCGGCCAACCCGCTAAAGCCCAACAAGTATATGTGCGGGCACTTTTATTAAATCCTACTAATAAAAGATATAAGAATGCTCTTACGGAATGTCTTCCTTACGTAAAGTATCAACAATTTAATTCTTATATAAAACAGGCGATTTTGTTCTGTCTGGATGATCCTGATATAGCGCATCGTAAAATTTCCGGTGCGTGGCTTAGTCAGTTCCTGCTTGATCCAAAGATGGCAGAATTCACGTCTTTATTAGAATACGAAAACTATGAAGTTTTTTTAAAATCATTTAATCCTGAGACTATTCACAAAACTTTAAATGATGATTTTTTTCTCAAAGGCATCAAAAAATGCCTTTTAATGCATCCTGCATTTGAAAGAATATTAACTTATTTGCGTCGCTTTTACTTGTTAGAAGCAAGCGAAAGTCAAAAAGAAGAAGCTCTTCCTTTTTTATGTGCTTTGGCTTTAAAATGTTTTAATAATGATTATATCTATGATGTTAGTTCTCTAGAGAATAAAACTGTAAAGAACCTTCCAAACCAAAAAGACTTATCTCTCGCAGACTTCATTATCATCGGATGTTACCTGCCACTATATAAAATATCTGAGAAAAAAAATTTTAGTGTGCGTGCACATAAATCAAATAGCCCGGATATAAAGGATTTGGGCCGAGTACAAATTGATGAACCAATATTAGAAAAGCAATTAGTTAATACTATTGAAACCTTTTCTTTAATAGACAATGAGATCTCCAGTGCTGTTCAGGATCAATATGAAGAACACCCGTATCCACGCTGGGTGTCATCTACCAAGCCAACATTAACCGAAGGGCAATTAAAGCAAAGCATCAATAAGGATGTTCTCGTGGCGGGATGTGGTACGGGGCAGGAAGTTACTGAAGCAGCCTTTAGAATGCCTAACGCAGAGATTGATGCAGTTGATCTCAGCCGTGCGAGTTTAGGTTATGCTCTGCGAAAAACGCAATCTCTTGAAATTGATAATATCCGTTTCCTGCATGGTGATCTTCTTAATTTAAAAGCCCTCAATAAAACATATGATTTTATATTGAGCAGCGGTGTTTTACATCACATGGAAAATCCTCAAGCCGGATTACAATCACTAAAAGCGGTTTTGAAACCTGGCGGGATCATCTCTGTTTCCTTATATAGCGAAATTGGTCGGGAGCATATAGCCGCGTGCCAAAAATGGGTTAAAGAGCAAGGGTATGCCCCTACAACAGCAGGAATGCGCCAATTCAGGCAAGACATTTTTTCTATGGACGATACAAATCCGTTAAAAAGTATGACTAGTATTAGTGACTTTTATTCAGGATCAGAATGCCGGGATTTAATTTTTCATGTTCAGGAACATCGCTTTACCTGCTTGGGTCTGAAAGAAATGATAGAGGCTCTTGATTTATCCCTGCTCAATATGGGAGTGCGCGCCATAAACAGGAAAAAGCAATATCTGGAGCAATATCCGGATGACCCCAAAGCTATCAATCTTGAAAATTGGCATGAATTTGAACAGCAAAATCCACGTACATTTACCCTGATGTATGATCTCGTTTTAGGCCGACAAAACGAGCATAAACAAGGTGAGCTTCCTGAGTGGATTAAAGTACTAGATTTTCTTTCCCACTAACTAGGCTGTAATCAATCTCCCTGATGTCTCGAGAGATTCCTCATCCATGATTCCTGTGATATTTTTAAGCTGCGCTATTTGTATGAAATTATCCGCTCCACCATCAGTATCCACAGCTACAAATGAATCTGACCCACTCTCCGTTATCTCAACAAAATCTGTAATATCATCAGTCAGGGGATTATAAGCAGTTAATAAATCTGCTATATCATCAGACGCAGACTGTATATCAGAATCACTGAACACCAATCCATATCTTAATTGATACTGTGTCTTGGTATAATCACGAATAAATTCAGAAAAAAACGATTGGTCATCAGCATTAACCTATCGTGCTCCTTGTACCCAAAGCCAAACAGAAGGATCTACGTTTGTTGCAGGCTCACCGTTATCTGTTATTTCATCAAAAATATAATCATAAATATCTGCATAAGTACCTGTCCCATTTATAGCCGCAGTTAAAAGACTTTGTATTTGAGATGTCTGAGTAGAATTAAATTCATATGCCATAACGTTACCTCCATGTTATTTTGTTTTTACTTTAAACTCTTTATAGTCACTAAGAATTTTCAAAAATCTCTCTATCATTTTGTCTTCTGGATATTTTCTTCTAGAATAATCAGCAGTAACAATATTACCGTCAATATGGACAAAGGAAGTTTTGCATCTTTGTAAAAACCACGTTGTTTCTGGATTAGTTTTTTTGTTATCGCATATGATTAAAACGGGCTCGCTCACTTCATCCTTTGTTATTTCTACAGGCAATAGATAGTAATCATTAAAACCATCCACTAGCTTTTTTATTCCGTTATTAAACGTGGTTAAATTTTCATTATTGTTGAATTTTTCTTCGTGTTTTTTGTAATTACTTACATACTTGTTTTTATTTTGTAACTTTGAAACAGTAGGACTGGATGGAGAAGAAAAAGAGAAAATTTCTTCCAAATCATGCTCAATACATGTTTCTTTATCATTCCATCCTGAAATCTCCCTGATACTATGATTTTCATTCTCAGTGTCCTGCCATCTGAGCCCTACATAATAATGTGGGTCTAGTTGAAACTTCTCTTTTCCTATTACAAATCTTAAGACTGCTTCACAAGACTCAGGTTTGTTTATTTTTTTCTTGGGCTCAGACTGTTTAAATTCTAAATCAACCTCTCCGCTAAATGGCTTTAATTGAACTTGTGAATCCTCGGCATTAGATTGGGCATTATCAGAAGATGACTCATCACAGCCGGTTAACAGAAGCCCGAGGGCGATAAAAACAGCTAATTTACGCATATTTGTTCCTTATATTATGAGCCCGTGCGCTCTGTTGAGATTTACCATCACCACCAAAGCATGAGGATAAAAAAGAATCTATATGGTAAAAACATTTTGTTTGTGGCGTGATAATTATCGTCTTAAAGACTGCCGGCCATACTCTAATATTCATCTTTTTTAGCCCCTTTTTTGAAACGTCACGCTCACAGCAAAATCAAATGTTCTACGACTTTCTTAGCCACCCTTCGCTATTGTCACATTAACCTTGCGGGCGACGTTTGCAGGTCGTCAAATAAAAAAGAGATATTTATGCGTTTTGCCCGTAACACGGGATTTATTTGGTTTATTATCCCGTATAGCGGGATTTTAGGCGGGCATTTTGACCGACAATATCCCGTCACGCGGGATATTGTTCATTATTGATATTACGAGTTATTATCCTGCTCGACTGCGTGATTAATACTTTTGAGCAATCCGTAAACATGTTTTCGAACTTCGTCTGTCGGTAGCATCATGGCTTCTGCAGCAATCATCAAACTGGCGCGGGTGTATTTTTGCTGAGGGCCTTCACCATAAAAATACCCTACTGGAATTTTAAAAATTCTGGCGCATTTATCGATAATCTTCGGCTGCATTTTAACCTCGCCGCTTTCATATTTCTGGATTGTTTGTGTGACAACGCCAATAGCTTCGGCCAGATCATTTTGTGAAACCTGTTTGACTTGTCTTATTTGTTTTAGTCGAAATCCCATCTCGACGTAAAAACTCCTCTGCTCTTTACGCTTCATCATATTTTTTCCCTATTATGATAGCTTATTATTTTTCCTGATTATCGTTACAGGCGTTCTTGGCAAAATCTTCAATCGTCGTATTCATTGCGGTCTCGAGATCCTTAAAAACGACCTTGTCCATTAGTGGATAAAGATGTTGATCCCGTGGATGCAGACTGCCGATATTAACGATTTTGGTTAGAAAACTTTGAAACCGCAGATCATACTCGGCGCGTTCGATATGTTTGTAATATTTTTCAATCATGCCGCTCTCCCGTATTTTTGGGATTGAATGAGCCCCAATTGGACGCGGTAGGCAGAATCCATTTCCAGCGCCTGTGCCATTAATTTCTTGAATTTCTTCAAATTCACCCGTGCCTGTGCTTTTTCTTGATAAGCTGCGTCATACAACTCTTTTACATCAAAAAGGCTGATTTCTTGGCTATTATCATTCCGTGCCAGTTTATTGATTAATTTCCCCCACATTGGTATTCCCCTTAAATTGTTTAACATAATTAACTAATATCGAGTTTTTTACGCCCAAAAAGTTAAGAAGAAGTTAAGAAACACAAAAAAATAGAATTTAATTCCTTGATAAGTAGAATTTAATTCTATAAAAAGAGGTCATGATTACTAAATTTCAAATTTCCGCTGCCCGCGCCCTCCTCGAATGGACTCAAGATGATTTGGCTCAAACTTCAGGCGTCAGTAAGGACATGATCTCAAAAATAGAAGGAGGGAAATCAGCAGGCAGTCTTAAATCCATCCAGTCCATTGAAGATGCTCTTACTGTTGCGGGTATAGAATTTAGTGAAAATGACGGTGTAAAAAGGTCTGCTGCCCAAATCCGCGTTTTAAGAGGCCAAAAAGGCTTTTTAGAGTTTTATGATGCTGTCTTTGAAGAAGTTCAAAAAACTGGAGCGTCACAAGTTTTTGTCAGTAACGTTGATGAGAGAAAATTCGTTCAATGGCAAGGAGACCAGTTGGCAGAACATTCGGAAAGAATGAAAGCATTGGGAATAAGATATAAAATTCTTATACAACATGGCGATACATATTTTCCCGCTTCCAACTATGCGGAATATCGTTGGATGCCCGAAGGCACGTTTTATTCTGTGCCTTTTTATATTTACAGCAAAAAAGTTGCGATGTTTATTTTTGATGAAAATGAGCCACGTATTTACATTCTTGATGAGCCAGAACTAACAAAAGTTTATAGAGCACAGTTTGAATCACTTTGGAAACAATCTGAAAAACCAGAGTAAGATATGTCTAAAGAAGCCTTTACAAAATCAGACTTAGTTGAGTTATCTGATCAACGATTTTTAGATGACGCCCGGCTGTTTTGGAGCGATAAGGTAACAGGGCATCTTAATGCATATGCCTTTAATGAACCTGATCCGTTCATTTCCAATGATCCTGTACGCGGCGGGGAGCACTGGACAAATATGATTCTTCGCAATTTGGCCTACTACCTAATTACGAAAGAGGCCGATGCCATAGAAGAGGTAGCCGAGAAAATTGGCGAATATTTACCTGAAGGTTTGGCTTCAGGCGACTTTGGCCCCGGAGAAACGCAAGCCCAGAAAACCAAAACACTCCCCCTCAATAAATCATTACGCAACAGTACTGCTTTTGCGGGTATTGATGTTAACAGTGTTTTTGCAAAAACTTCAGCTCAGTTGATTTCAAAAGAAACGGGCATTCCATCAAAACCTGTCATCGGTGATTTTTTATCAGAAGATCTGGATATATTCCCCAAACAACGTGCGGTTTTTTCACTATTTGGCGGACTGCTCTGTAACTTTGGCCGTGATGTTAACCACAAAGCACAGGATATCCTGAAAAACACATTCAATCATCTGGCCAAAAATATGAAACCAGGCGATTATCTGGTTATCACACAAGATACAAATAAAATAAGAGAAGCGTTATTAGAAGCTTACTCTCATCCTGATATGGGGTTATATATTCTTTCTGTTCTACATAAAATGAAACGGGATTTACCTACAGAAAATTTTGACCCCGACGCCTTCGAATTTGTTGCCAGATGGAATGAAGATGAACATTTATTATCATTAAACATCCGCTTAAAAGCAGACTATCCGCCACAAAGCTTTAAGATTGGCGATACACCATTTTCTATTGCCCACGCAAAAGAATTATCGGTTGTAAACAGCTACAAGTTTCCACCGGAGTTTTTTATAACAGCTGCTGAAGCAGCAGGGTTTAGTTCGGAAAAATTACTTACCTGCGATGACAATCCTATTGCAACACACATTTTTCAGTACAAACCTCACGATTTTAAACCGGCCTTAGCGGTATAACAACAATCAGTTTATACAAAAATTTACTTTCCTAATTAGAGATTATTAGTATTTAGAGAAAAGTTATCACAGACTGTTTGGTAAAATGGCAGGCCTTAATGGATATATTTAGAACCCAACCAGACCAGCGTGCATTAATTTTCAGCCAGTCTTTACAACCTGCATTTATAAATTAATCCAATATTTAGCGATATTCTAGGCTAAAAACTCTAATTTATTTATTATGAGTTACTTTGCGTTTAGATTTGTGTAGTTGCATGCTAAAGTTATTTGAAAATAGTAACTTAAAGATACGCATCATGTCCGCTTCAAAAGACCGCACTCAAACGATCTTATCTCTTATTAAAGAAAAGTATTCCATTCCTGAGCTTATAAAAAGACAGGAACCAAAGCTGGATGTCCCTTTTCCACCTTCAATTCGTCCAACGAAAACAATTAGCCATAAATCATTGGAAAATTACTGGAAAATATTGTTGGAACAAACAGAAGCAGATGAACAAGACAAGGCTCTGATCGCCGATGAAAAATCCTGCGAAAATCTGGAAATCTATCAAAATAATATCGAAAACTGCATTGGCACGGTCAAGCTGCCAGTCGGCGCGATTGGTCCATTGCGCGTGAATGGTATTTTCGCCCAAGGCGATTATTACGTTCCATTGGCAACAACTGAGGCAACACTGGTTGCCTCACATGGGCGCGGTGCAAAGCTCATCAGCGCATGCGGCGGATGTACGACGGCTATTTTGAATAACGGTTTAAGCCGTACCCCGGCCTTTGCGTTCAAAAATTTGACGGAGGCAGGATTATTTACCGAATGGGTCAATGCAGGCTTTGACAAACTCAAGGAAGTGGCCGAAGAAACGACACGCTTTGGCAAACTCGTCGATCTCAGAACCCATATGGAAGGCAATCATGTTTACCTGATTTGCGAATATTTCACCGGCGATGCCTCGGGTCAGAATATGAGCACGATTGCAACGGAGGCGCTTTGCCAATATATCGTCGAGAACACACCACAGGCACCCGAATACTGGTTTTTAGAGTCCAACTTTTCAGGCGATAAAAAAGCTTCAGCCTCTTCCTTCTTTACGGTGCGTGGCAAAAAGGCGATAGCGGAGGTTTTGATCCCTCCCGAACATATCAAAAAACACCTGCATACCGATATCGAAACCA
Organism: uncultured Micavibrio sp.; assembly: GCA_965216405.1. Classification (GTDB taxonomy): domain Bacteria; phylum Pseudomonadota; class Alphaproteobacteria; order Micavibrionales; family Micavibrionaceae. The sequence continues at coordinate 1,420,691 of OZ244161.1, read as the reverse complement.
TGCATAATTATTGGCGCATGTCTGCGTTGGGCGGCGTAATGAGTGGAACCATCGGCGTGCAGGGCCATTACGCCAACGGCCTGACGGCCCTTTATATTGCCACCGGACAGGATGCGGCTTGCGCTTCTGAGTCCAGTGTCGGTGTGACGCGCATCGAAATTCGGGATGGACAGCTTTATGTATCCGTCACCCTGCCGAATATAATCGTTGGTACCGTCGGCGGCGGCACAAAGCTGCCAACACAAAGTACGGGACTGAAGATTATGGGACTGCAGGGCGAAGGCAAAGTTCATGCCTTTGCGGAAGTATGCGCAGCTTTATGCTTGGCCGGTGAATTATCGCTGATCGGGGCTATTTGCGCCGGTCATTTCGCTGGAGCACATCAAAAATTGGCGCGGGGACCCAATGGCAATGGCGGCAAATGAGAATGACTTATCCATACTAACCCGTCTGTGGCTTTATCAAAAGGAACGCTTTCCGCTTTTTAAGCATGGCCTTCTGATCGTTGCCTTTTCATCTTCTGCCATCTGTTTGTCCGCTCTTTTGCGTGGTCAAGAACAGTTTCCAACAATAGCAGCTTTTATTGTTAGTTTTCTGGTTCTTTTAACATTGTTTTTCCAGCTAAGGGTGGCTGACGAGTTTAAAGACGCTGACGAAGATGCCCACTACCGGCCTGAACGTCCTGTGCCGCGCGGCCTTATAAGTCTAAAAGAACTAGCAGCTTTAGGTGTTTTAGCGGGATTGTTGCAATTGGTAGCCGTGCTCTATTATTATCCCGCCTTGATTCTGCTTCTCCTGATTGTATGGGCTTACATGGCGCTGATGAGCGCGGAGTTTTTTGTGCCTTCATGGCTCAAAGCTCGGCCTTTTCTTTATATGGCCAGCCATATGCTCATCATGCCGCTGATTGATCTTTTTGCTACCGCCTGCGACTGGCTGGTGCAGATAGGGCATCCACCTGAGGGCCTAATCTGGTTTTTGATTGTCAGTTTCTTTAACGGCGCAATTATTGAGATTGGCCGTAAGACGTGGGCACCGTCTATGGAAAAAAAAGGTGTAGAAAGCTATTCCTCGGCTTGGGGGCTGCAAAAGTCTCTTGTCGTCTGGGGTATAGCTATTCTGGCTAGTTTTGCTTGTGCGGTTGCTGTAGCAATGCAGATAGGATTTTTGATCCCCGCTGTTTCGGCTCTGGTTCTTATGATGGTTTGGATGGCAATCACTGCTGTACAATTTCTCAAACATAAAGAAGAAACACAGGCAAAGGTGCTTGAGACTGTCTCAGGACTTTGGGTTTTCTGTATTTATCTGTTTCTTGGTATTATTCCGATGGGAGTGAAAGTTTGGCTGTAAACGATTTACTATTTCCTGATGATGAACCAGATATCGTCCGCATGGGCGGTAAAGCGCATGCATTGGCCAGGCTCGGTAAGCAATTTTCGATACCGGACTGGTTTGTGGTTACACCGGACGCTTTCCATGAAGGTGATTTAAAAGAAAACATCAGAGATACGCTTCAGGACTCGCTTAATAATCTTGGCAACGGCCCTTTTGCAGTCAGGTCTTCTGCCGTCGATGAAGATGGCAGTGACAGTTCCTTTGCCGGGCAGTTTGATAGTTTCCTGAATATTCCGGCGAATGATGTCGAGAAGAAAATTCGTGAAGTTTGGGGATCGGCCTTTACCGAGAGCGTTCTGGAATACCGCAAACAGAGAAAACTGGAAACCGCGCCTTCAGCCCCGGCTGTTCTAATTCAGAAAATGGTTGATGCCGAAGCGGCAGGCGTTGCTTTTTCAGCCGACCCACTGACGCACGATATAAATAAAATTGCTGTTATGGCAGTAAAGGGCTTGGCGGACAGATTAGTGAGCGGCGAAGAAAACGGCGATACATACTATCTCGACCGCAAGGGAAAAATTGTGTCACAGGATTTGTTGGGCGAAGTTGCCATTCTGACTGACAAACAAAAAAAGGAGGTAACGGAACTGGCACTGAAAGCCGAGCAATATTTTGGTTGTCCGCAGGATATTGAATGGGCATTTGAAGGCGGCAAACTTTATCTGCTGCAATCCCGCCCGATCACAACACTAGAAAAAGACGGCGAAACAATTATTTGGGACAACTCCAATATTGTCGAAAGCTATAGCGGCGTGACCTCCCCGCTAACTTTTTCATTTGCACGCCGAGCTTATACGGAGGTTTATAAATCATTTTCTCTGCTGATGGGTGTGACTCGCAAGGAGGTTGCGGACAACGAACATGTATTCTCCAACATGCTCGGCTCAATTCACGGTCATGTTTATTACAACCTTCTGAACTGGTACAGAGTGCTGGCGCTTTATCCAGGCTTTACGCTCAACCGGGCCTTTATGGAACAGATGATGGGCGTGCGCGAAGCTCTGCCTGATCATATGGCGCGTGACATCGCACCGCCTAAGGAAAGCTTAACTGCGAAGACATTTGATGCATTACGGCTGACCAGAACGTTTTTCAGGCTGACCGGCAACGCTTTTATTCTGAAATACCGTGTGGAGGCCTTCTATAAAAGACTGAACCGCGTCATGTCGGACCCAGAGCCACCTTTGGAAAAGCGCAATCTTCAGGAGCTTGATGCGTATTACCGCACGCTGGAACAGGAACTTCTTACCCGCTGGTACACGCCAATTATCAATGATTTTCTGTGCATGATTGCATTCGGAGCGTCGCAAAAATTGCTAAAATCATGGTGCGGCGAAGAGGCAGGACAGACCATTCATAATGATTTCATGATTGGCCAAGGAGATATTATTTCCGCCGAACCAGCACAGCGTATTCACCGCATGGCTGAACTGGCCCGTGCGGATGAGACGCTTGTAGCCGGTTTGATCAAAGGAGACATTAAAATCCTCGATCATAATCCAGACTTGAAAAAGGAATTTGAGGACTACATCGCCAAATTTGGTGATCGTTGCACGCAGGAACTGAAACTTGAGAGCCTGACGCTGGATGAAGACCCGAGCAGTTTATTGCAGGCGATAGGCTATACAGCCCAAAAAGCGCATAAGCCGGAAAGCAGTAACCAAGCTGATCCAGCAAAGCAGTTGAATGAGGTTTTAAAAGGAAAGCCTGTTAAAAAAGCTGTGGCTGGCTTTTGGGTGCGCTGGGCCAAGGCACGCATCCGCGACCGTGAAAATCTGCGCTTTGAACGTACCCGCGTTTTTGGCCGTGTGCGTAAAATCTTCCTTGAAGCTGGAAAACGCTTGACGGAAGAAGGACTGATCAAACAGGAGCGCGATATATTTTTTCTGCAGGTAGAAGAAATTCTTGGCCTTACCGAAGGAACAATGACCACATATGATTTAAGAAGTCTCATAGAATTGCGCCGTAAGGATGCAGAGAATTTTCATGCAAAAGGCGATCTGCCAAACCGGTTTGAAACTACTGGTGCAATCTTTCCTTATCTGATGCAAAACGAGCTTGAAGAAACTGTATCCATATCTTTGGCCGAAGGTGATAACCGCAAAGGGCTAGGCTGTTGTAGCGGCGTGGTCAAAGCTAAAGTACGCGTTGTCCATGATCCGCGCCAAGAAGCGTTGCAAAGCGGTGAAATTCTTGTCGCCAAACATACCGATCCCGGCTGGATAGCGCTGTTTAGCAACGCTTCAGGCATATTGGTAGAGCGTGGCAGTTTGCTTTCTCACTCGGCTATTGTCGCGCGTGAAATGGGAATACCGGCTATCGTCGCTATTCCCGATATTATGCAGTGGCTAAAAACCGGCGATATTGTTGAAATGGACGGTGCGGCAGGAACAGTGGTGAAGGTGGAAAATGAATAAGAGCGAAGTCGAACATAAAGCTGATTTCAGCTTGATACGCTACGCGCAGTGCTGGGAGGATGCTGATATTCTGCTGGATGCGCTGGACATCAAGGAAGGTGATACCTGTTTGTCCATTGCCTCTGCAGGAGACAACGCCTTGGCCATGTTGACGCGAAATCCGGCGAAAGTCATTGCACTCGATCTGTCACAAGCTCAACTTGAATGCTTGGCCTTGCGGGTGGCAGCCTATCGCAATCTTGACCATGAAGAACTGCTTGAACTTATGGGATCAAAGCCCAGTAAGCGACGGGAAACACTGTTTCAGAAATGCCTGCCTTCTTTGAAACCTGAAACGGTCACTTTCTGGCAAGCGCAAATGAAGGAAGTCGAAAAATACGGAATTGCTGGGGTCGGAAAATTTGAAAATTACTTTCGTCTTTTTAAAGATTACGTTCATCCGCTCGTTCATTCGCACAAGGTAGTGAACGACCTATTGCAGGATAAACCAACACAGGAAAGGCATGCATTTTATGCTCGAAGCTGGGACACATGGCGTTGGCGGCTTCTCTTAAAATTCTTTTTCTCAAAACAGGTCATGGGCAAACATGGCCGCGATAAAGCGTTTTTTGATTATGTCGAAGACAGCGTACCCGCTCATGTCGGACGGCGGACAGAATACGCCTTAAGCGAACTAAACCCAGCGGAAAACCCATATTTACAGTGGATTTTGACAGGTCAGCATAAAACAGCCTTGCCCTGCGCATTGCGGAAAGAAAATTTTGATATCATCCGCAACAATCTAAACAGGCTGGAATGGCGGCGGCAATCGGTCGAGGATTTTGCTGCCTCTGGAGAGAAAGCTGATGCGTTCAATCTGAGCGATATTTTCGAGTATATGTCGGAAGAGGTTTATGAGGGCTTGTACCGCAAGTTATTGGAAAGCGCCAATTCGGGTGCACGTTTTGCATACTGGAATATGATGGTGCCGCGCTTTGTTCCAAAATCCTTGCAGGATCAAGTTATTCCAAAAACAGAACTGGCTGAAAAGCTGTTTGCCAAAGACAAAGCCTTCTTCTATTCCCGCTTTGTTCTGGAGGAAGCTGCATGACGATTGGTTTGCTCAAAGTATTCTTGTCCCTTTTGCTGCTGATCGGTGTACTGGCTGGGATCAAGGTAATCGGAAAAAAGCTGAGCGCTCATGCCGAGGTGCAAAGAAAGCTCATCCATACCGGGCTGGGACTTTATTCCCTGACATTTCCGTTTATTTTTTCCGCTGTATCGGAAGTTATATTGTTGTGCGGTTCGGCCATTGCAGTTTTGACAATCGTACGCATCTCGCCGTTTCTCAAGGAGAATATCGGTGGCGGGCTACATAGCGTTGATCGCTTTTCTTTCGGGGAAATGTTTTTCGCATTCTCCATCGGCCTGCTGTTTTATTTAAGCGGCGATAATGTCGTTCTTTATATTCTGCCGATGCTCATCCTGACCTTGAGTGACGCGGCGGCAGCGTTGGTCGGCACAGGCTATGCTAAGTCCTTCTTTACTGTCGAAGACGGCAAGAAAAGCTGGGAAGGCACGACCTTCTTTTTCCTGACAGCCTGGCTTTTATCTATGATTACCCTGCTGCTCCTCTCCGACATCCCACGTGAGGCCGTTATTTCCGCCGCACTGATTGTCGCGCTGTTTGGCGCATTGATCGAAGCCGTCAGCTGGAAAGGACTGGATAATCTCTTTGTTCCCGTTGGTTTGTTTCTATTAATCCAGAAACTGGCCTTCCTGCCGCCTTTAGAACTGGCGGACATAAGTGCCTCTTTCCTTGCCGTTTTGTTTTTTTTCGCGTGGTTCGCCAAGAAACTCCGGTTTGATGTTCACGCCATCAATACCGTCATCACCGCTGCCTTTTTCTTCTGGATCGTCGGTGGATGGGCCAATCTGGTTGCGCCCTTAGCGGTTTTTGCAACCTATCTCTACTTGCAGCGTAAGGAAAAACTTACCGATGATTTACCTGTTGTCCTAAGCATCATCAGCACTGCCTTGTTTTGGTACGTCATCAGCATGGTTTTCGAATACAACACCTACTATGTCTACAATCTGTCATTTGGTCTGCACCTTACCATGCTCGTCCTGCGGCAAAAAAACATGAGGAAATTGATACCGTTTTTGTCCGTCGTGTTGTTGTCTTGGATGATTACGAATGTTCGCGTCCTGTTTGTCTCTGATTTTGAAACTCATGACTTTGCTTTCTCTCTGGGCGCATTGGGTCTTATTTTGTTGACCGGACTTGGGAGTGCGGCAGGGCATCGTTTTTTTGAAACCCGGCGTTGGACCAAACAGGCACTTACGGTTCTGGCCATTTCTTCTCTGGGAGTTCCACTGACGTTATGGCTGTAAAAATGGAGGGCATAAAAACAGATGGAGCGTCCTGCACTCTGTGGCTCATGGACACGCCGCACTTTGAAGACCGGAAAACGGCAACCATCGGCAATTTTCAGGCTGAAAATATAGAAGCAGGTGAGCGGCTAATAAAACAAGCGATTCTGTATTTACAAGAGCATTGCTTTGACTTTGTGCTTGGCCCAATGAACGGCAATACATGGCAGAGTTACCGATTTGTCACGGGAAGTGATGGCAGCCCGCCTTTCCTAATGGAGCCGCAAAATCCTGATTTTTACCCTGATGTTTTCATGAATGCAGGTTTTGAGGCTGTGGGCGAATACAGCTCCGCCAAAGTTATGCTCACCGGTCATTATGAAGAAAAAAGCCCGCCAGAAGGTATTCACCTCCGCCCGTTTGACACTGCTAACGCAAAGGGCGAGTTGCACAAAATCTGGGAATTGTCACTTGAGGCTTTTGCCAAAAACTATCTTTATACACCCATCGAAAAAGCAGAATTTATGGCGTTATATGAGCCTGTTCTGGATTATCTTATTCCTGATTTCGTTTTGATGGCCGAAACGGAAGATGCGACTTTAAAGGGCTTTTTGTTTGCCGTTCCCGACTACAATCAGGGTAAACAGCCGGATCAACTAATTGTTAAAACCTATGCGAGCCTTCAGCGCGGTATTGGCGGGGCTTTGCTGGATCTCATTCACAAAAAAGCGGAAGAAAGCGGTTTTAAAACTGTTATTCACGCGCTTATGTATGACAGCAACGTTTCCAAAAAACACAGCGATAAATTTAGCGAAACATTCCGCCGCTACACGCTTTATGGGCGGGAGATCAAAGTATGAACCTACTTGATCCCTTTATAGAGCAGGCAGCAAAGAACCCCGATGCACCTGCCCTGATCACCAAAAAGGATCGGTTAAGTTTCGCCGAGCTTGACCAGAAGTCAAACGATCTCGCTTGGCAGTTTCAAAAACAGGGCTTGGGAAAGGGCGATATCGTTCTGGTGTTTCAGAATGTGAGCGCACCGCTTTATATAACCCTGCTGGCATTGTTCCGCATGGGGGCCGTGGCTATGTTTCCTGATCCGTCCGCAGGGCTTTCAAGCCTAAAAAATACTTGCGGGGCGGTTGATGTAAAAGGTTTTGCGGGAAGTTGGAAAGCCAGGCTATTTAAATTGGTTTATCCAGCTTTGCGCATTATTCCTTTATCGCTGCCTCTGCAATCAGAAGAAATAACCGATGGCCAAATTTTAGAGAATTTGGCTGAGGATCACCCCGCCCTCATCACCTTTACCAGCGGCTCAACCGGCACGCCAAAAGGCATCGTGCGTTCACATCGTTTTTTACTGCGCGAACACGACATGGTTTCAAGCATGCTGCAACCAAAACAGGGGGACGTTGACCTTATTTCTCTGCCGGTCTTTGTGCTATCCAACCTTGCCAGCGGCGTGACTAGCGTTATTCCGGACGGTGATTTACGCAGGCCGGGGCAAATTGATCCGCAGCCCCTACTTAAACAAATCAAAGAGCATAGAGTGAGCCGCATTCTGGCCCCGCCTGCCCTGTGCGAAAGGTTGGCGGAAGCCGGAGAATTTTTTCCGCAGCTTAAAAAGATTTTCACCGGCGGCGGGCCGGTTTTTCCTGATTTACTGCAACGTCTTGAAGCGTTTGCACCGCAAGCCGAAATTACAGCCGTGTATGGCTCCACCGAAGCCGAGCCGATTGCGCATATTGCCTTGTCGGAGATTGGCGAAGAGGATTTAAGAGCCATGCAATCCGGCTCCGGCCTTCTGGCCGGAAAGCCGGTGGATGATATTCGCTTACAGATTATCGACGATGAGATCGTTGTAACAGGCGATCATGTGGTGAAAGGATATGTTAATCCGATCCATAACCAAACGACCAAAATCAAAATTGACGGTGAAATATGGCACAAAACCGGAGATGCCGGGCGGCTAGATGAACAAGGACAGCTCTGGCTTCTGGGCCGGGTAGAAGCGAAACAAGGCGAGTATTATCCGTTTTGCATCGAAACTGCCGCCCGCACAATGCCCGGCGTTAAGCAGGCTGCTTTCAGTCATCACAAAAACCGGGATGCCCTGGCTTTAGAAACGGATAAATACTTTTCCCAAGATACGCACCGGCTTTTGGAACAAAAATTTCCGGATATAATGCTCGCAACCGTTGATCGCATCCCGCTTGATAAACGCCACAATTCTAAAATTGACTACGGCGCATTAAAGAAAATCCTGGACACCAAATTAAAATAGAGAAAAAAGATGCTGAAAATATTTGCAATCATTCTGGCGGTTTATCTGGGACTTGTTGCCCTGACGTATTTTTTACAGCGCCGTTTTATTTATATTCCCGACCGAAGGGTTCCCGATATATCGAAAGCGCCGTGGGCGGAATTGATTGAGATTAGAACGGCGGATGGTTTGACACTCAAAAGCTGGTGGTGTCCGCCGAAAGATGACAACAAACCCGTTATTTCATTCTTTCACGGCAATGCGGACAATATCGAAACGCGTATTCCGAAAGCTGAAGTCTTCATCAAGAAAGGCTATGGCATCCTTTTACCTGAATACAGGGGCTATGGCGGCAACCCCGGAAATCCAATGGAAGAAGGGTTGTATCACGATGCCAGATCGCATTTGAACTGGCTGATTAAAGACAAGAACGTAAAACCTGAAAATCTAATACTGTATGGCGAGTCTCTTGGCTCCGGCGTTGCTGTGCATATGGCAACCGAATTTGAAGCCAAGGCCCTTATTCTTGACGTTCCGTATTTTAGCGTTTTGGAAATGTGTCGGTTTCGTGCGCCGTTTATTCCTTTCATGGAAAAACTGGCTAAAGACCACTACCGCAGCGATCTAAAAATTGGCACGCTCAACATCCCAGTTTTTGTGGGTGTCGGTGAACGAGATATTGTTATTCCATGCCGTTTCGGCACAAAATTGTTTGAGGCTGCGAATGAACCAAAGAAATATATGAAATATCCTAAGGCCGGGCATCTTGGCATTTACGATAAAGGCTTTGGTGGAGATGTGATCAATTTTATTGAGAAAATATAGTTTCTTACTCTCCTAGCAACAAACTCATTTTTACTTCTAAAGCGTCTGCAATTCGCTTAAGTGGCGCCTGTAGGATACCTAAATGTAAGGGATGCTAATGGTAAGAGCGATATAATTCTTGATGAAAGTCGCGCGCCATTGATTGAACGATTATTTAAAGAATATGCCACTGGCGCTTTCACAATTGGTGAAATGACAGAAAAAACTAAGCAATGGGGCTTAAAGTCTAAAACCGGCAAACAAGGCTATATGGGTAAATCAAAAATACACGCACTACTGTGTAATCCTTTTTACCATGGTCGCATGCTCATTAAAGGAAAGCTTTATGATCATCGCTATCCACCCATCATTTCTAAGGATGTGTTCGATGCATGTAAGGCCGTCATGGAAGGTTGGAACAAAAAGCCTTTTAAGCATGGAAGCATTGATTTTGTTTTTAGGGGAATTCTTCAATGCTCCATTACAGGGCGAACGGTCAGCACTGAAAGGCAAACTAAAAAATATAAAAATGGTGGAATTGGTCAGTGGAATTACTTGAGAACTTGGAAACCTGAAAATCCAGAAAAGTATTTGTGGATTAGAGAAGAAGAGATTTTATCTCAGGTGGAGGAGGTTTTTAAGTCCTTGATAATCCCTGAGAGCATTCTTAACCGCGTAATTGAATACGTTCGGAAAACAAACAAAGCTGAAAGAGATTTTGTCAAAAGACAGATTGGAGATCTCAATAGAGAACATTCTAAATTACAAAACCGATTAGACACGCTAATGGATCTGCTCCTAGATGGCCTCATAGAAAAGAATGAGTTCGAGACAAAAAGAGCAACACTAAGAAAAGCCCAGATGGAGGCAGAGAAGCTCATTCAAGCTAACAGAGCCGGCGACGATAGATTTAAGGATACAATGCTTGCCTTGCTTTCCACTGCCTCTGAAGCGCATAAGGTTTTTGTAGGTTCTACAAATGAAGAAAAACGTATTTTGATGAATCACGTATTTCAGAACCTAAGCCTGAATGGCCGAAAGCTAGAGTATACCTTGCGTAAGCCGTTTGATGACTTTCAAAGATGCACTGAAATTGAAGAATGGCAGGGGCAGAAGGATTTGAACCCTCGGCCTACGGTTTTGGAGACCGTCGCTCTACCAACTGAGCTATACCCCTACAATGGGTGTTTTTTTACCTTATAGAAGGAAGAAATACCAGCAAAAACTACCAGTTAAATGGTCTTGGACCATCAGTTTTCTGATCATAACAAAGCTGTTTTAGGGCTTGTGGCCCCTGCTCTACGACCCCTTGAAGTAAAATTCTGCCGGGATGAGATTTAGAATAATAGATTGGCTCTACACAGATATCTTCATATCTATCCGGATCTTCTCTCGACTTAGAGAGCAAATATAAGGTGGCAAACTCTAAAAAGTCCTCTCTTTCCGGTTCCAGAACACTCTGACACATTTTTCCGACTTGCGCATGAGTCAGGCCTAATATGTCAGGGTGTTCTTTTATATCGATTTTATTGCCAGGCTCATAGATACCTTTTACTTCCGCTTCATATTCACGGATAGGCCATCTTAATCCATTGATAGTTAATCCTGATCCCAAATCATGCGCCAATTCAATATGAAATTCTAAAGGCCCGTGATCCGTATCAATCAAACGCACTTTTGTTTTCAATCTCTGGGAATTTGTTTGCATAGGCTCATATATTCCTGACTTTGAATTAAACTCAAAACCCAGTGTATCTTTATACGCATTAGGAAGACTGGCAAGCATCACCTGTGCAGATTCACGAACATCTGCTGTCAGTTTAAGTTCCTGACGTCTAATGACGGGGGACGCAGAATCTGCACCGTTTCCTTTTTTAAGCATCATGATTTTTTTACCATCACGATACTCAACGCGTATTTCTAAATCTTTTGGGTGGCCTTCCCCTAAAATTAAAAACGAACGAAAACGATTCTCTTTGCCTTGTTCTGCATGATAAGAAGGACGCTGGGTGCCATCGGCGAGCGTGAGTTTAGTATGCGATGCGCCTGAACGTTCTTCAAAGTTATAACGATGCGCCCGATAAGCATACCAGATCTCTTTACTAACATCGGCTATTCTGGCTTCATCCCGAATATCAAGGAAGCGGTTCGGATTATCAATCTCATCTTTATAGTGAAAACCGATTTTAAATTCGGATTCATCATTTTCAGCCATAGCAACACGGCCATATTCTGCTTTGTAGGATATTTTTTGTTTTTTACTCTTTGGCATACACACCCGCCATCCACGATTACAATTTTTCTATAAAAAGCACCTTACAAATAGAGCTCTCTTTTCATTATGTCAATAAAAAAGCCGCTCTAACGGCGGCATTTTAAACTATTACTTTCACGAAGCCTCAATCCCGTAAACCATTGTTGAATAACGGGGGCAGCATACTGGTCCGGCGTCCTTTCAAGGTGGCCGCATAGTTGTTGAAACACCGCCACTCTTTCAGGAAGCTGAAGATGGGCGTAATTATTCCATGGTTCACTTAAAGAAGTCATTGTTACACACTCATACTTAAAGGTTAAAAAAATCCCCGCCGAAGCGGGGATTCTCAACAATTCTTATTCAACAATCTTACTAACCACGCCGGCGCCGACAGTACGGCCACCTTCACGGATCGCAAAACGTAAACCTTCATCCATCGCAATCGGTGCAATCAGGTTCACAGTGAAATTACAGTTATCACCAGGCATCACCATTTCCGTTCCTTCAGGAAGGATCACTTCGCCGGTCACGTCTGTCGTTCTGAAGTAGAACTGTGGACGGTAGTTGGCAAAGAACGGTGTATGACGGCCACCTTCATCTTTTGACAAGATGTAGGCTTCGGCTTCGAACTTCGTGTGCGGTGTAATCGAACCAGGCTTACAAAGAACCTGACCACGCTCGACTTCCTCACGCTTCGTTCCACGCAGCAACGCACCGATGTTGTCGCCGGCTTCACCAGAGTCCAACAACTTACGGAACATCTCAACGCCTGTGATGGTCGTTTTTTGCGTATCGCGGATACCAACGATTTCAACTTCGTCGTTCACATTCACAACACCTTGCTCCACACGGCCTGTACATACTGTTCCACGACCGGAGATCGAGAACACGTCTTCAACAGGCATCAAGAATGGTCTGTCTTTCGGACGGTCAGGCGTTGGGATATATTCATCAACGGCCTTCATCAATTCAGCAATCGCATTCTTGCCGATTTCATCATCACGGCCCTCAACAGCGGCCAATGCAGAACCTTTAATAATCGGAATATCATCGCCAGGAAATTCGTAAGAAGAAAGCAACTCACGCACTTCCATTTCAACAAGCTCAAGAAGCTCCGCATCGTCAACCTGGTCAACTTTGTTCAGGAACACAACAAGAGCAGGAACACCAACCTGACGCGCAAGAAGAATGTGCTCACGTGTTTGAGGCATTGGACCGTCAGCTGCGTTCACAACCAAAATAGCACCGTCCATCTGCGCCGCACCCGTGATCATGTTCTTCACGTAGTCAGCGTGCCCAGGGCAATCAACGTGCGCATAGTGACGCGCCTCTGTTTCATACTCAACGTGCGCTGTAGAGATCGTGATACCACGCGCTTTTTCTTCAGGCGCCTTGTCGATCTTGTCAACAGACTCACCCGCACCATACTGCAGCGCAATCGCCGCTGTCAGTGTCGTCTTACCATGGTCAACGTGACCAATTGTACCCACGTTCACATGCGGCTTATTTCTTTCAAACTTTTCCTTAGACATTAGGTCTCCTTTGTAATTTTGCGTTTTGGTTATATGTGCCCGTATACGCCATGTATTCGGGATTTAAACAGCTTCGCGTTTTTAGCCATCGGCATCGACGAAAAACGTCCTAACCGCCACGAATTCTAGTCTTTGTGAATAAAAAACCCACCGGCAAAAGTCAATGGGTTTTTTATAATTGGTTCGTATGTTTTAAGGGGTTTTAGAAACTTGCCGGTTATCTACTAACAACGAGCTTCAAATCACTCCCCTTCTGTCTGGCTTCTGCCGCACTGCGTCTTTGCGCTTCTGCTTCTGCAATTGCCAATTCTGGAGAATTCTCTGGCAATTGAAGAAGCCGATTTGCTAAACAACGGTCTGTCATTGCCGTACAAACAGAAGCAAAGAAAGTATCACTGCAAGAAGCAGTTTCTTCTAGTTTACTCATAATACACACCTTAAATGTTGTGATGAATTAAATAGGATAAAAAATCCCTACTAAGGATTTTCTATGCGCCCCTAAGAAAAGCATGTCAACAACAAATATTCCGTAAAATAAAAAAATCCGCTTTAAATTTTATTAAAGCGGATTTCCTTAAATCAAAACAAAATTGAAGGATTATTTTGATGAAATGTTAGCCAGCGGTTAAACTGCCAATTGCTTTTTTAACGCCTGCGGCATCTTTCGTTCTTACAATAATACGATCTTCAGTACGATCGTCTGCTGTGATAGCTGTTGCCTTGGCTCCAGCCGCAGCTAAATGAGAGCTAAGATTAGAAATGGCGTCTGCGATAGAAACGCCTTCAGGTTTTATATATGGTACAAGTGCCATTAGTAATACTCCTCTATTTTTACCCTAAATCGTTTATTAAATATTATCTTGTTAATCCTAGACGTTGTAAGCGCACTTCAGCTTGCGGTGGCAATGCCTCCGACGCATGGACTACAACACGATTAGGCGTGTAAGTATCTCTATGAACTTTTACGAATGGCGTCGCCGCAGTCTCAAGAACCTGGCAAATTTCGCGAACGAGGCCAGTTCCTACAGTTCTTGCAGAGGGGGCTTGAAAACAGATTTGATCAATATGACTCATTTTTACACACCTTTTTGTTACTTAATTACTATAAAACGGAATAGACAGAATAATATTACAATAATCAATTCTGTCAAGTAAAAAACTTCCCCTTAAAGGATGAAATTAACCTTATGTAAATAAAATCAAATTATTTCAAAGAGTTAAAATCATCAAAAAACAGAATAAAACGGGGAGTTGGTGCATATAAGAAGCTTAAAAGTTACTTCATATCATCAAATGGCTTTGGCAAGTTCTACGAAAGAATCGACTCAATCACGGGGGAGATTTCAGAAATCATGGAGCGGGTGAAGGGAAACTGCTCCATTTTGAAATCAAACCCTACCCTACTGTCACTTTCAGGTTTCTAGGTTCTTTCTGACCCCATTTGTATCACAGTTTGTATCACACTTTAACCCATTATTGTCAGACGACACCTAAATGCTTATGGTATTTTCATGAACCAAGAGCATAACAATTTAAATCAATCGTCAAAAGTGACCAATACAGTTAAAAAGCTGTTTGGTTACACCAATGCTTTTGTTACTTTTCTAGCTTCTTTAGCGACATTTCTTGCGTTCTGCTTTGCAATTTACGCTTATTATTACAGCAGTATACCCGAACAACTCGTGTCAAAGCTTAACTCTGATATTGCTGTCTTGAACGAAGAAGTCATAGATATGAAGCGTGAAAAAAGAGTTATTTCCTCACAACTTCTCAAAGAGAAATCTGAATTTGAAAAATTGATAGGTTTACAACAAGAAGAAATCGTACAGTTAGAGAGCGCTTCTTCATCTTTAGAGAAAGAAATCAGCACTTTATCTCTTGAAAAAGAACGTCTATTACAAGAAAAAAATAATATTGAAACTGCAAATACAGTTAATAAAAAATATCGAAAAGAGTACCTTGCTGATAGCGTAGAAGCATTGTTTGGAAAAACGTTTATTACTGAAATGCAAGAAGATATCAAAGTCTTGCGCATACACGCTCAACAAGCAAACGACTATCTTAAATGGTTAAATGTTGTATCTGAAACAAAAAAGCACATCAATCAGAAACGAAATAAAGAAAAATCGTCTAACTGGTTAAATCAAAATAAAAATGAAATTCAAAATATTAAAAATGAGCATGAGTTCATAAGCTATAGGTCAGAATTGATACCTAATACTTGGTTAAATGCTTTAATACGTGGAAATAGATGGTTTAGAGAGCAAAGAGATAATCCGACTTCTGACGAAAATAAGAAAGCTCTACTAATTGATGACAAAATTGCATTTGATGATGATGTTCCAGTTCACCCTCGTTTAGCAATGACTATCGACTTACTTCATGCAAAGAATGATGACACCGCTTTAGAAGACGATGAAATTACTAATGCTTTTCGAACTGCAATAGCAATAGCACCACCTAAAGTCACAGCATTAGATTATCTTGAACCTCATATTACAAAACGTAAGTTATTGATTGAAAAAATGGATTCTAAAGATAAGCAAAAGACACTAGCAACAATTGAGAGGTATTTACTCAAATATGATTCTTTCTTGAAGCGACCTGTTGTGGTTATTGCAAAAGAAAATGTTTCTGATGAAAATGTAGTAGAAACAGCAAAAACAGCTCTCGATAATATAAGTCATTTTGAAAAAATCGTTCAAAACATGGGTCAGCAGGTCGCTATTGAACTTAAAGATTAAATTATAATTTATCTTTAGTGATGCGATACACACTTGAACGACTAATACCAACTTCACGTGCGATAGCAGACGCACCCATACCATCACCATGTAGCTTCATCACTTCATCACTCTTTGCACGTGCAGTCGGTTGTCGACCTTTGTACTTACCTTCTGCTTTCGCTTTAGCAATACCTTCACGTTGACGCTCTAGCATCATTTCACGTTCGAACTGACCGATAGATGCTAGAAGGTTCAACATCAATTCTCCTGTTGCAGTAGCTGTATCGAGGTTCATGTCGAGAATTTGAAGGTCTGCATTCTTCTCTTTCAATGTGTCAGTAATTTCAACCAGATTACGCACCGAACGAGCAAGACGGTCTAACTTAGTTACTACAAGCGTGTCACCATCACGAATGTAATCGAGTGCTTGGTCTAACTGTTCACGATGGTCAACAGAAGAGACTTGCTCTTGAAAGACCTTATCTTCACACCCTGCTTTCTTTAGGTCTCGTAGCTGTGCTTCAAGACCCGCTTTTTGTTCAATCGTCGATGTCCTTGCATAACCAATCAGCATATTGTCTCACCTTTCTTAACTGTTTCACATGAATCATGTATATAATGACACATATGTGTCAAAAGTCAATGTAAACTCCAGTGACACTAGGTTTCAGCATTTATGAAAATTGTTCCAATAGGGTCACACCCCTCTGCTCTTGTGAGACAAAAGGGGTAAAATCCTGTTTTTCCTAAATAGAAGAAATAGACGTAATACGTCAGATTGAGTCATCCCTCTTATGATGAGGGTCGGTCACCCATAAAAACCTGTAGTGATTAAATGACTTGTCTTGCGACTGACCAATGCGAGCACCATTGGTCAGAGCATATTCATATGGGTAATAAAGAAAAAGGTAACAACATGAAAATAGAAGAACTGACCAATAATGAACGACATAAAGATGAGTTCACAAGATGGTGTTTAGAAATGAAACGTGATTATCACATCTACTTTGTCACTTATGCATTTCATCACTACAACCAAGTCATTAGAGAAAATGCACATCATTGGTTTAACCGACACGTTCAACGCATAAACAACGCAGTTGTTTCAAACAAGAACCAATATGCAGAATCATGTGTCTTAATGGTCTATCAAGAAGAAGACTACAATGGTCGTGTTCATTATCATGGGTTGTTGCTAGTGCATAAGAACCGATATGACCGATTCATGAACAAAGTTGTCGAAAAAACAGAAGAATTTCAGACTAAATCGAAACGCAAAAAAGACGCTATCAACACCTATGATAGATACGTTATTGCTGACAAATATCTCAAACCTTTTCACCAATATACAGGTAAAGCGAAGAAGAAAGAGGGTAAGTTCGACTTTAAGATGAAACCGAACCAGACCATCGCACCTGTCTTGTCACTGAAAGACCTTGTTCTTCTACCCACATATTTAGATGAACAGATTAAGAAGGTCTATTGGTATTCACAGAAGAAATCATATGCTTTCGATGCTGATCCTAATAAATTCATGATATTCAAAGCAGAAGAACCAGATAAAAAGTCGAAGAAGAAACGAAGACAGAAGATACAAAAACAACAGCGTCATACAGCATCTTTACCAGAGCATAAATACAAGCATGACAGAAAAAATAAACAAGAAAATTGTGTCGGTGAGGTTACATCCTGAACTGCTTAAAGATATTGAAGACCTGTGTAACAAAACATCAATGGTCTCACGCACTGCATTGATTGAAGAAGCGTGTCAGGTATTTATTGATGAAAAGAGTAAAGAAAAAAGACTTGTATAATGAGTGCGCAGGTTCTACGGGTTGATTATGCCGCTTGTTCTTTCAAGACCTTCTTTGCTTCTTTAATGTCTATCTTCGCTTTATGACCATGCTTTTCTAGAAGATGTAACAGGTTAGACCCATTCAGCAACGTTAAGGGTTTGTCTTTCGCAAAATTATATGAATCTGACCCATAATCTGAGGTTGTAACCAAGATACCTTTCGTTGCACCTTCATTCATAACCGTTCCATATAAATCACGCACAGCAGCAACACCAACCACATTTGTATAGCGTTTTGCTTGAATGACGATTTTACCACCTCTAATTGGGT
This sequence comes from uncultured Micavibrio sp., assembly GCA_965216405.1. Lineage (GTDB taxonomy): Bacteria > Pseudomonadota > Alphaproteobacteria > Micavibrionales > Micavibrionaceae. The sequence continues at coordinate 1,402,819 of OZ244161.1, read as the reverse complement.
CAGGGTCAAATGCAATCGCATCGACACCACCGTCTGCTGATGCTTGAGTTACTCGAACTTCACCACCATTCTCGGTAAACTCTTTTGCGAATAATTCACGAACAAGATGCTCAAAGTCTTCCCACCCCATAGAAGCAATATTGACCTCATCGTTCAAACCATCAGCAACCTCATAATGGTCTCTAAAGCGTTTGTCAGACTTGTTTATCTGTAAGAGTGGTTTGACAGGTGTCATCGTGCTTAACTTAGTGCTACCAACACCCTTGAGTGACTTGAAACACTCTTTAAAGCTTTGACTTGCAACGATACCTTCTAGGTTAATTGCTTCGAACTCTTCTTTCTTTGCTTGTATAGAAAGAATACAGCTTGTTTCTTCATGACCTGTTGCAGGGTTGATTGCAGTAACGATGCCGTTAAGATTTATCGCTTCTATTGCATCTACAACATCTGCTTCAAACAACTCATGCAATGTTCGTAAAACGATTTGATAGATAGCAACGTCATATAACTTTGCATGAGCAGATTGCGACAATACTTTCTCTTCTATCTCATCACGTGACTTGATATATTTGACGTTGTTAATGCTCGGTATCTTATCAATCGAAGGTAATTGGTATTCAACTAAGAGCATTCTGTTCGCTTCATTGTACTCGACTATAAATTGCTTCAAGAACAGGTCGTGGTATTCAGAGTTATCTAGAACCATAGCGCAGTAAGCTACTATGCCATCCCTCTCTTTATTCTCATAAGCTACTTTCATTTTATCAACTTCATCGTTGATTTTTCTCTGTATGTCTTCGAACTCTTCCTTATCCTGTTGCCACTTGTTACGAATAGCTTCAAAGCTTGCTTCACGTTCAATATTGTCCTTACGTATATCTTCGTTTTGCGCTTTGGTCACATCAACAGCAGTGTCAAATTCTTGTTGTTGCTTTGCTCGAATTTTGTCTTCTTGTCTTAGTAGTTTTTGAAAGAACGTAGGTTGAGTGAAGAAAGAAGATTCAATAGGTGCAGGTTTAGTTTCTATGAAGGTAAATTTCTCAGGGTAACCTGTCTTCTTATTGAACTTTATAAAGTCAGTCTTACCATACTCTGTAATGTTCCATGAGAATTCATCGTTATACTTCATGCTATCCCAATCAATAGCATCGTCAATACTGAGGGTGTGTTCTAAAGTTGTTTCTACCTGCTTGAGTTTTTTATGAGCCTTCTCAGTTCGTGCTTTAGCGTCTTCTTCTTTTGATTGCTGTGCTTGCTTTGCAAGTTCTTTATCCCACTTTGTAGACCAGACGCTCTTCTGGTTGTGTATTTTACCTTGAAGCGCACTCTGCTCTACTGCTGATAGATGCTTATGCTCATCAAGACCCGAATGATAAAGGTCAACTTGGTAACCAGAATGCCGTCCTGTAGACGTATATTTATTGCTAATGCCACTGCTCTCAACCAAGTTACTCATTTAATAGACCCCTTCTTACTTATTGTTTGAGTCATTAAACCCTAAAATACATGCTCATTACAGTAAAAAGACCTGCGTAAGGGGTGCGCAGGTCTTATTATTTGGTTGTAGTCACTAATATTAAGCTGATTTATTATCGTTTGATGCATTCTTAAAGTCTTCAATCACCACATCTAGTGCAGTTTCGAAGTCTTGAAAAATCACAGTATTCATCAGTCGATACATATACCGTTCTTTCGGTTGCATAGTTGAAATCTCTCTCAGGTCTTCTAAAACCTTCACATAACGAACCCGATACGCTGTTTTTTGTGCTCTGGTTATCATGCCGCTTCTCCGTAACGTGTTTGCTTCATAAGAGCCAATTGAGCACGATATGCTTCATCAAGCTGTGTCGCTTTGTTCAAAAGCACCTTAAAACGCTTCAAATTAACACGTGCTTTTGCTTTCTCTGCATAAGCTGCATCATAAAGTTCTTTTACATCTACAAACGATATATCACCCTGATTGTCGTTGTTTGCTAAATTTTTCAATAGTTTAAACATAGTCTTTTCCCCATTTATGTTTGTCATAATGTTTTCGATGTGAAGATTTGTATAGACAAAAGGTTAATGAGAAGTTAAAAAATAGAAAAAGTACAAAAATAATGTCAAAAGTACATTTTAAGCAGATTGGGTTATCAGATGATTACAACACGTCAAATTGACGCAGGTCTCGCATTACTAGGGTTAAACCGAAGTGATTTAGCGACCTCTTTAGGGGTCAATAAGAGTACTCTAAACGCATACTTCACTGGTCAGACATCTGTACCATCAGGTCGATTAGCTGAAATTCAAAAATGGTTAGAGAATGCCGGTATCGTCTTCACCGAAGATGAAGGTGTAAAACTCAACAAAGCTGAGATTGTGAAGTATGAAGGTGAACAAGGTTTTGTTTCTTTCATGACCGATGTTCTTGAAACTGTGAAGCGTGGTAACTCAGATGTCTGCGTTTCGAACGTTGATGAGAATGATTTTGAGAATAATCTACCCAAAGAATTCGCTGAGCATTACCGTGACGAACTGTCGAAAGTAAAGAACTTCTCATCGAAGATATTAGTCAAAGAAGGTGATGACTTCTTAACAGCAGACGGTATCGCACAATATCGAGGTGTACCCTCAGAAGTATTCTCAGAAGATGCAAGCTTCTATGCATATGGTGACAAGCTTGCACTGATTACTTTTCATGATGATAGCGTTCAAATCTTATCTCTTCATAACAAGCAATTTGCTGACAGTTTTCGTGTCATGTTCAACGCTATCTGGTCAAACCATGAGGTTATTAAATAATGAACCAAGTGTTGCTACACACACCGTATGCAGGTCACCCACCACTTCTTGATGATGCTGACAGAGCAATTTTTCTTCAAGAATCTATCGACCTGTTTACACGCAAGAAACAAGGTCACTTGATTCACAGGTGCTATCTAACACCAGAAGCATTACAATATGCAGGTATATGGACAGCACGCAAAGAAAGCTACGCTAAAGCAGGTGAACTTTGCGTCATACCAACAGCAGGTATCTCAATTAGTGAACTTGCACGTCACCACTTTGGTACTGTTGGTCTTGAAAATGGTCCTGGTATGCAATCAGCGATGCTTGATAAGTCAGTGCCGTTTTTCTCACGTCTTGCAGGTCTTCACACATGGGTTGGTCGTGACTTATCACCCTCATCTATAGACATGATGCAAGAAGTAATGGGTGGTGCGCTACCTAATGTGCGCATCATACCCGACCTTGCAGATTTTCAAAGAGCCGCTTACCCGAAAGGGTTACCAAAAGGTCGTAAAGTGCTTGCAGAGTTTGGTCTTACCAGAGGTAATATGCAAGGGTTCCCCGAAGATGGTTTTCCTTATCATACTCTGGTTGAAGATATGCTTGCTCATGCGTCACGTCTTGATAGTGGTGACATCTATACCTATACGTTTGACTGCAACCAGAATGGTGGTGAAGTTGAACGCTCTTACAACAGTGATTATACGACCCTATGGGGTCGTGAATTGTTCAGAGCAATGCAAAGCGAATTGGGTGATTATATTACAGGTGATTTTGACCCTGATGGTTATTCATTTAGAGACATATGGGTTGCTTCTGCGCATGGTGGGTTTAACTACATGATTGCTGATAGAACGATGAAGTTCGAGATTGCAGGTATACCTGTGACAGCGCATAAAGGTGAAGCACAATTCGGTATCACTAATTCATTCAAGCAACCTTTAGAAATCGCAGAACAGTCAGCGAAAGATTCGGGGTTCAAGATGAAGATGCACCTCAGTGCTGATAGACGTATTGCACAACCTGCATTTATTCGCTCATAGCATTATTTTGTAATCCTAAGACCGTCCGATGCGTCCTAATATCTCATGAGGGTTTGTCTGTCTCGATGTATTCGGTGCATTGCCTGTTAATCCTCGTTCAATCTGTGACTATCTTTAGTAGATTGACTCATCCCATAGCACTTTCCACTCCTTGAATGATGGTAAATCAGGCAAACGATAATCGATTTCATACATAATCGTTTCATCATCACCCCTGTAGCGTGTAGATGCTTGCACAATGAAGTCTGAATGGTCTTCTGACACTCTGAAAGGTTTCATACCAAACGCATCAGAGAACGCTTCTACGTGCTTTATAGCGACCCTTACGACTATCTTCTGCACTAAGCTACCGTAACCGTTCGATGGTGGTTTTTTATTCGTACGCACAGGTCTCTTTATTGAATACCTCTTTTTCAAGCTTACGTGATGAAATCAGCAACATACCGGACGACATATTGCAATATTCTGATGCACTATCGGGTGAATTTAACCCACCAATAGCACCTGCAATACCGATTGTAACAGTTTTACCATCATCAGATTCTTCATATGCTTTATCAGAACGTCTTTGAAGCAATTCAACATCATCAATACCCAGACATTTTGCTTGTTTATTGATACGATTTTTGTAGACCTTACTAACTTTATCATAGTTGCTATCAAGGTCATCACGAACAGCATATGAATATTCATGACCGAGGGTTCGATAGTTTGAGCAGACGTTGTAGGTATGGTTGACTGCAGAAAGTTCTTCAATGTCTTGTATTTGCGTCTCTGACGCATTCTCAGGGGGCTGTGAGGTTGTCTGCACTTCTTCTGGTGTAGTCGGTTTCTCTGCAACCTGTGACGCTGAAACAGTCAACACATCACGTTCTGCTTTCGACAGAACACCATCAATCTCATATCCTTTGTCAGCTTCAAATGCTTTGATTGCTGATGTCGTGCCACCACCTTTAAGACCATCGACAACACCGTCATAATGACCAAGTGCTTTCAGATGTTTTTGCATTTCAGCAACGTCAGCATCATATTGTAATTTGGGTTTCAATGATTGTTGTGCAGTTTGTTGAACATTCTGAGTTGATTGCTGTTCTTGTTCTGCACCTTCAAGCATCTGACCAACAATACCGAGTGCAACACCACCAATCAGACGTTTCACATCATCATCTGCATTTGCTTCTAAGGGTGACAAAAGACTAATAATAGAAACGGTAACAAGTAAATATAGCTTCATATAGTGACAATAGTCACGTTTCCAAATAAAATCAATACAGCAATTATATCTGTATGGGTAAAAACCACGCAGAAAAGACCGTAGACGCTGTCATTGCTCGTTTGAAAGAAATCAGACTAGAACAAGGTCTTTCGCATGAAAAATTAGCAGAAAAAGCAGGTCTACATAGAACAGCAATCAGTTTGATTGAATCACGGAAAAGACAACCTAGTTTTATTAACTGTATTAAAATTGCTGATGCACTAAGGGTAGACCTAGCTGAACTACTCAAAGAAAGTGTCATAGACAGGTTAAAGAATTAATTATGACCATTTTTTGAACTTATCGATGTGAATGTTATACCGTATTTGGTCGATAACAGTCTTTCTGTTCTTGAGATTATAAAGGTCTGAATAATCATTATGCACATCAGAAACCTGTTCATTAGCATGACCAACCAGTTCTTGCATAATACCTTCATGCAGATTGAGCTGCTTACCACAATTTATGAAGGTGCTTCTTAAAGAATGAAACGATTTTGTTGTATGCTTTTTCGAAACAAACTTACTAACACCTGATTGCTCAATATAACCTATATTTTTACCATCACCATTAAACCACCTTTTTACTTTCTTTGACCACCCTTCACGTGTGTGGGTCAGTTCTGAGAAAAGTTTTATTTCTTTCTTACGTTTTTGTGATTCAAGGTAATTTAAAAAGCCAATTTTAATCAAGTTTTTGTGAATTGGCACTTGTCTGTGACTATTATCTGTTTTCAATGATTTTTCATCATCATCTTCAGTTTCAATGTTGAAATACCATATCTTGGTGAGTTTATCATAGATAACATCATCAACGTTTAACTGACAAATCTCGTTTATACGACTACCACTATAAAGCGCTATAATCGGTATCCAGTGCTTCCATACATATTTTTTGAAATAAACCCCTTTAAAAAACTCATTTTGGTTAAATAATTTCTTTAAATCGTCATCGTTAAAACTTGGTCTTTTTAGTTTAGGTGTCTTAATGTCTTCTAAATTTGCGAAACCTTTCATAACCTGAGCATCTATAAAATCATCGTTGTTTAAAAACTTTAGAAAGGTCTTAACTAAAATAGCTTTCGACTTATACGTTCTAATACCTAACGTTTTCAGTTTATGCTGCTTAGTTAAAGCAACAACCTGTTCAAAAGGTAACAGCTCACCATTCTTATCGAGCAATATTTTCTTCTTTTTTGGGTCTAATGGTCTTAAATGTAATATATTCACATATTGGGTTCGAATATTGGTTGAGGTTAGTTCATCAACATAGCAATCATTCATACGCTCACAAAAGAACGGTAATTCGTTCTGGTATTTTTCTAATTGACTAATACCCCAAGGTTTTGCTGAATTCTGATTATTATCAATAAACTGCTTGACCATTTCACTGATACGAACACGAGGTTTATTCGATTGCAGAACGCTTGTTGGTTGAGTTACAACTTGAGCAGTTTCTATTAGTTTATTTTTTTCAATATGCTCTTTATAAAACTGCAATGCTTCTCGGTCATATGTAGCATTACCAAATTCACCTATCTTCTCCCCAAAGAACCAATCAAGAGCATTATTATCATCGGGGTCTAATTTTTGAAGACCATCATACAACTCTTTGCCCCGTGTAAACATGTCAGCTTTTTTCTTCGCAACAGCATCTATTTCGTCTTGCACCTCATTAGGTGTTTTTTTATTTGTCATATAATTCAACCATAGTAATCGTGCTCGCATTATTGCTTCACGATAGTTACCTGTCTTCAAAGATTTACGTATTAACCCACTTTTGAAGCGACCCTGACGCTCATCATCTTTCTTCAACCGTAGCTGAAAGTAATAAATACCGTTACGCAGGTAAATGTATGTCGCAACTCTTTGGGTGTTTTGTATCACAGTTTGTATCACTTTTTCAGTGAAAGTGACACAAAAGCGTAAAACTAAGTGATTGATTTCGTTAAATTATTTAACATAAATTGGAGCGGGTGAAGGGAATCGAACCCTCATAGCCAGCTTGGAAGGCTGGAGCTTTACCATTAAGCTACACCCGCTTGATAATGCGTCATAAAGGGAAATCCCGCAGACGCTAAGCAGTTTAATCCTTTGCGGAAGGACAAAAAAGCCGCTTCATAGAAGCTTGAACGTTATCCTATAAACGCCCCGTGCCTGTCAAGGCGATTCAGGTGTGAAAAATAATTACAAATGCACCCCTTCCACACTATGGCGTGGGTCGGCGGTATCCCCTATCGGATCCATATGGATAATGATTTCGGCATTCGGGTATTTTGCTAAAATTGCATGATCAAGTTCCCGCACAATATCATGGGCCTGTTTCAATGTCAGATGGGGATCAAGCTCAACGTCAAAACTAATATGCATATTCATACCTGACATACGCGTACGTAAATCGTGCATACCGTGTATCTGCGAATTTTGCATCACCAGTTTTTCAATTTCATGGCGGATATCGGCAGGTAATTCCTTATCCATCAGCATATCAATGCTATTCCCTGTGACCGCAACGGCCGTATACATAAAATAGAAAGCGATGAACAAGGCAAAGGCAGGATCAATCCAGCTTACCATGCCGTAATAATCGACCAGCATGGCGACGATAACACTGCCATTTAAAAAGATATCAGTTTTATAATGCGCATGATCTGATGCCAATGCCAGAGAAGGCGCATAGCGCAGGGCAAATTTTTGCCCTCCGATGATCAAGAAAGTCAGGGCAATGGCAATTGACGCTACACCTATTGTCAAACCGTGATGCGATAATGGCTCCGGATTAATAAAACGGTTAAACGCTTCAAAACCGAGGAAAATACCTGCACCGCCTAAAAACGCTCCCTGCATTAGCGCAGCGATCCCTTCTACTTTGCCATGTCCATGACGATGATCTTTGTCGGCAGGCTTTAAAGAATAATGCACAGCCAAAAGCAACATTATAGAAACGGCGGCATCCACAACAGAATCTGTCAGCGTGGCCAGCATGGTTGTAGCGCCCGAGACGTAAAAAGCATAACTCTTTATAAAGATAAGGACCGTTACTGTTCCGACAGTCCAGCATGAAGACAGCAACGCGTAATGCGGTCTATGATCGCCATGTGGTGTATGATGAGAATGTTTCGCCATAACTTATACGGCTTTAAAACGCCGGATCGCATAAAGTTCATTCATCACCGTCGAAACATACAGGATATCGCCTTCCGGACTGGCAGAAATGGCATTTGTCACCGCATCCGCCATCTGGGCATGAGAGTCAATTTTTAACGTATCAGGATTCATTTCAATCAGGCGCCCGCCACTGGTGCCGAACATGACCATACCGTCAATAAGTTTTGGAGATGAATACACACGGGCGTGCATATCCACTTTTTTTATCAATTCACACTTTTCGGCATCAATAATATAAAAATGCCGGTCACCGGACCCTGCAAATATTTTCCCATGGGTAATGAGTGGCGTCGTATAGCAGATATCATTGGTTTCAATGGCTCCCTTACGCTGCCCTGTTTCCACATCGAGGATATAAATGTGCCCGTCAAAAGAGGTAGCAACAACCAATTTCCTTTCCAAATCAATGGCAGGAGGATACTTTATAGAACGGATGGTTTCATGCTTCCAGGCCAGTTTTCCTGTATCAGCATCATAAGCTGTAATATCATGATCCGCATTCCCAAAAATAACCAGGTTTTTAGGAGCGTAATAAGCCGCTGAGCCATGCTGGTACTTTCTTTGCGCCCGTTCCCATACACGTTCACTGGTCTTGATATTAAAGGCAGCATTACTGCCCATTTGACGGGGACGTTGATGTTCAAGCCCCAGATACATCATTTCCTTTTCAGGAACGATCAGGGGAGAAGAACCAATAAACTCACAACACGGGTTGCGCCATATTTCCTTTCCCGTTTTGGCATCCAGACAATAAGCAATGCCGTTATAGGCCCCGAAGAAAATCTTACCGTCATGATGCGCAGGCGACGACCAGATCCCCTTGGGATGATGGGTCTTTGTTTCAAACACCCAAACCGGTTTGCCGGTATGGCGGTCGATACAAAACATTTTTCCGCTTTCGGTCCCCATATACAAATGATCATCCACCAGTAGGGGCGTTGATTTTGGTACAATGTGGAATGGAAAAGCGCCGGGCTCATAAAAACGCCACAGGATGTTGTAATCCATATTCGGCTCTTTATTTTCCTTGGGGAATAACTGAACATCAAAAGAATCCAGATTAAACAGATAATTCACCATTAAATTTTGTTTGTTTTGCCAGCGCTTTCCCGAATTGCTCTCATAATTTAAAATCACGAAAATCTGGTCGATCTCTTTACCCGCCTGTTCCAGCGCCACACGTGATTTTTCCAGACTGCTGCCGCTGTTAAAAATATCATCAACCAGAACAATAGGATCATCATTTAGCTGACCTTCAACAATTTTTCCCAATCCGCTTCTTTTACGTTCTTTCCGGATAATAAAGCCGTTTGTCTCAATCCCGCGCTGCTTTGCCTTCATTAGTAGCGCCGTGACAAGCGGCACTGCTGCTACCTCCATGCCACCAATTTGAAAAGGAGCATCCTCCACAAACTGGTCCCAGAAGATATCGGTAATAATGTCCAAAGCCTCTGTATTTAAAAGGACCGGACGCAGATCAATAAGCCACTTTTGCTTGGCTCCTTTGGGAGACATAATCGGCTGTTCATCACTGGCATGGGTTACCCCCATCTCCGCAATCATGTCTTTTAATTTTTCGAGGTCTTTTTCTGTACGTGTTGTCATGATGTCTACCCTAAGAAAAACGCTGAAGAATGAAAAGTATAAAGCACATTTATAAGCGTATTCTTTATCTTAAAATGGTTTTTGAACGTTTTTAACCAGTATTTAATAATACTATGGTATGATATTTATAGTAAATAAGTTAATTTATTCAAATAGTTAACTTTTTTATATGGGAGCGAGCGAGAGGGCTTTAAAACTATGCCAAGTTATACCTTGGAAATAGAATTGTTGGGCACATATATCACCGACATGCCGGGCTTTGAAATCTGGGAAGATGGTTCGCTCGACAGCACTTATTCTGTCTCCTCTTCCGGCACCTCAATCTCTTTAACAATCAGTTATGGCGGCTCCCTTCCTTCCTCTTTAGAATTCAGATTTAATGATGCCTCTGGCGAAGTGGGACGTACCATTGAAATTCAAAGTGTCAAAATTAATGACAAATATGTGAATGTAAATAATTACCTTTCCACCGACAGTCTGGTACAGGGAGGTAGTGCTACGGTTGATATCTCAAATAGTGATTATATCTTTGACGATAGTGAACCGGCTTCTTCAGAATTCACTACAGGCGCGACACAAGTCTTTACAGTTGCTTATGATACTTTCCGTGACTTTAACGGCTCAACAGACCAGATTTTCAACATGTTAAACAGCCGTGATATGGCCCAACTTGGGGCCGGAAATGATAAAGTCAGTGGCGGTGCTGGTGATGATATCCTCCGCGGTGGTGCAGGAAACGATTTGCTGTATGGGGACAACGGAGACGACCGCTTATTCGGCAATGACGGAGATGATAATCTCTATGGCGGTATCGGAAATGACCGGTTGCATGGGAATGATGGCAACGATCATTTATTCGGCAATGATGGCAATGACGTACTCGTCGGCCATACTGGAGACGATGTGTTAGTTGGCGGTGCCGGTGATGATAAACTGAACGGCGGCGATGGTAGTGACTTCCTTTTTGGCGGCGACAACAACGATACCCTTACAGGCGGCAATTCTGATGACACCCTTGATGGAGGAAACGGCGACGATTTGCTCTATGGCGGCGCAGGGGCAGATATTATGAATGGCGGGAATGGCATCGATATAATTTTTGGCAATGATGGCAATGATGAAATATACGGTGATGATGGCGCCGATACATTATTAGGATTAGCAGACGACGACAGCATTCATGGCGGCAACGGCAATGATGAAATTTATGGAGGCCTTGGAACTGATACGCTGCATGGTGATGCAGGCGATGATATAATTTATGGTGATAGAGGCGGCCTGAATATTGTAATGGAAGCAAATAAACTGGACGTTACTCAAACCAGCGATGCCCAATGGCACACAGTTGATTTCAGCGGCTATATTCAAAATGCCGTGGTCAAAATGTTTGCGAATGATGTATCAGCAGACCCTTTTTCCCTTCGTGTCCGTAATGTCACAAGCACAGGATTTGAATTTCAATTAGATGAATATGATTATCTGGACGGCGCAACAGGCTTAGAAAATATTTCATGGATTGCCGTGGCAGGGGGCACACATACCTTATCAAATGGCAGCATTATTCAGGCAGGCTACACCACAGCCACAGATGAAACGGCTACCGCTATTTCATTCAATAGCGCTTTCAGCAGTACACCTGTGGTTTTCTCACAACTTTCTTCAAATAATGAAACGGATGCCGCCATAACCAGACATGGCAGTGTGACCACCACCGGTTTCAACGTGAATATGCATGAGCAGGAATCCAATCCTGTCGGTCATGCAACAGAAGATATTGGCTGGATTGCAATTGAATCAGGCGGCAGTACGGCTTCCGGCATTTTAGCAGGAACCACAGCAGATGTTGTGACCGAATCCGCCACCTCCGTTAATTTCGGCGGGAATTTCTCGGGCGCACCGGTATTTATTGCCGATATGCAAAGAACAGATGGCGCAGACCCCGCTACGACGGCAGGCGACGGATCCCTCTCTTCCTCAGGCGCCGGCGTGTATATTGATGAGGAGGAATCTTTAGATACTGAAGTCACCCATACTGCTGAAGTTGTTGGCTATCTCGCGGTTGAGTCTGGTGCCTATACAACGGCAGGCACTGTCAATGACAGCGATACCATATATGGCGGAGACGGGAATGATATTCTCTATGCCGACCTTTCTGCAAATACAACCGTCAGTGATTCCACAGCCCTTTATCCCCTTTCCGGAGAAATTCTTGAAAAGGGACCGGTTGCATACTGGCGTTTAAATGAAACATCCGGCACGACAATTGATAATGTCGGTTCTTTGGACGCCTCCGTCGACGGCACCACCACAGGCGGACCAACATTAAATGCCACCGGCCTATATTCAACGGCTGTTGCCTCTATTGATTTTGATGGCAGCAATGACGGAATCAGTATTCCTGACAGTAACAGTATTAACGCGGGCACATTTAACGAGCGTACGGTTGAACTGGTCTTTAATGCCGATGATGTCACAACCCGCCAAGTTCTTTATGAAGAAGGCGCAACCACTCATGGCTTGTCCATTTACCTTGATGGTGGCAACCTTTATGTAACAGGGGAGAATGATGGCGTTTGGGCTGATGCCAACATCAATGCCGCTGTATCAACAGGAACAACATACCATGTTGCCTTTGTCTTCGATCAACCCAATGACAGCTTCACTGGATATCTGGATGGTGTCAGCATGGGATCTATCAGTGTTTCAAGTACTGCTTTCCCTTCACATTCAGGTGACATTGGTATTGGCTATGCGCCGGATGGCGTTCAATTTCATGATGGCGAAAGCGGAAGCGGCGGATATTACTATAATGGACGGATGTCAGATGTAGCAATATATAACACAGCACTTAGCCAGACCGAATTACAGGGACATTCCGATATAATTCAGGGCACCTTTCCGGCAGCGCAAGCCGTTGATGATATGCTTTACGGCGGCGATGGATTTGATCAATTGTTTGGCGGTGACGGGCGTGACGTTTTTGTTTTTGAAAGTTCTAGCGCTTTCAACGATGTTGATCAAATTAATGGGTTTGATGTTAGTGAAAACGATTCAATTGACATTACCGCCCTGTTAACAGGTTATACCGCCGGTGTAAGCGATATTAATGATTTCGTTCAAATTAGTGAATCCGGTGGGAACACCACTATTTCCGTAGATTCAAATGGCACCACTGGGGGGGCTTCTTTTAGTGACATTGCTCAAATTAATGGGCTTACTGGTCTTGATGTTGACGCAATGCTCGCAAATTCTTCTCTTCTTGCTTAAAAAGCTCAAACTTTAAAGCCTAATTGATTTTATTTTAATTTTTCTGACAATACAAAGTTGTCACGTGATAAGGGACAAGCAAGGCAGGGTTATGGCCGCCTGCGCCTATATTATTATGACTCCGGTTTGCCGTTCCTGTCATAGCGCCAATATCATATTGTATTCTGCTGATTTCATCTTCAAAGACCCCGACGGTTGCTGGATCGTCCACTGGAAACGCCCCCATTAAATATCGCCCTATCGCTACCGGAAAAATGCTCCACCCTTCAGGACAAGTGGAACGGTTAAACGCCATAACGGCATTAGATGGAAATTCAAAACGTGATTGTCTGATCTCTTCACGGAACGCCACATAGTCATAGAAAAAATTAATTGTGTCAGGAGCCGTGTCATCAACCAGGGTTTTAACAAATTGCGGACTCGCGGCTGCGGGTGTAAAATCACAATTATAACTGTCCTGATCGACGTTTACACCGGCGGCAATATTACAGGGCGACGCAAATCCTGCCCCTTCAAAAGACCGGGCACCTGCTCCATCCGGACCGTGACTTATAATAAGATAGTGGGCGCTGCCTGGCGGGTTCACTAATGGAACGGGCGGCGTTACCCCATCATTAAATCCGGTAATATCAATGATGCCCCCACCTGGAAAAAACTGGCCTGGTGTCGCCAGATTCGTGGAGACGACATACGTGAAGCGGTTCCCCCAAGCATCTATAGCAAATTCATCGGGAAGGTTCAGGGACCGTACAGGCACTCCGCCGATACGGATATTATAGTTATTAAAGACCAATGGCGGATTTTCAACTGCGCGGGCACCGGGCCGGACAATAGCACCCGCTAAGTTACCGGTGGTTGAACAGGCGCCGACAGCAACCTCCCTGTTATAATTTGGTTGGCCTGGTGCAATTGTCAAAGATGACGTACAAGGGTAACGACCAACCTCCTGTAAATATTTGCCTAAGGAATCTTGTATGACGCTTATTTTATATTCCGTCGAGGCAATCTTGTTGTCCTGAATATAAGAAAGGAATTTTGACCCCATCACAGCCAGAATGATACCGCCAATCGCCACGACAATTGCCATTTCAGCAATTGTAAATCCTGCCTGTCTTATATAATTTTTCTTTTGAGCCATTGAATAGTTAGTCTTTTATACAATACTGCAAAGCAATATAAGGCGGTATAAGGTGAATAGGATCTTGCCCTGTATTGCCAATCGTATAGGAAAGGTTATCGGTAAATGCTGTGGCGGTTATATTGTTATAACGTGGAGAGTTAATAGGGCTCCCGGGCATGGTTCTGCCTATGACAAACCGGCCTTGTAAATCAGGTTCACCGGCAGGCACGCCATCGGCAGGCTGCCATGTCGGCGGGCAGGGTCCATTAAAGGCAACCACGGCCCCTGCAGGAACTTGAAAATCCGGTCGTTCTTCTGCTTTAAAAACAACGAAATCATCATAATAACCGGCCCCTAATACATCAGACTTTAAAAGCGTACTCACATAGCGGCGGTTATTATTACAATTCTGCCTTTCCAATCCGCCAGCGGCAGTAGCACCACAACCACCGCCCACCGCAGCACCGCTTTCAGCGAAGGCACCCAACCCATTTTCACCATGACTTACGACCACATAATGGGCCGTATCAGGGGGATTCACTGTGGGTAAATTGGCTGAATCACGTACAGCTATTCGTCCACCATCATTATCATAAAGGCCGGGAGATGCGATGTCTCTCGTCACCGTATAGCGAAATTTATTTCCCCAAGCATCAAGGGCATATTCATCGGGTAGATTTATACTGCGTGTCGGCACTGCACCGGTTCTCAGGCGTACAGCTCCATTGGTAAAAACCGGTGCGCCGGCAGGAGAAGCGTTCACGTTACAATTTGCCAAAGCGCCCGGAATACCCGGCGTGGTAATTTCAACATTGAATCCCGGTGCGCCCGGCCCAACATTTTGCGGGGCGGGACAAGGCAATCTGTCATTAATATTTAAAAACTTATCAATGGCGTCCTGAATCACTTCCATCCGGGTTTGCGTCTTATATATACGAGATTTTTCGATGTAAGACAGCAAAGCAGAGGAGAACATCGCAAAGATAATACCGATGACAACAATCACGACCAACAATTCAATCAGGGTAAAGCCTTGATCCGGCAGGTATTTTCTGTTTTTCAACGAAACTCTCCAAAAAGGTTATAATAATTTTGCTCTTCTATAATGGTACATGAATTTGTTACAATAGAAAAAAATAAAAGCTCTCCACTTAAAAAATTCAATAAAATCAATTTCTTACATTCTATATTTTCTATTATGTCATTAAGCATGATATTCTAAAAACTATATAGTCCAATAAAAGATAAAATTTTAAATATTTTGTTAATGTTTTTTATTTAAAATGGAAAATAGGAGAATACCTTTTAAGGGTATAGAGAGTATATGACAGGGGCAAACAATATTAACAGCAGAGATTTTTGCAATGGACGCGATACCGAACGCGGCTCATCGCTTATTGGTTTGTGTCTTTTAATTATTTGCTTAGGTGCCATTCTTACAGGCGGCATTGCCCTTTACAATAATTATGAATTAGTGACAAGCGATCAGGAGACAATCGATAAGAATTTAATGATTAAAACTGCTATTAATGACTTTGTGTTCCGGAATAACCGCTATCCATGTGCAGCCCCCCTTAATGCACCGATGGATTCCCCCAATTATGGTCGTGAAGACGCCGCCAATAATTGTAATGCAGCGAACTATTACGCCGCCGTAAGAGCAGCCGCTCCCACCCTTCCTATTACGAATGCGAATTTAGCAGGTATTTATTTCACGCCGGGCGATGTTCGTCCACCCAGCGGAGCTTTTCCTTTAGGAATGCCGACAGGAAATATTATTATTGGCGCCTTACCAACAAGAGATCTAAACTTATCGGATGATATGATGTATGATGGGTATGGTAAAAGATTCATTTATGCCGTCACAGCCAACATGGCAACGCCCGGCGTAGATGTAACACAGGATTTAGGGGGCATTACAATTCAAGATGAAGCGGGAAATTCACTTTCCGATATATCTGGTCACGTTATTTATAGCTTTTTCAGTCCTGCGATTGATAATCGTGGTGCCTTTAGTAGAGATGGCATTTTAATAGAGAACTGTAATCCTGGTGCTCAAGCTGGCGATAATTGTGATAACGACAACACATTTTTAGCTGCATTAAGAAAGAGGTATTAAAAAATGAGAGTAGAAAAGTTTTTCAAAATACTGGTCTTAGGAGCTTGCTTGTTATTCCCTGCGAGTGCCAACGCGCAGAACGATCCGTTATCCCATAAATTTTCTTACGGGGCCAATAAAACATCCGTTCACTGGTATACAGGCGCTTGGAGCACCTGCGGCGGACCAAACCCATGTGATTACGGCGAGCAAACCAGATTAGTGGAATGCCACGACAACATGAATAACGTCAGGCCGGATGCAGATTGTCTGGCTCTTACTGCGAAACCAATTGAAGTTCAGCAATGTGACCTGCCGTCATGTTCGTGGCAACCAACACCTTGGGGACCGTGTTCTGCCGGACAAACAAACGATCCGGATATTGACGTTGACGTTAACGGCAGTGCCGAAAATGTGGAACAATTTATTAATGAAGAATTCCAGTATGATGAGTGTAATCCAGCACCTTAAGAAGGGCGATAAAGATAGGATTTAAACGAATAAGGAAATAATATGATTGATAACAGCAAAACGACTTTTAAACAAAAATTCCTAGTGGGAACGAGCATAATAACATTAGGCTCATTTATGCCCCCGGTATCTTTAGGTGTCGCGTCTTTTGCCGCTCTTATGGTCATGCACCCCACCGAAGCGAGATCAGAATGGGTTACAATCCAAGTACCGTGTCCTGGAACACAAACCCGGCTTATTGTCTGTCAGACACCTGATGGCACGACTGTCGCGGATTCTTGGTGCATTAACGATCCAGATGTGGATCAAACACCGAAACAGTCCGTTGAAAACGGTGGATTGCCCACTGAACAGGATTGTACTGCTTCTTGTCCACAACGTGTCTGGCAAGGTGATGGCGACGGTGATGGAGATGGCGATGGCGATGGCGATGGTGATGGCGACGGTGATGGAGATGGTGACGGCGATGGCGCATCAGACCCATTAATTATCGATTTGGGTAATGACGGCATTACCCTGACGGAAGCCGGTGGAGAAAATGAAGTTCTTTTCGATATGGATAATGACGGAACCCCGGACAGTACATCCTGGATTGGCCGTAACGATGGCCTTCTTGCCATTGATGATAACGGTAACTGCAGCATTGATAATCAATCCGAATTGTTTGGCGGTAATGGATTGAGTGCTTATGGAGAGCTTGCAACCCATGATAGCAATGGTGACGGCTTGATCAACGAAAATGATGATGTCTGGAGCAGTCTTAAAGTCTGGCAGGATACCAATGGGAACGGTACAACCGATGCCGGAGAGCTTCGTCAGGTAGGATATTACGGTATTACTGAATTTGACTTGAATTATGAAGATAGAGAAGTAACGAGTTCCGAGAACCAAGTAACTGGAGCTGGTTGGATTGAGCGCATCGGTGGCGCAATTACTGCTGCCATTGAGGCCTTGTTGAACTTCTTCACCCCGGGGAATGCCCCTGGTGATCAGGCTCCGCCGGATACTAATGATACATTAGATTCGCTGCTTGATTGATAACCTATAAACAGTAAACGAAGGATACAGATAATTATGATAAAATTAAAAATCTTACCCGTAGTGGGATTATTCGTGGCAGGACTTTTACTGTCTTCGGGAGCCAGTGCGCAGAACGATCCGTTATCCCATAAATTTTCTTACGGGGCCAATAAAACATCCGTTCACTGGTATACAGGCGCTTGGAGCACCTGCGGCGGACCAAACCCATGTGATTACGGCGAGCAAACCAGATTAGTGGAATGCCACGACAACATGAATAACGTCAGGCCGGATGCAGATTGTCTGGCTCTTACTGCGAAACCAATTGAAGTTCAGCAATGTGACCTGCCGTCATGTTCGTGGCAACCAACACCCTGGGGACCGTGTTCTGCCGGACAAACAAACGATCCGGATATTGACGTTGACGTTAACGGCAGTGCCGAAAATGTGGAACAATTTATTAATGAAGAATTCCAGTATGATGAGTGTAATCCAGCACCTTAAAGGAGCATCAAATGAGCAATTACGAAGATAAAAACAAAAGAAATTTAAAGCAAAAGTTTTTGCTTGGCACAAGCATTGTGGCTATTAGCTTTCTTTTTCAACCAGTGAAATTTGATTTCACATTTTCGGGTGTCACATCCGGAGGCTTTATCCAACAAGCTTATGCCCGTGGCGGTGACGGCGGCGGTGACGGTGGCGGTGACGGCGGCGGTGACGGTGGCGGTGACGGCGGCGGCGATGGCGATGGCGACGGCGACGGAGATGGCGACGGTGATGGTGACCCCATGTGTACGGGGATACAAACCCGTACCATTGTCTGCCAAGCGCCAGATGGTGCAACAGTCGCAGATTCATGGTGTGTTAACGACCCGGATGTCCCGGATCCCCCGTTTAGAATCGAAACGCAACCTTGTACAGTTACGTGCGGTGATGGTGATGGCGATGGTGATGGTGACGGTGACGGTGACGGTGACGGTGACGGTGACGGCGATCCACTGGTTATTGATCTAGGAAATGACGGTATATCCCTTATTGACGTCGATAGTGCAGACAGCGTGATGTTTGATATGGACAATGACGGTACCGCAGACCGCACAGCATGGGTCGGTAGGAATGACGGATTATTAGCCATTGATGCCAATAACAATTGTAGCATTGATAATCAGTCCGAGCTTTTTGGTACAGACACCTTAAGCGCGTATGGAGAACTGGCAACCCATGATAGCAATGGTGACGGCTTGATCAACGAACATGATGATGTCTGGAGCGATCTGAAGATATGGAATGATGTTAACGGCAATGGTGTGACGGATGCCGGCGAATTAATGCATGTTAACTATTTCGGCATACAGGAATTTGATCTGAACTATCAGGAAAATGATACTGAAAGTGGCGGTAATACCGTTTCAGGATCTGGTTTTGTCAGACGAATAACCGGTGTTATTAGTGCGGTGTTTGAAGCGATCTTCGATTTCTTCAGTGGTTAAAACTTTTAGTTACCGATGATATACAAAAGATAAGTGACTGCTATCTTGCTTATAATAAGCAGGATTGCGGACACCTCTCCACCGCATGATTTTTTTACAAAAATTTCTATTCAATTTCTGACTTTGCGCCAATTGGCAACATTCCGGTTATGTTCGGCCAGTGTTTTGGCAAAGACATGCCCACCCGTTCCATCCGCAACAAAGAAAATATAATCATGCTCTTCAGGGTTTAATGCCGCAGCAATAGAATCCCTGCCAGGATTGGCAATAGGTCCTGGCGGAAGGCCGGCATTTTTATAGGTGTTATAAGGAGACTCTATTTGTAAATCTTTTGATAAAAGGCGGCGCCCTAACGGCCCCTTTCCTTCATCCTGTATCTTCCCTTTGGTAATCGCATAAATCACGGTGGGATCTGTTTGCAAAGCGATACCACGTTTCAAACGGTTTACAAAAACACCTGCCACACGGGCACGTTCTTTAGGAACACCCGTTTCTTTTTCAATAACAGAGGCTAGTATCAAGGCTTCTTCCTTGGTTTTAACAGGAAGATTATCGGCACGCCCTTCCCACAATTCATCAAGGGTTTTTGTCATCGCTGCCTGCATTCGTGCAATAATATCCTGTGGCGTTTCACCCCCAACAAAATGATAAGTATTGGGCAACAAACTTCCTTCTGCTGGCACGTCGGCTTCACTTATGCTCCCCTCCAAATCGTCTCGTGCGTTTAAAAGCTTAACAATCTGGTAGCTCGTATAGCCTTCAGGGATGGTAATTTTTCGGTCAAAAACTTCGCCATCGCGCATCATCCGGATCGCTTCGGCCATGGAAACACGAGCAGGGAACTGATACTCCCCCGCCTTTAAACTTTCGCCAAAGCGCCCTGCCACTTTAAACAAAACAGGTTGGCTAATTACTCCTTCTGCTTCCAGCTTTTGGGCAATCGCGCTCACGCCATTGCCGCGTTCGACTACCACAATTGTTGATTCTTCCAACGCACCATCAGATAAATAATGATGCACGGCCAATCCGCCAATGACTGCCAAAGCGGCAGTGCCTATAATTAGCAGTGATAAAAAAGAGAGAAGAAAATGTTTCATACGCGCATTGTAGCGTTAAGCGCAAAAACAGGTCTAGATATTATTTTAAGAAACCGTCCGCATAATCAATGAGGCATTCGTGCCGCCGAAACCGAAACTATTGGAAAGCGCAGTTGTGACTTTCTTTTCCTTGGCAACTTTCGGCACAAGATCAATACCCTGACAAGGTTCAGAAATATTTTCCAAATTCAATGTCGGGGGCAGAATGCCGGTTTCAATCGCTTTAATGGAATAAATAGCTTCTACCGCGCCGGCAGCGCCTAACAAATGGCCGATAGCCGACTTTGTAGAAGACATAGAAATTTCATCAAGCGCAGGTTCAAACAGCCGTTTTACGGCGGTACACTCAATACCGTCCCCTACAGGGGTCGAAGTGCCATGCGCGTTAATATAATCAACGTCTTCGGGATTAATCTCTGCGCGTTTCAACGCTGCGCGCATGGCACGAAAACCACCATCCCCATCTTCTGCTGGAGTTGTAATATGATAGGCATCACCGGAAAGACCATACCCAATCACTTCGGCATAAATATCAGCGCCACGGGCTTTAGCATGTTCATATTCTTCCAAGACAAGGACGCCTGCCCCTTCGGCAATCACAAACCCGTCACGTCCTTCATCAAAGGGGCGGGAAGCCGCCGTCGGATCATCATTATATTGAGTTGATAACGCCCGCGCTGCCGCAAAACCACCCACACCCAAAGGCGTGACAGCAGATTCGGCACCGCCTGCAATCATCACATCGGCATCTCCCAAAGCGATTAAACGCGCCGAGTCACCAATCGCATGCGCCCCTGTAGAGCAAGCTGTCACAACGGAATGATTCGGGCCTTTATATCCATACCGGATAGAAATATGCCCAGAGGCCAGGTTAATTAACATTGCCGGAATACAAAACGGTGATAAGCGGCGCGGTCCGCGCTCTTTTAAGGTGATCGCGCTGTCATACATAGTCGTCAGCCCGCCAATACCCGAACCAACAAGAACACCTGTGCGCTCACGTTCTTCATCGGTTTCAGGCTTCCAGCCGGAATCGGCAATTGCTTCTTCGGCAGCCGCCATACCATAGACAATGAACGGGTCCATCTTGCGCTGGTCTTTCGGCGGCACAATCAGATCTGGATTAAATTCACCGTTTTTGGGGGTTTCATCGGTTGTTTTTGGAATAACGCCCGCGATTTTAGAGGCAAAATCATCAATGCTGTATGGATCTTCAAAATGGGTAATTTTCCCAAGACCGCTTTTACCGGCGGTAATTGAACTCCAATTATGAGCCACCCCGCAACCGAGGGGTGACACCATGCCCATACCTGTGACAACAACACGTCTCATTGACTTAAATAACCATCAGAAATGATGGAAAGAAAAGAATGCCGCTTATTCAGCAGCATTTTCCTTGATAAAGTTAACGGCATCGCCAACTGTTTGAATGTTTTCAGCAGCGTCGTCTGGAATTTCAACTTTGAATTCTTCTTCAAACGCCATAACCAATTCAACTGTATCCAGTGAGTCAGCGCCAAGATCGTCAATGAAGCTTGCGTCTTCATTCACTTTGTCCTCGTCTACACCAAGGTGCTCAACAACAATTTTCTTTACGCGTTCTGCAATATCGCTCATGGGTTTTTCCCTTACCTTTTCGTTAGTGATAAATAGTAAAATTTAAAAGTTGGCGGACTTTACCAAGCCAACCAATGATTGCAAGTAATTTCGCTTAATTAGCACCTTGATTAGAATTTTCATAGTTTTTTCAAGGTACTAAGCGCTCAGCAATGTGGATAAGATGCTCAAAAACTTCCTTAGCGCCTGCTTTTTTTAAGGATTTTTGGGCTTCAACCGGAGCATGGGATACGCCTGTAAAGCCCCATACCGGCATATTGGCCGCCACAGCCCCGTTTACACCGGTCATGCTGTCTTCAATTACCAGACACCGGTCGGGGGAGACCTTCATTTTTTCGGCGGCAAGCAGGAACAAATCCGGCGCAGGCTTAGGATTTTTGACCTGAATACGGGTAAAAATATTATCTTCATCAAAGAAGGCATCAAATCCGCTTTGACTAAGGCCTTTTTTGACGCTGCCGCGCTCGCCATTGGAAGCCACGCAAATTTTGTAGCTTCGACCAATGCGGGCGACACTTTCCGGTGCCTCTGGAATAGCCTTAAGGTGCGTATCATATAAAAGTTGAATACGTTTGATTGTCTGCTGCGCAATATCAGCAGGAAGCTTAACATCCCGCTCTCTTTCTACAGCAGGAAAAATATCAGACAGGGTGTTGCCCATCCAGTGTTGGTAAGCATGCTCCAAATCATAGCCAATAACACCGTTTTCTTCCAATAGTTGGCATATCGCAAGATTATTTGGATATTCACTATTCACCAGCGTGCCGTCACAATCAAAGATGATCAGGTCATATTCACACATAGGCGGGCATTCCGGCTTTATAATTTTTTGCAACCTGTGCAATTCCAACCTGTAAAAGGTCATAGGGGCGGGGCGTCTGCCACGATGTAAACAACTTTTTATCAGGGTGAGATTCTGCCAATGTTGCATGATAATGGGCCAACTTAAAAAACTCCCTTAAGGCTAAAGGATTTGTGGGAACAGGATTGTCCGCTTGCCAGCATTGCGCCGCCGCGTCAATAAAATCACCGAATAGACGATGCTGCACCTGATGTATATCATGCCCCTTATAAGTTTGACCACAGACATCCCCACAATCGTCTTTATATCCCGGCGTTGCCTTACGGACAGCCCCGCGATCAAGGGCTACCGGCAAAAGCACATCTGTATCAGGGATTTGTATATAGCCTGCATTGTCTGTCTGGGCATCCCATAAACAAAAACCCCTTGCCTCCAACATATCCATAAGATGATCACGATCATCAAAATCCACAGGCGTGCGTATGGCGGGAGACAACTCAAATAAACAATTCTCTCCCATAGGAGCCTGCACAAAGGGCGCCAGAATTAAATCATCTTTGTTCTGCTTTGCGTTTTCAAAATGTTTTTCAGAAGCAAATACGTCCGCATGCCGATGACGAAAACTCATAACCAAGCCGTAATCTTCCAAAAACACAAAATCGGCTTCCGTTTTTGTATAGAACTGCCGGACGCTTGGGACTTCCCATTCCAAGGCATGGAAAACCTCAGCAGCGATTATGGCCGCCTCATCATCGGCACGGTAGCGGACGGTTTCAATAAGATCGCCGTGCGATGAAAAAGGATGATACGAAAATTTATCAGACATGCAGTATGTTTACTAAAGCAACATACATTATGTCAATAATTAAACCATTGCCATGCCACCATTCACATGGAGCGTTGCGCCCGTGATATAGGCCGCTTCATCACTGGCCAGATAGGCCACCGCCGAGGCAATCTCATCCGGTGCACCCATACGCCCCATCGGAATGGTTGAATTTATTTTTTCTTTCTGGCCGTCATCCAATGCATCGGTCATCGCCGTGGCAATGAACCCCGGTGCAACACAATTCACCGTAATGCCACGACTGGCGATTTCCATGCCCATGGCTTTGGTCCATCCGGTCATACCGGCCTTGGAAGCGACGTAATTGCACTGTCCCGGATTACCGGTTGTGCCCACAACAGAAGAGATATTGATGATGCGTCCGAAACGGCGCTTCATCATACCGCGTTGCACCGCGCGGGCTAATTGGAATGGCGCTGTTAAATTCACATCCAGAACTTCCTGCCATTCTTCATCCTTCATCCGCATGGAGAGATTATCACGTGTCAGGCCGGCATTATTGACCAGAATGTCAATCTGTCCCATGGCAGCTTCGGCATCTTTAATGAGTGTTGCAATGCCGTCACTGTTAGACAGATCCGCAATAATAGAATGAACATTTGAGCCCAACGCGCCTGCCAAAGCATCAAGTTTATCTTTGTTACGGCCTGAGATGGCGATGGTCGCGCCTTGTGCATGGAGCGCTTTGGCAATTTCCCCGCCGATACCGCCTGTGGCTCCTGTAATCAGGGCTGTTTTTCCACTTAAATCAAACATGATCTTATCCTCTCTTTTTAAAAACCGTCATGCGGGCAATCCCAATAACGTGTAAATTCCACGAGAGGGTAAGCAAAAAAATCTGAAATTAAAAGAGACTTATGCGGCTTTTTTGATCCGCACAGGAATTTCATTCCCGCCGAATTCAGCGTTATTCATATGGTCATGAATATGGACAATGAGATCCTCTACCTTGTCATGGAAGAAATGATTGGCCCCTTTAACTGTGCGTTGATCAATTTCAATCCCTTTTTGCGCATGCAGCTTTTCAACCAGCTTGTTTACCGGATCAGCAGTAACAACATCATCTTTTTCCCCACGGATAATCAATCCGGATGACGGGCAAGGCGCTAAAAAGCTGAAATCATAAAGATTTGCCGGGGGGGCCACAGAAATAAATCCTTCAATTTCCGGGCGGCGCATTAATAACTGCATACCGATCCAGGCGCCAAAATTAAATCCGGCAATCCAGACATAAGGCGCATTCGGGTTCAAATCCTGCATCCAATCCAGCGCAGACGCTGCATCACTGAGTTCCCCTTCACCCTGATCAAACATACCCTGTGATTTACCGACCCCCCGGAAATTAAAACGGAGAACAGAAAATCCGCGCTGTTTCATGGCCTGAAACATCATATAAGAAATTTTGTTGTTCATTGTCCCGCCATGTTCGGGATTGGGATGTAAAATTAACGCCAATGGCGCATTCGGGATGGGAGAGTGTGAGTAGCGACCTTCTAAACGGCCTTCCGGGCCGGCGAACATAATTTCTGGCATAAATTTAAATCCTTTGTACGTCATAGCTCACGCTTGTTTTTCGTAATAATTTAGCGCGTGAATTTTCCTTTTATAGACAGTTGAAATTAAAATGTCCAAATATTTCTCATAACTCATTGATTTCATTGTGGATATCGGGCTATATGGATAGATAATGAATAAAGTCTATTTAGATTATAACGCCACTGCCCCGATGCGCCCCGAAGTCCGTGATCTGGTTATGGAGATTATGGGGGATGTGGGCAATGCCTCCTCCGTGCACCATTTTGGCCGGACAGCCCGTAAATATGTGGAAGATGCGCGGGCGCAAGTGGCGAAGCTCTGCGCTGTGACGCCTGATCAGGTTGTCTTTACCAGTGGCGCGACTGAATCCATTAATACGGTTCTGTTTGGCTTTCGTGATAAGCGCGTTCTGATTTCCGCTATCGAACATCCTGCCGTCCTCGCCGCTGCCGCGCATGCGGAAAAAATTCCCGTGACCGCCGATGGCGTGGTTGATATGAAAGCCTATGAAGCGCTACTCAATGATGGTGAGCCTCCGGCCCTTATCTCCGTTATGCTCGTTAATAGTGAAACCGGTGTAATCCAACCGGTCAAAGAAATGGCAGCGAAAGCGCATGCCGTCGGCGCACTTTTTCATACTGATGCTGTCCAAGGGGCAGGACGCCTTGATATATCCCTTGAAACGTTGGGCGTTGATTTTATCAGCCTGTCTGCCCATAAATTCGCAGGCCCCCAAGGGGTTGGCGCGATTATCTACCGCGAAGGCCTTGAATTGCCGCGCTTTATGCTCGGCGGCGGACAGGAAAAAAACTGCCGGGCAGGAACACATAATACGGCGGGAATTGCGGGCATGGGGTTAGCTGCCGAGATTGCCCTTCAACAAATACCCCGCTCTGACGCGCTCCGCCAAATGCGCGATCATCTTGAATCCCGAGTCCGTCAGCTCTCCAATCAGGCCGTTATTTACGGCGAAAATTCCCCGCGTGTGGGCAACACCATGAATGTGGGCCTGCCCGGTATCCCGGCACAAACACAGTTAATGGCCCTTGATCTGGACGGGATTGCGGTGTCCAGCGGCTCTGCCTGTTCTAGCGGTGCTTTCAAAGCCTCACATGTATTAACCGCGATGGGGACAGATGAAGAAGCGGCCAAAAGTGCCTTGCGTATTTCCCTTGGCTGGGCTACGACACAGGCCGATATTGATCGCTTTTTCGATAGCTGGTCGAAACTAGTGGAACGTAACAAAAAATAATTTTTTAGTTTAAAAATGCCGACAATCACTTTTATTCATACAGATGGCACCGAGAAACAAGTTGATGCCCCTCTTGGCCTCTCGCTTATGGAAGTTGGCGTCAAAGAAAATATCGAAGCTATCGAAGGCGCATGCGGCGGTGGCCTTGCCTGTGCGACCTGTCATTTATACGTGCATCCTGATTTTAAAACACAAACGATGCCTGAAGATGGCGAGATATCCGAAGATGAAGAAGACATGCTTGATCTCGCCTTTGATATCCGCGAGTCTTCACGCCTTTGTTGCCAGATCATCGTTACCGAAGATCTGGATGGATTAAAAGTCGCTCTTCCGGGAAGCGATGTTGATTGGGCATAGTAAAAAACCTCCGAACATTCGCGGAGGTTTTTTTATAAATTATATGATGAATAAAATTAATTAGTCATCAAGGTCAATATCATCTTCATCTGTCAGAGCACCTGTTGCAGCTCCGGCTGCACCGCCGACCGCAGCGCCACCTAAAACACTACCGCCTGTGACAGCAGCGCCTGCTGCGCCAATACCGGCACCGATACCGCCGCCGCTTAAGGCACGCTCGCCTCTGGTCTCACCACATGCTGCAATGGTCAGGGTTAAAGCACAACTTAGAATTAGCATAGAATATTTCATCTTCATCTCCTTTACATTTATATGGTTAATATTATCCGTTATAGTCAGTTGTCACTGCTGACGGCTTAACGGAAGCGGTATAAGCCTGTTTCCATTCTTTCAGGCTAATTAAATTGTCGTCATCTTTATCAAGTTCCTGCAAACTTTTATCAACAAAGTCATGGGCTGACAGACCATCAGCGTTGTCATCAAAACGTGCCAAACCGGATGTTTGATAGAAAGTCTCGTAAGTGTAAGTTGATTTTTCGACATAACCGTCATCATCATTATCGATGAACTGGTAAGTTTCCTGTTCCATCGGCGTAATCGTCATAACAATATTTTTGTTATATTCGGTATTATCGATAAGATCGTCGTTATTTGTATCAAAACTTTCAAACAAACGCTCTCCGACTTCCTGCATGGAATATATACCGTCATTATTGAGGTCAAAAACCTTGAAATCTACCTGAATGGAATTGGAAGGCCTTGTCGGTTCAGTATAGGTTTCTGTTGTCACAGTCTCTGCCTGTGCGGCTGTTCCTATAGCCATAAACATTGTTGTAGCCATTAATGTGTACGTTAGTTTTTTCATTTTAGTTAATCTCCAAAATTAAATTTTCAAATTACCAATGAATAAAGAGAAATATAGTTCCGGCGAATAATACTCACCCTATAGGAATACTTTCATGTATAGGCTGCCATAAGCCTCTCTGCTTACTTTCTTTAATTGAGAGTCCTATTTATACCCTTGGGAAAATACCTTTTTGCCTCTTTCTACCGGCAGGAGAATCGCGCAATAATGTTTATAAAGCATAAGAGAAGAGGAATAAGATGAAGCAATATCAGGATATGATGCGTCACGTTTTGGAAAACGGGACCAAAAAAGAAGACCGCACTGGCACAGGAACCATCAGTGTTTTTGGTCATCAAATGCGTTTTGACCTGTCAAAAGGTTTTCCGATGGTCACCACTAAAAAGCTTCACCTGAAATCGATTATTCACGAATTGATCTGGTTTTTAAATGGCGATACCAACACAAAGTACCTTACTGAAAACGGCGTGCGTATCTGGAATGAGTGGGCCGATGAAAATGGAGATCTTGGGCCTGTCTATGGCCACCAATGGCGCAGTTGGCCTGCGGCGGATGGCCACACCATCGACCAGATCGCCAATGTGGTCGAACGGATCAAAACCGACCCTGACTGTCGCCGTCTGATCGTTTCGGCATGGAACGTGGGGGAAATTCCCAAAATGGCCTTACCGCCCTGTCATTGTTTTTTCCAGTTTTATGTTGCGGACGGCAAGCTCTCCTGCCAGCTCTACCAGCGGTCTGCCGATATCTTTTTAGGCGTTCCGTTTAATATTGCCTCTTACGCGCTACTCACCATGATGATGGCACAAGTCTGCGGCCTGAAACCGGGGGATTTTGTCCATACCTTTGGCGATGCGCATATCTATTCCAACCATATAGAGCAAGTGCAAGAGCAACTCTCGCGTGATCCAAAGCCGTTGCCGGAAATGCACCTCAACCCGCATGTAAAAAATATCTTTGATTTTAAATTCGAGGATTTCGAACTGGTGGGATACGAAGCCCACCCCCATATCGCGGGCAAGGTTGCCGTATAGGATTATATGAATATTATCCCGAAAAAATGGCAAAATTTTTGGGCACCGGTTACCGATATGCCCCAAAGGCTTATCCATTTTACTTGCCCAACCAGCGCCGCCGCTATCTTTGCCGCGGGTTATATTGAACCGCGCGACCCCGCGCCACGTGACTGGCATGGTTTAAAAGCTGTTTTCATGTGTGATCCTGATGATCCGACTTTTTCCAACCGATTGGACCTTTTGATGGGCGAGCATTTCTTTACCCGCAGTCCTGTCATTGATGCCATTGAAATTTCTCCCACCGGCCGCTTGTTTCAATGTATCTTGCCTGAAAGGCGGAGTTACCGTATCAGTTTACAACCCATAGACCGTGGCCGCCTTAGCAGCCATTATCCATTCGCGTGTAAAATAGGAATGCCCTCATGACTCTACTCTCTCTTATCGTTGCCGTCGCCGATAACAATGTTATTGGGAAAGACAATCAAATGCCCTGGCATATTTCCGAAGATTTCAAACATTTTAAAGAAATCACGATGGGAAAACCCTGCATCATGGGCAGAAAAACGTTTGAGAGTATCTTGAACCAGCTCGGCAAACCGCTACCTGGCCGCACCTCCATCGTGGTAAGCCGCAGCGGTTTTGATCATGAAGGCGCCATAACGGCTTCCTCTTTGGAAGAAGCCATTGCCTTGGCTGAAAAAAAAACCGACGAGGAAGTCATGGTAATTGGCGGCTCCCAGATTTATAGCCTTGCACTGCCCTTGGCGGACCGCATTTACCTTACCCGCGTACATCAGGAACCTGAAGGCGATGCCTTTTTCCCTGAATTCGGCCCTGACTGGGCAGAATCGGATTTTGATGCCCGCGAAGGCTTTAGTTTTGTAACATTAGAACGCTCAGGCACTTGACATCACCCCATACTAATATTATGAAAACATAGTCTCCTTTATCCGATTATTACTATGTAGGTTACTATGTTTAAGCCCTCTTCTTTGTCTACCAATGCCGACTATGCCTTGTTATATCCTCTTAACCAGGGACTTATTGATCCTGATTATGATGCGAATGATGACCATTTCGGGTTAAAAGAAATTCCGTCAGAAAAATCCCTTTATTTGCGTACTGCAAGGCTTCTTGCCTGGCGTGAACAGGCTTTAAAAGAGGGACAAAGCCCTTTGGATATAAGAACATTGGAAAGCAATGTTCGATGGCCTTATGGCCGTGCGCTTTTGCCCTCGACAGAGGAAAATCCTCTAGGCGCCCCAGAAGCTTTTTTGATGGATGATGATCTCGCTCTTCAGGAATATATAGAATTGTTTCTGCAGGATCATCTACATGCCCTTTCAAAAACGGATAAAGAGGCAGAAGCCCCTTCTCAAATTACAATTATCCTGGCAAATATGGCCGGTATAAAAGATGACCAGACTGCCAGTGAATATCAGACAGAATTCCATAGGAATCACGCGGACAACCTTGCAAGATTAAATACCTATTCCGATGAATTGGCACAAGCAAATGCCTTTTACGAAATTGACAGTCATTTTGTCGGTATGGAACCGATAAAAAATGCCATCTGGAAATTGTATAAAGCAGACCGTTTCAGCGCCAAGGAACGTCTTAGCAGGGCTTCTGTTTCAATGCACATGGCCTTTGTAGGCACGCGCGGCAAAGGGAAATCTACCGTTGTACCGGCCGTAGCCACAGCCTTGAAAAATCTAGGCCTTCTAGAATCAGATCATGTAGAGACCATAAGCCTTAATAAAATTGCGGGCACTACATTAGGCGCCGACGACGTGAATTTGCGCAACGCTTTTGACCGGGGAGAAAAAGGTGTTGTCTTTATTGATGAAGTGGATGTCATGGCAGAGTACCTTGCAAGAGATCATACAAGATCACAGTTATCGCAAGCCATTAATGAAAAGATGGAAGAATGGCGAAAACATACCTGTGTTGTTGTGGCTAGCTATCCTGAGCATATCGATAACTTTTTGGATAGCGATCCCGGTTTAAGAAGCCGTTTTGGCGACCGTGTGATCCACTTTCCTGAATATACAACCGCCGACCTTGTCAAAATGTTTGAAATAGAAATGAAAAAATCCGGCTTCCGTGTTGAGGGAGATCACGTTCGGTCTTCCCTATGGGAACATCTCTCTGATTTACGCAAAAACCATCATAAGGATTTTGCCGATGGCAGAACGGTCCGGGAATTTATCCAGTCTCTGCAATCTGTGCTTGAAGAACGATTATCACAAACTGGGCAAAGCGGTCTTTACAGAACGCAAACATCGGGCGCATCAAAAATAATTAAACTGGCGGATATTAAAAATACTATCCGCTCCATGCAAACAAGCAAACAGCCTAAAAAGTTTGATCCGTTTACAGAATCTAATCCCTTCAAGGTAGCAGCCCAGCCATTAGACTCTCAGGAATCAGGCCCACAGGACACGGCAGTGGTTCTACAGCTTCCGGGAAGAAGCGGCCCTCCCGTCGGCTAAATTATGCAAGGCCGGTTTAAAGCTTTTTCATGATCTCGTCGGCAATCATTTTATAGGCGGGCTGATCGCTTAACAGGCCTGCATCGGAATTTTCCCGAATCCGAATATCAAGAGGTATTTCCCCTAAAAACGGAACGCTGCGTTTTTGGGCTTCGGTTTTCGCTCCGCCATGACCGAAAATAGCTTCCTCATGCCCGCACTTACTGCAAATATGCGTGCTCATGTTTTCTATCAGGCCGAGGATTGGCACTTGCGTTTTGCGGAACATTTCAATCGCCTTAATCGCATCCAGTAGCGCGAGATCCTGTGGGGTTGATACAATAATGGCGCCATCCACAGGGATTTTTTGCGCCAGCGTTAATTGGGCATCCCCCGTGCCGGGCGGCATATCCACGACCAGAATATCAAGTGGGGCCTTCTCACTGCCCCAGGCGACATCCCTGAACATTTGATAGATCGCGGATTGCACCATCGGACCACGCCAGATCATGGGTGTGTCTTGCGCTACCATGAAACCGATCGACATGATTTTTAGGCCATGTGCATCAAAGGGGATGAGTTTTTTTTCTTTATCCAAGGCCGGCTTTTCGGACGGCAGCCCGGTGAGGCGGGGAACGCTCGGCCCGTAAATATCCGCATCCAACAGACCCACCGATTGCCCCGCCTTTGCCAACGCTGCGGCAATATTCACGGCCACGGTGGATTTACCAACCCCGCCTTTGCCAGAGGCAACAGCAATGATCTTTTTAATCGGCAATTTAAGCGGTGGATTTTTATTCATCCCGTGCGGATCATTTGCCCCCCCTCTTACGGTTTGCGTGGGCGGCTTTTCCGCCGTCAAAATGGCAGTGACCTGGCTAACGCCTTTCACTTTCATGACCGCCTGTTCTGCCTGCTGGCGCAAATCTTCCATTTCCGTCCCTTCGGTTGGATCAACCAGAATGGAAAACAGCACCCCTCCTTGCGCATCAATCTGAAGGCCCTTTATACGCTCCTCCGGTAAAACTGCCTGCAGCGCCTGATATATAATTTTCTTATTCATTATTATCGCTCCATTCCTTATTGATCGGTCCTTGCACTCACGCCAAAATTCGATATTGTAGAACCTTATAAATCATTAGGATCACTGAAAATCAAGGACTCGCTTAATGTCAGATAAAAATAAAGGTTCCGGCAAAAACCCATGGGGCAATGCTCCTAAAAAAGACCGCAGCCCGCCCCGTAAAAGCAATAACAGCAATTATGGCGGTCAGCGCGGCGGCGGGTATAATAACGATCCGATAGATTTCAATGACGCCATCCGAAAAGCCAAAGATAATTTCGGCGGCCTGTTTGGCGGTAATTTTAATGGCGGCCTGTTTGGGCTGGCGCTCGGTATTATTTTTCTGGTGCTGTTCATTACACTTTGTACTTATATCGTAAAACCGGGGGAACAGGCAGTCGTCCAGCAATTTGGCGCCTGGGACCGGACGAAATCACAAGAAGGACTCAGTTTCAAGCTGCCCTGGCCGATTGAAACCGTTACAAAAGTCAATGTAAATGAAATCCGTAAAATGAATATCGGCTTTGCTGAGCGTTATGGCCGTACTGCCAGCCAGACACAGGATATTCCTGAAGAAAGCCTGATGCTAACCTCTGATCGTAACATCGTTGACATTGATCTTGTTATCCAGTGGAATATTAAATCGGCAGAAGATTATCTTTTTAATATCAAGGATCAGGAAAGCACTATCAAGAAAGTCGCGGAAAGTGCCATTCGTGAAGAAATCGGCCAGACCAATATGTTTCCGATTATCACGACAGAACGGGATTCAGTGGCGCAAGCAACAAAACAGATTATTCAAGAAAATCTGGATGAGTATAATTCAGGCGTGAATATCACGCAGGTTTTGATTCAACGGGCCGAAGTCCACCCTGATGTGCAGCAAGCTTTTCAGGACGTACAATCCGCTAAACAGGATGCCGAAGATGTACAAAACAAGGCCCGGGCCTACCGTGAAGGCATTTTGCCGCAAGCCCGCGGACAGGCCATCCAGTTGATTCAGGATGCGCAGGCCTACAAGGAATCTACGGTGGCAAAATCAAACGGGGATGCAGAACGCTTTAATTCTGTCTATGAGTCATATTTACAAGGTCAGGACGTCACTAAAAAACGTATCTATATTGAAACCATGGAAAACGTGCTGAGCAATGCCCAAAAGATTATTCTGGACAGCAATGGCGCTAATCAGGGCGTTGTCCCCTATCTTCCCTTAAATGAATTAAAACCTGCTGCTGGCAACAACCGGACAACCCAATAAGGACTATAACAATGAGTGCAAAATCTATAAATTACAGCGTGGTTATACTGCTCATTGCTATCATTGTGATTTCGCAGTCTCTTTTTACCGTAGACCAAAAGGAACAAGCATTGGTCCTGCAACTTGGTAACCCGGTTGGAGAACCACGTAAGCCCGGCCTGCATTTTAAAATACCCCTCATTCAGGAAGTAAAACGTTTTGATGGCCGCGTGCTGTCCGTTGATCCGCAACCTGAACAGGTCGTTATCGCCAGTTCCGCCATTGCGCGTGATATTAGCCGTGAACAGCAACAAGCAAATTTTCAGGCACAAGAGCAAGGACAAGAACAGCCGCAACAAGAAGAACCGGCAGAAGTTATGCAGCCCGAGGAACCGGCCGTGATTGCCGAACGCCCCAAAATCGAAAATGTTAGCGGAGAGCCGATTATCGTCGACAGTTTTGCCCGCTATAAAATCGTGGATCCGCTGCAATTCCTGAAGACCCTCGGCACCATCAATATCGCTAATTCACGTTTGGAAAATATCCTGAATGACGCGACCAGAGCAGTTCTTGGTAAAACATCTTTAAAAGAACTTTTATCCGAAGAACGTTCCTATGTGATGCAGGACATTCGCCGCCGGGTGAACCGCAAGATCCAGCAGGACGAACTTGGCATTGAAATTATCGATGTGCGTATTGTCCGGGCGGACCTGACCAATGAGCTTCGTACCTCTACTGTTCGACGTATGCAATCAGAGTTACAAGAACGCGCCACAGAAACGCGCGCAAAAGGGGAAGAGCTGGCCAAGGAAATCCGCGCCATTGCGGAAAAAGAACGCACCGTGATTTTGGCCAATGCCGAACGGGATGCCCAGATACTTCGCGGGGAAGGCGATAAAACCGCCATTAAAATTTATGCCGATGCCTTTAATAAGGATAAGGAATTTTATGGTTTCATGCGCTCCATGGAAGCGTATAAGAATACACTGGCAGATCCTGAGACGCGCCTGATTCTTTCCCCGGACAATGATTTCTTTAAATATTTTGAAAGCGGCCGCTAACCGTAAAAAATGGAAAGCCTCGGCACACATTTGTTAACGGCATTTGCCCTTATTTTTGTCATCGAAGGCCTTCTTTATGCCGTTTTTCCTAGGCAAATTCAAAATATCATGAAAATCGCTAGCGATATTCCATCCGAAAAATTCAGAAGTTTTGGCGCCGCCATGATCGCTTTCGGTGTAATATTGGTCTGGCTTTTTCAGAAGATTATTTGACGTGGAGGGATTGAAATCCCATACTCCAATCCTAAATTGTAACACTAACAACCAAGGAAGCTACCGAAGATGCCCTTACAAAGACTAAAAATAACTCTTTTGAGCTTTTTCATCATAATGCTTTTTACCGTGCCCGCTGCTTTGGCCCAATCCGAGCAGCCCCATGACAAGCGTCTGGTACAGGACCCACCAAGTTCATTTGCCAATCTTGCAGAAAAGCTGCTTCCTTCTGTCGTCAATGTGTCTTCCACCGCCAAAATGGAAGAGACAGAAGAGTTTCAAGGCGAAATGCCGGATATGCCACAATTCCCGCCGGGATCCCCTTTCGAAGATTTCTTTGAAGAATTTATGGGACGCCGTGATGGCGGTGGCGGCCTGCCACCCTCTTTGCCTGCCGCTTCTTTAGGCTCCGGTTTTATTATTGATGCCGAAAATGGCTATATCATTACAAACAATCATGTTGTGCGTGATGCTGAAGAAGTACGCATAACGCTGCATGATGACAGCACGATCCCGGCGGAAATTGTCGGACGGGATGAAAAAATCGATATTGCAGTTTTGAAAGTTGATACAAAGAAAAAACTCCACGCGGTTAAATTCGGCGATAGCCAAAGAATGCGGGTTGGTGACTGGATTGTTGCCATCGGCAATCCGTTTGGTTTGGGCGGCACAGTTACCGCCGGTATTATATCCGCCCGCCAACGTGATATTAACTCCGGCCCTTATGATGACTATATTCAAACAGATGCCTCCATTAACCGCGGAAATTCCGGCGGACCAATGTTTAATCTGAAAGGAGAAGTGATTGGTATTAACACTGCCATCTTCTCACCTTCCGGTGGCTCTGTCGGGATTGGCTTTGCCATTCCTTCCAACCTGTCAAAACCGGTCATTGACCAGTTGATAAAATATGGACGGACCCGCCGCGGATGGCTTGGTGTGCGCATCCAAACCGTTACTGATGAAATTGCCGACAGTCTGGGGCTTGATAGTGCCCGCGGCGCGCTGGTTGCCAGTGTGACAGAAGGCGGCCCCGCTGAAAAAGCCAAGTTAAAAGCGGGTGACATTATTTTGGAATTTGACGGTAAGAAAGTTGAAGACATGCGCGCATTGCCCCGTATTGTGGCAGAAACTGCCATCGATAAGGATGTTAATATTATCTTCTGGCGCGATGGCCGTGCACGCAATGCCAAAGTCGCTGTCGGCGAACTTGAAAAAGCTGAAGAAGAAGGCCTGCTTGTCAGCAATGACAAGAGTCCGCTACCCGAAGAAGCAAAAGGAACGGACATCGAAATTGTTGGTATGACGGTCTCCAAACTGACCAATGCAAACCGCGAGATGTTTGGTATCCCTTCTGATATCAATGGCGTAGTGATTACAAAAGTCGAACGCCGTAGCGAGGCTATGGAAAAAGGGCTTGGAGCCGGCGATGTCATTGTTGAAATAAATCAGCAAACAGTAGAAAAGCCTGAGGATGTCCAACATCTTCTTAAAAACGCTCAAAAAGCAAACAAATCTTCAGTTCTTTTACTGGTAAACCGTGAAGATGATGTACGCTTTGTTGCTTTAAAGCTGGAGGATGAATAATCCTGTTATTCATGTTGTAGGCGGACCCACAGCCAGTGGGAAATCCGCCTATGCCATGGAGTTGGCGGCAAAACATAACGGTATTATTATCAATGCCGATTCCATGCAGATATATGACGGGCTGGCGATATTGACCGCGCAGCCCGGCGCCGAAGACCGGCAAACCCATCCGCATGAATTATATGCTCACTTACATCCGAATGAAGATTGCTCTGCAGGCAATTGGCGCGAAATTGTCGAACCATTAATCAAGGATATTCTGGCGCAAGGGAAAACCCCCATCGTCGTCGGCGGTTCAGGGCTATACATTAATGCGCTTATAGAAGGTCTCTCTCCCATACCTGATATACCGGATAATATTCGACAGGCCGCAAACGCCAGACAAAAAGAACTCGGTAATCCTGCTTTTCATGAGGCACTGGCCGCCCGTGATCCGGTCATGGCCGACCGTTTGGATCCGTTTAATACCGCCAGACTGATTCGCGCCTGGGAAGTGTTGGATGCCACGGGAAAAAGCCTGGCCGATTGGCAGCAACTGCCCCGGTCTGGCCCGCCTGAGGATTGGACTTTTAAGGTGCAACTGGTCATGCCCGAGCGGGAAATTTTGTATGAACGTTGTAACAAGCGCTTTATCTGGATGCTTGAAAACGGAGCTCTCGAAGAATTGGAAACTTTTAATAAGCGTATAGAAACAGGAGAGATTAAAAAAAATGCCCTTCTGACCCATGCGTTGGGGGCCGAACCGCTCACACATTATTTAAATGGCACCCTTACCAAAGAGGAGGCTATTAGCCGCGGTCAGGGTGAGACCCGCCGCTATGCCAAACGACAGGTGACCTGGTTCCGGCATCAGATCAAGAAGAACAAAAAGGTTGAAATTGACATAAAAAATATCTAATAGTCATAATTATGACTATTAGCCATAAACTTCCCAGACAGCTGTTCAGCAGCGAGAGCCACGTCGGTCTACTGCCTTCGATTCATACCAAGACTGAATCCCAAATGCACAAGGCTTTAGAAGATATCTATGAAAAACATGGAATTCTTCCTGACTCCCCTTTAGGAAGCTTATTAAAAAATGGGATGATAAAATTAATTATAGGCATGCATCATATGCACGATGCCGTGAATGACTTAAATGATCAATTAAGCGCGGATCAAAAGCTAACCTCCCAATCAACTGTGCGCCGCCTGTTTTTTGATGCTTTTACAAAAGCCTGTCACCCTGAAAAAAATGAGCATATTCCCCGTCATATTAAAGAGCGGATATTGATGGTAGAAATCGGCAAATCTAAGGTTCTCTCCAATATGCTTTATAAAATACGCGATTACACCGGACAGGATCTCAGAAGCTCTTTCAAAATACTGGGCAGTGTGGTGCGTGCCTCGATTGATATTTATAAAGAAGTTGGCTTAGTGGAATTTAATTTCTGTAAAAATCCCGATGCCCACAGGAAAGAACTTGGTTTGCAACTTTCTTCTCTACGTTCTCGGCAGGCAAACAAATTAGCGGCTTAAATAATTGTTGCAAATTTTAAGACAATCAGGTAATTTTCTGATCATGCAAAGAAACAGCAACATTGTCGTGGTCGTACTAGTGGTGCTCCTGATGGGAGCGCTTACGGTTTGATGCACGCATAAAATTGCAATTTCCGTTAAGCGCCCCGACTGATAAGTTCGGGGCTTTTTTATTGCAATTTGACGGATAACAGATTGAATTAGAAGGTAATAAAGGATATAGGAAACACCATGACCCAAATGATTACAAAGCCGATGACAAAAGAAAAAGCCACGCCCGCCAAGCCTGGCAAAAACACCATGACAGGAGCAGAAATGGTCATCCAATCCCTGATAGATCAGGGAGTTGATACAATTTTTGGTTATCCGGGCGGCGCAGTGCTTCCTATTTATGATGCGCTTTTCAAACAAAAGAAAGTCAAACACATCCTTTGCCGTCATGAACAAGGCGCAGCGCATGCTGCCGAAGGGTATGCCCGCTCTACCGGAAAAACTGGTGTTATCCTCGTCACTTCCGGTCCAGGGGCAACCAACGCCGTCACAGGCTTAACAGACGCGCTGTTGGATTCTATCCCGCTTGTCTGTCTCACAGGTCAGGTACCTACCTTCCTAATCGGAAATGACGCCTTTCAGGAAGCCGATACCACAGGGATCACCCGCCCTTGTACGAAACATAACTACCTTGTCAAAAATATTGATGATTTGCCGAACATCATGCATGAAGCCTTTCATGTGGCAGGATCAGGTCGTCCGGGACCAGTTGTCATTGATTTGCCCAAAGATATACAATTTGCCGAAGGGCAGTATATTCCAAAAGCACAGGCGGTTACCCATATGTACCAGCCACAAACCGATCCCGATATGGAGGCGATTGAGATTGCGGTTGAATTAATTGCAAATGCCAAAAAACCCGTTTTTTATACTGGTGGCGGTGTAATTAATGCCGGCCCGAAGGCTTCGCAAGATCTGACAGAATTTGTAAAAATGACTGGTTATCCGATTACCAGCACCTTGATGGGATTGGGTGCCTTTCCGGCCCATGAAGAACAATGGCTTGGTATGCTTGGCATGCATGGTACCTACGAAGCCAACTGGGCGATGCATGATTGCGATGTCATGATTAATATAGGCGCACGTTTTGATGACCGTGTGACCGGAGACATTACGAAATTTTCACCAAAATCCAAAAAGATCCATATCGATATCGACCCAAGCTCCATCAACAAAATCATTCATGTAGATGTGCCGATCATTGCCGATGCAGGTAAAGCCATTGAAGCGATGATGAAAGTCTGGAAGAAAAAAGGCTATAAAACAAACCATGAAGAACTAAATAAATGGTGGAGCCAGATTGATGAATGGCGTGCCGTTAAATGTCTCAGCTATAAAAATTCTGATACTATTATCAAACCACAATATGCGCTGGAGCGTTTGCAGGCCCATCTGGCAAAAGATAAACGTGATAAGTTTATTACAACTGAAGTCGGGCAACACCAGATGTGGGCAGCGCAGTTCCTGCCTTTTGATAAACCCAACAGATGGATGACCTCCGGCGGGCTTGGCACGATGGGATATGGTATGCCCGCTGCGATTGGCACGCAGCTTGGTAATCCGGACGGCCTTGTCATTGACGTTGCGGGGGAAGCCTCCATCCTGATGAATATTCAGGAAATGAGTACAGCCGTTCAATATAACCTGCCGATTAAGATTTTCATTTTGAATAACCAGTGGATGGGCATGGTGCGCCAGTGGCAAGAGCTACTCCATGGAGAGCGTTACTCGCAGAGCTATACAGAAAGTCTGCCGGACTTTGTGAAACTGGCCGAAGCGTATGGCGGCATTGGTCTTCGCGCCGAAACACCGGACCAACTGGATGGCGTGATCGAAGAAATGCTACAGACAGACAAAGTCACCATTGTTGATGTCTGTGTCTGCCAGTCTGAAAACTGCTTCCCGATGATCCCGTCAGGTAAAGCGCATAATGAAATGATTTTGGCTGCAGACGCCGATAAATTTGATAAGAAACTGGTGTAAGCATGGTTATTAAAAACAAAAAAAGCAAAAGTGTTTATGGTCCCGGTCCCGGCAATCAGGAAATTGCCCGTCATACATTGTCCGTTCTGGTCGATAATGAACCCGGGGTCCTTGCCCGTGTAATCGGTTTGTTTTCAGGTCGTGGTTATAATATTGAAAGCCTGACTGTTGCCGAAGTCAGTAAGGCGCTAAATCAATCCCGTATGACAATCGTGGCCGTGGGCACACCATCTGTCATCATGCAGATAAAACACCAATTGGAACGCCTTGTGCCGGTCCATACAGTGAATGATTTAACCGAAGAAGGTCCGCATGTGGAACGTGAACTGGCGCTTATCAAAGTGGTTGGCACGGGGGATCAGCGCATTGAGGCCTTACGCTCTGCCAATATTTTCCGTGCCCGTGTTGTTGATTCCACCACAGAATCTTTCGTTTTTGAAGTCACTGGCTCGACGGAAAAAGTGGATGCGTTTATCGATCTTATGGGGCCGCTGGGTATGGTGAATATCAGTCGGACAGGCGCCGCGGCAATTTCACGCGGCCCGCATAAAATTTAAAGACTTATAATCGCTTAGGGGCGCTTTTACCCCCGGCGTTACACCGCGTTTATGCATAAAAGCAATAATCTAAAAAATGTTTATTAATCCTTGCTTTTGGGCTTGTTTAATGGTTTTTTAGCGTCAGTTTTTACCTGAAAATTATAAGGATATTACAAATGGCCAAATCAAACGTTGCTGAATTAAAGCCAAATCAGCCGGAAAATAAAACATCTATGCGCGTCTATTATGACAGCGATTGTGATGTGAACCTGATTAAAAACAAAAAAGTTGTGGTAATCGGTTATGGCTCACAAGGTCATGCCCATGCTGCCAACTTGAAAGACAGCGGCGCGAAAGATGTGCGTATTGCCCTGCGCCCTGAAAGTTCAACGAATAAAAAAGCACAGGAAGCCGGCTTTGAAACCATGGATGTGTCCGAAGCAGCCAAATGGGCAGACGTCATGATGATGGCAACGCCTGATGAGTTACAACGCGGCATTTATTACGACCATCTTCATGACAACATGAAAGAAGGCGCGGCCCTTATGTTTGCCCATGGGTTGAACATTCATTTTAACCTTATTGAACCCCGTGCGGATCTGGATATTTTAATGGTGGCTCCCAAAGGACCCGGCCATACGGTGCGTGGCGAATATCAAAAAGGCGGCGGTGTGCCCTGCCTTATTGCGGTGCATCAGGATGCGACAGGCAACGCGCAGGATGTTGGTTTATCTTACGCCTCTGCTATTGGCGGCGGCCGTTCAGGTATCATCGAAACGTCTTTCCGCGAAGAATGTGAAACCGATCTTTTCGGGGAGCAGGTTGTCCTTTGTGGCGGTCTGATGGAATTAATCAAAAACGGTTTTGAAACATTGGTCGAAGCTGGTTATGCGCCGGAAATGGCCTATTTCGAATGTTTACATGAAGTGAAGCTGATTGTTGATCTGATGTATGAAGGCGGCATGGCGAATATGCGTTACTCCATCTCTAACACGGCAGAATATGGTGATTATGTCACTGGCCCGCGTATTGTCACACAAGAGACAAAAGCAGAAATGAAACGCGTGCT
This sequence comes from uncultured Micavibrio sp., assembly GCA_965216405.1. Lineage (GTDB taxonomy): Bacteria > Pseudomonadota > Alphaproteobacteria > Micavibrionales > Micavibrionaceae. The sequence goes on along the minus strand of OZ244161.1, from coordinate 1,361,330 downwards.
GGATGATATCCAGTCTGGCCGATTTGTCCGTGACTGGATGCAAGAATGTAAAGCCGGTCAGCCTAGCTTTAAAGCAACCCGCCGCAGAAATGCCGAACACCAAATTGAAGAAGTGGGTGAGCGTCTGCGTTCCATGATGCCATGGATTGCGAAAAACCAATTGGTTGATAAAGCAAAAAATTAAAGCTCTTTTATTTGCCTCATGGGCGGATACGCTCTAGGGCTATTATTATTCCCGGTGGGGGAATGAAGAAAACGGTGCACTAGCGGTAGGCGCCGTTTTTTTTCATCTCTAATTAAAGCTGTTTAGACATGAGCAAAAAATTGCCGGTCTTCAAGAAGTAAATCCGCACGAACATATTCTGCCGTAACTTCCCGTTTATCAATCGTCAGACTTGTCAAACTACCCTCATCATCGAAATCCGCCGCTATTTTTAAGGTTTCTTCCTTATACTGTGCCACCGTCACACTGGCCGCTAATTTGGTAGAGCGGCCCTGAATAACGGCAGAAGCCTCTGCTTCCGGTTTGGAAAGTTGCGGCGCTGGCTTATTTTCCCTGCCTTTGAGATAAGCCAGATATTCCTGAAGCTGGCGGGCGAGAACCTGTGCCTCTTCCAACTTTTTTAAAGCATCAGGATTAATATCAACGTCATCGACAATCTGTTTTTGCTGAGAATTTAAAAGAGACGGTGATTTTTTATCATTACCGATCTGAATGCCAAGCGCCTGACGTTCGGCGCTAGCCTGAAATTTTGTCACGCTCGCTTGCGTAGACTGATAAGTCGCCACTACTTGGGTCATATTCTCCTCCGGTTTCCTTCCGGTTTTGATTAGACGTATCTTTACATCATGAATGATTATAGCATAAAAGGCGTTAAAATTTTATTGTCTTCTCTCCCTTGCCATTGAAAATATATGACACATTCACAAGACACTCACACAGATCACATTTTAAAAGGCGGTTTTCTAACCCTTTTTAGTGTCTTCATGATTGCCTGCATGGGTGTTTTGGCAAAATTTTTAAGTGAAACCATCACCCCGATTGAAATTGCCTTTTACCGCAACCTTATGGTTTTCAGCGGGTTTGTGCTTTTCCTGAGCGTGACAAATAAATGGCATAGGGTAAAAACTAAACGGGGCAAGGCGCATATTATACGGGCAAGTGTCGGGACAATGGGCCTTATTTGCGGCTTTTATTCTATATCACTATTGCCACTTGCGACGGCAGCGACGCTTTATTACACCGCGCCGTTGATGGTCGTGATTCTCTCCGGCCCGATGCTGCGCGAGCATGTGGGCCTGCCCCGCTATATTGCCGTGGTGATCGGGTTTGCCGGCGTTATGCTGGTGGTAAGGCCGGATGGACAGGAATTAGTGCTTATCGGCTTGATCTTTGCTTTTTTTGATGCGTTTTTCAGCGCCCTGACTCAGATATATTTAAGAGATTTAGGAAAAACCGAAAATTCTTTTACCACCGTTTTTTACTATATGGGTATTGGCATGATTCTTACATTTGTGATGCTGCCTTTTGTTTGGAGCGGTCTGCCAAAGGCAGAAGCATTGTATCTTCTTATTGGCGTGGGTATCACGGGCGGCCTCCAGCAAATCAGTAAAACTAAAGGCGCATCCCTTGCACCGGTTGCTTTAACGGGCCCACTCAACTACACAGGAATAGTCTGGGCGGCGTTATTTGGTTTCCTTTTCTGGAATCATTTGCCAACATGGTCTCTCTTTGCCGGCGCCGCCATTATTGTTGCCAGCAACATCTTCATTCTTTGGCGGGAAAACAGGAATAAAAAATATGCCCTCTCCTAAACCACACAATGAAATACTGCCTGATGAAAACGCAAAGAAAGATAACATTCTCAAGGGCATGATTTGCGGTATTCTTGCTTTCTTCATGTTGGCTGTCATGAATGTTTTTGCCAAAATCTTAAGCGAAAATCATCATGTCATCGAAATTGCTTTTTACCGTAATTTCATTGCCAGTCTGCCTTTTCTTTTCATGATTTTTGCCATGAAGAAGAAGAACATCCTAAAAATCAACCAACGCCCGGCAGGGGTAATTGCGCGGGCCGTTATTGGAACAGTGAGCCTCATTACCACCTTTGCTGCTTTTGCTGCTATGCCGATGGCGGACACGACTGCGTTCCTGTTTACGGCCTCGCTGATTATTCCGGTGCTTGGCTTTTTCTTCTTAGGAGAGAAGGTAGGCATCTTCCGGTGGAGTGCGGTGGTCATAGGATTTATTGGCGTGCTGATCATGTTAAGCCCTAGCGGGAATGTAAATATGAAAGGCGTTATCATCGCCTTAAGCGCGGCCAGTATGCATGCAGTCTTACAAACTATTTTACGCCATATCGGCAAGACCGAAAAACCAGAAACCATTACCTGTTACTTTGTAATGATCGGCACAGTTTTATCCGCGCTGGCGATGCCGTGGGTCGCGACAATGCCGACTATGGCGGACCTCCCATTCTTTCTGGGGGTAGGATTGACGGGTGTTCTGGCGCAATACTTATTGTCCCTTGCCTTTGGCAATGCGCCTGCCGCCGTGGTGACCGTGTTCAATTATTCCGGCATTATCTGGGCTACATTCTTCGGATGGGCAATATGGAGTGATTGGCCTGCGGCAACTATATGGATCGGCGGGACAATCGTCATTGCTTCTAACATTTTCATGGTCTGGCGTGAAAGCCGTAAGGGCATGGTAACGGGGGACCGCGTTAAAGCTAAATTCTGATACCCGAAAGGCCGCGTCTGCTAACGCACATTTTTTACAGCCATATCAAAAAATCAATGGAGGCGCAGGCCTTCTTTATCAAAAACACCGATAGGGGCCTGAGTGTACCAGTCTTCAAGCATGAAAATGCCGTCCCGCTCTGCCGTCACGCCATAAACCTGATCCAGGATTGTCACCACCCGCCGTTTGTCAAACCCAGACAAACGATAGAAATTCGGGCCAACGACAAGAACGGGGGTATTACGCTTGCCTGTGCGTTGATCGCGGAAAATATCAGCGGCGTAAAAGCCGGAGACAAGCTCCATCCCGTCACGTTGCACCAGCCAGTCTTCCGCATACCAGTTCTTATCTTCCCACTGGGGGATCTGTAAATGGCGTTCATTTTCCAGATAGGGTTGGAAAGGGGCATGATTCAGCTTGTGATGATGGCGCTGGTTCCAGCGCTTGCTGCCCGCCTCTGCCGGATTCACGGCCCCCAACGTCATAAAAAACGATAATAAAATCAACAAGATAGGCGTATTTTTCATTTTTCTTACCTCTTAGGCTCCTAACGAACGTCTTATTCGGGAGGTTCCCGTAAATGATAGCATTGCACTATCAAGACCTTCTTAACAAATCTATGATATACTAATTTTATGATAAGTGCCATTACATCTGCCCTGTCGGGCCTGACAAATGCGACCAAGCAGGTTGAAACCGCCGCGCAGAATATTGCCGAAGGCGGCGGCGATGAAGGCCGTATTATTGAAGACGTGGTTGATATCAAACTGGCGGAAACCGCTTATAAAGCCAATATCGAGACAATCCGAACCGCCAATGAGCTCAGCGAAGAGCTGCTCAAAATCTTTGACGAGCGCGTCTAAGCCCTTACTTTTCCTTTATACTATAAACATTCACCGGATTTCTCTCTTAACGCTGTGAGATAAATAAGCGATTCGCAAAGCTGAGTCTTTTTCAAAAAATAAGAGAGTGGAAGCTGCTATGAATATATGAATATTTGCGTCAGGCGCGGTTCTTCAGGTACAAAAGAAACGCCGTAATGAACAAGCAGAAAATTGCCGCCCCGATAAAAATCGGCGTTTCATAAAAGGCAGGCGTTGTGCCCATGATATCTGAGACCGGCACGGACTCGGCAGGAATAACCGATGGTTCGCCGTCATGCTGTTTTACTTCCGGTATCGGTTCCATCAACGCATTGTCCGAGGTCTCATCCAATGGCGAAGACGGCAAAATTTCATTTGTGATAGGATCAATATACGCCATACGGGCATTCATAAAAAAGCCATTCAATGACGGTGTCAGCGTTGGCAGAAAATTTAAAATATTTAAAATCATTTTTTACTCTCTTTTTTAACTTTAAGACCCAAATAAATAACATCCTGCCATTGTCACAAGCCCACCGACCAGATGCATGAACGGATTATCCCATGTATGGGGGGATTTTGCCTCTGTCAGTGTCATTAATGGCGGCATTAAAATTAGCATGTAAATTAATTGTAGAAAAGTCATTGTGTGATACATGGCAAGTATTATAGCGATAGAAGATAAAAAGACGCAGGTGCTCCCCTCCCAGGAACGTTCATAAAGCCGTTTGGTAAATAGCGCGCGGACCTTATATTTATGATGGCCGAATTTATATCCCACAGGCTCTGCCAATCCATCGCCGAAGACGGAAACAAAAACGGTCATCGTAATCAGATTAACCGCATCAAAATACCGCAGGCCTTCGACCATAAAAAAAATAGCAATATAGCCCGCCACCATACCGCTCAGGACCCAGGCAATGGTATAAGGGCGGTCTTCAGGCCGATCAAAGGCACTAAAACAAATTTTCAGGAATTGAAAACGGGTACGTACGGGTTCAAGGAAGCTGACCACCCAGATAGCAGGAATGATAAGTCCCAATGCCAGATGCAGCTCGCGCGCATATGGCATAAATTTCCCAATATTGACCAGAAGATAAGTGGTGATCAGGAAAAAGCCGATAGCAAAAATCTTGCGGGCGTAATGGACACTGAAATTCTTATAGGTAACGAAAAAGCCCGGCAGGAAGCTCATTAAATAAAGGGAGAGAAGAATACCAGCATAATACATGGTTTTTCCTCCGTCCCTTTTTTCTTATCCGTTCAGTTTATGAATCAAGGCTTCGATCTGTTCGGGGGTGCCCACAGAATCACAAGCGATATCCTTATTTATGCGTCGCACCAAACCGCCAAGAACTTTTCCCGCGCCAAGCTCTACCATTTCAGTGACACCGTTTTCCCCCATCCAGAGCACTGATTCACGCCAGCGAACCATGCCGGTGATCTGGTCAACAAGAAGACGGCGCAGCTCTGCCGGTTGGTCTTCAGCCTTTGCCGTGACATTGGTCACAATCGGCACGACAGGGGGACGGAACAGGGTATCGGCCAAGACATAGGACATGGACTGTGCTGCCGGCGCCATGAGCGAACAATGGAACGGGGCACTAACGGGAAGAATCACGGCCCGTTTGGCGCCTGCTTCACTGGCAAGGTCCACAGCCATCTGCACCGCACCCGCACTGCCGCTCACCACAACCTGCCCGACACTGTTATCATTAGCAGCCTGACATATTAGTTCCCTGCTGCCATCTTTGTTGACTTGTTTCGTTGCCTGCGTCGCAATATTCTGCACATCGGCAAAATCAAGGCCAAGGATAGCGGCCATCGACCCCTCACCCACCGGCACGGCCTTTTGCATAGCTTCACCGCGTTTTTGCAACAGGCGGGCGGTATCGGGTAGCTCCAAGGCTTGCGCCGCTGTCAGGGCGGAATACTCGCCCAGCGAATGACCGGCCATAAAGGCACAGACATCATCAAATTTTACTTTCCCCTGCCCTCGCAGAACATTCACCACCGCCATAGACATCGCCATTAAAGCGGGCTGGGTATTTTCGGTCATGTTCAAATCGGCTTCATCACCATTAAACATCAACGCCGAAAGATTTTTACCAATGGCATCATCAACAATTTCGAAAGTTTCCTTGGCTTCAGGAAACGATTCGGCCAGATCCTTGCCCATACCGATAAACTGGGAGCCCTGCCCCGGAAAAATAAAAGCACGTGTCATATTCTTAAAATAAAATTTCAGGCCTCACGGCCAAAAAATCCCTCTGTGATTAATAATTCGCAGAGCATGGAATCGAAATCAAGCAACGTCAAGGGCTTAGCAATTTATTAACAAAAGGTTAAAAAAAGAATAGAGTTTTTCGCATATCTGTGTATAATAATAATCATACTGACATAAAGTCTCACGATCCATTCTTGGTTTGCCAAATGGGGAACCGAAACAGGATTGGTAGGTTTAAAATAAGTCAGAAACAGGGGACAAAATAGAGGGCTCGTTACCAAGTACGCTTATAAATTTAACTATAACAAGCAAGGAGGTATTGATAATGAGCAAAACAATTAAAAAGACTGTTGTACGGAAAGTACTCGAGGACACTGGACATGCCTATACACTAATGTGTCAAAGCCATGTTAATTCGGACTATGCGGATTTTGCAAGCTCGCAGGCATTAAGTTCTTTCCAAAAAGCATTGAAGAATCCTAATCTTAGCTATGATGACCTATGTGTTATCTTAAGAAAGGCTTCTAACCGGGCAAGTTCCCGTCAATGCAAAACACCATGGTCGATGTTCATGGCCAATTACATTTCAAAACATTGCAATGGAAACACACCGCGCACCAATAGCGGTAGCATCCATTAATAATTAACGATTATTCGCTGAGTTTTTCACTTCCTCTTTTGAATACAACAACGAAAATCCGCTTCAGACCTATGCTTCTGGGGCGGTTTTTTCATTTAAAAAGGTTTGATCGCCCAAACCTGCGGATTTCTTGGTTCAGACGCATAAACACGCGACACGCCAGCATCTGACATATGAATCAGGCTTTATTAGTAACTTTCAGGTCTTGATTGCGATGTTTTTCCTTGATTTTCGCTCTTTCGCTCCCTATAACAGCCGCTAGATGGCTGTTCCCTCCTGATTGCAGGACTAAAAAATGGCTAAAATTTACCTCGCTCCCTAATGAAGGCCATGGGGGGCTATAAAACCCGAGAGGAGACTACAATGCCTTATTATGAAACCGTGTTTGTCGCGCGGCAGGATTTGAGCACGACCCAGGTCCAAGAGCTAACCGACGCTTATTCAAAAATCATCACTGATGCCGGTGGCAAAATTCACAAAACCGAAAATTGGGGTTTGCGTAACCTTGCCTACCGTATCAACAAAAACCGCCGCGGTCACTACGTTCTGATCGAGAGCGAAACAGAAGCCCCGGCGCTTCACGAAGTCGAGCGTACAATGCGTTTGAACGAAGATATCCTTCGTTTCATGAGCGTACGCGAAGATGAATTGACATCCGGCCCGTCCGTGATGATGGACAAAACAGCCAAAGATACAGGCGAAGATAAACCAAGCAAGAAGGAGGCCGCGTAATGAGTGCCGATATCCCAACAGCATCAAAACCTTTTTTCCGCCGCAAGAAAAGCTGCCCTTTTACAGGGGAAAATGCACCGGCGATTGACTGGAAAGATACAAAAACCCTAAGCCGTTTCATTTCCGAACGCGGCAAAATGGTCCCTAGCCGTATTACAAATGTTTCCCAAAAGAAACAACGTGAACTGGCCAAAGCAATCAAACGCGCTCGTTACATGGCCCTGTTGCCTTATGTTCGCGTTGACGGCGATAACAACAGCCGTTCTTAAGAGAAGGAAAATAAAATGTCGACACAAGTTATTTTATTAGAGCGTATTGAAACACTTGGCGCCATGGGCGAAGTCGTTTCCGTGAAACCAGGTTATGCGCGTAACTATTTGCTGCCGCAAAACAAAGCCTTACGTGCTACAGAAAGCAACATTGCTTATTTTGAATCACAAAAAGCAGCGTTGGAAAAAGCAGACCAGGAAAAGAAGAAGGACGCCGAAAAGCATGCCAAATCTTTGGAAGGTCTTAAAGTTGTTCTGATCCGTCAGGCCGGCGAAAGCGGTCAGCTATATGGATCAGTCACCTCCCGCGATATTGCCGAAGCCATTAACGAAGAGGCGGACGAAAAAATCCAGCGCAACATGGTTGATTTAAACCAGAACTTCAAAGAAATCGGTTTATTCGATGTGGTTGTCACGCTTCACCCTGAAGTGAAGGTTGATGTCACAATCAACATTGCCAGAACCGAAGATGAAGCCAAGGTCCAGGAAAAAACCGGTAAGGCGTTGATTGCTGAGGATCAGGAAACGGCGTCGGCCCGCGCTCAGGAAAAAGCGGAAGCCGCTCTGAAATCCAAAGAAGAGTTGATGGATGAAGATGCACTAGAAGCCGAAAAAGCAGCGGATGCAGAGGCTGCTGAAAAAGCGGCTGAAGAGGAAGCAAAAGCTGCGGCCAAGGCCGAAGCAAAAGCGACCAAAGAAGCCGTTTCCGAAGATGCTGCAGACGATGAAGAAGCCGAAACAACTCAGGCAACTGAGGATGATGCATCTGAAGCCGAAGACAAGAAAGACGCTTAGTTGTTTTATTAAGCCTCAGGCGCGAAAACGCGCTACGGCTGACCAAACAAACATTCTAAAAAAAATCAAAACCCGCCCTGTTTCACCAGCGGCGGGTTTCTTTATGCTTTAAGCACGCTCATCCTTAGGTGAATCCATACAAATATGGGAGACAATGCTGCTGACCTGCGGGACAGTGCCAAGTACGTTATTATGAAAGTCTTTATAGGCCTGAAGGTCAGCCACTTCAATGCGTAGGAGATATTCAACAGTGCCGGTAATATTGTGACATTCCCGCACTTCGGCTGTCCTACACATAATTTTTTCAAACGCATCCTGATCTTTTTTCTGGTGTCTGGATAAACCGACTGTTACGAACACCGTGACCCCCACCCCCATTGCAGCACGGTTAATAACCGCCTTATAGCCCATGATAATATTTTGCCGTTCCAGATCTTGTACACGGCGTAAACAGGCAGAGGGAGATAAACCGACTTTATCGGCAAGATCCGTGTTGGAAACACGGCCATCACGCTCAAGCTCATGCAATATTTTTCTGTTTATAGCATCTAAATTCATCATATATTGCAGATTATTTACAAAATAAGACAAATAAGCAAGATAATTTACAATTGTATCGTATATTATTGCGCCATGATGAATATTGAGATCATAATTGCATTAATGACTTTTGCCTTTGTCGGATCTGTGACACCGGGACCGAACAATCTTATGCTAATGGCATCGGGCATTAATTACGGCTTTCAACGCACCGTGCCGCATATGCTGGGCATTGGTGTCGGTTTTATTGTCATGCTGGTGCTTGTTGGTTTGGGACTGGGCCAAATTTTTACCCTTTACCCGCCGCTTTATACCGCCTTAAAAATTATCAGTATTGCCTATCTTTCCTATCTGGCGTGGAAAATTGCCACGGCGGCCGCCCCCGATTCTACTTCTGCAACAGCCGAAAGCGGCAAACCTTTCAGCTTTCTACAGGCGGCGCTTTTCCAATGGGTGAATCCCAAAGCATGGGTGATGACAATTACCGCGATCAGTACCTATATGCCCCAAGCCCCTGTTCTTGTGAACGTTGTCATTGTAGCGGTCATTTTCGGCTTGGTCATGGTGCCTTCCATCAGCCTTTGGGTTTACCTGGGATCAAAGTTGGCGCGGTTCCTTGGCGATGCCAGAAAACTGCGCGCCTTTAATATCACGGCAGCAATTTTATTAATGCTTTCCCTTTATCCTGTGCTGTTTCATTAATCCCCATCTTCTCCCCATAATCCACAGGGGCAAGGCGCAATTAAATCCCCCTTTTATTTTTGTCTGTGGCATAAAGAAGAATGTCTTCAGACCCAGCGATATTTCCTAATCACAATGATATTCCTTATGCGGAGGAAGAGCGCGAAAGCGATGTGCGTTTTCAGGAATTGCCGCATAACTTCGAAGCCGAACAAGGGCTTTTGGGAATGCTTTTGATCGATAATGGGCAATTGGAACGCGTTAATGATTTTCTGCGCCCGCATCATTTTTCACATCCTTCCCACCAGAACATTTTTAGCGCCATTGAAAAAATGACAGAGCGCGGACTGGAAGCCAAGCACACCACCTTAAAAGATTATTTTGAAAAAGACGAAGGATTGGAATCTGTCGGCGGCGCCAAATATCTGGCCGAACTAGCGCAGGAAGTCCCGCTTTTGAATAATATCGGCGATTACGCCCAAACAATTTATGATCGGTATCTGCGTCGTGAAATTATCCGCATGAACCAAGATATCAATGCCGAAGCGTTTAACTTCAACATTGAAAAAGATGCCAGCCAGATTATCGAGCAAGCAGAAAGCCAGCTATTTAAGTTATCAGAAAGCGGCATGACGCAGGGTGGATTTCAAACTTTGCGCGATTCCGTTATTACCGCGATCGAGATTGCCGAAAAAGCTTATAAATCGGATGGGCATGTCACCGGCATCACTACCGGCCTGACGGATATGGATCATAAGCTAGGCGGCCTGCATAATTCGGATTTGCTTATCTTGGCGGCGCGGCCCTCCATGGGAAAAACCTCCCTCGCCGTCAATGTTGCCTATAATGCCGCCAAAGCCTATGCCAATAGCGGCGGTACAGAAGGCGGACGGGTGGGATTCTTCTCTTTGGAGATGTCGGCAGATCAGCTTGCTACCAGAATTCTGGCAGATGAAGCCAATATCTCAGGGGATGATATCCGTAAAGGCAATATCAAGGAAACAGATTTCAGAAAATTTGTCGAAGCCAGTCAGAAGTTAAGTCAGGTTCCGCTTTATATTGACGACACACCGGCTCTGTCTATTGGGGCCGTCCGCACACGGGCACGACGGTTAAAGCGTCAGCATGGTCTGGACATGCTGGTCATTGACTATTTACAGCTGTTACAAGGGTCCGGCTCACGTCAGTCGGAAGGCAACCGCGTACTGGAAATTTCGGAGATCACCCGTGGCCTGAAGGCCATTGCCAAGGAACTCAATATTCCGGTTATTGCCCTCTCGCAATTGAGTCGGGCTGTCGAACAACGTGAAGACAAACGTCCGATGCTCTCTGACTTACGGGAATCAGGCTCAATTGAGCAGGACTCGGACGTGGTCATGTTTATCTATCGCCGTGAATATTACCTTTCCCGCGAAGAACCGGAGAAAAAACCGGGCGAAGATGACGGAAAATTTAATGACCGTTACGCGCAATGGCAGGAAGATCTTGGAAATTGTTGTAATGTGGCCGATGTGATTGTCGCCAAACAGCGTCACGGTCCGATTGGCACTATCTCGCTACACTTTGAATCCAGCGTCACCCGCTTTAGCGATCTTGAACAGCGATATGATTAATCTTGGAAAAGTTTTAACGTGCATTTAAAGGCGGTGGCGTAAAACCAAGGTCACTGCGCGTGCGCATGGCCGGCGTTGAAGCTCCCAGTAATTCTGCGTTGTGAAAAAGACTGGATAACAATTGCTCCCGATTATCCTGCGCAATAGCCGCTACACTGCGCGGCGCAGTTTCATTTTGTAGTTGCGTGATAAATATTCTTGCCTGTGGCTCGATCACTGTCTCAAATATAAGCCTGTGATCATCTTGTGTGGCTATTTTTTGTGCGGATATTTCTGTAAAATTTGTTGCCATTCGGGCAATGCCCTCTTCATCCAAATGTTGGAGATTGCCATCTTTATGCGCTTCCAGAACAAGTAATTCCATTGTATTGACTGCTATTCCAAAAGATTTCACCAGATCAATTTCAGAATTGGTTTCTGGCGCCGATAAATGCCCTGCCTTTATGGATGCTTCTTCAAGGCGGTTTTCCAAACCGATACGTAAAAATTCTTTTAAAGTGTTTTGCCCTTCCGGCAAGCTCGCCATATAGGCTGTAAATGAAAAACCAGTCGTTTCATTGTCCTGATGCTGACCAGCATCTCCGCCTGCATTCCCCCTATCAAAGGAATCGATATATTTTTTCAGGTTATAAAGAGCATCCAGAAACGACGCGCGGATCAGCGGATTAATTTCAGGGAGGTAATCACCGGGGTCACCATCGACATCGCCGTCTGGATCAGATTGGGGCACCGTCGAAATCAGTACTTCTTTGGGGAGCAAATCCACGGTTTCATCAACGATATTTTCAAATCCCGCCGTCAGATTTTCAACACCATCGGCTTTATAAACTTTTATCAGGTCCACATTATTTACCACAGAGGTGATCGCCGTCTGGATTTTATTCCAATATGCTTGCTGAAAGGCTGTTTGGCCTGTCTCCGGGGGCGTATTTTGATCCTGTGTCATGGAAAATCTTATATATTATGACAATATATTTTTCAAGGCTTTTTCCGTCTTTTCATGAGAAACAGGAGTAACACTGGCTTTTTCAGAGAGTTAGAGAAATTCCAAGATGGGCATGTTGATGGCCGCTAGCAAACATACGCGGCAATAAATTCGCCTCTATAGCAATATGCTTATAACGTGTCATCAAGTCATAACGGGCATATTCTATCGTTTCCTGCACCGCTTTGTGATTATCATGATCAATACAGCCGAAATTCGGCATCATCGTCACCAGCGTCTCGATCGCCGCGCCTTTAAATCGGGATAATAGATCAGAAGACGGGCAGATCACCTTTTCCGCCATTTCTGTCGCCAAATCAGCCAATAAATCGTATCGATGCCATTCATCAGCAGTCAGAATTTCCTCTATCACTTCATGATCAAGGAGGCAGGCAGCCGCCCGAAAGGATTCGAGCAGTTCTTTTTGTCTGGTCACATCAGAATTTATCGCTACAATTTCAGCAGTCATAGGCAAATTAAATATTACGGAAATAGGAACGATGCAAGACTTTTCTTCTGCCAACGCCCTTCTGGAAATAGATATGGGAGCTCTGGCCGCAAATTACCAGCTGTTTCAGGAAAAAACGGGACAGGGATGTAATGTATCCGGCGTGGTCAAAGCCAATGCTTACGGTTTGGGGTTAAAGCCGGTGGTGGAAAAATTAACCAATCTGGGCTGTCCGCAATTTTTTGTCGCGACATTGGACGAGGCTATTGCTCTGCGGGATTTTAATAAAACATCTCCCGTTGCTGTCTTGGGCGGGCTGTTTAAAGGCGCGGAAAAAGAGTACCTCGCCCATAACATTGTGCCCGTTCTGAACTGTCCCGATGACATACAAAGATGGCACACTCTGGCCACTGAAAAAGAAACCAGCCTTCCCGCCATTTTACATTTTGACACCGGCATGAACAGGTTGGGCTTGAGCGAAAAAGAAACGTACGATCTCATAGAATCCTTAAAAATACTGGATAATATAGACGTACAATATATTATGTCGCACTTTGTGAATGCCGATGAAAAAGAGGATCCGATTACGCAAAAGCAAGCCGCTGCTTTTGCCAAAATCGGGGAGCATTTTCCAAACGTACGAAAATCACTGGCGAATTCACCGGGACTGTTCCGGGATGAGACTTACCATTATGATCTTGTCCGGCCGGGCTTTTCGCTTTATGGCGGCAACCCAACGCCGGAGACAAATAATCCGGTTCGCCCTGTTGTTACGCTGTCTGCCCGTATTTTACAAATAAGAGAGTGTAAAATCGGGGACAGTGTAGGTTACGGTGCCAGTCACGTTTTTGACCGAGCTACTCAAACCGCAACCCTAGCCCTTGGATATGCGGACGGATTTTTACGCTCAGCCAGCAACAAGGCAAAGGTTTATTGGCAAGGAGAAGCCTGTCCCGTGATTGGCCGGGTGTCTATGGATTTGATGACAATCGATTTAAGCGGTATTACAACCCGCATGCCCCGGGAAGGCGATGCCATTGAAATATTAGGCCCCCATCAAAGCGTAGATGATCTGGCGGCCGCAGCAGGAACCATTGGCTATGAAATTTTAACCTCTCTCGGCCCACGGTATAAGCGCATTTACTTATAAAAAGAAAAGCCAAGCTTTGCCTTGATGTGCGAAACCCTGCCTTGCTTATATTTCTTTCTTTTCAATACGTTGGAAACAGGTTAAAAACATTTTTATGTCAGGAACTGTCAAGAATCAAAAACCGACTATCTTGCGCCATGTTATGTCCTTTTGTCAGGCCATCGGGCATTCGATTTTCAGCTTTTTCCAATCCATTGGGGCTATGGCAGCCTTTGTCGGCATTGCTCTACGTCACGGCCTGACACCGCCCTACTTTCCGCGCCTGATGTTAAAACAGTTTATTGATATCGGTTATTATTCCCTTCCCGTGGTCGGTATGACCGCCTTGTTTACAGGGATGGTGCTGGCACTACAAAGTTATACCGGTTTTACCCGTTTTAATGCCGAAAGCGCCATTGCCGGGGTTGTGGCCCTATCCGTTACAAGGGAATTAGCGCCCGTTCTGGCGGGCCTGATGGTGGCAGGACGCGTTGGGGCATCCATTGCCGCAGAAATTGGCACGATGCGGGTTACCGAGCAGATTGATGCGCTTATCACCCTTTCAGTCAGTCCGTTTAAATATCTGATTGCCCCGCGCGTAATAGCCGGCACATTAATGTTACCATTGCTGGTGTTAATTGGCGATATTATCGGTATTTACGGTGGCTATATTGTCGGGGTTTATAATCTTGGTTTTTCTTCCGGAAACTATATCACCCAGACATGGGACATTCTGGAAAGGATGGATGTGATCAGCGGCCTGATCAAGGCCGCAGCCTTTGGCTTTATCGTTTCCATGATGGGATGTTATCACGGCTTTAATTCAGGCCGCGGTGCCCAAGGAGTGGGAACAGCCACGACCTATGCGGTGGTATCTGCCTCTATTCTTATTTTGATTTTCAACTATATCCTAACGCAGGTCTTTTTCTCATGAGCACACCCAAGATTGAGATGACAGCCGTCCATAAATCGTTCGGCAACAAGCATGTGCTGAACGGCATTGATTTGACTGTCAATAAAGGGGAATCAATGGTCATCATCGGCGGGTCAGGCACGGGTAAATCCGTCATGTTAAAGTGCATATTGGGCCTTTTGAAGCCAGATAGCGGGTCCATCCTGATTGACCGGAAAGAAACCACCAAGCTGGATTCCAAAGCACGGAATGTGTTGATGGGGAAATTCGGTATGTTGTTTCAGGGCGGCGCCTTATTTGATTCCATGAAGGTCTGGGAAAATATTGCCTTTGGGTTAATCCAAGGACAGAAAATGAACCGCGAGCACGCCCACGAAATTGCTGGAGAAAAACTCCGCCAAGTGGGCTTATCCCCGCAAACAGGGGACCTGTTCCCCGCAGAATTATCCGGTGGTATGCAAAAACGCGTCAGTCTTGCCCGTGCAATAGCAACCAATCCTGAAATTATTTTCTTTGATGAACCGACGACAGGTCTTGATCCTATCATGGCGGATGTGATTAACGATCTCATTGTCAATTGTGTGAAAGATCTGGGGGCAACGGCCCTCACCATTACCCATGATATGGCGAGTGCACGCAAAATTGCCGATAAGGTGGCCATGATTCAGGAAGGTAAAATTATATGGAGCGGCGATGTCGCAAAACTTTATGATTCCGGGAACAGCTATATCGAGCAATTTATCCATGGCCGTGCCGAAGGGCCGATTACCAAACATGCAGGCTTTTAAGATTTAAAAGAATCGGGGACGCTCTACTCGGGAACTTCTCCACCGGATTAAACCTTTTTTTGGCCTTAAAGCTATGCCATAAATATCGCCTATGAAATTGTTTACCAATATATTACTGGCGTTGATTTCTTTGGGGTTTTTGGGCCTGATTGGCAGCATTGCCATTATTGCCTTTGCGATTAATAATTACAGCAAAGATCTGCCGGAATATAACCAATTAAAAGAATACGAACCGCCGATTGTCACCCGCATTTATGCCGGGGATGGAAATCTTCTGGCCGAATATGCACAAGAACGCCGTGTCTTTGTGCCTATTCAGAAGATTCCTGATATTGTTAAAAACGCATTTCTATCCGCCGAAGACAAGAATTTTTACGAACATCAGGGCGTGGATACCTTCGCCATTGCACGGGCGATGGTGACCAATCTGCGTAATTCAGGCTCAGGTCGTCGTCTGGTCGGCGCCTCTACCATTACCCAGCAGGTCGCCAAAAACTTCCTACTGACCAATGAAGTATCGTACGAGCGGAAAATCAAGGAAGCCATTCTCGCGATGCGCATGGAAAAAGCGCTCTCCAAAGACCAGCTGTTGGAACTGTACTTGAATGAAATCTTCCTAGGCCAGCGTGCCTATGGTGTAGCGGCGGCAGCTTTGCGCTATTTTAATAAGCCATTAGACGATTTAAACATTGAAGAGGCAGCCTATCTTGCCGCTCTGCCAAAGGCGCCAAATAATTACCATCCCGAACGCAAATATGACGCCGCCATCGCCCGCCGCAACTGGGTGATCGAACGAATGAAAGAAGACGGCTATATCACAAAAGGCGAAGCGGAAATCGCCCAGGCAAAGCCGCTTAACTTTGTCAAAATGAGACGCGGACAAACCGTCGATGCGGATTTTTATGCCGAAGAAGTGCGCCGTGAATTAAAAGAAAAATACGGACAGGAAAGTCTGTACCGTGGTGGCCTTGCAGTACGCACCAGTCTGGACCCGCAATTGCAGGAAATGGCCGTCAACGCCTTACGTAAGGGATTAATGGATTACGATAAACGTCATGGATGGCGCGGCCCGATTGCCAATTTAAAATCCATGGATGACTGGGCCCAGAGTCTGGATAAAATTGCCGTACCGGAAGGTATGCTGGAAGAATGGCGAATGGCAGTGGTTTTGAATATGAAACAATCACAGGCGCAGATCGGGTTTGCAGACGGCACAACCGATACGTTAAAACTGGACGGCGTATTATGGGCGCGAAAATGCCTTCAGGAATGTTATGCCCTGGGTCCGGAAATTATCAAAATGGAACAGGTTGTTGATACCGGCGATGTTATTTTATTAGAAAAAGTAGAAGGCGAATGGGTCTTGCGCCAGATACCTAAAGTGCAAGGAGCAATTGTTGCACTTGATCCCCATACGGGCCGTATTCTGGCAATGCAGGGCGGATGGACACAAAATGCGTCTAGCTTTAACCGTGTGACACAGGCACAAAGACAGCCTGGTTCTGCCTTTAAACCGTTTGTTTACCTAGCCGCGCTGGATAACGGTTACACTCCCTCTACACTTGTTTTGGACGCACCGTTCGTGATTGAACAGGCTCCCGGTGATTTCTGGCGTCCTACCAACTATTCCAATACGTTTTACGGCCCCTCTACTATTCGTTTGGGCGTGGAGAAATCACGGAACCTGATGACCGTGCGTCTGGCAAATAAGCTGGGCATGGAAACAGTCGTTGATTATGCCACCCGTTTCGGCATTGCCGACCAGATGAAAACGTATCTGTCTTATTCTTTAGGGGCTGGAGAGACCACATTGCTGCGCCTTACAGCCGCCTATGGGATGTTTGTCAATGGAGGGAAGAAAATTCAACCCACCCTCATCGACCGTATACAGGACCGGCATGGTAAAACCATTTTTGCCCATGACCAGCGTCCTTGCGCCAATTGCGGTGACCTGATCCGGTGGGACGGACAAAGCACGCCGAACATTCCCGATACGCGCGAGCAAATCGCCGATGAAAAAACGGCATATCAGATCGTCTCTATCCTTGAAGGGGTAATTGAACGCGGCACAGGCCGCCGCCTAAAAGAAATTGGCCGTCCGTTGGCAGGAAAGACGGGAACAACCAACAAATCAAAAGATACCTGGTTTATCGGTTTTTCACCCAATCTTGTGGCCGGCGTGTTTGTCGGGTTTGATGATCCGCGATCTCTGGGCAAGCGGGAAACCGGATCTTCCGCAGCCGCGCCTATCTGGGGGGACTTTATGAAACAGGCTCTGGCAGATACCCCACCAATGCCCTTCCGCGTTCCGCCCGGTATGAAAAACGTGCGCGTCAACGCCAAAACGGGGCGTCTGGCAAAAGCAGGCGATGAAGATGTCATCTGGGAAGCATTCGTATCCGGCACAGAACCCGGCACCGCCAATTTCATGCAATCCATGGATGTGATTGATGATGGCGGCATTAACCCCTATGGCAATGATCCTTATAACAGTGATCCCTATGGGTATAACAACTTCATCAGCGAGAATGAGATTATCTATAGTGATGATAATGTGGAAGTCTATGGGCTTGATGGTGCCAATCCTAATCCACCGACCAATAATAGTCCGTTTTCATATTTTTCAAACCGTCGTTCTAATGGTCAGGGACAAAACGGCCGGCAAGACCAAAATCAGACGGCACCATCACAGGAACGTGTTTACCCGCCGATCTATGAGAATGAGCGCACGGCGCCAACACGCCCACGGGATACACAGGACCCGAATTTTACCGGCACCGGCGGGTTATACTAAAGACTTGCTCTGCCCGCATATATTTGAAAAGATTGCTCTATGGATGATACGACCTACCTGAATGGGCAATTGTTGCTGGCAATGCCTAGCATTGGCGACCAACGCTTTGAGCGGGCAGCCGTTTATATTTGCGCCCATGATGCCAAAGGCGCCATGGGGATTGTCATCAACCATGTTATGGAGGGGCTGGAATTCGGCAGTCTTTTAAAAGATCTGGAAATTCAATCCACCATTACCCTGCCCAAACGTTTTGAACATCTGCCCGTGCGTCGTGGCGGCCCTGTTGATACCGCACGCGGCTTTTTAATTCATAGCCAGGATTTCAAGCAGCCTGATACGATTGAGGTACAAGATAATATTTTTGTGACAGGCACCATTGACGCGCTGACCAGCCTGACTGAAGCCACGGCACCCCAAAAAGCATTATTCGCGCTTGGCTATGCAG
Source organism: uncultured Micavibrio sp. (assembly GCA_965216405.1). Classification (GTDB taxonomy): domain Bacteria; phylum Pseudomonadota; class Alphaproteobacteria; order Micavibrionales; family Micavibrionaceae. The sequence continues at coordinate 1,342,725 of OZ244161.1, read as the reverse complement.
GATGGCAAGAAGGCCAATTAGAACACGAAGTACGACAAAATGCTTGGCTCACTTTGCCTGCGACTCCGGAATTAGTCTTTAGCGATAATTATGAAGCGGTATGGAACCGGGCCCTCTCGGCCATTGGGGTCACTCCTGCGCAACTCTCTGCGTTAAGTGGGAATGCATAAAAATATATTGACATAATTATTCTCTATATTTAATTTGACCTATGCTTAGTGTCCAAAACGCAGAACTTTTCTTAGGGGAATTAAAAGGCCGTTTGGCCGAACACCATGCGACAAGCGTTAAATTAAGTTCGCGCGGGGCCGCCGTTATTTTAAGTTTGGCCGGGCAAGAAGACGCAGAGGTCATTGCGGCAGATGAGGAAGCGGAATTTTTTCTTCCTAAAGAAACATTAAAAACCCTGATTAAAGAAGCAGAACAAAGGATGCCTCTATTGCGGCGTTCTCATTTCAGAATAGTTCGAACATAACCCAAACAGGCGGTGGTCTTGCCATTTGCCGTTTATCTGCAAGTATTTCTTTGCATAGCCTTCTTCTTCAAAACCAAGCGCTGCCAACAGCTTTACACTGCTCTCATTACCCTTAAGACAGGCTGCATTGAGACGGCGAAGTTTAAGTGTATAAAAGGCATGACCTATGACCAGCCCGGCAGCTTCGCGCATATAGCCCTGCCCCTGATGGCCTTGATCCAGCCAATAACCAAGTGTCCCGCAACGCTGCGCGCCCATACGGATATCATTGATATTAATTCCTCCGATAATTTTGCCGCTTTGTTGGTGGTGGATATAAAAGAAGGCCCCGCGTGAATGCGCCACCTCTTCCGTCTGTCTTTTCAGGCGACGAAGAAAGAAGTTTTTGCTTAAGGAATCGGATGCCCATCGCGGTTCATAAGGCGTTAAAAAATCGCGGTTGGCGGCACGCACTTTTTTCCATTGTGCATAATCATCAAGGCGCGGAGGAATAAGCAAAACCCGCTTGCCTTTCAATACCACCCGCTCATCATTATTTGCAGGGCCGGTTAAAGAATACGAACGGTTTTTAAGCCGCAAGGCGGGTTTGAATTTGATCATAACTTTCTAGATTATCAAGCGAACCAAGCGCTGCCAAAGTCGGGACACTGGCAAAAATTTCTTCTGCCATGGTCTGCACGTCCTGCATTGTGACGGCCTGCATATCCGCAATAAGTTTTTGCATATCAAATTTTTCATTAAAATTGATCATATATTTTGCCTGTCGGTTGGCACGCGATAGCATGGATTCACGGCTCATCAGCATACTGGCGCGCAACTGGCTTTGTGCACTGGCCAGTTCCTGTTGGGAGACAGAAGACCCCATGATTTTGTTAATTTCATCACAAAGAACGGTGGTCAGTTCTGCTGTCTGCTCGGGCCCTGTGCCGGCATAAATTTCAAACTGGCCGGCATCGTCATAGGCACTATGGGAGGCATAAACAGAATATGCCAGGCCGCGTTTTTCCCGCACTTCCTGAAACAAACGTGATGACATGCCCCCACCCATAATAACAGCCAATAAAACAGCGGCGTAATAATCATCGCGTTTTTTATCGATTCCTTTAAATCCCAAAACAATATGGGTTTGTTCCAGTTCCTTGGCCAGAATATTCTCCCCGCCTTGATAGGCGGCGGGAGCGAAGCTGTCATGCCGGTCTTCTGGCAGATCGGTAAAATATTCCTGAACGCGTTCAAGCATTTCTTCGTGCGTAACGTTTCCGGCAGCAGAGACCACCAGTTTCTGAGGTGTATAAAAACGTCTGACATAGTCAAACAAGGTATCTTTTTTCATGTTCTGAATAATGTCACTGGTACCCAGAATCGGCGCACCAATAGATTGCCCCGGATAAGCGGTTTCCTGAAACAGATCAAACACCAGATCATCGGGAGTATCATTGGCCATGCCGATTTCCTGAACAATCACGCCGCGTTCCTTTTCCAGTTCATGGTCGGGAAAAGCAGGATGCTGTATCATGTCCGAAAGCACATCCATCGCAAGCGACAAGTCTTCTTTTAGAAGATGCACATAATAAGCGGTTAATTCACGGCTGGTATAGGCATTCATCTGCCCGCCAACAGATTCAATCTGACTGGCAATTTGTTGGGCATTGCGCGTGGGCGTGCCGTTAAACATCATGTGCTCAACCATATGCGCCACACCATTATGGGCCAGTTCCTCATGCCGTGTCCCAACATCGCACCAGACGCCAACAGCAACGGAATCAACTGTTGTCACAGTATCGGTGACCACTCTCAGCCCGTTGGGCAAGGTTGTAGATTTTATTGTCATGTGTTTTTCACGTTCTTTCTTACAAAATCCTGCACGGTATCAAGATTATTTTCAAGTGGGGTAAGATGCTCTTTGCGTTCATATAAGTCGGCAAGATGTGGCGGCAGGTCAGGACGCACGCCGATGGCTTCTTCCACGGCATCGGGAAATTTTGCCGGGTGCGCACAGGCAAGGGCTACAAGGGGCACGGAAGGATCTTCACGCACCTGCATACCGGCGTAAAGCCCGACAGCAGTATGCGGATCCAGACTATATCCCGTTTCGCGGTAACAGGCTGTCATGAGGCCCTTGGTCTGGTCATCGTGGCAACGGCGCGCATCAAATTCAGCGCGTGCTTTGGCCATATATTCGGAGCCAATGGAAAAACTGCCGTTCTTCTTAAAAGACTCCATCAGTTTTGAAATGCTTTTGGTATCGTGGTCTAAAAGATCGCACAAATATCTTTCAAAGTTACTGGAGATTTGAATATCCATACTGGGTGATAAGGATGGTTCCACCGTTTCACTTTTCATGACGCCGCTCTCGAAAAAGCGGGTAAGAATATCATTGCGGTTGGAGCCGATAATCAAGCGTTGTATAGGCACCCCCATTTTGCGTGCCGCATACGCCGCATAAATATTACCGAAATTACCCGTTGGCACGGCAAAGGAAACTTTGCGTGCAGGGCCGCCAAGGGCCACGGATGCAGAAACATAATAGACAATCTGTGCCATAATCCGGGCCCAGTTAATCGAGTTGACAGCAGACAAGCGCATATCCGCGCGAAATTTCTTGTCATTAAACATGGCTTTCACCATGTTCTGACAGTCATCAAAATTACCTTTCAGGGCGATATTATGCACATTCGGTGCCTCAATAGTGGTCATCTGGCGACGCTGTACTTCAGAGGTCCTGCCTTCAGGGTGTAAAATAAAAATATCAATATTCTTACAACCCTTACATGCCTCGATCGCAGCGGAGCCCGTATCCCCGGAGGTTGCGCCGACAATTGTCACCCGTTCTCCGCGCTGTTCCAGAATATAATCAAACAAATGCCCTAATAATTGCAGCGCGTAATCTTTAAATGCCAGTGTCGGACCATGAAACAACTCCAAAATCCATGTGTTCGGGGCAATCTGAACCAGAGGCGCAACGCAGGCATGGTCAAAATTGTCACGGTACACTTTGTTAATGATGTCTTTTAGCGTGTCTGCGGGAATTTCATCCCCTACAAAAGGTTTAATGACTTCATAAGCCACATCGGTATAAGGGACACCGGAAAGGCGCTTTAACTGATCCGTTTCAAAAGACGGCCATTCCTGCGGGATAAAAAGCCCGCCATCAGGGGCAAGACCCTGAAGCATCGCATTAACAAAATTTTGCGGGTTCCCCCCGCCACGGGTAGATATGTATTTCATACCCCTTATTTAACGGATTAATTTCCCCCTGTCACCGTTAGAATGTCACAAAAACAAAACCTGCCATGCTTACGCAAGGCAGGATGTATCGTCATATTAAAAACCTAAGCTTTTATCTTATTATTTCTTCTGATCTTTTTTATCAGCAGGCTTATTGGCTGGCTGACCTGGTTTTTGATCTTCTTTATTAGAAGCTTGGGTTTGTGGCTTTTGATTAGCTTTAGCATTTTGCATGGATATTTCCTCCAATATGTAGTCTGAGGCGACTACGGGCCGTATCAAAAATTTGATATTGAGGACACCATATACCCTTCCATCACACAAAAGGGATTTATTCGTGTTTTTGTGAAATACGCAACAAACTATCAATAATTATACGAAATATACGAAAAACCCTGCCGTGTGGTGACATGGCAGGGCGTTTGGGCTTAGGTATTAACCGTAAAGGGTTATTATTTGTTTTTGCTACCTGGTTTCGCAGCCGGTTTTTGTGGCTGTGGTTTTTGACCTGGTTTTGCAGTATTTGCTGGTTTCATCGATAACTCCACCAAAGGTGTAATCTTAAGCGATTACGGTCGTACCAGATTATCGGGTACGGGAACATCATACTCCTTTTTGTAAAAAAGAAATCTGTATTTTATGCCCTCTATAAAATACGCAATAAAATATCAATCTTATTAAAAAGCAATGTCAGGCGGCCTGCAGATAACGTTCTTCGAAGTGGTTCAGTAAGGCCGTATTTTGCAAACGGCTGCCGGTGACTTCTTCCATCAGCCTGTCCGTGCGCATCAAGCGCCCCTTGCTATGAACATTAGTGCCGAGCCACTGCAACAACGGTTTAAAGTCACCCTGACGGATCAGATCGGGAATGTTTTGAATGTCACGCTTCATTGCCTTGAAAATTTGTGCAGCCATCATATGTCCCAAAGTATAGGAAGGGAAATATCCAAACTTACCAACAAACCAATGTACATCCTGCAAACACCCTTCGGCATAATTGGCAGGTTCCTGTCCGGTGAAGCTTTTGACTTCTGCATTCCAAGCATCCGGCAAGTCTTTGACTTTCAAACGTCCGGCAATCAAATCACGCTCCAGCTTCTGGCGCATGTTGATATGATAAAAATAGGTCACTTCATCTGCCTGGCGGCGTAGTAGACCAGGCTGTACCCGGGTTTTTAATTTAAAAAGATTTTCGGCGCTTAATGTTTCATCACCCAAACGTTGAAATGTGCCTTCGACGCGGGGGGAAAGATACTGAAAAAATTCAGGCATACGGCCAATAATCATTTCGGCCAGCAAAGCCTGTGATTCCTGCATACCGGCGCCAAGGTCCTGACCAACAGGTTGGTATCGCCATTGGGTACGGGGAAGACCCTGAATATACAGGCCATGACCGCCTTCATGAAGGGCGCTTTTCAAAGAATCGAGGAAATTACCAGTATCGGATGTTTTGATGACAAGGCGGGTATCATCCGGTGTTCCACCCTCAACGGGGTTATGGCCTGTTTCATAAAGGCCGCCGCGGTTAAAATCAAAACCAAGCACTTTTAAAATAGACTTGTTCAATTTCAATTGCAGGTCAGCAGGAAATTCCCCTTTCGCAAAAAGCGGTTCTTTTTGCTGCTTTTGATGAGCGATAATTTTCGGCAGCATCACATCCAGTTTTTCTTTCAGACCGCTGAACAGTGCGTCCATTTCTTTCAGGCGGACGCCCGGCATATATTCGCGTATCAAGGCCTGATAGGCAGGATCGCTTTCATGCTTATTTTCTTTTAAGCATTTTGTATCGGCAATGGTGCGTTGCAGATCAATCATTTCCTGCAAGAAGCCCTGCGCGGCCCCCCAGTCATTGCGCATCAGCACATCTTTATGACGGCGGCGCCCTTCGTAGGAAAGATGTGCACGCTTTTCCATCAGATCGGGACTAACCTGACAATGATGCCGATACATTATTTCCATTTCATGTAAATTCGCACTGTCCCATTCATCCCAGTCGTCCGGATTATTACGTTCGTGGGCATGCGCCTGTTCGATCTGGCTGGCCACTTCTTGACTGGCGAGATCTTCGTGCAGACGGCGGGCCAAAAAGGCAATCTGTCCCAAACGGCTTTTATAGGCCCCTTCAGGCATAGCGGTTAGAAAGTCGCGTCCCAGGGCCTCGATAATGGCGTTTAACCGGCCAATATCACGGTACCGCATTTTTAAATCCATATAATTGGGACAAGGATGGTTTTCGTATTGCTTAGGGACTTCTTCTTCCATGCTTTCATGTGGCGCAGGAAGTTTTAAAGGCTGTTTTTTGACCTTGCTCATCAGACGCGGGAAAACGCCCTTGATTAAGCCTTTTGGATAAAAGCGGGAAACCCAATTTTTACAGGTAGTGCAGACGGTCTTAAAATAATCTTGATATGCCATATTCTTCAAAGCCAGTAGAGATTTCTTATAAGAACATAAAAAATCACCCGCCACAATCAATTTGGGGCGGGTGACACTTATTCGTCAAAGAGAAAGATAACTATTTCTTCTTTTTAGAAGCTGGCTTTTTCTTAGCGGCTGTCTTCTTCGCTGCTGGCTTTTTCTTGGCGGCTGCCTTCTTTGCTGCTGGCTTTTTCTTGGCGGCTGCCTTCTTAGGAGCTGCCTTCTTTGCTGCTGGCTTTTTCTTGGCGGCTGTCTTCTTAGGAGCTGCCTTCTTTGCTGCTGGCTTTTTCTTGGCGGCTGTCTTCTTAGGAGCTGCCTTCTTCGCTGCCGGCTTTTTCTTGGCGGCTGTCTTCTTAGGAGCTGCCTTCTTCGCTGCTGGCTTTTTCTTGGCGGCTGCCTTCTTAGGAGCTGCCTTCTTCGCTGCCGGCTTTTTCTTGGCGGCTGTCTTCTTAGGAGCTGCCTTCTTCGCTGCTGGCTTTTTCTTGGCGGCTGTCTTCTTAGGAGCTGCCTTCTTCGCTGCTGGCTTTTTCTTGGCGGCTGTCTTCTTAGGAGCTGCCTTCTTCGCTGCTGGCTTTTTCTTGGCGGCTGTCTTCTTAGGAGCTGCCTTCTTCGCTGCTGGCTTTTTCTTGGCGGCTGTCTTCTTAGGAGCTGCCTTCTTCGCTGCTGGCTTTTTCTTGGCGGCTGCCTTCTTCGCTGCTGGCTTTTTCTTGGCTGCAGATTTTTTCGCAGCAGCTGCTTTTTTCGTTGCACTCTTACCGGCTGTTTTTGCCGGAGATGCTTTTTTCTTCGCAGCTGTTTTCTTAACCACAGCTGTCGCTAACGCTGCTGGCTTTTTCTTCTTAGTTGTGGCCTTCTTTTTGGCCGCTGGTTTTTTCTTGGCTGTTGCCATGGTAGATCTCCATATTTATTTAAATGTAAATGTAAAAAATTTATCGAACGATAATAAAAGGATATAGTTAACAAACTATTTAGATAGATTTTAAGTGTACTCCGTTATTACTCCAAAACAGTTCTTGACAAGAATTCTCTCATAAAAACGATTTTTTTTAAACCCATTTTCAATATTTTTTATTTCCGTTATCTTGGCGTACCAACTTCAATTTTATGAAGTAGAAATTTGTATGTTTTCTGCCTTCCAAATTGCGCTTCATTTTACTTCTAAAAAGACTCATCCATGACAAAAAATTCATCTCTTAAAATTGCGATCATCGGTGCCGGTGCTGCCGGTATGATGTGTGCCATTGAAGCCGGAAAAAAAGGGCATAAAGTGCATATTTTTGACCATGCAAAAAAGCCGGGTGAGAAGATCAGAATTTCCGGCGGCGGGCGGTGTAACTTCACCAACAAATATTGCACCGCGGAGAATTTCACTTCTGCCAATCCGCATTTTTGCAAATCACCGCTTAGCCGCTATCCCGCAGAAAACTTCATCTCCATGGTAGAAAAACATCATATTCCCTATCATGAGAAACATCCTGAAAAAAACACCGGGCAACTTTTCTGCGATGGAAAATCCCAAGCGATTATCGACATGTTGATAGGTGAATGTAAGGCGGTAAATGCAACCTTAAAGCTTGAGACAGTCATCGACTCCCTCACCTCACATGAAGACGGTTTTATCCTTGTATCAGGGACGCAAAAACATCACTTTGACAAGGTGGTGATTGCCAGTGGCGGGCCGTCTATCCCAAAGATGGGAGCAAGCGATTTTGGCTACCGTATCGCCCGCCAATTTGGACTCAACATCATCCCGCCGCGGGCCGCCCTTGCCCCCCTGACATTTACGGATGAGTTGTTACTTTTCACAAAATCACTCTCAGGGGTCTCAATTGATTCGGTTTTGATTCGCTCAAAAACGAATCAATTTACCGATGATTTACTGTTCACGCATCGCGGATTAAGCGGTCCTGTCATCTTGCAAATTTCATCTTACTGGCAGGCAGGTGAAAGTTTAATCGTCAATCTTTTGCCGAAAATAAATTTGATCAATGCCCTGCAGAAAGCAAAAACAGATACGCCGACAATGCGGGTTACAAAATTTTTAAGCACCCTTTTACCCGGACGTTTTGTCGATGCCATCATGGAGCGTTTATTTGAAGAAAGTGAGCGCAAAAAAAACCTTGCGGATTTTTCGGAAAAAAAATTTAAAATGTTGCACGATCATATTCAGCAGTGGGAAATAAAACCGAATGGAACAGAAGGATACCGCACAGCGGAAGTTACCCTCGGCGGTGTCGATACCGATGAGATCAGCAACAAAACTTTTGAAAGTAAAAAAGTGCCAGGGCTTTATTTTATCGGCGAGGTCGTCGATGTGACAGGACATCTTGGCGGGCATAATTTTCAATGGGCCTGGGCCAGCGGTTATTGTTGCGGTAGTGAGCTTTAAATAACAGGAGGCAAAGATCATATTTTCTTATTTTGGCGCAGAAATATCATCAAAAGAAAACCCCACTTTAATATAATTATGAATCCCGCAAGGATTGTAGCACACTTTAAAAAAATATCATTGCTCATATAGCCAAGAATTACCATGCACATCCCTATCCCAATCAGCAATAATGAAAAGATAAAAAACACAGGCTTAGAGTGTTCTATGACTGATTTTTTCTGCTCTTTATTTTTCTTATAATCTTTTTCAAAAATATCCTTACGTAGATTTAGGCATATTAGAAGCGATAAGACGCCAAACATGAAAATCATGGTGCTTAAAAAAAAAGTCATCTCTCCCAAAAAAGAAAATAGGATAAACCCACCGCCCATAATGATAAGGTAGAATTGAAAAAATCTTCTCTTTATAGTCGAATTCATATCTATTTATGATCTTTGGAATGATCGTGGTGGCAGCAAGATCCGTCTTTGTGGTGCTGATGATCACCGTGGTCATCATGGCCATGGTCATGTGAGTGGTCATGGCCACAGCAAGAGCCATCGGCCTTGTGCTGGTGCCCATGCCCTAGAATACTGGACGGCATTGTTGTCGACCCGCGTAATAATTTTTTAATTCTGTTAAAGTCAGTCATTTTTTTCTTCCTTATGAGAGTCTAAACTGCCGTTTTAATAGTATCTACTTGATCAATATGTGTTTCGATCAAAGCTATTTTACTCCCACTCAATCGTGCCCGGAGGTTTGGAGGTGATGTCGTAGGTTACGCGGTTAATGCCTTTGACCTCATTAATGATGCGGGTGGAAACACGGCCAAGGAAGTCATGTTCGAACGGATAATAATCCGCGGTCATTCCATCGGTCGAGGTCACAGCGCGGAGCGCGCAGACATAATCATAGGTACGGCCATCGCCCATCACCCCGACAGAGCGCACAGGCAACAACACGGCAAAAGCCTGCCAGATATCATCGTACAATCCGGCGCTTTTGATCTCATCAATATAAACGGCGTCCGCCTGCCGCAGGATATCCAGTTTTTCACGGGTAATATCCCCCGGCATACGAATGGCCAGACCCGGCCCCGGAAACGGATGACGGCGAATGAAATCTTCGGGCATGCCGAGCGCACGGCCCAGATCACGGACTTCGTCCTTGAAGAGTTCACGTAAAGGTTCCACCAGTTGCATATTCATGCGTTCGGGCAGACCGCCGACATTATGATGGGATTTAATGGTCACAGACGGGCCGCCGGTAAAGGAGACGGATTCAATAACATCGGGATAGAGTGTCCCCTGCGCCAGAAAATCCGCGCCGCCAATACGCGAGGCACAATCATCAAACACATCAATAAAGGTTGCGCCGATAATTTTACGTTTGGTTTCAGGATCACTAACCCCGTCAAGTTTACCCAAAAACAGATCTTCGCATTCTTCGTGGATCAACGGGATGTTGTAATGATTACGGAAGAGGTTCACGACCTGCTCGCTCTCCCCCAGACGCATCATGCCGGTATCCACATAAATACAGGTCAGTTGCTCCCCGATGGCTTCATGCAACAACACGGCAGTCACAGAAGAATCCACGCCGCCCGAAAGGCCGCAGACCACCTTTTTATCGCCGACCTGCGCGCGGATTTTTTCAATGGCTTCATCTCTGAAAGAAGCCATGGTCCAGTCACCGGAACACCCGCAGATATTATGGGTGAAATTGCGATACAGCTCTGCCCCGTGAACGGTATGCACCACTTCAGGGTGGAATTGCACGCCGTAATAATTCTTTTCCTCATTTGCGATTACGGCAAAGGGGGCGCCGTCCGATTTACCGATAGGCTTGAAGCCGTCGGGCAGGCTGGCGACATGGTCGCCGTGGCTCATCCAGACCTGTTCTTTGGCCCCTTGTTTCCAGGATCCTTCAAAAAGCGGGGAGTCAGTTGTCAATTCAACAAAGGCGCGGCCAAATTCGCGGCTGCCATCTGTTTTATTCTCTTCGCCTTCAACGATACCGCCAAGTTGATGCACCATGACCTGCTGGCCGTAGCAAATGCCTAAAATGGGGACATTCATCTCAAACACACAATCGGGCGCGCGCGGGGAGTCTTCGTCCAAAACGCTGCACGGCCCGCCGGACAAAATTATGCCTTTAGGGTTATAGGTCTTGATTTTCAGTTTATCCGCCTGATTAAACGGCCAGATTTCGCAATAAACGCCGCTTTCGCGTAAACGCCGCGCGATCAGCTGGGTGACTTGGGAGCCGAAATCCAGAATAAGGATATGCTCATGTTCTTTATTAATTTCCGGGGTGATTGTATTTTGTGCGTGTTCCATAGCATTATTTAACGGGTTGGGACTTGTTTCTCAAGTAAAAATGCGGCAAAAAACACTCAATGAAGAATTTCTGTCACAGCGTTATCCTATTATGCTTTCTGGCCGGTGTACTTGCGCCTGCCTGTGGCTTTAGCTGGGGCGGGAAGTACAGCGTGGTGGAGATTTGTACATCGCAAGGTATTGAGCAACGGGTGGTGGATGCCACACCGGAGGATGATAGCGATCCTGCGCAGACTATGGCTGAAAAATGCCAGTTCTGTTTTACCACTGCCAATATGAAGGCTTTCCTTCCTGCCGACCTTGCCATGGCGCAGGCCACCGTAAGCGTACAAAAACAGCGTGTAGAACGTTATACCCTGATTGTTTTATCCCGCCCCACATCGCATGAAGAACCACGCGGGCCTCCTGTCCTTACTTAAAACACTCCATAAAATAATATTTAACTTGTCAGCCGTCCCGTTTGTGCGGGCATGGCGTTTTAATAAAGGACTTTAAAAATGAAAAAATACCTTATGGCCGGCACTGTTGCCGGTATTTTGGGGATATTCTCCGTTATCCCTTCCGCCCAGGCATGTGATGCCTGTAAAGATTCAATGCATAATCATTCCCATATTTCACTGCGGGCAGATGGCCATGCGCCTATTGGCATAATGGGCGACCATATGCATGAGGCCGGAGAATGGATGCTATCCTACCGTTTCATGCGCATGGACATGGAAGGTAATCGTGATGGTACCGACAGCCTTAGCAACGCGGAAGTACTGGCCACGCCAAACCGTTTTGGCGCACCGCCGAATTTACGGGTGGTCCCAGAAGAAATGTCCACGAATATGCATATGATAGGCGGGATGGTCGCCCCTTTGGACACATTAACCCTGATGCTGATGGCCAATTACATTGACCGGGAGATGAACCATTCCACTTATAATATGGCAGGCGCGAAAATCGGTGAATTTCAAACTGATGCCAAAGGATGGGGCGATACAAAAGCCTCCGCCCTGATCCGCCTGTATGAGGATAGCACCCATCATCTACATTTAAATGCAGGGGTCAGCCTGCCGACCGGATCCATCAAGGAAGAAGATACGGTCTTAGCGCCCAACGGCATGACACCGCGATTAAGACTGCCTTACGCCATGCAACTGGGAAGCGGGACTTATGATCTGTTGCCCGGTTTTACCTATACTGGTGCCCATCAAAAATGGGGCTGGGGGGCGCAGTATATGGCAAACTTCCATTTAGGAGAAAATACGCAGGATTATAGCTGGGGCGATAAACACCAGCTTTCCCTGTGGGGGAGTTACCTGTTTACCCCTGCGGTCAGCGCCTCCTTTCGCATGACCGGCGAGACCGAGCAGGATATTGACGGGATCGATAGCAATATCGCCGCGCCTGTGCAGACGGCAGACCCTGATAATTACGGCGGGAAGCGTCTCAGCGCCTCCCTTGGTATCAACACGGTCGTACCGAACGGCGTGTTAAAAGGCCACCGTTTTTCCTTTGAAGCAACCATACCGGTCTATCAGGACCTAAATGGCCCGCAGCTAGAGCGTGACCATGCCTTTATGCTGGGCTGGTCAAAGGCGTTTTAAGAGTAATCAAGCAAATAAAAAGCCGGAAATAAGGGAGATCCTCGTTTCCGGCTTTTTGTAAATTACGGTCTGGTCTTTAAATGGATTTTTGCAATTTCTCCAAAAGTTTTTTGCCTTTGGCGCTTAAGAACAATTCCTTGCGACGGCGGTCGTCCTTCGCAGGCTTTACCAGAATAACACCATAAGGCTTACCCATACGACGATAATTGGATAATGCTCCTATAGTGCGCGACATCACAGACATTGAAATTCCTGTTTCTTCGGCAATATCCTTTAAGGCAGCCCCTTCATTCTGAGCAATCTCTAAAAAAACAATTGCCCATTGCAAAGGAAATTCTGTATCAACTTCCGCGAATTCGTTGAGGGCATTTTGCAGTTTTATCAGTTTGTTTATTGCCATTTGATACACTCCTTATTGGTACGTCGCATTTCGGGAATTTTTTGGCAGGCTTCCATCTTCCCGATGTATAGATTATTTGTGCATAAGGTATATCAACAATAGTTTCGTGATGAAACGTATTTTTTTTAAAAAAAGTATGGAACTTTAATTCTTTTCGCACTTCAAAGTAAATTCCGCGGACTTTCCCAAGTTTAATATAAGTCATCATTTTTCCCTTTTGTGGTGATTAAGCTGATTTTTTTGTAATTATGTGTGATGGATAACAGTGATGTTGTGCCAGATAATCCGCAAAAAGGCGCCGGAAATCACGGCGTATAATCCAATAAGCCTGCGTGCTATCTTCGGCACGGCGGCGCAACATAATTCCTTCCAGATTGCCGTATAACAGCGCCATCATATCGGTTTGCCGGTTATGCTTGCTGCGCCAGTATCTGTAATCTTTTATGGCCCGACGGCATTGTTTTTTATAATTATCTTCCATATCCGCCAGTTGTTTAAGGTCAAGTATCTGCAAGCCGCTATAGCAATCTTTATAAGAATGCCCCGGACCTGAATACGTATTTTCCTGCTGCATAGAAATTTTTGTCATCTTGTTTTATATTCCCCAAAAATGATTGTTAATATGTAAAAATTGTAGGCTTTTGTGCCTTTAATTTCTTAATAATTTGTTAAAATAGATGGCTAAAGACAACTATCTTTTAGCTGTCATTTTTTGCGTTTTGCAAATAAGCGCCTACAACCCCTTACTATACTAGGATTTTCTGAGCGGATAGTTGTGACTGGATAAAATTAAAAACCAGATCTCTTAAGAAAACTTCCTGTATCACAGAGCCAATAACAGCTTTATCCTTCATTAATATCACCGGTTGAGCCAAACCTTGTATGACAAGGGGTGGGCTGGAAAGATCGCAGCCTATTTCCCCCAGATGATAGTAAACAGCGCCGTCTAAAAGAGCGGCTTCGTTTAAATTAACATTAAACACGCTGGGACAGGAAAATTCAGCCCCGGATAACTTTGCTCTTGTGAGAATCGTTTTAACAAAATAGGCGCCCTTAAAATCTGCTTCATTGCAATTCGCCTCAACCAGGCAACTATGCAGGAGATGAGCAGTGCGAAAATCCGCCCCTTGCAAGTCTGCCCCACATAAATCCGTATGAGACAGATTGGCACCCCATAAGCATGCCTTGCCCATCTTCGCGTTATCAAGGTTTGCATGTGCCATATTGGCGCACCGCAAATTGATGCCTGCCAAATCCACATTATCGGCCACGGCCATTTCGACACCTTTTTTGACGCTTGAAAAACGTCCTTCATATAAAATATTTCCAGATACTGATTTTAAATACATACTTTTACTCCTAAATTAATGGCTTATACCAACTTAATATAAAATAAAGATGGTATAAGCCATATTGTCAAGAAGTTTTATGAATATTATTCCGTGCGCTGAAGAATTGCCGTAAAGAATCCATCCGTCTGATGGTCTTTTGGCGTCAAACGCATATAGTCTCCATTTATGGGACATGGTGTTTCTGAATCCCACATATCGGCAACAGGAATAATTTTATAGTTAGGGTTATTTTTCAAAAAATCTGCGATCTGATCTTCGTTTTCCTCCCGCATTAGCGAGCAGGTGGCATACACAAGGCGGCCGCCGATTTTTATTTTATCGCTCACGCGCGATAGGATTTCTTTTTGCAGATCTGTAATTTCGGATAAAGTAGGACCATAAAAATTCCAGCGCAAATCCGGGTTACGCCGCCATGTTCCTGAGGAAGAGCAAGGAGCATCCACCAACACCACATCCATGGCATCTTTTTGACGGCGCAGCCATTTACGGTTTTTCTCATCTTCAAGAGAGCGAACTTCTACATTATGAACGCCTGCTTTTTTATACCGCCTACGGCCTTTTTCAAGGCGGCGGCTATTATTATCCATGGCAAAAATAATACCCTTACCATCCATCGCTGCTGCCAATGCGAGCGTTTTACCGCCCCCTCCTGCGCAAAAATCGAGCACCCGCATTCCTGGTTTTACATCACACAGCATGGAAATAAGTTGAGATCCTTCATCCTGAATTTCCACAAAACCTTTATGGAAGGCTTTGGTTGCACTCATATATGGTTTATCAATCGCCCTTAATCCGACAGGGGAATAGGTCGTGCGCGTGGTTTCAACACCATCCTTGGAAAGTGAATTTTGCGCCTGTTCAACATCCAGCTTGAGCGTATTGACGCGTAAATCAATCTGGGCAGGGTTCAGCATTGCTTCTAACTGTGCAGAAAAATCATCTCCATATAAGGCACGCAAATTTTCTTCTGCCCACACCGGACATTCGACCCGTATGGTTTCAGGTATTTCTTGCGCGGATAAGTTTTGCCCTTCCAATGCGCTAACGGCCTGTTTCTCTGTCTCACTCAATGGATCAGGGCAATATTTTTCACCCGTAAAACGGATTGTAACATCATGAGCAGAAAATCCATCCAGAACCAGATAAGCCAAGACACGAGAACGCGGCGTATCCTCGAGCCCTGCTTTGTCCAGCCACCAGCCAAGCCGGGCAGTGGCGCGTACAACATTATAAACAAGTTCGACAATATTTTTACGGTCTTTAGAACCGATATAGCGTTTGTGATGCAGATAATCGCGAATGGTATTATCCATCGGAATGGATGCAGATTTAATCCGTTCCAGTATCTCTATCGCTGTTTGTATGCGGGCGCCGTCTCTCATATTTTTAACTTTTCAATGTAATGATGGCACCGATTCCTAAAATCGTAAGGCCAAGAATTTTCTGCAGGCTGATCGGATTCGCACTTTCAGACAAAATGCCAAAATGATCCAGTAGGCCGGCCATCAACAACTGGCCGGTAATAAACAACGCAATCATGGCAGCAACGCCCAAATACGGCACAACATAAATCGCCACTGTGACAAAGAAGGCCCCCAAAACCCCCCCGATAAACATCCACCATTTCAGACCCTGCGTCTCCAGTTCCATAAACTTTCCGTTAATGGCATAACCAATGACCAGCAAAAACAGGGCGCCTACCAGAAAAGAAATAAAAGACGCCCATATGGGAGAATCCAAGTGTTGCGAGAGTTTGGCATTAATAAGAGGCTGATAGGCCGTCATACCTCCTGCCAGTATAGCCAGTACTGGAAAAACAACTGCAATATTCATGATGCCCACCCTTTATTCTTTAAAGCGCCGTTATAGCAGAGATATCGCGCCAACCATAGCAAACTTCTTTAACCTTGGTCGGTCCCATTTCCACAAAATGCTTGCCGATGCGTTTGCCCTCCATTTTCTCATAAAAGCTGCAGGCCTGATTGTTTTTCTCCAGCGCCCATAAACAAAGCGAATGGTGTTTCATGGTTTTTAATTCATCCACAGCATGTTTTAACAATTTTACGCCATGGCCCTGGCGCATATGGTCAGGATGGACATAAATTGCAAAAATTTCCGATGAATAAAGCGGACGGATTTTTGATGTGCCGGGCGGTGGGGTGCGTAACTGGCCATAGCTGATAAATCCGAGGGCGGTATCATCTGCCAAGAGCAAATCCGTTCTGGAATCGTCGGTGGCCAGAAAGCCTGCCCATTTATTTTCATATTCCTCTTGGGTTTTGGCCGCCAGAAAATCCGCATCAATAATACCGGACTCGGCATAAATCTTACTGGCAAGGTGAATCTGCGCCAGATCAGCCAGATGCGCGGTTGTAGCGGGAATAATGGTCAATTTGGCCTCATAGGGAACTTTTTCCGGTTTATTTCATTGGCTTTTTAACAGTTTTTAATAAAAAAGGAAAAAATTATGAGTGAAGAAAAAAGTAATTCAGGCTTATTAGCCGTTATTGCAGTGGTTCTCATCGCCATTATGGGTCTTGTTATCTATGAAATGAATGACGAGCCGGACACAGTCGGTGAGGCCGTCGGTGAAGCCGCAGAAGATATTGGTGATTCTATCGAGGATTCTACCGACTAAATCAGCTATCAGTGCGATAGTTCGGGGCTTCGCGCGTAATTGTAATATTATGCGCGTGGCTTTCCTTATATCCGGCCCCTGTCATACGCACAAATTTTGCCTTTTCACGCATTTGCGCAATGGTCTCACACCCTGTATATCCCATGGCAGCGCGTAATCCACCTACCATTTGATGGATAACATTGCCAACGGGTCCTTTATAAGGCACACGGCCTTCAATGCCCTCAGGCACGAGTTTATTTGAATCTGTTACATTCCCCTGAAAATATCTTTCCGAAGATCCCTTCACCATGGCACCGACAGACCCCATGCCGCGGTAGGATTTATAAGAGCGTCCCTGATAAAGAATAATTTCACCGGGCGATTCATCCGTTCCCGCAAAAGCGGAGCCCATCATCGCGCAATCTGCCCCGGCGGCAATGGCCTTGGCATAGTCCCCTGAAAATTTAATGCCGCCATCAGCGATGACAGGAATGTTATGTTTTACCGCCTCGTCCGCGACATTCATAATCGCCGTTAATTGCGGCACACCCACACCGGCCACCACGCGGGTGGTACAAATAGAACCGGGGCCGATACCAACCTTTAACGCATCTGCGCCTGCATCCACCAGCGCTTTGGCAGCTTCCGCGGTGGCAATATTACCGGCAATAATCTGCACTTTATCACCCACCATTTTTTTAACGCGAGTAACCATATCCAACACGCCTTGTGAATGGCCATGGGCCGTATCGATCACAATCACATCAATTTCTGCATCGCTTAAGGCTTCCACACGGGCAATATTACTTTCGCCTGTTCCGATGGCGGCGCCGGCGCGCAGGCGGTCATGGGAATCTTTACAGGCATGAGGGAAGGCTTTGGCTTTTTCAATATCCTTCACCGTCACCAGACCGGTGCAGCGTTCTTCATCATCTACCACAAGCAATTTTTCAATGCGGTTTTTGTGCAAGAGCTTTTTGGCTTCATGACGATCAACCGTATTATAAACCTTCACAAGGTTTTCAGATGTCATGAGTTCTTTAACAGGCTGGTTAGGATTTTCGGCAAAACGTACATCACGGTTGGTTAGAATACCGACCAGTTTACCTGATTTTTCTTCGGTCACAGGAATACCCGAAATATTATAATGTTCCATCATCTGCAAGGCATCTGCCAGGATAGCGTCTGGGGAGATAGTAATCGGGTTAACAACCATCCCGGATTCATACCGTTTGACCTTACGCACGGCATCGGCCTGCGCCTGTACGTCTAAATTGCGGTGAATGATGCCAAGACCGCCATGCTGGGCCATGGCGATGGCCATTTCGGCTTCTGTCACCGTGTCCATGGCAGAAGAAACAAGCGGTATATTCAATTCAATTGTTCTGGTCAGGCGGGTTTTGGTGTTGACCGCATCAGGAAGAATGTTCGAGGCGCCTGGAACCAGTAAAACGTCATCAAACGTTAGGGCCTCTTCTATGACTTTTCTGGCGGGAAATTGCTTGGTATTTTTCTGGGTCATCTGCAAATCCTGATCTTTAAAATAATTAACTGATTTGCAGGGCAGTTATACGCGCTTTCGCGCAAAAGTAAACGAAAAAATTCAGGCGTGCTGTTCAGGCAGGCGAACCGTAATCGCCCCTTCAAGCTGGCTGAAGCGCCGGGAATCAATGCCCGTACAACCGGACGCGTCAAAATTATCTACGTAGCCGCCTACCTGACGAAAAACGTCAGAGACGCAAGCCTGCGAACCATTCACCGTATAAATCATTTGCCCGTCAGCTGTGCGGCTGTCCTTGGGCTGGATCGACAGGCTATGATTCCGCAAGGTCAGGAAGAAACGATGCACTTCTTCATCTGTGGGTGTTTCGTCGCCCGATGCTGCCGCCAGATAAATATGGGTAATATCTCCCTTGCCCGGGGCACCACCGCCGCCGCCAAAATTATCATCAAAAAACATGTCAAACATGTTGAGCCTTATGTAAATGCGTTTTGTCCGTTATAAACTCATCCCGCAAAATAAATCAATGCAGAACTTTATTCTCCTTCATTTTTATTTATAACCATTCGCATGATGGTTATTTTTCTTAAGGGCATGGCGTTGGGGGCATCGCTTATTATTGCGATTGGCCTGCAAAACGCCTTTATCCTGCGCCAGGGGATTAAAAACCGCCATATTTTTGCCGCCGCCCTAACGGCGAGCCTGATAGATGTGGCCCTGATTGGCGCGGGAGTTTTAGGATTTGGTTATCTGATTGAGAAAAGCCCGTCTCTCATTATCTGGATCACCTGGGGCGGGGCGGCATTTTTGGTCGTCTATGGCCTGAAATCTTTCTGGTCGGCATTTAAGCCGCAAAAACTCGAAGAGGGCAATGCCAAAGGCCTGATGGATAAAGGTAGTATCAAAGAAACTATTTTAATCATCATGGGCATCAGCCTTTTAAACCCGCATGTCTATCTGGATACGGTCGTGCTGATTGGAGGATTAAGTGCCTCTTACGGGGAGAGCGGAAAATATTTCTTCGGTTTGGGCGCCATGATCGCCTCTTTCATCTGGTTCTTTGCGCTTGGATACGGAGCGCGGCTCCTCAGCCCTTTCTTTGCCAAACAGCGGGCATGGCAAATTTTGGATATTCTTATCGGTATTATTATGTGGGGTATCGCCGCAAGTTTAATTTTTTAAACCGAACGGTTTATGGCGCCAGTATGTCACGCCGCTTGTTTCGGCTGAAACATTTAATATTCTCGAGCGCAAGAATATTAAAAAATTCGCGGTTTTCAGATGTTGCTGCCACAGTGGGAGCCGAAAGCATTTTCGTTTTTTCGATAGAAGCCAGAATTCTTTGCCTTAAGTCTTTTCCTGCAGAACTATATTTTTGTGACGCTTCCTCAATGACCGGGCTTTCGGTCAAAAAGTAATACTGGCAATCACATAACTCTGTCTTTTCTTCATCATCTTTTGTGCTCCAATGAGCATAACATACTTCCATGTAGCCTTCTTTAGTGGGGGCTGGCGAAAATACTGTCGATCCGTAATAGAAATAAAAGGCAGCGCCAGCGATAGATAGAACCAAAAGCGTACAGACAAACCCGACAATCAGTATAAATGTATTCATGAAAACCCCTTTTTATAAACCTGTGTTGATTAAGTTTATATCAGAGGGAAAGAACTTCAAATGCCTTCTCCTCGAAACCCAAGCGCAATAACGTATGTTTCCGAAGATTCCTTACGGCTGGCAGGCGGTTTGATATGCTTGACGGTTTTAAAATCCTTTTTCATCTGGGCCAGCAAATCGTTTTCTGCCCCACCCTGACGCACTTTGGCAATAAAGGTGCCATCAGGTTTTAAAACTTCTATGGCAAAGTGATAGGCAAGTTCCACCAGCGCCATAATACGCAAATGATCCGTATTTTTATGACCGATGGTATTAGGTGCCATATCCGACATCACCAGATCCGCTCTATCGCTACCGTCATTGATATCGGCCATCGCTTTTTTCAAAACTTCCGGCGCCTCGTCATCCATAAAGTCCATTTGGAAGAGCGTTGTATTTTCAACCGGATCCATGGGAAGCAAATCAAGGCCGACCACCTTGCAGCCTTTTTGCGCGGCAACCTGACACCAGCCCCCCGGGGCAGCGCCAAGATCCACCACCATCATGTTGGGCTTCAGGATATCGATTTTCTCATTGATTTCCACCAGTTTAAAGGCGGCGCGCCCGCGGTAACCTTCCATTTGCGCCTTAGCCACATACGGATCATTCAACTGGCGTTTCAACCATTTGGTCGAAGACGTCGTGCGCCCCTTGGCGGTCTTTACCCGCTTGGCGGGATCACGGCTGGTTGGTTTCTTGGCCATAGGTTATAACAGCATAACCACGGAGGAAGTGCAAAACGCGACAATATACATCGTGATCGCCGCCGCAATATAGACATAGGTGCTGACATCTTTGGAAAATTTCGAGAGCAATAAAAATACAAAGATAAAAGCCCCGTAAACCGCATAACCACGCAATAATTGCGGATAATCAAGAAATGGCAACATACCCTGCGGATGGCCGATTTCTAGCATCAATTCTACCTGCAACCTTAAGGTCAGAACACAGCATAGAATGAACAGCATTGCCTTAAAAGACTGGTGCTTTGGCAATAAAACAAACGCCACCAGAATCCAGCCCAGATCCGCCCAGTTTAAAATATAATCCATGTGATATTCACGCTCTATCCGTTAAAATGCGCCTTGAAGACGACATAATTATCATCATACTGATAGATATGAAACATGCCCATAAAAAATATTTTCCTATCACGCTGCTTTTTATAATGATGGGTTTTTTTACCTTGCCGCAGCAAGGGCAGGCGCAAACAATTATCCGTGATACAGAAATTGAATCCTATTTAAATGACTGGTTCACGCCGATTTTCGAAGCCAGCGGTATGAGCCCGAGCCAGGTTAAAATTATTCTGGTACAGGACAATGATGTCAACGCCTTCGTGGCAGGCGGGTCTAATATTTTCTTTTATACCGGCCTGATTGAAAAAACCGATAATCCCGGAGAATTGATTGGCGTGATGGCGCATGAATTAGGTCATATTTCCGGCGGCCACCTTGTGCGCGGCCGCGAAGCAATGGAGCAAGCATCATACGAAAGTTTGCTGGGCACAATTATCGGACTGGGCGCGGCTGTGGCCTCCGGTGATGCGGGCGGTGTGGCCGCAGGATCGCTGGCCGGTAGTTCAGTGGCCCAGCGGCGATTTTTGTCCAAAGCCAGAACCTTTGAATCCAGCGCCGATCAGGCAGCGATCTCTTCCATGAACAAGGCAGGAATGAATCCAGCACCTTTTTTGACATTTTTACAAAAACTGGAGGGGCAAGAATTATTGACCGCCTCCCAGCAGTCGGAATATATACGCTCCCACCCACTCACCCGTAACCGGATAGAAACCGTCCGCAC
This sequence comes from uncultured Micavibrio sp., assembly GCA_965216405.1. Lineage (GTDB taxonomy): Bacteria > Pseudomonadota > Alphaproteobacteria > Micavibrionales > Micavibrionaceae. The sequence goes on along the minus strand of OZ244161.1, from coordinate 1,320,975 downwards.
CAAAATTGAAAAATCACCCAATACGGAGCGTGCCTATCCGACACAATGGACGGAGCAACATGCCCGGATGAAAGCAAAATTAATGGGCTTTATCAATCCGGGGCAAGTCGAATGGCAATATGACAGCAAGGATACGTCTATTTCGGCTCTTTACGCCCGCACCGTAGCAGATTACCGCCAAAACCGAATAGAAAGCGCGCTCAATAATATCGACACCCTCATCAGCCGGGAACCCAATAATCCCTATTTCCATGAGTTAAAAGGGCAGATGCTGGTTGATTTCGGCCGCGTGGCGGAAGGCAAAAAGGATTATGAACGGGCCATCACATTGCGTCCGAATTCAGGCCTGATCCGTACCTCTCTTGCGCATGCGCAGATTGAAACAGCCGGAGAAGATAAGCAAAAATTACAACAGGCCATTGATAATTTAAAACGCGCCGCCCAGGACGAACCGCGATCCACCCGTGTTCAACGGTTGCTCGCTACTGCCTATGGCCGCATGGGAGATGATGCCATGGCCCGCTTGCATCTGGCCGAAGAAGCGTTACTGCAACAAAAATATCCTTATGCAAAACAGCAAGCGACCATGGCGTTAAAAAACCTGAAACCATCGACCCCCGCTGCGTTGCGGGCAAATGACATATTACGCTATGTAGAGCAAAAAAAGCCGTCATAAATGCCGACTTTTGCTCTGCCCCCCTTTTTATCGTTATAATTAACAGTTACTATTCATTATTATTTTTAATTGCTTACAAAGGAGTCCTCCGGTGACACGTTTTCTATCTACTTTTTTCATTGCCCTTTTCATGATGGCGCCGAGCGCACAGGCACAGGATTTTACCGATGCGCAACGTGAAGAGATCAATAAAATGATTGCCGAATATCTTTTGAATAATGGGGAACAGGTATTGGAATCCGTTAACAGATACCAAGGCCAGCTTGAAGAAGAACAGCGTCAGGAATCTTCTGTGAAAGCCAAAGAGTTTTTAGACACGCTGGATGACAAAAATAACCTGCCGATGGCAGGCAACCCAGACGGGGACATCACCATCGTCGAATTCTTTGATTATAATTGCGGGTACTGCCGTAAAGCACTGGATGAAATCCAGACTGTCATCAAAGATGATGACAAGATCAAAGTGATCTTCATGGACATGCCTATTTTAGGCCCCTCATCCATTGAATCCGCCAAATGGTCTTTAGCTGCTGCCAAACAGGGAAAATATTTTGCGTACCATCAGGAACTGTTAAATCATAACGGTCAGAAAGACGACAAAGTGTATAAAGACCTGGCCAAGAAGGTCGGCCTGGATGTTAAAAAGCTGGAAAAAGATAAAGCTACCGATGAAATTAATGATATGGTTGATGCCAACCTTGCAGCGTCACGCGACCTGGGCATTCGCGGCACACCTGGATTTATTGTCGCCGGAAGCATTTACCCCGGTTATATGCCTGCCGACCAGATCAAGAAAATCATAGAAGAAGCCCGTAAGGGAGAGTGATATTTCAGGCTTGAGCGGCAATAAATAAGAAGTAAGACCCCATGTCGATTTTCTATCGTATTATTATCATCCTGCTAAGCTTGGCGACCATATACTGTGTCTATGGCATTGTTCATTTTAAATGGATGTATCATCAGGTTGAAAATCCAAAAGCCGAATTTCTGGTGCGCAACCCTGAACAGCAGGGTGCCACAATAGTTGAATTTCTGAATTATGGTTGCGGCTATTGTAAAGAGCTTCAACCGGTAATCGAAGAAGTCCTGGATATGCGTAAAAATTTGCGGTATGTCGCCCGGCCGATTGCTTTCGGCGAAGGCCCGACAAACGATTTGACGATGGTTGTGCTGGCCGCCGGGCTGCAAGACAGGTTCTGGGAATTTCATCAGGCCTTTCTGGAATATCCTGAGGTTGACATACCTGATAGTTTCATTGAAGAAACCGCCGATCTTTATGGGGTGGACTATGACCGGTTAAAAGAAGACGCGCAAAGCGAGGAAGTGGCGAAACTGGCAGAACGCAATTATGCCGCCATGGAATCTGCCGGGCTGTATTCCGTCCCTAGCTTTATGATTAATAAAAGATTATATCTTATTGATGAAAACGGCGTACCGGACATTCAAAAAATGCTGGAAATCGTCATCGAAGTGCAAAAGCGTTAAACCCGATTAATAATAAAGAGGCCTCCATGAAATATTTTTTCCTTCTTATGCTGGGACTGGGGATATTCACAATAACAGTTGGCAAAGAATCCACCGCGCAGCAAGCCAATGTCCAGATTTTAAATGCCCGTAGTTTTGCCACAGCGCCGAATGCCAAGACAGGGGCGGCTTTTATGACGTTAAAAAATACCGGCAGCGAAGATGATATGTTATTATCCGTTTCCAGCGAGGTCGCAGAGAAAACCGAAATTCATGAAAACATGGTTGACCCTGATGATGGGAAAATGATGATGCGCCGCGTCAAAGAGATTAAAATCGCTGGTAAGAGCGAAGTTGAACTAGAACCAGCGGGATATCACATTATGCTCATCAACCTGAAAGCGCCTTTAAAAAAAGGCGAAAGCTTTCCGGTGACCCTAACCTTTGAAAAATCAGGCAAGCGGATGGTCAATGCCGCGATTGTCGCCCCTGGTATGGCGCAAATAATGGATCCTTCCACCGATGCGCATAACCATGATGAGCACAGCCGCCAGCATTAAACGGTCATGAAAAAAATCCTTGTCCTAAATGGCCCCAATTTGAACATGCTTGGCACGCGTGAACCGGAAATTTATGGCGACCTCACCCTGGCAGATATAAATGCGCTATGTGTGCAGACTGGCAAAGAAGCCGGCCTAGCGGTAGAATGCAGGCAATCAAATTATGAAGGAGAGCTGGTAACATGGATCCAGCAGGCCATCGAAGAGGCCGATGGCGTTATCATTAATGCTGCCGCTTACACGCATACATCAATTGCGATTCATGATGCCCTGAAAATGCTGCCCTGTCCGATTATCGAAGTCCATTTAAGCGATCCTGAAAGCCGGGAAAAATTCCGGCATAATTCCTACATTTCTGCGCTTTCCAAAGAGATTATCAAAGGGCATGGAAGCGATGGATACCGTCAAGCCATTGAAAATATACAAAAATTCCTATAATCTATATTATGGAATTAATGAGAGGCTTTGACTTCTTTCGCCTTTTTCTTTACTAAATGACAATTAATTTCACACTTAAAACCAAAATAGAGAGTAATTAAAGCATCCCATGAAAATTGATTCCAAAGCGATTAAAAAGCTGGCAGATCTTCTTGACGAAACTGGCCTAAATGAAATTGAAGTTGCCGACGGTGACCAGAAAATTCGTGTGAATAAAGGGACTATTGTCTCCGGTAATGTCGGCGCGGCCCCTGTGGCTCCTATTTCGATGTCTTCCGATCCGACAGTCCCACAAGCCGCCAACACAGAAATGCCCGATGCCATTACAGGCGACCATCCGGGCGCCGTTACTTCGCCGATGGTAGGGACTGCCTACGCCGCTCCAGAACCTGACGCCCCCAATTTTGTGAAAAAAGGCGATAATGTCAGTGAGGGTGATACGTTACTTATCGTAGAAGCCATGAAAGTAATGAACCCGATTAAGGCGCATAAAGGCGGTACTGTGACGCAAGTATTGTTTGATAACGGGCAGCCTGTTGAATTCGGCGATGTTTTACTGGTCATTGAGTAAGTGCGGCATAATTGATGTTTAAAAAAGTCCTGATAGCCAACCGTGGTGAAATTGCCTTGCGTATTATTCGCGCCTGCCGCGAAATGGGCATACAGTCTGTTGCCGTGCATTCTACGGCGGATGCGAATTCCATGGCGGTACGTTTGGCCGATGAATCCGTTTGTATCGGACCGGCGCAAAGTAAAGACAGCTACCTGAATATCCCTTCCATCCTGACGGCTGCCGCCGTTACCGGCGCGGATGCCATTCACCCCGGCTATGGTTTCTTATCGGAGAATGCGCAATTCGCCCGCATGATTGAAGAACACGGTTTTACTTTTATCGGACCAAAGCCGGAGCATATTGAAAAAATGGGCGATAAAGTCACGGCCAAGAAAACCGTCATGGAATTGGGCCTGCCTGTGGTTCCCGGTTCGCCTGGTGCAGTTGAGTCGGTGGAAGAAGGGTTGAAAATTTGTCAGGATGCGGGGTATCCCGTCATCATCAAGGCTGCCTCTGGCGGAGGCGGAAAAGGGATGCAGGTTGTCCGCAGTGATAATGAATTCAAAGAAGCCTTTACCACGGCGCGGCGCGAAGCAGCCGCCAATTTCGGGGATGATACGGTCTATATTGAAAAATATCTGGAAAAGCCTCGCCATATTGAAATCCAGGTTTTCGGGGACAAGCATGGCAATGCCATCCATTTAGGCGAACGCGATTGTTCCATCCAGCGCCGCCACCAAAAACTGGTGGAAGAAGCGCCCTCTCCTGCCCTGCCTGAAAAAGAGCGCAACGAGATTGGTACCTTGGCAGCAGATGTGATCCGCAAGATGGGATATGTAGGCGCAGGAACGATTGAATTTCTATACGAAGATGGCGGGTTTTATTTCATGGAAATGAATACCCGTATCCAAGTAGAGCACCCGGTCACGGAAATGATTACCGGGATTGATCTGATTGCCGAGCAAATCCGGATTGCCGCCGGAGAAAAATTGACCGTGAATAAAGAAAATATTCGTCTGCGGGGTCATGCCATCGAAGTGCGGATTAATGCCGAAGATCCGGACAGCTTTATCCCCTCTCCCGGTATGGTCAAACAATTCCATGCGCCGGGCGGTCTTGGCGTACGCTTTGACAGCGCAATTTACGCAGGTTACAGCATTCCCCCTTATTATGATTCCATGATCGGGAAGCTCATTGTCCATGGCCGCGACCGCGAAGAAGCCATCAAACGTTTGCGCCGCGCCATTGTCGAAACCGTCGTCGACGGGGTAAAAACCACCTTGCCCTTGCATCAATGGATTATTGACCAGCCGGACTTCCTCTCAGGGGATTATAATATCCACTGGCTGGAGAAAAAGTTGAAAGAAAAAAACGGCTAATCCTGTTAAGCTTGGCGGATGTTTACGCAAGCAACTCCTGAGCTATTTTTAGAGGCCTACAGGCAGGGAATATTCCCAATGGCCGATAGCGCACAGGCCCCGTTTTTTAATTTTTACCGCCCCGAAAACCGCGGACAACTCTCTATCCCTGATCTACATATTCCAAAGAAGCTTTTAAAAAAGGTAAGACAGCATCCTTATAAAATAACAATCAATGAGGATTTTGCCGGGGTGATTGAGGGATGCGCCACTGCCCGTACCGAACGCCCGAGCACATGGATCAATCCGCTTATTCGTAACACCTTCATTGACTTGCATGAGCTGGGGTATGCACATTCCGTCGAGGCATGGAAGGATGGCAAACTGGTTGGGGGCTTGTATGGCCTGGCATTAGGCGCTGTATTTTGCGGGGAAAGTATGTTTTCAACCGCAACCGATGCCAGCAAGATATGTCTTGTACATCTTTGTGCCCGTCTTCACGCCGGTAGATTTACGATTTTAGATACGCAGTTTACCAACCAGCATCTGGAACAATTCGGCATCTACGAAATCCCGCAAGAAGAATATGAACAGACCATTATCAAAGAGATGATAAAAAAAACTGATTTTATTCTTGAAGACAGGAATGAAGAAGAATTGCTGGCAATGTACCTTAATAAAAAGATCTAGCGCACATATCGTAAAGAAGGATTTTTTCCTTACGACCTGCTTTACGCGCCATCATATCATTATCGACGTTATCAAAAATCTCAGCGGCGTTTTGCCCTGCCTCTATCATCGTTATTCCGACACTGGCATTCACATCAATAATGTGCTTTTGTCTACCATCATCAAACTCAAAGCTCGCTACATCAAATCTAGATTGAAGTTTTTTCATGAGTGCATCAGCATCTGGCTTTTTTATATTTTTTAGTAAAATTGTGAATTCATCTCCCCCAGTACGGGCAATAACATCATCCTCTCGCAATGCGTCTATCATTATTCTAGCGGCAAGTTTCAGGGCTTCATCACCGGCCCGATGACCATAAGTATCATTAATGGCTTTGAAACGATCCATATCGATCCTTAGGACAGCGACGCCACGTGTCGAACGCGCATGGGTCCGTTTCCCTGGGTTTTCCATGTTCTCAATTAATTTTATCTGGCCCGCTAGCATTTCGTTATAAAAGCCGAGATTAAAGAGCCCAGTAAGGCTATCTTTTTGAGCATTCAATTCTTTAAAACGTGCTATTTTGGCTAGATCGCGAAAAGCCCCTGCCAATGCCCAAAGTCGTTTCGTGTAGCTAAGATAACCCCTTCTACCTGATGATCATAAGCCTCATCACTCAACAGGCCCATAGCCCGCATCCCATCAGGAATGTCCAGCGTGCCAAAAAGCAACGTCGCCCGATAATGTAGTTCATGTTGATCCATGGCCAGGAAATTAACTATTTATTTACATAATGTCAACACTTACTATATAGATCGGACTAAAATCTATATATTTCAGCTAGTTAATCATCTTCTGCGGTTGGCGTTTCTTCCGCTTTGACGGGGGCTAATTCCTGCTCATCGGCCAGCTCTTCTTCCGTCTCGCTTTTTTGGGCTTCCTCATTGGGTACAGCGTTATCCAGACAATCCAGCACCCAGACATCGTAAACTGCGTGGTCCATCGCCGAAAGGGCGGGTGAGGAGGCAAACATCCAGCCTGAAAAAATCCATTCTGATTTTGTCGCATTAATCGGCACTTCCCAGATTTGTAAGAAGGCAGCACTTTCAGGTTTTTCAAGGGGGGCTGATTTGCGGCAAGCCTGAATCTTGATAAATATGGATCCGTATTCCAACGTGGTGCCGACTTTGGCTTCAAAGGTGGAGGTGCGCGCCGTTGATTTATCCAGCACCTGTAACTTGACAATGGGATGGTCTGTCATTGTTTCCTGCGCATAAGCCTGCAGGGACAATAAAACCAGAAAAATTGTCAGGGCGAATAAGCGCATAAGCTTTTTGATTTACTACTCTTCTTTTTCGGTGTCTTGCAAACTGAAAATAAACTGGCCTAAAAGCTGCTCAAGATTTTGCGGGGCCTGTGTGTATTCAATGCTACCGCCTTTTTCAATCATCGCATCTGAAGCCCCTGGCTCAAGCTGCATATACAATCCGCCCAACAGGCTTTCACTGCTGATAAAGGCGGCGGTATCATCGGGCAATTTAATATGATCGCTCACATGGATGGTTACATCCGCCAGATAGGTGTCCTGATCCAGTTTGATACCCGTCACCTGACCGACTTTGACGCCGCTGATGACCACTTTATCACCAATACCCAACCCGCCGATGCCGGAAAAACGCGCCTTCAACGGATATCCGTCCGACGTGCCGATGCTGGCCGATGAATAACTAAAAGCCAGAAACAAACAAGCGACGGCTAGAACGACTGCCCCCAATACCGTTTCAACGACGTTACGTTTCATATCTTATTTCTCCTTTATTAATCTTTATTTCGGCGGGGTCCAGGCTTCGTAATCGCCTGTTGCCTTGTCCCGTTTTCCGCCTTCCAGAATATGACCCGGCGGACGATAGGCCCCTGTGGTGCCTGTCATATTTTGTTGGTGGGGTTTCTGCCAGGAACGTCGGAATGATTTTTCTTTTGAATTGGGCAAAACATCTGTCTGGTGGTGCATCCAACCATGCCATTCCGGGGGAATTTTGGTGGCTTCAGGGGCACCTTTATAAATAACCCAGCGCCGTTCGCGCTTATACCCTTTGCGGGGCTTGGCGCTGTAATATTTATTACCGCCAGCATCATCACCGACATACCGCGCACCGCTAAAAAGCCGCACAGCCTGAATGTGAACCGGTGATAAAATGCCCAAAAAGCTAAATAAGCCCATTTTTGTTCCTTTATTGCTTTTGACTCCATAAGAAATGGCGTAAAAAGAAGGATAAATCAAGAGGATAAGAGAGTCACCCCCGTTCATCATACAGGGGAAAAAATATAAAGGAGGATAAAATGCCTGATGTTATCGCTAATCTGGAAAAACTGGGTCTGAGCTTACCGGAGTCTGCGCCCCCCTTATATAATTATGTACCCTATGTCATTGCAGGGCCGATGGTTTTTGTGGCAGGACAAGTGCCGATTGGTGGAGAGCAAGAGTTTAAGGGTAAGGTCGGCATTGATATCGACATGGAGACCGCGCAAAAAGCGGCCACCCAATGCGGATTAAATATCCTGCGTCAGGTTGGCGATGCAGTAAACGAGGATTGGGACCGGGTTATGCGCTGTCTTAAGCTTGGCGGCTTTGTGAATTGTGGCCCTGATTTTGTCGACCAATCTCTGGTCATCAATGCGGCCTCCGATCTCATGGTTTCCGCCTTAGGGGAAGGCCGGGGAAAACATGCGCGTTTTGCCGTTGGCGCGCCATCCTTGCCGGCCGGCTTTGCCGTGGAAATAGATGCGATGTTTGAAATAAAACTGTAAACAGGTCTGGCAAGAAAAGCTAACGTATGACCGCTATAGTCATAGCGGCAAACCTTGGCCGGATACTGTTTAAAAAACTATTTTACCGTTTCTGTATCACTTTTTTTATCAGCCGGCTTTTTTGATTTTTGTTTTTCGGCGGCCTGATAGGTGAATTGCAAATCGCCTTCTTTATAATCAATTTTCACCACGCCGCCATTCACAAGCTTGCCGAACAACACTTCTTCGGCGAGCGGCTTTTTGATTTTTTCCTGTATGACGCGGCCTAACGGACGTGCGCCCATCGCAGGATCATAGCCTTCCTTGGCCAGATACTCACGGGCATCATCAGATAACTGAATCCCAACATTCTTTTCCGTCAGCTGCGCTTCAAGTTGTGCCATGAATTTATCAACCACTTTGGCCACTGTTTCAGGTTTTAGGGCCTGGAATGGAACAATGGCATCCAGACGGTTTCTAAATTCCGGGCTAAACATTTTATTGATCGCTTCGGTATCTTCATCAACGCGCGCTTCCCGTTCAAAGCCAACAGGCGCCTTGGCAAGCTCCGCCGCGCCGGCATTGGTTGTCATGATCAAAACAACATTGCGGAAATCAATCGTCTTGCCATTATTATCGGTCAGCTTCCCGTAGTCCATAACCTGCAAGAGGATGTTATAAATATCCGGATGTGCCTTTTCAATTTCATCTAACAGCAGGACGCAATGCGGGTTCTGGTCAATCTTATCCGTCAAAAGGCCCCCTTGCTCATACCCGACATAGCCGGGCGGGGAACCAATAAGACGGGCAACCGAATGACGTTCCATATATTCGGACATATCAAAGCGGGCCAGTTCAATCCCCATAGTTTTGGAAAGCTGTTTTGCCACTTCGGTTTTACCAACACCTGTAGGGCCGGAAAATAAATAACAACCAATCGGTTTATCAACATCACGCAGGCCCGCACGGGACAATTTAATGGCATCCGCCAATATACTAATGGCTTTGTCCTGATCAAAAACCAAAGTCTTCAAGTCGCGCTCCATATTTTTAAGCGCGGACTTATCGTCTTTGGTCAGGGATTTTGCCGGGATACGCGCGACCACGGCAATGACCGCTTCGATATCTTCTAAATCAATAACTTTCTTACGTTTGTCCGCAGGGACAAGCATCTGCGCCGCGCCGACTTCATCAATGATATCAATGGCTTTATCGGGCAACTTACGATCCCCAATATACTTAGCGGATAATTCGGCCGCAGCACGCAGCGCTTCATCGGTATATTCTATCTTATGATGATCTTGATAATACCCTTTCAGGCCTTTCAGAATATCAACTGTTTCTTCAACGGACGGCTCTTCTACATCAATTTTTTGGAAGCGGCGGACCAGTGCCCGGTCTTTTTCAAAATGGTTGCGGTACTCCTTATAAGTGGTAGAACCAATACAACGCAGCGTGCCATTCGATAAGCTGGGTTTTAAAAGATTGGAGGCATCCATGGCCCCGCCGCTTGTGGCGCCCGCGCCGATAATCGTGTGAATTTCATCAATAAATAAAACCGCATCATCAATTTTTTCCAGTTCTTTTAAAACCGCCTTTAAACGTTCTTCAAAATCTCCGCGGTAGCGTGTCCCCGCAAGCAATGCCCCCATATCAAGGGAAAATATTATAGCTTCCTGCAAAACTTCCGGCACTTCGCCATCATTAATTTTCTTCGCCAGCCCCTCGGCAATGGCGGTCTTTCCGACACCGGGATCACCCACATAAAGCGGGTTGTTTTTCGACCGGCGGCAAAGAATTTGAATAGTGCGGTCCACTTCTTTTTCACGGCCGATCAGCTTGTCTATTTTTCCTTCGCGGGCCTTGTCATTTAAATTTTTGCAATAGGCATTTAATGCTTCACGTCCCGTTTTGGTGGCAGAAGGATCCTCCGAATCACTTTCTTCTTCTTCCACCCCTTTCGGCGTAACGGACGTATTACTGACGCCCGGCACCTTGGCAATGCCGTGCGAGATATAATTGACCGCATCGAAACGGGTCATATCTTGTTCCTGCAGGTAATAAACAGCGTGACTTTCCCGTTCGGAAAAAAGTGCAACCAGAACATTGGCGCCTGTTACTTCCTCGCGCCCTGATGACTGAACATGAATGGCCGCCCGCTGCAACACACGCTGGAAGGCCGTGGTCGGCTTGGCTTCTTCAGGTTCTTCGGAGGTTAAATAGGTCAATTCCTGATCCAGATATTTTTGCAGTTGCTCACGGATTTCATCCAACGTAATGCCGCACGAACGCAATACCGCCATCGCATCCTGATCATAAGTCAGCGCAAGCAACAAATGTTCCAGCGTCGCATATTCATGCTTGCGCTTGGTTGCTTCCGATAAGGCTTTATGCAGGGTCTGTTCTAAGTTTCTTGAGAGCATCTTTTTGTAAACCTATTCTTTTTCCATGGTGCATTGTAGCGGTTGTTCATTGGCACGTGCAAAATCCATCACTTGGGCCACCTTGGTTTCAGCAACCTCATATGTAAATATACCACAAATTCCGACACCACGGCGATGAACATGCAACATTATGTCCGTTGCCTCCTGCCTATTTTTACTGAAAAACCTTTCCAAAATATGAACAACGAATTCCATCGGGGTATAGTCATCATTCAGCAATAAAACCTTATACATTGAAGGCTTTTTGGTCTTGGGCCGCGGTTTGAGCAGCAGCCCGGTTTCATTTTCCGATTCACTGGCGCTCTTGTCGCCTGCCTGATCGTTATCCGGCGGTTCAGGGGCATCATCATTGCGGGAAAATAAAGGATCAAAAACCATCGCGTCTATCATTGATTTCTTGTGTGTCGTGTTCATTAATTATACCTAGGCTATCATAGCGAAAAGCCATTTAAACGCAATCATTAGCCCCGAGCCGGCAAGAGATAAAAAAACCTTTATTTACGAAACTATCGGGATAATTGCCTATGAATCTGGACATATTTCCTTTTTTTCCTTAAGATTTGGAAAGGGTTGTCAAAAATTGTCTCTGTTAGGGGTTTCTAACGAAGTTTAAACATATTTTAGGGTATAATAAGTAAGCATTTTATATGCTTTAAAAGAATATGTTATATTACGGAAACTTTTTGGAAGGGTGACAAAAACTGGCATTATTGACACAGCATGAAGGAGCCGCCGTGTTTAGAATTATTTCTTGCTTGCTAATTTCCATCCTGATGACATCAGGCTTGGCTGCCCCTGTCTGGGCCAAATCAACAAATACCAAATATGCCTCTATCGTTATGGATGCCGATACCGGGATGATTTTATCCCAGCGTTATGCCGATAAGGCCCTTCATCCGGCATCCCTAACCAAAATGATGACGTTGCTCCTGACCTTCGAAGCACTGGATCGCGGCGATATTCGTAAAAAGGACAGAGTCCGTATTTCCCGCCACGCCGCCAGCATGGTGCCTAGTAAGCTGGGCCTGCCGGCAGGATCATCCATTCGTGTTGAAGATGCCATTTATGCGCTGGTCACAAAATCTGCCAACGATGTAGCTGTGGCTTTGGCCGAACATCTGGGCGGCACCGAAAGCCGCTTTGCCGTCATGATGACCTCGCGTGCCCGTACTATCGGCATGGGGAAAACAAAGTTCAGAAACGCCTCCGGTTTGCATCACCCATCTCAGGTATCAAGTGCCCGTGATATGGCAAAAATGGCGCGCTATATCCTGAAACGCTACCCGCATTATTATACCTATTTTTCGACAAAGAACTTTACCTATCAGGGAAAGTCTTACCGCAACCACAACCGTCTGATGAACAGCTATAAGGGTATGGATGGTTTCAAGACAGGCTATATTAACGCTTCCGGCTTTAACCTTGTTGCCTCGGCAAAACGTGACGGACGCCGGTTGATCGGGGTGGTGTTTGGCGGACGCTCTACCCAGACAAGAAACAATCATATGGCGGAAATTCTCGATGCCGGCTTTGCGAAAGCCGACAAAGTCCGTATTGCCAGTGTCAAGACACCGCCGCTGCCACCAAACAAGCCGGGATACGGCGGCGCACAACTGGCGCAGGCAGCTGTCACACAACATATGGCTGGTCCTAAAAACTTTACCTCTTTAAGCGCCCTCGGAACACAAGCCAAACCAAGTAATGATTTCAAGCCCAATTACACTGCGCTGAGCCAAGCTCTTGAAGAAGGACGTTTTAGCGAGTTGATCGGGCAAGGGGACATCGATCCAGCCGTTTCCAAAAGACTGGAAACAGGGCTGATTGCAGTTGCCGTGCATAAAGGCGAATATGAACCGAACCCGGAAACGGCGACCGCCGTGGAACAATCCTTGCGTAATGCCGGCCATGCCATGGTGTCCAAAATGGGTAAAAAAACCACTGAGACCGGCAACACCAATATTCCAAGTCTGCCGCATCCAAGAGATCTGGTGGGGAAGTGGTCTATACAGATTGGCGCTTTTAAAAGCCGCGTTGATACAGACCAGGCGCTTGGCGCTGCGAAAGCAAAACTACCGGCGTCTTTATCGAATGCCAGCCCGATGGCAGTCCCCTTACGCACGCCAGACGGCCTGATTTTCCGCGCCCGCTTTGGTGGTCTATCGCAAGATCAGGCAAAACAAGCCTGTCAGTATCTGAAAGATTGTATGACGGTGGCCCCATCTTCACAGCAAATGAGTGCCCGTTAAGCATTTCAATAAATCTTAAATTAAGAAAGCCGCTCGTTCTTTTATGAGACACGAAGTGATTCTGGATCAAGCCATGATCGTTTTTTATGAGGCGAATATGGCTGCCGGTTTTCATACAGGCACCCAAACAAGACTCACACTTCCGGCAGATTAGTAATCCATTGCTTTGGAAACAGGGGAAATACCATATGGTTCCTGTGTATCGGACGCCGCATTCAGATGCTCAAAATATTGGCTATCCTCTGCACTAACAGGGGCTGACATATTACCACCACCTTCATTGGAGGTTTGATAATTCATTGGCGCCGGAGCGGGCATCGATGGCGTCATAATAGGCTGTGGCGTGTTTGCCGGATATGGATCATTTGTCGGCATTGGCGCCGCCGGCTCATTTTCGCTCGGAAAGACCGGGTGTTCGGTCTTTGGCATCACAAGGGCTTCAAGCTTGGAAATATCATCGCCAATTTCAGTGGCCGTGCGCGGTTCATTTTCCATGACATCAAATCCGCTTTCCTGAATTTTCAAATCATAATAAGACGGCATTGCATTATAATTGGCTGGCTTTATATAAAGATGTTCGGCGCCCTGAATGTAATATTGCCCTGATTCTTTTGTCAGGATGCGGGCGTCCCGGCCCATTTTGTTAAAGATCTTTAGAACAAGTTCTACATTGGCGGCGCCGGCATTTAAACGATCGGGGCGATCACTGATCATACTGGCATCATAGGTCACCACATAGGCACCTGTCGGTAAGTCAGACAAGGCGTATCCCATGGCCCGCATGGCTTCACGCAGATCATTATCAATATTCGCATAGAAAATGGATAACGGCTTCGGTTGCAGGATATAAACGGGTTTTGGCGGCAAGCCAGCGCGCTGCGTTACGCGCTCAAGCAAAGTATAAACAGCGCGGCGGAACTGTTCTGCCTGCGCGGCGTCCATGTATTGACGCTGCTCTGTATTAACACGGAAAGAATCAGGCGGTGTCGCCGATTTATATTCATCGTGAAGGTAAGTGTACCCGCTTGGCATGGAATAAGGGGCTGTTAATTCGCAAGCGCCTAACGTCATTGCCGACAGGCTAAGAGATAAAAGAAGTGATTTTTTCATCAGTAATGGATCCCGCATATGATTACGCTAGCGATTCTAGCAGTTTATGATTATATCGTACAGGCTGTATACGCCCCTCTACCAAGGAAAAAAAGCTCAAAATTTCTCCTGCAGTCCTCCGGATGGGCTAAGCTACGTTTTTTTTGCTCTTTTCAATGATATTTGTGGTGCTGTATCCCTCATAAAGCGGCATAATTTCCACCTGCCCCCGATAACTCTGGACAACTTTGGCCTCTAGCAACTGATCTATCGTGTAATCGCCGCCTTTCATGAAAATATCCGGCTTCAAAGCTTCAATCAGATTACAAGGCGTATTATCCTCTCCTTCTTTTTCCGCACCGAAAAACACCACCATATCAATGGAAGACAAGCCTGCCATAACAGCGGCGCGGGCATTCTGGTCATTCACCGGACGGTCCGGCCCTTTAAGGATATGAACGGAAACATCGGTATTTATGCCCAGTACAAGGCGGTCACATTTTTTAGATGCTTCGTTGAGGTAATGCACATGCCCATAATGAACAATATCAAAACAACCATTTGTAAACCCGACCTTGAACCCCTGCGCCTGCCATTGTTGTATTTTTTCTCTGGCCGCTGTCCATTCCTGATAGACGGGCGCAATGTTTCCCTCTTCATCACTGCCTTCCTGACCGAAAGAATCTATAATTTCAGCCGCCCTGACAACAGCTGTTCCAACCTTGGCAACTGCCAACCCACCGGCAACATTGGCAATTTGCGCCGCCTGATCGACCGTGCCTCCTGCTGCGAGACTGACTGCGATAGCGGCGACCACGGTATCCCCGGCGCCGGACACATCAAAAACTTCCAGGGCATTGGTACGTAGATGTAATGGTGTGTCTTTCTTGGATATCACACTGACGCCGTCTTCGGAGCGCGTGGCAATTACAGTTTTTAGGCCATTATGTTTTATTAAATATTGCGCCGCCTTTTCAATATCCTCATCTGTTTCAACAGCCATGCCACCTGTTGCATCAGATAATTCTTTTCTGTTCGGCGTGATAAGATCGGCACCTTTATAAATGGAAAAATCTTTTGATTTTGGATCGACAATAACAGGAATTTTATTTTTTGCCGCCAGCTTGATCAGTTTTTTAACAATAGCGGGACTTAAAAAACCTTTGCCGTAATCGGAAAGGACCAAAACCTCCGCATTGGCAATCAATGCGTCTGCTTTTTCAAACAGCAGGGTTTCATTTTCGCTGGATAAAGGCTGCACCTGTTCATGATCCACACGTAATAATTGCTGATTTTGGGACAGATAGCGTGTTTTAAGCGTCGTTGGCCGCGCCGAATCACGCAAAAGACCGTCTGCATGGATCCCCATGCCCTCAATAGCCGATTCGACCTGCCTGCCTTCATGGTCATCGCCGACAAGGGATATAATGTCAGCCTGTCCCCCCAAGCCGCAGATATTGGCCAGCACATTTCCCGCGCCGCCAAGCATTTTGTTTTCATGTGTAACGGCTAAAACCGGAATAGGACCTTCAGGTGAAATGCGGGACACATCCCCGTAAACAAAAGTATCGAGCATAATATCCCCGACCAGCAAAACCCGGCCGGTGGAAAAGCGTGCAATTAGATCGGTTAACTCATTCATATGATTATATGTTTTTTAATTTTCTTTGGGCATAAACATGCTTATTCCTGCCCCCTATTAAGCCTTTTTTAACCCAAAAAGCAAAAACTTAATAAGTATTAGGATTTTAGTAATCTTTCTTAGTCATAATTAAAAGACAAAGGGCTTTGCAATTTTACACGTAGTGAGGGGTATATCGCGTGTCGGAAATCGAGATAAACACATTTAACAATAAGTGCAATTCACAGACGCATTCCGGCGTCTTGTCACGTTTCAAAACAAGATTAAAGCAAAACCGGCTAGGTGAACTTTTGATCATGGAAGGAGTTTTGTCTCCTGCCCAGCTTGACGTTGCCTTAGCAGACGCCCGTAAAAATGGCCTGCCGCTTGGCCGTTTCCTTGTGAACGAAAACATTGTTCAGGCCGGCGTTATTCAACGCACCCTGATGGAACAAATGATGATTCGTTTCCTTTTGGCGGCAACAGCAATTGTTATTTCCCTTGCCTCCTTCGGCTTTGCCAAACAGGCAAAAGCAGGGCAGGTTTTAGACGTACCGGGGAAAATTTCCCTTGTGCAGGAATCCTTTGAGCAGGCAAGCTATTACCCGAAGCTTTTTGGCTCTACTGAAAAACGCTCCAGTTCGCTTAAGGCTTTTACAAAATGGACAACCATGTTCGAGCGCTTCAATAATGCGCTCAACTCAAGTTCGGGCCAGAAAGAAATCGCCCAGTTAAAACAGGAACTCGAAGCTTTCCAGCATTTACCGCTAAGCCAGATGGTCAACCGTGTAAACACTCTGATGAATGGCAAACGTTATGTTTCAGATAGTAATAACTACGGTCAGACAGATTACTGGGCCACCCCCGTGGAATTCTTCCAGCGCGGCGGAGATTGTGAAGACTTTGCCATTGCCAAATACACCGCCTTAAGGATGTTGGGCGTGCCGGAAAACCGCCTGCGAATTGCGATTGTTCAAGACATGCAAAAAAATATCCCGCATGCCGTGCTTATCGTTTACACCGACCAAGGTGCGATGGTTCTGGACAACCAGATTAAAAGCACAGTGAGCGCCAATAACGTGCGTCATTACAAACCGATCTTTTCGATCAATCAGGATGCATGGTGGTTACACACAAAGCCGAAATCAAGCATCACGCACGTTGCTTCCTCAAGCCGGTAAAATCTTTATAAATTTATTTAATCCGTGGTTGCAGAACCAAAGAGTTCTTCAACCCGTTGATCCCGTCCGCAACGCCAACGATAATATTTATAGCGCACAGGGTTCTTGGTGTAATAATTCTGATGATAATCTTCGGCCGGCCAGAATTCTGTCGCCAGTAAGATTTCAACGTTCACTTTTTTATCAATCAGCGTCTCAATATCGGTAGAAACTTTACGGGCGGTTTCACGTTCTTGTTCGTCTTGATAATAGATAACGGGACGATAGGCCGGACCGCGGTCACAAAACTGTCCGTCTTTGTCGGTCGGATCGATATGGCGAAAATAGTAATTCAATAAGGCTGCATAAGTTAATTTTTCATCGTCATATTCTATGGCAACCACTTCCACATGCGGCTCTTTACCCGGAATATTGTCATGGTAATTCTGATAAGTCGGATGATCGATTGTTCCCCCTGAATAGCCCGATGTTGTTTTTAAGACCCCCTCCAGCTTGTCAAAATCGCTTTCAACACACCAAAAACACCCCCCTGCTAGGATGGCGGTTTGGGTTTCGGCCTGTACGCGCGATGGTATGAAAAGCAGAGCTATTAGCACCAGAGGCAATAAAAAATTTAAATATTTCAAGGGCATCACAATCATTTGAGTTGAAGAAACACTTTATTATATCATTCGCATCAAAACGTACAAATAATACACATCTCTCAAAAAAATGTTCTGAAAGCGCTTTGGCCATGCTGGCATTGACCTTCAGAAACGAAATCGCTAAGAATCAGTCATTACGTAAAAATATGTAGGAAGACATCCCATGCGTGGCCTGTCATTTTTGATCATTCTTATTGGCTTGAGCTTGTCTATGACCGGCTTTACCCCGAGTGCAAAAGCCGAGGACAATCCCCTTTTGGGCCAATCGCCGCTCAAACAATACCCTTCATCGGAACTTTCCCAATGGCAATATGTGCTGGAAGCCCATCCCATCCAAAAAGCCAAATACCGGTCTCTTAAAATAGATGATTGGGAAGAAATGATCCGCGCCGCGGCAAGCGAGCCGCCCTTGCGCCAGATGTTAAAAGTGAATCAGTGGTTTGAACAATTTGCCTATAAACTGGACAGAATCGTTTACAAAAAAGATGATTATTGGGCTACGCCGCTTGAATTTATCGAACTGGGCGGAGATTGCGAAGACTATGCGATTGCCAAATATATGACTTTGCGCCGTTTGGGCTTTCCTGCCAGCAGCATGAAAATCGCCATGGTATATGATACCGATACTTACAGCGACCATGCCTTTTTGGTTGTTAATTACAACAACGCCGAATATATCCTTGATAACCGTGAGAAGCTTGTCGTATCCGGTTTCATGGAAAACCGGTACAAGCCGCATTTTGCCTTTAATGAAAATCATGTCTGGACTTATGACAGCCCACTGATTAATCAGGCGCTAAGACAATATGGCAGCAACCAATAATCAAAACAGTATTAGAGAACATCTGCAATTCTTAAAACGTTGGTGGTGCCGCTCACCCCAAAAGGAACCCCGGCTGTCATCACGATCTTATCACCTTTTTGGGCGTAGCCTTTTTCCTTCACCATTTTAACAGCCATTTCGACAGTCTGGGCAAAGCTTTTGATACCGTGCACTTCCATTGTCCGCACCCCGTACGAAAGCATCAGGCGCCTCGCTGTCTTTACATTCTGTGTCAGACAGAGAATAGGTGTTTCCGGACGCTGGCGCGCTGTCCGCAAGGCGGTTGAGCCGGACGTGGTGTAATTCACGATTGTGGCGGCGCCTATATCTTCGGCGACATAGGTGGCTGCGACCGTAATGGCATCAGAGGCATCCTCTGCCGTTTCAGGATGATCTGAATCCATGATACGGCGGTAGTTGATATCACTCTCCGTGCGCTCACAGATCCGGTTCATCATTGAAACAGCTTCTACCGGATAATCCCCTACGGCCGTTTCAGCCGATAACATCACGGCATCCGCCCCGTCATAAACGGCTGTTGCCACATCCGAAGCTTCGGCGCGGGTGGGACGTGCATTTTCAACCATCGATTCAAGCATCTGTGTCGCCACAATGATCGGCTTACCGGCATGGCGCACTTTACGCACCAGACGTTTTTGTTCTGCCGGAACATTTTCAGGCGGAATTTCAACCCCCAGATCGCCACGCGCCAACATGATGCCATCCACGATTTCGACAATCTCGTCGATTGATTCAAGCGCGGCCGGCTTTTCAATTTTGGCAAGCAAGGCCGCCCGCCCGTTGATCAGGTCTTTTGCTTCGGCAACATCTTCCGCCCGCTGCACAAAGCTTTGTGCGATCCAGTCCACGCCCATATCCAGTGCGGCCTTTAAATCTTCTTTGTCCTTTTCGGTCAGTGCGGGCACAGGCAGAATAATCCCCGGCACATTAAAACCCTTATTATTCGATAAGACATTGCCCGATATGATTTGAGTTTCCAGCACACCCGCTCTTTTCGAAGTAATGCGTACCCGTACTTTCCCATCATCCAACAGAATATCAGAGCCGACCTCCATAATGTCGATAATTTCAGGATGCGGTAATTGTACGCGGCTTTCATTGCCTGGTGTGTCATCCAGATCAAAGCGGAGGGCGGCGCCTTCCGTTAAAGTAATATATTCGTTTTCAAAACGCCCGATGCGCAGCTTCGGCCCCTGCAAGTCCGCCATCAGGGCAATGGGCCATTCTTTTTCCTTTTCCAGTGCACGGGCCGTCTCAACATTCTTGGCATGCGCTTCGTGCGTGCCGTGTGAGAAATTCAGGCGGAAAACATCAACGCCCGCTTCAAATAAAGCACGCATTTTATCCGGATCTCCCGAGGCAGGGCCCAGGGTAGCAACGATTTTGGTCTGGCGGTAACGGCGTATAGAAGAACTCATGATCAAACCAGTTTAAATGAAAAGAAAACAGAATCAATTCGTTAAATTTAATATGAACTTTTTTGAAACCTGCTGGTTAGCGAGGAGTAACGTGATTTTGAAATTATAGAGAGGATATCATGAAAAAAGCATTCTTAATCGCCCTGATGACTACTGCGATGGGCGCGCACGCCATTCCGGCCTCTGCCGATGTGGACAACAAAGCATCTGTTCAGGCCGAATCAGAAACGGGATTTTTTGCCAGTATAGGTAATAAAATTTCAGGTTTCTTTGATAAAGATGAGGCAGAAGAAGCCAAAGTCGCCGGTAATACATCTTTGAGCGGCAGTTCTTCCACAGGGATTAACACCGGAACGTCTGCAGGTACCAGTTCAACCCTTGATACGGGTGTGGGCGTCGATACCGGCATTGATGCCGATACAGACATGAATGCGCGCAGCCGGACAGACTTTGATTCACAGACTGATACATATTCCCGCACCTCGGGCAATACAGGCGCATCGACAACAACCCGCACTGAAAGCCGCTCCACTATTGAGCCGAGCGCCGGGGCGGATATTGATGCTGACATTGATGCGGACGCTGATATCAACAGCGACAGTGGCGTGGGTGTCCGTACAGACGGTTCTACCGGCCTATCGATTCGATAAATCCGGTTTTTATCTGAAGCCGAATCATGATTCTTAGAGAACCAGCCTAAAATCCGGGCTGGTTCTTTCCTGCATTGTCGACACCAGCGACAAAAATTTTGATAATATTTGTAATTTTATTTCTTTTTAAAATTTTTATTTTTTGAGGATAAGAGTCACAAAATTCTTAAGCACGCATAAAAGTCACATTTTTTTACGCTTATATGGCCTTTGACAACAAAATAAGCGGTTGGGATAACCTGAATTTATTCTAGACAGACCCACGAGATATAGTATGTTTATATTATTACACCGCTAGGGGTTGTGGTTTAAATCTACACGTATCCACAGGCCCATCCACAGCAGTTATACACATATTGTGAACAAAAACTCATTTATGAAGAGAAGACTCTTCACTTACGCCATGGGGAGGCAAAACTATGTTTGACTACGCACAAATTGAAGGGGGCAACAGGGTCCAGATCGATCGCTCCCGCGACGCTAACCTGACAAAATTCGGGATTGAAACACTTTATGACCGTTATTTGCTGCCCGAAGAAGCTCCTCAGGACCTTTTTGCGCGTGTTGCGATGTATTACGGCGATGATTCCAAACATGCCCAGCGCCTTTATGATTATATTTCCAAATTATGGTTCATGCCCTCCACCCCGATTCTATCCAACGGCGGCACAAGCCGCGGCCTGCCTATCTCCTGTTTCCTGAATGAAACCCAAGACTCGCTGGAAGACATTGTTTCCCTTTGGAACGAGAATGTCTGGCTGGCCTCTCTTGGCGGCGGGATTGGCTCTTACTGGGGGAATGTGCGTTCCATCGGGGAAAAAGTCGGTCGTAACGGTAAAACATCGGGCATTGTTCCGTTCATCCGTGTGATGGATTCCCTGACACTGGCCATTTCGCAGGGCTCTTTACGCCGCGGATCTGCTGCGATTTACCTGCCTATCTGGCATCCTGAAATTGAAGAATTCATCGAAATGCGCCGTCCAACAGGCGGTGATCCAAACCGTAAAGCCCTGAACCTGCACCAAGGGGTGCTGGTCACCAACGGCTTTATGCAGGCGGTGGAAAATAATGAGCAATGGGCATTGAAATCACCAAAAGATAATAGCGTAATTGATAAAGTCAGCGCGCGTGATCTTTGGATTCGCCTGCTAACCGCCCGTATTGAAACAGGCGAGCCTTACATTATCTATATCGATCATGTGAATGATGCGATTCCAGACCACCATAAAATGGCCGGCCTGAATGTAAAAATGTCCAACCTGTGTTCAGAGATTACTTTACCAACGGGACGGGACCATCTGGGGAATGACAGGACCGCCGTTTGTTGTCTGGCTTCACTAAACCTTGATAAATGGGATGAATGGCAGGACAACCCGCAATTCATTGAAGATATTATGCGCTTCCTTGATAACGTTCTCTCCGATTTTATTGAAAAAGCGCCGGACAGTATGAAGCGCGCCAAATATTCTGCCATGCGGGAACGCTCTGTCGGGCTCGGCGTAATGGGATACCACTCTTTCCTTCAATCAAAAATGATTCCGATGGAAGGCGTTATGGCCAAAGTCTGGAACCGTAGAATTTTCCAACACATTAAACGCGGTGCCGATGATGCCTCCCGTAAACTGGCCGAAGAACGTGGTGCGTGTCCGGATGCTGCTGACTACGGCATTATGGAGCGTTTTTCCAACAAGATGGCGATTGCGCCAACCGCGTCCATTTCCATTATCTGTGGCGGCTCATCGCCCGGCATCGAACCGAACGCGGCCAATGCCTATACGCATAAAACATTGTCCGGTTCTTTCCCGGTCAAGAACAAGTACCTAACAGCCTTGCTGGAAGAAAAGGGACAAAATAACGATGATGTCTGGAGTTCTATCTTCACCAATGAAGGCTCCGTTCAGCATCTGGACTTTTTAAACGATGAAGAAAAAGATGTCTTTAAAACAGCGTTTGAAATTGACCAAGCCTGGCTGATTGAACATGCAGGGGACCGCGCACCGTTCGTGTGTCAGGCGCAATCCCTGAATGTCTTCTTACCGGCAAACGTGCATAAGAAAGACCTTCACAATATTCACATGACAGCATGGAAGAAAGGCGTGAAATCGCTTTATTACTGCCGTTCCAAATCTATTCAACGCGCCGAAAGTAATGCCTCCTGGCTCAGAACCCGCGAAAGCGAAGGCCGCGAGCCGGAGTTAGAAGCGCAAGAACCACAGTATGAGGAATGCCTCAGCTGTCAGTAGAATGAGTAACAATATAAGGGAGTCATACGGCTCCCTTTTTCATCCTTAAGAGTTTTTTTCAGTTTCCTTCTCCTACTCCTGGAACCTCCTTCACCGGAGGTTCTTTTTTGTAACCTTTACATACTGCATCGCGAATAATACGCTATAATAATCGCTATAATTGGGAAAACAGCATATGAAGAAACTGAGCTTAGCCATTTTAGCAGGCATTGCCCTGATAGCCACAACGGCGGTTGCCGCCAATTTTGTTGCCCTGCCCACGGAGGAAGAAAAACCCATGACCAGTGAAACTATAAGCGACACCAAAAAGGAATTTTCAACCGACCACCTGACCCCGTTGCAAAAAAAGGTCACGTTGAAAGGCGGCACCGAGCCCCCCTTTAAAAACGAATACTGGGATAATAAAGCCGAAGGAATTTATGTCGATATTATTGACGGCACGCCGCTTTTTTCGTCTACCCATAAATATAAATCCGGTACAGGTTGGCCGAGCTTTACAGCACCTATCAACGATAATGCCGTGACCGAGCATGAAGATAACGGCCTGTTCATGAAACGGACGGAAATCAAATCCGCCAGCACCGATGCCCATCTGGGTCATGTTTTTACCGATGGGCCGAAGGAGGCAGGCGGCCTGCGCTATTGTATGAATTCCGCCTCTATGAAGTTTATCCCGAAAGAGGATCTGGAAGCACAAGGATATGGTGAATATCTAAAGCTATTTGAAAACAACTGATTTTTTATTAACAAAATTATTTTACCTGAACCCTAATAATCTTCTTTCTAATTCTTTAGACGTCTGTATTGATAGAATATCAATGGGAGATTAATTGTTGGAAGATTTTTTCTATATTAGTTTTTTAGGAAAAGATTTATGGCTTTGGTTGGTTTTTGCCGCTGTAGTCAGTCTTTTATTAATCATTGATCTTGGATTTCTTCATAAGGACCAGCATGAAATAGGCATCAAAGAAAGCTTTATGCTGTCGGGCGGATATATAATCGTCAGTGTGATTTTTGGCTTATGGCTCTGGCATGTCTTAGGACAAGATAGCGGGCTTGATTTTCTGACCGGCTATGTGATTGAAAAAAGTCTTTCAATAGATAACTTATTTGTAATGTCGATTGTGTTCGCGGCATTTTATATTCCCCGTAAATACCAGCACCGTGTGTTATTCTGGGGAATTCTCGGGGTAGTTGTGTTGCGCGGCATCATGATCGGTCTGGGCGTAGCAATTATCCATGAATTTGAATTTGTCCTTTATCTCTTTGCTGCATTTTTGATATTTACCGGAATCAAGCTGTTAATAATGAAAGATGCCGGAGAGCATGGAAAGGATATCCAAAACAGCGTTATTGTGAAATTCATTTCCAAACATTTCCGTATTGCTCCGCTCCAAGGTCAGAAATTTTTTGTAAAGATCCCCGACAATCAAACAGGAAAAATGGTCGGGGCGATTACCCCGCTATTTCTGGCTTTGGTGACAATCGAGCTGGCAGACGTTGTCTTTGCCATCGATTCGGTACCTGCCATTTTTGCTATCACAACCGATCCATTTATAGTCTATACGAGTAATATCTTTGCCATATTGGGATTACGCGCTCTTTATTTCGCCCTCTCCGCCATGATCGAACGATTTGCCTATTTAAAATATGCCATATCAATTATTTTAATTTTTATTGGGTCAAAAGTCTTTATTACCCCGCTATTAGGACTGGATAAATTTCCTGCCTCTATTTCTCTTGGGGTTACTTTAGGATTACTAACGACAGGAATTGTTTACTCTCTTTATAAAACGAAAAAGATATAAACAAACTGTCATACTCTTTTACATTTCCTGTTAACAGCAACTTGCTGCTGTTAAGGCCTTTCCAACCGATTCTTTTGGTGTTGGATCGCAATCAAAAAGGCCGTAATGAGTGCTTGTATCCCCGTCGATACGAAAGTGATCTTTATAGCGCGGACCGGATAACATTTGCGCGGTGTTACCACATACCAACATAGGCTGCCCTGTTTTAAATTCATGGTGATCATCCAGAATAAAAGAATGTGGACAATGATCAATCGTGCCTTTATACCAGGCGACCTGTCCGTAATCTTCGCAACGATCTTCATAGTTCCCCTTAAAAGCACGGATGGTCAGCGAATAAAAATCAATCATACCAAGCTTTGCGATGATGTCCGGATCAAGAAGCGGGACATCACTTTGTGCCACCAGGCGGTAATCATGACAATCATGCCGCGCAAGCAGACGGCGGAAATCTTCAATATACAGCGCGCCGCTTAAACATTCCCCTAACAAGACGGGGTCGGACTTCAACGCCTCGGGCACCCGGCGGTTGCCGAAGATATCGGAAAAATAAAGTTCGCCCCCCGGTTTTAAAACACGAAAAATTTCGGAAAAAACCCTGTCCTTATCAGGCGATAAATTAATGACGCAGTTGGACACCACCAGATCCATGGAATTATCGGCGATGCCAGCGGTTTTTAAATCTTCGATATAACCGTGTTTAAATTCAATATTGGGTTCATTAAAACCAAACTTGTCCATGTGCCAGCCTATATGTTTGTTGGCAACAGACAATTGCTCTTCGGTCATATCAATACCTGTCACAAACCCCTCCGGCCCGACAATCTGGCTCAGGATATAACAATCCCGCCCACTCCCGCAGCCGAGGTCAAGTACACTGGCTCCTGGAAGATTAAAAGGGATGGGGGAGCCGCATCCGTAAAATTTTTCGATGACTTCCTCATGTACATTTTTCAACGCTCTGCGTACAGGGGGCGGCATTGAATCGGCAGTGCAACATGCGCCGGTTTTTAAATCGTCGGATGATTTTAACGTTTCCCCGTAATATTCCTTAATATCGGTATAGGATTGTGATGGTTGGGACATAGGCGTTCTTTCTTTATTCCTCAGCTTATAGATAAATCATCATTCGATTTTTGCTATATTTGGTTACAGATCAAGTCTTTAAAAATTAAAAAACCATACTATAGGGCAGATTGATACCTTAAGGCGAAACGGTCCAATTCTCTTCTTCTTTTGCTTTATTTGAAAGCTGTGGACGAATCGATTCATTGACTCGGATTCATCCTCTCAGCCCCTAAAATTAAGGAAATCAGAATCGTTTTAAAATTTTTAACGCTAATAGGAGCAATATTATGGGAACCGTCCGTGAAGAAAAAAGAGCCGCCATTACCAGTGATATCGGCGCGACCGACTCACCACTTTTACAAGAACGTCATATTTATAAACCTTTCTTGTACCCATGGTGTTATGAAGCGTGGTTAACACAGCAGCGCGTTCACTGGTTGCCTGAAGAAGTGCCATTGGCCGAAGATGTTCGCGACTGGAAAAAGAACCTGACTCCATCGGAAAAGAACCTGATGACACAAATTTTCCGTTTCTTTACACAAGCAGACGTCGAAGTGAATAACTGTTACATGAAGCATTACTCGCAGGTCTTCGGCCCGGTTGAAGTCCAGATGATGCTTTCCGCTTTCTCCAATATTGAAACCGTTCATATTGCGGCATACTCCCACCTGCTGGATACAATCGGCATGCCTGAAATCGAATACTCTGCTTTTCTTGATTACAAGGAAATGAAAGACAAGTTTGATTACATGCAGGATGTCTCCATGGACAACCGCCGCGATATTGCCAAAACAATGGCGATGTTCGGCGCGTTTACGGAAGGTCTGGCCTTATTTGCCTCCTTTGCCATTCTCATGAACTTCCCGCGTTTCAATAAAATGAAAGGCATGGGACAAATCGTTACATGGTCCGTGCGCGATGAAACCTTGCACTGCCTGTCGATGATCAAACTCTTTAACAGCTTCATCAACGAGAACAAAGACATCTGGGATGATGAGTTGAAGAAAGAAATTACCGACTGTTGTAAAATCACCGTAGAACATGAAGATGCGTTTATCGATCTTTGTTTTGAAATGGGGGAAATCGAAGGCATGACGCCGGAAGATGTAAAACAATATATCCGCTTTATCGGTGACCGTCGTTTACAACAGTTAAATCTTGATCCTATTTACGGCGTGGAGAAAAACCCGCTGCCGTGGATGGATGAAATGTTAAACGGGGCAGAGCATACAAATTTCTTTGAAAACCGCGCAACGGAATATTCAAAAGCCTCCACGCAAGGAAGCTGGGAAGATGTCTTTGCCGAAGAGACCTTCGCCCCAAAACATGTTACCGCCGATGGTAAAGTGGTGCGTACCGACAGCATCAAGGCTGTTGAATAGTTTTTTTCCGATCGCTTCTCTACTTAAAAGCCTCCTGAAATCAGGAGGCTTTTTTTATGACCGTATAAAACAGCGAATAAAATCCTTTTTTTGTAGAAATTATTCAACTCCTGCCAGATTTATGGTATAGTGTTGTCAGTATTGATGATCAACCAAGGGTTCTCCTTGATTATATGCACTGAAAGATATACTGAATTTATCCCAGCGGGCGGAAATCGCCGCCCAGCCCTAAAAAGTTTTTTGTTTTTTACCAGCCGCAGCGTTCGCTAGCGGCTTTTTTGTTTTCTTAACCCATGACAGCAAAGGAGTCCTCCATGTCAAAGAAATCTCGTAAAAATACCCGCCATCACAGCAATGTGGTTAATCCATTTTTTGATGAGAACGGCGGATCAAAATATGAGAAGGGGCAGAATGACTGGCATCCGCTCGATGATGCGATTGACGGTCGGCGGGATAAAAAATATGTGAAGAATATCAAACCGCGCTCTGCCGGACAGGCCGAATTGATGAAGGCGATTGATGAATATAACCTCACCTTGGCTGTCGGCCCTGCCGGGACAGGGAAAACCTACCTTGCGATATCCAAGGCCGTCGAAGCTTTGGAAAAAGGCGAAGTAGAGCGCATTATTCTGTCCCGTCCTGCGATGGAAGCAGGTGAATCACTGGGCTATCTTCCCGGCGGTCTGGATGAAAAAATGGCGCCTTACCTGCGCCCCCTATATGATGCGTTAGGCGATCGCATGGGTGGCAAAAAAGTCCGGCACTTACTGGATGACGGTACGATTGAAATTGCCCCTGTCGGTTTTATGCGCGGCCGTACCCTTAATAATTCCTACATTGTGATCGACGAAGCCCAGAACTGTACTTACGGCCAATTGAAGATGCTTCTCTCACGTCTTGGTTGGCATTCCACTATGATTGTCACCGGCGATCCGGATCAAAGTGACTTGCTGGAAGGGGTATCAGGACTGAGCGATATTATGAACCGCATGGACCCTTTGCCGAACGTTGCCGTCTGCCGTCTGGGGCAAGAAGATATTGTCCGTCATCCATTGGTCGCAGAAATGCTAACAGTGCTTTAAAACATTTTCATCCTGCGCTATAAACGCAGGATGAAAAAACGTCTTCTCAAAACATTCACGATTGTCTTTATATCACTGGCCGTCGCCGCTGCGATTGCGGCCTATCAAATTCAGGATGAAGAAAACGGAAGACTCATCAACCAGAGCGAAAAAACGCAGCCTAACATTGTTTCCAAAAATTTTGGTGGTGACTTCACGCTGGTGAATCAGGATGGTGAAACCGTCACACAGGATGATTATGCAGACCGATACCGTCTGATTTATTTTGGCTTTACTTACTGCCCTGCCATTTGCCCCACTGAATTACAAAAAATGTCACAGGCCCTGACATTACTGGGTGATAAGGGAGAAGAGATTACACCGATCTTCATTACCGTAGACCCTGAGCGCGATACAGTAGAGACAATGAAACAATATGTGGAATTATTCCATCCCCGTCTTATAGGCCTGACAGGCACACCGGAACAAATTAAAACCGTCAAGAAAGCCTATAAAATTTATGCCGCCAAAGTAAAAGAAGAAGGCATGAATGATTATACCGTGGATCATTCTTCTTTTATTTATTTCCTTGATCCCGATAATAATCTCATCCGCATCTTCAAAACAGACGATACTGCAGATGATATGACAAACACTATAAAGCAATACATGTAATCCGATTTACAGACTCCCTGATTTATGAGATGATTTGGCCAAGAATTAATTAAATAATCTCATCCGTCCAACAGGAGTCTCTTTCATGAAAATTAAACATCTTGCCTACGCTGGCCTTACGGCTTCTCTTTTATTCTGCACATCTCAAAGCGCACAAGCCGCCGGTTTCTATATTCAGGAACAATCGGTAAAAGGCTTGGGATATGCTTTTTCAGGCTCCACAACATCAATTGATGATGCTTCCACGCTTTATTTCAATCCTGCCGGAATGACAAAACTTGAAGGCTCACAAATTAATGCCGGTGTTCACCTTCTATTACCCAAGGCCGACCTGACAGATACAGGCACTACCGTTCCTTTTGGCGCGGCCGTCGGAACGGATGACGGTGGGAACCCATACGATCCTACCCCTATACCAAACTTATATGCCGTAACGCCGCTTGATATTCAAAACCATACTGTCTGGGCAGGTATCGGCGTGACAGCGCCATTTGGTCTGGGAAGTGATTACGGCGAAACATGGTTTGGCCGTTTTGATTCAACTGAAACAGACCTTAAAACAATTAATATTCAGCCCTCTTTGGCTGTTCAGGCAACCGAATGGTTATCTATCGGTGGGGGTATTGATATCCAGTATGCCGATGCAGAATTGAAATCTATTGCCAACCCAGGTACAGGCGAAGGCGTCAGCACCCTGAAAGGGGATGACTGGACCGTTGGATATAATATCGGGCTATTGTTAGAACCTGTTCAGGGCACGGAAATCGGCCTGCATTACCGTTCAGGCATCAGCCATGAACTTGATGGCAGAATCAGCTTCGTGAATGGGACAGCCTCCAATTTCGATGTTGCAGGATCCGCTGATTTAGATTTGCCGGATTTAGCGACCTTTGGGATTGCCCATGATATTACACCAAGAACTCGTATCATGGGACAGGCAACATGGTTTGGATGGAGCAATTTTCAAGATATTGATGCAATATCCGATACTGGCGCTGTAGACCCTGACCCGATTGTACAGGATTATCAGGACACCTGGGCCTTTGCGATTGGGGCGGAACACGATCTTAATGACCGTTGGACAGTCCGTGCGGGTTACCAGTTTGATGAAACCCCGACAACAGATCAGTTCAGAACCTCCAGAACACCGGATGGTGACAGAAACTGGTTCAGCGGCGGCGCGACATACAAGGTCAATGACAAACTGGATCTTGATTTTGCTGCTACTTATATCGATGTAGAAGACGGTACGATCAACGTCAACAGAAATGCCTCGGCGCCGGCCATTGCCAGATCAGATATCAGCGCCGATACAGACGGCTATGTCGGTATTGTTGCCGTGGGCCTGACATACAAATTCTAAACCAGAATTTATAACTGACACCAAAGCCGCCCCTTAGGGGCGGTTTTTTTTGGAACAAAATCCTTTTTCAAGTGTTTGTTAACTACATACAGAGATAAAGGAGAATTTGATATGTCAGACAAAGATTTAGATGAAGTCAGTAAGATTATTGATATTAACAAGGATGCCAGTGACTTTTATCACGATGCGCAGGAAAAAACCGAAAGCCCGACTGTAAAAAGTATTTTCAAAGATTATGAGCAACTTCATAAAAGCGTTGTGATTGAACTGCAAAATTATATCAGTCAAAAAGGGGGCGATCCTGAAGCCGATAACACTTTTGCCGGACAGGCCGGAGAAGTTTGGGGCAAAGTACGAGCCGCGCTCTCCCCGAATGTTGATGAATCACTGATCACCAGCCTTGAAGAAGCGGAAGATCGCTGCCTTCACAGCATTGATGATGCAATTGCCAATGATGATCTTGCACCGGAAACGCGTGTTGCCCTTAAAAAGCAACAAGAGACTTTACACAAAAGTCACGATTACATGAAAATCATGAAAGACAATGTAAACGCTGCCGCCTAGGACGTTTACCTTGATAAAAAAGAAGCCCCGTTATTTTATAGCGGGGTTTTTTATTATCTAATCTTCGATAATGCTGTTCAGTTTCATGGCAAGCCCCATGGAACCCTTCACCTTTAACTTTCCCATCATAAAGGCCATGGTCGGATCCTGTGTCCCTTCCATGAAACCTTTGAATGTTTCTATCGAGCATTTTAATGTGCAGTCGGCCTCGTTATCTTCATGGGAAACTTCAGGCGGTGTCTGGGTAGCATCTACAAAGATAAGGCCGTCATCACCAAAATCAAATTTGACCTTCGCATCCAGGCCGGAGGCTAACGCCATTTTGGTTTTAATTGCTTGTGTTACTGTTTCTAAAGACATGTTTTCTCCTTTGCCGATTCATTCTTCATTTTAGGCTGCCATTGATCGGTTATCAATAAGCCTTGTTTGCCCCAACCAGACCGCCGCCAGCGCACGGTCCGGATTTTCTATGCCAAAATCATCAGAATTCCGGCAGGTACAATAATCTACTTTATCAAATCCGGCTTTTATTAATGCATTGCGCGCTTGTTCTTCTGTTATGTCCTGTTGCGCCAGCGTCTGCAGAATTTTATTTAGCATCATGGCAATTTTATACTCATCGTCCGATAAATAGATATTGCGTGAAGACAAAGCCAGACCATTTTCATCACGGGCAATCGGCACGGCAATAATCTCAACCGGCAAGGAAAGCTCACGTACCATCTTTTTTATAACCTGTAACTGTTGAAAGTCTTTTTCGCCAAACAGCGCTTTATCAGGCTGCACTGCATCGAATAACCTTTTGACGACAGTTGTTACGCCATCAAAAAAGCCAGGCCTGAATTCGCCTTCCAATGGCTGTGTAATGCCATCAATATGCACATCCGTAATCTGACCATGCGGATATATATCCTCCACCGATGGTAACCAGACGGCCTCCACACCCCGCTGTTCCAGTTTTGCCATATCGGCCTCAATGGTGCGGGGATATTTATCGAGGTCTTCATGCGGCGCAAATTGCGTGGGATTGACGAAAATACTCACAATCACCTGATCCGCTCGATTAAAGCCTTCCTCCACCAGCGATAAATGGCCGTCATGCAACGCCCCCATGGTAGGCACGAAGGCAAGGCTGTCACCGCTTTGTCGGCGTGCCTCGTTAAACTCTTTTAACTGATTCTGATTGACTATATTAATCAATTATGTAAACAATCCTACATATTTTGCGTTACGTTATATGAGTAGTTATATGTCGTCTTTGGTCAGAAAACTAGCCCTTGCCGGTCTAGTGGCAGGTTGTACCCCTTCTTATGAGGCTACATCACCTGAGCGCTTGTTATTGGCAGATTTGACCGTGGTGGTCACAGGCGGATCAGGGCGTGTGCAAGAAGCCTTAACCGCCTTTGCCCGATCATGCCGAGAAACCAAAGGGTTTTTATTAATCAGTGGTATTTCATCAAGCCCGCAGGCTGTTATGAATGCTGCCCATGTTGCCGTCCCTGAACAATGTTATGACCGGCTGGTTTTTGAAAGCCATGCCTTAACCACCCGCGGCAATGCCCGCGCTGTCACCGAAGTCATCGAAGAGCTATCCGAACAAGGCCATTCTATAAGATCCCTCAATCTTGTGAGCTCCTGGTATCATCTGGAAAGATTGCAATATTATGTGGGCTGGCAACTGGAGCATAGCAACAATCACATTACATCAGTATACACAACAGCCGTTGGTAATTGTCATTCACTGGCTTGCGGTGTCAGAATGGTTGCACGCGAACAGGCAGGCCTTTGGGCAGCAAGAGTCGGATATGAGAGTTCACAGTCATGGGACCCAAACGGGCAAATCACGATAGGCTTTACCCCATCACCTAACTTGTAGAGTGGGCATCCTTAAAACTCACCTTCATCATGCCCCATCAGGCTTTCGGCGCCAGCCATGACCGCTTTAAAATGCCAGTCAGCTTCGGGCAACATACGCGCAAAGAAAAAGCGCGCGGTTTTAATTTTTGTTTTATAAAAATCCTGGTTACCTTCACCACTATCTATTTTCTCCTTGGCAACCTGCACCATTTGAATCCACATATAGCCCATCGCGACCAAGGCAAACTGGCGCAGATAATCCACGGACGCGGCGCCCGCTTCATTCGGGTTTTTCATGCCTTTTTGGGCGATAATGGCGGTTGATTGTTGCAATTTGGCAAAAGATTTTGCCAGCGGGAATAAAAATTCCTGCAAATCGGCATTGGCCTGATTTTCTTCAATAAACTGACTAACAGGATGGAAGAAACGGCGTAAATAACGGCCCAGATGCGCGCCCATTTTACGTCCGACAAGGTCAAGCGCCTGAATTCCGTTGGTCCCTTCATAAATCATCGCAATACGGGCATCCCGGGTATACTGTTCCACACCATATTCCCAGATATAGCCATGTCCGCCATGGACCTGCATGGCGAGCGAAGAGACTTCGAACCCCATATCGGTTTGATAAGCTTTGACAATAGGAGTCAGGAGAGCCACAAGGTCATCAGCCTTTTTACGCTCATCCGCATCTTGATGATGCAGTGAGACATCAAGGTTTTTTCCAACCCAGTAAGACAGTGCGCGCGCGCCTTCACAAAAAGCTTTGGAGGTCAGCAACATACGGCGCACATCAGGATGGACAATAATCGGGTCTGCCGGCTTATCCGGATATTTAGCCCCGTCCAGCGCCCGCATCTGCACCCTGTCCTTGGCATAAGCCACTGCATTTTGATGTGATACTTCGGCAATGCCCAGCCCTTGCATGGCAACACCAAGGCGCGCCGCATTCATCATCACAAACATGGCCTTCAGACCTTTGTGTTTTTCCCCAACAAGCCAGCCTTTGGCCTCTTCAAGATTCATCACACAAGTACTGGAAGCCTTAATACCCATTTTATGTTCGATAGAACCACAATTAATTGGGTTTCTGGACATATCTTCGGGCAGGAATTTCGGCACAACAAACAAGGAAATACCTTTTACCCCATCCGGCGCATCCGGTAGCTTGGCTAAAACCAAGTGAATAATATTTTCTGTGAGGTCATGCTCCCCGGCAGAAATAAATATTTTTGTTCCGGTAATATTATAAGAATCATCATCATTGGGCACCGCCTTGCTGCGGATTAAGCCAAGATCGGTCCCGCAATGCGATTCTGTCAGGCACATGGTTCCAGACCATTCACCGCTCACCAGTTTTGGTAGGTAGGTTTCTTTTTGTTCCTGCGTGCCAAAATGATGCAAAGCTTCATAAGCGCCTTGGGATAATCCGGGATACATACCGAAAGAAAAATTGGCAGAGCAGATCATTTCCTGCATAACGGTATTGACCAACATCGGCAAACCCATACCATTAAATTCAGGGTCTGCAGACACACCGCACCAGCCCCCTTGAGTAAAGGCATCATAGGCCTCTTTAAATCCTTTAGGGGTAGTAACTTCCCCGTCTTTAAAAGTGCAGCCTTCTTCATCGCCACTCTGGTTCAAGGGAAATAATACCTCTTCACACAGCCGGGCTCCTTCTTCGAGAATCTGATCAATCAGATCCGGTGTTGCTTCTTCAAAGCCCGGAATTTCTGTCAGGGTTTCTGCTTTTAGCACATCATGCAGAACAAATTTTATATCTTCCATCGGTGCTTTATAAATAGGCATTGATTTTCTTTCGTAAAATAGTGGATTTGGTACCTTAAGAGACTTAATTATAGGGTAAAAACGCCCTTGTTTCTATTCCTTATCTGCAAGCATATATTTCAAATGATCGCGCACTTTCTCTTCATCTGACTCAATAATACGCCGTTTGGCCTGTGCCATCGGTGAATTTTCCTTCTTCATTAGCGCATCGCGGATCGCCTCCAGCGTATCCTCGCCTATTTCCTCACGTTTGGCTGCTGCTGTGGCTTTTGCCTGCCTGAGTATGTCCTCACGGCTGGGCTTTTGGGGCTGTTTTTTCTTTTTTTTCCAGAACATTTCTTATCGCCTTTTCTTTTATTATAGGGGCGCAATCTTAAATCATTCTTAACCCGTTTAGCGGAAACTGATACCCTTGGGTAAGACGATATATATCAAGGGAAAAACCTTATGAGCGATTCAAAAACTGATACCGGCAAGCTGAAAAGCGTTGCCGCACCGGCCAGTGGCTATAATGAATTAAAATTTTATTTTGCGAATTTGAACGCTATGTTCTCTATCCGCAATACCCTTGCCGTGGATATGATGACGGCCATGCCTGTCGGCAGCCTCCAACGGCGCATGCATGATATCGCTTCTATTGCGAAGCGTATTTATGCAGAAACAACCACACCAACAGTCAGCAAATTGCTGGACCAGGTAGAAAATGACGCTGCCAGAAATCCGGATGACTGGAATGAGTGGGACAAAGCCAATTTGGTTGAAATGCGGCGCATTCATTCACACTTATCCGCTCTGCCGCCCGATCTTTATATTGCTTCCGTTCAGGCGTCCAATGAAGGCAGGCGCTGTCATGCCAATGCCCTGCGGGAAAACAGCTGGGAGACCGCCGCACCGCAGATTGAAAAAGTTGTCGATCTTTACCGTAAAATTGCAGAATTAAAACAAAAGAAATTTGAGACAGCAACACCCTACCGCGCCCTGCTGATAGGGTATGCCAGTGATATCAGTTCCCGCCAGATGGATGAGCTATATGAAGCTTTGCTCAAACCGTTATCAGGTCTTTATAAAAAAGCACAAGACAAACAAAAAAACCGCCCCCCGCCTTTGCCCCTAGACGGAACTTTCAGCAAAAAAGACCAGATGTGGCT
This sequence comes from uncultured Micavibrio sp., assembly GCA_965216405.1. Taxonomy (GTDB): domain Bacteria; phylum Pseudomonadota; class Alphaproteobacteria; order Micavibrionales; family Micavibrionaceae. The sequence continues at coordinate 1,285,375 of OZ244161.1, read as the reverse complement.
AAACAAAACCATCCTTGAACTAATGGGATTTGATTTTGAAAAAGGCGGGCTGTATGTCTCTAACCTTTCGCCCATGACGGGCGGAAATCCTGATGATGTCAGGGTATTGGTAAGATGCGGCAACAATACGAATTTTTTGGATTCACTCGAAGATACGCTGTATCAGGGTGCCCGCGGTCTTTACTACCAAAATCTGCCACAAGACTGGCGCAGCCAGCCTGTCGGACAAGATCAGGGTGCCATCATGCTGAATGCTTTAAGCATGTTTTATGAAACAATTATCGGTCGCACCCCGCAATTTTTTGATTTTATTTCCGTGCGGGCCGAAGGAGTCTTCAGGCAGTTTAAAAATAAATCTTTTGAGCCGGAAAATCTGTACCAGTTAAAAAAAGTCATTAACCCGACTTTGGTCCGTAATGAAGCAGATGAGCTCAGCAAAATATTCCATGATATTTTACGCTACCGTATTGAACGCGATCTGATTAATGACGGGATGAAAGTACAGGACATTCCAGAACGATGGAATGAAGAGAGCAAACAGCTTTTAGGCAGTGCGCCTAAAGATTTTGCCGAAGGGGCATTGCAAAACCCTGACTGGTTTACCGGGCGTTTTGGTTTTATTCCTACCAATACCCTCTCACATATCATGGCAGCCGAAATGCATGCCACACTCTATGAAAGTGTTGATAATTTGCCAGCGCAAATTCAAAAAGGGCAATTTAAAAATATTGGAAACTGGGTCAAAGAAAATGTCTGCCAAATCGGCCACAAGCAAGGACCATTGAAAACCGTCAGCGATATTACCGGCAGGGAGATCCAGCCTGATACACTTTTAAAACATCTTGAAAGAAGATATCTGAGCGATAAACGGTGAGTTTCTTGTCCCTTGTCTTGTTAAAGGCTTGTTTTTCTTATAAAGTAGAGGCCGTAACGCTGCTTCTTAACATAAGAATAAGGACAACATCATGAAGAAGATTTTTGGATTATTACTGATAACAGGAACAACTGCCCTTTTAAGTGCTTGCGGTGGTTTACCGTCCTGTAATCAGGAACTGGACGAATGTAACCGCGGCGGCCCGTACACAGAAGAACGGACAGCCCGCGCCCATCATAGAGTAGTGGTAAAACAGGAACCTGTTATAATTCCTGCGCCGGAAGCGGAGCCAATGCCTGTCCCAGAACCTGAGCCCATGCCAGAGCCTGCGCCGGAACCGGTTATTGATGACACACCCGTCATGCGCAGTGCCGAACCACAATTTACACAGATTTCAAAATAAGAAACCTGATAACGAATAATATTAAAAGCGGGCGCAATATTGCCCGCTTTTTTCATTAAGAGGAGAAAGTTTATGAGCCAATCCATCCGTGCCGATGATTTTATGAATTTGATTAAAAAGGATAATGATATTCTTGTTCTTGATATCAGGAGCGATGTGGAAAGAAATTCTCTAAGCCTGCGCTATCCCAGTGTTCATCTTCCATTGCACGAATTAGGGCTACAGAAAATTTCTGAAATCAGGGAGGATAGTACAAAACCGCTTTATGTGTTGTGTAAAGCAGGTCCGCGGGCGGAAACGGCCTGCCAGTTCATGGAGTCACACGGGATTCAAAATCTTGTGGTTATCGATGGCGGTTTAATGAGTTGCGCAGAGTGTGATGCAGATCTAAACCACGCAGAAACACCGGCTTCGTCAGCGGAAATACAACAAGCCATCCAGCAATCCGTTCAGAAATTTATGATGAAAATAACAGCAGATTAGTTCCGTAACGGCTTGCCTGTTTCAAGCATATGTTCAACGCGGCTTTGTGTGCCTTCAATACGGACAAGACGCATAAATTCTTCCCGTTCCAGCTTGAAGATATCTTCTTCATGAAGGGGAGTTGTCCAATCCGCTTTTTCGCCGCCGGTTAAAACATTGGCGACCGCACCGGAAACCACTACATCATACGGTGTTGCCTTGCCTGATTTACGCAAATCCGCAACAGCCATATCCAGCGCCAGTTTCCCTGTCGGCCCAGGCAGGCGTATTTCTTCCACCGGCTCCGGTGGCGTGTAATCTTTCGCCATTTCAAGCGCTTTTTCCTTGGCATCAAATAACAAGCGATCGCGGTTCATAGTAATGCCGTCACTCTCGCGCAGATATTTATATTCTTTGGCTTCTTGCGCCGATTTGGCCACCGTTGCCATCGCTATAAGCTCGAACGTTTTACGCACGGCGCCCATCGGTGTTTCCTTGGGGGAGAACCAAAGTTGTTTTCCATCCGTTGCTTTATCATAATTTTGGCGTTCTTCTTCCTTGTAACGCAGCAACATTTCACGGCAACCACCCCAGGCGGGAAGCACACCGACCCCGACCTCTACCAAACCGGTATAGGTTTCGGCATGAGCCTGTACATAATCCGCATAAAGGGAAATTTCGCAGCCGCCGCCAAGAGCCATACCGCTTGGCGCACTGACCACAGGGAACGGCGCATATTTAAGCGCCTTATAAATTTTCTGACCCCCGACCACCAGTTCTTCGATTTGCGGCCACATGGCAATATTCATCGCAAATAGCGCAAGCCCCAAATTCGCCCCAGCGGAAAAATGAGAGCCTTCATTATAAATAACCATGGCCTGATAATCACCCTTACCATCCCCGATCATTTTAATAGTTTGCTGGTAGGCGGCGAACACCTGATCATCAATCGCATTCATCTTTCCTGTAAATTCAACACAAAGCACACCATCCCCAATATCCCAGACAGACGCGCTCGCCGTTTTAATCACCGGCTCACTACCCAGTTTGATATCGCGTAACAGCAAGACTCCCTCAGGCCGCTGAATTTCATGATAATTTTTATCGGTCCCGAAATAATGAAGCTTGCCATCTTCCACTTTATAAAAAGTGCCCTCGCCTACTGCCTCTAAAAGTTCGGGGACATCCAGCTTTTCAACGCGCAACTTATCCGCAAACCATTTCGGACCTAGATCATCAATCATCTCGAACGGGCCTTTTTTCCAGTTTGTGCCCAACCGCATGGCTTCATCCACGGCGGCAATGTCATCGGCGATTTGCGGCACAAGCGAAGCGGCATAAGCCAGCGTGCGGCTCAATACTTTCCAGGCATACTGCCCGCCTTCATCCTGCGTTTCGACAACGGCACGCAAGCCTTTTTTACCGGCCTTTACAGAGTCCAGCTTTGGTTTATCGCTTTTGCGGTACTGACTTTCATCGAATTTTTCCGGATCAAGTTCCAGCGTTTGTTTTTCCTTATCTCCTTTGGCCGCCTCGGGGTTCAGACGGTAAAACCCCCCTTTGCCTTTACGGCCATTATATCCCGTCTCGATCATCTGATGGACAAACGGGTAATCTTGATAGATGTTTCTATATTCATCATCTTCGGGCAGGCTGGAAAGCATGGAAGTTGCCAGATACGGCATCAAATCCACGCCGACAAGATCAATCAAACCAAAGACAGCCGTTTTCGGCACACCGATTGGTTTGCCCATGACAGCATCGGCCACTTCCAGTGGCACCTTATCTTCAATGGCAACATTCAGCGCCGTTTGCATCCAGAAAACCAGCAGACGGTTCACAATAAATCCCGGCGTATCTTTACATTTCACCACCCCTTTGCCCAAACGGACATCACAAAATTCTGTAATGGTTTCCACGGCCTTTTCATCGGTTTTATCGCTCGTGATAATTTCCAGCAGGCGCATATAACGCGGCGGATTAAAAAAATGCGTGATCATAAAATCTTTGACAAAATCCGCAGGCTGCCCCTCCGCCAGTTTTTCGAGCGGGATTGTAGAAGTATTGGATGTGACGATTGAGCCTTTTTTGCGGTGCTTTTGAATTTTTTCATAGGTAGCGTGTTTGATTTTTATATCTTCTAACACCACCTCAACAATCCAGTCACAATCCCCAAGCTTCTCTAAATCATCTTCCAGATTGCCGACCTCGATCAATTTGGCATTACGCTTCGACATGAACGGCGCAGGATCGGCTTTTAACATTTTTGCAACCGCTCCCTTGGCAATGGCATTCCTGTCTTGCGCGTCTTTTGGCACGATATCGAGCAGCACGACAGGAACCCCGGCATTCGCAATCTGCGCAGCAATCCCGCTTCCCATTACACCGGCACCAATCACGGCAACTTTATTGATTGTCATTTACGACTCCTGCTTTTTATAAATATTTTCTATCCAAAATTTCTTGATAAACGGTAACGACAATGTCGAAAGTAGATAACCGCCACTGGGGACAAACGCGCCCAAAAAGGGATCAGGGAATCCGGCGCTTTTCATATAAAAAGCGGCAATCACATAGGTCATGACCGCAATGGAAAGGCGGCGCATCCATGAGGTTTCCCATGCTTTATCACCTTCAACCCTTTCGTTGCGTTCCTTGATTTTTCTGATGTCCGTGTCGTCCATTAAACTGATTCCAGTATAATCGCCGTTGCCTGGCCGCCTCCGATACACATGGTCGCAAGACCCAGTTTTTTCTTCTCCCGCTGCATAAGGCTGGCAAGCTTTCCGGTAATCCGCGCGCCTGAAGCACCCAGCGGGTGGCCAATGGCAATAGCGCCGCCATCCAAGTTCAATTTGGATTGATCGATTTTCAAATCATGCACAACGGAAAGGGATTGTGCGGCAAACGCCTCGTTCAGTTCGATAATATCAATCTCTTCCATTTTAACGTTAGCGCGTGCCAGCGCCTTTTGAGTGGCCGGTACTGGGCCTATACCCATAATAGCCGGATCGCATCCTGCCACACTCACAGATTTAATCCGCGCCAGAATAGGCAGATTATTTTTCTTTGCATATTCTTCGGAGGCAACCAGAACGGCCGCCGTGCCATCCGTTAACGGGGACGCCGTTCCGGCCGTAACCGTTCCGTTTTCATCAAAGGCAAGACGCAACCCGGCAAGGGCTTCCTTCGTTGTTCCTTCACGAATACAACCATCTTCGGTTACGCCGTCAATCTCAACAATTTCATCTTTAAAAGAACCTGCCGATTGTGCCTTTGCCGCCTTGGTCTGGGACTCCACCGCAAATTCTTCTTGGGTATCGCGGTCTATTTTATATTTTTTGGCCAGATTTTCTGCCGTTTCACCCATGCCAATATAAGCGGCAGGACAGACTTCTTCTTTCATCATGGCCGGATTGGGCATTGGGTTAAATCCGCCCATCGGGATGCGGGACATGGATTCCACGCCGGCGCAAACGAACAACTCGCCGGCGCCCATTTGGATATAGCCTGCGGCCATCTGGATTGTGGTCATGGAAGAGCCGCAAAAGCGGTTAACCGTCGCCCCTGCAACACTGTTCGGCAAACCGGCTAGCTGACCGACAATCTTGCCTAAATTAAAGCCCTGTTCGGCTTCGGGAAAGGCACATCCCATCAGCAAATCTTCAATATCCTCGACCTTAGCCCCTGTTTCGGCAATCAATGCCTGAATAACGGCGGCCGCCATATCATCAGGGCGGGTTTTGGCCAGTGCCCCCTTATTGGCAAAAGTAAAAGGGGAGCGTTTATAACCGCATAGTACAACAGGGGTTTGCATCAAGAGCCTCCGGATAGGTGAGTGTTAAAATTCCGATTCACAGTTTATAGCGGAACAGGTTTCAGGTCTACGCTTAGCCTTAATTTTCTTGCAGGATATAGCTCCTTTTATACATAAAAAAGAAATGTAAATTTTTTGCATATCGTTTTGACTTCCCTGTAAAAATAGGGCAGTTAAAAGCGTAAGAATAATTTAGGGACTTAAGGAGCTGATAAGATGTCAAAAGGGTTAAAACGTATTTGTATGCATTGTGGTATGCGTTTTTACGATATGGATAAGAATCCTATCATTTGTCCGTCTTGTAATACTGAATTCACAGGGGAAACAAAGGTAAAAGCCCGTCGTGGCCGCGCAGCCGTAGAGGACATCAAACCTGTTAAAGAAGTCACGAAACCTGCCGCTGACGACGAAGATGATGAAATTGAAGACATCGATGCCGATGATGATATTGTCAGTCTAGATGATGTCGAAGATGATCTTGATGATGATGACGACGATGATGATGATACAACCCTGACCATCGATGATGATCCTGATGACCTTGATGACGATCTGGACGACGATTTAGACGATCTTGATGATGACGACGACGATGGTGAGAATGAGGATAATAAAGCCTAAGCATCACGCTTCAGGCTTTATCCTGATCACTATTATACAGTCCCCCATAAGGTAAACCGCAGTGGAGTGAATCTGCCCGCACGTTGTCAATGTCATAGAGACTGCGTTGCGATGGATGAATTTTATACAATCTCAACACTCTGTCCGTATCCACAATCGCATCCGTATTAATTTGCTTGATAATAAATACCGCTGCGGAAACGGCACGGTGGGCGGAACGTTCAGTCACACGGATCGGACGGGATTTAGACTTGATATCTTCAAGATAATATTCCTTAGGCAGATAGCGATCTATCCGGTCACGAACGGTAAAAGATAAAATTGGAAATTCACGGCTTTCATTTTGAATATTATATTCCCACCCCGCAATATTGATCCTGTACGCATATATATTGTGACGGTCACGTGCCTGCAAAGCCGTTGGTTCTATAATAAATGAAATGCCTGTAACCTTAGCTGTACGCGGGTCTTTTGACAGCGTCTGCCCTTTATAATCGGTAATCACGTCTAAGGGTTTCCAACCGCGTGGCGGCCATGGAGCACCCAGCTTTTTAAACTGGTTCATACTTATTATTACCCCGTTCAGCAAGCCACTTTGTTCAGCGGTTGCGTTTTTTATTCTTTATTTGGTATGTCGTAAGTAGATATTAATTCATAAAAAAAATCAAGTATTTTTTTGTAATTTTATTTTACGGTGTAAAATAAACACATATAAAACAACAAAATAGAAGATATATATTTCCTGCACTTCGCTAAAGCGTGCAAAAATAACAACATCAAAAATTTCGAATATTTTTTCTATTATTTGTGGCACGAGCACGAACAATGCAATTACTGCCAGTTTCGGAGAGGGCATGATAAAATCCAAATTACTTGGTAATTCGAATATATTTTTTTTCTTTAAAATAGGATAAATAAGCGCTCCAAAGATAATCCCAATTTGTAAAACAAGGCGCGGCTTCTGATCCAGCCATGAGCTGGTATTGTGAAGGTTGGTTTCTCCCTGATCATTCATCTGGTTCCAGTATTGAGGCGTTGCCCAGTCCCAGATATGTTGCCCCCAGCTCACTTCCTCACCCGCAACATACAAACAGCCGCATGTTGCTAAAAAGAACCAGAACTTTAAAAAGTAACTATTAACAGCCTTTGAAAATAAAGCTTTTACAGAGAAAACCACACCAACCGCCATAATAATAAATTGCAGTGTTTCATGGGGGCCATTTTCAGAATGGATTTTCGACAAGGTCTGTCCGTCGAAAGTAACTTCCAGAATAAGTTGGACAAGCATCCCAATCACAGGAATCCAGAGCCAGACAACAGGGGAAAGAGGCCTTTCAGATATGGGCATTATTCCACCGTAACGGATTTTGCCAGATTACGCGGCTGATCAACATCCGTCCCTTTGGCAACAGCCACATGGTAAGATAGCAACTGAACAGGGATAGTATAAAGAATGGGCGCAATAAAGGGATGAATATCACCTAATTCCACCGTCCATGTGGCAATATCCTGCATTCTCTGCGCCCCTTTTGCATCGGAAAACAACAGGATTTTGGCCCCGCGTGCGACCGTTTCCTGTACATTGGAAAGTGTTTTTTCGAATAAAGGGTCTCTGGAAGGGGCAATCACAACCACAGGAACATTTTCATCAATAAGGGCAATCGGTCCGTGCTTCATTTCACCCGCGGCATACCCCTCGGCATGAATATAGGAAATTTCCTTTAGCTTCAGGGCGCCTTCAAGGGCGATGGGATACAAACTGCCACGACCGATATAAAGCATATCGCGCGATTTGAATATGTCCTTGGAAATCGACTGGATTTTTCCATCATGTTGCAAGATATCAGAAGCTATTTTCGGCAAATGACGTAGCGCATCGGCAAAATATTTGCGTTCATCCTTTTCAATCCGGTCCCGCTTAAACGCCAGCGCCAGCGCAAGACAGGCCAGCGTCGTCAACTGCGTGGTAAAAGCCTTGGTCGATGCCACCCCGATTTCAGGTCCCGCCAGCGTATGAAGCACCAGATCGGATTCCCGTTCAATGGTACTTTCGATTGTATTGACGATGGAAATAATTTTTTGTCCCTGCTTCTTACAGTAGCGTAATGCTTCCAGCGTATCGAGTGTTTCGCCCGACTGGGAAACAAAAATACAGACCCCGTCTTTAGGCAAGGGCGCTTCGCGGTAACGAAATTCGGAAGCGATATCAATTTCACACGGAATGCGCACAATCTGCTCAAACCAGTATTTTGCTACCATACAGGCATAAAAAGCGGTCCCACAGGCCACCAATGTCAGACGCGGCGCCTTATCCACGGCTTCGAGAACCTGATCCGGCAAAGCGATTTCCCCGGTCGCAGGATTAATAAAAGAATTAAGCGTATCGCCGATAACGGCAGGCTGCTCATAAATTTCTTTTAGCATAAAATGCGGATACTCACCTTTTCCCGTTGTGGCACCGGATTGAGCGGTCGTGCGAATAGGACGTTCCACGTTATCATTATCTGCTGTATAAATTCTTACGGAATGACGGGTAACGGTCACCCTATCTCCATCTTCCAGAAAACATATCTTCTTGGTCAGGGGCGCCAATGCATAAGAATCGGAGGCAAGGAACATTTCCCCCTCTCCATAACCGACAGCCAACGGCGTACCGTGACGCGCGCCTATCATTAAATCATGTTCACCGGCAAAAATAATCGCCAGCGCATAAGCCCCTTCCAAGCGCGCCAGCGCTTTATCGGCAGCTTCCTGGGGACTTAAACCCTGCGTCAGATAATGGGTAATCAGATGGGCGATGACTTCGGTATCGGTTTCGGTTTCAAACCGGCATTGCAGGGATTTGAGCTCTTCTTTGATTTCGGCATAATTCTCAATGATGCCGTTATGCACCACGGCCACCTTTTCAGTGGCATGCGGGTGCGCATTATTTGTTGTGGGTCGACCATGTGTTGCCCATCTTGTGTGGCCGATACCAACTGTTCCTTGCAACTCTTGATCCTGCAACAATTTATCCAGATGGACAAGTTTGCCCTCGGCGCGGCGGCGGTCAATGTGACCATTGCTTAAAGTTGCAATACCGGCAGAATCATAACCGCGATATTCAAGCCGTCTCAACCCTTCCAACAATTGAGGCGCTGCCTGCTTTTCACCAATAATACCAATAATACCGCACATAATTAATCGTCTTCTTGTTGCTCTTTAAGTTGTTGTTTTACCTTCCGGTATTCGCTCGCCCAACCGTGATGATTTTCCTGACGTGAGCGTGCCACTGCCATGGCGTTCCCCGGAATATCCTTGTTAATCGTGGAATTCGCAGCAACAATCGCCCCGTCCCCGATCGTTACCGGAGAGATAATCGTGCTGTTTGATCCGATGAATACTTTTTCTCCGATTGAACTGTGATGTTTAAAAAAGCCGTCATAATTGGCAATAATTGTCCCTGCCCCGATATTGGTTTTGGCCCCGATGGTCGCATCCCCGATATAAGAAACGTGCTTGGCTTTCGCGCCTGCCTCCAGCGTAGAGCGATTGATCTCCGTAAAGTTACCGACACTGGAACCTTCGCATAGTTCAGATTTCGGACGGATACGGGCAAAAGGGCCAATTTCTACCCCGCCATGAATAATAGCCCCTTCAATGTGGGAAAACGCATGAATTGTCACATTGTCCTCAATAGAGGTCCATGGACCAATCACTACATTCGGCTCGATCACGACATCCCGCCCGAACGTGGTATCCCACGACAGGAAAACCGTCGCAGGATCAATCATCGTCACACCGTTTTCCATGGCCTGTTGACGCAAAATAGACTGGGCAATATATTCGTGTTCCGCCAGTTCAAGGCGGGTGTTAATCCCCCACCCGCAAATGGCTTCGCCGGCAATTACGGTGGTTTGAAAGCCCTCTTGTGCGGCAATTTTCGGCAGATCAGTCAGGTAATATTCCTGCTGGGTATTATTATTGTCTAAAGCATCCAACCATTTCCCCAGATGCGCCGACGGCAGACAATAATTGCCTGCGTTACATAAGGTGATCTCACGCTGATCCTCATCGCAATCTTTTTCTTCAATAATTTCCTTTAGCGAGCCGTCATCATTTAATACCACGCGGCCTAGTCCTGTAGGGTCGGGCTGTTCAATCGCCATGACGGACAAGCCATCATGGACGATCATGGCTTCAAGCACGCTGACATCGACAAACGGTTCATCCCCCATCAGGATAAGAATGTTCCCCTCAAAATCCCTTAACTTTTCAGCGGCAGGTTTAACGGCATCGCCGGTACCATTTTGTTTCTGCTGTACAACATATTCAATCGGTATGATCTCATTTGCCATCACCCCTGATTGCGGAGACGTCACTATTATAATCTTTTCAGGCTGTAAACTTTCCGCTGTTTCCACCACCCAGTCAATCATTGGGCGTCCGGCTACTTTATGCATGACTTTAGGCAAGGCGGAGTGCATACGCGTCCCCTGGCCAGCGGCCAGAATTACAACAGCGAGGGGGATTTTTTTTGTCATTGTCTATTTTGTAAGGATATTTTGCCTAAAAACAAGTCACGTCATGTTTCAAAAAGTGACATATATCAGGGCCTTAAGGCCTTATTCCGTCAAAGCCAAACTTTTGTTGCCACCTTTATACTGGGTCAAATGCATAAATAAGGTACCGTAACTTGTTTTCACCCGTACTTTCACAGGCACAGCAGGCTGACCTTCGAGCATCTTCGCAAACCAGACAGTTGGCATGGTGCCACGGTCACGTCCTTGTTCTTGTATAGACATCCAGCCCCGCGGCTTTTCATGCCATTTTCCGCCCGCAGGCTGCACTTCAGCCGTACACTCAACGGCAGGCCCCGCATAGACATTCCAGCGTGATGCCTCCAGCATGACTTCTCTTTTCTGGCGAAAGATCAGTTTATAACGGCGCTTGCCGTCAAAAATCTCCGTCTCCCCTTCGCATTGATTATTTTTGGCAACCGCTTCCATGGTATTCAAGGTGGCCGTCAATACATCGCTGGTGTCTTCGACCAGTTCTTTTTCCACCTCTTTGACGGAACCGTCATTTTTATCATCTTGAATGCTGTAACCGGCAAAACTGCCGTCTTTATTATATTTATAGGTTTTAATTTCTTCTTCACTGCGCCACGTCGTGATGGAACGGTGCTGTTGCGGTTTATGCGGCGATCCTTGCCAGCCACTTGTCTCAAAAGTGCCGTGCCATGGAGCAAGTTTGCCTAATAAACCGTACGTCTTGGCACCTAATTCCAGATTATATTTGTCGCTTGCCGATTTATCGATATCCAGATTAGCCTGCAAGGCATGGATCCCCCCAGCATAAACATCAAATTGCAGTTCCTGTTGTCCTTTTTTTAAATCCTGGGCCTGCGCAGAAGCCGGAAGAACAAAAAGCAGCATCGTAAAAATGATAACCTTCATTATCACACTGTCAGGAATAATGCCCTGCGAGCGTATAAGGTAATGCCCCCGTCCCGGTTTTGAATTTTTTAATCCCTGCTGCTGTGTCATCGTTGATCCCTCCAAGATCGAGTTGTGTGATGCCCTGTTGTTTTAACATAGATCGCGCCTGCCATAGAAGTAAATGATGCGCACAATGTTTACGGCCTTCCTCCGATGACCAGCCTACCTGATAGGTCGCCCCTTGTCCGTGTTTAATAAACAATACTCCCGCAATATTATGCCTTTCAAACGCCGCCTTGCCTATCAGCATATTACCAGTTTCTGGCCTGATCATGGCCAGATTATCCAATAATTGCGGCGCAGGCCCACCATAGCCGCGCGCTTTTTTATCTTTCGCATATTCTGTGCGCAGCCATGGATAGAACAGACCGGCTGCATCCCACTCAATCGTCAGACCCGCTTTTTCTGCCTTTTGCAGGCTGCCACGCCAATTGGGCCTTAACGCATGACGCGCTTCGTCCTCATCAAGTGTTAAATCCCACCACAGCGTTTGATAGGGTATCTGCTCATTGGCAAACCGCAATCCTGTTTGCTTTAATATTTGATTGGCAGCAGGCCCTTGTTCCACTTCAGGTAAAAAACGTCTTTTACGCCCCCAACGGGCGGGAAACTGCTTATTGATTTCATCAAAAAATAATTTGATATGCGCCGCACCGCCATAGCCATCAAACCATAACGGCCCCCGATCCAGAATGACCGCATGAAGCAGGTTTTTGAAAATTCCTGCCTCAAGAATCTGGACTAACCCGGCTTCTTTTCCATCCATGAGGATAAGACCCCAGCGCGCTCGTTGGCGGTTGAGCTTTGTACTGGCCAATGCGTAATCATAACTTTGCAGGATATTCGAGCGCGCTATACCTGCAAAACGGCTCTCCCATGCCTCGACCGGGAGGCTGTTCCATTGTATTTCGCAAAGCATTAAGGCCTCTTGAACTTGTTCACATCAATGAGTAATCTCGCACCACAATGTTTATGATGCAACTTATAATCGGCTGTTTTATGATTGCCCTCACCGTGATAATCCACGCGATTGCTCTCGACAGGCTGGTGTACTGTCTTGGGAAAATTGGTCCCAAAATTTTCAAAATTTTTCATCAGTTCTGGGAAATACCACTGATGATTTTTACCGTTTTAGGTGTTTTTCTTACCCATGTGGTTCAAATCTGGTTATGGGGGGTCTTATTCCTGTATCTGGCCCCTGATATCTTGCCGGACCTTGAATCAGCCCTTTATTTTTCCACCAGTTCCTTTACAACCGTGGGATTTGGTGACATTTATTTGGACAAGGAGTGGCGGTTACTGAGCTCCTTTGAATCAGCAAACGGCTTCATATTATTTGGATGGAGTACGGCTTTTATCTTCGAAATAATATCAAAATTATATAGAAACGAATCAATCAAGAAAACCGAATAGAAACAAAGGCATAAAAGATGGAAATGATTATTAACCAGGCATGGGAAAAACGTGACCAAATCGGTCCCGATACGCATGGAGACGTCCGCTATGCCGTTGAAAAAGCTTTGGCAGATCTTGATAGCGGACAAGCCCGTATTGCTGAAAAAATTGATGGCGAATGGCGCGTACATCAATGGCTGAAAAAGGCTGTATTGTTATCTTTTCGTCTGAATGACATGACCCCCATCAGCGGTGGCCCGCAGGATAGCCAGTGGTGGGATAAAGTCCCCTCAAAATTCCAGGGATGGGATGCCACCAGATTCAAACAGGCGGGTTTCCGGGCGGTACCAAATTGTATTGTCCGTCATTCCGCCTATATTGCCAAAGGTGTCGTTCTCATGCCCAGCTTTGTTAATCTGGGCGCCTATGTCGATGAAGGCACAATGGTAGACACTTGGGCCACGATCGGTTCTTGCGCACAAATCGGTAAGAACTGTCACATCTCAGGCGGGACAGGAATTGGCGGCGTACTGGAACCGCTTCAGGCGGGTCCTGTTATTATTGAAGATAATGTCTTTATCGGCGCGCGATCCGAAGTCGCCGAAGGTGTCGTTGTTGAAGAAGGTGCCGTGATCTCAATGGGGGTATTTTTAGGCGCCTCAACCAAAATAGTCGACCGTGAAAGCGGAGAAGTATTCTATGGCCGCGTACCTGCCTATTCGGTTGTTGTTCCAGGCACTTTACCGGCCAAAAAGTCGGGTAACCCGCATTTAGCCTGCGCAGTGATCGTGAAACGGGTGGATGAAAAGACCCGCTCCAAAACCTCGATTAACGATCTTTTGAGGGATTAGCAGAAAATATTGCTTAAAACCAAGCAATTTGTCATATTTTTTGTTGCTTTTTATAGTTTTTAACCTTATGTAGGCAATGTTTTCATAATAAATGTTGTTGCCATGGTTGCAAAAAAATTTAAATCTTCCGCTGATCCCAAAGCCTCCGAAAAATTTCCCTTTGATCTACAATTGAATAGAAATACCTTTTCTTTGGAATTTACCCTTGCGGGCAGCACTATTTTAAACCATGTGCGCTTTGCCCGTCATGCCCGTAAAACGCTTGCGGATGAAGGTAATTATTTTGGCTTGTGGGCTCTTGATACTGTTCTCAAAAACAAGAAAGATGAATTTCGGCGTTGCGGCATCACACCCAAAATCAACCATTTGCTGCAGGTATTCTTTACTGTTCAAAATGCTTATCAATCCGATAAAGAGAACGGGACAAGCTATCTGACAGATGGCCCGGACCTGGATCTTGTCCTCGCCCTTCTTCATGATGAAGGGGAAGATACCCCAGGTTTTACAAAAGAATATTTAAAAAAATCCTTGGAAAATTTTATTGAGAATATTGATGCATATGTTGAAAAACATAATAAGAAACATCCTTATGCGGCGATAGCGCTCCCCACACCAAAGCACATCCAACAGATGCGCACGGATATTGATGATATTGTCGAGCCTTTTGATCTGTTAACGAAGCGCTATAAAGGACAACCGAAAAGATGCAGTTATTACGCCTATCATGCCCGGATCCTTGGCAAAGAAGTTGTAGACGCAACGCGCAAAAAATGGCACGCGCGCGCTACGCGGGTTAAAATAGTTGATAAGGCTGCCAATGGCGCCACCTTTGTCTACCGTTCCGAAGGCATGCTTTATTCCCCGAAAAAACGCAAACAGGCACGGGCAGATTACTACCGTTGGGTCACCAAGCAGATCGGCAAAATGCGTGATATTTATCAAAACCAGAATTTTCTTCAGGACAATCATGCAGAGCCTAGCGCTGATAAACCGGATGGATTTACAGCTGCCGCGGTTAGTTTATTTCCACAATCTTCCGCCTTTATCGGTCTTATCGGCCAGGTTATCGACACACAATTAAGAATATACGACACTGATTTATCAAATGAAGATGAAGAACAGAATTTTCGTTCCCCTTCTTTGAATACGGATATACCTGAGTATGAAAAAATATGTTTATCACCAAGTATCAATCTTATTCACCTGATAAAACGACGTTTAACAGAAGCCACCCGTCTGGATAAATTCGTCAGGGAAAAAGAAAAAAAGATTGATGGCCCTATTCCTAAATCCGAACGGGTAGGTATGTTCGGCATTCCTTTTCGAAAGAAATATCTTAAAGAGTACACATTGCCCCCTACCAAACCATATGCAGATTCTACTGCTTTTTATTCAATATACGCGGCCTCTGCCCCTTCTCCTTGCTCTTAATCTCTGCTATGCATCTTTTATGATTGATGTCGTAAAGCTTACACAGGATTCTATCCGTTGTGCCTCTGTGACCCCGGATGATGAGGGCGCGCAAGAGGTTTTAATAATCCATCTCAAAAACATGGGCTTTGAGATATATGATCTTCCTTTTGAAGGAAGCGGATCTTATCCTGTGAAAAATTTTTTTGCGCGACTTGGCAGCGGGGCACCCCATATATGTTATGCGGGTCATACTGATGTCGTGCCTGCCGGCGACATGCAAGCCTGGACACATCCGCCTTTTGAAGCTGCCATTGAAGATGGCGTGATGATCGGCCGTGGCACATCTGATATGAAGGGCGGCAACACCGCCTTTGTCGCCGCAATTTCAAAATTTCTGGACAATCACAAAGATTTCAAAGGATCTATCAGCCTGTTGATTACAGGAGATGAGGAAGCAGAAGCGATTAACGGCACAGTCCGCGTTCTGGAATGGATGAAAGATAACAATCATGTGCCTGATATGTGTATCGTGGGAGAACCATCCAACCCGACAAAAGTGGGGCAGGAGATTAAAATCGGCAGGCGCGGCGCCTTATCCGGCCGCGTGACGGTCTATGGCAAGCAAGGACATTCCGCTTATCCCGATCTTGCAGATAATCCGCTCCCCCGTCTTGGCATTATGGTCGCAGCCCTTAGCGAATATCAGCTGGATGAAGGCAATGCGCATTTCCCTGCCAGTAATCTGGAAATTACATCGATTGATGTCGGGAACAAGGCGGATAATGTAATTCCCGCAGAAGGGACTTTTAAATTTAATGTGCGTTTTAATACCGAATGGACGGCCGCCTCCCTGGAACAAAAAATCCATGATGTCCTCACCAGTGTAGATAAAAATTTCGACCTTGATATATATAAATGCAATGCCCACCCGTTTTTAACGGCCCCGGGAGAATGGACGGAAACAGTTGTAAACGCGGTTAAAAAAAATACCGCCCTGACCCCCGAGCTCTCTACCAAAGGGGGGACATCTGATGCGCGCTTTATTGCCCCTTACTGCCCTGTTGTTGAATTCGGCCTGACCAATGAAAGTGTTCATCAGGTCGATGAAAACCTTAAAATTTCTGACCTTGAACTACTGGTCGATATCTACGCAGATATTCTCACAAATACATTGTCATAATAATACAGTCATTTTTTTGACAAAAAAATTCACTTAAAAGACTTTTTTTGGAACTAATTTGGTAACAAATGATTGGCAAAGTACGAAATAGAGAACGAGTTAATCATTTATCGCTTCCTACCCCTAAGTGAATAAAGATTTTCTCTCTTTTTGGACCCAAACTACCCGCATGCGGCTTGCCCCCCATTTAGCCCATGCGGGTTTTTCTTTGCTTATTTTATTAGTAGTAACGTAAGACAAAAAGATCAAATATTTTTCTTATGTATAATCTATCGAGACTAAATAAAGACCGTCCGAAGGCGCCGTTGGGCCGCCCGCCGTGCGGTCTTTGGCTTCCAAGGCGGTTTGTACATCCTGCACAGTCCACTTACCTTCTCCTGCCAGTGTCAGTGTCCCCACCATATTACGCACTTGATGATGAAGAAATGAACGCCCTTTCGCATGTATAAGAATTTCCTGCCCGTTTAGGATATCTTTTGCCTCAACTTGAAAATCATCAAGGGTACGCACAGGCGATTTTGCCTGACAGTTTGTATCGCGGAATGTTGTAAAATCATGATGACCAATCAGAACCTGCGCCGCTTTCTGCATTGCTTGGATATCAAGCATTTTTTTAAACCACCATGCCAGCCCCTGATCCAGCGCCAGGCCATAAGGCCGGTTGATGATACGGTAGGTATATAATTTTTCTTTTGCGCCAAAACGGGCATGAAAATCATCTGCCACTTGTGTTGCATCAATCACGGCAATCGGCTGGGGGACCAGATGCGCGTTAATCGCCTTGGCAAGCTCAAACCCGCTGATCGGTCGTTCACTGCCATCTGGCAATTTATAATCAAGATCCAAATGCGCCACTTGCCCATAGGCATGCACGCCTGCGTCGGTACGACCCGCCACCGTGATAGAAATATCTTGCTGGCAAAATTTCTTTAAGGCTTTTTCAATTTCTCCCTGAACAGTTTTGATATCGGGCTGGATTTGAAATCCGGCATAAGGGCGGCCATCATATTCTATCGTGATTTTCCAGCGGGTCATTGTAACTTGGTACCTGCTTTTAAATAGCCGCCATTAACCGCTGCCTTGATATCCATCGGTTTTTTATTTTCAGGCTGAACCTGCCTTAATCGCAAAATAGTATTTTTCCCACAAACCACATGCCCTTTATCAAGAATAGTTCCTTCAGGGAGACCTTGTGTCCCCTCACCAATCTCTGCTGAAAGAATTTTTACACGCCTGTCATTTTCATCAAGACACCATGTACCGGGCCAAGGATTCAGCCCGCGAATCTGGCGGTCAATCTCCTGTGCATTTAGCTGCCAGTTAATGCGGCCATCTTCCTTGCTCAATAATTTACAATAGGTTGCGGCATCCTCATTTTGCACATTGAATTCCAGAAAACCTGTTTCTGCCAGATCATCTAAAATCTCCAACAGGCGTTGCGTCCCCGCCTGCCAAAGCTCTGTATTCAAGGCGGTAAAACCCTTGTGTCCTATATTTGTACGCTCTTGCGCCAGAACAGGCCCTGCATCCATTTTTTTCTCTAAGCGCATGACGGATACACCCGTTTCCTCATCCCCCTTCCAGATCGCATATTGGATCGGTGAGGGACCCCGCCATCGCGGTAGTAGGGAGGGGTGAATATTTATACAACCATATTGAGGCGCTTTTAATATTGCCTGTGGCAGCAACAAGCCATACGCCGCAACGATGGCCACATCCAGATTCAAATCTTCAAATGCTTTTATATCATCAGGAGCTTTAAAATTTTCAGGATGACGGACGGGAATATTATGTGCCTGCCCATACTGATGCACAGGGGTTGGTTCCAGCTGGCGGTTTCGGCCTTTCTCTCGCGGCGGTTGAGTATACAGACAGACAAGGTCATGCCTACTTTCGTCCAGGGCCTGTACCGTCGGCAACACAAGCGCCGGTGTCCCCATAAAAGCAATACGTAAGGAAGTTGTCATCGTAATTACAGCGCCGCTGTTTCTTTTTTCAGTTTTTTCATCTTGCGCAAAATCATATTGCGCTTCAGCGAAGAAAGATAATCAATAAACAGCACGCCGTTCAGATGATCAATTTCATGCTGAACGCAATGAGATTCCAGCCCGTCAAAAAGTTCTTCATGGGTATCGCCCTGAACGTCCTGAAATTTAACGCGCACCTGCGCGGGGCGAATCACTTCGCCATATTGTCCCGGAATGGACAGGCACCCTTCTTCGTAAACAGAACGTTTTTCAGATTCCCAGATAACTTCGGGATTGATAAACGCGCGTGGATTTTGAATAAGCTCCTCATCACGCTCCCCGCTTTTATAACCAGCCTCAATCGTTAAAAGTCCGTCTTTTTCTTCGCCGTGTACCCAGGAACCTTCGGGTAAATCCATAACGAACATACGGTTCAGCAGGCCCACTTGGTTGGCAGCAAGACCAATGCCTGCTCCCTCATACATGGTATTAATCATTTTGACGGCTTGTTGTTTTATATCACCGTCAATATTTTGGATTTCCTGCGCGGTTTCTTTTAAAACCGCATCGGGAACTTTTATAATTTCATAAACATCAATCATTACGCCGCCTCGTTATCTTCTTTATTCACGAGAGTGGAAGGCAGGGATTTTGAGGTTTTTACGCCCAGTTCTTTCAAGCTTTCCGCCTGCCTTAACAAGTTACCGCGCCCGTCAGATAACTTGTTCATCGCTGAGTCATAAGAACCTTCCAGTGTCTTGATATTTTTTCCTATACCTTCCATATCATTGACAAAACCTGCAAATTTATCATAAAGCGCACCGCCACGGCGGGCGATTTCTTCGGCGTTTTTATTTTGTAACGCCAGCTTCCAAAGTGATGCAATCGTACTTAAGGATGAAAATAATGTCGACGGGCAGACGATTGCCACGCCTTTATTCCATGCAAATTCATGTAAGCCGCGGTCTTCTTGCAGAGCCAACATATATGCACTTTCAATCGGGATGAACATCAACACAAAATCCGGGGTTCCCAGCCCTTCGGTATCATGATAACGGCGTTGTTCCAGTTCGCGCACGCGATCCTGAACCGCTTTCAGGTGCGCTTTCAAATACCCCATTCGGGCGGTTTCATCCTCGCGCTCGTTAAAAAATCTTTCATAAGCAGTCAGCGATACTTTAGAATCGATAACCACATGCTTTTCATCGGGAAGTTTCACAATGACATCCGGCTTTTGACGTTTCCCTTCCAGATCCTGTAATCCCATACCGCTGCCCTGAACAATGTAATCGTCCCCTTTACGAAGGCCGACATCTTCTAGGATTTTTTCAAGCATGACTTCGCCCCAGTCCCCTTGAACCTTGCTATCGCCTTTTAGAGCTTTGGCCAGTCCTTCGGCCTGCAGGCTCAGCTGGTTTTTGGCTTCGACAATGACCTTGATCTGCTCGGTCAGGGAGAATTGCTCCTGCGCCTGTTTTATAAAGGAGTCACTAACCTTCTTTTCAAAATCAACCAGCTTGTCTTTTAACGGGGAGAGAATGATATCCAGATTTTCTTTGGACTGACGTTTAAACAAATTTGTTTTTTCATCAAAAATGCGATGGGCAAGATTTTCAAACTGCGCTTCAAATTTTTTACCTGTGTCGACAAGACTGTCTTTTTCCACTTGCAAACGCACGACATCTTTTTCCAGTTCGTTATTAGCTTCCATCATATTATCAAGTCGTCTGGAAAGCACTTTGCGCTTATTCGCACCGGCAATCATAACCGCGATTAAAATCAGCAGGCCGATAACCACACCGGTAGTCAGGCCAATCGTCAGGGAAAATATATCCAGCGGCAATGCGCTTATACTCTGGTTCGTCACATCCATTTCATACTCCATAGAGAAGAAGCATAGACCAAGATTTGTTCCTGTTACAATAAAAACTAAGAAAAATAAGGCTTTTTCGCCCTATGATCGAACCATCTCAAGAAAAATTAAAAAATTACTGGAGCGCGGTGATCACGGCGCGGAATTCATCCACGCCTTGATTTTTAAGGGCGCTGGTTTCCACAAATTCGGGATGCGCCGCAGGATGTTTTTTCAAAACACTGCGTAAATTTTCCTGTATTTTGGCCATTTCCGCTTTTTTGGATTTATCGCATTTGGTCAGGACAATCCTGTAGGGAACCGCGGCCTCATCCAGCATACTCATTAAATGCTCATCACTGTCTTTCAGGCCATGGCGGCCATCAACCAGAATGAACACCATCCGCAAATTAGGACGCCCGCGCAGATAGCTACGGATTAATTTATCCCATTCGTCCCGGATGGATTTGGATACCTTGGCATAACCATACCCCGGCATATCAACGAGATAAATCAGACCGCCCAAATCAAAGAAATTAAGCTGTTGCGTCCGGCCGGGAGTATTGGATGTCCGCGCCAGAGAATTACGTCCGGTCACTGCATTTATCAAGGAGGATTTACCGACATTCGAACGTCCCGCAAAAGCCACTTCACAGCGGTCCGCACCGGGCAATTGCTCCAATCCCGCAACTCCCAGGACAAAATCACACGGGCCTGAAAATAACAGGCGCGCCTCTTCTTCCAGTGCTTTTTTTGAAAACGCCTCGCTCATAGGGTATGCCTTCGGCCGCCCTCCTTATTTCTTTTTCTTTTGCGTCGGATTTTTCTTCTTCGGCTTCGGCTTGCTGACGGATTTCTTCGCCGCTTTCTTGGACGTCTTTTTGGACGTTTTCTTCAGGTCATTTTCAGGGGTATCCTCCTGATCAATACCTAGCGCTTCTTCCACCTGTTCTTCAATCATAGCGCTTTCAGGATGGACCCCGTCAATTGGCGTGACTTCTTTGTTCCGTCCTAAAATATTGCCAATCAAATCAACTTCGACCCCCATGCGTCGCATAATGATATATTGCTGGATGACTGATAGAAGATTACTGAACGTCCAGTAGATCACCAGACCAGACGCAAACTGCGCCAGAATATACGTCATCATCCATGGCAGGAAGGCAACAACACGGGCCTGGAATTTATCGGCAGGAGGCGGGCTTAGCTTGCGTTGAAGGATCATCGTGATCAACATCAAACAAGGCCAGACACCGATTTGTAACGCCGATGGGGGATCCCAGGGAATAAGACCGAAGAGGTTAAATACACTCGTGGGATCGGGCGCGGATAAATCCTGAATCCATCCGAAGAAGGGCGCATGACGCATTTCAATGGTATTCGACAGCACCTTGAATAAAGAGAAGAAAATCGGAATCTGTATCAGGATCGGTAAACATCCTGCCATCGGGTTTACTTTTTCTTTTTGATAAAGTTTGACGATTTCTTTTTGCAGCTTTTCTTTATCGTCCCGGTACTTGCCGCGCAACTTATCCATTTGCGGGGTAATTTTTTTCATTCTCGCAAAGGATTTAAAAGACGTGTTGGCCAGCGGAAACACACAGATACGCAGGAGCACCGTAAACATGATAATCGCCACGCCGAAATTTCCGACCAAGGTGTAAAAGAAATGGATGATGGCAAAAAACGGCCGCGTTAAAAAGTAAAACAGGCCAAAGTCAACGGCCAGATCAAAATGTGGCACATTCCATTCATTCTCATACTTTTCAAGAAGGCTTAGCTTTTTAGGGCCACTGAATACATTTGTCGTGTACTCGCTCATGCCCTCTGCTTTGACAACTTTGGCCGATCCTAAAATATCAGCCTGATACCTGTCTTTCACATCCTCAAGGGCGGCTTTGGTATAAACAATGCGAAACTTTGTCTTCTCTTCTTGTTCCGGTACGATGGCAGTCACCCAGTTCTTGGAAGTCAGGCCGATCCATCCGCCTGTCGCTTCGCCGGCAATCTCCGGCTCCTTATCCATTTTATTGAAGCCGGCTTCAATCAGTTCTTCATTAAAATAACCGATCGGTCCTTCATGAACCACCCAGCGCCCTTGGAAATCTTTTGGAATACCGCGACGGTTCACCAGTGAATAAGGATAGAGCGTCACATCGTTACCGGAATTATTGATAACTTTTTGGACGGTGGTGAAACCATAATCTTCGTTCAGGGAAATGAT
Organism: uncultured Micavibrio sp.; assembly: GCA_965216405.1. GTDB lineage: Bacteria > Pseudomonadota > Alphaproteobacteria > Micavibrionales > Micavibrionaceae. The sequence continues at coordinate 1,262,836 of OZ244161.1, read as the reverse complement.
CTGTTCAAATAACAGTCCCTGGCCATTGTCCCATTGCAGGCGAACAGACTCATCGGGGGTTAATTTACTACCGCCGACTAAAGTCCAGACAGATTCTTTATTTGGCGTTTTGACATTTTGATCCTTGGCAACCCAGCCATGTTCGACATATTTCGGAAAGGGTGAGGCAGCCGGCGAGAGCACATGAACAGGATCTTCTTTTTCAACGGTTTCGAAATAGGTTTTCAAACCCAGATCATCCAGACGTGCGCCTTTTAAAGAGATCGAGCCAAAGACCAGCGGACTGTCAATTTCAACGCGGCCCGCCTTTGTTTCCGCGATAATCTCATTACGCGGACGTTCGACCTCATCCAGCATCCCATCCTTTTGTTGCATTTCCAAAGCGGCCTTTTGTCCAACTTCGCTAGCAACGCGCATTTGTTCCAGTTTCGGCTTTAAAATGAAATGGTCATAGGACAGCCAAAGCAGAATCGACAAGACGCCGAATATAACCAGGTTACGCAAATCATCGGGATGCATTTTATTCTTATCTTGCATGGCAGGTCGGTTTTCTTGGTTCTTAAGTTGTTAACGGGGCTTTTTTTCGCGCTTTAAACGGCCGAAGCGGTTATATCCGATAAGCGCCGGCCATGCAATGGACTCCGAATTTTTCGGCGGCACTTCATCAATCATCTCTCCCTTATGATATGGATGGCATTTTGCCAAACGCCGCGTGCCTAAAAAAAGCCCCTTCGCCACCCCATGCGTCTGAATGGCCTTCTGCATATAACTGGAACAGGTGGGATAAAAACGGCAATTCTGCCCTGTGAGCGGCGAAATCAGATAACGGTACAAATCGATTAATTTTATAGCGATATATCTCATCTCTGGCCCCCTTTGGGGTGTATATCCATTTTTTTCAGGCACCAGCGCAGATCCTGACAAAGATCCTGATACGCGCGGTCCTGCGTGGTTTGCCTTCCAATCAGCACAATATCAAGGTTAAGGTCGGCATATTCCGGCAAAACATCGCAGGCCGCCGCGCGCAGACGCCTTTTGATCCTGTTGCGGATGACGGCAAGTTTACTGACTTTCTTACTCACCGTCAGGCCATACCGCACACCGCCGTCTTCCTGAGGCAGAATTTCAACAATCATGCCCTTGGCCACCCATTTGCGCCCTGATTGCTGTATGCATATAAAATCAGACCGCTTTTTCAAGCGGCCTATCTTTTTGATTTTATCTTTTGTTGTAAACATTGCAGGCAGGCTATCAAAGCCTATAGCTCTGCATCAAGGCTTATTAAGCGCTTAGACGCTTGCGGCCCTTCGCACGGCGCGCAGAAATCACGCTTCTACCGGCTTTGGTTGCCATACGGGAACGAAAACCGTGGCGGCGTTTGCGAACCAGTTTACTAGGTTGAAATGTACGTTTCATGGCGTTCTCCGCTTTAAAAGTAATATAATTATCAAATTCTGAAGGCGTTATACAGAACCAGCAGGCCTGTGTCAAACATTACTAAGCCCCAAAAAGTGTATTAACACTTGCGATTTAAGCAATAAATGTCATTATGGTCGGATATTTATGCTTCAGCGAAGCTATTAATAGCAATAATCGAATAACACTTTATATCAAGGGTAACCTCTCAATGTATATGGATAATAACTGGAACGCTGTTCAAGGAGATGAACTGGCCGGCTTTTTAGAGCAAATCAATCCGATTGGCGATAAATATAGCGTCAACCCAGCAACAACCCAGGTTGATTGGCGTCCGCTGCCTTTTTATGACCAAGTGGCCCTGATCCGTGTGAAGGACCCGGCCTGGACCCCCAGAAACCTGTTCATTTATTACCTGACAGATCAGGGTAACTTATACTGGCTGAACGGCACATCTCCCCCTATTCATGAGGTTAATGCCAAGGCGCCGATCAAAATCACGGATGAGAACGTATTGGATTACTTACGTTTTTTCTGTTTTTTCGTGCGCGGCGAAGAAGGACCCTTCCTGATTGCCGAAAGCATGGAGGATACTTATGTGCCAAAGGAATTAGACGATAAAACCCGGATGGTAATTGAAGGGACCGTCCGTGAAGCCACATTTGAAGGCAAGGATGATGCCGGAAACTGGCTATGTGACGCAGTTGTGTATTATTCCAACGCGCTTTTTATCGCCAATTTCTCTGTTCAGCCGGGTGGTATGATCGAAATGCTGGATGATGAGCCTATTGCGGCCGATCTTCCGGTAAAGATTGATGCGCCGGTTTCCTAACGTAAATTTATATAACACCCTGAAATTAAACGTTTTTTTAATTATATTCCCTTATTTTAATAAAAAGGGAATATATGTTGGCGCGCAAATTTCCATTCGGCTTTTGGGCTGTGTTATAATTGTTTATACGGAGAAATTTAAGGAATTAACAAGATGCTTAGCGTGACAAAAAAGAAAATCATTCTTTTTCTGGCAATATTTGCCATATCATCTTTCATGCTTACTTTAACGACCGACGCTTTTGCACAAGGGAGAGGGACGATTGTTGAAGCCCCTGGCGAAAGAGCCGCAGCTCTTGCAGAAGAAGAAGAAGCTGAAGCCGCAAGTGCCGGCATTTCCGGAGATGGCCGCACTTTAGGCACCTTAATTAATAATACAGTGAAATCCATGCGTAACACGCCAGGCCTCCTGACAGGGCTTAGTTATCTGTTTGGGCTTATTCTGGGCTTCATGGGCGTCATGAAATTAAAAGATCACGTCGAAAACCCCAATCAGGTTCAAATCTGGGATCCAATGAAGCGCTTCCTTGCCGGAGGGGCTTTCTTTGCCCTGCCGTTTGTTATCAGGGTAGCGCAGGATACCATCGCCGTTGGCATGGATATCCTCCAAGGAACGGATTATAATACTGGCGGTGTATCGGGTACTGGACTGGATGCTATGATCGTCCGTCTGATGAGCGATATCTGGATTCCAATGCAATATGCTTTTATTGGCTTTTGCTATCTTGCCGGAGTCGTTCTCATTATTATCGGGATTTCCCGCCTGCTTAAGACCGAACAGGAAGGCCCGCGCGGGCCCTTGGGCATTGGGACCGTGATGACATTTCTTGTTGGCGGCGCTCTACTGTCACTTAATAAAACCTTGGCGGCGGCCGTCTTTTCCATTTTCAACACAGACGCCACCAACAATGCGGCGCTTCAATATACTGCCGGCATGGATGCAGACGCTATTGGACACGCGAATGCCGTAATCGGAGCCATCATGGCCTTTGTCGCAGTATTGGGCTGGATTAGTTTTATCCGCGGGTTCTTTATTATGCGCGGTGTCGCTGAAGGCAATTCACAAGCTTCTGCCATGGCAGGCATCACTCATATTCTGGGCGGCGCAGTGGCTATTAACTTGGGCGGCTTTATCAGTGCGGTACAAAATACCCTGCAAATTGCCAATTTCGGATTGAAGTTTAGTTCTGCCGAACCTTATATCACCACCGTTACCTTTTTCGCCTAATTGCCTTTACCTTAGGGCGCGCATCATGATAAGCCATTTGCTATGGCAAAGACTTCTGACATCATCATTATTGGCGGCGGCCTGGCAGGTCTTATTCAGACAATTGCGCTGGCACAAAACGGCTTTCAGGTTTTATGTCTAGATCAAAACAATCTTGGAACCCCTGCCCCCTCAGATGAAAGAACCACGGCTATTTCGTATGGTTCGCACCTTTTACTACAAAAAATAGGCATATGGCAGGCGGTTGAAAAAGACTCCTGTCCGATACATGATATTCATATTACCGACGGCGCTTCACCGCTTCTTTTAAAATTCGATATAGGAGATATTGATGATGACGCTACGTCCCCCGAGGCGTTTGGCTGGATCGTCGAAAACCATATCCTTAAAAAGGCATTAGCGAAAAAACTAGAAGATGAAAAGAACGCAACCTATTTATCCGACACAAAAGTCACCGGTTTTGAAACCGCTCCAGACAGTATTCAGGTTTTAACACCCTCACAAAAATTTACCGCCCGCTTGGCTATCGGCGCTGATGGCCGCAATTCCTTTACGCGGGAATGGATGCAGGTCGGCACCAAAGAATGGTCTTATAATCAACTTGCAATCGTGGCAATTGCCACGCACACAAAGCCACATCACCATATCGCGGTAGAAAATTTTAATACGCAAGGCCCGTTTGCCATCCTGCCCATGCGCGATAATCAAAAGGGAGAGCACCGCTCTTCCATCGTCTGGACAAATCATAAAAGCGCAAAAAGATCTGGTGATACTTATGATGATGAAACCTTTCTGGCGGCACTCAATGCCCGTTTTCCGGATTTTTACGGTGATATTACAAGTTTCAGTAACAAAGCAGCCTATCCCTTGAGTTTTAATCACGCCTACCGCTATATAGCGCCGCGTATGGCTCTTATTTCAGATGCCGCGCATGGTATTCACCCCATTGCCGGACAAGGCCTTAATTTGGGCCTAAGAGACGTGATGGCGTTAAGCGATATTCTGGTACAAGCAAAACAAGCGGGTAAAGATATAGGGGCCTTAAAAACGCTTGAGCAATATCAACAACAACGCTTTTTTGATAACACTTCCATGGCTGTGGCAACGGATGCCTTAAACAAGCTTTTTTCCAATGATATCTTCCCGATAAAACCATTACGCCGCTTGGGCCTTAAACTCATCAGCCGGACGAAACATACCAAAAGATTTTTCATGAAGCAGGCCATGGGCCTAGAAACGCTGCAGCCGAGAAGTAAGAAAAAAGTCTAAGGCAAGGTCAGGTCCGGTTCTTGCGAAACGATCGCCTTTGCTGAGAGGGAATCATTAAAACGGTCAATCACATCTTGTTTGACAACATAGGGCAGAACCTGACCGACAAGACGTTCTTTTTCGGTGATTTCCTTAAATGAACTAAAGAAAATCCGGTCCATTTGCACCCCCTTGATAGGGTCCTGACGGAAACGGCATTCTATGGTTTCAATCTGCTTTTGTCCAAAGGAGTCCAAATGGGTATAGTAAATACGGATGGACCTTGGAAATTGTTCAACATAGTTATGCCGGATGCTGCTGGGGAACACCACTTGTTGTTCTAAAAAGGCGCCGCAAATCCCATAAATAATACTTCCCGTGCGCGGCTGGCAGGATTGCATCGTAATAATGACAAGGAATACAACAATGAAAATACCCGCACCGACAATCAACCCTTGTGTACCAAAAGCTTTTTCAGAGATTTTTTTAAAATCTATATTCTTAAAATCTATTTTTTTTAAATTTATTTTTGGCTTTTTCATCAAAAAATCTTTTTTAAGAAACTAGTCTCTCGGGCGTCTTATTCAATGTTGTTTTACTGGCGCTCACAAGTTCTTCAACAATTGTATCAATGACTACACTTTGTGCGGCCGCACGTGTTTCACCGCGCTCTGCAAGGTCAAGAACGCGACGTTTGATTTCTCCGCGGGCGCTCCCCCCTGGAAAGTTGGCAGCAAGCATCTGTCTTGCACGATATGCGCCAAGCCTTTCATAAAGCCGCGTCCGCACAGCCACATCCTCGGAGGATGTTGATAAGGCCCATAATTCAATCGGACCAAGTGTATTATAGAGATGTTGCTCATACCGACCTTCAGTTGTTCCCAACACAAACAAAACAGGCGCGCCGCCGGCCTTCGGTCCCGTAAGCTTATAACGGATAACATGACGGGCTGTGGCCGATAGGCCAAAACGGTCGACAATATTATCAACGGCCTGATCGGAAATGGCCGTTCCCAAAACCCAGATACCCGTGGCCAGATCAATCATACTGTCATCAAAATCATCAAGTAGCTGAGAGGATAATGCGATTTGCACCCCGCGTTTACGTCCTTCACGCACGTCACGGATAATCTGAGACCGCACAGATCTAGAGCTATTGGTACGGTGAAACTCATCGTAACAAAGCCGTTTCGGACTCTCGATGATGTCCTGCAAGCGCATTTCATGCCATGGACGAAATTTTTCTGGAATGGATTGCAGCATTTCAGGTCCAACCCACCAGTGGCGTACCATAATGTGCCGCGCCAGCATATACATGATGGCTGTTTGGCGATCGGCAGTATCATCCCCCTGCGGGGAAACATCCATCAAATCCAACGCACATAAACGTGCATCAGAGACATCAAAACGGGTAACACCCGCCAGGATAGGAAATTCACGGATGGAAGATGTAATCATCCGTTCAAAGGCATTGATGATATTTTCTGCGGTCATACCGACCGATGTCTGTTCAAGCAGGGAACGAATTTGCGGCCGGCGCGACGCCGTCACGGCATCGGCCAGAATAGGCGCGGCATAGCGCTGCGCCCTGATAGAAGTTTCTGTTTCTCCCACATCAAATAAGCGGTCCACTACATCCCACCAATACGGATCGGTTGGTAGATGGATATTATGTTTTTGCAGCATTTCATCCACGTTACCATCAAGGCGCGGTAAATAAGGGCGCGGTTCAGAGTTAGCCGATTTATCATCCCGCCAGCGGAACATTTCATCAACTACAAGACCGGCTAATTGCTGAATCCCGTCATAGGTGCTTTCAGCCCCCGGCGGCGTACATAATAGCGTCAAAAGCTCTACCAAGTAACTGCGTTCATCAATTAACGGATAACGGCAACCCAACTGTGTATCAAACGGGTTAACCGCATATTCCTGCGTCATACGCAAACGGTAATGGGCAGCTTCATGCTGGCGTTCTTCAGGAAGGGCTTCTTTAATCATGGAAATCATCCCTGCTGATGACGGGCCGATATCAATCACGGCAACAAAAGGCAGCTTTTGAATACCCGGACTTAAGACACAGGCCAGGTTCATGGAATTTAATAAAACAGACTTACCTGCACCGGGCTGTGCGAACATCAAATCAAACCAAGTGGTCGTCAAATTGGTTCCTGTCTGGTACGGCCAGACTTTCCCGTCCGGTGTTCTAAACAGCATCGCGCCTTTACCAAACGGAGAAGATGGCCGTTGCCAAGGCATCAGCTTCATAACTTCATACATCGGGGCAATGGCTGTCGGCGCCGTGCCTGCACAATGGATACCCAGCGCAGATGACATGACACAATCAAGCGGGTCACCTGAAAATTCACTAACCTGACAATAACCCCAACTTTCTGTTGCCTGAATAAGATTGGCCAGGCGATCCTGCATCAGACGCATTTCCCCTTGTGGCGCCCATGTCGCCAGGGAGACACGCAGACGCACGACAGGCTCCTTACGGGCCATACGCTGCAGGCCTTCAATAGAATATTTAATCTGTTTGTTAACCGCGTTTGTGACCCCCAGCAAGGTCGCCAAGAATCCCCGTAAAGCCGTACTATAGGCGCCTCCCCCTTCAATCAGGAATGATATCCTGTAAGGAACATCTGCTTCAAACAGACGGTTAAGCAGCATCGGAAAGGGTCCCGGTTCCATTGGCGCCAAGGTGATATCCGCGCCACCCCATAAAAGCGGCCCAATCCGGACAATGGATTCATTCAAGATACGGGCATCCTGTAACGCCAGTTGCTGGCGCATGGACGGCCATAAAATTTCGGACATATCGTGCTTGCTCATCGGGGCCCGGGGGGGGATGTCATCCCCGGGCAGACAAACCTTCCAGTCTTCATGCGCTTTGGTAGGATACAGGTTATTTTTTACAGCCCGCATCCCGTCACGGACATTCAGAATTCCGGCAGACATTCCCAATTCGTCCAGAGAAGACATCATGGAAGCCACATAACTTTTGTGACGGGTGCGGATGGAATCCAAGGCGGCCAGCGGATATTGGGCACTGCCTGCGCTGACCCATTTCTTTTTCTGGGCTTCCTGCCGTTCACGTTTAATTTCGTTCTTGGTTAAAACCGATGGGCGCGTCCATAAAACAAAATAACATTCTTCATAGGATAAATAACGCGAAAGGTGGCGCACACGTTCGCTAAAGATATCTTCAACGTCCAATTGAGAATCTTTGGCAGTTTGCCGCGAAGGACGAATCAAATCTTCAAGATGTTCCTGGATACGCATTGGATCACGCATAAAATAAACCTGTACCGCATGGCCAAGACGGTCAAAACGCGAGCCGATTTTAATTGTGGCCCCTTCAATGAGGTTCGCAAACTCCTCCTCCCCGACAAGCTGACGACTGCCGTCAATTTTGATGTACGTCACCATAGAGCCGTCAGAGGCCACCATCGTGTTTTCATCATCCGCCGTTTCAAGGCGGATATAACTTTCCAGCGATTGCTTTAAGGCAACCTGAAAAGGGGCAAGGATTTTATCGATAAATTTCATTTAGGCCGTTTATTAGATTGTCCGCTTATAAAATATTATACATTTTATAAGGAATATAGGGGAAATTCTAATTTTGACAGGTAATTAACAGATGTCTGCCGAATTTCTTACGCTGCCGACGCAAGACGGGCGTAAAAATTCTTCCATTGATTCGGCACTTTGGTGCCAAAAGGGCCGGCCTTGGAGCGCCAATAGGCCAGAATTTGCGGAAACTGGTTAAATTCCAGATCCCCTTCCTTGATAATCCGTCGATCCAGCGGAAAAAGGCGTACGCCTTCCAGTTTCTTATCGCGCAATGCGTAATGTTTCGGCAAAAGAAAATCTTTCATTACCAAGGCCAATACCCTTGGATCGTCCGTATGAAGGCGGGTTTTTGCCTCTTCCCTGCGCGCCATGATAATTTCCAGCGCTTTCTTGGCTGTTTCTGCCATAGATCCTTGGGAAATACGGGCAACATACATGGCGCGGGTAATATGATGAAGCTCGGCCTGGCTTATCTCAGGCAGCCAGATCAGTGCGCCTGAGCGCATCTGGTTCACAAGATCTAGATCAAAACATTGATGGCAAAAAATACAGGCAGTAACCATATTGTCCATCTGCTGATTGGTTGGATCGGTATCAATGAAATGAACATCTTGGTATTTTTTGGATTGGAACCCGCACATCTGGCAAACATGGTCGTCGCGGTCAAAAATTTTCTGACGTACAGCCGGGGACAAGGAGGTATTACCGCCCCCTGTTGAAGATTTGGCACCGCGCGAAGATCGCGCGATGCCTAATGTAATCGGATGAAATGTCACTTTAGATCAATTTCTTCTTTTTATGCGTTAAGAATTCTATTCGTCAAAATGAAAATCAACTTTTTTCAACTTGGCTGCTGCAACCCCTCCTTTTGCCCCATCGTCGATGGTTTCCTGCATCGCCTCGTAGACAATCGGTAGCGCAAATAAGGCGCCCCCTGCGGCCAGACGGATCGCCCCGTGGGACAATTGGGTCTGGCTCGGGTTTTCAACATGGTCCTTGATTTTCAAAATTCCAAGTACACCCAGCAAAATACCAAACATATAGGCCAGACCGGTTAAAAGACCCGGCAAGCTGGAAATAGAGGTATTCACGTTTTCGGCAATTGTGCTGAAATCCGCCTGACCGGTAGCGTTTGAGTCTTCAACTCCAGCAAGGAAGTAAACACTTGTTGCGGCGCTTACCATCAGGCTTTTTCTTTTTATAAACTTAGTCATTTTAACTCCTAGTCCTGTCTTAAAATTACTCGACGTTAAACTGAACTTTTTTCAGCTCGGCTGCTGCTACGCCACTGCCTTTGCCATTGTCGATGGTTTCCTGCATCGCCTCGTAGACAATCGGTAGCGCAAATAAGGCGCCCCCTGCGGCCAGACGGATCGCCCCGTGGGACAATTGGGTCTGGCTCGGGTTTTCAACATGGTCCTTGATTTTCAAAATTCCAAGTACACCCAGCAAAATACCAAACATATAGGCCAGACCGGTTAAAAGACCCGGCAAGCTGGAAATAGAGGTATTCACGTTTTCGGCAATTGTGCTGAAATCCGCCTGACCGGTAGCGTTTGAGTCTTCAACTCCGGCAAGGAAGTAAACACTTGTTGCGGCGCTTACCATCAGGCTTTTTCTTTTTATAAACTTAATCATTTTTATCTCCTATATTACAAATTAGTCGACAACGTTAAACTGAACTTTTTTCAGCTTAGCTGCGGAAACTGTATCTCCACCGCCATTGTCGATGGTTTCCTGCATCGCCTCGTAGACAATCGGCAGCGCAAATAAGGCGCCCCCTGCGGCCAGACGGATCGCCCCGTGAGACAATTGGGTCTGGCTCGGGTTTTCAACATGGTCCTTGATTTTCAAAATTCCAAGTACACCCAGCAAAATACCAAACATATAGGCCAGACCGGTTAAAAGACCCGGCAAGCTGGAAATCGAGGTGTTCACGTTTTTCGCAATTGTGCTGAAATCCGCCCCAGATGCCATTGATTCTTCAATGCCAGCAAGAAAGTATACACTTGATGCCGCACTTAACATTAAACTTTGCTTTTTAATAAATTTAATCATTTTTTTGTCTCCTAAATAAAACACTACGTAAAAAATCTTCTCTCATGAAATTCTATTTGATTATATAATTTTCTTCGATCAAATGCGAATTTCGGATCTTAAAGTTCTAAGAACTAACTCTGTATCTCCTTTAATCACCCTATATCTTTATTAGAACACATTTTGGCTAAAAAAGGCAAATTTTTGACACATTCTGTTCAAACTATTTCACAACCATTTGATTTTAAACGAAAAAAAACGTGCCTTATTTACGCCTTATTTACGCCTTACTTCAAAATTATTGGAAAATTCGGCCAGAAACGCCTTCAATGACCCAGCGGGAGCCATCAAATGAAATGGATCTTATACGGCCAATACCGCTTAATTCTTCTCCGACCATCACGGGCCTGATATCATTCTTTCCTTTAAGAGACACCCAGGCCTTGCCAGGCTGCGCCGCTTTTAATTCCCATTGCGGTGGGCGTGTTACCTGTGGCTTCGGACGAGAGGGCGCCGTCGTTACAGGAGAGCTGCTTTTTGGTGTCACAATTTTAGGCGGGGACGGTTTATTCTGGGATAAACTTGCCACTTTTTGTTCCAGCGTGCGGATATTTTCGTTCATGGCTTGAAAATCCGGGGCGTTCTGCTCTTTTACATCTGAAAGTTCTAATTCAATCTTTTCAATGCGCGATAAAATCATATCCAGCTTTTGATTTATATCGCCGTCAACATTGTCTGAAACGCCAGATGAAGGCCGTGACGGCTCAATAGCCTCAAATTGTGTGGATTGCGAAGCAATAGTTTTTTCCTGGACCGCTTCAGGTGGCAATGTTGTTTCCTGTTCACTGGTATCAGACTCCATATTATCAAAGACAAGAAAATCATTGTCATCTTCCTGAGAAGCAGCAGGAGAGCGCGGAATCTGGTTCGTCTCAGGAACATTAGTGCCGGAAGAGATATCTTTCTCTTCTATCCCTTCTGAATTGATGGGTGTGGGCATTGGCGGTGTATCGTCAATGGACACATCAACATCCTCCAAAGAATCAGGATTAAACAGAAACCCTTCATTGCCAGAAGCTTGTTGTGATTGTTCGCTCTCATTGGTGTTTTCAACCGGAATGTTTTCTGTCTGATTGTTGTTTTGTTGATCTTCTTTGGTAATTTTTTCATCACCGAAAATAATGCCATCAGATGCGCCAGTCAGGTAAACGCTTGATTGGAACTGTTCTCCAGGCTTTGCAGGGGGAGGCTTCTTGCCCGTCAGCTGAAAAATAAAAACGCCCAAACCAACTAAGACGGCAATGCCGATAATAACTTTATTATCCTTGAAATCTATTTTGAATTTCTTTTTTTCAGCTTCCGGCGCAAACGCATCGCCGCCTTCAAACTCCTCCTGTGATGCCCATTCATCAGAGTCAATGTCATCGCCGAAGCCATCCGTATCCGCATCGTCGTCAAATTCCTGAAAATCATCACCGTCTTCAAATTCATCCTCGTAATTATCTTCGAGAACATCATCAAAGAACGCATCATCCTCTTCATCAAAATTATTCGGATTGTCCTGCATAAAACCTACCTGATTATTGTGTCGATAACAGATTGTTCAGACCTGTCGCACCGGTCCCCGTCTGTCCCTGCGAATTATACTGATTGTTATTAAACTGGCTGTTAAGCAGTAACCGGTTTTGCAATCTTTCCTGCTCACGCTCATCTTCTATAACTTTCGGTGTTCCCCGTACAGAGGAAATAAACAAAATCCCTAACGGCGTGCCTGCTGCAACACGGTATAAAACAGGGGTATTATCGGCAATTTCATCCAAAATATCGGCAACCTCTTCCCCGGCGGCTGAAATACCGGTGGCGACTTCCTGTTCATTATCAAGATTATTGTTCGATGTTGTTTCTGTAACACTGCCGTCATCGCCTTGAATAACGATGGTTGTGCGGCCTGAATTGGCAATCGCTTCGCTAAAGCCTGTGATAAACTCAGACGCGGCAGGCAACAAGACACGTTTCATATAACGGCGGTCAATTTCTGTAATCACCCCCGGCAAGGTGGTTTCAGGATCAATGGCAATCGCATTGATGTTATACCCCACACCGTCAATAACCGCAGTATTAAACCTTAAAGTCAGATAGTTATAGGCTGTGGTAAAGTTTCCGATCAGCCGCGCGCCTTTCATGGGACCCGTGACAACCTGCGCCAAAATAGGCCCTGGAACATCGGAATTTGCTTCTGTCATAAGCTGGGCATATTCAATTGTCCCGGCAGGGACCAGAATATTAAGCGCATCTTCTTCGGCTTGAATATCCCCTCCCAGTTCGGCCTGACGTTGAAGAAATTCTTCTCTTTTTCTGCGTTTTTCTTCTTCTAAGCGTTCCAGATATCCTATCGGGGTCACTTGTTGAACAATCGGCGCCTTGGGGGTCTGGTTGTTCAAAATTAATTGCATCTGTTGTGACATGGCCTGGGCCATGGCATTCACGGCAGGGGCGGTATCTGGCTCTTCTACTGGGATAACGGTTTCCTGCTGGACTTGTTGTTGCTTGATGCGCTCTTCTTGCAGACGGCGCCAACGTTCCAACGGATCTTCTTCTTCAGCTTGATCAAATTGCACCGGCAGACTGCCCTTTGGCGGATCAATCGGCATCGGCAAGGAACTGTCATTGCGGCGAATATCTTCTTCGAGGCGGCGGGCATTATCCTCTTCCACCGCTTGTCTGAAGGTTTCTGTGACCTCGGCAGATCCCGGAGCTTCGGTAATATCACTGCCTGAAGCCACCAAAGAGTTATCAGGCCGATCCTTATCGCCCGTAAAAATCATGATCCCGGTGACTAAAAAAGCCACCCCTAGCAAAATTGTTCCAATTTTGACCAGCGGGTTGTTACGCCAAAGATCCCCCAGCGTTCCTTTTTGACTGCTTAGATCATCAAAGCCATCATCATCGAAGCTCAGATCGCCATCAAAATCATCATCGAAATCGTTTTCTATATCATCATCACTCATCGGTCAGACCTTTTGATGGTTTGAGGTTTGCACGGACAAAGCGCCCTTTGTCAGACAATAATAAAACAGGGGTATTATTTAAGACATACACGTTCATCCCGTCAGCAGAAGAGACGGACTGCTCCCATCCCGGAGACAATAATGTCAAAGGGGTCCGTACGTATGTTGTGTTGTTATATTCATAGGCCGTGGTGCGTCCGTCAACACCGCTCACTGTTAAAGGGGCGGCATTGGCCGGCATCACACCATCAAGAACGGAAATAATGGTTTTATTACCCGCAACACGCTCGATACCTGAATCAATCAGCGGGGTTTGGGCAAAAGGTCCATATTCAGGAATACGGGCATCCACACGGTACTGAACCTCATCCGTATTGGTGGTTAACCGTATCACCACAGGGGTTTTTAAGGTTAAAAGACGGATCGACATATTACCGTAGGCAGCAATTGCCATGGGGGTAATGCGCAAAATATTGCCGCCTTCTTCAGGCTCGACCACTTCAAAGTCGCCTGCCCAGCTAATATCCTGAATCGGCCAGGGCGCACCGGTGATATCCAGCATATTAATTGTCGTGATATGCCCGACGGCAGTTTTCACGCTCAGGGGCGTAACGCCGGGATCAAGCGAAACAGTCTCTACATTGACCCGGGGTGTCGGATACCCACTCAATGGCTCTTCCACCGCCCGCTGGGTTTCATTGTATTCATGCAGCAAGGAACGGATATGATCCGAATTAAGCGGAAAAAGTCCGGTCAGAGCGGCATTATAAGCTTCCTGTCTGATTTGCTCTGCCAACTCCTCATTGGTTTTTTGCGCCGGGTCTTGCGGCGTGATATCAACATCCATACTTTCACGCGCGCTGTTTTCAAATCCCTTGGTCCGGATGCTCAAGCGGGTTTGAGGCACTTCAGGCATTGAATCAGTGGCATTATCCTGCGGTGATTCGAGGGTCTCTTCATCCGGCTCATCCGAAATGAAATCTTCCAAACTCAATTCCTGTGCGCATAGGCGCGCATTCAGGCCTACCGTACATAACAGGCCCATCAGCACAAAAACGGCTATTCGTCTTTTTTTCAACATGAAATCAGTCTTTTGCCTTCCGGCTTATTAAATACATATTTATATGTCTTTATTTCTAACATAATAATCAAACGCCCTAATGATTCTATCTTTATTTAACCGGGAACGGCAATCCATTGGGCAATACCCACCCCATTCGGACTCTCCAACCGTGGCACCCGCACCACGACCAATGTCACGATCCAGCGGTCAGCCCGTGTTTTGGAGCCCGACTGATATGACATAATCATCGGAACCTGCACAACCCACTGATATTGCCCGTTCACCAGACCTTCCGATTGCAAGACCGGTGCGGCGCGCGGCGCGGCCGTAATCACCTGCGTATTTGCCTGTATCGATTCGATAATCCTGGCCTCCTGTAAAGCCTGTGTAAAGCTTTCCCAGCCTTTCCGTGTAAAGAAACGCGAGGATTCCTGCAAACGGCGGCGATAATCATTGAAACCAAATGTCATAACTTCCGTGGCTGCCTGTGCAACCCATGACATCAAGGCGGGATTACTTAAATTCGGCTGATTAAGGGAAATCATAGGAATCAACCGCCCGTCCTCTGTCGTTGCAAAATAACGATTTTCCGGCTGGTGGACATGAATGACAAAAAACATCGCGGCGATCAGCCCGACAATGACAAAGCTTTGGACGACCGAGACCCGCAAGGCCAGGCGGTAGCCGTCTCTGTAATATTCATTACGCAGATGAACCTTGCCCAAACCGCTCAAATCATCGGCATCGGCATTCTTCTGAATGACTTTTTGTGGCTTTCCGCGCCTCGGCGAGCGAGATGCCGGGCGTGAATTGCCTGAATCTTTATATTCGTCAGAATTAGAATCTGTCATTTTTGAATTGTCATCCCGGAACAAAAAAGAATTGTATTTCAGTAATTTTTATCAGAACTATCGTTGAAAAACCACACTCTATATTTATTTGATCACAATCCAAACACCAAGCACAAATTTAGTATTAGAGAACTCGTCCATAATCATATTATATTGTTACGTGCGTTTTGCTATCAGTCTGTGATAAAATTCTAAAGTGTGAGATTTTTTCGCTTTTTTTTGCAAGCGAACCTATTTTAATGAAAAAGGTTTAAGGGGTCAGTCAGTTCATATGCAGGTAGGGCATTTTTACCAACATATTGCTTTTAAAAGGCTTTACAGGGTTTTCATAATGATTGCCCTCTGCTGCTCCGTCATGATGACGTCATCCCATGCCTATGCCCAATGCAGTGCCGGTGATATTGAGCGCGTTGTTTTTCATGGTGATTCTATTGCCCAGGGAATGTATAACAGCGCCACTTCATCGCAACTCAATGGCGCCCTTAAAGTCGATGCCGCAACTTCCGGGGCAAGCTTCGTCAACGGCTTTGAAGCGACACCTAATGTCCGCAGCGGCGATCTTGTCGTCATCAGCTATGGCGCCAACGATGTGGGAGTCAGCAGTACCAGCTCGTTTAGAGGCAGTCTTCTTAATCGTGTGCAGCAAATTAAAAACCAAGGGGCATGTGTTGTATTAATGGGCACCTCTTCCGATAATTACGGCCCTTACAGCGCAGCAACCGAAGCAAAATTAAACGGGGAGTTTGATCAAGCCATCGAACAAGTCGCAGGGCAAACGGGATCAGGTTATTTTTCCAGCCAAGGAATCGGCAAGGCCGCTGACGGTTTGCACTATACATCTTCAGGCTATACACAGCTTGTTAGTCAAGCTATGGGCGCTGCGGGTAGAGGCACCACCACTGTTATTACAACCCCGACTCCCGGCCCGAGCCCGAGCCCCGGGCCCAGCCCCGGACCCGGACCAGGTCCAACAACCCCTACCGTAACCGCCCCCGATCCACAGCAACTCATACAGCAATTGCAGAACGGCGAAATATCTGTTCAGGATGCAGCAGGCTTGCTGCAATCATTCACAAATATTGACGCCTCAAACGCCCTGCAAATTATGGACCTGTTACAGGATTTCTCTCCTGAAGGGGCGGCCGATCTCTTAGAAGGGTTCCTCAATGATAATCTGGATATGGATCTGGATTTTTCTGAGCTTGAAGATATTCAAAACTTGCTTGAACAAGTCGATTTAGGAAATCTTGATATACCAACAGCTGAGCAGCTTTTGGAAAATTTAAATCTGGGCATTGGTGAAGAGCAAATCGAACAAATCACAAATCTGTTGGAAACAGTTCAAAATGGCGCAATAAACATGGAAACAGCGCAGGATTTACTCTCGCAGATCGGGCTGGATATTAACACGGAACAATTGGAAGGGATCGTCAATACATTAGAAAATCTAATGGATGGCAATATTAATCTGGAAACCGTTAATGATCTTTTAAAAGGAATAGGCGAAGGAATTATTCCACCGGAACTCGCGGAGATTGTGAGTGGATTAGAGGAGCTGCAAAATTTGGCCCAAATTTCTGATATCTCGGAATTAGCAAATATCATAAGCGATTCTGAAGTTGTGAATCAGCTAATCGAGAGTCTTAATCTGGGGGCAACAACTCAACAAGTGACAGAAGCCATTGCCGCTGTTACCGGCGCTCTTTCAGAAGTTACAGGATCTCCACAACGACTTGCCAGCGCCGTGGTTGAACAACTTAAAAACGTCGCACCCGAACTTGTTGCCGCGTTGGGAGAAACAGCCTTGACCAATGCCATTGCCGGCGCGCTTGCAGGCATTCTTGGCGGCGGTAACGAAGAGCCGGCACAACAATGGGAAGCTGCGGAGGGATGTGGCGCCAACTGCTCCAGTTGTTCGGACTGTATTCCTCGCATATTTGAAAACCATCGCGCCATCAGAGACCACACCATAACTGAATTTGAAAAACACCGCATATGGATCATCAATGATTTCTTTTTTGAAAACGTCCTTCCGGCGTTAAAATTGATGACAGTTCAACTAACAGCAACCGGTGTGCAGCAAATACAAATCATCGGTGGATTTTTTGATGCCAAACATCAACTGGAAACACAGCGTATTTTTCAAACCCTAACCGCCCAGGCACATAAAGATTACCATCCCAGTGAAGGGATGTGTGTGATAGGTACCAACACACGCTCCCTTGCTGCCTCAGAAAGAAAATCCAATCTCACCCAGGTTGCTTTTGCCACCCGCATGATGGACCGTCAACTATTATCGGCAGATGGCATATCAACAACTGGAAAACGCAGTGACAGGAAAAGCCGCGTTAAAACATTTATAGAAAAGTTCTGTAATAAAAATGACGGCGCAGGAGAGTATAAAAAACTTTGCGAAAGCTCTACTCCGGATCCGGCCCAAATAAACATGGATGTGAATTATACCACCGCCGTCGATAATAAATTAACTTTAAAAGTCGATTTCACCAAGGACGACACCGCCGGGCTGACAAAGGATGAGGAAAATATTTTTGCGCTCAGCGCCAATCTCTTTGGCAACGAAGTATTGCCGGATATTTCTGATGCTATTCTGGCAACAGAAGATCATGACCCGCTTGCTATGGCGGACTGGTACCTTGATTTACGCGCTGTCGCAGCAAAGCGGAGTGTTGCCCAGAATTCTTTTGCGGCGGTGACAGCCTTAAAAACCGAAGGCGATACACAGGTTGCCCCCTACTTAAAAGCTATTTTAAAAGAGGCGGGCGTCAATCCTGATGAAATTAAAGAAAGACTGGGCGAAAACCCCAGCTATTTTGCCCAAATGGAAGTTTTAACAAAAGACCTTTACCAAAATCCGTCTTTTTACAGCAACCTTTATGACAAGCCTGTTAACATTGAGCGTAAAGGCGCCGCCCTACAAGCCATTGAACTTATGCAGGACCGTGATCTTTATAAAAGTCTTTTAAGAAGCGAAGCGGTTTTGGCAACGCTGATAGAAACTTTGTTAAGAGAAGAGCATGACCGCATTTCTTCAGACCTTGGCAATATTTCTTCAAGAGGGGAGACATACGAATGATCAAACGTGGTTTTGCCTTAATTCTGTTTTCTGCCTTCTTAAGCGTCTGCGCTATTTCTGGCGCTTTCGCACAATGTGATAACGGAACAGACCTCTATAGATTAGGAGGACCGGATTGTAAAAGTAATCCTGTCAGTAAAAGTTGTAGTCCGCCATGTAACTGTAACTGTAAATCCCCGATTGAACACAACCACAAAGACGTTATCCGTCCGCATGTAACGCATGAATTCATGAAACATCGTGACTGGATGATCGATATCTTTTTCTTCGAACATGTCCTGCCTGCCATGGCCCTGATGACGGATCAGCTATCCATGGCTTCCGTTTTGCAGACCCAGACCATCGGCAGATTTTTTGACGCGAAGGAAGAACTGGAAACTCAGCAGGTCTTGACGCAATTAATGGCCGAAGCGCATAAGGATTACCAACCCAGTGAAGGTATGTGTGAAATCGGAACGAACACCATGTCCCTTGCAGCCTCTGAAAGAAAATCAGACATGGCGCAGATAACTTTCGCCCGCCGCATGATGGATCGTCAGTTAAGAAGCGGGGAGGTTTTATCCGCGGGCGGAGAAAATGCCGATATTATCAGCCGCATTAAAAGATTCGGCTCCACTCATTGTGACATTCATGATAATGCCGCTTTCGGTCTTGATCTTTTATGTAATGAATCTAGTGGCCCTGTTGCAAGACGCAATAAAGATATTGATTACACCCGTACGCTGGAATCCAAGCTCACACTGGATGCAGATTTTGTGCTCACCGCAGCCGACGATTTAACAGCAGATGAAGAAGATATTTTTGCCCTGACTGCCAACCTTTTTGCTCATACACCATTGGCTTTCGCCGGTAATTTGATTTTGGCCACCGAAGAGGGCCAACCTCGTGCAGAAGCGCATCGTTATATGGATTTACGTTCTGTCGCCGCCAAAAGAAGCGTGGCGCAAAACAGTATTGCCTCGATCGCTGCGCAACGGGCAGAAGGCGATCCGGAAGTGGCGCAGTACTTAAAACGTGTGGTCACAGAACTGGGTGTTAGTGATGAAGATGTACATAAAATATTAGGCGAAAAGCCCAGTTACTTTGCCCAAATGGAAGTCCTGACCAAGAATATCTATCAAAATCCGGTTTTTTATACAGAGCTGTATGACAAACCTGCCAACGTCACCCGCAAAGGTGTCACGCTTAAAGCACTTGCCCTCATGCAGGACAGAGATTTTTACAAAAGTCAGCTCCGCAGTGAAGCGGTACTTTCTGTTTTACTGGAAACCATGCTACAGGATGAACATACCCGTGTCAGTGCGCAATTGAGTGATCTTGGCGTCGGGGGGGAGGCTGCAGAATGACAAAAAATATAGCCCTTATCTTCTGTCTCACCCTGTTGTTTTGCCTTGGTTGGTGGCAGACACCTAAACAAGCTTATGCGGGATGTATGCCGCCACAATGTGGCTGCTGTTCCAATATTATTTCTGAATGTCAGAATGCCTGTATCTGTATTTCCAGTGAAGAGCGCGGCTCTTCTGACGATCCGCTGACCACGATGGGCCACATTACAGATGAATTTAATAAGCACCGCACATGGATTGTTGAAAGATTTTTCAAAGACGAAACAGCAGGAGACAAGCCCGGTTTATTGGCCGCGATGAAACTCATGACAGAACAATTGACGGTCAACGCTATCCAGCAAACCCAAGCTATCGGCCAGTTTTTTGATGCCAAACATCAGTTGGAAACACAACGCTTGTTCCAGGTAATGGTAGCACGCGCCCATAAAGATTATCATCCTAGTGAACAGCTTTGTGAATTCGGGACCTTTACCCGCTCCCTTGCAAGCTCCGCCCGGAACAATGATTTAACAGCAGTAGCCTTTTCCCGCCATTCCATCGACCGCCAGTTGCTGTCCGAAGATACTGTCGGTAACCGCGGGGCTATCAGCGATCAACAAAGCCGCTTGGTCCAGTTCATTAAAAAATATTGTAACCCTGAAGATAATATCGGCAATCTCGACCTGCTTTGCATGAAAGGCGGCACAACCCCGGAATTATTCAACAAGGATATCAGTTTTACCCAAACTATCGATGCACCGCTTACACTTGATATTGATTTTTCGAGTAATGGCGTTGCAAAGACAGATGATGAAGAAGCGGTTTTTGCCTTAAGTGCCAATCTATATTCCCACCGCATTTTACCGGAAGTTGTGGAAAGCAAGTTGCTGACAGAAGATGGCAAGCCCACCTATGAAGGGGTAGCGCTAGGCCTTATGGATGCCCGGGCTTTAACGGCCAAACGTAGTGTGGCGGCCAACAATCTGGCCGCTATTACGGCGTTAAAAACCAAAGGTGATCCGGCAGTAAGACCGTTTATTTATTCATTAATCGAAGAAATGGGCAAGATTGAGGGAGCGGACAATACGATTGAGTTGGCGGAAATACAGGCCCTGTTAGGGGAACAGCCAAGTTATTATGCGCAGATGGAAATTTTAACAAAGAAATTCTATCAGATGCCGCATTTTTACTCTGACTTATATGATAAGCCGGCCAATGTAGCCCGCAAAGATGTAGCCCTGCAGGCAGCAACCTTGATGCAAAAACGTGACTTATATCATAGCTTTCTGCGCAGTGAGATGACCCTTGCCGTAATGCTGGAAACAGCGTTGATAAGAGAACAGGCCCGCGTTACCAACGAAGTAAATTCTGCGCGGCAACGTCAAAGAACAAGGCGGTTTTAATGCGGATATTAAATAGAAAACCCATAAGAATTTTATGCTTTATCCTTGCAATAGCCTTGGTCGGCATATCCTATTCTTATACCTATTTTAATGATATTAAGCCTGTGGAAGCGCACCATATTTGCTGCACATGCGGCTCTACCTGTTCGCCTAAGGTAACAAGTTGCGGCACCAGCGCCTGCGCTTGTCAGTCCAATAAAGAAACACCAATTACAACAAAACATATTACAGACGAATTCATTAAACACCGGACTTGGATAATTAAGAAATTCTGGGAAGGGCATATTCTGCCTTCCCTGATGATGATGACAGGACAAATTACAGCAACGGTTGCGCAACAAACGCAAATAATCGGCGCCCTGTTTGATGCCAAACATCAACTGGAAACCCAGAGGCTTTTACAAGTTCTGCAGGCAGAGGCACACAAAGAATACCAGCCAAGTGAAGGAATGTGCCAGTTCGGCACCAATACACGGTCCCTTGCCGCTTCCGACCGTAATACCGACTTCACAGAAATTGCCCTGTCGGCCCGCAACACCCAGCGGCAAATATTAAGCGGCGACGGGCTAAGTGCAGGCGGCCTGGCGGTCGATCTGGAAAGCCGCTATACACAATTCAGGGAAACTTATTGTAATCCTGAAGATTTCGGGGGCAGCATGAAAGATATTTGCGATGAGTCCAGCCCGGAACGCTACAACAAGGATCTGAATTTTACCCATACAATTTCACGTCCTCAAACCCTTGACATAGACTTAACCGATACCGATACAAAACCGGATGAAGAAGATGTATTTGCCCTGTCAGCGAATTTGTACGGGCACGACATCATGCCTGCAATGCAACAGGATAAAATGGTGCGACAGGAGGAAAACGAATTAATTCTTGGTGGTGCCTCGATTTATATGAAAACACGCGCCTTAGCGGCAAAACGAAGCGTCGCACAGGCAGCTTTTGCGGCGCAGGCGGCGATGAAAGCCAATGGCGGGGAAAAGGTCAAACCTTATCTGGAAGCTATTTTAAAAGAAATGGGCCTGCAGGAGGATGAAATCACCATTATGTTACAAGACCGCCCGAGCTATTACATGCAAATGGAAATGCTGACCAAAAAGCTTTACCAGTCTCCCAATTTTTATGCGGATTTATACGATAAACCGGTCAATATTGACCGAAAAAGAGTAGCCATGCAGGCGATTGACCTGATGCAAAAAAGGGACATGTACCGCAGCCAGTTAAGAAGCGAAGCGATTATGTCTGTTTTGCTGGAGACAAATTTAAGAAAAATCGAGGATCTGTATGTGAATGAGATTAACCCATTCAGACCAAGTTCAAATATTTTGGAATTACCGGGATTAGATTAATATGAGTATGGCGCAAAATAAAAATTATAAGCAGGCCTTGCGGATTTTCATCCCCGTTGTGGTCCTTATTTTGCTCGCCGGCTTTTATATGACTTACATGCCTACAGCAAAAAACACCGCTGCCATTACCGAAAGCTCTGTACCGCAAACACAAAACGCTTTTGAGAATGCAGCAATCGATCATATAAAAAATGACAAACTGGACAGTTATTTTGTAACCGCAGCGGATAACAGCAAATACCAGATTCACTTCATTCAGAAATCAGAAGATACTTCCCAGATACAAGCGGATGGTTTTTCACCGGGTCACCGTATTTCTTTACGTATTGATAAAAAAATAGTGCTTCAAAGTATCCCAACCGACTGGGCCGGAAGAACAGAATTTGATATCCCGCACAAGCCCGGTGCAACTGTGTGCCTGATTTTAAATAATCAGAATATCTCAATTTGCAATCCCCCTGAAAAAACTTCAGGAGGAAATGCATGAGATATCTGGCCTTCATTTCGATTTTACTTTTGTCTTTAAGCTTTATCAACGCGCCTGCTTACGCACAGGCTGAATGTACGCCGATAGATGGCGGCGGCGGCGGACCTGATGACGGTACGCGCGGCGGATCTTGTGACTGGTCGGAGGCAAAAGCACATATTACCGCCACCGAATCCGGGGGGGACTATACACGTTTAGGCCCGCGCCATTCCCGCATGGGATATGCCTGCGGCAAATACCAGTTCATGGAAACAACAATAGATGGCTATATCCGTTCCGCCCCGCACTGTAATGGGAGCGCCTGCGATGATCCTACTTTTAGTCAGTGCCCTAAATGGCGAAGCGAGCCTTGTTTTTGTGTGCAGGAATGTTTTATGGACGCCATGTTGGCAGATAATTTGGAACGCATTAAAAATGACCCTGCCTGTCAACAACTTCTGAATGGAGGAAGAATAAACGGTTGTAGCGGACAAAGGCAGACCCTTTCTTGTGAGGTAACGGAATCAGGTCTTTTAGCAGCATTTCATCTGGGGGGAACCGATGAATGCCGTAAGATATTAGCGAATGGTTGCGGAGACAGCGACAGTACTGGAACCAGTACCGGATTTTATACTTGCAAACACGGTGGATTACCTGTCCCTGGTGATTGTTCGCCGGCTGAGTATGGCATTACGCCGGGAGAAAGACCGCCCACAGCCACATGGGAACAATATAAGTTTATGATCGAAAGTGGCGATATACCGAATGTCGGTTTCTCCATCTTAGGGTCATGGGTCCACAGTCTGGCGCAAATGACCGAACAATTAACCATCACGATGATCCAGCAGGTGCAGGTCATCGGAACGTTTTTTGATGCCAAACACCAGATGGAAACGCAGCGTATTCTGCGCCTGAAATACGCCGAGGCCCATAAAGATTACCAGCCATCCGAACAAATGTGTGAAATTGGCACCTTTGTCAGAAATCTTGCCAATACGGAAGAGCGCGCCGTTTTAACGCATACGGCCATGGCGCGTTCAATGCTTGACCGCGCGCTGGGGACAGGCGACAGCCAGACAAGCTATATCGGGATGGATGAAGATACGCGCTTGAAAGCCTATATCGACAAATTCTGTGATATTAAAGACAATGCCCAGCAAAATACCCTCTTATGCCGCACGAGCGGAACAGCAGAGCAGCAAAACGCCGATATTAATTTCACGCAAACGATTGATTCTCCGTTGACGCTTAACCTTAACCTTCTGGATACGACCGTTGAACCGGATGAAGAAAACCTGTTTGCGTTCCTTGATTACATCTTTATGCAAGATAGTTTCCCTTGGTTATCATCAGCAAAACTCAAACTGATCAAGTTCAAGAAACCTTACCAGGCGATGCGCTCCTTGGTCGCGATGCGCAGTGTTGCCCAGGATAGCTTTGCTTATATTATCTCTGAAAAAACACAAAGTCCTGAAGGGCCGGAAAATGTCGGTCCTTATATGAAATCCCTCTTGCAAGAAATGGGTATCAATGAGGATGAGATGAAGGAAAGACTCGGCGATAATCCAAGCTATTACGCGCAGATGGAAATGCTGACAAAGATCATCTATCAAAACCCTGAATTCATGGCCAATCTGTATGATAAACCGGCCAATGTGAAGCGTATACGGGCCGCCATGACGGCGATTAAGCTGATGCAGGACCGTGACATTCATAAAGCCCTCATGCGCCGTGAAATGCTGATGTCGATGCTTTTGGAACTGAATCTGCGTAAAGAGCAAAAAGTCCTCACGCGTTCAGTTGATTTTGTGAATTCTAATCCAGCCGGTCTTGTTGACAGGAACGGCCAGGTCATCCCGATGGGACCGTAACCTCCAATTCAGGCCGTTTGCCCGACTTGGCATCCTGATTGCAACTCTTTTCCTTGTAATATATCGCGTTTCCCGCTCCCAAAAGAACGGGAACCTATGATGAAGAAGGAAAAAGCATGACATATCAGGCACTTACAACTGCTATTACTGGTTTGCGCGCTGCGCAACAGCAATTGAGTGTGATCTCCAACAACGTCACAAATGCCACTACGCCGGGCTATAATCGGCAAATTTTACCCCAAAGCACACAAATTTTACGCGAAAGCGGGCAAACTGTCGGAGTCTTAACCGAAAAAACTATTCGTGTGGTGGATATGAATTTGCAGCGGGATCTGTGGACTCAGGTCAGCGCCTCGAGTATGCAAAGCGTCCAGCTTGATTATCTACAGCAAATCCAGAATTTTAACGGTCCACCCGATAAGGAATTTTCCATTGCCGCCAAAATTGCCGAATTGCGCGATGCGTTTAGCGCGCTTTCCGATATACCGGACGATACGCAGGCCCTGGAATCAACCCTGAATCAAGCCCAGACCGTAGCCAATAAATTTAATGATTATGCCGAGTTAATCACCACCTTGCGTAACGATACGCAAGGCGATCTGATGACATCCGTCAACCGCGTCAACAGCTTGCTGGTAGAAATTAATAACATCAACACCCAAATACGCGGTGCCGAAAATTTTGGTAACTCTGTGGCCGGCTTACAAGATCAGCGTGACCTGGCCATAAAATCCCTTACCGAAGAAATTGATATCACTTTCTTTGAGCGCTCTGACGGTGTGTTGGTCGTTCAAACCCGTGAAGGACAGGAGCTTGTAGGTGATGTCGCCCAGCAACTGGAATTTGAATCCGTGCCGCTATCGGCTATGCAATATTACCCTGAAACAGCTAGCGCGCTGAACCTTGTCAGCACAACAAACCAGCGTACCACCACCATTGATATTACAGACAGCGTTGTTGGCGGACGCCTTGGCGGCCTGCTTGAATTACGCGATGAAGTCTTACCGTCTTACCATGCACAACTGGATGAGCTGGCTTATCAAATGGCATCACGTATGGATGCACAAGGCTTGACCCTGTTTACCGATCAGACGGGAAATCTGCCTTTGGGGACGGCGCCGGATCCCACTACCCTGCCAACCCCAACCCCTGTGCCCTACGTAGATTTTGCGCGCAATATTCAGGTGAATACCAAAATTGAAAATGATCTGACCCTGTTACAAAAAGGCACTTACAACACGGATGCCTCCATCCCGACAGGGGATAATGCAATTGTACGCCGTGTGCTTGAATATGCGTTCGGTGATGTAAATTACCAGCAGGCGGTCGGTACAACAGACCTTATGAATATCGGCGCGGCGACCGACCTGCAGGAATGGCTTGGTCTGTCCTCCCGCAATCAGGTGGTCACAGGCATTGACCTAAGCACCTTTACAGAAATTGATGACGGCGATCCGCTAACAACAGATGAAACGGAAATGATTGATGCCTTGCAGGAATTATTTCCAGGCTACCCGAATAACGACCAGTTTACAGTTACTTTTGAAGAAGCACGCGCCGGAAGCGGTACATTCGGACCAACGACCATCACCGTTGATTTGAGCGATGCCGCCGCCAATTTCCCGATTGGCCCCGGCATTAACAACGCATTGGATCAAATTGTCGCTGAAATTGATGCGCAGATTACAGGCGCGGGCCTAACCCCTGAACAGGCCAGTGTTTCAACGAATATCTACGGCCAGCTTGTTTTGGAAAGTACAGGAAATATCACCATGAGCGGCTCCGGCTTTGTCGATGCCATGGGCACGGATGCGATGGGGGCGCTTGGTCTAAATGAGGGTGTTTTTGAAACCGAAGATCCCAGCTTTACCGTGCAGGTCGGCAATGATAAACCCTATACGGTCACCATTGCCCCCGGCGATACGATCGCTGACCTGGAAGCAAAACTTTCTTATAACCCTGCGACACAAACAGGTATTCCGGGATTGTTTGTTGATATCGACGCGGTCGACGGTACCCTGAGCTTACGTCCCGGTATTGATGATTCCAACTGGGGGCCTTTAGACACTGCGCCACTTTATGGGGGGGATATTACAATTACCTCCAGCGGCTTTGAAACATCCCTTGGCGCGAACGGAAACCCTGCCCTTGATGATAATATCAATGTGGTTAGCGCCCTTTTCGGCAGTTATAATGCCGCCACCTTAGACAATCTTTCACCACTGACAGATGTGACATATGTTTCTGAAATTACAAATGGGTCGGGTACTTTTACCAACTTCCGTAACCGCTTTTTAGGACCGAACGCCGCTATCTCGACAGGCATTTCCAGTGCCAGCAATCTGCTTGATTATTCACAAAAAATTATCGATGAAACATCACAGGATTATATACAGGCGCAAAGTGCTTTTGAAAATGAAGACACGCTTCGCGGCATTCTGGAACGCGAATTCAGTGATGAATCAGGCGTTAATATTGACGAGGAAATGTCGAACCTGATTGTGGTGCAAACCGCCTATGCCGCAGCAGCGCGCACGATCACTGCTGCCGATGAAATGTTTCAGGAATTAATTAATTCTATAAGACGATAAGCTTGAAGGAGAGCTTTTGATATGACAGGTATTTCAAATTTAGGCCGTGCGATTGACCAGATTGCCCGTTTAAAAACGCAGCAATTTACGCTGGATAATCTCAGCACCCAAGTCGCCACAGGAAAAAAGACCCAGCAATATTCCGGTCTGGGAACCGATATCCTGCGTACCAAGCGGGCCCGCGCGGACATCAACAAGCTGGAGCAATATAGCGATAATATTAAAAACGGACAGCGCCGTATCCAGCTTATGACAGGGGCAATAGAGCAAATGAAATTGCAGGCGGGGAATGTTGCCAATGCTCTGACCGTTGCGCCACAAGGTGGAGAGTACAAAGACTTTGAAACCACCAAACAATTAGCCACAGATGTCTATGATTACATTATTGATTTAATGAATTCAAAAGACGGGGAACGTTATATTTTTGCAGGCTCCGATTCCAGTATCAAACCAATCGATGATAACAATCTATTTGATACTTTTCTGGGAACCTTTCGCTATGATGACGCTGACCTTGTTACCCCTGATCAAGTCTCCGGTTTTATCGGGGAATGGGGATCCGGCGCGATCACAACCGAAGAGTTTATTGATGCCTACCACAATACGGATGAAAATATTCTTGGCTATTCCGAAGCCCTTGTCAGCGGCACCACCGGAAATGTTCGTATCCGCGTTGATGAAAATTCTGATTTTAACTACACCGTGCTGGCCAATAACCCGGCGATGAAAGATCTTGTGATTGCGTTAGGTGTATTAAAAGATATGCCGCCGCCGGAACATGCTCCCGGGGCACTGAATGATCCTAATGTTCCCTTAACGGCGCAGGAAACCCCGCCTTTTCCTTCTGAAGAAAGACAGGAAAATTTCTATGCGGTGATTAATGACATCGCGGCGATGATGGTTGAAGCCATTGATGAACTGGACCAACAGCAATACAGTTTATCTCTCGTCGAAGCCCAGACTGAATCCATTCAGGAACAATATGTTTACCAGACCAATGCCCTGCAAAATACTATTGGTGAAATTGAAGATGTCGATCTGACCGATACGATTGCCAAATTACAGCAGGTACAGCTTGGTCTTGAAGCTTCTTACAGTGTGACGGCGCTGATCGCTGATTTATCATTGGTGAATTTCCTGGGCCGATAAGTCATACGCGGGACGCATAGCAACTCGATCTTAGATTTGCCAATAATAAGAGGACAGTTAGGATTGCGCGCTTGGCTGGATAATAACCTGTCTGCCTTCGATAACGGCAGTCAAACCTTTGGGCCGCAACATATCATTAAGCGCTTCGTTCCATGCTTTACCACCCTTCCATGATACCATCATGCCGGCATTCACACTTGGCGACAAGGTATGGTTAAACTCCCCCGGAATAATCTGCGATAACGCCAGTTCCAACGGAATATCCTCACCAAATCCTGTGGCCTGAGCAAAATATGTGGGTCTGGATTGCACGGCCTGCTGCGTCATATTTTCCATCCCGGGTAAGGGGGCAGGCTCTCCGCCCATCATTGGTGTCATACCAGAAGAATTAGAGGGACGCACCGGCGGTCTTGGAATATTATTATATCCGGCGGGCTCGCTTGCCGCAGTTGTGAGTAATCGCGATGGTCTGGCACCGCTTGTCATACCGGCGCCCAGTTGCACGGGATGCACAACGCCGCCTTTTTCTGCCATCGCCTGTTCCACAGACTGAGATGTCAGCTCATTCGCCGGATTGGCCACGCCGCCCTCACCTAAAGGATAGGGATTGATATACAAACCGCCCGAATTTAACGGTCTTGCCTGCATCGGAGCGGCCTGAGGCGCCATGGAATAGGAATCAGGGGATGGTGGCTGCGGAGATGGTGCCATAGGAGACAAAGGGGCAGCCATCACAGGTTGTGCCGGGACACGCGGCATTGTGTTGTTAGCCCCAACCGGGGCAGGCTCTGGAACAGAAGCGTATGGCGCAGCCATGACTGGGGCCTGTGTTACCTGCTGCGGCGCAGGAATCGAAGCCGGTTTTTCAGAGGGCGGATGCCATTCAAATCCTGCCTGCACCGCCGAAGACGACAAAACAACTATAATAGCCGCAGTAAGTAGAGGACGCATAACCCGCTCTTTCCAAAATAATTATCTGTTTGTAGGAAACAGTAAAATATCGCCGATAGCGGCAAAACACAAGAGGAGGATTCTATTTAATGCCGATTACCCCAGCGTAGTTTAACCATAATCAACAAAGCGGCGGCGGCGCCCGGAAACCCAGGCAGGCCGCTTCTGGCCAATGAGCCATGAGCGGAAACTGCGCAAAGCAGAAGGGAAGGTTAGCCCTCTTTTTTCCAGCGCGATAAAAATTACCGTGCTGACCACGCATAAAAACAGGGTAATCGGGCGGAAATACACCAGTAAGAATGTAAAAGGAATGGCCGCCCGGGCATCCAGCGCAAAAAAGCGCGCAGGGCGCATCGTATTACGCCAGTGCCAGTTTTCGCGTTCTTCAACGGTATCTTCATTTTTACCCATTTCGTATTATACCTTATTAGCCCCCGCCTGCGCCAGTGGCATTTGACAGCATAATATAGGTGCGGCGGTCGATATCGCCATTATCAAATAGGAGTTCCGCGCTACGCGCCATTGTCTGTCCGTAAAGCGGCAAAATACGCTGGATTTCCGGCTGCCATTCCTTGAAATCCATATCCAGAAGCTTTTCCCGGATATCATCGTTAAACAGCATCCATTCACGCACCCCTGTCCGGCCACCTGATAGCTTGGGAACCAGCGTTTGTGTGACAACCAGCCGAACCGTTTCCATCAGGGCATACGCCCGTTCCGAACGTTCATTCGGCTCAAAAGAGGAAATCATCCGCTGAATGGTAGAGGCCACCCCGATCGTATGGGTCGTGGTATAAACGCAGTGGCCGGTTTGCGAGGCCTCGATCGCCGAAGAAATTGTTTCTTTATCCCGTGCCTCCCCGACCAGGATAATATTCGGTTTACGGCGAAGGGCGTTCCGGACCCCACGGGCAAAATCCGGAAGATGGCGTGGAATCTCTGTCTGGGAAAGTAAAGAGCGCGGTGATTTAATGCGGTCATACACATATTCAATCGGCGCCTCGTAGCACACCACCTTTCCACAGCCTTGTTTCCGTTCCATCAACATACGAATACCGGCTGCCAGCAAGGTTGTCTTACCCGACCCTGTCGGTCCTGTGATAATGACCATTCCCTGACGCGGGTTCCACGCGTTAATAATCTCTTCCTCTACATTTAAATCATCCATTGTCGGTGGCTCATTGGGCAGCACACGCATGGTAATTTGCGCAGAATCACGGCCCCGGGACAGCACGGCGGTCACATTCACACGAAAACGGATCCGCGTATAACGGTCGGGACGAATTTCATAAGACAAATCCAGATCGTTTCCGGAGGCAAGACGGGCAGTGGCTTCCGGACCGTAAATCTTGGTTAAAAAGACGTTCATATCCGCCGCATCAACCGGACGGTAAGTTGCCGGATAAAGGGTGCCGTATATTTCATTATAAACCGGGCGGTCTGTCTGAATAGTAATGTCAGAAGAATTTTTCTTCACGCACCAAAGTAAAAAATCATCGATAACATTATCGACAAAACGGGGTGGTTCATCCGGCCATGTCTGACCTATATTATCTTTACCTTTAAGAAGGCTTATCGGTTTGCGGGCTGCCATTCCTGTGACTCTGTTTGAAGTTTTGGTAGCTCAGTGAGCGAGAGGGCGCGATCACCAATACGCATTTCAGTTCCATCGCCTGTTACACCGCGATCAACCTGCGTTGCATAAGGGGGAGAAATCATTCCTTGCGTGAGCAATGACCTATACCGCACCATTCCTTGGTAATCAGCAACTAATTCGTTCAAATCGGCCTGGAAAATTGAATTTGCCTGTTCAATTCCCATTTCCCATCCTTTTTCAATCCACTCGGCCCAGCGTTCTCTTTCTTCTTTTGTTTCCGGGCGCAAAATATCGGGCGGTTCTTCCACTTCACCCCACTCACGTTCCAGATAAGCACGCCACGTCCGCGCAGCACTAACGATGCGGGCATTTTTATTAATATTCAAAACGCGGTCTGCCACGGCAGCCTCCATACCGCGGCCATCAATAATCATTGCATCCATTGCTTCACTGACAACCGGCGGTTCAATAAGCAGGCCGGAAGGGGCCGGAATAAGCAATTCACGAAAATCGAAAACCTTGTCCAGATATCTGGCACGCGTTTCCATTTCCTGACGGATATGATAGGTGCGCCATGCAAGTCCGCCGCGGGCACCATAGGAGAGTGCCGCTTCTTTTTGAGCTTCCAGTTTAATATCCAACGGGAGGGAAGAATCGCCATCTACCAACTTGTTTTCTTTTGGAATATTGATCAGCTCTTCCATTTCAGGAGGGCGTTCACGCGGTTCGCCCTCTCCAATTTTGGCCTGTGCCGCCGTTGAAAAAAAAATGAGGGCAAGAAGTAGTGCCAATTGCTTCATGAGAAGCCTACCTCCCTACACCCGTTACAGGGGCGTAATGGAGTTCGACCATGCGGCGCTCACTGTCGACTTTTACATCGGCACGCAAGCCAAGCTGTAAACCGACATCCCGCAAAATTTCAACAACAGGTGTGTTTTCCGCATCGATGCTCACACTTAACGGGACAGGCGGTGTATTGCCGATTGTCAGATATGTATAGCTGGCACGGTCCGCCAGTTTACGCAAAAGTTGTTCGGGCGGTCCGACCCAGGTAATGGTTATCGCCCGCATCAGTTCGGAAGGGGCATTATGAATAGGCTGCACACCAACAGACGGCGCCTTTGATTGTTCGACCGCCGCCAATGTTTCCAAGGCATTTGAAGCCTTGTCAGCGGCTTCCGCCAGCATCAAGGAGACTTTGTCAGGAGAAGTTAATACCTGCGGATCGCGTTTTTGATGTTCACATGCGGAAATCAACGGCACGCTGAGGAAAAGTGCCGTAAAAATCAAAAGGGATTTCATGTGAATCTGAGTCAATATTGTCATACGCGTTACTGCCAAATCATTCGGTTTTCTTAGCTTAGCGGGTTGTTTTATGAACAGCAAGAGAGCAGAACATACTTATTAGCAAGCTTATTTAAATATTCTACTTTGTTGCCTGGTCGCGAAGCAAACCTTTGGCACGCATAGCTGTAATGACTCTGCCTTTATAGGCATAACCGTAACGCGGGGTGCGCGAATGGTAATGAGCTATCGCCTGCGACAAGTTTCCTGTCTCGTTCATATGATTGCGTAAAATCCACGCTGCCACCCCCATATTCGTACAAGGGTCGTCTTTCACCCATTGCAGAGCGGTATTCTTGTTGACTCCCCACTTTTCTGCCAGTTCCGGAATCCAGATTGTATTAATCTGCATTGGCCCCAGATCGTAAGACCCGTTGCTATTCGGCCCTACAGCCTGACCGGGCTGCCCACCTTCGACCTGATGAATACCCACCAGCACAGCAGGCGGTACCGCATAGGTCTGCGCCGCTAACATTAAACAAGCTGCAAGTATTTTTGTCATAGCCATATTATAGCTTAATCCATCATTTTTTTACGAATTTCAACTGCTTTCCGACGTTCCGCTATCGGATTTTTTGGTGCCCGGCTTAAAAAAGCCCATCGGATTGGATGGAGCGGCAGAATCCTCCTGCTCTTGCGGCGCGGGAGCTGGCGGCGTATCGACAGGGGGGGCTGGTTGGGCCGGCGGTGGGCTGACAGGTGTCGGGACAGGGTCCGGCGCCTCTCCGCCCGGCTTGAAAAAGCCCATCGGGTTCGAAGGCGCGGCGCTGGCATTATCTGCGGACGGCGGCTCTGCCGGAACCGGCGGCGTTTGTGGCACATTAACAGGTTCTGCCTGGATTTCCTGGGAGGGGGCCGACGTTCTGGTGGTGGCGGAACTAGCAGTGTTGGTTTTTGTTTCCACCCCGGCAATAACCTTTATCATTTCAAGGCGCGCGGCAAATTTATCCCAAATGGGGTCGGTTGACAGATCGCCGCGTTCCTCATCACTCGCGCTGGAAAGCCGCGCGGTTTCGGCGCGGTGGCATTCCGCATACAACGCTGCCAGGCTTTTAAAAACCATCAATTCATTCAGCTTATCAGACCCTTCAATGTCGGCAGCGTATGATTGCAGCCGCGCTGCGACATCCTGTACCAACTTATTTTCGCTCTGCCCGAATGGAAATTCGGCAATCGCCTGAATGGCTGGCGTCAGGGCCTGCATGACCACGAGGGATGTCTGGGTCTCATCAAAAAGCGGTTTTTTATGGTCAATTGTGCTTAAACGGGACTGCCCTTCGGCGGCCGGTGTAAAATTATCGGCAAAGGCCAGAACCGCTTCCAGTGATTTGACTATTCTTTTAATATCCTGATCTGCGGGAACGCGGCTGTTTTGCGCATAAAAATCGCCTAAGAGCGGCGCGGCAATGGCCGCCAGTGCAAGACGGGTGGAATCCGCCTGCTCCTCCGTTTCAGAGAGACCTAATGAATTATTCAGCGCAATACTGACCTGAACAGCCTGCCCTAAAAGCTGAGCCATGGTTTTGGCGGCTTCAACATCATTCTCCTCTCCTTCATGTGCAACAGACTCGATAGACGCGGCCAACGGCGCACCTATTTTTTCAAGAAGCTGAACAGCAAATTTTGAACTTTGAACCATGAAAGAAGTGAAACACTTAATATCTGTTAAAATTTATAATACGCGAACCATACTATATAATTTTATCGGAATTGCTTGCCAAAAATAAGCCCTAAAATCGTAAATCCTTTAAGAAGAAGGTAAATCAGCCAGAATATCGCTCATATTGCCTGCGCGGCCGCGGACAATCTTTACTTTACCGGCTTTATCGCGGTAAACGGTCATCGGCGTCACATTAAACTTCCAGGCCTGCATTAATGCCAGATTTTTCTGAATGCCTTGCGTATTAGTACCGCTTTTGGCCGGCAGGGCCGCACTGTCACCATCCAGGTGGTTATACCAGCGGTCTTCAGAATCCGGCGCCGCCAATAAGAAGGCCGCCTGTGATAATGTTTCCTCCCGGAACCCGACTGGAATCATGCGCACCTGCACAAGGCCTTTATCAATATAATTCTCTTTTAAGTCCCCCATAAAATCATGGCAATGCGGACATTGCGGATCCATAAAGGAGTAAATGACAGGCGCATCCGCTGCGCCCAGCTGTATCCAATTGCTGTTTTCGACATCGGCAAACATACGTTCGGCCGGCGTTTTATAGGCAAAGGCGTCGGCAGTTTCCTGCTTAACTTCACTCAGGCTTTGTGCCTGCGGTTTATCAACGGTCAGGATATCCAGCACATCATCATTTTGTGCCTGAAGATCGCGCACCTGCTGCATCGTTGCCATTTGGCCGTCTTTATCAAATAGTAATCCCATCAAAAAGCCCTGCCCGTCTGGCGTCACATAATAATATTGTTCCTGCCCCTGAAAAATAGTGACCCAGCCATCCATGCCATGGCGTTTTCCCAGATAGCGGGCCTGCGCTCCGCGGTCGACCAACACCTGCAAGGCATCGGGCAAGGCCGGAATATTGTCTTGTGCCTTGGCAGGCATAATATTGATCAGGAAAAGGAATAGAAAAAGGGGCAGAAAACGCATGATTTTTCTCCAAGGGTGGTGAATTGCAGATACACTATAAGTGTAAGTCATTCATAAAAACAAATCAAAAAGCGCTTTTTCCTATCACCTGCCTCCTCTTTATATCAGAGGCGCCAGCCTTGCTTGTTCTATGGATTGTCTCCCCGTAGCTTTTTGGCTAAGATGGGGTGTTGGTTCACCACAAAAAGGATATATTATTATGGAATGGCTTATTCCCCTGGGCGTTTTAGGCGCCATTGTCATCGGCATTGTTACAATTTACAACCGCCTTGTGGCTTTACGGCAAAACCGTAATAACGCCTACGCCGATATAGATGTGCAATTGCGCCAACGTTTTGATTTGATTCCCAATCTGGTGGAAACCGTTAAAGGGTATGCCTCCCACGAAAAAGGCGTGTTTGAGGAAGTGACCAAACTCCGCGCCAAGGTCAAAGAAGCCGATTCAAAAGGCGAACGTCTGAATGCTGAAAAATTACTGGGCAAAGCCATGGTGGATGTTCTGGCAGTGGCCGAAGCTTATCCGGAATTAAAAGCCGACCAGAATTTTCAGCAACTAATGGCAGAACTTGCCGATATTGAAAACAAGCTGGCCGCCGCCCGCCGATTTTTCAACAATGCCACCAGCGAATACAATACGGCCATTCAGCAATTTCCTGCCAATCTTATTGCCGGTCCTTTCGGCTTTCAGGAAGAAGAATTTTATGAGGTCGAGGAAACAGAGCGCAGCGTCATGGAAAATGCGCCCGATGTCAGCTTCGGTACTTAAATTTTTTAACATAGCCTGTAAAATATCATGAGCGTTCCCACCGTCGGACTGCAAACCCATATCTGGAATAATAACCTGAAGTCGATGCTGCTTCTCGGCCTTTATCCTGTATTAATCATGGCGATGGTGTGGGCCATTGTTTCCGCTTTTTTTCATTTTTCAGGCATTAACAGCCCCACCATGCAGCATTTTCAGGAAAATAATGTGCCTGTTTATATCGGCCCGGTGGAAATATCTGGAACCGGTCAGACACCGCAAAGCTCTACCCGCCTTGCCACAAATTTTATTTATAAGTACTGGCCCCTTATTCTTGCAGGGGTCTGTCTCTGGTTCTGTGTGGCTTATTTTTTCCATACGAAAATGGTGCGGAGAATGGCGCACTCCCATCCGGTAACGCGGTCAGAAGAGCCGGAACTTTATAATCTGCTGGAAAATTTATGTATTTCTGTCGGTATGGCAATGCCGCGGCTGGAAATCGTTGAAACCCATGCCCGGAATGCGTTTGCCAGCGGCATTGATAAAAAAAGTTTTTCTATTACGGTCACGCGTGGCCTGTTGCAGTCTTTATCCAAAGATGAGGTGGAGGGCGTGCTTGCCCATGAGCTTACCCATATCCTTAACCGTGACGTCAGGCTTTTAATCGTCACAATTATTTTTACCGGGATGATCGGCTTTGCCGCGCAACTGATGTGGACAAATGTTCGCTACAGCATGTGGGCGGGCGCTGGTCGCTCTTCAAAAGGCAAAGGCGGCGGGATGGTCTTGCTGGTTATTCTCGGCATTCTCTGGGTGGGGTATTTTGCAACTCTTTTTACCCGCTTTGCCTTATCACGACGCCGTGAATATATGGCCGATGCCGGGGCCGTGCAGATTACAAAACAACCTGATGCCATGATGCGCGCGCTTATGAGAATCGCCGGCAAAGACCAGATTCCCAAAATGCCGGGAGATGTGGCCCTGATGTGTATTGAAAACCGTAAGCCCTTTATGGGATTATTTGCCACCCATCCCCCCATCGAAAAAAGAATAGAGCTTCTCTCTGCCACCACAGGTTTTGCCGTGCCCGACCTGCCGCAATTAAAACCGTTTCATGCCCCGCGGGTATCACGCAAAGACGCGATGTCGCCCCCTGTTGAAGGGCGCGAAAACTGGGTCACGCGCCAACGGTTTAAAGCCAGACGCCAGGCGAACCCGTGGAAACGGCTCAATCAGGACTAAATATGTCCTGTTTTTGTTGATTTCCTTGTAAAAATGGTAGAATATCCTTACAAAGTGAAAACGTAGAATTTTTTCAACGATAAGGAGTTTGAAAAACATGGAACCAAATCAATTTGGATCAACAGTACGCAGCCAAAGCACTACCCGTATGGATGTCGGCTTGCGTAAACATATGAATAACATTTACACCCGCATGTCGATGGGTGTTCTGGTGACAGCCATTGTCGCCCTGATTGTCGGCTCATCACCATTACTATTGAATCTTTTCCTTGGGGGCCCGCAAAGATACATCGTGATCTTCGCACCTTTGGCTATTATCTGGTTCGGCTTCAGACCGGAAACCATGAAATCATCCCAACTAATGATGGCTTTCTTCGGACTGGCCACTGTTTACGGGATCAGCTTCGCAGCTATCGCAGCATTGGCAACCGGTAATCCGGCATTTGCGGCGTCTGTGGCCAAGGCCTTTTTTATCGCAACATCAATGTTTGCCGGATTAAGCATTCTTGGTTACACCATTAAAAAAGACCTGAGCGGTATGCAGACATTTTTAACAATGGGCATTATCGGCCTTGTGGCTTTTGGCGTGATGAACATCTTTTTCCAAAATGATGCACTATCGAATCTGATTGCCGGTGCGGGTATCCTGCTTTTCTCCGGTCTGACCGTCTGGCAGACGCAGACAATGAAACGCATGTATTCACCGGATATGCCTGAAGAATTGGCCAGCCGTATGGGATGGGCCGCCGCTTTGAACCTGTATATCAGTTTCATTGCAATGTTTCAGTACATCCTGCATTTCATGAACCAGCGATAAGCGTTTATTGACAGAAATTTTAAAGCCCCGGGAGCTTCCTTCCGGGGCTTTTTTTATGAGTAATGTATGAAGAACCGCCTGTTCCATTAACCAAACCTTAAAGAATATTAAGTATGTTATGTAAATATAATCAGGGCATAGCAGGCATAAGGAGCGCAGATAAAATGCGCACTATTTATTGTCAGGTTTAAAGGGGGCAAATGGCGCATGGGCAAAAGCTGAAAAATACTTTCGGGCATTTTATCGGTGTTTCATTAACAATGCAGGAACTTTACCGCCAGATTGAAAAGTTTGCGGTCAGTGACGCCTCTGTCCTGATTACAGGTGAATCCGGAACTGGAAAGGAAGTCTGCGCCCAATCCATTCACAGTTACTCAGATAGAAACCACCGGCCTTTCATTCCCTTAAATTGTGCAGGCCTTGACGGGCATATGGCCGATTCCGCGCTTTTCGGTCATATTAAAGGGGCGTTTACAGGGGCGCACTGCCTCCGCCAAGGGGCCATTGCCCAGGCGCAGGGCGGCACATTGTTTCTAGATGAAGTTTTTGATATGCCCCTTTTGACACAGGCCAAATTACTGCGCTTTTGTCAGGATTACCGCTACCGGAAACTAGGGTGCGACAGGCTTGAAAAAGCTGATATACGCATCATCTGCGCGACCAACAAGGACCCGAAGGAAAATATCAAGACAGACCGTTTCCGTGAAGATCTTTATTACCGCCTGAATACCATTCCCATTCATATGCCACCCCTGCGTGAGCGCGGGGAGGATGTCCTTGATATCGCGCATTTTTATGTCTGTGACTACGCAAAGGCCCAAAACAAAGCTTTTTGTGATTTTAGCCGTCAGGCACAGGAATGCCTGTTACGCTATCCCTGGCCGGGCAATATCCGGGAATTGCAAAATATTCTACAATATATTGTATCGGGTAACGAAGGGCAGATTGTCACGGCTGATATGTTGCCCAGCATCATCACAAAAAATGTTTTTCTACCGGAAGAAAACGTACAACCGGAAAAACCCAAAGCGATACTTCCCCTCTGGCAAATTGAAAAAAAGGTCATCGAAAACGCCATTCATTTATGCAACGGTAATATTAGCAAGGCGGCTATCCTGCTTGATATTGCGCCCTCCACCATTTACCGCAAAAAACAAAGCTGGGAAGAAAACGGCTAAATCTCTGTCCCATTAGGCCCCTCATAATCGATAAGCCGCTTGACCTTGCTGCGCTTCTCCCTATACTTTTTCAATATTATCAACCTGTTAAGTGAAGGATCTTTCGTATGTTCAAGGAATTCAAATCTTTTATCGCCAAGGGAAATGTCATGGATATGGCCGTGGGGATTATCATCGGTGCCGCCTTTACGGCAATTGTGACCTCTATGGTGGGCGACATCTTAATGCCGGTGATCGGCGTATTTACCAGCGGCATTGATTATTCAAATCTTTATGTTGCTCTGGACGGTAACAGCTATGAATCATTGACTGCCGCAGAAGAGGCAGGCGCCCCCCTGGTTAAATATGGTGTTTTTATGAATGCCGTTATTAACTTTCTGATTGTTGCGCTTGTCATTTTTATGCTGGTGAAACAGATCAACCGCTTAAAAGAAAAAGAAGCCGCTGCGCCAAAGGTACCGCCTGCAGACGTACAGCTTTTAACGGAAATTCGTGATCTTTTGAAAAAGAAGTAATAATCCGGCTTTGATTGATTAAACGAGAAGGGGCTTGAGTTGGCCCCTTTTTTTATATCCTGTTGCGATATTTATATGGAAGAAAAATGGTGGAGCCAATCGGGATCGAACCGCTCACGCCGCGCTTACGCGCGCGCGTGATATATTATAAAAACGTCGGTGGGCTATCTTCCACTGACATCGACGATCCAACATAAATAAAAAAGGGAAATGGTGGAGCCAATCGGGATCGAACCGACGACCTCTTCGCTGCCAGCGAAGCGCTCTCCCAGCTGAGCTATGGCCCCACAAGAACATTGGATATTTAGAGGAGTTGGCGCTGTTTTTCAAGCCTTAAAGCCCTATAAAAGGCGGAAAGAAGAAATTTTCGCGAACAAAAATTAATTTCGCCATAAAAATCTTTGTTTTCAGCACGAATGCAGACTATTTTATATTTGTAGAGGAGAAATACATGACAAAGAAAGCAATCTTTCTAATTGGTTTTTGTGTAATGGCCGTCACCATATCCGGCTGTACAAACACATTCAAAGGCGCCGGGCAGGATATCGAAAATGCCGGGGAATGGATGCAAGACACCTTTTAAATCCATTATATTTCATAATTAAATTAATAACCGGGGGGATTATTGAATGATACGTTTTATTTATGCATGCGCCACCATCATGGTGCTGTCTTTTTTGGTCGTGCCGATATACGCCGGTATCGCCAGCGAACGTGAAGCCATGCAAGAGACAAATGAAGATGTATCCGCAGAGCAAGATTCACCCGCCCTTGAAGAAATATATGAAAACGCCAAAGCGGCGCCGGCAGATAACAGCTCATTAAATCAGATCGCTCCCGCAGCCGGAACCGGAGAACCTGCCGCCAACGTTTTTTCAACAGGGTTTAGCAATACAACCTATCCGGGAATGGAAGCGGACACCCTGATCATTGAAGAAGAAATTCTTGATACCGTTACCCCGCAATAACGAACCGATAAATTTAAAGAGTAAATTCTAAAGCGCCTTTGGCAATAAGAACCAGTAACGTCCCTGCGATTTCATGGTGCCGGCCAATTTTTCTGCTTGCGTGCCATATCCCCAGAAGAAATCTCCCCGTACAGGGCCGCGTATAGCGCCGCCTGTATCCTGTGTGATCATGAGGCGGTTTAGCTGCCCCTGCGATGGCACAGGATGATCCGCACTCAGCCACACCGGCATACCATAAGGGATAATGGAATGGTCAATCGCCAACGAGCGCATCGGCGTCAGCGCAATCCCTTCGCCACCTTTCGGCCCTTCGCTTTTAACTTCTTCGAAAAAGACATAAGATTTATTGGTTTCCATCAACCCGCGTGCTTTATCCGGATTATTCGTCATCCAATCGCGGATAGACTGCATGGAAACATCATCCTTTGCCAGCTCCCCGTTTTTCACAAGCTCCCGCCCGACAGCGTAATAAGGATGGCCGTTTTGTCCTGCATAGCCAATGCGCATAAGCGTTCCGTCATCAAGTGCGACCACGCCGGACCCTTGTATCTGAACGAAAAAAGCGTCCACGGGACTATCCACCCAGACAAGTGTTTTATCCTGCACGGATGGTAATTTTCCGGCATTGATTTCCGCATGAGTTTCATAAGGCTTGAGGCGACCATTTTGTACCCGCCCGGCAATCCGTTGACCTTTCAGTTCTTCCCGAAAATCTCCGAGCTGCACCATAACCAGATCATCAGGTCTTGCCCGTAAAGGATATTGATAGACTCCTTTGCGCGTGCGTGATCCTTTTAAAGCCGCCTCATAATATCCTGTAAAAAGGCCTGTGCTTTGCGTATCAGCCCTCACCATATAAGGAGTAAAATTTTCTTCAAAAAATCTACCAATCGCCACGCGGTCGGTCGGATTCACACTATTGAATTTGCGGCAGGCAATTTGCCATTCCTGCGCCTTGCCGAATTTTTCACTGACACCGAACAACTGTTGGGAATCTTTTTTCAATACCCGTGCGCAGCTTCGCTTATAAGCCTGCGCCAATTCAATAAAATCTTCCTGCCCCCATTCCGGCATCTGGCTATAGGATGATTTATGCAGAAAAAGTTCTTTCACAGATTCTTCTTCTCCTGCTTGCTGCGCTGGCGGCGTAGCGCATGACCATAATGCCAAGATGGCAGCAGCCATATATAAATAGTTTCTTATAACCATTTATTTTTTATCTTTTGTTTTCTCGGCCTTGCCTGCGTCAGGCACCGGTGTCTTATGGTCTTCAATCTCATCATCACGGGTTTCGTATAAATACCATTCCGGCTCATCGGATGTAAGGACACGGCCGAAGACCCAGACATCTTTCATTTCTGTTGTTCTGTCCGGCTCACCACTGATAATTTCCCCGTCTTTGTCCCTGATCAAACAGGTTTCACGGGCGGTAAATTTCAGCGTAATGAAAAGCATGTCATCTTTTACAACCGATTCAAGAATATCTATTTTTTCAATGGCTTTTACTTCTGTTTCAACGACTTCACCATTTTCTTCACGAACGTCAATGGCGGCGGAAAAGGCATCATAAACCGGCTCGGACAACACGGCCTTTAAAGTTTCTTTATCACCGGCGGCAAAAGCCTCGATAATCATCGGAAAAGCATACTCCGCCCCTTCCAGAAAATGGTTCAAGTCAAAGCTGTCATGGTTTTTGGCAATTTCCTGCAAATTATTTTCGGTTGTTTTATTATCAATGCGGATATGGCGCGGCAAAATAAAGCCGGCCGCCGCCACGCTGCCCAGCGAAACAACGTTGCTTTTTTTATCGCCTGACGTTTCCTTCAAGGCATCGATGATGGATTCCTTGTCTTCTTCTGACATATTTGAAAAAATGCCCTTGCCGTCATCATCTTCATCGCGGGTTCCTAAAATGGATCTGAGCCAGAAAACCAGCCCGGCAGCGATAAGGGCGTATAATATCAAATCAGCATTCATTACAAATCGTCCTTGTATATTTGTGTAAGATGAAGGGTTTCTATTTACCCTTGTGATGGTTATAAAGCACCTGTAAACAAGAAGAAAGAGCCACGTGCTTTAAATTTGGAAAACATATCATGCCTTTTTTAATTATATTCGTGATTATTCCTTTATTGGAAGTCTTCGCCTTCATCCAGGTCGGTGATGAAATTGGTGTTTTGAAAACCCTGTTATTATGTGTTTTAACCGCGATGATCGGCGGTATACTTGTACGCCAGCAAGGTCTCGAAACATTGGTAAAAGCACAAAACAATTTCAGGAGCGGTCAAATCCCGCTAGACGCCATATTTGACGGGTTTTGCATTGTCATTGCCGGCGCCATGCTGCTCACCCCCGGCTTTGTAACGGACACCATGGGATTTTTATTGCTAATTCCTCCATTTCGTAAATTTATACGCGAGAGAATAGCCGCCAGCGGTAAATTCAAGGTTTATGGCGCCGGTATGGAACAACCGCGCGCGCGTGACAGTGATATTATCGAGGGAGAGTACGAAACCGTGGTGGAACAGCATGAAAAGCTGGATAAATCAAAACCGGATCGGTAAACTACGACGAAAATTAAAGGAAAATTTACAATGTCAGACACGCATCAGGAAAATCAGGACAATATCGGCGAAGTACCGACCTCTCCCGTGATCATTCACCGCCAGTATCTTAAGGATCTGTCTTTTGAAAATCCGAATTCACCGCAAATTCTGCAACGTGGGAACGAACGCCCTGAAATGGACATGAATATCCTGCTGGATGTGAAAAAGCATGACCATGACGAGCATGACAATTATTACGAAGTAATCCTGACCTTACAGGCCAACGCCGTGCGCGAAGGACAAGCCATGTTTGTTGCCGAAGTGGTATATGCTGCCACCGTCTCGATTAATGGACTGGAAGAAAATAAACATCACCCCTTGCTGCTTGTTGAAGTGCCGCAGATGATTTTCCCTTTTGCCCGGCAACTTCTGGCTCATATCACCCAATCAGGTGGTTTTATGCCGTTACAACT
Source organism: uncultured Micavibrio sp. (assembly GCA_965216405.1). Taxonomy (GTDB): domain Bacteria; phylum Pseudomonadota; class Alphaproteobacteria; order Micavibrionales; family Micavibrionaceae. The sequence continues at coordinate 1,219,355 of OZ244161.1, read as the reverse complement.
GGCGCCTGTCGATTTCCGAACCATGTACTTGAAGCGCTTTGCTGAAGAACAGGAAAAAATCGATCCGGCCTAACTTTAAGGCACGTACACAAGATCACATTTCTTAAGGGGTGGGATCGATCTGTTATGCTAGCCCACCTCAAAAAAGTAAGAAACAAATTAGGTTTTCGATTTAATATTATAGATCAATGGGTTATTGACTATTTGGCCTGCCAGAGAGGGTTTTCCATTTCTGCCACCATGGCTTCATGGGCCGCTTTTTCATTTTCAGGGACAGGAAAGTCACGCGGTTCACGAAACGGGCGCTCCACCCGAATAGTTTTTGCTTCTCCCTTGGCCTCTCCCTGCTCGGAATCAATGCCAAGTCCCCGTTGCCGCCCCCCCAATAATTCCAGATACACTTCGGCCAGTAATTCGGAATCGAGCAACGCTCCGTGCAATGTCCTGTTGGAATTATCGATATTAAAACGTCGGCATAGCGCATCAAGACTAGCAGGAGAGCCCGGGAATTTCTTTCGTGCGATCGCCAGCGTATCAATGACCCGTTTATTTCCAATAGAAGGAAAACCAAATTCCTGTAGCTGGAAATTCACGAATTTCATATCGAATTCCGCATTATGGGCCACAAGCTTTGCATTGTCGCCGATAAAATCCAGGAAATCGCCCACGATTTCGCCAAAGGTGGGTTCTTTTTCCAGCCGTTTATTATCGAGGCCGTGGACGGCGACCGCTTCGGCTTCTACGTCGCGCTCGGGATTAATATACTGATGATAGGTACGGCCCGTCGGAATATGGTTTTCCAGCTCAACGCAGCCAATTTCCACTAGCCGGTGGCCTTCCGACGGATCCATCCCTGTGGTTTCAGTATCAAAAACAATTTCACGCATGGCTTATTTTAACTCCAGCACTTCATCCAGCCATTCGTTAAAAAATTTATTTCTTTGCTCACGCATGACCGGCAAATTATCGAGGGTCTGTTGCCGCAAGAGCGGGACATTCAGCCCTACTTGCTGCAATTCCTGTTGCCCCCCTGCCAGCCAAAGCTCGATATTATTCTTGTTCACTTCGGGGTGGCATTGCAGTCCCATGGCTTTTTTACCATAGGAAACAGCCTGGTTTTTATACATCATCGAAGAAGCCAGCAACGTACACTCTTTGGGTTTATCAAAAGTGTCGCCATGCCATTGCATCATTGGTGTTTTGGATTCATCCAGATGCCGGACCGGGGTCTTCATACCGGCCTCATTCACTTTAATGGAATGCCAGCCTATCTCCTTCCCCTTAATGCCGGGAAAAACATTAGATCCCAAAGCTTTTGCCATTAATTGCGCACCAAGACAAATGCCCAGATACGGCTTGTCTTTGGCTAAGCGTTTTTCAATATAATTTATTTCGTCCTGAAGATAGGGGAAAATATCCGCCTGATACGCCCCCATCGGGCCACCCATGAAAATAGTCAGGTCATGTTTGAGGGGATCGATTTCCCCCACTTCATTATTAAAGGCCAAGTGCATATCAATATCATAACCCCGCTCGATCAATACTTTTTCAAAAGCACCGGCATCGGCCGTGGATTTATGACATACAATCAGCGTCTTCATGAATATTCCCTCTCTTTTATTTCCTGCAGGCAATTATGCAGGGCCCCCCAGGTTGTTGCAAGCCCCCTGCCTGTTGGAATAACAAAATCCGCCATCCTGCATTTTACTTTATTCGACATTTGGGTTTTTAAAATTGCCTGAAATTTTTTTTCGTCCATATTGCTGCGCGCCAGAACCCTTCTGCGTTGAACGCTGTGCGGCGCATCGACCACCAATGTATAATGAACACGTTGGTCTGCACCCGTTTCAAATAACAACGGGATATCCAGTACGACAAATTTACGCCCCAGTCTTTTTTGGGTTTTTATAAAATCTTTTTGGGCGCGTTGAACAATAGGATGTAAAATATTTTCAAGCTCTCTTCTTTTTTTTGTATCGGCAAAAATTATTTGCGCCAGCACATCTTTTTTCAATAAGCGTTTTTTCTTATCCCAGGCTTTGGGAAAGGTGATGGCCACTTCTTCAAATGCTTTTCCTGTGGGCTGAAGGGCATCATAAACCGTCTTATCTGAATCATGGACTGCACAGCTCATCTTCCCCAGCATGGCGGCTGCCGTGCTTTTGCCCATACCGATAGAACCTGTAAGTCCTAATATAATCATGCCAGAACCTGCGCCTCCAGCGTCGCATCAATATCGGGAAGAATCCCGCTCCATGCCTGAAATGCCGGACGGGCCTGATGTAATAACATACCAATACCTGTAACAATGTGCAGGTTTTGCGCTTGGGCGTTTTTTAATAGATCCGTCATTAAGGGAAAATATACAATATCAGTGACCAAAGAAGTTTGAGGCAGAGTATGAATATCTATCTCTAAATCAGGTTTACCTGTCATCCCTAAAAAGGTGGTATTAACCAATAAATTGCTGTGTTTTAAAAAATTTTCCTTTTCATCCCATGAAATCACCTCAACAAAGGGCGAAAATTTTTGCGCTAGTGTTTCTGCTTTTTCTATCGTGCGGTTAGAGAGATAGATTTTCTTTACCCCTTCTTCTATCAACGCATAGATCACTGCCTTAGAAGCCCCACCGGCGCCGAGTACAAATGCCGTCATGCCATTAAAATCGAAATCATGCTGGCAGGATTTTAAATTTTCAATAAAGCCAAAAGCATCCGTATTCATGCCATGCAGTTTTTTATCCTTAATCAAAATCGTATTAACTGCGCCAATCGAACGCGCAGTATCATCAAGATGATCACAAAGCTCTAACACCGCTTCTTTATGCGGCACGGTCACGTTGAATCCGTTATAGCCTTGTTGCTCCAAGTTATGAATTACTGCGTTCAGATTTTCGGGTTCAGCCGCAATAGCCTCATAACTGCCTGTTATATTATACTTTTTAAGCCAATATTCATGGATTAGAGGGCTTTTAGAGTGCGCAACCGGGTATCCGATAACGGCGGCTTTCATAACAAAGCCCCCTCTTTTTCAAGATAATTAAGCAATGGCAAAAGCGGCATGCCTAAAATTGTAAAAAAATCACCCTTTATATCTTTAAATAGCCGAATGCCCGGCCCTTCGATTGCATAACAACCGACGCACTTTGTTAAGGTTTCTCCTGCCTGATCCAGATAATGATCAATCTGTTCTTCGCTCATTTTTTTTACATGCAATGTGGCGGTCTCTACAGTGCTCCAAAGTACTTCATCATTTAAGACAACACAAACCGCCGACATTAAAAGATGGTTTTTTCCCTGGAAATTTTCTAAACGTTTTTTTGCTTCGTCTTTATTTTTTGCCTTATTAAAAATTTTATCATCCATTACTAAAATCTGGTCAGAACCAACTATATAATTTTCTGGATTATTCTTGCTTACGAAAATCGCTTTTTCTTCAGCAAGCCTTAGAACAATATCTTTTTTATTCAGCTTGCCTGCTTCACAACTTTCTATGATTTTTTCTTCATTAATATCGGCCGGCATAATATCAAAATTTATTCCGGCATTACGCAGCATGCTCTGACGGGCAGCACTGCCGGAAGCAAGAATAAGCGGGGCTTTACTCATCTTCTTTTCCCTCTTTTTCTTTTTTTAGTTTGCTTTTATGTCGTTGTAATAAAGCATAAATTTCAGCAGTGGTTTCCTCAACGGATTTACGCGTTACATCGATAACCGGCCATTTGTATTTGGTAAATAACCGCCGCGCATTACGGATTTCTTCTTCAATGCGCTCCAGATCCAGATATTCATTTTCACTATAATGTTTATGCTCATCATCAGCATGCAGACGGCTGCGGCGCAGATTTTCAAGCCTTTTAGGGGATTCTGTTAAGCCAACAATCAAGGGCTGTTTTAATTTGGCGATTTTCTCCGGGAAAGGCACATTCGGTACCAACGGGATATTGGCCGGCTTAATGCCGCGTCTGGCCAGAAAAATACATGTCGGTGTTTTAGAGGTTCTTGAAACACCGACAAGGATGACATCGGCGTCTTCCAGACCATCGAGGGTTCTGCCATCATCATAATTCAGGGCGAAATCCACGGCATCAATTCGTTTGAAATAAGCTTCATCCAGTGAATGCTGCAATCCCGGCACGCCTTTACTCGGCAAGCCCAAATAAGAAGACATAGTGCGTAAAATCGGATCCAGAATGGGCATGCAGGGAATATCCAGTTCCGCACAGGCATTTTGCAGCTTCTTGCGCAGTTTTTTGTCCACAAATGTGAAAAGCACCGGTCCCGGCTTTTTGCGAATGTCCTGTAAAGCCCTGTCTAACTGCATTTCAGAGCGTATCATCGGCCAGAAGCGTTCGACCGGGTTTATTCCTTCAAATTGCGACAAGGCGGCCCTTGCCAGCCCCTGAAGTGTGGTGCCGGTCGCATCGGATACCAGATAGATATTAAAATCCGTGATGGGTTCTTTGGTACTGCGTGTATTCATCGGCCTATCCTAGGCGGTGAAGCTGCATTTGCAAAGATTTAATCCTAATCCGCTTTCAGGAATTTACGGGCCAGCGATGCATCTCTAAAAGGTATGCCGCTGACGTAAGTCACCTTGCTGTCATAGACAATTTGAAAAAGATGTGCCTGGTTAATCGGATCGTTAATTGAATTGAAAAATGGATCTTTTGAAACAGTCTCACCCAATTCTTTCAAGTAACAAATCTCATCCGGCAACGTGGAAAGTTTTTCAAAATCTTCCGGTGCAGCCTGCCGGTCTCCCAGTTCAAAGATTTGTTCGGTAATGATAAAGTCCATCTGTTCCAATGTCATATAATCCAGTGCATCCACCCGCGCCAGATCCGCATACCATTGACGGAATACATGGGCCATGGCCATCCCGTTATAAAGGGCGGTAGGATAGCGTTCCAATAAATTGGTGAGAACTTGGGCCATGTCTCCTTCTTCGGATCCAAGGATATGACGCCAGATATCGTTATAGCCGGCCCCCCGTAATTCCCAGCCAATAATGACTGACACCGCATCGGCATCGGCTGCACGGGCGCGCTCCAGCAACAAGACAGCTTCAGGCTTGTACTTACCTTCAAAGGCGCCCCATTCATTTTCATGCCAGATTTCACGCAATGCTTTCGCCAAAATACATAGAAGAGAAAGACGAAAATAAGAAGATTGTCCCAGTGATTTATAATCGAGACCAAAATCATCCAGTTCTATAATTTTTTCTGCAGAATCCAGATGAAACCCGCCTGTGCCAAGATCATTTAAAGCCAATTTCCAGCCTGTTTCTCTGGCATGACGTAAAAGAGAAAGTGCTAACGGGCTTTCCGTTAAAAAGGCGCTTGCCCATGACAACACATCGAAAGGGGTCTCAAAACTATAAGGTGTGGCTTCCAGATTAGAGAACTGCTTTGTCTCTAATGGTTTTAAGGTGGCAATATCAAAGACAGCTTCCTGACTTAAATCAAATTCACGTAAGGAACTTTGTTCCGGCTCATCCACCAGCGCATCGTCTGACATTTCCCGTGAAATAGAACGGGGCTTATTCAGCGGTGATAATCTCTCAGAGCGCAAAGCAGTGTCCTCAATGTAAACGTCACTTGCGTGACTAAGATTGTATATTTTTAAAGGTTTTTGTATCTGCGCCAAACTTGACACGGATAACGTTGTTTTTTCCATTAAATAATGATCGGTCGTCTTTTGACCGTCTATTAGCGTGGCCTTCATGGTTGGTGTCCTCGATTATGTCATTATTATAAGCCTGATGAACATCAGACTTTTGATTTTGACTGGAGGATTGCAACTCGCGTTCCGTTTCCATGAAAGAGCGCTCAAACTTGATAAACCATAGGAAATTGGCGTTTGAACGGTCACGCACATCTGTGAACACAGGGTCATTCATGATCATCTGGGCATAAGGTGCCAGGTAGTTTTTGCCGAATGGCTGCTCACCCAGAGCCGTAATCAGCTCTATGGAAACCATCTTGGAAGCTTCGGCGCTATCAAAGACATACCCGTTATAATCGGCCAACATTGTTTGAATGAGCTTTTTATCCTGCTCTCTGCAACGTTCGGACAGGAACCATGTTTCAAACACGGCCGCTGACGCCTTGCCGTTATTTAACGTTCTAAAATCGACCAGGGCTTCGCGGGCAAAGGCTCTACCAAGATCTGCAATAGAAGAAGCTTCGATACGCTCCCAGAATTCTTTTTGATTGTTTAATTTTAATTCCCAGGCACAGCGCACCATAGCCGCATTTAAGTCAGCAATTTGAGAGCGGTTAATCAAAATGGCCTGGTCAGGATGGAATGTTAAAGGATGGACATCGGCTCCCTGACGATACTGCCAGTGGCGGCGAAGCTCCTGAACCGTCAATAAAACCTGATCCAGAAAACTCATGGAACTGCGCACAAAAATCGTATCTGCGTGTTTATCGTATAACGCTGTTTGCACATGGTCTGTACAAACGATCTTAACATCGTGCTTTACAGCGAATTCCATAAGAGAAGAGGCCATGCGGCTTTCGGATAAAGCGTTGTGAATTCTCGATAAGATTTCCGAATGATCCGGCGCGTAAGGTAATTCGCCGATAATCTGACAATCCGCCATAAATTCCAGTAAGACCTCATCGTCTTTTTGATGAAAACCGGCAGAAAAATTATCATAGGATTCTAGCTTATGCTGTAAATCCGCAAGTTCGCGATCCAAAAGCTCGAAATTTTCCTCATTCAGCATCTCGTCTGCTTCGTAAGAAGCCTCATCATCCATATAAAAAAATGGCTGATCGCTGATATGCGTACATAATACCGGCTGGCGGTTATTTAGGCTGTAAGCGACGCGCGTGCGCTGTCTGGTTTTTACCCCTGATTTTTGAAAATTCTTATTGTTGTCTATGTCAGATCCCATGATTCCCTAATGCCCCAAATCCTAAATATTGATTGGCCGATATCATCCGGCTTTTTTATATTTCTTATTATGGGGTCAAAAGGATTAACGAAATGCTACCAAATCGGCCTAAAAAGAAGATTTTTTGCGCTTTTTTTCCAAGGATTAACAAGGGATTAACGGAAATTAACCTAAATATATAGTTATGTTAAATAATATTAATATTTTAACATTTGGCGCAGGTTTTTTATTGTTGAGACATTCTCTGCAAAGTGTTTTTCAAATCGTTTATTTGTTCGTCGCCTAAAAGCCAATGAAGTAGAATGGACTTTCCCTTCAAAGAGTATATTTTTTTGTAAATGCCCAGCTTTGCCCTCGGCCATAAGAAAAATTCTGTCTTGAATGATCCATTCCAATCAATGTCCTTGATCTTTATTGTTTCTCTTGGGTTTACTGCTTTTCTTGTTTCCGGACCATAATGAAAACTTGTCACATCCTTGATCAGGCGATGTGCTAAAGGAACAGTTTCTCTCAGGCTTTTAAGACTGCTTAATCCCTCAACACTGTCCTCGCTGACAGTGACATTCATAAAATCAAAGCCTCCCCTTTGTAACCAAAAATGGTATTTGAAAAACGATATGGGAATAACAATTACATTTGGACCAAATATCCATATATAGGTCAGGTTGCTAAAATATTCATTAAGATATGGATAAACAAAAACTCTATAAATTATCTCTATAATAACAATATAAATAATAAACGGCTTAAAATTCAAAAATGCCTTAAAGTGAGGTTCGTATGTTTTCATTTCTTTGCTTAATAGCTGCTAAAGACTGAAAATATCATCGGAAACAGGAACGTCTTCGACAACAATTTCCTGGTTTTCAAAACTGACATGCCCATTTTCGGTGATTTTTAGGTCTGTTTCTAAAAGGGATTGTTTGAAGACAATATTACAGCGGGCGTGATACCCCCCTTTATCATGGGCACCTAAAATTTGAATGGGATGGATCATTTTCCCCAATGCTTTTTGGGCATTGGGCGTCGGCTCTTCGCGCCATTCTATGTCATTCACACTTTGGACAAGATGGAAAAAACCATAATGACCGCGCACATAATTTAGGAAAAACCGGATATAAAGCGGCAGGTCTTCTTGCGAGAGCGATAAGCCCACTGTCTCATTCAGCTCATAAACAGGCTCGTTTTTGCCATTCAGGATAAAAACATTTTCCGTCTTGTTATCAATAACGAACGTCACCCTTTTTAAAGGACGGGCTTCATGTTCCGTGGCTTCGACAAGATCACAATCAGGATAAAAAGGTAAAGGGTGGCTGAGAATACGGGCAGAGACCGGATCAAAAGTGATTCCATCCAAGGAAGTGTTTACTTTATCAAGCAATTTTGCGGCATTGCCGTGTTCTATTTCCTGAAATGCATCTGCAAACATGCGAGTCCTTTCTTCTGGTTTATAGTGTGATCAAAGCCGAATCGATTCGCAAGCATACAGGTGAAAATAAGATTTTCTATCCCATGTTCACTTTATGACCTTGTGTATTATTTTTGTTTTAAACACGGGAAAAAATAAATGGTCATTTTCATCCCCGAGAGCGAAAAAAAATTTGATAGTTTTGAGTCCTGTGAAAAGGATAATTTTCCATCTGTCCCTGTTTGGGGATGAAGAAATACGACTCCTATATTTTATAACGGACTCCTGTGTCGAGGTGATGTGCATAAAACACTGCATAAAGAGTAATCCCCGATTCACACAGTACCTACATCTATCCAAAACCTTTTTTTAATTCTTTTTAATTTTTAGGTTTTCTGCTTTGATGCTCGCCATGACAAGCAAAGATGAAAAATTATTCCTGCAAATTTTAAACGGCCGAAAAGGGAAAAGGGTTCCATTTTGGTTTATGCGCCAAGCGGGCCGGTATCTTCCTGAGTACCGGGAGTTACGGGCCAAAGCCGGAGGATTTCTGGAATTGGTTTATGATCCGGAAAAAGCTTCCGAAGTAACGATACAACCGATACGGCGCTTTGGCATGGATGCGGCCATTTTGTTTTCGGATATTCTGGTTACTCCGCAAGCTCTGGGACAGGATTTACGATTTGAAACCGGTGAAGGACCGAAGCTCGCGGCATTGCAAAGCCCGGAAGATATTCAAAAACTGGATATTGGTAAAATTGATGAAACGTTAAACCCGGTCTATGAAACGGTTGTCCGAACAAAGGAAAAATTAGTTAAGGAAGGGTATAACGAGACGGCGCTGATTGGGTTTGCGGGATCTCCATGGACGGTGGCCTGTTACATGATCGAAGGGGGAGGGAGTAAGGATTTTGCCCGCACAAAAACTTGGGCCAAAAACGATCCGGAAAGTTTTCAAAGTCTGATTGATCTCTTGACGGAAACGACGATCCATTATCTAAAAAAACAAATTGAAGCGGGAGCAGAAGCGATACAGCTTTTTGACAGCTGGGCCGGTATTCTGGATGAAGAAGGATTTAAAAACTGGGTTATTGAACCAACAAAAAATATTCTTCAGGCCATTCGTTCCGATTTTCCTGCAACCCCTATCATTGGATTTCCAAGGCAGGCGGGGGAGCTTTATCCCCTGTATGTTCAGAAGACAAAAGTTTCTGCCATAGGACTGGATTTCAATGTTTCTCACAGCTGGGCAAGGGAAAATCTGCAGTCCTTATGCCCGGTGCAGGGAAATCTGGACCCGACAATTTTGTTGAATGGCGGCCCCGCTATGGAAAAAGCGGCGATTGATATTCTTGAAGTTTTGGGCGAAAAACCTTTTATATTCAATCTGGGTCACGGGGTCATCAAAGAAACGCCGCCGGAGCATGTAAGCCAACTGTGTGATATTATCAGGAATTTTCAGATATGAGTGATACTACCAAGAAAACAGCGGTTATTCTTTTCAATCTGGGCGGGCCTGATAAACGGGAAAGCATCAAACCATTTTTGTTTAATTTCTTCATGGATAAAAATATTATCCGTGCGCCGATTTTTATTCGCTATTTTCTGGCCAAGCTTATTTCCATCCGCCGCTCCAAAAAAGAGGCAGGAGATAGTTACGGGTTTTTAGGCGACAAATCCCCCTTACTGGAAAATTCTAGTGCGCAGGCGCAGGCGCTTGAAGAAAAGCTTAACGCCAAGAAAGAAGGGGAATTTAAAACCTTTATCTGCATGCGCTATTGGCACCCGATGGCACCGGAAGTAACCCAACAGGTTGCGAAATATAATCCTGATGAAATTCTATTATTGCCGTTATATCCGCAGTTTTCTACCACCACGACACGGTCTTCTTTTCAACAATGGGATAAAGCGGCAAAAAAAAATTCGCTCCATAAACCCACGACGAAAATCTGCTGTTACCCATGGGAAGAGGGCTTTATCCAAGCGTCTGCTAATAATATTCGTACGGTTTATGATACGGCCAAAGAAGAAACCGGTCAGTTACCGCGGGTATTATTTTCTGCGCATGGCTTGCCAGAATCTATCGTGCAACAAGGAGATCCTTATCAATGGCAATGTGAACAATCCGCGCAAAAAATTGCTGATGAGCTGGGAATAGAGGATTTGGATTGGGAAATTTGTTACCAAAGCCGCGTCGGCCCGATGACATGGATTGGACCTTCTACGGAAGAGACCTTAAAAAAAGCGGCCAATGACAAAGTTCCTGTGGTTATTTTGCCCCATGCCTTTACGCAGGAGCATGTGGAAACGCTGGTTGAGATTGAAATTGAATATCGTGAACTGGCTGAAGAAATGGGATTACATCATTTTTACCGTGTGCCGACCGTCGGGGTTCAGGAAGCCTTTATTGAGGGCTTGGCCGATTTGGTTTTCTCCAATCTGGGCAAGCAAAAAACGCTTTCATTTACCGGATCGCCCATCTGTCCAAGCGATTATAATGATTGTTGTATGCGTCTATATAACAAGGTAGCGTAAACCATGGCTGATTTTTTAATGCAACATTACCTTTGGATTAAATCTTTTCATGTGATTTCTGTCATCGCATGGATGGCCGGCATGCTCTATCTACCGCGTTTATATGTCTATCACGCAGGAGTGAAGGAAGGATCGGAGCAGTCCGAAACCTTCAAAGCCATGGAAAACCGGCTTTTGCGCTTTATTATGAATCCGGCGATGATTGCGACCTGGCTCTTCGGTGTCATGATGATTACTGCCAATCCGGATCTTTTCAGCATGGGATGGATGCATATAAAGTTTACAGCCGTTATTTTGATGACGGTGATTCATATGATTTATGCCCGCTGGCGGCGCAAATTTGCCGTTGGTGAAAATTCACACACAGGCAAATACTATAAAATATGGAACGAAATCCCGACTTTATTGTTAATAGTTATTGTTATTATGGCGATTACGAAGCCATTTTAACATTTTCATAACAATTAAGGATTAGACTATTTTTATGGGAAAATAATTCTCTTACTATACTTGACAGGCACCAAGCCATACCTTATAAAGCCCTTATCTTATTTGGATTTCATAGCATATTTGATTTGTGTAGCTAGGGTCTGGCGAAAGAAGCGTAAGGATTTTAATTCCCCGCATAAGCCAAATAAGTAAGAAAAATTTTCCTTTTAAAATAACAACGAAGAAAACTATAAGAACACCCATCTTTTCCGGCCGGACGCGCAGGAACATTTTCATAAAAAATAATTACGAGATATCTCATGAATTTACAGGAACTTAAAACCCGATCCCCTTCAGAACTTTTAGCATTTGCAGAGGAATTGGAGATTGAAAATTCCAGTACGATGCGCAAACAAGACATGATGTTTGCGATTTTGAAGTCGCTGGCAGATCAGGGTGTGCCAATAGCGGGCGGCGGGGTTTTGGAAGTCTTGCAAGATGGTTTTGGCTTTTTGCGTTCTCCGGAAGAAAATTACTTACCAGGTCCCGATGATATTTATGTCTCGCCTTCGCAGGTCAGACGCTTTGGTCTTCGCACCGGCGATATTGTCGATGGGGAAATCCGGGCCCCAAAAGAATCCGAGCGTTATTTTGCCCTCTTGAAAGTGAATACGATTAACGGTGAGGCCCCGGAAAAAATCCGTCATAGAATTAACTTTGATAACCTGACACCGCTTTATCCCGATCGTAAGATCAAACTAGAAATTGATGACCCGACTAAAAAAGCCAACACACAACGCGTGATCGAATTAACCGCGCCAATTGGCTTTGGACAGCGCTCCTTACTTGTTGCCCCGCCAAGAACGGGTAAAACCGTAATGTTACAAAACATTGCGAGTTCTATCGCAGCGAACCATCCGGATGCCTATTTGATTGTTCTTCTTATTGATGAACGGCCGGAAGAGGTAACGGACATGGCGCGTTCGGTTCGCGGTGAGGTAATATCATCGACTTTTGATGAGCCGGCGTCCCGTCACGTGCAAGTGGCAGAAATGGTTTTGGAAAAAGCCAAACGTCTTGTCGAACATAAACGCGATGTGGTTATCCTGTTGGATTCCATTACCCGTCTGGCACGGGCTTACAACACGGTTGTTCCATCATCCGGTAAAGTTCTGACCGGGGGTGTGGATGCGAATGCCTTGCAGCGCCCGAAAAGATTTTTCGGCGCGGCGCGGAATGTCGAACAAGGCGGGTCTTTAACCATTATTGCAACGGCGTTGATTGATACAGGCTCACGGATGGATGAAGTGATCTTTGAAGAATTTAAAGGGACCGGTAACTCAGAAATTGTTATGGACCGCAAAATTGCCGATAAGCGTGTCTTCCCTGCCATTGATATTCAAAAATCAGGCACGCGGAAAGAAGAATTACTCGTTGATAAAGATACCTTGCAGAAAATGTGGGTATTGCGCCGTATTCTTAACCCGATGGGCACCGTGGATGCGGTTGAATTCCTGTTGGGCAAGATGAAAGATACGAAGAATAATGACGAATTCTTCAACGGCATGAACCAGTAAATATTTCCCCTTTTTGAATTCTGCTTATCTGTCACTGGCTTTTCTGATTACTGGGAAGTCGCGAAGCGTGGCTATAAGTCACTGTGGATATGATTAAGCCATTGTTACCTAAAATTTTAGAAAAACATTCCCTAAAATTGAAATGATATTGATTGTCATAATATTTGATTCATGATGTAATTAATTATGACGTTAACGCGGGTGCGCGTTCTTTGTAGATTTAAAATTATAATCTCTGCCGTAAAAAAATAAGTAATAAAAAGAGCAGAAGATCCAGTGGGTGGGAAAAATGACTAAAAACAGATTCGGATTAAAAGGTTTGCCTGTGTTTAAACCTTGCCAGCATATTAAAATTAAACATAATCACGGAAGAAGCTTAGTTAGAATTTTTCTGTCTGTGCTTATCGTCGCTTTCAGCATGGCAAGTGTGCCTGCAAGAGCGATTGAAACCACGAAGGCCAATGCGTTAAAATTACAGGAGATACGCAATGGCACCTCTCACTCCTTTCAACAATCTCCTTCTTTGGCTGAAGCAGACCCTTGCCTTCCTCTTATCCATGCTCAGCGCCTATCCCCTGGCGCATCTGCAGAAAGCCAATTTAGCCGGGTGAACGCCGGCAAAGCAGCAGTTCCTGTTGCATTAGGCCTGTTTCTTGGTGCCCGTATTGCCCTCGGTCCCAAGAAAGTGGTCAAACCATCAAATAAGGTGAAAATCGGTCCTGAATTTCGTATAGCACGAACAGACAGCAATAGTTATGCCCTCTCTATTGCCGCCTATAGAAGCTGTAAGAATGACCATAATTTAAGCCTTCATAAGTTAAAGAAGAAAGGCACACAAAATTGATGGTGTAACAAACCTGCACGGTACCATGTAGCCTTTATACATGGCCCTTGATCGCTCCTGCTTCTATCCCTTGAGGCAGGAGCGATTAGGTTTTTGGAAGGCTATTAAAAAGGTAACCAGTGCGGATAACTGTTCCCGTTTATTTTTGCGGCATAAGAAACGGCGAAAAACAGCAAAGCGCTGAAAAAATAACTGATCCACAAATCCATCGGGTGACTGATTGTAAAAGTTTTTTTGTCTTTAGGATTTATCACATGGGCCAAGGCCTGTTTGAGAGGTTTTTGGGCAAAATATCTTGCGGCGATAGAGCCGCAGAAACCGCCAAGCAATATCACACCCAGATCAATAACCATGATCCCGGTCATATTATTGATAACACCGCCTGTATAAGCACGAAGCGGGGTTAGTAAATATGCCCCGTCCATCACGGCGGTGACCAGCGCCCCCAGCCCCAGACCGGCAAAACGCATTTTTAGAGTCAGATTTTTTATCGATTTTTTTGTCATCGGGATAATATTTTGCAACAAATGATTGCTGATGCCGAAAGGGAATTGTCGTTTGAGCAAGAGCAAAGCCTTTTTGGAAGGATGATTCAGGCATAGCTTGAAAGCTGTCGCCAGCACCCTTGCTCTGGTCGCTTTTCTCACTTTGCTGACAATATTGCCTTCATTACGCGCTGCTGCTTCTAGATTATCCATTTCATTACTGAGCAAGATATCGAGGAAGCGGGGAGTGTTCACTATCTTGGCCTTATAGCCCATCAATTTTATTTTATATTCTTTCCCGTTGATGGTTATTTCCATCTCTCCATAGGGAAAAGTAAGATCATATTGTAATGCTAACCCGCCATCATCACGTTTCACTTGTTGGGCATGTAATTGTATATGTTTTTTTTTCGCTAATTTTTGCCCTTCTTTTTCAATGGCGCCGATCGCGGTGGGGGGCATTTCCGACCTGTCGATTTCAAACAGTGTTTTTATTTGCACATCCATATGAGTGATATAGGTCGTGCCGCCGGCGCCTTTACAGGCATGGCATTTGACAGTGCCGGTGCCTTTACAGAGCTGGCACACAGTAACGCCGGTGCTTTGACATAGATTACAACCTATTTGCCTGCGTCCGTGACAGCGGGTGCATTGTTGTGGGCCGTTAGGCCCTTGTATAGTGCCGCTTCCATGGCATTGCTGGCAGGAAATGGTTCTTTGTCCATGACATTGGCGGCAACGTTCCTGACGGTGACCGCCACAACTTTGACAGGTGACAGTGCCGCGCGCATTACAGGCTGTACAAGCTTCATGATACGCATATTGTTGATTAAGATTTTTGACCGGTATGATTTCCCCGTGGGAGGCAAAACCCTGATCCTCACGCTTTAGCAAAATATTGGCGAGTAGTTTGCGGGTTTCTTCATTTTTTAACGCCCCATCAATCCATTTTTCAGTGATATCTGAAATTTGTTTTGAATTTTCAAGAAGCTGCGCGGATTTTGGCGGTGCTTTTGCTTTCTTAGCGGTGAGTTTTTTTTGCAATTCAATATGGGTGATTGCCTGACATTTTAGGATTTTTCCGCGGGAGGATTTAATCTGAATGGCATCAGGTTCGGCGCCGTTACCTTTGCAGACGGCCCTGATTTTTTTGAGCGCCATAGGGGGCAGTTCTTTTGGATCGGTCAGGTTAGATTCCATATTAATATCTGGTAATTACCATATTATGACATATGCCATATAATATTGTTAAACTCTCTTATTTTATAAGCCTTTTCGGGCTGCTTAAAGCGTTAATATATAGACTTTACGGCAAGTTTAAAGATGGGATATGGTGCCAGAATGATTTCAGATACTATTTTCGCGTTATCAAGCGCCCCCGGCAAGGCCGGGGTATCCATTATTCGGGTGTCAGGGCCAAAAGCGTGGGAGTCGTATCAGGCCTTATCAGGCAATGCAAGTATGCCACCCCGTCACTCTGCAGTCCGTTCTTTAAAGCATCCCGTCTCCGGTGAAATTATCGATCAGGCGATGGTTATCGGCTTTAAAGGGCCTGCAAGTTTTACGGGCGAGGATGTTATTGAATATCATTGCCACGGGTCTCCGGCTGTTTTAGAGGAAATGTTTGACGTTCTGGCAGCGCAAAACGGCCATCGATTGGCCCAGCATGGCGAATTTACACGCAGGGCATTTGAAAATGGCAAGCTCGATTTGACGGAGGCAGAAGCCATTGCCGATTTGATTGATGCGGAAACAAAGGCGCAAAAAGAGCAGGCAATTATCCAGATGAGCGGGGCTCTTTCAACTATCTATAATGCCTGGATAAAAGATCTGACAAAGGCGCTGGCTTATATTGAGGCTATTATAGATTTTCCGGATGAGGATGTCCCTGATAGCGAAACCGCCCAGGCCATGCCCGCGATTCAAAAATTATATGATGAGATAAGCAGCCATTTAAATGATAACCGCCGGGGGGAGCGGTTACGCAATGGTCTTCAGGTGGTGATTATTGGTGCGCCGAATGCGGGTAAATCTTCTTTAATTAATGTTCTGGCGCAGCGGGATGTTGCTATTGTTTCTGATTTAGCAGGAACGACGCGGGATGTTATCGAAGTCCATTTGAATTTAAACGGATATCCGGTCATCATCGCGGATACTGCCGGATTGCGTCCGGAACAGATCGGCGCAACCGGTCATGAAGCCATTGAATCAGAAGGAATTAAGCGGGCTTTAAAAAAAGCCGAAGAAGCGGATCTTAAAATTCTGCTTATTGATGCGCAGCAAAGCGCATTAACGGAAGACATTCTTTCTCTCATAGATAATTCTACGCTCGTGGTCGTCAATAAAGTTGATTTGCACCCCGGTATCGAAGAAACGTTTCATGTGAAACAGGGGGAGGAAGCTGCTTTCATTTCGACGAAGACCGAGGCAGGTATTTCAGCGTTCCTGGACAGACTATCGCAAAAAATTTCGACTTTAATGAAAGTTTCACGTGAAACGCCGAGTCTGACCCGTCAGCGGCATCGGCAATATCTTGAGGAAAGTGCCTTGTATCTTGAAGGGGCCTTAAAAGAAACCCAGCCAGAGCTTATGGCCCATAATTTAAGAAGCGCTGCCAATTCTTTAGGGCGCATTACCGGCCGTGTTGACGTCGAAGATTTGCTGGACGTGATTTTCAAAGATTTTTGCATCGGAAAATGACGCCTGAGAGGAAAGCAAAAAGAGTCGCTTTTTGGGCCTTTATTCTGTATAACCCGAGCCATGGATACACAATTTGATCAGGAATATGATGTCATCGTTATAGGTGGCGGTCACGCGGGCTGTGAAGCGGCCGCGGCTTCTGCACGCCTTGGGGCGAATACAGCCTTACTGACAAATAAGCTGGAGACGATTGGCGTGATGTCCTGTAATCCAGCCATTGGCGGCCTTGGAAAAGGCCATTTGGTCAGGGAGATTGATGCGCTGGACGGCGTGATGGGAAGAGTTATTGACCAGGCGGGAATTCAGTTTCGTATGCTGAATGCTTCCAAAGGGCCCGCCGTGAGAGGGCCCCGGGCGCAAGCAGATCGTAAGCTGTATCGCGAAGCGATGCAAAACACTTTAAAAACTTACCCGAATCTCACGCTTCTGGAAGGAGCGGCCGATGATTTCATTTTGGAAGACAAGGTAATTAAAGGCGTAAAAACAGAGGATGGCTTAAGCCTGAAAGCGCAGGCTGTTATTTTAACCACCGGCACATTTTTGCGGGGCCTTATCCATCGCGGAACAGAGAAAATTCCAGCTGGCCGCGTGGGGGAAAAGCCGACAGTTAATCTTGCTGAAACCCTTATACAGCTTGGATTTCCCATGGAGCGCCTTAAAACCGGCACCCCCGCCAGGTTGGATGGGACGACAATTGACTGGGAGGCTTTGGAAGTGCAAAAAGCCGATGCTGAACCTGTGCCGTTTTCTTATATGACAGAAAAAATAACGGTGCCGCAAATTGATTGTCACATTACTTATACGAATGAAAAAACCCACCAGATTATCCGCGATAATCTGCATTTAGCCCCGATGTATTCCGGACAGATTGACGGCACTGGGCCGCGTTATTGCCCGTCCATTGAAGATAAAGTGGTGCGTTTTGCCGATAAAAACAGGCACCAGATTTTTCTGGAGCCTGAAGGGTTGGATGATTCCACGGTCTATCCGAATGGAATT
Organism: uncultured Micavibrio sp.; assembly: GCA_965216405.1. Taxonomy (GTDB): domain Bacteria; phylum Pseudomonadota; class Alphaproteobacteria; order Micavibrionales; family Micavibrionaceae. The sequence continues at coordinate 1,201,472 of OZ244161.1, read as the reverse complement.
TCCAATGCCTTGCCCATCGATGTGCAAGCTGCAATGTTGAAAACAATTCGGGGGCTTGAAAATGCGGTGGTAAAAGAATGGGCTTATGCCATTGAGTATGATTATTGCGATCCGCGTGATTTAAAAAACACTTTAGAATCAAAGCGGGTAAAAGGCTTGTTTTTAGCGGGACAGATTAATGGCACCACCGGCTATGAGGAAGCAGCTGCCCAAGGGCTTATGGCAGGCTTAAACGCGGCGGCACAAGCAGCCAACGTTTCACGTGAAACAGCAAATTCTTATATTTTGGATCGGGCGCAAGCCTATATCGGTGTGCTTATTGATGATTTGATTTCCCGTGGGGCCCCTGAGCCTTACCGCATGTTTACAAGTCGCGCAGAATACAGATTATTGCTGAGATCCGATAATGCGGACCAACGCCTGACTGATATTGGCATAGAGTGGGGATGTGTCAGGGAGGAACGCCAAAAACTTTGGGCGCATAAAAAAGACGCTTTGGCCGTAGCCAGAGCAATGGTGAAGGGGTTGAGTGAAACGCCGAGCAAATTAATTGAAAAGGGTATTTCGGTTAATCAGGATGGCAGACGCCGCAATGCCTTTGAGTTGCTTCGGTATCCAGATGTGAAATGGGAGCAGTTACTCCCTATCTGGCCTGAATTGGGGGCAGTGGAAGCGCCTATTCGAGAGCAGGTTGAAATTGATGCACTTTATGACGGATATATGAGCAGACAGCAGTCAGAAATCGATTCTTTCCGGCGGGACGAAGCCTTAAAACTTCCTCATAGCCTTGATTATACCCAGATAGGCGGTTTGTCCAATGAGGTCCGGCAAAAACTGGAAATGGTACAACCAGAGACATTGGGTGCGGCATCCCGCATTCCCGGGGTTACACCAGCGGCAGTGATCGCCTTATTAAGGCATGTCAAAAAACGGGCCGCCTGAGGTGCGGGATAAGTTAGATCAATATCACGCCCTCTTATTAAAGTGGCAGCCTAAAATCAATCTTATTAGTAATAGTACAATCGCGACCGCCTGGCAGCGTCATTTTGAGGATTCTCTTCAAATCCTCCCCTATATTCCGGCCCATACAAAAACATTATTTGATTTAGGCAGTGGAGCCGGGTTCCCGGGGTTAATTATTGCGATTGCCCAACCTGACATAAATGTTTGTCTTGTCGAAGCGGATCAAAAGAAATGTTCTTTTCTTAAAACAGTTTCACGTGAAACAAACTCACCAGCTACAATAATTAATTCACGCATAGAAGATGTTTCACATGAAACAATACCGGAGGTCATCACCGCACGGGCGTTGGCACCCTTAAAAACTTTATTTGAATATTGCGAGAAATGGATATTACGCAATCCCGATCTTCATCTGATCTTTCCGAAAGGGGAGAATGCGGACCGGGAATTAGAAGAAATTGCAAAAATATGGGATTATGAGTGTAGGGCATATGACAGCAAGACAGACCCAAATGCTAAAATATTGGTCTTTTCCAAAATAAGCAAATTGTGACTAATCATAAGGATTAAGCGCATTTTCCTTGACGTACGCCCCGTTTTTCTTAATATGGATATATTCTTAGTAAGGTTATGAATATAGGTAAGCAGCATGGCTTCGCAGTACTTTAAGCAATATTTGGCGGGACGTGCAGCAATTGAAAAAGCAGCAGAAAGGCGTATAAATATGACGGATAAGACATCTGTTGATGATGCGTCCCCTGCTGGAAAAATTCCCCGTATTCTCTCCGTAGCCAATCAGAAAGGCGGCGTGGGTAAAACCACCACTTCCGTTAATCTCGCCACAGCGCTGAGCGCGATTGGTCAAAAAGTTCTTTTAGTGGATCTGGACCCGCAAGGGAATGCGAGTACCGGTCTGGGCATTAAGCGCGCGGGCTTGCGGACCAGCACTTACGATATCATTTTTGAGGATGCGGATGTAAAAGAAACCATCAAAAGTACAAAGGTCCCTGGTCTGGATGTATTACCGTCATCCATCCATCTTTCCGGGGCGGAAATTGAGCTAGTTGGGATGAGTCGCCGCGAATATCGGTTGCAGGATGCATTGAAACAACCCCTGGGGTATGATTATGTCATTATTGATTGCCCGCCCTCTTTAAGTTTGCTGACTTTAAATGCTCTTGTGGCATCCGATGCGATTGTTGTGCCGTTACAATGCGAGTTTTATGCATTGGAAGGTCTGAGCCATTTAGTAAAAACCATCGAGCGTGTTCAAAAAACTTTTAATCCTGATTTGGAAATTCATGGCGTGGTGCTCACTATGTTTGATAAGCGCAATAATTTATCAGAAATGGTCGCGCAGGATGTTCGCAAATATTTTGATGATAAAGTTTATAAGACGGTTATTCCGAGAAACGTGCGCTTATCCGAAGCCCCTTCTTACGGATTGCCGGCTATTATTTATGATATGCGCTGTCCCGGTGCAAAAGCCTATATTAGTTTGGCCAAGGAAGTTTTAAAGCGCGAAAAAGAAATAACTGGTAATAACCATCTATTAAAATCTGATCAGGTTGCATAAATGTTCCATTCAAAAGAAGATATAGAAACAGACGACGAAAATATCGAAGAAAAAAAAGCCCGTCAACCGAAAGAGCGCGGGCTTGGCCGAGGTCTTGATGCCTTGTTTGGTGACGAAGAGGAGGTCCATCCTGCTTATGATGAGGATGCGGAAACATCAAGCCTTACTAGAAAAACAGTTGGCGTAGAGCAAGTATTTCCTAATCCTGATCAGCCGCGTCGTCATTTTGATGAAACGGCATTGAAAGAACTGGCTTCTTCTATTGCAGAACATGGCTTGTTGCAGCCCATTCTGGTGCGTCCTAATAAAACACGCGACAATATGTACGAAATCATTGCCGGAGAACGCCGTTGGCGTGCCTCCCAAAAGGCGCAACTCCATGAAATTCCGGTTATTGTAAAAGATCTTGATGATGATGTCAGTTACCAACTTTCTTTGATCGAAAATCTGCAACGTCAGGACCTCAATGCCATTGAAGAGGCGTTGGGGTATCAGCGGCTTGTCGCAGATTTTGATCACAGCCATGAAAGCATTGGTGACTTGCTGGGAAAAAGCCGTAGCCATATTTCCAATATGATCCGGCTTCTGGCATTGCCGAAGGCTGTCCAGACAATGGTGGAGGTTGGCGATATTTCATCCGGTCATGCGCGGGCTTTATTAGGCAGTGATGATGCTTTCGAATTGGCGCTTCAGGTGATTGAAGAAGGCTTGTCTGTCCGCGAAACAGAAAAACTTGTCGCGGATAGCCAGGGACGTGAAATTAAAAAGCATAAATCAGCCAAGAAAAAGGCCGGCTTTGCTGAAAAAGATGCGGATACACTGGCTTTGGAAAAGGAAGTCTCCGATCAAATTGGCATGACTGTCAGTATTGATATGAAGGACGAGAAAAAAGGCACAATGCGGATCGATTTCAAAGATCTTGACCAGTTGGACGATATCCTGCAAAGGCTGGCGCATAATCCGAAGAAATAATTATTAGCGCATTGCACTTAAAGACAGGATTGCCTGCGCACAAAGGGTTTGCACAGGCGCCCCGGTTTTCTTTGTTTGTGCTTCCAGATCAGCAAGCTTTGATAAAACGATATCAAGCTTCTTTCCTTTCCATTTATGAACCTGTGCCTTGAAGGGCGATTCAAATTTAAAAAAGATGGGCGGTTGCAGAGACTTAACTGCCTGCTCGACAGACTCTCCATTTTTTATTTTCGCGTTGGTATAATGCAGGCGCCGGAAATGATTTTGTAAGGTACGCAATATTACAATTTCACTGACGCCTTCATTCACAAGGCGGTTATATGCCATCATAGCTTTCTTGGAATCCGATCCGGCGACACTGTAGATTAAGTCATCAAGATTTGTGGCGCCCGCATCACCGGAAGAGGCTTGTACATCCCCTAAAGTGACATTCTTATGATCATTCTTTGCAGGGTCGCCCATATAGATAATCAGTTTTTCAATTTCACTTCGCGCGCGCCTGCGATCGCCCATAATATTGGCGGTAAAATAATGCATGGCATCAGAATCTATACGGTAACCTGCTGTGGAAAGCATTTCGCGGATGAGACCCGACATTCCGCGTTCATCCTCCACATAACAAGGAAGCGCGGCGGCATTCTTTGATTTTTCACAGGTTTGCCGTAACGAAGAACGCGTGCCGAGCTCAGCTGCCTGAAGGATAACAAGATTAGTCATACTCGGATCTTCAAGATATTCTTTAATAAGAGCGGTAATTTTATCGCTGGCGTTTTCAATACGGATTAACCGGGCGCCGCCCATCATGGACATGGCATGCGCTTCATCAGACAAGCGCGCAGGATCCTCACCCAGGATACTGCCGGATAAAGTCACGACATTAAAAGGATCGTCCAGATCAGGGGTAACGGTTTGCCCTATGATTTTTGCACGTTCGCGCATAAGCCCGTCATCCGGTCCGTAAATAAGGATAACCCGCGCTTTCGGATCGGGCTGTTTTAAAAACGGTTCAATCTGTTTCCAGGTAAGTTTCATGATATATTCAGCCTAAACAAAAAGCCACCTCCTGAGAAGTGGCTTTTTGCGATTGGTTGATCCCTGTTCAACCTCACCATTGTTATTTTTAAGCGGCTTGCTTTTCTGCTGTGGCAGCCAGTTCTTCATCCCACACTTTCATAGCGCGGCGTACATGTGGGATGGTGATGGATCCGCCAACCAGCATGCCAATGGAGACCGTTTCTGCCAATTCTTCGGATGTAACTCCTGCCTTATGGCACTCGATCAAGTGGTATAAAATGCAGTCATCACACCGCAGGACCAAAGAGGCAACAAAGCCCAATAGTTCTTTGGACTTTTTATCCAAAGAACCGGCTTCATATGTTTTGCCGTCCAGACCAAAGAAAGTTTTTTGGCTGCGGTTGGCATATTTTGCCAATATATCGTTATAGGCTGTGCGTTCAGTTTGGAATTTTTCAATTTGTGACATTTTTTCTCCTTTATGCGAGTACAAGTTTACGTTCTTTTCTGTGTTCAAAACTCTGACGCGCGGCGTCAATTGAATCATGAGCGATGGCTTCGTGACCTTTTCTAAAAGTCTCGCAGCCCCATTTTTGATTATAGGCATAGGGGCCGCCATAAAACAGGTCAGAAATTTTTTGCCGGCCTTTTTCAAGTATACCGTTGACGCTGCTCCAGAGCATATAAGAGCGTTGATCCAGCTTGGCAATCAAGGGGGAGCGGATAGGAGAAGTTTCGTCTCTTCTCAAAATTCTGGCGCAAGCGCCCGCATTAAAAACCGCATCCACTCTTAATGCTGTGCCGTTATCAAGGGTAATTTCATCCCCTTTTTCGTTAAACTTATCTGCCTGCACATTAGAATTATGTATCTTGATTTGGTCGTTATTGAGATATTTTTGCAGCATTTCATATTTCTGCGGCGAGGTGGGATTGCCGTAAACAGCCTGTATATGGGCAAGCATGCTATGCCCCTCCTGTGAAGCGGTCAAGTCCTCGAACTCTGCTTCCATGTCGTAAAAAGCCTTTAAAACATGGCCGGGTCCGTATTCTTCTACGACCTGGATGGTGTCAGACTGCCCTTTCGCAATGGCTATTTCTTCATCCCAAAGCGCCACCAGCGCTTCAAAGGATTTTCCTTGTGTGTTTTCAGGGGTAAAGACCTGTAATTCATAAGCCGGGGCATTTCTGGCCGGATGATATAATTCCGGTTTAAATTCCCATGGCATAACACCGCGTCTGGAAACGATATGAATATCACCTTGATAGCCTGCTTTATCAAGCTGGCTTAAACGATCGACCATGGTCTGACTGCTTCCGACAATCAGGACGGCGCCATGATTGTCCGGTATGCTTTCAATCTCAGCAGAAGAAACTGAATCTTCAAAATAAAATTCTTTGTCACGTAAATCGGCCAGATAACCGTTTTTAAAATGGCCGTTGGCAACGATTAAAGAATCACTCTTCCATGTTTCGCCTTCTACGCTTTGAACAGCAAAGCCATGGCCCGTATGTGTCGCATCGCTTACAGACTGTTTGACCACGGTAACCTGAATAGGCGCATTGCCGATATTTTCGACTGCGTTTGAAAAAACTTCTTTTAGATACTCACCATAAGTGCGCCGTGGTTGGAAGCTGTTTTCCAGCGCCCATCTTGTAACGTCAGGATTCCTTTCCTGCAGCCAGTTCACAAAGTGACCTGATTGTCTTTCAAAAGGTGACATGGCATAAGCCGGCTGGTTAAGCAGCAACGTATCATCTTCATGATCATAAGGACCACCGGGGCCGATTTCTTTTGCAGGGTCGGCAATAACGATTGTATGACGGGGGAAAGCGGCAGGGTCGGCCTGCTCATTCCAGTCCTCTTTTAATTTTTCAATTAATTGCGCAATAATGGCGGTGCCTGAAAAGCCACCACCTGCGATGGTAAAAACCGGGCCGATTTTTTCGGCTGTTTCCAAATCTAAAGGGGCTGCGATGTTCATGTTACCTTACTCCGTTTACACACCTAAAACAGGTCGATTGTTTTATATACGGAGAAAGAATTGGCCTGCGCCTGTAAAAAAAAGGCACAAAAAAAGCGTCCCGACTCCGCGTGGTTCCTAAAAAAAAGCCCGAACGGATTTTTCCGTCTTCTTAAGCTTTTATTACAGGGACCATAGCGGTTCGTACGCTATAGCGCTCTTTAGCCTTTTTAACGTGGTGCAAGCTGCCCCTCTTCAAATGCCACGATTAGATGCCTGATGAAAACATCCAACACCGCAGTTATATCCTTATTAGGGAAAATTTGTCAATAAAATTATTTCTTGAAATAAAGAACAACGCTTCGTTCAATCTGGCGGGCAATATCATCAAGGGCGGCGTCGCGCGCGCTTTGTTCCGTCACGATTGTAGAAAATTCGCTTTCAAGGACGTTATAGGAAGTGATGGATTGCAAGGCGCGCCTAAGAACAATGCTCCCTGAGTCAAGGTCAATCAGGGACATGGACGTGCTTAATTTTAGCTGACGCCGTGTAACTTCGGAATCAATCGTGACATCAAAATTAGAAACATTCTCATCTACTTCTTTTACCACTAAACGGAACTGGGGCGCGGCAGGATTGCCATGCACATAGAAACGGTCAATCAGAGCATTGCGTAAATACTGGCCTTCGCGGTCGGGGATGATGGCGATATCTATATTCGTCAGTTCTGTTTTTACTGCCGTATTGTTTTTGGAGCTATTCGCCCCATACATCGGTGAAAACCCACAAGCGGATAACAAAAATATGATGGTGAGAGCAATGAAAAACTTCATCCTGCAACCACATTTACAATGCGCCCCGGAACCACAATAACCTTGCGTACGGTTTGCCCTTCGAGTGCTTTTTGAACGCCCGGTTCTGCCAGCGCCAGCTTCTCCGCTTCTTCCTTATTTGTATCCGTGGCCAGGGTAATGGTCGCTTTTACTTTGCCATTGACCTGAACGCCGATTGTGACGGTATCATTTTTTAACAAAGACTCATCATGGTCCGGCCAGGACGTTTCGGCCAGAGTTGTGCTGTGGCCCAACGCGCGCCACAATTCTTCTGCCAGATGCGGCATCATAGGATTGAAAAGCACCACGAGAGATTCATATCCCTCCCGTAAGGCCCATTTATCCGCCTCATCTTTTGGTTTAAACGCAGCCAATGTGTTTGATAGTTCACGAATACGGGCCACAGCTTTATTCATATGAAACGCCTCAATATCTTCGGCGACACCGGCAATAGCCTGATGTGTCTGGCGTCTGACCTCCATCGCCTGGTCAGAAAAATTCTCCGGCCGGTCTGTGTGAGCCGCAGGCATAATGTCTATGGCATCTGTGATAGTGCGGTGCAGTTTATTGATAAAACGCCATGCCCCTTCAATACCGCCTTCTGTCCATTCCAGATCACGTTCCGGCGGGGAATCGGATAAAATGAACAGGCGCGCGGCATCGGCGCCGTAGGTATCAATGATATCCTGCGGATCAACCACATTCTTTTTGGACTTGGACATTTTGGTGACAGCGCCGGCTTTCACAGGGGAGCCATCTGCCGCTTTCACCCAATCATCGCCTTGCTGCTCTACGTCAATAGGCAAGAGCCAATTGCCTTCTGCATCCTGAAAAGTGCGGTGTGTCACCATGCCTTGCGTAAATAATCCGGCAAAAGGTTCTTCCGGTACTTCATAACCGCAGGTTTTCAGGGCGCGTGTAAAAAAGCGGGAATATAAAAGATGAAGCACAGCATGCTCCACCCCGCCAATATATTGATCCACCGGCATCCAGTAATTTGATTTCTCATCGGCAAAGCCGCGGTCTTCATTATTCGGGTCAAGATAGCGCAGGAAATACCAGCTGGATTCAAAAAATGTATCGCAGGTATCGGTCTCGCGTACGGCTTTTTTATTACAGGCCGGGCAGGTCGTGTGCTTCCATGTCGGATGCCTGTCCAGCGGATTGCCCGGGGCGTCGTAATTTATATCGTATGGCAATTCGACAGGCAGTTGTTCATCAGACACCGGCACGATACCGCAGTCCTCACAATGAATAAAAGGCACCGGACAGCCCCAATAGCGCTGGCGCGAAACCCCCCAGTCACGCAGGCGGAAATTCGTCACGCCTTTACCAATCCCCAATTCTTCAAGTTTTTGGATAGCGGCTTTAATGCCGTCTTCTTTATTTAAACCATTTAAGAATTCCGAATTAATTAATGTGCCATCATCCGTGTAGGGGAGCTCTGCGCCTGCGGCATCGACGACTTGAAGAATATCTAAACCATATTTTTTGGCGAAGGTATAATCGCGCTCATCATGTGCCGGGCAGCCAAAAATGGCACCGGTACCGTAATCCATTAAAATAAAATTGGCGAGATAAACAGGAAGTTCTTTGCCTTCTATAAATGGATGGGCAACTTTGTGACCGGTATCAAACCCGATCTTTTCAGCCTTCTCAATGGCTTCTTCTGACGTGCCGGTTGCCTGACATTTTTTTATAAATTCGGCGTAGCCTTCTTTACCCCCGGCCAGTTTTTCCGACAACGGATGATCCGCTGCCAATGCAACAAAACTGGCGCCGAACAATGTATCAGGCCGTGTTGTATAAACCTCTATTTCTTCTTCACCGGTGGTGGAATGAAAGCGGAATTGCGCGCCGGTTGATTTACCAATCCAGTTGCGTTGCATCAACCGGACTTTGTCCGGCCAGCGGTCCAGATTTTCGATTTCTTTTAAAAGATCATCGGCAAATTCCGTGATTTTAAAAAACCACTGATAAAGTTTGCGGCGTTCAACCGGCGCACCGGAGCGCCAGCCTTTCCCATCAACGACTTGTTCGTTCGCCAAGACCGTATCTTCAACAGGATCCCAATTGACGACAGATTCCTTGCGGTAAGCCAGGCCCTTTTTATAAAAATCGATGAACATTTTTTGTTCATGCTTATAATAAGACGGATCACAGGTGGCGACTTCGCGGCTCCAGTCAATGGCAAGGCCCATGGATAAAAGCTGCTCCTTCATCTGGGCAATATTGTCATAGGTCCAGTCTTTGGGATGGACGTTACGTTCCATCGCGGCATTTTCTGCCGGAAGTCCAAGGGCATCCCACCCCATGGGGTTAAGCACATTATATCCCTTTGCCTTTTTATAGCGGGCAACAACATCGGAAAGCGAATAATTACGGACATGACCGACATGAATCCTGCCGGACGGGTAAGGAAGCATGGCTAGAACGTAGGATTTTGGCTTGCTTTTATCTTCTGTTACTTCAAATGACTTTTGGGTTAGCCAGACATCGCGCCATTTGGCTTCGGTCTCTTTAATATTATAACGTTCTTCACTCATATTATTTCTGCTTTATTGCTTTTTACAGGTGTCCTGTTCATAAAAAGAAAAGGACACCTTATAGAGAATATTAGTTGTAAATGCCTTTACTCACTGTTGGCCGCGACCCGCAGTTGGCGTGCGCGGGTGAGAATAGCATCTTCCATTTGCGTTCCGGTGTTATCGGCAACGGTTGAATCTTTCCATGAACTGCCACTTTTCATCTGTCTGAAAACTTTGACGCTGACACCTGTGGAAACAAGCTGCTTATCCGTTATGAAAATATTTACTTTGAAACGCTCATTTGGATTTTCTGGGGTGGAATACCAGTCTGTAATGATCACGCCGCCAAACGGATCCGCGCTTGCCAATGGCATGAAAGAAACAGTATCGAGCGACGCCCGCCATAAGAAGCTGTTGACGCCTATGCCGGTAGACCCATCATCAGCGTCTTTTTTCTTACCGCCAAAAATCGCAAGGCCTTCTTTTCCAAAAATACTCTCTTTTTCTCCATAGACATCATCGCCTGTCGTTGTACGGTCAAGGCCGGTTGGATATTTTGCCTCTCCCTCAATTTTGGCACAGCCTGTGAAGGCAAGGGCGGTAAAGGTCAGGACAAGAGCATAAATTCTGGTTTTTGACATAATTGACTTCTCATTAAAATTGCATAGACGCTTTATTAATAATGTTCTCGCAGGCTTAGGTAAATAGAAAATAAGCTATGTTGCAAAAATACCACAATGGGTAAAAAAATGTGGCATTTATGTTTGAAGCGCGTTGACGGTTTGGCTTTCTATAGGCTTAATGGCGATGTTACTTGGGTTCTCTGGGTAACTTCTTGTTGAGTGCTTTTAAAAGAAAATGTTCTTTAAAAGGGTTCTATAAGAATATTAATGAATTTTATTGGAGGAATACAATGAAAAAACTTTTACTAGGTAGTGCTGCTATTGCCGGTTTGGTTTTGGCTTCTGCTCCGGCTCAAGCTCAAATGGAACTGACTATTGGTGGTCACTCTAAAAACTACGTTGGTTATTTGGATCAAGATGATTCTACAACAACTGATACACGTGGCTTCGACATGCAACGTGAAACAGAAATTCACTTCAACGGTGAATCTACTCTGGACAACGGTCTTACTTTCGGTTTCCAAGTTGAAACAGAAGTTGATGCTGGCGATGACTCTAACACAATTGAAGAATCATACATTTACTTGTCTGGTACTTGGGGTCGTGTAAACCTTGGTTCTGAAAACGGTGCTGCTTACTTGCTACAAGTTGCTGCTCCTTCTGCAGACTCTAACATTGACGGTATCCGTCAGTACATCCAACCTGTAAACTACGGTAACACAGATGTTGGCTTCACAGGTTTTGCTTCAGGCACACCTTCTGCAGCGTCACAAGTTGATGGTTTCGACTATGATAACGACATCACAGGTTTTGGCGAGAAGATCACTTACTTGTCACCTAACTTCAATGGTTTCCAAATCGGTGCTTCTTATACACATGATGTTGGTGAAACTACTCCTAGTGCTGATCCAATCGCTGCTGGCTTTAACGATGATGATGTTGCCGGTGACTACGGTAGCGCATATGAAGCTGCTGTTCGTTACGAAGGTGTTATGAGCAACTTCGGTTACGCTCTTGGCGCTGGTTACACACACGTTAATGTTGAAGAAGACAGTGCTGTTGCTGGTGAACCAGATGATGACTATAACGAATGGAACGTTGGTCTAGACATCGATTCCGGTCCTTTCGGTATTGGTGCTATTTACACAGAAGCTGACCAAAGTACAGTTGGTACAGACGAAAATGTTGAGACATTTGTTGTTGGTGTTGACTATACAACTGGCCCATTCAAATTCGGTGCTTCTTACTTTAACCAAGATGATGAAACAGCTGGTGCTGATGAACTAGAAACAGACCGTTACACAGGTGGTGTTATTTACACAGCCGGTCCTGGTCTATCTTTCCGTGGTTCTGTAAGCCATATCGAGCATGATTTAGGTGCTGCTGATACAGATGCAACATCTGTATTGGGTGGTGTTCAAATCAACTTCTAATCTGATTAGATTGATTTAAGAATTTTAAGAGGCGCTTAAAAGCGCCTCTTTTTTTATGATAGAAAAAGATATGCAGAAAACTATTCAAAAAAATCTTCAGCTTGTTTCAACGGTAATCGCAAAGGCCGCAGAAACTGCGGGGCGCAAAACAGAAGACATTCATCTTGTTGCAGTAAGCAAGAAACAACCGATGGACCGTGTTGTTGCCATGTTGCAGGCCGGTCATCGCCTGTATGGAGAAAACCGTGTGCAGGAAGCCGCAGAACGCTGGAGTGAATTGCGCCAAGGCTACCCGGATGTTTGTCTGCATCTTATAGGGCCTTTACAGACAAATAAGGTAAAAGATGCTGTGGCTTTATTCGATGTCATAGAAACAGTTGATCGTCCTAGAATAGTGAAGGCCTTAGCAGCAGAGATGAAAAAGCAAAATAAAACCCTGCCGTGTTTTGTACAGGTCAATACCGGGCTTGAAGAACAAAAGTCAGGAATCGCGCCATCGGATCTGACAGGTTTTTTACAATTTTGCGCTGAGGAGGGTCTGAAGATTAAAGGTCTGATGTGTATACCGCCGCAAAACGAACCGGCCGCTATTCATTTTGCTTTTTTGCAAAAATTGGCACAGGAGAATGACTTAAAAGAACTCAGTATGGGCATGAGCGATGATTTTGAAAAAGCAATCCCTTTAGGGGCGACTTATGTGCGGGTGGGCACAAAGCTTTTCGGAGAGAGGTCTTGATTAAAGGGATTCAGGCATCTGGGATAAGGATAAAGATGTAATACGCTCGCGCGGTGGTAGATTATCCAGATTAGTCTGCGCATTTAAGCCTGATGTGTTTTGATAAGCCTGACTGGCAATTTTTAAAGCTTTAAATTGGCCGTTTCCGGCATGGGACGCACTTTCCTGCGCAAAAGAAAGGGCGTTTATTTTTTCTGCCTTGGGCCCATTAAAATTAATATTGGGCTGGGGGCTTTTGCTGATACCGGCCAACGATAAGGCATGATCTGAAATATCTTTACCGGTCTGCATTTGGGAGACGGCATTTACCGTGCCTGTAACTGCGCCAACCGGTCCGCCGTAAATGGCGCCGCCGATAATCTGGGACATGGGGTGGATCGTATCTCCTGTTATTTTGCGGTAAGCCATCCCGATCACCGGCAAATGATGTAACGGATTAACAACGTCTATAACATCGCCAAATGTATAGGAATCTTTATTTTCGGCACTTGGGGAAACATGTCTTCCGGAATCGGCATAAGCTGAGGCAGTTCTTAATTCAACGTCAAATGTGCCGATACGGCCCTCTGAAGCTTTTTCAAGCTGGGCGATCACCGCATCTTGTGCCTGATGTGCGGCTTTAAGTTTAGAGCCATTTTTCCAACTTTGTATGCTGTGTATAGCGTTTGCAGAGCGCCCGGCAGTACGGGAAGAATATGATTCAGTGTTATTAAAATCGACCATATAATTATTATAGCAAAAGGCGTGCCAAATATTTATTGTTTAAAAACAATGGCTTATAAATAAAGCGGTGTCCTTATCTTCCTTTTTATTGTTCTTTTTGGCCCTAAAAGGTAATTATTTCCTATGTTCTTAACCATTGTTGCCAAAAACAAAACCGCTTCTGTCGTGCTTGAAAAGGCACTTTCTTTCTTATTCGAAGGGGTGGAGAGCTATGATTCATTTGATTCAATGCCCAAAGCGGCTAAGGGGGATATCACAATTTGCATGGTGGATGAGAATAATCTGGGGGAAGCAAAAAGCTGGTCCCGCCATCACAAAACCTTTGCTATAGGTAATGAACTGTCAAAAGAAGAAGCAGAGAATTTTTCCATTTTTTTAAAAATGCCGATCCGTCTTGGGATGCTTATTGAAATTATTCGCCACCATATCAATTTTCAAGAACAGCAGAAAAAGCTCAAATCTTTGCATATCGGCACTTTAAAATTAGTGCCAAAAACAAACCAGCTTTTCTCAGCGGATAAAAAAGATCCTGTGGTTCTAACAGAAAAAGAGCAAAATATTCTGATTGCCCTTCACAAATATGCCGGTGAGGTGGTCAGCCGTGATTATCTTTTAAAGAATATATGGGGGTATGTGGACGGATTGGAAACGCACACGCTGGAAACCCATATTTACCGCTTGCGGCAGAAAATTGAAAAAAATCCTTCTGCACCTGAAATTTTGCTCACTGAAGATAACGGCTACAAATTAAATCTTTGATTTTTTAAGTCTGACCGCATTTTTAAGGCTCTCTAAGAAAGTCTCCGCCGACCTGATTTCCAGACTTTGTATGTGCGCATTTTTTAAAACATCCAGATCATCTATCAGGTTATGAATATCTCTGAGTTCTCTTGATTCTAATAAATTAGCCGTTGGAGCAGGATTTTCCTTTGGCTTTACCGATTGATTGACGGGTGCCGCTGCTTCACTGGAATTTTGTTCGGCCATTGCCTGATAAGCGCGCACGGCTTTGGCATTGCGTGTATTGGTCGGTCTGGTTTTTTCGTGCGGCCTCTTGGAAGGATTCTCTTGATTGTTTTCAAAATTTAAATTTTCACTGTCTGTATAACCGGGCAGCGTTTTTAAAAAATTAACTAAAAACTGTCTGAGCGCCTCAACCGTGACATCGGTGTTGTCTTCCCAGAGATCACTGGATTGGCTTGAATTGTGGCTGTCTTCTTCTTTCTTTTTATTCTTGTTACGCTCTTCATGCGGGATATGAAGATGGGTATCACTCGGCTCAGCTTGCCGGAAAGTCGTTCTGAATAAAGGGCCAAGCTGCGAAAACATTCAAGATATCCGTTTTTAATTTTGACCGCGGCCTACTTCATACAGGTCTTTTAATTCCAGTACGGTAGGGGTGATATACCAAGGGGCCGTGTACTCCCATAAAAGCAAACCTTTATTATTCCAGATTTCCATGGAGGCAATTTCCGTTTTTAAAACCCATTGGTGAATGCCGTCTATTTTATGAGGAAAGGACAAATCCGATTCCCGGCATTTAAGCCGCACAACCATAAGGTTTTGACCGGTCACCTTGCCTTGAATAAAATCAAATTCCTCTTTGCTTAACTTTTGCGACATAAAAGAATCCAGTTCATAGGGCATAACCGCAATGCGTTGCCCGATGAAATCATAAGGAAAATAAAGCGCATCCGGCGCTTTGGAGAAGGTAATGTCCATCTTATATGAAGGCTCCATGTTTTCCTGTGTAAGGTCTTCGGACGCAACAGGCTCCACCATTTCTGGTTTTAAAGAGACATAGGTTCTTAGCAGTAAATAATCTTTCGCCGGGGAAAAGGCCTGATAGGCTTGTTGGAGCTTGATTAATTCGGTTTCCATGACATGGGGGCGTTTGGCCAAAGGGGTGGTTTTATAAGGTTCTGTTTCTTCCACCCAGCTTTTAAAATTAGGCACGGTATCACCCGTTTTATAAAATGCTATCGCCACGTCTTGGGCTGTTGAAAAATCTTTATCATTCTGTGCAAGCGCAGCAGAAGATATAAGGGAAATATAAGCCGTCATAAGAATAATAGTCAGGCCAAGAGCGAGATTTGTCTGATATCGCGTATTTCCATTAATCATAGTATTATTATGCCAGAATATAAGCTTAAATCCCAAAGGAAACTCGTAATGGATGAGGATGATAGAGAAACAAGACTTTCTCCCGAGGATCAGATTTACTGGGATTCTTATATGAATAGTAAAGAAGCAGAAGAGGAAATAGAGGATTTTGCCACCCTGCTAGACCAACATGAGGGTGAGGAGAAAAAGCCGCCCTTAAAAAGGGAAGAATCAAAGAAAAAGCCCCTCTTTCCAACGCCAAAGCCGGATAAAAAATCCCAGATTGACCGGCGGGTAGAAGACAAGTTACGGAAAGGAAAGCTACCAATAGAGCGCATCTATGATTTACATGGATTACGGCAAGAAGCGGCCTATGAAGCGTTGGAGAAGTTTGTTCTTCGCTCCTTTCAGGCAAAATGCCGTTGTATATTGGTTATAACAGGCAAAGGCCGGGAGAAAATGCCCCGGCATTGGATAGAAGAATCAAAAGGCATTCTTAAGCGAAAAGTGCCGGAATGGTTATCAAGCCAGAAGTTTGATCCATATGTTCTTAAAGTTTTATCCGCGCATCAAAAGCACGGCGGACAGGGCGCCTATTACATTTATCTTAAACGCAACTATTAGTCTCTTTCCACGAGAATGGCGGCGTAATCATCCCAGATTTCTTCGTCCCCATTCTCATCGGTCCGTTTGATCTGAATATGACCTGTGTAAGCCCCCTCAGATAACGGCGCGTCTTTTACACGTTTTCCGGTAAAATAAAACTGACGGGTGCGGGTCTTGTCCTGTACGATTTTATATTCCGAAAAGATATCGTCATTCGGATCACGAATGACCAATTTAATGTGATCACCTTTTTGCGCCCCGAAAAACACCACATAGAAAGCCAGTAAATCATTATCGGGCGACAATTTTTTCGGATAGTAACTATCCCTGCTCAGTTTCTCTAATGTTGGCAACGTCGTGGAAAAACCGACAGATTGAATAGCAAGGGGCTGATAGGAAAGGTCTAAATCCTTATCCCATAAAGAATGCGAGGTTTCGCCGCATGATTGGCTGTTATCTTTACCGGTAAAGGGATCGATAATTTTTTGATTTTTAATGATACCGAAATGTAAATGCGGCAGTTCAGTCAATCCCGACAAACCGACCTGTGCCAGTGTGGTTCCTTTTGTAACTTTTTGGCCTTGTTTAACAAGGATAGAGTCTTTTTTAAGATGACAATAAACGGTTTGTAAATTATTGCCGTGATCAATCATTACCGCATTTCCGCATTCTTTGCGTTGTGCTTTGACGGTATTAATATCTTCCGCCGTTGGCCAGCGGTCAGACTCTCCATCCCGTATTTTTAAGACTGTCCCATCGAGCGCGGCAACCACATTCACACCTTCCTGCATGGCTTTTTCATCCCGTATGACAAAATCAGTTCCTTTGTGATCAAAGGTAGTGAGCGCATTACAGGCAGGGTCGGTCATTTTTTCATCGTTTGGCCCCATATCGACATATTTCATGATATGGCAGATATCCCCAATATCACATTGGATCGGCAGACCAAATGTTTCTGTTTTGATGATATTGATAAAAGGGGCAGGAGATTCTTGCGCGTGCGATGAATATGAGAAAGATGCCAGGAAAACAAAGCAACCAAAAAGGAAAAATATGTGCTGGTGAAATCTCATATATTTTTATTTTATAAAATAAATTTGCTTAAGTCTGCGTTTTGCGCAAGATCCTCCACACTATCTATCACATCTTTGGCATCAATTGTAATTGTTTCGCCAGAGCGATCGGAAGCCGTAAAAGAAATATCATCCAGAAGTTTTTCCATGACGGTTAATAATCGCCGTGCACCGATATTTTCTACTGTTTCATTGACCTGATAAGAAATGCGGGCGATTTCTTTGATAGCCTCCTCGGTGAAGTCAAGATTGACCCCTTCCGTGCCGATAAGGGCCTTATATTGCTTGATAAGGCAGTTATCTGTTTCGGTAAGAATGCGTACGAAATCTTCTTCTGTTAAAGCGCGTAGTTCAACCCGAATAGGAAGCCGTCCCTGTAGCTCTGCAAGCAGGTCTGATGGTTTGGCGTAATGAAAAGCGCCACTTGCTACAAATAAAATATGATCTGTTTTGACAGGTCCGTGTTTGGTGGTCACGGTGGTGCCTTCGATCAATGGTAATAAATCCCGTTGGACTCCTTCGCGCGAGACATCGCCGCCTCTTGCATCACGGTTTACGGCAATTTTATCAACTTCATCCAGAAATACGATGCCATTTTGCTGAACGAGGTCGAGCGCGCTTTGAACGACCTTATCCTCATCCAATAGTTTATCGGCCTCTTCCGTCATCAGGACTTCATAAGAAGCGGCAACCGTCATTTTTTTACGCTTGGTTTTTGTTCCCATGCTTTTGCCAAACATATCGCCAATACTCATCATGCTGACAGATGCGCCCGGCATATCCGGAATATCAAACATATTCCCCAGCGGGTTTGAATTGTCTTTGAGGTCCAGTTCAATTTCCTTGTCATTGAATTCACCGGCACGAAGTTTTTCACGAAAAGATTTCCGTGTCGCTTCTCCGGCCTCTTCCCCGACAAGGGCATCCAGAACACGCTCCTCCGCATAAATTTCCGCCTGCGAGGTCACGGACTGGCGCATTTTCTCCCGCACCATATGAATAGACGCCTCCACAAGATCACGGATAATAGATTCCACATCTTTGCCGACATAGCCAACTTCGGTGAACTTGGTTGCTTCCACTTTTACAAAAGGTGCCTGCGCCAGCTTTGCTAGGCGGCGGGCAATTTCCGTTTTACCCACACCTGTCGGCCCAATCATGAGAATGTTTTTTGGATAGACTTCTTCTTGCATTGCCGGTTCAAGCTGCATGCGGCGCCAACGGTTACGTAAGGCAATGGACACTGCGCGCTTTGCATCGCTTTGGCCGATGATATTACGGTCCAGTTCGTGCACGATTTCACGCGGGGAGAACGATGTTGCTTCTAAAATGTCAATTTTGCTGTCTGCCATAGGATTATAGTTTTTCAATAATGATGTTGCTGTTTGTGTAAACACAAATATCTGCGGCAATTTGCAGGGATTTTTTTGCAATGCTTTCGGCGTCAAGCTCTTCGCGGTCGATTAAGGCGCGCGCTGCGGCAAGGGCGAAATTTCCGCCAGAGCCAATGCCGATAATACTATCTTCGGGTTCAACGACATCGCCTGTACCTGACAGGATCAGCGATGTGTCTTTATCACATACCGCCATAAGCGCTTCCAGACGGCGGAGATATTTATCTGTGCGCCAGTCTTTGGCCAACTCTACGCAGGCACGTGTTAGTTGTCCCGGATGCGCCTCCAGTTTTGCTTCTAAACGCTCGAACAGGGTAAAGGCATCGGCGGTAGAGCCTGCAAACCCTGCGATGATTTTTCCTTCTTTACCAAGGCGGCGGACTTTGCGTGCGTTGGCTTTCATAACTGTTTGTCCCAGAGAGACTTGTCCGTCTCCTGCGACAACGACCTGATTGTCTTTTCGAATTGCTAATATTGTTGTCATAGCGTATGAAATGCCTTGTAATGTGTGCTTCGTCAAGGAAGAAATAAAGGAAAAAAGATGGCAAAAAGAAGAGCAGAGATTAAGCGCGATACAAATGAGACAAAAATTAAGGTCGTTCTTGATCTGGATGGAAAAGGCCAAGCGGATATCAAAACCGGTCTGGCATTTTTTGACCATATGCTGGAACAAATCGCCAAGCATGGATTGTTTGATTTAACATTGCATTGCAAAGGGGATTTGGAAATTGATTCCCACCATACCGTGGAAGATTGCGGCTTGGCGCTGGGCGATGCCATCAAAGAAGCGCTGGGCGATAAAAAAGGTGTCCGCCGTTTTGGCCACGCCTATGTTCCGATGGATGAATGTTTAAGCCGGGTGGCGCTGGATCTTTCAAACCGGCCCTTTTGTGTCTGGAAGGTAAAATTTTCTATCGACCGTTTAGGCGAAAATATGGAAACAGAGCTGTTTGGGCACTTTTTTCATTCTCTTGCGCAAAATGCCGGTATGACTCTGCATTGCGAGAATTTGTACGGGGAAAATAACCACCATATCATTGAAAGCGTGTTTAAAGCGTTGGCGAGAGCCTTAAAAATGGCCGTTGAGCATGATCCGCGCGCCGAAGGCATTTTGCCAAGCACAAAAGGGGCGCTTTAATATTATCGCCTTGCCTGCACATGCAAGTAAGGCGGCGATATTAACCTTTGCGATGGCGGATGGCATTGCCGTGTGCCGGAAATCCTTCATAATCTGTCAAAGTGCCTACAGGCCCTTTAAGGCTCTCAAAACCTTCTTTGGTTACTTGTGCCAAAGATGTACGCTTTAAAAAATCCCATATAGACGTACAGGAATAGCTATGGGCTTTTGCCCCTGTCGGCAAGACGTGATTTACGCCAATGCCATAGTTTCCAAGGGAATTCGGTGTATATTCCCCGATCAGGATTTCTCCGGCATTTTGAATTTGGGGCGCAATATCTTGCGGATTTGCGACTTTTAACAATAAATGTTCGGCGGCATATTGATTGGCAAATTCAATAGATTCGGCCATGGATTCCGTTAAGACAACCCCGCTGTAGGCAGCCATATTGGTCTGAAGCCAACCGCGCTGGGGCTCAGGGAGTTTATCGATTTCATGGGCTAGATTTTCATGCACATAAGAGGCCAATGCCTTATCATGAGTCACAAGCAAGGCCGCTGAGTCGGGCCCGTGTTCTGATTCATTCAAAACATCTAAAACGGTATTATGCGGATTGGCAGTTTCATCACAAAGAACAATAGCGTCTGAAGGACCGGCCGGCATGCCCGGATCAATTCTGGAAATGAGAAGCTGTTTGGCGGCGGCAACGTAAGGCGAACCCGGTCCCAGGACTTTACTGACAGGCGGAATAGTGTTGGTGCCAAACGCCAAAGCGGCTATAGCCTGCGCTCCCCCTACTTTATAAACGTTTTTAATGCCCGAGACTTCTGCAGCATAAAGTAAGGCGTCCCCGATTTTTCCATCAGCTCTGGGCGGTGTGACCATGGCAATATCAGGCACCCCTGTGAGCACGGCAGGAATGCCGAGCATGTAAACCGCAGAAGGATATTGGTTTTTTCCGCCCGGCACGTACAGGCCGACAGAGCTGATAGGCGTTATTTTCTCTCCTGCATAGACACCGGCTTCAATTTCGACCATCCATTCACGGTCTTTTTCCATGCGGTTAAGTTGCTCTTGATGAAATCTTTTCACATTACCAGCGCAGTGATCAATTGCGGATTTAATTTCAGGATCCAGCGTTTTCCTGGCTTCTTTAAACTCTGATTCAGAAACTTTCAGGTTTATAATATCGGCTTTATCAAATTTTTGCGCATATTCGCGCAATGCCTCATCGCCGCGTTGACGAACATTTTCAATAATCGGCTTTACCTGCTCCAGCACAGCATCAATATCCGCCTCTCCCCGGCGCATCAACCGGTCGAATGTGGCTGCA
Source organism: uncultured Micavibrio sp. (assembly GCA_965216405.1). Lineage (GTDB taxonomy): Bacteria > Pseudomonadota > Alphaproteobacteria > Micavibrionales > Micavibrionaceae. The sequence goes on along the minus strand of OZ244161.1, from coordinate 1,180,483 downwards.
TCTATGTGCGATAAGCGATAAAATCCTATATCCATTTGTATAAACCTTTAAATTTGGCTATGAGAATGCGGTAGATAAGCATTTTTAGACAAAACAGACAATGACGCAAAACCAAAATACTGTTGCTATTATTGATTATGGCTCGGGCAATATACGCTCCGCTGCCAAAGCTTTTGAGCATATTATTGCGGAAAATCAGCTAGATTTTGATGTTCTGGTCACCAGTAATGCCGCGGATGTATCGAAGGCCAGTCATATCGTATTGCCCGGCCAAGGGGCTTTCGGTGATTGTATGAATGGTCTGAAGGCTGTCGATTCGATGATTGCAGAGCTCGAAAAAGCGGTTCTGGAAGAAAAAAAACCGTTTTTGGGAATTTGCGTCGGCATGCAATTGCTTGCCAATAAGGGATATGAATATGGCGAGCATGAAGGGTTGGGATGGATTGAGGGCGAAGTTGTGCCTATCCAACCATCTGATAAATCATTAAAAATTCCGCATATGGGATGGAATTTAACGCATTTTAATCAAGGCACCGTTGCGCCGTTCTTAATAAGTCAGCAAAAAGATGGCGCATATTTCTATTTTGTTCATTCTTTTATGTTTGAATCTAAGGATAAGAAAAATATTTATGCGGCAACTGACTATGGCGGGGAAGTAACGGCAATTGTAGCAAAGGATAATATCCTTGGGGTTCAATTTCATCCTGAAAAAAGTCAGGAAGCAGGGCTGACTTTGTTACAAGATTTTTTACTTTGGAATCCATAAGATAATACGTTACAACGGCGTCCTATTGATAATTAAAAGCTTATGAGGGGAAAATGAGCGAAATAAAATTGAAAAGCGAACCAACCGTCAGTGTTGAGTATGTTGAAGAACAATTATCACAAAATGATTTAAATGATTTATGTGATGCAACGGACGCAGCCATAGAAGATGGTGGCGGTTTTGGCTGGGTAGAACTGCCTTCCCGCGATATTTTGGAAAGTTATTGGAAAGGCGTGATTACGGCGCCGATGCGCCAGTTATTTGTCGCACGCCTTGATGGTGTTATATGTGGCACAACGCAACTTGTTTTGCCCCCTAAAAATAACGAAGCCCAAGGCCATGCGCTGCAACTTACAACTAATTTTGTTGCGCCATGGGCGCGTGGCTACGGCCTTGCCAAGATGCTTTTGGAAGAAGTTGAAAAAAAATCCATTCGTGATGGTTTCGCAGTTATTAATCTGGATGTGCGTGAAACAATGGATCAAGCGATTTCGTTGTATGAAAGCCTTGGTTACGAACAATTTGGTTTCCACCCCTATTCTGTGCGGGCAAGGGGAAAAACCATTAAAAGCCGTTACTATTATAAGGTTATTAATCCCAAATTTTTTGATTAGGCTTTTTTGATCATTGGTAGCGGCTGGCTTTTTCGTTATGGCCGCTTGTGCCCATGCGTTTTTCCAACACAGTTAAAACGTCATCAGGCGAAATATCTGTATCTGCCCAAAGTACCATAAGGTGAAAAAGCAGATCGGCAGACTCTTCTTTTAGTTTTTCGGTGTTGCCTTGTACGGCCTCAATACAAGTTTCAATTGCTTCTTCGCCCACTTTTTGTGCAATTTTTGCTGTGCCTTTTTCATATAAGGATGAAACGTAAGAAGTCTCAGGGCTTGCATGTTTACGCTCTTTAATTATTGCGAATAGGTCTTCTAAAATATCCTGTTTCATTTTTATGCCACCTTTCTGACTGGCAGGCCTTCATTGGCCATGGCGGTTTTAACTTCGTTAATGGTGATTTCACCAAAATGAAAAATAGAAGCTGCCAATAAGGCAGAGGCACCGCCGATTTTCACGCCTTCTATTAAATGCTCTACAGTGCCCACCCCGCCGGAGGCGATGACGGGGACCTGAACCAAATCAGATATTGCCCGGGTCAGTTCTAAATCAAAGCCGGATTTTGTTCCGTCTTTATCCATTGAGGTTAACAGAATTTCGCCGGCCCCGTACTCTGTCATTTGCTGCGCCCATTTTAAGGCATCAATGCCGGTCCCTTCTCTCCCGCCATGGCTGAATATTTCCCATTTCGGATTATTATTCTCATCTGTGCCGACACGCTTGGCATCAATGGCAATGACGATGCACTGGTTGCCGCATTTACTAGACGCTTCGCGCACAAATTCAGGATTTTTAATCGCGGCAGAGTTAATCGCGATTTTATCGGCGCCTGCTTCCAGCAGGCTGCGGATATCCTGAATTTCCCTGACCCCACCCCCAACGGTGAGCGGGATAAATACTTCATCGGCAGTTTTGCGGACCACATCCAGTATCGTCCCGCGATTGTCCGATGTGGCGGTAATATCTAAAAAGCATAGCTCATCCGCGCCCTGATCATTGTAAAGCTTTGCCTGTTCAACAGGATCGCCTGCATCGATAAGATCAATAAAGTTGACCCCTTTGACCACGCGGCCCTCATTCACATCTAGGCAGGGAATAATGCGGGTTGTCAGCATCACGCGGCTTCCTTTAACGCGGTTAGAGGGTCAATCCGGCCATCATAGAGGGCTTTACCGATAATCATCCCGCTCACGCCGTCTTTTTCAGCAGCGCGTACGGCCTGTATGTCTTTTATGGACCCTACCCCGCCGGAAGCGATGATTGGAACAGACACGGATTTTGCCAGTTTAATTGTATTATCCATGTTTAGCCCTTCGCCAGTGCCATCGCGGTTAATATCTGTGTAGATAATGGCTTCTAAACCGGCTTCTTCATATTCTTGTACCAGTTCTAATATATTCTGGCCTGATGTTTCCACCCAGCCTTCTGTTGCGACGTTATCGCCATAAGCGTCTAGCCCCAAGACAATTTGCCCGGGGAAAAGCGCGCAGGCTTTGCGCATTAATTCAGGATTTTTTACAGCTACCGTGCCCAGGATCACGCGGCTGACACCGGCATGCAGCCAGGTTTCAATCTGGTTAAGGTCGCGGATGCCGCCCCCAAGTTGTAAGGGCAGGTCAACCGCCTGCAATATGTCTGTGACAGCTGACTTATTGACCGGTTTGCCTTCAATCGCCCCATTCAGATCAACAATATGGATCCAGGCGAAGCCGGCTTGTGCGAATTCCAGCGCCTGCGCGGCGGGGTTATCATTATAGATGGTTTCAGACTCCATAACGCCTTTATGCAGGCGCACGCATTTTCCATCTTTTAAATCTATAGCCGGATAAATAATCATATTTTTCTCTCTTTACTGGCTCTTTTTAAATAGAATATGCTGGCACGTAAAGCATTTGATCGGGAGAAAATAGGATGAGCTATGATGAGCAGAATATCTTTGCCAAAATAATTAAAGAGGAAATTCCCTGTGATAAAGTCTTTGAGGATGATCACGTTCTTGCTTTTCGCGATATACAGCCTCAGGCGCCTGTTCATATTTTGGTGATTCCAAAAGGATCATATAGGTCTTTAGAAGATTTTAGCGCCAAGGCAAGCGCAGAGGAATTAAGCGCTTTTCACCGCGCGGTAGCTCAAATTATAGCGGATGAGAATTTATCCAAAGACGGTTTTCGGGCGATTGCAAATGCGGGGGACTATGGCGGCCAGGAAGTGCCCCATTATCATTTACATCTGCTTGGTGGAAAAAAATTAGGCGCGATGCTGCCGGATTAGACTTTAACGTCCGTTGCCAGGAAATAAGATGATGTTATCGCCTTGTTCCTTTTCCAAATTCATCGAATTAAAGGAAGGATTTTGGTTTCCTGATCCTTTTTCTGTCTTCTCGTAGGCAATTTCAGCCAGAATGAATTCTGCAATTTCCATGTGTGCGCGTGCCTGAATGGATAGTAAATTTATCAGGCAAACTGTAGAAGACTGATTGGTATCCAGATCAGCACTTAAAGCATCCATAAGATCTGCCAACGCCTCGAGATCTTCGGGAACGGTTTGTAAAATTGATTCAAAAGTATCCGTAGGCATAGGCCCTGCTTTATAATGATGAAGCCAGGATGGCCCATATTCCTCAATAATAGCATTCGCTTCTTTTTGTAAGGCCACAGCAATTGGAAAAGATCCTTTAAATTGATCTGCCAGATCGCATGCGCTTAAAGCGATAGCGAGTAGCGCAGAGTCAGGATCGATCTCGCTTAATGCCATATGCAGGCTGTATTGCATTTCCGGCTCGACTTCCAGATTGTGATTCAGAATATCGCTTACGGCCAACGGCACAATTAAATGCTGCTGTAATTTATCAATGTCATGATGATTTAGTTGATTAAACATTTGCCCCTCTATGTACCCCTATTGTCTCTCGAATGTTTTCGTTATTTCACCCCCATTATCATGGAAAAATATGAAGAATCCTTTAAGCGAAAATGAATCAAAGGTTAAGGCTTGTAATATGACAATGGGTCAAATGTTTCTCTTTTGTTCTATAGTTTTTTGTGTCATAAAAAATGTAGATCAATAAACAGGATGTTTATCATTGACCGCAACTATCAAGACGATTGCTTTTCAAGGCGTAGATGTCAGACCCGTGGATGTACAGGTTCAGATTTCTAACGGTCTTCCCGCTTTTCACATCGTCGGTTTGCCTGATAAGGCTGTCGCCGAAAGTAAAGAACGTATAAGAAGCGCCTTACATGCGCTGGGCATCGCCCTTCCGGCCAAACATATGACTATTAATCTGGCGCCTGCCGATGTTACCAAAGAAGGCAGCCATTATGATCTGCCCATTGCGCTGGGCTTGCTGGCTGCCATGGAAGTGCTGCCTAAAATTGATCTGGAGGACTACGTGGTTTTGGGTGAATTGTCCTTGGATGCCAGTATCCGTTCCGTCACGGGCGTTTTGCCGGCCGCTATCCATGCTGCCAGTAATGATAATAGTCTGATCTGCCCAGCTGAATGCGGGGGAGAAGCAGCCTGGGCCGGAGAAGAGTTGCCGATTTTAGCACCGCATAATTTGTTGCAGCTTATTAATCATATAAAAGGCAACCAGTTGCTATCGCGCCCTGAAGGAAAACTTATTGAAGGTGGTATAAAAAAAATTGCCGACCTTGCCGATGTAAAAGGACAGGAAACAGCGAAACGGGCGCTGGAAGTTGCGGCGGCAGGGGCCCATAATATGCTTATGATAGGACCGCCGGGATCAGGAAAATCTATGCTGGCAAGCTGCCTTCCCGGCATATTGCCCCCTTTAAGCCCTCGGGAAGCACTGGAAGTATCGATGATACATTCATTGTCCGGCACATTGGCAGAAGACGGATTAATGAAGGCAAGGCCTTACCGGGATCCCCATCATTCTGCGTCGTTGCCTGCCTTGATCGGAGGCGGCCATAAGGTAAAACCGGGGGAGGTCTCTCTAGCGCATCATGGTGTTTTATTTCTGGACGAACTTCCTGAATTTTCACGCGCAACGTTAGAGGCTTTGCGCCAGCCCCTTGAAACAGGACAGACATTGGTGGCGCGCGCCAACCATCATGCAACGTATCCGGCGCGTTTTCAGTTAATCGCGGCAATGAATCCCTGCCGCTGCGGTTATCTGGGTGATCCGGACCGTGAATGTACCAAAGCTCCAAGATGCGGTCAGGATTATCAGACGAAACTATCCGGGCCCTTACTGGACCGTATTGATATTCAGGTCGATGTTCCTGCCGTCTCCGTTTCAGATCTGGATAAGGCCAGTGGGGAAAACTCGGCCGATGTGGCGACGCGGATTATAAAAGCAAGAGAGATGCAGCATGCGAGGTTTCAAAATCCACAACCAGAGTCGACAACACACATTATGGTGAACGCCCATGCAGAAGGGGATGTTTTGGAATCTACAATGATTTTATCTGCCCCGGCAAAAACCTTGTTAAATGAGGCCGCAGAAAAAATGCGTTTGTCGGCGCGGGCCTATTTTCGTTTAATTCGCGTTTCTCGAACAATTGCGGATTTGGCCGGACAAGAAGGCGATATTCAAAACAATCATGTGGCAGAAGCGCTGGCTTATAGGAAAATTAGCCTAAATTAGCTTTTTTGGCTGATTTATTGATATTTGCTCAGGTTTTTATGCTCATATTTGCTTTTTAAGCCCGAATTTATATATCCTAATAGTAGAGAAATATTAGTAATTTATTAGGGAAATTACCATATTATAAGAAAATAATTCAGGGGATAGAAAAGGGACCATCTTGTCAGTTGATTCAGTGAATGTAGACACAAATGATATGGCGCAAATTGACGAAGCCATTGCGAAGAATAGTGCGCTGATTGCGCAGGAAAGTATTACAGAAGCCGTCGTCGCCAAGGAACAGCAAGTTGCTTATGGCCAAGAGGCTGAAATCTCACGAAATTCTTCAGGGCTTGAAAGCCGGACACAAGCTGCGGGAAGGTCTTTGGCTGGGGGTGCAGCACCCAATAGGGAAGCGGATGTTTATAGCGACGTGGCGTCACAGAAATTCCTGCCAAGCTTACAGATTGCGGGGATGGTTGGAAAAGTCCTCACAGAAGGGACCGATGCGGCCGCCGGAATCGGCGGAAAGACGTTTGATAAAGATATTAAAAGTGCGCTCAGAAAACCCGGTTTGTATAGAGCAGATACGGGCGCAGACAGCATTTTAGGAAAAATTAAGACCCCGTTTAGTTTTCCGGCAGGGGACAAAGCCATCAATGTTTCCGGCTCTTTAGGGGAGGCCGGGAAGTTTAGTGCGAAAGGCATTGCTAGCAGCATTACAAAAGCACCTGCGGAATATCAAAAAGAATTATCGCACAGCTACGCCGTACAGATGGCCAGTAAATTAGGTCTTGGTAACGCTGTGCAGGCAAAACATGAATTGGGTGCCCGCATTGGACAGGCGCAGCAATTAGGGTTGGGCACATCGCCGACAGCGATGAGACGCAATTCACAAATGGATTTAACGCATACAGGCCCCGCATCCGGTCCGACGGGTCCTAATTTCGATAAACAACAATCAACCGATGATACAACAAGCTGGGCATAGAGGGATAAAATGGCAACAGAATTTGAAATAGAAGGTGTAAGAGACACGGCAACATTGGCAGAAAATTTTGCAGTTTCCAATGTACCTAATGACCCCGAAGTTTCTGTTGTGGTCAATCCGGATTATGGACGATGGGCCGCGGATAACAATGTCGGAGTAAAGCCTGATATACCCGTTTCAGAAATGGGTGAGGGAATGCAGCAACAGTTAAGCGGCGTTATGAATCCTGCCAATGGCAGTATTGTAACGGCCGTGCCGCCTGAACATCATATCGAAGTTGCCGGCGATGCTTTAGCCGCCACACCAGCCCCAAAAGAAGACGGTTTAGGTTTTGGCTTGCTGGATAGAGCTGTTGATGATGTTAAACAGGTGGTTGCAGGTCTTCAACCTGAAGAAGCTGCGCCAACGCCCGCTCTTGCTCCTGCGCCTGTGGCACCAGCGCCTAATCCTATGGGTTAATGGTCTTCGTCAATCGTTGCGCCAAGGGCCAGATCTGTCAGATCAAATTCTTCTTTTGATTCCTTAACAATTTTTCTGAAATGCTGGATCGAAAAAGGAATACTTATCAAATAAGCTAGTCCCAGACAGGTTAACGTGATCCATGGCGCTTGCGTCATGGCTGCAATCATAAATCCTGATAAGGCCAAGACAGGCATGGCCATTTTAGCCGGAATTTTTAATTGTTTTGTTGACCAGGTTGGAATCCGGCTGACCATCATTGCCGCACAAAAAATTACCCAGATGCCGATGACAATATTGGCAAAGGCGAATTCTTCAAAAAAATCAGGGGCAATAAGCCATATGAACATAGGCAATAATGCCAGACCGGCACCGCACGGCGCCGGCGATCCCGCAAAGAAGCCTTTTGCCCAGGCCCCGCTTTTAGGTGTAGGGGTAATGTTATAGCGCGCGAGCCGCATGGCACAGGCAACAGCGTAAACCAGCATGGCAATCCAGCCCACTTTTCCTGATTCTTCCAACACCCAAAGATATAAAGTGATGGAAGGGGCAATGCCAAAGGCAAGGAAATCAGATAAGCTGTCCATTTGGGCGCCAAAATTGCTGGTGGCATTTAACAATCTGGCCGTGGCACCATCAAGGGCATCAAGCACGGCAGCTGCCACAATAGCAATGACGGCATGCTCCCACTCCCCTTCAATCGCAAATTGAATGGCAATCATTCCCGATGCCAACGCCATTAAAGTTAATATATTAGGGATTAACTTATGCGGTGATGTTAAAAAAGCGGATTCTTTTATATTTTTTGTATTCATTATGATTGTTTAGATGGGCTTTGCCATACGATTTGATTCTTTCGAGTTTAAGTCGGCAATAATCGTTTCTCCGCCCAGTGTTCGTTGCCCAACACAAACCAGGGATGATATCCCTTTTGGCACGTAGACATCCATTCTGCTACCAAAGCGTATAAGACCAAATCTTTCACCGGTTTCAACTTTTTGATGTTTTTCCAGTGTGGTGATTATTCTGCGTGCTACCAGACCGGCAATTTGTGAAAAACCAACATATTGTCCGTTAGGAATAGCAATAAGCGCGCTGGCACGTTCATTTTCTTCACTGGATTTATCCAGTTCAGCATTTAAGAATTTTCCTTCGTAATAAAATGTTTGCACAACTTCACCACTTACAGGGATCCGGTTGACGTGGGAATCTAAAACGGAGAGAAAAATGCTTATTTTTGTATAGGTTTCGGCATCGTGCGTTTCAGATAAATCATCTGGCAAAGAGACATTTTGTTCCACACTGACGACGCGCCCATCTGCCGGGGCGACAACCAGTCCTTCTTTTTGCGGCACCATGCGGACCGGGTCACGGAAAAAATAAATGATGAAAAGCGTTAGCAGTAAGAACAAAACCCCCAAAGGATCCCAGATTAACAAGCCGAGAATAGTCAGGCCTGCTGAAATAGCAATAAAAGGGTAGCCCGCCGGATGGGGCTTTATTAGCATAGTTTTTGTAATTGTATCTAATAAGGACATGGGAGTGATTATACTTATTTAACTATCCTTTCATAGAGGTGAAATACGTTGTATAAATAAAAGTGTTTTTTGATAATTTTGTCCGGTTAAAGGTCCTTTTCATGCGTATTTTTCTCCTGTTGCTGATATTTGTGCTTCATTCGGGGCCTTCGCTGGCCCAAGGCCATGGGGTGTACTGTAATGGGTCGGAAAGTACGGCGGATATCCAGGCCTGTTTAAAAAGGCATTTGGATAGTGCGCAAAAGCGTCTTAATAAAATATACGATCAACTGGATAAAAGCCTGAGTGCAGAAAAGCGGGCCGAATTAAAAGACCTGCAGCAAACGTGGCTTCGCTACAGGGATGCAGAATGCATGTGGGAATCAACACAAACAGAGTCCGCGCCCCTGAAGCGCATTAATGAAATGTCCTGCATGGCCCGTCTCACCGATGATCGTGCGGATATATTGACGGTTATATATGATGAAACGTCTTTAGCTGGGGGGCGCAAAGAATTTGGCTCTTTTCCACGTTGGATGAATGTGGTTTCTTCTGACCATCCACAAACGGGATGGCAATATGGAAAAAGAGAGAGCCTTGATTTAAATTGTGACAATGAAAATGAAGAAATTATTACAGGATACATGACACGTACACCCGCAACGCTGGAACAAAAAGACAGCAACGGTGCTTATTTCATCAAGGACGTTGCATTGGCCATCGTTAAAAACCCGGCCATCGGGCGGCCGCAGTCACAGTTACTGACATTCGAAGTGAATCAGGAAAGTGCCCCCTATCATATTTGTAGTGATGATATTTCTGTGGCTGTGAAAGAAGATCCTCCTGCCGCTATAGAGGATGGGGCAATGGGGGATGAGCCAGAGACCATTTGCCGTACTTATTTGGAACTCAGTGCAAAAGGATGCGATCCTAAGAAGATATACTGGACTGGTAAAAACTATGAAATTGCGATAGAAGAAGCCGTTACAGAAGATAACGGAAAGAAATAAGTTTTTATTATGACTGATATAAAGAATGTTTGTGTATATTGCGGCTCTTCTTCCAATGTTGAGGATATTTATAAACAACAGGCTGTCCAACTGGGCAAATTGATTGCCGCCGAAGAGTGGGGCGTTGTCTATGGCGGCGGGCGCGTCGGGCTTATGGGATTGGTAGCCGATTCTGCTCTTGAAAACGGGGGTAAGGTTATCGGCGTCATCCCCGAACACATACAGGCCCGGGAAATAGAGCATAACGATCTCACAGAGCTTCATATTGTTGATACAATGCATGTGCGCAAACAAATGATGGTAGACAGGGCGCAGGCCTTTGTCATTTTGCCGGGCGGTTTGGGCACGCTGGATGAGTTTTTCGAACTGGTAACCTGGAAACAATTAGGTTTGCATGACAAGCCTATTGTTGTTGTCAATGTGCAAGAATACTGGAGTAAAATGATAGATGGTATCAAGCATATTGCCAAAAGCGGTTTTATGCGCGAGACCGATCTGAATTTGTTCAGTGTTGTGGGAGATGTTGCAGATGTCCCCAAAGCCCTGAAAGAGGCCCCGAGGGAAAAATTTGACCCCACCACCAAATGGATTTAGTTTCCATAAACAATTAATCCTTTTTTGGTAAAGCCTGTGTACTATTATATGTCAGAAAGCGTAATTCTTCTAAAATTCGTTTAATAATCAACGAAATGAATACAAAAATGGGGTTTTAAATGGCAGAAGCTGTCGATTTTTATAAACATGATTTTGATGTAGCTGATAATTTTGCATCAAAAGCAATGAATCGCATGAAGCTGGATGAATTACCGCCCGTGCCACAAAATTTCGAGATTTGGTATGTTTATTATGCGAATGTTAATCCGAAATTACGTGAAGAAATAAACGAGCTTTTGTTGGTACAAGACAAGCTTAATGAGCGCGATTGTCATGATTTGTATGAGAAATATTTAAACTTCGGTAATGACCGCGAGGCTTATGAACGGGCTGGAGACCAGATTAATGCCACTTTGCAGGATGTTTCGGGATTGGTGCAGAACGTTAAAGGTGCGGCTGCTGAATTTTCCGGTACATTAAAAGGAGCATCCGACAAGCTGACGAAAAACAGTGCCCCAGAAGATATTCAAAACCTGCTGAATACAATTAATAGCGAAACAGAAAGAATGCTTCGTTATAACGAAGAACTGGAAAAACGTCTGGATCAGTCTTATTCGGTTATGAATGAGCTGAAACGTGATATGGAGCGTATCAGGCGCGAAGCTATAACAGACGGACTGACAGGGTTGGCCAACAGGAAGTCCTTTGACGAACAAATAGGCCGCCTTGTCCGTGAGTCAGAGAAAAACGGTCTGATCTTCTCCCTGATTATGATTGATATTGATCATTTCAAAACCTTCAACGATACCTACGGTCACCAGGTAGGTGACCAAGTTCTGAGATTGGTGGCAATGACACTTGTGAACGAAGTGAAAGGACAGGATATGGCGGCGCGCTATGGCGGCGAAGAATTTGCAATTATTCTACCTGGTACAAATATAAATGCCGCACGCGCTGTAGGTGAAAATCTGCGTAAAGCGGTTGAGAAAAAAGAAGTGATTAACAGAACCACCGGTGAGCATCTGGGACAAATCACCGTCTCGCTCGGCGTTGCGCAGTTCTATGGCGATGAAGATGCGGATGAGCTTATCCGCCGTGCAGATGTGGCATTATATGCGTCGAAAAATAAAGGCCGCAATCAAGTCAGCATCGCGCCAACACCTCATGAAATGGAACAAAAGTCTTAAGGCCTTGCGCTTTGAACATATCACCTGATATCAGTATGTCATGACGTTTACGATTGATCATGATCCGCGGGATATCACCTCCTCCCTTTATGAAAGTTTGAATCCGGCACAGGCGCAAGCTGTGCAAGAAACAGAAGGCCCTGCACTGGTATTGGCAGGAGCAGGTACAGGCAAAACGCGGGTTTTAACAACAAGGCTTGCCCATATTTTGCAAACCGGTAAGGCTTTCCCAGGCCAAATTCTGGCCGTTACGTTTACAAATAAAGCGGCACAGGAAATGAAACTCCGCGTCAGTCAGGCAATGGGTGGAGCCCCGGTCGAAGGGTGGTGGCTTGGCACATTTCACTCATTGGCCACACGGATGCTCAGAAGTCATGCGGATATTGTCGGGCTTTCTTCAAACTTTACCATTCTGGATGCGGATGACCAGGTACGTCTGGTCAAGCAATTGATGGAAGATCTGAACATTGATGTAAAAAAATCACCGCCCAAGGCCGTAGCTGACAGAATAGGCAGTTGGAAAGATAAAGCAAAAACACCCTCTGATATCCCGCATAATGATGTCGGCGATCTGGCGGAGGGAAAAAGCCTGATCATTTATCAGAATTATCAGCAAAGATTAAAGGCGCTGAATGCCTGTGATTTTGGCGATCTTCTCTTGCACATGATTACCATTTTAAAAGATCCGCAAAATACCATGATACTGGATGATTATCACCGACGGTTTAAATATTTGCTTGTCGATGAATATCAAGACACCAATGTTGCCCAATATTTATGGCTTCGCTTGTTGGCAAAAGGATCGAATAATATTTGCTGTGTCGGGGATGACGATCAATCCATTTATGGATGGCGCGGCGCGGAAGTCGATAATATCTTACGGTTTGAAAAAGACTTTCCTGGCGCAAAAGTTATCCGGCTGGAAGAAAATTATCGTTCGACCGGTCATATTCTTTCCGCTGCCAATGGTGTGATCGCCAATAATGCCGAAAGGCTGGGAAAAGATTTATTTACACAATCAGGGGATGGTGAACGGGTTTGCGTGCGTGGCCTATGGGACGGCGCGGCGGAAGCGCGGTGGATTGGTGAAGAAATAGAAAGTTTGCAAACCAAAGGCATAAGCCTGAACCAGATCGCCGTTCTGGTCCGAACGGGTTTTCAAATGCGTGAATTTGAAGAAAGATTTATACAACTTGGTTTAGGTTACCGGGTCATCGGCGGCCCCCGTTTTTATGAAAGAAAAGAAATCAGGGATGCGCTGGCTTATCTTCGGGTTGTTATGCAGCAACATGATGATCTTGCGCTTGAACGCATTATAAATCTTCCCAAACGCGGGATCGGTGATTCTACAGTGAAAACCTTATATGCGCATGCGCGCCACAAAGATATTAGTCTTTATCAGTCTATTATTGATCTGACACAAACAGAAGAGCTTAAGCCTAAAGTGCGTGGCACATTAATGAAGCTCATAGACAGTTTTGAAAAATGGAAGTCATTGGTAGACAATACCCATCATAGCGAAGTGGCTTCAATCATACTGGAAGAATCCGGCTATAATGAGATGTGGAAAGCGGACAAATCACCCGATGCCCCGGGACGGCTGGAAAACTTAAAAGAACTGATTTCTGCCATGGATGAATTTGAAAATCTGGCTGAATTTTTAGAGCATATTGCACTTGTGTTGGAAAATCAGGATAACAGCTCCGGCGAATTTATCACACTCATGACACTTCATGCGGCAAAAGGGCTTGAATACGACATCGTCTTTTTGCCCGGCTGGGAGGACGGTTTATTTCCTTCGCAGCGTTCAATGGATGAAAGCGGTGTTAAAGGATTAGAAGAAGAACGGCGCCTGGCGTATGTCGGGATCACACGGGCACGGAAAAAAAGCTATATCTCGTACGTTGCCAATCGCCGTATGTATGGTAGCTGGGTGAATTCTATCCCCTCACGTTTTGTTGATGAATTACCCGCCGAGCATGTTGACGTGCAGGCGGAGACAGGCCTTTATACTCCCGGCCGGTCTTCCCATTGGGATTCTTCCGGTTTTGCTGGAGGACGGCTTCAAACGCAGGAACGCGGCCATATCGGTCTTGAAAGGCGGTCGGCGGAAGGAGAATATTCAACAGGAGACCGCGTTTTTCATGAAAAGTTTGGAAATGGCACGATTATTCATATTGATGGCTCCAAGATTGATATAAAGTTCGATCATGCGGGTCAAAAAAGAGTGATGGATAGTTTCATTACAAAGGCAGGATAAGGACTGGAATTGCAGTACTTTCCAAGCTATGATCAGTCAAATTCATGAGAAATATGACGATGAAAAAAGATAAAATTATCTGCATTTTTGGTGGTAGCGGGTTTTTGGGAAAAAACATTACGCAGGACCTCGCCCGTCAGGGATATCGTATTAAGATTGCCACACGCATCCCTGAAAGCGCGTATGAGTTAAAATCTTATGGCACGATAGGACAAATTACAGCTGTTTCCTGTGATTATAATGATGAGGCCTCTATACAGCATGCTGTAAAGGGCTGTTATGCAGTGATTAATCTGGTCGGAATTTTATATGAAAAGGGCAAAAGCAAATTTCAAAAAGTCCATATCGATATTCCTGAGGCTATTGCCAAATGTTGCGTTTCGGAAAATGTTCGGCGTTTTGTTCATGTCTCTGCCTTAGGTATAGAAGGCTCGTCTTCGAAATATGCGAAATCAAAACTCCAAGGAGAAGAAGCTATTAAAGCGCATTTCCCCGGTGTGACGATTTTAAGGCCCAGCGTGATTTTCGGGCCCGGTGATTCGTTCTTTAACAGGTTTGCTAAGCTTGCTATTTTTTTACCAGCACTCCCCTTGATTGGGGGTGGTAAAACAAAGTTCCAGCCGGTTTATGCAGGAGATATAGCCGAAGCCGTAACATATATTATTGAAGATAAAAACGGTGACTTTTCCGGTAAAACCTATCATCTCGGCGGCCCTGAAGTCGTTTCTTTCAAGGAAATTTATGAGATTTTATTTGCCGAAATACACCGCAGTTGCGCGTTGGTTTCAATTCCATGGCCTTTGGCAAAAATTCAGGGTGCTTTTATGAGCCTTTTACCCAAGCCCCCTTTAACCCTAGATCAGGTCAAATCTTTGGAATTCGATAATGTTGTAACAGAAGATGTCCTGACGTTGAAAGATTTGGGTGTGAATCCTACTGCCATGAAGACAATTTTACCGCGCTATTTGGCCTGTTATAAAAAGGGCGGGCGCTTTAGTGATAAAAAAGCGGCATAAAAGAGCCACAATGATTGATAGAGTATAAGAATGAAAAATATTTTAACCATTTTAGTTTTAACACTTTTGATAACCTCCCCTTCATCAGGTCAGGCAAGTGAATCTTTTGATATTGCCGCCACAGTGAATGCGAATGCGATATCTGAATCCGATGTGAATGACAGATTGAAATTGATTTTCGCGTCTTCCGGTATGCCGAAAAGTAAAGAGGATAAAGATCGCGCCCGCACGCAGGCGCTGAATATTTTGATTGAAGAAGAATTGAAAATTCAGGAAGCTGAACGGCAAAATCTAAATGTTACGGAAGAAGAAATTAGCCAGGGTTTTGCCAGTCTGGCGCAGCAAAATAATATGAGCGCTGAAGAGTTTTCTGCTGTGCTTCAAAAACAGGGCATTCCAAAGACGACCTTATTGCACCAGATTAAATCGCAGGTGGCTTGGGTTAAGATAGTGAAAAACGTTTTAAGGCCAAAAATTGATGTCAGTGAAAATGACGTGAATGCCAAAATGGATCGTATGAAAGATAATATCGGGGCAACGGAATACAATGCGTCAGAAATTTTTCTTCCTGTCAGCAATCCGCAGGATGAAGAAAAAATGAAGCAACTGGCCTTAAAAATTATTTCTGAAATCAATGCCGGCAGAGCGCCATTTGAATTGGCGGCCAGTCAATTTTCACAATCTGAAAGTGCCACCCGCGGCGGATCTTTAGGCTGGGTAAAAGAAGAAGATTTACCCAAGGAACTTGGTCTTGTGCTTAAAAGCCTGGATCAAGGGCAAATCAGCACGCCTGTGCGCGGGATGTCAGGATATCATATTTTGACTTTAAAAGATGTCAGAACCGCTTCGGCAGAGACAATACCGAGTGAAGATGAAGTTTTGAATTCCATAGGTCTGGAACGGTTGGAACGGCTGTCACAGCGTTATTTGTCTGATATTAAATCAGCGGCCTTTATTGATAGACGCGGCTAAGTGAATATGGCTGATTTATCTTCCCTTCCACCTTTACGGGAGGTTATTCGTCGGCATTCACTTCGCGCAGAAAAGAAACTCGGACAAAATTTTCTTTTGGATTTAAACCTGACGGACAAAATAGTTCGCGCCGCGGGTGATCTTTCTGGCTGTCATGTTTATGAAATCGGTCCCGGTCCAGGCGGCTTAACAAGAAGCCTTTTAAAAAGCCATGCTGATAAAATTACTGCCATTGAATTCGACCCTCGGGCGATACAGGCCTTACAGGATTTAAAGAATGTTTCAGGAGAGCGTTTTGAATTAGTACAGGCCGATGCATTAACTATTGATCTTGTGGCCTTATCCGCGCCGCCACGGGCCATTGTTGCTAACCTTCCCTATAATATATCAACCACGTTACTTATAGGCTGGTTGGAGTGTATATATAAGGATGCTGATGCTTTTCAAAGCATGACACTCATGTTCCAGCGCGAGGTTGCAGAGCGTATTACGGCGGCCCACAACAGTAAATCCTACGGCCGTCTGGCAGTTCTTTCGCAATGGCTATGTGATGTGCAGATTATGTTTGATGTACCCGCTTCTGCCTTTACGCCGCCCCCGAAAGTGGTTTCATCTATAGTAAAACTCACTCCTAAAAAGAATTTAAAAAATAAACCTGATTTTAAATATGTAGAAAAAATAACGGCTGCCGCTTTTGGGCAGAGACGTAAAATGATCCGCAGTTCATTAAAAGAATATCAGCCTTATTTCTCTGCTTGTGAATTGGAAGAGACCTTGCGGGCGGAAAATGTCAGTGTAGAAAAATTTATTGAACTTGCTCTTACGGCTCAGGGTTAAAGCCCGTCTTTAATGCCCCTGACAAAATCGGAAAGACCGACTAACCTGCGCCTTTTCAGGCGTTCGGCATCTAAAATCATTTGGGCTTGATCAATCGTGTGTGCAATATCCTGATTGATTAAAACGTAATCATACTCAAGATAATGCGACATCTCATCATTGGCTTTACTCATTCTTTCACGAATCTGGGTGTCGGTCTCCAATGTGTCTTTTGACCGGGTGCGAAGACGGTTTTCCAACTCTCTTGCCGAGGGAGGCAGAATAAAGACAGTCACAAGATCCTCTCGTGCCATTTCGTCTAATTGTTGGGTCCCCTGCCAGTCGATATCAAAGATAACATCACGGCCATTGGCCAGGGCGTCTTCGACCGGCTTACGCGGCGTGCCATAGTAATGGCCAAAAACTTTTGCATGTTCCAGCATATCACCCTGATCAACCATTTTATTAAATTCAGGAATATCAACGAAATAATAATCCTGTGCCTGCACCTCACCGGAACGCCGTGGCCGTGTGGTTGCCGATACGGAAATAAGCAGGTTGTCATTTTGTTTTAACAGGGCGCGTGTAATGGTTGTTTTTCCTGCCCCTGAAGGAGAGGAGAGAACATACATCAAGCCGCGTCTTTGTAATTTAGAACTGTCCATATGGGCATTTTAAGGTTTATAGACGCTTTATCAAACCTTCTTTACGGGATATCACCAAGTCAGTAGACTGGGCCGTATGAAAGACCCTAAAAACATCCTTATTACCGGTGGCTCCAGTGGCATTGGTGAGGCATTGGCCTGTCATTATGCGCAATCAGGTGTTTTTTTAGCTTTAAGCGGTCAAAACAGCGACAGATTGGCAAAGGTGGCAGAAGCGTGCCGGCAAAAGGGAGCCGAGGTAGAAACGGCGCTGGTAAATGTTTGCGATCAAAGGGCGATGCAATCATGGATTAACCAGATAAGCGAGGAATATCCCTTGGATTTAGTGATTGCGAATGCCGGTATATCCGGCGGATCAGGCGGGCGCCTGGAAGGAGAGCCGATCGCAGAGGCCAGACGTATTTTTGATGTAAATGTTACCGGCGTTTTTAATACGGTGGAGCCATCCTTGAAGGTAATGAGCCAAAGTGGAAAAGAAGGCCAGATTGCCATAGTCAGTTCGTTGGCTGGTTTTCGTGGTTGGCCCGGTGCGCCTGCTTATAGTGCTTCTAAAGGTGCTGTCCGTTATTACGGGGAAGCGTTAAGAGGGGCATTGCGAAATACCAATATAAAAATCAATGTTATATGTCCGGGTTTTGTGACATCACGGATGACGGATGTAAATGATTATAAGATGCCTTTTAAAATGAGTGCGGAAAAGGCAGCGTCCCTTATTGCTGAAGGACTTTCAAAAAATAAAGGACGTATTTGTTTCCCTTTCCCAGTTCATTTTACCGCATGGTTTTTGGGAATATTGCCTGATTTTATAGCGCAGAAAATCCTTGCGCAGGTGCCTGATAAACCTGCTTTGGTCAATCGTGCAAAGCAAGAGATTGAATGACTTCTTCCGGTTGCAAGTCATCCAGTTTTTCTTTTTGAATGGTGGTGACATTCTTACCCAGTGGCGCATGGCGTGCTGGCGAACTATTGCCTGAAAACAGGATAATTGTTTGACACCCTGTCGGGGCTATTAAATGCATTGGGCCTGTGTCGTTCCCCACAGCCAGTTTGGCATGCCGGGCAAGCGATACAATATCAAATAAAGATGTTTTGCCGGTGAGATCTAAGATATTTTTATTTTGAGCCGATATTTGATCCGTGACGGTTTTTTCATCCTTCGTTCCTATCAATACGGGCTGAATATTTAACGCCGCCAAATGATTGCATAACTGTATGTAATGTTCCGCCGGCCATCTTTTTTCTGGTCTTGTCGGCGCGCAGCCCGGGACGATCAAAGCATAAGGCGAAGAAAGATTAAATTGCGCGATATCGTTATTAATCCAGTCTAACGTATCTATTTCCACATTTTTTATACCCGCAAGAGATAGGGTTTGTTGATGCCCGCGAAAGGCTAAGCCAGAGGTCCTTTGAGGTGAGTCATTACGGTGGGATGCGCCTTTGACTATGCCGGACCATTCAGGTTTGGGCTGCAATAATTTGAAATAAATGCCTGTTCGATCATTGTTTTGCAAATCATAGACACGGGCAAAATTTTTGGAATTCAAAAGGTTTTTTAAGTTAAACCATTGTTTTATTTGATAGAATTTTGGTCGGCTATCTGTTAATATTTCATCGAAATAGCCTGATTTTTCAGCAAATTTGTAATAGGGCCTGGTGGTTAAAAGCGTAATGTTCGCGTTTGGATGATGCTCCCTGATTGCTTTCATAGGGCCTAAAGATTGAACAAAGTCTCCCAAGGCGCCTAGTTTTATTACCAGGATATTTTCCCGATTCACTGGCATTATTCAGCAGCTGTTGCAGGCAAAAAAGAAGGAAGATTGTATTTTTCCTGCAGTAACTCTGCATAAACATTTAAAGTTTCATCCGCCATTTTTTCTTTAGTAAAATTCAGGGCAACATGGTTCATGGCTCTTGTCGCTAAAATAGCGCGCTGGCTTTCTGTTAAACTAAGGGCTTCATCAATAGCCTGTTTTAATGCATCAGAATCATTTGGTGGTATTAACCATCCGGTTTGATTGCGGACAATGGTTTCCTGCGCGCCGCCATGGTCGGTAGCAATAATTGGACGTCCCATCGCCTGCGCTTCAATTGGCACCCTTCCAAACCCCTCAGGGTCTGTAGAGGCAGAAACAATGACGGCGGAGAGCATATAGGCGGCCGGCATATCATCACAATGATCAATAATCCGGATTTGGCCATCTAATTTTTTTTCTTTGATAGAATCTTCAAGCTCGGCACGGTATTCGTTTCGACCCTGATCCGATCCTATTAAGACACAAAAAATATCATCTCTTTTTAATTTTGCCATCGCTTCTATAAGAACATGGTGCCCTTTCCAGCGGGTCAGGCGGCCCGGTAACATGACAATATTGGCCCCGTCAGGAATACGCCATTGGGCCGATATTTTTATCAGCTGGGCGGGTCTAATAGCGTTGGGGTGAAATTTTTCCAAGGCAATGCCCCGATGGACCAGTCTTATATTTCGTGGGTCAATTTTATAATTATCAACCAGATATTGTGCGACATGATTAGAAATGGCGATGACGCGCTCCCCTTTTGCGATAGCACTGTTATAAAAACGTTTTGCTTTGCCGTTAATATTATAAGGGGCATGGCAGGTTGTCATATATTTTGCGTCTGTTTTTTCACATGCTTTCATTGCTGACCAGGCCGGCGCGCGGCTGCGTGCGTGGACAATGTCGACATTATATTTTTCAATCAGGTGTTTGAGTCTTGCAATATTTTGCCACATGACGAAAGGATTTTTGCTATGCACAGGCAAATCCACATGGATCGCTCCTATTCTTGCAAGCTCATGCACACGCGAACCCCCATGAGATACAACAATGGCTTGAGACCCTGCCTTGACAAGTTCTGCAGCAATATCAATGCAACCTTGTTCTGCCCCGCCAGGTCCCAATTCCGGTATCACTTGCATGATGACAGGGCTTTGTGGAATACCTGAGGCGACCCTGAGGTCTTTTTGAGTGTGCATTTCAATAGGTGTCATTATTTTTTTTTAATTTAAAATTTTAAGCCTTATTATCTAGCATATTTGATATTAAAATCCGATGAAAAAAGGAGCCCGCCATTGAATAGATTAAAAAGGATAAATTTACCGGCCTTGGCGTATGTAAAAAATGAAGGCACAAAAAACTCAACGCTGCCGCCAATTATGTTTTTGGGAGGATTTCGTTCCGATATGGAAGGAACCAAAGCTCTTTTTTTAGAAAAACTATGTCAAAAGCAGGGGCGGGCATATATGCGCTTTGATTACAGGGGTCATGGTGAATCTGAAGGAAAATTTGAAGAAGCCTGTATTTCTGACTGGTTGCAGGATGCAACAGATGTGCTGGAAAATTTTACATCCGAAAAAGTTATGCTGGTCGGTTCTTCAATGGGAGGCTGGATTGCTTTACTACTCGCGTTACAATATCCGCAAAAAATCCACTCTGTTATAGGACTTGCAGCCGCTCCTGATTTCACGACCTGGATGGAAAGGGATATGAGCGATGACCAAAGAAGCGCATTAGAAACACAAGGCTATTTTTATTTAGAAAATGATTATGATGCGCCTTATATAATTACAAAACACCTCCTGGAAGACGGCCGTCATAATATGCTTTTAGATAAAAACAATAATTTAGAGATGCCTGTTTGCTTAATACAGGGTAAGAAGGATACGGCCGTACCTTGGGAAACAGCCGAAGTTATCAAAGATACCGTGACAGCCGGAAAAGCAGAAATTATCTTACTGGAAGAGGCAGACCACCGTTTATCTGCGCCGGGAGAGTTGGCTGTGCTACAAAAAGCCATAGACCGCTTAACGGCATAGGACTTATTTTTTAGAGTATTTCACCGCTTTTGTTTTGGCATGTTTGTAGACGGCGAAATCATCCTGTTTTGCCTTGAAACGTGAGAAAGGCCAAATGCCCAATATGAATGCGATGAGTAGTAAAACTGTTACGCAGAAAAAAGGGACAATACTCACGACCATCGTCGGTAGTTGTAATACCGGATCAACATATTGTGACCATGTTCTCGAAGACATAAGTGTGCGGGCTTCTTTCATTATGCCAGGGGCATACTCGGTCCATATCCAACCCAGATCGCTTATAAGAAACTGATCCGGATCAATTTGCAGGGCTTTGAGCTGTTCTACTTTTTCGGGATCCGAAAAATAATTTAAATAGATATCGTGTCCTGCGCCTGCCAAAAAAGGCAAAAGCATAATAAACAGGAAGAATTTTGTACCGGACCCCATAGCGAACCTTATTTTGTAAATAACATCTAATCCTTAAATAATAACATTTCCCCGCAAAGATCAAAGATTTTGTTAGATAAATCTTTGACTTGAAATAGTTTTCGGTCTTGCTTATTGTCCGCAGCATTAGGACACGTGGCCGAGCGGTCGAAGGCGCACGCCTGGAAAGTGTGTATACGGTAACCCCGTATCGAGGGTTCGAATCCCTCCGTGT
This sequence comes from uncultured Micavibrio sp., assembly GCA_965216405.1. GTDB lineage: Bacteria > Pseudomonadota > Alphaproteobacteria > Micavibrionales > Micavibrionaceae. The sequence goes on along the minus strand of OZ244161.1, from coordinate 1,158,549 downwards.
CCGCCATTTTTCTTAAGACATTGATTATAAACATATTTTTTAATAATTATGAAAAAACAACAGGCAATGTCTAAGAGCGCTTCTTCTTTATTATCGTATATCGAGCAAAGCGGACTATTGAGCGCTGATATGACGCCGAAGCACCATCTTATCTGGAATGCCTGTTTTAATCCGAATGTAGCCAACTTATCCAATGTTTATAGCGTTCAGGCCTTTAAGCCTTATTATGATGACTGGCACCGCAATAATGTTGCTGTGGCGCCTACATTTGATATGAGCGATGAGTTGGAGTGTATCTACTGCATTTTGCCCAAGCAAAAAGAGGCCGCGCAATATCAGTTGGCCTGTAGTATCCGTCATTTAAAAAATGAAGGCTTGTTACTAAGCATTGCCGAAAATGAGGCGGGAGGAAAAAGACTCAATAAATGGTTTCAGGAATTAGGGCTTGAACCGAACACTCTCTCAAAAAGTAAATGTAAGATTGTCTGGGCCTATAAAACCAGTCCTCCCAATGAAGAAAAAGTTTTATCCTGGATAGAAAATGGATCGCCTCGAAAAATTCAAACCGCCTTCGGAGAATTTTTGACCAAACCGGGCATCTACGGTTGGAAAAAAACGGACTTAGGATCAAAAATATTGTTGGATACTTTGCCGGTGGCGCTGAGCGGCACAGGCGCGGATTTTGGATGTGGCTATGGATTGTTATCGAAAGCCATACTTACGCAATCAAAAGAAATAACGAAGCTTTATGCGATAGATGCGGATTACGATGCGCTGGAATGCTGTAAAAAGAATCTGTCTGATTTTTCTGTTCCCATAGAATATCTGTGGCAGGATTTAACAAAGGCCAGAGAAGAGCCATTGAATTTAGACTGGATTATCATGAATCCCCCTTTTCATGAGGGAAAGGAAACCCAAGCGAATATCGGGCAGTTATTCATCCAAAGAGCCGCAGAGAACCTGAAGGCCAAGGGTATACTTTATATGGTTGCGAATGCCCATTTGCCCTATGAAAAGACTTTGCAAGCGCATTTTGGACAGATAGAGAAATTAGCCGAACAAGACGGCTTTAAAGTCTACAAAGCGGTAAAATAAAATCTTATTTAGGTCATAATTTTATTGGTATGATAGAGGGAAGGAGAAATAAAATGTCACAAAACCTACATTCCGTTATTCTTGCCTGTTCCATTGTTATTTTGGCTATATGTCTTGGATTTGCAGGCGTTCAGGTGCATAAGGGCCTCACTCATTTTAGAAGTTATGACCGCAGCGTTACCATGAAAGGGCTCGCGCAAGAAGACGTGGTGGCAGATCTGGCTATTTGGCCTTTATCCTACACGGAAACAGGCAATGATCTGTCTTCCTTGCAAAACGTCATGGAAGAAAAAGGAAAAGCTGTGGTGTCTTTTCTTAAAAAATATGGATTGCAGGAAGATGAAATAGAGCTTAAGGAAGTGAAAGTTCAGGACTTAATGGCGCAATCTTATCGTCAGAATAACGCCGTTATTAACCGTTACATACTCACGCAGACTTATTTGGTGCGTACGGACAAGATAGATAAAATTTCACAAGCAGCGCAAAACATGGGGAGCCTGATAAAACAGGGTGTTGTGTTTTCACAAAACGGATCTAATTCCCCCACTTATTTGTATACCAAGTTGAATGATATCAAGCCCCCGATGATTGCTAAAGCTACTGCCAATGCAAGACAGGCGGCGAAGGAGTTTGCGGAAAATTCAGGATCAAAAGTTGGTGATATAAAACATGCCTCACAAGGCGTATTTCAAATTTTGCCACGGGATGAAACCTATGCCGTGCCAGAGGCCCAACAAAAGAATAAAACCATCAGGGTTGTTTCAACCATCCAGTTCTATTTGGAGGACTAATTGACCATAGATGCATCTTTGGTTTCGGGCGTTATTTGGGATCTTGATAATACGCTCTACCGTTTTACGGATGAATTTATTCAATCTTGTACAAAAGCCGCGGCGATAGCAGCGCAAGAGCTTGGCATTAACCTGAGCTACGATGATACCCTGAAACTGGCCGAAAGGTCGGAAGCGGAGCATGGTTATTCCATGCATGGTTATGTAACAGATCATGGGTTGTCGTATGCCAGTCTCCATTTTCCTTTTCATGATAATATTGATGAAACTGTCATCCGGCCAATTGCAGGCATAGCAGCTTATCTAAACAAGCTCACGGTGCCTCAGGTTATCCTGACAAATGCTTCACGAAATTGGGCGCACCGGGCATTGAAGCATGTGAAACTTGACCATTTATTTGATGATAACAGCATCATCCCAATGGAAGATGTTAATTTCAAACCAAAGGCCAGAACGGATAGAGGGTTTAAACTGGCGGCAAAGAAACTGGATTTGCCGTATGAGGAAGTTTTAATGGTTGATGATCTGGATAGAAATTTGATTTTTGCAAGTCACTTAGGCATGCAGTGTGTTTACATGCATCATGGCGACCCGATGGAAGACTTGCCTGATTTTATTGACGATCAATTTGAAAATCCGATTGCGCTCATAAAACAATTACGTGCCTAGAAGCTTATTGGGAGTCATCTTCAAATTGCTTGGAACCCGTTTCGACCTTGTTTTTGGTCGGATCGTAAATTTCGCCGCGATTAACCTTGTTATCAGAGAGCGCTCCCGGATGTAATCCTGTTTCCTTGGCGACCATCATATACACGGCTTCCATGGACAAACTGCGGTCTTCACTCCGAAACATATTGTGCCAGGCGCAGGCAGCATCCATGGTGATAATGGATTTATCGGGCTGGGTTCTTTTTCTCATATGCTCTTCCGTCATTTTGACCACTTCTGCCAAGCATTCATCAGAAATTTTTAAATTGTGATGCTTCTCATAACTGGAGCGTATCCCTTTAAGAATCGCCAATGTTTCTTCCGCTGTGGGCATGCGCAAAAGCACTTTTTGAAAACGACGATCAAGCGCAGGATCAATCGCCACATACATACGGAATTCATCCAGTGTGGTGGCCCCTAAAATATGAAGGTCACCCACAGTCATGTATGGCTTTAAGACTTCCGATAATCCCGCATAGGCAGAGCCGGTTACTGTCGGCATAATGGTATGTATCTCATCGATAAACATGATATAGCGCCCGAATTCGCGGTGGTGATATCTTTCTGCCAACCCGCGGCATATAGGGATAAAACGTTCCTGAAATTCTGCCGGACTGTTCGTGCCGGCGGCCATCGCCGCCATATCAAGTTCAATCACATTTGCATTTTTAAGGTAATCAGGGACACGTTCAGCGACAATAGCTTGCGCCAGACCTGCCACCAGCGCAGTCTTCCCGACCCCTGCCGGCGCCAACATACAGGCATTTTTCCTGTTACGCTGTAAAAGAATTAACATTACCTGGTCAATTTCTTCATCCCGTCCGACGATTTTATCGAACCGGCCCTGGCGCGCCAGATCGGTATAATTACGGCAATACTTATGGATTAACTCATCCAGATGTTCTTGACTGACAACGAAATTATAATCTTTAGACATGGGGCCCCGTTTAATTATCTTATCCCGATTATTGTACGGCTTTGGTTAAAAAAGAACAAAGATTTACTTTTTAAGAAAATATAAAAAGATAGGCGGGGTTAATATCAATTATGGATAAATTCTTCCTGTTTGTAACCTTGTATGTACAGCATGGAGGTTAAATCCGTATGGCGGATACAATTTAAGAGATTTTCTTCTAACAGGGGTTTCGGATGATAGCCAATGCCGATGCCCGCAGCCGCCAACATCGGCAAATCATTGGCGCCATCGCCTATTGCTAGGGTTTCGGCTAAATCTATATTGAGTTGCTGGGTGTACGCTTTTAAAAAGGCAAGCTTGGATTCTTTGTCCAGTATGGGTTCTTCTACTGTCCCTGTCAGCTTGCCGTTGTTGACTCCAAGAATATTGCCATGATGTTCGGTAAAGCCCAGTTTTTGTGCAATGGCTTGCGTAAAAAACGTAAAGCCGCCAGACACCAGAACACACGTGGCGCCGTTTTCCCGCATGGTGCCAACAGCCACAGCGGCTCCTTGAGAAATTTGAGTGGCCTCAAGGGTTTTTTTCAGGGCTTCATCCGCTAAGTCTTTTAAAAGCCCCACCCGTTCTTTGAGTGCGGCAGGAAAATCAAGCTCACCGCGCATAGCGCGCTCTGTTATTGCGGCCACTTTATCTTTAATTCCCGCTTCTGCGGCCATTTCATCTAGGGTTTCCGATGTGACAATCGTAGAGTCCATATCGGCTAGAAGCAGTTTTTTCTTTCTGCTTGAAGCAGACGTACAGAAGCTATCGATTTTATCTTTTTCTAACAATAAGCGCAGCTTTTGCATTTGATCGATGGTTAAAGATTCGGCGATGGGAATGTCGGCCGCAATGTTCTCTGCCAGCCACTCAGGCTCTCCTGTCAGTAAAATGCCTTCCTTTTCAGCGAAAGATTCGATGCTCGCCAGATGCCCGGCCGATAAGTGTGTATCAGAGGCAACAAATGTTAGAATAAAGTTCATGTACGTCTCTTTCCTTGTTTATGTTAGGCCGCGTTTTCCGCGCTCATTTTTTGGCCATATTTAATAGCCGCAAGATAGGCGGTGACGGCGGCTGGCCAACCCATTTTTAGGGCATCGGCCGTAATGGCGTGACCAATTGATACTTCCGCACATTCCGGAATTCTGGCTATAAAAGCGGCTAAATTATCCAGACTTAAGTCATGGCCGGCATTGATTTCCAGTCCGGCTTCTATCGCCGTTAACGCAGTGTCCACATAAGTTTCAAGGGAGATTTCCGCTTCGGCATAAGGGCCCGTATACAGCTCCACCCTGTCTGCTTCAATATTGGCAGCTGCGGCGGCTATTTCAGGGACAGGATCAATAAAAATCGAGACCCTTCTCTCCTTTTCTTTTAAGGTTTTTACAACTTCTTTGAGGAAAGATGTGTTTTCTTCGATGGCCCAACCATGATCCGATGTTCGCTGACTTGGTTTATCCGGGACAAGCGTCACTTGGTCGCACTTGTTATTTAAAACCAGATCCATAAAATCATCAGTCGGGTAGCCTTCAATATTGAATTCGATGGTTTTATCTTCCCATTCAGCCAGAAAATCCGCTATCTGGCCGATATCAGTGCGGCGCACGTGTCTTTCATCCGGTCTGGGGTGTGCCGTAAGACCATGCGCCCCTGCTTCAAGAATTATTTTGGCATGATCAATAATATCCGGATAGCCAATCGTGCGCTGGTTACGCAATAAGGCGACTTTATTAAGGTTTACTGAAAGTTTTGTCATACCTTGTTTTAACTTAAGACTGGACACGGATACCAGAATTTTTTATTCCAAGATTGTTGTTATATTTTTATATAAGGAAAAATGATGCAAAAACCAGCTACCAAGCCAAATAATCCTAAATTCTCTTCCGGCCCTTGTGCAAAGCGTCCGGGGTGGTCTTCCGATGTTATTAAGGATGCCTGGCTCGGGCGTTCTCACCGTGCGGGAGGCGGTAAGAATAAACTTAAAGAGGTCATTGACCGTCATGTTGAGCTGCTGGGCATTCCTGAGGGGTACCGCTGCGCTATTGTGCCGGCATCGGATACAGGCGCTGTTGAAATGGCGATGTGGAATTTGCTTGGCGAGCGCGGCGTAGAAATGCTGGGCTGGGAAAGTTTTGGTCTGGATTGGTGCAAGGATGTCAGCGAACAGTTAAAGCTGGATGATGTAAATTATCATAAGGCGGATTACGGTCAGTTGCCTGATTTATCAAAAGTTGATACAGACCGCGATGTGGTATTTACATGGAATGGAACAACATCCGGTGTGTGCGTGCCCAATGCGGACTGGATAAAAAGTGACCGGCAGGGACTGACAATCTGTGATGCAACTTCTGCCGTCTTTGCTTATGATTTGCCATGGGACAAACTGGATGTGGTCACATGGAGCTGGCAGAAGGTTTTGGGATCTGAAGCGGCGCACGGTATGCTGGTATTAAGCCCGCGTGCAGCAGAGCGTTTGCAAAACTTTACACCTGACCGCCCGTTGCCGAAAATTTTCCGTCTGACAAAAGGCGATAAATTAATTGAAGGGGCTTTTAAAGGTGAAACCTTGAATACGCCCTCTATGATTGCAACCGAAGACTGTCTGGATGCTTTGAAATGGGTTGAATCAATTGGTGGGTTAAAGACAACTATTCAACGCAGTGAAGAAAATTTAAAAGCTGTTGCCGATTGGGTTGAAAAAACAGACTGGATTGAATTTCTTGCCGACGATAAAGATACTATTTCTACGACATCGATTTGTTTGAAAATCACAGATGCATGGTTCAATCAAAAATCTGATGAAGATCGCCTGACTTTTGTAAAAGGCATGGTGAAAATGTTGGAAGCCGAAGAAGCGGCATACGATATTGCTTCTTACCGCGCGGCACCTGCGGGTATTCGTATTTGGGGTGGAGCAACAGTGGACCCTGAGGATACGCAAAAGCTTATGCCATGGCTTGACTGGGCCTTCGAAGCTGCCAAAGAGCAGGAAATGAAGCAAGCGGCTTAGTTATTATTTCTTTTTGAAAATGAGATATTGGGTGTAGGGATAATCCGTTTTCGGATTATTCCATATTACTTTTGTTTCCCCCGTTTGGATAAAATCTTTATCCAGACAATGGGCGATATCGCGGACGAGTGGCGTAAATATTTTGCCATGCTGCAAATTATCCACCTGTATAATCAGCGGCGTTGTTTTTTTCATGATCGCTTTGGTTTTCGAAAAAATGGCGCGCATTCTTTTGAGATAGCTGGCGTATCCGGCATGTTTGGGATCACCGCCATATAAGGGATTCCATTTATGATGCCGCGGCATGTAGGGCGGTGAGGTAAGCACCAGATCCATTTTAGGCAGTTTATAGGATGCTAACTGGGCGGCATCATCGTAAATAAGATGTGTCCAGTGATCCAGTTGACCAGCGACCCATTCATATTTTTGTTTCTCTGCTTCCAGCCCAAAAGGAATCCGGCCCATTTCTTCTGCAACAAAAAGGGAAGTGCCAAGGCCGGTAAAGGGATCAAAAATATTATCTCCTTTTTTCGTATATTTTTTTAAAATATACCGCACGAGCCCTTCCGGGAATTTTATATCATTCCCTTCAAAAGGCGGGGGAGAGCGTTCTAAGTCCCAGGGGATATGGATAAAATTTTCTACCATTTAGTCGGTTAAGATTGTTTCGGATTTATCATCGATTTTGGGCCGCTCTGCTTCCGGATCATTTGCGCTGGTTTCAAATTCCGGCGGTTTAGGACCTTCTTCGACGTTCTCTTCTCCGACGGTTGGATGTGATTTTATACTATCACCTAGTATTTCATCCCCCTCTTTGGCTTCATGGTAATAAACCAATTGCGGGTCTGTCGGATCAATTCCGTTGGCATCAAAAGCTTCTTTGATTGCCTGTACGGCCCGTGCGCGTGAAATAACTTCTTCCGAGCGTTCTGAATCGATCCACCAGCGAAGCTTAATGCCGAGGGAGGTCGATCCAAGTTCCCAGCATAAAACCTGTGGTGGAGGGTCTTTTAATATTTCTTCAACCTGTTCGAGGGAATTTTTCAAAATTCTGGTAATAACGCGAATATCATAATTATATCCGACAGTAAGGTCGAGTTCGACCCGCCTTTGGGGCTCACTGGTGTTGATTGTAACATTATTTGAATAAACGGTGCGATTGGGCACCACGATATCGCGGCCATCATAAGTCCGTAAAATAGTGGCACGCGGATCGATTCTCATCACTGTACCCTCGGCTTCACCAATGATGATTTGATCGCCGCGCCGAAATGGCAGGCGTAAAAGAATGAGTAAGCCTGATAGCCAGTTTTGTAGAATATCTTTAAACACAAAACCGATGGCTAAAGACCCTATTCCCAAGCTTGTCACAAGGTTGCCCGGTTTTAAAGAAGGCATAATCACAGTTAAAGCGATCAGCAGTCCAAGTAATAGGAACGCCCAAAAAGCCAGATCGGATAGAATGTTTCCTAAATCAATACGCCGCCTGCGGATAAAGAATTTACTTGTACTTATTTTGGCCCCAAAAGCCAGAAGCACAAAAATAAGAAAAAGAAAGAACCCTGCTGCAATATTGGGGAGTAAGGCATAAAAGTCAGTAATCCATTCCTGAACTGTTTGCACGGCTAATGAAAAGCCGGTCTCAATTGTTCTTTGTTCTTCCATAAAAAGCCTGAATGTTTCTTAAATATTTAAAATAGCCTAAAGCCTATATTAGTTTCTTGCAATGTTAGGCAGGCATGATAAGAAGAAAGCCTGTTTTCCTGAACAAGACAAAATTAGGAGTTAAAAATGTCGAATGCGAAACCAAGAGTCCTGATCTCGGACAAAATGAACCCGCTTGCTGCGGAAATTTTCACTAAAAAAGGCTGTGAAGTTGTTGAAAAGCACGGCATGACCCCCGAAGAGCTGATTGCTGAAATCCCGAATTATGATGGCCTGGCGATGCGATCAAGCACAACCGTCACACCGGAAATCCTGGCAGCGGCTAAAAACCTGAAAGTGATCGGACGTGCCGGTATCGGTGTGGACAATATTGATGTTAAAGCGGCGACGAATGCCGGTGTGATTGTCATGAATACCCCTTTTGGGAATTCCATTACCACGGCAGAGCATGCGATTGCCATGATGTTTGCATTGGCCCGCCAAATTCCGCAGGCGAACGAATCAACCCATCAGGGTAAATGGGAAAAGAAAAAATTCATGGGCGCAGAGCTGTTTTCAAAAACCCTTGGGGTTATTGGTTGCGGTAATATCGGTGGTATTGTTGCTGACCGTGCTGTGGGGCTACGAATGAATGTTGTCGCTTTTGATCCTTACCTGACCGAAGAGCGTGCGGTTGAGTTAGGCGTCGAGAAAGTGGAATTGGATGATTTATTTGCCCGTGCTGATTTTATTACAATTCACGTTCCCAAAAATGACAAAACAGCCGGCCTTATTAACAAGGACGCGATTGCGAAGATGAAAGACGGTGTACGTATCATCAATTGTGCCCGCGGTGGCATCGTCGTGGAAACCGACCTTAAGCAAGCCCTGGATAGCGGTAAAGTTGCCGGGGCGGCGTTGGATGTTTTTGAAGTCGAGCCGGCGCAGGAAAATGTCCTTTTTAACCATCCGAATGTTGTTTGTACCCCGCATTTGGGGGCGGCCACCACAGAGGCGCAAGTCAATGTGGCCATTCAAGTTGCAGAACAAATGGCTGATTTCCTTGTGAATGGCGCCGTCACGAACGCGTTGAATATGCCGTCAATTTCGGCTGAAGATGCCCCGCGTTTAAAACCATATATGAAACTGGCGGAACAATTAGGCAGCTTTGCAGGCCAGACAACGGATAATGCCATTAAGTCAGTAAATATTGAATATCAGGGCACTGTCTCTGATATAAATACGAAACCGCTGACTTCCATGTTGTTGGCAACTTTATTAGGCACGCAGCTTGATACCGTGAACATGGTCAATGCGATGAGTATTGCGGAAAGCCGCGGTATCACTTTTTCTGAAACCCATAGCGGCTCTTCTGCTGATTGGCGCAGCGTTATTGTCGTAAAGATTGAAACGGAAAAACGGTCCAGAAGCGTTTCCGGAACGTTGTTTACGGGTAAGGAGCCACGCATTGTGGATATTGAGGGTGTACGTATCGAAGCCAGTCTCTCCAGCGATATGCTTTTCATTAGGAATGAGGACAAGCCCGGTTTAATTGGCCAGATTGGCACAATTCTAGGGGAAGCCAGCCAGAATATTGCCAATTTCCACTTAGGGCGGAAGCCCGAAGGTGATTCTGCTATTTGTTTGATTTCACTGGATGCCCCTGTGTCTGACGAGGTGATGGAAAAAATCAAGAAGATTGGTCAAGTCACGCAGGCTAAAAAGCTTCGTTTTTAATCTTTAATTTATGAAACACGCCGAAGAAGCCGGGATCACTTATTCCTGGCTTTTTCTTTGTTTTTTATAGTATCGCGCGCAGGCGTTCTCTAGTTCTGTGATCATGGTCTGGCCTTTTTGACCGCCATCGCCGCGTAAGTTGCTATTGATAATGCCGCGCAGGGTCTCATGATGCCCCCTGACGATCGCCAGAGCATCTTTATCTAACGATGTGATGGATTCCAAGAAATTCAACATAATATTGGCGAGATTTCCGACCAGATCATAGTGAAACATTTTTGCATTGGCTTTTAATTCCATCACGGGTTGTGTGAGGGCCTGCTTATGGTCGGCGAATTTGTCTTTATCTAGATTTCCTTCGACCGCATTTAAGGCTTCTTCAAGTTCATTCAGAAATTGCAGGCCCAGCGGGGTAAAATCCACTTCATTTTCTTCGATAACCTTCTCGGCCCGATCCAGAAGCTTTTTCTCAAGCGGCCCGCTACCGATCTTTTGTTTCAAGATCGGGTTGGCTTTATATATTTTTATCTTGGATTTAGACATTTATTCTCCTTTGGACGAGTAAGCTTTGGCATCTGTTTCCCGCCTGAATGGCCCCTGATAATTTTTATCTACACGCCGCCTTCTGTCAGGACCGAAAAAGCTGGGAGCCTCTATAAAGTCTCTGGGGTTGGTAATAACGTGGGCTATACGCCGTGCCAGATCATGGGCGGTGAAAGGTTTTATCAAAAATTCCGTCACGCCCGCATCCCGCGCCTTTTCTACCCTTTCCCACGCACTGTAGCCGGTTATAAATATAATAGGAGCCATTCTATTGGGGGAGACCGAGCTATGGCGGATTTGTTGGGTTAATTCCAGGCCATCCACCGGGCTCATAACCCAGTCGGTGATGACAATGTCATGGTTATCTTTTTGAAACTGCTTAAAAGCAGTTTCTCCGTCCGCCGCCGCCGTAATATTCTTAATACCCAGACTTTCTAAGACAGATATAATAATCTGTTTCATCGGGGAGACATCTTCAACCAGTAAAATGGACAACTTTTCGAATTGGAAACTCATATTTCGTAGAATAAAGGCTTGTGAGATAGACGTACATAAAAAAGATAAGTTGTTGATATAATAAAAGAACCCCGGTGCTTATTGTCATTTTAAAACGTCAAGCGTCTCAAAAAAACAGCACCGGGGCCTTTTTGGGAAGATTGCTCCTATATCTTGTAATCAAGGCTTAACACAAATCTTACAAAAATATAGGGGTCAATGCGGATCCAGGTCGCCGGGAAGTAAATGATGTACACCAATTATGTTCCCGGTGCCTCGCAGATATACCCATATCTGCACTTATTTATCGTGGCTGGTCTACCACGCGCCGGAACCTTCGCGATTTTTTTTAGTTTCCGACATTTCAGAAAAAACAGTAAAGCCGTTTCCGTATTCATCAATCCTATTCATATTTTTACGTGTACAACCACGGGTCTTTATGGATTGATGGGGAAACTTTAAGCTATAAGCAGCCGTTTAGTTTTTCCCTTGAGCTTCGGAGCATTTGATACGTCCCGCGAGGGATAGTATCCGCTTTCCGAACCCAGAATGCCGACCAAGGCATTCTCTCTTCTATGGCCATCTCATCGATGCTTCCGTTTTTACATGGAAGATTATGCCTTAGCGATGAATTGATATTGCCTGATAAAAATGAAGCTGTCGAGTCTTTTTTGTAAAAAAATTTCAGCCAGAGGTTATTTTATGTAATTATATTACAAGATTAAGCAATTGAAGTATAAATAATTTTTTCAACCGCCCCCTGAGTTATCCACAAAAAGGACCCCAGAAAAAAAGAATTTTTTAAGGAATTTTAGCCGAAGAGCTGCGTTTATTTATCATGCTTTGCGTCCAATTCAAGCGAAAAAAGAATTTTTTTTGAACGCTAAGGAGATATTAATTGATTAATACTAAGATATAAAAGCTTGCGCGTTGGGCGAAGAATCAGTTGTTTTAAGTATTTGAAAAATAATGATAATTTCTAGTGCTTTCATGTATCAATAGGGGAAAAGAGAATTTTAAGAATTAATCAAAATATAATATGAGGGTGTCTCTTATTCTTATTTTAACAGATCGAGAGGTATTGTCGGATTCAACTTAAATAATCTGTTGCGCCATTACCTAAGTTTTGATAGGAAAAAGATACTTACGTAAAAATAAATTTAACATAATTATTGACATAACGTTAATAATTTATTAACAATGGCACTCCTGAAAATTTATGCAGCAATAAATTGAAGGGAAGAGTAAAGCTTTGTTAGAAGAGTAAAGCTTTGTTAGGGGCATCGTACATAACTTGAGTAACGCCCCGACTAAATTGGAACCATAAGGAGAGAATCCAATGACATGTAATAATATAATTTTGTCGCAACCTGAAAGCGGTGCAATTCTAAGTCATCAAATCCCAGACGATGTATCGGCCCGATTGAACTTCGGTCCTCAGGATATTTCAGGCCTCCAGCTAAGTGATGCGGGCCAATTGGTGATTTCTTTCGTTGGTGGCGGCCAATTGAATATTACAAATTTTGAAGAGCTGATTGATAACGGCAATCTGCTATATTTAGAAGACGGCACATTGATCGATCCATCCGTCTTAAGCAATTCTTTCCAAACACCACAAAATTTTAATGCAATTAATACAGCTGCCGGCGCCGCGACAAACGCCGATGCTATTGTAATTGCGAAACCTGCTGCAAACTCAACCCAACAGATCGCTCTCCAATCCGGTCAAAAATATGTTTGTGACTTTGATCCTGCAAATGCTGCAACGGTTGAAATTAAAGACGGGCAAATGGTGCTGACATTTGCTGATGGCTCGCAAGTTATCATTGAAAATTATTCTGAAGTTATGGCTGGAGAACTTCCACCTGAGCTAACAGTTGCTGATGGCGCTGTTGTTGATGCAGAAGGAATCCTTACGCAAGTGACTGCCGTCGAAGAGCCAATTGAAGAAGTGCTTCAAGTAGCTAAAGATGAGGCAGAAGAGGTGGCGAATATTGAGCCTGCAGCCGGTGAAAATCTTGATGCCGTTGCCGAGCAATTGGCGCAAGTTGAACCTGCAGCCGGTGACGGCGCGGCCGGCAATTCCGGCTATGGTTTTAACAGTTCTCCGGAAGCTGTTAGTTTTGCAGCGCCGGGTGCTATTGGTCCATTGGGCCCGACAGCATTGAATTACAATGCCCCTCAGGTGCAACCTGCTTCTTTTGCTCAGCAAGATGATCGTCCGATTATTTCTGTCTCTGCCCATACAATTGATGAAACCAATTTGTCTGCGCCTGGTGATCTGTCAGTGAGCGGTTCAGTGAGCGTTAATTTCGGTAATGATGGCCCTGGAACAGTACACCCAACCGGGACCTTTAATGTTGTCGATAATTTTGCCGGTGGTACGTTGCAATCAGGCGGCGTTGATGTCGTGGTGACAGCGACTGCTGATGGTTACGTCGGTACAGCCGGCACAGAAGATGTTTTCACATTTGTAATCGATTCTTCGACTGGCGAATTTACTTATACTCAAATTAAACCTTTTGATCATTCCGACCCTACGGCAGACAATGAGTCTATCGGTTTGAATTTCGGTGTGTATGCAGAAGATGCAGACGGAGACCGCACGACTGCGAATGTCCGTATTAATGTGCTGGATGATGCCCCTGTGGTGACTTCACAAGTAGCTGCCACAGTGGATGAAACAGATTTAACCGCTGGGCCTTTGGTTAAAACCGGCCAGTTCTATAGTGATCCGGGCGAAGATAGTCCTGCGACATTCACAGGAAATGGCGATTTTAAAGCCAGCGGTTCTACAGTTGGTTCTTCTGTTACATCTGGCGGTGTCGCCGTTACAGTAAATTATGATGCAGCGACCAACACATATACAGGGACAGCAGGCGGTACAACAATCTTCACATTGGAAATCAATAAAACCAATGGGGCGTTTACCTACACACAATATGAAGCAATCGATCACAAGGATGCCTCTAACCCTGATGATGAAATTACTTTGGAATTCGGCGCAGTTGTTACTGATTATGATGGTGACTCCGATTCAGGCAATATTATTGTTAAAGTAAAAGATGACGGTCCCGATGCCCTTAATATCAATGCGGGCGCTTCTGATGAAACCACCGCGGCTTCTCATACCATTACAGGCGCTGTTGGCGGCGACCCTTACGGGAATGATGGCGCTGGAGAAATCAAAGGCAGCGATATTTTCACATCCACCGGGGCACGCACAGGCGGCAAGCTAACGTCAAATGGTGTAGACGTACAAGTTACTTATGATGCTGCGTCCGGCACTTATACAGGTAAGGCAGGCAGTGAGACAATTTTCACAATGAAAATTGAATCTGATGGCGCCTATACTTTTAACTTGCTGGGTAATCTTGATCACTCCAATCCAAATGCAGCGAATGAAATCATTAATTTGAATTTCGGTTACACTGTAACGGATAGAGATGGCGATTCAGATAACGCGTTTATTACCGTTGATGTTAAAGATGATGTGCCTGTGGCTGTAAATGATACAGCCCTGACCGAAGAAGGCGCGACAATCACAGGAAACGTCCGCACAAATGATGATCAAGGTTTTGATGAGCCTGCTTTCATTACAAAGATTTCGATTGGCGGAAACGATTATACTGTTCCCGCAGATGGATCTAATGCCACAGTTTCAACTGCTCACGGGACCCTAACAATTAACCGCACAGGCGCTTACACGTATGTCGCCAAAGACGGTAGAACACACGGTATCGATAATTATACTTACACTCTTACAGACAGTGATGGGGATTCCGACACTGCTTCCTTTACAATAACGGTAGAAGATAATGATGTGCCGGTGTTTGCTCAAGTTCCGACAGAAATCGTCGATGAAACTGACTTGGGACCAATCACAGAAACAGGGACAATTGTTGTTGAATATAACGGGGATGGCCCGGGAGAAGTAAGCGGAACAGATACCTTTTCTTCCAGCGGTTCGAAACTGGGTGGTAATCTGACATCCGGCGGGGTGCCAGTCACTGTTACTTTTGATGCTGCAACGGATACATATACAGGTAAAGCTGGCAGCGAAACGATCTTTACGCTGGATATCAATACTGACGGTACCTACACATTTGTTTTATACGGTACGCTGGATCATGCCGATCCGAATGATCCGAATGATATCATTGATCTTTCATTTGGTGTGAAAGCGGTTGATTTGGACGGTGATACGACTGAAACGAATCTTATCGTGCGTGTGAAGGACGATGTGCCCACTATTGGCGATTCTTCTGGCGATGTTGATGAAACAAACTTGGCGAATGGCAATCTTGTTTACTCAGACACTCTTGATACAGATTTCGGTGCAGATGTTGCTTCTGTAAAGCCTAATAACACAACAAATTCATCTGTTGCACTTAAGTCAGATGGTGAGGCAATTACGATCACGCAGACAGCCAACGGTTACGTGGGTAAAACGGCTTCTGGGACCACAATCTTCAATTTGGTTATTGATGCCTCTACAGGTAAATACACCTATACACAATTTAAAGCGCTGGATCATCCTGATGCTACAGATAATGATGATACCATTACAATTGATTTTGGTGTTGCCGTGGTCAGTGATGACAGCACAACAGATACCGGAACAATTACCATCACTGTGGCCGATGACGGCCCTTCAGCGACGGATGATATTAATGGCGGTGAAGAAGGCCAGTTGATTACAGGAAATGTTCTGGCCAATGATACCGTCAGTCAGGATGGTGAACCTGCAGATACAACGCTTATCAGCATTCAGTTCAAAGGCACTAATTATAGTGTTCCTGCCACTGGTGAAAGAGAAGTCCAGGGTGATTTCGGTAAGTTGACAATCAAATCTGATGGTACTTACACCTACGAAACAAAGAATAACGATCCTGATGGTATTGATCACTTCGTCTACACTATTCGCGATAGAGACGGCGACCGCGCCACTGCAAATCTTGATATTACAGTGACGCCGGATGGCCAGCCTGTGGCTGTGTCTGAATTAATCGCAGTCGATGAGACCAATTTGACTCCGGGACCAATGGTTTTCAATGGTGACCTGAATGTTGATTTTGGTCTGGACGGCGCAGGAACGGTAACACCACAAGGAGCAGGCAGCTTTGTTGCCGGTGGTTCTTTGGCCGGGGGTACTTTGACATCCGGTGGGGTGCCAGTTGTGGTGACCGTATCTGGTAACAGCTATATTGGTAAAGCCGGCGGTAATGACATTTTCAAAGTTACTTTGAAAAATGACGGAACATACACATTTGAATTGTTTGATCATATTGATCACGCAGACTCAACCGATCCAAACGACATTATTACAATGCAATTTGGTGTTGTTGCGACAGATGCGGATGGCGACAGCACGCCAGGAACATTTACCGTTCATGTTCATGATGATGCGCCTGTTGCTTACGATGATGGTAACAGAGATCTTGATGAATCAGAGACTGTAAGCGGTAATGTCTTGACAGGTGCTGGCGGCGGTACTGCTGACGAGCTTAGTGAAGATAATCCAACTGAAGTTGTAAAAGTTATCTTTAACGGTACATCTCATAATGTTCCGGCAACAGGTCAGGCAACAATTGCCGGCCAGTATGGTGTATTGAAAATTTCTGCCAACGGTGCTTACACTTATACAGCGGATGATGACAATCCTGATGGAACAGATATCTTCACCTATGTGATTGAAGATTATGAAGGCGATCAGGACACAGCTGAATTTGGCTTTGTTGTTTCTCCAATTGATGATCAGCCTATTATTACAACACCGGGCACACAGACAGTAGATGAAACTGACCTTGCAAACGGTAACAATGTTGTTACAGGACAAATTGTTGTTGATTACGGTACAGACGGCCCAGGGAAAACAGATCCGAATGGTACATTCTCAAGCTCAGTGGCGAAACTGACATCATGTGGCGAAGACGTGACCGTTTCTGTTTCCGGTAACAGCTATACAGGTGTTGCTGACGGGAAAACGATCTTTAAACTGACAATTCTGGATAACGGTCAATATACCTTTACCCAGTACGAAGCGATTGATCACCCGAACACATTAAATCCTGATGATGTTGTTACATTGAACTTTGGCGTGATCGCTCAAGACGGTGACGATGACACAGCGACAACGACAATTAAAGTCCGTATTCTGGATGATGGTCCTGATATTCAAAACGTTGTGCAGGAAGTCGATGAAAGTGATATCGGTACAGGACCATTGGTTGCCAATGGCGTTGTTCCTCATACTTTTGGTGAGGACGGCCCCGGTCAAATCACAACAAACGGTCTTTTTGAAGCCAAATTCCAGATGGACGGCTCGAACGTTAGTCTGAAATCAGCGGGCAAAGACGTTGTTGTCACAAACACAGCGACTGGTTACGTCGGGAAGGCTGGCAATGAGACAGTTTTCACATTAACCATTAACCCTGATACAGGCGCTTATACATATAAACAATTCGGCGGTATTGATCATCCTGATGCCACAGACCCGGATGATGTTATCTGGTTGAAATTCTATGTTGATATTACGGATTGTGATGGCGATAAGGATACAAGCGTTATCGTGATTGATGTTCATGATGATGCGCCGCGCGCAATCGACGATACAGGTAGTATCGACAAAGTTGATCCAACAACGACCGGTAATGTTCTTGCCAATGATGATATCGGTTCCGATACAGGTCCAAATGTTGCTGTCACTACAACCGGTACATTTACCGGAACTTATGGAACACTTGTTCTGCGCTCAGATGGTTCTTACACTTATACTCGCACCAGCAACGGTGGCGGAAATGATGTTTTCAATTACACCATGCGTGATAATGATGGCGATACCAGTTCTGCAAAACTGACTATTGCTGTTGAAAAAGACGGTCAGCCGACTGAAATTAAAGGAACCGGCGAGACGGACGATACAGATTTGGATAATGGTCCAAATGTTGTAAATGGCACAATCAACGTTAATTACAACGGCGATGGTCCTGGAACCACGATGGCGAATAACAATTTCTCTACCTCGGGGAATGTTGCCGGCGGCAAGCTCAGCTCTAATGGTCAGGAAGTAAGTGTAACATTGTCCGGTAATACTTATACCGGTACAGCAGGTGGCAAGACAATCTTCACCATGCAGATTAACGGCAACGGTACATTCAAATTCACACAATTTGATAACCTTGATCACAGCAATACAAACAGCGCGAATGAACCTATGTATTTACGCTTTGGCGTGAAAGCGACGGATTCTGACGGGGATGTTGGCAACGGCACAATCTCTATTACGGTTCGCGATGATGCCCCTGAAATTACAAACAGTGTTACAGGCGTGAATGAAGTAAATCTCGCCAGTGGTCCATTGGTTGTAGAAAAAACCATTGGGCATGACTTTGGTGAAGACGGCGCCGGCTCTATCAAGCCGAATGGCACGGTCATGACTTTATTCAAAGTTGGTGGTAATAACCAAACATTCACTTCTGGTGGTGTAGAGGTTAAAATCACTGAAACAGCGAATGGTTACGTTGGTAAAGCAGGGAATGAAACAATCTTCACGTTGACGATTGATCCTCATACCGGCAGATATGCCTACAAGCAGTTCTCTGCGATTGACCACCCTGGTGTTGGTAAGAGCGGCACAGACGATGTGATCTGGTTGAAGTTCGGGGTGACGATTACCGATGGTGATGGTGATACAGACACAGCGTTCATTCAGTTTGATATTCGCGATGGGGCGCCTGAAGCGGTAAATGACAGCAAGACAATTGGTGAAAATAAATCTGTTTCAGGAAATCTTCTGGCCAATGATAAATTAAGCCAGGATGATCCTAATACAATCACAAAGATCACTGTTGAAGGGAAAGAATATTCTATTCCTGCAAACGGCTCGAACATTACGATTACAACGGTCAATGGTAAGTTGGTTATTAATCAGCTTGGCGCTTACACCTACTCTGCCAAGGATGTTAATGCCAATGCGGTTGATAAGTTCACTTACACATTAACAGATGGTGACGGTGATACAGACACGGCTATGTTCAATGTCAATATTACAGATGTTGATGATAAGCCTATTATTACAACACCAACCACACAAACAGTGGATGAAACCAATTTATCCGGTGGTGATAACGTGGTGATGGGAACAGTGACCGTTAACTACGGTGATGATGGTCCAGGAAAAACGGATCCTAATGGTGCGTTCTCCAGCTCAGTCGCAAAACTGACTTCTTGTGGTGATGCTATTAATGTTTCCGTGTCCGGCAATAGCTATATCGGTAAAGCCGATGGCATAACCATCTTCAAACTTACAATCGAAGATAACGGTAAATATACATTTACCCAGTACGAAGCGATTGATCATCCAAATAAGCTTGATCCGAACGATGTCGTGACATTGAATTTTGGTGTGACAGCAAAAGATACGGATGACGATATTGCGAAGACAACCATTAAAATCCGTATTCTGGATGATGGTCCTGATATCCAAAACGTTGTGCAGGAAGTCGATGAAAGTAATATTGGTACCGGTCCGCTGGTTGCAACAGGAAAAGTGGCTCATACCTTCGGTCAGGATGGACCAGGTGCGATTTCAACAAATGGATTGTTTGAAGCAAAATTCCAAAAAGACGGCTCGAACGTTACTCTTAAATCTGGCGGTACGGCGATCACTGTTACCAACACAGCCAATGGTTATGTTGGTAAAGCAGGTGGTGAAACGATCTTCACACTGACTATTGATCCTAAGACAGGGAATTATACTTACAAGCAATTTGGTGGTATCGATCATCCTGATGCAAATGATCCTGATGATGTTATCTGGTTGAAATTCTATGTTGATATCACGGACTGTGATGGCGACAAAGACACCGGTGTTATTGTGATCGACGTGCATGATGATGCGCCAACGATCGAAAATACAGGGACGGGTGTCCATGAAAACAAACTTGATAATGGCCCTATTACTATTTCTAATACGCTTAAAGGTATTGATTTTGGCGCGGATGGCGCTGGATCTATCAAGGCAAACGGTCAGGCGATGGTTCGTTTTGAAGAAAACGGTCCAAATACAACCCTGAAATCAGGCGGCCAGGATGTTACCATTACACATACATCAAATGGTTATGTTGGGAAGCTTTCTGACGGTACAACCGTATTTTCATTGTCCTTAAACACACAAACCGGTCAATACACCTACAAACAGTTTGAAGCTGTTGATCATAATGGCGCCGGTAACGAGCGTCTGTGGATCAAGCTGGGTGTGACAATCACAGATGGGGATGGCGATACGGATACGGCCTTTATCTCCATTGATATCCGTGATGCTGTTCCGGTTGCAGTCGATGACACGCGCAGTCTCGATGAAGGCCAAACAATCACAGGCAATGTTGTTAGCAATGATGATGTTGGTGCTGATGGCCTTGGCGCTGTTACTCAAATCACTTTTGGTGGCAAAACTTATAATCTTCCTTCAAATGGTTCAAATGTCACGATTGATGCAAATTGCGGTGTTTTGACCATCAATAAAACCGGGGCTTATACCTATAAAGCCAAGGACGGTAATAAAGATGGTGTTGACCGTTTTGTTTACACATTAAAAGATCGTGACGGCGATACAGATAAAGCGACATTGTCAGTCACTGTAAAAGACAACGATGTGCCAACTGCGATTAATGGTTCCGGTACGACAGACGATACAGATTTGTCTAACGGGGCGAATGTGGTCAATGGTACTATCAATGTGAACTATAACGGCGACGGTCCTGGAACGACATCTGCCAATGGTGCTTTCTCCTCTTCAGGAAGCAGAGAAGGCGGCACTCTGTCTCATGATGGAACAAACATCAGCGTGACCCGTTCCGGTAATACTTACACCGGTAAGGCAGGTTCCGAGACGATTTTCACTATGACGATCAATTCCAATGGCACATTCAAGTTCACACAGTTCGAGAATCTGGATCATGGTGACACGAATAATGGCAATGAAGCGCTCTACCTGAACTTTGGTGTAGACGCAAAAGATGTCGATGGCGATATCGGTAAAGGCACAATCACCATCAAGGTTCTTGATGATGCACCGGAAGCCGTTAACGATACGATCTCTATGGAAGAAGGTAAAACTTTAACCGGGAATATACGTAGCAATGACGATCAAGGCGAGGACAGCCCGTCTTATGTGACGAAAATTTCTATCGATGGCAAAAACTACAATGTTCCCACAAATGGCTCTAATATTTCCATTAGCACAGCCCATGGAACATTAACGATTAACCGTACGGGCGCTTATACCTATAAAGCGAAGGATGGTAACACGGATGGTGTCGATAACTTTGTCTATACATTGACGGATGGCGATGGTGACCGCGATACGGCCACATTTAAAGTGACTGTGAAAGACAACGATGTGCCAACCGCAATTAATGGCGCTGGTACGACAGACGATACGGATCTGTCTAACGGGGCAAATGTTGTCAATGGTACTATTAATGTAAACTATAACGGCGACGGTCCTGGAACGACATCTGCCAATGGTGCTTTCTCCTCAACAGGTAATAAAGAAGGCGGCACTCTGTCTCATGATGGAACAAACATCAGCGTGACCCGTTCCGGTAATACTTACACCGGTAAGGCAGGTTCCGAGACGATCTTCACCATGACGATCAATTCAAACGGAACTTACAAGTTTACGCAGTATGAAAATCTGGATCATAGCGATACAAACAATGCGAATGAGCCTATTTATCTGAAATTCGGTGTAGACGCGAAAGATGTCGATGGCGATATCGGTAAGGGTACAATCACTATCAAGGTTCTTGATGATGCACCTGAAGCTTTCAACGACACTATTGCATTGGAAGAAGGTAAAACCGTTACCGGAAATGTACGCAGCAATGACGATCAAGGCGAGGACAGCCCGTCTTATGTGACGAAGATTGTTTTTGACGGAAAGACATACAATGTCCCATCGAACGGTTCAAACATAACGATCGATTCTAATTGTGGTGTACTGACCATTAACCGTACGGGTGCTTATACTTATAAAGCCAAAGACGGTAATTTCGACGGTACGGATAAATTTACTTATACATTAACCGATGGTGATGGTGACCGTGATACGGCCATCCTCTCTGTCACTGTAAAAGATAACGATATCCCAACGGCGATTAATGGTCTTGGCGCGACGGATGATTCAGATCTGTCTAACGGTGCGAACATGATTACAGGTGCGATTAACGTGAACTATAACGGTGATGGTCCTGGAACAACGGCAGCAAACGGCTCTTTCTCTTCTTCAGGAAGCAGAGAAGGTGGTAAGCTGTCACATGATGGAACCGCGATCACGGTAACCCGTTCCGGCAACACTTACACCGGTAAAGCAGGTTCCGAAACGATCTTCACCATGACAATCAATGCGAACGGTACGTTCAAGTTCACACAGTTCGAGAATCTGGATCATGGGGATCCTAATAATCCAAATGACGTGATTTATCTGAACTTTGGTGTGAAGGCCACTGATATCGATGGTGATGTCGGTAATGGTACCGTTATTATTAAGGTGCTGGATGATGCGCCTGTTGCTGTCAATGACTCGGCATCAACAGAAGAAGGTAAGACGATTACCGGTAATGTGCGTAGCAATGATGACCAAGGCGAAGACAGCCCGTCTTATGTGACGAAGATTGTCTTCGGTGGCAAGACGTATAATGTTCCTTCCAATGGTTCGAACATCACGATTGACGCCAACTGCGGTAAACTTACTATCAATCGTACCGGTGCTTATACGTATGCAGCCAAAGATGGCAACAAAGACGGTACGGATAAATTTACCTACACATTAACGGATGGCGATGGCGACAGTGACACGGCAGTCCTCTCCGTCACTGTGAAAGACAACGATGTACCAACTGCGATTAATGGTTCCGGTACAACGGATGATACCGACCTGTCTAATGGGGCGAATGTAATCAATGGTACTATTAATGTGAACTATAACGGTGACGGTCCTGGAACAACGGCAGCAAACGGCTCTTTCTCTTCTTCTGGTTACAGAGAAGGTAATACGCTATCCCATAATGGTGTAAATATTTCTGTGACCCGTTCCGGCAATACTTATACCGGTAAAGCGGGCTCTGAAACGATCTTCACTATGACGATCAATTCAAACGGAAGTTATAAGTTTACCCAATATGAGACTTTAGATCACAGCAGAACAGATTGGGGCAATGAGCCGATTTATCTGAACTTCGGTGTGAAGGCTACTGATATTGATGGAGATGTCGGGAACGGTACGGTCCAAATTAAAGTGTTGGACGATGGTGTGAATGCCAAAGATGATGCGACACGCACTATTAACGAAGAGCAGAAGATCACTGGCAATGTACTGAGCAATGATGATAAGTCGGAAGATGATCCGAACTATATTGATATCATTACATTTGGCGGAAAGAACTATAATGTTCCTTCCTCCGGCAATCTGTATATCAGCACGTCGCACGGGAAACTTTGGATCAACAAATGGGGTTCTTATACCTACGAAGCTAAGAACGGCAATGTTGACGGGACAGATACCTTTACGTATCGCTTGCGCGATGGGGATGGAGACTACGACAGCGCCACGTTTAAATTTGTTGTGAAAGACAACGATGTACCAACGGCCATTAGCGGTTCTGGCGCGACAGACGATTCAGATCTATCCAACGGTGCCAATGTTATTACAGGTAACATCAGCGTGAATTACAACGGTGACGGTCCTGGGAAAACCTCTGCCAATGGCGGGTTCTCTTCTGATGGATATCGTGAAGGCGGAACCTTATCGCATAACGGCGTAAATATTGCCGTGACGCGTTCCGGTAATACTTACATTGGTAAGGCCGGCGGCACGACTGTTTTCAAAATGGAAATCTTCTCCAACGGTACGTATAAATTTACACAGTATCAGGAGTTGGATCATTCCTTAACCAACAATGCGAACGAACACATTAATTTGCGTTTTGGTGTCAATGCGACCGATATTGATGGCGACACCCGTGGCGGCACTATAACGATTACGGTCCGTGATGATGGTGTGAATGCCAAGGATGATGGTACACGCACTATTAATGAAGAGCAGAAGATCACTGGCAATGTACTGAGCAATGACGATAAGTCGGAAGATGATCCGAACTATATTGATATCATTACATTTGGCGGAAAGAACTATAATGTTCCTTCCTCCGGCAATCTGTATATCAGCACGTCGCACGGGAAACTTTGGATCAACAAATGGGGTTCTTATACCTACGAAGCTAAGAACGGCAATGTTGACGGGACAGATACCTTTACGTATCGCTTGCGCGATGGGGATGGAGACTACGACAGCGCCACGTTTAAATTTGTTGTGAAAGACAACGATGTACCAACGACCATTAGCGGTTCTGGCGCGACAGACGATTCAGATCTATCCAACGGTGCCAATGTTATTACAGGTAACATCAGCGTGAATTACAACGGTGACGGTCCTGGGAAAACCTCTGCCAATGGCGGGTTCTCTTCTGATGGATATCGTGAAGGCGGAACCTTATCGCATAACGGCGTAAATATTGCCGTGACGCGTTCCGGTAATACTTACATTGGTAAGGCCGGCGGCACGACTGTTTTCAAAATGGAAATCTTCTCCAACGGTACGTATAAATTTACACAGTATCAGGAGTTGGATCATTCCTTAACCAACAATGCGAACGAACACATTAATTTGCGTTTTGGTGTCAATGCGACCGATATTGATGGCGACACCCGTGGCGGCACTATAACGATTACGGTCCGTGATGATGGTGTGAATGCCAAGGATGATGGGACCCGTGCATTGGATGAAGGAAAGTCCATCACAGGAAACGTTCTAAGCAACGATGATAAGTCGGAAGATAATCCGAACTACATTGATATCATTACATTTGGCGGAAAGAACTATAATGTTCCTAATTCAGGTAACCTGTATATTAACACGTCCCGTGGCCAATTATGGATCAACAAATGGGGCTCTTATACCTATAAGGGCAAAGGCGTGAATGCTGATGGTACAGATACCTTCACGTATCGTTTGCGTGATGGTGACGGGGACTATGACAGTGCAACATTCAAGTTTACTGTCCGCGATGATGGTGTTCCGACAGCCATTAGCGGTTCCGGTGCGACAGATGATACGGTTGTTGGTGATAACGGCCAAGATGTTGAAACAGGTTCAATCAACGTTAATTACAATGGTGACGGTCCTGGTAAAACATATGCCAATGGCGGATTTAGTTCCGGTGGCAATAAAGAAGGCGGTACGCTGTCTCATGATGGTACGAATATCAATGTTACCTTGTCCGGAAATACCTACACCGGTAAAGCTGGCGGTAAAACGATTTTCACGATGACAATTAACCAGAATGGAACTTACAAGTTTACTCAGTATGAAAATCTGGATCATTCGAATACCAATAACCACAACGAGCACATCAATCTTAATTTTGGTGTGAAGGCGATCGATAAAGATGGTGATGTTGGAAATGGATCTGTCTCTATCACCGTTCGTGATGATGGACCCAATGCTAAAAATGATTCAGCCTCTTCCGGTGGCCGTACAGCTTCTGTTAACGTTCTTAATAACGATGACAAAGGGGCGGATGATCAGAATGTTGAAGTTCTTAGCTTTAAGATTGGTAACACCAATTACAATATTACAGGTAATTCCAGAACAGTTAACTTTGGAGATGGAAGTTCATTTACATTGAATGAGAATGGTGTTGCGTCTTTCAGAGCGCAGAATAACACCTCTTCCGGGTCTGGTAACATGAGTACAAACCAGACACGTACAGATTCTATCCAAGTTACTTACACAATGCGCGATGGCGACGGTGATACGAGCACAGCCACCGTTACATTGTCCAGTCGCTACACTCACACTACAAGATGGCAAACTGGCGGTGACGGCGGTGATGGTGGTGACGGTGGTGACGGTTGTCCATTGGTTATCGACCTTGACGGTGACGGCATTGAGTTGATTTCAAAAGAAGATGGTGTTTTATTCGACATTAATGAAGACGGTATTGCTGACAAAACTGCCTGGGTTAGTGGCGATGATGGTATTCTTGTTCTTGATAAAAACGAAGATGGCATCATTAATAACCACGCAGAAATGTTTGGGAATGATGAAATCGGTGGTTTCGAGATGCTGTCTGATTATGACACCAACAATGATGGCGTGATTGATAGCAACGATGATGCTTGGTCTTCTCTACAAATCTGGCAGGATTTGAATGGGGATGCCTTCTCACAAGCGAATGAGTTGCTAACCTTGGATGAACTGGGCATTAAATCTATTTCCCTAAGTGTTCAGTCTGTCGAGCAGGTTATTGCCGGCAATAGAGTTTCCGTCATTGGAGAAATCGAGAAAACTGACGGCACAACGCTCAATGGCTATGATGCATGGTTCAAATATGATGATCTTGCCATGGGCGAAGATGCTCAGGCCGATACCTTCTTGTTCCAGGCCATTGCTGAAAGTGCTGCAACCATCACTAACTTTAACGCTGAAGAAGGTGATGCAGTGGATCTTTCCGCTCTGATACAGGGTCAAGATGACATAACAGATGCTATCAATGATTTTGTGTATGTCACTGAAGAAAACGGAAATACCATAATATCTGTTGATGTGGATGGTGCAGCCGGCCCTGCGGAAGCAGTTGAAGTGGCGAAATTAGAAAATGTTTCCGGTATGTCTGCCGAAGATATGGTAAATAGCGGAAATATTATTATTTAAAAGAAACTTATTAATTATATAGGTACCCTTATAATTTGAGGGTACCTATTTTTTGTTTATAGCGCTGAAATCAAAAAATTAACCTATTGAAAACACACAAAATGCTTGCGCTCATATACAAAACAGGACATAACTAGCATAGATATTTTAATAAATTCTGACGTTTTAAAATTAATACTAAATAAGTGAGGATCATAAAATGATCAAAGTAATTCTTCAAAAAGCGGCCTTTTTAGGCGTGTGCGCTGTTGTTTTTTCTTATGCGCCTGCAGTAAAAGCCCAAGACGCATCAAAAGCGGCGCAAATGACCTTATCCGATGCAATCTCATCCGGAGTGATGACGAACCCGGAATATGGAGTGGTCGCTGCTACCAGACGCGCAACTGATGAAGAATTAGAACAGGCGCAGGCACTTTATTTACCCTCCATCGATTTTAATGGTGACACGGGAT
Organism: uncultured Micavibrio sp.; assembly: GCA_965216405.1. Lineage (GTDB taxonomy): Bacteria > Pseudomonadota > Alphaproteobacteria > Micavibrionales > Micavibrionaceae. Next base: position 1,131,341 of record OZ244161.1, on the reverse strand, counting down.
ATGAATATACCCGCGATACCAATACAGAAGGTGGTATCGACGGGGATGATGATGAAACATTATACCGCTATCAATATGGTCTGACTTTAACACAAATGCTTTTTGACGGCTGGTCAACGAAGTATGAAAATCAAAGACAAAAGCACCGCATTCAGTCCTCTGCGCACCGCGTTCGCGAAACGGCAGAATTGGTTGGTTTGGCTATTGTTGAATCATTTTTGGAAGTTGCCCGCCAACGTGAATTGCTTGGTATTACAAGAGATAATGTGGCAGAGCATATTGCCATCATGGATCTTATCCAAGAAGGTGTAGATGCAGGCCGTTCTACACAGGCGGATATGGAGCAGATTAAAGCCCGTTTGGCTTCTGCAAGAGCGCAAGAATCAACCGTTAGACAACAATTAAGAATTGCTGAATCTAACTTCAGACGTGAAGTTGGCGATGATCCGCGTGATCTGGTTTTGCCGACCGTTCCGCTAAACGCTTTGGCGGCTAATGTTGAAGAAGAAGTTAAATCCGCTTTGTCACAAAGTCCTACCCTGGATATTTTTGAATCTGATGTGCAGGTGGCGTATGCAGAATATAAAGGAACAGGCTCAACGCTTTATCCTGAGCTTGACCTTCAGTTAAGCGGTAGTCAGGGAAATAACCTTGGTGGTGTAGAAGGTCTTGATAGAAGTGCCTCCGCTCTATTAGTGGCAAACTGGAATCTCTATCGTGGGGGTGGTGATGTGGCACGTGTGCGTGAATTTACACATAGGTACCAAGTGGCCAAAGAACGTCGTGCCGATACATCCCGCGCTATTGAAGACGATGTGCGTCAAACATGGGCAAGAATGCTTTCAGCCGGGGAGCGCGCACGTGAATTTTCTGCACAAGCTGCAGCGAATACCCAAGTGGTCCGGGCTTATAAAGACCAGTTCGGCCTAGACCGCAGAACGTTATTAGACGTGCTTGATTCACAAAATGAATTATTTGTCTCTCGTACAAACGCTATTAATTCTGAATTTTTAGAGATGTTTTCTGTATTCAGATTGTTAGGATTGAAGGGGCAATTGCTTCCTACTATGGGTGTGGCTTATCCGCGTGAAAGCACCACTATTGACGTTCCTGAATACGTCGTTGACCGTTAGAATTTCCAAAAACGGCCCTGTTCAGGGTCGTTTTTTTTCAATGTTCTTATAAGTGTGCCTGCTGGTATTATAGGTTAAATCTGTGATACTATAGTGGGCGCATTATTTTCAATAAAAGTTAGGTGAATCGCGTGGAGCAAAAAGGCCCTAAAAGCAAAAATTTACATGAGTCCAAGACTGAGCAGAACGATGTTGATGATCCTAATCAGCACAGTACAGCTCAATATAATGTTGATCCGGAAAACCCATATTCGGATGAATCTGCCGATAGCCGAGCCGAGCAAGTCTCAAAAAAAGAGCATGAAAAAGCGCCGGACGCCTGGCCGTTGGAAGCAGACCGCGTGGCTGTGCATGACCCGCTAATAAATTGTTTGAAATTACTAGCAGGGCATTACGGCAGAAGAGCCAGCGTGGCGTCATTATCCTCTGGTTTGCCGATTTCTAAGCATGGAATTACGCCTATGCTTTTCATGCGTGCAGCAGAGCGGGCGAATTTAAACGCTATCATGGTGGAGCGGACCCTTGATGGCCTTGCCATTGCCCCAAATTTGCCCTGTATCATGATTTTAGAAGGAAACCAGTCTTGTATTTTATGGGAGGTCAAGCAGCCCGGCCAAAGTGAGCAGACAGGAAAGAAACAACGTACCGTTCATCCTGAAACGCACTTTGTCGTCCAGTTCCCCGAAACGGAAGATGAGCGGCAGGAGATTTCTTTACATGAATTAAACAAAATTTATACGGGATATGTTTTTTATATCAGGCCTATTGCCCGTATAGATGACCGTGCAGGCCCGGCAGAAATTGATAATGCCAGAAGCTGGTTCTGGTCTGCCTTGTGGGAAAATAGAAGCATTTACACCGAGGTTGTAGCCGCAGCCGTGATGATTAACTTGTTTGCGCTCGGTAGTTCCTTGTTTGTGATGAATGTCTATGACCGTGTGGTTCCTAACAATGCTATAGAAACCTTATGGGTGTTAGCTGTGGGCGTTCTGATCGTCTATGTATTTGATTTTATACTTAAAAACCTCAGGGCCCATTTTTTAGACCATGCGGGAAGAAAGGCTGATGTTAAGGTTTCCGCCCGGTTGTTTGAACAGATGCTGGGCATGACGATGGAGGCCCGCCCGTCAAGTGCCGGGGTTATGGCCAGCCATATGCGTGAGTTTGAAACCCTACGGGATTTCTTTACGTCTGCAACGATGGCAGCCTTGATTGACTTTCCCTTTATCTTTTTCTTTATCGCTATCATTGCCCTGATTGGTGGGCCTATTGCTTTTGTTCCCTTGGTTGCAATTCCTATTGTTATTGCTGTGGGCATGGCACTTCAAAAACCACTTCAAAAAGCTATCCGTGAATCAATGATGGAAAGCGCTTTAAAGAATGCGCTGCTATTTGAAACGATCAGCGGACTTGAAACTGTCAAGGTGCAGGCGGCCGAAGGCCACACACAAAGACGCTGGGAAGAATTGTCAGACAAGTCTTCGCGTACAAGCGTAAAAACAAGGCGGGTTAATTCTTTTGCGCTGCATTTTGCAACTTTTGTCCAGCAAATTGTTAGCGTATTTGTTGTGATTGTTGGTGTGTTTTTGATCAAGGAAGCAGAAATATCCATGGGGGCATTGATTGCCTGTGTGATTTTAAGCGGCCGCGCCATGGCGCCTTTATCTCAAATTGCCGGTCTTTTAACCAGAATGCATCAATCCCGTGAATCTTTAAGGCAGCTTGATGAACTCATGAAAAAAGATGTTGAACGCCCAAGCGGTAAACATTTTATTTCTATGCCTTCTATTCAGGGAAAAGTGGAATTTCGTGAGGTGTTGTTTCATTATCCCGGCCAAACAGTTCCGGCATTGAACAGCTTAAGCTTTAACTTGGAACCAGGGGACCATGTCGGTGTGATTGGGGCGGTTGGGTCAGGAAAAACCACCATTGAACGGTTACTGATTAATTTATACCAACCGGAAAGCGGCAGCGTGCAACTGGATGGAACTGATGTACGGCAAATTGATCCCGGGGATCTTCGCCGGAATATCGGGGCGGTACAACAAAGTCCGCAGCTATTTTTTGGATCGGTGCGTGAAAATATTACCATGGGACATGAAATGGCCCCCGACCGCGCCGTTTTAAGGGCGGCTGAATTGGCAGGTGTAACAGAATTTTTGAAAGAATCACAGGCCGGCTTGGACACACAAGTTGGGGAACGTGGGGAAGCTTTATCAGGCGGGCAACGTCAGTCTGTCGCGATTGCCAGAGCTTTGCTGTATGATCCGCCGGTATTAATTCTGGATGAACCGACAGCTTCAATGGACCCGGCATCAGAAAACAGACTGCGCAAGCGTCTTCATCATGTGACGGAAGGACGTACAACGATTCTTATTACGCATAAAGGCTCCATGCTGACATTGGTTGATAAGCTTATCTTATTAGACCGTGGCCGGATGATTGCCTTTGGTCCCAAGGACGAAGTTATACGTAAGCTACAAGCACGCCAATACGGCACGGCGGCTGAGAAAACAGATGTGTAGGGATTAAAAAAACATGTTCGGTAAAAAGAAAAAACCTGTAAGAGAAATAACCGGTAACGATCCTAATCTTGCGAAAGCGTTGCAAATGCAAATGCGTGAGCAAATGACGGAAGCAGAAAAAGAAGCGGATGATAAAAAGCGCTGGCTGGCAGATCATATTGATCGCGTTCAGGCGCAAGGCGAACGCTTTTTTAACACGGATGAAGATCTACATATCTCCTCGCATATCTTGCTGATTTTTATTGTCGGGTTTTTCACTTTATTTTTTATCTGGGCGACTTTTGCCAAACTGGACGAAGTTACGCGCGGAGATGGAACGGTTATTCCTTCCAGTGAGATACAAAAAATTTCTTCTTTGGAAGGCGGAATTGTCGAACAGTTTTTTATTAAAAAAGGCGACGAGGTTAAAAAAGACCAGATCCTTGTACGTCTGAGTGATATTGCGGCGTCTTCGGATTTGGGATCTAATGAAGCGCGGTATTTGGGATTGCTTGCAACAGTGACGAGATTGCAGGCTGAAGTCGAAGGACGTGTGCCTGAATTCCCTCAAGAGGTTATGAATGGCGCCCCGCAAAGTGTTACTGAAGAAATGAACGCCTTTCGGGCTAATAAAGATAAAATCAGTAGCCAGACGGTCATTATGGAGCAACAAAAATCTCAACGCTCCCAAGAGTTGAATGAATTACAAGTACGCGCTAGTGACATCAGGGGACAACTCGCGCTCATTCGCGAAGAAAAGGCGATGGTTGAACCGTTAGTTGCCCGCGGGGCAGCGCCCCGAATGGAATTATTGCAACTTGACCGCCAAATCAAAGAAAAACAAACAGAATTAAATGGCGTATTGCAGGCAATTCCCCGGGCACGCTCTGCCATTGCGGAAGCAAATGCGCGTATCGGTGAAGTAAAATCCACAGCAAAAGCACAATCCCAAACGGAATTATCGGCCAAATTAATTGAAATGAACTCCATTCAAAAAGGTTTGGCTGGCTTGCAAGACAGGAAAACGCGTGCGGATATCAGATCGCCGGTGAATGGATATATTAAAGATTTAAAAGTTTATACGGTTGGCGGTGTTGTTCAACCAGGGCAGGAATTTATTGAAATCGTTCCGAAAGACGACCAGCTTTTGGTTGAGGCGAAGATCAAGCCGAAAGATATTGCGTTTCTGTATCCTGAACAACCGGCGATTGTTAAAATTACCGCTTATGATTTCGCCATTTATGGCGGTTTGAAAGGAAAGGTTGTTTCTATTTCACCGGACGCCGTGACCAATGAGGAGGGCGAAAGCTTTTATCTGGTTCAGGTTTTAACCGAAGAAAATGCGTTGGAACGCCGGGGTGAAATCCTGCCTATTATTCCGGGCATGATTGCCTCCGTCGATATTCTGACCGGCGAAAAAACAGTCATGGAATATTTGCTTAAACCGTTTATCAAAACGTTGAATAATTCTATGAACGAGCGCTAGACACAAGAATATTCTGCGTTTAAAACTATCCCTATGGAAGCAAAAGCATCACAAAAACAGACAATTGACATCACCCTGCCCGATGGCGCGGTGCGTACTTATGAATGCGGTATAACCGGTAAAGAAATTGCGGAAAGTATTTCCAAATCGTTGGCTAAAGCGGTTATTGCAATTAAAATTGATGGTGCGTTATCGGATTTGTCTTTGCCGATAGAAAATGATGCCTCTATCGCCCTTATTAAACGTACGGATGACGAAGCCTTAGAACTTATTCGTCATGATGCCGCCCATGTCATGGCAGAAGCGGTTCAAACCCTTTTTCCCGGCACTCAGGTAACAATCGGGCCTGCAATCGCAAACGGCTTTTATTATGATTTTGCCCGTAATGAGCCTTTCAGCACCGAAGATTTTGAAAAAATTGAAAAGGAAATGCGCAAGATTGTTGAACGCGATTCTCCTTTTGTCCGTGAAGTGTGGACCCGTGAAGAGGCGCTTAAATTTTTCCGCGATAAAGGAGAAATGTATAAAGCAGAATTAATTGAAGATTTGCCTGAAACGGAAGAAATCAAAATATATAAACAAGGGGACTGGCTGGATTTATGCCGTGGACCTCATATGCCTTCTACGAAGTATGTCGGCACGGCCTTTAAATTAATGAAAGTGGCCGGCGCTTATTGGCGTGGGGATTCCAATAATGCCATGTTAACGCGTATTTACGGTACCGCATGGCGGGATCAAAAAGAACTGGATGCATATTTAACCCAGCTTGAAGAAGCGGAAGCCAGAGACCACCGGAAAATTGGAAAAGAGATGAATCTTTTTCATATCCAGGAAGAGGCCCAAGGCTCTGTTTTCTGGCACCCTAAAGGCTTTCATATTTATAACCAGCTTGAGGCGTACATACGCCGCCGGTTAAAAGATGCCAATTATCAGGAAGTTAAAACGCCTCAGTTGATTGATAACAAATTATGGGAGGCATCGGGCCATTGGGGAAAATACCGTGAAAATATGTTTGTTGTCCCGGACGTTGTGCCGAACACGGAAGAAGGCGGTAAAGTCTTTAAGGAAGAACCCACCAAATTCATGGCGCTCAAACCCATGAACTGTCCGGCACACGTACAAATCTTTAAGCAGGGATTGAAATCTTATCGTGATTTACCTTTAAGAATGGCTGAATTTGGCTGTTGTCACCGTAACGAAGCGCATGGTGCCCTTCACGGTTTAATGCGCGTACGTCAGATGACTCAGGATGATGCCCATATTTTTTGTACCGAAGATCAAATCACTGCGGAATCTGTCGACTTTTGTTCCCTTGTGACGGCAATATATAAAGATTTAGGTTTTGAAGGTGTACGTGTTGTGTTGGCTCTACGGCCTGAACAACGCGCCGGCAGTGATGAGATTTGGGACAAGGCGGAAAACGGCCTGCGGGATGCTTTAAATCAGGCAGGGCTTGAATTTGAGGAAGAAGAAGGGGAAGGCGCGTTTTACGGGCCGAAAGTCGAATATCATCTCACGGATGCAATTGGGCGCAGCTGGCAGTGCGGCACCCTGCAATTGGATTTTGTGTTGCCTGAACGTCTTGACGCAAGCTACATCGGTGAAGACGGGGAACGGCATCGTCCTGTTATGCTCCATCGCGCCATTCTAGGCACGTTAGAGCGCTTTATAGGTATTATGATAGAAAACTACGCAGGGAAGCTTCCTTTATGGCTGATGCCGACCCAATGCGTTGTTGCCAGCATTACAGATGAGGCCAATGATTATGCCCGGCAGGTTTATGAAGCGCTTAAAGAAGCAGGAATTCGGGCGGAACTGGATATTCGTAACGAGAAAATAAATTATAAAGTGCGTGAGCATTCTTTGGCCAAGGTTCCAGCCCTGTTCGTCGTGGGAATGCGTGAGGCGGAGGGCAAGAAGGTCGCTATCCGCCGTTTAGGCTCCCAAGCTCAAAATATTGTGGAACTCAATGAGGCCATTAGCAGTTTGGCTGACGAAGCAAAACCACCTTACTAAATTAAATGCATCGATATTTTAAACTCACTCTTTGGATTATTATTTATCTTGCTATCTCTTTTGGCATTGGACAGATCACCCAAGGCAGTATGGATAGCTGGTACCGCACTCTCGAAAAGCCAGCATTTAACCCGCCTAACTTTCTTTTCCCGATTGTCTGGGGTTTCTTATATATCTTAATCGCTGCTGCAGGTTGGCGATTATGGGATGTTGGCGCGTCAAAAACCCTAAAGGGCAGTTTTATCCTTTATACGCTCATGAACTGGGCCTGGACGCCTATTTTCTTTGGCGCGCATCAATTACTGCTGGGGTTTATCTGGATTATACTGATCAATGCAGTGACGATATTTATTATTATGAGGGCGTGGAAGCCTGTACGTCTTACATCCCTCCTCATGATTTTACCGCTTTGCTGGACGTTATTTGCGATGATTCTCAATTACGCAATATGGGCGCTAAATAGTTGAAAATGGTCCAAATAACCTTGCAAAGTAAGGCCTGAAGTCCTATTAATGCTTCATTCATCAATTTTAGATAAATTATAGTTGTCAGTTTAATTATATAAGGAGATAAGCCATCGCTAGACCCCCATTTCAACCCCCTTCCAAAAAAGATTCAGGGCCACGGATAAATGAAAACATAACTGCAGGCGAAATTCGTGTCGTTGGCGCGGATGGAGAAATGCTAGGCGTCATGAGTGTGGCGGAAGGTGTGGCTGCCGCAGAAGAAGTTGGACTGGATTTGGTTGAAGTCTCCCCGAATGCAAAACCGCCTGTTTGTAAGATTCTGGATTTTGGTAAATATAAATATGAACAGCAGAAAAAAGCGGCTGAAGCGCGTAAAAAGCAGAAAACCGTTGATGTAAAAGAAATCAAGGTTCGCCCGAATATTGAAGATCATGACTATGCCGTTAAGCTGAAGGCAGCCCGTAAATTCCTGACAAATGAAGACAAAGTAAAAGTAACGTTACGTTTTCGTGGCCGTGAAATGGCGCATAAAGACCTTGCCGCTAAATTATTGGACCGCATTCGTGATGATCTTGCCGATCTATCCAAGATTGAGTTCTATCCCAAAATGGAGGGGCGTCAGATGATTATGGTGTTGGCTCCGGATAAAACGGCAGCCGAACGTGTGGCCAAACAAAAAGCTGAAGCTGAAAAAGAAGCAAAAAACTCCGATCAGCAATCAGCTTAAATTTATTTATATAATTTCAAATTAGATAACTGAATTTAACCAGTCATTTAACTGGGTTTTCGACATGCCGCCCACCTTCGTGTCAACAAGCTCTCCACCTTTGAAAACCATTAAGGTCGGAATGCCGCGCACGCCATATTTGGTCGGAGCATTTGGATTCTCGTCAATATTGACTTTGACGACCTTCATTTTACCTGAAACTTCATTTGCCACTTCATCCACGATAGGGGAGAGGGCTTTACACGGACCACACCATTCCGCCCAAAAATCAACCATGACGGGTTCATCTGACTTTAAAACTTCATTCTCAAAATCTGCATCTGATACGTTTACGCTAGCCATTTTATTCTCCTTAAATTTTACACTTATTCGTTTATTTCGCTGTAAGGTTACAAAACCATAGGACGATTCGTGGTCCTGATAAATCATCATATCCCTTCTATCTCCATTAATCTGGGGCCGTCTGTCCAGATAAGTGCGGTTCTGATGATGTGATCAGGATATATCTCCCTTAAGAGGGCTGCGTAGGTGGCCATTTGGGTTTTATATACGCTCGGAATATCATCAACCTTTTGCGGGGGTGGCCGGTTGGTTTTATAATCAAGAATATAGATTTCTTTATCCTTTATCAGAAGCCTGTCAATTTGCCCCGAAACTGTTGTGCCATCTTGCAAGACGCCTGTAATCGGGGCTTCGGCAAAAGAATTAGAACCGAAAATTTCTTTGAAACTGGAAGTGGTAAGTAAGGCCATAACTTCATTCACGATGCTTGTCTGTATGTCTGTGGTTAATCCGTATATGGATTGCGACACATATGCTTTTGCAGAAGGCTCCCATTGCTCCCTCGGCAGGCTGGGAAGAAACTGTAAAAGTTTGTGTGTGATATTCCCTCTTAGGAACCTTGTTTGATCCGCATTCATAAGGGGGGAAACAGGAACATCATTTTGGGCTGGTTGTGATGGCATAATGGTTTTTGATTTCTCTGTTTCAACCGCCACAGGCTCAAATAACCAGGCAGGGACATCAAGGTCATTCATTTTTTCTGTCTTTGAAGACTCTTCCTTTCTATCCGCTTTATCTGTGGCTTCTTGCTTATATTGTAAGATATCAATCCCGTCTTTTTGCGTTGCAAAAGTATTTTTCAAATTCTCAAATCCTTTTTGCGCATAACGATACCAGCTATCTTCGTTTAACTTGGTTGAACCTTTATATCCGCCTATATACAGGCGGCTTTCCGCCCGTGTTAAGGCAACATAAAATAAACGGCGATATTCCTCGTCATTTCTTTCTCGCATGATCTCGAAAGCATGCTGGCAATTTTCCGGCACTTTTTTAGATGTCGGACAAAAATAAGGAAGCTTTTCTTCTGTTCTGTCCGGCCATAGTATTTTTTCAGGTTTGTAGGCATTTGATGTACGGACAGTATCAGGCAGAATAACGATAGGGGCTTGTAGGCCCTTAGCGGCATGCACAGTCATAATTCTTACTGCTTGCCCGGCTTCTTCCATTTGCCGTTTCACTTGTGTTTCGCTGTTTACCTGATCCTGAATAAAATTCTGTAAGGTTGGAACAGAAGAAGCGCTGGTTTCTAAAGTAATGTTCAGAAATTCTTCCAATGGATCAAGTATTTCATCTCCTAAGCGTTTTTTTAAAGCCCGCAAGCCGCTAATTGAATCAGCCGGGCACGGTTTTTGTAAAAGAGCCATAAAGAATTCGTAAGGGGGAGAACTTCCGGCAGAATCAATTAATGCCGACAGCCAATCAACAGTGCTACTGTCACTGCAATTTTTTACATTTTGCCAAAGGGTGCCTTTTCTATTATGGGCATTTTTGAAAAGTTTATCTTCGTCCCATCCGATAAAGGGGGATTTTAACAAGGTTGCTAAGATAAGATCGTCTTCCGGCAGCAGGCCAAATTGCGCCGCCGCGCATAAATCCTGAACAACCAGCTGGTCTGATAAAACCATTCTGTCGATACCACTTACCGGGATATTGCGAATTTTTAAGGCGCGGACAAGCTGTTCCAAAAAAATAGTTCTGGACCGGACTAAAATCATGATGTCGCCAGCCTCTATTGGGCGATCGTATGATTCCAGAATTTCCTTGTTTTCGATCCAGTTTGCAATGGTTTCCCCCACATATGAGGCCATTTGAGAGGCACCTGACGCTGAGTCAATAATATTAACCGGCGGCGCCCAGGGGTCTGTTTCCTGTTTCTCAGGGCTTTCAAAAAGCGGCCAAAGTTCTACCAGACCGGGCTGTGATTTCCGGTACGAATCGTGCGTCACATTTTCCAAGCCAAGTCCTTTTTTAATCTCTTCATAGGAAAAGACGGCATCTACAAATTCCAAAACAGGTTTGGTAGAGCGGAAAGATGTATTAAAATTAACCGGATTAAAAACTTTTTTAGCTTGTGTGATTTTAGTTTCAAAGAATGAATGCATCTGCATGAATTTTTTCGGCGAAGCACGCTGGAAACTATAGATGGATTGTTTTTCATCACCGACGACAAACAAAGTTCTTTGAGTTTCATACGCGCTCTCGCCGCTAAAGAAATCTTCACAAAGCGCTTCTATTATTTCCCATTGCTCAGGATTTGTATCTTGTGCTTCATCCACCAGTATATGATCAATGCCTTGATCAAGTTTAAAACGCACCCATGATGAGGCATCTAATCCGTGCAATTTTGGTGTCTGCCCTTTTAATAAATCCAAAGATTTTAAAATTAAATCATCAAAATCCAAAAAGCCCTGTTCTTCTTTTATTTGCGTATAATATTTGTATACCTCTTCTCCGATAAGAAATAAGTCCCGGGTGGCGCGTGAAACAAAGACGGAATTTAATTTTTGATCTAATTCAAAAAGTCTTAAGGCTTCTGTTTCTAGGGTATGAAGAACATCAGGATGCTTTTCTGCAGGGGCTTTGCTTAAAAGAGCACTTAAGATACCGCTATCTTTTTTCAAAAATGCTGTTCTGTAGACATCAAAAGATAAAGCTCTTTCTTGTTCATTCTGATCCAGCCATTGCTGAATAATAATGCCGCGTTCCTGGTCTTTTTTCCCTTTGCTCTCTGCCAAAACTTTACAGGCATGATATAAATCTGTTTTAGGAAATTCATTTTCATCACATGCCTGAAAAATCAGATCGTTTTCGGTTTTTCCGGCCGGGATATTCAGTTCCTTGCAAAGAGCTGTATATAGGCCATCAATGCCGAAATTTTTCTCAAGGATGGTCGTAAACTGTTTTCTTTCTGAAAGCAGTTTATTGATTAAATCATAAATCTGGTCCTGGTTGCACAGAACAGAAAGATTGTGAATCGCATTATCCTGCGGCGATCCCTTATTTTCATTTGATAATTCAAGTGACTTTTGTATGGCTTTTTGAACAAAAGATGCTGCTTCACTTTCTGTCAGAACTTGAAAGTTAGGATTTAAAGAAGCTTCAAGAGGAAAGCGACTCAAAAGAGACTGACAAAAAGAATGTATTGTCATTATTTTTAAACCCTCGGGAGCGTCAATCACATTCGCGAAAAGTTTCCTGGCGGCATTCAGTTGCGAAGCGCTGGCAGGCTGGCCGTATAGGTCTTGCATGTTGCGAGCCAGATCGGGGTCATCCATAATAGCCCAGTCGCTTAATTTTTTACGGATCCGAAGAGACATTTCGCTGGCGCCTGCTTTGGTAAAAGTCAGGGCAAGAATTTTATGGGGGGGCGTTGCATTGAAACCATCCGCATCGGGGAGCAATAACCTTAAAATCCTTTCCGTTAGGACTTTTGTTTTGCCGGATCCGGCAGAGGCCGATACCCAGATTGACTCATTGGGTGTAGAGGCTTGTCTTTGCAGGACGTTCGGATCCGTTGGCCTTGTGGACCGGCTTTGTTTCGAGAGGGGGTGCGCGGTGCTCACTATGCTGCCTCCTCGCTATTATCATCCGTCACGGCCCATTCTTTAATCCGCTCAAGATGGGCATAATCATTAAAGCGGGGCGCTTTTTCCAGATCAGGTACCGCAAAATACGGCGTTTCTGCCTGATCAAATAAGGCAACAAGATTAATGAGGCCATTTTGGGAGGCATCGATCGCTTGTGCTATCTCTGTTTCTTTAGCAATAAATGTGACTTCTCCTCCCGATAAATTTCCAGTGATAGTCCAGTATCCTAAATAGCCTACATTGTATGCCGGTAATCCTTCTTTAGAGAAGGCGCCCTTTTGAACCATTAGCCCTTCAAGAGGGAGTTGTGGGTAAGCCGCATTTTTTAAATTTTTCTTAGAAAAATTTCCTGCCGACTTATAATCAATAATAGCAACGGTCCCATTGTGCAGCTTATCAATTCTGTCTGCTTGTCCGGTTAACGTAAAGGGCTGGGAAAGACCGCTTTCAATTTTCATTTCCCCCTTCACTTCCAGCTTATTTACTGCTGCTTGATGACGCCAGTATGTTTCCTTATCAACAAACCAGGCGGCGATTGGGTGGAGTCTTGGCAGAATGTTTTTCCACTCATTTTCCTCAAAGGCATAATCATTAAAAACTTCTTTGGCCGTTTCTATAAATTCTGTTGTACGAATTGTGGGTGAGTGTCTGTTTTTATCGATAAATCTGTATAAAATTTCATGTATAAGGGTTCCTTTTTCTGCGTAACCGATAGGTTTCTCCAGATTGTCCAAAGGGCTTAGCTTTAATATTTTTTCGGCATAAATGCTGTATGGATCACTCAGCCATTTTTCAATGCGTGTAACGGACAAAGATCTTGGTCTTGCCTGAACCGGCGGACACGGCGCGGGGCGTTCAACAGGATTGACGGCTTCCACTTTCTCCAACTCATCATATAGCTGAAAATGTGTTGTTCCCATGATGTCCTCAGGGGCTATTCTAATAGTCTGCAAGTATGTATCGAGCCTGACCAGCCAGCGCGCAGCCACGGTTGGTGTCCCTTCTATTTTCTTTGACCGGGTTAAAAAGACTTCGGGACTACAGAATGCCTGGGAAAAATCATGCGCTGCAAGGGTGATATGGCGTTCAGGCAAGGGTAAGCCAAACTCTTTTTTCATTGTCCGTGAAAGCCATGGATCATGCGCTGCTTCGGGTGGCCATGTTCCTTCGTTTAATCCCGCAAGTATGATCCTGTCTGCCCGGATCATGCGGGCTTCCAACTGGCCTAAAATCATTAGCCGCGGGTTCACCCCGTAGGTTGGGCGATAGGTCACGCCCGACAATAATTGATCAAAAATCTTACTGTAATCTGACAAGCTTATATCCGGGAAATTTTCAAAAACGGTAAAAAGCTCTGATAAAAAGGTCGATGCGCTTTGACCCACATCGGAGTCCCATAAAGCTTCATTTCCTTCAAGGCGATCAGTGCTGGCAAGTTTTTCTGCCAGTTCGATATGTAAGGTCAAGAAAGAAGAAAAGCTGTTCTTATTATTTTTATTTTCCAGTAAAGGCTGAAATACAGTTTCCAGATGCTCTAATAAATCGGATACTGTTTTATCAGGTTTATTTTTGATTTTAGGATCATTTGTTTTTAATACATAAGATTCTTTAAGACCTTGTAATCCATGTTTTGGCGTAAGACCGCGCATAAGATCACGGTCCAGATTGCGCACAGATTTTCTGAAATTTTCAAATTTATGGCCACGGCAATAATCCTGTTTTAAAAGGGAAAGAAAAACAGAAGGTTTAAAATCTTCAACAATGGCATGGATACATAAACTCAGATATTGTCCCAAGGAACTGTCTTTTAATGTTTGACCAGCAGAATCATCCAGATTGATATTCCATCTTTTACAAATGGCTGCGACGCGTCTGGCCAGCATGCGATCAGGCGTGATAAGGGCTGCGGTTTTCTCCGGTGTTTCAAGGGCCTCACGCAGTAAAATGGCAATGACGGTTGCTTCTTGCTGAATAGTCTCGCAGTCATACCGGCGTAAGCTACTTAATGTTCCTTTTAAATCGGTTATTTGTGCATTTGATATATCCGTGTGTTGCCATTTGTCTGTGTTCTCTGCTGGTGCCATAATATTCGATGACAGCCACTCCCTTGAAGTAGATGCCGTGGAAGCCTTTCCTAAGTAAGGCCATAAAGAGATATCCGTTCGTTGATAATCCAGATAGTCCATAAGATGTTTCAGGGTTGCTTGTGGGTGCCCTTCTTCCACATTTTCCCAGGCGTCTTCGGACATATGCAGGTCGATCCCCGGCAAGACGACGCGCCCTTTCGGTAGTCTGGAAATAGTTTTTAACAAAGCTGCTGTAGATGGAATAGACCCCGTTGATCCGGCGGCGATAATAGGAAGTGAGGGTGGATTGTTTTGCCAGTGCGTATTCAAGGCATGTAAAAGCCGGTTACGCCGATCTGAGGCATCAATGCCGCCTAGCGCGTTCATAATTTTAGGCCAGTTTTCACTGAGTATTTCTAAGAAATCCAAGGTTATTTGCCAGTGGTCGGCAAAAAGCTGCCGGTCGACCAAATCGGGCAGATCTTTTAAATCTTTATCTTCCGTATGAATTTGATCCATAAGCTGACCAAGCGATGTAGCCAGAGCCATATCCTGCACAATTCCATGGGTAAAGTGCGGTAATCCGACAATTAATTTTGTTAGCAACAATTTTCTTTTTAACGGAGAGATGGCCGGAGGGATATCGAGCGTGGCAGGCATATTAATAAACAGCTCATCCGCATCAATGTCGCCAATAGCCTGAATTTTAGGAAGCAATAAAGGCTTCCCTTCTGTTATTTTTAAAAAAGCTTCTCGTAATGTCCGGCACGCCCGGCGTGTGGGTAATAATATGGTATAATCCGCCAGTAAATGACGGTTAGTTTTAGTTTCTTCTAAAAGACCATTTGCCAATGTATCGGCAAAAGAAAAGCTTGGCGGGATAGTAAAAACAGATTCCTTTGCAATGCTTTTACACCCCGTCATACAGCCTTCGCTCTGTAAGTGTTGTTGGCGATTGCCTGATTTACCTGTTCTAAATCTTCGGGGGTGCTGATGTGGTGCCATTCGCCATCATGGATCAACCCATATAATTTTCCTTGTGTTTCTGCCTTATCCATTAATTGCAGATAAGAAAAAGTGTCTTCAGGAATTTTTTCAAAAATTTCTGTTTTAGAAATACGTACACCCGCAAACATATATTTTCCGGTTTTGTCCTTGCTGCGAATAGCCTGGCCATCGGGCAGCAGATCATAATCCCCTATTCCTTTTGTCAGTTCCATGTTGGCCACAGGTTGTAGTAGTAACAGGATATCCATTGTGTGTGGATCCCACATATCCGATAAGCGTTGTAGGGCCGTTTTGTCCGGTCCATCGGTCCATAAAGCATCACCATTAATAAGAAAAAAGCTTTTTTCTTGAATAGTCTCTAAGGCATATTTTACACCGCCACCGGTATCCAGCACGTTTGTTTCTTCAGAGAAGGTAAGTTTAGGTTCTTTTGTGTTCCCGTAATATTTTTTTATCCTGTCCCCTAAATAATGAAGATTAATCGTTATATTGCTGACGCCAGCCTCTTTTAACTTTTCAATTGTATAATCAATAATAGGTCTGCCGTTTACAGGAACCAACGGTTTCGGAATAGTTTCCGTATAAGGTCTTAAGCGCTTACCCTGTCCGGCAGCCAATATAAAGGCATATTTTTGTTTCATGCGTATCGTCTCACTCTGTTCCATGGTGATGGACTGTTATCTCTCGCTCATTATCAGATACGATCTCTATTGAAATATCTGTACGCTTTTTAGGCAAAAGCGTGCCCAAGCGTTCCGGCCATTCTATTAAATTTATACCGGTTACTATAGCGTCTTCCCAACCAATTTCATAGATTTCTTCCTTATTTTCCAACCGGTAAAGATCAAAATGTCTCAAGAGTCCTTTGCTCGTATCATATTCCTGCACAAGGGTAAAAGTCGGGCTTGGGACATCCATATCTTTATAGGTAAGTGTACGTATAAAGTGACGGGCAAAAGTCGTCTTGCCGGCCCCAAGCGTGCCATATAAAGCGATCATATGGTTTTGATGACACTGATTTGCGCATTCTTGCGCAAAATTTTGCATATCCGCTTCGTTGGAAATTTTTATTGTTTGATCTGCACACATGATTTTGGCTTTATGCGGTCTTATTTTTTGTCTATAGCTATCCCATAACTTAGCAAATAAAAGATAATCAAACAAAGCCATTATCATGCAAAATATTAACCCTGAGGAAGGTAAAATAAAGGACGTTGCCATTATAGGCGCCGGCCCGGTCGGTCTTTTTGGCGTCTTTGAATGCGGTATGTTGGGGCTTTCTGCCTGTGTGATTGATTCGCTGGAAGAATTAGGGGGGCAATGCACGGCCCTTTACCCTGAAAAGCCCATTTATGACATTCCCGGCTATCCGCACATATTGGCCCGTGATTTGATTGAAAAACTGGAAGAGCAAGCCTCTCCCTTTCATCCCGAATATCATTTAAACACCCAAATAGTTTCTATAAGCAACGAAAGTGGCTTATGGCATCTAAAAACTCAAAATGATTATCTCCTTAAAGCCAGATTTATTATCATAGCGGCAGGGGCCGGCGCGTTTGGGCCAAACAAGCCGCCTTTAAATGACCTGTCTTCGTACGAAGGCAAATCAGTTTTTTATATGGTGCGGAAAAAAAGCGACTTTGCAGGTAAGGATATTGTCATTGCCGGGGGCGGTGACAGCGCGGTGGATTGGGCCCTGACTTTGGCCCCACTAGCGAAGAGCCTGACCCTGGTCCACAGAAGGGATAAGTTTCGCGCGGCTCCGGAAAGCGTGTCCCAGTTGCATAATTTAATTAATGAGGAAAAAGTACGGCTGATGACGCCTTATCAGTTAGACTCCCTGCAGGGCAAAGACGGGCAATTGCAAACTGTTACAGTCAAAACCATGCGCGACGAACACGTACAGATTAAAGCAGAGGTACTATTGCCATTTTATGGTTTGTCGATGGATTTAGGCGCCATGAAGGAGTGGGGTTTAGAAATAGAAAATAATCATATTATTACTGAGCCCACCACTGCCCAAACAAATATCCAAGGAATATATGCTATTGGCGACATTGCGTCTTATAGAAACAAAAAGAAGCTTATTTTGACAGGTTTTTCGGAAGCTGCTTTTGCCGCCTATGATATTCACAACGCCCTTCATCCTGATCGGGCCCTGCATTTTGAATATTCCACCACAAAGGGTTTGCCCGGTTAGATTATAAATCAGGTTCCTGAATGGGAACGACAGGTAAAGATACCGTCACGCTTGTCCCCTTATTTTCTTTGGATTCAATGTCAACTTTGCCGTCATGTAGTTCGGCAATATTCTTTACAAGCGATAATCCCAGACCCGCGCCCCGTGATAGTGCGTTCGCAGACATATCCGCCCGTTGTTCGGATAAAATACGCTCAAAAGGCTCAAACACCCGCTCAAGATCCTGTTTTGAAATACCGATACCGGTATCGGAAACAGTAAAATGCACATAGTCTTTATCACGTCTGGCAACGAGGTTGATCGCTCCTTTTTCGGGAGTAAAGCTGATCGCGTTGTGAATTAGATTAAGCAGGATTTGCTTTAGTCGTCTTTCATCTGCCACCAGCATTCCGATATCATCCGGACAATCAAGTTGTGTTATAATGTTTTCTTTTTGTGCCCATTGTTGGCATATGTCATATAATCCCACAAGCGTATCTTTAATATTGAAAGATGTCATATTGAGATCAAGATAACCGGCTTCAATAGTCGATAGATCAAGAATATCATCAATGAGTCTGACAAGTTTCTCGCCGGCATTTTGAATATCCGTCGTATATTCTCTTTGCTTGTTATTGAGCTCACCGAAATATTGGTTATTCAGAATTTCAGCAAAACCCATGATGGCATTTAAAGGCGTTCGAAGTTGATAAGAAACGTTCGCCAAAAAATCCGTTTTAATCTGCTCTGCCTCTTCAAGGGCCTTGTTCCTTTCACGTAGAGCGTTCTCTACCTTGACCGAATCCGTAATGTCAAAATAAGAAACCAAGACCCCGCCGTCGGGAAGCGGCACGGTTGTGAATTCCAACAAAGTACCATCTGCTTTCGCAACACGGCCTTCTTGAATTTTTCGCTCTAACGCATGAGAAATTAGTTTTTCTTTTTTCTCTTCTTGTTGATCGCGATCAAAGAGCTGGCACATTCTGGTTGCAAGCTTGGTTATATGCGGTTGCCCTTCGGTTTCTTCCGGGTTTAATTGCCATTGGGATAAAAAAGCGGGGTTGGATAATTTTAATCGGCCGTCTCCTCCATAAACAACCACGCCTTCAGTTAAATTATCCAATGTTTCTTTTTGAACAGCAATCAAAGTATTGTATGAAGATTCCAATTCCAGATTGCTTGTAACATCTTCAAACGTCATCATCAGACCGCCCATTGGATGGGGCACAATTAACAGACGTAAGGCTGTATTATCCGGCAAATAAAGCATGTCTTCGTGGGGATCGATAAGACGTGTAAACATATCCAGCCAGCCCTGTTTGTAGCTTCTGAAATCTGTTTGTTCAGGAAGCCGCCTGGTTTCACGCAATTTTTCTAAAATATCGCCAAGGGAGGGGTTTGTATTCAACCATTGATGCTCCAATCCCCATAATTGCTCAAAGGCCGAATTAAAAAATTCTAATTTTTGATCTGAATTGAAAATAGCAATGGCAGAGCGTAATTGCTCCAACAAGGTTTCATGAGCGCTCAAATCTCTTTCATAACGCGCATTGGTTTCCTGATGATGGGTTAAATCATTGATCATGCATAATGTGCTGTGGGTGTCGTTGACTTTATACTGTACCACCTCGACGAAAAGTCTGTCACCTTTAGCGACAATGTAACCTTTTGAGGTGATTGGTTGGTGATCAATCTGGGTTTTGGCGGCTAATTCTTTCAGGCTTTTTTTAACTTTTTTGTCCTGATGGGTAAAAGCAGGCTCAACTTGTTGCTGGATGATTTCTTGTCTATTTAAATCAAACAGATTGGTATAAGCCTCATTACACCAGACAATTTCTTTTGCCTCATTGCGCATCCACACAGGATAGGGCAAGACGCTTACGATCGTTTGCAACTGGTCTATTTCTGCAGAAAACTTATGATTTAATTTCTTTGTTTCTTCAATTTGGCGGTGGGCCAGCGTTATATCTTCTAACCATAGAATATTATAATGCGCATTATTCTGGGTATCTTGACCGGTTTTGCCAGTTATACGAAGTGTATGTTTATTATTTTCTGTTTGTACGTCTATTGAAAAAGGGCGGGAAGCGACTTTTAAATCATTGTAAACTCCTTCAAGGATCGGGGAGTCAGAGGGGCTTAACGCCTTTTGGATGTCTGTAATGGATTCTATTTTGGATAGCGATAACAAGGATAGAAAACCCTGACTGTAGATCACGCTACCATCATTCGCAAAGCCGCAATACTCTCCCGGAAATGCCGCCAGAAAAGCTTCCAGTCTGTTTTTTTCAACCTGCAGGCTATCCGCTCCGGTTAAAGAGCCCAGAAAATGACGTAGAGGATTTTGGCGAATGGCCTGTGACATAAAAAGAGTCTAAATCGGCTTCAAAAAATAATCAAAGAATAATAGTACGGCCGCCTTGTAAAAATATCCGTCGTTCGGCATAGAGCTTGATGGCGCGCGCCAAAACCCTTGATTCCGTATCTTGCCCGACCACCTGCATTTTTTGTGGTGTGTCGCTATGATCCACAGGGACAATATCTTGGGCGATGATGGGCCCCTCATCAAGATCGGCGGTTGCAAAATGGGCGGTGGCGCCAATAATTTTTACCCCCCTCTCATAGGCTTGGTGATAAGGTTTCGCCCCTTTAAAGCCGGGCAGGAAAGAATGGTGGATATTGATAACACGCCCTTTATATGAGGTGCAGAAATCTTCGGATAAAATCTGCATATAACGGGCAAGAACGATAAGTTCAGAATCCGTCTCTTCAATAATGTTTCTGACCTTTTCTTCTTGGGCTTCTTTATTGTCTATAGGCAAATAATGAAAAGGTAATTCATGGGATTCGGCTAAATCCTTGGTTATTTGGTGATTTGATATAATCGCCGTAATATCAATAGGCAATTGATCAGAGCGCCAGCGGTATAATAGATCATTCAGACAATGATCATGCTGTGAGACCATGAGAAGTGTTTTGAGCTTTTGTGACAGCGGGCAAATTTGCCAAGACATTGAAAAGTCTGCGGCTATGTTTTCAAATCTTTCCGTAAAGCTTTCAAGACAACCTTTTTCAAGGGGCTTAAAGACGATACGCATAAAAAATTTATTTAACGCAGGCTCATGAAACTGTGAGGATTCTTCAATATTACATTGATGATTACTCAAAGATGTTGCTACGGCAGCGACGATGCCGGGTTTATCATCACATTGGAGTCTTAAAATATACATTATTTCTTTAAGGATTTAGTTGTCTGGACAAATGATTCTACAACATTGGTTAGCATTTTCACCTGCTTTTCATCCTTAAGAAGGCCTTTCTCATCAAATGCCTCATGTGCGGCAGAAACGGCTAGTTGCTCAGGAATAACTGTAACGCCGATATTGCCTAACATCATGCGTAAAGTGACAAGGCCTCTTAACCCGCCAAGACCGCCGGGGGAGGCGGCAACAAGGCCGGCCACTTTACCTTTATAAGCAACAAGGTTTTTTTCATTTTCTTCATGTTTGCGGGAAATCCAATCCAGTGAATTTTTTAATAAAGGGGTGATTGAACTGTTATATTCCGGGGAAGAGATAAAAAAACCGTCATGTTCACAAAAAAGTTTTTTCAACTTAATTGCGTTTTCGGGGAGCCCTTTTTCATCTTCATAATCACCATTGTAGATAGGCATATCAAAATCGGCTAGATCGATATAAGTGGTTTCCACCTGCTTTTCGCTGGCAATAGAATAGGCCTGATGCGCAAGTTTTTTATTGTAGGAGTGCTTACGCGCGCTCCCGGCCAGGAATAAAAGTTTAACTGTCATGAATTATGTCCTAAGATTTGTCTGTATACTGATAATAACATATTGAAAAAGCTTACTCTGGCAAAGTTATTTTTAGAGAGCCGCGCATATCCCGTGGCGGGCGGCTAAAAAAATAATAAAAACCAGTAAAGCTCGTTTTACAGAGGCCTTTACCGGTTTTCTTAAAAAGAATTTATAATTAGTAGCGGTAACTATCGCTTTTGAAGGGGCCTTCCTGACCAACACCAATATAATCTGCCTGTTCTTTGGAAAGCTTTGTCAGTTTCGCGCCGACCTTTTCAAGGTGAAGAGCCGCTACTTTCTCATCAAGATGTTTGGGCAACACGTACACTTTGTTTTCGTACTGATCGTTGTTATTCCAAAGTTCAATCTGTGCCAGTGTCTGGTTTGTGAAAGAAGCACTCATAACAAAAGACGGGTGGCCAGTAGCGCACCCTAGATTTACCAAACGGCCCTCCGCCAAAAGAATAATAGATTTTCCATCAGGAAATTCCACCTGATCCACCTGCGGTTTAATATTTGTCCATTTAAGGTTGCGTAATGGCTGTGTCTGGATTTCATTATCAAAGTGGCCAATGTTGCAAACAATGGCATTATTTTTCATTTCACGCATGTGATCCATCGTAATTATGTCTTTATTGCCTGTGGCTGTCACAAAGATATCGGCGCGTTTTGCGGCATCTTCCATGGTGACGACTTCAAAACCTTCCATAGCGGCCTGCAAGGCACAAATCGGATCTGCTTCTGTGACCATGACGCGTACACCTTGTGATTTCAAAGATTCGGCAGACCCTTTCCCCACATCTCCATACCCTGCTACAACCGCAATTTTCCCGGCCAGCATAATATCTGTCGCACGGCGAATAGCATCCACTAATGATTCCCGGCAGCCGTACTTGTTATCGAATTTTGATTTGGTGACAGAATCATTCACATTAATAGAAGGGACTTTTAAAGTGCCCGCTTTTTCCATCTCATACAACCGTAGTACACCGGTGGTCGTTTCTTCAGAGATTCCTTTAATCTCATCCATGATGTCGGCATATTCTTCGTGCATGATCTTGGTCAAATCACCGCCATCGTCCAGAATCATATTCGGTGTCCAGCCATCAGGACCTTTAATTGTCCGGTGTATACACCATTCATATTCTTCTTCCGTTTCCCCTTTCCAGGCAAATACAGGGGTGCCTGTGGCGGCAATGGCAGCCGCAGCATGGTCCTGCGTTGAAAAGATATTACACGAACTCCAGCGGATTGTTGCGCCCAGTGCCTGAAGGGTTTCAATTAATACGGCCGTTTGAATAGTCATATGGAGACACCCAACGATGCGGGCTCCTTTTAAAGGTTGTTGTTTGCCGTATTCTTCACGCAATGCCATTAAACCCGGCATTTCTGCTTCGGCAAGATCTATTTCCTTGCGGCCCCATTCCGCTAAGGAAATATCGGCTACTTTATAATCATGTTCTATTGTTTTCGCTTCGGCACTCATCAGTTTGTCTCAGTCTTTTATATATAATATGTAAATACTTTAGTGGTTTGTTAACTTTTTGCTGCTAAGAATTAAGGTCTAAGGACTGCAAAAGCAAGGTTTTTCATTTGCAGGAACTAGAGGGGAATGAAATGCAAACACAAGATTTTAATAGTGAGAGTCGGGTGCCTACTTATGCGTATAAGCGCTCACCCGTGAATGAAAGGGCTTTTTTGATACTTAAACGTGAAATGATTGCCCATGAACCCAAACCAATTGGTGATTATACGGTTTTGGATAAAGAAGAGGACATTAAGCTTTCAGAGCAAAAAGTGATGAATCTCGTGTCTTTATTAAATGGTCGTAAGCGTTTGATGGATTTAGGCCACGAAACAAAAAGCCGAATTTTATATCATGTTGTTAGTGAACGTGATGAAGAGAATAAAACAAAAATACTGTTTTATAAATTAGAGCAACAAGGGGTTTCTAAAGAAAATGCTCTTTTTAGATTTGAATGTGATGAAGAGGAAGTATTGTAATGGTAACTACTATGGAACTAATTGGCACACTTGTGCCGCAAGCGCTTGAAAGTTTTTCTGATAAAGATTTTCAAGGGCCTGTTTTAAATGTTGACCCGTCTTTTCCAACGCGCGGTGGTCCGGGCTTGAGTTAAATCGGCATATCCCTATGCTTTACATGGGTTTTAACATTTGATTTTTTAAGCCACTTGGCGAGTTTTTCAACGGTGTAAACAGACCGGTGTTTGCCGCCCGTACATCCTATTGCAATGGTCAAATAACTTTTTCCTTCATGATTAAAACGCTCGAAAAGAGGTTCGATCAAATTTTGAAAATTCTTTAAAAAAATCTCAAAACTTCCATCTCTTTCAATATATTCACCAACGTTTTTATCCAGGCCTGTAAATTTTTTCAATTTTTTATCCCAATGCGGATTTTTTAAAAACCGGACATCCATTACGATATCTGCATCGCGCGGCACCCCATTGCGAAAACCGAAAGACGTTAAGGTAACGGTTAGTTTTTGTTTGTTCTGTTGCGAAAAATGGCCTTCAATAATACGTTTTAAATCGTGAATTGACAGCTCGGTACTATCAATGACCAGATCTGCTTCATTTTTTATTGGTAACAACAATTCTTCTTCTTTTTTAATACCATCACTGACAGGTCTGTCCTGTGCCAGGGGATGTTTACGCCGTGTCTCGGTAAAGCGTTTTTGTAGAATAGAATGCTTGCATGTCATATAAACCAAAGTCGCGTTATATTTTTTTACTGCCTTTTTTAATTTTGCCGCACTGAAGTGACGGGTGCGGCTGTCCACGCCAATGGCAATAGGCCGCTCTGTTGGTTTTTCGGTAAGATTTTCAATTAAGGCTAAAGGAAAATTATCTAAAACCTCATATCCTATATCTTCAAGCGTTTTAAGAGCGGATGACATTCCCGCTCCTGAAAGGCCTGTAACAATAAGAATTTCTTTATTCGGCATGATTTGCGGTTTTTTGTCTGAAATAGATAATCATTATTAACCCAAAATTGGTTAAGACTAAAGAAAAAGGAAACAATGCTGTAATAACAGAAATATTTTCCAATGCTAATATTGTGAACGCATGCTTGCAGCCTCCCAAGCCAAAACTTAAAGCGGATTCTTGATCCGGCTTATACCAGCTTTTCCTGTAGGTGGGATAAAACCCGGCAATATCAATAATTGTAATTAAAATAACGGAGCAAAGAGCATTACCGGTAATGTACCATAAGGGAATGGCGGTTAAAGAAAATACGAAAGCCCATAGGTCGCTTTTTGATATAATAATGTGTTTGCGTTTTAAATAGCCGATGAAGGCTATGCCAAAGGAAATAAAGGCTGATAGACCAGTGATCACCGTGCCAATGCCACCGCCATCAGACATTTGTGCAAAAAAACCTATTGCAGTGAGAAGTCCCCATATGAACCAGGAAAACGGATGCGGCCTTGTGTTCCTTTTGTAGATGGAAAAAATATATATGCTGTAACTGGCGCACATAAAAACAACACCAATCAGGGCATATATTTCCTTTTCCATCATATACAGGCCAGCTTCACATTAAATTTTGCTCCTATCCTGTTGCCTTTCTCATCAGTGATATTTTCTGCCCAGATATCACCGCCATGCGCCTCAATAATTTGCTTGGAAATGGATAAGCCAAGGCCGGAATGGCCGCCGTAATTTTCATGGGGGCGTTCTGTGTAAAAGCGTTCAAAAACTTCGCTGATTTTTGATTCCGGAATACCCGGCCCTTTGTCTAATACGGAAATAACTACATCGTTTGATTCTTTTATGGCGGAAATATGCACGGAAGAGTTGTCCGGGGTGAAAGATAAGGCATTGCTGATTAAATTTCCAAAGACCTGACCAAGCCGGTCTTCATTGCCCCGGACGATTATATTTTGCGAGTCCGGCAGATCGACGATAATTTTTTCATTATCGCCATTAGAAATGTTGCGCGCACGGTCCATTGGTTTTTTATAGGCATCCCGCAGTTTATAAAGAAGGGATTTGATATCCACATCGTCCATTTCATCTCTCGATAGTTCAGCATCAAGACGGGAGGCGCTTGAAATGTCACTTATAAGACGGTCGAGCCGTTGTACGTCATGATGGATAATGTCCATTAACTTTTTACGGCTGTTATCATCATTGACACGGGCTGCCGTTTCGACGGCGCTTCTTAAAGAAGTAAGCGGATTTTTAATTTCATGCGAGACATCGGCTGCGAAGCGTTCAATGGTATCCATGCGATCCCATAAGGCGTGGGTCATATCCCGCAGAACAAGCGACAGTTCGCCAATTTCATCGCCCCGGGCGCTCATATCGGGTATTTCTACATGCCGTCCTTTTCCGATACGCACGGCTTCCGCTGCCATTGCCAGTTTTTTTAACGGCCGTCCAATAAGACCGGAAAGATAAATGGATAGCATAACCGTAATGCCAAGAGAGCCTAGAAAAACCCTGAAGACATCGACGCGAATATCCGCAATCTTTTTCTCCAGCTCTGATCCATCCCGCACCAAAAGGACAATCCCCAACACCTGTTTTACTTTTTGTATGGGGGCTGCGGCCGTGAGGATAATGGAGCCGTCTCTTGCTTCCCAAGCGCTGGCACTGATACTGCCCAATAAGGCAGCCCGGCTATCAGGGAAACTATCGATATTATTCAGTGTTTGTGAAGGAAAGGACTGCAACTTGGTTTGCATGGGAATCAGGCTTAAGAACCGGGCGGCCGATTGATCAAATAGCGCATTAATGCTTAAAGGTGTTGGCTGGGCAGGAAGCTGTTCTATTTGAATGTCGTTTTCTGTTCCGATAAGTCGGCTTGTATCTGCGAGGACACCGCCATCAACACTAAAAAGACGGGCTTCGCTGGTGGCATTTTCCCCCAGACGGCGCATCATACGCCGTGCAAGGTCCGGTTTCATCGCTTCGATTTCAATCGGATTGTCATAAGGATTGGGCGATATTTGAAAAACAGGCCGCACGGCCCCTTCTGATAAGGCGCCCGAGAAAAACCTCGCTTCGGCGCGCATCGACTCCAGTTCTCCTTCAATCAGGCTGTCGGTGTATTCTCCCAAATAAAGAATGCCTAATCCCAAAATCATAATGGCAATGATATTCACCGACAGGATACGTACGGTGAGGGAACTCATTTTTTCTGAAGAAGAATTCCATCTCTGGTCAATGGGGCGGTGATCTTTTAAAGAGAGTTTTTCCCTCTTTCGTCTAAAAAGGGGAAAAAGTACCTTATTCTTTATATCGATAGCCGATCCCGTAGAGGGTTTCGATCTGGTTGAATTCTTTGTCGACATTTTTGAATTTTTTTCTGACACGCTTTATGTGGGAATCAATTGTCCTATCGTCAACATAGATATTCTCACCATATGCCAAATCAATCAACTGATCTCTGTTTTTAACGTGTCCGGGACGTTGGGCTAAAGCTTTGACCAGCAGATATTCTGTCACAGTAAGGTTAACGGCATTGCCTTTCCACGCACATAAATGACGGGAATCATCGAGAGTTAAATCGCCACGTTCAATAATTTCATCTGATTTGTTTTCATTCACCGGTTCCTTTTGAAGCTGCTGGCGGCGTAATAGTGCCCTTATACGTTCAATAAGCAGTCTTTGAGAAAAAGGTTTGGTAATATAATCATCTGCGCCCATACGCAGACCGATGACCTCGTCTACTTCATCGTCTTTTGATGTCAGGAAAATAACGGGAAGCGCAGAGGTTTCCCGTAGTTTGGAAAGCACCTCCATGCCATCCATTCTGGGCATCTTGATATCCAGAACAACCAGATCGGGTGGATTAGACGTAATGCCTTTTAATCCTTCTTCCCCGTCACTATAGGTTTTAACATTAAACCCTTCTGCTTCCAGCGACATGGAAACAGAGGTTAGAATATTTCGATCATCGTCCACTAAGGCAATATTTTGTGACATTAAAAGTTTCTCCTAGAATTTATTCACCATAACTGTAGGTATGAAAATGTCCATCTTAAAGGCGCTTGTAGGGCATTATTAGGGCAAATCAGTTTAAAATAGTGCCTAAAAGATATAGCGATCCCGTGATTAAAATCCGGTGGCCGGATTGTTGGGAAAGATTGTGGCAGGCTTGTTCAACGGTGTCAGCTATAAAAAGATTTTCTATATTTAATGGGGCCAGAACATCATACAGATCCCGGCTTTTATAGGTGCTGTCCTCGCCTTGGATTTCTGTGACGGTAATTGAATGGGCATAGGGTATAAAAGGGCTGATAAAATCTTCCGGCTTTTTTCGGTCGACCATGGCAAGAATAATATCCAATGGTTTTGAATCTTCTTCCTGCCACACCTTCGCTTGCTGGGCGAGGAAGTATCCCGCGCTATCATTATGCCCCCCGTCAATCCAGATTTCCGTGTCATCTGAAACAAGATGATTAAGGGGATGGCCTTCCAGCTTTTGAAGACGCCCCGGCCAAAAAATATTCTTCAAAGGATTCACATGGGGGGGAATGGCAGAAGCAGGGGATAAAATTTTTGCATCATAAGCTTGATCCATGATGATCCGGTAGGCGGTTAACGCTGCACCCACATTATAGACCTGATGTTTTCCTAACAGATTCGGCAAATCTGTCGTGATTTCCTCGCCCAGAAATTCATAAATGAGACTGTCATGAACCGCCTTTACTGACCACTCTGATCCATGCTGGAACAAAGGCGCCTCTGGGGATAAAGATTGGGATAGTTTGTGAAAAACGTCTAAAACCCCTGTATGAATTGCTGTGTCCGTTTGATGCCCAATCACACACGGCACGCCCGCTTTCATGATGCCAGCTTTCTCCGCGGCAATCATTTTCAGGTCACTGCTCAAAAATGCTTCATGGTCTTTTGATATCGTTGTGATGATGGTACAGGCAGGTTTCGGGATAACATTCGTTGCATCCAGTCTTCCGCCCATACCCGTTTCTAATAAGACATAATCCGCAGGATGACGTGACATGGCTAAAAAGCCGGCCGCTGTAAACATTTCAAAAAAGGTTATTGGCTCGTCATGATTAATGTTCAGGCATTCCTGAAGAACATCAATAAGTGCCTGTGTCGTGATAGGTATGCCATCCAGCCGGATACGTTCTGTTGGATGCACAAGATGCGGTGATGTCATCATATGAACGGATTTGCCGCTTGCTTCCAACAGGCTGCGTAAGGTCGCCAGTGTCGATCCTTTTCCGTTTGTGCCGGCCACATGAATGACGGGGGGAAGCTTTAAATGCGGATTTCCAAGCTGCGCAAGGAATCTCTCAACACGTTTAAGCGACAAATCTATTTCTTTTTTATGAAAAAAATAAAGATGAGAAAGCAGGTCCTCAAGATGTTTTTCCAATCTTGGATCGTTGCTTTTATTATGAAGTTTCTGCTGTTTCAAATACGAAGACGAATTGTTATTTCGACGCTTTGGCGGTGGTTTTACCGTTTTTCTTTTTATTGGCCTTGCTGGGTGATTTTGCTTCATAAGGCTTTTTTCCTACCATCATAAGCCCCAGTAACTGGCCGATTTTTGCATTCAGATCTTTACGATCCACAACCATATCAACCATGCCGTGCTCTAATAGATATTCAGCCGTCTGGAAATCATCCGGTAAGGTTTCCCGAACCGTTTCTTCGATCACACGGCGTCCGGCAAACCCAATGGTGGCGCCGGGTTCTGCAATATGAATATCCCCCACCATCGCAAAAGAGGCGCTTACGCCCCCTGTTGTCGGGTTGGCCAAAAGGACGATGTAGGGCAGTTTGGCTTCTTTTACCATATCAACTGCAATAATGGTCCGTGGCATCTGCATCAAGGACAGCATACCTTCTTGCATTCTTGCGCCGCCAGAGGCCGGGACGATAACCAAGGCTGCTTTATTCTTTACGGCTTCTTCGGCAGCGCGGACAATGCCTTCGCCCACGGCTGTTCCCATAGAGCCGCCCATGAACGCAAAATTAAAAGCGGCGACAACCGCATTCTGACCGCCAATTTTACCGTTACCAACCACAATGGCGTCTTTTTCGCCTGTTTTACTTCTGGTGTCTTTCAGGCGGTCGGCATATTTTTTCTTATCTTTAAATTTTAAGGGGTCATAGGGTACATCAGGCAGGGATATTTTTTCAAATTTTCCATTATCAAACAATCCTTGAAGACGGTCTTGTACCTTAATCGGCATATGATAATCACAGTGATAACACACATTCTGATTGGCATTCAGTTCTTTACTGAAAAGCATCCCCTCACAAGAGGGGCATTTCTGCCACAAATTATCAGGTACATCTTTCTGATCTCCAACAATGGAGCGAATACTTGGACGGATAAAGTTTGTTAACCAGTTCATGTTATAACTACTTTCATTTTGCTTAATGAATGCGTCCCTCACGTTATCACGTCTGAGGGCTGTAACTCAGAGGCCTTTTTAGCGTAAAAAAGGGGAGGAAAGCAAACTAAACTGCTTCTTTTAATGTTCTTATCTGTTTTCCGATGATATCAGGTAGGCCGTTATCATCTTGATTTTCATTAATATTATCGACAATCGCGGAGCCGACAACGATCGCATCAGCAATTTTTGACATGTTTTGGGCATCTTCCGCTGTTTTAATGCCAAAACCGACAGCAACCGGTAAATCGGTTTTGGTTTTAATATCCTTAATATGCTTGCCGACTTCGTCAATATTCGCGGATTTCGTGCCCGTGACTCCGGTAATAGAAACATAATATAAAAAGCCGCTGGCATTATGAATAACCTTTTGTAGTCGCTCCCCTTTGGTGGTGGGCGTGACCAGTTTTATAAGATCAAGGCCTGCTTTTTGTGCCGGAAGACGTAATTCTTCATCTTCTTCAGGCGGTAAATCAACGATAATAAGGCCGTCCGCCCCTGCCTTTTTGGCTTCTTCAATAAAAGCCTCACAGCCATAAGCATAAATCGGATTGAAATAACCCATTAAAATGACGGGGGTGTCCTGATCATCTTCTCTGAATTTCTTAAGCAATTCGAGGGTCTTTTTTAAACTCATGCCTTTCGCCAATGCTCGTAAATTACTTGCCTGAATGGCGGGGCCATCGGCCATCGGGTCGGTAAAAGGCATACCGATTTCAATAAAATCTGCGCCATTGGCCGGCAGAGATTTGAGTACTGAAAGCGATTTATCCGCGTCCGGATCGCCTGCCGTAATAAAAGTAACCAGCCCTTTTTTATTATCGCTTTTTAATTGTTCAAACCGCTTTTGAATTCGTGTCATTGGTTTTGGATCCGTTTTATCAATCTGATTATAATACTTTGTCGTAGCGTTTACGAAAAGGGACGTCATATTTCCATTCCCAGCTTTTCAGCCACAGTGAAAATGTCCTTGTCTCCGCGCCCGCACAAATTCATCACAATAATGTGGTCTTTAGGCAGGTCGGGAGCCATTCTCATGACATGCGCGAAAGCATGTGAGGGTTCAAGTGCCGGAATAATGCCTTCGAGTTTCGCTAGCATTTTAAAAGCTTCTAATGCCTCATCATCTGTAACAGAAACATAGTTGACACGGTCAATGTCATGCAGATACGCATGCTCCGGCCCGATACCGGGATAGTCAAGCCCCGCAGAGATCGAGTGGGCTTCGGTAATTTGTCCGTCGTCGTTCTGCAGGAAGTAGCTGCGCATACCGTGAAGTATCCCTGCAGCACCGCCTGTTAAACTGGCAGCATGTTTGTCGGTATCAACGCCATGACCGCCTGCTTCCACGCCAAACATCTGCACATCAGGGTCGTCCAGAAACGGGTGAAAAAGCCCCATAGCGTTCGATCCGCCGCCAATGCACGCAACAAGAGAATTTGGAAGCTGTCCCTCTTTCTCCATCATTTGCTGTTTTGTCTCAGTGCCGATCACGGATTGAAAATCCCGCACCATTTCAGGATACGGATGCGGCCCTGCGACAGTGCCGATGAGGTAATATGTATCCTCCACATGCGCGACCCAATGGCGGAGGGCCTCATTCATTGCATCTTTCAGTGTACCGGACCCTGAGGACACCGGAACCACTTCGGCCCCCAGTAATTTCATCCGGAAAACATTGGGTTTTTGACGCTCAACATCTTCCTCTCCCATAAAGACGGTGCAAGGCATGTCAAATAGCGCACAGACCGTTGCTGTGGCCACGCCGTGTTGTCCTGCCCCTGTTTCCGCAATAATACGGTTTTTACCCATGCGGCGTGCAACCAGAATCTGCCCCAAACAATGGTTAATTTTGTGGGCGCCTGTGTGGTTTAGCTCATCCCGTTTAAAATATATTTTTGCGCCGCCGTAATGTTCTGTTGTGGCTTTTGCAAAATAGAGAGGTGACGGGCGCCCGATGTAATCTTGGGCGAGAGCGTGAAATTCATCCCAAAAAGCTTCATCATCGCGCGCTTTGTGCCATTCTTCTTCAACGCTTAGGATTAAGGGCATAAGAGTTTCGGCAACATACCGACCGCCATACAGGCCGAAATGTCCTTTTTCATCAGGGCCACTGCGAAGAGAGTTAGCCGGAGAAGGTTTGATCTTTGTATTCATAAAGCAATGTTATGCCTTTTTTGCAGCCTGAATGAAAGCCTGAATTTTTTGCGTATCTTTCACGCCTTTTGAAGATTCGACCCCGCTGGAGACATCCAGAGCGTCAGGAGAGAGCATTTCAAGTGCTTGGTTGATATTCTCAGCCCCCAGGCCACCCGCCAGCATCCAGGGTGTCTTGCTTTTATAGCTTTTTAATAAGGTCCAGTCGAAAGCCGTACCGGTGCCGCCGGGCAGGGTTTTGCCTTTTGAATCAAATAAAAACCAATCGGCAATACCTTCATAAAGCGGGATATTCTTTAAATCTTCTTCCTTTTCAATCGGAAGGGCTTTCATTACAGGAAGGTTAAATTTATTTTTAATCTCATTGACGCGCGCGGGTGTTTCTTCTCCATGTAACTGGATCATCTTTAAGGGCACGACGTCCAGAACATCGCTTAATAGTGTATCATCCGGATTGACGAAAAGGCCGACAAGGGTCACCTGTGATGGAATAAAAGCAGCCAGATATTGGGCCACCTCCAGATCAACATGCCGCGGGGAGGGGGGATAAAAAACCAGCCCGATAAAATCGGCTCCGTTTTCAAGGGCCGTTGTGATGGTGTCCGGTGTTGATAAACCGCAAATTTTAACTTGGATCATTTTTTAACAACTTGTTTAAGGCCGCTGCTGCTGCTTCAATATTTTCTGCGGCAAAAATTTGTTTAGGCGCCAGGTCTTTTAAAAACGCGATGCCCTTTTGATTTTGCGTTAACAGAATGACAATTTTCCCTGCTTTTAACGCAAGCGCCACTTCGGATAGCGTTCCTGCTTCAATACCGCAAGCAATAATAACATCGCTGGACAGGACATTAATATTATTACGTGCGCTGCCCATGCCCGTAACGATCACGTGGTCTGCATATTCCGAGGCTGTAGATTTATCATAGGAAGGCAAGATACCAATGGTTTCTCCGCTATTATCTTTCGCCCCTTTTAGCGCAGCGTGCATGACGCCTGCCTTGCTGCCGCCGGTTAAAATTGTCCACCCGTTTTGCGCGGCAAATTTGCCGATCATATAGGCATTTTGGAGATCGGTTTCTGTCGGTTTGCTTCCCGGCCCCATCACACCGATGATTGTTTTGGCCATTATGCCTCCAACGAAGTCAATATGTCTTGAACCGCCTTGAGCGGATTGTCTGCCTGGGAAATAGGGCGCCCGATAACCAGATGTGTGGCTCCTTTGTCAATGGCTTCTTTGGGTGTTAAAACGCGTTTCTGATCATCTGTATTACTTCCTGCAGGGCGTATGCCCGGAACCATAAGGACAAAGTCTTTTCCGCATTCCTTGCGAATGACGTCTATTTCATGGGAGGAGCAAACAATGCCGTCCAGTCCTGCTTTTTGTGTCAGCTTGGCCATTTCAACGACACGTTCACGGATATTGTCTTTGTATCCTGCCCCGCGCATTCCCTGTTCATCAAAGCTTGTTAAGATAGTGACCGCTATCAGTTTTGTTTCCGGGGCGCAGGCCTCTTTTGCTGCTTGCATCATTTCCAAGCCACCGGATGCATGAACATTAAGATAAGCAGGTTTTAAATTTTCTGATACGGCTCTTACCGCGCCTGCGACCGTATTGGGAATGTCGTAGTATTTCATATCCATGAAGACAGGAATGCCGGGGAATCTTGTTTGAATTTCTTTTACGCCTTGGGGGCCAAGCGCATTAAAAAATTCCAACCCCAGTTTAATGCCAATGCCGGTTTCTTGTACTACATCACAAAGTTTTATAGCGGCCTCAATATTTGGTTTATCAACGGCACAAAATACAGGGGTGTTACAGGTCATCGTGATTAATTGCTCTAATATTGGTGTCTTTTTTGGATAATTCTTCGATTAATTTTTCGTTGGCGATATTAATATCTTTTTCCAATTGTTTATTTTCTTTTTTGAGGCGGTGGCATTCCCGTCTTGTGGCATGCATACCCACCCACGCGGCCAAGGCGCCGATAAAAAAACCAATGCCCAGAAACATGAAAGAAACAGCATAAAGCGGTAATTGTGTTTCCGTTTGAAAAGGATTCCAATTAAATGTCACGGGTTGGGCGTTTGCCATTGCAAACAACACAGCCCCGATAATTAAGGGGAGGGTTACAATCCATCGTAGCAGAGTCATATTAAATCTGGTTTATTCAGAAAATGGTTTGTAAAAATCGTCTTCTTTACTTTGAAGGTCGTCTTTATCTTCGTTCAGTTTTTCACGCAGCGCTTTACCTGTTTTAAAGAAAGGCAGTCTTTTTGCTTCTACTTGAACAGTTTCACCCGTACGTGGGTTGCGGCCTGTGCGCGCGTCACGGTGTTTCACGGAAAAAGCACCGAAACCACGAAGTTCAACCCGGTCACCTTTTGCAAGGGTAGCAGTGATTTCGTTAAATACCGTATCAACGATTTTTTCGATATCGCGCAAGAAAAGATGCGGATTTCTCTCCGCTAATTTCTGTATGAGCTCCGACTTTGTCATCTCTTACAACTCCTTGCTGACTTTGTCTTTAAACGCTATGTGGTACAAAGTACTTAATCTGTGAATATATTAATTATGATGCCCCTATTTTAAGGGGGGCGTCAAGGAAAAGATTCGGCAAAACATTGAAAACGCAGGAAATTTTAGTTTTTTTACGAAAAAACCGCCCTTTTTTAAAAAGAGCGGTTTTTATTCATAATATTATGTCTGAAAAAGCGAATTAAGCGTCTTTGCTGTCTTTTAGCTCTTCTGTTGCTTTTTCGTCAGCCTGAATGCCTTCTTCCGCTTCTTTTTCGGTTTTCTTGGCAGATTTCTTGGCTGCGCTTTTCTTTGCTTTTGGCTTTTCTTCAGCATCTGACGCTTTTGCGTCTGAGTCTTTAGAACTGCTTAAGGCGGCGCCAAGGATATCCCCAAGAGAGGCCCCTGATTCGGTTGATCCAAACTCTTCAAGAGCTTGTTTGTCCTCATCAATTTCACGTGCTTTGATAGAAAGTGTCAGGTGACGTTTCTTATGGTCCACGGCAGTGATCTTAGCATCGACTTTTTCACCTACGGCAAAACGGTCTGTGCGTTGCTCTGATTTTTCACGGGAAAGATCAGCTTTTTTGATAACGCCTGTCACACCATCATTCACAGTCACTTCAACAGCGCCGCTCGTAACGTTAGACACCGTACAAGTAACAACGGCACCTTTGGCAAGGCCTTTCATGGCCCCTTCAAACGGGTCGTCTGTCAACTGCTTGATGCCAAGGGCAATACGCTCTTTTTCCGGATCGATATCAAGGATCTTCACCTTAACTTTATCGCCTTTACTATAAGGTTTTAAAGCGTCTTCAGTTTGATCTTCCCAAGAGATGTCAGACAAATGAACCATCCCATCAATGTCTTCATCCAGCGCAACAAATAAACCGAACTCGGTTACATTGCTGATTTCACCTTCAAAAGTATCACCAACTTTATGTTTCTCTGCCACGGCGGCCCAAGGATTTTCCTGACACTGCTTAATGCCAAGAGAGATACGGCGTTTTTCCATGTCTACTTCCAGAACCATCACTTCCACTTCTTCGGAAGTAGAAATAATTTTACCCGGATGAACGTTTTTCTTCGTCCATGACATTTCAGAAACGTGAACCAATCCTTCAATACCGTCTTCAAGCTCAACAAACGCACCGTAATCGGTAATGTTCGTTACGCGGCCTTTCAGCACGGTTTTCTCTGGGTATTTGGCTTTCACGCCTTCCCAAGGATCTGTTTCCAGCTGCTTCATGCCGAGGGAAATACGTTGATTTTCTTCATTGAACTTAATGATCTGAACATCAATGCTTTGTCCGATTTGCAGAACTTCAGATGGATGGTTTACCCGTTTCCAGGAAATGTCTGTAACGTGCAGTAGGCCATCAACGCCACCAAGATCTACGAATGCACCGTAATCTGTGATGTTTTTGACGATACCCTGAACAACAGAACCTTCCTTGATGTTATCCATCAAGTCTGATCTTGCTTCATCACGGCTTTCTTCAAGAACGGCACGGCGTGAGACAACAATGTTGCCGCGGGCACGGTCCATTTTCAGAATGTGAAATGGCTGCGGTGTGCCCATCAATGGGGAAACATCACGGACCGGACGGATATCAACCTGTGATCCCGGCAAGAAGGCAACAGCCCCACCCAAATCAACAGTGAAACCACCTTTAACGCGGCCAAATATAACCCCTGTCACGCGTTCGTTCTTCTTGTGAGAAGCTTCCATTTCAACCCAGGCTTCCTCACGGCGAGCCTTTTCACGGGATAGAACGGTTTCACCGTTTCTGTCTTCCATACGGTCAACAAAAACGTCTACTTCATCGCCAACACGAATTTCAGGATCCTGTCCTGGTGTGGCAAATTCTCTTAATGAAATGCGTCCTTCGGATTTAAGGCCGACATCGACGATGACGGCATCATTTTGAACTTCGATAATTCTGCCTTTTACAACAGACCCCTGAAGGGCCTGATCTTTTAACGAGTCTTCCAAAAGAGCGGCAAACTCTTTTGATTCTTCTCGGTCTTGTAACATTTTAGCTGCTTGAGCCATAATATAGTCCTCTTTTTAATCGAAAAAATTTTCGACTAAATCTTTCTTTAGTTAAAATTTTGAATAAGGGGAGAACGTTTTCCGGCTTTTGCCCGCTTCCTCAAATTCAATACACGTTTTGGAAGCGTAAGCTTAGATCAGGGTTTGTTGTATGAACGGACAATTTTCATTGCCGTGTCTAATACTTCTTCTGGAGTCATATCAGACGTATCAATCATGTTAACTTCATGGTCGGGGGTTAAATGGGCATCAAGCCGACTTGCATCCCGCGCATCCCGTTCCTGCATTTCTGCCAAAACTGTCGCGTTTGTAACGTTTAATCCGCGTGATTGCAACTCTTTATGGCGTCTTTCAGCCCTTTTTTCGGTGCTTGCCGTAACAAAAAGCTTAATATCGGCCTCTGGGCAGATAACAGTGCCGATATCCCGCCCATCTAAAACCGCTCCTTTTGGCGCTTTTCGGGCAAAATTGCGCTGAAAATCAACCAAAAGATCCCGAACGCCTTGAATTTGCGCTATTTTTGACGCCGTAGAGCCTACTTTATCGGTGCGAAGGGCAGAATCATCATAAGCCTGTCCCAACTCTTCTTCCATGGCGTGAGCGATTTTAATCACTGCGCCATGATCGGTAAGGTCTACTTTATTTTGCAGGCATTTAAGGGCGATCCGCCTGTAAAGGCTTCCCGTATCCAGAAAGTCATAATCCAGTTTTTCCGCCAGCTTTTTAGCCAAAGAGCCTTTGCCACTCGCTGCCGGCCCGTCGATGGCAATAACAATGTTGTTACAATCTTTCATGATATTGTCTTTAGCGCGATAGCGGGGTAAAGAAAAGCCATGCGGTTCTTTTTTCTCACCACTCTTTTTATTTTAACCTCATGCGGCCAGACAGCAGGCCTAAATCTGGGGCATTATCCCGACCCGAATGCCAGCCCAAAAGAGTTTATTTATTGCCATGGTTATAGCTGTTCCCAAAAAACGCTGTTCGGTTTCACGGCGCGTGAATGGAAGAGTGTCCAAAAAATATTCAAAAAGAAGTCAAAGTCGGCTGAAGCGGAACGGAAAAAGATCGGTCAGGCCGTCGCAAAGATGGAAACTGTTATTGGAAAAGCTATCGGCACAGACGAAGATTTACCTAAGGCGCCCATTAAAAAAACCTCGGACAATGAACTGGATTGTATCGATGAAACAATCAATACGACAAAACTTCTGGGTTTCTTAGAAAAAGACGGCTTATTAAAATTCCACACAGTGGGAGACCCTGTTTATAAAGGTTTATTTGTGAATGGCGTTTACCCGCATAACAGCGCAACCGTCGTGGAAATTGAAACCGGCCGTATTTATGTGATTGATAGTTATATTTACAAAAACGGAGCGCCGCCGAACATTCGTGATCTTGATAACTGGCTTCAATACCGTGTCGAGGATCTCGAAGAAATTGACGATTAATTTATTCGCCGATTTTTGCCCCTAATCCATTCATAAGATCAATAAAATTTGGAAAGCTGGTTTTAATAGGCGCCGCATCATCAATCGTGATGGGGTCATCACTTGCCATACCCAGGATTAAAAAGCTCATAGCGATGCGGTGATCAAGGGCGGTTTCAATCATTGCGCCGCCTTTTGGTGGCTCACCGTTGCCATAAATCGTCATGCTGTCTTCAGTCATTTCCGCGTTCACACCGCAGGCTTTCAATCCGTTATACATCATTAATAAACGATCACTTTCCTTGACCCTTAATTCTTCAAGGCCTGTCATTGTGGTGGTGCCATTGGCAAAGCTGGCAGCGACAAAAAGAATTGGGAATTCATCTACCATGCTTGGGACACGCGTCGCAGGAACGTTAATTCCCTGCAGTTGATTTTTTCCTGTGACGATGACGTCTGCAACTTTTTCTCCTGCTTCTATACGCTCATTTTCAAACCTTATATCGGCGCCCATTTCAATAAGCGTGATGTAAAGGCCATTGCGTCTTTCATTCATCAAGACATTCTTCATTCTCACGTCAGAGTCTTTATGAAGCAGAGCGGCCACAGTTGGAAAGGCTGCAGAGCTGGGATCGCTTGGCACAAAAATCTCCGTGCCTGTTAAATCCTGCTGACCGGTGACAGAGATTTTCTGTGCGCCATTTTCTGTTTTTTCAACGCTCACCTCGACGCCAAAAGCGCGTAGCATATTTTCAGTATGATCGCGTGTTGGCTTTTCTTCGATGACGACTGTTTTTCCCATCGCTGATAATCCTGCCAGCATCACAGCTGATTTTACCTGAGCGGAGGCCACGGGTAAGGTGTATTCAATCGGCAAGGCGCTTTCGGGGCCTGTAATGGTAAGAGGTAGCAATCCGCCTTCACAGGCGGTAATTTTGGCGCCCATGGTTTCCAATGGTTTTATCACGCGGTTCATCGGCCGTTTTGTAAGAGAGGCATCGCCTGTAAATTGAACGGTGATATTGTGGCCACCCACAAGCCCCATCAATAAACGGGTTGAAGTGCCACTATTGCCCATATCCAAAATGTTCTCGGGTTGTTTTAATCCTCCGATACCAACACCCTGACATCGCCATATGCCGTTTTTATCCGTTTTAATATCCGCCCCCATAGCGCGCATGGCATCCGCCGTCCGGATGACGTCTTCGCCTTCTAACAGACCATGAATAACAGTTTCGCCAATCGCCAACCCGCCGAGCATTAAGGCACGGTGGGAGATGGATTTATCGCCGGGTATTTTTGCTTCGCCTCTCAGGGCGTGTGTGTGTGATGACGTTAATGACATGGATTTTTTATAGCGCTGTGCTAGGCGGGCTGCAAGTTATTAGGGAGGTAGATTTTATAAGCCATGAAGGCATGTTACAATTTTAGGACTTAAAACTGTCTAATGAGCCGTTATAATTCTCAACAAACTGCCAAAACTCTTCTTTGGGCACGGGTTTGGAATATCTGAAGCCTTGCACTTCATCACATCCTTCTTTTAACAGGAATTGTTCATGGTCATATGTTTCAACCCCTTCAGCGATAACCTGCAGGTTTAGTGAGTGGCCAAGATTGATAATTGTTCGGGCAATGGCCGCATCATCCGTATTGGTCAGGGCATTGCGGATGAAA
Source organism: uncultured Micavibrio sp. (assembly GCA_965216405.1). Taxonomy (GTDB): domain Bacteria; phylum Pseudomonadota; class Alphaproteobacteria; order Micavibrionales; family Micavibrionaceae. The sequence goes on along the minus strand of OZ244161.1, from coordinate 1,091,785 downwards.
GACTGGTCAATTTTCAGACGGTCAATACTAAACTGACGCAAATAAGAAAGAGAGGAATATCCTGTACCAAAATCATCAATGGCCAGTTCAACGCCTAATTCATGCAGTTGCTTTAAAGTATTAACGGCACCACCGATATCATCCATGAACACGCTTTCGGTGACCTCGAGCTCCAGTAAATGCGGTTCAACGCCTGTTTCCTTTAAGACTTCTTCTGTATGCTTGACGAGGTCGGATTGGAAGAATTGCGCGCCGGATACGTTTACGGCAATGCGGATATTTCTTCCTTTTTCATGCCATTCTTTTGCCCGTTTACATGATTCTTTCATCACCCATTCACCGATGGGGACAATTAAACCCGATTGTTCGGCAATAGGGATAAATTCTGCCGGGGAAATATACTGGCCGCCTTCTTTACTGCCATCTTTTTTCCACCATCTGATCAGGGCTTCAGCGCCAATGATGTCCCCCGTTTTTAAATTAAACTGGGGTTGGAAAAACACTGTTAATTCATCTTTATCAAGGGCGTCTCTTAAATCTCTTAAAAGCTGGAATCGTAGTTGTACAGCGCGGTCAAAATCTTCCGAATATTCACTGATGCGGTCCCGCCCTTCTTCTTTCGCACGATTTAAGGCGATATCAGCATTTTTAAGCACAATGTTCGGGTCTGTTCCATCGTCCGGATAGGTTGCGACCCCGACAGAACTGCGAATTTGAAAATTCTCATTATAAACTTTGAACGGTTCCGAACGAATGATACCGGAAACTTTTTCCGCTATATCCCGTGAGGTATTGATGCCCGTGCTTAAAGGAACTGTAATAGCGAACTCGTCTTCGCCGGCGCGTGCCACAACGGCGTTTGCAGGTAATGATGCTCTTAGCCGTTTGCCGACGCCTCTTAGAATTGCATCCCCAACGTTGTGTCCCATTGAATCATTGATGTCTTTAAAATGATCCAGGTCAAGGGTGACAACGGCAAATCTTTTTGCGGTTTTTTCACCTTTTGCAAAAGCCATTTCCGTTAGTTTCTGACTGAACAATGTCCGGTTGGGCAGACCAGTCAGTTGATCATAAAAAGCAAGCTTATGTATCTTATCTTCTGCGGCAGAGCGAACTTGTTTCATATTTTCTGCGTTTTGGTTGATCAACCCTTGCGCAATGATGATGGCCTCGCCGATCTCATCTTTCGTATCATAAGGCGATTCCGGAATTTTAGGGTTTTCCGGATTTTCTCTGGCGGCAATAAGATTGCTTCGCATGAATAAAATAGGCTCTAAAAGCCAATGTCCTAAAGCAATCATAAGCACGGTCGTTACAAGAGCCGATAAAAGCAGCATGATTATAATACCCTGCTGCACATACGAAATGATTGATTCTTCTACTTTTACTGAATTTAAACGGGCAACGACAATATAAGGTTTGCGTAAATCACCTGATCTATAAACCACTTCATAAGAACTTCCGTTGGCGGATCTGTAGGTGCGGTTTTCGCTTTCTTTGTCCATGATCATGATGGAGATAGGTTCTCCATAAGACCCTAAAAGCATAAAATCTTCAGGGGAGTAAATATTCAGCCCTTCAACGATAGTAGAGCTTATTAAGCTATTGGCTTTGTCTTGGGTAATGGGATTTTGTAACAGGTTAGGCGCTGTTTCAATCATCGGCGCAATCGCAGAACGTCCGATCTCATGAATTTCATTCAGGAGTTTAATTTCCTGCTGTTTAACGTTCATGATAAGGATGGCGATTTGTACGATTAAAATAGTAAAGAAGACTACAACGGCAATACGGCGGCTTAATCTGCTCTTCCATATCTGCAAGGACGAGCTTCTCACAGAAGCAAGCGCATTAAACTTATTTTTTCTAAGCGAATCTTTCATGACATCCTGTCTACTAATGGCCGATAAAGACGAAAAGTTAAAATTAACCATCAGTAAGCCGCTTCATTTCCCCAATAATTTTTCATTTATATATAGAAGTATAGCCCCACTTCTCAATCTTCTAATTTTAGCTGAAAACGATTAACAAGACATTTATATAAATGATTTGTGATGAACAAATCATCCTTATTGTAAGGCACGAAGCTATTGAAATAAATAGGATTTTTTATATTTAAATAATTTTAATTATTTTTGGTCTAATTTGTAATTAATTATCAATAAAAATGAGCTTATTGTTTGCTAATTTCCTGTAAAAACAGCTCTTGCGTCCCGTATGACAGGCTCCTACACCATTTTGTTTAATCTTTAAAACCATGGCGTCCTGATCGCAATCAATAAGAATTTCCTGCACTATCTGGGTAGCGCCACTGGTTTGCCCTTTATGCCAGAGTTGTTGTCTGGAGCGGCTCCAGTAATGGGCTTCGCCTGTTTCGATGGTTTTATCCAAAGCTTCCTCATTCATCCATGCAAGCATCAGGATTTCTTTGGTCTCACTATCCTGCGCGATAGCAGCAATAAGACCGTTTGAATCAAATTTAACGTCTAGGTTTTGGGTTTCATCAGATTGAGTCATTATAAATTTTAATCCAGATTATAAGGTGAGAGACCAGTCTAAGGTATTTTCTCCCATGCCGATATTTAAGGGGGTAATGTCACCGGAGGCCGTTTTGATGATTTTATTTTGATGCGGATTTTTTTTCAGCCAAAAAGTTTCATTCGATATGTCCAGTTCATAAAAGCGCGGACCGTTCATAGACAAGAAATTTTGAAAATTATCAAAATTTGTTTCATTCAGATCAAACGCCTTGGCATAAAGTTGCGGGGCAATACCGCCGGTAAAACAGCCTGCGGCGCAGCCACAAGGCGTCGCTTTTTCAGTATGCGGCGCACTGTCTGTGCCCGCAAAAAATTTTGCAGCGCCTGATAGAGCGGCTTCTAATAATGCCTGACGGTCAGTTTCAAATTTCACCAATGGCAGGCAATAAAGATGATATTTAAGGCCTTGTAATAAATCGGCCACAGTATAAAGCAAATGTTGCGGCGTGATCGTCGCGGCCACTGTTTGCGGACTCGAGGATACAAAATCAGCGGCGGTTTTGGTGGTAATATGCTCGCAGACGACTTTAAGATCGGGAAATTTTTCCAGCAATTGAGGCACGCGTTCACGATAGAAATAATCTTCCGCGTTGCTGTGTTGACTAAAATACGCTTCGCCTTTTAAGCCATGCTCTTCCCCATGGATGTTCAGGATAACACCTGCCTCTTCCATTGCGGCAAAGACGCCATTTCCTATAAAATTTTCTAAAGGACACCCGAACTCTGAATTTGTTGTGCCATGCGGGGGATAATATTTGCAACTTCTTAGAAGCCCGGATTGCGCGCCCTTGGCAATCATTTCCGGAGTTGTTTGTTTTGTCAGGTAAAGTGGAACGATTATATCGCTAAATGCATCTCCTCCTGCCTGTTTAAGATCCCTTAGGTAATTTTCAATGCTCCAGCATGTCTCAGTGTTTTCACCTTCAACGGCAGCGACAGGTGGTTTGGTATTCGGCATGGCCAAAATCCCGGCGCATCCCATATTAATATGTTCTTGAATGTAATCCGCCATGCATGGTCCTTGGCGAAAATGTGCGTGCAAGTCATACCATTTGGGCAACTCAAAACGCATCTATCGAATCATCTCCAAAAATCGCTGACGGGCATCAGGATTATCCTTAAAAATACCGGTAAAGTGATTGGTAACTGTCGAAGAGTGCGATTTTTCCACGCCTCGCGTACTCATGCATTGGTGGTTGGCGTCAACGGTAACGGCGCAACCTTTTGCCTCTAGCGTCCCATGGATGATATCAGCAATCTCCCGGGTCATATTTTCCTGTGATGTTAATCTTTTGGCATAAATATCGACGATTCTCGCTAGTTTGCTTATGCCGACGACTTTCTTCTCCGGCCAATAAGCAACATGTGCTCTTCCAATGATGGGAACGATGTGATGTTCGCAATGGGAAACAAAATCGATATTTTTGACCAAAACGATATCGTCGTAATTTTCAATATCGTCAAAAGTTTTTAACAGCTCTTTTTGGGGATCGGCATCATAGCCGGAAAAAAACTCTTCAAAAGCGCGTACGTATCTGGCAGGCGTTTCTTTCAGCCCGTCGCGGTTTGGGTCGTCCCCGGCCCACCGTAAAAGCACTTCCACGGCTGCTTCTGCTTCTTTGCGGGACGGTTTTGAGACCTTTTGCGGCTTTTCAAATTTTTCAACACTCATGATGTCTATGCTATGCTTAGTTATTGTTTGACACTTTATGACGGAAAAACACCAATGGCTCAAGACATAAAACATCATACGGGGTGCAATTGCGCCTGTTGTACATGCGATAAATGTAATTGCAATCAGGGCTGCGAGGAAGACTGCTCTTGCAGTTGCTGCACATAAATTTATAATCTGCTGCGAAATTAACAATTAAAGGGCACGGCTTCAATGCCGTGTGGGTGTTGTGTCTTTAAAATTATATAATTCTCTTACCCGTCAAAAAGAAGAGTTTATTCCTTTGGATCCGGAGCATGTACGTCTGTATGCCTGCGGACCCACAGTCTATAATTATGCACATATCGGAAATGCCCGTATGGCGGTGGTTTTTGATTTATGGGCGCGGCTTTTAAAGCATCTTTATCCAAAAGTTACTTATGCTTCCAATATCACGGATGTTGAAGACAAGATTATGATCGCGGCAAAAGAGCAAGGCCTTGAAATTTCTGCTATCACGCAAAAATACACAAAAATCTATAACGAGGATATGGCCACCTTGGGGGTGAATTTACCTGATATTCAACCAAAAGCGACGGACCATATTCAGGAAATGATTGACCAGATTAGCCTGCTGATAGACGGGGGGTATGCGTATGAGGCGCAAGGACACGTACTCTTCCATGTCCCTGCGGACCCTTCTTATGGGGCGTTATCAGGCCGTAGCCGCGATGAACAGGTGGCGGGGGCCCGCGTAGAAATTGCGCCTTATAAACGCGATGCCGCAGATTTTGTTCTCTGGAAGCCGAGTAGTAAAGACCAGCCAGGGTGGGACAGTCCATGGGGCTTTGGCCGGCCGGGCTGGCATATCGAATGCTCGGCTATGGCTGAAAAGCATTTAGGTCTGCCTTTTGATATTCATGGGGGCGGTGCTGATTTAAAATTTCCGCATCATGAAAATGAAATCGCGCAAAGCTGCTGTGCCAATAACCATCCAACCACGCCGGAAAGTTTTGCCAAATATTGGGTCCATAACGGTTTTGTTACGGTGGAAGGGGAAAAAATGTCCAAATCTTTAGGCAATTTCCTACTTGTGCACGATCTGATTAATCAATATCCCGGCGAAGTGTTACGATTAACGCTTCTAAGCGCCCATTACCGCCAACCGCTGGATTGGAGTGAAAATATCCTGCAGCAAAATAAAAAACTGCTTGATAAAGTATACCGAAAACTAGATGAGTTAAAAGACACCTCCGTTGAGGATAAAAATGTTCCTGTCCCCGTTTTAAATGTGTTGTGCGATGATCTGAACACGCCGCAGCTGATTGCCGAAATTAATAAAATTTTGAAAGAACAAGACGGAACAGAACTAAAATCTTCTTTGCTGGCCATTGGCGGTTTAACCGGGCTTTTTCAGCAAAGCCCGGCCGATTGGTTCTCTGCCTCTGAGGAGGGTCTTTCAGAAAACGAGGTTCAAAAAATAGAAATTTTATTGGCAGAACGCATTGAGGCTAAGGAAAATAAGGATTTTCCCCGTGCTGATGCCATCCGCGCCGAGCTTTTAGCGATGAAAATTGAGATTAAAGATACCCGCGAAGGAACGACTTGGGAGAAAGTTGATTAAAAGCCTTCAATCGCCCTATTATGGCAGGCAACTATAAATAGGCGTTAAATTCATTTTTGTCGTTTTTGTTTATATGTACCTCCAATTTTTTAACATTCTGGGCACTTAATGTTAAAAGAACATCGCGGCGTGATCCTATTTCCACATTATCCATGATTCCAATGCCTAAAATAGGCCGCTCTAATTCTTGCTGATTCTCATACGCTTTAAGGACGGTTTCATATTTTTGTCTTTCAGACTCGGATAATTGCTCTGGCGTACGGATATTACCGTCCGGCGTCAGCCATTCAAAACTGAATAATGATTTTTTCCAGCTTTTGATAATTTTGGCGACATCGACCTCGATAATTTCGTATTTGGCAGGATTTTTTAAAACCGCGCTATTTTCGACAAAATTGGGAGAAGGCTGCGTCATGAGAGTAACTGTTTAAGGCTTGAATCAGAAGATGGTTCATGTCATTTTGACAATATAATCTAACACTCATTAGGGTTAAAAAACAGTGAATAAAAAAGCCACCCCTGCCAATTCCAATGTCCATGAGCGTATCCCGGCGGAGGTCATTACGGTTGATGAGAATGTCGACGAGGTGGTTTGTGACGGCGGTCTGGATTCTTTAGGGCATCCGCAGGTTTGGTACCGTTTTGATAAAAATGACCATGTAAGCTGTCATTATTGCGGCCGTAAATTTGTGAAAGCGATGGCTGGTTAAAAAGCCCTCGAAAAGGCTTATTTCCGCATAAATCTTGAAATTTTCGCTTATTTTTCCTATAATAGTAATTAGAGGTGCTGCACGGTGCGGGCCTTCGTTATGTACGCATAGCCATAGTAACAGATTTTGCTCAATGGAGGAGATCGATGAATACAAGACTATCCTTGTTTGATAGCCCAATGTTTTTGGGTTTTGATCATTTTGAAGAAACTTTTAACCGTTTGCGTAAAAACGCTTCTGACGGTTATCCCCCGTATAATATAGAACAAACCCATGAAAACGGCCTTCGCATTACTTTGGCTGTGGCCGGCTTTACGATGGATGATCTCGATGTTGAGGTCGATAAGAACCAATTGACCGTTCGCGGCCGCCAGGAAGAAGATGAAACCAGACTTTATCTTCACCGTGGCATTGCGGCCCGGCAGTTTCAGCGAAGCTTCGTACTTGCGGATGGCATTGAGGTCAAAGGGGCTTCTATCGATAATGGTTTGCTCCATATTGATATGGAGCGTAAAGAGCCGGAATCCCAGGCCCGTAAAATTGAAATTTCAGGAGAGAATAAGTCTACAAATGGCAAAACTTCTTCTGCCAAGGCTATTGATGTAGAAACCTCTGACAATAAAAAATCTTAAAATTATTTAGTGTGCGCAGGGTCTGAAAACTTTAAAAAATTAAGACCCTGTTCATGAGTTTTAAGATATAATGATAATAGGAAAGGGTGCCCATGGATAATAATTCTTTTAATCATGAAGACGAATCAGCTTTTTTAAAAGAGCTGACACTTCAGGATTTTCGTGATGTAGGTCTGGATCAGATTGCGTACATCAAGCAGGTTGATAATGTAAATAAGACAGCAGTGAATTTCTCAATCCATGCTGCTGACGGTTCACAGATTTCTGTAATGGATTCATATGATATGGCGCTTGCTGCTGTTCGTATGAGTGATTTATATCCTGTGACGCTGCACTGATTTTTAAGCGGCTAGTTTCTTTTCATTATTTTTCTTTAAAAGAAAACGAATATCATCAGAGTCTTTTGCTTCGCGCAAAGATTCGGAAAAGCTATGATCTTTCATGGCGCGTGTGACCATAGAAAGATGGCTTAAATATTCTGCTCCCATATAATCAGGAAATAAAACAAGACATATCAGATCAACAGGATCATCATCACAGCCATTAAATAAGACAGGCGTGCATAAGCTTGCAAAAATTACCATAGGTTCTGTCAGGTGTGGCAGCCGCATATGGGGGATGGCTATACCCTGGCCGACACCACATCCTTCAGATTTTTCCAAATCATTTAAGGCATCAAAAATTTTTTCTTGCGAAGTGCCAATTAAATTTGCTGTATGCTCTGCAAGGCGCTTAAGGACCTGCTGTGCATTGTTGGCTTTTAAATCCGGAATAACAGAATCAAAATATAAAGTTTGAATATTGGTGGTCATTGTTTCCCCTTCAAAGACAGTTCAATATTGCCCTTTTGATATAACAGGCATGCAAAAATGACAAGTTGTTTTTGCCCATTATTCAAAAAATAAAATAAAAAAAGACCTCAAAAAATTTGATTGAGGTCTTCTTACAAATTTAAAGTTAAAAATATCTTAAAGGGTGATATTTTTCATCTCACAAGGCGTTAATGCTCTGTTATTGGTTTGCTGCTTTTTTTAGCTGCACCGATCCGTTTCCCTCCGGGTCAACCCAACCAACATTTCCGTCCTGACGGCGGTAAACAAGGTTAAGGCCTTCATGTTGAGCGTTTTTGAACAACAAGGCATTTTCGCCGGAAAGATCCAAACGCATCACTGCTTCGGAAACGCTCATTGTCTGGATATTGGTAACCATATCCGCAACCACGACAGGCTCATATTTATCATCCTGTTCAGCGTTTTCATCGTTATTTTCAGGTTCCGGTGTAATCACGAAACTTTGTGCAGGAATTACATTTTCTTCTTCCAGTCTTTCATGGTGGTCACGCAGACGCTTTTTATAACGACGCAATTGTTTGGCTACTTTTTCACTGGCTGAATCAAAAGACGCATAAGGATCTGTGTCTTGGGCATCCGACATCACCATAATGTCTTTGCCGACACGAAAAGAAATATGTGTTTTAACAAAAGCGTGGCCTTCGGGCGATAAAGTCACAATGGCTTCGATGGCGCGGTTAAAGTATTTCTGGTTTATGTCCTCAATTTTATCTGAAATATGGGTACGAAGGGCGTCGCCCAAATCCATTTGTTTTCCATGAATAGAAAGTTGCATGGTTTTTCCTTTATATGTTGTGTGTATGATATAAAAGCGCGTTCATGCCCTTAATAAGAGCTGCGCTACCGTAAGAAACATCTTGGATGATGTGCATGGTTTTATTATAACCTTTTTAGGGAAGAAATGTGAAGAAAAGAGTCAAAAAAGTGAGCGGTCATCAGCCTGTAAGGCATAAAAAAATAGGAATTTTTGATTCTGGGCTGGGGGGATTGTATGTCGCCCGGGCAATACGCACGATGTTGCCTGAATATGATTATGTTTATATGGGCGATACCTTAAATGTTCCTTATGGCGGGCGCTCTATGGAAGCCATTTACAAGCTTTCTAAATCTGCCATCCAGCATTTGTTTGATGTTCATAATTGCGATTTGGTGGTTATTGCCTGTAATACGGCGAGCGTGACGGCCTTAAGACGTTTGCAAAGAGATTTTATTGTCAATTATTACCCCGATCGCCGTATTTTGGGTGTCATCGTCCCTACTTTAGAATCAGCAACGGAGCTGGGGGCAACACAAATCGGACTGATTGCTACGGAATATACTGTCCGATCAAAGATTTATGACGAAGAAATTGCTAAAATAACACCAAAAGCCCAAATTTTTGGTCAATCGACTCCGTTATTGGTGCCGCTGATAGAACATCATGGCGATAAGTATATGAATTTAGTGCTTGAAGATTATCTGAAACCGCTCATTGATCGGGGCCTTGATAGTCTTATTTTGGGATGTACCCATTATATTGAGATTAAAGACCGTGTACGTGAACTGACACGTCATCGCGTACGTGTATTGTCGCAAGATGAAATTATTCCCCCCAAACTTAAAGACTATCTGTTACGGCATCCTGAAATAGAAAACCGTTTAAGTCATAATGGCTCATTTCATATCTACGCCACCGATGTAAATCCCAGTTTTGTAAAAAATATTCAAAAGTTAATGGGGAATGACGCCACCGCCCAGCAGGCTGTTTACGATTTTGCCTGATTCTTTTTGATTTTCCGTCGCTGGACGGAAGAGGGAATGTTAAGCGCTTCACGGTATTTTGCTACAGTCCGCCTGGCAATATCCACCCCTTCCGATTTCAGAATATCAACAATTTTATCATCGGACAGCACTTTATGCGGATCTTCCTCGTTTACAAGCGCTTGAATACGCATTCTTATTGATTCAGCGGAATGGGACGTTCCGTCTTCACTGACTAAGGCAGTGGAGAAAAAATATTTTAATTCGAATATTCCCCGTGGTGTGCCCATGAATTTATTATTGGTCACACGGCTGACCGTACTTTCATGCATCTCTATTTCTTCGGCAATGTCTTTTAAGGTGAGGGGTTTTAAAAATTCAATCCCGTAATTAAAAAATGCGTCCTGTTGCTCAACAATCTCCGCTGCCACTTTTAAGATAGTCTGTGCCCGTTGATCAAGCGAACGCACGAGCCAGTTCGCCGAAGACAACTGGTTGCTTAAATACTCTTTGTCTTTTTTCTGGACGGCGGTTCTGGAGACTTCTTTATAATATTCATTATTGACCAGAACTTTTGGCAGGGTTTCACTATTCAATTCAACCCGCCAGCCGCCGCCGACATTCTTGGGTAGCCGTTTCATCAGTACATCAGGAATGGCTGTTTGCACGACTAAATGGTCGAAATCTCCGGCAGGCTTCGGATTAAGACTTTTAATGTCCTGAATGATGTCCTGCAGATAGGTTGTATTGACGCCGCATATATCTGCCAATGCCTTATGGTCATGTTCTGCCAGTAAATTTAAATTTTCCAAAAGTTTTTTTGTGGGGGTATCAAATTTATCCTGTTCGATCAATTGTAGACGTAAACATTCCTCAAGATCAGCGGCAAAAACACCGGTAGGATCGAACCCTTTTAATGTTTCTAACAATCTGTCAATGCGCTCTACCGAGCAACCTAGTTGTTCACTAAGCTCTAAGGCGCTGGCGCGCAAATAGCCTGCTTCATCAAGCTGATCAATCATTAAGGCGGCGATCATCTGGTCGCGCGGATCATGAATGCTCACATGTAACTGTTTAATCAGATGGTCGCGCAATGTTTCCGGGCGGGACATCGAATTTTCAAAGGCATTATCCAGTTTATCAAAACTGCTGGTACCCCCTGCGCCCATATCTGCCATTGCCGATCCTGCATCAAAATCATCATTGGGGGTGCTGCTTTCCTTTTGCTGCGGCGAATTTTCGACAGCACTGTCATTCGGGTCTGCTTCTTTTTTTTCCAGTAGAGGGTTTTGGGCAATTTCCTCTTCGACCAGATCGGCAATCTCAAGGTTATTAAGTTGCAGAAGCTTAATTGCTTGCTGCAGTTGCGGTGTCATCACCAGGTTTTGGGATTGTCTTAAATCGAGTTTTTGTGAAAAATCGTTCATGCTGACAGTCTACCATGAACTACTGAAAACTTAAGCGCTATTAAAGCGAAAAGCTTTCCCCCAGATATACCTTACGCACATCTTCATGGGCGATAATTTCATCCGGCGTGCCTTCCATTAAAACCCGCCCATCATGCAGAATGTAGGCGCGGTCAACAATCTCGAGGCAGTCACGCACATTATGATCCGTGATAAGAACGCCGATTCCTTTGGTTTTAAGATACTTAATGAGAGTACGGATGTCTCCGACGGCAATCGGGTCGATGCCTGCAAGCGGCTCATCCAGCAACATAAATTGCGGGCGACTGGCGAGGGCCCGTGCAATCTCAACACGCCTTCTTTCCCCGCCTGACAAGGCGGTTGAGGGCGTACGTCTTAAATGCGCGATAGAAAATTCATTTAACAGTTCTTCCAACAAACGCGCTTGCTTATCATTGGATAGATTTTGAACCTGTAACACAGCCCGAATATTATCTTCGACATTTAGCCCCCTAAAGATAGAAGCTTCTTGGGGAAGATAGCCAATCCCAAGTCGCGCGCGGCGGTACATAGGCAGATCTGTAATGTTTTGCCCATCCAGTTTTACAAGACCGCTGTTCGGAGCAATCAGTCCGGTCATAATGTAAAAGGAGGTGGTTTTCCCGGCGCCGTTCGGCCCTAATAAGGCCACCGCTTCGCCACGCTGGACGTTCATGCTGACGTCATGTAGAACAGGGCGTTTTTTATAGCTTTTTGATAAATGCTCTGCCGTTAATCCTTTGGATACTTCCTGTAGCTTAGAAAATCTTGTCATGTTATGGAGCTGCTTTCTGGCTCCCAGGAAAAAAAACACCTTGAACCCGCTTTCCACTTTCAGGGGCGCCATACATCTTGCTGATATTGGTATTTAAATCGACCTGTGCACGGGCACCTTCGAGTTGGTTGGGCCCTCTGGTGATTTTAACGTTGCCTGTAATTTCAGCTGTGTTTTTTTGTGCGTTATAGACCCCGTTATTTCCTGTTAGCACTTCATCCGGGGTTGTAATGGTAACATTGCCAATGGCAGTGGCGGTTGTCAGGGTTTGTTTGCCGCTGCCGTCCTTTTTAAAATTGGCCGTTATCGTCTTGGCGTTTAAGGTATCCGGTCCCCGGATAATTTTCGCATCGCCGACGGCCTTCGCCAATCCGGTGAGGGTATTATATTCCATGCGTTCATTGGCGGTGATAATCTGATCAGGCGTGGTGAGTTTTAAATCCTTGCCTGTGACAATGGCAACGCCTGTATCAACATTATAAACGGCGCTGTCGCCGGTGACCGTACTGTCTGTATTTTTAATGGTGACATTATCTGTTGCTGTCAGTTTATAAATTTCCGCATTGCCGCCTTGGTTATCATCATGGTAATCGGCAACAAGCTTTTCAGTGGTAATGATGATGTCCCCTTGTTTTGCTTCAACCGCTCCGCGGGCCACATATTGTTTTTCTTTTTGCCGCCATTCCAGCGTCTGATCGGCAGAAATTTCAACAGGAGTTTCATTGTTTCCAAGCCCACCTGCTTCTTGTGCAAAGCTATGCGCCAGCAAAACGCATAATAATATAAGGAAAAACAGTTTATTCATTTGTCTCTTCATCAGGTGTTGGTTTTAGCGTTAATTTTGCAGGGCCTTTAAACACAAGAATACCGTTTTCCACATTCCCGTCCAGACCTGCGGCATCAATACGCGCTTTCGGTCCGTCAACGCGCACTTCCTGATCTGAAAACGCTTCTCTTGTTTTCATGTTAACTCTCAGTTCTTTGGCTTGCAATTCATAACCTGTTTCATGACGGACTTTGACATTATTCTGTAGAAAAAGCTTCTCAGTTTCCTGTTCATAGGTGCCGTTGGCGGCTTCTATATGGATTTTGCTGCCGTCTTTGGTTTGTAAATCCGCATTCGGGCTTTCCAGTTTAATGAGATTGGGGTTTTCCTGATTTTGCAAGGCCCGCAGAGCCGTGACGTTAACCGGTTGCTGCTGTGCATCTATTGTTTCAAATTTAGGATTTAATAATTCATTTTGGCCAATTTGTGTGTTGGTTTGTGTCATTATTTCTTCTTTCGGAATAATGACAACTTTATTTTCCATCTCTGGCCACACAAGTACGGCTGTAATTAGCAAGATGGCGCCAATGGGAAGGATGAACCGGATTGATTTTATAAAGGCGGTATAACTGCGATTGACCGTACGCTCGCGTGAGTCTGTATTCAGCGAGTCTAGGCGGCCCTCCTCCACGCTAGGCCACTCCTAATTGTAAACAATCCTGTAGACGAATAAGCCCTGTAATACTGTCCTTATCATCAAGTGCGACAAGACTGGTTACATACTGTCCCGGGGTTTTGGTCATGATATTGACTGCTTTAACGGCCAATTCTCCCTCATGAATGGTTTTAGGGGATGTGGTCATAATTTCTTGAACAGGTTTTTCCAGAATATCGGAGGCCATGTGACGTTTTAAATCGCCGTCCGTTATTACACCCGCAAGCTTTTTGCCGTCATCCGAAATTATAACACACCCTAAATTGTGGGATGTCAAAAGCAATATGGCCTGATCCATCGTTCCTTGGGAATTCATGACAGGAACATTTTCATAGGGCTGCATCACTTCAGCGACGCTCATTAATTGTTTGCCAAGCTTACCGCCGGGATGAAAAACGCTAAATTGCTCGGGGGTTAATTTCATTCTTTCTAAAAGCGCGGTCGCAATCGCATCTCCATAGGCCAATGTCATGGTCGTAGAGGTTGTTGGTGCCAGACCATTGGGGCATGCTTCGGGCATTTGTGGCATGAGCAATAGAATATCGGAATGGCGGGCCAGAGCGCTGTCCGCCTTTGCGGTCATACCAATCAGGGGGATATTGAAGCGGCGTGTGTAATTGATAAGGTCAGACAATTCCGGATTCTCGCCTGAATTTGAAATCATTAGAACCACATCATGTTCTGTCACCATACCTAAATCGCCATGACTCGCTTCGCCGGGATGGACGAAGTGTGAAGGTGTGCCTGTTGAGGCAAGGGTTGCCACAATTTTCTTTGCGATGTGACCGCTTTTGCCAATTCCTGCAATAATGAGACGCCCATGACGGGTGGCTTTCATATTATGAATCGTATCAATGGCGGTGGTGAAGCTGTCATCCAAGGAATCAGCAAGGGCTTGTAAGCCTTCAATTTCGGTTTGTATGGTCTGGCTAGCAATCGCTAGGTCATTGTAGCCTTCGTTATTCTGGACTTTTGCACTGGTCATTTCATTGTTTCCTTAATGCGTGAAAATATCAAAATCGTTCCAGCCTTGAAGGTCTAAGTCTGCCCGTGTTTTGAGAAAAGAGAAACATTCCTGTGCCAGTTCTTTGCGCCCAACCTGTTCTAATAAGGAATCCAGATTTTCTTTCAGGCTATGAAGATATAAAACATCGCTGGCGGCATATGCCAGTTGCTCCCGGGAGAGCTCTTGAGCGCCCCAGTTGGAGGATTGCTGTTGTTTATCAAGATTAACCCCTAAAATTTCCCGGCAGACATCTTTTAGCCCGTGCTTGTCTGTGTATGTACGTGATAAGCGCGATGCAATTTTAGTGCAATAAACAGGCGTACACTCTACGTTCAGATATTCTTTGATCACAGCTACATCAAAGCGGGCAAAATGAAATATTTTTGTAATTTCTTTGTCTGCTAAAAGTTTTTTAAGATTAGGCGCATCGTAAGCGCCTTGTTTAAATTGTACGATATGGGCACTGCCGTCACCGCTGGAAAGCTGGACAAGGCAAAGCCTGTCACGTTTAGGGTTTAAACCCATTGTTTCTGTATCTATCGCGACCGCTCCGGAAAAACTGATGTCATCGGGTAAGTCGCCTTGGTGAAGATTGATTGTCATAATTTAAGCTTTTCATTTTTTAATGTTAAAGGCTCTATGCCTTAAAACATGCGATTTTTGTACCCAACAGGGCATGAAAAGTCAAAATAAATGTCTGTTTGCTCTAAACAGGGGATGCTTTCAAAACTTCTTATTTATTTTTTAAATAATTAGGGTCACTATAGAGACGTCTTTATTCTAATTATTCAAAGCCATAACAATGAAAATCCTCGTTATTGATCGTGATGAACTTGTTGCCCAAATGATGACTACGCGTCTGGAAGAAGATGGGCATGAGGTTGTTGTCGAAACTTCAAAAAGCGAAGCGCTGGAATTGGTGGCCACTCAGGCATTCGACATTATCTTTGCCGATCCGTCGCCGATGAAAGATGTACGCGCCATGGCCTTGAATATTCGCCGAAGCTCAAAGGTCAGGCCTTATATTATTTTCATGACCGGTGATGAGGAAATAACTTTATCGGATTCAATCCAGATGGGCTGTAACAGCCTTATCTATAAGCCTCTGGATCCTGAACATATTAAAACTAAAATTAATAATGCCGAAAGATTAAAAGATTTTTTTGATAATCTGGCTGATACTTCCAAGGATTTCCCCAGCGCAGGGGGCGTTATTGCAAAATCCGCTTATAACCAGTTATGTTTATCAGCAATGGACCGCGGGGGACGTTACAACGAATTAACCTATATCCTTTCCATAGCGGTAGAAAATTACGACGAAATCAAGCGCCTGGATGGAGATTATAATGCAAGTTATTCTGTCTCTAAGATGGCGTATCATATGGTGCGCCTTCGAAGATTGAGTGATGTGGTCGGCCAGACAAGAGAGAATGAATATTCCATTTTGCTGCAACGCACGGAAGATGAACAAGAAGCACTGGATGCTGCCAGCAGATTTGCTGCTACTTTTGATGAAATTGATGATTTTCTTCCCTCGGACGGCAACCCTATTACCATTCGCTTGTCCCTTATACGTCTTCCGACCGGCGCCTGTCCGTTTGACCATTCGTTATCCAAGAAAATACAAATTCCATCCAAGTAGGCTTAAATAGCTCTTAAATCTAGCCTAAATGCAAGAATAGCGATATACTGGCAACGATTCGTAAGGTTCTCTTACGCCCTCCTTCTTTTAGTATTACAGCTATAGTTCTATTTTCGGTAATGTATTTTTTTGAACAACCATCACGTATTGTTTTTGTCTTATTGACGCTGGCTTTCCTGGCGGGTCCGGTTTCCTCGGCTATGGCGGGGCAAAAACTGCGCACCTATACCACGCAAAATATTAATGTAAATAAGCGGTATGCGCCGCCGCAAAAAAAGATTTGCTGTAAAAAAATATTAGATTCCAAAAAAACTGTTGTCGTTATACCGGAAACGGAAAAAACCACGCCGATGCCTGTTGCGCAATCGGCTCTCCTTCCACCGGAGGAGGCAGACTACAAAATAATGACCGGCGATGTTTTGAAAGTCAGGGTCTTTGGTGAAAATGATTTATCAGGAAAATATACTGTTTCTGAAAACGGGACTATTGCGATGCCTCTGATTGGCAATGTTGAGGTTTCCGGTCTTATGCTCGAAGAAGTAAATGAGCGCCTGATAAATAAATACAAAGATGGCTATCTGGTGAATCCTGATATCTCTATTGATCTGATTAAAACAAAACCATTCTATGTGTTGGGCGCAGTGACAAACCCTGGCCGCTATCGTTTTATACCCGCTATGAATGCGTTGGAAGCCGTGGCTGCGGGTGGCGGTTTTAATAAAAATGCAAATAATACGTACGTAGAAATTGTTCCGGCCCAAACGCCAAGTGCCCTTCCTGTGCAAAAATCTCTTCAGGACAAGATCAGGCCTGGTGATATCGTCTATGTCAGGGAACGTTAGTCATGAAAAGATTCACAGATGATGCGTACAAAGAAAATAATATCGAATTTTCTTCGGTTTTAAAACGCCGTAAAAAATCTCTCTTTCTTGCGACCTTTATTGCTTTCGTTATCTCAGTTCTTTTGGTCAATGTTATACCTCCCGTTTATAAGGCAGAATCGGTCATTGCTATTGAGAATGTCTCTGCCAGCATCGGTCAGGTTGATGTTAAGAAGACAGCCGATACGATAAGCGCTGCCGCAACGATCAAATCAAAGCCATTTGCCATGGAGGTCATAAATAGGCTTAATCAAACACAGGATCCTGAAAGCTTTTTAGATAAGCTAGAAGTAGAAAGTGCCAAAGAGTCGAATATTATAAAGATTGGATATAAGGCTAAAAGCCCTGAACAAGCCGCTGCGATTGCCAATGAAATTACCAATACTTATCTACTCCATATGCAGCAAAACAATGCCGAAGCGATACAGAAAATTTCTGCCTGGCTGGATCAACGCTATGATGATCTCAAAAAAAGGGTGGCGATATCAAAACGAAAACTTGTCGTGTTTCAGAAAAATAATAATTTACCACAGGCTGGCGGTGAAAAACTAACATCGGAGCAGCAACAGAAATTACAAAGCGAGCTAACTGCCAGAAAGCTTGATCTTGTAGAATTGGAAGAAAAAAGATTTCTGCTTGAGGATGCTTACACCAAAGGGAACTATATCGAAATAAAAGATATGGATGTTGCCTACAATGTTTTACGCCAGTTAAGGCATAAAGAAGCGGACATTGTCTTAAAACTATCAAAATTATCGCTTCGCTACGGGCCTAAACATCCCAAGATGGTCAATAGTAGAAAAGAACATCAGAAAATAACCAACCTTATTAATGATGAAATTACACTGATCCAGAAAACACTGGAAGCCAAAGCGATGCTCATTGATTTTCAAATAGGTGAAATCGAAAATATTTTACAAGCGTATGATGGCAGTGGAATTGACGATGATAAAATTTCCAAACGCTTGTCTATGCTCAAAGAAGACATTCGCCATAATGAAATCATACTAAACGAATTTTTAAAGGCTTATAAAACTGTAGATGTGCCGGCACATATTTACCAACCGAATGTTCATGTGATTAACGCGGCAGTTCCCCCTAAGACACCGTTTTATCCAAATAAGCCATTTTTGATTATTCTCATAACTCTTTTAACGCCCTTAATAGTGGCTGCTTATATTTTATATTGTGAGAAGTTTGATAAAACCTACAAAACAGCAAAACAACTTGAAGCTAAAACAGGCGTGCGCTGCTGTGGAATTTTCCCGTTGGTTAAAAACCTTGATGATAATCAGTCTGTCTCAGATTTTCTTATGCAAAAACCAGGATCGCATGTGGCCGAATCTGTGCGCAGCATTCGTATGAGTTTACGCCTTGCGAAAAAAGATCCGGAAAAGAAATCTTCTGTGATTACCATTACGTCTTCTTCACCCGATGAGGGAAAAACAACATTATCGTCTTCCATGGCACGGCTTGCCGCCAAATCAGGGGAGAAAACTATCCTGATTGATTGTGATTTAAGGCGCCCTAAATTACAGGAGGCTTTTGGCCAAAAGCCTGAAAAGACCCTTGTTGAATATTTAACAGGGAAGGCAACGCTGGATGATATTATTGTCAAGGATAAGGAATCAGGCGCCAATGTAATTTTTGCGCGTGCCGTGCCTTCCGCGGCGTTGGATCTTATCAGTAAAGACCGGATGAAGAATCTAATTGGCTTTTTGAGGCAAAATTATAATCTTGTCTTGTTGGACAGTGCTGCCTCCCTAGCCGCGTCGGATGCCAAATTTTTATCCAGTTTTTCAGATCATGTTATTTACACGGTTGCCTGGAATGAAACATCGAGGGAAGTTGTGAATACAGGCTTAAAACAATTTGCCGATATCGATGAAAATGCATTAGCCTTGATATTAACGAAAGTAGATATCAAGCGTCAGTCCCTCTATGACGGCGCAATCCAATATTACAACCGCAATAAAAAATATTATTCAGATTAATCAGTTTAAGGATTCTTCTTGCCTTTCAAGACTCGCAGCGCAAATTCCAGATCTTTCATCTTAGGATCGATGTCTGTCCTTAGTACATTTATCCTTATTTTGGGTGTGTCTTTATGTCTTATCCAATCTCCCCAAAAACGTGCGCACACTTATTTGGATGTCGCTGATTCTTACACCCAGACTTTACAGGGATTCTCTTTATCTGCTGCAGATGAGCAAGCACTGCGTAAGCAGATTGAAAGTTTAATGTATAAAGCTGCTGTTATGACGCCCCATCATGATGATGTTTCAAAACGGCTTTTGGCAATGCAGGAAAATTTTACAATTACCTCTTTTAAAAAAGAGGACCCCCTCAAACTAACTTATATGTCTGAAATCAATTTTACCGCTGACGCCAGGTAAAATATCATGTCGCAGGTTTTTCTGGAAGAAAGACGCAGCTATCTTTTATTTTTAGGGTTGCTGCTGGTTACTGTTCTTTTTATTTTTTCTTTTCCCTCAACCGTTTTGACTTATGCTCTTGCCGCCATTATGTGGGGGTTATTGGGGTTTGTACGGTTAAGTTATTTTTTGCAAAACAGCTTAAAACCTTTTCCAAAAATACTTGATCTTCCCTCTACCATTTTGTTTGGTCTCTCCAAAGAAGATCAAGAGGCAAAAGAATTTGTCATTAAAAGACTGGATGGGGTGGATTTTGTTTTTTGGACCTTTTGTGGCGTGGGGCTGATGGCATGGATGATTTATTGCAGCTTTTATCCTTCCGCCTTCTCCATTAACGGTCCTAACAAAATAAACTTTGATCATGTTGCTTCTTCTCATTCGCTGCCGATAAATTACTATTATCTGGCTTTGTCTCTCGCTCAATACGGCCTGATGGGGATTGTTGTTTTTTTATCTTTCACCTATTCCCATAGCCGGACCTTAATAAAATGGACTTTTGGATCCATCGTTCCAGCCTATTTTTTGGCCGCCATAGGCAGCTTTCTG
The DNA here is from genome assembly GCA_965216405.1 of uncultured Micavibrio sp. GTDB lineage: Bacteria > Pseudomonadota > Alphaproteobacteria > Micavibrionales > Micavibrionaceae. The sequence goes on along the minus strand of OZ244161.1, from coordinate 1,071,829 downwards.
GTATTTAAATGGGCTTTACCGGTTTATTTTCCGCCTTTGGATGCTGCGAAAGGTATGGGGCTCGGGACGACGGCAGGCATGGCCTCTATGATGACAGAGACAATGCGTACGCACGACACGGCTCTTTTTCGCCGTTATCTGGAATTAGGATGGGTCGGGGCATACGGCCTGTACGTTTTGTTTGTGCCTGCTTTTTTCTTGTTGATGCGGAATATTGCCCATCAGGACCGCACGACGATACGGCCTTTTATTGGTCTTTGTATTGTCCTTACTTTGTTTTTGCTGGATGTCTTGATGACGGAGGGATTTGCTTTTCTATATGGGGTAAAATTATTGGGTATGAGTTGTTTTGCTCTTTGTTGGGGGGCTGCTGGATATAGACGTTAGAAAGACAGGCTTGACAATAGAACAAAAAAAGAACATATTAAATCACCAACACCCGAAATCCGTTTCGGGTGTTTTTTTATGTTTCAATTATTATAAAAGGATTCTCTCATGACAACGTTACTCCCTAAAGATGCCGATAATAATCCTATTCCTGCTTTACGCTTGCGTGATAACGCAGCACATACGCTTTCCATTAGTGCCGTGAGCGCCCGCAACAGCGTGCCGTTTAATACCGGTACAAAAGTGGTGGGCGTTTATGCCACAGTGCCTGTTTTTATTGAATTCGGCGACAATAACGTTACTGCTGATGCAAATTCTCATTATTTTCCAGCCGGTGTTTATTACGATATCGCGATTAGCGGGGGGTCGGGTAAGGGCGTTCATAACCCCTATATGGCGGCCATCCGCTCCGAAGAGGATGGGCTACTTTATATTTCAGAAAAAGAATAAAGAACACGGCACTCTTATTCGGGCCGCCAAAGGAGAAATTATAAATTGGCGCGGGCGCGAAGGGCTGTGGAGATTGTTCCATCATCAAGATAGTTCAGTTCCCCGCCCATCGGCATCCCGTGTGCAAGGCGGGTTACTTTAACATTGCTGACGGGTAATTGGTCGGTAATATAATGGGCGGTGGATTGGCCGTCTACCGTGGCGCTTAAGGCAAGAATAACTTCGGAAATATCGCTGTTATTGATATTGGCGATCAGGCTATCAATCGCAAGATCCTGAGGCCCCACGCCATCCAAGGCAGACAGTACGCCTCCAAGAACATGATATATCCCGTTATACGTACGGGTCCGTTCTATAGCCCATAAATCGGCGACCCCGGCAACAACACAGATAACACTTCTATCGCGCTTGCTATCACGGCAGATACGGCAGATATCCCCTTCATCCAGATTGCCACATGACGCACAAGTTTGAATAACATCCGCCACATGCTCCAGATTTTTGGCCAGAGGTTGCATCTGGGTTTCCTTATGGGTCAGTAAATGCAACGCTATCCGCTTGGCAGATTGGCGCCCTAGCCCCGGCAGGGAAGAAAGCTGCTTAATCAATAAATCTAAAGGCCCGTCAATCATAACAGCAGTCTAGTTATTATAGCGGGGTTTGTCCTGTTTTGGTTTGAAATAGGCGAATAATCTTGCGGGTAATTTTATATCGCGTTGCATATTTTGCAGCATGATTTCAGTCGTTAACCCGGCCGCATCGGTGACTTGCCATTTTTTCAGCTGGTAAGGCGCCTCATTGAAAAATAACCTGACGGACCCTGCGCCCTCATCCCCTTTTTCAACAAGCGTGATCATGACATAGTCATTGTCTCGGGCAATGTCTTTCACAATTAACTCGCCTTTTAAAGACAAGTTTTCACGGAGTAAGAAATCTGCCAGAGTTTGGCCGATAGGGGCGTTTGTCTGCTCTCCCAGTTCGGAATCATAGAAATAGATAAAAAAGCCGTCAGCGACAATAAAGTCATCAATTTCATTATATTCAAAACGTAGCTTACCAGGGCGGTTCAAATAAAAGGTCCCGCTCAAACGTGAGCCGTAATGATCTGTCTGGATGAAATCCGCTTTGACCGTGTTCAGATTTTTTAAATAAGTTTCGGCGTTCTGTATATCGCTGGCGGTCGTTTGTGCCAGAGCTTGCGGTACATAGATACAAAGAACAAAAATGCCGATAAGCATTAAATTTAGGATATGTTTCATCCTACTATTATTAGGCAATAATGCAGGCGAAAGAAAGGCGGATTTAAGACGCTTTCAAGAAAAATCAGACGGCTTCACTCATATCGCTGACGAGGATTTCCCTTTTGCCCACATGGTTGGCAGGGCCGATAACTCCTTGTTTTTCCATTTCTTCTACGATACGGGCGGCGCGGTTATAGCCAATTTGTAAATGGCGCTGGACAAAACTGGTGGATGCTTTGCGCTCCCGTGCCACAAGGGCAACGGCCTGATCATAAAGTTCATCGACTTTATCATCGCCATCTCCATACATACCGCCCAGACCCTCACCGGTAAAATCTCCGCCGCCTTCCGTGATATCATCAAGATAGGCTGGCTCAGCTTGCGTTTTGAGGAAATTAACTACATTCTCTACATCAGCATCTGAAGAGAAGGGGCCATGGACACGCTTGATCTGCCCACCAGCTGCCATATAAAGCATATCTCCCATGCCGAGTAACTGTTCGGCCCCGCCTTCCCCTAAAATAGTACGGGAATCGATTTTAGAGGTTACCGCAAAAGATATACGTGTCGGAAAGTTGGCTTTAATCACGCCTGTAATGACATCGACAGAAGGGCGTTGTGTGGCCATGATAATATGGATTCCTGCCGCCCGTGCCATCTGGGCCAGACGCTGAATGGCAGCTTCGACATCCTTTCCGGCCACAAGCATCAGATCGGCAAATTCATCAACGATGACGACAATGTAAGGCAGGTCGGTTAAATCAAGCGGCTGTTCTTCATAGACAGGCTTACCCGTTTCAGCATCAAAGCCGGTCTGGACTTTACGCATCAGCGCTTCGCCTTTTTTACGCGCTTCGGCAAGGCGGGCATTGTAACCGTCAATATTACGAACACCTAATTTAGACATGGCGCGGTAGCGTTCTTCCATTTCGGCCACCAACCATTTTAAGGCTACAACGGCTTTGCCCGGTTCAGTAACAACGGGTGATAGAAGATGGGGAATGTCATCATAACAAGAGAGCTCCAGCATTTTCGGATCAATCATAATGAAACGGCATTTTTCAGGGGGTAAACTGTAAAGCAGGGAAAGAATCATCGTGTTCACAGCGACCGATTTACCAGAGCCTGTGGTTCCCGCTACCAATAAATGCGGCATTCTGGCCAAATCGGCGATGATGGGTTTTCCCCCAATATCCTTACCCAGAATCAGGGGAAGTTTAGCTTGCGTTTTATCATATTCTTTGGAGGTCACCATTTCGCGCATAAACACGGTTTGGCGTGATTTATTGGGAATTTCGATACCAATGACATTGCGTCCCGGCACCACGGCCGCGCGGACGGAAATGGCGGACATGGAGCGCGCGATATCATCGGCCAGCCCGATAACACGGGATGATTTAACGCCAGCGGCCGGTTCTAGTTCATATAAGGTGACCACCGGACCGGGATGGATACTGACAATTTCACCTTTAATGTTAAAATCTTCCAGTACGTTTTGCAGGAGTTCGGCGTTCATGCGCAGCGCATTTTCATCCATTTGCTGGGCATCAGTGTCCTCAGGAACTTCCTGTAACAAATCAAGGGAGGGTAATTCCCATTCTCCGCCGTCAAATAATTGAAAGCGTGTCTGGGAAACACTATTGGCTTTATTACCGTTTCCTTGCGGTGCGACAACTTTAATATTACTGGCAGCCTCTTTGGCAGGAGCTTCATCCGAGGAAAGCGGCGGAATAACCTTTTCCAAAACGGTTTTCGTTTTTGGGTTTTCGTTTTTTGTAATGACAGGTTTGCTGACCTTTTTTGTTTGGCGTTTGGCCGTGTAATTTTCATCCCCGTAATGGCGTACCCAGTCAATAAAGCCAGTGGCTTTATGGCTGACAAAAAAGGCAAGACTTGTCGCCCAAAACCATAAAGTAGAGCTGATAAATTTAAGTTCTGTTCTGGATAAGGCGCAGGCATAGGCCAAAGCAATAAGCATGACGAAGCTGCCCAAAACGGCCGTAATGAGAAATTCACCGCCTAGGCCGATCCCATGAAAACCATCTGCGATTTTCTGAAACATTAACTGTCCGCTACTGCCGCCCATATATGGCTGCGGTAACCAGTTACCGGAGGGGACTCTTGCCAGAGCTATCGCGCCGGCAAAGGTAGAGATCACAAGGGCTACGATCCGGCTCCAAAATAAGGGGAGTCTGCGGCGTTTGAAAATGCTTGCGCCCCATACAGCAAATGTCAGTCCGATAATCGCGCCGGCAAGGCCAAAGGTCTGTAATAAAAGGTCTGAGATATTGGCGCCGCCTTGTCCCAGCCAGTTGTGTACGTCTTGCTCAATAGCGGCATTATTGAGCGAAGGGTCTTGCGCGTTATAGCTTAGAATTGAAATTAATATAAACGCGCCCGTTAAAAATAATACTGCGCCTGTGGTATCAATAATGCGCCGCGCCAGAAAAGCTTGCATACGTTCGGGAATTAGACGGCCAAGAAAGCCTTTTTTCTTTGTTTTAATTTTATATTTTCGGGCCATGGCAATACTCAGTAAAAATGAAAAGGAATCAGGCAGTTTCATGAATAGAAACGACAGGAATTTTATCACTGTGATTCTACCCTTTTTATTACTTTAAGACAAGGAAACCCTTGCCTTTCTGCCTTTTGAGGAATCAAAAAACCCTGATGATTAACGGTTTGTTAACCATTTTGAGACATTTTAGAAGCAGGGAAATCCTTCCCGTTTTATTCAACCGGTTATCACTAAATAATCGTGCAAAGAAAGGTTTGCGTAAGATTTCATGATACCTGCTTCACACGCTGAAAATACGCAAATGCCGACCTCATCGCCGGAGTATATCGTGTATGCTTACAAAGGTTTTGAAAAGGAAAAGCTTGGATTCAATCGTTGGGAACGTTTAGGCACAATGAAAGATTCAAAAGTGGCCATTGAGAATGCGGAAACACTCTTTACGGCCCGGCAGTATGATAAAATTGAAATTCAAAAGAAAGTGTTTAACAGCAAGAAGGGAATTTACACATCTTCCGTTGTCAGAACTTTTGAAAAAAGGTCGAATCGTAAGCTCATAACTCTGGGCGCCGTATTAATGTTGGCGGCAGCATCGGCAGGCGTTTTTCTCTTAAACGGCCTGTAACACATAATTATTGTTGTTCTTCAATTTGCCCGGTTGGATTGGTTTCCACTAAATCCGCAACTTGTTCAAAAACATCTGCATTTTCATCCATCTGCTCTTTTAGCGGCGGGTTCTGTTCAGAGATTGTTTTAAAAAAAGCGGCTGCATCACGTAGGAGCTTTGCAGCTAGTTCAGCATGAGATGGCATTTCTATTCCTTCGTTTCTATAAGTATGACAAATTTCGTGCGAGCCTAACATAGACGAAACGTATGTCCAGATAATTATATTTTTCTAAAACTATGCGCTTTATACGTGCCAAAAATTTGAACATCCTTGGCGAAAAAGCCCAATTCTTCCATCGCCAGTTGTAAGGGGCGATCTTCAGGATGGCCAATCACATCCGCATAAAATTGCGCAGCCTCAAAATTTTCATTCACATAAGATTCCAGCTTCACCATATTGACGCCATTTGTTGCAAAGCCTCCTAATGCTTTATATAAAGCGGCAGGAATATTGCGCACTTCGAAGATGAAGCTGGTAATATAGTTTTCCTGAGGATCACGCTGGGGAACATCGGCTTCTTGCGATAAGAAGACAAAACGGGTGGTATTATGCTCGGCATCCTGGATATCTTCCTTTAAGACCTCCAAACCGTATATTTCAGCAGCAAGAGTGGAGGCAATAGCGGCTTGTGTCGGGTCATCCATTTTCACGATATCTTTGGCCGCGCCAGCGGTATCAGCCCGGACATGCTGCTTTAATCCCATTTTCTGGATCAGATTCTGGCATTGCGGCAGCGCGTGGATATGACTGTGAATATCGGTCAATTCTTCTATTTTTGCCCCTTTTAAGCCTAAGAGCGCATGTTGAATAGGTTCAAAGGTTTCCCCTATAATATGTAATTCACTATTGGGTAAAAGCCTGTGTACGTCTGCGACCCTCCCCGCCAAAGTGTTATCCACGGCTATAATTGCGATATCTGCCTGCCCGTTTTTGGCTGCGGCGAAGGTCTCATCAAAGGTTTCACATGGCAGGGTTACAGCCTCAGGATAGACCTTGAGCGCCGCCTGTTCATGGTAGGCCCCATGATATCCCTGAAATGCAATGACTATACCCATGATTTACCTCTTGATTTTTTTGATGTGTGAAACTAAACCCTAATATCAAAGCTTTGTCGATATTTTTCAAAGGCTTTGGTACTTTTTACGCCGAAAACAGCTGGAATAAAAACAGCATCAATTATTTAAGGGTATATATCAATGGGCGGTATGGAATTTAATAAAGTGTTCGCGGCGATTCTTGTTGCAGGAATCATTGCCATGTTAGCGGGATTTATTGCAGAAAAACTGGTTCATCCTCACGCGTTAGAAGAAAATGCCTTTAAAATTGAAGGGGTCGAAGTTGCGTCCGGCGGAAAGAAAGAAAAACTGGCGGAACCTATTTTGGCCATGATCGCCGAAGCCGATGTTGCGCGCGGACAAAAACTTTCAAAAGCCTGCGCCGCCTGTCACAGTTTTGAACAAGGCGGTCCAAATGGGGTTGGCCCCAATTTATGGAACATTGTCGGACGTGAGAAACAAAGCGTTCCCGGCTTTACCTATTCAGGAACTTTAAACACACATGGTGGTGATGTATGGACCTATGCGGAGCTCAACAAGTTTCTTTGGAAACCGAAAAAATACGCACCGGGTACGAAGATGAATTATGTCGGCATTAAAAAACCGGAAGACCGTGCTGCTATGGTTGCCTGGTTAAGAACGTTGTCAGACAACCCTAAAGCTGTACCGAGTGCGACTGCTATTGCGGCAGAAGAGGCAGAGCTTTCTTTACCTGAAGAAGAAGCGGAAAAGGTCGAAGAAGCGATTGAAACGCTTAAGGGTGAAAGCCAGGATGAGAAAAAATCTATCAGTAAAGCAAAAGCCGATATTAAAAAGCTTGAAGCTGGTATAAATGACACTGAAACTAAGATTGAAAATCAGGCGACAGAAAAGAAGAAAGCTGCTGAAACCATTAAGAAAACTGTTCAAGAGGCAAAAGAATAAGCGGCTTTAGGCTTTCTTTTCCCACTTTCCTGATTCACTTTGAAACCAGTAGGTCACGGTGTGGCCATCTTTTTGATATTCTTTCCATCGTTGTCGTGCTTGTGTAACGGCCTTTTCATCTCGGCCATCCAGCATTTCACAACACATTTCATACTCGCTGATTGTTTCACTGGTAGTGCCTTGGGTTAAAATGAGCACACTCGCTCCATTCGGTTTTTCTTCTTTATCTGTCAACCATATAGGCTGGTTTGAGGCGTTCCCGTTTTTTTTACTTCCATGGGGAAGAAATTTATTCGGATGGTAGGTCCAAAGAATATCATTCATACGCTCGACTTCTTTCCCATCACTCATTTTGACAACAATACGGTTGTCGGCTTGATAAGCTTTTTCCAAAATCATCGGCAGAGCCTGATCGAGTGTTTGTTTTTGTAAATGGTAAAAACGGATATCAGTCATAAAATATCATCCTTGTACGCATGCTTACATCCATGCCGATCTTCAATAAGATAAGAATCCCCGTCTATTGTTTCAATGAATGAATGTTGGATAGGTACTTTTCCATATCCGCCCGGAATATCAAGGACATATGTCGGCAAGGCGATACCTGAAATTTGGCCTTGTAGTTCTTTCATGATTTTTTGGCCTTCTTCAACGGAAACACGAAAATGGTTTGTGCCTTTTGCAAGATCCAGATGATGTAAATAATAAGGTTTTATAGAATGCTTGATAAGTTTTTTGAATAAGATTGCAAGAGTGGTTGCAGAATTATTGATATTTTTTAATAAGACGGTCTGGGAGAGTAAGACTGCCCCGGAATTAGACAGGGTGGAGAACGCCCGCAAAACATTTTCATTTATTTCCTGCGCATGATTTACATGGATAACAATGTAAACCGCCTTGGATGCTTGACGCAGTATTTGAATGAAATCTTTGTCTATTCTATCGGGTTTTACCATGACCTGACGGGTATGGATGCGGATGACATCCAAATGTTCAATTTCTTCCAATTGTTTTAAAAGTGTAGAAAAGCGCCTGTTTGATAAGGTAAGGGGGTCTCCACCACTTAAGATCACTTCATGTATCTGTCTGTTGTCTTTGATATAACGAAGCGCGCTTTCAAGCTCATTGTTTTTTAATATGCCGTTCCCTTTTGCGATCATTTCTTTTCGAAAACAAAAGCGACAATAGACAGAACATATATCTGTAATCTTTAAAAGCACCCTGTCGGGATATCGATGGACCAACCCTTTTACCGGGCTATGGATATCATCTCCGATAGGATCTTTTTTTTCCTGAAGGGAGATAATATTTTCCTGCTCTGATTGTAAATACTGTGCTGCAACCGGGTCTGCCAGGCTATTTTTATGAATAGTGCCCATAACCTGTTTTGTTATAGGTAAAGCATTTTGAAACGACCTTTTAGAAAGATTTTTCTTTTTAACTGGCATTACTTTTCAAAGTGATTGGCAATCAATTCATTCAAAGTACGTACGGCAAAGCCAGTGCCGCCTTTTGGTGTCGTTGGTTTGTCGGATTTCCACCATGCTGTCCCTGCAATATCGATATGGGCCCACTTAGTGCCTTCTTGCACAAAATGCTCCAAAAAGCCGGCAGCAGAACAAGCCCCCCCATAACGGCCAAGGGAACCCAGATTTTTCAAATCCGCTACTTCGCTTTCCATTTCCTTCCGGTAGGCTTCATCAAGCGGCATGCGCCAGAATTTTTCGCCTGTATTTTTGCTGGCTTTTTCAAGCTGATCCCACAGGTTATTATCATTGGCGAACGCCCCGCAATATTCATGACCCAGCGCCACCATGATGGCGCCAGTTAACGTCGCCAAATCAATGATGACTTCCGGTTTGTAGGTATCTTGAATGTAAGTCATAATATCAGCCAGCACCAAACGGCCTTCGGCATCTGTATTCAATACTTCAATGGTTTTGCCGGAATGTGATTTGATAATATCGCCCGGCCGGTAGGCGCGGTCGGACGGCATGTTTTCAACCAGCCCGACAATCCCGATTACGTTCGCTTTGGCTTTACGCTCTGCGATTGCTTTCATTGTTCCTACAACGGCGGCGGAACCACCCATATCCATTTTCATCAAATCCATTTCAGCGCCCGGTTTTAATGAAATACCCCCTGTATCAAAGGTGACGCCTTTACCGACAAGCGCGATCGGGGCTTTATCGGTTTTTTTGGTTTTACCATTCCCGTTCCATTTCATAATCACAACCCGCGATTCCCGGATGGATCCTTGACCGACAGCAAGCAAGGCGCCAAAGCCAAGTTTCTGCATTTTTTTCTCATCCAGGATTTCGACATCCACCCCCAGAGGCTTAAGGTCGTTTTTAATCAAATCCGCATAGCTTTCAGGATGTAAGGTATTGGGTGGTTCATTTACAAGATCGCGGGCTAAAAATACGCCTTTAGCAACCGCGTCCAGTGTTTCAAAGAGATTTTTGGCGGCGCTGTACGCATCTGTAATAATGGAGACAGCGTCCAGATTGATATTTGTCTCATCTTCCTTCTTTGATTTGTATTTATCAAATTTATAGAACTTTAGCCGTAATCCCATCGCCAAATGCGCGGCAGTTTCAGCTGTCGTGCTGTCTTTCAGGTCTTCAATTCCATCAAGATGGATATTGACGTTTTGTGCCCCGGCTGTTTGCAAAACGCCGGATAATTTACCCCCCAGACTTTCAAAACTGACTTTACCCAGTTGATCAGCTTTGCCTAACCCAATGATAACGATGCGTTTAAGATGCTTACGGTCTACCGGGATGATCAGGGTTTCCCCGTTTTTGCCTTTAAATCGCTGATTTCCGTTCATGCAACTGGAGACAAGCCCGTTTTCGCGCTCGTTTATATCTTTGGCGCTACTCGTCAGTTTATTATCCTGAAAGACGCCGATAACAACGGTGTCGGCTTTAGCGTCTTCTTTTTTTGTAAAGGAAACTGAAAATGTCATATCTTGTCTTTTGCCCTATTTAATGTTCCATGGTAATCAAAACACTATAATTATTTTTGCCTGACGGCCAGAGTGAAGTGAAAAATTATGGCGATTGCCTCTATTTATAACAAATATATTTTTCGTAGTTTGTTTATCACGACAATTGTGACCACGATTGTTTTGGCCGTCATCATTCTTTTAACCCAGTCCTTGAAATTTCTAGAGTTGATAATTGATGCCGGTGCATCGGGCAGTACTTTCTGGATGTTAGCATTTTTAGCGCTTCCCAGATTTTTTGAAGTTATTTTGCCAATCGCTTTGATGATTTCGACTATTTTCATATATAGCCGCATGGCATCGGATAGCGAAATCGTGGTTATGCGGGCGGCCGGGACGCCGCCTTTATCAATGGGAAAGCCCGCCATCACCCTTGCTCTATTGGTCACTTTCTGCCTGATTATTATCACATCATGGCTCGCTCCTGCTTCCTTGGCAAATATGCAAAAATTACAACAGGTTATTAAGGCGCAATATTCAACATTATTATTTCGTGAACGGGTTTTCAACAATATGGGCGATGACCTGACGGTTTATATCGAAAACAGGAATAGTGCCGGCGAACTCGAAGGGTTATTAATCCATGATAGCCGGGAGAACCTTCCCACACCGGTGACAATCATTGCCAAGCGCGGGCTGATCGTTGCGACAGAGGACGGACATCAGGTTTTGGTTTATGATGGTTCCAGACAGGATTTTAATGAAAAAACAGGGGCATTAAACCGCTTGAATTTTGAAAGATATACCATTGATCTGCCCGAAGTTGGCGTGATCGGCAAGCGCTGGAAACAACCCGATGAAAGAACCATTTTTGAATTGTTAAATCCGGATATGTCTAGTTTAGAAGATGTGCGTTATGAAGATCAAATTCGTGCTGAAATTCACAAACGATTGATAACGCCGTTTCTGGCAATCAATTATACCATGATGGTTTTATGTTGCCTGCTTTTAGGACCGATCAACCGCCGTGGGCAGATGAAAAGAATTCTTTTGGCCGTCTCGTTGGTGATCATGATCCAGAGTTTATATTTATCCCTTTTCAGTAGGGTGGCTGAAAGTTTCTTTAGTTTGGTCCTTTTATATCTGGTGGTATTTCTTCCCATTCTTATAAGTCTTTTTGCCTTAAGCTTTTATGGTGAAAAACTCAGGCGGCAACTCCTTTACTTAAAACGGCAAAAAGACGAGGAAGTAGAAGGGGCGCCCTCATGAAGAAGATCTTTCCACTGCAGATAAGCCTCTATTTAACACGCAATTACATTTTGAATTTTTTCATGCTCCTGACAGTGTTGCTGGCGGTGGTGTATTTATTTGATACAATTGAATTGTTGCGCCGCTCCAGTGATAAAAGCGCGGTGGGGTTAAGCTTGGTCTTGATGATGTCGCTTTTTAAATTGCCGGAGGTTGGCCAACTCCTGTTTCCTTTTGCCATTTTATTTAGTGCAATGTTGAGTTTCTGGCAGTTAAACAGAAGACAGGAGCTTATTATCATGCGGTCTTCCGGCTTGTCTGCATGGCAGTTTATTATTCCTCTTCTTCTTACGGCTTTTACAATAGGACTTTTAAAAGTTGCCGTTATTAATCCTGTCGGTGCTCTTATGATAGGACAGTATGAGACGCTTGAATCAAAATTCTTAAAACAAAACAGCAGTGTGGTCAGTTTATCGGAACAAGGGTTATGGCTGCGTCAGGAAAATAATCAGGGTGTCGCTATTTTACATGCAGGAAATATCCAAATGCCATCTTGGAAGCTAAATAAGGTGATTGTTTTTTTCTTTGATGGGAAGCAGGATTTTTCAAGGCGTATTGATGCCAAGGAAGCGGACTTAAATGACGGGGAATGGATTTTTAAAGATGCCGTTATTAACGGTCATCAGGCAAAACCTGAAACCGCGTCCTTAATTTCTATGGCAACGGATTTAACCAAAACCGATATAGAAAGCAGCTTTTTGGGGCCGGACACAATTTCGTTTTGGAAGTTAAAATCTTATATTAAGGTTTTGGACCAAACGGGGTTTGATTCCACATGGTTAAAAATACATTTTCAAACCTTATTGGCTGAACCGTTTTTATATATGGCCATGATTTTATTAGCGGCCTCAGTTTCTTTGCGCCCCCCCGATTGAGAGGCACGGCAATGCTTGTACTTGCCGGCATATTTGGCGGGTTTTTTGTATTCTTTTCATCAAGTTTTCTTCAGGCGATGGGCGGTGCCGGTCAGATACCGATTGTTATTGCCGCCTGGTTTCCGGCGCTTATCACCTTCATGTTGGGGCTATTTATCCTGTCTTTGACAGAAGATGGATAATTATGAAAATAAATTAGGTTTAATTTCTTTTCTTTTAGTATTTTTATGACTATATCTTCTTCACATTAACCCTTGGGTAAGCCATTATGTGCTTTACTTATATATGGTATAACAGCATGATTTAATGTAATTTTACCGATAATAAAGAAATATAAAATTGGATAATTAATATGATTTTTGAGAATACAATAGCGAGAGCAGCGTTACTTATGATGCTCTTGGGGGCGCCGTTGGTTATTGTTACCGCATGTGCAAATGAGAATACATATAAAGACCCTGAATTGGGTATCAGTGATCCTTACGAAAATATAAACCGGGCGACATTAGATGTTAACGAAGCGGTTGATAAGGCTGTATTAGAACCTATTGCACGTGGCTACCGTAAGGCGACTCCTAAAGCGGTCAGAACAGTTACCTCAAATTTTTTAAGAAACCTGAACAGTCCGGTTGAAATTGGCAACCAGATTTTGCAAGGAGATGTTGAAGGCGTGGGCAATGCTACGGCCCGGATGGTAATTAATACGCTGGCTGGTTTTGGCGGACTTCTTGATCTGGCAGAGCAAGGCGGTATTGAACATGAACCCGAAGATTTCGGCCAGACGCTGGCTACCTGGGGCGTGGGCAACGGTCCTTATCTGATGCTTCCATTATTCGGCCCCTCCACCGTGCGTGATGCGACGGGTAAAATGGTTGATAGTTATGCGGATCCTTTAAGAATTTATCTTTTTAATATTGATGAAGAGCATCTGCATTATACGCGTGTTGGCGTGTCTGTTATCTCAAGACGTGAGGAACTAATTGATGTTATCAGCGATTTGCGTAAAAACTCCTTTGATTACTATGCTGCTGTACGAAGTGCTTATTATCAACACCGTCAAGCCCTTATTAAAGACCAGGCAGAAGGCGAGACCGCTGAAATACCTGAGTATGACGATTTTTAACGTATCAGCCTTTATTTTGCCTAAAATGAACCGTTATTTAATTATATAAGTAAAACAACGTAAGACGAAATAAATGAAAGTATGGATGATGCATAAACACCTCTTAATCCCACAACGTTTTTTAGTGGCTTTGACCGTTCTTGTAGTAGGCGTTGCAGCCTTTTCATCTGTGGTTCGTGCCGCGGATAATGCCGGGGCGCAAAGATTTATTGATGATATGGGGCGTGAAGCTGTCTCTTTTTTAGCGGATGAAAGTTTATCGCAAGCCCAAAAAGAAGCAAAGTTTCGTCAGATGTTGCGCAATAAATTTGATATAGACACGATAGGTCGTTTTGTTTTAGGGCGGAATTGGAAAACAGCAACGCCTGCACAGCGAAAAGAATATCTCAGACTGTTTGAAAACCTTATTGTTGAAGTGTATTCCGCCCGTTTTAAAGATTATAACGGCGAAGACTTCAAGGTTGCCTCTGCCCAAGATACAGGCAAAAACGACTCTGTTGTGAGTTCTTATATCGTACCTGCCTCAGGCTCGAAAGTGAAAGTGGATTGGCGCGTTCGGAATAAAAACGGACAATTTAAAATCATTGACGTGATTATTGAAGGGGTCAGCATGAGTCTGACCCAACGCTCTGATTTCTCTAGCGTCATTCAAAGAGGTGGTGGCAAGGTTGAAGCCTTACTTGTGAGTCTTAGATCAAAGTAATTATTAATTTGAGCCGCGGTTGAAGAAACTATTCACACTTTGCTGAACGCCACCTCTCAAGCTGCCAAGACTGCCGCTGATTTGTGAGCCGAACTGGCTGCCTCCCAAGGCGATATAGGTCAGAAGCCCTTCTGACGGATCATCCCGACTATCATTAAATGTTGGTACTTCGGCATTAATCCAGCGCAAAATCTGGTTAGGAATCGAATCAATGAGCTTAAAACAGCTTGTTCCGGTGATATAGACAATAATCGTATACAGAATTGTGAAAAAGAATTCATCAATAGGGCCGCGGTAAGCGGTTTTTAAATCGGGTGAGGCCGGATTGCCTAGGTTATTAGAGGTTTCGGCCGCTTGGAAGCAGGCAGTTGCAGCTTTTGGATCATGTCCTGATAGATTGGATATTGCGAGATAGAAAGTTTCATTCAATACTTTAACCATAGCAGCAAATATAGATACTGCGGCAATAAGACCAAAAACAATTAAAACCGGCCTGATGAAAATTTCGAAAATAAGATAATAACCGCTGATCGCTGCTTCACCGGGAATACCGTCACCATCTATACGAAGATGTGCCAAAGCCCATAATGGCATGGCGACCATGGCTTCAAATATGCCCTTAACCCAACCGCCTACGGCAAAGAAGAAATATAGAAACGGCATGAATGGCACAACATAAAACAGCATAAAGCCGATCAGGATTCCAACACCAGCGATACTTCCGTAAAAACTTGCTGCAGCTGTAAAGCTTGGACTGAAATGGGACGGGAAAATAGAGGCAATACCAAAGCCGCCTGCAATTGCAACGGAGCGGATGGAATTATCGAGCATAGATTTTCCAACCGCGGCTAACTGCGCGAGAGGATGGGTATCGGTATTTTTACAAATTTCAAATAGACCTTGTGTTCCTAACACTGCATTAATCGTGTCAATTAAAGGATTGCCGGTAAAGTCATCATCTAGCCCGCTTGGATCATATTCCCAAAAGCGGTACGCATGGTTTAAGGGATTCGCGATTTCTCTTTCCCTTTCTATGTCATATGCAATTGTTCCGGCACCGCTGGTGGTTGGCGGCGTGAAAATATTAACCGTGTTCGGGGTTAGATTTTCTTCAAAATTGACCTCTTTTATTTTCTCTAAAACACGTGGATATAAGACTGTCGCAGGGGTTAACCGTATAGCAGATATCAGAGATCCGTTTTTTTCAGCAATGGTGTTATACCAGATGCCGGCCCCACCCCATCCAAAATCTTTCATATCCTGAGGCATTGTCCATCCTTGGGCGTCTTCTATTTGTGCTTTCATCGCCAGCGCAATAATGCCTGTGTCTTCCTGATTCATCATGTCATCCAGGAATTTTTCCCATTTATCTTTATATTCCTGCTTAGGAATAGGAGCATTTGAATCTACTGGTTCAATATTCA
Organism: uncultured Micavibrio sp.; assembly: GCA_965216405.1. Lineage (GTDB taxonomy): Bacteria > Pseudomonadota > Alphaproteobacteria > Micavibrionales > Micavibrionaceae. The sequence goes on along the minus strand of OZ244161.1, from coordinate 1,056,206 downwards.
AGTATCTTTTTGTATAATTTTCGGCAAAATCACCTAATTCGCTATTTAATTCACCGGATTTTGTGGCGAGTTCCCCTGTTAAAGATGAATTAGCACTGCCTGTCCATGCGCTCATAACCAGATTAAAATAAGCCTGATGAATTTTTGCACTGCCTAATTCGGATACATCCGTTGCCCGTAAAATGACTGTACCGCAGACAGGATTTACATAGCCTCGGTCTGCCTGATAAGATTCTTCACTTTGACGCCAAAAGTAATCTCAATATCATTGCCTCCTGATTTGGAGGTAAGATCCTGAAAGCTTTGGCCTGCCACAAGCTCGGAGACATAAGTCCCATCGCCTTCAGATTCTGCGATGGATGCATCTCTTGCGAGATACACGGCCCAGGCTTTGACTCCTGTTTCATCTCCCTCGGGATCCCATCGATCCGGAAAACTATCATTATAAGATCTGGTGTAAGCAACCTCACAGGTTTTTGCGATCATCATAAAGGCCGGTATATGCATCAGATTGGAAGCTTGTGGCCGCGCCATATTTTCCGATACCTCTCCCGTCAACAGGCCGCTTTGATCTTCTATGGTCTGATTAAACTTTAACCAGCTTTGTGAAGCTAAACCCGAACCCAGTTTTGCAGAGGCTAATGTAATATATTGCCCTGCATTTAAACCGTGGGATATGGGGATCAGAAGCCCAAAGAATAATATCAATCTTATGGGTGCCCAGGATTTATTAAATCTTTTACCAAATGGAACGCCGGAAGTTGCTGTTTCTGATACGACCGCCACGGCAAAGTACAGAATTATCATGGAGCCAACAATCAGCATACTAAAGCTGTAGAATTCAAAAAGACTATGCAAAGCTTGATGGAGGGCTGTATTTGTGGCTTCTTTTGATCCAAAAAAATCAGGGACCCCAAAAACAAGATCCAGCATTCTAAAGGCAATGTCCTGCTCGGGATTAGGTGTGATGAAAAAATCTTCAATCTTATCGGGCATGCCGGATGCTTTTGCACCCGGTATTAAAAAGGCGACTATTAAAAGTATGAATTGTATGAGGAGAATAAAAAGCGCAGCGATAACACCAAAGAAAATGATGATTTGATCAATATTGTGTCTGGTAAATTTTATTTCACTTCCCGCGGCAGCGATAACTTCTCTAAGGTTATATTTTCCTTTATTTTCGGGCTTTGTATACGGATGGTTTGCTGGAAGTATTTTGACTGTCTGATAAACAATGGCCAGCAAGTACGGCAGAAATGAAAAACCGGAACCAAAAAGATTGTTCAGCCTGGGCAAAACTTCGGGCAATAATGCTGTTTTGAGTATTTTCTTTTTGGATATCTCCATATTTTACTGCCTAAACATTTGCATCGCGCCTCGGCCAAAGTTTCCGGCAGCCTGTCCGAATGAGCTTCCAACTTGTTGTAATTGTCCGCCAATTAATCCGCCGCCAATTGCCACTTTTTGCATCAACCCTTCTGCAGGCTCTCCAGCCTGATCTCCGAATGTTGAGACACCTGCCCCCATCCAGCGCAGAATCTGGTTAGGAATCATGTCGATTAATTTAAATGAAGACATGCCAATCATATAAACTAGAATGGCGTACACGATTGTGAAGAAAAATTCATCAACAGGGCCTCTTAGGTAATCAATACTGCCTACCGGTGCGGTCGTTCCTGCACCGGTAACGGGAGCATTCACGCCACAGGTGTTCCCAACGCCGGACCCAAAACCGGAGAGGTTTGAAACGGCGAGGTAGAAGACTTCATTAAGGACTTTGACCATGGCACCGAAAATTAAAATTGATGCAAGCATGCCGAAAACAATCAGGATCGGCCGGATAAATATTTCAAAAATCAAGAAGTAGCCATTTAAGGCGCCATCGCCTGGCAAGCCTTGTCCGTCTATACGAAGATGTGCCAGCGCCCATAGCGGAATACCCACCATCGCTTCGAAAATACCTTTAACCCAGCCGCCTACAGCAAAAAAGAAATACAGGAATGGCATGAAGGGGACAAGATAATACAGCATGAATCCGATTAAAATGCCGATACTTGCAACAGCGCTAAAAAAGCCGGAAGCGGCACCCAATGTGGGGCCAATATAAGGAGCAAGGGCTCCTACCCCCCCACCGATAGCAAAGCCAAGATTTCGGATAGCTGCCTGTACAAGGCCTTTTCCTAAAGTAGAAATTTGTGCAATAGGATGAATATCAACATTTTTGCACATATCGAAGAGGCCTTCTGTTCCAAAGATGGCGTTAATTGTATCGATGAAAGCATTTCCACTGATTTCTTCTCTGTTTTCGTACCAAAATTCAAAAACATCATTAAGTGCATCAGCCAGCGGTTTTTCAACGATATTTATAAACTCAATATCTCTATCTTCGGATAAGCGGGGGTTAAAACACTCATAAGTACTTGTACTCGCATCTTCTTGCTGCCTTTCCTCACACACATATTCCATGGCATCAGGGTAAAGGTTGACTTGGGGTTTACCTGCGATTGCGTCTACAACCCGGCCATTCTTATCTGCAATATTGTTATACCATATACCGGCACCACCCCAACCATACCGGTTATAAGTTGTATCAGCAGTAAATTCATCTGCTGCCATATCTACCGCCCTTCTCAACCCATTTTCAATATAACCTTTGGCTAATTCCTCCGCATCTGCTTTTAGTTGGCTTTCCGGATCGGTAAATCCGGCGGGTCCGGCTTCATCCTCTTTTTCAAGGCGTATAATCATCATTTCCTCAGCCGCTGTTTTCATTTCTTCAAAAGCGTTTTTATTAAAATCACTTTCTTCCTTGCCTTCTATGTTCAAGTCAAAACCCACGACATCGCCGTTCCACAGCATTTTTATTAAGTAATAATATTGAATTTCTATGACTGAGATTGGATCAACATAGGTCGATTCGTAATCCGTTGCTTCCTCAATACTCTGGTTATTAGCCACCACTATTTCACCGCAAAAAGGATAGACTTCTGCATCATAATCCTGACTGTACATTGCATTTTTTTCACCAAAGCGGATGCGCACGTCTCCACCGCCTGCTGCTTTTATTGCGCCGTTCTCTCCGGTAAATGTCTCTGGCAAGGGTATGGCATCGTCGGAAGCAGCAGAACTGGGTGGTATTACATATGGTTGGATGTCTTTCTTATTACCGTCTCTATCCAGAATGTTATAGGCTTCTACACAGGCATGAACGACCATCATAAAGGAGACAATTTCTTTGAGTTCCGGTACATTCGGGGTTGCAACCGCATTTTCGCCTTCAATTTGCGGGTTTCTCAGTGTTTCGTTAAATTTAGTCCAGCCGGTGGTGGCAAATCCAGATCCGAATTTTGCGGCGTATAGTCCGATCCACTGGCCGGAATTTAATCCGTAGCTGACAGGAATGAGCAGGCCAATACCTACCACCAGTCGAATGGGCGCCCATGCATGATTATATCTTTTTCCAAACGGTGTTCCTGTCTGGGCGGTTTCGGCCAAAACCACAAAAATGTAATAGGCTAAAATTAGAACGGCTATAACCAGAAGACCGGTACTATAAAACTGGAATAATTGATGGAGGGCTGTATGAAAGTCTGTTTCCGTTGCCTGATTTGATCCAAAAATCTCAGGCACACCAAAAACACCATCTAAAAGCCTTAAGGCTATATCTTCTTCGGGGTTAGGCGTTGTCCAGAATTCACTGTAATTAGAAGGCATATCTGTTTGTGCGCGCGCAGGATTTACCAGAAAAGCCACAACCAATAAAATAAATTGTATAGCCAGTATGATAATCCCTGCGATAAGCGCAAAAAATATAACAATTTGATCGAGATGTTTTAAATCAAAGGTTAAATTTTTTGCGGCCTCATTTAAGACGTCGCGGATAGAAAATGTTCCTCGCGCATGCGGTTGAAGATATGCATGGTTTTCAGGGAGAAGGCGCACCATGCGATATACCATCGCCATAAAAATCGCCAGATTTTGGAAGCCGGAAGTTACAAAACTGTTCAAACGCGGTCCAACCTGCGGTGTGAACATATATTTTAGAATATCTTTTTTTGTTAAATGCGCTAGAAATATCATGGAGCATTACCTCCCTGTCTTCCGCCCAAACCCACTGTTTGACCAACACCGCCTAGGAATGTTCCGCCTGCTTCACCGAGTCTGGTCACACCGCCAGCTAACTGGCCACCAATTCTGGCGCCGCCTAGGGCTCCATATTGGATAAGACCTTGCGTTGGATCAGGCGCGCCATCACTAAAGGAAGATATATTTTGGCCCATCCATCTAAGGATATTATTAGGGACCAGGGTAATCATTTTAAATGACGATACTGCCATCATATAAAGGATAACGGCATAAATGCAGGTAAAGAAGAATTCATCTATAATATGTCTGCTGAATTGCTGATCCTCAGGTCGGCTTAAATCTATTCCACCAGTATTGACAACAACAAGATCAAAAATTTCATTGAGTATTAATGCCATAGAGGTAAAGATTGCCATTCCGCCCAGCAGGCCGAAGACCGTTAAGATAGGCCTTAAGAAAATTTCGAAAATCAGTAAATAGCCGTTCATCGCCATTTTTCCTGGAAGACCGTCCCCATCAATTCTAAGATGGGCTAAGGCCCATAATGGCGTCCCTACCATGGCTTCAAAAATACTTTTTACCCAGCTGCCAACGGCGAAAAAGAAGTAGATAAAGGGAAAGAAGGGCAAGATATAGTAAGTAATAAAGCCAATAGAAAGTCCAATTGTGGCAACTGTACTGAACATCGTACTTGCGGCCATAAGACCGGGACCAATATGAGGGCCTAATATACCCAGCATGCCGCCTAAAAAGCTTGTTCCTACGGCCATGGCAAGGCTACGCACAGCGCTTTCTATCAAACCTTTGCCCAAAGCGGATAATTTTGCCAGTGGGTGGATTTCAATGTCAATTGTGTCATCAGGGTCCTCACTATCCGGATCGTCGATAGTTACTTTATCCCGAATACTCAAAAGACCGTTCAGTCCAAATATTGCTGAGGCAGTATCAAGAAAAATATTGCTATTTGTGTTTGTATTTTCACAGTGCCAGTATTTATAAACATCATTAAATGTTCGTGTATAATAAGGATCTATATCAGTTCTCACTGGCACATTGTTAGCTAGATTGGGATTAAATGCTTCGCATTCATTATACGTCGTGTCACTGCTTCTTTTTGCTTCTCGTACTTCTTCCATGATGTTTGGGAAAAGTTGAGGAGAAGGAAGGTTGAGTATAGCGACAACATACGCCCCATTAATTTCTGCAATACGGTTATACCATATGCCTGCACCACCCCAGCCACGCTTTTTGGTGTCCTCACGCATACTCATATCAAGATTTGCTCTTCCTTGTTGATAATGAATGCGTAAGACGCGATCTAACCACGCGCGATACTCGGTATATACTGCTTCTTTCAGGTTAGCAGGAATGACACTTCCTATTTCATAGCTTCTATCTTCTCCGCGCATGGCATAGTGCCGGACAGCAATATCTTTTCCTATATCTTCCAGCTTTGAATCCAACCAAAGCAAAGTTATCATTGCGATGTATTTTTTAGGAAGCGCGCCAGGGCTTCCATCTGGGGCAGGCACAAGCTCACCTTCCTCAGTTACAGTGTTCATGGGTGTTGTTATAGGTACGACAACACTGCCACATTCAGGCGGTTTTCCTGCGATAGCGGAGCCGTCTAATGGTTCATCTTCATCCCCATAGTCGCCAAAGTAAACTTTTATATCTCGCAAGGAGCCGGCAACACTGGTAACACCCGTTGATCCATAGCCGGGAGTGTCATCATAGCCTTTGGTACCATCAAGTCTTGTATAGGCGTATATGGGTCGAATGGTAATATCATCTAATTTATATGCTTCACGGCAGGTTACCGCGACAGACATAAATTTAACCAGCCCTTCTACATCAGGGTTTTTGGTTTGTGCAATTAGTGTCGCGTTTTCCTGTCCTACAGGATTAGTGAGCTCTTCCGTAAATTGTAGCCAGCCGGTTGTGGCAAAGCCGGAACCGATTTTAGCTGCAAACAATGTGATGTATTGTGCGCTGTTTAGTCCATAATTCAGTGGCACCAATAAACCAATTGCTACCACTAATCTTATGGGCGCATAGATATGACTGAATCTTTGACCGAAAGGTGTTCCTGTTGTCGCCGTTTCCGCGACGACAACGATCACATAGTACACAAAGATTAAAACCGCAACCAGCAGAATAGCCAGATTGTAAAATTGCAGCATGTTATGAAGGGCCTGATGAAAAGGGGTGCGCCCCCCTTCAAGCGAGCCAAACATATCGGGAATACCGAAAACTTCGCGCATCATGCTAAACGCTATGTCTGTATCCGGATTTTGTGTTTTGAAAATACCGCCAAAGGAATCAGCATCCTGTGCAAAAGCTTCACCACTCATAACCAGTAAGAAAAAGCTTATAAATTGTAATGCGAGAATAATCAGCCCGGCCAACACAGCAAAGAAAATAATAATCTGGTCGAGATTTTTGCGTTCTAATTTAATATTACCGGCCGCCGCTGTAATGACTTGGCGTAAGCCAAAGCGGCCTAAATTTTCATAGCGGGTGTAAGGATGATTGGCGGGCAGAATGCGAACGGCTTGATAAACATTGGCAATCAATAGCGCAAGGTAGCCAAATCCGCCGCGCGTGAGTTCTTTTATTTGAGGAATAATGCCCGGCAGCAAGCAATAAGCAAGGATAGCCCGCTTTTTCGCCGGCACCTCTTTCTTAGTGTTATTTAGATCTTCTGCTGTTGTTGTCATATATTATAGCTTCAAGCTGACATAGCGCTTATAAAGCATTTGCCCCATCATTTATGTCTTTCGGATTTTCCCGCAAGACGGATTTTCTCTATTAAAATTATATCACAGCGTTTAGAGCCGATACCAATTTGCAATTAGGAAGGTACTTGCAAACCCTGCAAGCATAAGATAACACTTTGATTATAAATGATTTATTAAGATTAGCGACTATTTTTTTATAAGGCGCCTAAAGAACGCAAAAATGCCCTATCCGGCTTTGCTGATGGGCTTATATTTGATACGTTGCGGCGTATCTGATTCTTGGCCCAAACGGCGTTTTCTGTCATTTTCATAATCTTCATAATTTCCTTCAAACCAGACGACTTTTGAATCTCCTTCAAAAGCGATGATATGGGTGGCCAAACGGTCCAAAAAGGCGCGATCGTGGGAAATAATCACCGCGCAGCCCGGAAATCTTTCCAGGGCTTCTTCCAGGGCTGATAAGGTTTCTGTATCCAAATCATTGGTTGGTTCGTCAAGCAGCAGCACATTTGCGCCGCTTTTCAGCATTTTGGCTAAATGCACACGATTCCTTTCCCCGCCGGATAACTGCCCGACTTTCTTTTGCTGGTCAGGCCCACGGAAATTAAAGGCGGATACATAGGCGCGGGATTGCATTTCGATTTTACCGAGCTTCAGGATGTCATTACCTTCTGAAATTTCTTCCCAAACATTTTTATTAGGGTCAAGTTCATCACGGCTTTGGTCAACATACCCCAGTTGAACTGTGTCACCGACCTTAAAGCTTCCCTCATCGGGCGTTTCCTGACCGGTGATCATTTTGAATAAGGTTGTCTTCCCTGCCCCATTGGCACCGATAATGCCAACAATACCGCCCGGGGGAAGTTTGAAGGAAAGGTCTTCTATCAAAAGGCGTTCCTCAAATGCCTTGCGGATATGATCGGCCTCAATAACAAGTTCACCGAGCCGAGGGGGTGTAGGAATAACAATTTGCGCTGTGCGTGCATCTTGTTTTTCTGACTCGGCAAGCATTTGATCATATGCTGCTATACGGGCTTTAGATTTAGCCTGACGGGCTTTGGCGCCTTGGCGTATCCATTCAAGTTCGCGTGACAATGTCTTTTGTCTTGCAGCTTCCTGCTTGGATTCAAGCTCCATTCTTTTGGATTTTGTCTCAAGATAAGCGGAATAATTGCCCTCATATGGGATGCCGTTTCCACGGTCGACTTCCAAAATCCATCCTGTGACATTATCAAGAAAATAACGGTCGTGTGTGACCATAATCACCGTACCGGAATAATCGGCAAGGAAACGTTGAAGCCAGGCGACGCTTTCCGCATCCAAATGGTTGGTTGGCTCGTCGAGTAACAGCATATCGGGCTTTTCAAGAAGAAGACGGCAAAGCGCGACACGTCTTTTTTCGCCACCCGATAACTGGCGGACACCGAACTCTTTCGGTGGGCAGCGTAGGGCATCCATGGCCATTTCAATAGTGCGTTCTAATTCCCATCCATTCGCCGCATCAATTTTTTCCTGCAGTTCACCCATTTCATTCATCAGCGCATCCATGTCCGCATCAGGGTCACCCATTTCACCGCCAATGGCATTATACCGGTCGATCATGGTTTTGATCTCTCCCATACCCTCCATAATATTTTCAAAGACGGTTTTATTTTCATCTAATTCCGGTTCCTGTTGTAAATACCCGATCTTAACTCCTTCTGCTGCCCAGGCTTCTCCCTGATATTCTTTTTCAATACCTGCAATAATCTTTAAAAGGGTTGATTTACCCGCGCCGTTAGGCCCAAGGACACCGATTTTGGCACCTGGCAGGAAACTTAAGGTAATATCGTTTAAAATGGTTTTGCCGCCAGGCCAGGTTTTTGTCAGGCCTTTAATTACATAGACATATTGGTAAGAGGGCATTTCTTTTAAATCCTTATCTTGGTCGTGTTCTTTGCAGAATTCCTGATTTAGCATATAGTGAAGGAAAAGCAAATCAGCGAAAGTTTGTATTATGACGAATAACAATTCCCGCCATTCTATAGTTGAGGCCTCACGCAGCCGGGCAAAATTTTCAACGCATAGTCAATCCTTGGGCGCAGCAGGTTTTATCAGTCCTTATGATGAAACGCAGCAGGCTGAATTTTTATCTTCCTCAGGCCAGACAGCCATTGTGAATCCGACCAAAGAAGGCATTCAAGACTTTGAGATCGGCGTGGCGTGGGACAATGTCAAATTGACGAAACCTCATAAAAAGAAAGGAAATATTTTCAGTCGTTTATTGGGGCAAGAAAAGCAGACAAAAGGTAAAAAAGCCGAAGGAATTGATCTTGATATTGGTTGTTTATATGAACTTAAGAACGGTAAACGCGGCGCTATTCAGGCCTTTGGTGATATGTATGGCGCGCTGGATCAGGAGCCGTTTATCCAATTATCCGGCGATGAAAGAACCGGCGAAGCAGAAGGCGAAGACGAATTGATAAAAGTAAATGGCAAGCAATGGGACGCATTCAAACGCATTGTCATATATATCTATATCTATGATGGCGCTCAAAACTGGGAAACCGTTCAACCGCAAATCCAGGTCCGCGTGCCGGAAGAAAAACCAATGGTTGTGACTTTGAAAGCCAAGCGCGAAGAGCTTGCGTTGTGTGCTGTTGCAGGATTGGAAAATGTACGCGGTGGAATTAAAATGACGAATTATCTGGAATATTTTCCGGGCCATGCTGAAATGGACCGGGCTTTTGGATTTGGGCTCGAATGGGCCGATGGCCAAAAATAACTTATCTCGACATTTATATAATAATCTTTAGACTCTTGCCGAACTTACTATCTCACTGATATGGAAGAAAAATGCCTGAACTTACTTCAATAGAACTTTTCATCCTTTCGACAGGGGCCCTTGGCTTGGGGATGTATCTGCTTTTTAAAGGTGGTGACTGGACTATTGAATCAGCTGTTTATATCGCCAGAAAGCTCGGTATTTCTCCGCTGGTTATTGGCTTTACAATTGTAGCTTTTGGAACGTCTTTACCCGAGCTCCTTGTCTCGGTGAATGCGAATCTGGCGAATATGCCGGGGATTGCAATTGGAAATGTTATTGGCTCGAATATTGCTAACATACTACTCGTTATTGGTATTACAGCGTTCTTTACCACACTTGTCGCTGTTCCGCGGGCTTTAATACGGGATATCGTCATGATGATGTTCTCCAGTGTGCTGATGACCTATTTGATGTTTCAGGGATATATCAGTCAGGTTGGCGGTAGTATAATGATTCTGGTTTTACTGACCTATGTTGTGTGGCAATACGTCATGGCTGCTAAAGGTAAGATAGAAATTGAAGAAGTTGAAGTCTCGGAATACGGACATTTTTTCCAAGGGATTATTTTTCTCGTCTTAGGGTTAATTGCGATAGCTGCGGGGGCCGAATTCCTTGTGCGCGGCGCAAAAGTCAGTGCTGCCATTATCGGTGTGCCCGAAGATGTTATTGGCTTAAGTGTGATTGCCATAGGGACATCTTTACCGGAATTGTCTACCTGTATTATCGCTGCCCGCAGAAAGCAGTCTGATATTGTCATTGGTAATATTTTAGGATCAAATGTCTTTAATATTCTCATGATATTAGGAGCCACCGCGCTTATAAAACCCATTGCAAATGAAGCGATTGCACCGCAGGTTTTAACCCTGGATATTTGGGTGATGTTAGGGGTTTCGGCATTGTTTTCTGTTATCTTGATGACCTACAAAAAAATTACAATGCCTATAGGCGCGGTATTTACTATTGGATATGTATTTTATATTGCCCTCATTTATGCGTTATACTTAAACAAAAATGTTGCACAGCTTGCCGGATAAGGAAATTTTATGTCAGATCAGGATTCAGAATTTTCAAATCAAGAAAATATTTCACAACGGGAAAACACATTGCCGGATATTGCGCACCCTGACGAACCTAGAAATAAAGTTAAACGCGGCGAGCAGGTCAATTTAACCGACAAGGACCCCACCATTAAAGATATTATGATTGGTGTGGGTTGGGACTTGAAAGCTTTTGATAAGGATCCCTTGGATTTGGATGCCAGTGTTTTCCTTCTGGACCGCCATGATAAAACCCGTGTGGATGAGGACTTTATTTTCTACAACAGTCTTCAAGGGTGTGATGGTGCCGTCAAACATATGGGCGACAGCCGCACAGGGGCAGGGGATGGCGACGATGAGATTATGCACATTGATCTTTTAGGCCTGCCCTTTGATGTGTCAAAAATCAGTTTTGTCCTGTCCATTTATGATGAAGAGCTGAAAGATCATGATTTTTCTATGGTTAAAAATGTGTATTTCCGCATTGTGAACCAGAATACAGAGCATGAATTGTTCCGCTATGAACTCGATGAAGAGTTAACAGGAACGGAAGGTCTGATTATTGGTGAGATTGAGCGGGTCGGGACGGAATGGATATTTACTGCTATTGGCGATACTGTTGAGGGCGGCTTGAATACAATTGCCGAAAATTACGGGATTGTCGTAGCAGAAAACGTCAGGTCTTAAAAACCGCGGCCGCCTTTCATGCCCATCAGGGCTTGCGGTTTTATTTTCGGCGCTTTGCTGCCGCCGCCTTGGGCGCTACCGCCATATTTTTCATTACTCTTTAACTCGCGCGCTAAAATAGCATCGATATCCGGCATTTTGCCCATTTTCAATTCCTGAACACAACCGCTAAAGAAATTCATGGCTTTCTCTTCAAAAGCATAAATATTTTCTGTATTGCCTTCGCCGCGGATTTTTACCATTTTTACCTCCCATTTATCGGTGGTTGATGGTTTGGCTAAAAGCCAGAAAACCTGCTCGATCGGGGCTTCCCCTTCCTGCGGGTTGTCCCTCATGAATTGCATTTCCGCTTCCAACTCATCCCCTTCATTATTCATGCGGACTTCGGCGCTGCAATTCACACCCTTTTCCTCATCATAAGCGGCCCATGGGCATGTTTCGTACGCGGATAAAATATATCCGACGCTCAGCTTGTCCAGTAGTTCTTTTAAGGTTGTAAGCATATCTTTATTATACGGTAAAAATCGTTTAATGCGCTAAAAAAGCTTATTTTTACTGCTTTTTAAGCGTTTTAATCACTTTTGTCTCGATTTTTTGTTCATTTGCGAACTCTACTACCATATTTTGCCCTTCTTTAATGGGATAAGGGTCTCTAACAAGTTGGTTGTTCTCATCAAAAACAAGGGCATATCCACGTTTTAATACGCCTTTATGGGAGAGGCTGTTGAGCATCCTGCCGAGGTTTTCCAACGTCGTTTTTCCCCCCTCAAGCGTTCGGGGCAGCAGGCGCACCATTTGGTGTTCAAGGGTTTCCAGCTTTTGTTTTTTCTGGTCTACCAAATGTTTCGGACTGATAATTTTTGACGTTTTTTCCTGCAGGGAGTGCCGTTTAATATGCAGGTTGCTTTTTAGATTGGATAGAAGCTTTTCGCCCATCCCATCCAGTGTCTGTGCTTTGCTTTCCAGCAAATGATTGGGGCTGCCTAACCGGGCAATTTGTGTGGCCAGGATATTGCGGTAATGATCAATAAGGCGCCCCGTGGCGCTGATCATACGCTCATGACCATCTTGTACCTGTGCCATTAAATTAAGGCGCATAGGTACGGCCATCTCGGCTGCTGCCGTAGGCGTGGGGGCTCTTATATCGGCAGCATAATCTATTAATGTCGTATCGGTTTCATGACCCACGGCGGAGATTATAGGAATGGAACAATTGGCCACGGCGCGAACCACGTTTTCTTCATTAAAAGCCATCAAGTCTTCTAATGAACCGCCGCCGCGCGCTACAATCAAAAGATCGGGACGCGGTAAATCAGAGCCGTCAAAATTATTAAACGCATCGATGGCGGCTGCAATTTGCTCCGCAGAACCCTTCCCTTGAACATTGACCGGCCATAGTAAAACATGCCTTGGAAAACGGTCTTTCAATCGATGCATAATGTCCCTGATGACGGCGCCGGTCGGTGATGAAATCACACCAATCACCTTGGGCAGAAATGGTAACTGTTTTTTTAATTCAGCATTAAACAATCCTTCAGCGGCGAGCTTCTTGCGCCGTTCTTCAAGCATTTTTAAAAGCGCGCCTTCCCCGGCTAATTCCATCGCTTCAATGATAATCTGGTAACGCGAGCTTTTAGGATAGCTTGAAACCCGTCCGGTTATCACCACGTCCATCCCGTCTTCAGGTTTTACGGAGAGTTTGGAGAAATTCCCCCGCCAGCAAACGATATTAATGTTGGCATCAACATCCTTTATGTCTCCATACATATGGCCTGAACCGACAACCTTGATCCCTTGTAATTCTCCGCGAATGCGCACGCGTCCATAAGTTTGCTCCAATGTCATTTTTAAAGATTGTGCCAAATCAGACACGCTCATTTCCGGGACATTGGATCTTAAGGGTTCGGAAGTATTCCGGTTTTCGTTTTTCTTTGCGGCAGTGAATAAATCATCGGATGTCATGGATAAAAATCGTATAGTCTGCAATGATAAAGCACAAATAAATTTCACGAGAATGACCGTTTTATGGCAGAAAATATTTCTTATTATCTAACCCAGCCCGAAGAGGAGGCAGTGCATGATCTTTTATCTGCCTTACAGTGGGAGGAAGACTTGGCGCAGCGTACAACGACGACGTCAATCGATCTTGTCGAACGCATAAGGAAAACAAGACGCAAACCGGGAAGTCTTGAATCTTTTTTCCAGCAATATGGATTAGATACCAGCGAAGGCCTCGCATTGATGAGCATGGCCGAGGCTTTATTGCGTATTCCCGATTCTAAAACTGCCAGCGCTTTAATACGGGATAAAGTGGCGGGAACAAACTGGCTCAAAAGCGCTGCGTCCGCTGAAAAAGACTGGCTGACAAAAGCGGCCGGTGTCGGTTTGAAGTTAACCAGCAGCACGATGAACAGTTTATTTTCGAAACTGGGAGAGCCTATCATTCGCGAAGCAATGGGCCGTGCCATGCGTGTGCTTGGAAAACAATTTGTGGTTGGTGAAACGCTAGTGGGCGCAATGAAGGCAGCGAAACCGCTGGAAGCAAAAGGGTATCGTTTTTCCTATGATATGTTGGGGGAAGGAGCCCGTACGTATCAGGACGCACAGCGTTATTACGATAGTTATGCGGGGGCTTTACATGATTTGATAGATAATCAAAATAATAAGAAAGCTGTTCAGCCCGGGATTTCTGTTAAATTGTCGGCCCTTCATCCTCGTTTTGAAGTTGTACAAAAAGATATCTGTGTGCCTGAACTTACAGAAAAGCTTATTCAATTATGTGAGATTGCGGCTTCGCATAATCTTACTTTAACGGTGGATGCGGAAGAGACGGCCCGGCTGGATCTAACTTTGCAGATTATAGAAAATGTATGTCTGCACCCCCAATTTAAAAAATGGCAGGGTTTTGGCATCGCTGTGCAGGCCTATCAAAAAGCGGCACCGGCCGTGATAGACCATATTATTCATTTAGCCCGTGCGTACGATAGGAAATTGCAACTTCGTCTTGTCAAAGGGGCTTACTGGGATACGGAAATAAAACACGCCCAAATTGAAGGCTTAAAAGACTATCCGGTTTACACCCGCAAATCGAACACCGATTTATCATATTTAAGATGCGTACAGAAGCTTCTTCGTCATAAAGATGTAATTTACCCAATGTTTGGCACGCATAATGCCCATACGGTAGCGGCTATCTTGGAAATGGCCGGAAAGGACAAAAAAGGCTTCGAATTTCAAAAGCTGTTTGGCATGGGAGACGCTTTGTATAATGCTGTCCTTTCCAAAGAGGACGTTACTGTCTGTGTCTATGCTCCGGTAGGGCCTTATCAGGACTTGCTTCCGTATCTGGTCCGCAGAATGCTGGAGAACGGGGCGAATTCTTCTTTTGTGAATCAGATTTATGATCGTGAATATACACCGGAAGACATATCCCGGGATCCTGTTAAGCAGGCGCAGGCTAATGAAAGCAAGCGTCATCCTCAGATAGCTTTGCCTGAACACATTTATGGAGATAGGCGGCAAAATTCGGCAGGCCTGGATTTTAATGATACTGAAAGCGTCAAAAACCTTTTAGAAAATATCTCTCGCCACTATGAATCCGTCCAATATAACGCGTTCCCTATTATCGCCTCTTCTGAAAAAAATAAAGGGACAGGATATAATATTTATAATCCTGCGGATAAAGAAGATCTTGTGGGGCATGTCACTGATACAGCTATGGAGCAGATTGAGAATATTTTTAAGGCCGCCCGTATAGGACAGCAAATATGGTCTTCGACAGCATCGGCTCAACGCGCAAATATGCTTGAAAAAATCGCTGCCGCGCTGGAAGAAAACAGGGCAGAACTTATGAGTTTGTGTTCCCGTGAGGCAGGGAAAACTTATAAGGATTGTCATGATGAGATCAGGGAAGCTGTTGATTTCTGTCGTTACTATGCGCTATGCGGGCGCAATGATTTTAATGAGGCAGGCACAAAACTCACAGGCCCCACAGGAGAAAGCAACATATATAAATTACAGGCGCGCGGCATTTTTGTGTGCATTAGTCCCTGGAATTTTCCAATTGCAATTTTTACGGGGCAGATTGTGGCCGCCCTGATGGCAGGCAATGCCGTGATTGCCAAGCCGGCCGAGCAAACAAGCTTAACCGGTGCTTTTATCGCCAAATTAATGCATCAGGCCGGTATTCCGCCTGAGGTTTTAAGCTTTTGCCCGGGAGATGGCCGGATTGGCGCCGCCTTGGTTGAGCATGAAAATGTTGGCGGTGTGGCTTTTACCGGCTCAACGGAAGTTGCCCACAATATCAATCGTGCCTTGGCAGCAAAAGACGGCGCTATTCCCAGGTTGATTGCCGAAACAGGGGGACAAAATGCCATGATTGTCGACTCTTCTGCCTTAACGGAGCAAGTTGTTGATGATGTTATTCAAAGTGCTTTTGGATCAGCCGGACAACGCTGTTCGGCCTGTAGAGTGCTGTACTTGCAAGAAGAGATTGCCGATAAAACAATTAATATGCTTGCCGGCGCCGTGGCTGTCTTAAGATGTGGCGATCCGCGCTATATTTCAACTGATATCGGGCCGTTAATTGATGACGAAGCTCTGATGACAGTCCAAAAGCATAAAACGGGTCTGGCAGGCTATGGCCAGAAAATAGCGGAAGCACCTGTTGATGAGATATTGAAGCAGCAAGGACATTTTTTTGCGCCTTGCCTGTATGAAATAGACTCCCTAGATACACTCAAGCGCGAAGTGTTCGGGCCTGTCTTGCATATTATCCGGTATAAGGCTGATGAGATTAATCAGGTGATAGAGCAAATTAATGAAACGGCATATGGTCTGACCTTTGGTATTCACAGCCGCATTGAAAGTTTTATTAAAAAAGTCACAGCCCGGGTGAAAGTGGGAAATGTCTATGTCAACCGTGGGACAACCGGGGCAGTTGTGGGTGTGCAGCCTTTCGGGGGGCGTGGCCTCTCCGGGACGGGTCCGAAAGCCGGCGGCCCACACTATTTACATGCTTTCGCCACAGAGCAGGTTATCAGCACGGATACAACAGCTGCCGGCGGGAATGCTACCCTTGTCATGATTGAAGAATAAAGGCATATTGCCGCTTATTCGCCTAATTATTAATAATGAAGAGGTCGTATCATGCAAATACTTGTTGTTGGTTCCGGTGGTCGTGAGCACGCACTTATCTGGAAAATTTCTCAATCCCCAAAATGTGAACAGTTGTTCTGTGCGCCTGGAAATGCAGGGATCGGCGAGATTGCCCAATGTGTTGATATCGCCGCCAATGATATCAACGGCATTGTAAATTTTGCCAAAGAAAACAACATTGACTTTGTAGTTGTCGGTCCGGAACAGCCGCTGGTGGATGGATTGGCGACGGCTTTGCGGGATGAAAATATTGCTGTGTTCGGTCCTTCTAAGGACGCGGCCCAACTGGAAGGCTCTAAGGGATATATGAAGGACTTTTTTGCTCGTTATAATATCCCGACGGCTGCCTATGCGCGGTTTAATTCGATTGATAAAGCGATTGCCTATATTCAATCGCAGGAAACGAAACTCGTTATAAAAACAGATGGGCTTGCTGCCGGTAAAGGTGTGTTGTTGCCGCAAACCAAAGAGGAAGCAGAAGGCATTGTCACAGATATGCTATCAGGCAACGCCTTTGGAACGGCCGGGCATGAAATTGTTATCGAAGAATTTATGGAAGGTGAGGAAATCAGTTATTTTGCCTTAACAGATGGGGAAGATTTTCTGCCTTTAACGTCTGCGCAAGATCATAAACGCGTAGGTGATGGTGATACAGGATTAAATACAGGAGGGATGGGTGCTTATAGCCCGGCGCATTTTATGACGCCTGAGCTTGAGAAAAAAATTCTCGAACGCGTTATAAAGCCAACGGTCGAGGGCATGAAAAAAGACGGCACCCCCTTTAAAGGCATTCTTTATGCCGGTCTGATGATTGTGAAAGGTGAGCCAAAAATAATAGAATATAATATTCGCTTTGGTGATCCTGAATGCCAGCCAATGATGATGCGCCTTGAAAGCGATATAGTTGATTTATTGTTGGCAACAGACAAGGGAAATTTATCAGATTTTTCCGATAAAGTTAAATGGTCGGATAAGGCCGCTTTGTGTGTCGTCATGGCGGCAAAAGGCTATCCGGGAAAATATGAAAAAGGAACGGAGATTAAAAATACGGCTGCCTTGAAAAATATTACGGATGTTCAATTGTTTCATGCAGGAACGCTGCGTGATAATAGCGGAGCCCTTGTCGGTTCCGGCGGTCGTGTCTTGGGTGTCGTGGGGTTGGGCGATACAATTTCTATGGCACAGAATAAAGCTTATGAAGCTGTGACCGAAATTGATTGGCCGGAAGGGTTTTGCCGCTCTGACATTGGTTGGCGCGCGATCAAAGCCGATCAGGAAAAAGCAGCCTAATTAAAGCCGTTTGCCTTTAAAATAACTTCTTAATATTTCTGCCGATTCTGCCGCCATAAGGCCGTGATCTATTGTCATTTTATGATGGCAGGTGGGTTGATCGAAAAAGCGTGCGCCGTGCAGAATTCCACCGCCTTTTTCGTCTGGAGCGGCAAAGACCAGTCTTCTAATCCGGGCAAATGAAATTGCGGCCGCGCACATCGTGCATGGCTCCAACGTGACATATAAATCATAATCAGGAATACGTTGTTTGCCCTTTAATTGGCAGGCCTCACGGATGACAAGAATTTCGGCATGACCTGTAGGATCAGCCAGTTCAATTGTGCGATTACCATTCTGGGCCACGATTCGGTTTAAGGCGGGATCAACCAAGACGGCCCCGATAGGGACTTCATCACGCGCGGCGGCTAATCGTGCCTCTTCCATTGCGGCTTGCATAAAGCTATGGTCATGCTGCGTAAACATGGAAGTGAGTTAATGGAAAAAAACACAGAAAGTAAAGAGAACAAAGAAGGGGAACGTATCGCCAAAGTCATGGCGCGCGCAGGCCTTTGTTCCAGACGGGATGCCGAGCGTTGGATTGAAGCAGGGCGGGTTAGCGTTAACGGTGAAATTTTACGTACACCTGCCTGTGTGGTGCGTGATGGTGATGATATTGTTGTCGATGGCAAGACCTTACCAAAGAAAGAAAAAACGCGCCTTTTTCTCTATCACAAACCCGCCGGACTGGTGACAAGTAACCGGGATGAGCAAGGCCGTTTAACTATTTTTGATAAAATTCCCAAGGAAATGCCCCGCGTGGTGACGGTCGGGCGGCTTGATATTAATACGGAAGGGTTATTATTGCTCACCAATGACGGGGAGCTTGCCCGCTACCTTGAATTGCCGGCCACCGGTTGGAAACGCCAATATCGCGTACGGGCGTACGGCCATATAACGCAACAGAAACTCGATAAGCTTAAAGGGGGGCTTGTTTGCGACGGCATAAGATATAAAGGCATTGAAGCCACATTGGAAACCCAACAAGGAGATAATGCCTGGATCGTAATTTCTTTAAAAGAAGGCAAAAACCGTGAAGTGCGTAATATTATGAAAGCGATAGGATTAGAAGTTAACCGGCTAATACGTACATCGTACGGGCCATTTCACTTGGGTAAAATGCCCAAAGGAGCCATTATGGAAGTTAAACACAAAGTCCTGAACGATCATGCGTCAGAATTTTTCAAAAAATGAGAATAGTGGGAGGACTTCACCGCAGTCGTAAATTATCGCCCCCTCAAGGCGATAATGTTCGTCCGACCTCCGACAAAGTCCGCCAAGCAGTTTTTAATATGTTAAATTCTCGTGGGCTTGTTCAGGAGGCGGTAGTAATGGATGTTTTTTGTGGAACGGGCGCCCTTGGCTTGGAGGCCCTCTCACAAGGGGCCTCGTTTTGTACTTTTTTTGATAATAATAAAAATTCTATCCGGCTTTGCCGTGAAAATATTGCTGTTTTGAAAGAGGAGGGGCGCTCAAAAGTACTTTTAACAGATTCTCTTAAGCCTAAGATAAATGAAGAAAGCGCAAATAAAGCCAGCCTTGTTTTTATGGATCCGCCCTATTCCCGGCAACTGATTCCGAAAACTGTGAAGGCATTACACGACTTTAACTGGTTGCACGAAGAATGTTTTTTTGTTCTGGAAGAAGACAAGAAGGAAGTAATAAAATCCGATCTTCTAGAGATCATAAACCAGAAAATTTACGGGGAGACGCAAATATGTCTGGCGGTACTAAAATCCTAGAAAATTACCGTAAATTAAAACCAAAAGGAAAGCTCCCAATAGAATGCGGTAAATAACAAAAGGCTTAAAGGTGGCTTTCGCCAACCATTTCATCATTAAATGGATAGCAATCAGCCCGGAAAGAAATGATAAAATTATTGCCATCACTACCTCCATTCCCAATTGGGCATTGCCTGATTTATAAGTTTCTATTCCTCCTAAAAGGCCAGCACCGCTTATCGCAATAATAGATAATAACAAGGAGAATTTGGCACAATCCACGCGCGAAAATCCGAGGAATCTGGCGCTTGTCATGGTGATGCCCGAGCGGCTGACTCCCGGGACAAGAGCCAGCGCTTGAGACAAACCAATGACAAAAGATTCTTTTTTATTCATAACTGAGAGGGGTTTGCTATCATTAAATTTGTCTGCAAAGTAAAGTACGATACCGAAAATAATGGTCATCCATGCCATGATTTCTAAAAGGCAAACAAAATCAGGTTGGATTTTTTGAAAAATGAACCCAATAATGATAACAGGAAGCGAAGCAATAATTACGTTGGCGCCAAGGCCAAAAGAATCTGAGTCGGGCTTTGTAATATTTGCAAGAATTTTAAAAAGATCTTTCCTGAAATAAATCAACACTGACATCAAGGTGCCAACATGTACGGCTACATCCAATAGCCGGTTGGTTTGCCAGCACATATCATTCTGTGCATTTCCTAAAAGGGCGTGTGTTAATACCAGGTGGCCGCTGGAGCTGATTGGCAGGAATTCACTGATGCCCTGAACGAGCGCTAAAATAAGGATGTGGAAGAGTGGCATTTTTTCCGTTAAAGTAAGTAACATTTCAAGATCAATGAAAGAATAAAGTGTAAACAATCAATGGTCTACATATTTGCATTAATTGGTTTGGCGATGGGTTTTGGCATTGGATTGGGAATTATCAATGTGTTGCTGCGCCATAAAAGTATTAAAACGATAAAATCTGATACGTCCTTGCGATGGACCTATGGATTGTTGGTTTGGGTTTTTGCAGGAAGTGGGGCTTGGGCAGGTGTCTGGCTTCACAATATTTATTTTTAATCACAGGAGAAAAAATTATGAAATATCTTTATTTAACTATCGCTCTTTTTATGCTGAGCACCACTTCCGCGAAGGCACAGGTCGAGAAGTATGAATTCGATACAGTTCACACCCAGATTATTTTCTTCATTGATCATCTTGGTTTTTCTATTTCTGAAGGAGAATTTCTGGACTTTGATGGCTTTATCGAATTTAACCGCGATGCGCCAGAGAAATCGAAAACGGAAGTCACTATTGAAACAGCCAGCATCGATATGGACGATGAAAAGTGGAACGATCATATGAAGAACGAGGATTTTTTCAATGTTGAGAAATATCCAACGATGACCTTCAAAAGTACGGACATTCAAGTTACAGGCGACAATACGGCAAATATTACAGGGGATCTTACCATTCTTGAGACAACAAAGCCTGTCGTTCTGAAAACAACTTTCCGTAAGGCAGGCAAACATCCTTTCGGTGACAAATACGCCGCCGGATTTTCTGCCAGTGCCAAAATTAAGCGCTCTGAGTTTGGCATGAAGTATGGCCTGCCGAATGTCGGGAATGACGTCACAATCCGGATAGAAGTTGAGGCAATCCGCCAAGAAGATAACCAGGATAAAGCATCTGATAAATAAGGATGCGTGTCAAAAATACGAAAGAAACGTACGGAGCTGTTGCCAAATTTTTTCATTGGGCAACAGCTTTTATTATACTGGGCTTAATTATTGTCGGGCTTTATATGGTTCGCCTGTCTTACAGTCCTTATATGCTCGAAGTGTACGCTTTGCACAAATCTTTTGGCCTGCTGGTCTTATGGTTGGTGGGGCTGCGGCTCATATGGCGTTCTTTTAATATACAACCTGCCCCCCATCAAAATCATACGCTATGGGAAAGGCTTGCTGCGAAAATAGCTCATGTATTTATATATATTGCCATGATAGGCATGCCATTATCCGGTTGGCTCCTGTCATCGGCCGGACAATATCCCATTCCGTTCTTTGGATTGCAGATGCCGGATCTTATCGGGGCCAACCCTTCTATCGCGAAAATTATGGCCATCACTCATGAATATCTGGCTTATATTTTAATTATAGTGATTGGTCTGCATGCTGCCGGTGCTTTGAAACATCATATTATTGATAAGGATTCAACCCTCAAACGTATGATGGCTGTACCTATGCATAAGATTGGTCCGTATGTGCTTATCTTCATTATGCTTTTATTTGCCTATGGAGTTGTGTCATGGGGAATTCTCCCCGCCTTGAAAGCCACAAAAGAGGGGGTTCTGCAGACTGGCAATGTTGTTGAAACAACTGTACCGAGTGTCTCTCAAGAAGTAGATGGCTGGGTTATTATGAAAGATCAAAGCTATATCCATTTCACTGCCAGTGTCTATGGCAAAGAGTTTCAGGGAGCTTTTGAAGAATTTGATGGAAGTATTCTCTTCCATCCGGAGAATTTACAAACAAGTACGGCTAATATTGTTATTTCTACTGGTAGTGTGGATAGCCAGGATGAAGAAAGGGATTCCCAAATGCAGGGAGAGTCTTGGTTTGATGTAGAGCAATATCCGCGCGCCAACTTTCAGGCACGTACATTTGAGCGTGACGGAAATACATACATTGCCCATGGATCTTTAAAAATCAAAGACAGTGAAGTCCCGATTGATTTTCCTTTCCAGTTGCAAATAAAAAATATGGAAGGCCGTCAGGAAGCCGTCATGCGCTCGGAAATTGTTTTAAACCGTTTGGATTATGGGTTGGGTAGCGGTGAATGGGAATCTGCGGAGACGGTAAGTCAAGACGTGACAGTAAGCATTAAAGTTACTGCCACCCGTGATCTTCCCTGAAAGTTTAAATAAAACTGGCAAATCAATTGTTTAAGACAATCTTGGTGCTTGGCGCTTTAAGGAATCTAGGCTAAAGTACTTCCATAATGAGAACACTTTATCATTTATGGCTGCATCCTTTTTCCCGTAAGGTCCGAATCGTTCTGGCCGAAAAAAATCTTGAATTTACAGAAAAAATTGAAAAAATCTGGGAACGGCGTACGGAATTTCTGGCGATGAACCCGGCTGGTGACGTACCGGTATTGGTGGAACAGGACGGCACAGTCCTTTCTAATTCTCAGGTGATCTGCGAATATCTTGAAGAAGTATATCCTGAACAAAATTTACTAGGCCACGATCCCTTGCAACGGGCTGAAACACGCCGTTTGGTTGGCTGGTTCGATGTAAAATTTAACCGCGAAGTTTCTGATAACCTGCTGGGTGAAAAATTGATGAAGCCGATGCTGAAATTAGGGGAACCGCATGGTCCGTCTATTCGTGCCGGGAATGCCAATATTCATTATCATCTGGATTACATTGGTTTTTTAACCGAAAAGAGAAAATGGTTGGCGGGAGATAACTTTTCTTTGGCGGATATTGCCGCCGCTTCGCATCTTTCTGCCATTGATTATATAGGGGATGTGCCATGGGAAGAACATCAAAGTGCGCAGGATTGGTATGCGCGCGTGAAATCACGCCCAAGTTTTAAACCGTTGCTCGAAGATAAAGTGCCGGGTTTTAAACCTGTAGAGCATTACGAGAACGTCGACTTTTAAAGTAAGAAAAAATGTCTAATCAGCAAAAAAGGCTTTTTTGTTTTGGCTATGGCTACACGGCTGACTATTTAGGTCATGCGCTTCAACAAAGTGATTCCGGTTGGACAATCGGTGGCACAACCAGAGATGAAGAACGCCGTCGAGAGCTTCTTGGCAGACGTATACGAACCCGGATATTTGACTATCAACATCCCATTGTCGATCCGCAAACAATATTTAACCGCTTTTCCCATATACTCATTTCCACGCCCCCCAATGATGACGGAGATCCCGTGTTTAACATGCACGCGGATGATTTTATTCATCTTAAGAATTTGAAATGGGTCGGCTATCTTTCCAGCACGGGTGTGTATGGAGACCGCGGCGGCGGCGATGTGGATGAAAATTCTGAGATAAGGCCCACCTCCCAACGGGGATCAAGACGGGCAACAGCGGAACGACAATGGTTGTCTTTATACGAGCGCTATGGGGTGCCTGTTCATATCT
Organism: uncultured Micavibrio sp.; assembly: GCA_965216405.1. Lineage (GTDB taxonomy): Bacteria > Pseudomonadota > Alphaproteobacteria > Micavibrionales > Micavibrionaceae. The sequence goes on along the minus strand of OZ244161.1, from coordinate 1,032,481 downwards.
TCAGGCTGTCAGGTATTTATGGACCGGGTCGAAGCGCGCTTGATTCTGTCCGGGCAGGGGTGGCCCGCCGGATCGATAAACCGGGTCATATTTTTAACCGTATCCATGTTGAAGATATTATACAGGTGCTTATTGCTTCATTTAACAATCCCAACCCTGGCTCGGTTTATAATCTCTCCGATGATCTGCCTTCAGCCAGCCATGAAGTTATTGCAGAGGCCTGCAATCTCCTCGGTCTTACAGTGCCCCCTGTTCTGCCTTTTGACGAAGCAGATATGGCTCCCATTGCCCGTAGCTTTTATAAAGACAATAAACGGGTTTTGAATAACAAAATTAAAGAGGAACTGGGTTTAAGCTTAAAGTACCCTGATTATAAAGCCGGTCTTAAAGGCTGTTTGCAGGCAGAAGAATACGCAAAACAACAAGACGGATTTCACCTGATCCGGTAATCACTTTTGATTTTTGGGTAATTTGATTGTGACTTTTGTGCCAACGTTCCAAGTTGATTCTATCGCCAACTGTCCGCTATGTAATTCTGCAAGTTCTTTGGTGATTGACAGACCTAGGCCGGACCCTTCGTATTCTCTTGTATAATCGGTTTCTGCCTGCTCAAAAGGCATGGTGATATTGGCAAGCTTATTAGCCGGTATACCGATACCCTGATCTTCTACAATGATTGTGACGAAGTTTTCTGACTCTTTAAGAGCTAAATTAACAAAGCCATTTTGCTTTGAAAATTTAACCGCATTCGATAACAGGTTTAAGGTCATCTGCATCACGGCGCGCCGGTCTGCAACGACCTTTATTTCTTCCTGATCGCAATGGAGTTCAATTTTGATGTTTGCATCCAGGGCACGCCCTTCCATCATATGGGCGGCAAGGCGGATCACTTTTGATATATTGAATTCTTCGAGATGCAGTTCGTATTTCCCGGCTTCTATTTTTGACATGTCCAGAATGTCACTGATCAGGTCCAAAAGATGCTCACCACTTTCGCGGATGCCCTTAATATACTCCAGATACTTCTCATTCCCGATTGGACCTAAAAGCTGACGTTCCATCATTTCTGAAAAACCGATAACCGCATTTAAAGGGGTGCGTAATTCGTGACTCATATTGGCAAGAAACTGTGATTTTGCAGAGTAAGCACGCTCGACACTGTCTTTTGCCTGTCGCAAGTCTATCTCCCGCTGCATCGTTTCTGTAATGTCCTGCATAATTCCATACAGGGCAATGACATCATCATCTAAATCTGTTTCGCAACGACCTTCACACCGGATATAGCGCGTTTCGCCATCCGGCCGTGTAATTCTGAAATCTATGTCGTAATCATTTTGTTCGATGATGGCCCGCTGAAACACCTGTGTCATGCGGTCCGCATCACGGCGGTCGATCATTTTATTAACGCTATCCAGTGTGGCTTCAAATTCTTCTTTTTTGACTCCAAAAATTTGATAAAGCTGGTCTGAAAATTCAATGCACTCTCCGCCGACTTTCCAATGCCATTGGCCGATATGGCCGATGGCTTCCGCTTCATTTAATTTGCGTTGCTGCCTGTCCAGGGATTCTTTGTAGGTCTTTAACGGTGTAAGATTTCTGCCGCTGCTGTATATTTTATTCTCGATAATTTTATGATTCCACTCCATCCATAACGCTTCGCCGTTACTGTTTAAAAAGTAACTGTCCAAGGCGACCTGATGTTGCATGGTTTCAGTCTGGCTGAGGCCGTAAAAAATATTACGAAATTCAATCCGGTATTCAGGGTGAACCAGATCCAGTAAGTTTTTGCTGTCCAAATTTTCAAGATTATAGCCGAATAAATCAATGAAGTTTTGATTGACGTGAATAAAGTTGCCGTTTGTACTTGTGATGCATAACGCATCAAAAGACAGATCGATAAAAGGAGAGGTATCAATGTTACTTTGATATTTTTCTCTGATTTTCTCATCGATAAACTGTTTTAATTTTTCACGTGCCGTTACTTGTTCGGCAGAAATAACAAGGAAATTCTGATTGTTCTGGGTGTTGATCCAGTCAAACTGCAAAGAAATGATTTGATGGTTTTTGATCAGCATGACTTGCTGTTGCCCTTCTGAAGGAAGGTGCCCGTCAAAATTAATATCAATGATATCGGTGAGAAGCGTTCCTTCTAAAGAGACCACTTCGCCGCACAATTTGTTAAAATTGTCATTCGTGAAAATAATAGTGCCCGTTGCGGAGACAATGGCCCGCGCATCGTCGCTTAAAGAAGCAACGGTGTAATTTGGGCTGGTTGCATCAAAAGGGGATGCGTTTTTTTCCTGGGCAGTGTTTTGATTAGACATTTTAGAATCAAACGAACGTTATACAAATACCATAATACAAAATCGGTGAAATTCATATAAAAAAGAGCCGCCTTGCGGAAAGCGGCTCTTGAATCTGTTAACAAAAGAGGATTAGTACTTAACAGCACAGCCATAAGGCTTGGTACTGGCAACTTCCACTTCTTGACCCTCTTCTAAACTGGCAAGGGCGTCAGTTACGTAATTGGTCGCACCGGGAATGGCCTCCTGTTTAAAGCTGGAATCGCTATCAATAGCTCCGCCATACACCAGAACGCCTTCTTTATTGATGACGAACATATGGGGTGTGGTTTTTGCGCCGTACATTTTGCCGATTTCACCAGAGGCGTCCAGAATACGGGCAGTTGGCTTTGCTCCTGCGTCTTCCATAATGTTATTGGCTTCGGCCGGGCTGACATTTCCTTGTTTTCCATCTGCAGAAGAGACGATGGTTAGCCAGATTGTGCCGTTTTCTGTTGCCTCGTTTTGTAGCTTTTGCATGTTGCCTGAGTCGTAATGTTTAACCACAAAAGGACATTCATGGTTGGACCATTCAAGAACGACATTTTTTCCTTTAAAATCGCTCAGGCTATGCTCTACGCCATTCGTATCAGTTCCTGTAAAGGCAGGCGCCATTTCACCTACAACGGCTTCCGCTTTTGCAGGGGAGGCAAAGGCCATCATCAGCATGGCTGCCATAATTGTAAAAAATTTAAAATTCATGTTTTTCTCCTTTTAAGATATTCAGTTATTTCTGGACGGTTCTTGATAACAATCCAAAAGTTAGTATTTGCGGTAGAACCACAGGGTCCGGCCGCTTTCCGGTTTGAGGGTCTCTGGCACCGTAATAAACATAGAGCGGTACGCCCTGACGATCAAAGGAATCGAGGTAATGCGTGATGTCCGGATCCTGTTTGGTCCAGTCACCTTTCAGGTAAATAATTTTATTATCTTCAAACAGGGCTTTTGCCTTGTGATTACTCAAGGCGACTTTTTCATTCACTTTACAGGTAATACACCAAGCTGCTGTCATATTGGTAAAAACAGGATGATCCCCTCTTAAGGCTTCTTCAAGAGTTTGAGGGGTAAAGGTTAACCAGTTTTGCTCGACACTGCGATGGGTCTGCTTATCAATGATCGGTTCAGGCATAAAAAACGGAGAGAGGATGAAAATGATTGCTGCCATTAACACGGCAAAACCAACATATCTTTTGGATCCTGCAGAAGGCAACAAACGGTAAAGCCAGATCACAAAGACAATACCAATCAAGCCGATCAATACGCATAAAACACCAACCGGGTTAATTTGCTGTGATAAAACCCATACCAGCCATGCCGCGGTAATGAACATGGGAAAAGACAGGAGCTGACGGAAATTTTCCATCCATACCCCGGGTTTGGGAAGCAGGGATCTGACGGATGGAATAAAACATATAGCCAACAGGGGTAAGGCCAATCCTAATCCCAATGAAAGGAAAACAATCATGGAAACTGCCGCAGGCTGGGTTAACGCAAACCCCATGGCAACTCCCATAAAAGGCGCCGTGCACGGGGTGGCTACGATGCTTGCCAGAATGCCGGTAAAAAATGCGCCGCGGTTTCCTGATTTTTGTGAGAGTTTATGGCCGACACCGGACAGGCGGCCCGAAAATTCAAAAAATCCTGCCAGATTTAACCCTAAGGTAAAAATTAGATAAATTAGAAAAGTAATGACTGCCGGGCTTTGTAACTGGAAGCCCCAGCCTATTTGCGCGCCGCCTGCTTTTAATGCCAGAAGTGCCGCCGCAATAAGCCCAAAGCTAACAAGAATCCCTGCCATATAACTTAACCCATACAGGCGGGCCTTTTTTTCTTCCTGATCGCTTAATTTCACAAGACTGATTGCCTTCATCGATAAAACAGGAAACACGCACGGCATCAAATTTAAAATCAGGCCACCGAGTAGCGCAAAAAGAATCGCCTGAAAAAAACCAATAGAGGTTTTCGGGGGAGTATTGCTGTTTTCGGAGGCAACGGGAGTTATATTGGACTGATTATATTGCCCGGAGATATTCTCTGCGATGACCCGAAAGGCTTTTGTTTGCCCCCCGTCTTCATAGGTAACGACCACCGGCAAGGTATCAAAATCTTCAAAATCGCGTTCTCCCGCTTTGTGAATGAATGTAAGGCCGTCTTCATTCTCTTCAATTTCAGACTCTGCCGCGTTATCAATCGCGCCCCAGACTTCCGGAAATACAATATGATTATTTGCCGCAAGAATGTCGGCGGCATTATTTGTTTTAATTGTTAAAATAAAATTATTGTCTTTTTTATAAAATTTGCTTTCCCAATCTTTAAAGGAAGGTCGCTGCTGTTCCGCTGCGGCAACTTTTTCAGGCTCCGCTGTTTGTCCGCCGTTTAATGTAAGCGACACATTATGGGATTCGGGAATACAAATATCGCGGCAGACCAGCAAATCGACGGAAGCTTTTAAGGTAATCGGCTCGGGGCCGATATCGTCGGGGATAGAAAGATTTTGCAACAAAATAATTTGTTTTTCGTGCCCGTAATTGGTCAAAGGCGGGTAAGGGATTTTTTCCGGACGGGGCCATTGCAACTCGCTGACGGCAAAGCCTTCTGGTAAATCCCAGTTGATAATTGTCGGGGTGCCGGAATCACCGGGGTTCTTCCAATAGACATGCCAATGCGGATGAATTGTCTGTTCTAGGCCGACCCTGATAATATCGCCGCCTGAAACCTGTGTCTGGTTGGCAATCAGGCGTGCTTGCACATAGTTTTCAGGCTCCTGGCCGTTTGTTTGAGCGTATGCAGGCTGGGCAAAACTTAATAAGAGGAAAAAGCCGGCGGCTATAAAACAAATAAAATATCGGAAATAATTGCTGGAGAGGCTGATCACTGTGAAATCCTTAAATTTATTTGGAGTCTTATTCGGGCGTAAAACGAGCTTGTTACATATTTTTTACGTGAAAATTTACTTTTCAGCCATTATAAAGGCTTTTCACCCATTAAAAAGAAATGATTTTTCGCGTGCCATACCGCCATTTTAGACAAACTGTTCAAAATTTACCGCCCAATCCGGGGGCGGACGTCTTAAGATATGGATGGCTTAAAGAAGACGTTCTTTCGTTGGCTCAAGGGGAAGGCTGTGCCCCCACGCCGGATTTCATTATCAAAGCTGCCAATGAGGCGATGCTGGAAGGCAAAACCCATTATGGGCCAGTATTGGGGCAACCTGCCTTAAGGCAGGAAGTTTCTTCTTATTATAAGCGTATATTCGATGTGGAGGTGGCTCCTAGCCGTGCATTTATTACCGGTTCGGGGACGACGGCAATGCATCTTGCCCTGACCAGTATATTAGAGACAGGGGATGAGGTTGTGGCGATCACTCCCATTTGGAAAAATCTTCTGGGCGCTGTGGAACTGGCGCAGGCAAAAACCATTCAGGTGCCGTTGGATTATGATGAAACGACCGGCTGGGCCCTGGATATGGACCGGTTACTGGATTCCTGTACTGAAAAGACAAAGGCTATTTTAATTGTGACTCCTTCCAACCCGACAGGGTGGTTCATGCGTCATGACGAAATGCAGATAATTTTGGATTATGCCCGTCAGCACGGCATCTGGGTTGTTTCGGACGAAGTTTATAACCGCTCCGCGTATGGGTTATTGCACGCTCCCAGTTTTTTGGAGGTGGCCAAGGCGGATGATCTGTTGCTCACCATCAATAGTTTTTCAAAATCATGGGCAATGACAGGCTGGCGGCTGGGTTGGATGACAGGGCCTGCCTTTGCCGAAGAAATTATTCGCGATATTGCTTTATACGACAATATGGGACCGCCGACTTTTACCCAGTTCGGTGGGATCGCGGCCTTAAAAGAGGGGGAGGAATTTATCGCTTCCCAAAGGGCTTTGTGGGAATCCAACATTGACCGTTTGATGAATTGGTTTGCGCAAAAGCCACATACCCATATCAGTCGGCCGCAATCCACTTTTTACGGTTTCTTTAAAGTGGATGGCGAAGATGATTGTCTGAAACTGGCAATGCGCCTTATTGATGAGGCTGGTTTGAGTCTTGCTCCCGGTTGTGCGTTTGGTAAAAATTGTACAGGTTGGCTGCGTTTATGTTTTGCAGTCTCGCAGAAAAAACTTGATGAAGCCCTCGGGCGATTGGAAAAGGTAATTGGATAATTATGCGTGGTTATTTCGGTATCGGTGTAGAGGGCATTAGCAAGGAATATAACCTTGGTAATCTTGTACGGTCCGCCCACGCCTTTGGCGCCAGTTTCTTTTTTGTTATTCGTCCTGAAATTGATGTTCACGCCGTACGTATTTCTGATACATCGGGCGCTTTTGATCATATGCCTTTTCATATCTGGGATAGTATCGATGACATGGATCTGCCGCAGGGGTGCCAGTTGGTAGGGGTCGAGCTTGCGGAAGATTCCATTGAATTGCCCAGCTTTCGTCACCCGACGCGCGCAGCTTATGTTTTAGGACCGGAGATGGGAGACTTATCCCCTGAAATGATGGAGCGGACCGATCATATTATAAAAATACCTATGAAATTTTGTGTGAATGTAGGGGTCGCCGGGGCTCTCACCATGTATGACCGCTTGACGTCGATGGGCCGTTTCGCCGACCGGCCGGTAAAACCGGGTGGCCCGACAGAAAGCCTGGCCCCGGTTAATCAGCTTCATAGACGCAAAGTCAGAACCAAATAGTACAAACCCAACGCCTTTTAAAATAAAAGACTTTTTGTGTTTTCCCGTCTTTTCGGTTAATTTATAAAAAGATTGTAAATCCTCCTTAAATTTGCCATTTTCTGCCAGTAAATCAGAGCCGAAATAAAGAATTTATAATGATCAAAACCAAGGAAAAGTTTATGAAACGCCACTCTACCCTGTTTTTGAGCCTTCTAGCATTGATGCTCATCGTTGCTTCACCTGCTCAGGCTTCCGAACCCAGATTAATTGGCACTTTTGGTGATTGGGCCGCCTACGATTTTACAGAAAACGGCAACAAGGTTTGCTATATGGCGTCTCAACCAAAAACAGCTGTCGGCAACTATACAAAACGCGGGGAAATTTTTGCGTTGGTCACACACAGGCCTGCTGAAAAAACCCGCGATGTTTTTAGTTATATCACAGGATATCCCTATAAGCAGGGCAGCGAAGTCACGATTGAGGTAAATGGTCGGACCTTTAAATTATTCACACAAGGTGAAACAGCATGGGCGCCGGACTCTGGCGCAGATAGAGCGCTGGCAGAAGCTATTAAGGCTGGCTCTAAAATGGTTGTGAAGGGTGTCTCTTCGCGCGGAACATTGACAACAGATACATTTGGGTTGAGTGGATCAAGCAAAGCGTATCAGGAAATTACAAAGGCGTGCGGCGGTTAAAATAAAAAATAATTTAGCAAAACTAATAAAGTTTTACATAAAATTTTAAGAAAGATAATAACTTTATTAATTTGTTTATGAAATAGTTGGAATAGAGGTATCCCTGTGCTATCCACAGCCCTGTCATGGGAAGCGGCTTATATCTTTTAAACCATCTGTTACTCATACATACTGATAATAACGAAAAAAGTTCAAAGTTTTTTTTATGAGAATGAAGAAAAAAAATACCCAATTCGAAAATGTGAAGGCCTCTATGCAGAAATGCGCCAGCGTCTTATTTGCAAATGCTGTTGTCACAAAAATAGCGTCCGCCTTATTTATCCTGAGTAACTTTGTCACGTTGAAGCTGCGTTTACGACCGCGCTATGTTCTGACGCGTCATAACAATGTGCGTCTCAGGTATGTCACAATTGTTCTCTTGTTTTTCAGCGTCAGCCTGTCCGGTTTGTCACTATTGTCACAAAATTCAAATGCTTATTATACGGTAGCCTCTAATCAATATGATCCTGCTCATATTCCTGCTCTGATTGAAATAAGACCGGATGACAGAATTGATCTGGTCAGCCTGGTTCCGGATGAACCTGTATTCCCTTTGGATCGTGAGATTGAAATTCAGCCGGGCGATGCTTTGGGTGTTGTCATGGAAAAAGAAGGGGTCGGCGGTGCCGAGGCTCATGAAATTATTAAAGCGATGAAAGCGCATTATGATCCCCGCCATATTAAGGCAGGTCAGAAAATTGCCCTTCATTTTGATGAAGATGAAAGCAACAAGCATCTTTTCCGTGAAATGAAAATGGATCTGAACCCTATCAAAACACTGGTTGTGGCGCGGGCAGGCGAAGGTTTCAAAGCCAAGATTGATGAAAAAGAGGTGGAAAAAGTTATCCGGGCCAAAGAAGCAACCGTGGAAGTATCTCTTTATGGCTCCGCTGCCAAAGCTGGAATCCCTCAAGGCATTATTGCCGAAGCTATTCGTATCTATTCCTGGAATGTTGATTTTCAACGCGATATTCGCTCAAACGACAAACTGGAAATTATGTATGAAAGCTATGAGACAAAATCAGGTCACGTTGCCAAAAACGGCAATATTTTATATGCCCAGTTAAAATTAGGTGAGCGTGAGATTCCTTTATACCGTTACGCCATGAGCGATGGCCGGATTGATTATTTCCAGCCCGATGGCCGAAGCATTAAAAGAACATTGATGAAAACACCGATTAACGGGGCCAGAATGTCTTCAGGGTTTGGCAAGCGTCACCATCCTGTCCTCGGCTATACTAAAATGCATAAAGGGGTAGATTTTGCTGCTCCTACAGGAACGCCTATTTTTGCTGCAGGGGATGGTGTCATTGAAAGAGCCGGATGGTTTAGCGGTTACGGCAAATATGTGCGTATTCGTCATAATTCAAAACTTAAGACTGCTTATGCCCATATGAGCAAGATTAACTCAAAGCTGAAATCCGGTACCCGCGTAACGCAAGGACAGGTTATTGGCTATGTGGGAACCACTGGTCGCTCGACAGGCCCACACTTGCATTATGAAGTCTTACAGGCCGGCGTTCAGGTCAACCCACGATCCGTGGATCTACCGGTTGGCGAAGAACTTGTAGGCAAAGATAAGGATAATTTCAAACTGATTGTTTCCAAGATGAAGCAACAATATGCCGCCGTGCTTAATGGTGTCCGTGTTGCCCAGGCCGGGTCAGAAAAAGACGGCTGGTTCTTTAATTAATTCTTCTCTTTTTTCTCTTTTCGTAGAAATAAACCGATCAACACCAATAAAATAAAACCCATGGTGAACCAGAAAATAGCATATTGTTTATGCTTATTGCGCGGGTACCATTTATCTTCATGTAATAATACTGGCTCAAAGTTTTTAGAACTCTTTGCTGCATAAAGCATGAAATCAGAGATGTTAAATAGATGCTTTGCTTGTGCAATTTGATGTATGTCCAGTTTTGTCCAGACGTCGTTTTCAGGACTGTTGTTGGGTGTAAACATGTTCCAGTCAGGGACGCGGAAAAGGCCGGTAAGCTCTATTGTTCCTTGAGGCTGCGTTTTGGTTATTTGTTCTTTATCAGCAAGCGCTATCCATCCCCGGTTTACAAGAATGATATTTCCCGTTGATGTTTTAAAAGGGGTAACAACATTGTAACCAACTTCCCCTTCCCGTGGCTTAGGGCCAACAAGAATTTCTTTGCTGTAATCAAAACGGCCTTGCAGACGGCCATAGCGAACTGTATCGGATGGTTCTTGGTTAAGCTTCGCCAGATTTATGAAAGGGCGTTTATCCGCATATTTATATTCTTTATCCAGTTTATGGATGAAGCTTTCTTTCCACGATAATCTTTTTATTTGCCAGGTCCCTAAAAACATCAGCGTTGTAAAGGCAATGCCTATGCAAACAAAGGCTAGAATTTTCTTCATTCTTCTTTCCAGTCACTTTTCCGGTATTTATATTGTAGCGCAATAACATAGGATTTTAATGGCTTTAAAGCCCCTATTGTTAAGCCAAGCGTTACGATTGTCCACACCACGCCATGCGCCCATAAAGGCAGGTGGAAGTAATGATCGACCAACAAGGCAAGAGGCACCAGCGCAAATCCCAAAATAAAGATAAGGAAGACGGCAGGGCCATCCGCGCTATCATTTTTGGCAAGATCCAGGCCACAATGGGGACAGGTGTCATGCAGACGCAGATCGAAAGTGCTTTGATAAAGATGCCCCTGATGACATTTCGGGCAGCGGCAGGCCAAAGACTTTCTTAATGTCTGTATAAAATCTTTCAAAATTAGTGGACGGCCGGTGTGCTTCCCATGCTTCCCCACCAGTAAACGGCAATGAAGAGGAAGAGCCAGACAACATCAACGAAATGCCAGTACCACGCCGCGGCTTCAAAACCAAAATGGTTTTCTTTTGTGAAGTGGCCTTTACGTGCTCGTGCCCAGCAAACGGCAAGGAAAACCGTTCCGACAAAAACATGGAAGCCGTGGAAGCCTGTCGCCATATAGAAAGTAGAAGGATAAATCCCTTCCGTAAAACCAAAAGCAGCGTGGGAATATTCATAGATTTGGAAACATAAAAAGAAGAATCCCAAAAGAACGGTAATGCCCAAGGCTTTGACCATCTGGTCTGTATGCCCTTCCAGAATGGCGTGGTGCGCCCATGTGACCGTACAGCCGGATAGCAAAAGAATCAGGGTCATCATGAAGGGCAGATCAAAGGCAGGAATCGTTTCGATTTGCGGAGGCGGCCATTGGCCGGCCGTATATTCCATGCGCTGGAACAATGTTTCCTGATCTGCAAAAAGGCTGACATCAAAATACGCCCAGAAAAACGCGACGAAAAACATCACTTCGGAGGCAATGAAAAGAGCCATGCCATATCGCAAACCAATTTGAGCAATAGGGGTATGGATTTTCTCGGTGACTGCTTCAAACAACACGTCTTTCCACCAGAAAAACATTACGGAGAGAACAGCAAGCAATCCCAGAACCACGCCTTTCAGGCCAATATTAAAATCCCCGATTTTGACCTCATGCATATACATGACGGCGCCAAGAGCCAGTAACATGCCGGCAAAAGCACCGCAAAGGGGCCAGATGCTAGGACGCACAATATGGTAAGGGTGAGGTTTGCCGGTAGACCCGAACTCAATTTTTTCGACCATGAGAAACTATTCCTTGTAGTAAGTAAAACCGCTAATTATCTAGCAGATTATTCATCATTGTAAAAGGCTTCTAAAGCGCTATCAAGTTCCTTTGAGTCCGCTTTAAAAAAACTATAGGACAGGGTGATGGTTTTGACATCATCCATATTTCTATCCTGATCAATGCTGGGGTCAATATAGAAAACAACAGGCATATCCATTTCCTGTCCCGGTGTTAATGTTTGTGCGTCAAAACAGAAACACTGGGTTTTGTGAAAATACTTGCCCGCCTTTGCCGGTGTAACGTTGTAAATGGCTGTCCCTGTGAGGGGTTGGGTATCTTTATTTTTGGCTTGAAAGGAAATAAAGCCCTGTTGGCCGACATTCACCTTGATCTGGCGTTTTTCAGGCTCGAAATACCAATTAAGGCCACGCTGGGCATCGCCATTAAAATGGATCGTCATTTGGCGTTCTAAGATTTCATCGGCCTCAGGGGCGCTCTCAGAGACCTGAGTGGTGCCGCCAAAGCCGGTCACGCGGCAAAACATATCGTAAAGCGGGACGGAAGCGAACGCGAGCCCAACCATGCCTGCGGCAACAACAAGAATTGTCAGCAATGTTTTGGTATTTTTATCCATTTCTTTCGACGGTGAGGGCTGAAAAACTTTGTTGGGTGGGCATGACTTCAAGTGAATTGATATTCACGTGTTCGGGCAGGGTGGTAGCCCAAAAAACACTTTCGGCGATATCGTCGGCTTGTAGGGCCTGTGTGCCGGCGTACACAGCATCGGCCTTTTCTTTATCGCCTTTGAAACGCTGCAGGGAAAACGGTGTTTCCGCCATACCGGGTTCTATATTGGTTACACGTACATTTTTGCCTGTCAGATCGGCACGTACGGCTAGAGAAAGCTGTTTTACGAAGGCTTTAACGGCGCAATAGACATGGCCGCCTGGATAGGGCCAGTTTCCGGCAATGGAGCCGATATTCACGACATGACCGCGCCGGCGTTCCACCATGCCCTTTATAATCTGGCGTGTAATACGTACAAGAGAGGTATTGTTCATCTCTATCATGGCTTCCATATCATCTAGATTTGCGTCCTGAAACTTTTCCAGACCAAGGGCGCCGCCCGCATTATTAATAAGAAGATCAATGTTTTGAAATGCCTCAGGGATTGTGTTTAAGGCTTTTAGGGTGCCTTCTTTATCCTGAAGATCGAAAATCAGTTTATGAACAGGGGTATCAATCGTGTCACAAAGTTTATCGAGCTTTGCAGGGTCGCGTCCATGGAGGATAAGCGCGCAACCTGCATGGGCAAAACGCTGGGTAAAAGCTTCGCCGAAGCCCCCTGTGGCTCCTGTGATCAGAACGCATCGGGGGATATATCGCTGATAATCAGCCACCGTGATTAACCTTGATCATTGTTACGATCCAAATTAAGGCGATCCAGCCTATAATAAGGGCGAGCATTGTCAGGTTTTTCTTTTTCTTGGCTTTATGTAAATCGTCGTGCGGCATAATAGCTCCTTAAACTTTATCAATCATCAGTGCCAGAAAAATGGCAAAAAGATAAAAAACGGAATATCCAAACATCAATTTGGCCGATTTATGGGTTTGATCAAAAAGGACACGTACATTGGTATAAACAAAAAATAAGCTTAGGAGTAAGGCAGAAATAAAGTAAGAAAATCCGGCGACGTCCAGCCAGTAGGGGCTGAGAGCGACGGGGACCATAATGAGAGAGTAAACCATCATATGTATTTTGGTGTGTTTGTCGCCATGGGTTACGGGCAGCATCGGGATTCCTGCTTTTTTATAATCATCATTCATAAATAACGCTAATGCCCAAAAATGCGGGGGAGTCCAAACGAAGATGAGGGCGAACAAGGCTACAGAGGCAAGCGTAATATCTCCTGTGACGGCGGCCCATCCTATCATGGGGGGGAAAGCGCCCGCAGCGCCGCCGATGACAATATTTTGCGGTGTAGAGCGCTTAAGCCAGATGGTATAAACCACCACATAGAAAAAATTGGCAAAGGCAAGTAAACCTGCTGCCACCCAATTGAGAGCCACTCCCATGGTCATTACAGATAAAACGCTCAAGACCAGACCAAAACTTAAAGCTTCATCCGGATCTATCTTGCCTAAAGGTAAAGCCCGGTTTTTGGTCCGTTTCATAATGGCGTCGATATCACGGTCAAACCACATGTTAATGGCGCCGGCAGCCCCTGCGTTGACGGCAAGGCACAACATGGCTGTGATAATAAGAATGGGATGTAAAGTAGAGGCTTGCGGTGCCACCCATAAGCCGGCAAAGCCTGAAAAAACGACCAAACTCATCACTTTTGGTTTCAGCAACGAAAAATAATCGCTGACGCTTGCTTCCGGGCGCTCAAGAATCGCGGTGGCAGTTGTGCTGTTCATGCCCCTTTCTTAACGTTGTTTGGGGGAAATGAAAAGGGGAAAAAGGCGCAGGCTTTCCCTTTAATATTTTAACATACGCTTGGTCGTTTCGGCATCGACAGGGCGGCAGCTCACGACGGTATTTTTAATAATTTCCAGGAATTTTTCTTTGTTTTCAGGAGATTTGAATTCAAATCCCATTAAAGCCCGTCCTATTGCTTCCCCAGAATAGGCATAGTTAAAATAACAAATACTGGCGACACTGGAAATATGTCTTAGGAAATCACGCAAAGCGCCTTTTCTTTCAGGAAATTGTACATTCATAAAGATCGGATCGTGAAAAAGAGCAGGATTATAATTAATAACCTTGTAGCGGATATCCGGATCATTGGAGATATCTTCAAAATCAATATCAGAAGTTTTAAAGCTATCTTCGAGCTTCTGAAATTCCTCAGGCTTGGCGTCGATTGCAATAGTTTGCCAGGCTTGGGTTTCATGGATTTTGCCATACATAAATTCCGAGACATTCAAGTTTTGAAAATGGCTTTCCAGAATTTTAAGAAGCGCGCCTTCTCCCTCAGGAAGTTCCAGTCGGTAATACCGACGCTTTTGGGCCCCGACAGCAGATTTTCCGGCAATAAGGGATAATTTGCTGAAATCCATATTGGCACCGCAAATGATGGTCAATATTCTTTTACCTTGTAAGGCGCCTAGATGCTCTTCGTTGTATTTATTAATACCTGCCAGTCCCATCGCCCCCGAAGGTTCAGGGATCAGGCGCGTGGCATTCCAAAGTTGTTGTATCGCGGCTGACACTTCGGCATTCGAAACGGTAATGAACGCATCAATACTACGCTGACACATCTGGAAAGTAAGATCGCCGGGGCGTGTGACGGCCGTGCCATCGCAAAAAGTATCCACCTGATCCAGAACGACAGGTTTTCCAGCTTCGATAGACGCTTTCATAGAGGCCTGATCTTCTCCTTCAACCCCAATGATCTTGACATTGGGCCAATGTTTTTTAAGCAATGTTGAGACGGCGCCGGCCATTCCCCCGCCGCCGATTTGTAAGAATACATAATCAAAAGGTGCTTCGGCCTGATGAATAATTTCATCGGCAATCATGGCCTGCCCCGCCATCGTGAAAATATCATCAAAGGGATGAATGTAAGTATAGCCTGTTTCCGCAACATATTTCTTTGCTGCATCCCCGGCCTCATTGTAAGTATCGCCAGTTAAAATAAGTTCGACATTCTCACCGCCATGCTTTTGCACGGCTTTTTGCTTCATCAGCGGTGCGGCAAGGGGCATGAAAATTTTCGCTTGAAGGCCTAACTTACGGGCGGCCAAGGCCACGCCTTGCGCGTGATTGCCGGCACTGGCCGCGACAACGGTATCGCATTTGGTTTGGCGGTGATAATTGAGAACGGCATTATACCCGCCGCGCCATTTATAGGCGTTGATCGGGCCTAAATCCTCGCGCTTGGCATAAAGCTCGAAGTTTTCACCATTCAAAACAATCTTTTGTAAAGGCGTCGCTTCGCCCACCGCATAAATTTCTTTACGAGCTTTAGGTACTTCGGCAAAAAATTTTTCTAAAAGATCGTCCGTCATGATTTTTTCCCTTCAAACACGCAAAAAAGCAGTTTTTAAACGGCGGAGCAAGAAAAAAGCCCCTGAAGAGGGGCTTTAAATTCTTTATTTAACCGTTGGTTGTATTTCGAACTGGTGGAAGGGCGGAGGCGAAGACAATGTCCATTCAAATGTCATTGTCTCCGGTGTTGCTTCCCAGTAGTTATCGCCAACCCGTTTACCGAAGAACAGGGTGTAAAACACAATTCCCAAGAAAACGAGGACGGCAAAGCCTGACAAATAGGCCCCCATCGTCGACACGTAGTTCCATAAATGAAAGCCGTAATCCTGTGAAACAATCCATTGAATCTTTGCAATCGGGTTTACAAACGGGCCTTGCAAGTGTTCTGGTGGTATCGGTGCGGGATAATCAACATACTGGCGTGGCATGCCGGCCAATCCTAAGAAATGTTGAGGGAAGAAAACCAAGTTTACCCCGATAAATGTCATCCAGAAATGAACTTTTCCAAAAAATTCAGGGTATTGGCGGCCTGACATTTTACCAATCCAATAATAAAATCCTGCAAATAGTGCAAAAACCGCGCCCAAAGAAAGGACGTAATGGAAGTGTGCTACCACATAATAAGTATCGTGAAGGCTCGTATCCATGCCTGCATTGGCCAGAACCACGCCTGTTACGCCACCCACAGTGAACAAGAAGATAAAGCCGATGGCCCAAAGCATCGGGGTCGGGAAGCTTAAAGATCCGCCCCACATTGTAGCAATCCATGAGAAAATCTTAATCCCTGTCGGAACGGCAATAATCAACGTAGCGGCCGTAAAGTAGGCCTGGGTGTTGACAGAAATACCGGAGGTATACATGTGGTGGGCCCAGACGATAAATCCGACAAAGCCAATGGCAACCATGGCGTAGGCCATCCCTAGATAACCGAAAACCGGTTTTTTAGAGAAAGTAGACACAATGTGTGAAACGATACCAAATGCGGGCAAAATCATAATATACACTTCCGGATGGCCAAAGAACCAGAACAGGTGCTGATACAATAATGGATCACCACCGCCTTCAGGGCTAAAAAAGCTGGTGCCGAAATTCCGGTCGGTTAGCAGCATGGTGATTGCGCCCCCAAGAACAGGCAGAGAGAGCACGAGCAGGAAGCTGGTGACCAGCATCGCCCACACAAACAAAGGCATTTTATGCAATGTCATACCAGGGGCCCGCATATTGAAGATTGTCGTAATGAAGTTTGCCGCCCCTAAAATAGAACTGGCGCCTGCAAGGTGCAGGGAAAAAATAGCGAGGTCTACTGACATGCCGGGGTGGCCCAAACCGGATGAAAGCGGTGGATAGACCGTCCATCCTGTGCCGGCCCCTGTGACATCACCGGGCGCGCCGGAAACAAAGGCAGAAGTGACAAGCAATATGAACGCAGGCACAATCAACCAGAAAGAGATATTATTCAAGCGTGGGAAGGCCATGTCTGGCGCGCCGATCATTAAGGGGACAAACCAGTTACCAAATCCACCAATCAGGCCCGGCATGACCACAAAGAAAACCATGATAAGGCCGTGGGCTGTAATCCATACATTCCATTCTTGCCCGTTTTCAGCCACTTGTAATCCCGGATCCCCCAGTTCGTGGCGCATCATCATCGAAAACCAGCCGCCGACAAGCGCCGCGGTGATAGAGAAAATAATATAAAGCGTTCCGATATCCTTATGGTTCGTGGACATGAACCATCGGGTGAAAAAGCCTGGTTTATGATCAGCCATGATTATTTTACTCCTTCATAATGCGCAATTTGGAAAGGCGCATTGTTATTTAGTGCGAATTTTTCTTTTGCTTCAATGAGCCATTGCTCAAATTCTTCTTTGGGCACCGCCTTGATTTCAATCGGCATAAAGGCGTGATTAACGCCGCAGATTTGGGAACATTGGCCATAATAAACACCCGGCTTATCAATTCGTACCCATGTTTCGTTCATGCGTCCTGGAACGGCGTCTTTTTTAAAGCCAAAGGCCGGAACGGTAAAAGAATGTATAACATCGGCAGAGGTCACAAGAATCTGGATATTGGTATCAATGGGCAGGACAACCTGATTATCCGTAGACAGAAGGCGTTTTTGGCCCTTATTTTCGTCAATGTCTTCTTCAGGGATCATATAAGACAGGAAGTTAATGCCTTCGTGATCTTGATATTCATAACCCCAATACCATTGATATCCCGTGACTTTTAAAGTCATTTCCGGTTCCTCAACACGGTCAAGGTAATAAAGCATTTTAAAAGAAGGTATAGCGATAATAATAAGAATAATGACCGGAATTGTCGTCCAGGCGACTTCCAACATGACATGGTGCGTGGTTTTGGAAGGGATGGGATTGGATTTGGCATTATATCTAAAAACAACCCACGCCAGTAACAATGTCACAAATATCACAATAGTGGCCGTCACACCCAACAATAGGTGGTCATGAAACCATGCAATTCTTTCCATTTGCGGTGTAGCGGCGTCTCTTAAACCAAGCTGGCCAGGTTTCATGATGTCTTGCGCGTGGGCGCTGGAAAGAGAGGAAACGAAACAAAACAGGGATAGAACCCAAATATTAATTTTTTTCATTATAATAACTATTCTTGTGATTTTAAGAGGCATTTTAAAACTTGCCTACTATACGCTTTACGGCTCTTTTCTTACAGGGAAAATTTTGACTTTAAAAGAGAAAAATAAGACAATTCTCTTAGCTTCCGATTCATTAGCAGGGGTAAACATTATGGTAACTATTTTGTATGCGGGCATTTTAGGCCTGATTTATTTTGTTCTAAGCGCTTATACGGTTTTAGGGCGTTTGAAATATAAAGTTAATATGGGCGATGGTGGAAATGAGAGCATGATGAAGCGCATGCGTGTCCACGCCAATTTTATAGAATATGTGCCTTTTGCCCTCTTGTTGATGACACTGGCAGAATTTGAAGGGGTGCCTGAAAACTATATACACGCTTTGGGAATTTCTTTGATTATAGGCCGGTTGCTTCATCCAATAGGACTTACTTTTACTTTTGGTCCGTCTTTTTGCAGGACCAGTGGGATGATTTTGACGTTTGGGGTTCTGGTTGTGGCCTCAATATTATGTATTAAATCTTATTTCATCCTTTAAGCGTTTAATAAAACCAATGCCTTTACGACAGCGGTTTCACACCGCAGAATTGTATCTCCCAGGCCGACAGCGGTCGCATGTTTGGCAATGGCGTCTTTTTCCGTCTCTGTAAACCCGCCTTCCGGCCCGATCAGCAGAGCAACATTTTCGCGCTGCGGTGGGACAACTGCTTGCAGGGGTTTTGTATCAAAACGTTCTATGCAGGCAAATAAGGGCAAGGCCCCAGACCAGCTTGAAATAACTTTATCCAGCTTTTTAAGCTCATGTAATTGAGGAATATCAAAACGTTCGCATTGTTCTGCTGCCTCCAAAATTTGCTGGGTCAGGCGGCTCTCGTTTAATTTTCTGACTTCCGTATTTTGTGTCAGGACAGGATGGAAATCCGTAACGCCTAATTCAACGGCTTTTTCGATCAGCCAATCCTGCCGGTGTTTTTTAATTGGCGCAAAAAGCAGATGAACAGCCCGCTTTGTTGTTGGTTGTGCCACTAATTGTTTTTGTAGGGCTACCTGCCCGGTTTTTTTGGATAAATTCTCTAAAGAGCCCAGCCATTCGCCGTTTTGCCCATCAAAAAGACGAACTAGGTCCCCATTTTGACGTCTTAAGACGTTGTGTAAATAATGCGCTTGCCCGGCGCTAAGCTCTATGACACCTTGCTCGGATAATTGATGGTCCGAATACAGGCGCGGTAATTTGAAAGTTTCATTATCGTCCATGGGATATACTGAAGCATATGACTCATACTGATATCAAGACAGAAGGATGGATTTCCAGCTTACCGGAAAGCTGGCAACCTTATGCCGTGTTAATGCGCCTTGATCGCCCGATTGGCTGGTGGCTGTTATTATTACCTGGATGGTGGGGCATTGTCTTGGGCGGAAACGGGTTTCAGGGAATGTACAGTTTCCAGTGGCGGCTGATGATTTTATTCTTAATCGGGGCAATTTTTATGCGCGCAGCCGGGTGCATTGTTAATGATTTATGGGACCGCGATCTTGATAAACAGGTTGAAAGAACAAAAAACCGTCCTTTGGCCAGTGGCCGCATTTCAATTTTAAAAGCCTGTGCCTTTTTATTTTTCCTGATTTACATTTCTTTCATCATTTTGCTGCAGACCTCCGGCATCACCATCGGTTTGGGTTTTTTATCTTTATTGCTTGTTGGCACTTATCCTTACATGAAGCGTATTACATGGTGGCCGCAAGCATTTCTGGGCCTGACATTTAATTTCAGCGCCCTCATGGGTTGGAGTGCGGCCACGCATGATTTGGGCCTGCCTGCCTTGTTTCTTTATATTGCCGGTTTTTTCTGGACGATGGGCTATGACACAATTTATGCCCATCAGGATAAGGCCGATGACCAATTGGTTGGTATTAAGTCAACAGCCTTACTGTTCGCAGAGCGCAGCCATGGATGGATTAGCGTCTTTTACACGTTGACGATGATTTTTCTGGCGCTGGCGGCCTTTTGGTCCGGGGCGGGGCTGATTACACTGGTTCTATTAATCATTCCTGCTATTCATCTGTATAGACAGATTCAGGCGTGGGATCCGGATGATCATGCAAGCTCGCTGGCTATCTTTAAAGCCAATCGTAACTTCGGTCTTTTGGTCCTGTTAAGTTTTATTTTTGCAGGAACAACGCAACATCTTGAACAATTTTTAGGATTGCCTATCCCCCATATAGGTTTCTAAGGCGCTGCTCTGCAATAGTCAGGATAGAAATATCAAGATTTGCCGCCCGGCGTAGTTCATTGAACAACGGCTCAAGTAACTTGGCTTGCGCACCCCGATCATTAATCCAGTTTTCAACAATGTTGGCTTGACCCTGATCACTTTTCGAAGAGAACTGCTTGCCCATGTCTTTGAGGATTTGAACAGTCAGTCCGGCCTGACAGGTATATAATTGGTCGATCAAACCTTCCAGCGCCTGAGCAGACCAGCGTCCTTCAGTTGGCAGGTGACGGGCTTTTTGTCTCATCCAGTCAAGATGGAAATGATCTCCTAATTCAAAGTAGATTTTTGCTGTGCTCGGGATGTCGAATTTTTCATCCATGGCAATGCGGATGATATCACAGGCAGAACCCAGAATCGGCATCATAGAAATATCATGGGCCAGTTTTTCAGGAAGACCATTTTGAACGCCATTCGCCGTTAATTGATTCACTTTTTCCAGCAACCGGACAGAGACAACGTGATCCAAATTGTCCTTGACGGATTTAATGCCATCCTCAAAGGCGTCAATATCGCGGTTGATATCCAGTTTTCGTCCAAAGCGGGTCAGGAACCATGTAACGGCACGTTCAATCATTCGGGATGTTTCGCGTAGGGCGTTTAACTGAACGGCTGCAGGCACTTTTCCATCAAGGGATTCAATTTCGTTCCAGATTTCCCGCAACCCAAAGCCCTCACGTACAATAATATAGGCTTTGGCAACTTCTTCACAGGTGACGCCGCATTTATCCATACGGTCACGGATAAAATCAGGTCCCATACGATTAACAATTCCATTCGCCAGAGTTGTGGCAATGATTTCCCGTTTCAGACGGTGTTGAAGCATTTCTTTTGGATAATTTTTACCCAGCTTTGGCGGGAAGTAACGGTAAAGACGTTCTTCCATGGCTTTGCTATCGGGTATTTCTCCGTTCAGAAGATCAGCGGTGTAGGCAATCTTGGCATAGGATTGCAAAACGCTTAATTCGGGACGGGTTAGCCCCTGACCAATACGGTCTCTATGATCAATCTCTTCTTGGGAAGGCAGTTTTTCCAGACTACGGCTTAAGCCTACCTGTTGTTTCAGATAGATAATCAACCGGCCATGATTGCGCATGTTTTCAGCCGCCTGTAATTCCATCAAGCTAATCCCTTGTGCCTGCTGGTAATTTCCACGAAGCACGTGCTGGGCAACATCGTCTGTCATGGATTCAAGCAGCTTGTTGCGCTTTTTAATATCCATCTTGTGTTTTGGTTTGCGCATCACTTCGCCCAACAGGATCTTGATATTTACCTCGTCATCGGAAGAGGCAACACCACCGGCGTTATCAATGTAATCAGCATATAAGCGGCCGCCGTTTTTCGCGTACTCGATCCGTGCTGATTGGGTAATGGCAAGGTTTGCCCCTTCTCCAATAACTTTACATCGCAGATCCGTGGCATTGACACGTAAGTGATCGTTACTTTTATCGCCAACTTCGGTGTGATTTTCTGTCGAGGCTTTAATATAAGTCCCGATACCGCCAAACCATAAAAGATCTGTACGGGCCTTTAACATTGCCCGGATAAGATAATTGGGGGATACTTTTTCTTCTTCAATATCAAACCGTTTACGGATTTCCGGTGTCAATTTAAGGCTTTTTTCAGTTCGAAGGAAAATGCGCCCGCCTTTGGAAAGAAGCTTCTCATTATAGACATCCCACCCTTTGACTTCCTCAAACAGACGTTTACGTTCTTTAAAACTTTTGCTGATATCGGGGTCAGGGTCACAGAAAATATGAAGATGGTTAAAGGCGCCGACCAGACGGATATGTTCGGAAAGTAACATACCGTTACCGAAAACGTCTCCGCCCATATCGCCGACACCGACAACATCAAAATCCTGTGTCTGGGTATCGTGATTTAATTCACGGAAATGGCGCTTAACGGATTCCCATGCACCGCGGGCGGTAATCCCCATTTTCTTATGGTCATACCCTGCAGAACCGCCGGACGCGAA
The DNA here is from genome assembly GCA_965216405.1 of uncultured Micavibrio sp. Lineage (GTDB taxonomy): Bacteria > Pseudomonadota > Alphaproteobacteria > Micavibrionales > Micavibrionaceae. The sequence continues at coordinate 1,010,256 of OZ244161.1, read as the reverse complement.
AGCATCACCCATCCAGAAGTCATATTCCTCAGACAGGCCGTTGGCGATGTCAGAAAAGCTGGCAGTTCCCTTATCGGCAGCCACCACAAGGTAAGGATCATCTTCATCATAACGGACAATATTTTCAGGAACGATAATATCATCCCCGACGCGGTTGTCTGTAATATCCAAAAGTCCGCGTATAAAGGTTTTATAACATTCAATTCCTTCGGCCATAAAGGCAGCGCGGCCGCCTTCGGAAGGCGGGTTTTTAACCACAAAACCTCCTTTGGCCCCCATGGGGACGATGACAGCATTTTTCACTTGTTGGGCTTTCATCAGGCCTAAAACTTCTGTCCTGAAATCTTCGTGTCTGTCGGACCAGCGTAAACCACCACGTGCAATCTTATCACCGCGTAGATGAACCCCTTCAACCCGTGCGGCATAGACAAAAATTTCACGATACGGTTTTGGCTCCGGCAGTTCCGGAATAAGCGCGCTTTCTAATTTAAAGGATAAGTAAGTCTTTTGCTTTCCTTCCTCATCAATCTGGAAGAAATTAGTGCGCAATGTTGAACAAACAAGGTTGGTCAGGCTGCGGAGAATGCGGTCATGGTCCAGAGCTTCCACTTTATCCAATGACTGATGGATGGCCTCGACACGCTCTTTCTTATTTTCTTCTGTAAGCTTTGTTTTATTCGGGTCAAAAAGGTCTTTGAAGAAGGAGACTATTTTCTTTGCGATATCCGGATAAGTGGTAATCGCGCTTTCCATATAAGGCAAACTAAACGCCACGCCGGTTTGACGCAAATAGTGAACATAAGCACGCAGGACCGCAATATCATGCCAGGGCATGTGCGCATAAAAAGCGAGCATATTCAGATCATCGCTTTCCATTTCCTTGTTCCATGTCTTTTTAAAGACATCTTCAAAAGAGTCTTTGGAATCTTTAATATCCATAAAATTCAGTGCACCGACAGGTTCAATCAAAAAATCATGAAGCCATACATTGTCATCAAAGTCGGCAGGCGCGATTTTGAAAGGAAGTTCGGTAATCACTCTTAAGCCCATGTTTTCCATGATAGGCAAGACATCGGAGAGGACGAGCGGGGTTTTAGAATGGTACAGCTTTAAGCGTAATTCTTTTTTCTTTTCACCTCCGCGCGTCGTGACATGTTGCTGATAAAGTTCGAGATTGATCTGGTCACCATCAATAATGGTGGAGATTTTTTCAATATCAAGCACGGCCTGTTTGGTCGCGTAAGTTTCCTGATATCCTGCTGAAAAGGCATGGCTGTAACGACCGATCATATCGGCTGCTTTTTCGTCATCTTCGATATCGTCTTCAATCTGGATTTTTAAACGGTCACTCCAGTTTTGTCCGGCTTCGATTAAAAGATTTTCAAGCTTGGAATTACTGAATTTAGGAGTTTCCTCAAGATTATTGATATCAATCAAAAATAGAACTCTGGATAAGGGTGAATCGTCTTGCGATACTTTAAAGTTCTTACATTCACCCCCTAAGTTTTCGGACAGAATACTTTGCAGTTTTAAACGCAGCTTGGTTTCATAGCGCTCGCGTGGGATATAAACCAGACAGGATATATAACGGCCAAATGGATCTGTTCGGGTGTAAAGCGCAATTTGTGGACGCTCATGCAATCTTAAAATACTGATCGCGTGTTCATATAACAGCTTTTCCGGCATTTGCAGGATTTCATCGCGGGGGTACTTCTCAAGGATGTGCCCCAGGGCTTTATAATTATGACTGCCTTTGGCAAAGCCTGATTTTTTAATGACGTTGGCAACTTTGCTGCGCAGATAAGGAATGTCGGAGACACTGCGTGAATAAGTGACGGAGGTAAACAGACCGACGAAGAGAATTTCGCCTGAGACTTTCCCTTTTTTATTATATTTCTTGATGGTGATGGCATCCAATGGCACGCGTCTGTGAACGGTAGAGCGTTTATTCACCTTGGAAATGGTTAAAGGCTGTTGTTCCGCACGCATGTGTTGCTGGGTTTCAGTCAGACTTTTACGGGCTTCATTTATATAAACTGGTTTTACTTCATCCGAAAGCAAGCCCAGACTGCTTTCTTTTATGATTTTGCTTTTTATTTGGGTTCCATCCTTGTTGTAGGAAAAATCATATTCGCGGTATCCCAAAAAAGTAAAATTGTTGTTATGAATATAATCAATGAAGGCTTCATATTCATTCATGACTGCTTTGGAAAATTTCGACGGGGCAGTTTCCAAAGCTTTTTTAGCTTTTTCAACGTTCTCCAGCATTTTAGGCCAGTCACGGTTGGCGATGCGTGCATCCGCCAGAACTTTATGAATGTCTTTTGTCAGCTCTTCACATTGTGTTTTGCTGATGATCTGTGTCAGTTCAATATGAATATGTGATTGTCCAAATGTTTTGCTTTTTTTGGGCGCGCTATGAATATCCTGAACTTCACCTTTTTTATCTCTTTCGGCGTTTAAGATAGGATGAATGAAAACAGCGATTTGATATTTGTGGCGGATAATTTCTGCCACAACAGAATCAACCAGAAAGGCCATATCATCATTAACAATGTCGATGATGGTTCGTCCGGCATTCCAGCCATGCTCTTTTAATGTGGGTGTGTAAATTTCAATGGCGGGGATATCTCCTACCTGACGGCTACAACTCATTATCAGATGTTTTTCTGCAGTTTTCGCCAGATTCTCTGGCGCCATCATCAGGATGTCTTCTTTGGGTACATTCGTATAAAAAGTTTTAAAGAAGTTTTTATACTCTACTTTACCGCCTGATTTTTTACTGCCTGTCTGGACGTGATTCTGAGCTTGTTTTAAAAGATTGTTCGTCATAATTTCCCGCGCGTTATCATCATATTTTGTTTGCTAACCTAAGCTGAATATAACTCTTGGGCAAGAGTACAATCACTAGCTTAAAAAATCGATTTCTCTTAGGTGTTTGAGTAGCTTTTGTCCAGAGGGATGTAGCATTTCTTCGCCAGAAAATAAAATTATATCATTACCGAATGAAAATAACGGCAATGATCTCTCGGGCAGGAAAGAAGATATCAGGGGAAATTTTTTATTTACCATAGCTTTTACAAAAGGGTGTTTTTTAATCAAGAAATATACAGGCCCAAAAGGAAACGCCGCTGTAGGAGGTTGCCACAAAAGGCAAGCGTAGCCTCACATGCCTTTATTTCGCAATGTCCAAGACGATACGTCTTCCGCCATTCGGTCCGCCAATATCTGACTTGGAGGCCAGATTGGCCGGAGCTTTTAATTGGAAAATAAGCAAGTGGCCATTGCCGCTCGGTTCGACCTTATAAGAAGAAATGATCGGGGATTTTCCAAATGAACGGGCCATGGCAGCAGTCCAGTTGGCACTTGGTAAATCAATAACCATAATGCGTTCGCTATTGTCTATGTCCACGTTGAAACCTGTTTTGGTATTCGTGTCCAGGACAATGCGCGTTCTTCCGGGATGCTCACCCACACGTACATCGAACACGCTGGCCTGGCCATTGCTGACAGGCGGCGGTGTTTTGTTTTGATACGTCTTGTTTGTCTGGGTTGTACGTTTTGGTGTCGCAACTGGTTGACTTGGCATAGGAATGTTATTGCTGGCAATAATCTGCGGTTGGCTGGTCGGTGCCGCCTGCTGCAAGGATGTTCTCACGCCGGGTTCCTGTGACAGCTTTTTCAGTTCGGAAATTAAGCTTTGTATATCACGCTCGACCGCAACAAGGCGTATTACAGATGGTCTGACACTATCAAATTCATTCCGCAAATCCTGTAATGCCCGTTCCAGACGGTCCAGACGTTCTCCGTCCGTGCGTAAATTTTTCCCAAAAATATTTTTCGGGTTGTAATCCGTGGGGGGTGGCAGAGCGAGGTTCTCCGGTTGCATTGTCGCTGTACGTGTTTCAACGAGGGCCGGATCCCATGTCTGGACTGCCGGGGCTGGTGTTGCCGCCATTTCTGTAAGAGGTTCCGGCGCCTCGGTGGCCACCGCTACAGGTATCTCGGATTCCTCGGAAGGCTGGAGGGCTTCAGCCTCAGTTGTTTCCGCCATCTCTTCGCCGTACATTCTTCTCCCATCCATGTGGGATTGTGGCGGTTTCAGATCTTTTACGCTTTTAATGTCCTCATCAGAGGTAAAAACCGGCACCCATTGGGTCTCACAGCCTGCCAATAGCACGCCAGAACACGCCAGCACAAGAAAACTTGTGCAATAGCATAGGGTTTTATGGCGTAATTTGGGCCTCAAAAAAGAAGTTAGCTTCATGAAATTTCATAACAAACAGACGTATACTTTAAAAAATTACGGGTTTATAAGGGTGACGTCTATAAGCCATTAAAAAGATAGACTAGTTTTCAACAGGTAGTTTTTCTTTTATCCACAAAGTTATCTGCACCTTAAAGTGGTGATAAGTCATTAATTTCATTACTCCATTCAACATTATTCCAGTTTTCCTGTGCGCCAACTACTTTGCGGACAAGGGATAAGTCGGGATGAATGAGGAAACTTTCGGGCAATTTATACGTTTTATAGAGATTTTTGGAGATGGTTTTATCTTTATCTTCGATCACTAAAACATTTTCAGGCAGTGGTATTTCCATCTTTTTGAGAAAATTTTGAATTCTGGGGGTCTTGTCATTGACCGCAACAGCCAGAATGGTCAGGTTTTTTTGATTTTCTGCCAGATTGAACAAGGTTGGTAGCTCCTTCAGGCACGGGGCGCACCATGTCGCCCAGAAATGCAGAAGTATCGGTTTTCCTTTATGATCATATAAATTTCCCGTCGCGCCTGTCAGCGTTTCATAGCTGAAGTCCGGTACCGTGCGGTCGGTTATAGGGGGAGAACTCTTGTTTTGATAAAATGTCCAACTGACAAGCGCGAGCAATAGACTGAGCAATATGAGAATATTTATTTTCATGCTGTTTTGCGATTGCGGTAAAACCACAATCCTCCAATGGTTACAATTTCTGCGGCACAAAAAAGTCCAATGCCCCAGGCAACGCCGCTGATAAAGCCGTAAGAATGTAAGCCGACGCTTAAAAGATTTACTCCGAACCAGGCCAGAACAACAATAACCGATAAAAATCCTGTCCCGGCAACAAAACCATTATCTGTCAAATGCTTTGTCAGGTGGCTATGGAGGAGCCAGATAATCCATAGCACAATTAGTAACGCGCCATTTTCTTTTGGATCCCATCCCCAGAACCGTCCCCAGGACTGGTCTGCCCATAGCCCGCCGAGTATGGTGCCGATCGCTGTAAATAATAAGGAAAGGAGGGCCAGGCTTTTTATAGTTGGCAATAAAGAACTATTATCTTTTAAAAGGAAATAACAATGGGAGACCAGAGAAGTGATGAGGCAAATTCCATATCCGATTGTAATGCATATGACATGCGTGCTGAGCCAAAAGTTTGTATTTAAAACTGCTTCTAACGTGCCCATAGTATCAATTCCGGCAAAAGCCTGGGCGGTTAAAAGTAAAATCGTTCCTGATAGTGCGGATAGGAGAAGGGGCAATGACTTTTTTTGTTTTATTGCCATGAAAAACAGACCGCCGACACAAATAAAAGAAACAAATAAAATAGATTCATAAAGGGTGCCGACGGGCGCGCGCTCAAGAATATATATACGCAATAATAAGTGAAGAAAGTGGGTTGCCATCCCTGTCAATAAAAGGATTCCTGCAACAGAAGGGGGGACAATATTTGGCGCGAAATGGCGGATCAGTACAATAGCCAGTGACAGGATGTACAATATTTTAGCGATAAAAATAAAATTAATATCGTTGTATATTTTTTCGATGGTTAATCGTGTTGTGCTATTTAAATCACGGGCTTGTTGAACTGCACTTTGCCAGTTGTTTTGATCCTGTAAAATATACGAAACAGCCATACGTTGCCATAAAATAAGATTATCCTTGGTTTGTATTTCAATGTCTTTTTGATTCACAATTTGCCATGGGGCAAACCAGTTTTCTCTATCAGGGATAATCCGAAGCAGTACGTTATTGGCACTGGCTTGACGAAGGATATTCAGTTTTTGCTGAATATTTTTGGTGGTCTCGTAATCTTTGTAATCCAAGAAGCTTTTTAACGTATTATTATTTTCTAAATCCAGCGGTAATAATGCTGTGAAAGAACGTAATAGCTGTGTATGCAGAATAAAATTTTCATACAGCCTCATTAATTCTTTTTGTTCGGGTGTTTGCTGGTCTTGAGGTATGTCAAGCAAAGCCTGGATAGCGGCATCTTGCTCCGCTACGATTTTGGCTATTTGTTCATAAGTATAATACTTTCCTTTTTCATTATGAAAGCGGCTGAAATGAATGGGATGCTTTAATGAAACATCCGGCGTAAAAATTGTTTGCGCCAGCCATTCATTGGCGCTCAGGCCGTCAATCTTTTGCTTATTTGAAAATGTCTCCAGATAGATTTTGGAAAAACTATCGAGTGGTTTTAACCGCCCTTCATGTAAGACGGGCAGCGTTGACCATTCACTCAGGTCCAGTTTTTCTTGAGCAAAGGCAGAGGAAAAAGAAAGGCATAGAGTCAATAGGATTAAAAAAAAGCGGATCATTTTTTTACCTCTTTAAACCGTATGACAAGGTGACTCATCAGGCCAAGAAAAATAACCAATGTAGAGACATAAGGAAAAAACCGACCTTGATTTTTTACGACATTTAAAACGGTCAATTCCATTTGTTCTGTCTGTTCAAAGGAAGATTGATAAAAAGTATAACCTTTATAACGATAAGGCTTATTCATGCTGATTGTGGCAGGCCAGGACAAGGCCCCGTTCTGGATCATAATATCGGATTCATATCCTTGTGCTTTTTGGGTGCCGGGATAATCAATTTTTCGGAAGTCGATTAGCTGTATGGCAAAGGGCAGTGGCATTGCTTTGCGGGTCAACGATATTTCAATTCCATCGATATCAGGTGTTTTGGGGATGTCTTCCATCAGAATATAGGTGCCCTGATCCGCTTTATCTGGGGCTTTTGTAATTTCAAGGGTCAGGCCTGAAAAATTTGCCTCAGGATTTTTATCGGAGGGCAAAGTTGTGAGTTCCATATTCTCAGCCAGGCCTTTCAGGTTCTTATAATTGCCTGAAGGGGCCTGTGCGCCACAATTTTCACATATATTGAGCAGTTTTAATTCAATATCACCGACAGCGATGATTTGATCTTTATGAAGGGTGTCAAAATATATTTCCTGAAGCGCATGCTGATCTTCGGATATAATTAACACCCGTTTCTGGTAATCAGACATGGTGTCGACGGTATCCCCTTCGGGAATGATCATAAATCCTTCCTTTGCACTGATGGCCGTGACAAGGCCCCCGAGTAATAAAAGGATGATACCCAAATGGGTCAGATGAATACCGCTTTTTCTTAAGCTCCAGGGACTGAAGAAAAGAAAATTAATGACCAGACTTAAAAATATCAGGGCAATAATGCTTAAACCCCCGGGCAACGGAACAGGGCCCAGCCAGAAAATAAAAGCACTGATGTAGGTTTTTACGGCATCATACAGCCCCATTTCTTTTTGGGTGATGGTGCCGACGATCACTAAAATCATCAGCCACGGCATAGACCAGAAGATAATATGACCGCTCGCGAGCCAGTGTAGGGCTGTTTTGATTTTAGGGAAAAAATTCATGGCCCTGTTCTAAAACGAAAATAGTGGCCAGTTCAACGATTATCGTTTGTTATTCTTTGGTTTGATAGCTTGCAAGCACATTGTTCATACGGCGCTGGCGTTCCATCATCATTTTGATAAGGCCGCGGATCATTGGATCACAAAGCCTGATTTTCGCATCCAGAACGTCAGGGGTAATCTTGATGACCGTCGTTTCCTCAAGCGGGACAACAGTTGCCCCGTAATCAGAGCCTTTAAAAAGGGCGGTTTCACCAAAAATTTCATCTTCTCCCAATTCGGCAAGCTCAACCGTTTTGCCATCTTTTTCCATAGTTACGCTTACGCGTCCTTTTTCAATGAGGAACGCTTCCATAGCAGGCTCTCCTTGCTCAATGATCGGACGGCCTTCGGGGAAAATAAATGTCTCGTATGAATCGCTCATAGATCAAAAGTAATATGAAGTGACGGTTGCGTCTATTCTTTTGTGGATTTTGGTGCTTTGGGCGTTATAGTGGGCTTATGCAAGGATATTTCATAACCGGGACAGACACGGACGCTGGAAAGACAATTGCGGCCGCATGGGCGATGCTGCATTTGGATGCGGACTACTGGAAGCCCACACAAAGCGGATTGGAACCGCCCACGGATAAAGATATTGTGCAAGCCATAACCCAGTTTGATGACACTCGGTTTCATCCGGAAACATACTGTTTAACCCAGCCCCTTTCGCCTCATGAAGCAGCGCGGCGCGACGGAATTGAAATTGAGATGGAGCGTTTTGTCCTGCCGCAGACATCACGTCCTGTAATTGTGGAAGGGGCAGGCGGGCTTATGGTACCGCTGAATAAAGATGTTCTGGTGATTGATTTGATAAAAAAACTGGCGCTTCCTGCTATTCTTGTTTGCCGGAGCGGCCTTGGCACCATTAATCATACCTTGCTATCCTTAGAAGCGTTACGCACGCGCCAAATTCCGGTGGCAGGCCTGATTATAAGCGGTCCAAAATTCATTCATAACCGAAAGGCGCTGGAAGAATATGGGAAAGTTCCGGTGATTGTTGAAATTGATTACCTTGAAACGGTCAATAAAGAGGCGCTGTTAGCAATAGAACCCGAAACGGATCTGACAGAGATCAGGAGCGTTGCATGATTGATAAAAACACAACAATGAGTTTGGCAGAAAAAGACAGGCGTTACTGTTGGCACCCGTTTACCCAACATCAAACCGAACCGGATATGCCGGTTATCGTATCGGCCAAAGGAGCTGTTCTTTACGATGACCAGGGCAATGAAATTCTGGACATGATTTCTTCATGGTGGACGTGTGTTCACGGCCATTCAAATCCTGACTTAAATCAGGCATTGCTGGCACAAGCGGAAAAAGCAGAGCATGTCATGTTTGCAGGCTTTAGCCATCCTGCGGCGATCAACCTTTCTGAAAAACTTGCGGGGCGCTTACCGGAAGATTTGAATCGTGTTTTCTTTTCGGATAATGGGTCGACCGCCGTCGAGATCGCTTTAAAAATTTCTTATCAGTACTGGAAAAATAAAGGTGAAGAAGGCCGCACGAAATTTCTGGCCTTCGAAGGCGGGTATCACGGTGAAACTGTCGGCGCCATGTCTGTCGGCAAGGGCTGTGGTTTTTTTGATTTATTTGAAGACCTTACATTTGAAATAGGGATGCTACCCTATGTCGAAACATGGCAAGGAGACGATCAGGTTCAAGAGCGAGAGCAGGCGGCGCTAAAACAGATTGAACAGCTTCTCGAACGAGAAAAGCATGAAATTGCAGCGCTTATAGTAGAGCCATTGATGCAGGGCGCTGGCGGGATCCGTCTCTGCCGTCCCGAATTTATCAGGGAAGTAACAAAGCTTGCTCATGCGCATGGTCTTTTGGTGATATTTGATGAAGTTGCCGTTGGTTTTGGAAGGACCGGTTCCCTTTTTGCCTGCGAAAAAATTGGCGTGACGCCTGATCTCATATGTTTATCCAAAGGCCTTACTGCCGGTTATTTGCCTATGGCGGTTACGGTGGCGACTGACAGGGTTTATGATGTTTTCTTAAGTGAGGACATTGAAAAAGGTTTTTTACACAGTCATACTTTTTGTGCAAATCCATTGGCCTGCGCAGTGGCATTAAAATCATTAGAGATGTTTGAAGACCAAAAATTATTGAATAAAATTAATTATCTTGAAACGTGCCATCAGGATTTTTTAACCCGCCTTCAAACAAAGCACGATATTTACAAACCAAGGGTGATGGGATCCGTCATGGCATTTAATATTTCGGATGAAAACGCAGGGTATAAAAATAATACCAGTGAAGCATTACGGAACTGGTTTTTAACACATGGTTTTAATATAAGACCCATTGGCGATGTGATTTATCTGATGCCGCCTTTTTGCATTGAGGATGAACAGCTTGAGAGGGCGTATAACGGCATTATTGAAGGCTTAGAGGCTATCTTAACCCCGCTGAAGCGCGTGGCCTGAGGCATTCAGGGCGCCATAGAGAATATGCCATGTAATCTGCCCTTTATAACGCTCGTCATGGGCGAGGCAGGCGCGTTTTAATTGCGATGCCTTTAATGGTTTGTAATCAGGTCGTGGTTGATGCGCGCCGATTTTTTTAAAGCTGCGTAAAAAGTCCAGGGTGTTCTTATAAGCGATAGTTTTTTTTTCTTCTGCAAAAACGCCGTGATATTCAGGACTGCCAATGATGCCCGAAGATAAGTTCAGGTTGCTTAAAATATTTTTCCATTCCTGAAACCCGTCTTTGCCAATTGTTGTAAAAAATAAAGCGCCGTTTTTTTGTAGCAATGCACATAAATCCTGTAATCCTGTGACCGGATTTTCAAACCATTGAACGCTAAGATTGCTGACAATCAAATCGAATTTAGTATCGGTGTTAAAACATTCGCCGTCTGCCACCTCAAAATCCATATTTTGATAGCCAGTGAATTTCTGACGGCAAGAAGCGACCATTTCTTTAGAAATATCAATGGCCAGGATATGGGCCGTCGGATATTTGGCCTTTAATTCTTGCGTTAAAAATCCTGTGCCACAGCCAATTTCAAGGATGTTAACGGGCTGGTGGTCGGGCAAAAAACCGCATAATTTCTTCGCAGATTCCTTTTGCAGGAAAGCATGGCGGTTATAAGATTTTGCTTTTTTCCCAAAGGAATCTTCGATTTGTTTTTTACGGTTAAAGTTCATTTTTCAATCTGACCGATGAATTCCTTTACATGTTTATTACACCATTCCGGCTGGGTTATGGGCAACATATGGCCTCCCTGATCAATCCAGTCAATAGTATGTTTTCCCCAAATATCATTTGTCATTTTGGCTGGCACAATATGATCATCGTGACTGGCCAGAATTTTTAAGGGCAGGTTTTCTGGAATGCCGGCTTTCCATTTGGAGAGCCATCCAAGTCCTTCTAAAAGCTTGCCGGGATTCAGATTTTTAAAGCCCCCCGGTTGATCAAGGCCCGCATAATGCCAGAAATCTTTTAGCTGTGATGACGTATCTTTAATGATATTACGCTTCATGGCCGTCAAAATATGACTGGGGATGTGGTCGTAAAAGGAATTAAAGCTGGCGATGGATATAAATCCGCTCATTTGCTCCGGATAATGTTTTAAAAGCCAAAGTCCGCCAAGAGAGTGGCCAATCCCAATAAATTTACCTTCGGGCATCGCGAAATCTTCTTCCCCTAAAAAGCCCATATTAAGAATTGCAGGATTGTAGGCTTCAAAATCATGCAGCATTTTCTGCCAGATGAACGGCCCCGATCCCCAGCCATGAACAAACACCAGATTCATTTTAAGCCGCCTTTAAATACACTGAATTTTTCAAAACATTTACTAGCTTGTCTAGATCATTGTCGGTATGCGCTGCCGAGAAGGCAAAACGTATACGCGCACTATGCGTAGGTACAGTCGGCGGCCTTATGGCGGTGGCCCATATATTCTGTTCTTTTAAAAAATCGCTTAATTCTATCGCTGTTTGCGCATCTCCAATCATAAGCGGAACAATCTGCGTTTGCGACTCTCCGCATTCAAAACCGATATCAACCATTTCATTTCTGAAAAGCTGGGCATTGTTTTGTAACTTTGCCCGTTCGACATCCATGGAAGGGATTAAATCAATCGCTGCATCAACGGCCCCCAGAACCGAAGGCGGTAGAGCCGTTGCATAAATGAGGCCACTGCATTTATTTACGAGATAGTCTTTAAGAAGAGCCGAGCACGCTACATAAGCGCCAAAGGCACCAAAAGCCTTGCTAAATGTGCCGATAACCAAGTCGGCCTTTTTGGCCAGGCCGCTGCCATGCTTTCCTAAGACGCCTGTGGCATGGGCCTCATCAATGATGGTAAAGCAGTTATATTTTTGGGCGAGGGCGGTGATTTCTTCGAGTGGCGCAATATCACCATCCATGCTGAACACGCTTTCGCTTAAGATAAATTTAGGCGCTTCGTCATTTTTATTTTTTTCTAACAACTCTTCCAGATGCGCCATGTCATTATGGCGATACCGCACTTGGGAAATACCGGCGGCCTTGCATCCTAAATGCATACTGGCATGGTTTAACCGGTCACTAAAAACCAAGGGTGTTTGCCCTAACGTATTTTTATCAAACAAAGCAGGCAGGACGGAAGCATTGGTTTGAAACCCCGATACCATGACCAGTGCTGCCTCTTTCCCTTTAAAAGTGGCTATTTTCTTTTCGATTTGGCTGAAAATATCCAAATTACCTGTTACCAGCCGGGAGGCACCTGATCCCGCGCCATATTCTTGTGTCCATTTGCGGCTCCGCTCAATCAGGGCGGAGTTCTGACTTAAGCCAAGATAGTCGTTGCTCGAAAAATTGATGAAATCCTGCCCGTTTACGCTCATATGGGCAGATTTCTGCGGCTTTATATCCACCAAATCCCGCTGTAACGACTGATTTTTGCGGTTTTCTAAAAAATTGGCGTAAAGGCTTTCGATTTTTTCCATGATCCTGTAATAATGCTGAAATTCAATAAAATCAAATGAGAGCAACACTATGCCTGAAATTAGTACCGAAACCACGCGCCATGACTGGAAAACCGATGAAGTGGTTGATCTTCTGGAATCTCCCCTTATGGAGCTTTTATATAAGGCGCAAGGGATTCACCGCGCCCATCATGAAGATAACACGGTCCAGCTGGCCAGCCTGCTGAGTATTAAGACAGGCGCCTGTCCTGAAGACTGCAAGTACTGCCCGCAAAGTGCCCATTACGCCAAAAAGACAGGCTTGAAAAAAGAGGCCTTGATGGATGTCGATGCAGTTCTGGAAAAGGCAAAAATTGCCAAAGAAGCCGGTGCATCGCGTTTTTGCATGGGGGCGGCATGGAAAAAAGTTCGTGACGGGGAAGAGTTCGATAAAGTCATCGATATGGTCAAAGGCGTTAAGGATATGGGCATGGAGGCCTGTGTCACTTTAGGCATGCTCAATCAGGCGCAGGCTGATCGCTTGGCCGATGCCGGGCTGACGGCGTATAACCATAATCTTGATACTTCCCCTGAATTTTATAAGGAAATCATTACCACCCGTACGTATCAGGACCGTCTGGACACGCTCGAATGTGTCCGTAATTCAGGTGTCACAATTTGTTCCGGCGGCATTATCGGGATGGGGGAAAGCACCACGGATCGCGCCCGTATGCTTGAAATTCTGGCCAATCTGGATCCGCAGCCTGAATCTGTGCCGATCAATGCACTTGTGCCTGTTGAGGGAACCCCTATGGGGGACCGTGCCCGTGTCGATCCGCTGGAGCTTGTCCGCATGGTGGCCACAGCGCGGATTATGATGCCAAAAGCGCGGGTTCGTTTGTCTGCAGGGCGCGAGATGCTTAACCGTGAAGCCCAAATCCTCTGTTTGATGGCCGGCGCAAATTCTATTTTCTATGGTGAGAAATTGTTGACCACCGCCAATAACGATACCGCAGAAGATCAGGACATGATCAAGGATGCCGGCTTAAAGGTGGCATAAGCGTACTTTTGTACCAGATGAACCCGAAAGCATTATTGATGAACAGTCTGGAGGTGGCAATTGCCGCCTCCGTTCCGCAAAACTGTTTACCGTCTTTTATTCCCGCTCCACCCAAAGGCAAAACTTATGTGATTGGCGCGGGAAAAGCGGCCGCTAAAATGGCGCAGGTTTTTGAACAGCACTATACAGGTGATTATGAAGGGGTGGTCATTACCCGTTATGGTTTTGTGGCCAAGACTGAAAAGATCAAAGTTATTGAAGCGTCCCATCCTCACCCTGATGAAGCGGGTAGAAATGCAGCCAGAAAGATTCTGAGCCTTGTCAACAAGGCAACAAAGGATGATCTGGTTATTTGCCTTTTATCGGGCGGTGGTTCTTCCCTTTTGTCTTGTCCACATGACGGTATAGATTTTGAAGAATATAAAGAGCTGAATGACGGGTTGTTAAAATGCGGTGCTTCCATTCATGAAATCAACACCGTGCGTAAACATTTGAATATCGCCTTTGGCGGACGTCTGGCGATAGCGGCTTCTCCCGCACAGATACTCACCTTGGCTATTTCAGACGTGGCGGGCGACGATCCTTCGGTAATTGCTTCCGGGCCGACTGTCGGTGATCCTTCAACTCTTGAAGATTGTAGGGCCATTATAAAACACTATGATTTAAACGCAGGGCCTACAATTCTTTCCGGTTTAAAAAGCCCTTCTCATGAAACGCCGAAGCCGGATGATCCAGTTTTTCAAAATGCGGTTTACAAACTCATTGTCACGCCGGATATCATGCTGCGCGCTGTGGCTGATTTTTTTAAGAAAAAAGGTGTGACGCCGCATATCATTTCCAGTGAAATGGAAGGGGATACCAATGAGTGTGCTATCTTGCATGCGGATCTCGCTCAAAAAGTTCTGCAAGAAAACCAGCCTGTTTCAAGCCCCTGTATTCTATTATCCGGCGGGGAAACAACGGTTAAAGTCACAGGTTCGGGAGAGGGCGGGCCTAACACGCAATTTGTCTTAAAGCTGGCTATAGCATTAAAAGGCCAGGAAAATACTTATGCGCTTGCCTGTGATACGGATGGGATTGACGGCATCATGGATAATGCGGGGGCTATTATCAGTCCGCAAACACTGAAAATGGCGCAAGAGCAAGGCTTAAATCCCTCCAGCTATTTAGAGAATAACGATTCTTATAATTTCTTTTTACAACTGGATAATCTTATTAAAACCGGACCTACACATACGAATGTGAATGATTACCGCGCCGTTCTTATTTTGTAGATTTTCTTTCAGGCTTCGCCAGAATTTTCAAAATGGCAAAGCCGCTAATGGCAGCAAAGAAAGAGGCTGTTAAAACGCCTAATCTTATTTGGGCCATCATGTCCGGATCCTCATACGCAAGCGTTCCGATAAAAAGGCTCATGGTAAACCCAATGCCAGTCAAAAGAGAAAGCCCGTAAATATGAGCCCAACTGACAGTGTCGGGCTTCTGGCAAATTTTCAAAAGCGAGCCAATCCATATAAAACCAAAAACGCCGACTTGTTTTCCAACCAAAAGCCCCATGATAATGCCGAGCGGCAAACCGGCGGTCAGCATATCTATCTCAAACCCTTGTAAGTTAATGCCGGAGTTGGCAAAGGCAAATAACGGCACGATTAAAAAATATACCCATGGATAAAGAGCGTGCTCGATTTCTTCGACAGGGCATTTATCTTTCTTCCCGGTCATCGGTATGCACATTGCCAAAACAACACCTGCCAAAGTGGCATGAACGCCGGATTTCAAGACACAGATCCACATGAAAATTCCGATAAGGATGTAAGGAGCGATACGTTTAACACCCAGCACATTTAATGACACCGCCCCGACTGCGCCTATGGAAGCCAAAGACAATGCCAGGACAGAAAGATCCTGCGTATAAAAGATGGCAATAATTACAATGGCGGCAATATCATCGATAATAGCAAGGGAAAGCAGGAGGATTTTTAACTCTTTCGGCAAGCCTTTCCCCACAAGGGCTAAGATCCCGAGGGCGAAGGCGATATCCGTTGCAACAGGCACGGCCCATCCCTTCATCGCGAGGGCATCGCCCTGATTAAGCAGTGTGAAAAGGCCGGCTGGCACCACAATACCACCCAATGCAGCCACAATTGGTAAAGTCGCTTTTTTAATGCTCGATAATTCACCGCCCAATACTTCGCGCTTTATTTCCAGACCGACAAGGAAGAAAAAGATCGCCATCAGCCCATCATTGATCCACAGTAATAAAGGCTTGTTTAGCTCTAATGCGCCGATTTGGACGATAACCGGTGTGGTCAGAAGAGAATCATAGATCCAGGCAATGGGGGAGTTATCAAGGGCAAGGGCAGTAAAAGCGGCAATGATTAAAAGTAAACCGCCAAGCTTTTCAGTGCTTGTAAACTGCCTTATAAAATCCATTGTGTACCCTTTTTACGTTTATGCTTTGAGCTTTTTATTTTTACGTTTTAGCGCATATTTTTCAATATGCTCAATCATCATACCCGCAATATCTTTACCAGTAGCACCTTCTACGCCCTGTAAGCCGGGGGAGGAGTTAATTTCCAATATCATCGGGCCCTTGGAAGAACGGATGATATCTACTCCAGCGACGCGCAAATCCATGGCTTTGGCAGCTTTAACGGCCATTTTACGTTCTTCAGGCGTAATTTTGGCTTTATGTCCTGTGCCGCCTAAATGAATGTTGGCGCGGAATTCACCTTCGGCAGCATGACGCTCCATGGCCGCGACAACTTTATCGCCAATAACGAAACAACGTAAATCCACGCCTTTGGATTCCGCAATGAATTCTTGAACAAGGATGTTGGCTTTCAGGCTTTTAAAAGCGTTAACGACGGATTCCGCTGCCTTATTGGTTTCTGCCAGAACGACCCCGACCCCTTGCGTTCCTTCAAGCAGTTTGATGACAACAGGGGCGCCACCAACCAGTTTCACCATGTCTTTTGTATCATGCGGTGAATCCGCAAAAGCGGTTTTCGGGATATTGACGTCTGTACCGCTGAGGATTTGTAGCGTACGCAATTTATCGCGGGAGCGGCTGATGGCCACAGGACCGTTCAGCAAATAGCTTCCCTGCGCGCCAAATTGCCGGAGCACAGATGTGCCGTAAAAGGTCGCGGCCGGACGGACACGGGGAATAACGGCATCAAAGCCTTTTAAGATTTCACCGCCGCGGTAATGTATTTCGGGTTTGCTGGCCGTAATGTCCATATAACAATTTTTAATGGCGATAAAATGCATATCATGGCCGCGCTCTTCTCCTGAGGCCATCAGGCGCTGGTTGGAATAAAGCTCGGGATTGGATGCAAGCACGGCAATACGCATTTTTTACAAACCTTTCAGTGAGTAAACTGGGTTAAAGATAAAAATCTTTAACATTTTTATGCTTTCCAAGCACGAAGCTTTTTGCAGGATCTATAATAAATTTTCCTTGCTTTAATGCTTCTTTTCCTAAAAGCATTCGGAACGTCATGCCATAGCGCGTGGTTAGGGTCACGTTGGCGTCAAAGGAAATGTCACCGATAAGAAACCTTGTTTTAATCACAAAACGTTTCTCTTTTTCCCCATTCGAACTTGTCACACGGCGGTGATCGACAATCGGCGCTTCACAAACGCGGACAATATCATGGTTTTTCTGAATAGGGTGAACGGTGAAACGAATATGTTTAACCCCATCTTTGTAAAAAACTTCTAGATCATCTGCATGCAACGCTGTTGTTTTTGCGCCCGTATCTATTTTCGCCTTGATTAATGGCAGGTTCAGATCGGGGAAGCTGCACCATTCTTCCCAGCCGATCATATTTTTCTTTTTGTTTTTAATCATATTGGAACGCTACCCGATTATAGGATGGGTGACCAATATATTTTGCAAAATAGCGTAGAAACTATCAATACAGCCCCGGTTGGTGGTTTCGTAACTCGTATGATACTCTGTCGTGGGTATCTGGATAGTTGCACCCGACCATCTTCCATCGGAGTTTTGCACAATTCTTCCCAGTTCGGTTGAACCAAGGGCTGAAATCGTCAATCCCATTTCAAGAAAATATTCGTCCTTTACCTGAAAGGGCATAAGCAAGTCTGTACAACGCTGTTTAATTTTCTGAACCAGAACAGGATTGAAGCTTTCACTTTTGTCACGGTTTCTCAAAACAATCATATTGGCTTCAACCGGCGCGCTTTCCCGGTAAGGGCTGGTATCAATGATAATAAGTTCTTTGGTTTCTATGTGCTTTTTTTCAAGCCAGTTTGTAATATGGATCCAGCTTTTGCCGATTTCTTCTTCGCATGATAGGAGGGCAGTGCCCTGAAATCCATTCTGAAAAAGGGCGTATATCACACCGATTGAAACCACATTATCAATTTGCCCTTTGAGGATAGACCCATCTGAAATGGCTGTTCTGCCATAGGCAATAGGGGTATTCACAGGCATGTCTTCCATGCCGTCGATGAAGAAAATTGAATCTCCATTTTCCATGCAGGGGTCGCAGTTACGAATGATTCCTTCCCCTAGGTGGTCGCCTGTGTCCGGATCATAGGCATATACCGTTTCTCCTTCAAACCGGTCACTGATGGCATCAAGTATCTTTTTTGAAGGGTTGTTTTCTTCCCCGTATTTTTTTTCTTTAATATATTGTGCTGCATAGGCATATTTTCCATCTCCCAGACTCACCAGACCATGGCGGTCAACATGGGCCGAAATAATGGCACTTTCAGGCTTGGTGCCAGTGACCTCCAATATGCCTTCATGCCGCGTTACTGTAAGGCCCAGATTTGAAAAATCTTCTTCCAGATATTTCAAAAACAGCTTCTCGTGGCCGACGACCGAAGGAATCGCAAGATATTCAATAGTTTTAAGGGCAACGGTTTCGTAAGGCATGAAAAGAGAGTTAATTTCTATAAGATATTGAGAATTTTAGGTGTTTTGCGGCTAATAGTTAATTATTTATTTGGTGTTTTCCTGTATTATTTAAACAGGTTAGCGCAGATATGGCAGAAATTACAGAAATACTAAAAGAGTTTTTTTCAACGGATATACGCTTTCATCCGATTTACCTGCTGCCATTTCTCATAATTGCTTTTGTTTTGTACAGGGACGCTCCGGATCGAGAGGGTAAAAGTTTTTGGGCGTGGGCTTTTCCGAAAGAAATATATACCCACCCTTCGCATATTACGGACATCAAGCTTTTTATATTCGGGCGGGTTCTGCTCTTATTTACAGTTTTTAATAAGGTGTTTGTCCGGACGCTTTTCATTATGATCGGTATGGGGATTACGAGTCTTTTAACCGGCATAAGCGAGCAACCGCAGGAAACGACATTTCTTTTTTTATTGCTGGCAACGTTGATCATGACAGTCACAGCAGATTTTTGTGTTTATTGGGTTCACCGCTTCCATCATGAAACCCCTATATTCTGGCCGTTTCATGCCGTCCACCATAGCGCGGAGATTATGACCCCTATTACCGTTTATCGTAAGCATCCTATTTATGATTTGATTTCCGGCTTTGTGAAGGCGGTTCTGGTTGGATTTATTATGGGGGTTGTTTTGATGCTGCTGATTGGTCAGGTTGAAATGACTGTGGTAGCAGGCATTAATATTTTCTATTTTATTTTTAATACGCTGGGTTCTAATTTTCGTCATAGTCATATCTGGTTTAGCTACGGCCGTTTTTGGGAGCATATTTTTATTTCCCCCGCCCAACATCAAGTTCATCATAGTCTGGAACCGAAGCATCATAATAAAAATTATGGCGAAATCCTTGCAATCTGGGACTGGTTATTCGGGACACTTTATATTCCGGAAGGGCGTGAGGAAATATCCTACGGTATTTCCAAATCAAGCAAATCTAATGAACGCATTGACCAGCCTCATGTGGGTTTGACAACTGCGCTGATCAGGCCTTTTCAGGATAGCTGGAAGGCAACCAAGAAACGTTTTAAACCTTCAAATAAACAATCTTCATGACACCGAAATTCTCAGTTTATCTTGACCTGTTAAGGTTCCTGGCAGCGGTCCTTGTCTTTGTATCGCATTTTGCTTATCCGCGCTTTACCGAAGGTCATTATATTTTTATTCGTGATTTGAATTTAGGCAGTGATGCTGTGGTGTTTTTCTTTGTGCTCTCAGGTCTGGTTATTTCCTATACAACCGAAGTTAAAGACAAAACCTTGGCACAATACAGCTTTAACCGCTTTACGCGTCTTTATTCGGTCATTGTGCCTGCGTTATTGTTTACCATCTTGTTGGATCAGGCTGGGCAGATGATCAGACCGGAAAATTATCAGGGCTGGTGGTACAATGACGCTCCTGTCTGGCAACAGATTTTACGGGGCCTGACCTTGACCAATGAATGGTTTATGAGCGGTTTTCGGGTGGGCACAAACGGTCCTTACTGGTCATTGAGTTATGAAGCGGCATATTATGTGCTTTTTGGTATTTTCTTTTATATGAAGGGGAAGGAAAGGCTGTGGCTTTTATTGTGCCTGTCGATCATTTTTGGAGTGGCCGTATTGGTCCTTTTCCCTGCATGGCTTTTAGGGAGATGGGTTTTTGGGCAGATTAAAACCATTGATATGAAGCCGGCCATGGCCTGGTTCTTTGTTGGATTTCCCATTATCGCTTATGTTTTATTTTTAGGGATCAACCTTCCTGTTTTATTAAAAGGCGCCACCATCTATTTCTTAGGGGATTATTTTACCAACGGCATTTTGCGGTTTTCAGATGAATTTATCTGGAACCTCATGATTGCTGCGTTAATTTCATTCCATTTGATTGGGGCGTCTGCCCTCATGCAACGCGGTAAAAAAGAATTTCCTTCTGAACTTGTGAAAATAATCCGCTGGTGTGCCGGTGCAACCTTTACCATTTATATCGTTCATTATCCTTTACTACAATTCATGGATTCTGTTTTGCCGGAGACACTTATACCCGTGCTGCGCCATTTGATTTTATTCTATCTGACTCTGGCGCTTTGCTTTTTATTTGCTGAAATATCGGAACGCCGATTATCATGGTTCCGCCGCATGCTGTCAAAGAGCTAAAGCGGTTTTTATTTAATCATAACCATTTTAGTTTTTTGAATATAATAATCTGTGCAATCACTGTGATAATCAGAATGCCGCAGAAAATCAAAAAGGCATCGGCATTTTCTGCACCGGGGATGCCCCCGACATTAATGCCCAGTAATCCTGTGAAAAATCCAAGAGGCAGGAAGATAGCGGCAATGAGAGATAACATATAAAGATTATTGTTCATCTTGTCTGACAAAATGCTGGAAAGTTCGTCTTTTACAATTTGTGCACGTTCGCGTATGGCATCCAGATCTTCAATATAACGCGTAACACGGTCGAGGCTTTCCTGAAGACGGCGTTTATGCATCGCATCAATCCATTCCATGTCAGATGTTCTTAAATGGGCGATAACATCGCGCTGCGGGGAGATGTAGCGGCGAAAAACGATGGCCTGCTTACGGATAAGGGTAATATCGTTGCGCTCGCTGATGTCAGGATTCTCAATAACTTTTTCTTCAATGTTATCCAGACGCTCATCCAGTTCCTGAAAAATAGGTTCCATTCTTTCAAAAAGACGGGCAGAAAGCATGGCAATGAAATCACCGGAATTCTTTGGACCTTTTCCTTCCAGCAATTTTTCCTGAATGTCTGTGGTTGCCTTTAACGGACGTCTTTGCACACTGATAATGCGATGGGCATCAATCCAAAGCCGGATAGAGATCATATCTTCCGGATCGGCGTTTTCATTTAAATTCACGCCGCGTAATATAAGGAGAGCCCCTTTTTCAAATTCAATAATACGCGGCCTTGTTTCCTCGGCCAATAACGCATCCAATATCAAATTATCCAGATAGGTAATGTTGTCGGCTAGCCATGCGCGCGTGTCCGGCTTATTGCCATCAAGGTGGACCCATCCCAGGGCATCGTCTTTTAAAGCCTTGGAAACGGTGGTGTTGTTTAAAAGTTCACAAGAACCATCCCCTGTGATGGCGCAGGCATTTAAAATAAAATCTATGTTCATTCTGAAGGTTCCGAAAAGGCCTTTTCTATCAGGATTTGCAATCAGCCCAGAATATCAGAAAAACAATTGAATAAATATTGTTTTTAAATCTTATTCAAAGCCTGATCTAAATCTTCTTTTAAATCCTCAATATCTTCTATCCCTACAGACAGGCGGATAAGCGAATCTGTAATGCCCAGTGAATCACGTGCTTCTTGGGTTAACGAGGCATGGGTCATTGCGGCCGGAATTTCAATCAGACTTTCCACACCGCCAAGACTTTCAGCAAGGATGAAATAATTCAGATTTGATAAAAATTTATCGGTTTCGTTTTTACCGCCTTGAAGATAAATGGTAATCATGCCGCCAAAAAAAGCCATTTGCTTTTTGGCAATGTGATGTTGCGGATGGGAGGCAAGGCCCGGATAAATCACTTTTTTAACTTTCTCATGCCCTTCTAAAAACCGGGCAATTTCAAAAGCATTCTCGCTATGTTTTTCCATACGTAATGCCAAGGTTTTCAGCCCTCTTAGCGTTAACCAACTTGCGAGGGGATCTGTTGTAGCGCCGATGGCGTTTTGGTGAAAAGCAATTTTTTCCGCCATGTCCTTATCGGCTGTTATAAGGGCACCGCCCACCACGTCACTATGGCCGTTGATGTATTTGGTCGTGCTGTGTAGGACGATATCCGCCCCCATCTTTAAAGGCTTTTGAATGATCGGCGAAGCAAAAGTATTGTCTACCACGCTCATAATGCCTTTTTCTTTTGCGACGGCGGTGATCGCTTCAATATCGGCCAGTTTTAACACCGGATTTGTCGGCGTTTCCAAAATAATCATTTTGGTTTTATCGGTTATCGCGGTTTCAACATTTTGAACGTCTGTCATGTCTATATAAGAGGCATTTATATCAAAACGTTTAAGGACCTTATCGAAGAGGCGGAATGTGCCACCATAGACATCATCACTTAAGATGACATGATCTCCCGGTGATAGAAAAGCCATGGATAAAGTTGTCATTGCCGCCATACCACTGGCGAAAACAAACCCATCGCTGCCTTCTTCCAGGCGTGCCAGAACGTTTTCAAGGGTGGTACGTGTCGGATTGCCGGAGCGTGAATAATCATAGGCGCCAAGCTTTCCTTCTTTCATCTGTGCCGGCCCGTTTTGGGCAAAGGTGGAAGTCTGGTATATCGGTGTGGTCACCGCGCCATATTCTTTTTCCGGCTTTTGTGACTCATGAATGGTTATGGTTGCGTTTTTCATGCTGCTTTTCTTTCTGTGTTTTCTTGAATGCTGAAACCCTGTTCCTTCATCCAGTCATCGTTATAAACTTTGCTTAAATAGCTGCGGCCGCTGTCATGCACGAACATAACAATCTTCTTGCCTGCCAGTTTGTTTTCCTGCTTTAAACTTGCAAGCAAGCGTCTTACGCCTGCGAGTACATTTCCGGTAGAACCACCGGCGAGGATCCCCTCTTTGCGTGCCAGATTTCTGGCTTCGTTAAAGCTTTCCTCATCTCCGATACGGTACATGGTGTCAACAACATCAGGTTCGAAAACATCCGGATAAAAATCATAGCCAATGCCTTCCACCAGATACTGACCGACTTCCCCGGTAAAAAGAGACCCCACCGGATCCGTGCCGACAATCTGAATGTCGGCGTTTTTTTCTTTTAAAAATTTGGCAATTCCGGTGATCGAGCCGCCTGTTCCCATGCCGCATACAACATAATCAACATTGCCATCTGTTTGCTCCCATATTTCAGGACCTGAATGTTCATAATGCGCCAGCGGATTTCCTTCATTGATATACTGGTTCAGAAGATGTGTGTTTTCATCTTCTTCTGCCATGCGCTTTGCAATGCCTATATAATTGTCTGGGTGATCATAGGGCAATTCTGTCGGTGTCAGAATAAGTTCTGCCCCATAAGCTTTAATCAAACGGCGTTTTTCTTCACTCATTTTTTCCGGCATCGTAATGACCATTTTATAACCTTTCACAGCGGCTGCCATCGCCAGGCCGATTCCTGTGTTCCCGCTGCTTGGTTCTACCAGAGTATCTCCTGGTTTAATCCGGCCTTCGGCTTCGGCCTTTTCAATCATTTTAAGGGCAATCCGGTCTTTCATAGATCCGCCTGGATTGACGAATTCAATCTTGGCGTAAACATTGGCTTCCGGATAATCGGAAAAAATATTGTTTAGCTTTACCATTGGGGTATTGCCAATCATCTCAAGAACGTTGTTACAAATTTTTTTTGTCATGGTTCAATACTTTCATTAGCCACATGTAAATCTATGCAGCAATTGGTTGTAAAAATTAAAAAAGGGAAAACAGGCGTTTATAAGCCGTAAAAAAAATCTAGACAGCCCCGTAAGGGCAACAGCAACAGGTGCGCTTTGCGAAAAGGAAATTAAGTCGTTGCATGGTTGAATTCATGGGGCGACTATAAAGGAGGATGGTTTTTTGTTGCAAGCCTAATTTATCGAAAAATATAATATTTTAGCAAAATAAGGTGCCGTGGAGCCGATTGTAGCAATTTTTACATTCTTTTATTCTGGCCTTACCGCCTGATTTTCCAGCATTTTATAAATTTTTGTCCTTTTAAATTATTTTACAGAGATATGCGTATTTTTATATGCAGGCGTTATGATGTCGCCATTTTGTGTAATAAGCTTTTTGCCAAGTATATTGCAGCGCATAATAAAGCCATCATCATGATTATTCCCGGCCCGGCCGGCCAATCAAACAGATACGAAATTATCAATCCCAATAAATAAGAAGTAATAGATACAAGGAGTCCGTATAAAACTTTAAACTTTTTAACCTTCACGACAGCTAAAGCAGGAAAAATGAGGCTGGCAAAAACAAGATAGACGCCGATCATACTAACCGAAAATGGAATGGTCAGGGCAAAGAGCGGGTAAAAAAGAAAGGATCTTTTTGATTTCCACAAATTCCAGACAGCAAAGACAAAAATAAATACAGGTAAAACAAACAGAATATGGCTCCAGTTTGACCATAAAATCTGCCCCTCCAGAATATGTTTTATTTCCTCGCCGCCATTGGGGCTGTTAGCTACTGTTAATAACCCCAGTGATGCCGCCAACACAAAACCACAGCCAATCAGTGCTTCTTGGTATTTGCCGGATTTTTTTTCAATGACATGAAATATGAAAGCGCATAGCAGAGCGGCAATTAGACCTGCCCCCAAACGGCCATAAGCCGAAAACAAACTATAGTCATCATAGGCTGTAAAAGCCTGAAACATCATCATGCCCAGCGCGGCAAATTGGGCAACGGCCAGATCAAGAAAGATGATCCCGCGCCGTAAGACCTCCTGCCCCAGCGGAACATGAACAAAGGAAATCATTGCCCCGGCCACAAAAGCCGGAGCAAGAAGAGTAATAACATTAAGCAGGCTATCCATTACTGTCCTTTCACGAGAATAGAAATGCTATTGTCAAACAGCGAATATAAATCCGTTGCCTGGGCATTGCCGCCGACTGTGAAGGGCAAAGGCATCACAGGAATACCTGTTTTGTCGGACAGCCATTTTGCCGCTTCCTTATTTTCAAAGGGGGCGACCAGAATGCCTGTCACTTTTTGCCCCTTTACATCCTGAAGAACTTTTTCAAGGTGGGAGGCCGTCGGAGGAATGCCGGGTTTGGGCTCCAGAGAGGCAACCCTATTCACTCCCAGCCAATCAAGCAGATAAGTCCAGCTGTTGTGGTAGACCACGACATTTTCTCCGTGTAGTCCTGACGCTTTCCTTTTCCATGTCTGCATAGCCATGTTCCATTTGGTTGTGAACGCAGACAAGGCACTTTCATAACTTGAGGCGTTTTCACTATCAATCTGGCTCAGGCGATCCTCTACCACTTTTGCAACAACCAAAATATTGTGCGGATCAAGATGGATATGCGGGTTGCCTTCAGGATGGATATGCCCCATCGAGCGGTCAACATTTATCATGACTTCCAGCTTTTCCACATACTCTGAGGCCATAATAGAGCCAATGCCGCCTGCCTGTACCTGCGCCTTTCCTGCCTTATTCAGCAGGATCGGCAACCAGCCCACTTCCAAAGACGCGCCGGAACATATCACTAGGTCGGCTTTTCGCATGGCTGCCAAAAGACTTGGCTTGGCGCGCATATGGTGAATATCCTGCGCCGCTTTCGAGGCTGTATAGACATCCACCTTATCGCCGCCTATTTCACGCGCGAGCGCCCCCCATTCGGGGGCACAAGCAAAGATGTTCACATTGGCCAAAGCTGGCATAGGAGCAAACGCTCCGATGCACAAAAGAAGTAAAAATAATTTTCTCATTTTTTCCTCCTTAATAGCTGTGCGCACCATGAGCGCCAAGGCTCATGATATATTGGACAATGAACTGGGCGTCTTCCTGACCGTCGGCAACTTCCTCGCGATTGAACTGTGCCCGCACACGTGAAAACTCACTATTCGTCCAGTCTGCCATAACCGATGCGGCCCATGGATTGTGTCCGCCGTCATCCAGCGCGCTACCCGCAAGGCCGGTCGGGACATCGCCAGCATTCAGCTGACTATACCGCGCCCCAACGCGCCATTGCGGATGGAACTTATAGACGCTTTGCGCGTACCAACCGCTTTGACTGTCGTCGTAAGCGACCATGCCCGTTCCGGCATCCGCATCTGCGTAAGAGCCGTCTTCATCACGGTAGAAGTACTCGCCCTGCAGAATCAGCTCTTTTTCGGCATTATTGCCGGTTGGGGCATAGACCATACGGGCATCGGCAATATAAAGACCACTGTCACCCTCAAAGGTTACTTCATCTTCATTGCCGGAACGTTCTGCGCCATCAACCTGTAATGTCGATAGACCCAAACGCCAGCTGGTATTATCGCCGATATCACCGCCCATGCGGCCATATGCTGTCCACGAGCCTATATCCTTGCCGTCTGCGCCGCCCCCGGGAAAATCATCTCCCCGATATGCACCGCCGCCAACTTCCGTATAGATGTCTGTGGGTAAAACAAGCGATAACTGCACGCCGTCGTCACCATAGTTACTGTCCAGAAAGGCACGGTTGGGAAGCGGCCTATCTGCAAAATCATCCGCATGGGCATGGTGAGAGTTCAAATACCCTAACTCGGAAAAGAAACGTCCGGCCTTCACTTCTGCGCCAGCAGGCAAAGCCGTCGTGGCAACGTAAGCTTCCTCGATTTCGACTTCCGTTTCTCCGCCGTGCTCATGCAAAGCAATGGTGGCATCGCCACGAAACTTGTCATCGACGCTGGCAGAAAAATTCATTTCCGTTTCATCAATGCCAAGACCTTCCTTGCCGCGTTCGCCTTCTTCACCAATCGCAAATCCGGCAATATCACCTTCTTCTTCGGAGAAGCTTTGATACCGCCCGTTCAAGATAATCCCGACAGCAGGGTTAAAGCTGTTATCACGTACGGTGCGGCCGCTTGTTGCCGGTGGCGAAGATCCCGCGGCAGGCGCTGTTGCCGCCACTTGCTCGGCGGTTGATTGTTGACGGGTTTCCAGTGTTTGCACTTTGGCCTCCAGCTGGTTGATTTTACTTTCATAAGCCTGGCGCATGGATTGGATTTCCGCCCGCAAGGCTTCTAGGTCGGCATCATTGGCTGCATAAGCCGGAGATGCGTTCAGTAATGCGGCGACACTTGCCGCCAATAGCAGTTTTTTAGACATGGATATGCCCTTTCTTATCTAACAATTAAAAAATGAAATGGTGTTTAGATAAGAAAGACAGGCGGTGCGCGGGCAATGTTGGCTTTGTAATTTTCTTTGCCAACAATAAAAAACTCTTGGCGTGAAGCTATCGTATTAGAAACAGTAGCTATCGAGACAACAGACGGAATGCTATAAAATGCTGTTTGCAGAGATTTTGTCAGCAGACATTCGGGGCATTCGTGTTTTTTATTATTTTGATGGTCTGGATGATCGTTGTCAGCCGCATGGGAGGCATGCTGATCAAATGATAGTCCATGACTTATGTGGGTGGCACTATGTTGCGCGATGAAAATTTGCGCAATTATTAAGGCGAATAAAGCCAAAATGGATATAGACTTTTTATAGTGCATTTTTTACACCTATCAAATCACTTCATTTATAGCAAGGCCGATAAGTGGGGTGGCTATTCCATAGGGCAGATACTTTGGATTTAGATCAGCGATGATGGCCCGGATAGCTCCGTGTCTGTTGATCCAGATGGAGGCGCGGATGGTTTTGTAACAATTTCCGGTCCTTGCTGACGAAGCGGCACTGGAAGCGTTGGGTTTTGGTAGGTGTAGGGTTATATTTGTTTAGAAATAGGTTAATTGGTGATATAAGGTTTTTTCTTTCATGTATTAACTTTTTTCTATGAAATAATGATAAAGAATTCACTAAAATTTTTAACCATTCTCTCTTTTGTTGGATTGATAACAGGTCTTTGTGTTTGGCTTGTTGTAAAAGTTGTTGTTACCGAGATAGCTAAAGAAAAAGCACAAGATATTATTGCATCAGCTTATACAGCAATGCCACATGAAACAGCCGATGAGCAAGTAATTGCCCTTGCCACAGAAATATTTAAAAATTTTGAACAAATTGATCCCGCTCATGTTTTTGCTTATAAGCTTCGGCCTTATCTAACTAACAAGCGTTTACCGGGGGTTTTGCGATTGCAGGAGGGTGTCATGGAAACTCTTTTGAATAAAGGGTTGTGTGATAATGCCTCGCGGCTTTTGTCCTTTGTTCTGCGTCAAGAAGCTTTTAAAGCCCGTCAGTGGGATATGGTAACACCTGGTGGCGGTCATGCCGCGACACTTGTTACGCTGCCAGATGAACGAAATGTTTACGTCGACTCTTTATTTGGTGTTGCCGCTATGGATAAAAACGGCCACCTTATTCATCCGGAAGAGGCACTTTCCCTTATTCGGGAAGGGAAAAAACCCGAAGATATTTTTTATGCTCTCGGTCAAAAAACAGAATATAAATTTTATCATAATTTTTCTAAAGTCAGTATGGCGGCAGATAATGATTCTCTTATTATTGAGGCGATAATTCCTAATTTTTCGGAAGAAAATCTAGTTCTAGGAAAAATAGATGGTGATTTTTTGGATGTTCGATCTGCGCTAACAAAAAATAAAATTGGAACAGTTTATAATTATGTTGGCCATCGTTATAATCGAAATTGGGTGCGTATCCTTAGGGCTGATGAGCCAGTGCAAGTCACTTTTATCCTGACCGATGATGTTGAAAACGGGGTTATCACATCAGAGCCTAAACCACAGATTTCTGGGAAAAAAATGACGTGGAACTTAAAAACAGGCGAAGAAATACGATTTTATGACAGTCGAGCAAAAATCTCATGGAGACGCCTGAATAGCTATATCGACATCGATCAAATTATTTTTAAAAGAATGTAATATTTAAGCCCGGTTTCTTTTACAATTTTTTCGGTCTTCCAACTACCTATTCTTGGGTCCGAGGGACTACGCCTGATCATGCCCGCAAGCTGGCCACGCAGAAAAAATGGTGCCGTTGAGGTGATTTGAACACCCGACCCACGCATTACGAATGCGTTGCTCTACCACTGAGCTACAACGGCTTGTGCGAAAACTTTAATTAGATGCTTAGATAGCAAATGGTAAAAATCCTTGCAATTGCTAAAGAGTTATGCTACTTTTGCATATCTGAATCAATAAAAACGCATAAATAGGTGCTAAAAAAGATACATAGCGGGGATAGAGCAAACATAGAGGAGGCTTTAATGGCTTACTTAGTTAGCTCGATCGTATTACTTATACTCTGGAATCTTATTCATAATATTCGCCAGCGTCACCATGATCACGTAGGAAAACGTCCATGGGGTCCTTCCGGCGGATAAAGTCGCGATCTAAAAAGGACCTTGATTGATCAAAGGTTAATGATTACAACGTTGGACGGAAGATCGGCGCGGGCGGGATCTTACTGAATCCGGTCAGGTCCGAAAGGAAGCAGCCGCAGGTAAACTTTCCCGGGTCGCTGTCCGGTCTTCCACTTATATCTGCTTTACATTTAGATAAACGCAAAGGCGTTGAAGCTTTTTATCTTCTCGAATTTTTTGAAAAATACCGCTATCGAAAAACCGTCCATTGGGAAATGAAAGATGGAGTCTTAATAACCCTCTGTAAGTCTTGCACTACACCTTGAATCTCTTTAAAACTCTATCTTATGTCTGATGCCGTCACTGAATCCCCAAAACCTTATCAGGTTCTTGCGCGTAAATACCGTCCGCAGAATTTTGATGATCTGATAGGCCAGGATGCCTTGGTCCGGACGCTGAAAAACGCTATTGAATCCGGCCGCATCGCCCATGCCTTCATGCTCACAGGAATTCGCGGGGTCGGCAAGACCACAACGGCCCGTATCATTGCCAAAGCCTTGAATTATACCGGAGCGGATGGCACGGCGGGGCCGACCACAGGACCGACAGATGATTGTGATATCTGTAATGCCATTACCGAGGATCGCCATCCGGATATCATGGAAATGGATGCTGCCAGCCGTACGGGAATTGATGATATTCGCGAAATACTTGATGGGGTCCGCTACGCGCCAACTTCCGCGCGTTACAAGGTTTATATTATTGATGAGGTGCATATGCTCTCTAAATCGGCGTTTAACGCGCTGTTGAAAACATTGGAAGAGCCGCCGGATCATGTAAAATTTATCTTTGCGACAACAGAAATCCGTAAAGTGCCGATTACAGTACTTTCCCGCTGTCAGCGTTTTGATCTAAAGCGCATTGATGCTGATGAGCTTGCGGATTATTTCGCTCAGATTGCCCAAAAAGAAGAACAAAAAATTGATGAGGAAGCGCTGGCGCTGATTGCCCGTGCTGCCGATGGCTCGGTCCGGGACGGCTTAAGTTTACTGGATCAGGCGATTGCGCTTGGTGATGGAACTGTTACTGCAGAGCAAGTAAAAAGTATGCTTGGTTTGGCAGACCGCTCTATTGTCCTCGATCTTTTAGAAAATGCTCTCCAAGGCCAGCCTGCACAGGCCTTGGAGATTATGGAAGATCTTTATAAAAAGGGGGCGGATCCCATAGTGATTATGCAGGATTTATTGGAGCTCTCCCATTTGTTGACCAAGCACCGTGCCATTCCAGCGTATCAAAATGATGGGCTTGTGGCGAAAGGGGAGCAAGAGCGCCTAGAAACTCTGGCAGATTCCCTTTCCATGCCTACATTAAACCGGACTTGGCAGCTATTATTAAAGGGCCTCGGCGAAGTAAATATGGCGCCAAATCCACAGAGCGCGGCTGAAATGATTATATTGCGGCTGACATATGCGGCGGACCTGCCTGATCCTGCCGACCTGATTAAAAAATTAAAAGATCAGCCACCCACAACGTCGACGCCCGCAACTATGCAAAGGCCTGCGAATAATGCGAAGAGCGACGGAACAACCATTCAACAGGATACTGGCGCTTCTCTAAGCGCGGCTGCCGGCCCGCAAGCCGCATTACCTAAAACAGAAACAGCTGAAAGTTTCCATGCCCCACATTCTATTACTACCATGCGTGATGTGGTTGCCGTGCTGGAACTAAACGGTGCCATGGTTTTGGGAACGCAAGTCTCCATGTTTGCTCATCCGGTAAAGGTAGAAGAAGGGTTGATTGAATTCCGCCCCGCAGAAAATGCGCCGGCCCGTCTGGCACAGGAATTATCACAGGCCCTGAAAGCGGCCACGGAAAAGCGCTGGATCGTCACTGTATCAGGGCAGCAAGGTGGACTTACCATTGCGCAGGAAAACGATATTGCCGCCGAAAAACTTCGTGCCCAGGTCATGGAACAACCTCTCGTTCAAAATATTCTCAAGTTTTTCCCAAATGCTCATTTGGAAGATATCCATAAAAAATGACGATTAACACGCTTCTTGACCGCCCCTTGGCTCAAACCTTGTGGGAATACCTTCAGGTAAAACAACCGACGCGCAAAGCTGATTTCATTTTTGTTATGTGTTCTTATAATTTGGCAGTAGCCGAACATGCGTACATTCTTTTTCGCCAGAAAATGGGCAACTTTGTTGTCCTGTCCGGCGGTATAGCCCACACGGATGATTTACTGATTACCGATTGGGATGAACCTGAAGCCGTTGTTTTTTACAACCGTATGGTGGAAATCGGCATGGATCCCAAAAAAATAATTATTGAAGATCAGGCCACCAATTGCGGCGAAAATGTCCGGATGACAAAGGCCTTATTGGCCCAAAAAAACAAGGAAGTTGCGAGCGGGATCATCGTGCAAAAACCCTATATGGAGCGCCGTGCGCTGGCAACAGCGGAAAAGCAATGGCCGGATGTTAACTGGCAGGTATCTTCTCCGATGATTTCATATGACGATTATATCGATGATTATGATGAAGAACGATTAATCAATTTGCTGGTTGGTGATATGCAGCGTCTTATCGAGTATCCAAAAAAAGGCTATCAGACCGAACAGGAAATACCCGATAACGTAATGCAGGCTTATGAAACATTGGTAGAAAAAGGTTTTACAAAACACTTAATAAAAGAGGACTAAAAAATGAATATTCAAAAAATGATGCAGCAAGCCAAAGATATGCAGGACAAAATGCAGGTCATGCAGGAAAAACTGGGTGACATCGATGTTGAAGGCTCTTCCGGGGGCGGCATGGTCAAAGTGACAATGAGTTGTAAGGGCGAAGCCCGCCGCATAGATATTGATCCTTCTTTATTGAAAGCAGAAGAAAAAGAAGTGCTTGAAGACTTGATCAAAGCCGCTTTGAACGATGCCAAATCAAAGGCGGATAATAAACTTTCCGAAGAAACTCAAAAAATGATGGAAGAAATGGGTTTGCCTGCCGGTATGGCAGGATCTCTTCCTTTTTAAAATCTTTTAGCGGCTATTTTGCTAAAAGCTCAAAAAACAAATAATCTTTTTATTCGGGCAGGACTTTTCCTGCTTGTTACCTTTTTATGTTTTTTTACGCCGGAAACCACACGCGAACTTTCCCGTGAAGCCTTATCCAGCGCCTATATCAGTGTCAGTACCTTTGTTGCTTTTACCCTCGCAATTTTTTACTCACTCGAACATATTCTGAAACTCGATACAGATAAATTTCTTAGTAAATATCCTAAATGGCACATACCCATTGCAGCGTTCATGGGGGCGCTTCCGGGCTGTGGTGGGGCGATTATTGTAATCACACAATACGTTAGCGGCCGTTTGGGATTCGGCTCAATGGTCGCGGTTTTGACGGCAACCATGGGCGATGCGGCTTTTTTACTGATCGCGCGCGAACCACAAACTGCGTTGCTTGTCTATGCTATCTCGTTGCTGGTTGGTATCGCCTCGGGTTTTGTTGTTGAAGCGATTCACGGGAAAGATTTTTTAAGAAAAGAGCTGGAAAGCGAACCGGAATTTACAGACTCGGTTGAACAGCCCAATGTCCTGGGTTTAATAAAATTCCCCTGGCTTATCTTGATGATACCGGGCCTTGCTTTAGGGACGGCGAATGCTCTGCAAATTAATTCTGATGTATGGTTTGGTGATTTTGCGCTTTATAAGCCGACATTGTGGCTTGGTTTTTGCGGGGCTTATCTATGCGTCATTATGTGGGGCCTTAATCCCAATTCAGGGCCCAGCACAGTCAATCTATCAGGGAAAATGGTTGAAACCCAGGGTCTTCAAACCCATTTGGAACGGGTGGTGATTGACACCAATTTCGTCACCGTTTGGGTGATTATGGCCTTTTTAACATTCGAGCTTTCAATTTTATGGAGTGGTTTTGATCTGAAAAATATTTTTGAGGTGTGGCATCCTGTCGTTCCACTGATGGCGGTGTTGATTGGTTTTATTCCAGGGTGCGGCCCGCAAATATTGGTGACCACCTTTTATCTCAACGGGATGCTGCCCTTCTCGGCGCAGCTTGGGAATGCGATTAGTAATGATGGGGATGCGTTGTTCCCTGCTATTGCGCTGGCGCCCAAAACCGCTATCTTGGCGACTTTATATACGGCGCTTCCGGCTTTGATTGTCGCCTATGGCTGGTATTTTTTAATGGAGTAAATAATGAAAATTGTGACGTGGAATATAAATTCGGTGCGGTTGCGTGCCCCGCTGGTTGTGCAACTGATGCGCGAAGAAAAGCCGGACATCATTTGTTTACAGGAAACCAAGACGCCGGATGAATTTTTTCCGCGGGAAACGTTTGAAGAAGAAGGATACGAGCATATTCATATCCACGGGATGAAAAGTTATAATGGCGTGTGTATTCTTTCCCGCCTGCCTTTTGAAGACAGGAAAATACATCACCGCGCCGGCAAGGAAGATTGCCGCCACATCATGGCCTGTTTTAAGGATTTTGATCTTCATAATCTCTATATTCCTGCCGGCGGGGATGAGCCCGACCGGGAAGTGAACGTCAAATTTGGCCATAAGCTGGATTTTGTTGATGAAATGACTGGCTGGTTTGCCGAAAACTATACCGCCAAGCAGCCAGTTATTACGCTGGGAGATTTCAATATTGCCCCGCGAGAACATGATGTCTGGTCCTCTAAGCAACTTCAAAAGGTGGTCTCCCATACACCGATTGAAAGAGAGAAGCTGGCAAAAATGTACGAATCTCTTGATTGGGAAGATGCTATCCGCCATTTCGTGCCGGATGAAAAAAAATGTTATAGCTGGTGGTCGTACCGCAACCGGGACTGGCGAAAGTCGAACCGGGGCCGCCGTCTTGATCATATCTGGGTGACGCCCCCGCTGGTCAAAAAGCTTAAAGGTTATAAAATTCTTGATCATTACCGGGATCTGGAAAAACCTTCCGATCATGTGCCGGTGATCATAGAATTATCCAAATAAGGGACAGGATTAAATTATCGCGTAAGCTTTCCTGCGGCGAAGATGGATCCGGTTCGGGTTTCTTTTTGGGCCAGAACGACTAGCCCTTTATGGTCAAAGTTTGCCAGTGTATGGGTAATGGTTTTAGCCTTCCCATCCCATGTGCCGATGACAGCAATTTCATTCACCGGGTTGGTATAGGAAACTGTACGTCCCCTGTTTTCACCGCTTGGGATACTCTCTATATGATCATCCCCGTGCCCGACGAGCAAAAGGATATAATGATCTTTTGGTACCTTTGGGAGTTTTGCAGTAAGAATATCCTCTTCCAACTCTAAAGCAATCCTTTGCGTTATGGGGGCTTCGCTTTCTTCTTCTATTGTACGCATAATCTCCTTTGCCCTTGATCCGACCATTTCGTGCCGCCCGTTAATAATTATTTGGGGAGTGTAGGGTCCGCGCGAGGTAAGGGTCTGTATGTATTGTCGTTGACGGGACGTACAAAATTCTTTCGATAACGTATCTTTCCAGGCCAGATGGTTCCAATAGGTGACGTTACAACTTAAAGCAATAATTTCACTATTCTGGGTAGCGACCTCACTTAATAGTTTATCGGCAGCCGGGCAGGAAGAACAACTTTGGGATGTAAAGAGTTCTAACACAAGAGGGGAAGTTGCGTTGGTCACCGCATCGGCATTGCGCATATGAATGAAAGCGGTGACAGCCATAATCCCGAACGTTAGCGTAAAAGCATAGAAATATCTTTTCATAAGGCCATATTTGCCTGAATGAAGGTGACGTTACAACAAAAATTTAGCCTAAGGTTATTAGCCTTGCGCTTTAGCAGCCTGACGGGCGGCAGTTTTACGCTCATGCTCTTTTAGGTACACTTTACGCAGGCGTAAGTTTTGGGGTGTTACCTCGACCAATTCATCATCATTGATGTAAGCAATCATTTGTTCCAGTGACATACGCTTGGGAGGAACAATTTTGACGGCTTCGTCGGTACCAGAGGCACGGACATTTGTCAGTTGCTTGCCTTTCAGAACATTGACTTCTAGGTCGTTATCACGGCTATGTTCGCCGACAATCATGCCTTCATAGACTTTTTCCTGATGGTCCACCATCATGATGCCGCGGTCCTGCAGATTAAAGATAGCATAGGCCACAGCTTCCCCGGTGCCATTGGAAATTAGCGCGCCGTTACGGCGGCCGGCGATATCTCCTTTATAAGGACCGTAAGAATCAAAAATACGATTCATCAGGCCTGTGCCGCGTGTATCGGTCAGGAACTGTGATTGATAACCTATCAGGCTTCGTGAGGGTGCCTTAAAGATTATGCGGGTACGGCCTGTTCCTGAGGGACGCATGTCCGTCATTTCAGCTTTACGCTGTGTCATTTTTTCAACAACGCTTCCCGAAAATTCATCATCAACATCGACAGTAACTTCTTCATAAGGTTCTGTGCGATCACCAGTCTCATTGGTTTTATAAAGGACACGCGGACGGGAAACGGTCATCTCAAAGCCTTCACGTCGCATGGTTTCAATTAATACCCCCAATTGCAATTCACCGCGGCCGGCAAGCTCAAAGGAATCCTTACTGTCTGATTCACGTACGCGGATGGCCACGTTGGTTTCTGCTTCGGCCATTAAACGATCACGAAGCATGGTGGAAGTCAGTTTTTTTCCTTCCTGCCCGGCATAAGGAGAATCATTCACAGAAATTGTCACGGCCATTGTCGGCGGATCGACAGGATCGGACGGAATAGGGGTGCTCACACTTGTATCGCAAATCGTATCGGCAACCGATGTTTTTTGCATCCCTGCAATACAGACGATATCACCGGCGACTGCTTCATCAACGGGCGCTTTATCAATGCCGTTAAAAGCCAATAGCTTGGTCAGGCGAAATGTTTCAACAGTCTTGCCATCTAACGACAAGGCTTTTACAGGCATATTGACTTTGGCTTTACCGCTGTAAATTTTGCCCGTCAATGTCCGGCCTAAATAAGGATCGGCACCTAACAAAGTAGAGAGCATACTGAACGGCGCGTTCTCATCCACCTGCGGCGCAGGCACATGGCTTAACACTAGCTCAAGTAACGGATGCAGGTTTTCCCGCGGTCCGTCTAGATCAGGCGTACACCAGCCATCACGTCCTGATGCATACAAAACTGGGAAATCCAGTTGTTCGTCTGTGGCATCTAATGAGGCGAAAAGATCAAAAACTTCATTTAGTACTTCATCTGGACGCGCATCCGTACGGTCAATTTTATTGATCATAACAACGGGACGCATGCCTAGCTTTAAAGCTTTACCTAATACGAATTTTGTCTGCGGTAAGGGCCCTTCGGCAGAATCTGTTAGCAGGATAACCCCGTCACACATACTCAAGACACGCTCTACCTCGCCACCGAAATCTGCGTGTCCTGGTGTATCAATAATGTTGATACGCGTGCCTTCCCAGTCAATGGAGGTACATTTTGCCAGAATAGTAATACCGCGTTCTTTTTCCAAATCATTGGAATCCATGACGCGCTCGTCTACCTGTTGGTTGTCGCGGAAGGATCCACTTTGTTGAAGGATGGAATCAATCAGGGTAGTTTTTCCGTGATCAACGTGGGCTATAATCGCAATATTGCGGATGTCTTTTGGGTCTCTCATGTGCGCGTATGTAGCGGGTTTCAGCCTCAAAAGCCAGTAAAAAAGACGCTTTAAGGCCGTAAAACGCACATTATATCCTCATGCAGCCTCTTCAGGGGTAAGGGCTTGGGAACAGGCTTTAAAAATCGGAACAACGCCCGCCTTTTTCCCAATCGCCATAGCGGGTTGGTTCCGGTCCGTCGACGCCGCCATATTCTTTGGGTTTTTTAGCTGATTTCTCAGAAGTTGCTTCCGGTTTGGCTGGTTTTTTATCGGCAACAGGGCTTGGTTTTTTATCGCTCATATCTTAAACAGGTCTCTATGAATGGAAATATATTAGAACATATAAACGGCCATAAAAGCATTATCAAATTATTACTGACTGGCAAAGGCTGGCATGATTATTTTACTCTATGGGACAATACTGGTAATTTACTACGATCTTATCAAGACGTGAGGAATAATTTTAATTAAATCGGATAATTTATTTGCCATGGAAATATTAAAACCTTACCGCATAAAAATTGACTCACTGGATGATCAGTTGGTTGATCTTTTGATTGAGCGTGAAAAAATTATCCGCGAAGTCGCGGGTTTGAAGGCGCAAAATAATATTCCTCCCGTGCTTCAGGATAGGGTAGATGAGGTACGTGATCGTTGCGTTGCGCGCGCAGTAGAGCAGGGAATGGATGGAAATTATGTTCGTGAAATATATACAAAAATGATTTCCTTGTCCTGTGATCTCGAAGAAGATATTGCCAACAAGAAAAAACAGGCATGAGTGAACAATCCCAAAATGGTCTGGAAAGCCGCCGTATTGCTTTTCAGATATTGGCCGAGGTGTTGGCGCGTAAATCCCCGTTAGATCAGGTCCTTGCCGGAAACGAAGCCTTTCAAAACCTTGAGAGCCGTGACCGGAATTTTGTCCGTATGCTTGTCTCTACCTGTTTGCGCCGGAAAGGACAGATAGATGATCTTATTCACCGCACGATGGATCAGGATCGCCCGCTTTATCCGCCGCAAGCCGCTATCGTTTTGTCAATTGGTATTTGCCAGATATTATTTATGAATGTGCCGCATCATGCTGCTGTTGATACGACAGTAGAGCTTGCAAAAAGTGAAAATATGTCCCGCCAAAAGGGTTTTATTAATGCCGTCCTGCGCCGCATGATCCGAGAGGGAAAGGAATGGCAGGAAAAACAGGATGAAGTGCATTTGAATATTCCACCATGGTTATTAGATCATTGGATTAAAGATTACGGCCTTAAGGGAGCAGCGGAAATTGCGCAGGCTTCCCTAAGTGAAGCAGCCACGGATATTACCGTTAAAAATTCTCAAGAATGTCATTATTGGGCAGGGGAATTGGAAGTAACGGTTTTGCCAACGGGCTCTCTTCGTCTGGCATCGGCAGGCAATATTACCGATCTTTCCGGGTTTGAAGATGGCCAATGGTGGGTGCAGGATGCGGCAGCGGCATTGCCGGCGAAATTATTGGGAGAGATAAAAGATAAGACAGTCATTGATTTATGCGCTGCGCCGGGCGGTAAGACGGCACAATTGGCGGCGGCAGGCGCCAATGTCATGGCCCTTGACCGTTCAGCCAAGCGTCTTGAAAAGCTTAAAGAA
Organism: uncultured Micavibrio sp.; assembly: GCA_965216405.1. Lineage (GTDB taxonomy): Bacteria > Pseudomonadota > Alphaproteobacteria > Micavibrionales > Micavibrionaceae. Next base: position 971,446 of record OZ244161.1, on the reverse strand, counting down.
AATATGACGCGTTTGAAGCTAGGCTCTCAAGTTGAGGTTCAGGCAGGGGACGGGGCGGTCTGGCAACCATCGGAGCCAGCCGATGCTGTCCTTTTAGATGCCCCGTGTACGGCGACAGGCACCATTCGCCGTCATCCCGATGTTATGCATTTGAAGGGACAAAGAGATATCATCCAGCTTTGCGATGTACAGGCACGTTTATTGGAGAATGCAGCTAAAATGGTTAAATCCGGAGGAGCGTTGATTTACTGTACCTGCTCCCTGCAAAAAGCGGAAGGGGAACAACAGGTTGATACTTTCCTACTTAATCATCCCGAATTTACGCGCAAGCCAATAACGGCAGATGAAATTGGCGGGCTCGAAGAAGCGGTGACGGATGATGGTGATTTACGCGTCCTGCCCTATCATTTTGCGCCCCAAGGCGGCATCGATGGGTTTTATGTCGCTCGCTTGATTAAGAATTAAAACATTGCCGCAGATGGACAGGCTCGCGTTGGGTCGGCCATATCGGCTCTGGCCTGTGCCATAGGTCTCTCCAATAATGAAGGATTATGACTGAAGGCAGCTTCAAGCTTATCAAGGCCCCTATCATTGGCTGCGGCAGCAACATACTGACATCCGACGGCGGGGGTGATGATTGTCATCATAGGTTGGCCGTTAGCAAAGGCGGTTACTACAGGCACCATTTGGAGCGTACAAACCTTAAAAGTGGCGATTAATCCTGTGGCGCCGCATTGAGGTTCATAGATAGGGGTGTTAAGAGGCGGAGAGGTTTCTTCTTGTGCATTGGCGACCGTGGCGCCTACCAATCCAACGGCCAAAAACGATGTGCGTAACATTTTTAACGACATAGCTTACTCCTGCTTAAAATAAATAACAGATATGCATAAATATCATGCTTGTCAATGTCAACAAAATTTGCGCTGTGGATAAAATCTCTATACACTAGGGTTTATAAGTGATTCCTTCGCTTTATCCTTTCGGATTAACTTTCAGTTATTAGGTTGATTATGACGCAAAACATTAAGATTGCGCCGTCCATCCTCTCATCGGATTTCGGACATTTGGCAGACGAAGTGGCCGCTATAGACGCCGCTGGGGCGGATTATATCCATGTGGATGTGATGGACGGTCATTTTGTTCCCAATATTACCTTTGGCGCTCCGGTGATGAAGCATATTCGACAGTCATCTTCCAAAATATTCGATGTGCATTTGATGATTGCGCCTTGTGATCCTTATCTTAAAGATTTTGCCGATGCAGGCGCTGATATTATCACTATTCACGCGGAGGCAGGCCCGCACCTTCACCGGTCGCTACAAGCCATCCGCGCTTTGGGTAAGAAAGCAGGCGTTGCGCTTAATCCTGCGACGCCAATGGATTTTCTCAATCATATAATTGATGATGTAGACTTGGTTTTATGTATGACAGTCAACCCCGGTTTCGGCGGACAGAGCTTTATTCCCATTCTTGATAAAATCAAGGCGGTGCGTGAGGTCATTAACGCTTCTGGCCGTGATATTGATCTGGAAGTTGACGGAGGTATTACGCCTGAAACAGCTAGAGAAGTTGTTGATGCCGGCGCCAACGTGCTTGTGGCCGGTACATCGGTATTTAAGGACGGACCGGACGGTTACGCCAAAAATATTGCTGCGCTCCGTCCTTCAATAGGAGAGTAAGGGCAATCCATGTCACTGCTGCAACAAATCGAAAATAAAATTCGGCGACATGCAGGGCGCCTGACCTATAACTCCCCGTTATATAATTGGAGTCTGGGTGGCACGCTGCCTGAAAAACTATTATTCAGTCCCTGTGATCTATGGGCCGGCAGTGCGGAACATGGCCGCTGGCTTGTTCATTCGGGTGTGTTTACCATAGGCGGCGATACGCTGGAGCTTCATAACGCTGACTGGCAGCCTGAAGAGGCGAATGATATCTGGATTGCCCATATCAATAGCTTCGAATGGTTGCGGGATCTGCGTGCCCTGGGCGGTGATCAGGGGCGCAAAGCAGCACGGGCCATGATAGAAAACTGGATCAGGTGCCATCATAACTGGGATGAGGTTGGATGGCGCTCCGATATACTGGGACGGCGTGTCGGTAACTGGTTGGCCGCATATGATTTTTTCGGTGAAAGCGCGGATTCCGCCTTTCAGGACTTGTTTTTAGATAGTCTTGTGCGCCAGTTACGTCACCTTTCACGGGCTTTGCCGGGATTGCTGAGTGGCTTGCCTTTGCTTTATGCCATTAAAGGATTGGCTTATGGCGGGCTGACTCTGGAAGGGCGCGAAAATTATCTCGAACTTGCCTTGCATTATCTGGATGAACAAATTGATAAACAGATTTTAAGTGATGGCGGGCATGTAACGCGTAATCCGCAAGCTTTGCTTGAAACTATCCGTATTTTAATTGATATCCGCGCGGCGTTGCGCCAAGGCGGGTATCCCGGCATTGATAAAATTCAGCATGGCCTTGACCGGGCGGTGCCGGCCTTACGGTTCTTTCGCCATGGGGATGGCGCTTTTGCGCTTTTTAACGGTGCCCAGAAAAATAATCCAGATGCCTTGAAAACAACAGTGATGCAGGCAGGGTCCCGCGCACGCACCTTAAATTCCCTTCCCGAAACAGGGTACGAACGTATTTCCATGGGGCGCTCGCTTTTACTTGCAGATGTCGGCAAACCGCCTGTCTGGCCGCATGATCAGTGCGCGCATATTGCGCCGCTTTCTTTTGAATTCTCGCATGGCCGCGAACGGGTTTTTGTAAACTGTGGCACGCATCCCACAAGCGATAGATGGAAAGATGCGCTGCGCTCTACCCCGGCGCATAATACGTTGATTATTAATGACCGTAATATGTGTGATTTGCATCAGGATGGCTCCATGGGACATCGTCCCAAAACCATTGTGGTCGACCGTGATGACAAAAAAGATACGGTATTGATTGATGCTTGCCACGATGGGTACGTGCCCATGAACGGTATTACCCACCGCCGCCGTTTTTACTTAACGGATAAAGGCCATGATTTTCGCGGGGAAGATAATCTGACCTGTTCGGTCGGTTTAGCCATGCCGCATGATATTGCCCTGCGTTTTCATTTGCATCCAAAGGTTCAGGTCTCCCTCGTTAAAAAGGGGAAAGAGGCCCTCTTACGCTTACAAAACGGGACCGGCTGGCGCTTTACCATTGACGGCGGTGATTTGTCGTTGGAAAATAGCATTTATCTGGGAGAAGGAACGAGACCTCGCAAAACCAAGCAACTGGTTATCCGGGGAAAAATGGATTCGGATCACCGCCAGTTTAAATGGGCCTTGCAACTCGAAAATTAAACCTGAAACATAAAAGGGTGCCTATATGGATCATCATCATGCTCTCACGCATCTGGCAATTGTGCTGGCGGCGGCCTTTATCGGCGGTGCTTTGTTTCAACGGCTGAAACAACCTGCGCTTGTGGGTTATATCATTGTGGGCATTATTCTCGGGCCATCCGTGTTGGGTGTGGTCGAAGATGAAGACAATATTGCCTTTATGGCAGAGCTTGGGATATTGCTCCTGCTTTTTATCGCGGCGATGGAGCTGGACCTGCATAATTTCAAGAAAGTTGCCCGTGTTTCTGTTATTACCTGCGCGGTGCAAATTTTCTTTGGTCTGGCAACTATGTTTGCTCTTTCCTTCTTTTTAGAATGGCCCGTGAACCGTGCGATCCTGCTTGGCTTTGCCGTCTCCTTAAGCTCTACGGCTGTAGCCCTTAAAATTCTTGATGATACGGGATTAACCAAAACCCGCATTGGGGAAAAAAGTATCGGTATTCTGGTATCGCAAGATATTGCCGTGATCCCGATGATTTTGATTATCGGCGCCTTGAGTACTTCTTCAGGCTTTAACTATGGCGGCCTTGTGAAACTGGCGCTGGCCATTTTGTTTATGGTTGCGGTCATTATTCTTCTGACAAAACGGCCTAAGCTGTTTGATAAAATATGGGAAAAATTTGAAACCATTAAGGCGACCGCGATGAAGGGCCAAACAGCTGTCACGGGGCTGGCTTTTTGTTTTGTGGCAGCGGCGTTGGCCGGCCTATATGGTCTATCGGCGGCCTACGGAGCTTTCGTGGCGGGGTTGATTATCGGTAATACCGTCAATCATAAAAAGCTGGAGGCACAGGTTAAACCAATCTTTGATGTCATGATTATGGTGTTTTTTCTGTCCATTGGCTTGCTGATTGATTTGCAGTTTTTAAAAGACCATTTCCTGATTGTTATCTTGCTTTTATTTGCAACAATGTTGATTAAGACGATTGTTAATATCACGACATTACAAATTTTGGGAATGGAGCGTAAAGAAGCCTATGTGACGGGAGCTGTCTTGGGCCAGGTCGGAGAATTTTCTTTCATTCTGGCGGCGATGGGTTTGGCGTCAGGCACTATTCAAGAAGAGGGTTATAAATACGTGGTAGCGATCATTTCGCTCAGCCTGCTGGTCACCCCCTTCTGGTTATATGGGGTTAAAAAATTCAAGGTGCTTAATCAAATGAAATTCTTACATCGGAAGAAAAATCATCCCAACAGCCCGATGTGACAGGTTTAAGCAGCTTTTCTTTGCAGGCGCTGACGGTCAACTGCTTTTTTCAATTCGGTACGGAGATTCTTTTCTGCTGCGCTGCCTTTCGCTGTAAACAAATTGGCATATGTCTCGACAATATCCTGGGAAAAAACCACTCCTTTTGCTTGCCACCGCTGCATTTCTTGTGCTGTTGGAAAAGTATAATAGCTATCAAAATGTGTGGTTTGTTTTTGACAGGGAATAGTTCCCCGCTTTTGAAAAAACATTAGCGCGCCCATAATCATGGCGGCACCCTTTTCGCTCATGTCTAAATAAGTATCTAAAACAGGCTTTTGTTTATTAAGTGGCAGTTTGTCGAAGGCTATAACAGATCCGCAATCTATTTCATAATTAACATTGTGCAATGTCCAGCCATAATGAGTGTCATTATTTTCAATTGCCCTGTATGGAATGAAAACACCTTTATATTTTGGTAATAGTCCCGTGTGGAGATTCCAAAGGAATCCATTTTCTCTAAATCTGTCGATTATTTTTTTGCCGAATTTAGGATAAAAGCGGATAGACACACCATGCATAATTTTCTTTTCGTTAAAAAGCATAGCTGCAAATTCCGGAGAATTCACGTCATCTGTTTCAAGAAGTTCCAGATTATATTTTTCAGCTAACGCAGAGATAGTGTTACATTTTTTATGTTCTATAGAAGGTTGATTAACGAAGAATGGTTCCACTACATGGGTCAAAAGGCTGGTTTCTAAAAAAGATAAAGAACTTAGTTCGGGTATCTTAGCTCTTTTAACCGCTGGGCCGTTTCCTTTTACTAATACCGGCTCGATACCCATAGAAATGATTTGCGGCACAAGTTTGCTAATCGTGACATTTCCTATGAGTCCATCACTAAAAAAAATTGCTACCTTCATGGCTTATGCCCCTCAAGGTTAGGGATTATTGTGATTTCATCCCAGACAAAATCAAAGAGGAGGCGGAAGCTGTCGGTAAATTCTTTACTATGAAGGATAAAAATATTTACCGATTTTTCTTCAAAACTTAAAAAGGCAATCCTGTCGCCATAACAATATATAGCTTGTTCATTAAATACTTTTTTAGGTACCCATCGATATTCGGCAAATTTACCACCGATAAAATTAGTTTCTCCTTCTTCACATGTCAGTTAAAGGAAATGTCACCCAACAGCGGCCTCATTCTTTCTGTGTGCTGGGCGTAAAAATCTTCTCCCAACCATTGGATAAAAAGGCCGGGGCGGGCATTCCACAAACGAATTTTACCGCCTTTATCTTTTGCCTGCTCGTAAACATCATTCATTAAAGCGCGAAAGCCATCAGTTCCTTGTAAATGACGAAAACGCGCTGTATGGGGGCGAATACCGCCTTCAGTGGTAAATTCCACCCCTTTAAACTCGTAGAATTTTTTTAAGGTATCGACGGTGCCGCTCCGAGGATTGGCGGTTTTGTTCTGTTCGAGGTCGGAAATGGTCCCGACACCTATGTTGGTTTCGAGACTGACTTCTTTTAGGCCCATATTAATATGCGCGCGGGCTGCGCGGAGTTGACTGGCTAAAATATCCATAGAAATCCACTTTTTTTTCGGTTTTACCCGTTTTTTTTCATTTGTTAACTCTTTGTTAACCTTTTGTCAATATAAATTCAGTATTCCGAAATTAATTGTGGTTTTGGAGCGGAATAAGAAGGAAGTGACCAATGTGGGCTGTTGAAAGAATTGAAGACAATACAGTGAAACCGTTAAAGGCAAAGAATGACAATATGTCAGAAATATCCTTTTTCGATGTAAAAGAGCTTTATGATGCCGCTTATGCTGAAAAAGCCAAAGCCCGTGTCCATCTTCATAAATTTAATGTTTTAATGGCCCAGGCTGTTGCGATGGAGGCAGCCTATCTTGAGCAGTTAAAAACAATCAAACCCTTTAAATACCGCGAGGCAGCGTAACAAACACAGATAAACCTATAAATTTTCAGGATTTCCTGAATTCTTATATAAAAAAGCCCGTGACGTTTTCCCCCGTCACAGGCTTTTTTTTAGGAACTTATTCAGCCTTATTGAGTTTGCCTTTTAACGAGATAAAATTTTTTAAGGAGAAAATCATGAATCAAATCATTTATTTAGTCGGTCTAGTCGTCGTTGTTATGGCTATTTTATCTTTTATCGGATTGGCATAGGAGAGTGGCATGGTAAAAACATCCGAAATACATTGCCATCACCATTTTGAATGGTCCGTTATTCTGGCAGCCTCCGTTGTGGCTTGCGCCATTTCTGCTGTTTTAACACAGTTTGGCAGCATTATCGGTCTTTCATCCGATAACTTTATAACAGATAACGTCGCTATGACGCATTGGACAGTGATTGCAGTCGGCTTGTGGATTATGGCCATTCAGTTAAGTGCTTCTGCGGTTGGTGGATATATGGCTGGCCGTTTGAGAACGGCGGCCGGAGATCAAACGCCTCATGAAAATGAAATCCGCGACGGCTTTTACGGTTTAAGCGTATGGGCTGTTAGCACAGTCTTTGTTCTTATCGCTGTGAGTGTGGCCAATGGCTTTATGGTCTCTATTGAGGCTACTGAAGGTGCTGTGGATCTGACTCCTGAGCTATTGGAACAAGAGCGTAAAGCAATGGTCATTTTCGCCTTTGTCGTCGGGGCGTCCTCTATGGCGTCTGCTGCCTTGGCATGGGCTGCGGCAACATTGGGGGGTGACCATCGTGATAAAGGAACTGATTATTCAGAACGCCTTACTTTTCGCGGCCGGTAAGCCTAAGTCTTATTAATTTTTAAAAAGCCTGCACTTTTTTGCAGGCTTTTTGTATTTTAGTTCTTGCTATGTTCTCAATTATGTACTACTTTTGTTCTCATGATACTTTATCTTATTGGAACATCGTTAATGACTTATGTTTTGGCCCGCGCGGTTTAACCCTTTATGAAATGATAAGGGAAAGACACTATGGCTAAATCGTCTAAATCTTATAGCTGCCAAGCGTGCGGCGCTGTAACCTCTAAATGGTCGGGCAAATGCGAATCCTGTCTGGAATGGAATACCATTACGGAAGAAATCATCGAAGCCTCGATCCCGAAAGGCTTGGGGGCCAAGCGTAAAGGCAATGCGCTCCAACTTGTTCCTCTTGAAGGGGAAATCGGCGATAGAAAACCGCGTCATGTCACAGGGCTGGCTGAATTTGATCGTGTTACCGGCGGAGGCCTTGTAACAGGATCGGCCTTACTCATAGGCGGGGACCCTGGTATCGGAAAATCTACACTCTTGCTGCAGGTTGTTTGCAAACTGGCTTTATCAGGAAAAAAATGCGTGTACGTCTCTGGAGAGGAGGCCGTTGATCAGGTCCGGATGCGGGCTGCTCGTCTGGGACTGGATAAAGCCCCTGTGTCTTTGGCCTCTGCAACTTCCGTACGGGATATCATTACTTCTATGGAAGACGGACAAAGCCCTGATTTGCTGGTTATTGATTCCATCCAGACCATGTATGTCGATACGGTGGAAAGTGCGCCGGGCACGGTGACCCAAGTCCGTACCTCTGCACAGGAGCTTATTCGTGTGGCCAAACGCCGCGGCATATGCATTCTGTTTGTCGGCCATGTGACCAAAGACGGGCAAATCGCCGGACCCCGTGTTTTGGAACATCTGGTGGATGCAGTGCTGTATTTTGAAGGGGACCGCGGTCATCAGTTCCGTATTTTGCGCACGGTAAAAAACCGTTTTGGCCCGACCGACGAAATCGGTGTCTTTGAAATGGCGCAGGAAGGTCTTGTCGAGGTTGCGAATCCGTCCGAATTGTTTTTATCTCAACGTCAGGAGCATGTGGCAGGCAGCGCCGTCCTTGCCGGTCTTGAAGGAACCCGCCCTGTCTTGGTGGAGGTACAGGCTTTGGTGGCCCCTTCGGCGCTGGGAAACCCGCGCCGCGCTGTTATTGGCTGGGATTCAAACCGATTGGCGATGGTGCTGGCGGTCTTAGAAGCAAAATGCGGTGTCACGCTCTCTGATTCAGATATTTTTCTGAATATCGCCGGCGGCATACGCATTTCCGAACCCGCAGCCGATCTGGCTGTGGCGGCCGCATTAATCAGTTCACAAACGGGTAAACCTGTCCCGGGAAATACCGTTTTTTTCGGGGAAGTTGGTTTATCGGGTGAAATTCGGACAGTTTCACAACCGGATGTTCGCTTGAAAGAAGCGGCAAAGCTTGGTTTTGACGGCGCGTATGTGCCTGCGCCACCCAAGAAAACAAAACAAAAAACCAAAGATCCACTGAACATTTGTCAGGTGGATCATCTGGATGATCTTGTCTCGCTTTTTTCTGCGCGCCTGCGTGCAGCATAAAGGCATGAAAAACTTGTAAAAATTAAAAAAATTCCGTATGGATAGCGCATGGTAATTGATCTTGTTGTGGCCGCTATTGTCATCATCTCCGCGATTATATCTTTTTTGCGTGGTTTAATCCGTGAAGTTTTAACTATTGCAGGTGTTGTTGGCGGTTTACTGGCCGCTTTTTATTTCGGGCCAAAACTCTCACCAACCTTCCGGGGCTGGTTTGATATTCCTGAAGATGGCGAAAATGCCGAAAAACTTTTTGATATTATTCCAATGACAATGGTGGCTGACGGTTTGGCTTATGCAGCCATTTTTATCCTGGTGGTTATTCTTATTTCTGTTATCAGTCACTTTATCGCCGGGGCCATTAAGGCTATGGGGCTTGGCCCTGTAGATCGTACGTTAGGTGTTTTATTTGGTATCGCCCGTGCCATTGTGCTGTTGGGCTTACTCTACCTGCCTTTTCATTTATTGATGGAGCCGGAAGATAAAACAAAATATTTCAACGACAGTAAAACGCATTATATCATCGAAAAAACCGCTGTGATGATGGCAAAATTCCTTCCTTCTTCAGATGAGGTGAAGAAGCGGGTGGATGAGGTTTCCGAAGGGGGAATTAAAAAACGGCTATTTGAAAATGAGATTTTAAATGATGGTAAAGAAAAGCCAAAACCAGCCGATACAGCTAAACCCGAAACAGGCTATGAAAGTGGTGAACGCCAAAGTCTGGAAGAATTGATAGAAGATAACCCGTCAGCCGGTAACAATGGGGCTAACAGTCTCGAAGATGTCATCCGGCAGCAAACGGAATCAGGAGAGACGAATGAATAAATCTAAGAGTATTAAAGGAAATTAAATATGTGTGGCATCGTTGGTATCTATAATAATTCTCCGGTTAATCAGGACTTATACGATGCCCTGACCGTCTTGCAACATCGCGGACAAGATGCCGCCGGCATCGCTACCGAACAGGACGGTAAATTTTTTGTCCGTAAAAGTAACGGTTTAGTACGCGATGTTTTCCATACCCGTCATATGACTCACTTAGAAGGAAATATCGGTATCGGGCATGTCCGTTACCCAACGGCAGGAACCTCAAGTGCTTTGGAATCACAACCTCTATACGTGAACTCCCCTTACGGTATTACCTTTGCTCATAACGGTAATCTGACAAACCACGATCAACTGGCTAAAGAGTTGTTTATGTCAGATCACCGGCATTTAAATACCAATTCGGATTCCGAAGTTTTATTAAATATTTTTGCCCATGAATTGCAAAGCCAGAATAAACCACATCTGGTAAAAGAAGATATTTTTGAGGCGATTGAAAATGTTAAACGCCGTTGCAGTGGCGCTTATGCGGTTGTTGCCAATATTTCGGGTCATGGGATCTTGGGTTTTCGTGATCCACACGGCATCCGCCCGCTTATTTACGGGCAGCGTAAAAATAATGACGGCACAACAGATTATATGATTGCTTCGGAAAGTGTGGCTCTCGACGCACTGGGGTTTGACATCATTCGCGATGTCGATCCCGGCGAAGTGATCTATATTGATAAGAGCGGCGTTCTTCATAACCATACCCCTAAAACCAATCTGGCTTTTACGCCGTGTATTTTTGAACATGTGTATTTTGCCCGCCCTGATTCCATTATCGATGGCAGTTCGGTATATAAGGCGCGTGTACGCATGGGGGAATATTTGGCCGAAAAAATCCTGCGTGAGCGTCCTGATCATGATATTGATGTGGTTATTCCTATTCCTGAATCCAGCCGTCCAAGCGCAATGGAACTGGCTGTCCGTTTAGGTGTGAAATTCCGCGAGGGTTTTGTTAAAAACCGTTATATTGGCCGGACTTTTATTATGCCGGGACAAAAACAGCGTGAGAAATCTGTTAAACAAAAACTGAATCCATTGCCTTTGGAATTTCAGGATAAGAATGTGCTCCTTGTTGATGATTCAATCGTACGTGGCACTACCTGTGAGCAGATTATCCAAATGGCGCGGCAGGCCGGGGCAAAGAAAGTTTATTTTGCCTCCGCAGCGCCGCCTATTCGCTACCCGAATGTGTATGGAATTGATATGCCGGTGAAATCGGAATTAATTGGTCACGATAAAACCGAAAAAGAAATTGAAAAGGCCATCGGTGCCGACTGGCTTATCTATCAGAATCTGGAAGATTTAATTCAGGCGGTTATTCCAACTGATGTGAAAGTCAAAAATTATAAATATGATTGCTCGGTCTTCGACGGCCAATATATTACGGATGATGTCGATGAGGCTTATCTTGATAGTCTAAGAGAGGCCCGCAATGACAGCACTAAAAGTAAAATAAACGTACTCGAAGAAACCGAATTTGCCGGTTCTCACGAGGGTTTTTAAATTTAAAGATCATGACAAATCAAAATACTTTAAAAGGGCGTATTGCCCTGATTACAGGCGCATCGAAAGGTATCGGGGCGGCCGTGGCCAAGGCATACGCCAAGGCGGGCGCTCAAGTGATATTGGTGGCACGCGATACCAAAAAGCTGGAAGAAGTGGATGATGATATCCGTATGGCGGGCGGTAAGGCAACTTGATGCCGATGGATCTTATGGATCTGGAGTCTATTGAAAAAATAGGCCCGGTTATTCAAGACCGGTTTGGCAAACTTGATATTCTGGTTGGCAATGCCGGTCTTCTTGGAACATTGATGCCATTGCATCAAATTTCTGTTTCGGAGTTTGATCGTGTGATGACGACCAACCTGACCGCAAATTTCAGATTAGTGAAAAGTCTGGATCCGTTGCTGCGTGCTTCCGATGCCGGCCGTGTTATCTTCGTCTCAACGGGGGCAGGAGTCACCGAAGGCCGCGCTTATTGGGGGACCTATTCAATCAGCAAGGCAGCACTGGAAAGCATGGCACGTGTGTATGCGGCGGAGACTGCCAAAACCGATATGCGTGTCAATGTGATTGATCCGGGAAGTGTGCGCACCGATATGCGTGCTGCTGCCAAGCCGGGCGAAGATCCCATGACTTTGCCGCATCCCGATGATATCACTGCCGCATTTTTGGATCTTGCCGGGCCTGCTTGCGAAAAACACGGCGATATAGTGCGAATTTAAAGAAAACGAGGCGTTTAGGCGCGGTCCTGAAACAGATGAATAGGTTTGTTATCATTCATATGGGCGATTTTTTCATATTTTTTCAGAAACTCTTTTAGAAACCGGCTTTTGGCACTATGTTTTAGAATTTCCAGATTGGCTGGCGTGTTAAAGCATGAAACGCGTTGTAATATCTTTTTTTCCTGAAGGCTGATATCCCCATCGCACCAGACAAGGGTGCGGGCCAACTCACAAAACCGGCTTTTATATTTGCGCTGCTGAATTCTGTTAAAGAAATTTTCAACGCTCTGGGGTTTGGTTAAATCGTTTTTTAAGATAGACAGTTGTTCCTGCGTCAAATTAGCTTCTTTCATATGATGCGCCAGGATTGCCTTTTCTTCCAGACTAAGCATATGATCGCTTACCGCAAAGGCAAACAGGGCACGCCACATATTAAATTCATCCGGATTTTCAAACATGCCTGTCAAACAGACCAAGAGGATGGCGGTTCCATAAAAAAACAGCCCCAGAGTTTTCTGACGGGCTGTTTTTTGAAATTCTTTATATTTTGCAAAAGCTTAAGCTGATTTGGCTTTCTTTGTTTCCGCTTGCACATCGATCTCGTGCTCTGAATCGACGTCATCGAAAACAGGGCCGCTATCCTGACCTTTAGCGCTCTCGTCACGGTCAACAAATTCGATGACAGCCATCGGCGCGTTATCACCATAACGGTAACCCGCTTTCATGATACGCAAATAACCGCCCTGACGGTCTTTGTAACGCTCTCCCAGCTCATCGAACAGTTTGCCGACCTGATCAAGGTCACGCATACGGCTCATTGCTAGACGGCGGTTAGCAAGCCCGCCTTTTTTTCCAAGAGTGATCAGTTTTTCGACGAAAGGACGCAATTCCTTGGCTTTCGGCAAAGTCGTTGTGATTTGCTCGTGTTTTACCAAAGCGGCGGCCATATTCGCCAACATCGCTCTACGGTGTTGTGATGTACGGTTTAGTTTTCTTTGTTTGATGCCGTGTCTCATGGCTTTCTTCCTTATTAATTGGCGTTATACGCTGGTCTTTTAGGCGCTAAAAGGGTCGTCCAGTTTTTTCGCCAGTTCTTCAATGTTTTCAGGAGGCCAGCCTTCGGTTTGCATGCCAAGGTGCAGCCCCATGTTGGTTAAAACTTCTTTGATCTCGTTCAAAGATTTACGACCGAAGTTCGGTGTACGAAGCATGTCGCCTTCGCTCTTTTGAACCAGATCGCCAATGTAAACGATGTTATCATTCTTCAGGCAGTTTGCTGAACGGACAGAAAGTTCAAGCTCTTCAACCTTACGCAGAAGATTGCGGTTGAATGGTAATTCATCGGCTTCGTCTTTTTCCTGTGCCGCTTCGGGCTCATCGAAGTTAATGAAGACATTTAACTGATCCTGCATGATACGTGCTGCAAAGGCCACTGAATCTTCAGGGGTGATCACACCGTTTGTTTCAATCTGAAGGGTCAGTTTATCGTAGTCGGTAATCTGACCGACACGGGTATCTTCTACTTCGTAAGAAACTTTACGCACTGGTGAGAAGACGCTATCGACAGGGATCAGGCCAACCGGGCATTCTTCCGGACGATTCTGCGCTGCCGGACGATAACCCTTACCGGTATTGACTGTCATTTCCATGTTCAGGGAGGCCGCTTTATCAAGCGTACAGATCACAAGATCAGGGTTCATGATTTCAATGTCCGCGCCGGCTTCAATCATGCCTGCGGTCACTTCACAAGGGCCTTCAGCAGCAAGACGCATTTTCTTCGGGCCTTCAACATGCATACGCACTGCAATCGCCTTAACGTTCAGGACAATGTCTGTGACATCTTCGCGAACACCTTCGATAGAAGAGAATTCGTGCAGCACGCCGTCAATCTGGATTGCTGTCACCGCTGCACCTTGCAGGGAAGACAACAAGATACGACGTAAGGCGTTTCCAAGTGTCAGACCAAAGCCACGCTCTAAAGGCTCGGCAACTATCTTGCCTGTTGTCTGGTCATTGCTGCCGTGGGCGATGTCTACTTTTGATGGTTTAATTAGCTCTTGCCAGTTTTTGTATATCAAAGCCTTATCCTTTCAAACTTTTCATGTATGTCTTAAAAATTATCACTCTATTAAACGCGGCGACGCTTCCGTGGGCGTGCTCCGTTATGTGGAATGGGTGTGATGTCCTTGATGGAGCGGATTGTGAAGCCGATAGAGCTAAGAGCTCTCAAAGCTGATTCACGGCCTGATCCCGGACCTTTTACTTTTACATCCAATTCCTTCATGCCGTGTTCTTGGGCTTTTCTACCGGCGTCTTCGGCGGCAACCTGCGCGGCGTATGGGGTGGATTTACGTGATCCTTTAAAACCCATCATACCGGATGTTGACCAGGAAACGACATTACCTTGCACATCTGTGATGGTAATAATCGTGTTGTTGAACGTTGAATTAACGTGAGCTTCGCCCACGGCAATATTCTTTTTGATTTTTTTCTTTGCGGTTTTCGCTGCTGGTTTTGCCATTGTCTTGTTCCTTTACCGCTTAGTGTTTACCCACTGGTTTCTTACCAGCGATAGGTTTGGCCGGTCCTTTACGGGTCCGGGCATTTGTTCTTGTGTTCTGACCACGCACAGGAAGATGTTTTCTGTGACGTAGACCGCGGTAACAGGCCATATCCATCAAACGCTTGATGTTCATGGATACTTCACGGCGAAGATCCCCTTCAATTTTGTATTTCGGGGTATCGATTTCCGCGCGGATCTGGTTTAGCTCATCTTCGCTAAGCTCATTCATTCTGCGTGTTTTATCAATGCCGGTCGCTTCACAAATATCGCGCGCAAATTTGCGGCCAATACCGTGAATATAAGTTAGCGCAATGGTTACGCGCTTTGCATCAGGGACGTTAACACCTGCAATACGGGCCATGGTGGCTCCTCCTTTTTAGTTATATCAAACAAAACCGTAAAATCTAACTTCCCAACAGGGGAGGTGACGCCGGTTTCTAAACTCCTAAAAACCCTTAATTTCTGCACTTTTTACAGGGCATTATTAAACAATACAGGCCTTCAGATTGGCCGCATTATAGGGATAAAGTGTTATACGTCAAGTGGTTTATTAACGTTTTGTCGCAAGCTTGCGTTATTACAGGCACTCGTCGATATTTCCGGTTTTCTCACAAAGTCGGATGGGTCTGAATTCCGCCATAAATTCTTCGGCATTGGCCTTTGTTAAAGGAGGATTTGCAGGATTATATTTTTTGCCCCGCTGTGCTTTATGAAAGACATAGACGTCTTCTTTGCCTTTGACGACGATATAATAAGCGATTTCGCTCATACCAGCCTTTAATCCGCTAGGATGGTCCTTTGCCATGGCTGCGCAACCTATCAGGGCGCGATGGCTTTCAAAGCCGGATATTGTTCCGGGACCAAGGTCCTCAACAGTCATTTGATTGCCGCAAAAGGCTTTATGCAGATTGATCGTAACGGCCAGCATACCTTGAGGAGGAATTTTCTGGGCCGCGCCTTTAAATCCCTGAACGGTAAACATTTGTGTCCAGTTTTCTTTAGTTTCATTTCGGGGAACCATTTCCGAAATATAATGTTCCTGGCTGGCTTGCTCGAACGCAACTTTCCAGCCTTCAGGTACATTAAAAAGTACTTTTTGCCCAAAAACCGGCGTGCTGCCAGTAATTTTTTGCCCAAACGCAGTGAGGGGGAGTAACGTGAGCACACAAAGAGCGCAGAGGAGTAGTCTCATGGGATTAAGCCGCTAAATCTTCGCCCAAAGCGGCTTCAATCTGCATGGTAACTTCCTCGACAGGGCGCATACCATCTATAGGAACGACATTATCCTGCACCTGATAATAAGGCAGAACCATCGCAGAATAGTCGCGGTATTGCTCAAGGCGGATTTTCATGGCGTCAACCGTATCATCAGACCGGCCTTCTTCTTTTGCGCGTTTTTTAATACGCTCTAGCAGGGCAGTATCATCGACCTGAAGTTCCAAGACCATATCAATCTTTTCTCCGCGGTCTTTTAACATCATATCCAGCGATTGTGCCTGCGCATTGGTGCGCGGAAAGCCGTCAAAAATAAAACCACGGATTTTCTTATCGTTTTTCGCTTTGTTCATGGAATCTTCAATCATGCCAATGACGATCTCATCGGAAACTAGTTTTCCTTCATCCATAATGGCTTTGGCTTTTTTGCCCAGTTCCGTGCCTTCGGCAACCTGAGCACGGAGCATATCCCCCGTTGACAGTTGCTTCAGACCGTATTTGGATTCAATAATTTTGGCTTGTGTACCTTTACCGGCCGCTGGGGGGCCAAAGAAAATAACGTTAAAACTCATAATATTTTTTTCCTTCTTATCTTAGGGTTCCATGGCGACCAGAAAAAGCAAATCGCAGGGAAGATAAAGACCCTTTGCATTACCTGCGTCTTTGGCGTCCCGTCCCTCTTAACTTGGCTTTCTTGATCAGCCCTTCATATTGATGGGCAATAAGGTGAGAGTGTATTTGCGCTACCGTGTCCATGGTCACGGTCACCACAATCAACAACGACGTCCCCCCGAAATAAAACGGGATATTATATTGTGAGATCATAATTTCCGGTAGCAGACAGATAAACACCAGATATAGGGCGCCAACTGCCGTAATACGGGTCAGGACGTAATCCAGATAATCGGCAGTACTTTTGCCCGGGCGCATCCCGGGAACGAAACCGCCGTGTTTTTGCAACATATCCGCGTTATCTTCAGGATTGAAAACAATCGCCGTGTAAAAGAAGGCGAAGAATATGATTAAACCGCCATATAACAACATATAGATAGGCTGGCCGTGTTGCAGGTAACGGGCGATCGCCGCCGTGAAATCGCCGCCTTCCGCGCCGCTAAAGCCGACAATAGTTAATGGCAATAATAATAGTGAAGAGGCGAAAATAGGGGGAATAACACCGGCGGTGTTCAGCTTCAACGGGATATGGTTTTGTTGGCCCATCTGCATCTGGTTTCCTTGCTGGCGTTTCGGGTATTGGACCACGACCCGCCTTTGCGCCCGTTCGAAATAAACAATCAGGGTAATCACGCCTATTACAATCCCTGCTAAAAGCAGGATCATTAATGGGTTGATCGCATCATTACGGCCTTGTTCCAACAAGGTGGCGACCGCCCGTGGCAGTTCGGCCACAATACCGGCAAAAATAATCAGGGAAATACCGTTTCCGATACCGCGTTGGGTAATCTGCTCGCCCAGCCACATCAGGAAGACCGTACCACCAACAATTGTAATGACGGTCGAGGCACGGAAGAACAGGCCGGGGTCAACCACAGCACTTCCCGCGGAGCTTTGCATGGATTCAAGGCCAACGGCCAGTCCGTATGCCTGGATAGATGCCAGTAGGACCGTCAAATAACGGGTATACTGGTTGATCTTCATGCGTCCGCTTTCACCCTCTTTTTTTAACTTTTCAAGATTTGGTGACATCGCCGCCGCCAATTGCATGATAATAGAGGCGGAAATATAAGGCATGATGTTCAGCGCGAAAATCGTCATACGTTGTAACGCCCCGCCGGAGAACATATTGAACATGTCCAGGATACCGCCGCCTTTTTGGTCATAAATATCTTTCCAGATGGTAGGATCAATGCCAGGCACGGGAATGTATGTTCCTAACCGATAGACGAGTAAGGCCCCAAGCACGAATAATAAGCGTCTTTTTAATTCTGTGGCTTTGGAAAAAGCGCCCCAGTTGGCATTTTTGGCCAGTTGTTCAACGGCTGATGACATGATGATCCTTTTTTATTTTAGCGCCGCCATGCGGACAAGCCCGAGGACGCGTATTTTTTCTCTTTAAATAATCCTGAAAGATATAGAGAAAATGACTCTTTAAGACAAGACGGCACTTGATAATATTACGAGGCTTTTTTGAAAGGAGCCGGTTTGGCGGCTTTATAGGTATTCTCAGGCGCGGGAAAAGCACGGGATTTGACCTCTTTGGCATAATTTCCAATCGCCTTCTCAATACTCTCCTGTAAGGAAGCATATTGTTTAACGAATTTGGGCGGGTTGCCTAAGGACAGGCCTAACATATCCTCGCTTACCAGTATTTGCCCGTCGCAGGCGTTGGAAGCCCCAATGCCGATTGTCGGAATATTAATTATCTCCGTAATCTCGGCAGCCAGCGGCTCGGGTACGGCCTCTACAACAACGGCAAAGGCCCCGGCTTCTTCAACAGATTTTGCATCCTTTTTTAATTGATCTGCGCCGTTAACATCTTTGCCTTGTATGCGATAGCCTTCAGGGGAGGAAACGGACTGTGGTAATAAGCCGATATGCCCCATTACGGGGATATCGTTATTGGTCAGGTAACGGATTGTTTCGGCACGGGCACTGCCGCCTTCCAGCTTAATGCCGTCACATCCCGTTTTATCCATGATTTTTTGCGCGTTTTTTAAGGCACTAACGGGGTCGCTTTCATAAGATCCATAGGGCAGATCCACGATCACAAGGGCATCGGGAGCGGCTTTTACCACGGCCTCACCATGGCGGATCATCATTGCCATGTCGGCTTCTTGTGTGGTGGCAGCGCCGTAAAGCACCATGGAAACGCTATCGCCGACCAGTAATAAATCGCAATATTGCTGCGCCGCCGCTCCAATGGGCGCTGTATAAGCCGTCAGGCAGACAATCGGTTCAACTTGGCGTTGGATATCAGCAATATTTTTTTTCATCTCTGCGTTCTAGCATTTGTTAAGGAAACTGCCAAATAAAAGAATCGGCCATATTATTGCCAGAGTCCAGTCCATAAATTTGCCGTTTTTAGATCCTAGAACCTCATCATGGTCCGATTACTTACCCAGTTACTGGCACTCTTATTTATTATTATAGGAGTGACCACTTTTGCCGAGGCGCGGGATGTTCCCAGCAGCCAGGAACAGGTCATGCTGTCTTATTCGCCGCTGGTGAAGCAGGTCTCTCCCGCCGTTGTTAATATCTATACCAAGCGTGTGGTGACTCGCCGGATCAGCCCTTTTGGCGGTGATCCGTTTTTTGAACAGTTCTTTGGCCGGGGGTTTGGCGGCGGCCTGTCGCGTAAACAGCTTGAAAGTTCACTGGGAACAGGCGTGATTGTTGATCCTTTAGGGGTGGTTATTACCAATGCCCATGTTGTTGACGGGGCGCAGGAAATTTCGGCCGTCTTAAATGATGGGCGTGAATTTGAAGCCAAGGTATCGTTGGTCGATGAAGATTCCGATCTGGCTGTCTTACGTCTTGATACACAAGGAGACCAGCTTCCTTCAGCTCTCTTGGCGCCCAGCGAAAGTCTGGAAGTTGGTGATATCGTCTTAGCCATTGGGAATCCTTTTGGGGTCGGGCAGACAGTAACAAGCGGTATTGTTTCGGCGCTGGCGCGTTCATCGCTTAATATTAATGACTTTAATTTCTTTATTCAGACAGATGCCGCAATCAATCCCGGCAATTCAGGGGGCCCATTGGTCGCCATGGATGGTACTGTCGTTGGCATTAATACGGCGATTTATTCGCGCTCTGGCGGCTCGCTTGGCATCGGCTTTGCGATCCCTTCAGAAATGGTACAGACAGTGATAGCCGCAGAGAAAACAGGTGCCCACAGTGCTAGTGCTACACGGCCATGGCTGGGGGCTTCCGGGGAGGCTGTGACCAGGGAGGCAGCCGATTCTCTTGGAATGACCCGCCCCGCCGGTGTGCTGATTTCCAAAATCCATAAAGCTAGTCCGGCGCTTAAAGCGGGCTTGAAGGTTGGAGATGTCGTTACCGCCGTCAACGGGCGCGAAATTGCCAATCCTGCCGAACTGAAATTTCGTCTTGCTACTGTGCCGCTTGGCCATAAGGCGGATTTAACAATCTTGCGTCAGGGAAAAAGCAAGACCCTCGAAATGGAAGCCATGATGGCCCCGAATGATCCGCCGCGCGATGACACGCTACTTGATGGATCGCATTTATTGAATGGAGCCACCGTTGCCAATCTCAACCCGCTTGTGAGCGTGGAATTAGGCGTGGAAACAGACCGCGAAGGCGTGGTCGTTGTTGATGTTGACCGTACCAAGCAGGCAGGTCGTCTGGTGCGTCCCGGTGATATTATTACTGCAATCAATGATGATGAAATTGAAAGTATCATGGATTTGCGCAAAGAATTGTTTCAATCTCACGCGCGTGGTGTCTTTGATATGACGATAGAGCGTGATGGCCGCCAAAACCGCATCGTTATCCGATAAAGTCTTGGCTTTCTGCCAATAAATCTTTAATTTCATTTTTATGTCACACAGCCTTTTTGATACTGCGGATCTCACATCCACCCGCGCGCCTCATAGTGATGTCGAGGACAACGACCATGCGCCGCGGCCATTAGCGGACCGCTTACGCCCCAAAACACTTGCCGATATTGCCGGGCAGGACCATCTGGTTGGCGCGGAGGGACAGTTAACCCGCATGATTAAAGAAAACCGTTTATCCTCCCTCATTTTCTGGGGTACGCCTGGATGCGGTAAAACCACGATCGCCCGCATTTTGGCCGATCATACAGAGTCTCATTTTGAACAGCTCTCTGCAATTTTTTCCGGCGTAGGGGATTTGAAGAAAGTTTTTGAAGCTGCCCGCTTACGCCGTCGGACGGGGCGGGGAACGTTATTGTTTGTAGATGAAATTCATCGCTTTAATAAATCACAGCAGGATGCCTTCCTGCCCGTGATGGAAGATGGAACCATTACCTTGATCGGGGCAACGACCGAAAACCCCTCTTTTGAATTAAACGCTGCATTATTGTCGCGTTGTCAGGTATTTGTTCTTAAACGGCTGGATGATGAGGCGCTGGAAAAACTGCTTGAAAGAGCGGAAAAAGAGTTTGATAAAAAACTTCCCCTCACGCAGGAAGCACGGACTACTTTGAAAGCGCTGGCGGATGGGGATGGGCGCTACCTGCTGACGATGGCAGAACAGGTGATCCATCAATCCCAGGAACTGGATGTTGATAATTTAACGGCCCTCGTCCAAAAACGCCGTCCCGTATATGATAAAAAAGATGACAGCCATTATAATCTTATCAGCGCCTTGCATAAATCTGTCCGCGGATCGGACGTTGATGCCTCGCTTTATTGGTTTGCCCGGATGCTGGCAGGTGGAGAAGATCCCAAATATCTGGCGCGCCGTTTAACACGCATGGCGGTCGAAGATATTGGCTTGGCGGATCCAGATGCCTTGCCACAATGTGTCGCCGCGTGGGAAACATATGAGCGTTTGGGGTCTCCAGAAGGGGAACTTGCGCTGGCGCAGGCGCTGATTTATCTGGCTACTGCCCCCAAATCAAACGCGGGCTATATGGCTTATAATTCGGCAAAACGCAGCGCCAATGAAACAGGATCATTGATGCCGCCTGCGCATATTTTAAATGCTCCGACAAGTATGATGAAAGATATGGGTTACGGGGCGGGGTATCAATATGATCCTGACACGACAGAAGGATTTTCAGGGCAGAACTATTTCCCCGATGACATGCCGCGCCAAGAATTTTACTCGCCAGCTCCGCGTGGTTTTGAGCGGGAGATACAAAAGCGTCTTGATTACTGGGCAAAGCTGCGCAAACAAAAACAATCTTAAAAACTGCCATGAAAAATTTTGATTTTTTTATCGGTATCGATTGGAGTGGCAGCCGCGCTTTTGTCACAAAATCCATTTCTGTTGCTTTGGTTCCTCAAGGCGATGGCGCACCGCAATTACTTTCCGGACTGCGTTCCCGTACCGCAATTGCCGATTTTCTTTCAACGTTGGCACAAATGGATAAGCGGTTCCTTGTTGGTATAGATGCCAATTTCGGTTATGCCAGCCACATCGGTGAAAAACATTTCGGGCGCGGCTATACCTATTGGGACCAATGGAAAACTGTGGATCATCATTCAAAAAATGATTTGAATTATTATGCCGAAGGATTCTGGTCCCATAAAAAATTTGAATCCAGCTTTTGGCACGGCGGGATGAAACCAGCTTGGTTTAACGCGCAAGATTTACGCCGTGCAACGGAAATTCAATGTATTAAAGATGGCTACGGCCATCCTGAGAGTCCTTTTAAGATTTGTTATACAAAACAAGTTGGTAAGGGCGGTCTGGCGGCTCAACGCCTTGCTTATGATTTAAAAAATAGATGGAATGATAAAATTGCAATCTGGCCATTTGAAGATGAGAAGGCTTGCGACAAGGCGGCCCTTATGATGACGGAAATATATCCGCGCCAGTTTTTAATGCGGTGCGGGCATGGCACGAAAAAAGTAAAAACCACGATGCAGTTGAATGAAATATTGCCCTATTTTAACGCGGCGCCGGTAGCGGAAAATAAGGCAATCAGCGATCATGATACGGATGCTCTGGTTTCTGCGGCAGGTTTACGGTATCTTTGCGGAATGAAAACGACTATACCAGACCAATTATCTTATCCTACAGGCATGACGCCGGAGGCGCGCCGCTGTGAGGGGTGGATATTCGGCGTTGGAGATCAGGGGGAGGCTGTATGAATATGATTTTATCCATTGCGGCAGGCGGGGCTATCGGCGCGGTACTTCGTCATTTTTCCGGCTCCCTGGCGCTCTTGTTAACAGGGTCTTCTTTTCCATGGGGAACGTTGGGCGTTAACATCATTGGCTCGTTTTTCATGGGGGCATTGATAAGCTATTTTGCCAGTATCTGGACACCACCGCCTGAATTGCGAGCCTTTTTGACTGTTGGTCTGTTAGGGGCTTTTACAACTTTTTCTACCTTTTCGCTTGATGTGGTGACATTGTGGGAACGCGGACAGACGGCGCTAGCGTTTGGTTATATTGCCGCATCCGTCCTGTTGTCCATTACTGCGCTGTTTGCAGGCATGATGCTTATTCGACAGGCGGTTTCATGAGCGGCGTTCATTATCTGGAAGTGTCCGAAGACGAAAACGGGCAACGTCTTGATCGTTTTTTACAAAAACATCTAAAGGGTGTGCCTTTTGGTTTGCTGCAAAAACTTATGCGAAAAGGGCAAATTCGTGTGGACAGCAAGCGGGTAAAGGCGGCCACACGTCTGGAAAGCGGCCAGCAAGTGCGCATTCCCCCAATGGAAGATCGTGACCCGGTTGAAAAAACAAGAATAAGTGAGCGGGATGAAAAACTGATCAAGTCTATCATTCTGTATGATGACGGCGATATTATCGCGTTGAACAAGCCTGCCGGACTTGCGACGCAGGGCGGCACGAATATCAAACGTCATCTGGACGGGATGCTAGATGTTTTAAAGGATAAAAACGGCGTGCGGCCGCGCCTTGTTCATCGCCTTGATAAAGATACGTCGGGTTTGATTCTGCTCGCACGCTCTGCAGAAATTGCCCGCAAGATGGGAAAAATATTTCAGGGGCGTGATATCCGTAAAATTTACTGGGCACTGACGGTGCCCGCGCCTGAAATGAATAACGGGGAAATCCGCGCCCCTTTAATAAAAGCCGGGGGACTAGGCCAGGAAAAAATGGTGGTGGATGTGGAAAACGGGCAACATGCAACCACCCTTTTTGATATTGTTGACCGTGCGCATAAGCAAATGGCTTTTGTTGCTTTTTGGCCGCGAACGGGACGCACGCACCAAATCCGCGTTCACGCAGCCCATATGGGCTGTCCGATTTTAGGGGACGGTAAATATGGGGGGCAAGACGCCATGATTGACGGGATGGAGCATGTGCGCCGTGTGCATCTGCATGCCCGCGCTATCCGTTTTGTCCACCCTAAAACCAAGAAAATGATAGAACTTTCGGCGCCTTTGGCTGAGGATCTACAAGCCAGCTGGAAGAATTTTGGCTTTGATCCTAATTCGGATTATAGTGCCTTTAGTGATATCAAGGATATTTGAAAAATGACTGACACAGAAAAACAGGCCAAAAGAAAGAAGCGCCTGAAATTATTTTTTATCAAGCTGCCTTTTTTCTTTTGCTGCTTCATACTCGTACTGATCCTTGCGCTTAAAATTGTTGAACGCTATCCGGAGCCTTTGCGCGAGGGGTTTGAAAAATATTTATCCGAAAGCACCGGAACAAACGCCACAATAGGACAATTGCTAACGATCAAGTTATTTCCTAATTTCAATATTCATATAAACGATTTGACGTTGCATAAGCGGCAAAATGCAGCCGAAACCGTTATGCAAGGCGATAACATTCACATTATTATTCCGCTAAAAAACATTTTGTTTGGTGGTAACACGATCAAGAAGCTTCAGTTTGAAAACTTTCGGGCGGACAGCGGCGTCATTTTTCCGCAGGATTTATTTGTTACGCAATCAGCTCTTGTTGACCGTCAGGGTGAAAGTGATCCCCCTCAGTACGGCCATTTCCTTCTGGCAAACGGCACCTATGCCGATACTCCTTTTTCGATAGAGGCTAAAATTGAGAAAAAGGGGAAGGATATCTATATTGTTCCGAAACAGACATCGTTTGTACTCACCATTGGTGATTTGTCCCTGAATGCGGTTCTGGACAAAGGATTAACGGAAGTGACGCTGGAAAATGCGGTTCTGTCCCGGGGCGATCAGATCGGGAGCGCGCAATCTTATGATTTGGTAAAATCGCGCCAATATACTAAAGATAACCCGCTTTCGTGCATGATCCTCCATGGGGATAGTGCGGAATGCAATGTTTATATTAATAATCAAAATGAAGAAAGTAATGCGCCATGATGAAGCGTTTTTATAAGGTTGCAACGACAAAGAAAACCGGTGACGGGTACGCAATTCAGCTCGATGGTAAACCCGTTAAGACCCCTTTGGGACAGGAATTGGTGGCTCCGACAAAATTACTGGCAGAGGCTATCGTGCTGGAATGGGCAGCGCAGGAAGAAAAGGTAAAGCCGGATACCATGCCGCTGACGCAGATCCTGACGACGGCAATTGATAAAATCCGCGACCGGGAAGCCATTACTCAAGCCTGCATGCGCTATCTGGATACCGATCTTGTGTGTTACTGGGCCAAGGAACCTGAAGCGTTGGCCAAAAAACAAAAGGAGAATTGGGGCCGCTGGGTAAAGTGGTTTGATGAACATTTTGAAATACCGCTTTTTACCACGAATAAGATTGAAGCCTTGAAACAGGATCCGGAAGCGCACAAACGGGTCTGGAATTATATCGAGGCGCTGGATGATTATTATTTCACTATCGTTCATATCATGACATCACTCAGTGGTTCTCTCATTCTGGCGCTGGCGTTTTCCGAAGACGATATTACACCGGAAGAAATTTTTGAGGCCAGCTATCTGGAAGAACTTTACCGTGGTGAACTCTATAATGAAGATGTTCATGGTGCTGCGCCCAATGAAGAAGCAGAACGGGAAGCGTTTAAACGCGAAGCCGCCGCGGCGCGCGAATTTCTTGAACTTGCCAATGATTTTTAATCATGGCGAAGGGGTCCGATAATGGATTGATTGTCGGGGAGGATGGGCTTGCCCGCTGCCGCTGGCACGGTAATGATCCTGAATATCTGCGCTATCATAATGAAGAATGGGGATATCCGGTCGATGATGACAAGCGTCTGTTTGAGAAAATCTGTCTGGAAGGCTTTCAGGCAGGTCTGAGTTGGCTGATCATCTTGCGTAAAAGAGAAAATTTTCGTCATGCCTTTGATGATTTTGATTATTATAAAATTGCCACTTATACGGATAAGGATGTTGAACGGTTAGTAACAGATGCGGGTATTATCCGCCACCGCGGTAAAATTACCTCTACTATTAATAATGCGCAGCGCGCGATTGAGATGGAACAAGAGTGCGGTTCTCTCGGTGCTTATTTCTGGTCTTTCGAACCTATGGATCAGGACAGACCGGATCAATTTGATTATCAAACCCTCTCACAAATCACCATGAGCGATGAGTCAAAGGCTCTTTCCAAAGACTTGAAACGGCGCGGTTGGTCTTTCGTCGGACCGACCACCTGTTATGCTTTTATGCAGGCAATGGGTATAGTGAATGATCATTTTGAAGGATGTGTTTGCCGCCCGGCTGTTACAAAAAATCGCCAACAATTTAAAAGACCTAAATGTTAGGAGCTTTTTTTGTTCCTTTTTTTGAAGAGGCAGGCGCTTTAATACCATTATTCTTGTCAGGGTGAAGGATCACTTCTAGTTGATCCAGTACCTTGCTTAAACGCGCTGATATAGGCGGATGGGCCTTGTTGTCATTTACACTCATAACAAGATAATACAAGATTACTATCTAGATCACAAGTTAAATTGTCATGAAAAAACAAGTTTTTTTGTATATCTTTTAACCATGTCTTATAAACCCATGCCTAAATTGTCGGTCCGGCTTAAATATATTCGTAAACTGCATGATTTATCTCAGGCGGAGCTAGCTAATATTGCCGGCACGACGCAGCAAGCAATTCAGCAAGCAGAAAAGGGCCGGGCACGGCAACCGCGTTACCTGCATAAACTGGCGCAAGCATTGGATATTCCTGTGGAATGGATGGTTTTCGGACAGCGGGAAGAGGGAACTGCTAACGCCTCTTCGGTGGCGCTTGGTTTAAATGATAAAGCGGCTGATGTACTGGAAAATTTCTATGCAATGCCGAAGAAAGATCAAGAATTGATTTTTGAATTGATGCAGTCCCGTAAGAAAAAATAATTTTTTCTCTTGCCTTATTTAGTTGTTTTATGACATCTTAAAAGAATAAATTTTATAAGAGGAAATGATGCTTAAGGCAATCAGACATATACCCCAAGGGTTTACATCAGTCATTTCCCGGTCCGTACTGCGTTACCTCATGTGATGCATAGTGATGGCCCGGGGTGGATCGCTATGACTGGGCCGATTTATAAAATTTAAAACACACAATTTCCCTGAAATTACCTTTTATTTTTCTAAAGAACGTCCGGTCTCTTTTATAGGCTTCATTTTAAGCCGCGTATTTAGAATTGGATTAAAGTTATGTTAGAAAAAGTTACTTATAAAGATATTTTTAGTTTTGCATGGAGCTACTGGAAAAGGCGCAAAATACTCGGGTTTTGGGCATTATTCTTCTTTACCATATCGACGCTGGTGGATGTCTTCTTTCCCTCTTATGTCGGGGCGTTGGTAGATTCTTTCTCTGGTGATTATAGCGAAAATAATACAGAAGCATTCAAGCTTATTGGCATTGTTCTGAGTTTGGCTGCAATTTTCTTTGTTGCACGGTGGATTGGTTTCCGCCTCTATAATCACTATGAGTGCGGATCAATGCGTAATATTTTGATCGAGGCACTTCATAAGGTACAGCGTTTTTCAACGGACTGGCACAGTAATAATTTTTCCGGCGCGACGGTGCGTAAAATTACCCGTGCCAGAACGGCGTTTGAAGTCTTTGAAGACACGCTTGTCCTGGGTTTCTTACCGGCTACTATCATCTTATTTGGTATTTCAACAATGTTGATTATCGCGTTGCCTGTGGTTGGTATCTTTGTCTTTATGGCTTCTCTATCTTACTGTGCCTTGAGTATTTTAATTTCGATCAAATTGCTTTCGCCACGGTACCGTCTATCTGCAGCGGCTGATACCAAGGTAGGCGCGACGGCAGCTGACATCGTTTCTTGTAATCCAACAGTCAAGGCGTTTGGAGCTGAACAGCGCGAGGATCAGGTATTTGAAAATACGGCTGAAGATTGGCGGATTAAAACACTTCATTCTTACGTGTTTGCCAATGATATGAATGCGCTTCAAAATATGCTGAATTTTGTCATGTTGGCAGGGATGCTCTTGCTGTCTTTTTGGCAGTGGCAACAAGGGCGGACAACCCCCGGAGATATCACCATGATCATTACGTCTTTTTTCATGATCAATGGTTATTTACGGGAGATTGGTCGTCACGCCGAACATTTGCAAAAATCGATGAGCGATATGGAAGATGTGGTTTTCTTCTGGAAGACCGGCATTGCCGTGAAAGATAAGCCCGAGGCCGGAACATTGATACGCGGCAAAGGTGATATTGTTTTTGACAATATTACCTTTGCTTATAAAAATCAGGATGATCCGTTGTATAAGGATTTCGCGATTCATATCAGGCCGGGTGAAAAGGTGGCGCTTGTCGGGCATTCCGGTTCAGGGAAGTCGACCTTCGTGAAATTATTGCAGCGTTTGCATGATCTTCAGGGCGGAGAAATTCGTGTTGATGATCAGAATATCGCGGATGTTACCCAAAGCTCCTTGCGTCAGATTATTGCTCTGGTACCGCAGGATCCTATCCTTTTTCACCGGACATTGGGGGAGAATATTGCCTATGCCAAGCCAGAGGCCGGTCAGGATGAAATTATCGCGGCAGCCAAAAAGGCCTATGCCCATGATTTTATCGAAAACTTGCCACAAGGATATGACACGCTGGTGGGGGAACGTGGAATTAAACTTTCCGGCGGGGAACGTCAGCGTGTAGCAATTGCGCGGGCAATTCTGTCCGATGCTCCGATTTTAATTTTGGATGAGGCCACGTCTTCGCTGGATTCTATATCGGAACATTATATCCAGATGGCTTTGATGGAATTGATGAAGGGACGTACAACCATTACGATTGCGCACCGCTTATCAACCATTAAGGATGTGGACCGTATTCTGGTGTTTGATCAGGGGCATATTGTTGAGCAAGGGAATCATGCCGAATTGCTGGAAAATCCGCATTCGCATTATAAGAAATTATATGAGATGCAGGTTTTAGGCCTGATGGATTAAATGAACAACAAAAGCTAGTCGAGCTTGATATCGCCTTTAAGGATTTTCTTTAAAGTCTCGATATAGAAATCAGGTTCGGCAGCTTTCACTTTTTCTTCGATGTCTTCGGCGCTGTCGGAGGGATCAATAGAGATTTTTTTCTGTGCTAGAATTTTTCCTTCGTCATATTCACTGTTGACCAGATGAATGGTGCAGCCCGTTTCGTCATCACCGTTTTCTTTTACGGCTTGATGGACATGCTGGCCGTACATGCCTTTGCCGCCGTACTTTGGCAGGAGGGCGGGATGAATGTTTAAAATATTTCCATCCACTGCATCCAGTGTGCGTGGTCCAATAAGCTTCATGTAACCCGAACAAATCACAATATTGATTTTTTGCTCTTTGAGTTTTTCGGCTATAGCCGCATCCAGCTCTGTTGGATCGGGATATTTAATGCTGTTTATGCAGGAGGTTTTTAACCCTTTGTTTTCTGCCCATTCAAAAGCTTTTGCGCTTGCATTGTTGCTGATCATCAATACGGGTGAGGCAATAAGGTCTCCCGCCAAACAGGCATCGGTGATGGCATGGGCAGAAGATCCGTTATAAGAGGCAAAAAAGGCTAGATTCATTATCGGCGTCCAAATAGTTTCTCAATATCTTTTAAGTCTAACGTAATATAAGTCGGTCGACCATGGTTGCAATGGCCGGAATTCTCTGTTTCTTCCATTTGGCGCAACAAAGCGTTCATTTCCTGGGCGTTCATACGCCGACCGGAACGGATAGAGCCATGACAGGCGGCGCTAGAAAGAATTTCATGCAAGGATTTTTGCAGTTTTTCTGTTGTCTGGTGTTCGGAAATCTCATCGACAATATCTAGCACCAGTTTTTTGATATCAATCTTGTTTCCTAACAGGGCGGGCAGGGATTGTACCGCCAGAGAGTCTGCGCCAAAGAGTTCCACATACAGACCGAACTTTTGTAAAGTTTCCTGCTGCGCCATGAGTAAAGCAATTTGCGTATCCGGCATGTCAATTATTTCCGGTACCAGTAATCCCTGGCTTTTCACCTCGCCGTTTTCCATCTGGGTCTTGAGCTTTTCGTACACCAGCCTTTCATGCGCGGCATGTTGGTCGACAATCACCAGTCCTTGTGTGCTTTGTGCAATAATATAATTTTCATGAAGTTGTGCGCGTGCTGCGCCTAAGGGATAAGCATTAGCCTCTCCTTGTTCTTGCGCTTCGATAAATTCTTCTGTTCGGGCAGAAGGCTGAAAATTTTCCAGGTTTTCATTGAGCGGCTGATAAAGTTCATGGGCTTTTTCTGCAAGATTGCCGTAGCGGGGAGCAGGTGTTTCTGCCTGCGAGGAAATATATGATCGTGGAACGGCGGCATGTGTGCCACGGCTATAAGGGATGGCAGGGCCGCCGCTCCCTTGTCGCTGCATGCGTCCTAATGTTTGTGATGATAAGGTTGAGGCTGTTGTTTGCCCCCCTTGTGTTAAGGCATGTTTTAAGGCGGAGATGATGAGCCCGCGCACATGTCCCGCATCGCGGAATCTTACTTCCGCTTTGGCCGGGTGCACATTGACATCGACCATTTCGGGTGGAAGTTCTAAGAACAGCGCGGCCAAAGGATGGCGTCCATGGTGCAGCACATCCATATAGGCTGCTCTGACACATCCCATCAGCATTTTGTCTTTCACGGGCCGGCCATTCACAAACAGATATTGATATTGGTTCGTGGCCCGGTTCAGGGTCGGGAGGCTGGCATAACCATAAACGGAAACGGTTTCGCGTTCTGCCTTGATAGGCAGGGAGTTTTCGCCGAATTCTTTTCCTAAAATCGCTGCCAATCGTTCGCGCCGTTGATCCAGCATGTTTCCTTGTTCCGGTGGCAGATTTAACTTCGTATCCCCGTCATGGATCAATTTGAAGCCAATGGCCGGAAAGGCCATGGCAATGCGCAAAACCGTATCCTTGATAGCGCCATATTCCGCGCGGTCTGTTTTCAAAAATTTCAGGCGCGCCGGCGTTGCATAAAAAAGATCGCGTACGTCGATGGTGGTGCCTTGGGAATGCGCAGTCGGCGCGGGCATAGCTTTTTTCCCGGCCTCCATCGAAATCTCATAAGCATCACTGCTGTCACGGGCCATGGATTTAATGCTCAGGCGGCTGACAGAACCGATAGAAGGCAGGGCTTCGCCACGAAAGCCTAAATGTTCGATATGAACCAGATCATCATCGGGGAGTTTAGAAGTCGCGTGACGTTCAAGGGCGGCGGTCATTTCTTCTGCACTCATGCCAAAACCGTTATCACGGATAATGATTTGGCTTTTGCCGCCTTGGCGGATATCTATGTCGATTTGCGTGGCGCCCGCATCAATAGAATTTTCAACCAGTTCTTTAACGGCGGCAGCAGGACGTTCGATGACCTCACCAGCGGCGATCTGGTTGACCAGATGATCGGGTAAATGACGGATTCTCATAATACAGGAAGCTTAGCGGTGTTTCAGCCTGAAAATCAATCAAGAATCGCGCCGTCGGTACGGGCTTTGGATATTTCTGAATTATTTAGCGTCGCGCCGGTTAAATCGGCCTTGCGCAGGTCACAGTTTTCAAGCTTTGCGCCGGTCATGTCACATCCCATGAGAATTGCATCGCGCAGGTCACATCCGCGTAAATCGGCATAGCGAAACTTGCCGCCGCTTAAATTGGTGCGTTGTACGCGGACTCCGCTGCCATCTGGATTGTCAAAACGCAATCCGCCTAATTTGGCACCTGTCAGATCAGCGCGGTTAAAATTTGCTTGTTTCAGGGAAGAGCCCCGCAGGTCCGCTTCTGCCATTTTGCAGTTTCTAAAGACGGCTTCATCCAGTGTAGCGCTTTGCAGGCTGATTTTGCCTAAATCCTGATCCATAAAATTGGCACCAACTGCTTTAATTGCCGTAAGAGGGTAGATCTTCAAATGGGAAACTTTGCGTAAATCCACGCCGCTCAAATTCATTTGAGTGCCTTTCTTGCCGGCACTGGCGACCCAAGCTTTGTGCTGGGCCAATAATTCTTCAAGATTTTCACCGCGGTCTTCCAGTGTTTCACCCATGTCTTCATCATCCGATGCACCATCCATCTTGGCGCCGTCAAGTTCTACGGATTTGAGGATTGTGCCGCTCATTACTGAATCCTGCAGGTCTGCATCGCGTAAGGAAGAGCCTGTTAAATCCGCATTGGTCAGATTTGCCCCTTTAAAGCTTACGCCGGTTAGATCGGCTTCGTTTAATGTCACGCCGGTCATGTCGGAATCAGAAAAATCGGCAGAAAGGGCTTTAACGCCTGATAAATTGGTTTCGGTTAGTTGCGCGCCGGTGAAAATCGCGCTCCAGGCTTTGTCTTCATCCACACCTTCCCGTTGACGGTCTGTTATGCCGCCATTTTCGCTGTGCATGATTTTCCCTTCGCGTAAATCGGCGGAATCCAGATCGGCGCCGGTTAAATTAGCGCCGGCAACATAGGCCCCACGGAAATCCGCGCGTCGGAAGATGGCTTTTTCCAGATTTGCATTTCGAAGGTCACAGGCGAAAAAGCAGCAGGAGGTATAGATTCCATTGGATAAATCCGTATCTGTCAGGTTGGAACCGGTAAAATCCGCTTGCGATAAATCGGCACCTCGGAACGTTAGGCCCGATAAATCAACAAATTTCAAAAAGGCGCGCTGTCCCCCCCGCTGCCCCATGGCAAACTTTTTGTGCCGGAGAATAACTTCATCCAGATCACGTTGTGTTAAACGCTTTAAGTTACTGCCGGTGCCGGAGGGTGAATTGCTCATTATCTAAGACTATCGTTATTCATTGCCTTTGTGAATATAGGAATATAGCCCTTTTGTCGAGGAATCCGCATCATTTAAGTCATGATTATCCATTTGTTTTGCCAACTCTTTGCCTAATTCCACGCCAAACTGGTCAAAACTGTTAATATTCCAGACAATTCCCTGCACAAAGGTCTTATGTTCATAAAGAGCTATCAATTGTCCCAATGTATAGGCGTTGAGTTGGTCAAGAATAAGCGTGCTGCTGGGACGGTTGCCCTCAAAATGTTTGTGCGGTGAGGTTTTATTCTGCCGCCCTTTCATCAAAGCGGCGCTTTGTGCCAGCATATTATTCAGCAGCGGGATTTGATTCTCATAAGGCGCGCTTTTAAATCCGATGAAGTCGGCGGGCACAATATCGCTTCCCTGATGCAGTAATTGATAAAAGCTGTGTTGGCTGTTTGTTCCGATTTCACCAAATATCACGGGACAGGTGTCATAGTCGGTGATACTTTGCCCGTCACGATCTACCGTTTTTCCGTTTGATTCCATCTCCAGCTGTTGCAGGTAAGCCGGAAAATCGGCAAGGCGGGTGGCGTAAGGTAAAACAGCTTGCTGGGCGGCCCCCAGAAAGTTCCTGTTCCAGATGCCAAGCACGGCCATCAAAACCGGAATATTTTCTTGCGCTGGTGCGGTTAAAAAATGCTGATCCATCTCGGCGGCACCTTGTAACAGGCTCTCAAATTTATCATACCCGCATTGAATACAGATCGGCAGGCCAATAGAAGACCACAGGCTGAAACGTCCATTTACACCTTCATTCATCGGGAAAAGATTATCGGGATGAATGCCGAATTCTTTGATTGCGGTGAGGTTGGACGAAACTCCGACAAAATGTTTGTCTATCGCGGCGTTCTGTCCTAATTGTTCTTGCACCCAGCTTCTGGCTTCTAAGGCATTGGCCAGAGTTTCCTGTGTGCCGAAACTTTTTGAAATGACAATGAATAATGTTGTTTGTGCATCGCATTGTTCCAGGGCGCGGCTTAAATCGGCACCGTCTATATTGGCAACAAAGAAAACATCAATCGGGTCTTCTTTGGATTTTAATGCCTCACAAACCATTCTCGGACCAAGGTCGGAGCCTCCCACGCCAATGGAAACGACCGTTGTAATGGTTTTACCTGTTGCGCCTTTAATGTTGCCGCTGCGAAGATTTTCAGAAAATTCTTTCATTTTGGCAAAAGTTTCATGGACTTCCGGCATGATATTGGTGCCGTCTACGTCAACGCTGTCGTCTTTCGGGCGGCGCATGGCAGTATGCAAAACGGCCCGCCCTTCGGTGGTATTTATTTTTTCTCCGTCGAACATAGCCTTACGATCCTTTTCCAGACCGCAATTTTGCGCCAGATCACACAATTTGCTGATAATTTCTTTTGTCACGCGCTGTTTTGAATAATCGAAAAAGACATCTCCGGCTTTTAAGGAAAATGTTTTAAAACGATCTGCTTCTTTAGCAAAAAGATCATTAAGCGTTGTGCCCTGCATCTGAGTAGCAAGGGCGTGAAGGTCATTCCATTCTTGTGTATGGACGGGATTATTCGACATTAGGCAATGTGTCTCTCGCAATTGTGTTTTCAATGTTTTCAGGCTTCCCTACGATGATTGTGGTTGTACTTTCACTCTTTAACAAACGTTTTGCCAACCCCTGAATATCTTTTGCGCTTACTGCCTGAATTTTTTCTTCATAATGGTCCAGATAATCCGCAGGGCGGTTATCCAGTTGAAGGCCAAGCACCATTCCGGCAATATTGTCTGTGGATGTCAGGGATAACGGCAGGGAGCCGATCAGATAGGATTTAGCATCTTCCAGTTCTGCTTTAGTGACCGGCGCGTTCTGCATATTATACATTTCATTGTCGATAATATTCAAGATTTCTTTGGCGGATTCATTTTTGGTAGAGGCGGAAATCGTCATCACATTCGCATGGTCATTCAACCGCAGACCGGAATAAATACCATAGGTCAGGCCGCGTTTTTCCCGCGCTTCTTCCATCAGGCGGGAGCCGAAACCGCTACTGCCGAAAATAAAATTCATAACTTGCAAGGTGTAATAATCGGGATCGTTTTTATCCAGTGTCGGCATGCCGATGCTGATAATGCTTTGCGGGATATCCTTATGAAAGACATAAGTTTTATTGTCATGTTCCGGTTCAATATCCGCGATTAGTTTTTTATCTGTTGCTACCGGTAGATCACCGAATATCTGATCAATGACCTCTTTTAATTCTTCTGCCGTCATATCCCCCGTTACACCAATATGCAGGCGGTCGCGGGTCAGCCATTCTGTTTTAAAATTTCTTAAATCTTCTGCCGTGATTTTGGGCAGGCTGCTTAAGGTACCGCCGCTGTTAAGGGCGTAAGGATGACTTTCGTATATAATGTCATTGAACAGCCGCGCCGCGATCCACTCCGGCTGGCTCATGGATCTTCTTATACGTGAAAGATTAGCTTCGCGCATACGTTGTAACGGTTCTTCATCAAAGCGTGGTTTGTTCAGGGCCAGCGATAGCAATTCGAAGGCCGTATCCTTGTGACGGGAGAGGGTTTTGAGTTGCCCGCCAAAATTGTCGCGTCCTGAACTAAAGGTAAGGGAGATGGAATGGTTGCTCAGTTGTTTTTGAAATTCCTGAGAGGTTAATTTTCCTGCACCTTCATCCAGGGTATTGGATAAAAGCTGTGCCGTCCCTTGCTTGTCTATTGTATCGCGAATGGATCCCGCCCCTTTAAAGGCAAACTGCAAGGAGATAACAGGCAAAGAGTGATCTTCTACCAGCCATGCTTCAATACCGTTTTCGCTGGTTACTTTTTGGATGTCTAAAAATGGTTCATCCGCTTTTGCCGGCAGAGTAGAGCTGATAAATATTACGAATAAGAAAGGCAGTAATCTCATTCTGTGACCTCCTTATCGCTTTCTTCTTCGATGGAGGATGGGGATGTATCAACAGGAAGGTAATGGCTTTGAATAGCCGGACGTCGCCATGGTTTGTTATCATTTAGATATGTTTTAGCAACACGTTGCACATCTGCTGCCGTAATTTTGGCTATTGCCTCAGGCCAGTTTTCGACTTCATCTAATGTGCTTCCCGTTGTCAAGGCATAGCCGATCATCATTGCCGGTCCGCTCAGGCTGTCGCGTGCATAATCCGCGCTGTCCTGCAGACGCTGGATGGCTTCATTGACTTCGGTTTCGCTGACACCGTTCTCAATCACGTCGCGTATTTCTTTTTTAACATCATTGGCCAGCTCTTCCAGCGAAACATCATCGGATGGTGTGCCATAATAAATGATAGTGGCATCATCAAGCGCGCTGCCGTCATAAGAGAGCCCGACGCCAATGGCGCGTTTGCGATCGACCACAAGATGTTTATACAGGCGGGTGGTCGGGCCGCCGCTCATAATTTCCTGCAGGACTTCTAATGCAAGGGCATCGTCGTAATTGCCGTTAAAACTTGGCGCCAGACGCAAATTGCTGAAACTGCGCTGATTGATTGATTTATGCTGTAACGTCATTAGCGTATCACCATTGGCTGGTGCGACTTCCGGACGTTGGCGTGGCGGGATGTCTTTTGGTTTTAGCTTGCCGTAAGTGCGCTCAATCATCGGCCGGACTTTTTCGGCAGTAACGTCCCCACTGATAATGACAATGGCATTATTGGGGGCGTAGTATAAATCATAGAATTTTTTTACGTCTTCCCATTCGTAAGTTTTGATTTCATTCATCCAGCCAATCGTCGGTGTGCCATACGGATGATTGACAAAAAGGGCGCTCCGCACCTGCTCTCCGAAACGGTTTTTGGGGTTGTTCTCGGTACGTTGCCGGCGTTCTTCCAGCACGACGCTTTTTTCAGAGTCAAAATGAGATTCAGGCACATTCAGATTTTCCATGCGGTCAGCTTCCATTTCCATCATCTTTTCCAGATGCTGCACGGCGATGCTTTCGTAATAGGCCGTGTAATCCTGGCCTGTAAAGGCATTGTGGTTCCCGCCTAGTTTTTTAACCGTTTTTGAAAATTCGCCGGGGGCCAGTCTATCGGTCCCTTTAAACATGAGATGTTCAAAATAATGCGCCATACCGGAGAGGCCTTGCGGCTCATCGGCAGCGCCGACGCGGTACCAGACCATATGGGTGACGACAGGTGCCCGATGATTAGGCACAATAATCACCTGCAACCCGTTTTTCAGGGTAAAGCTCTGCGCATTAAATACTTTTGCTGACGCAGGGAAGGAGAGGAATAAGAGCGCGCTTAATATTGCGGATAGTATGCTTGCTTTATTTTTCAATTGTCGGTGTTTCACCATCTGTTACGGACTTTCCGGCCTCTTTATTTTGTTTAATCCGTTCGCTTTCCTTCACAGGATCAACAACAGTGGCAGGCGCATTAATTTTTTTACCGGCTTTACCAAGAATTCTATCAATTGTCGGTGTTTCTTTTTTAACTTTCTCTGCCGTTTCGCGGTCAACCGTATCCCGGATAGCGGGATTGGCATTCGCGGCGCCTGTTTTTTGCAACAAAATTTGCTCTCCTTGCGTCACTGACTGGTTTAACGGGATACCGGAATTACCGAACAGGACTTCCTTGGCTTCTTCGGTCGGGCTGTTTTCCTGCGGTCTTGGGGCGCCGGGCCTTGGCGCTGGTAAAGTGTTTAAATCGGTTGGCATTTCTAAAGGCGCACGTGTTGTAACCGCAAATTCATCGGGCGGTTTTTTGGAAAAATCAAATTGCTCTTTTGTTTTTTCGCACGCGGACAATGTCAGGGCGATAAAAACCATCAGGAGGGACAAAGTGTAATTTTTCATAAACATTAGTTCGCTGCTTTATTGGATTTATCAAAGAATAAACTATAGACCACCAGAATGACAATCCCCACTGTAATAAAGCTATCCGCTAAATTAAAAGCCGGGTAATGCCATTTGTTATAATGAAAATCCAGAAAATCCGCCACTGCACCTAAATGCAGGCGGTCAATGACATTGCCGATGGCCCCGCCGATAATCAGGCAAAGCGCAGTAAACTCTACTTTACTGCTGCTGCGCCATAACCAGATGCCGAAAATCCCCGAGATTATCAAGGACATAACAATTAACGGCCACGGCGTGCCGCTTTGAAACAGGCCAAAACTGATGCCGTGGTTCCATACCATGGTCAGGTTGAAAAACGGCAGGATATTAATGGTCACAAAATCCAGACGCGCGGTGGAGGTCAGCCATTCAAAAAAACCAATCGACTCACCTGCTTTAATTGCTCCCAGTTCGGGTTTGAAAAGTTTTTCCAATATGGCCCATTTGGATAATTGATCCAGCAGAATGAAAAAAGCAATAAGGCTGACCGCCCCAATGGCTTTACAAACAGCTTTCTTCCCACACACCTGCATAATGATCAGGCCGCCTGTTTTTTATTGACGACATCATCACAGCGGTTGCAGATATGGTCCGCATGGCCGACGACTTCCGGCAGGACTTTCCAGCACCTTACGCATTTTTCACCGTCGGCTTTAACTCCTATAATGGTTTCATGCTCTAATATTTTATCGCTTATAACCACATCTGAAGTGATAAAAACATCTGCTATTTCATTTTGAGATAGACTTTCAAATGCTTCTTTTTGCTTTTTTGTAAAAATAATATGTGGAACAGCTTCTAGTGAAGATTTTAAATCTCTATTAGTTCTCATTTCTTCAAGAGTGTGGAGAACACCATCACGTACTTCACGCACAGTAAGCCACTTTTCTGCAAGCTCATCATTTTTCCAATTGGCCGGAACCTCGGGGAAATCACGTAAATGCACGCTCTCTACATCTTCGAACACGCCGGCGGGTCTGTGGGACCAGGCTTCTTCGGCAGTGAAAGACAGGATTGGGGCGAGCCAAGCGGTGAGGCCATTATAGGTGACGGCCATCACGGAACGGCAGGCACGCCGCTCGAAACTTTGCGGATCATCGCAATACAGTCTGTCTTTGCGGATATCAAAATAAAACGCAGACAGGGTATTGTTACAAAATTCATGCAGCTCTTTGGCCAATTTGCCGAATTCATAATTTTTGATATAGCCGCGGATTTTTTGATCCATTTCATAAAGTTGGTGTAGGACAAGCTGTTCCAGTTCCGGCAATTGTGACGGGTCTTCAAAAAATTCAACCATTTCGGCCTTGTTAAATCCATCAAGCGCACCCAATAGGAAACGGAGCGTATTGCGGATGCGGCGGTATAAATCGCTAGTGTTTTTGAGTGTGTCCTTGCCGATGCGGATATCTTCAGCATAATCCGATGTCATGGTCCAAAGACGCAAAATATCTGCGCCGCTTTGTTCCATAATTTTTAACGGATCGACCACGTTGCCCAGAGATTTGGACATTTTGTAACCTTTTTCATCTAGCACAAAACCATGGGTCAGCACGTTTTTATAGGGTGCATGGCCTTTGGTGCCGCTGGCTTCCAGTAAGGAGGAATGAAACCAGCCGCGGTGCTGGTCTGAGCCTTCAAGATAAAGATCCACTTTATCCATGGTCTCCCCTTTGCCCAGATCTGTGCGGGCATCAACAACGAAACTGTGTGTCGAGCCTGATTCAAACCAGACATCCACAATGTCAAAAACCTGATCATAATCCTCGAGGTTATAATCGTTGCCAAGGAAGTCCTGCGCGGGGCGGGACCACCAGGCATCGGCGCCATCTTCTTCGAAGGCATCGGCGATGCGTTTTAATACGGCCTCGTCTTTTAAGGGTTCTTTGGTTTCTTTATGCACGAACAATGCAATCGGCACGCCCCATGCCCGTTGGCGGGAAATGCACCAGTCAGGACGCCCTTCGATCATCGCGCGGATGCGGGCTTCCCCTTTGGCAGGCACCCAGTTGGTGTCTTTTATTGCCTTTAAAGCTGTTTCCCTGATTGTTGCGTCCGCATCACTGCTTGCGGTCGGTAAGGCAATTTTAGAGTCCATCGCGATGAACCATTGCGGCGTGGTACGAAAAATCACCGGTGCCTTGGAGCGCCAGCTATGTGGATATTCATGTTTGAGCGAGCCTTTGGCCAGCAGGTTTCCCGCCTCTTCAATCGCCTTGATAGGCGCAAAATTACCTTCGGCCATCTTGCCGTTCTGGTCATAGATTTCCATGCCGCCGAAAAGTGGGACGTGCTCGCGAAACTTGCCATCATCACTGACATTGTCGGTGACTTCGATACCGTTTTGTTGACCCAAATAAAAGTCGTCCGCGCCGTGGCCGGGGGCGATATGGACAAAACCTGTCCCGTCTTCATCGCTGACAAAATCACCTGCCAATAACGGTACATCAAACTCATAGCCTTGGCCATTGAGCGGGTGCTGACAAAAGGTGCCTGCAATCTCGCTGCCTTTAAATGAGGCAACTTCTTTCAGACTCTCGATCTTTGCTTTTTCTTGAATGGTGGCGACCAGTTTTTTTGCGATGGCAATTTTATCACCGGCTTTGGCCTTGCTATCCTCTAGAACGCTTTCAATTTCATAGACGGCGTATTCAACATCTTCCCCGAAACCAATTGCCCGGTTGGAGGGCATCGTCCACGGTGTCGTTGTCCAGATGACGATATTGGCATCTTGCAAGGCTTCGATTTTGGTTTCTTTGACCGGAAATTTTACCCAGATGGTCACCGATTTATGTTCTTTATATTCAACCTCGGCTTCCGCCAGCGCGGTTTGCTCCACTGTAGACCACATGACAGGCTTTACGCCGCGATACAGGCCGCCATTGTTTAAAAACTTATGAATTTCTCTGGCAATTTGCGCTTCACCTGCTTTGGTCATGGTGAGGTACGGATTATGCCAATCGCCAATTACCCCCAGACGCTGGAACTGATCGCTTTGAATATCGACCCATTTTTGGGCGAATTCGCGGCATTCCTGACGGAAATCAATCGGGTCGACCTCATCTTTATCCTTGCCCGCGGCGCGGTAGCCTTCTTCGACCTTCCATTCAATCGGCAGGCCGTGACAATCCCATCCCGGCACATAGGGTGCATTATAGCCCATCATCTGCCAGCTTTTATTGATGACGTCTTTGAGGATTTTGTTTAAGGCATGACCCATATGGATATTGCCGTTCGCATAAGGCGGGCCGTCATGCAAAATCCACTTTTCCTTGTCTTTAGAGGCTTCGCGGATTTTTGCGTATAAATCCATGTCCTGCCATTGTCTGACCATCGCCGGTTCTTTTTCAGGCAGGTTGCCGCGCATGGGGAAGTCGGTCTTGGGTAAAAATACGGTATCTTTA
This sequence comes from uncultured Micavibrio sp., assembly GCA_965216405.1. Classification (GTDB taxonomy): domain Bacteria; phylum Pseudomonadota; class Alphaproteobacteria; order Micavibrionales; family Micavibrionaceae. Next base: position 930,623 of record OZ244161.1, on the reverse strand, counting down.
TACTTATCGCTGCTTGTTTTTTCTTTGGGGTTTTTATTATCGCTCATGATTTTAAAATCTTACTGGTTTGAATGGCTGTTTGAAAAAATAGTGTGAAGTCCCGATTCCTGAAAATTCTACAGAATCGGGCTGATAATTCGAATAATCATGGCGCTGTGTATTTTCATAGCCGCACTATGGCTAAAAAAAATGGCTAAATCAAGTCAGAGTCTGCACCAGAAGGACCGCTGCAGGCACGGTGAAAAGCGCTAGAATTGTGCTGATCAGGACGGCGGCGGCGGCGCGTTCGGGATGAAGGTTGAAATTGGCGGCATAGGCCACCAGATTTCCTGCTAAAGGGACGGTGCCGATAATGGCCAGCATCTGGTAAATTTCATTGCCAAAAGCCTGAAATACATGGATGTCCGCCAGTATGACGCCAAAGACAAACAGGGGCCAGATCAGGAATTTAGGAACAAATAAATTGACCAGCAATTTGAGGTCAATATCAAGGCGGCTTTGTTTGGCTAGGGCGACGCCGATAATCATCATGCCGATAATCACCCACGCACCGATGCTGTAATTCCAGTATTGAATAAAGCTTGAAGGTAAGGCGAGACCGCTGAGGTTATATAATAGTCCCAGCCAGATAGCATGAATAACCGGGAATTTTAACACCTTCATCATTGCCCCTTTGACGGTCGCTTCGCCGCGGGCCCCAAAGAAATAGCCTAGGCCGACCTCGTTTAAAAAAGTCCCAAGATTTAACAGGGCATAGACTCCTACCCATTCAGGACCCAATAATGCCAGAACCACAGGCAGGCCGAAATACATGGTATTTCCTGTGACACTGGCCATACCGGCAAGGTTAGCAGTGTTATTTTTTCGCAGGATGGCGGTGATTTGATAGGTTGCCGTGCCAATAAAGGCTGACCCGCAAAAAATTATAAGCGGCAGGGCAATATATTCAGGGGTAAATTTCATCTGCGCCATCGCGCCGAAATTGACGATGGGTGCCAGAATATAAATGGCAACGGTTGCCATGGAGGGCAAGTTTACATCCAGCCATTTTCCGGCAATAAAGCCAAGGGCAATCAGGATATAAAGCGGGATAATATTGGCAACAAGCAAGGAGACAAGATCAAACATTGAATTACTATAATGTCCTGTTTCCTGCTTGTGCAGTGTTATTTTGGCCTATAAGGCGAAGTTGGTGGTATATGCGCGAAAGCACTTGAAAAGATACCTTCTACGCCATTTTTTTCCTGTGCGGCCGCGTCACGGATGTGATCGGCATCCGGATGGGCCGCTTTTTGCTGTGCCTGTTGCATGCCACTCTTTGCTGGACGTGTTACTGCGGCTGGAAAAGTTGGTTTCATTGTCATGTCATACTTTATGTTAATTTGAACATTTATTATGTAATTTTAAGGGCGCAAAATGCCATAAACAGGTACGGGAAGTCAAGCTATTTTCCATAGAACAAAAAGTCTGCAAAGAAGGACCGAGCCCCGTCCCCCCCCTTGATGGGAGCTTTTAGATGATTGACCCTCGAATCTTTTTGTGATTCACTAAGGGTAGCGGTTAATCCCGTTGTTAGGATATTAAAAGGTGAGTAGCTTAAGACTACTTGCCTTTTTTCTTAGGCGGAGTTCTGGTTTCCACAACGTGTGTTGAGGCATATTTCCGAGCTTTTTTAACAGTCGTAAAGCGACCTGTTTTAGCACTTCTACCAATTTTATCAGCCATATCAATCACCCCCTTCCTGACGCAAGATGCGACATAGTATGGGCAGGGATTAACCGCTGATAAATATTTTAGTAAGATTCCTTGGTTATGCCAAGGTATTGAGAGTCTTACTCACATTTTGGATGGCTAGTTAAATATATAAGTCCCAAAAAAATAATTTTTAGATACTGAGAATTTCTCTGGTTTTAGCGCAGTCTTTTTCCATTTGCGCGATCAAATCATCGAGAGAATTGAACTTGGCTTCTCCTCGTAATCGCTCTACAGGCTGTATACGTAATGTCGTATCGTAAATGTCCTGATCGGGGAAATCGAGAATATGCGCTTCGACCTGGCCTTCCGGCACTTCGAACATCGGGCGGATGCCAATATTGGTTGCGGCAGGGCGCCATTGGTCTTCTCCGTCAATTTTCACACGGCAGGCATAGACACCATAGGCTGGATGGATGGTGTCTTTGAGCAAGATATTCGCTGTGGGATAGCCCAAATCATGCCCGCGCCGGTCACCGCGGAAGATGCTGCCGCGAATTTCCCATTGCCATCCCAATAACTCATTCGCGCCAGCAACGTCTCCCCGTCTTAATAATTGGCGCGTCCGGCTGGAAGAAATGATTTCGTTCTTAGAATCTTCGATTTTATCGATGACATCGACCTTAAGGCCAGCGCCTTTGATTGTTTCGGCGGACCCTTTGCGGAGTTGTCCGAAGCAAAAATCATACCCCACCACGATATGGGCAGCCTCTAACCCATCTATTAGAATGTTTTGGATAAAGTCTTCCGCGCTCTGGCTGGCGAAATCCCAATCGAACGTGAGCGGGAAGAGATAATCAACACCCTCTTCTTCTAGCCGCCATGCTTTAACGTTTGACGGGGTCAAGCGGGCGGGTGGCTGGTCGGGCTGGAAAAGGCGGCGCGGATGCGGCTCGAATGTTAGAACGCCCAGCTTTTTATTCTGCGCGGCGGCTATGCCGGCGGCCTTGTTTAGTAACGCTTGATGACCGCGGTGAACGCCATCGAAATTGCCAATGGCAATAACGGTGCCTTTGCCTTCCGCCGGGATTTGATCAAGCTGCGCGTAAATTTCCATCATGCTTGTCTAACAGATCGGATATCTCTTTGCCAAGTTTTTGAAAATGCGCTTCGTTAAAATCTTGGATGCCGTTATCAACTTTTTCAGCCATTTGCATTTGCGGCGGCAGGGCGGAATCACTGAGTGGTTCGAAGGTTGAATATTGGGTGGGCACAAATCTGAAATCCCACCATTCGGGGGGGATAGGCAGAATAGGAATGGCAAACGCATCGGCGGCTACCTTGAAGGCGTGGTCGAGGATCCCCCGGTTTTGTTTTACCTGATCCGGCAAATCTTCATAGCCGCGTGCTGCTGCCGGTACCATTTCATCGAAATCGGTTCCCATATCAACGGGGCGGTTATTCTTATCCAGCACACAAACATCAATGGCCATCGCCCTGGGGTGGGCCCCTTCACCCGGAGGGGAGATCATGCGCGGTTCTTCCATCCATTGCGGGTTGGCTTTAACAATATCTGTTTGCCCCATGATCGCCTGCGCTTCGATTGTGCGCAGGCAGTCCTTTAATTCTAAAATCCATCCATATTGCTTGTTCAAGAGCCGGGCGGTTAAAAGAGTAATGGCCGCTAAGTCTTTGTGCGCCCACATTCTGGCTTCGCCATGGTACAGCGCTGTTTCGAATATGTTATGCGGATGCTTTTCATTGGCATAGACCAGATCAATTTTGATCGGTTCATTTTCAAACAGGTCAAAGGGAACAAGATGATCGAGGGGAATGGCGTGCATAATTATAACTCCTTGTGGCTACCGTCACAAAAAGGCATGCCGTGTGTTTGTTTGCATTGACACAGCCAGACTTTACCGTCTTTTTCTGCTTCGAATTTAAAGGATTTATAATCAGGGGCTTTTTCCCGGTGGGCGCCATCGCAAAAAGGTTGCTTGTCAGAGTATCCGCATGTGCAAAAGGCATACATCTTGCCTTTTTCAAGGGTTACTTCTAAGGGATGGGCGGCGTATATTTTAGGAGGTTGGCTCATCAGTTTTCCTTATGTTGACCAAAAGGATACGATGAATTAGCAATGATGAAAAGGTTAAACCCCGATCTGAACCAATGGCGCTAAATAGCCATAAGGCTCGCCTTCGCCTTCTTTCATAGCAATGACGACGACGTCAGGGCTTTGATGAATAAGGTCGGTCACATTGTCCGGCATTTCGCACGGCATTAAGTCGCTTTCTTCTTCTTCCTCGCCTTCATATACCAGCATGAATAATTTCAAATCGCGATAATATTCCACCCGCTGCACATCGGCTGGGAAGGGCTGGTTACTTGCGACAACAAGGCGTCCGTCGCCACTTTGTGCTAATTGTATCATATATCTAAACTCATAACTTTTTGAAAACCTGCCTCAAGGGCTTCTACAGAATATTGATCAACGCCAAATTCTTCTGCAACATTCTCCATTGGCGGGGGCACAAGATTATTCATGGGGGCCAACCCCCTTAAACTTGTGACGCCTAAGTCGCTTAAACTTTGTTTTACAGCCATACCATTAGTATAGCAGTTGCCACATTCTCGACACAAATTTGCGCAAAAAAGGCATATGGCTGCCTTGGGGCGTACGGGTTAAGATATTCATAATAAAGGGTTTTTTAAGATATGACACAGAATTTAGAACAGGTGGAAAAATTGCCAGATTTACCGACATCGCCAGAATCATTAATGGCGCAGTTGGAATCTTTAGAAATAGATTATGTTCTTCACTCTCATGAAGCAGTCTATACCGTTGAAGAATCAGAGAAAATTGACGCCGATATACCCGGCACCCATTGCCGGAATCTGTTCCTGCGCGATAAAAAGAAGAAAAATTTTCTTGTGGTGCTCCAAAATGCCACCGAGGTCGATATAAAGAAGCTGCCTGCTGTTATTGGGTCTGACAGATTATCCTTTGGCTCGGCTGACCGTTTGTGGGAATATCTTGGAGTTCGCCCCGGCTCTGTTTGTCCTTTTTCCATCGTGAATGATACCGAAGGACAAGTTAAAATTTTTCTTGATAAAAGCATGATGGAAACGGATCTGGTAAATTACCACCCTTTGCTGAATACCATGACGGTATCTCTTAAACCGGCTGATCTAATAAAATTTATTGAAAGCACCGGGCACGAAGCGCATATTGTAGACCTAACAAATGCGAAACCCGATTAGAAAGGAAGCCACAGTGTGCCTGCGCGCCTGAGGCTAAAAAATATGTCACAAGAAATTGATCCGAAATTGCTGGAAATCCTCGTTTGTCCTTTAACAAAGGTGCCTTTGCGTTATGATGCGGAAAAGCAGGAACTTATTTCCGATCAGGCGGGCCTTGCCTATCCTATTCGTGATGGCATTCCGGTGATGCTCGCCGATGAGGCACGCCAGATGGATGAGAGCGAGATCAAGAAATAATTGACTTTAGAACCTGAAAAGATTTAAAACAAATTTATGCAAAGCTTAACGGTACGCAATACTCTGCTCCTAAGCCTCCTCCTTATCGCCCTCTGAGCGGGCATGAGGCGCTTTTAATGCGTCTGCGTTCAGAGGAAAATCATTAATTATTAAATTCAGACGATACAAACGATAAGGAATTACTGATGTCACAACCACAAGAAACACAACAAAACCCCGATAACAGGGTGATTATATTTGATACCACCTTAAGAGACGGGGAGCAGTCACCCGGTTGCTCCATGAATCTGGGGGAAAAGATTCGGATTGCCCGCTTATTGGATGAAATGGGTGTGGATGTTATTGAAGCCGGATTTCCGATTGCCTCCACCGGCGACTGGGAGGCGGTGAATGAAATTTCTAAGGTGCTTGAAAATGCCGTGGTGTGCGGTTTGTCACGCGCCACGAAAAAAGATATTGAAGCCAGTGCCACAGCGCTGGAACCTGCCAAGCAAAGCCGTATTCATACCTTTATTTCGACCTCCCCGTTGCATATGAAGTATAAATTGCAGATGACTCCTGAAGCGGTGCTGGAGGCTGTTGCGGAAAGTGTGACCTTTGCCCGTGGGTTTACCGATGATGTGGAGTGGTCTGCAGAAGACGGCAGCCGGACTGAAGAGGATTTTTTGTGCCAGTGTGTTGAAACTGCCATTAAATGCGGCGCTACAACCATTAATATTCCAGATACGGTCGGCTATGCGGTGCCCGAAGAATATGCCGCGCAAATTTCCATGCTGATGAACCGTGTGCCGAATATTGATAAGGCCCGTTTGTCTGTGCACTGCCACAATGATTTAGGATTGGCTGTTGCCAACTCTTTGGCCGGGGTGCAGGCAGGCGCACGTCAGATTGAATGTACAATTAATGGGATCGGGGAGCGTGCCGGGAATGCCGCCTTGGAAGAAATTGTCATGGCAATTCGGACCCGTAATGACAAGGCGCCATTTCATAATAACATTAAAACCGAAATGCTAACAAAGGCCTCGAAAACATTATCGACAACTGTTGGTTTTAATGTTCAGCCAAACAAGGCGATTGTCGGCGCCAATGCCTTTGCCCATGAAAGCGGCATTCACCAGGACGGCATGCTTAAAAATGCACAGACCTATGAAATCATGACTCCGGAATCTGTCGGTTTAACCAAATCTTCTTTGGTCTTAGGAAAACATTCAGGACGCCATGCATTGAAAGACAAGATTAAAGAACTTGGCTATGAAATCGGCGATAATGCCTTTCAGGATTTATTCAAACGCTTTAAAGATCTGGCTGACCGGAAAAAAGATATGTTTGATGACGATATCATCGCCCTTATTGATGATGAATTAGGCCGGGATCATGAAAAGATTAAATTCAAATCTTTGCAGATTATCGCTGGCACCACAGGTCCGCAAACAGCTGAAATATGTCTGGATATTGATGGTGAAGAAAAATGCACCAAGGTTGAAGGAAATGGTCCTGTTGATGCCATCTTTAAATCTATCCGCGATATTGTTCCGCATGAGGATGCGCACTTGCAGCTTTATCAGGTTCATGCCGTCACGGGCGGAACCGATGCGCAGGCCGGTGTAACGGTTCGTCTGGAAGAAGAAGGCAAGACTGTCACTGGTCAGGGATCGGATGCCGATACGCTGGTGGCCTCGGCAAGGGCTTATATTCATGCGTTGAACAAGCTTTTGACCAAGCGGGAGAAAAATAAGCCAGAGATGACGCCCTGATTTTTGATTGGGCGCTTGCCACCGTGAACGGGGGCTGGGTGCAAACAAGCTTAATTTGCGAGCGTTTCAGTGATTATTTCGAAGACATTGTGAAACATCGCTTCGGTGAGGCGTTTTGTCGAGGTGTTGTATTTAGAGCAGTGATAGCTGTCAATCAGGGTATAGCCGCTCTGCAGTTTGTGTTGCGCGCCATGGGCAAATTTGTGCGCGGCGAGACGCTCATTAAAAGTTTTGAGCACGGTGTTATGGGAGACGAGCCCGAGAGATAAAATCATTTTCAGATTGGGCATATTATCAAGTTGGTTCATCAAAAACGGGCGGCAGGTATTAATCTCCGGCCCAGTGGGCTTATTCTCAGGCGGCAGGCAGCGCACGGCATTGGTAATACGGCAATTCACCAGTTTTAATCCATCGTCGGGGCGGGCCTGATAGGTGCCGCGGGCAAATCCGTATTTTATCAGCGTGCTATAAAGGAGCTCCCCGGCAAAATCCCCAGTGAAAGGGCGGCCTGTAAAATTTGCCCCTTTCAGGCCAGGAGCCAACCCGACAATAAGTAATTGCGCAGCCATATCGCCAAAGGAAGGCACGGGCGCATTAAATTTATCGGGAAATTTCTGGCGGTTTTCTTTCCTGAACGCGGCAAGACGGGGGCATAAAGGGCAGTCAGGATCAGGATTAAGTAATGTCATGGGTTTACCCTGCCATTGAAAATCAGGAAAATAAAGCTTCAGGCTTGCAGTTTTGTCAGAAAATGCTTATAAAACAGCCAGATTTCAAATTAAACAGATTTTAAAGGGTCGAAAATGGCACGCGTAACAGTTGAAGATTGTATTGATAAAGTTCTTAACCGTTTTGAATTGGTAATGGTCGCTTCACAGCGCGCCCGTAAGATAGGGTCTGGCGCAGCGCTGACCATTGACCGTGACAATGATAAAAACCCTGTTGTTGCGCTACGTGAAATTGCCGATGAAACTGTTAATGTTGATGAGCTTAAAGAAGATCTGATCCGCAACAATCAACGGGTGATTGCCCTTGATGATGACGGTGAAGATGTCATCGATATGATGGACGGAGAGCAGGAATGGGGCTCCATGAGCGATCAGGATAGACCGTCTGCTAAAGAAGGGCAGGAAGAATCTTCCACGCTTGAAGATATTGCTGGCGCGCCTGCCGAAGAAGAAAAGTAATATTTTACAGATATGACTCTTACAAGGCCGGATCATCCGGCCTTTTTTTATGCGCTTTTACACGTATTCTGATGGTGCTTTTTTCGTCGAAGGCTGTAAAATGATTGAGAATATATTTTTGTTTCGTGTGATGGATTGAAAATTTTGACTGACGCCCCTTTATTAGATGAATTAACTGCTAAAATGCATAAATATTTGCCTGCATTTAATGACGGGCAAATTGTGGCTGCCTATGATTACGCCAAGGAAAAACATGAAGGACAGACCCGCGTTTCGGGGGAACCCTATTATACACATCCTGTTGAAGTAGCCTCTATTTTAGCGGACATGAAGCTGGATCCTTCCACGATTATAACGGCGATTTTGCATGATACATTGGAAGATACACCAGCCACATACGAGGAGTTGGAAAGCAAGTTTTCCAAGGAAGTAGCGGACCTTGTCAACGGGGTCAGTAAGCTGACCAAAATTGAAAGCCAGTCTTTTGAAGGGAAGCAGGCTGAAAATTTTCGAAAACTACTTCTGGCTATGTCCGAAGATATCCGAGTCTTGTTGGTAAAGCTTTCTGACCGCTTGCATAATATGCGCACCCTTTATCATTTTAAGGATCGCCCAGATAAAACGGCACGTATCGCAAGAGAAACGTTGGAGATTTATGTCCCGCTTGCAGAACGGATCGGTATGCACCAGATGAAAGAGGAGCTTTCCGATTTGTCTTTTGGATATCTTAACCCGGAAGCCAAGGAAAGTATTACCAACCGTTTGTCTTTTTTACGCGAAGAAAGCGGCGATGTTGTTAAAAAGATTATCAAACACCTGCAAAAGCTCATGCAAGATGAAGGCATTGATGCCGAAATTACGGGGAGGGAAAAGACCCGTTATTCCATCTGGCAAAAAATGCAGCGTAAGAATGTGACCTTCGAGCAACTCTCGGATATTATGGCATTTCGGATTGTCGTTAAAGATATTGGGGAATGTTATCACACCCTCGGTGTTTTGCACTCTTCTTATCCGGTGGTGCCGGGGCGTTTTAAAGATTATATTTCTACACCGAAACCAAATGGTTACCGCTCCTTACATACCACGATTTTAGGACCCGAGCGCCAACGCATTGAAATCCAGATCCGTACCGAAGAAATGCACTATGAAGCGGATTTAGGGGTGGCCGCCCACTGGGCCTATAAAGAGGGCAGGAAAAAAGCCGACATTAAAGATGTCAAACAATATCGTTGGCTGCGGGAATTGCTGGACATTCTGGAACAGGAAGCGCGCCCAGAAGATTTTCTGGAGCATACAAAACTGGAATTATTTCAGGATAAGGTTTTTGTTTTTTCTCCCAAAGGGGATTTGATTGAATTGCCCAATGGGGCAACGCCCGTTGATTTTGCCTATGCCGTGCATTCTGATGTTGGTGATAAATGTGTCGGCTCCAAGGTGAATGGCCGTATTGCGCCGCTAAATACAAAGCTGACGAATGGTGATCAGGTCGAAATCATTACCTCCAAAACCCAAACGCCTTCCCCCGCGTGGGAGCGTTTTGTCGTTACCGGGAAGGCACGCTCTCATATCAAGCGATATATCCGCCAGCAACAGCGCGGCGAATATATTACGCTGGGTCAGGCGATGCTGAAGAAGATATTTTCACAAGAAGAATATGAGTTTACCGAAAAAGCGGTTGCCGGTGTGGTCAAAAAAATGCGCGTAGATGAGGTTGATGATATCTATGCTAATATCGGTTCCGGCCATTTTTCTGCGCGCGATGTTTTTAAAATGATTTTTCCAGCCCATAAAACGGAAATCATTCGCCCTGCCACACATGAATTCAAAAACTACGCGATGGCGAAATCTTTGGGTTCTGATAAGCCAATGCCTATCAAAGGGCTTATTCCGGGAATGGCGGTGCATATGGCGCGCTGTTGTCACCCTTTACCGGGAGACAGGATTGTCGGGATTGTATCGACCGGCAAAGGTGTCACAATTCATACAATTGATTGCGAGACGCTGGAAACCTTTGCTGACACACCTGAACGGTGGATTGACGTATCGTGGGGTGAAGGGCCGGATGCGCCGGAATCCCATGTAGGCCGTCTGGTGATTACCTTCTTGAACCAGCCCGGTGGCTTGGGCACGGTTTCTACCGTGATAGGTAAGAATGGCGGGAATATTGTCAATTTGAAGATCACCAACAGATCGATGGATTTTTGGGATATTTTAATGGATATCTACGTTAATGACACAAAACACTTAAACAATATTATTGCCGCCCTAAGAGCGACGCCAGAGATTACCTCGGTTGAGCGGGCGAAGGGACGCTAAAAGCCGATGCTTTTTCAACGCCGTAAAAGACAATCCCTTTTCAGAAAACTCAAGAATTTTATGTGGCCGTCATCAGGATGGAAGCGCAGCCTGCTTTATATTAAACACCGTCTTATACGTTTGCCGTATAGTACCCACAACATCGCCTTGGGTCTTGCCGCAGGATGCGTTGTCTCATGGACGCCCACCTGGGGAATTCAGATTTTGCAATGTTATGTTTTTTGCAAGATCACCCGCGCAAGCTTCCTCGCCTCGGTTTTGGGAACCACGTTTGGCAATCCATGGACATTTCCGATATTAATATGGATATCGCATTTAGTCGGGCAGGCTTTTGTTGATGTCACGGGGTTGGAAAATTATTTCGATATGATCGGTGGGCCCACGGTTGTACCTGATGACCATGGCTTTGGCGTAACGGCCTTTATTCCTACTTTAATTGGCGGTTATATTATGGCGGCCTTAACTTTTCCGCTATTTTATTATAGCTTTTACTACTTTTTGAGAGCCGCAAGAGCGGCGCAGAGCCGGGTAAAAAGCAAAGTTCATGATCTGGCGGAAAAAGTGCATGATATAAAAGAACACCGGCAGGATAAGAAAAAATGATATTAGGAACTGGCATAGATTTGGTAGATATCCGCCGCTTTGAAAAAGTGATGGAAAATCACCGGCAACGTTTTCAGGAACGTTATTTTACCAAGGTGGAAATAGCGTTGATTGAAACGCGTGAAAAGACCGGCAGGGGCGTGCTGGCACTGGCAAAGAGATATGCGGCCAAAGAAGCCTGTGCAAAGGCATTGGGCTGTGGTTTCGTCAACGGGGTTTATATGAAAGATATCGAAGTATCGAATGATGCCTTGGGAAAGCCTTTTATCAAGCTGAATAACGGGGCATTGGAACGCCTGCATGAAATTACGCCAAAAGGGCAGGAAACGGTCATCCACCTTAGTTTAACGGATGAGCCGCCTTATGCACAGGCGCAGGTTATTATTGAGGGTATTTAATTTTACGCTATGGCCTTTCGTAGTCTCATCGGATAGAAAATAAGCATGTCAGAAGATCAGGAAAAATCAGAAGAACAGACTAAAAATGACAAGGCCCCCTTAGTTGAAAAGGGTGAGGTCAGTGAGCTGGCGAAAACAGCTATTATTGCGGTTTTGCTGGCCTTGATTATACGGACATTTTTATATGAGCCTTTTAATATCCCGTCCGGTTCTATGTTGCCTACATTGTTAGTGGGGGATTATCTTTTTGTCAGTAAACCTGCCTACGGGTATAGTAAGTATTCATTTCCTTTCGGTATAGCTGATTTCGATGGCCGTATGGCAGAAGATAAGCCTAAACGGGGTGATGTTGTCGTTTTTAAATTGCCATCTAATCCGTCCATTGATTATATCAAACGTGTCATAGGCTTGCCGGGTGAAACAATTGAGATGATTAATGGTCGTCTTTATATCAATGGCATCCGTGTTGCCCGCGAAGCTGTCGGGTATGTAGAAAGTGAGGATAACGGGAATGCTTCACGTCAGCGCCTGACCGAATATATTGAAACATTGCCCGGTGGCGTCATGCATAGCATTTATGAACTAAGTGATCATGATAATCTGGATAATACGATAAAAGTCACCGTGCCCGAAGGCCATTATTTTATGATGGGAGATAACCGTGATAACTCAATGGATAGCCGTGTAAAAGATTTGGTCGGTTTTGTGCCTTTTGAAAATTTTGTCGGACGGGCAGATATTCTATTTTTCTCTTTAAGCGATGAGGGCAGCATTTTCAATCCGCTTTCATGGCCAACAAAAATTCGCTTTGGCCGTATCTTTGATAAAATAGGTCCTGTGCGTCCTCAAGAAACAGAATAATTGATACTGATGAACAAACCTGATTTTTCCAGATTAGAAGAAGTTATCGGATATGAATTTCAGGATAAGCATTGGTTGGAACGGGCCCTTACGCACTCCAGTACCAATGATGACTATAACTACCAACGGCTTGAGTTTCTGGGGGACAGGGTTCTGGGTCTGGCGATTGCCCATGCTTTGTTTGAGGAATTTCGCGGGGAAAATGAAGGCGGGCTGGCAAAACGCCATACCGCCCTGGTTCAGGGACGGACCTGTTCTATCATCGGGCAGGCTCATAATTTAGGGGACTTTGTTATTTTATCGGATTCCGAACGTCTTTCAGGTGGGCATTTGAATGAAAATATCATCGGCGATGTCATGGAATCCTTACTGGGCGCGATTTATATTGATGGCGGTTATGAAGCGGTTCAAAAAGTCGTGCTCAAGCTTTGGGGAGATAATATCCGCACATTGGAAAAGGCGCCGCAAGACCCCAAAACAGAATTACAGGAATGGGTGCAGGCAAGGGCACTTGAATTACCGCTTTATGCCGTTGTTGAAAAAACCGGGCCGGATCATTCTCCTGATTTTGTGATAGAATTATCTATTGAAGGATTTGATGCGGTGCGGGCAAATGGCACTTCCAGACGGCAGGCCGAAAAAACAGCGGCACGGAAGATGCTAAAGGTTTTGAAAAACGCATGAGCAATCAAGATAAAAAAAAATTCGGCTTTGTTGCCGTGATTGGTGAGCCGAATGCAGGCAAGTCGACATTAATCAATCAAATTATTGGCACAAAAATTTCTATTGTCTCGCCCAAGGCACAAACAACCCGAACCCGGTTGTTAGGAATTATGATTGAAGATCAGTCTCAAATTGTTTTTGTAGATACTCCCGGAATATTTGAAGCGAACAAAAAAAACAATCTGGAACGGGCAATTGTTTCTTCTGCATGGGAAGGAGTCGCAGAAAGTGAAGTGATTTTATTGCTTGTCGATGCATCGAAAAAAATAGGTGTCTCCACACGCTTGATAATAGAACGCCTTCAACAGGAAAAAAACAAACGCGCTATTCTGGTGCTGAATAAAATTGACAAAATAAAGCGTGAAGCCTTGTTGGATAAGTCTTTTCAGCTGAATCAGCTTTATAATTTTGAGGCTACCTTTATGCTTTCCGCCCTTAAAGGCAGTGGTGTGTCAGACTTGCTGAAACATCTGGCAAAAGAAATGCCCATAGGGCCGTGGCATTATCCGGAAGATCAATTGACCGACATGCCGATGCGTCTTATGGCGGCAGAAGTGACACGCGAAAAACTTTTTAAAATGTTGCGCGATGAACTTCCTTATAACCTCACTGTCGAAACAGAAAAGTGGGAAGCTTTTGAAGATGGCAGTATTAAGATTGACCAGATAATTTTTATTAATCGCGACGCGCATAAGAAAATTATTTTAGGGAAGGGCGGCGCGATGATAAAAAAAATTGGTCAGTATTCGCGTGAAGAACTGGAAAATATTTTAGAAACCCGTGTGCATCTCAAGCTTTTTGTTAAAGTCCAAAAAGACTGGATGGAGGATGAAGAGCACTACAATATGTGGGGACTCAACCCCCAAGCGTAAAAAAGTTTCATAAAAAAAATCTGTTTTGTGGATAAAGGGTTTTTTATTGGCCGCGACTCTAGTCAGAGAATCACTTCGTTGATAAAGTAATTTCAGTTTTCAAGATAATAATTTTTATTCATTTATTACAGCGTTTTAGCTGCGATTATGGCTATAGGGGAAATTCCAAATGAGTTGGACTGACGATCGCGTATCACTTTTGAAACGTCTTTGGGGCGAAGGTAAAACAGCGGCAGAGATTGCCAAGGAACTTGGTGATGGTGTGACGCGTAATGCCGTTATCGGTAAAGCGCACCGCTTGAAATTATCAAGCCGTGTCTCCCCTATTCAGCAGAATACCAAAAAGGTAAAAACCGAAGCGCGGCCGCCGATGCCCCGCCGCAGTAACAAAAAAATTCCTGTCTTTAAGGGTAAGGAATTAAAGATGGAAGATCTTCGTGAGAGGATGTGCCGTTGGCCGAATGGTGACCCGCAAACAGAAGATTTTTCTTTTTGCGGATGCGATGTGGTGGAAGGCTTGCCGTACTGTGCCAATCATGCACAGATTGCGTACCAGTTGACATCACGTTCACGGGAACTGAACGCCAAGGATTTTGCAACTGATGCCGGCGCGCCTCAGGATCTAGAGGTTAAAACAGCAACAGCTTAATATTCATTTTATTTCAATCTCCTAAGACTTCTAAGCCTCTCCCTTTGGGAGGGGTTTTTTTATATACATTTGGCCTGTTTTCCTGTTTTATCGGCATAATTAACTTGTAGCCCGCTTATGCAGGGAAGGCTTATATTATGAAAAAATCTGTATTTATTGCTATCGCTATCATTCTTATTGCCGGTTTGTGGGTGGGAAGCGGCCTTATCGGTAATAGTGAAAACGACCAGCCGGAAAGTAGCGCGGAGCAAGTTGAAGAAAATACCAGTGACGGGCCTCAAGAAGTGCGGGTGCGTGATATGCGCGCTCAGGAAATGTCCGATCAGGTCGAGGTTACGGGTCGCACACAGGCTTCCCGCCGTGTGACACTTAAGGCGGAAACAAATGGCGAAATAATTGAACTGCTGGTGGAAAAGGGCGCCCGTGTTGAGGCAGGCCAAACATTGGCGCGTATTGATAAACAGGATAGAGGCTATCGTGTGGAAGAAGCGCGCGAACTTTTAAACCAGCGGGATATTCAATATAAAGCGGCTAAAGAGCTGGCCGAAAAAGGCTTTAACTCTCAAGTGCGTCTGGCACAGGCGAAAGCGGAACTTGAAACGGCGCGCGCGCAGCTAAAACAAGCGCAGGTGGCATTGAATAATCTGGCCATTACAGCCCCCTTTGATGGCGTAATTGATGTACAGAATATTGAACTGGGCGATTACGTTTCGACAGGAACGGAGGTTTTTGAGATCGTGGATATGGACCCGATCGAGATTGTCGGTTTTGTGACAGAAAAACTTGTTGGATTTGTTGCCGAAGGGGACATTGCGACAGCGGAGTTGCTGACGGGGGAAAACCTGAAAGGGCAAATCAGCTATGTGTCTCCAACGGCTAATCGGGAAACAAGAACCTTTCAGATCGAAGTGACAATGCCAAATGAGGCACATAAAGTTAAAGAGGGGTTGACGGCTAAAATTAAAATTCCTCTTAAAGAGGCCAGTGCTTATAAAATCTCACCTTCTATTCTTACCCTCTCGGATGAAGGTATGGTCGGAGTTAAGATTGTTAATATGAATGATGAGGTAGAATTCATGCCGATTCAGCTATTAAAAGATACACCGGACTACTTATGGGTTGGCGGCCTGCCGCCTCAGATACGCATTATTACGGTGGGACAGGAATTTGTGATAAACGGCCAGAAGGTTAAACCGATAATGGAAGACGCGGGGACTGAATAATCATGATGGCCCCGATCATCAATTCGGCACTTGCAAGGAACCGGACGGTCTTATCGTTACTGTTTTTTGTTCTTATTGCCGGATTATATTCATATATAAGCATCCCGAAGGAGTCTTCGCCGGATATTAACTTGCCTATTATTTATGTGTCTATGTCGCTTGAGGGGATTTCCCCTGATGACTCTGAACGATTATTGCTGCGACCGATGGAGCAGGAGTTAAGTTCGATCGAAGGTTTAAAAGATTTAAAATCGACGGGTTATACAGGTGGGGGCTTTGTTATTCTGGAATTTCAGGCAGGCTTTAACAAGGATGAAGCGCTGGATGATGTTCAAACGGCCGTTGATAAAGCCAAGAGCGACCTGCCTGAAACCATCGACAGGGACCCTAGCGTGAGTGAGGTTAACTTTAGCCTCTTTCCTGTGCTGGTTGTCACTTTGTCCGGAGACCTACCGGAACGCACCTTGGTCAAGGTGGCGCAAAACCTGCAGGAAAAAGTAGAAGGCATTGGCACTGTTTTGGAAGCCAATATTTCTGGTGACCGGGAAGAGCTAGTTGAAATTCTGGTTGATCCGGTTCTCCTTGAAAGCTATGGCCTTAAAGGTGAGGACATATTGCAGTTCTTTAGCCGTTCAAATCGCCTTGTCGCGGCTGGAAATCTGGATACAGGCGTAGGGCGTTTTGCCGTGAAGGTGCCGGGATTGTTTGAAGGCGCCAGCGATATCCTTGATATGCCGCTTAGAACCCAAGGTGACTCCGTTATCCGTGTCAGGGATGTCGCGGAAATACGCCAGACTTTTAAAGATCCGAAAAACTTTGCCAGAATTAATGGTGAGCGCGCTATTGCCTTGAATATTGTAAAGCGGACAGGCGAAAATATCATTGAAACCATCGAAGCCGTACAAAATGTTGTTGAAGCCGAAAAAGAGTATTGGCCGGAAGGCTTAAAGGTAATCTATACGCTTGATCAATCAGATGATATCCGCAACATGCTCAGCGATCTTCAAAATAACATGATCAGTGCGGTGCTTTTGGTCATGGTTGTGCTGATTGCCGCAATGGGATTGCGCGCTGCAGGACTAGTGGGGGTCGCTATTCCAGCGGCTTTTCTTTCTGGCGTGATGATTATTTTTATCATGGGTTTTACGGTGAATGTTGTTGTGCTGTTTGCCCTGATTTTATCGGTCGGAATGCTGGTAGATGGTGCCATTGTGGTCACTGAACTGGCAGACCGTAAAATTTCAGAAGGGCTGGAAAGAACGGAAGCCTATAGGGAGGCGGCCTTAACGATGGCCTGGCCCATTACAGCCTCCACAGCGACTACCCTGGCTGCTTTTGCGCCGCTTTTGTTCTGGCCGGGAATTGTCGGGCAGTTTATGCAATATATGCCCATCACCCTGATTGCGGTTTTAGGCTCTTCTCTCGTTGTTGCGCTGGTATTTGTGCCTGTGGTGGGGTCTTTTATCGGTCGCTCACAAGTGAAACTCAGCGAAGAAGAAAAGAAGATTGTAAAATCGGAAAGCGTTGAAGATCTGGAAAATTTAAAAGGGCCAATCCAGATTTATATCCAGATTCTCAAAGCTGCGCTTAAGGTGCCGGGCTTTATTTTAATAGGTGTTGTTTTACTTTTGATCGGCGTGCAGGTCCTCTACGGGTTTTTAGGCCGCGGTGTCGAGTTTTTCCCCAAGATTGAACCTAAAGCGGCCAGTGTTTTGATTCATGCCCGTGGAAATTTGTCCGTGTATGAGCAGGATGAATTGGTGCGGGAGGTGGAAAGCCGTATTCTGGACATTGAAGGCATCAAGGTCTTTTATACAGAGAGCGGTGAGCAGAACCAGCAAGGGAATGATGATCTTGCGGCTGATGTTATTGGTAAAATTACGATCGAATTTGAGGATTGGGACCAGAGGGAACACGCCACCGCCATATTACAAAAAATAAGGGACCGCACCGGTGATATCGCCGGTATCCATGTTGAAACGCAGGAACAAGAAGAAGGTCCGCCGGGCGGGAAAGATATCCAGATAGAAATTGGCAGCCGGTTTCCTGAAATCTTGCCGAAGACGGTTGATCTTATCCGTAGCAAGTTAGAAGAAGACCCGGCTATTATTGATGTTGAAGACAGCAGGCCGCTGCCGGGCATTGAATGGGAATTACAAGTCGACAGGGCCCAAGCTTCTAAGTTCGGTATTGATATCTCGCTGATCGGTGATTATGTGCGCATGGTTACCAATGGTTTAAAAGTAACGGATTATCGCCCGGACGGGGCAGAAGATGAGGTTGATATCGTGATTCGCCATTCGGAAGCCGTAAGAACGTTAGATCAGTTGGATGAGATACGCATTGAAACAAATCAGGGGTCGGTTCCGATCACCAACTTTGTACAGCGTGTCCCGCAACCTGCTGTCGGAACCATTAACCGCAAAGACCAGCACCGCATCTTTACAGTGAAAGCAAACGTTGTTGAAGGCACAAACATTAATGAGAAAGTGGTGCAAATGAAAAGCTGGCTTGAGGAAAATTCTGACAAGCTGGACCCGCGCATTATTATCAATTTTACAGGCGAAGACGAGGACCAGCGCGAAGCTCAGGAATTTCTCATGAAAGCTTTTGTTATTGCCTTGTTTGCTATGGCTGTGATTTTAGTCACTCAGTTTAATAGTTTTTACAGTGCCTTTTTGATTCTCTTTGCTGTCGTAATGTCGACAATTGGCGTGATGATCGGTTTGCTTCTTACCCAACAACCTTTTGGCATTGTTATGTCCGGGATCGGGGTGATCGCGCTGGCGGGTATTGTGGTGAACAACAATATTGTTTTGATTGATACCTACGATAATCACCGTAAAGCAGGTTTGCCAATTTATGATGCGATCATGGTCACAGGGGCGCAACGATTGCGTCCGGTTTTATTAACAACGGTAACGACGGTTCTGGGGCTCATGCCGATGGTCTTGCAAGTCAATATTGATTTTGTCGGACGCGAAGTTTCGTATGGCGCGCCCTCAACACAATGGTGGGTACAGTTATCGACGGCCATTGTTTTTGGCTTAACGTTCTCTACTGTCTTGACGCTTATTGTGACGCCATGTGCTTTGATGCTGCGGCAGAGATTCTCGAATATTAAAGCCAGAATTTTAGGGAAATTTAAAAGAAGAAAATCGAAAGTAGAAGCGCAAGAGTTGGCATAAATAAGGGGGAAGGAGTTACTCTTTATCGTTGCCGAGAGTGATAAAATCAAAATCCAGAACTTCACGGCCTTTTGATACGGTACGCACTTTCATCTGCACTTTTTGGCCGGGGATGAGAAGCTCGGTATTATTTCTTTCCAGACAGCTTTTATGAACGAAGACATCTTTCATCCCGTCCTCAGGGATAATAAAGCCAAAACCCTTATCAGGCTTATACCATTTCACGGTGCCTTCCATTGTTTCAATAACTTCATCTTCATCTGCCGGGTCTACGCGGAATGTTATTGGGGCGGGTTCTTTCCCCGCATCAATCAGGGAGTCAACTTTGGTAACGAGAGCCCCTTTAGGGCCTTTTACAATATGACAAGAGATAACGGCGCCTTCACCCAATTCTTTAATACCTGCATCCTGCAAAGTGGTTATATGGATAAAAGCATCGCAGGGATCGTCAATAGGAATAGCAAAGCCGAACCCTTTTGTGGTGTTGAACCATTTCAGTTCCGTCCGAACGGGTTCGCTGTTCGGGTCATGTTGCTCTTTAATCAGCGCTTCATTTATCAACGGTCTGGTCCCATTTTAAATTTCTTATTTTTGTGAACAAATCACATAGATTAAGATATCATGAGAACCCGAATACGATCCAGAGATTTTAACAATTTTCGTGTAAAATTCGATAAGGATTACCAACTATTTCGTTATTTTATAATTAAAAAACGGAATAAAATAAAAGAAAGATAGAAATATACGCCAAGAAAAGGATACATTGTAAGAATGAATGATACATACCCGTGGTTGAAATCTTACCCTGAAGATATTAAGTGGGATACCGAAATCCCCGTGGAGCCTGTTTATGCGATGCTGGATAAAACGGCAGCAAACCATCCGCAGGCCCCGGCTTTTGATTTCCTTGGCGCCAAACAAAACTGGCAGGAACTTAATACTGCCACATTAAAGCTGGCTAAAGGATTGCAGGATATTGGCGTTGGTAAAGGCTCCAAGGTAGGGATTTTTTTACCTAACTGCCCTCTTTTTGTCATAGCGTATTATGCGTTGATGCGTATTGGTGCCACGGCGGTAAACTATAACCCGTTGTATGCAGAGCGCGAGCTGGCCAATATGATCGAAGATAGTGACACGGATGTGATGATCACGCTCGATCTGGAAATGCTTTATGGTAAAATATCGAAAATGCTGCACGATACACGGCTTGAAAAGCTGGTCGTGGCAAGTTTTACCGATATGTTGCCTTTTCCAAAAAACTATCTTTTCAAATTCCTGAAGGGCAAAGAACTGGCCGAGGTGCCCCATCGAAATCGCCGTATTTTCAGCTATGAAAAATTATTGGAAAATGACGGCGATTATGCACCTGTGGATATTGATCCTAAAAATGATGTTGCTTTGTTTCAATATACAGGGGGCACCACTGGGGAGCCAAAAGGCGCGATGCTCACCCATGCCAATATCGTTGCAAACACGGTACAGGCAAGTTTATGGCTCGGTTGTGATGAGGCGGAAGATAAAATGTTGGGTGTTATTCCGTTTTTCCATGTTTTTGCCATGACAGCGGTAATGAATATTGCCGTCAGGCAGGCGATGGAAATTCTGGCATTGCCCCGGTTTGACTTAAACCAGACATTGAAACTTATCGATAAGAAAAAGCCGACAATTTTTCCGGCTGTCCCGGCGATATACAATGGTATTAACAATCATAAAAAGCTGGCCTCATTTGATTTATCTTCTTTGAAATATTGTATTTCCGGCGGGGCGCCCTTGCCTGTGGAAGTAAAGAAAAGATTCGAAGAAGAAACCGGCGCAGTCGTTGTTGAAGGCTATGGCCTGACAGAAAGCGCCCCGGTTTTATGTTGTAATCCTCGTCTTGGGGAAAATAAGCCTGGCTCCATCGGTCTTCCATTTCCGCAAACCGTGGTTGAAATTATTGATCCCGAAACGGGTAAGAAAGTAGCGCATGGAGAACGTGGGGAGCTATGTGCCCGTGGTCCGCAAGTCATGAAAGGTTACTGGAACCGGCCGGAAGATAACAAAAAAACCCTGCAGGATGATGGGCGTTTGCATACTGGTGATATTGCTACGATGGATGATGATGGCTATTTCTTTATTGTCGACCGTATCAAGGACATGATTATTACCAATGGCTATAACGTGTATCCGCGCAATGTCGAGGAAGCGATTTATATGCATCCGAGTGTGGAGGAATGCATTGTAGCAGGCCTGCCCGATGCGCAGCGCGGAGAGATTGTGAAAGCCTGGATTAAATGCAAGGAAGGCCGTGAGCTAAGTGCGGAAGATTTGAAAATTTTTCTGAAAGATAAAATATCCAGCATGGAGGTGCCCAAGCGGATTGAATTCAGGGATGAGCCTCTCCCCAAAACCATGATCGGTAAGTTGAGTCGGAAGGATATTGTTGCTGAGGAGCTGGAGAAAAAAGCATAAAGCCGGTGGGAACTCTCTGCGCGGCGGGGGTAGCGTTTGTCACGGTTTTTCTTGCTTATAAAAAAGAATACAGATGCCCGTTATGCATTATTTTTTTAAATGGCCAGAGACAACTAAGCATGCGCGCTCTACTGTAAGGTGTTTTCCGGCAACGGCATGCTTGCCAATAATATTTTCAAGAACATCTTCGGCATATTCCTGTTGGCCTGCATTCATGCGGTCAAACCAGATGTGGGAATGTAATTCATCGCGCAGAGTCTGGGCATCGACATCGAAGCTCTGTCGGAAAATTCTGCTTTGATGTCTATGGTCAAAAAATCCCCCTAGATGATTTTCGTGCATGAAAATTTCACCAACACGCTCCTGAAAAAGACGTGCCAGGGTCGTTGTTTCCTGATGTGTAAGGCCGGCGGCTTTTTGTTTCAGGCTGAGCGCCGTCAGTCGAAGTTTTACTAAGGCAAGATGAACATGATGTTGCGCGCGCAAGGCAAGTGCTTGTTTGGTCTCCTTGTACCCGCGGTCATTGATAACACCTAGAATGGTTTCGTGTGCCTGCGATAAATCCTTGGCCAGTGGGGAGGTTGTGGCCCAGTCATCGGAAAGGACGATAAGCTTTCCTTGCGGCTTTAAAATGCGGGAAAGTTCTGATCTGGTTTTACGGGTTTGGTTTGGTGTTGTGGTGCCCCAGTGTATGGAAGCGCCGCAAATAACTGTATCTATGCTGTGATCAGGGAGAGGGATGGCATCAAAGGTGCCCTGCCGTGTATCCACGTTTCTTAGCCCGTCAAATTTATGTTTAAGAGAGGCGAGCATATCCGCAGATGGGTCGACCGCATAAAATTGTGTATTTAAATGAGGAGCTGTAAGAAAGAGACCACTCAGCACCCGCCCATTGCCTGCACCCATATCCAGCACGGCAGCGTCATCGGCAATTTGTCTGGCTGCATAGCGTAGCGCCGCTTCAGGATACGGTAGACGACCCTTATCGTAGGCGTTTACAAGAGCGGTGCCGGAAAAGAAGGCTCCGGCAGAGGGAGTGGCGTATGTCATGAGTACCCTTCATATAGGTTGTTCATCGTTAAAGGCACAAGAGCGCCGCTGCAGAGCTATAGCAGGGCGGCTCTTAAATAGTCAATCAATATGTAAATTTAACCGCGTAAAGAGGCGCCTGTTTTGGCGCTGACCGCATCGATAATTTTCTGGCTGATACCTTCAATTTCTGCATCGGTCAGGGTTTGTTTGACTGGTTGGATCACCACGCTAAGCGCCACAGACTTTTTGCCTTCTTCCACGCCCTTACCCTGATAGATATCAAATACGGAAACATCGTTAATCAGATTCCGTTCTGCCCCGATAGCTGCGCGCGTCAGTTGTTCTACTTCGACATGTTCATCAACGATAAAGGCAAAGTCACGGCTGACAGGCTGAAACGCAGAAAGCTGCAGGAGCGGCTTGGCGGGCCCCTTTTTCTTGGCTTCGGGAATAGCGTCCAGAAAGACTTCAAAAGCCATAACGGGAGCCTTGATATCCATTTCTTCAAGAATAGCGGGATGAATTTCACCAAATTGGGCCAGCACATTTTTACCGAGCTTTAAGACAGCAGAACGTCCGGGATGGAAATAATCCGCTGCTTCGCGCGCGGTTTGTAAATTGCCAGTGGGTGCGCCTGCTGCTTCCAGAGCGGCAATCGCATCGGCTTTGGCATCATACACATCGTGCAGGCGAAAAGCCTGTTCTTCGGACCAGTGGCGGACCCCCTGATGACCGTAGCGAATACCGGCCGCAATGCTGCGTTGTCCATCCGGTTTGGCGGAGGCAAAAACAGGGCCCACTTCAAACAACATGGTGTCACCATTTCCTTTATCGGCATTGCCGCTGGCGGCGCTGATCAGGTTAGGCAAGATGCTGGGACGCATCTGGTCCCAGTCACTGCTGATCGGGTTTGTAATGGTCAGGCTGTTATCGTTGCTGCCAAATTGACCGGCAAGCTCTTTGCTCATGAAAGACCATGTCACACACTCAGAGAGGCCGCGGGCGGCCAAGGCTGTACGCGCAAGGCGGGAGCGGGTGATACTAGCAGTTTCTCCGCCGCTGGAGACTGCTTGCGCAGAACGTACGGGGATTGCTTTAATATGGTCGTAGCCGACAACCCGGATAACTTCTTCGACAAGGTCTGCCTTGCCATTGCTGTCTGCGCCGACATCCCCGCGCCAGGGCGGCGGTGTCACCGTAGAGGCATGCATTTCAAATCCAAGCTTATTCAGAATGTCCCGTTGGTCTTTTTCAGGAACCTCCATACCGGAGAGTTTTTCGGTATAAGCGGGATCAAAGTCGATCTCACGTTTCCACTCTGGTACGTCTCCTGCCTGTACGGTGTCCATTGGTTCCCCGCCGCAAAGATCCATAATCAGGCGGGTGGCAATTTCAATGCCTTCGCGTGTGAATTCAGGATCAACTCCCCGTTCAAAACGATAACGCGCATCTGAGTCAATTTGCAGCGCCCGTCCAGTTTTTGCAGTGGCGTACGGGTCGAAGTACGCACATTCAACAAAGACGTTTTTGGTGCTCTCGGTAGAGCCTGTGGAAACACCGCCGACAATACCGCCAAGGCCTAGCAGCCCGCTATCATCGGTAATGGCAGTCATGCCGGGCCGCGCGGTGTATGATTTATCATTTAAGGCTTCAAATTCTTCCCCGCCATCGCTCAGGCGTACGACGATGTCTCCTTTTAAAAGATCGGCATCGTACACGTGCAATGGACGGCACAAATCCAGTGACATATAATTGGTAATATCGACCAGCGCGGAAATCGGGCGCAGACCCACCGCCTTGAGGCGGTTTTGCATCCACGCGGGCGATTCCCTGTTTTCAACATTTTTAATTACCCGGCCCATAAATAACGGGCATTGTTCTGATGCTTCAATGCGTACATTGACAGGAGAAGGGCCTTTGCCTTTAACGGCAGAGATGTCGAGTGGCTTCAAGGTTCCTAAACCAGCAGCAGCAAGGTCACGGGCAATCCCACGCACGCCTGCACAATCCGCCCTGTCAGGGGTGAGGGCAATGTCAATGACGGGATCATTCATGCCGTAAATTTCGGTAAAAGGGGTGCCGACTTTTGCCTCTTCGGGCAGATCAATAATGCCTTCATGATCATCCGATAATCCCATTTCACGTTCCGAAACCAGCATACCATTTGATTCCTGTCCCCGAATTTTCCCTTTCTTGAGCAAAAGATCGGTGCCGGGAACATAAGCGCCTGCTGGCGCAAAAATAGCCTTCATACCTGTGCGGGCATTCGGGGCGCCACAAACCACCTGCACTTTCTCATTGCCCGTATCGACAATGCACACACGTAGCCGGTCAGCATCGGGATGTTGCTCTGCCTTTTCGACATAGGCAACTTTAAAGGGGGCAAATTTTTCGCTGGGATCTTCCACACCTTCAAGCTCCAGCCCCAGAGCTGTCAGTTTATCGGTGATTTCCTGCAAGCTTGCATCCGTATCCAAATGGTCTTTTAACCAGCTTAAAGTGAACTTCATTGTATCGTCATTTCCGTTTTTAAGTTGCTGTATCGCTTTCTCGAATTATCAAAGAGGGAGAGGCGATCAGACACGTTAAAGTCTAATTATTTGTCGGTAACATAAATAGCGTGAAATCCATGGGGATTCCAAGGTTTTTATACAGGTTCTGGACGGCAATATCGTTTTTATCGGCAAACCAGTAAATTCGCGACCATTTGGCCTTTTTGCCAATATCATGCAATTCCCATACAAGCCGTCTGGCAATGCCCTGACGGCGGGCGTCCTTCGCTACAAACAGATCCTGCATATAACAAGAGGGTTCGATAAAGCCCGTAGTGGGGTGGAGGATATAATGTAAAATTCCCTGCAAATTGCCATCCTCATCCAGTGCCATAAGGCCAAAGACGTTTTCTTTTTTATTGATCAGGCGGCGCCAGGTTTCTGCGGTAACCTCATCGGATATTTGATTAAGCCCATTGGCCCGCCACAGGATAAGCCATTGCTCGTAGTCTCCTCTTTCGAGGGGGCGGATCATTATTTGGTGCCTGTGGCCCTGTTGGGGCGGTCAAGCGGATCAAAGCCGTAATGTTGCAGCCAGCGTATATCGCTTTCAAAAAACGTGCGCAGATCGGGAATGCCGTATTTTAGCATGGCAATTCGTTCGATCCCCATCCCAAAAGCAAAGCCCTGATACTCATCGGGATCAAAGCCGCAATTTTTAATGACATTCGGATGCACCATTCCGCAGCCGAGAATTTCAAGCCAGTCGTCCCCAGCCCCGATTTTCAGGCCGCCATCTTTCCGTGAACAGCCAATATCCATTTCCGCGCTTGGTTCCGTAAAGGGAAAGAAGCTGGGGCGGAATTGAACCGGTAGTTCATCCATTTCAAAATAGGCACGGACAAAATCCATGAGACAGCCTTTCAAATGGCCCATATGGATATTTTTATCGATCACTAGCCCTTCGCACTGATGGAACATCGGTGTGTGGGTGATGTCATAGTCCGAGCGGTATGTCCGGCCCATGACAATGATTTTAATTGGTACGCCCTGGTCCTGCATGGCGCGGATTTGCACGGTGGACGTATGGGTGCGCAGTAATTTTTTGGCCGCTTCGCCCTGTTCGTCAGGATCATCAGGCAAGTAGAACGTATCATGCATTTCACGCGCAGGGTGTCCGGGCGGGAAATTCAGCGCCGTAAAGTTATGCCAGTCATCTTCAATATCCGGGCCTTCAGCCACGCTAAAACCCATGGAGGCAAAAATTGAGGTTAGTTCTTCCATGGTCTGGCTGATCGGGTGGATTTTACCTTTCGTTTCAGGACGCACAGACAGGGAAACATCAATCGTTTCCGTGGCAAGTCGTTGTTCCAGTGCCTGTTTTTTTAGCGCGGCTTCCTGCGAGGCGATCAGCGCGGCAATTTCATCTTTCAGAAGGTTTAAGGCGGCGCCTGTTGTTTTGCGCTCTTCCGGATCCATTTTGCCCAAGGTCTTCATCTGCTCCGTAATTTTGCCTTTTTTCCCAAGGGCGGTTACACGGGCATTTTCCAAGGTTTCAAGATCGTTGGCAGCTTCGACCATGCTGGTCAGTTCTGTCTTCAGGGTTTCTATCTGTGCGCTCATATCGGTCATCATATTGTTCTTAAAGTCATATTTCATGCGTTTTTACCATGCCGGGCGCAGAAGACAAAGGGTTTTCCCGCCATCGGCGAAATAATAAGAAAAGCGTTGGCAGTTGATAACGGATGCCGTATTTTGAATGAATGAGCTACAGACGACTGGTAATGATTTTCGTACTTGTTCCCCTTTGCGGGGCCATGCTTTCTTCCTGTTCCGCTTTTGAGAGATGGTTTAATGGCCGTCCGGTGCATGATATTGAACGCGATGAGACTCTGGGCATAATTTATAACAAAGACTGGAATCAGGCCTATCAGGATAACAGTGCTTATTATAACAACACCCATGGCCGCCTGAATATTCATAAAGGGCCGGGGAAGGATTATAATGTTATCGGCTATGTCACGAAAAATGAGGGCGGCTTTATCCGCAATTGCAATTATGATCTGCAATGGTGTCTGATGGAATTTGGCGGAGAGCCGCCGACAGGTTGGGTCGAGATTAAATATTTTGCCCTCGGCGCCGTCGATTATAAAGGCCTTGATTAATCCCTTTCAGGATTATCCTTCCAGTTCCCATTCACTTTGCAGAATTTTTCGAACATCCCGTAGCGTGTCTATCAGGTAGTCCTGTCCTTTTTTACGCAAGCGATCTTCACTAATACATCCCCCAGTAATACTAAGCGATAAAAGTCCTAGATTGTTGGCAATGTCAGGTTCTTCCAGTGAGTCACCAATAATAAAAGAGCGGTTAGCCATAAAGTCATGATCCTTCATAAACCGGGCAAGGCGTTCCTGTTTATTCATTTTGCGAATGATATCATTGTCATGGGGATTGCTTGAAATATGATCGATATAGGGCAGTAAATCCAAACGTTGAAGATTGGTCCGGATGGATTCTTCGATGTGATTGCTTAGAATAAGGATTTGCACGCCGCGTTCCTTTAGCCAGATCAGAAGTTCTTTGGCTCCGTCGCGGGCAGGGCAGGCAAAGGCCAGTTTCTCGTACACAGGAAAGAAAGCATTATTGGCATAAGACAACTCTTCCAGATAATCATCAACATTAATGCCATTGCGCTTATAAAAATGCAAAATCGGAAAATCGAATGTTTCTAGGTAGGTGGCTTCGGATATCGGGTCTTTGCCAAGAGCAGCCAGCGCGGCATTGGCTCCTTCAAAGTTGGCGGAAAAGTCGTCAAACAACGTGCCGTTCCAGTCAAAAATCGCAAGATAAGTCATGGATTGTTCGTGACATAAAAAAACAGCCCTGCATAGAGGGCTGTTTTAAAAATTATTTTATGATCAATTAAGCGGCTTTTTTCAGCGCGTCTTCTACTTGTTTGGCGATAGCGGCAAAGGCCACTTCGTCACGGGCGGCGATATCCGCCAGAACCTTACGGTCCAGATCAATACCGGCCATTTTCAGGCCATTCATGAATTTTGAATAAGTCATACCGTTTGCACGGGCAGCAGCATTGATACGCTGAATCCACAAAGCGCGGAAATTACGTTTCTTTTGCTTGCGACCGATATAAGCGTACTGACCTGCTTTTTCAACGGCCTGTACGGCGGTACGGTAACAATTCTTACGACGGCCATAATAGCCTTTCGCTTTTTTAACAACTTTTGCATGACGGGCGTGTGACGCCGGTCCACCTTTAACACGTGACATTACTTGGACCCTCCTTTGTTGGCCGGATCCATATCCGGGTTGTAAGCGCTTTGATTTTTGTTTTTGCGTTTGTACGGCAACCATTTGGTCAGCACGACTTTGGCATCGCATTCTTCCATAACGGTTGTGCGGTTTGCCTTACGCTTCATTTTCTTTGGTTTGTTCATCATCATGTGAGAGGTAAAAGCGCTCCCACGTTTGACTTTACCCTTGCCAGTGACAGCGAAACGCTTTTTGGCAGAGCTTTTGGACTTCATTTTCGGCATTTTTATCTCCTTGATAAATAAGGGTTTTTAAAATTATACGCAAACAAGGCAGCCAAATTTCGCCAGAATGCGTTACTTGAGGCGTGTTATAGCGGGAATAGCAACGCAAATGCAAGCCTTTCTTTTAGAAATTTATTGACATAATTGTTGATTTTGATGGACAGGAAACAGGCTGTAATCTATAGATATTTCTTCATTTTATAATTATATATGTAAAAAAATAGAGGTACGCCATGAAAGATGTATATGACCCACGCCAGTACGGAGACCGGACACCATGTTAATTAACCGCGAAATTACTAGTCCATTAACGTCCATCTTCAGTCCCCAGCAAAGGCAAGGCATTTTCCACTGGCCTTTATCCGTCCATTTCCCCAATCCATATAATGCTCTGGAAACCCCTGTATTAAAAGCAGGGAAAACCAAAATCGCTTTAAGCGAAGAAGAAGCCGGTATGATGGGTGATATACTGTTTTATCCGCAGGCGCTTCCTTTTCATGTTCGAGCCCTTGGGTTTAGCCCTGTGCCCTCAGCAGACCAGTATCGCGAGAAAGTTGGAGCCTTGATTACGAAGCTTCAGAAATGTGAGTGTCTCCAGCTTCCAGAAGGATTTCAAGCCGGTCTTTGCGCCGCAGATTTTATCACCTTGAATGAGACAGGGTGCGGGATCAATCAGGCGCCGATCATACAGGCACAAAAGCATATTTTAGAAACACGCCGCGATAAATTTGGCATGCGCTTAGGCGCTTAAAAACAAAGCAGGTAGACAATGCAGACGGGGAATAAAGAGAAATTATCCTTCTTTGTCCGCGCGGGCCAGTGGCGTGGCATATTTGTTTTCAAGATCCCACGGGAAATGCACCCATGTATCCTGGGAGAAGGCAGTGATATAAGTATCGGTTTGTTTCTCGCCCATAGGCTTCACATATATGCATGAATAATGCGCTTTAGGGTAAAGTTCCCGGGCGAGTTCGAATGTTTTGCCCGTATCGACCAAATCATCCACGACCAACCATCCTTCTCCTTCACTATCAACGGTTTCCGGTTTTTTTAAAATCTTGGTTTCAGATTGATCTTTGACATCGTAACTGGTGATGCAAAAAGTTTCGATATTCAGGACTTCCAGTTCACGGGCAATAATACAAGCAGGGACCATGCCGCCGCGGGTGATGGCGATAATGCCTTTCCACTGGCCGCCTTTAAGAGGGCCCTTATCCAGAAGCTTCCAGGCTAAAGCCTTGGCATTACGGTGGAGTTCCTCCCATGAGACAGGAAAATCTTTGGTATAGTTATCAGTCATAATACCGATCCGTTATAGTGAGTGACGGTCTTTAAACCATGTACGGGCGAACCAGATTTGTTTACCCGTTGTTTCGCAAAGCTTAAACCATGCCCGGGTAAACGGATAGAGTATTTTTCGAAGCCCGGTGATTTGCAGTTTTTTATCAAAGCGCTGATCGCCGATGAAGGAGCCTAAGCCCATGTCTACATAAGCGGTCAGGGGCAGGACGGTCAGCCAGTTCAGACCTGTTTGCCAACTGCGTCCCATCAAGCCATCGATAGGGTAGGTGTTCTTGTGTAAATGTGCCAGCAGCTTTTGCGCCCCCGTATTTGTAATCACGTAAGCATAGGCGCCGCCCGGTGTAGCGCAGAGGCGGTTAAGCGTAAGGTCTTCGGTAAGATCATAGATTTTTCGTTTTTTGGCTTTTAGAATTTTAGGCGTACCAAAAAAACGGACGCAATCATAAGATACAGGGCAGGCCAAAACGGCATTGAGTGCAGTTATAAAATTATCATGCAAAATAATGTCATCTTCAAAAATTAGGGCTTCAGCGATGTTCTGGTTAATAATCATTTCATAGATTTTTTTGTGAGACAGGGTACAGCCAAGTTCTGCCCCTGTCATATCGCGGCCAAAATAACGCAAACGCTTTGTCCGGTTATAAGCGGGATGGGCCTTCATATCGAATCCCCGCCCGTCAATAGCATCCACAAAGGTAAAATCCAGCCCTGCGCTTGCAAGTAAAGCGGAAATTCTTTCTTGCCGTGCTTTTGCTTCGGGCAGGCTGATGACGAAAATCGGGATAGGGGATGGTTTCATGAACATGAGAATAAAGGGATGAAAAGCGGATATCAATCTGTCATATTCCCCCCATGAAGAAAATAACAGCGATTTTAATGGTTATATTATTGACGGTAACGCTTCCCGCAGGCGCGCAAATAATACAAGAACCGGATTTTGCTGAACCGTTACAGACTGAGGCCCCGCCCGTCGTGGTTGAACTTTTTACCTCGAAAAATTGTCCGGCCTGTCCCCCGGCGGATAAATATATTAAAACCGTTGCGGCAATGGACGGCGTTATCGCTTTGTCTTGTCCTGTCGATTATTTTGATGGGCCCAATGAAAATTTCGGACAGGCGTTTTGTACGAGCCGTCAAACCGATTATATCAAACAAATCGGTAGAAAATCCCATTACACACCGCAAATGATGGTGAACGGTCATATGGATGTGATTGGGTATGAAACAGGTAAGGTCAGGGCGAAAATAGTGCAAGGACGGTCCGAGCGGGTGAGAAAAGCGGCTATCGTGCCCAAATCCGTGGGCGTATATAATTATACCTTGCCCGCTATGATACTGGAGAACAGCGCCGATATATGGATTGCCGTGTATTCCCAAAAGAAAAGTGTGCAAGAGCGGGGCGTTCAAAAGGATTATTATAATATAGTGACCTATTACCAGCCATTAGGCACATGGAATGGCGGTACTAAATCAGGCGCATTTTATCCCCCCGTTAAAGATACGAGCAAGGGTATTGTCGTTGTTGCACAAGACAGCGTTACAGGTAAAATTCTTGTGGCCGGGGATTATAAATTCTAAATCAAGGTTTGTTATCGTGGCCGTACCAGAATGATGAGATCGTTCGGGCCATGTATCTTATATCTTTGGCAAATGTAATTGGCTCACGCGCGTAGCAGGCATTTCTTTCATGTTTTTCTTGAAGCGTCGTCAGTGTCCCAATCGCAGAGACCTGCCACGGTCCTGTCAGGCCCGGGCGAACCGAAAGGACAGAGGTTCTTTCTTCTTCGGTCATATGGTCAAGGTCCCAATCCCCCATAGGGCGGGGACCGACAATACTCATGTCGCCTTTCAGCACGTTAATGAATTGCGGTAGTTCATCTACACCTGTGTGCCGTAATAATTTTCCAAACCGGGTGCGCCGTTGATCGTCGGGTAACAAGTTCCCTGATTCATCGGTTAATGTGCGCATAGATTTTAGCTTAATCATTTTAAAGGGTTTCCGGTCTATGCTGGAGCGGTCGACAAGATAAAAGGGATTTTCGCGTAGGTAGGCTGCATTAAAGGCTGCTGTTACCGCTACGGGTATAGCCAATGCGCTCACCACGGCGGCACTGCAGGCAATATCAAAGGTACGCTTAAGATAATTCTTATATATCATCGCAAGAAATTACAGGAATTATAAAATTATGTAAATATAAAAATATATCCGAGTCATATAATTGGCAGCCAGAGCACCGCGTTCATGCCTGCAGAGCAGATTAGAAACAATAAGGAACTATCTCAGACATCAACGGTTTGCACCGTACAAGAAAACGAAAGAAATTAAGGAGAGTAAAATGACTAAATCATTTCAAACATTGTTGGCAGCTGCTGCTGTTGTTGCGTTGACCGCACCTGCGCAAGCTCACGATTCAACCCGTCACAATGACGGCCGCTATACAGATCACACCCATACGGAAAGAAACATGATGGATGCCGGGGCACGCACGGCAGGACGTTACGGTCTTTACAAAAGCAATAATGAGGACGGATACAATAATAATAATGGCTATTATGTAGATACCCGCAATCGTGCCCGCGTCTATGTGGATGATGATGCCTATGTTGCTGCCGATGCTGATACAAATGTAGTTTACACAAATCGCGGTAGATATGTGGTCCGCGATGGAGAAAATTATTATAAAGACGGTACCCGTAAGTATTACCTGCGAGATGGTGTAAAATACTATGTGGTGGACAGTCCGCGCTATACACATACAACACATGTGAAAACCACAGCCAGCACAGCGCCTTGGCAAAACCTGACAAATGAACAGGTTGCTTATGTGCAGAACAAGCTGGATAACCGCGGCTATAATCTTGCGGTTGATGGTAAGCTGGGACCGCAAACACGGGCTGCTTTACGGACGTACCAACGCAATAATAATTTAAATGTTACAGGACAGGTAAATGAACAGACCCTGGCGTCCCTTGGAATTGCGACAAAAAATTCCGTTCGCGTGCGATAGGATTTTTTACCAAAATGTACAACAACAAAAAAGCGGGCTTCTGCGGCCCGCTTTTTTTAATGGGCTTCTGCCCAACTCCGGCCGTGGCCGACTTCTGCTATTAACGGCACATCCAGTTGCACGACCTCTTCCATAAGTTTTTTGACAAGCATGGAGGTTTTTTCTAACTCATATTCCGGTACTTCAAAAATAAGCTCATCATGGACCTGCAAAAGCATTTTGGCGGCCAGACCTTCCTGCGTTAAAATGCGGGGTATTTTTATCATCGCCATCTTCATGATATCGGCGGCGGTGCCTTGCAAGGGGGCGTTAATAGCGGCGCGCTCTGCGCCCATTTTAACGTTCTGCATTTTGGCGTTGATATTCGGGGTAAAGCATTTACGGCCAAAGAGGGTTTGCACATATTCATGTTTGCGCGCGAACTCTTTTTGTTTTTCCATGAAAGTTTCAATTTCATGGAAGGTATCAAGATATTTGCGGATGAAAGTGTTGGCCTCGCCCGGATCGCAATCAAGCTGTTTGGCGAGACCCCAACCGGAGATGCCGTAGATAATGCCGAAGTTAACGGCTTTGGCCTGGCGGCGAAGATCCCCGTTTACCTGCTCCAATGGAACACCAAAAACTTGAGAGGCTGTCAGGGCATGAATATCAACATCATCTTTAAAGGCTTGTTTAAGAGCTTTTACCCCTGCCATTTCGGCAGCCAGACGCAATTCAACCTGTGAATAGTCCACGGAGAGCAACACATGGCCTTGTTCCGCAACGAAAGCCTGGCGGATTTTGCG
The DNA here is from genome assembly GCA_965216405.1 of uncultured Micavibrio sp. GTDB lineage: Bacteria > Pseudomonadota > Alphaproteobacteria > Micavibrionales > Micavibrionaceae. The sequence goes on along the minus strand of OZ244161.1, from coordinate 897,035 downwards.
TCCGTCTTCGGTACGGATGGGAATGTTTTGGAGGTTTGGATCGCTAGAGGCAAGCCTCCCCGTCGATGTTCCTGCCATGGAAAAAGAGGTGTGCACGCGCCCTGTTTCAGGATTGATTTGGTGCTGCAGTGCGTCCGTGTAAGTTGATTTTAACTTAGACAGGCCGCGCCATTCCAAAATGCGGGTGACAATATCATGCCCTTGGGCGGAGAGTTTCTCAAGCGTCCCGACATCGGTCGACCATTGGCCTGTTTTGGTCTTTTTGCCTCCCGGTAAGCCCATCTGGTCAAATATAATCTCTCCTATTTGCTTGGGTGAACCGACATTGAACTCCGTTCCGGCTTCTTGTTGAATGGTCAGTTCAAGTTCAAGAATTTTCTTGCCGAAATCAGCGCTCATTTCTTTTAGGACTACAGGATCTATCTTGATGCCGTGAAGCTCCATTTGTCCGATAACGGGGACAAGGGGGCGTTCAATATCTTCATAGACGAGGGACATTTTTTCCCGCGCGATACGGGGCTTGAAAATATGATGTAGGCGATGGGTAATGTCGGCATCTTCGGCAGCATAATCAAGCGCCTTCGCAACATCGACTTGATCAAATGTCACCATGTTCTTGCCTTTACCGGCAACCTCTTCATATTTAATTGGCTTATGATCAAGAAATAATTCGGATAAACCATCCATAGAATTTGAGTGGCTTGTGCCATCAAGTGTGTAAGACAAGAGCATGGTGTCATCGCATGGTGTCATGTCGATACCGTGCTTTTTTAACATCTGCCAGTCATATTTTATATTCTGGCCGATTTTCAAAACACACGGATCTTCCAGAACCGGTTTTAAGGCCTTAATGGCATCTTCTGTCGGGATTTGGATGGGGGTGTCTCCACCGCTCCCCAGTAGGTCAACTTCTGCCCCGATATGCCCCAATGGTATATAAGCGGCGCGGCCGATATCCGGAGAAAGGGAAATTCCCACGAGTTTGGCAATAGAAGGGGTTAAATGCGTGGTTTCGGTATCAATGGCGAGATGGCCGGACTCATAAGCCTCCTCAATCCAGCGTTGCAGGGCGGCAAGATCCGTAATCAGCGTATATTTATTGTCTTTAATCGGCGGCTGGTCTTCGAGGCTTTCAGCCTCTGTGTCCTCGACTTCATCCAGATCATCATTACCAATGCTTTCCCCCAGACGGGCTAGCAGGGATTTAAAACCCTGCTTCTGCAAGAAGGCTTTTAGATGGGGTAAGTTAGGATCATGCTTGATAAAGGTTTCCAAAGGAACCGGCACAGGGACATCTGTTGCCAAGGAGACAAGCTTATATGAGATCCGCGCCATTTCCGCATGTTCAATAAGGGATTCCCGGCGTTTAGGCTGTTTGATTTCTCCAACGCGGCTTAGAAGCTCTTCAAGGGAGCCGTACTCATTAATCAATTGTGCTGCAGTTTTTACGCCGATGCCGGGTACACCGGGAACATTGTCAGAAGTATCTCCTGCCAGCGATTGCACATCAATGACCTTATTAGGTGGGACGCCGAACTTTTCCTTCACGCCATGAGCATCCACGATAATATTTTTCATAGGGTCAAAAATATGGATGTTGTCGTCAACCAACTGCATAAGATCTTTATCCGAAGAAATAATTTTAACTTTAATGCCTCTGGAGGCGGCATCTTTCGCGTAAGTGGCGATTAGATCGTCGGCCTCAAACCCCTCCAGTTCAACTGCCGGCAGGCCAAGGGCTTCAGTCGCTTCACGGACAAGGGGGAATTGCGGGATTAAATCTTCGGGCGTTTCATCCCGGTTGGCTTTGTAAGCTTCATAAATATCATTGCGAAAATTGGCCCGCGCAGCATCGAAAACAATGGCGATGGCGGCATCGGGATGCTCCTTTAAGACTTTTAGGATCATATTGGTGAATCCGTACACCGCGCTGATCGGGACGCCGTCCGGATTAGTCATTTTGGCGCCGCCGCTGTAAGCCATGGCGTAATAAGCACGGAAAATATAACCGGAGCCGTCAATCAGATAGAGTTCGTCTTTTCTTTGTGTCATGGGAATGTTTTACCCATCCCGCTCTCCAGACACAAAGTTTTTAATATCTTTGTTGACAAAAAGAACCTTATATTATACATAATGCAAAAATAAATTTAAATCCAGAGGGTGTTATGAGCAAAATAAGTACACAAGCTATTGATAATGTTGAAATATTAAGGGAAGTTTTTCTTCGTTTAGTGGAAAATAAACCGGAAGGCGCGGATGATCGGGTTACATTGGCACAGGGTCTCTTATGTTCGATTAGTCAATTTGGTGACCATTTTTTAAATACATCAGCCGAAAATCAGGCCCTCGCTTTAAAAACCGTTGAAACAGTCTTGCAGGCTTGTGCAACAGCCGTGGAGCAATCTGGTGTCACTGCCTTGGCGCGTATGGAACCGGAAATAAGAGAGCAGGCTGCGGCTTATGCTCCTGTTGCAGCGTTGGTTTAAGAAGGCTTTTTCGAAACTAAAATTGCCGAAACTAAAAAACTGTAATTGACAAAAAGCCATTTTTGTCAATTATGTATAATATGATTTTCCAGAAATTATTTTTGCCGGATGAGGCTTTTCATAGCCGCGTTACTGATTTAGTAACCGGTTTTAATACTGTGGCTGTGAACAAGAAGCTGTCTTTGTCTGAAAAAGTGACAGAGCTCGGCAGAATCTTGCAAGCTTTGACTGTTCTGGCGGTAAATGAAGGAAAGCTGGCGGTTAATGAGGATATGTTCGATAGCTGTATGCTGCGCATTGACTTTCTGCGCGATCTTATTGATGCACCAGGTTATAGCGCATCGCCCGGCATGATTGCGGAGGGCATCTTGACGCGCCGTGAAGGGATAAGCACATTGTGGGAGCCTTTAATTAAGGTGCGTGAAGACAGTGCAGAGAAAATCCGCAAATTATATGAAGGTCTTGAAATCGCTGAGGCCAGACGTCGTGCAAAAGGGCCTTTACTGACAACCCCGCATGGCTTGACATATCGTTTACCCACAGAGGAGGAAGGCGAAGCTCGTACAGGCGGTGCGTCTCTGGTTGTAGATTTTAACCCTAAGAGAACCGATGTCGTGCATAAAGTGATGGCAGATCGCCCGGCGGAGGTTATACAACTAGCTGCGGCACGTGCGACCCGAGGTCAGCGAAAGAATTCTTTGTGATGGTCTATCCTTATATAAATGAAACATTCCTGATTAATGAAAATGAATTTGATATTCAGGTACTGGATCTATGCGACCGTTTCAATATGATCGCTCAGGACGAAAGAGAACCCATTTCCGAGCGGGTGGTGTTATTAAAGCAAGTTATCGATGCCTTGATGCTTTTTGCAACGGAGGAAATAAATTTTGCCCGTTGTGATGAGGACTACATGGAAACGGCTCTCGACCGTGCCGGCTTTATTGTCGATGTTCTCACTAAGCCGCAGGCTGTGAATGCGCCGGATGTCATAAAATCAGGCTTACTGAAATCCGATCCTGTAATATCCCATATATTATGGGGCAGGGTGGCCGCGCACCGGGACCGGCAAGTTAAAGATTTAAAGCTCTCTATTGATTACTGGCAGGATAGAAATGTCAGGACAGAAGCGCGTACAACGCCACGGCTGCCGCATTCGACACGTTCAGACTGGCAATTGGTTCATGGGTCGGCAGACGCGTCAGCACATCGCATTGTTCCCTTACAAGCCGCCGCATCCCGTCTCCCTCCGCGCCCAGAACGAGAACCGTTTTCGGGTAGTACGGAAGTTGTGCCAGAGTCTGTTCTCCACGCTCATCGAGCCCAACGGCAAAATAACCGGCGGCCTGAAGCGTCTCTATAGAACGTGTCAGGTTCGTCTCGTAAGCCACAGGCAGATGTTCGACCCCGCCGCAAGCCGTTTTGGCCAGAACCCCTGTTAGCGCAGGCGCATGTTTGCTTTGTAAAATCATGGCAGCAGCACCAAAGGCGCTGGCGGAGCGGATGATGGCCCCGACATTATGCGGGTCTGTCACTTGATCCAGTATGATAATAAGACTGCTATCTTTATGCGCTTCAGTGCGCAGAATATCGGATAGGTCGGTTTCCTCCAACGGCTGGCAATTCAGGCCGATCCCCTGATGGACAGAGCCTGGCGCGGTAGAGTGATCCAGCATCGCTTTATCCACGATTTGCGGGGAGGGGCGTTTTAACCCCTGATCATGCGCGGTTTTCAAGGCTTTATCGAAGCTATCCAGCGCATTGCTTGTAATAAACAGGCTGTGAATATGGCGTTTCGGGTTTAACCATGCTTCCGTCACGGCATGAATGCCAAACAGGTCGATTTTTACCTTATTGGCTTTCGCGGCCTTGGAAGGGCCGCCTGCTGCCTGCCTTTTATCCTCGGTTTTACCGCCTTTTTTAAAGGGCGGTCGTGATTTTGAATTATTTTTACGGTTTTTCATGTATTTAACTCATAGCACTCTTGACAGTGAGCACAAAAATCTTTTTTTATGGCAGCGCATTAACCGCATTTTAGGCGCGCTTATTCTTTATCTATGTGGAGGGATGGTCGAGTGGTTAATGGCAGCGGACTGTAACTCCGCCCGCGCAAGCGTACGCAGGTTCGAATCCTGCTCCCTCCACCATTTAGTCTGACTTTTCCCGCACTCTGAATAGTGAATCTACTTGCGGATTGTAAACAACAGATCTTTAGTAGAATGCTTGGATTTAAAACATGCGGCGAAACGTTAGCGATAGCCTGCATGAATTGCCATTTATTAGGATGGCATAACACAAAGCATCTTTAGTCACTTAATTACAATCCCCACCATTTTTCCAACTTTGATGTATAGAATTCCCTAAGGCTGGATTTTTTTTTAGTCTTTCTATAAATTTTCAACATGAAAATAGCGATTATTGGGTCCGGGATTTCGGGTATGGGGGCGGCTTATACGCTTCATCATGCAGGGCATGATATTACCCTGTTCGAGAAAAACAATTATCTAGGCGGGCACAGCCGTACAATTGATATCACGGTTGATGGCAAAAAGACCGCAGTCGATACTGGATTTATTGTTTTCAATTATCGTAATTACCCGCATTTAACCGGATTGTTTGAGCATTTGGGTGTCGCGGTTGAAAAAAGTGATATGTCTTTTGGAGCGGATATTGCCAATGGATGGTTGCAGTATTCCAGTAAAAATATTTTCAGGCGACCTCAAAATATCTTGCGGCTGCCTTACTGGAAAATGCTGAGCGATATTATAAAATTTAACAAGCACGCGCTGCATTATCTGGATAAACCAACAGATATTACCATTCGTCAGTGCCTGGATGAATTAGGATTAGGTCAGTGGTTTCGCGATTATTATTTGCAAGCGATGGGGGCGGCAATATGGAGCTGCCCGCTTTCCAAGATTGAGGATTTCCCCGCCAAGACATTTGTCAGGTTTTTTCAAAATCACGGATTGCTAACAGTAAATGATCAGCCGCAATGGTATAGTGTAAGAGGTGGAAGCCGTGAGTATATAAAGATTCTTACCAAGGACTATAAAGATAAAATAAGATTATCGTCCGGCGTTAGGAAAATTATACGTGATTCAAAGTCTGTCACATTAACATTGGAAGATGGTTCAGAAGAGTTTTTTGATCAGGTGGTCTTTGCGTGTCATGCGGATCAGGTGTTGCAAATGATTGATACGCCCACGGATGAGGAAAAAGATGTTATAGGTGCCTTTCAATACCAGAATAATAAAATTGTTGTTCATTCAGACTTAAGTTTTATGCCATCTGATAAATCCTGCTGGGCCAGCTGGGTTTATCTTTCTCAAAACCGTCAAGATGAGGGCGATGCTGTCGCCCTTAGTTACTGGATGAATAATCTTCAAAATATTAAGACGACCAAGCCGGTTATTGTTACTTTGAATCCCGCGAAATTGCCTGCGGCTGAATTGATTTATGATACTCATCATTTTGACCATCCTGTTTTTCACCGTGAAGCCATTGAAGCGCAGGATAAGATTGCAGACATCCAAGGATATAATAACTGTTGGTATGTTGGTGCTTATCAGCGATATGGATTTCATGAAGACGGATTGCTTAGCGCTGTAAATGTGATGGAAAAGATGGGGGTCGATATTCCGTGGAGATAAAATCTCAAATTCTTTTTGCTCAGGTTATGCATAAACGACTTTTTCCCAAAGTGAATGCTTTTAGATATAGCGTTTATTATGTTGCTTTGCCGCTGTCAAAGTTATCCAAAAGCATAGAAAACAGCTATTTTAAACTTAACCGGTGGGGCCTTTTAAGTTTTTATGATGAAGATCACGGAAAGCGTGATGGCACGGATTTAGCCAGCTGGGCGCGGACTATACTCAATGAAAGTGGTGTTGATAAGGTGGATGGTGAGATAATATTAGTTACCATGCCACGTGTTTTTGGTTATGTTTTTAACCCCGTCAGTTTTTGGTATTGCTATGATTTAAGAAAAAAATTACGTGCCGTTATCTGCGAAGTTAATAATACATTTGGTGAAACGCATAGTTATATTTGCGCGCATGATGATCAGACGGAGATTACAGATGGTGATTATCTAACGGGGCAAAAATTGTTACATGTTTCTCCTTTTATGGAGCGAGAAGGAAATTATAAATTCCGTTTTAGTATAACGCCGGAAAAAATGAATGCCCGCATAGATTTTTACGATGGGTCGGAGCAAAAGAAGCTGGTGACTGCTTTGGCGGGAAGCTTTGTAGATTTGAGCCAGAAGAGTTGTTCTAGGGCATTTTGGTCTTATCCCTTCATTACCATAAAATCTATTTTCTTGATTCATTGGCAGGCCGTGAAACTTTTTTTCAAACAAACCGAATATGTCCCTAAACCTGTCCAATATAAGGAGAGGAATTCAAGAGTTCACAGTTTGAAAGATAAAGATTAAGCCATGTTTGATGCGTTTATGTTTAGGCAGCTTTTAAAACGCCTTAGTAATTTAAAAGTGGGTTCGCTGCGCATTCAGACGCCTGATAACAAGACTTATGATTTTCAGGGAGAAATTGAAGGTGCCAGAGGGGATATTACAATTCATGACTGGCGCGTTATCAGCAATCTGCTTTCAAAGGGTGATATCGGATTTGCCGAAGATTACAGCGCAGGAAAATGGGAAACAAGTGATCTAATCAGTCTATTGACCGTTAGTATTCAAAACCGTGCTATTCTGGACCCGTTATTTAAAGCTGATTCAATCCGCCGTGTTCTCTATCATATCTCTTATTTTTTACGAACCAATACCATTTCCCGCTCACAAAAAAATATTCATGCCCATTATGATTTGGGAAATGATTTTTATAAATTATGGCTTGATGAAACCATGACCTATTCATCCGCTTTGTTTGAAAATCATGAAGAGACGATGGTTATCGCACAAAAAAGAAAATATGACCGGATTATTGATAAATTAGATACACATTCCGGTAGCTTGCTTGAAATAGGTTGCGGATGGGGTGGCTTTGCCCACCAAATTCTCTCTCACGGCAAGGATTATGAGATTAAGGGTATAACCTTATCAAAGGCACAACATGATTTCGCTAATCAGCGTTTGCAATCCAATGCTTCTATCGTCTTGGAGGATTATCGTCATCAGGAAGGACAGTTTGACCATATTGTTTCAATCGAAATGTTCGAGGCGGTAGGTGAAAAATACTGGCCTGTTTATTTTAAAAAACTAAAAGACCTTTTGAAAAAAAAGGGGAAAGCGATGGTGCAAACAATTACCATAGAAGATCAAAGTTTTCACCGTTATAAAAATGATACCGATTTTTTACGAACCTATATTTTTCCTGGTGGGCTTTTGCCAAGTCCGTCAAAGTTTAATGAAGAAATAAAGAAGGCCGGCTTAAAAGTGATTGAAAGCTTTGAATTCGGACATGATTATGCCCACACATTGCGGGTATGGCTTAAAAATTTTGATCATGCATATGATGATGTGAAGGCGATGGGGTTTGATGATGCTTTCGTGAGATTGTGGCGCTTTTATCTGGCAGGGTGCGCCGCAGCATTTCATACTGGTTACACAAATGTACGCCAAGTGGAAATAGTGCACGCCTGATGGTCACGCTTGCCCGCACTATATTATCTGTTTTGACGGCATTTATTCTGAGTGGCTGTACCCAAATCGGTATAGGGGTTGCCAATTTACCCGCTCATTTTAGCGATATGCAGATCTACAAGAATATTTCTTATGGTAAAGCGTCGTGGCAGGAGCTTGATATTTATGTTCCTCACCAAGAAAAAACACAGCGCCTTCCCGTTGTTGTTTTCTTTTATGGCGGTCGATGGACTGACGGGTCAAAAGATATGTATGCCTTTGTTGGAAAAGCATTCTCGGACCGGGGGTATGTTGTGGCCATTGCTGATTACAGAAAGTATCCAGATGTTAAATTTCCGACCTTTGTTGAAGATGGTGCAAAGGCGGTTGCATGGGTTTATGATCATATTGCAGAATATAATGGGGATCCGGAAAACTTGTTTATTAGCGGGCACTCCTCCGGCGCTCATATTGGTGCTCTTGTGACGGTTGATCCAAAATATTTGCAAATGGAAGGGAAAAGCCGGAACATTATCAACGGCTTCGCCGGGCTTGCCGGACCCTATGATTTTGTTCCTGATGCGCCTGATTTGAAAGATATGTTTGGACCGCCTGAAAACTATCCCAAGATGCGTGTTACAAGTTATGTTGATGGGAAAGAGCCACCGATGTTGTTACTATGGGGCGCGAAGGATGAAGCGGTATGGGAGCGTAACCTGAAATTATTAAAAGAAAAGATTGAAGCGGAAAAAGGTATTGTCGAAACAAAAATTTATCCTGATTTAAACCATGTTGGTATTATTTCTGGGTTCACTTGGTTTTTAAAAGGTAAATCTCCTGTTATGGATGATGTCGATAATTTTTTTAATAAACATAAAACGGGAGTCCAAAAATGAAATTTTTAATTGCCTATATTATTACTGCTGTTGTTTTTTTGGTAATTGATTACATCTGGCTAGGATTTTTAATGAAAGATTATTTTCAATCACAACTTAGTCATTTGATGGCAGAAAAGGTCAGTTTATCAATTGCTGCCTTATTCTATCTTTTTTACGCAGCAGGGATTGTTTTTCTTTGTATCAATCCGGTTATTGAATCGGGAGACTGGACAAAGGCCTTTTTAAACGGCGCCATTTTGGGCTTTTTAGCTTATGGTGCCTATGACATCACGAACATGGCAACATTACGTGACTGGCCCGTAATGATGAGTGTTATTGATGTCGCCTGGGGCACAGTTCTTACCGGTTTTTCAGCGACTATGGGCTACCTAGCTCTCAATGCTTATCTCTCATCATAACCGTACGGGGTACTAACTCAAAGTATAAGTAATTGTTTTTAAATTATAATATGACTTAGCAATTTTTAATATACCCCTTAATTTATCCCTTAAAAATTTATCACATTGCATCGGAAATAGCCTAAAGAGTTTATTCTGCTACCGCAAAAAGCTAAGAAGTCGATTGTATGCTGTTTTGCTAATATCTAAAAAATATAATTAAATCAAAAAATAGCTCGTACTTAACCATAAATTAAACCTATATTGTTATTTCTATGGGAAATAATATTTTAATCGCTGATGCTGCCGAAGATGCAGCTCTAACAAAAGAGTCTATCCTTGAGTTGATAGTCGCTTTCGCCTTCATTGACGATGAACTTCACCCCAAAGAAACAGAGGTTTTAAATGAAATTTGTGAAACCCTGGCCATACCTTCACAGCAATTAAAAAATAAAATAGACGAATATCTCAATACGACAGAAAATCGAGAGAATTTATGCTACAAAGCGCTTGAGGCAATAAGCTCTAAATACGCGCAGGAACGGATTATTGGGTTCCTTATTCAAATAGCCACATCCGACCGTTTTCATCACCAAAGGGAATTGAAATTTTTAAACGCCATTAAAGAAAAATGGGGTTTAACAATTTCCATCGGAAGACAATTTAAATGGGATAAAGATCAAAAAGCAATTGTCCAAGCCGATTATAGAGATCGTATGATCGTACATGCAGGCCCCGGCATGGGAAAAACAGAAGTTGCCTGTGCGCGGGTATCGGACTTAATAGATCAAAATGTGGAACCCGCTAACATATGGATGCTCTCATTCACGCGCACGGCTGTGAAAGAGATAACAGACCGTATTTCCGGCTTTGCTGGCCACAACCTTTCTTCTCTTGGCGTCAAAGTTGCCACAATAGACTCAAAAGCCTGGCGGATTAGATACGGCTTAACGGATGATGAAATATCAAATCTTTTTGGAAGTTTCGAGCAGAATATTGAAAATGTCATACGCCTTTTTGATGAGAAAAAAGAGCAGATGCATGAAAGTTTCAGCTCTCTAGAACACGTCATCATAGATGAAGCCCAAGATATAACAGGCGTCCGTGCAGAACTTTTAATAAGAATTATGAAACTGCTTGATCCCGATTGCGGATTTACAATTTTTGCCGACCCGGCCCAAGCCATATACGGCTTTACGGATGATTACGATGATAAACAAGCTGAAAATAAATTGAGTTTCCTAGATTGTGTACGAGAAGAATTTGGCGAAGAAATTCAAGAGAAAGAGCTTAAAACCATACATAGAACAAACAATCCCAAACTGGTCAAGCTTATCGAAGATTTGCGGCTGGATATCTATGTTAATGACAATATAGGAGAAACAGACTTCGAAAACAGAGAAAACTTCATTAAAGAACAAGCCGACAGGGCGGTGGGAGATTTCAATTCAAAAGAATTATCCGATAAGGACAATACCTTAGTCTTGTTTCGCCGTCGCTCAGAGGTGCTTCAAGCCTCTTGTTTCGCCTGCCAAGACGGCGTATCGCACAGAACCCGGATGTCGGGACATCCCGCCGGCATATTTTCTTGGGTAGGCTACATATTTTGTGATTTTCCTGACCGTAGAATTTCAAAAGAGCGCTTTATTGATCTTTGCCGTGAAAGAGCTGCATTATTTGAAAACACAACTGATGCTAATTGCTATGAAGATTGGTGGTCTTTACTCACGACAGTCGCCGGAAAAGGAGAAAATGTAGATATTTTTCGCCTCAGAACGGTGCTTTCTCGAAATCCGCCTCCTATTAGCTTTTGTTACCCGGACTCAGGTATTAAAGGTCCTATTTTGGGAACCATACACGCCTCAAAAGGTAGGGAAGCTGACAATGTTATTTTAAGGCTCCCTTTTCGACCCGAAAAAACACAAGGTTTTAATTACGATGAAGAGTCTCGTGTCCTATATGTTGGCGCAACCAGGGCAAAAGGTGAATTAGCTGTAGGAAAGGGATTTACTAAACAGACATTTTCCCAATCCCTTGAAAGCGGGCGAGTATATAAACAGCTAACAAGCAAAGCACCGGGAAAATACAAGCTGGCGACAGTAGAAATAGGCCTAAATAAAGAATTGGATGAATATTCTTTTGTTTCAAAGAAAAGGTCTTTAGCGGACGTTATGCAGTCACAAAAGAAATTGGCCGAACTGGCCTCACAAATTCCGTGCGAATTGGTGGCTGCACGAGAAAAATGCGGTGAAGAATATGTTTATAATATATGGACTTCATCAAACGGACAGGATGTCGACAAAATCATCGGTGAGTTTAATCAATCCTTTAATAAAGATTTGTTTGAAATCGCTTGCTCTTTTGGCCGCTATAATACGCCTGCCGAAATAAAGAGATCGCCGTTTTATATGTTGGGGCTTCGCACCATATGTAAGCCGGAGAATGATCCCAATCTTAAAACAGTGCATGAACCATACTCTGAAACAGGGTTTTGGCTCTCACCTGTTTTAATCGGTTATCCCGCTTGTTTATTTCCGGCACGTTCACAAAGGCGTTACTAATGTCGGAAAAAGCCAGGAATATATACATTAAGCGTCTTCGAGAAGATTTAATCGGGCCTGCAGATGGTGAAGAAGAAGATATCGGTGAACGACCTATAGATCGGTATCTTACAGGCATGCTTTTCCCGCAAAACGAGCATATGGCGGGAGAAGATGATGAAAAACTTGAAGTCGAGGCAGGCAAAGGCATACAAGAGGGAGATGGAGGCACGGAAATTTCTATTAGCCGGTCTTTTAAACCGGCATCCGCTGGCATTTCTTTTTCTTTATATTCAGAAGAACACCTACCCGGCGTTATCGCTGTTATAGAATGTGGAATATACAACCCCTATTGGGTTGATGATGACGGCAAGCAATATGACGAAAAGCCCAATGATAGAAAAGCCAAAACCAGATGGAAAAGAACACCCGTTTCCATCTCTTTACCCTTGAAAGTGGCAATAGGCACAAACGAAATAGACCTAACGGAGCATGGACTCCCTCGAATATTTTTATTTGTAAAGGCTTCAAGGTATAAAAGCGCCGTAACAGTGACTTTACAAGCGTATAACGGCAACAGCTTTGAACCTGATGCACCCTATTACGAAAAGGAGAGAGCTACTCTTTTTCAGTTTAAGCTCAAAGCCAGTCCGGAAAAAGGAACATCCCTATTTCCTAGACCCGTTCAAAGCTATGTAAGTGATGAAGACACAAGTATCGCCGCCTTGATCTACCGTGAAACAAAAGAATATGCGACCGGACATACCTGTTCTGCGGTATGGAACGAAAATGAACAGGGAGAGGTGGCGGAAGTTGAAACGGAATGGATTCCTCAACAAAAAGTGTATTCCGTAGACCCGAGCGGAGACGAGATATTTTATACTGAGTTTAGCCGAAACAAAATTGAGTTTCCTACGGCCCAATTTTTAGGCGAAGAAGAAAAAGGGGAAGCCCTAAAATCTTTGGAGGTTTTGGTCGGTGCGTTTGAAAAATGGCTGGAGAAGGAAAAAGAAAAAATAGACCATCTCGGGGAGGATTCTCTTAAGAAACAAGCCCGCGAAAACATTGACAACGCGCAAAACATCGCTGTTTCGAGAATGAAATCCGGTATCGACCTTATCCGAAACAACCCAAAAGTTTATGAAGCTTTTCGCCTGGCTAACAAAGCTATGCAAATTCAAAACGCTTGGAAAAAAGGGTTTCCTGACGGAATACCTAAAACGAAAGAATCTATTTTAAGATGGCGACCTTTTCAGCTCTCATTTGCTTTGATGGCACTACACTCTCTAGCTGACGAAAGATCTGATGATAGAAATATAATGGACCTCATATGGTTTCCGACCGGTGGCGGTAAAACGGAAGCCTACTTGCTGCTGACGGCTTTTACACTGTTCTACAGGCGGATTAACACTGAAGATAAAGTTTTGGCCTACGGCGTTGCCGTGTTTATGCGATACACACTTAGAACATTAACAATCCAGCAATACGAGCGGGCTGCTTCTCTTATTACGGCCTGTGAAACCGTCAGAAATTCTTCGCCGGATATGATTTCTCTTTTAGGAGATAAACGTTTTTCAATCGGCCTTTGGGTAGGTCAAAACAGCACCCCGAATAAATATGAACAAGCCGTAGAGTGCCTTGCTAGCAACGACCAAGATACCAGTCCAGCACAAATTGAAAGGTGCCCGATTTGCCGCTCAAAGCTCGATTGGCAGTGTAACGATGCACGGAAACACGTACTGGCGATTTGCAAAAATGAAGAATGTCAAAAACAGAACGGCTTAAAAGAAATCCCTATTATAACGGTAGACGATCATATATATGAAGAATTGCCGTCCCTTATTATCGGTACCGTAGATAAATTTGCTCAGATCGTCAGACAAAAAAATGCGATTAATCTTTTTGGTGTACATACTCCGCACAATCCTCCTGACCTCATCATACAAGACGAACTTCATTTGATTTCAGGTCCGCTTGGCACCATTGTCGGTATTTATGAAACAGCAATAGATAAATTTTGTAGCCTCAAGGGTTATAAACCCAAAGTTATAGGATCAACGGCCACGATCAGAAGGGCAAAAGAACAGGTGAAAGCACTATTTGATCGTGACGCCTATCAATTCCCGCCGCCGATAATAGACGCTGACAACTCATGCTTTGCTAAAACGGATTTTAATTCGCCGGGCCGTATATATATTGGAATTACAACGGCAGGACGATCACAGAAGTTTGCGTTGCAAGCTGTAGCCGCCTCCTTAATACAAAGTTTCCAAGACAAAAATATAAGTGAAGATGAAGCTGATAATTTTTCAACCTTAGTAGCTTATTTTAATTCGCTTCGCGTATTGGGAGGTGCATTGATTGTAATGCAAGATGACGTTGAAACTTACCTCAAATCATATGCGGAACGAAGAAACGAGGATAAACGGGTATTAAATGCACCTGAAGAAATGACAAGCCGTAAAAAATCGAAAGAAATCCCTCAGATTCTTTCAAGATTGGAGCTCGAAAAAGACGACCATGATTTTATTGATATTCTTCTAGCTACAAATATGTTGAGTGTAGGTGTCGATATACCGCGATTGGGCTTAATGCTTGTCACAGGCCAGCCTAAAACCATGTCAGAATACATTCAAGCTACAAGCCGGGTCGGTCGGGGAAGTGTTCCCGGTTTAATTGTCACTCTGTATAACAACAACAAAACCAGAGACAGGGCACATTATGAAAGTTTTAAAACCTGGCACCAAAGCTTATATCGTGAACTGGAAGGTAGCAGCGTTACACCTTTTGCCGCCAGAGCTAGGGATAAAGCGTTACATGCGGCTTTGATTGTTCTGGCACAGCACATGATACCGGAGCTAAACAGTAACCCTGTTCTAACCTCAGATTTAAGACAAAAAGTTGAAGAACTGGTTGTTCCTTACATTGTGGATCGAGTAAAAACCATAGATTATCGGGAATTGGAAGATACCCAAAAACAAATCGAGCATATTCTTAATGAATGGGAAGATAGAGATGGTCTAAAATACTATTGGTCCGGTAGGAAAAATTCCCTGCTTGTCTCAGCAGATGACGTAGCTCAACTATACGCCGCCTACGGTAAAAAATCGGAAGGCATATCAACACCGAATACCATGAGAAATGTAGAGGCTCAAACTGCATTTTTCCTAAAAGAATTTTCTAAGCCGTATGAAGAGGGGATGAAAACAAAAAATGAGCAGAAACAATAAATTGGGAGAAATAAGACGCTCTCAAGCTCTAAGTTACGGTCCAGGAGCAATCATTGATTTCCGCGCTGGCGACGGGCCTGTGTCCGTTGTTGCGCCAGGACTTGAATTTTGGGATGAGTTTGCAAAGCCACCGTTTCCGCAAACCAGACAAAAAATTAGCGAGCCTCGCCTTCAAAGCAAACTAAAAGTAAAAGGTTTTCGTTTACCTCCCGTAGACATTGGGAGCAATTACCCGGATAAACAAGATAAACCACGCGTTGCATTACCAGGCTTTCGCTTTCCTAAATGGTTACAATGCCCAACATGCTCTACCGTGAAAATCGCTAAAAAGTGGGGAAAAGAAGACGGTGACCCTACCCGATGGTGTAACAAATGCACGTCGGAAAAAGGACGAAAAGTTTACGTGGTACCCACACGATTTGTTGTTGCCTGCTCTAAAGGTCACCTCGACGAGTTTCCTTGGCTTTATTGGCTGAAAATGCTCCCCGAAAATCAGGAACGTTGCCAAGGGGATAGATGTTGCTCTCTTAAATTGAAAAGTGAAGGTGGTACCGGCCTTTCAAGCTTGAAATTACTCTGTACAGCTAAGGGATGCGGGGCAAGTAGAAGCATGGGAGATATATTCAGTAGCGGTGCTCTTAGAGGATACCGCTGTAACGGTCACAGACCGTGGTTAAGAGAAAGCACAGAAAAGTGTGGTGAAGAACTACGCGTCTTACAAAGAGGGGCATCAAATCTGTACATTCCCGTTGAGGAAGGAGCATTAAGCATCCCTCCTTGGTCCGATGCCTTTCAAGAAGCTCTTGATGTTGAGTGGCATCGACTTGCTGATGCTGATGAAAATGATCTTCCAAAACTTGTTGAGCTTCTCTTAACTGATGTATCTGATAACTTTGAAATGTCTGTTGAAGACATTTCAAACGAAATCATAAGAAGAAAACAGTACCTGGCCACCCCGGAACGGGAAAATTTAAAATATGATGAGCTATATAGCTTCACAGGCGAATCCTTATTCAAATACACCCATACTTTTGATGACAGTGATTTCAAGACAACGGAGCAGAAAGTTCCTGAAGAACTGTCCAAATTTGTATCTCGCTCTATTAGGGTTGATCGTTTAAAAGAGGTTCGCGCTCTGAAAAGTTTTACACGCATCAATCAAGCGGCCAGCTCTTTTGAATCGGGAAAATCCGACTTTGGTCAAATCTCCAGCAATAAAGACCTAAAGTGGTTGCCAGCTATTGAAGTCAGGGGTGAGGGCCTCTTTTTTAGTCTGAATGACGATTTACTTGATAAATGGTGCGAGCAAGAAGAAATTGCACTACGAGCCAAGCAAATAGACGCTGCCTACGAAAAAGAATGGAAAGATTTTGTCGGTGAAGATGTCAAAAGACAGCTTAAGGTGACGGCAAAATTCCTTTTACTGCACACATTGGCGCATGTAGTTATGCGCCATATATCCCTTGAATGTGGTTATGATACAGCGTCGATTAGAGAGCGCATATACTGTAATGAAGGGGAAAAAAGTAATAACGGCATTTTGCTATACACCGCCTCAAGTGATGCGGAGGGCACCTTGGGCGGCCTGGCCAGAATGTCTGAACATGACAAATTTATGCCTCTAATAAAAGGGGCTATCGCAAAAGCAAGCTGGTGCTCTTCTGATCCACTCTGCATTAAAGGCATGTCCAGTGAATCTGAAACGTTCAATCTATCCGCCTGCCATAATTGTGCGTTAGTACCTGAAACATCCTGCGAGTTTTTTAATCGTTTCTTAGATCGAGCCCTCTTGGTAGGCAGCCCTGATACAAAGTTTAAAGGGTTCTTTGAAAAACTACTGGAGGAATAATGCCCGCAATTATCCACCCTGAAATTTTGACCGAAGATATAATGTCTGATCCTAAGCGGATCGCAGAACTAGCCGTATATGAGGCTCTAAAAAAGACCCTGCCAGATGGTTTTTATGTTTTTTACAACTGCAATTGGCTGGACCCGCACAAAAAGAATAATAGAGAGGACGGAGAAGCAGACTTTGTTATAGCTCATGAAAATTTTGGGTATATCGTTTTAGAGGTAAAAGGCGGTGTTATTTCCAGGGATGAAAAAAATCGGCAATGGTACTCTAAGAGTGCGGGGAATAACGTGTATGAAATCAAAGACCCGATTCAACAAGCAAGAGATTCCAAACATGTTATCCTAGGCAAACTAAAAGAGACGTTGGGGAATAGGCTCGGCTATGTAAGAACAAAGCATGCGGTTGTTTTTCCCGCTTCGGGAAAACCTAAATCGGGCTCCGACCTTGGGGCAGATATGCCGCTCGACATTTTTATGTTCTCGGAAGATATGGCGAATTTAGGTGCAAAAGTTTTTAAAACCCTTTTGAGTGAACCGCCCGGTACCAATACAAAATACGCCCCATTGGGTAAGGCGGGTATAGAAGTTTTGACCAAGCTCTTTAATCAAGGCTTTAGCCTAGAACCTTCCCTTCTTTCCAAAATAAGATCGTGCGAGTTTAAAATCTTAGAAGCTACAGAGCAGCAAAAAAAGCTACTCAGGCAAACAGAAAATAACAGAAAAATGCTTATTTCTGGAGGTGCAGGAACAGGAAAAACTTCCCTGGCTATAGAAAAAGCAAAAATGTTGGCTCAGAAAGAATATTCCGTGCTTTTTCTTTGTTTTAATACACCGCTTTGTAAATATCTTGGAGACTTGTTAAACGAATTTAAGAATATACATGTTTCCACATTCCATCAATTTTGCCTGAAGGCTGCAGCAGAAGCGAAGATTTTACTACCAGACAAAACTTCCGATCAATATTGGGATGAATTGCCTTACGTTCTTTTGGCTGCTTTGGAACAAAATCCAAATATTAAATATGATGCTGTTATTATTGATGAAGGCCAAGATTTTAACAATGAATGGCTGGAAAGCCTTACCCTTTGCCAAAAAGATCCTAAAGAGGGGTTTTGGTATCTGTTTTATGATGATAATCAGAAAATTTATCAACAAAATATCGGTAACCTACAAACATTGTCAGAAACTTCTTTTTGTTTGTTTGAAAATATAAGAAATACAAAACCTATTTTTAAGGGATCACATACGTTTTATAACGGAGAGACTTTGGAATCTTTAGGGCCGGAAGGTCTTGATATTGAATGGATGGAAGCGGATGAACAAAGCCGCGATAGAAAGCTGGAGAAATTACTTAACAAACTGATAAATAATGAAGGCATTTCCGAAACTGAAATAGCCATACTGACAGCTAAATCATTTGAAACTTATAAGACGCTATCTGTGGGAAAATATGCATGCTGTCGTGCAGATGATCTTGATTCAAAGAAAATCGTACTGGACAGCATATATCGCTTTAAGGGATTGGAAAGAGAAGTCATTATTTTAATTGACTTAAATAGTGCTCTAAATAACGATCAGTTGCTGTATGTAGGGTTTTCAAGGGCAAGAAGCTTATTAATAATTTTAGACAATGCAGAAACTATTAAAAATCTTAAACCACGCGTAACTACCTTTTAATAAAAACCTGGCCTAGTATCAGGCTGTTTTTTGTTTACGGCTTAGTTGATCAGTTTCACCGTTAATTCGCAAAACAAGTTTTTTCAAATGCGCTATTAGGCACTCCCCCATCATGGGCGGTACCGCATTGCCTATTTGCTGACCCGACGCAATAAGACCGCCTTTAAATACGAAACTATCCGGAAACGTTTGCAATCTTGCCGCTTGTCTAAGCGTAATACCATGATGCTGTGTAGGGTGAACAAACCGACCTTTGGATGGATTAATGCAAGCTGTAGTCATTGTAGGCCCTGGCTGTTTAGGATCAATCCGGCCATAAACATCTTTATGCCCATCATGATCCTTATGGCACTGAAGCACTCTGCATGAGTCTTTTCTGCTTCCACCATTTGCTGGCGTACTTTTGAAAATCTCGATTAGCTCCTCTGAGTGGTTCATATGTATATTGTTTTCATCTCCTTTAGGAGAACCTCTAAAAACATCTACGCAATTCACCCATGGTAATAAACCGGCACTCTGGAGTCTTGCCTTCTCATTTCCATGAGTAGATTTTAAAGGCCATTCAAAATCATCTGTATTCACACCAGCCCTTACACCCAACACAAATACACGCTTACGGCGTTGCGGCAGACCATAATCACGCGTATCTAAGACAACAGGGTCATATAAGTAATAGCCAGCCTCTTGCCCAGCCTTGTAAAACTTTTTCAAATAGCTTTCGTGTCTAGGCCACAACATACCCGGCACGTTTTCCATTAGGAAAAGAGAAGGCTGAAAGGCTTTGACAAATTCAAAGTAAGTGTGAATTAGGCTATTTCTAGGGTCTTTAACCCCTGCATCTTTTATCCTATGTGCAGAAAACCCTTGGCAAGGAGGGCCGCCTAACAATAAATCGCACCGCATTCCATGAAAAGTCTCTGCATATATTTCATACGGATCAAGCTCTGTAATATCACGCTCGAAAAGCTTAGGTTCATCATCTGATGTGCAAAGATTATGACGATAAGTGGCACAAGCATGTTTGTCGTTTTCAATAGCTAACTTGACATTAAAGCCACTATTTTGGGCAGCCAGCGAAAAACCGCCAGCTCCCGAGAACAAATCCGCACAGTTTAGCTGAGGTGCGGCACTTTCTTTTTTCTTCAATTTTACAACTTTAGCCAAAGCGCCCTCTTAAGTTTTTGCTTCATATATTATGATCATTCAATGCCTTAGCTAGCATAGAGCTTGATTAATTTTATCACAAATCTTCTGTAGAAAGAATCCCAAGTAAAGAAATCGAGAGCTTAGGCGTAAGAATTTTATGGTAAATCTATTCAGCTCTATTTCATGAAAATTTCATTTCGATGAAATTCCAAATACGCAGCCTGTTTATCATTAAATAAACCGCAATTTTTATTACAATGTTCCCTGAGGCCTAAGCGTGCCATATCATCTGACTGCAAATTAGAAGAAAGAAGTACATTACCGTCGCTAGAAAAGCTTATAAAACCAAGATCAAATAAATGATCTGCGTCAGGAGTTAAAAGCAAACCGTTACAACCGTCCAGGCGCTCTATAGAAGTATCACACGAACGCCACGGCTTAATGTGACTTGCTAATAATAAGGATGGATTATCAATTCCCGTTATTCTGCATTTCAGTTCAATCGCGAACAGGTTTCTACGAAAAATTCCCTGACCTATGCGAGCTTTGACCAGTTGTTTTCTCTCAGTATTGTTTAAGGATATATCATTTTCGATGCTTTGCTGCACTACATCCTCAAGTCCTTTCACTATCTCTTGTCGTGAAGAGGCAGGAGAAAAAGTTGATTGTAGTGGCTCAAACCTAGTTTCGGCACATATGATATTGAATAAATCTTTGCTTATATTAGCTAAATAAGCTTTTTGGTTTCCAAACCCTGTTTTAGGATTAATTGGAGAATACTTATCAGGTAAATGCTCACGAATGCTTTGAATAATTTCTTTTGGTTGCAAAACTCTTTCAAGCTCCTGCCAAGCCACAGGTAGAAGCCATCCCTCTGCAGCCCAGTACGAACCTATGTCGCCATACTCTGCCGGTTTACGCGCGCTAAATGCATAACCGGTAATAATCCCTATATTAGCAATTTGAGCGTTTGCGTAAGATATAACAAAATCTCCCGGCTTTGCCTGACGCATATTATCATAAAATTGACTACGGGCACCATTTGCCTCACGCTTAGGGGACCACAGATAGCCACCTTGTACTTCCTGCCGAAAAGTCTGTTTATGATTAACCCACCAAAATCTATTCATTTCAAAATCTTTATATTTTGTAAGTTTTCTATTTAATTGCCTATATTAAGCTTTTTAAACTTCTCACGCCAACCAAGATTAAAAGCTCCTTGTTTTTTAAAGAAAATCAGCTCTGACGGATTGAGGTTAGCATTTATCCAGTTAGCCACAGGAGACATATCACCAGTACGCTCATATTCGCTCTGAAATGAGGGAATGACCACGCAGGCCATAGCCCCTAGATATCCTTCCCTATCATACCCCCATATTTTGCGCCCCCAGTTTTTATCGTTTGATTTACATCCTAAACCCCTTCTATTTCCTTCCAGATTTAACGCTGGTGAACGATAGCCGCTTCGGATGTGTAATCTTCCGTATTTTTGCTGTAATGGTTCCAGAAGCTCCTGAGCAAGCTTTTCTCCTGCCGCAATAATAGCAGGGGGATCATGTGGTAAATTAGAGATTTGATAGAAGTTGGCTATTTCGGAATAAAGAAACTCCCGCATATAGAAATTCTGTGATAGCCGGACACGGCCAAATCTATCCAAATTCCAATAATTCATATTTCTCGTTTAGTCTCCATTTGCCGCTAAATAAGCAGATACGATATTGGGAATAATCGTAATCGTGATTAGAATAGCTACCGTTATAAAGCTACCTGCCTCTTGTATAAAGTTAAGCATAACAATCCACCACAAAACAGCACTCACGAAACACAAGGCCGCCCCTAAAATTCGGTTAAGCAGTAATTGCCCTAAGCCCGGAAAGATAAAACTACAAAACCCTGCCAATACATACACCGCAGAAGGTTCTATATGTTGGATAGTCTTTTTATTCTTATCTGTTTTTCCTTCTTGTGATTTCAAGTAATCTCGAACACTTTCATCAACTTCAGTATTTTTATTCATTGTTTTTCCTCTCGTATGTTTAATAACAAAACCACCAAGATTGCTCTTGGTGGCCGGTGTTAGTATCCGCTCATACGAGACGGCGCGATGTTTTTAGCTTGCGCCTGTACATAGCATCGCCACCGGCCATAAAGCCGAGGCGACACATTTAACGGCAGTGTCTAGAATGCCGCGTATGAAGGAGATACTAAACTCCGAATCAGCTTTAAGCTGATCTGCTAGTAGATTATCAGGTGGGTTTAGAGTTGCAAGGCATATCGAGGATATAAAGAAAAAAGCCGTGAAAAAACGTGTAATAAACAGATAAAACAGCCTACCTCAAAAATGGTTCAAAAGGGGTCAGAATGGTTTACTGATTTTTTGTCAATTGAAACCAGTTTCAATTACCTCTAAAACGCTTTTTTTCTTATTCTAATCGTTTTTTTTTTTTTCTGTTTTTTATAGATCTTCTTGTATTGCGATTGTTCACTGATCTACTAACCAATCGAAGATTTTCTGGTTCATAATGGCCATCATTATCAATTCTATCAAAATCCATATCCTTAAAATCACTAATTTGATATTTCTGTAAAGCCCATTTTATAAAGTGCTCTCTTGATTGAAAATTATTTTTAATTCCTCTGCCCTTGTAGTTAGGAGAGCTACAATGCGTGTCTCTAGTGCATCTTTGAACAATTGCGTCATATCTCTGTCCTAGAGTTTTCACAACTTCAGGTGGAGCATGATATTTTCTTCCTCTTTGACATTTACAATTAGTAGTCTTTTTAGCTAAAATATTATCGACAAGTATCCAATGAGATTTTTTACAATGATAACAAAAGACCTCACAGTATCTTCTGCTTCTAAATCTTTTTTCAATTCTTCCTGTTAATTCTAAATCACCGATATTGTAAGTTTTTAGCTTTTTTAATATTTTCTCATCGCTTCGCCATCTGGGATGTTTTTCTTCACACTTAAACTTACTCATAGCAAACATCCAACAGCTTTTGCCATGAAGCGTTTTGCACTTTGGGTGTCTTCGTCTAACTCATAAAAAGCTTTTAAAGATATACCCATAACATTAGCCGCAGTAGCGGCGTGAATATCCCCGCCTTTTTTATAAATGTTAATCATGGTGGTTTCATTAGCCATCCATGCAGCTATTCTTAATTCAGCTTGTGATAAGTCAACCTCAATAAGCTTATATCCTTTTCGTGCTTTAAAGATTTTACGATTGGCTTTTACCAAATCTTTTAATGCACCTTTACCACGTTTAGGGAAATTTTGAGCATTCGGCGCTGAAGATGCTGTCCTACCTGTGACTGTACGATGGAGCATAAAAGAGGGATGTATTTTCTCGTTATAAGTATATCTATGCATTGTCCTCTCCATTGCCGTCTGGGATCACTTTCGCATTTATCCAATCCTGAATATCTTTTTCAATCCAACCAACCGCTCTAGCCCCTAAACTAATATTAGGAGGAAACAGTCCTTCAGACATCATTGCATAGATAGTGCTGGTAGATAGGCCTGTGATAGATTTCACTTCTGGCAATCTAATAACTCTATTAACTGAGATAACGGGTAATTCTTGTGATTTTGGTTTCATACTTTTTCCTTTCTTATGAAGATTTAAGAAAGGCTATAAAAACCTGAGAGATATATCTTGGTATTTAATTGCTTTTAATTGTCGTTAATTTTTAACCACTTTGAGTAATCCCTTCTTATTCTACCTTCAATAGTCCACTTTTCTCCTGAATTTTCCTGATTTGGATTAGCAACCATCTGAGCGGCTTCCGTATAACTTTTGGCTTTCCCGGATATAATTAATTCATGCATTTTCTCAAAATATTTTATATCCTCATTAAATTTGGGTTTTCTGCCCCTTTTTCCTGCCCTATTACCTGTAAAATTAGTTACTAAATCATCCTTTGAAAAAGATAGATTTATCCAAGAACAATTTTGCCCATTGTACAAACAATCCGTTTCTTTTGGCATCAACTTTGATTGTGGTGTTGACCAATCTAAAGCTGGAATAATCTCTATTCGGGATTGATTATTTTTTTGTCCATAGGATCTTATAGATCCATCCTTGCAACCCTCTTTTATTTTTTTTACGGCTGTTTGGACAGCAGTATTATACTCTGTATAAAATTCATCATCGTAATCTGGAAGAACTTTTATTGCTTCTTTGAACATGCCTCTGCTACTTTCAGGAATCCTTAAAACTTTTCCTTCATTCCTAGTAATTATCCAAACGGCGGCCTCACCCAAAGTCCAATATTGATTGTTTTTAGAAACCATATTTTTATCTTTTTAAATTATCCAAGTAGTCTGCCCAGTCCTGCATCATGACTTTGCGCCGATCTAAATATTTAGCTCTGTCGTAAGCCTTTCTGACTGAGCCGCCCTTACCATGGGCGAGCTGTGTATCGGGTATTTCATAGGGATATTTAAGACGCTCCATAATTGTCGTCATGGCCAGTGATCTAAACCCATGACCAGTCATTACTCCCGCGTAGCCCATACGCCTTAGAGACATAAGGATAGTGTTATTACTCATATGGTTCATAGAGGTTGTTCGACTAGGAAAGACCCAATGATTATTACGATGTAAGTTTCTTAGTTCTTTAATAAGTGAGATAGCTTGCTTTGATAAAGGGACAAGATGATCATTTTTCATCTTCATTCTTTTGCCCGGAATAGTCCAAATAGCTTCCTCTAAATCAAACTCTCCCCATTCCGCCTTAATAAGCTCTCCCGTACGCACAAAAGTCAGCATCATTAATTCAAGGGCTATTTGAGATTGTCGGTGCATATGCGATCTGTGCCTATCAATGGATTTTAGCAAGTCTGGTAAATCTTTAGGCTCAATCGATGCAAAAGATTTGGTAGGACGTGTCTTAATAAATCCTTTTAAATCTTCAGCTATATTCTTTTCTGCATAGCCATTAATGATGGCGTATTGAAAAATGTGTTTACACATTTGTATAGATCGCTTAGCAAGCTCATTGGCGCCACGCTCTTGGAGCTTCTTTGCTAAATCAATAAGCATTTGGTGATTTATTGATTTGATTGGAACATATCCAATTACTGGATAGAAATCTTTTTCAAGGCGGTTACGGGTTTGCTCATAATTTACGTCCGACCACTCCATTTTCTTATATTCAAGCCATTCTTTGGCTACCACCTCAAACGTAGTGGCCTTTTCTATGCGCTTTTCCTCTAAGGAAGCTTTCTTGACCTCCATTGGGTCTTCACCTAGGGATACGAGCTTATGAGCCTTTTGATGCATTTCTCTGGCTTCAGCGAGACTTATCTCCGGGTATACCCCCAACGAGTAAAGTTTCTCCTTTTTGGTGATAGGGGACCTATATTTGTATCGCCAGTACTTACTGCCGTTCTTATGAAGCTCTAAGAACAGCCCCTTGCCATCAAATAGCTTACCGCCGTTTTTGTCTCTGGAAGCTGCTTCAACCTTCTTTGCTGTGAGTTTCATGGGGGTGTAGCCTTATATCCCTAAATTTCTACCCCTTTCCATACCCCCAATATTTCAGGATTTTATAAGAAGGCACGGTAAGTTCTAGGAACAATATTGCGCTATAACCCTTGTAAAATCAACATTTTTTGGAAGTTATAAGATTTTATCGGAAGTGTTCTTGGCGTCCCGTACGGGATTTGAACCCGTGTTGCCGCCGTGAAAGGGCGGTGTCCTAGACCCCTAGACGAACGGGACGTGTAGAAATAGTCTTAAAGACACTGCTTTATAATAGCTTAGGTGCATGAAAATCAAGCCTTTCTTCTAAAAAATGTAAAAATCTTAAGATGCGGCTAAATTTGCTGGATTTGGGCTGAGTTTGCAGGGTTTTTCCTCTTTCTGACAGGCGAGATATGGGGCATAGATCACATTATGAAAGAAACGGTCTCTTCCAGCTTTTACCTAGTTTTTAGCGTGTTCAGTGACCATGAGCAGGACACCGGCGAAAGCGAGGCCGAAGCCTGGAAGATGTATCCATTCAAAATTTTCATTGAGGAGCCAGTAAGAGAGCGTCAGCGCACTGATCGGCATAACACACATGAACGCGGCGGCGACATGGCCGGGTACTTTTTGTACGCCAGAGTACCAAAAAATTGATCCTAATGCCATTGTCCCTGCGCCCCACCAGCTTAAGGCCATGTAATCCTTTGCATTTAATTCGTTCCACGGCAGCGAAGGTAATTTATATAAAAACCATGGCAAGAGGAGGGCGCCCGCCAGTAAAGCAGAGAGCGTGGCAAGTTTAAGGGGCTGCATGTTTTTTGTGGCAACTTTGCCAAGAAGCGTATAGCAGGATTCACAACATATCGCTGCCAATATCAATAAAGAACCGAGCCAGATATTACTGCCGGAATCATTGTTTCCGCCGCTAATATTCATTATAAGTACGCCCGCTAACCCCAGTGCCAACGCGCCGAGCTTACGGATATTGACAGACTCTTTTAAGAAAATGACGGCGGCGATGGCTGTTAAAGCAGGTGTGAGGCTCATAATAATCGCGCCTGATACCCCACTGACCATCTGCATTCCGAAAAGCATAAAGAGGCTAAAACCGATATTCCCGATAAGGGCGACCCCGAAGACAATCAACCAGTCATGTTTGGACAGTGTGAATAAATCTTTGCTTTTCAAAAGAGCAAAGGGAAGCAAGATAATGGCGGCCAATCCCATCCGTATAGCGGTAGCGGCAATCATTGGCATATCTTCTCCCACCAGCTTACTGACAGGCGTGGCGCTCCCAAAGAACGCCATGCCCAGAAATAAAAAAGGCACGGCATAAAAAAGCGGGGATGTTTTTTGTTTAGACAATGTCAGGCGGTTTCCTTTTCTATGCTGATGTTTTTCTAACATAATTAGTCTGTTACAAGTTCCATAACCAATAGAACAAAAGTAGAACATTCCTGTTTTTTATGCTATAGAATCGGCATGAATAAAGCGCTTATTAAATTCAAACGCCAACAGACTCGCGGACGTGGCAGCATTGACAATCCGAACGGACGTTTTGAATCCTTGCGTCATGAGAAGGAGGACAGTGATTGGCAAAACCTTGCTGACGAAATATCGTATGGGGAGGAGGAAAACAATTTCCAGCTGCGAACACAAATTATTCCCGATACAAATCGCAGCATTATTTCTACCAATGATAGTCCTGATGTCGGTATGGAGACCACTCTCAATCCTTATCGCGGGTGTGAACATGGCTGCATTTATTGTTATGCCCGGCCCGGGCATGAATATCTCGGCTTATCAGCCGGACTGGATTTTGAAACCAAGATTTTTGCAAAACTCAAAGCGCCGCAGCTTTTAGCACAGGAATTGAGAGCGAAAAAATGGCACCCAAAAACGATTTTCTTTAGCGGTGTTACAGATTGTTATCAACCTGTAGAACGGGAGCTTGAACTGACCCGTCAGTGTCTGCAGGTTTTGCAGGATTTTCGCAATCCGGCCGCGATTATCACCAAAAACCGATTGGTTACGCGTGACATTGATATTTTAAGTGAAATGGCAAGCTGGTATGGGGCTTATGTAACAATTTCCGTGACCTCACTGGATGGTCATCTGTCGCGCAAAATGGAGCCGCGCGCTTCACAGCCGTATTTAAGGTTACAGACCATCGAACAATTAAGCGCGGCCGGTATTCCGGTCGGAGTGATGATCGGTCCTGTTGTACCGGGGCTGACCGATCACGAAATTCCCAACATCCTGAAAGCGGCGGCAGAAGCAGGTGCACGCTCAGCGCATTACACCATGTTGCGCTTACCTTATAGTATCAAGGATCACTTTGCGATCTGGCTGGAGGAACATTTTCCTGATCGTGCCGCAAAAGTGCTCAGCCACATTAAAGATATTCGTGGCGGCAAATTATATGATTCTGCATTTGGTACGCGGATGCGGGGTAAGGGAAACTATGCCGATCAAATTGCAGATATGATGACCCTTTTTAAGAAACGGTATAATTTGAACCGGGGAATTCCATCGCTTTGTACAAATTATTTTCGCCGCCATGCGCGCGATGACCAGTTGTCATTATTTTAGCTGTATATCAGAAAAACAGGACCTTGTTTCTTCTTAATTGGGTTACAAACAAGCTAGGAAGGGGAGATTTCATTATGTTTGCAAAAGATCACTACATCTTCGAAAAGTTTAAAGAAGAACAAGCGGAAAATTTTGCGTCAATGCTAAACCTGATGCGATTTGAAGGGGGTGATTATTGGCTAATAATTTTAAGAAAAGAAAATTTTCTTTTTTGGGAACCTCCAGCGGCAAGCGTGTATTGGAGACAATGCATGCGGGTAAAGCATGCTGTTTTAACCCTAAAAGAAAGGACGAAAAAATGCCTAATAAAAATCAGAACCAACAAAATCAACAAAAGCAAAATAATAACAATCAAGGTCAGTTTAGAAAAGGATCTGAAAAAGCAAAAGAAGCGGGCCGCAAAGGCGGTAAAGGCTCTCATTAAAAATCTACCCTTGCTGATGACACTTCATGAGACTGATGCTCTTGATGAAAGTTATTGTCAGCTTTGGATTTAGAAATCAATAATGACGCGAGCGTTAAAACGCGCGCCTCCCGCAATCGTTGCTAATAATTTCGCAAGAAACCTCTTTCGTAGCGGTTTCTTGCTTAAAATTTAAGGAAAGTAACTGCTAGGAAATCAATTATGGCTTACCAGATATATACTGATACAAAGTTTGAGAGTCATCCCCGTCTACATATAACGGAGGAAATTAAAAATGTAGAAAACATTCCTTCTGAAAACCATTCTATCCCATACCCACATTTTGATGAAACGGATGAACATTTACATACTTGGGATGGATTTATGCATATTGTTAAATGGTTTACTTTGCATATGCTTGTAGATGTAATAGGTATTATTTTTATTTTGAAGGGGGGTATTGTTCCTGGTATTGCGTTTTTAATTATAGGAACTTCCATGCTTGTGTATGGGATAATCACTACTCCCCCCATTGCGAGTTCTAAAAACAAAGGTACAGAATCCAATTGAAGATAGTTTTTAAAAAAACTTCTGCTACATAAAATTGAAGTAGAAATTTTTGTTTCTTATAAGTTTGGTTCAAATTGTTCTCTAAAAAGAAAACTCCGGTTCATGAGAGCCGGAGTTTTCAAATATCTTTTTAATTAACTACGGGGTTATCCATTTCAAGGACCTCGGACCTCTCCGCCATTTATAATAAAGAGCGTTTGTTCCATAATAATTTTACACAAGCTGACTTTATTTCATCGGAAAAGTTATGGATCAAAAAGGTGATTCATAGTAGACTGGCAGAAATAAGATATACAATTTTAGATAAATTTGATGAGCTTTTGAGGTTCATTAAAAGCATACTTAAATCCATGTTAATTATGTAAATGTACAATGGTTTGTAACGCTTGTAATAGAGATCCGCTATATTTTTAGCTGATCGTATAGTTTTAAGCAGGAAAGTGCATAGTGGGAATGCAAACTGATCGAATAGAAGAAAAGAGCACGGAATCGGTTGATGATGTTATCACCGACCTTACCATTCTGCTTATCGAAGATAGTGAAACCGATGCTTATGCAGTGAGGCGGGTTTTAGGCTCTCATATGACTCATCCTTGCTGTGTTATCCACGCCGATTCAATGGCCTCCGCGGAATCAATCCTTAAAGAAGAAAAATACGATATTGACCTTATCCTGCTGGATTTGGGACTTCCCGATACGACAGATCGTCATGATACATTTGCCAGAATGGGCAATGTGAAAGAGAAAATACCTGTTATTATTTTAACCAGTCTTCAAGATCATGAGTTTGCTCTGACCACCCTTAACAAAGGGGCCGAAGACTATGTCGTTAAATCGGCCATTGTATCCAATCCTGAAGTGATATGTGATGCCATTGATTTTGCCGTGTGTCGACACAAGCATATAGAATCCATACAAGAAGAAACCGACCATGAGTTGGAAGAAAAAGACATGGTGATTAAGTGGATGAGCGGTGATTACAATTGTGTGAAAACATAAAGGAGATTCAAATGAAACAGACAGTCACTGTATTATTGGTTGAGGACTCGGATACTGACACCGAGATCGTCAAGCGCGTTCTGACAAACCGCTTTACGCAACAATATACTCTTCTGCGTGCAGAGAGCATGTTAGAAGCGCGCGCTCTTTTGAAATCAGATTTCTGCAGTATCGATATCATTTTGTTGGATTTGGGTCTGCCCGATACCGATGGCAGGCGCGATACTTTTAAACAACTGGGAGAAGCAAATGTGAATAATCTGCCTGTGGTTATTCTTACTAGCTCCGAAGATCAGGGTTTAGCGTTTAAAATTGTAAATTGGGGAGCGCAATATTACATCTGCAAATCCCAAATCGTACAAAATTCAAAGTCTCTTCCTGAAACGATCGAATTTTCTTTATGTCGTCACAATCACAAGACACAATTGAAACAAGCCGCGAATGCTAAACTGGCAGAAAAAAACCAGGTTCTGCAATGGATGGGCGGCGGCTACTCTTGTTCCGGGTAGAAAAAACACGGTTTCCAGACTCTATTATAGTCTCTTCCGTCTTTCTTTCGACAGCAAGCCGATGATCTGTTCTGTTCCGTGAAAGGCAGCGTCTTCGTAAGGACTTAAAATAATATCAATCCCATGATCGGGAAGATCTTTATCATGTTCAGCATGGTGGGACGTGGTTGCAATATGTCCCTTATAGCCTTGTTCCCGTAAAAGCTTTGCCAACGTCCGGCGAACGTCGGTTGTCATGGGGCCAACAATATAATGGTGGAAGGAAAAAACGATTACTTTTGTTTGATCGAGTGACAGATGCTGTAAAAAATCCGGATCGGAGGCGTCACCGTAAATTGTCTTAATCCCTTTTTTCTTCGCACTTTCAACAGTATCGGGAGAAAAATCAATGGCAAGAACGCTATAGCCATGCCCATCGAATAACCGTGCCATAGCACTGCCGTATTTTCCAATGCCAAAAATGACAATGTCATGAGTATCGGGAAGTTCGGCAAATTGATCTTCCTGCCATGCCGGAAACTTCCTGTCTTCAAAAAAGGGAAATTTGTTTTCAATAAAGGCAAAGATGCTTTCGCTGTATAAAATACTGTAAGTCGATAGGGCCATGGTCATAAGCCCAACAAGCGTAACTAAATTTAAGGTTTCCAGATTAATTAAGCCAGCACCCAATCCCATCGTCATGATGATCAGTGAAAACTCACTGATCTGTGACAAGGTAATGCCGGTCATAAATCCCACGCGTTTGGTAAAGTGAAACATGCGCATGATCGCCATGATTAACAGCGGCTTTCCCACGAGAACAAATAGGGAGAGTATGATCGCAGGCAGAATGAATGCTTCAATTCCGCTTAAATTCATATGGGCACCCAAGTGAGCGAAGAAAAACAATAATAGAAAGTCGCGCAAAGCGGACAGCCTGCCGACAATCACATTGTTATAAGGAGTGGAGGCCAGGGCAACGCCGGCCAACAGTCCACCCAACTCACGGCTAAAGTGAAAATATTCGCAAAGCATGGCCATTGATACTGCTAAAGCAATGGAAAAAACCACCATCAATTCACCGTTGCGTGCCAACATATGTGATAGCGGCTTTGCCAAGTACCGGATAAACAAAGTCAGGGAAGTAATAAGTAGAATCACTTTCAAAACAACTCCGAGCATATCCTGGAAGTCGATGGTCTGTGCTTCCGAAGCGCCTGTGGCCACCGTAATTGCGACTGTGGTCAAAATCACCAGCA
Source organism: uncultured Micavibrio sp. (assembly GCA_965216405.1). Lineage (GTDB taxonomy): Bacteria > Pseudomonadota > Alphaproteobacteria > Micavibrionales > Micavibrionaceae. The sequence goes on along the minus strand of OZ244161.1, from coordinate 865,454 downwards.
GATCTTGAACAATGAGAATACCCAGCGCAACACGCCCATAAAGAGAATCAATCACCCGCTTGTCCAGCAAAAGTTTGACGGCAATAATTGTGCTTGAAAAAGCCAGACCAATCCCGATAAAAAGAGACTCGACCATACTCATTCCCAGCAACAGACTGATCAACATTCCCAAGCTCATTGTGGCAAACACCTGGAACAAAGCAATCAGTAAGGCTGCCAGTCCGGTTTGTTTGATAAGACGCAAATCAAGCTTCAGGCCAACCATAAACAACAAAAGCGCAATGCCAAACTGCGCCAGTGTTTCAATCAATTCCTTGTCTGCCTCTCCTACAAGGTTTAGCGCACTAGGACCTGCCAGCAAGCCTGTGATAATAAAGGCAATGATAAGGGGCTGGTTGTAACGAACTGTGATAAAACCAATAGCGCTTGCAAGAACTAGAATAGCCACAAGCTGGTTAAAGAGAGAGAGGTCTATCAGGTTTTGCAAGCCTAGTACTCCTCCATAGGTAGGAGCGCCCATTCAAACCAAAATTCTTTGATAGCATTGATCATTTCTGTATATTCTTCCGGCCTTGTCGGCTTTTTCACATAGCAGTTGCTGCCAGATTCATAACATGCCTTTATATCATTATGGTTATTTGATGTGGTTAAAATCACGACCGGTATGGTTTGTGTTTCCGCGGTATTTTTAATTTGCGATAAAACATCCCTGCCGTCCGTACCGGGTAAATTGAGATCCAGTAAAATCAAGCTGGGGTAACCCATCTGAGTTCTTTTTTCATTAGGCTTCATTAAAAAACGGAGGGCCTCGTCACCGTCCTCACAACGATAAACGGGATAATCTACTCCTACCTTGCGAAGAGACCGTATTGTGATTTCGTAATCTACCGAACTGTCTTCTACAACTAGAATATAACGATCTATCTTCTTAGGCATGTTCCCTCAATATGAAATAGAATGTTGATCCGCCGTCTTTGTTTGATTTGATCCAGATTTCTCCATTGTGACGATCAACGATTTTTTTGACAATAGCCAGACCGGACCCTGTACCTCCACCATAAGCATTTCTGCCGTGCAATCTTTTGAACATTTTGAATATGGCTTCGTGATGCTTTTCTTCAATACCAATACCATTGTCCTCTACGTAGAATACCATGGAATTTGGATATTCTTCATTATTCATATCATAACCGATTTTAACAATCTTATGATCACTATCATTATATTTTAAGGCATTCACAATAAGATTACGAAAAATATCACCAATATGCGCCCGATCGCACGAAATAGTCGGCAATTTATCATCGATCTGAATATCTGCCTTTTCCTTTGTGATGACTGGATCAAGAAGTTCAAGCGTTTTTTTGAGAACTCTGTTCAGGTCTGTTTCTTTAAAAGCCTCTTCGCTGCGCCCCAGTCGGGAATAATATAAAAGCGTATTGATGAGTTCTTCCATACGGATGGAAAGTGTTTTGAGCATGTTCAGCTTTTCTTTTCCGGCAGCATCCAGTTTATCAGCATAATCCTCCTGTAAAAATTGCGAATAACTGTATAGCCCTCTCAGCGGTTCTTTTAAATCATGAGAAACAACATACACAAAATCATCCAGTTCCTGATTGCTCTCCTGTAACGCTTTGGTTCTTTCATTAACGACGCGTTCAATTTCCAAGTTTTGTTTGATTTGTTGATGAAACCAATAAGCAAACGATGCAGTTAACGTCATGCCCAGAAAAAGTACTGCCCAGACGCCACCGGTCGTACTTTGTGCCTGATAAGCAAAAGACGGCGCTATAACTATTTCTAAAGTCTCCGAACCAAACGCGAGACTGCGTGAGACACGAAAGGCAGGTTCATATTGAGGAAATTCATTTATCGTAAATTCCGGCGCCAGATCATGGTTGCTTTGATGTTTAAAAATCAAATGTTTTTGTCCTTCCGCGGGATCTTTCAGATAAATACTCATGTTTTTTTGATTTTCCTGTTCTTCGGATAATTGGAAAACATGTTTAAAAAACGGTTTTGTTTCCAAAAAGGAGACAACGTAACCGGCCGCAGATTTCTTGGATATATCGCCGTTCTTTGCAAAAACCGGTACAACTACGGCCAATCCTTTTTGCTCCTCTGGCATTGCCACAAAAGGTAATTCGAATTCGATACTACTTGTTACTTTTCTTGATATTTTTGCCTCTTCAATTGTTTCCCGAATGATAGAATTTTGAATGAGAAATTCTCTTATGCTCTCTTTCGGGATATGCGACTTAGTTTTCAGATATATCTGATCTTCTGTCAGAGTGCCTACACTAACGGGAATAAAGCTTATAAAAGACAGATCACTGCGCTTTAAAATCGACAGAGAGAAATGTTCAAATGATTCTGCGCTTAACTCTTGGGACGCGGAATAAAAAACCTGAAGGTCTCCCCAAAACTGTTCCAGAATGTTAATTTTATGTTCTAAAGATAAAATCTGGGTTGCCGCCTCATGGCGGAACTGTTGTTCCAGGTTATTCATATTATGATTGAGCATCAGCAGAAAAGAGAGTAGAGACACAATCGTGCCTATAAGCGCAATGACGCAAATTCGGCTGTAAGCTTTGAAAATTCGCCACTCATCGTGAAGCCGGCCTTGCTCTATTTTATCCTCTTTTGAAGAATCTTTCATCGGAACACAGTTCTAATCCTTTTTTTCTTTGCGCGGAGGAGCGGGTTTTTGAGCATTTTCAAAACGGTCCAACAAGATTGGCACCAAAGGAAATATAAGTAACGCTGTGGCTAAAGAAACGGCTGCCGTAAAAACCTTCACAATCCCTTCCAGATAATAAACAGGGTGCCAGATACCGATGAGTTCGAGAATGTGGGTCAAACTGCATAGAAAAATAAAGGCGGCAAACATATGAAAAACCCATATATAGGGAATTGACCGTTTACGTTTGGCGACCAGAACCACAATCGTGATTGGAATTGAAAAATAGGCCAATGCAATTGTCAAATCTGCCAGAACGTGCATCCAAATCAATTCCGGACGCCACATAAAGCAAAATCCGTGAGGAATAAAACGGTCACTAAATACAATTTCTAAAACTTCGTCCATGATGTACCTTTTTTTGAATAGTGATGTTGGCCTTAAAAAAAACTCATAGATACCCAAGACAGACCAAAAGTATAACCAAAAGCCATAGCCTTTAACAGAAAATCATCCGCAAATGCGCCTAATTCATAACGTTCCTTACCGAGTGGGAGATATCTTCGGCGCTTTGAGAAGGCAGAAAGACGCCGATTACCTCGTCATCAGGGGCCGCAAAAAAAATAAAAGAAGTATGATTCATCATATATTCCTGAGGATCTCCGTTTTCTACCTTCTGCGCAAATATACGATAGCGTTCCAAAACCTTGTTTACCTGTTCTGGCGTCCCCGTCAATCCAACCATGCGTGGATGAAACGCTGCCACATACGGCTTTATTACTTCCGGCGTATCACGCTGGGGATCAACAGTTATAAAGACGGGGAGGATTTTCTGTGCTTTTTCTTTTTCAAGAAGAGACAACGCTTCAGTTATTTTATTAAGTGAGGTCGGACAGATGGTTGGGCAATAAGTAAAACCAAAATAGATGAGTTTGTAATATTCCTGATACTCGTTACTTTGAAACGGTTTGCCGTCCTGATTGACAAGGGAAAAGCCACCGCCAAACTCCTTATCGGAAAGAATAAAGTTGGCAAGATTCATGCCACGCAGGCTATGATCATTCTCATCAAGGTAAAAAGAAGAGGAGCTAAGTAGCAGAACAAGCGCACAAAGGGCTGCAAAGATAAAACCAATCAGGGCCAGCCAGCGATGCTTTAAAGTCATAAGAACAAGATCCTATTATAGAGCTTTTAAGAAAGATTATATCATTCATACGCGCTAGATATCTCTATCTAAACACTAAAAAATAGAAAAATCTAGCTTTCGAAGTGTTAAGCAATCTAAACCCGGTTATTAAAAAGATATCCTACGCAAAACTTAGTGTCAGAGGGCTGTTTTTACAATTTAGTCTGCTTTTCCCCACTCTAGGAGAATTTTAGCCATTCACAGATTTATCATTATTTTCTAATTTTAATTTATTCTTTTGTTTATGGACGTCAGATAAAAAGTCACATGTTATATGAGAGGCTATTTTCTGGGCATCTCTGGTTGGCACAAAAAAAGTTATAGAATAAATATTATGCCCTAAATCGCTGGTTTTTAGGAAGAATTGAGGGTGGGGGTCAGGAAAATCAACACCAGCTTTTTTCTCTACGCGTTTATTAAAAGCTATCGCTTTTTCTTCATGCTCGGCGTAATATTTTGAACATATTTTTTTAAGTTTTTCCATTAGCGAGGCTGTATCCAGATCAGCATATTGAACAGTGATAGAAAAATCATAGTAAATAAAGTCCTTTAAAAACATCTGATTTTCAACGTTTTTAGTAAGAAATACGCTATTTGGGATTTGAACAATTTCTCCTGTAAATTGATATGATTTTTTATTTGTCTCTATTTTTTCCATTGTTGTTGTCATGGCTGTAATAGACATTACTTCGCCTGTGACACCATCAACAGTAATCCAATCCCCCACATCAAAAACTTTCGAGGAAACGGTTAGAAATCCTCCAGTCAGACACATCAATAATTCTTTTGTTGATAATACAATGGCAACAGCAACTGCTGTCAGAGATAATGCAAGAGTTTGTAATTGTGGCGCCCAAATAAAAAACAAAAGTATGGCAACAAATGTTGTTGATGCATTGTTAAGTCTGTTAACCCACCGTCTTTGTTCTTTTGTTAATATTTCTCTCTTTTTTCTAATTTTTTTTACTAAAATAAATCGGACTAAAAAAGTGGCAAAAATTACTAGGACGCTGGTGATAGCTGCTTTGGCTATGAAATGATTATTTATAAATTCTGAAAAATTAATCAATAAATCATTGTAAGGAAAATCCATAATAAGCCCTATGTTTGCTTTGTGTTTGATCGGGAAATAAAGTTAAGTGCAGATAAATATATTGTTTATGTATAAAAACCAATAGAGAATAGTGAGAGCTTTATAAATACAAATAAAAATCAGGCGTAGAAGGGAATAATGGCCGCCTGTAAAGCCTTGCTTTTGGGAGAAGTATCTTAACAAGGTATCAATAGCTCGCCAGTAAAGTCTCTTTAAAGGCAAGAAATGTACATATAGAAAGCTGGAGGGTAACGTGCTTGATCTTTTTGATTATCAAAATCCGCCTGATATATTGCGCGTTAAGGTTACGCCAAAGGCAAAATCCGAGCGGATAAAGAAAGAAATAGCAGCTGACGGTTCCGTGTTGTATAAAATCTATGTTACGGCCGCGCCGGAAGATGGGAAAGCCAATGCTGCCGTTATTAAATTGTTAGCCAAGGCTCTAGGGATTGCCAAGTCTTCTCTGACTATTACACGCGGTCTTACCAGCCGGGAAAAAACCATTCAAGTGAACCTGTAAACGAAGAAAGATCAAAAAATGAGCGCACTCCCCCCTTGTATGAAGTGTCAATCACCATATGTTTATGAAGACGGTGCTTTACTTGTATGCCCCGAATGCGCGTATGAGTGGTCACCAGCGTCCCCGGATCCTGATATTAAAATTGTGCGTGATTCTAACGGTACAGAGCTAAACGACGGCGATACGGTGACCGTTATTAAAGATCTGAAAGTTAAGGGGTCGTCCTCGGTTGTGAAGGTCGGCACCAAAGTCAAAAATATTCGGCTTGTTGATGGCGACCATGATATTGACTGCAAAATTCAGGGTATTGGTCAGATGGGGCTTAAATCCGAGTTTGTTAAAAAAGTAACAGATTAAACCTGACGGGTTATTTTTTTCGAAAATCTATAGCAGAAGCAGCTTTCCGATGGTTGTGTGTCTATTATTCTTGCTTCATGGAAGCAGGGTGGTTGAATGAAAGCCGCAGGTGCATTAACCTTGTGTCTTATTACCATCAATTGTTAAGGCATTATGATTTTATTCAGTTTTATTGCGTTTCTTCTTTTATTCGTTGTTGTCGGTGTCTCTTCTGTATTGAAAGCAAAAAAGACAAGCGAAGATTATTTGTTGGCAGGTCAGAATGTAAAGCCATGGCTGGTGGCCCTGTCGGCAATTGCGACCAACAATAGTGGTTATATGTTTGTGGGGCAAATTGGCTTCACCTATATGTTTGGTTTGCATTCGATATGGTTGGCCATAGGCTGGATTTTAGGTGATTTTCTAACCTCTTTCTTTGTCCACAAAAGGTTGCGGAAGAAAAGCGAAGATAATCACTCGTTCAGTTTTTCCGGTACATTGAGCCGTTGGCAGGGAGTAGATTATAAATATCTGCGTATGCTGGGAGGGCTGATTACACTGGTCTTTTTGGGGACGTATGCCGCGGCACAATTGAATGCAGGCAGCAAAGCCCTCCATGTTCTTTTTGATTGGGAGTATTCAACCGGCGCGATTATTGGCGCTGCTATCGTCCTGCTCTATTGCTTTGCAGGGGGGATCCGCGCTTCAATCTGGACGGATGCAGCGCAGTCTTTTGTCATGGTGGCGGCCATGACGGTAATGCTGGTGATCGGCTTGATTGAAATTGGCGGGATTTCAGCTTTCTGGAGTGGTCTCTATGACATTTCCGATACTTATATGAATTTGTTCCCGCCCGAAAATAAGTTGGGCCCGGTTTTTGGGCCATTCTTATTTGTTTTAGGCTGGTTTTTTGCCGGGGTTGGAGTCATTGGACAACCGCATATTATGGTGCGGTTTATGGCGATGGAAAAGCCCAGCCAAATGAGTCGCGCGCGCCTATATTATTATAGTTGGTATGCCCTGTTTTATACTTTCACGATCTGCGTGGCCTTGATGGCACGTTTGTTATTGCCCGATACGGAAGGGTTTGATGCCGAACTTGCCTTGCCTAGTTTAGCGGCCCAACTTTTACCGGATATTTTTGTCGGTCTTGTTCTGGCGGGACTTTTTGCCGCAACGATATCAACTGCTGATTCACAAATTCTGAGTTGTACGGCTTCTATTACGCAGGATTTCCTTCCTAAAAAGATATCCGGTTATATAGCAAATAAACTGTCAACGGTGTTTATAACCGCAATTGCTTTAGTGATTGCATTGAGCGGAAATGAAAGCGTTTTTAGTCTGGTGATAATAGCCTGGTCGGCGTTAGCGAGTGCTTTTGCCCCTTTATTAATTGTCTATGTATTGGGACAATATGTACGTCAATCTGTTGCGATTATGATGATGATCGGAGGACTGGCAGGTATGGGAGTATGGCGTTATCTAGGATTCAATGCGTACATATATGAAATTGCCCCAGGCATTCTCACAGGGCTTTTGATTTTTTCTGTTGCCAGCATTTTGAGAATGAATCGTCAAAATACTACTTAAAAAAAGAATTTTTTTGAGCGAGATTGACGCAAAAGAAGGCTTAATGCAGCCAGGTGTAGATGAGGGGAATCCAAATAAGGGAAGTTGTTAGCGTGCCTTTTACAGTTTGATAAGCGATCCATGGCCAAAAAAGGTTCTTTGCCGGTTTTTTTATAAAACTTCTGTTTTTGATCGTTTGAATAAGTTCCATGGTCGTGACTATATAATAATCGTTTTTCAATAATTTGATTTTGGTCAATTAATATCGATTTACGCGGTATATTTTTTAGATTCCAGATCCTTGCAGGGAAATTCAGACGTGCAGGCTGTGCAAACAAAATCAGATAATTGTTTAATATTTTCCATTTCTACGGTTGCCCCGTGGATTTTAATGCCTGTTGCTTCTTTTAATTTTTGTATGACAGTCGCAGTACCAGCATAGTTTGGGGCAGAAAGGTACATGAAGATATAAAGAGAGAGTTTTATCAGCCTTAAGTTCTGATAATCGTTGCTCCGTGCTTTTATCCCCTTCTTTAGCTATTTGAAAATACGGCGCAGGCGGATAGATGGTGTACCGGGGCACAGGCTTATCTAGAGTTAATATATTGCTTTTTAAGGGGCAATTCATGCCATTATTATGCAGATTCAACTGCCAAACAAATTGATATTAGTCAAATTATCTGTTTCGGAAAAGGAACCAAGAGGCGCCGTCATAAACAGTCTCTTGAATTCTTCTTTTTAATCTTTTCTGGCTTTTCGTTTGGCGATGTTCTCAGGAGGCGCTTTACGGCCGCTATTTGTTTGCATGGCATAGGTCCGTGAGAACTCCGCTCCCATCGTCAGGATCATGCAGGAATAAAATACCCAGATCATTAAGAGGATAATTGATCCGGCAGCGCCGAAGCTTGATTGCGGCTCTACCCATTCAAAATAAAAAGTTATCAGATACTGACCGATGGTAAAAAGAACGGCTGACAAAGCACCGCCCAAGAAAGCCACAGGCCACTGTACTTTGGCATCGGGAAGAATTTTGAAGATCAGAGTGAAGAGGGTGGTGATTGTTAACAATGACAACCCAAAATTAAGAAAGACTAGTATAAAGGCCCATTGCGGTGAAAAGTGGGAAGCTACCCATTCCCCAAAAACAGTCAACGCGGTTGTAATAGTAAGAGAGACAAGCAATAAAAATCCGATCACCAGAATTAAACCAAAAGAAATCAAACGCCTTTTTAAAAAATGCCAAAGCTTGGTTGATTTTTTAACTTCAACTTCCCAGATATGATTTAGTGAGCGTTGAAGCTGTGCAAACAAGCCGGTTGCACCAAAAAAAAGAGTTGCCACACCAACGATCATGGCCCAACGGTCACGGTCTTTCTGTTGGGTGCTTTCTACGATTTGTTCAATGCTATCGGCTGTGTTGGCGCCAAGGGTGTTGCTGATATCGTTTAAAACCTGTGTTTCGATTTGTTCTTGATCGAAAAATAACGCTGCCAGCGCCATAATGATAATCATCAGCCCAGGAAGAGAGAATATGGCATAATAAGCCGCAGCCGCACTTTGCGTGAGGGGATCATCATGGAGCCAGTTTTTAATAGCCAGAGCCAAGGTTTTTTTCATGGAAGAAATCCTGCGATTAAAGCAGATGTCCGATAAACTTCACGGACATCCGGTGAATGCATTCATATTATAATCCCTTTTTTCCCATAGGCAATTATCAATGCTTTGTCCTTAAGGTGATTCAGGAACCGAAGGTTTTGTAAGCGTGATCAGAATGGGCAAATGATCAGACAAATAGCAGGTAGTCTCATCGCGTATAACTTGCGCGTTTATCTCCAGCCCCCGCGCATCTGCCCAGACGCGGTCCAACCGCAATAAAGGAAAATGGGCGGGAAAGGTTTTTGCCGTCGGAACAGGTTGCATTAACTTATCCAGATGGCGAAGCAATTTGGCCTTCCATATCCATTCATTCATATCCCCCATTAAAAGCAGAGGGCATGGAGTGGTTTCTTCAACTTTTTCTGCAAGCTTTAACAGGTTTTTGACTTCTGAGAGGCGTTCCCATGGGGGTAGAGATAAATGGGTGCCGAGAATACGCACAGGACCAAGAACAGGCGTATCAATTGTTGCATCAACGGCACCGCGCGGCTCGAACATACGCCGCGTATCAAGATCATATGTTTGGGTAGAGATAAAAGAATGACGTGAGACGATCAGGTTGCCGTACCAGCCGGTCTCATGCAGTAATGTAGGGCCTTCAAGATGGTAAGGCCGTTCAGGTCCCGCCAATATCCGGACATCCTCTGCGCTGCCTCCGTAAGGATGACGGGTTTCCATTTCCTGAAAAACGCCGATATCTATTTTATACTGATCGAGAAGATTGTTTAACCTGTATAGATCCCGGTGACCGTGACGGTCATATCCACCATGTATATTGTAGCAAAGAATTCGTATGTCATTCATTGTGCCATCTTTTTTTGATAATATTTAACGATTTTGTTTGTAGCGAATATCATGCCGATCCACAAACATAACGCCCCGATTGTATAAACAATAACTTTAGGTTCAGGATTTTTCCACAGACTTTTTATAGCCCCACCAAGAATAGATTTTGCTACAATCCCGGGCGCGAGACCAAAGGCGGTAGAAATAATATAACTGAAATAAGGAATGCCTGTAATGCCAAAAGCCATATTTACTAAGGTATAAGGCGCAATAGGAATCATGCGGATCAAGGTCATACCGGCAATTCCGCCGCGGGCCGCATAATCCTTAACTTTATCAGTAGCCTTACGGAAAAAATTATAAGTTTTGCGATGAATCAGTCTACCAATCGCATATGTTACACTTGCGCTGCTTAACGATCCAAGAAATCCGTAAAGCATGCCATAAAGGGGGCCGAAAATAATGGCCGTAATTAAATTAAGGGCCATAACAGGAAAGAATACCAGTCCTCCGACTATATAGATAGACATGACAATAAGCGGCGTCAGTGGCGACGTTTCGGCTTCTTGCATGTAAGCGGTTAAATTTTCTTCGGTAAAAAATGCGCTGAGGGTAGGTCCGGCGAACATCCATACAGCCGTGAGGAGTAAGATGAAAGCTAAAGCGCTCAAGACAATCTGCCGGGAAGGGATATAAAGAAGGGCTACAGGCACTTTGCTATCTCCCAAACGTCTGGCTATAGAAGAAAATTTTTCAGATTTATATTCTTCATCATAAATGGGGATTAAGTGCTGTCGGCTATGTTTTGTTTCACGAATAAGGTCTTTAAGAGGTTTATTGTTATTAATGATGTCGTTGATTTCCTCAACTGTCTTACCGGTATGTTCTCTTATTAAATCAGACCTGATATGGGAGATCATGTTGCGGTTTTGGGCAGAGTCGCCGAAGAGGCTGACATCGCATTCCGTGTCCATTCCCATAGAGCGATTGTTGAGATTGGCCGATCCGACACGCAGGATTTTTTCATCTATGATCATTAATTTCGAATGGATATAGATACTTTGTTTTTGTCCGTTTTCGCGGCATAAAGGGTAAGCTATAATAAAGCGGGACGGATTATCTAAATCTTTGCGCACAGTTTGTGCAAATTCATAGCGGCCGACCCACATTGTTTTGGCCTCTAATTTTGTTTTTGGATAATCACAACTGACCAATAAAACTCTTAAGTCAGGTTTTTCTTTTAACTGTCGGTTAAGAGCTTGGGCAATTTCTTCGCATGTTGCATACTGATTTTCGATATAGATAAATTTTTCTGCCTGTTCAATTTCTGCCAGGAAGGATTTCATAATTTCATTGCGGGCAGGACGTTTCCTTGTTTTAGGAATTGTTCGCGAGACCGCAAAAGGAACTTTCGTAAAGTCTTTGTTGACGGATTGAGGTAACTTTATACTTTCATGTTCTTCCGGTTCACGGATGGGGATGGCTTCGTAACCTGCCCCAATACGCCATCTGCGCCGTACAATCTCACTGAATATTTGGGTGGCTTTTCCCGCTAGAACCATTTGGATATCATGGCGCGGTTGGTAGATTTGATGGGATTTTTCGGGGAATTCTAAAGTGCCCGCTTCATCAATACGTTCAGGAAAATGGATATGGTGATGACGTTCATCCCATCTTTCTTTCCCGATATCCATCCCGCCGCAAAAAGCCACTTTATCATCTATGGTAATGATTTTCTGGTGATGGCTGCCTAAAAACGGAATGATATAGTCAGAACAAAAATGAACATTCTCCGGAAATTGCCAGTCCCATTTAAAATCTGCAAATACATCACGGTCCTGCATAAAAAAGACGGAATAATTCCAACGGTTAATGTAAATCTTTAAGTCAGGATTATTTTCTGCCTTCCAGTGAATCAATTCATACAAATTGATAGGGCATTCGGCTTCTTTCGCTTCTTTGCCGCGTATAAGATTCACCCGGCCATCGAGATCCCATCCCAGAATGAAGATAGAATGCTCGGCATCACAGACGGCCTCATAAACGGCGCGAAAGTAATTTTGAGAATCAATAAGAATGGAGACTTTGTCGGCAGTACCTGTTTTCCAGCAAGTTTTCTCAGCTTTATATAAATTTTCAAATATTGTCGTCATTAGTCATTAAGCCCTATAATTATAGAAAAGCTTTTAAGAGCCGAAATAGTTCCACTTTCTCTTTGGTGTCACTCACAGCCTGTGTATTTTAAAAAAGGGAGAGGCCAATAAAAAGAGCAATAAAAGCATTGGTTTTAAGTTCTTTACCGACAATTTAGGAGAAAAAAGCGATTAATTGAACTTTTTCTTTGCCGAAACTTTGGCAGATCATGCTGATCAAAGGGACATGTCACTGCGGTAAGGTAAAGTTCGAGGTCGAGGCTTATGCCCCTGTCCCTTATAATTTGTGTTATTGCTCCATTTGCCGCAAAACTGCCGGATCGGGAGGATATGCCATCAATTTAGGTGCGTTGACCGAAACCTTAAAAGTAACTGGAAAAAGTCATATTACCACTTTTCACGCCATACGCCGTGAAACGGGAGAAGAAGAAAAAAGTGAAGCGGAACGCAGCTTTTGTAAGCACTGTGGAACAGCTCTTTGGTTATATTCTCCCACCTGGCCGGATCTTATTCATCCCAATGCGGGTTGTATTGATACAGACCTGCCGGAACCTCCCTCCCGTAATCATAATATGACGGAGAGCAAAGCAAACTGGGTCGATGTCTGTACCCTGAAAAAAGACAAAGTGTATGAAGAATTTGCGCCTGACTCTTTAAAAGAATGGCATGAAAAGCATGGTTATAAGACAGGGAAAGCATAATCACGCTTATGCATCTTTGGTATCCGTGACATCCATCTTATTTTTATAAAGGTTCCAGCCTTAAAAGCCGGCCATTATCTTCATCGGTTAGAATGTAGAGATAGCCGTCAGGCCCTTCACGCACGTCCCGGATGCGTTCTCCCCGCTCTTTTAATAATTCCTCCTGCCCTGTAATCTTATTGCCATCTAATTCCAACCGGCGTAGATGCTTATGCGCAAGCGCACCGACAAACAGGTCATTTTTCCATTCAGGAAATTTATCACCCGTATAAAAGGCCATGCCGCTGGGCGCGATAGAAGGGGTCCATTGCAAAATCGGATCTTCCATACCCGGGGCAGTGGTTTTATCGGAAATTTCCGTGCCCCAATAAGAAATGCCGAAAGTGACTTCAGGCCAGCCGTAATTGGCCCCGGGTTTAAGAATATTTATTTCATCGCCTCCTTTGGGGCCATGTTCATGAATCCATATTTCATTTGTTTGCGGGTTTCGGGCCATGCCTTGGGCATTACGGTGCCCATAGCTGTAAATTTCCGGTTTTTTGTTATCCTGCCCGACAAAGGGATTATCCTCAGGCACAGTACCGTCCGGCATTAAACGCACGATTGAGCCGAGATGATTGGCCGGCTTTTGCGCTTCTTCCTTATAATCAAAGCGTTCTCCCAATGTTACAAATAGATAATTATCTTTTGTCATCAGCAGGCGACTGCCCCAATGGTTATCACCTTCTACCTTCGGGCTGGCCTTAAATATTATCTGTGTGTTTGTAAGACGGTTTTGTGTCAGATTAAGATGCGCCCGCGCCACTTCGGTATTGGCAATATCTTCGTTATCGTCAGCGGCGGCTGAATAAGAAAAATACAACCATCCACCATCTTTGAATTGCGGTTCAGGCATCACATCCAGCAAGCCGCCCTGACCATGGTGATAAACGGCAGGCATACCGGTAATTTCAATTTTCCGGCCATTCGGTTTAATGCGCCATAATTTCCCGCGCCGCTCACTCACCAGATAATCCCCGCTCGGTAAAAAAGCGACAGACCACGGATGGTCTAAATCCTGGGCGATTGTGGTAAGACGAAAGTCGGCTTGTTCGGAATTTACTTCCTGATTATCGTCGGCCTGCGCGCAGGAACAAATTAATATTAAAGTAAGGCAGAGGAAATGACGTATTTGAAGAAATTTTAGAAACATTGTTTTTGCCATTTATTAGGCCCGCCGGGATGACCATATGTTTTCACTGCCGGGTTGATTTTCTATCAGGCCGAGGACAGCGTTTATATCCTGCATATTATTATAATTTTTAAAACGCATGGCACGGAAATATTCTAATGCTTCCTCGCTTGCGCCCTGATCTTCGGCATATTCAATGATCTCCACTTTCGAAGTCGGGAAGGTGATACCATCCAGCAATTCTTCTAAATTAATTTGTCCTTCTATGTTGGTCATCATATCTTCCTTCATTGTGGTTACGGGTAATATCTAAACTAACGGTAGGATCGTGATTTTGTTCCTCTGTTTTTACGGTATATCAGGGTAATAAACCAAAAGGGATAAAAAAGTCGCAACTGCATGAAGCATTCTTCTTAGGAGATCAGGGAGAGGCTGTATGAATATGATTTTATCCATTGCGGCAGGCGGGGCTATCGGCGCGGTACTTCGTCATTTTTCCGGGTCCCTGGCGCTCTTGTTAACGGGGTCTCCTTTTCCATGGGGAACGTTGGGTGTTAACATCATTGGCTCGTTTTTCATGGGGGCATTGATAAGCTATTTTGCCAGTATCTGGACACCACCGCCTGAATTGCGCGCCTTTTTGACTGTTGGTCTGTTAGGGGCTTTTACAACTTTTTCTACCTTTTCGCTTGATGTGGTGACATTGTGGGAACGCGGACAGACGGCGCTTATATGCCTTTTTCATATAAAATTAACGCTTTTGCAAGAGTATTCGTGTATGCTTGTAAGGTAGATAAGTGTATGGAATAATTAATAAAATACTTTTGGGGCCAGGGTAATTGCCTAGTTATAGTTTAGAAATTGAAGCGTTTGGCATTTATGCCACAAATGCACCGTCTTTAGAGATATGGGAAGACGGCGTGCTTAATTCTACGCATCTTATTTCCTCCACCGGTTCTTCGATTTCATTGACAATCAATTATGGTGGCGCGTTGCCGACATCATTGGCTTTAACCTTTAATGACGGCTTTGCTGCGGCAGGCCGAACTGTAGAAATTCAATCCATAAAAATTAATAATAAACACGTGAATGTTGGTAATTATTTATCCACCGACAGTCTTGTTAAAGGTGCCAGCGCGACGGTGGATATTGCCAGCAGTTCTTTCCTTTTTGATTCTACAGAGCCTCCACTTTCAGAATTTACAACGGGCGCAACGCAGACCTTTACAGGGGCAAGCGAAACATTCCGCAATTATAGTGGCATCACTAACGAGATTTTTGACACTATGGGCGGCCGTGATGTTGTGTATCTGGGTTCCGGAGATGATAAGGTATACGGGAATGGCGGCGACGATATAATTTACGCCGGGGCGGGAAATGATCTTATCTCCGGCGGCGCTGATGATGACCGCATTTTTGGTGAAGAAGGGGATGACCGCCTTTATGGTGGAAATGGGAATGACCGAATACATGGTGATGCCGGAAATGATGAATTATATGGTGGCATTGGAGATGACCGCCTTCAAGGGCATGAAGGTAATGACCTTCTCGTCGGGGGAAGCGGGGCAGACAAACTCAGTGGTGGTGATGATGATGATTATCTTTTTGGAGAGGATGATAATGATTCCCTCATGGGACAGGCAGGGAATGATACGCTCGACGGCGGTGCGGGTGACGATCTTCTCTATGGTGGTATAGGGAATGATATCATGGATGGCGGGGATGGTGCCGATACCCTTATTGGGAATTCAGGGAATGATGTTATGAGCGGCGGTGAGGGAGAAGACTCCCTCTATGGTATGGAAGATGATGATGAACTGAATGGTGGCAATAATAACGATTATTTAAATGGCGGATCAGGTGTAGATACAATAAATGGCGATGCAGGCGATGATGTTTTGGTCGCGGGGTCGGGCGCAGATACATTGAATGGCGGAGCAGGAAATGATGTTTTGCATGGGAACAGTCTGACATTACAGGAAATAAGTACGGTCCTGCGGGCAAACCCGAATGTTGTTTTTAATAACCTGACAAATTCCTTTTATCAATATGTTAGCGGCACAACCACATGGACATCTGCGCAAGGCGCAGCGGGGGCCAGTCTTTTAAACGGCGTTTCCGGTCATTTAACCAATATCACATCACAAACGGAAATTGATTTTGTTTTAACTTTAACGGGCGGCACAGAGACCTGGATTGGCGGGTCGGATGCAACGGATGAGGGTGTGTGGTCCTTTACTGCCGGGGCAGAAAGTGGCGCCCAATTCTGGGAAGGGGATGAGACAGGCGCCTCTATTAATAACTTTTTTAATATATGGCGGGCAGGAGATCCGAATAATGCAGGCGGTACGCAGGATAGCGCTCTTCTTACAAATCAACCCGATGCCTTTGACCGTCCCGGCACAGAAAATCACGGGTATGTGATTGAATGGAACGCTGGTCTTATGAGTGATGATAATGCCATAGATACACTTAATGGCGGTGATGCGAATGATTTCCTTTACGGATATGGGGGAGATGATGTTTTAAACGGTGATGATGGAAATGACACGCTTTTTGGTGGTGACGGAGATGATTATCTGCATGGCGGTACAGGAAGCGATACACTGTATGGCGGAAACGGTAATGATACCCTGCATGGCGGCTCAGGCGGCGATACCATCATAGGCGGTGGCGGCGATGATACAATTAACGGCGGCAACAACAGTGATATTATCTATGGTGACGACAAGGCGGATCAGAATGTAGCGATTAATGATATTTTGTCTGCAAATCCCGGCATTGTATACAATGCCGCGAGTAACAGTTTTTATCAGGTGGTAACCACCAACTCAAATTATGCAACAGCGCAAAGTACGGCTCTTGCCACTACAATTAATGGGGTGGCGGGACATCTTGCCAATATTACAAGCTCCGCAGAAAATTCTTTTATTCAAAGCCTGATTGTAGCGGAAACCTGGATTGGCGCGTCTGATGCGGGCAGTGAAGGTGTCTGGCTTTGGGTCAATGGACCTGAAAGTGGGCAACAATTCTGGGCAGGGGCAGCCGCCGGATCTTCTGTCGGTGGGATGTATGAGAACTGGAATGGCGGTGAGCCGAATAACAGCGGCGGCAACGAAGACGGGGCCAGTATGCGTGTAGATGGCCTTTGGAATGACTTAAATACAACCAGCAGTATTGATTACATCATTGAATGGGATGGGGCCAATCTTATCGGCAGCGCCGCAGGAAATGATATCATCAATGGCGGGTCGGGAGACGATATTATTTATGGTGATTACCAATCTGAATTATTAGCCGGCGCACAAGGCTGGTATTACCAGTATTATGATTTGCCGGGATCTTCCGGTAGTTCGTTAGCCACGGCAGGTTTTACGCTGAATGGCGGCAGGGATAATACCAATACCCTGACAGATTCAGGAGTGACAACCACAATGGACCCGGCGGCCTATGATACGGGGGATGATTATGCCCTTAAATTCACCACTACGTTAACGATTACACAGGCAGGAACCTATACCTTCAGAACAACATCGGATGATGGTAGTATGCTCTTTCTTGATGGTACACAAATTGTCAATAATGATGGCTTACATGGCGCTGTAACGGTAACAAGCGCAGGACAAGCGCTGGCGGCCGGAACGTACACCTTGGAAACTATATTCTTTGAACGGGGTGGCGGCAATGTCCTGACGGTAGAAATGTCAGGACTGGATACAGGTGGATCATTTGTTAACTTACAAAATTATGCGGATGTTCATGTCTCAAACTCGGGTGCTTTAACAGATGGTGATGATATTATCAGCGGTGGCGCCGGCACAGATACCCTGTTTGGTGGCGGGGGAAGTGATACCTTTGTTTTTGAATCAGCCAGTGCTTTTGCCAACGTAGATACCATTGGTGATTTTTCAACGATTGATGGCGATATCCTGGATATCTCGGATATTCTAATAGGCTTTAGCGGTACCATTACTGATTATGTTCAGTTTACAACCAGTGGCAGTGACACGCTGCTTCAGGTTGATGCAAATGGTTTATCCGGCGGATCAAGTTTTCAGACCATCGCAAGTCTCGATGACATTACAGGGCTGGATGAAGCAACTTTATATGCTTCAGGCAATATTACCGTATAGCTTAAAGCCTTATCAAAATTATCTTTTAAAATATCTTCTATAAGAAAAGATCAAGGATGTTTGTACTGGTACTAAGCGCAAGAGCTTCTACCTGAAGTTCCCGGCGGGTTTGTAAGGAAAGCATTTCTGCGCCTTTTGCGTTTATATCCGCAAGGGTTAAATCATTTGCCCCGGCCTTAAAGGTATTAATATTCTGTTCGATGAAATCACGGCGCGCGGTGATAATGGATAGGTCATTTTGCAGGCTACTGGCATATTCACGCATGGTTTCCCGCGCTTTTCTCAAATTAGATAATGTTCTCTTCACTTCTGTTTTACTGATGAAATTATCCCCTGTCAGGTTAAGACCTTCCAGACTGGCATCTATGCCTTGTGATTCCAAACGGCTGCCATTTCCACGTTCAAATTTAGTTACAAGATCTTCATTTTCCAGCAGGCCGATGCCCCGGAAATTTGCTTCAGAAGATATCTCTTCAATTTGTCCCATCAATTCGAGATAATTGCGGCGGTAATCCATTGCTTCTTTCGACACATTAATATCCGGGTTTTGGATAAAAAGATCGCCGCCCCATTCGATGAGATAGTTTAGGTTATCGTCTTCCGGCAAGTCATTCCAAAAACCATCGGCGCGCATATGCGCATAGTTTTCAGGATCACCCGGTCCGAAGAACTGGTTTGGTTCTCCGGCGCCCCAATTGGTGTAGGCGCCATTTACCGCGGTTCCCCCCGCCAATCCCTGCCAGAATTGATCACCTTCCTCCGGGCCGACAACCCAGCGCCATTCACCTTCTACCTCATTATCGCTGCCGCCGAGCCAACTGGAGGAGGTCAGCAAAGCAAAGACGAAATCATTTTCATTCTGCGATGTAATTGTCGCCAGATGCCCTTTTAATTCAGGTACACCGTTTAAGCCTGCTTGGGCAGCATTGTCACGTGCTTGTGTCCAGGAAGCAAAGGTTGTTGTATTTTGATAAAAATTATTTGTTTCGGCGAAGTAAGGTTTATCCAGATTTTGGTCAATAATATATTGTATGGCTTCGGCATCTGGCTCTTCGTCCGTTCGGGGAAAAAGTTCGATAAGGCTTTCTTCGACAATAGCTTCGGCCTGATCAATGTATTTTAAAATGGTTTCAACGCCGATATTGGCTTCCTGAATGGTGCGAATGCTGCGGGATATTCCATCAAGGGTGCGGTTTAAATCACTGGCGTTATTAAGAAGGGCTTTGCCGGCAAAATAGTTTTGGGCATTATCCAAGGCAGAGTTCACATCTCTGCCGCTTGCAAGGCCCAGCTGTGTTTTACTGATATTCTCATTTGTACGTTTTATGGCATACAAAACGTTACGTGTTATTTGTGGTAATACAGATTCCATAATTTCATAACAAAGTTTCTCTCCCTTATAATACAATAGAATGCTTTACAAAAATATAAGATGTTGCTTTTTGGGCGTGATGATAAAGGACGTTAGGGCCTTTATTCTGTTAAAAAGGCTCATTTTCATGCTGGTTAGTTTGAAATTTACGTATTAAAGGGCTTGCTGGCTGCTTTTAATAAGCCGTAAGCCGCCATTTATCCCAATCAGTAATTATTTAAGATTTGGATCAATTACACTGGAAGAATTGCTCTATGTGTTTTTCAGAGGCTAATTTTTTGTAATCTGTATCTGGTACAAATTTACCTAAAAGCTTGATAGTAGGAACGGCCACATCCAGTAATAATTTACCGATGATTGTACGCTGTTTGGACATGCCGGTGCGATAGGCCATTTCTTTTGCCCAACTGATAACCAGCGGTTTAATGGCTTTTTCTACCAAACCACCTGGATTGTTGTTCAGATATGATGTTAACGGCACTGCCCAGATCCGGTAACCACGTTTCGTGGCTTCATCAAAGTGCTGGTTCGCATAATGCAAATCTGCCGCGTAAATATCGGAAGGAAGCATGCCTCTGGAAAAGTAATGACCACAAAGAACCTTACCGCCCGTGACAAGCTGATCATTGTTATGCAAGGTTTGTGCATTTAACCCTGTCACGCCTATGAGAGAGCCAACCTGTTGGAAATTTGAACCGCCATCGGTACCATTGCCATCAACCAGAATGTTTGTGTTTCCACCGACTGATTGGAGTTGTACAAAGTCATCAACATCACTAAAACCAGTGAAGCCTGTGACAATGTTATCAATGTCAAGCACATCGCCTTGAGCCACAGAGAAGTCTGTGACCGTATCAATAGAGCCACTGCCAAAGATGAAGGTATCTGCCCCTGCGCCGCCTGTAAGGGTGTCATTGCCGCCCATGCCCTCAAGCGTGTCGTTTCCATTTCCGCCTGACAAAGTATTTGCAGCATTATTCCCTAAAAGAGTGTCGTTGTGATTAGAACCAAATATGTTTTCAATGCCGGTCAATGTATCCGTTCCGGCACCGCCGGTATTTTGAGCAAGCGTTGTGGAAAGGTCGACGTTGACAGCAGATGTTGCCGTGCGGTAATCTGCCGTGTCGTTGCCTGATCCACCGCTGAGTGTATCATTGCCTGCACCGCCCGCAAGGATATCGTTTCCTGCGCCACCTGTTAAAATATCGCTTCCGTTTCCACCGTTGATAGTATCGTTGCCTGATCCACCAGTCAGGATATCACTGAAATTGCTCCCCGTGAGGGTGAAACCTTCACTTTGTGCGGCAACGTTTATCGTTGTTCCTGAATTAGCCGTGCTGGCAGAAATTCTTTCAAGGCCTGTGATGGATGAATTTAAAGTTGTTCCAAATAAATTTAATCCTATAGATGTAGAAGTGATATTTAATGTGTCTGTTCCTCCATTAAAATCTAATGAGCCAGACCCTAATAAAAAGATATCAAGCTGAGCGCCTGTGAGAGTAAAAGAGTCATCTCCTGCTGATCCTGTGAGGATACCATTTTCAGCATTTGCGAAAGAGGAAAGTGTTGATCCCGTTATATCCACCGTGCCGGTAATTAAGGTTGTAACATTGTCCGTACCGTCGCCAAGATCAATGTTTTCAAAGCCGTTAATTAGCTGCTCTATGCCAAAAGTAACAGTATCATCACCGCGGCTGCCGGTAAAAGTTTCAATTGAATCAAAAATGCCTTCGGTCAGGTTAATCATCATGGCATTTGACAGGATAAGGCGGTCATTGCCTCCATCTCCGTAAAGCTGCTCTCCGCTTACAAAATCATTCGGTGATAGATAAAAGATATCATCGCCTTCATTTCCATGAATAATATCGCGTCCAAGTTGCCCCATCAGAATATCATTATCTGCTCCACCATGCATGATATCGTCTCCGGCACCGCCGTAAAGCAGATCACTACCATCGCCGCCGTCCAATGTGTCGTCGCCATCACCGGCTACCAACCTGTCATCACCGGCTTCGCCGAACAAGAAATCATTACCATCGCCGCCGTTTAATTTATCGTTTCCATTTCCACCCAACATGAGATCATCGCCCATGTGACCGACAAGAACATCATTGCCATCGTTGCCAAATAAATCATCGTTACCCTCATTTCCATGGATACGGTCATTTCCGGCACCGCCGAAAATTGTGTCGTTATCTTCTTCTCCGTAGAGGCGGTCATCGCCCTCATCCCCATAGAGTAGGTCAGAGCCCGCACCACCCCGCAGGATATCGTCTCCATCACCGCCATTCACACGGTCATTTCCGGCGCCTAAATAGGCCGTATCACGGTTTCCGAACAGATTAAAAACCTGATCAGCCGTGCCGTTGAAGTCACGGAACTGGTTCATTGCCGTATCAAAGCCCTGGGTTGCCCCATCAGTGAATGTTGAACCATCGGGCTCTAATCCCTGAAAAAGATGTCCTGCATCCGCTAAATCAATAACAGAACTTTCCCCTTGGGCGAGGCTCTCGGAAGAAAGAAAGTTGCGGACGTTGACGTATTTGTTGTTAATTTTCACGCTTTGAATTTCAATAGTGCGGCCAGCCTCTCCAAGAGCATCGTTGAAAAGAAACTCAAGCGATGTGGGTGTTTCACCACTATAACTAACTGTTAAGGAAAGGTTTGTACCTGCGGAGGAGATGGAATAGGAACTATCGAGGATTCCATCACTCCATATTTCCAATCCAGGCATGTCTGAAGAATACACACCTAGTAAACTCAACTCTATTGTATAAATGCCCGGCATAGCCCGATATGTTCCCCCTATTATTGTACAACCCTTTGATAAAATAAGGATTATTACTCTTTAATCATACAATAATATGGTTACGGAAATCTTAATATTTCAGGTCTGGCCATGGAATATTTATTACAAACAAGCATTGCAGAGAAGATCATGTTTTCAGCAACATTTGCCAGCTTTATGGAAGGAAAAGAATGGCAGGGAATAAAGTATGCTTATACCCCGCCCATGTCTTGCTGAAGATAATATTTTTTGACAAAGCGCTTTAAAATTTCCTGCGCATAGGGGGTTGGACGTTCGCCTACCTGTAATTTTAATTGATCCGCTTCTGCAGGGGCAAAATAGCCGTGGTGACGGTAAGTATCAATACGCTTATGAAATTCTTCTTTATCAGCTTCAGGGTGAAATTGCGTCGCATAGACATTTTGACCAATCCGGAACATTTGGACGGGGCAGGCGGTGCCTTTGATCAACAAAGAAGCTCTTTCGGGTGTATGATTAACTGCTTCTTTATGTCCTAAAAGGACATCTATCTTGTCAGGAAAATCCTGCAATAAATCATCTTCCTTTCCTGTTTCTGTGAGCTCTACCGTTGCACAGCTTACTGGTTCGCCATATTTTTTTGTTATTTTTGTTCCAAGGTAATTTCCTAATAACCCGCAGCCAGAGCAGGCACCAAGAAAGGGAAAATCATTTTCCACGACTTGTCTCAAAAGGGTATTAAAGTCACCTTCAATTTTATTTTGTATCGCAGATTTTTCCTCTACAGGGGTGGTGATATCAAAGGGACTGCCACCGACAATTATGGCGGCGTAATCATAGATGTTTAAATCATCCGGTATGCCGTTTTTCTCTATTCTCAGGCGGACTGTATCAGTTTCGTTAATATCACTGTATTTCAAGAAACAAGCATATTCGCTATTGGCGATTATATCTTCCGGCCGTAATTGGAGGATCAGAAGGGGGCGGGGCGTGTTCATATTTTTATCCTAATATTTAAGCCGCTTTAAGAGGCATGGCATTTTCTGCCAGACTGACCCAGTATTCAACGCCTATAGGAATGATGTTGTCATTAAAATCATAATATGGGGAGTGGAGCGAGAAAGAGGAAGCATTTTTGGGATCGTCCGGTTCTCCTTGGCCGATAAAAATGAAATTCCCAGGTATTTCACAGACATAGGCACCAAAGTCTTCACCAGACATAGTCGGGATATAATTCATATCCACGGCTTGCTCCCCGACAATAGATGAAGCAGTTTTATGCGCAGTTTTTGTGGTCGCTTTTTCATTAAACACTTCGTCACCGTCATTGTAAATTTTGACTGAAGCGGTAGCTCCATGGGCAGCGGCGATATTATTGCATAAATCACGCGCTTGCTGTTCTAGTTGGGAGCGTAAGCCGACACTCAGGGCACGGATAATGCCGCGCAAGACCGCTTTTTCAGGCACAATACCAGTGTCCTGAACATTGGTTTCAAAGATAGGGAAATAAATAACGGCAGGTTCGAATGGATCTGTCTTTTGTGAAATAAGTGTTTGCATCGCCATAATGATTTCTGCACCAATAATCACCGGATCAACGGCATGACTAATCATGCCGGAATGGCCCGCTTTGCCTATAATGCTGACTTCAATATTGGAAACCGATGCCATTAATGCGCCATGGCATGTAGCGAAGTGACCGCGTGGAATCCAGGGCCAGTTATGCAGGCCATAAATTTCATCACACGGAAAATCTTTAAAAATACCATCTTTTATCATAGCGCGGGCACCTTCAAGCGTCTCTTCTGCGGGTTGGAAAATCAGGTTCAAGGTGCCGTCAAAATTTGGATTAGCTTTTAAATATTTTGCTGCTCCCAACAGCATTGTCATGTGCCCGTCATGACCACAGCCGTGCATTTTGCCTGATATTTTTGAGCGCCAGGTCTTGCCTGATTCTTCATCTATATCCAACGCATCGGTATCGGCACGAAATGCAACTGACTTTCCTGATTTATTGGTTTTTCCTTCAATCGTTGCAACAATTCCGGTCTTACCATACCCGTCTTTATAATGAATACCAAAGTCTTCCAGTTTGGATTTTATAAAATCAGCGGCGAATGTTTCTTCAAAAGCAGTTTGCGGATTTTGGTGCAGCTCATGTCGCCAGCCAATCATTTCATCAAGGTTTGCGGTGATTTCATTACGAATATTCATGATTTTCCCCTTATTTACTTTTTAAGCCGTGGTACCTTTGAATTTTGTTATTCATAACATGGTGCAGCTTTTGTAAAAAGAGAGAAGTTCCATCGGATATTACATGGATAAAGTTTTTCGACCCTCTTTGAAGTTATTTTTCCACTTTTGTGCCGAAGACTTCAAACAGGCGGGCAATCTGCACCGCATAATTGGTGCGGGCACGGGCCAGATTTTGCTCCGCATCAGCGAGAGAACGCTGCGCATCTACCACATCAAGGAAACTGATTAATCCTTGTTGATAAAGGATTTCCGCCTGATGAAAGCTTCTCTGGCTCGCTTTCACAACTTTTTGCAGTGATGTCTGCCTTTCCAAAGAAGACCGGATAGCTGTCAGCGTTGTTTCCACTTCCCTGATGGCATCACGCAAGATTTGTTCATAAACGGCAAGTTGCTCCTGTGCCTGCGCAACCGCAGCATCACGGCGCGCCATGCGGGCGCCGCCATCTGTGATGGTCTGGTTGATCAGGGCGCTAATCGCGGCGACAACCATTTCTGTTGCCGAAGAGCCATCCAGTCCCGTCAAACCGATACCGACATCGCCGGCCAGAGATAAAGAGGGATAAAAGTCTGCCTCGGCGACACCGATTAAGGCCACGGCTTCTTTTAGGTTTGCTTCGGCTTGAAGAATATCAGGACGTGACTTTAATACCGTTAAGGGTAAAGCGGAGGGGATTGTATTTCTATATGTCGGGATCGTATTTTTGTCTTGTAAACTTCCTTCAAAAATCCCCGGGAATTCACCGGTTAATGTGGCGAGAAGATTACGGTTATTTTGTAAATCTTCTTTCAAAGGAGCGCGGCTGGCACGCAGATTCTCCACGGAGCGTATGGCGCGCTGCATATCCAGTTCAGGGGCCAGCCCTGTTTCAAACCTTGTACGGACAATGGACAACGTTTTTTCCTGCAATGTAATGGATTCATCGAGAAGTTCTAACTGTCGCTGATTTCCGCGCAGGGTCAGATATTCACTTGTGATATCGGTACTGATACGCAGCAATGTACCATTCAGGTCTGCTTTGGCATACTCAAGGGCGGCACGGGCAGCTTCAACAGAGCGGCGGGTGCGCCCAAAAATATCAAGTGGTAAAACAGCACCCAAAGCAGCAGATGCGCTGGAAGAAGTGGTGTCATCGTTGTCCCCGTCTAGATTCCGCTCTTCTTCGAGACGCGCATTGGCAGAGGCATCAAGCTGTAAATTATTACCTGCACCGGCAAGACGTACTTGTGCTTTTGCCTGCTCAACCCGGGCAAGGAATGCCTGGATTTCAAGATTTTTTTGTAAGCCGTTTTGTACCAGATCATTTAAAACAGGATCGTTAAAACCGGCCCACCACTGGGTTGGTAGAGCTTCACTGTTCTTGCTATTGAGCTCTGTAAGTACATTTTGTAATACAAATTCGGGTGGGGCGTTCATTTCCGGTTTCTGGTAATCAGGCCCAACCGTACAGCCCGAGACAAAAATGATGCCAGCAAACAAGATGGAATATATATTTTTATTCGATATCATTTTGCCTGCTTTTTTGATGCTGGTTTTTTTCTTTGGCTTTTGGCCAATTGTTTCTCAAGTTCTTTTCCTGCAGCGGCGCGCGGTTTAATGTAAGGCGCGATTATTGCATAGCCTAAAGGGGCAATGAACAAGGTAAAGAGAGTTGAAATACCAAGCCCGCCAAAAATGACCCAACCAATGGCATTCCGGGCTTCTGATCCGGGTCCGGCGCTTAAGATAAGCGGGAGGCTGCCCAGAACTGTCGACAGCACTGTCATGGTCACAGGGCGCAAACGGATACGCACACCTTCACGGATAGCGGTGATTACATCTTTTCCTGCATCCCGTAGCTGGTCCATAAATTCAACCAGCAGAATCGCATTTTTTGTCATCAGGCCAATCAACATGACGAGGCCGATTTGCGTATAGAGATTCAGGGTTTGGCCTGTAATGAGGAGGGCAAAGATGGCGGCAGCCAGCCCGAAGGGAACGGTAAACATAACAATTAATGCGCTGCCAAAGTTTTCAAATTGGGCGGCCAGAACCAAAAAGACAACCAGAAGGGCAATGATAAAAGTCATGGCCGTTTCATAATTGGATTCTTCAAGGGTTGCAGCTTCTCCTAGAAAAATAATGTTTGTCCCTGTCGGCAGTACTTCATTAGATATTGTCCGAATTTCCGCCAGCGCATCACCCAGGGCGGTACCGGGGGGCAGGCCGATATCCAGTTCGATGGCGCGGCGCTGTTCCTGACGGTCAAGTTCCGCTGCAACGCCTTCTTCCACGACTGTCACAAGTGTACCAAGCGGAATAAGCGTTCCTTGGGTATTTTCGACATAGATATTCAACAGATCATCCGGATTATTAATCGCCCCACGGGCGGAACCCACCATGACCGGAACGGCCTGATCCTCTACACTCAGGTCTAGAAGATCATAATCATCCACCATGACACGCAAGGTTTCAGAAATACGGGCCAGAGGAACGTTCAGGTCATTGGCCTTTTCACGGTCAATATTAAAAGAAAGTTCAGGTTGGGAGGTATCAAACTGCACACGGACGTCCTCAATAATGTCAAGACGGTCTTGCAGTTCATCGGCCAGATTTTGCGCCGCGATATAAATGTCATCATAGTTATTTCCCAAAATAGCGGCTTGTAATCCCGCGCCCCCACGTCCACCCCCAAGGCTTCCCCCCTGAAGGACACGTACCTGTGCGCCGGGCATATCGGATATCTGATTATTAATGGTTTCTGCCAGTTCCATCTGGCTGATATCACGATCATCCCAGTCTTTTAAGGTGGCGACGATATATGCCCGGTTTTTATCCCACCTTCCGACAATGGAAAAAATATCCGTTACAATTCCCTGATCCTGATATTTTTTTAAGACAGCTTCGACTTTCTGTGCCTGTGCATTTGAATAATCCAGAGAAGCTCCGTCAGGGCCGGTTAAGAAAACACGAATAGCGCCGCGGTCTTCTTGCGGCAGTAGCTCCTGGTTAAGGTTTAAAAAGCCAATAACACCACCGGCAACAATAAAAAGGAGAACAAGAAAACTGATAAGTTTAAATTCTAAAACTTTTTCCAGACTGTCATAATAGAAATTGGCAGAGTTTTGACCAAAACTATTTAATTTATTCTGAATATTACTCAACAAAGGGTTGGGTTTTGACAGGTTGCTTAAGCGTGAAGCAATCATCGGGCAGAGCGTGATGGCAACAAAAGAACTGATAATAACAGCTATCGTTAAGACCAGTCCGAACTCACGAAAGAGACGGCCCGTATCGCCTTGCAGGAAAGCGATGGGCAGGAAAACGGCAACAAGAGTCAGGGTGGTGGCAATGACGGCAAAGAAAACCTGGCGCGTTCCCAAGACCGCAGCAGCCATTTTTTCCAGTCCTTCACTGCGCCTGCGTTGAATATTCTCCAATACCACAATGGCATCATCCACGATCAATCCTGTGGCAAGCACAAGGGCAAGCAATGTGAGAAGATTGATAGAAAAGCCAAAAAGCCAGATCGCTGCCAAAGTCCCGATAAGCGAGACAGGCATTGTGACCGCCGGAATAAGGATCGCCCGCCATTGTCCCAAGAAAATAGCAATCACAAAAAGAACGATTGTGATGGCAAAGGCAAGGGAGAAGATAACGTCTTTTAAAGCGCCCTTAATATAAACGGAATCATCACTAGTTTTTACCAGCGTATAGTCGCGGGCCCGGTTGTTCAATTGTTCCAGACGTTTGTTGACTTCTCCTGCAATCGCGATTGTGTTTGATCCGGCCTGACGGACGATGCCCATCCCAATGACGTTGCGACCGTTTAAAAGGGAAAATGATTCAGATTCCATCGGCGCATAAAAGACATCCGCCACATCACCAATACGTGTATTTCCTTGAATATGGATTTTTTCCACCATGTCAGGGTCGATAATGCTGGCGTAGGCACGCACTAATAATTCCTGATTATCGGATTTATAACTCCCGGCAGGCACATCGAAATTAACGCTTTGGAGAGCATCTAATACATCTGAAATAGACAGGGAGTAGGCAACCAGACTGGCGGGATTAACCAATACACGCAAGACGCGGGGTTGGTCGCCTTCCAGTCTGACTTCGGCCACGCCGGCAATAGACTGAAATTCAGGGGCGACATCTTTTTCTATCCTTTCAGCCAGTTCGTATTTAGACAAGACATCGCTATAGGCAGAAAGTTCGATAATAGACTGGGCATCGTCATCGGCTTTTAAAACCACCAACTGGTCGATATCTTCGGGCAGATTTCGTTCAACCCGGCTCACGGCTTCGCGCACATCATTAGCCGCGGCGTTTAAATCTGCCCCGGGCTCGAACTCTACCCGCATCCTCATATTATTTTCTTCACTGGAGGATTCGATATTTTTAACACCGGAGACGCGTGAGACAGCACTTTCGACAATGCTTGTCACTTCCGTATCCATTGTTTCAGGAGAGGCCCCGTCATACACGGCGCGTACACTGACAATAGGACGGTCAACATCCGGTAATTCCCGCACATCCAGACCTAATATACTGCCTATCCCTGCCAGAATAATAAGCAGGTTAACAACCGTAATCAGAACCGGCCGTCTTACGCCAAGTGCCGTTAAATCATTCATTCCCACCGCCGAGGATTTGTACTTCACTATCCGGTTTCAGGCGTTGCAGTCCTTCTACAACCACAAGTTCACCTTCGTTAATATCACCTTCCAGTAAGACATTGCCGCTTTTTCGGGCTTTGACGGAAGTCATGATTTTTTCTGCTTTTCCATTGCGAATAAGCCAGATGAAGGAGCCTTCCTTGGCCCATTGCAAGGCGATCTCCGGCACGGTGGCGAACGTGTCTCCTTTGATAACCCATTTTGTTGAAAACGACATCCCTGGGCGCAGCAGATCATCATTATTATCTATCACCACCCGTGTTGTGATAGTGCGGCTATCTTCATTAACGCGGCCTTCAATTGCGCTGATGGTACCGGTAAATTCTTTTTGGGGGAAAGAAGGGGTACGCAAGGTAATTTCCTGTTTATCTTGCATGGCTTGGTGAAGTTGTCCGACGAAGGTTTCAGGAACCTCGAAATGGATATAAAGCATATCGCGCTGATCCAGACCGGTGATCATGGTCTGGGGGCTGATACGGTCACCGATATCGATCGTAGGAATGCCGACATATCCATCAAAAGGGGCGGTTATTTCATGATAGGCGAGATCAAGTTTTGCCTGATCCAAAGCAACGCGGGCTGCTTCATATTCCGCTTTTGTCGTATCGACCTGGCTTTGTGGCACAGCGCCTTCCTTGACGGCTTCTTCATAGCGGTTTAACAGGGCACGGGCATCTTTAAGTTCTACTTCGCGTAAGCGAACAGCGAGCTTTTCTTCCCGGTCATCGAGTTTAACCAGCACAGCACCTTTTTTAACTTTTTGCTGCAGGTTGAAATTCACAGCAACCACTTCATCTTCAACCGCAGGATAAATTTCTGCGGATAATTTTGCCTGGCCGGTCCCGATAGTTTCAAATGTGCGGTTGTTTTCTGTAAATTGAACGGGCTTTACAATGACTTTAACACCTGCCGGTTGCATGCTACGGGGATTTTCAGAAGGCGTTTTTTGTTTGCTAAGTTCTTGTTTTGAAAAATAAAACAAGGATCCTGTAAATATTATGATGAACAGTAAAACGAACTTTTTTAACACGGGGAGGGCCTCCTGAGCCCTAGTAGATACGTAGCAAACATTGAAAAGTAACAACCCTTCTTAAAATAAAGAAAAACGGTGGGGACTGCTGTTAAATTTTAGGGTTTTCCCCTGATTATAGGGAATCGCTCCTGGCAACCCTGACAAGGGAGTATTTAACCGCGTCCGGCGGAATTGGTACATTCTTTTAAAACCATATCAGATAACGTTTTCCCAATGATAACGTCTTCGGGAATAGTGGCCACATTGCCATATTGATTAAAGTTATCATTATCATCGGTATTTTGTGCCCGGACCACAATTGGAACAGTTTTGTTTTTACTTTCAATAAGCTCAATCAGTTTTTTAGTCGCTTCCGCATCATTGAGCGTAATAACAATGCATAAGGCTTCGTTGATGTTAGCAGAGTCCAGAATAGAGCCTTTTGTGACATCCCCGAAAAAAACAGGAATAGACTTAGAGCGTGCTTTTTTAACTTTTTCGACATCCTGCTCAAATGCGATAAGGGAAAATCCTTCTTCGCATAGGGTGTCGCCAATTTTCCTGCCCACCCGGCCATACCCAAAAATGACAATGTGCCGTTTATAGTTGTTATGGTCCGGCATTTTATATTGGTCATGATCGGAGTCGTTCTTTCCTATAATCTGCGCAATTTTAAGTCCCAGAGGCAGTGTGAGAGGGGTGAACATCATTGTTAACCCAATAGTGATGAGCATGAATTGTCCGATGTTTTCCTGAATAAGAGAGGCTGTTAACGCGCTACCGACCACAAGAAGGCCAAATTCACCGGCCTGAGATAAGGAGACGGCCGCCTGCGCGGCAATGGCGGTAGGCTGCTTCCATAATTTGCATACAAGAAAAATAATAGATGCTTTGATTGTCATCAGACCGATCACAGAGACCAGAAGCCAGAGAGGTTTTTCTGCAATAAAATACAGATTAATCCCCATGCCAAAGGAAAAGAAAAATATTCCCAAGAGCATGCTTTTGAAAGGTTCAATGAAGGAGGTGACTTCATGGCGGTATTCCGTTTCGGATAAAATAAGCCCTGCAATAAAGGCGCCCAATGCCATGGATAAGCCGGCGACATGGGCGACAGAAGCGCTAATGATTATTACAAGACAACATAGAGCAAGGAAAACTTCGGGGCCGCCATGTTTATTCGAAAAGTGAAAAATATGTTTTAAAACAAGTTTACCAACAATGTAAATTGCCAGTCCTGCTGCGAGCATTTTTACTAAAGAAAGAGAGACGTATTTAGCGATGTTATCGCCTAAATCTGCGCTGAAAATTGTTAAAAGAAAGAGAATAGGGATGACGGCTAAATCCTGGAGTAGTAAGATACTAAAACTGGTCTTTCCGGCAGGAGAGGCAAATAACCTTTTTTCCTGAAGCCATGACATAATCATCGCCGTGGAAGAAAGGGAGAGGCTTAAACCCAGCAAAATGGAAACCTGTAGATTATTGCCCCATAGATAGGCGATGGTAAAAATTACAAGGGTGGTGGCGATTACCTGCGCACTACCAAGGCCGAAAACGAGATTGCGCATCTGCCATAATCTGACCGGGGTCAACTCCAGACCGATAACAAAGAGCAGGAGAACAATGCTGAGTTCTGAAAGGATCTTAATGTGGTCTGCGTTTTCCAACCGGATAAAAGGTAAAAAGGGAAAGATATCGACCAGAAAGCTGATGCTGTAAGGGCCCAATGCAATTCCTGCCAGAAGATAGCCCAGAGCTGAGGGGATTTTGCAATAACGCATGAGCGGTATAACCAATCCGGCGAGGGCAAAAAATAAGCCAGCATAGAAAAAGACTTCTGTGAGCAGGGATTCTTTCATAAACGCAATCATACAGCATTGAAGGGGATATTGAACAAATACCGCGGTTTTTGATTAATTATCAGATGCTTTTTTAATCAGGCTTTCGAATATTTGCCGGAATTTTCTTTTATAAATTAAAAATTCGGGGTGAAATTGTAGGCCGATGAAGTAATCATGATTGTCAGAAGAGATTCCCTGCACAACCCCATTGGGTTCTATTGCATCAATATTTAATTTTTTTCCTAATTTATCAATCGCCTGCTTGTGAAGTGAGTTGACTTTTATTTTTTCGGTGCCAAGGATCTGATAAAGGGGCGTATCGGGATAAATGGTTATTTTCTTGCGAAAAAAGGCATGGTGAATAAAGCCATCCGGATAATTGGCATCTTCATAGGCTTCTGACACATTCGCATGAAGAGTGCCGCCGCATATAACATTCATTAATTGGGCGCCGCGGCAGATGCCCAAAGTGGGGATGTTTTCTTCGCGGGCGCGTTCGGCCCAGAAAATTTCCATGTCATCACGATCAGAATCATAGATGTAATCTTCCTTTGGCAGTTGATTGTAATGGCCGGGGAAAATATCTTTACCACCGCCAAGGATAAGGCCGTCAACATTATGACTTTCATATTTTTTATCTTTGGGGGTGATTTTAAGCGGCGTTCCGCCCGCAATGATGACACCTGCCGTAATGGCCAGATAGGCAAATAATTGTTTATTATCAGGCTTCGTAATGCCTATCACAGGTTTGCGGCGCATATTAGTTCTTAATTTCAGGTGGCAACTCACCATGACGCAGGATAGAACTTGCGATGAACAAAAATCCTAATCCTGCTTTTGGGTCCTCATCCATAGAAAATTCACTGGTGGCATTATTGCCCAGCTCTTCCATTTTTTTGTAAGAATCTTTGATGTCTTCTGTCTTGATTGTTTCTTTCAATGCTTGTGACAACATTGATATACGCTCGCGCCAGCCTTCATTTGAATTAGAATGCCAGATATCTGCCCACGCTGATTTAAGCTTTTCAAAATTTGTCGCATTATCTGCAATATCCTGTAATGCCGGTACTGCCCATAGGCCTGGAAACTTGGTTTTTTTACCAATAATGGCATTCTGCGTATCCATTATTTCACCATAGACCATAAGTTGAAATAGCAGCCATGGATAATCGATTCCTGACTCGACAGAATGAAAGAGTCCGGACCAAAAGCGTGGATTGCTTTCAATTAAGTAAACATCATCGCTCTCTTTTCCTGTCCAACGGAAATCTATTTGGGCAATGCCGTGCCAGTCCAAAGAGCCGAGAAGCTTTTCTGATATTTCTATAAAAGGCTGCTCGTCAACAGTTTTGCGCATAATGCCCGCACCGGTTCCACGTGGGAATTGATAAATATTTGTATAAGCCATGCTACTGACAATTTTGCCGCGGTCACAAATGGCAGTCAGGCAATAATCATCGCCAGCGATGACTTCCTGGATTAACGGAGGGGTACCATAGTGGCTCACACTTTCCTTATATTGAGTTCGGAGCTCTTGTTCACTATGTGCTTTTGTAATGCCTCTGCCACCAACTCCGTCAACGGTTTTTACAAGCACGGGATATTCGATTTTATCTAAGAAGCTCTCAAGGTCACTTTCATTTTGGGGCTGAAGTGTTAAAGGTATGGTTAATCCCAGTTTCTCACAGGTATCTGCAAATACATTTTTCGGCGTGATTTGCCTGATAGTATCGTAATCCGGCGTGGCGACAGTAATATAGGGCTCAAATCTTTCTTTGTATTTAGCAATTATTTTTGCATCGCGGAACATGGGCATTAAGACATAAGGGCGGTCATCATCTGGTTTATATTTTTTGATATTCTCTTCCATATCATCCAGATATTGATCCAGATTGCTTTGATAAGGGGCATGGGTGAAATAATCAGAGGTGTGGCTGGAAAAGCTTAGGACTGTCATATCGACATCGTCGCATCCGATAATCTCTATCCCCCGCTCGCCTAATGAATGGGCTGCTGTTAAGGCCATAAGACTGCGGCCGTAAGTTAGAATAACACGCCCTTTTTTCTCATTATTTTCGGTCATTTTTTTCAATGTTATCTTTTCTTTCTTGCATACGTATACTGAAGGCAAAAGTTCATAGTGGAAATAGAAAATTCACCGCTATTTCACGTTTATGAAGGAAAGGGTGGTAGAGTAGCAAGGTTTAGTCTTTGATTTTTATACAAAAAGGAGGTTCTACTGCGAGAATGTCTGTAGCAAGCCGGCGGCTTATTACATATCTTTTTTCCGCACGGCCAAAAGTTGCCCATTGTGAGAAATAAACAAATAGGCCATCCTCACTCACCTGCTTCATAGAGCGAAGAATGGCAATATTTACCTTGTTTTCCTCACGTTTTTGTTTGCGCATTTGCTGATCATAATAGCTGCCAATACACATATATTTATATTCTGCCTTTTCAATATGTGTTTTAACTCTTTTGAGATCTCTTTGCATTTTCGCTTCATATGTAATCCAGAATCCAGTCAGGAAAATTAAAGAAACAACGGCAGCAATCGTGAGGTGGCGGTAAATTATAGGGATTTGTTTCATATTGAATTTCATTTTTTTATGATAGACTAATTTTATAAATTTTCACTATTGATTTTCTCCAAATGACGCTTACCCAACATTCTCTTAAAGAAAATAACAGTCTTTTTTATCTTTATTTATGGATATATGCCTGTTTTGCCGCCATGAATTCTATAACATTGCTTGGCCGGTTTAACCTGGATGCCTTAATTATTGTGCATGTGCTTTTGATTTTCGTACTCGTATGGAAGCGAACCTCATGGGCGCTTTTTTTAACAAGCGCCTTTGCACTTTATGATACATGGCAATTCTTGCCGACAACGTCTAATAGTATTCTTTTTGGTTTTCTATTAAATTTAACTTTTGTAATCGCCTACATAAGCGAAGCCTTCAGACAAAAGAAATTCTTCATAACAGCGGACACATACTTCGATAACTTTGCCGCAGCAGGTCGACTGTTGTTGCTGACGATGTATTTTTTTGGTGTCTTTCAGAAAATAAATACAGGATTTTTAGACCCTGATTTAAGTTATGCTGTGGTTTTGCTAGATTATTTTACTTTCTTTCCCAAAGCTATCGTTGAAACAGATTTCCTGCGGTATAGTGCGATTTATGCGACCTTTGTGATTGAAACAGTTATTTTTCTGGCTCTGGTCATTCCACGTTTCAGATATTATGGGATTGTTTTTGGTTTATGTTTTCATATGTTCTTATCGCTGAATGAATACCATTCTTATGTAACATTTACATGCCTGAGCTTTGCGATGCATTTTTTATTTCTATCTCCGGATAGCATTGATAATTTTAAAAAGCGCTGGACGGGAAAAGTATTTTTTGAAGATAAATACACGGCTTATAGATATAGCTTTTTTGCCTTATCCGCGTGCGCCTATCTGGTTTCATTTGCCTGCATGGCCATCTACCACGATACCATGGTACGGATGAAATTATGGATTCCTTTTGGTTTTATGATTTGTTGGTTTGCCATCTTTTGCGACAATAAAAATCGTCACAGAGACCAGAAAATCTTGCCGTTTTTTAATCCTGAAAACAAAGTTTTAACGATTTTGACAGCATTATTCTTCCTCAGTAATTTTAGCCCCTATATCGGTTTGAAAAATGGCCAATCCGTATCCATGTTTAGCAACCTGAAAGTGGAAGACGGGGAGAGTAACCATCTTATCTTTAAACAGCCTATTCATTTGTTTGATAATTTGCGGTATCCGGTACGCATTATTTATACGAATCATCCTAAGTTGAAAAAATACGCCCATACAGAGACCCGTATATCTCCTTTTGTCATGGAATATCATATGGCGAACCAACCCAAATACGTCATCGTATATGTGCAGGATGGGAAGTGGTATGATTACGGGACAGGTGTACCAGAAGTTGTACTGAAAGAATGGAAAAAACCAACATTCTTATTCAAGATTTTAAGCTTCCAGGGAATTATGCCTGAACATCACCGTGGGCTATAAAAACAGCACAGGTTTTATTAAGCAATAATACTGTTGTTATAATATAATGCGTCCGCATCAAGATCATTGTGATCATTGATTTGGGCAATCGTGGTAAAACTTGCACCGCCTGAAGCGCCGTTTGCATCAACTTGTACAAGCGCGTTGGCGCCTGAGTTTGTGAAGCGTACAAAGTCATTGATGTCGCTTGTTAAGGGATTGAATCCTGTCAAAAGATTACTGATATCAAGGGCATCATTATCTGCCGCAGTAAAGTCTCTGATAACATCCGTTCCGCTGGCACCTGGCGTAAATTCAAATATATCCTGCATGCCATCGGTGCCGTAAAGATTATCGGCCCCATCACCGCCATTCATCGTATTCGTGCCGGTCGTACCAAGCACTAAATTACCTTCCCATTCAATCACATAATCCAGTGTTTGTGTTACGGCATTCGCCCACCATGTGCCGTCCGCTCTATGTTCTGCATAATCCCAGGCGGCATTTCCATTCGAAGGATCGCCAGCGACCCAGTTGGAATAAAGACTGTTTGTCGCACTTCCGCCTGCGCCGCCTGACCAAAATTGCGTGCCGTTTTCAGGTCCTTCGCGCCATGACCAAGTTCCCTCAGAGCCGGCATCACTCCCGCCGATCCATAAACGCTGGCCGCCGGAAATAGTGGTTAAATAATCATTTTCTTCCGCAGAAGAAACAACTGCAAGATGACCGCCTATGCCATTCAGGTTTGTTGCGGCAGCATTCGTGCTTGCCGTATCCCAGCGCGTATCTGTTGTGATATGTTGGTAAAAATTACCTGTTGAGGCATTATAACTGACGCCGGGATTGCCGGCGAGAATTAAGGCGATCTGATCAACGGCAGCGGCATCTGTAGAGTAAATGGTATCTGCACCAAGCCCGCCATAGATGGTATCACTTCCCGTGCCGCCGGAAATTATATCATTCCCCACATCGCCATAGATGATATCATCGCCAGCGCCCCCGTCTATCGTATCGGTGCCATTGCCACCGTAAATTGTATCATTGTCGTCATTACCGTTAATAATGTCATCGCCGTCAAAGCCATTAATAACATCATCGCCTGTTCCCCCGTTGATTGTATTATTACCGTTATTGCCTGTGATATTATCGTCGCCGGCATCACCGTTTAAAATATCGGCCGAGGTATCGGCATCATTGCTTTCATAGATGATGATATTTGCCCAACTGCTGTTTGCAGTAGGGGAGCCAACATCATGATCATTAGATAAGGTTAAATGGCTGAAAGTTCCTGTATAATAACTGCCTATATCTATTTTATAATGTAGCCAGTCTCCCGAGCCGTCATAATTGTCAAAATCCCTGATACCGGAACCGCTGCCATCCTGCGTTCCATAGATCTGCAAATATTGCTCTGGGTTATTAATGGAATTATCCGTATCAAATCCGATAGAATGCACTTCCCCGATAGCAGTACTGCGAAAATCAAATTCGACAATGGTATTGGCTGTAATGGTGTAGTTGACGTCCACTTTTTTCCAGAGGTTTCCTTGCAGGGTCACGCCATTGCCCAAGAAGGTAACTGTTCCGGTCACATCTTGTGAGCCGCCATAACTTTGAAGTGTTGTTACGTCAATGACAGTGCCTTCGATTCCGACAATCGTATCATCATCATCACCGCCGTTAATCGTATCCACACCTAATCCACCGCTAATCACATCATTGCCAGCACCGCCATTAATCGTATCATTGCCATCACCGCCGAGGATTTGATCATCACCGTCATCCCCATTCAGAATATCGTCATTATCGTTTCCTTTAATTGTGTCATTGCCGGTCCCGCCGTTAATTGTGTCGTTGCCGTTCCCGCCATATAGAACATCATTATCAGCGCCGCCATCTATTGTATCGCCGCCGTTCCCGCCGTTAATCGTATCATTCCCGTCATCTCCGTAGAGGAAATCACCAACATTACCGCCATCAATAACATCATCGCCAGCACCGCCATATATTATATCCGTGCCGCCGCCACCACCAATGCTGTCGTTACCATCCTGTCCATAAAAGACATCATTTCCATTACTACCCACGATAGTGTCATCACCGGCGCCTGCAAATATAAAATCATCGCCCTCACCACCATCAAGTATGTCGTCGCCACCGTAACCATAGATAGTATCATTACCATTGCCACCATTGATGACATCAACGGCATTGTCGTCGTTTATCAAACCTGCATCCCATTCAATAACTCTAAAACTATTAACTGTATAAGCAATGCTTTCCCAGCCATCGCCTTGTTTAAACATTCCGCCATCTTCATCCCCTGACCAATCGCCAGGATAAAAGGGTATCCAATCTTGGTAGGCGGAAGAGACCGCACTGCCTGCACTATCACCGTTCCAGAAATTAAATCCTGCTTCTGCGCCCTGTTCATATATCCAGCGCCCCTCTACTGCCAAATCATTAGATCCAGTCCAGATCCCCATACCGGGATCTACCAGGCCATCAATAAAGGCGTTTTCTATCGCAGATGTAATATTAACAAGATGTCCGCTAACACCATTTAAAGTTGATGCATTCGCACTTGTCTGAGATCCCAAATAAGTATCCCAACCAGCAACATACTGATAGAAAGAATTGGTTTCATGGTTGTAAACGACACCGGGATTTGCTTTTAGGATGGTATTGATTTCCTGCAACGTCAGACTGTTGCCATGGATAATATCATCTCCGTCGCCGCCATTCAGGATATCGGCGCCTGCGCCGCCCACCAGAATATCAGCGCCAATACCGCCATCCAGTGTATCGATCCCGGAGCCCCCATTTAAATAGTCATTGCCAGCACCGCCGTTCAGTTCATCATTGTCTTCCATGCCGTAAAGCAGGTCATCCCCGTCATCACCATTGAGGACATCATTGCCGCCATGACCAATCAAATGGTCATTGTCATCTCCGCCATCCATGATATCGGCGCCCAGGCCGCCATACAGAAGATCATCGCCTGCGCCGCCATCCAGAGTATCATCCCCGGCTGCGCCCACAAGGGTATCATTATCTTCTTCCCCGAAGAGGTAATCATTGCCTGTTCCGCCATTCAGCTTGTCAGCACCGATACCCCCGACCAGAAGATCGTTTCCATCATGGCCATTAAGGTTATCATTCCCGTCACCGCCGTATAATTCATCATTCCCGTCATTACCGTGCAGGCGGTCATTGCCCGTCCCGCCGTAAAGACGGTCATCGCCTTCTTCGCCGAAGAGACGGTCATCACCGCTATCTCCGAACAGAAGATCATCACCTGCCCCGCCGCGCAGGATATCATCCCCCCCTGCACCTGTTACTTTGTCATTGCCTGACCCCAAGTAGGCTGTGTCACGGTTCCCCAGCATGTCGAATACCTGATTGCTTGAACCGTTATAGCCAAAAGAGTGATCAGTCCCTGTGGTAAAACTCTTGGTTGCACCCGTGGTGAATTCTGACGCATTGGGTTCGGATGAATCATAAAAGAAACCGCTGCCGGCGATATCCACGCTTGCGGTTGCGCCGTTTGTCAGGCTGTCCGAGGACAGGTAATTGCCGACATTGACGTATTTATCGTTAATTTTAACGCTCTGGATTTCAATTGTCCGTCCGAGCTCGCCAAAGGCATCGTTAAAGCGGAATTCTAAAGAAGACGGTATGGAACCGCCGTAATTGACTGTAATGGATATGGAGGTGCCCGAAGAAGACACGGAATAGCTGCTGTCAAGCGATCCATCTTCCCAGATTTCAAAGCCCGGCATATCGGCGCTGTAAACCCCCAACAATTCCAACTCAAGTGTATAACTTGGCATGTCTGTTTTATATCCCCCCTTCAGTCCCCTTGTCGTAGGTATAGGTTACTGAAAATAAATATTAATTCATGTGCCACGAATACCATAGCATGCAACTACAATACCCTATCTTGAGAGTACCATTGTAGGATTAAAATGATGTTAATTTTAGATAAATTAGACGCGCTTTTGAGACAAAAGGCGTCTTTTTGCAAATATCGTCATAAAAAAGGGGAAAGGATTGGAAATTGGAGCGGGTGAAGGGATTCGAACCCTCGGCTTCAACCTTGGCAAGGTTGCGCTCTACCCCTGAGCTACACCCGCATTGTTATTCAATAACAAGCTTGACCGTTATAGGCGTTGCGAAGGAAAAATCAAGACTTTATTGAATGGAAGGCTTGATTTTTTAAGAAAGGGAATGGTTTATCCTTAATCTTTTAATGAACTTTTTATACTGCGTCGCTTTTCAATATTATGGCTTCGGGCCTATGAAAATATTTTCAGCCTATTTTCTCTTAGAAATGAGTATTTTTAAAGTGGAATTGGTAACACACCATCATTTTATGTAAAACAATTGGCGCTGTTTTAGCCAAGGTTGGACACAATGGCGGCAATGGAAGTAAATAAATAATTTTTGAAATAAAATTGATTACAACTTATTTCTTATGCGCAGATATTAGGTGCGGCAAAAGATGTGCCGGAAACGACTGATAGAGCTTCAACAGATGGCTCGGAAGGCGTTTCAAAAAACAAATCCACATTTGACAACATGCTAGCTGGGATATCTGCAACCTTGTCACCGTTCATATCAAGCCCGCCATAGGATGCAAAGAAGTTAAAGTATCCAATTCTGTATTGAGTGGTTAAACTATTAACATTGCTGAGCGGGGCGATGCTTATTCCATCATCTTTTAACGCGCCGATAGGAAGGGCGCCTTCTAATGCCATTATATTGATTTTATCGGTAGAATATCCATTCCCTGCACCCACTATTACAGGAATGTCCATAGAATGAAGTCTACTTATTGCGTAATTGAATTCTTTGTATTGCGGATAACCAGAACGCTCGTATAAATCATTTAAAATACTTAATATATAAGGTCTAAAGTGCGCAAAATTTTTGCTGTTAATTTGTGGTGGCTTTCCATCAATAATAACTCCGATCTCATTTAAATGACCATTAATTTCGGCAATCGATAAGGGCACATCCGAAGAATAAATAATTCCGGCTGGTTTAGGCATCCTTTTTTCTTCTACAAGTTGTGCAATATCTTCTAATGCAAAAACCATATCTTGCTCAGAAAAAGTATTATAATCTTCACGTACGCCGTACGTTATTACAGATTTTCCAGTTAACTCTGCCACCTGCGCAACCAAATCCCCATGGGCTAAGTCTTGGGTTCCATCGTTATCCAAATCAATCATTTTTGTTTTAGGTGTTACGTCTCCATACTCAGTAGGTCTTGCATTAAAAAAATCTATAATCACTAAGGGGGCTTTAGACTCGCAGATAGAGCTAATGACGGCTTCATGGTCGTCAGTGGAAAAATCCGGCATACTTTCAGCGTGGGCTAAAGTTAAAGAGGAGCATAGAAATAGCTTAGAAAGCTTCGTTAAATTTTTTCTCATAAGATAACTTCTAAATACTATTTGTTTAAAAAAATTAGAATATATCAATGCACATCTTATGACAATAAATTATATTTTAAGGCTATTTCTGGCTTCCTTGAGTTTGTTAGAGACTAAAATTACTTCCGTTCATGGGGTATGAATAAATGAAAATTGAGCTTTATTATTTCTTTCTGCTAAGCAGAACTTTTTTGACTAATAATTTTAGAAAAAATTCCATCAGTTCCAAATAAGGGTGGCAGGGGCAGCATAAACAAATATAGAGAATTGAATTTAAAAGAGAAAATTGGTGGCGGTACAGAGATTTGAACTCCGGACACAAGGATTATGATTCCTCTGCTCTAACCACTGAGCTATACCGCCACATTTTGATTTTAGAGCCGTGTTATCGCTTAAAACACGCTTTTGTGTCAAGAATTAAAGACCTAAACGTCTATTTTTGTTGCCTTCTATCGGGTGAGGGGGGAGCCGCCGATAAATATCAGAGGCAACAGTGATTTTCCCGTGCGCGTAAAAGTGTGCGGCTAATTTGTTCAGAGCCGCTCTGCGTTCTTTCATCGATGTTCTTGTGTTGCCGGGAACAAAGGACCGACTTTTAAAAGGTTTAAACATAATCTGCTTACTAAAGAAGGCTGGAGGTTATGTCAATATATTTAGGGTGCCATTGCTTTATCCAGCAGAACTTGGAAATTTATGCCGCCAGTGGTATTTCGCTATTATCGGCTTGAATAATCCAACCGCCACCCAGAACGCGGGCATTATTTTTATCGGCATGATAGCAGACAGCCGCCTGACCAGGCGCGATACCGTATTGCGGCGCATCTAAATGGATTTCAGCTTGGCTGTTGCCTGTTTGATATAACATGGCTGATGCCACGGGGCTGACGGAGCGTAACTTTACATCAATTTTAAGGCCCTCTGCAGGAATGTCTGTAAGCCAGTTACAATCGTGAATAGTGATATGGTCTCTGGCGAGGGCTTCTTTCGGACCGACAACCACTTCGTTTGCTTTCGGATCAACACGCACAACGTAAAACGGGGAGTTATCATCGTTATGGCCGCCGCCAATACCAAGGCCTTTCCGTTGCCCGATGGTATAATGGATAACGCCGTTATGTTCGCCCATAATGCGTCCGTCCAGATGAACAATGTTCCCTGATTTTTCAGCTTCGGGCCGGATTTTTTTTACAACGCTGGCGTAATCGCCATTCGGTACAAAGCAAATATCCTGTGAATCCGGTTTATCACAAACCAGCAATCCCAACCGTTCCGCATGCTGACGGGTAATGTCTTTTGTCCAGCCCCCAAGAGGGAAGCGCAGAAAATCAAGTTGTTCCTGAGTCGTGGCAAAAAGAAAATAGCTTTGGTCTTTGGTATGATCGACGGCGCGGTGCAGTTCCGCTTTTCCAGTGCCCTCATTCATAACGCGCTGTATATAGTGGCCTGTTGCCATACAATCTGCGCCTAAATCATGCGCGACTTTTAACAGGTCTTTAAATTTGACTGTCTGGTTACAACGCACACACGGAATAGGTGTTTGTCCGTTCATATAACTTTCAACAAAATCATCCATAACACCTTGTTTAAAATTATCTTCATAATTAAGGACGTAATGGGGGAACCCTTTTTCCTCTGCCACGCGTTTGGCATCATAAATATCCTGTCCGGCACAACAGGCGCCTTTGCGCTCAACCGCTTTGCCGTAGTCATAAAGCTGCAAGGTAACCCCGACAACATCATACCCTTCCTCATGCAACAGCGCTGCGGTGACGGAAGAATCTACACCGCCCGACATGGCAACAACCACGCGGGTATCTTCGGGTTTTTTGTTAATTCCCAAGCTGTTCATAACGTTATTCATGGCGTTGTTATAAGGGATAAAAGCGCAAAAAAGCAAGGTTTTCGGCCTAAGTAGTTGTTTTTAAGGTGAAAAGGCACAATATATTTGACATAAAGCACAGGGGGTTTTATAAGCATTCTATTATTTCAAAAGGAACGTTATGGCCGATGAAAAGCCACTTTTAGGAGCAAGCCCTGAAGAAGCCAGAATTGCCAGTGTGATGATGGTGGGGGCGGAGTATGGAAGTGTAAACGGGCTCTCCCACAACGATAGCATGATTTTGACCATGTTTTTAAGGCATCTGGCACATTTTAAAGTTCCCTATGATGATAAATTCACTGGTTTTGATAGCTTTTCCGTACCTGAGCAACACGCCCCCGTGGAGGTGGTGAACAGAT
Organism: uncultured Micavibrio sp.; assembly: GCA_965216405.1. Taxonomy (GTDB): domain Bacteria; phylum Pseudomonadota; class Alphaproteobacteria; order Micavibrionales; family Micavibrionaceae. The sequence goes on along the minus strand of OZ244161.1, from coordinate 821,851 downwards.
TATCTGAATACGGGGGCCGTGATTTCTTTTATGAAAGCGGTCATCCGGACGCTATTATTTTATGCAATATTCCTGAAAATCCTCCTTCCACAGAAAGTGACTGGCGGGCTAATAATAATTTAACTGGGATGGAAATATACAGATTAAGAAAATCTTTTTCAGTAAGCAGCACGCACGCGGCCGAAGACTGGCGGAAGAAAATTTCGGAATTAGCGCCTAAAATGGTGACGATCTCTGGCCATGATACTTTTTCACCTGAATCTTTAAGAGCGGATGGGTATATCAGTATTCGGGATCCCAAAACCTATACGTGTTTTTTATTTTCGCGAGACTATCTTGAAAATATTGAAGCTTATTTAATAGCATCACGGAGCATGCTTCATGAGTGCGTTGTCTCTGAAGAAGAAAATTTTGCTATCGTTGAAGAGTATCCCAAACGAGAGGGTAGGGCTGATTTTTTACAACGTCCTATCTATAAGATGCGCGGAATACATAAGGGTTAGGCGTATTTTTTTCTCTCGTTGGTGCTTGGCAGGATTAAATAAGTGGAAAAAACCATATAATGCGTGTTTTCAACAGGCAGCGGGTATTATATGGGGAATTAAGAGTATAAGACTAAAGGCTTAATAATGACATTTGTGTCGAGATTGAATGAAGCGCTTCCCCGTCTATTCCACCAGAGAGCAACAGGCCAGCACCCGCATAAGAAGATTATATGTGATTGTCAGGGCACCTTTTTTGACGAAGATAGTCATTTAAAATCAAACATATTTGAGTTTTTGAAGCAGGCAAAAGACTCAGGCTATGACATTGTTCTTGCATCGAATGCGCCTGCTTTTTCTCAAATGATAGTTGAAGATCTGCTAGAGGATAAAGAGTTACCTTACAATTTTTTTGGGGAGGTTCAGGCTAAAGGTACTTTGCGCGGAAAAGCTTTCCTTGTCATTGATAATGATCCCGCAGACCAATTTATCGGCTCGGATCACAGGCTGCTTCCGGATGATCCACGAATAGCTTTAATGACACGCCAGCTTGAATGTAAAAAGGGCTTATTAGGCCTCGACCCTCAAGCTAAAAAACCCGCTTAAAATCGTTTTAAATAGCCATTTTTTAACTTTTTTTTGGGAAAATTTACAAAAACGTCCGAAAATATTATATAATGCCATTGCGGGCTTGCCCGTTATGACGCTAAACGCGATTGCGGAATAAGCGTTCGTGGACCCGGGGGCAGTACCCGGCAGCTCCACCATTTTCGCTTTTACAGGCGAATGTCATGGGGCTGAAACAGGATCGACACGCGTAGTAAAGGCTTTCTGCGGCGTTCGGTGTTTCCGCCGTTATCGGATAAATTTGATAGTTGCAAATGACAACTCTCAGTTCGTAGCAGCTAACGACAACTTTGTTGTCGAAGGTGATACAGCTATTGCTGCCTAATTTGGCCGCGTAGCATAGCTACTTCAATCCCTTTACCCTTGAACTGGTAAAGGTGGGGTTCGGCCGGTTCCTAGCAACAGAATACCGGCCATTTTTTCAGCCTTTCCTTATTACAATTAGTAGCCCTGCAGCAAACGCTGCTATGGCGCATAAGGCTTCGTCTGGCGTCCGAAAGACTTTTCCACAATCCTGTCGATGAATAACAGTATTATCATGGCGTTAGCGATGCGAATATGCGAATCATTATGTGTCTTTAGGGCGGGTCGCCCGGATCGGGAGCCAATCTTTATCAAGGTTCTTGATTTTCACCCCGAATAACGTTTTGATACAAGTATGACTGACGACGACGATACAATCCTGCGCTACGATAAAATGGTTGAAAGTGCCCTGCGTGGCGTTGTGCGTGAAGCCATTGAAGAGGTGATGGAAGACGGTTTGCCCGGCGATCACCATTTTTATATTACTTTTATGACGGATTATCCGGGAGTAAATATTCCTGATTATCTTCGCGACCGTTATCCCGGAGAGATGACCATCGTTCTACAATTCCAGTTTTATGATCTGAACGTGGATGATGAGAAGATGCAGGTAACTCTGTCATTTAACAATGTTCCTGAAAAGCTGGAAATTCCATTAGCGGCGATTACCATTTTTGCCGATCCGTCGGTTAACTTTGCCCTGCAGTTTCAACCAATGGGTGAGGATATGGAGCCTGACTTTGATCCAGACGATGATCCTGGTAGCAGCGATGATGATGCTGATAAGAAAAGTGACACAAAAACCGGTGAAGTTGTGTCTCTTGACAAATTCCGCAAAAAGTAATTTTTAGCCATAGATAAAGCTGGTAAATTAAGGGCGCTCCAATCAAGGGCGGTAATCTGATATGTCTGAATTCTGGAACGAAGCGATTGATACGGAGCAAGGACCCTATAAGGTCATGATTATCCGTGACCAGTTAACGGATACGGCCCGGCATGACCGCCCTGTGAAAATAAAAGTCTATTATCCTGTGAAGTATGAGGGGGGGAAGGTTCCCGTTATCCTCTGGTCGCATGGCCTGGGTGGAAGTGTGGATGGCGCTGCGTTTTTATCCCGTTACATTGCTTCTTATGGATTTGTGATTGTTCATATTCAGCATTTGGGAACAGATAGCACTCTCTGGGAAGGCAAAGAAGGCCACCCGTGGGATATTATTCGTAAAACCCATATTGCCCGGGAAACAACTTTAGACCGTTTTGCCGATGTTCCTTTCGTGCTGGACCAGTTGCCTGACTGGATGACCGCTCATGCCGAAGTAGGCGGTATTGCGGATGTAAAGACGCTGGGCATGTCCGGTCATTCCTTTGGTGCCCTTACCACACAAGTTATTGCCGGAATGAAATTTCCAGATCGTGACGGCATCTTGCAATCTTATAAAGATGAGCGCATTCAGGCAGGGATACTTTATAGTCCGGGCTCTGTTGAACATTTAGGGGATCCTGACCCGAAGGAAGTATACCCGTCCATCGATATCCCTTTAATGCATATGACGGGCACGGATGATGGTTCCCCGATTTCCGATCTGGGCTATGAAATTCGTCTGGCGGTTTTTGAACACACCGATAAGGCAGAAAAAATGCTGCTCATTCTGAAAGATGGCGATCATATGGTGTTTAATGGCTCTCGTGGTAAGTTGGGGCAGAACCCGAACCGCGATAAACATGAACGGATTATCAAGGTTGCTGCGCTGGCCTATTGGCAAGCGTTACTAAAGCAAGATGCCAGCGCACATGACTGGTTGACGACCGGTGGATTTGCTGCTTGGTTGGGAGAAGAGGGAATATTCCGGTCATGAAAAATGCCATTGAAATAAATGAGTTATGTAAGACTTATGCGGCGCAGAAGAAATCGCCGTCAAAAGAGGCCCTGAAATCTATTTCCTTGAATATTCCTAAAGGCTCAATTTTTGGTTTGCTTGGACCAAATGGTGCCGGAAAATCGACTATCATTAATATTATGGCCGGTCTGGTGATCAAGACATCAGGCAGTGTGAAAATCTGGGATGAAGATATTGATAACAGTCCGCGCAATGCCAGATCAGCTATCGGGATCGTGCCGCAGGAAATAAATTTTGACCCGTTTTTTACCCCACGGGAAATTCTCGATATTCAGGGCGGTTTATATGGTGTGCCTAAAAAAGAGCGCCGCACGATGGAATTGCTTGAAATGGTGGAACTGGCAGAGAAAGCGGATGCACATTCCCGCAGCCTTTCCGGCGGGATGAAACGCCGCCTTATGGTTGCCAAAGCCCTTGTCCATACGCCGCCGATTTTGGTGCTGGATGAGCCAACGGCCGGGGTGGATGTCGAGTTACGCCAGATGCTGTGGCAAAATGTCCGCCGCTTGAATGAGGAAGGGGTGACGGTTGTGCTGACAACCCATTATCTGGAAGAGGCTGAAGAGCTTTGTGACCGGATTGCGATTATCAACCATGGCGAGATTGTTGCCAATGAGGAAAAAGAAAGTCTTTTGAGCCGGATTGATGCCAAAGAGATACGTTTCCGGTTTGAAAAAGAGATTATGAGCATTCCTGATTCTTTGAAAAAATTTAATGCCGTCAAAGAAGGGCGTCGCACGATTGCCATGCGCTATTCTCCTGCTGATCAATGTGTTCAGGAAATTATTACGGTTTTACAAACCCTTGAAAATCCTATTCTCGATATCTCTACCGATGAAAGCGATCTGGAAGATATATTCTTGCAAATCACACGGAACTAAAGGCGTTCTCTGTTGTTTTCATTATGCGCGGCGCTGACGGAAAGCGCCTTTTAACAATGATAACAGTGAGGATACGATGACACAGATTAAAGATGTAATGAGCTCCGATTTTAAATGGATGACGCCTGATACCCCGATTTCGCAGATCGCGCAGGAAATGCGTGATAAGGATTGCGGTTTTATGCCCATAGCCGAGAATGACAAAATGATCGGAATGGTGACAGACCGTGACATTACAATTCGCGCCGTTGCGGAAGGTAAAAATCCAGCCGAAACACAAGCCCGTGATGTGATGTCGCCCCAGACTTACTATTGCTATGACGATCAGGATATTGAAGAAGTCTGTAACAACATGGGTGAAATACAGGTCCGCCGTCTGCCGGTCGTTAACCGTGATAAACGTTTGGTCGGTATTGTCTCCATGGGGGATCTGGCCCAGTCTGCCAACCAGCCAAACGTGGGAGAGACGGAACAGCAAATTACAGCCGGTGTTCAAGGCAGGAAAAAAGCCGCTTAATTTTAATCTCCGGCGTGTATAGCGCCGGGAGAAGGAAAATCATAAATAAGGAGGCGCGAAAGGCTTGTGCCTCCTTTTTTTGTTGCTTATAAGTAAGGGCATTATGCGCCCTTAGCTCAGCTGGATAGAGCGTTGGTTTCCGGAGCCAAAGGCCAGAGGTTCGAATCCTCTAGGGCGCGCCATTTATCCAAAAAGATAAAATTTCGTAAAATGACCAATACTCCTGATTTTTTCATCGTCGGCGCCCCTAAATGTGCAACGACAGCTTTATATAGCTATTTGAAAGAACATCCCGGCATTTTCATGCCGGATAAGAAGGAACCGCATTATTTTGCCAATGAGTTATCTGATTACTTTGTTGTTACCCGTCATAAAGAAGAATATTTAGATTTATTTTCTCCGGCAGGTTCATCGCAAATTTGCGGAGAGGCTTCCGTACTTTATTTGCAATCCGAAGAGGCGATACAAAAAGTTCTGTCCTTTAACCCCGATGCGAAATTCATTGCGATGGTGCGCAATCCGGTGGACGCGGCAATTTCCTTTCATCTTCAAAATATAAAATCCCGTTATGAAACCGAGGAGAATTTTGAAAAAGCATGGAATTTACAAAAGTTGCGCCGGGAGGGCCAACACATACCAGAAAAAGCGCGGGATCCTTCCATGTTGCAGTATAAGGAATTATTTTCATTAGGAAGCCAGTTGGAGAGATTTGTAAAATTAGTGCCCGAGGACCAGAGAAAAATTATTGTTTTTGATGATTTCAAAAAAGATACAAAAGCTGTTTATAAAGAGGTGATAGATTTTCTGGGGCTTCCGAACGATAAGGCGGATGATTTTGCCGTTGTGAATCCAACCACCAATCACATGTCCCCTTTACTGGAAAAGCGTTTGTTAAAAATCAGATGCCAAAAATACCCGGTTATCGGCCCCATTATTTATTTTTTCAAAAGGTTTTACATTTACTACATCAGGCCGACATTACGCCCGGATTTCCAACCGGCGCCGCATCAAAAACCTGATAAAGCGGTTTATACGATGCTGGAAAAAGAATTTTATGATGAAATCATAAAAATGGAAAAGGTGCTAAATCGGGATTTTAGTCATTGGTTGCGTTACACGAAGGCATCATAAAATTAAGTATTTGTAAGGCTGTGGTATAAATAGATGACTTTGTTTGAAAAACTTTCAGGAAAAAAATGAAAACACCTTATTTAATACTGACGGTTACACTCTTCCTGATTCTGACAGGCCAGCACGATGCCATCGGCGGCATTTTATCCAAGCGGAATCCATCGATCATGGCAAAAGAATTGGGGCTTGCTGAAAATCCGATTACTGTAAATGGTGTTTCTCGTCTTTATTATAGTTATATTCCTGAAACCCTGCGCGGACAGAAAAATGTTCCTGCCTTACTGGTTTTTCACGGCGGTGGCAGAGGTGCCACATTCATTGCAAAAACCACGAATTTTAAACCTTATGCGGATAAATTTGGTTTTGCCCTGATTTATCCGCAGGCGGCCGATAGTAAAGGCCGCTGGCAGGTAGGGCGGGATAGTACCAATACATCCGATGATATAGGTTATACAAAAGCACTGCTGAAAGACGTGTATTCAAAATATAATATTAGTCCGAAGCGGGTTTTCGCCTCGGGCATTTCAAGTGGCGGTTCTTTTTCGCACCGCCTTGCTTGTGAAATGCCGGGATATTTTCAGGCCTTTGGCATTTTGGCTGCCAATATGATTATTGAGCAGGCATCGAAATGTAAACCGTCCAAAGCATCGCCGATTGTTATTTTTGCAGGGACGGAAGATCGCTTTATGCTTTTCAATGGCGGGCAATCCGATTTAAAAATTTTACGAAACCGAAGAGGGGAGAGCCAGGGTGTTATCTCCCATCCGGCAACGGTTCAAAAATGGGTAACGCTGAATAATTGTCAGTCTGCAGGCCCTGTTGTCAAGTTGCCGGACCGTGATCCGGATGACGGTACGACTGTAACGGTGCAGTTATTTGATAATTGTGATGATAATGCGAAAGTCAAAGACTATGTCATTCATGGCGGCGGCCATAACTGGCCCGGGGCCAGCACAAATTATAATCGGTTAACCGGTCATGTCTCTCAGGATATGGACGCCAATGCGGAAATGATAAATTTTTTTAAACAGTACGGTCTGTAATATCAAATTTATGAAGTGTTTCTTCCTGACGCTTGGAAAGCGTTTCAAGGTCAAAATCACGGATCATTTCATTAAAAACCTGATACCAGTTGATTTCTGCTTTGAGATGTAAAAAGACGGAACCAAGCCCCAAGGCTGCCCGATCCATAAACACAAATTCACGCGGGACTGTGACGCCGCCTATTTCACGCAATTTCTTATGAACTTTTTCGGCTGTTTCACGCCCGTAAATGCCGTTGGTGACTTCGCCAATCGGACGAATTTTATCTTCCATGATAGGGCCATATAAAAAACGGGCCCATATATTTAAAGTTTCGATCTGTTCTGTGGTCAGGCCGGTAAATCCCCATGTTTCATAGGCATGAACGGCACGCGGGATATCGTTTTCCATTAAGGCATGATACAGATTAATAACCCCGCCAACAAATTTTGCCGGAAAAATACGCACACACCCAAAATCAAGCAGGTTAATAGAAAGATCCTTGCGGACGGTATAATTACCCAAATGCGGATCGCCGTGGATGATGCCATAGTAATAAAGTGGTACATACCAAGCACGGAACATGTTCATGGCAATTTGATTTCGTTGTTCGATCGGTGCTTCTTTATAGGTGAGGATTTTATCGCCTTCCAACCACGTGCTGGACAAAAGACGTTTTGTGGAGAGGTCGTCAATAATATCCGGTACATGAACATTGGCTTCATTTCGCAGCATATAGGCGTAAAGCTTTTCGTATTTCGCTTCGAGTTTGTAATCGAGTTCTTCCCTCAGGCGTTCGGCCAGTTCGGCATGGATTTCACTTGTTTGTATGGAGCTGTCATAGCGGCCATAAATGGAAAAGATAAGCTTTAACTGCTTTAAATCCGCTTCAATGGCGCTTTGCATGTCAGGGTATTGGAGCTTGCAGGCAATATCCTCTCCTTCCAGCGTAACGGCTTTATGGACCTGACCTAAACTGGCAGCGGCGCTGGCTTCCTTATCAAATTCTTTGAATTTTGATTGCCAGTCCGGGCCGAGTTCCGCTTTCATGCGGCGGCGCACAAAGGGCCAGCCCATCGGCGGGGCATTGGATTGCAGCTGTTGGAAATCATTGGCATATTCCGGTGGTAAGGCTTCGGGGATTGTCGCAAGAATCTGGCCGACTTTCATCAAAGGTCCTTTGAGATTGCCAAGGGCGGCTGTTAATTGCGCAGCATGATCGCCGCGCTTTATTTCAATGCCGAAATATTTTTCCCCGATAATGCGTGTGGCAAGGCCTGCCATGGTGGTTGAAACGCGGCCATACCGAGCCACACGGTTGCCAATATTGTTTTTATCTTCTTTTGTGCTCATGTAGGGAGAAAATGCCGTATTTTTTAAATAAAAGCCAGTGTTTTCAGGGGTTCTATCTATACAAAAAAACCATGATCTGGCATATATAAAGAATGGATCAAAAAACCATTCATATCCGCGATAAAATCCTTTTGGCTGCACTTGAAGATGTCATCTTTGATGGCTGGCAGTGGAGTGTGGTGGAAAAAGCAGCTGAAGCGGCTGGATATAGCACCGATATGGCGTCGGCGGTTTTCCCCGAACGACTTCCCGAAGTGCTTAAACATTTTTCTGACTGGGCGGACCGTCAGATGCTGGATGTTTTGGGAAATGTCGATATCGACACGATGCGTATTCGAGACAGGATAAAGTTAGCTGTTCTGGAGCGTTTGACTATTCTGGAACCTTATAAGGAGGCAGTACGTAGCGCCTCAAGCTATTGGCTTTCGCCTGTCCGCAAACTGGAAGGCGCAAAGGTCATATGGGGCACCGCCGATAAGATCTGGATTTGGGCAGGGGACGAGGCGACAGATTATAACCGTTATACAAAGCGTGCTCTGCTTTCAGGTGTCATTACGTCAACCACTATTGTCTGGATGAATGATAAATCGGCCAATTATCAGAAAACCCGTGATTTTCTGGATAACCGGATTGAAAATGTGCTGATGGTAGGGGGAACTGTGGGCAAGATTTTAGGTCATGCAAAGTCCTTCAAGCCGCCTTTTAAAAGAAAAGCATCATGAAAATATTCGGTGAATTTGCTTACGAAAAATTTGTGATGCGCTTTGCCTTTCTGGTGGCTTTTCTTGCCTTTATTGGGGTGTTGATCTATGCCTCGTTTACAGAGTTAAGCATGGAATACCCGACAAAAAACGTTCCTGTGGAAATCGGCAGTACGCTGGGGGCACCTGATATCGGGCTGACGCAAGAGAAAAATCCGCTTGAAAGCGCCCATCGTAGTGATTCAGAGCTTAAAAGCTGGATAAATACGGTTGTCTCGGAAGCGTTATTTTTTAAGCCGGGCAATGTTAATCAGGTATTGAAGAATGTGCGTCCGTATTTTTCAGAGCAGGGTTTTCAGGAATACCGCCAGTATCTGGCTAATTCACGGATACAGGAAACCTTGACGCAAAAACGCTATAAAATGAGTGCTTTTGCAGAAGATCCCCCGCTTTTAATGAGTAACCAGCCTGTCAGGGGGGTCTATAAATGGCTTTACCAGGTTCCTGTGACAATTACATTTTTGCCGGCTTATACAAATAATCTGGTTCAGACGAAAACGGATATGGTGACCCGTCAGGCAACATTAAGGTTACAGATTACGAGGGCTAAAGTAGGCGATGATATAAATGCTATCCAGATTGAAAGCTGGCGGGTTTCAGCCCGGAAATAAGCTTCATAAAAATAATAAATATATTGTCATTTCTGGCGGAATCGCGTTTAAGTGCACAATAATAAAAAATAAGAGAGGACATCAAACATGGCAAATAACGTAGCAGAATTTAAATCCGAAGACGGTGAAACATCGGATGTTGGCGGGGTTGCGGGGAAACGCCTGTTATCTTTCTTTGATCGTATTGAACGGCTGGAAGAAGAAAAAGCAGCTCTGGCCGAAGATATTAAGGATGTTTATGCCGAAGCCAAAGCTGCCGGTTTTGAAGTCAAGATTATGCGCCGCATTATGAAATTGCGCAAAATGGAAATTGAAAAACGCCGTGAAGAAGACGAGCTTTTAAATCTCTATATGGCTGCTATCGGTATGGAATAATTTAATCGTTAGTTGCGATAGAGCCCAGAAATAAAGAACCTAAGCGGCTAACTTTTCTTCCATTACACTCATAACATCTTCAATATGGTCTGGCACTTTTACTTTGCGCCAGATATGAACAATTTTTCCGTTTTCATCAATCAGGAAAGTAGACCTGTCAATTCCCATATATTTGCGGCCATACATGGATTTTTCTACCCATGTTCCGTATTTTTCGCAAACATCTGAATTTTCGTCAGACGCTAAAGGGAATTGGAGATCATATTTTTCTTTGAATTTATTATGTTTTTTAACACTGCATTTGGAGAGGCCAATGACCTGGGCATTCATTTTGTTAAAAGCGCTTAAATTTTCATTGAAGCTGCAGGATTCCTTGGTGCATCCCGGCGTGTCATCTTTTGGATAGAAGTAAAGTACGACTTTCTGGCCTTTAAATTGTGATAAGGATATTTTTCCGTCATTGTCGGTGGGAAGGGTAAAATCAGGCGCCTTATCGCCGACTTGTAGCTGGGACATGAAGAACTCCTTATTTATCTGTTAATCTCCCCTAAGGATGGTGAAAAATCCTTCCAAGTCAAGGGATTGTGATTATAATCAGCAGAACGTTATTGAAGGATCCTGTCTGTGAAATTTTTAAAAGCCAGCTTGCCGCATTTGAATTTACTGACCTCTATTTTACTTATAATAGGAATCTTGGTGATGAGCGCGGCCGGTGCCTTTATGGTAAGGATGCAAAAAGGCCCTGTCGATCTTGAATTTGCCATAAGCCAAATCGAAGAAGCTTTGAGCAATGAGGCTGCCGGTTATCAGGTGGAAATAGGACAAGCGCAACTTATCTGGCCCAGCCTGACGGAAGCGCTTCTTATTGATTTGTCAGACGTAAAAATCCACCACCAGCAAGCCACTGCCTTATCCGTCGATAAAGTTGGCTTAGGCTTATCCGGGCTGCATTTGTTGCGCGGTAAAATTCTTCCTTCAAAACTGGTGATTGAAGGCCCAACCTTTCAGTTGATGCGACAGGACGGGTCCTTAAATCTCTTCTGGCAAGAGGCGAAGCTCGATGAGAACGTCAACGTCGATGAGGAGGCTGTGGCTGAAGAGGCGGAGGCGCCTAAAAACAACCGAAGAATGATGCGGCAAAATGCCAAGGACTTTCTGGCGCAGATTACAGATCCGGCCAATAGCGAAATTGATGCTTTATCGGCATTAAAAGAAGTCCAGTTAAAACGGGCAGTCATTACCGCGCCGGAAGAAGGTAAAGTTGGCTATCTTGCACTTGCGGATATATCCTTAAAAAAGTCCAGGGGCGGTGTTCGTGGCGTAATGGAAGTCACGCTGCCGGGTGAAGACGGCGTCACCGCCGATTTAAAATCGGATATCGTATACCGCAGACAGCAACAGGATATAACTTTTACGGCCTCCGTAAATGACTTTAGTCCGGCGATATTGTCGTGGTTCTTTCCGGAGCAGCAATTTTTAAAAGAACAGGATGTCCTGTTATCGGGAATGTTACAGGCTGCGTTTAATAATAAATTCCGTTTGGAGACAGCCAGTCTGAAAGCGGATTTATCGGAAGGAGAAATTGCTATTCCCAATGTTTATAACTCTCCTTTAAATGTTAAAGGAGCAACGCTGGATGTCTATTTGAACCGCCCTGAAAACACATTAACCCTCAACCGTTTTGATGCCATCGTCCAGGATATACCCGTGAATGTCATTGCGGACGGACGATTGGAACGCGGTCATATTCACTTGCCTGTTGTGGCAACAATTAAAGAAGTCTTCGTGGAAGATCTGCAAAAAATGCTGCCGGAAAATGAAAAAGACAGTTCAATCGGGGAATGGTTATCCGTGCGTCTGAAAGATGGAATGATGAGCAATGTCCTTTTTACAACCGATGTAGACATACGCCGTGATGCAGAAACAAAAGAACGCTCGGTCACAACAGATAATAGCAAAATGACTTTTAATTTTACGGATCTGACCGTGCGTTATAGCGACACTTTGATGCCAGTGACAAAGGCAAAAGGTCAGGGAACCTATGAAAATGATAGCCTGATTATCGAAGGGGAAACCGGCCTTATTAAAGATATGAAGGGAAAAAATATCACGGTCAAAATGACTGATTTAAGTGTTGAAGGGGGTGGGAATGCTTTAATTACGATGGATGCTAGCGGCCCGTTGAGCACTGCGCTGAAATATGTTTCGGATGAACCGATTAATGCAGGGCAGGAACTTGGCATTCCCTTACAAAACGTCAAAGGGAATGTTGATTTTAATTTGCAGTTAAACTTTCCGACAGTGAAGGATCTGCCGAAAGAAGATGTTTCCCTTGTATTAAAAGGCAAGGTCAGGGACATGATTTTGCCCAATGTGGTCCAGGGGTTGCCGTTGACGGAAGGTCCATTTGATCTAGGATTTAAAGAGGGGGCTATTACCCTTAAAGGAAAAGGTAAACTGGCCGAAAGGCCTGTTGATGTGGACTGGCTGCAATATCTTGATAGTACGGGGCGGGATTATGCTTCGAAGGTACGGGCGAAAATTACGGCAGATGAAGGCTTGCGCGCCGCCTTTGGAATAGGCCTGGAAGATTATCTCCGCGGGCCTGTGCCAATTGATGTGACCTATATTGATTACGGCACCAAAGCCTCCATTGATGTCAAAGGGGATTTACAACCTGCGACATTGAAGCTGGAACCGTTTCAATATAAAAAACAGCCGGGAACCGCAGGCTCACTATCTTTACAGGCTAATATGCTGAATGGGGAACTAAAAGAGGTTAATAATCTAACCTTGTCGACGGAAGGTTTTTCCCTCTCCGATGCCCGCCTGATTTTCAGACACACACCGGACAATGAAACGGAAGTGGCGCGTGGCCAGATTAGTAAAGCCATCGTCGGAAAAACGGAAACGGCCGTTGATTTTGAAGTAACACCCGCGAATATATTAAAAATAATAGCGAACGGCAAAGTCATGGACCTTGTCCCCTTTTTAGAAAAAGGAGAGGAGGATACAAGCTGGGGCGAACCTGAAGAGCAAAGCCAGCCGATGCAAATTTCTATCACGACGCCGCGTATGCTGGGGCAGGAAGGGAGATATTTGAGCGATGCAAAACTTTATCTGGAAAGCGATGTTGACGGCGAATTAACCCGTATCGAAATGGACGCGAGTGTCGGTCGGGGCACTATGTTTTTAAGGTTTAAACCTGAAAATGAAACGGGAAAGAGAACCTTTAGATTAGAATCTTCGGATGCAGGGGAAACCTTAAACGTCTTCGGCCTGAATGATAAGGTCAGCGGTGGAACGCTGGTTATATATGGCCAGCCGCATGGCGGCGATAAGTTAGGGGATTTGTACGGGAAAGCACGGATGGATGATTTTGTGGTCCGTAAAGCGCCGGCACTGGCCAAGCTTTTAAATGCCATGAGCTTATCGGGTGTGCAAAGCCTGTTGAATAATGAAGGGCTTCGTTTTCAAAGACTGGAATCTGATTTTGAATGGCTGTTTCGGGATCAGGGAGATTTACTTGTTGTTAAAGATGGGAAAACATCCGGCTCTTCCTTGGGGCTAACATTTGAAGGGGTGGTCAATCAACGCACGAATATCACGGATATTTCCGGCACCATCATTCCTCTGTCGGGTGTGAATCAGGCCATTGGCGGTATTCCTGTTCTGGGGCAGATTTTAACAGGCGGTAAGGCGCTGATTGCCGCCACCTACAAGATTTCAGGCCCTTCAAGTGATCCGGATGTTTCGGTAAACCCGCTTTCTGTTCTGGCACCGGGATTTTTACGCGGTATCCTGTTTGAAGAAAGCGTTGAATCAAAAATACGCCGGGAAAGCGAGGCCCCCGGGACTCCTGACGCGGCGGATATTCCGCAGGCCGTCCGCAGTACAGAGCCAAATTATAATACGGAATCCGTGCGCTAAACGGCTAAATGACTTTTACAAGCGCGTGGCGTTTTTTTCCCGATGATAGCTTGATGTAATCCTTATTCGCGGCCAAATCAGCTTTGCTGATAAAATCATCAATTGTTCTGACAGTTACATCATTTACTTTCGCGCCGCCGCCTTTAATCAGGCGTTTAACGTCGCCTTTGCTTTCACAGAGATTGGCGCGAACAAAAATATCTGGGACCGATATGTCATTCACCAGTTCTTCTTCGCTCACATAGATTATAGGGAGGTCATCACCGACGCTGCCCTGTTCAAAAACTTTTTGCGCCGTTTCCTGCGCTTCCGTGGCGGCCTGCTCCCCGTGGCACATTTTTGTGGCTTCAAAAGCCAGAATCTTTTTGGCTTCATTAATTTCCTGTCCCTGCAGGGATTCCAGCTTAGAAATTTCGTCTATGGGCAACATGGTAAAGCGTTTTAACAAGGTGCCGACCATGACATCATCAACATTCCGCCAGAACTGGTAATAATCATAAGGGCTGAGCATCTCGGCATTCAGCCATACGGCGCCATTAACGGTCTTACCCATCTTTGCCCCGTCAGGGGTTGTTAGTAGCGGTGCGGTGAGGGCGAAAATAGGATCGTCAAAGGCTTGGCCTACAGTCATTTTCCCAACTTCACCAAGTCCCACTTCACCACTATATGCGGCGCGAGGAGAACTTTTTCTCCAAAGTTCAACGCCATTAATGATGTTGCCCCACTGATCAGAGCCGCCCATTTGCAAAATTGTTCCGTATTGTTTGCGCAATTCTACAAAATCGTAAGCCTGCATAACCATATAGTTAAATTCTAATAGCGATAAAAAGCTTTCGCGCTCTAAACGTGTTTTTACGGAGTCAAAACTAATCATACGATTGACCGAAAAATGACGGCCATAATCCCGCAGGAAATCCAGATATTTTAATTCGGCCAGCCAGTCATTATTATTGACCATCATCGCATCGGATGCCCCGTCGCCATAGGTGAGGAATTGTTTAAAGCACGTATCCTGAATATGTTTCATATTGCTTTCGATGGTGTCATCATCCAGCAATTTTCGCTGTTCATCCTTAAAGGACGGATCGCCTATTTTTGACGTGCCGCCGCCCATAAGGGTAATAGGTTTATGGCCGCATTCCTGGAACCAGCGTAGCATCATAATGCCTGTTAAATTTCCCACATGAAGGGATTTGGCGGTGGCATCAAAACCGATATACGCGCTTTGGGTCCCTTCCATTAATTTGGCATCCAGAGCATCAAAATCACTGCACTGGTGTATGAAGCCGCGTTCGGTTAAGATATTGAGGAAATCTGATTTATAAGTCATAACGGCAATATTTATACGCATGGCAGAAAATAAAGTCTATACCGCAATTGGCATGATGTCCGGCACATCGCTCGACGGGATCGATGTTGCCCTGGTGCGCACTGACGGCATGGATATGACGCAATTGCTGGATTTTAAGCTATTTCCTTATAAAGAGCATGAAAAAGAGGCCTTAAAAGGGGTATTGGGACGGCGCTATGCGGATCAGGATACGACAAAAGCAGAAAAATTGCTGACTGATGCCCATATACGCGCCATCAGGGAATTTGGTCACAATGCCGATATTATCGGTTTTCACGGCCAGACGATTATTCATGATCCCTCCCAACGGTTGACGTGGCAGATTGGTGATAGCGCCCGTCTGGCAAATGAAACAGGAATGAATGTTATTGGGGATATGCGTCAGGCCGATATCAAAGCAGGCGGGCAAGGCGCGCCTTTATTGCCTTTATGCCACCGCGCTTTTGCCCAAGACGTAGAAAAGCCGATTGCGGTATTAAACTTGGGCGGTGTCGGCAATGTTACGTGGTTGGGGAAAGACCGTACCGATATTATGGCTTTCGATACCGGTCCGGCGAATGCTCTGATTGATGACTTGGTCAAAGAAAAAACCGGTAAAGCGTATGATAGCGATGGCAAGCTGGCCAAAGCCGGAACACCGGATTTGACTATGATTAAGGACTGGATGAGCCATGAATACTTTCAAAAGCTACCGCCCAAATCATTGGACCGGAACGAATGGGCCATCAAACGGGCCTATGATTTGAGCCTTGAAGATGCTGTTGCGACATTGGCTGAATTTACTATTCAGTCTGTTTTACAATCCCTGACTTATTTGCCTGAGACGCCCAACGCGCTCTATGTCGCCGGCGGCGGGCGCCATAACAGCTATTTGATGTTACGTTTGAATGAAGAGTTAAATTATCCTGTAAAACCGGTAGAAACGCTGGGCTGGAATGGGGATGGCCTCGAGGCACAGGGGTTTGCTTATTTAGCCGTACGTTCCTTAAAAGGGCTGGTCTTAACCCTGCCAACAACGACGGGAATAGAGGAGCCTATGACAGGGGGGACTTATTATAAGGCGCTTGAAAATTCGGCTTTACGCCCTGCATGAAAGAGATAGGCATTACAGGACAGGACAATAAACCCGCCAATAAACAATCCTGCATTGATCTCTGTCTCTCTTGCCAGCCATAACCAGACAACGGCCAAGACGGGAACCAGATAATACACAATATGGATGGTGGGGGTTTCCGATTTTAACAGGCCATAGGTATATAAGGCACCGCCAACCACAAACACGATAAAACCGATGTAAAAGGTAGAGGCCCAGTTGACTGTCTCAAAATCCATTTGTTCCTTTAGAAAATAAAAGCCGATCAACATCCAGATAAGGCTGATGGAACGGCTGAAAATTTCACTGATCATGGTGGCACCAAAACTATCGCCTAACGCGCTGAATTTTTCGGCATAAACGCCTTTTGTTACCACAAGTACGGCACACATATATCCACCGGCAAAGGCAAGTATATATCCACCTAAAGCCTGATAGTCGATAGAATCGGTCAGCAGCGTGGTTTTATTAAAGCCGATATTTATTTCTTTATCGGAAAAAATGATGATGGCCACGCCGATCAGGGCAATAAAGCTGATGACGAATTCTTTAAGACTGACTTCTTTCCATTGTTTTTTGATTAAAAAGGGCGTGGCAACAACAGCAATGATGGGCCAGGATTCATACAGAAGAGAAACTCCTCCTTTATCCGCCATCGTTAGAGAGACAATGAAGAAGGTATGGCAGAGAACGCCTGCGGTCCCGCTGATAAGAATGGTGAGATAGTCATTAAGATGTAAAGTTTTCTGGATTTTTATCGCACGGCCAATCGCTTTCTTATACCAAAGATATAGAAATCCCATGATAAGGGCGCCAAAGCCGGAAAAAAAATAAACCACCATGATCATCTGGATACTGCTCATGGTCTGTAAACCCAGTGTGGCTGCAAGCGGATAAAGGCTCCAGATAAGAGCGGCTAATAGCATCGGTAGATAAACAGACATATTTTTATGCACCCCGGTTCATTTATATCTTTCAACAAGGAGTATTTTCACATAGCTTTGGAAAAAAAGAAAAGAAAAACAACACTATGGTCAAAATTGTTGCTGCAAACGATGCCTCTATTGCCGAAGCGGCTGCGCTCATTAAATCAGGCCATCTGGCTGTTTTGCCGACGGAAACGGTCTATGGACTGGGAGCGAATGCGTTGGATGGAAAGGCAGTGGCAAAAATCTTTGCGGCAAAAAACCGCCCGTCTTTCAATCCATTGATCGTCCATGTCGCTGATTGCGAGGATGCCGGAAAATATGTGGAAATGGATGCGCGGGCGAAAAAAATTGCGATGGCGTTTTGGCCGGGGCCTTTAACCCTGATCTTACCCAGGAAGGAAACGTCTGGCATAAGTGATCTGGTAAGCGCCGGGTTACCAACCTTGGCCGTGCGGGTTCCTGCTCATAAAGTCATGCAGGCCGTTATTAAAAAAGCAGGGCTTCCTATCGCAGCGCCGAGCGCCAACGCATCCGGTGAGCCGAGTGCGACAACGCCCAGACATGCCGCGCAAAGTTTGGGTGAAAATGCACCCTTTATTCTGGCGGCGGGAAGTTGTGATGTTGGTCTGGAATCAACGGTTCTTGATTTAAGTGAGGAGGAAGCCGTTATTTTACGCCCCGGCGCTATCACATCTGAGGATCTACATCCTTATTTAGGCGATGTAAAAATTGATTTAGGAGGGCATAATAAACCGGAAAATATTAAATCGCCCGGTCAGTTGTTAAAACATTATGCCCCTTGTGTTCCGGTGCGTTTAAATGCCGTGGATGTAAAAGAGGGGGAGGCGCTTCTAGCTTTCGGTTCTACAAAATTTATGGCATTGAAGGCAGGAGGGTATGCGCATGATTTACCCGAAAGTTCTTTTAAAAATTTAAGCAAGGAGGGAGATTTAAATGAGGCCGCCGCTAATTTATTTTCAATGTTGCGAGAGCTTGATTTGCCGCAGCATACTGCTATCGCTGTCATGTCTATTCCTGATCAGGGACTAGGAATTGCTATTAATGATCGCCTTAGGCGCGCTGCGCAAGGCTGAAACTTATTTTAAGACATCCAGTAAGATGGAAGAAGGATGCCTGAGCGCATCATAGGCAGAGGTGGGGAAAAAGCTTTTTGTCGGCTGTGTAAAGTAACTATCAAGCTGATTTTGGATTTGGTATAGCGAATTACGGGCATAGGCGTTTAAGGAGTCAGTGCGTGTATAGCGGTCGTTTGAAACCGGGATCAGGTTATATCCGGATTTTTCATTTTTACTTGTGGGCGCATGAGCCATTGTCGCCGGCGCGGTTTCATCAGAGAATTTTTTATCAAAAAAATCATACACCTGCTGCAGGGTTTTGGGTTGTCCGGTTTGACGGTCATAGAAAACATTCCGGTTGGCGCGCGCTTCTTTGGGGAATAAATCAGCGGCCAGAGCCATCGGGTTTTTCTTTAATTGCGTTAAAAAGGCGCTTGCCCCGCCCGCCCCCATGAAATGGGCAAAATATAATTCCGTATTGCCGATCTTGCCGCCAACGGTTTTTTCAAGATGGGCGGCGTTTCCGTCTGCAAACTCAGCCGCCATCAAGGAGGCAATTTGCGGGTTTTTACGCAAATCAAGCAGGTTCTGGCGGTTTTGACTGGTATCAATCCCGTATTTAGCCCCATGTTTATGCATCATATCCATCCAGGTGCTTTCAATAAACTGGAAAAGACCTGTGGCGCTGCTGGTTTTAGCCTTGATTGTCGGATTAAAATTACTTTCTGCCGCCGCTTTTTCTATCAAATAGGAAAAACTTACCCCTGTTTTGGCGCTGGCGGTCTTGATAGCGCTTAAAATATGCTTGGGCGCACGCGTGCTAAGAGCGGCTAAAGCATTGCTTTCTAATGATTTTATTGCATTGTTCATAATATTTTTACAAGTAAGTGTTTTTTGTTCCCTTTATAACTTTTCAAGCCCCGTGCCAGTTTAGGTATCCGGGTGGTGTGTATGAAGGGATGACGATAAGGGGGGATAGCGATATACTGTAAACACAAAGATTCACGAATAAGGTCTGTTTATGTCTGATTACCATCCCCCCCTTCAAGAAATGCGCTTTTTGCTCGAAGATGTCATAGGTCTGGACCAGTTGCCGGAACATTCTGAACTCGGGAAACTGGATGGGGAGATGGTCGAGAGTATTTTGACCCCCGCCGCCAAACTGGCCAGTGAAGTACTGGCGCCATTGAATTTTTCAGGTGATCGGGATGGGACAGTCTTAAAAGACGGACAGGTCACAACGGCTAAAGGATTTAAACAAGCTTACGCCCAATACCGTGCCGGGGGGTGGAACGCCGTTCCCTTTGGCGCGGATTATGGCGGACAGGGACTGCCATGGTTGATTGCGTTTCCGTTGCAGGAAATGTGGCAAGGGGCAAATATGTCTTTCGGACTCTGTCCTTTATTAAATCAGGGCGCTATAGAAGCCATCCACGCTCATGGATCGGAAGCGCAAAAAGAAGAATACCTTGAAAAGCTGATTTCCGGTGTGTGGACGGGAACCATGAACTTGACGGAACCGCAGGCAGGGTCAGACCTTTCCGCTATCCGGACAAAGGCAGAACCAGACGGCGATCACTATAAAATTTTTGGACAGAAAATATATATTACCTATGGAGAACATGACTTTGCGGAAAATATTATCCATCTTGTTCTCGCCCGGTTGCCGGAGGCGCCGGAAGGGGTGAAAGGGATATCCTTGTTTATCGTCCCTAAAGTTCTCAAGGAGGGCACACGCAATGATGTCTTCTGCACAGGGATCGAACATAAGCTGGGGATTCATGCTTCACCGACCTGCACGATGCAATTTGGTGATAAGGACGGTGCTGTTGGCTATCTGGTTGGAGAAGAAAACCAGGGATTGAAATATATGTTTACCATGATGAACAATGCGCGTTTGTCGGTAGGGCTACAGGGTGTTGCGATTGCGGAACGCTCGTACCAGCATGCCGTGGCCTATGCAAGAGAGCGTGTGCAGGGCACTGCGCTAACCGATAAAACAAAATCCGTTGCTATTATTGAACATCCTGATGTAAAGCGGATGCTTTTATCTATGCGGGCACAAATAGAAGCTATGCGGGCGTTGACTTATGAAGCGGCCCTGCATCTTGATTTGGCGGAGGCCGGTGATGGGGCAGCGCAGGCGAAAGCAGATTTGCTGACGCCAATTGTAAAGGCTTGTGGAACAGATATGTCTTTGGAGGTTACCTCGATTGGGGTGCAGGTACATGGGGGCATGGGATTTGTCGAGGAAACCGGCGCGGCGCAGTATTATCGGGATGCGCGTATCTTGCCGATTTATGAAGGCACGAACGGTATTCAGGCCGCGGATCTGGTTTTTCGCAAAATAATCAGGGATGAAGGGAAAGCGGTAACCGCCTATCTTGGAGAATTAATGGTTATTATTAATGAGTTGGAGGATCTGGCAATGAAGCAATCTTTGCAAGGGGCCTTGAAATCACTCATGGCAGCTACGACGTGGATTTTGGAAAACGCGCCGCAGGAGCCGGATCAGATAGCTGCAGTTTCAGTTCCGTATTGCCGTTGCTTTGGGATTGTTGCCGGCGGGCTGATGATGCTCAGAAGTGCAACCATAGCTGAAGAAAAACTGAAAAGCGGGGGAGATAAAGAATTTTATACCCAGAAAAGAAACACCGCTAAATTTTACAACACCCATATCCTGCCTCAGGCAAAAGGCTATTCACAGACAGTTATGGAAGGGGCGCAAAGCGTGCTTCAAGCGGCTTTTTAATCACAGGATTGAAAAGCTTTCGTGCGGAGCTTTTCAATATGACGGGTATTTAATAATGGTCTTTTCTTGAAATTATTTGCCACATTATTTGCCACACATTTACAAAATTCTTCGTGATCATTTTCCCGTCGGCGTATGGCCGAGGAGAATCTTATACAGATGTCGTAATTAGAAGCAGCGATAGCAGGCGTGTTTACACACTGCTGATTATCATCGTCATATAGCTTGGTTAAAATATGATGCTGAGGCACCAGTTTTTCATCATCCCGTTCCCCTCGGAAGGCGCCGGCGATGCACTCACAGTCGCGGTAAATATTTTTAAAATGATCTCTTGCACATTCATCAAAAATAAACAGGGCTTCTTCATCTTTTTCTGCATCAGAAAAAATTCCATCGTCTTTCATAAAATAAAAGCTGTCTTTTATCTCAGACCCTGCCATAGCGGACGCGCAGAAAACACCCGCGCTTCCAATAATAAATCCGATTAAAAGTAATTTCTTAAACACGACTAATCATAGCACATATTGAGGCAAAAAAGAAAAAGCAGGCTTTTCATGCCTGCTTTTTTAACATTCATATTCAATGAGTTAGGCGCTTTAAGCGGCTCTATCACCTTTTATTTTTTTCCAAAGATTCTGGAAGTCAAAGACACCATTATTATCGGCAGTACCAGTTGTCTCGCCGGATGCTTTTTTGGCATTCTCTTCTGTCATTTTGCGGGACGTTTCATTCTTACGTTCCCCTTGGGATTGTGATTGATTTTGTGAAGAAGACTGTGGCCGTTGTTGTGGATGAGAGCGCTGATTTTGATTTTGCGTTTTTTCCTGCATTTTTTGCATACGTTCGGCCATCATTTGTTCGCGGCGTTTTTTCGCACGCTCATCACGCTCTTTTAATTCGGCTTTGAATTCCTCTGCCTGCTTTTGACTGTATTGGCTGGTGATGAGAACCTGTTGGGCCTGTTTTTGCCATTGGTCGCGCTGGGCTTTCAAATCATCAATATTGGTATTGGCATTATCCAGCTGGTCTTCCAGAGCTTTGATTTTCATTTTCATGCGCTCCATCTCCAACATATCAGCCGCTTTTTTCAATTCTGCTTCGACGGAGGAGTGTGAAGATGGTTTTTCGGGCGCTTCCAATCCGTATACACGTTCAAGCTCTGATACATCGATAATACGTCTGTTATTGGCATCCAGTTCGTAAGAAAGCTTGCCGCTATTCATCGCGCGCTGAATCGTTGATTTGGATTTTCCGGTTAATTCCGCTGCACGTTGTGCTCCAACTTTGGCCATTTTTACCTCACCTATAAATTTAACTATGTCCTGACGGTGGCTCAAAACATCGTAAAAGCCCGGTGTTAATTGTTTGCGCTTTGTCAGGAAAAAAGCGAAACAGCGAAAGTTTAAAAAAGGCCTTGGAAGGCCTTTTTAGATTATTTATTTTACTTATTACCCTTTTCCATCTTCTTATTCAAGAGCGATGTGAGTTTTTGCCACTGGGCTCCCGAAAAAAGATGAGCATACAGGAAGGGGATCCAGCCATTCTTACGCCATTCAAGGAAGGTTTTGTCGTCCAATTCAGCCAGTTTCTTCTCATCAATAATGCGGAATCCAGCAAAATTAATCTTTTTACCATTGCCGATATTAATTTCGGCTTGGCGTTCTACCAAGAGACCTGATTCATGCAAAGCTTTCCCAAATCCAAGGGTTTGCTGCGCGGCGGCATGATAGGATTTACAAAATTCCAGTGCATTTTGGGCAAGCTGGGTAGGTTTGCCTTCATCGTCAAAGAAACGTTCCCCCTCTTTAGAAGCGATGATCTCTTTGTTTAAATCCACGCATAGGGACAATTGGTCATTATTAGGAATTTCGGAGAAGATAAAGGGATAGCGGCGGATATAAGCAGGAATATAAGTATTTTCCAGCCATTCCCCTTTATCATTGAGAAACAGGTTTTCATTATCACGCAGACCGACAATAGCCACCGGTGTGGCGGAAGGGTCGGGCGAAAAGCCGATCGGGTAGGCATGGCAAATTTGCGGCATTTCGATCATGTTGATTGGCACAGCGTTCACATTCTTCGTGAAGGTCAGGCCAAAGTTTTTCTTAAGGCCTAAGTCCCTATGCTCTTTTCCGTCTAAAGGGATAGGTTTGGTGTAGAATAACGGCATGGGGGCGTCTGCTGAAATACCATTTTCTGCCTGTGTAGCAGCTTCCTTTGGCGCCTTTTTATCTTCGTTCTTTTTTGATGCTGCGGTTTCTTTTTTAGCCATAATATATCCTTGAAATTTGAAAAATGAAAATTCTCCATAAACTTAAGCAATTATTGGCTTCTTGGCAATTGCTGTTCTTTGGATAGCTTCTTTTTCTGGATGGAAAAAGCTTGTATTTACAGGTTTTAGAAGGTTTATTAGCATAAATTTCGTCCCTTTAAGGAGTAAGGAAAGAATTATGCGTCTGGCGATGGTAGGAACAGGATATGTAGGGCTGGTTTCCGGCACATGTTTTGCGGAATTTGGTATTGATGTGGTCTGTCTGGATAAGGATGCCGGGAAGATTGAGATGCTTAAAAACGGGAAAATTCCGATTTTTGAGCCGGGATTACAAAATCTGGTTGATAAGCAGGTAAAAGCCGGCCGTCTATCTTTTACGACAGACATCAAAGAGGCTGTAAACGGGGTTGATGCCGTCTTTCTTGCTGTGGGAACGCCGCCGCGTAAAGAAGATGGCCGTGCGGATTTAAGCTATGTTTATCAGGCGGCCAAAGAAGTTGCCGAACTGGTTGAAGATTATACTGTCATTGTCACAAAATCGACGGTGCCGGTTGGTACCGCACGTGAAGTCGAGGCAATTGTTAAAAAGCATAAAAAACCCGATGCGACGATTGATGTGTGTTCTAATCCTGAATTCTTACGCGAAGGGGCAGCCGTAAATGATTTCATGCGTCCGGATCGGGTTGTCATTGGTACTGATTCAGAACGTGCCGTGAATGTTTTAAAAGAAGTTTACCGCCCGCTTTACATCAACGAAACACCGATGGTCATTACGACCCCGGAAACATCGGAGATTATCAAGTATGCCTCCAATGCCTTTTTAGCAACCAAGATTACTTTTATTAACGAAATCGCCAATTTATGTGAAAAAACTGGCGGCTCCGTTCAGGATGTGGCCCGGGCGATGGGACTGGATGGCCGTATCGGATCAAAGTTTCTGCATGCCGGCCCTGGTTATGGCGGGTCTTGCTTTCCGAAAGATACACTGGCCTTAACCCAGACCGGGCAATTGGTCGGGGCACCCCAAACAATTGTAGAAGCAGTGGTGAAAGCCAATGAAAATCGCCAGAAACAAATGGCTGATAAAGTGATTGCGGCCTGTGGCGGTTCTGTTGAAGGCATGAAAATCGGCGTTTTGGGTGTCGCTTTTAAGCCGAATACGGATGATGTCCGGGATGCGCCGTCACTAGTGGTAATTCCTGCCTTACAGAAAGCGGGGGCGCAACTCACGCTGCATGATCCAGAAGCCCGTGAAGAGGCAGATAAGCATTTAAGCAATGTGACATGGAAAGAAAACCCTTATGACGTTGCCGTGGATGCTGACGCCATTATTATTATGACGGAATGGAATGAGTACCGGGCTTTAAGTGTAGAAAAGCTGGGTGAAACGATGAAAGTAAAACGCTTGATCGACCTGCGCAATGTATATAAGCCCGAATTCATGCGTGAGCATGGCTTTCATTATGTGTCGATCGGCCGTCCGGTTGTCGATGCTGACGGACAAAATAAAATACGGGCGGTATCGTAATTATGACAGATACTTTGGACGAACTTGAATCCCGGTCGATTTATATTCTGCGCGAAGCTTATGCCAAAGTAGATCCTTTGGCGATGCTCTGGTCAATTGGCAAGGATTCTACAGCCATGTTATGGCTGGTTAAAAAAGCTTTCTTTGGCCGCGTGCCTTTTCCTCTGGTGCTTTTGGATACAGGCATGGAAATGGATGAAGTCTATGCGTTCCGCGATAAACTGACACAGGAGTGGGATCTCCCCGTCATCAATCATCTTTGCCCCTCGGAAGAAGAAATGGACGTTTCTCTCCCACCGGCGACGCGCGCCGCAATGCGTAAGACGGAAGGTTTAAAAACACTTTTGGCGAAAGAAAAGTATAAAGGCATTATTTGCGGTATTCGCCGGGATGAACAGGGATTGCGTGCAAAGGAACGGGTATTTTCGCCGCGTTCTTTGGATGGTAGCTGGGATTTTAAAGATCAGCCTGCCGAATTCTGGGATCAATATAAAACCAACGTTCCTGATGATTGTCATTTAAGAATTCATCCTATCCTGCACTGGACGGAACTGGATATCTGGCGCTATATGCAGCGCGAAAATATCCCGCTATGTGATTTGTATTTTGCCAAAGACGGCATGCGTTACCGCTCCTTGGGCGAAAAGAACATTACCAGGCCGGTGCCCAGCAACGCCGATACAATTGAAAAAATTATTGAAGAGCTTGAAACCACCAATTCATCCGAACGTGAAGGCCGTGCAATGGATAGGGAAACCGAAGACAGTTTTGAAAAGCTCCGTTCACAGGGATATATGTAATTTTTCATTATGAATGAAATTAAGAAAAATGATGTTGCTTTAGAACTGCCTTCTATGAAAGTTTTTGAATCCTATGTGAATGCGCTGAAAGAAGGTTACTATCGCGGTATTCAGCCCAAAATGAGTGAAGAGGAAATTCAACAAATTGTTCAAAATCCTGAAAAACATCTCGGTTCACTGAATGATCAAACTCCCGGAACTTACTCTGCACCTTCTGGAGAAATTTTTCAAAAAGTACCCTATGAAAATTTATGGATTACCACTGGCACTATTTTTATTGGTGAAATCTCGTTTCGTCATAAGTTAAACCAGCTGCTTGAAGATTTTGGTGGGCATATTGGGTATGGTGTCAGGCCGTCTTTGGCGGGGCAGAGGTTAGCCACTTTGGGATGTGAGTTGCTGAAAAAACGTGCAGCATCTATGGGTATTAAGGAGCTTTTGATTACCTGTTCACCCGATAATCCTGCTTCAAAGCGCGTTATTGAGAAATGCGGAGGGAAATTTATTGATATTTCTTCGAATACCCATGGTTTTGATGAGGTTTGCTATAGATATTCTGTTCCAACGGGTTAAACTTAAAAAATTTTAGTAGAAAATAAAAGAATGAAACAACAAAATAAATCCTCCAACCAGCAAATGGGTGTCGTGATTGTCGGCCATGTGGATCATGGTAAATCCACCCTTATTGGCCGCCTGCTGCACGATACGAAGAGTTTGCAGGATGGTAAGCTGGAAGAATTGAAATCCATTTGTGAAAAACGCAATGTGCCGTTTGAATGGTCTTTTGTGCTGGATGCGTTTCAGGCGGAACGCGATCAGGCTGTGACAATCGACACCACGCAGATTTTCTTTTCCACAGCGGCACGTAATTACGTGATTATTGATGCGCCCGGGCACCGTGAATTTCTAAAAAACATGATTTCCGGCGCAGCGCAGGCAAGTGCGGCGGTGTTGGTTGTTGATGCGATAGAAGGCGTGCGGGAACAGACAAAACGTCATGCCTATATGCTCCATCTTTTAGGCATGAAGCAGGTTTGCGTGGTCATTAATAAAATGGATAAGGCTGATTATGACGCCAAGATTTTTGAAAAGGCCTCCCGCGAATCTGTTGAATATTTGAAATCTCTTGGCCTGCGTCCTGCGCATATCATTCCTCTTTCTGCGCGCGAAGGGGATATGCTTCTTGAACGCGGTGATAAAATGCCATGGTATAAAGGGAAAACCCTGATCGAAGCGCTTGATGCTTTTGCCATCGCAAACCCGCCTGTGGCGAGGCCTTTGCGTTTTCCTGTTCAGGATGTTTACCGCTATGATGAAAAACGTATTCTTGTTGGACGTGTGGAAACCGGGATTTTGCGCAAAGGGGATACCCTCTTTTTCTCTCCCACGAATGAAAAAGCAAAAGTTGTTTCTATTGAAAACTGGCCTGACCAAGATGGCCTGGTAGAGGCACAGGCTGGTCAGTCTATCGGTATTACCCTTGATGACCGCATTTTTGTCGAGCGGGGCCACGTCGGCAGTCATGAAAAAAATCTTCCGATGCTATCAAATGTCTTTCGGACAAATATATTCTGGTTTTCGCATACCCCCTTGAAAGTCGGCAATGTTTATAAAGTACGTTACGGCACAACCGAAGCCACCGTCACCGTTCAGTCGATTGATGTGCTTGTTGATACGGATGATCTGCAAAAGCATAGTGATGCGTGCGAAGTCGGCCGCAATGCCGTGGCTGAAATTACTTTAAGAGCGCGGGACATGCTGCCGATTGATTCTCATGATGAGAATTTTAAACTGGGACGCATCGTGATTTATGAAGGGCATGATGTGGCCGGTGGCGGTTTGATTAATATGGAAGGCTATCCGGACCAACGCCAGTCATCAGAGCCTAAATCCAAAAATATTTATAAAGTCAGTCATTCCGTTAGCCCTGAAATGCGGGCGGAGCGTTTTGGCCATTATGGCGGTGTTTTCTGGTTTACCGGTTTGTCCGGGTCTGGAAAATCAACACTGGCCGTTGCCGTGGAGCAGGAGATTTTTACGCGTGGCATGAATGCCTATGTTCTGGATGGTGATAATGTGCGCTATGGGTTGAATTCAGATTTGGGGTTTTCACCCGAAGACCGCACGGAAAATATCCGCCGTGTCGGAGAGGTAGCGGCATTGCAGGCCAGTTCGGGGGTTATTGTACTTTCCGCTTTCATTTCCCCTTATCAGGCAGACAGAAACAAGGCGCGCGCTGCAACGCCTCAAAATTTCTTTGAAATTTATATCAAGGCGGATCTTGAAACCTGTGAAAGCCGCGATCCCAAAGGTCTTTATAAAAAAGCCAGAAGTGGGGAGATTAAGGAATTTACAGGGATTGATTCCCCTTATGAGCCGCCAACAGATCCGGACCTTATTGTCGATACAGAAAATAACGATATCGATACATGTGTGAAGCAGATCGTGGATTACATTTGTGCCCATGTTTTATATGAAGGACAGAAGAATTCTCAAGAGCGGGTGGTGGCTTTAAAATCATGAGCAAAATTCTTCAGCATTTACCGGCGCTTTGTAACCAGATAAGACGCGTTGCCATAGATGCGGGAAATCTCAGTCTTGATTATTTTGATGAGAGCGGATTTGATGACGCTCAAAAGAAAGATGACGGCTCTCCCGTTACATTGGCGGATCAAAAAGCCGAAGAACTTATTGAAAAAGCCCTGAAAGAGATTACGCCCGAGGTTATTATCGTCGGTGAAGAAGCGGCGGCGGAAGGCTATCGTCCCGATCTTACGGTGGAAGAGTATTTCTGGCTGGTTGATCCGCTGGATGGCACAAAGGAATTTATTTCAGGCAGCGGAGACTATACGGTCAATATTGCGTTGGTGCATAAAAACCAGCCTGTTTTGGGGGTGGTTTATGCCCCCGTTCACGGGGAGTTGTACGCTGCATGCGGGGAGGGCACGGCCATCCGCTGGATGGAAGATAGCGGCAAAGAAAAACCGATTTTTGTTCGCGAGATGCCCAATGAAGGATTAACAATTGTATCCAGTAAATCGCACGGCAAAGGAGAGCGTCTGAATGATTTTTTATTAAATTATAAAGTGCGCAAACAAATACAACGTGGCAGTTCTTTAAAAATATGCTCTATCGCTGCCGGTAAAGCTGATATGTATCCCCGTTTCGGGTTAACCTGTGAATGGGATACGGCGGCGGCCCATGCGGTATTAAAAAGTGCGGGCGGTGTTATCACAGATATCAATAATATCGAATTGACCTATGGGGGGGCTGATCCAAAATTTCTTAACCCTGAATTCATTGCGCGTAGTGCGGGCATTGAATTACCATATGATACAGAGAAGGAAGCTTAACAATGGCCTCAGGATCAAAAAAGGTTATCTGGGCAGCGCTTATTGGTAATTCACTTATTGCCATTACGAAATTTGTCGCCGCTACTTTCACGGGAAGCTCTGCCATGTTTTCAGAAGGGGTACACTCTTTGGTGGATACGGGAAATCAGGTGCTTTTGCTTTACGGGTTAAAACGCGCGGCGAAACCGGCAAATGAAAAATTTCCATTTGGTCATGGAAAGGAAATTTATTTTTGGAGTTTTGTTGTCGCGATTTTAATTTTCGCCGTCGGGGCAGGGATTTCCATTTATGAAGGGGTTCATCATATTTTACATCCGGCAGAAATTTCCGATCCGACCATCAATTATATCGTTCTGGGTCTGGCCATGGTGTTTGAAGGTGGAGCCCTTTATTTTGCCTTGATAGAATTTAATAAGGCCAGAGGCACCATAAGAGCCTTTACAGCCGTAAAACAAGGCAAAGATCCTACTTTGTTTGTGGTTTTATTTGAAGATTCTGCGGCGATGTTAGGACTCATGATTGCTTTTATTGGGATCGCTCTGGCCCAATATACAGGGCAACCCTGGTGGGATGGTGTGGCCTCTGTCGCGATTGGCGGCGTCCTTGGTATGACGGCTTTCTGGTTGGCTTATGAAACGAAAGGACTTTTAATCGGTGAGCGTGCCGAACAAACTATCGTCGATGGTATCAAAGCCATCATTGCGGAAGAAAAAGGCGTTATCAAAACCAATGAGGTTTTAACGCTCCATATGGGGCCAGAATTTATTCTGGCTAATATCAGTCTGGAATTCTCGGATCAGCTCAAAACGGGGGAGCTTGAAAATATTATCCGCAATCTGGACCGGATTATTAAGTCACAGTTCCCCCGGGTAAAACGTGTCTTCATCGAGGCGGAAGATCATACCCCGAATAAATCTTAATATTTTTACTCTTCTTCTTTAGGAGGGGGCTGCTGGGGTGGTATTTTACGCCGGGGGTTGGTACGGGGCGGCGTTGATGTGCCTCCCGGACCGAGGCGAGGCCCTGAGAATTGGGGAGCCGAAGGCGTTGCTGAAGGGGTTGCCGGGCCGATATCCAGCATTTTCTGACGAATAAGCTTTGGCACGAATTCCAGATGTTTCGGGTCCATGCCGCGCAAGACTGTGCCGTTTGATTCTTCATCTTCAAGATCACCGCGATGAATAGGTTGGGCGTAATGGCAACGTTTCATAAAGT
Source organism: uncultured Micavibrio sp. (assembly GCA_965216405.1). Classification (GTDB taxonomy): domain Bacteria; phylum Pseudomonadota; class Alphaproteobacteria; order Micavibrionales; family Micavibrionaceae. Next base: position 791,590 of record OZ244161.1, on the reverse strand, counting down.
CAGTAAATGCATCAAAGGAGCGTTTTGTCTGGCTTAGTTTATGGTTGTTTCCTAAAGAATTGCCATAAGGGTCGTTGAGGAAAAGCAATGGAACTTCAAGTGTTTCAGCAATCATGCCGTTTTCAATGAAACCCGCATATACTTTATCGGCGAACAAGATTGTTTCTCTGGACTGCAGTTCGGCTGTAATATTAAGGTGCAAGGGGTCTTCTTCAGAAAATTCAATGGTGAATTCTAAAGTTTCCGCGTCAAAAAGAATGCCTGCGGGTAGTTCGGCGGGGGCGGTGCTAAACAAAAGGCCGCATTCTTTTTTGGGCGTTAAAAATAAATCAATATTCATATAATTTCATGCCTTAGACATGGCGTTTTTGATTAAATCTCGCTACTTTAACAAAGTTAAAACATATAAGACAAATTTATTATCAAATGTGCGGCATTGCAGGGTTTTTAAACCTGAAGAACAATATTGAAACCGGACGTGGCTTGGCCATAGGGCAAGCTATGGGCGGTGCTTTGGCTCATCGCGGGCCTGATGCGGCTGATTGCTGGAAAGCAGACGATGTTTCGCTTGTTTTATCTCACCGCCGCTTATCCATCATTGATTTAAGCGAGGGCGGGCGGCAGCCCATGGTATCACCCTCAGGGCGTTATGTCGTAAGTTACAATGGTGAGATATATAATTATCTGGAACTTAAAACAGCTCTTGAAAAAGAAGGCCATATTTTCAAAAGCCGTTCCGATACCGAAGTGATGCTGACGGCGATTGACCAATGGGGCTTGTATAACGCGCTGCAGAAAATGAACGGCATGTTTGCACTGGCATTATGGGATGAAAAAGAAAAACAGCTTCATTTTGCGCGCGACCGTTTTGGCAAAAAGCCACTTTATATCGGCTGGGCGGCAGGTACCCTTGTTTTTGCCTCAGAATTAAAAGCCTTAAAAGCATACCCTGATTTTACACCGGCGATTAACCGCGATGCGCTGGCATTGTATATGCAATATGGATGTGTACAGGCCCCTTATTCAATTTACCAAAATGTCTGGCAGCTTTTGCCTGCTTCTTATCTAAGCATTGATCTGGAAAAGATAGCAACGGGTGAAAATTTAATTCCAAAAATGAAATCTTATTGGTCTTTGAAAGAGGCCGCCTATAAAGGCTTACAACAGCCTAATGGCAAGTCACAGGCAGAAATTATTGATGAGTTTGATGATAAGCTAAGCCATGCGGTGGCTGAGCGTATGATATCAGATGTTCCTTTAGGCGCTTTTTTATCAGGAGGTATAGATTCATCCCTTGTTGTGTCTGTGATGCAGAAAATCGCGTCCGTTCCCACTAAAACATTTTCAATCGGTTTTGAAGAGGCGGAGTATAACGAAGCAGGATATGCCAAGGAGATCGCATCGCATCTGGAAACGGATCATCAGGAATTTTATGTTAGCGATAAAGAGGCTTTGGATGTCGTTCCTCTTTTGCCAACTATATATGACGAACCTTTTGCAGATTCCTCCCAAATCCCAACCTATTTAATTTCAAAACTTGCGCGTCAACAGGTCACTGTTGCGCTGACCGGGGATGGAGGAGATGAAATCCTGGGGGGGTATGACCGCCACACGCAAATTCCGATATTGTGGCAAAAATTTCAATGGCTTCCTTATCCGCTACGCTTTGCGCTTACCAAGGCGCTGGCGGCGTTGCCTCCTAATATATATCAAAATATGCGGCCGGAAGACCCACTCTTCGCGCAAAAAGTCAAAAGGGCGCTGCGCTTAATGGGCCATAAAAATGCCGAGGAGATTTATAAGGCACTTGTCAGCTTTTGGCAGGATAGCGAGGCACTTGTTATAGAGGGAAAGCAGCCAGTTATCCCACTGACTGATGATACTTTCTGGCCGGAGGGGCTTGATTTCCAGGGTCAGATGATTTTCAGGGATACCTTATCTTACCGCGTGAACGATCTGATGGTGAAGACCGACCGTGCCAGTATGGCAGTGGCCTTAGAAGCACGGGCGCCCCTTATGGACTATCAACTGGCGGAATATTGTTGGGCTTTGCCGTCTCAGTATAAAGTCAGGGATGGACAGGGAAAATGGCTTTTACGGCAGGTTTTAGCCCGTTATGTGCCCCCCAAACTCTTTGAGCGGCCTAAAATGGGCTTCTCTGTTCCCTTAAATCAATGGCTTAGGGGGGCTTTAAAGCCATGGGCAGATGATTTATTGTCCACCGAAAGTTTAAAGGCGCAGGGATATTTAAATCCTGATCTGGTAACGGCACGTTGGCAGCAATTTCAACAATCCGGTGACAGGCAAACGGCGCCTAAGGATTTATGGGCTGTGCTGATGTTTCAGGCATGGCTGATGCAGGAGAAGTAAAATGAAAATAGCGATAACAGGCGGCAGCGGATTTATCGGTAGACGCCTTACTGAGCAGTTAAAGGCGGATGGCCATGATATTGTGATCATTGATATCGCACATGAAACTCCCATAAATATTTTGGATCAGGACGAGTTGAATGCTGCTTGCGCCGGATGCGATGTCATCTATCATCTGGCTGCTGAACACCGCGATGATGTTTCGCCTGTCTCCCTTTATTATGAAGTCAACGGAACGGGCACCGCGAATGTCACCAAAGCAGCAGTAATAAATAATATTAAGAAAATAATTTTTACGAGTACGGTTGCGGTCTACGGCCTCAATAAGGGCAAGTCCGATGAAGCTCAACCGCCTGCCCCTTTTAATGATTACGGCAAAAGTAAATTAGAAGGCGAAGAATATTTACGGCAATGGGCAGATCAAGATCCGGCAAACAGCGCGACCATCGTGCGACCATCTGTCGTTTTTGGCGAAAATAACCGCGGGAATGTATATAACCTGATTAATCAGGTTTCACGCGGTAAATTTATTATGATCGGTAAAGGCGATAATAAAAAATCCATGGCTTATGTGGGCAACGTTGCGGCCTTTTTGAAATATTGCCTGAATGAAAAAGCCGAGTGCTGTATTTATAATTATGCTGACAAACCGGATTTTACAACCACGGAACTGATGGACACTATTTATGAATCTTTGGCGCAGACAAAACCGTCTTTGGCATTGCCTTATCCTGTCGGCCTGACAGCCGGATATGCTTTTGATGTTCTGGCAAAAGTAAGTGGTAAGAAATTACCCATTAGCTCTATCCGCGTTCAGAAATTTTGTGCCAATACGGTTGTGACGGCTGAAAAATGTTTTCAGACCGGATTTATTCCCGCTTATACCTTGGATGACGGGGTACGGCGCATGATTGACCATGATTTTTCTACCTTTAAAAAACAAGCCCCTAAAGCCGCATGAGTGATAATACATCTGTAAAATTTCTAATGATCTTGAATGATATTGCGTGGTTTTGGTCGCATCGTTTGCCGTTGGCGGATGATATTTTGAAAAAAGGCTGGCAACTTCATCTGGCCACCAATAAGGCCGAAAGCGACCCAACTCTGGCAAAAATGGGTGTTAAGGGATGTGCTTTACCGAAGGCAGGCCGGGGATCGGATGTCATAGGACAACTCGCTTTAATGTGGGCGATTTATAAAGCAATTAAAAAGGTGCGTCCCACCATCATTCATACCATCACAATACGCTATGCCTTTTATACAGGTATGGTCACGCGTTTAATCGGCTATTTTCCGGTGACATTTACCGTTGCCGGATTGGGCAGCCTGTATACGGCACCGGGCATCAAGGCAAAAATCCTACGTTTTATTGCTATTCCTCTTTTAAAATTCGCTTTTGGCGGCAAGGGAAAATTTGTTATTTTTCAAAATCCCGATGATCAAAAGGTCATGGTTGATGCCAATATCATTGATATAGACCGGACAACAGTCATACGCGGGTCAGGAGTAAATTTGAAAGAATTCCCCTATATGCCGTATGTGAAAACAAGTGAGCCGCCAATAATACTTTTTACATCCCGTCTGTTACGGGAAAAGGGAATCACAGATTTTATCGAGGCCGCGCGCCTGTTAAGAAAAAAAGGCGTGAAAGCCCGCTTTGCCGTTGCCGGAAATGTCTATCCCGATAACGCGCGTTCTTTAACCAAGGAAGAAATGCAGACTTACCATGATGAGGGTGTGATTGAGTGGTTGGGACAATGTGATGATATGCCTGACTTGCTGGCCCGCTCAATGATGGTCGTATTGCCTTCATATTATGGGGAAGGGGTGCCCAAAGTCCTACTGGAAGCGGCTGCTGTCGGCCGTCCGATCATTAGCTGCGATGCTCCCGGCTGCCGCGAAGCGGTAGAACATCAGATTAACGGGGAGCTTGTGTTGCCGAAATGTCCGGAAGATTTGGCCGGTGCCATCGAAAAGCTCATACAAGATCCGGAGCTTTGTCAGGCCTATGGCATTGCTGGACGGAAGCGTGTAGAGGAGGATTTTCATGTTGGAGCCGTTAACGCGCAAACAATTAAAGTATATGAAGACTTATTGGAAGAAGCGCATCTAGAAAGTTTAAGAGGATAAAATCATGGCTGAGCCTCTTTTATTGAGCGTGAAAGACGCTGCGATCGCTTATGGCGATAAAATCATTTTTGAAGACCTTTCTTTTAATATTCATCAAGGCAGCAAGATTTCTATCGTCGGGAATAATGGTGCCGGCAAAACAACATTGATGGATATTGTCACGGGGAAAAAAGAACTGGATGCCGGGGAAAGATGGGAAGAGCAATCTATTACCATCGGTTATTTACAGCAGGATATTATTCCCCAAAAAGGACAAAGCGTTTTTGATTATATTTTCGAACAGATTGATGAAGAAGAAGCCGTTCTTCATGCCTATAAAGTAGAGACCATTGCCGACGCTCTTCATCTAAATGTACAAGATCAAATGACCACCTTGTCAGGCGGACAGATAAGGCGGGCGGGACTGGCAAGGGCCCTGGTTGAAGAACCAGACATTCTGTTGCTCGATGAGCCAACCAACCATCTGGATCTTGAGGCGATTGAATGGTTGGAACAGTACCTCAAATCTTACCGCGGAACTATCTTATGTATCAGCCACGACCGTACATTTTTATCCAATATTAGTAACAAGGTTTTCTGGCTGGATCGCGGCAATTTACGCATCAGTCCCAAAGGGTTTGCCGATTTTGAAGAATGGTCCTCCATGCTGTTAGAGCAAGAAGAGCGTGAGTTGAAAAACCGTAAGGCAATTGTCGCGCAAGAGGTCGAGTGGGCAAACCGTGGTGTGAAGGCGCGGCGCAAGCGTAATGTCCGCCGTGTTGAGCAGATGAAAGAAATGCGCGATAAATTAAAACAGGATCAGGCGGCATACCGGCGGGTGGTTTCAAAGATTGCATTGCCCGAACCAAAAGATAATGAAGCCTCTTCTAAAATTGTAGTTGAATTTTATAATGTGCATAAAACTTTTCACGATGAACAAGGGGCAGAAAAAAAGATATTAGAAAAATTCAATATGCGGATTACCCGCGGTGACCGTATCGGGCTTTTAGGAAAGAATGGCTCAGGAAAAACAAGTTTTTTAAAACTCTTGATTGGGGAGTTGGAGCCGGATCAGGGGCGTGTGAAACGCCGTAAAGAACTTGAGTTTTCCTATTTCGATCAAAAGCGGAGTGATTTAGACCCTGAAAAAACGCTGAAAAAAACTTTGTGCCCCGGCGGGGGAGATTATGTGGATGTAATGGGTAAAAATCGCCATGTCTGCGCGTATCTTAAAGACTTTCTTTTTGACCCATCGGACGCCCACCAACTGGTAAAAACATTATCGGGCGGACAGAAAAACAGGTTGATGTTGGCTAAAATTCTGGCAAATCCCAAAACCTGCCTCATACTTGACGAGCCAACCAATGATCTGGATATGGATACATTGGATATGCTCGAAGAAGTGCTGATGAACTACAAGGGAACATTGATTGTTGTCTCCCATGATCGTGATTTTCTGGATCAGACGGTTACCAAAGTCCTTGCTTTTGAAGGTGATGCGCAAGTTGAAGGGTATATTGGCGGCTATAGTGATTATCTGCAGGCGCGGCAGAGTGATAAGCCCATAAGTGATGAAGATAAATCATCTAAAAATCCTGCCAAACGTTCCGCAACGGTTACCAATGATAAGCCCAAAGGGGCGCCTAAAAAATTAAGCTATAAGCTGCACCGTGAATTACAGCAATTACCGGAAAAAATTGAAAAGCTTGAAGCGGATATTGCGCATATGAATGAACAATTAAGTGACGGAGGATTTTATAGCCGTGATCCCGAAGCCTTTCATGAACTCACGCAACGCCATGTGCGTGTGAGTGAACGTTTAAGGCTGGCAGAAGAAAGATGGCTGGAACTTGAAGAGATGAAGCAGGAACTGGTTTCTTAAACGCGCTATAGATCGATAGCGATCGGAAAATGATCTGATCCTATATAGGGTTTTACAGATAGGTTCTTATACCCGATTTCTTCACTGATAAGAATATGATCCATTGGTACCCCTGCGAGTGGAAATAAAGACGGCCAGGTGATTTTGTACCCATTTCCCTGTATAACACTTTTTAACGACGTGCTTTTTAAAAAATCCGTGAAGTGATTTTCCCATGGGACGGAATTAAAGTCTCCCAGCATCAAAACAGGCAAATTCGATTTTTTAATTTCTTCCTGTATTTTGTCAAAATATTTCTGGCGTTCCGAAAACCATTTTTTATTCAAGGCAGGCTTTGGATGGGCCGAAAATATCTGGAATTCTTTACCTTTTATGCTGCATTTTGCACTTAACAGCGGGGTGTTGGTATCCCCGTAATTATTGACATGTTGATCTTCCAAGGGCTTTTTACTGTATAGACAAATGTTATAACCATCCCGCACGGGCGAGGCCATTTTGTACGGATAGTCAGTGAGTTTATCATTAATTTCTTTATGCAATTCATCGGTCATTTCCATGATAAGCATGATATCGGGATTGGCCTCAAAAATAAAATCATGGAATTTTTCGGGGCTAAAATTTTTCTTATAGGCATTAACGCTTAAGATGGTTTTGTCTTTGTAACCCGACGCTGGTGTGAATTTCGGCAGGAAGCCTTTAATCCTGTACATATTGACGGTACACAGGCCTATATTTATTAAAGAAATAAAATAGGCCTCGTTAGATACGGCCCATACACCCACAATAATGGCAAGAAAGGCGTATTGGAGGCGGAAATAATCGATAACACTAAACCACCAGAAGGATCTCAGGAACCCTGTAATCGTCAGAAAACTCAGTATTATTGTTGCTATTAACATTATTTCACCTTCAAAGTAGAGCTAACGGGACGGGGCGGGTATAGTTCAAAAGAATACAAGTATTCTAAATATTTAGATAGCGTTTCGGCTTTTTTTTCTCTATAAAACGGGCTCATGAGTTCACAAAACACGCATAAAACTCGGCGGACATTTGCTATTATTTCGCACCCGGATGCGGGTAAAACCACGCTGACCGAAAAACTGCTGCTTTTCGGTGGTGCTATCCATTTGGCTGGCGATGTAAAAGCCAAGGGAAATCGTCGCCGTGCTCATTCCGATTGGATGAAAATCGAACAGGCCCGCGGAATTTCTGTGACGACCTCGGTGATGACCTTCGATTATGAAGGTATTACTTTCAATTTATTGGATACGCCCGGCCACGAGGACTTTTCCGATGATACCTATAGAACCCTGACGGCGGTGGATAGTGCCGTCATGGTCATTGATGCGGCCAAGGGGATCGAGGCGCAAACACAAAAATTATTCGAAGTTTGTCGCTTGCGGGACGTGCCGATTATGACATTTGTGAACAAGATGGACCGTGAAACACGCGATCCGTTCGAATTAATGGATGAAATCACAGAAAAACTGGCATTGGATGTAACGCCGATGACATGGCCAGTGGATCAGGGAAAGCAATTTCAGGGTTGTTATGATATCCGTCAAGACCAGATGATCCTGTTTGAAGAAGCAAAAAAAGGCGCGCTGCCTGATATTCTGCCTTGCCAAGGAACAGATGATGCCAAACTCAAAGAAGTACTAACAAGTGAACAGCACGAGAAACTCAAAGAAGATGTCGAGATGGTCAAGGGGCTTTGCCCGGAATTTGATCTTGAAAGCTATCGCGAAGGCCACCTAAGCCCGGTTTATTTCGGCTCTGCCTTAAAAGATTTTGGGGTAAAAGACTTGCTAGATGGGATCAAGGAATTTGCACCATCTCCCCGCCCGCAGGAAACAGAAACCCGACAGGTTACCCCAGATGAGGCAAAGGTGTCGGGCTTTGTCTTCAAAGTGCAGGCCAATATGGACCCGAACCACCGGGACCGCATTGCCTTTATGCGGATCTGCTCAGGCACATTTAAACGGGGCATGAAATTACTTAACACGGCCTCTAATAAAATGATCGGTGTCAGTAATCCGATCTTCTTCTTTTCCCAAGGACGCGAATTGGCAGAGGCTGCCGTTGCAGGCGATATTATCGGGATTCCAAACCACGGGACTTTACGCGTCGGGGATACGCTGAGCGAAGGTGATAAAATTATGTTTACGGGCATTCCTGACTTTGCCCCTGAAATTCTGCGCCGCGTGCGTTTAGGGGACCCGTTAAAAGCCAAACATTTGCAGCGCGCCCTTGAAAGCCTTGCGGAAGAAGGCGTAACGCAGGTTTTCCGCCCTATGTTAGGCAGTGACTGGATTGTTGGGGTTGTGGGAACCTTGCAGCTTGATGTTTTGAAAGAGCGTCTGGCGGCAGAATATAATCTGGAAGTTGATTTTGAACCCACACAGTATGTTACAGCCCGCTGGGTAAGTGCAGAAGGGGAGAAAAGTAATGATAACCTTCGGAAATTTATTGATGCCAACCGCGCCTCTTTGGGCGAAGACCGCGATAAAACACCCGTGTATCTGGCGCGCAATGCCTGGGATTTAGATCGCGCACAATCTGATTATAAAGAGATTAAATTTTCAGAAGTGCGCGAACGCGGGCGTTAATTAATCGTGGCTTTTAATTAATAATGTGGCGGTTTGTTCGCGGCAGCTTCATCGCTGACACTCGTATGCTCACCACTTCCCAGCTCACTGATATTACTTTCCAGTTCCTGTATTTTTGACTTTGTCAGTTGCACGTATTTTTTCAATGCTTCTATTTCTCTTCCTTGAGTAATAACAACGTCGTTCAGTTCATTGATCTGTTTTTCCTGATGAGCGATCATTACTTCAAGGTCGTTGATGTCTGTTGTTTTACTCATGATGTATGCTTTCTAAAACTATAGAGGTGAGGGCAATTTCCTGACTTATTCTTCATTTTCTTCCATCTCTTTTAAAATGGAATGACCTTCCTCAGTAATCATCATACTGATCGGGGTGGCCCGTAAAGGAACCTGCATATGCTCGCCTTGTTCTGCAAGCGGGATGGCATCCCGTTTTGTGGTACGGTAAATGCCGTACCCAAACAGCCATAAAAATACGCAGCCCACCAGTGGGAAGAACGCCCCGTTTCCAAAGATGGACATCATAACTGATATTGTAAAAGGCCCTATTGACGCGCCGACCCCGTTGACCAGAATAGCGGAAGAACTTGCTCCCACATATTGTCTGGGTGTTAGATGGTCATTAATATGCGACATTGCCAGGCCGTAAATCGGCAGGCTGATACATCCCAACAAAAAGATCATCATATTTAGTAGATAGGGACTCCCTGAGACGGTAAAGCAGACAAGGGAAACAACCAGGGTTCCCAAAGAAGTGCAGATAATCACCATGCGTCTGTCGTAGCGGTCTGAGAGCCAGCCGATAGGAATTTGTGATGCTACGCCGCCAAAAATATATAAGGCCATAAAAGTGGATATCTGCGGCAGGGTCATATCGATGGATGCGGCATAGACCACCCCAAGACCGAAGATGGTTCCCACCCCCGCGCCGGAGGCAAAGGCGCCGGCCAATCCCAAAGGTGAAATCACATATAATCTTTTTAAAGATAAGTGATCCGGCTCATCAAAGCTGGGGGCCGGTCTGGAACTCAAGGATATAGGCAACAAGGCAATGGAAACTAAAATGGATGTAATCACAAATAAATTAATTGTTCCCGGATCTGCCAGGTTCAGGGCAAATTGGCCTGCCATCATGCCGCCGTAACTAATAAGCTGGTAAATCGCGAACATCTTGCCGCGGGTCTTGTTGCTCGAAGCATCATTCAGCCAGCTTTCCACCACAATATATAAACCTGCGTAGGCAAAGCCTGTAAAAACACGGATTAACGCCCATAGCCAGGCTTCAGGATAAAGTCCGTGCAATAACACTGTTGTGGATGCCAAAGAAGCCAGCGCCGTGAAAACCCGTATATGACCCACATTACTGACAAGCTTGGGTACGTAATAAGATCCGGCCAAAAACCCGACATAATAAAGTGACATAATGAAACCGATGGTCGCGGTATCAAACCCTTCCATCGAAGCGCGGATACCAAGCAAGGTTCCCTGTAATCCGTTACCGATCATGATCAATAAAAGGCCGAAAAACAGGGGCCATGATCGTGTTACAATTAAAAACATTTCCGTTTATCCGCTTCAAAGGGAGGGTAGTCTACATAACAAAATCACGATATCATGATTTGAATATTGATTTGAAGGAATTCGTCCATGAGTGCAAGCCCTAAACAGTCGACTAATCACATTATGGTGATGGAGCCGAAGAATTTTCATGCCAACCCGCAAACCAAGGCTACCAATAGTTATCAGCATGAAGATGATAAAGACATTACAGATATCCATAATAATGCGGTTGGGGAATTCAGGGCGATGCGCGATTTATTGGTGCGCCACGGTATCATCATGACAACCACTTTGGGACAGGAAGGTTGTCCTGATGATATATTCTGCAATAACTGGGTGTCGACCCATGCGGGCGGGCGCATGGTCCTATATCCCATGCTCGCGGACAACCGTAAGACAGAACGACGGCCTGAGCTGATAGAAATGTTAGGAAAAATTTATACGGATGTGCAGGATTATAGCGATCAGGAGAGCAATAATAAATCTTTGGAAAGTACAGGGGCAATGTGCCTCGACAGGGTCAACCGCATTGCCTACCAAAACCGCTCCAGCCGCTCTGATGAGGAAGTGGCCGCCTTATGGTGCCGTAATAATGATTATACACATGTGCCTTTTGATACGCAGCATAAGGGAAAACCAGTTTACCATGCTGATGTTGTGATGTGGATTGGGACGGAAATTGCTGGTGTGTGCAGTGAATGTGTTGTCAGTGACCATCTTATACAGGATCTGAATAAACACCGCGCCGTTATTGAATTTACCAATGATCAAATGCAGGCGTTTTGCGGCAATTCTCTGGAAGTTGTCGGTGCGGACGGGGAGCGCATGCTGGTCATGTCCAATAGCGGCTATGAAAGTTTACGCGAGGATCAAAAGGATCTTTTAGATAACTATTACAAAACCATTATCAAGCCTGTCATTCCAACGATAGAATATTACGGCGGTGGGTCAGCACGCTGTATGTTGCTGGAATTATTTTAAGCTTCTACCTTCTCAAGCGGTCACATCAAATTGCGTGCCGCGACTGATTTTAAATGGACTACTGTCATCTTGTTCCGGGCCAGGAGGACGGCCTAATATAATATCAACGTTATCCGGCGTAACTTTGAGTTTTATGTTGGTGCTGGTTGCCCCGGTTTCATCTGTGTAGCGTTGTGTCAGACGGAAAGTGCCGTCTGCCTGCCTGTCCAGAATATTTTCTAAGACGCTTGTGTTTCCAGAGGAGCTTTGCTGGATGACTGTCCTTTTAGAGCGGTCATTTTCAGTGGTCACTTCTTCTGTTCTTGTAAAATGCCGTCCTTCGGAAGTTTCATACTCCTGTAAACGGCGAAAACCATTTTCCAGCGGCTGGATATTTTCAGAGACCAGCCGGGTGGCTTTCGGAGTGAATTTATTCGAATTTCCTCCATCAGGCTTGTCCCCTGATAAAAAGACTTTATCCTGTCTGGAAATATCAGCCTGCTTTTGCGTTTTTTGAGAGGCAAGGGTAGCTGTTGCCTCCGGCGTTTTTGCCGCGGCATTTTGATGTTTTTGAAGCATCTGTAACAACAAAGTGTCCAGTGCCCGTGAATCGTTGCGAACGTCCATAGCTCTGTAGCAATCACAAAAATTTTAGATAAAACCAGTTATACGCCAAAAAACCCAATAGAGAGATTACGCTTAAATCGCGCAAAAACTTCTCAATCTACCGGTTAATTGGCAATCCTTTGCCGTTTAACACGTTGGAAAATACTAGACTTATATTGAGATTATTCATTTTAAGCGTTATTTTCAAGTTTGAGGGGCAAAAATTCATTAATTATCCCAAACGAGAAATAAATATGACAATGCAATCTTTAGCGAAGAACTTATCATGGCCTGCCTTACTGGTTTTTTGTGTCAGCATATCCGCCACAGGCATGACATTGGGACATCCTGTGATTGCGTTTAATATTGCCTATATATGCTTGGCTCTCAGCTTGTTTTTTCTTGAACGCTGGATCCCGTTTGAGCCGCAGTGGCAAAAAAAAGACGGTCAGACTTTCGCGAATATTGCCCATACTTTAACCAGTAAAGGAGTGGTGCATAGCTTATTTGTTTTTAGCAGCGTTATCGGTATTACGGCCTATGTGACTCCGATGAGCGATACCGGCTATGGTATTTGGCCACGGGACTGGCCGATGGTAATCCAGATTATCATGGGGCTGGTCGCTGCGGAATTCGGGCTTTATTGGGCACACCGGCTGGCACACGAGGTTGGCTTTTTATGGCGTTTCCATGCCGTCCACCATAGCGTAACCAAGCTGTGGTTTGTCAATACAGGCCGCTTTCATTTTGTTGATTCCCTTTTCAGTATTATCCTTGGCGTGAGTATCTTGTTGGCATTAGGCGCGCCTTATGAAGTTATCATGTGGTTGAGCGCAATTACGGCTTACATCGGTATGCTGACCCACTGCAATGTGGATATGAAATTTAAATATCTTTCATATATTTTTAATACACCGGCCTTACACCGCTGGCACCACAGTAAAAAATTAGTGGAAGGGAATCGTAACTACGGGGAAAACCTGATGATATGGGACCATCTCTTTAGGACTTGGATTAACCCCAACCGGCGTCCGTCTGCCAAAATAGGTATTACGGATGAGATGCCGCTTAAATTTACACAACAATTAGTCTGGCCGTTTTTAAAACCGAAAAAGAAATTTTATACGGAAAGACATTTACGCAAAGCAGGAAAACTATGAGTCTTAAAACTGCCCTCATTACTGGTATAACGGGGCAGGACGGGGCCCTTCTGGCAGAACTTCTTATTGAGAAAGGCTACGATGTCCATGGCATGCGGCCTTATTCTGCGGTACCGGATACCCGGCGGATTGATCATTTACATGAGTTAACCCTCCATTACGGTGATATGACCGATGGCAGCCATCTGGTGCGCTTACTGGAAAAGATAAAGCCTGATGAAATATATAATATGGCGGCTATGAGCCACGTCCATGTCAGTTTTGAAATTCCTGAAACTACGGCCAGTATAAATGCCCTCGGCCCTTTAAGATTATTGGAAGCTATGCGCGTGTTAGATGTTTCCGAAGATATGCGTTTTTATCAGGCATCCAGTTCCGAGATGTATGGACGGGCCTTGGCGCCGCAGGATGAAAGTACACCCTTTTCGCCCTGCAGCCCCTATGGCACAGCAAAGCTTTATGCGTATTGGAGCGTAAAAAATTACCGGGAGGCTTACGGACTTTATGCAGCGAATGGCATTTTGTTCAATCATGAAAGCCCGCTGCGCGGCGAAGAGTTTGTCACCCGCAAAATAACAAAAACAGTTTGTGAAATTGAAGCTGGTTTAAAAGAGACATTAGTCCTGGGCAATCTGGATTCTAAACGTGATTGGGGGCATGCCAAAGATTATGTTGATGGAATCTGGCGTATCTTACAACAAGACCGGCCGGATGATTACGTGCTTGCCACAGGCGAATCCCACAGCGTACGGGAGTTTGTGGAGATTGCCTTTTCTTATATTGGCAAAGAAATTGTCTGGAAAGGGGAAGGGGAAAATGAAAAAGGCTATGACAGGATAACGAATAACATTCTCGTTAAAATTGATCCGACTTTATTCCGGCCAAGTGAAGTCAATGAGCTTCTTGGTGATCCTTCCAAAGCGAAAAATGAATTAGGGTGGCAGCCGCAATATTCTTTTGATGATTTGATTATTAATATGATGGATGCTGACCGGATCACCATACAACAAGAAAAGCCTTATGCGGCCTGAGTCCGAGTTTTATTTAGCGGGAAAAACAATCTGGATCGCGGGGGAAACGGGCATGGTGGGACATGCCATGCTTAAAAGTCTGGCGCAGGAAAACTGTACGATATTATCAGCCCCCCATGAGGAACTTGATCTGACGCAGCAATCCATCACAAGAGAATGGTTGGCGGATTCGCGGCCGGATGTGATTATTATGGCGGCGGCCGAAGTGGGTGGTATTGGGGCGAATAAAGAATCACCAGCCGCTTTTTTATATGATAACCTTGCCATGGCGCAAAATGTTATTCATGGGGCGTATAAGGCTGGTGTCTCGAAACTTTTATATCTGGGATCTTCTTGTATCTATCCGAAAATGGCGCCCCAGCCTATAAGAGAAAAAGCCTTGCTAACGGGACCATTGGAGCCTACGAACGAAGCTTACGCAATAGCAAAAATCGCAGGTTTGAAATTATGTCAATATTATAAACAACAATATGGATGCAATTTTATCTCTGCCATGCCGAGCAACCTGTACGGGCCGCATGATACGTTTGAGGCGCAAAAATCCCACGTCATTCCTGCCCTGATACTGAAATTTCATGAGGCCAAAATAAAAAATGAGAGTGAAGTTATTTTATGGGGAACAGGAACGGCTTTGCGTGAATTTTTATATGTTGAGGACCTCGCCGACGCCCTTATTCATTTGGTGAAATATTATGACGGCGACGATCCCGTTAATATTGGTAGCGGTGATGAAATATCTATTGCGGACTTGTCATTACAAATAAAAAATATTGTGGGGTATGAAGGTAAAGTTGTGTTTGATCCGGCACAGCCAGAGGGCACCCCAAGAAAATTACTTGATAGTAGCCGGATGATGGATCTGGGATGGTGCGCAACTACAGGTTTGGAGGCAGGACTGCAAACCACTTACGAATGGTTTTTGCAGCGACCTTCATAACTTCCGTTTCTTAAGTTTAAGCAGCCTTGGTTTTTAACAATCCTTCACGGCGTAACAATGCATCCGGGTCGGCATCGCGGCCCCTAAAACGACGGTAAAGAATCTCCGGTGGTTCGCTGCCGCCTTTGGATAGAATTTCGCTTTTATATTTCTCGGCGGTTTGCATGTCGTATAAGCCGTTTTCTTCAAACATTTCGAAGGTGTCTGCATCCAGAACTTCTGCCCATTTATAACTATAATATCCTGCCGCATAGCCGCCGGCGAAAATGTGACTGAAGGAAGTCGACATTGGTCCTGCCAGTCGTTCAAACAGGCGGGTATCTTCCGTCGCCTTATCTTCGAACGCTGCCACATCCTCAATAGTAGATGGATCGGCCGTGTGCCAACGCATATCCATCAGGCCGAAACTGATCTGGCGTAAACCGCCAATACCGACCATAAAGTTTTTGGCTTTATTTACTTTTTCAATTAATTCTTCAGGAATTTTTTCGCCTGTTTTGTAATGCGCGGCAAAAAGATCCAGTGTTTCTTTTTTATAGGCCCAGTTTTCCTGAACCTGCGAAGGTAGCTCCACAAAATCCCACAGAACGCTTGTGCCCGAGTGCGAGGCGTAGGTCACATTTGATAATAATGCATGTATTGCATGTCCCATTTCATGGAATAATGTTGTGACTTCTCCGAATGTCAAAAGCGAAGGGGTGTCTTTAGTGGGTTTGGTAAAATTACAAACGATGGCAACAATCGGTTGTTTGATTTCTCCGCCGTGCAAGCCTTGGTCGCGGTAACTTGTTTTCCATGCGCCTTGTTTTTTCCCAGTACGCGGATAGAAATCTGCATATAGCAAACCGACAAAAGCATCATTGTTCAAATCATGAACTTCATAGCAAGCCACATCTTCATGCCATGTTGGTACATTTTCAGCCTGCTTGAAATTTAATCCGAATAGTTTGCTAAAATGGGTGAACACACCTTCTAAAACATTATCAAGTTGGAAATAGGGGCGCAAATCCTCGCTCGAGAAATCAAAAAGTTTCTGTTTCAATTTCTCGCTGTAATACCCTACATCCCAAGGTTTTAAATCACCTTCGAATCCTGCGCTGTTGGCGAATTCCTGCAAATCTTTTAATTCTTTTTCGGCGGAAGGTTTGTATGTTTCCAACAGCTTGCTCAGGAAATCCATGACGGTTTGCGGCGATTTGGCCATGCGGCGCTCCAATACAAAATCAGCATGGGTGTCATAGCCTAATAATTTTGCGTGCTCATCCCGCAGGCTAATAATGGTTTTGATTAAATCGCAGTTATCATATTCATCCTGATAGGCCCTGTTGGCAAAGGCCCGCCAGACTTGCTCACGATACTCTCGGTTATCTGCGTAAGTCATAAACGGTCCGTAGCTCGGGTAATCAAGCGTAATCAGCCATTTCCCATCATACCCTTTTTCTTCGGCCATTTGCGCTGCCATTTCTTTGATGGTGTCAGGCAGACCGGATAAATCTTCTTCTTTTTCAAGAATCAATTCATACGCTTCCGATGATTTTTTCGCGTTATTCATAAAGGCAGGGCCAAGGGTCGACATCTTTTCGGAAATTTCACGAAAGCGTGCTTTTTTCTCTTCTGGCAATAACGCGCCGCCCCGCACAAATCCTTTGTAAGTGTCTTCCAGAAGGGTTTTTTCTTCTGCATTTAAATCCAAGTCTTCGCGCTGGTCATACACGGTTTTTACGCGGGCAAAAAGGGTTTCGTCCAGGGCAACGTCATTCGCAAAATTCGCATTCATCGGCCCGATTTTCTCTGCCAGTGCCTCCAGAGTGTCTGTGCCGGCCGCAGATAGCTGATTGTAGAAAATAGATGCGACAGTTCCCAATAAATCGGACGCGGTTTCCAATGCGACAATGGTATTTTCGAAGGTCGGTTCTTCCTCATTGGCTTTAATTTTCTCAACATTCCGGCGCGCCTGTTCAATGGCTTCCTGAACGGCGGGTAAATAGTGCTCATCCTGCACGCTATCGAAAGGGGGAGCCTCGTAAGGAGCGCTAGAGGGAATTAAAAGAGGATTATTGCTCATTTTTCTTAAACTTGCCTTTGTCATTAGGGTTTATTGTTTTTACCGAACCGATTATAACGATTTTTATGAAAGGTGCACCCCGTTCCAGTCAATTTGACGATATTTATTTTTCAGCTGAGGACGGCTTGGCAGAAACGCGGCATGTTTTCTTCTATGGCAATGACTTACCCCATGCATGGGAAGGAAAAGACAGCTTTACCATCGCCGAAACCGGCTTTGGCACCGGCCTTAATTTTCTGGCGGTGTGGAGCCTTTTTGAAGAGAACGCCACACCGTCACAGACCCTTGATTTCATCTCCGTGGAGAAATACCCGCTTACGCCCGCGCAAATAAGCGCGGCCTTAAAGCCCTGGAAGGATGAACTAGGCGATAAAATTGATATTTTAACACAGCACTATCCCCTGCGTATAAATGGGTTTCACCGTATAAAAATCAATCAGCAGATTACTTTAACACTTATTTTTGATGATATTGCCGATGCTTTCCCTCAAGTGACGGCAGCGGTTGATTGCTGGTTTCTGGATGGATTCACACCAGCCAAAAATCCGGATATGTGGAGCAGCGATGTTTTTGAACAAATGGCACGCTTATCAAAAAAGGACGCAAGCTTTGCCACCTTTACCGCTGCCGGAGATGTGCGGCGCGGGTTGCAGGAGGCAGGTTTTTCCATCGAAAAGAAAAAAGGCTTTGGTCATAAGCGCGATATGATTGTCGGCAGATATCTCAAGGATGGGATGGCGCAGTTCGAACATCTTCCTAGGAAAAATAAGATCGCCATCATTGGCGGTGGCCTAGCGGGGACGGCCTGTGGCTATGTCTTAAAGCAATACGGGTATGAGCCAGTTATATATGAAGCCTCACACACGCTGGCTTCAGGCGCGTCAGGAAATGAACGCGGCTTTTTCAATCCGCGTTTTTCTAAACACCGTGATAGTATGGCGAACTTTTTTATCGCAGCCTATGCACAGTTTATCAGGCTCGCTCATCAAGCGGGAGAGGATATAGAGTACAATCCTTGCGGCGCCTTGCATTTAATGACCTCGCCTGACAAGAAAGAACGCTTTGACTCTGTGCGGGACACTTGGGGCTGGCATGAAGATCATATGCGCTTTTTGGATAAAGCGCAGGCGTCAGAAATTGCCGGTATTCCGCAGGCCCACGACGCTCTTTTTTTACCGGACTCCGGTTCTGTATCGCCGCAAAAGCTCTGTGCTTATTATGCGCGCGATATCGAGGTTCGCTACGATTCCAAAATAGAAGATTTAGAGAAACTCCAAGAAGATGTCGTCATCATATGTAACGCATCGCAGGCGGCATCGTTTGATTGCCTGTCATGGCTGGAGCTGGAGGAGGTAAGAGGACAGGTCAGTAAAATTAGGGCCAACGAGCATACGGCCAAAATAAAATGCAATATCCATTATGGCGGCTATCTTTCTGCTTTTCAGGACGGCAGCAATGTTATTGGGGCAACTTTTCAAAAATGGATACGTCATACCGAGATACGAGAAGAAGATCATGAGCGGAATTTTCACCATATGGAAGAGGCCATCTCTTTTTTAAAAGACCAAAATTTTAATGTACTCGACGGGTGGGCAGGAATGCGTACGGCCTCAAATGACCGCTTTCCAGTTGTCGGCGCCGTGCCGGAATCCACACACATCTTCCTGTCCTGCGCTTTTGGTTCTTATGGCCTTGTCGGCACGCTTGCTGCAGCGCACTATATTGCCGATATAATAAGGGGTGGGGTTCTTTCTCTTCCTCAGGAGTCATCAAATGCCTTATGTCCGCAGCGGTTTATCGAAAGAATGAAGAAAAAGCAGGGGACGGTCCCTTAAATATGGTAAAGCAGACAGAGTCAGCCTTTGCCTGCATTATATCCTGACATGGGATGACGGCCATTGAATATGTTTTCATTGCTTCTGGTATTGCACTTGCTATTCTGGCATTTGTATATACTTCAGCTTCCAGCCTTGCGGCACTGGTTGAATGGATGATTAACGCGTGACCGGTTTAAAAATTTAATGACACATTCTGATTTTATTATATTGGCCATGGCGGGGTTATCGGCAACAATTGTACTTTTTAAAGCAGGGATATATTTTGCGCCCCGAATTGGTCTGGTGGATCAACCGGGGGGGCGCAAAACCCATGAAGGGGCAATACCGCTCATTGGCGGCCTCGTCATTGTGCCGGTTTTTGCCGTACTCTGCTATCTGACTAATCTCGCGGATATGTTGATTTTATCGCCCTTATTTGGCGGGGTCGCGCTATTGCTCATAATGGGTGCTATTGATGATAAATTTCATATTCATCCATGGGCCCGCTTTGTGATTCAGATATGGCTTGCCTGCTATATTGTTGTGTTTTGTCAGGTTGATCTTGAAAACTTGGGAAATCTGTACGGATTTGGGGATGTGCATTTGGGATGGTTTGGCAAAATATTTGCTGCCGTCTGTCTGGTTCTTTTAATGAACGCCATAAACATGCTGGACGGGGTTGATGGATTGGCAGCCGGTTTTATCGCTGTCGTGGCAGGATGGTTGATGGTTGCTGCGTACCAGTCAGGGGCCGCGCTATATCTGCAGGCTCTAATATTTTTTATTATACCGATTATCGGTTTTTTAATTTTTAATGCCCGCCATCCATGGCGCAAAAAAGCATCTGTATTTCTAGGCGATGCGGGGTCTTTGTCATTGGCACTTATTATAGGATGGTTTGCGATTCAAATGGCCAAAACGAATGAGCCTGCCGATATTTTTCCTGCCGTTACCATTATCTGGATCATGACAGTGCCGATTATGGACACTTTCGCCATATTCTTTACGCGTAAGAAACAAGGGCGTAGCCCTTTTGATGCGGACCGCCTGCATCTACATTATAAATTGATTGATGCGGGGTATACGCCCTCTCAGGCAACATTGATAATTTTGGCAATTGCATTTGTGACAGGCGGCATCGGCTATTTAGGCAGTCGTTTGGGTGTACCGGAATATGTCCTGCTTTACAGCTGGTCGGTCATATTACTGGGCTATACTTATTACCGCATCCGATTGGATGCTTAAGCTTTTGCAAAGCGGGCCATGACGGTGGTCGCTACCAGATCGCCTGTTACATTTAGGGTGGTACGGCACATATCCAAAATACGATCGACGCCAAGAATAATACCGACCCCTTCCGGTGGTACGCCAATCCCTGATAAAATAGTGGCCAGAACGATAATCCCGACACCGGGCGTGGCTGGCGTGCCGATAGACGCGCCGACAGTTGTTATCATCAGCAGGAAAATCTCTCCCGTGCTAAGGTCTACGCCAAATACGCTACAAAGAAATAGGGCAGCCACAGCCTGATAAAGGGCGGTTCCATCCATATTGATGGTTGCGCCTAAGGGAATCACAAAACGTGATACTTTTTCATCAATCTTTAAGTTCTCCTCTGCGGCTTTTAAGGTAAAAGGCATTGTGGCTGCAGAGCTGGACGTTGAAAACGCGAATATCTGCGCATTCCGAATACTTCTTAAAAAATGCAGCGGGTTACATTTTCCAATCAGGCTGACAATCAGAAGGTAAACCAGAAACATAGAAAACAGGCCAAGAAAGACGCTTACGGCATAGGCGCCAACGCCTGTAATAGTTTCAATACCAATATGAATGGTGACATTGCAAATAAGCCCAAAAACTGCGTAAGGGGCAAGAACCATAGCCCATTCAATCACTTTCATAGAAGCTGCTTGAGCGAATACGCATAAATCGGCAAAGGGTTTTCCTGTTGCTTTGGGCAGGCACAGCATAACGATGCCGACCAGAATTGAAAAAATAACAATTTGAAGCATGTTTTTTTCCAGACTGGCGGCGGTCATATTCACGGGCAGCATATTTTCAATCCTTTGAGGAATCGTCAGATCATCAAAAATATCAAAGGGCACATCACTGCTGGCCATGATACTATCGACAAACTGGCTACTCATATATTGTCCTGGTTGAATAATATTAATGATAAGCACACCGATTGAAATGGCAATAAATGTGGTAATCAGAAAATAGGGGATTAACCTTACGCCCATGGTTTTTAAAAAATTCAGGCTACCACTATCAATCATTCCCAGCACAATTGAGCTGATGACAAGCGGGATGACCACCATTTTTAACAGGCCAAGGAAGATGATGCCGGGAAGGGCAATCCATTCGCCGAGGATTGTGGCTGTATGTTCATTGACCAGGGCCATGCTGGTGGGGGAGAGCATTAATCCTAAAAACACCCCTAAGGCCATCCCGATCAAAATCTTGATCCATAAGGTTTTGTCGGTCTTCGGGATAGGGTGTTCAGTCATTTTTAGTCCTGTTAATTATTATAAATCAATAAGTTATGGGTAATTTGAAACTTTTTTAGATTTTTTGCGAAGGGTTTTCTATGCTCAAACGTATAAAGAGTATAAATCAATTAACTCTAACCACAAAGGATACTAGATATGAAAAAACTATTGATGTTAACAGCCGCCGCATTTGTTTTGCAGGCGAGCCCTGTTTTGGCGGGTGATCAGGATGGTATGAAGGATCATGCTGGAAAAATGTTTGCCGAACATGATGCAGATGGTGATGGCGCAATTTCCGAAGCTGAGTTTCTTGCTGGTGCTAAAAAGAAGTTCGCGGAGAGCGATACAAATGGTGATGGTTCTATCTCACAAGAAGAAGCCAAAGCCCATCATGAAGCACGCCGTGCAAAAATGAAAGAAATGAGAGGCAAGTGGAAAGAAAAGCGTCAACAAAAAATGGAAGAAAGTTCCGAGGCGGTAGAGTAAGTCTAACGAATAAGGATGTTGCTGATTGGCGCAATCTTTAGACCATATTGATGATGAAAGCCTGATGGAACGGATACAATCCTATGACCATCAGGCTTTTTCTACTTTGGTGGAGCGCCGTGCCGATATGTTTTATGCCACTGCGTACAGGATCGTGATGAATAAACAAGAAGCCGAAGATATTGTACAGGAAGCCTTTTTAAAAATCTGGGAAAAACCAAAGGTCTGGAAGAAAGGTAAAGGCGCAAAATTCACCACTTGGTTTTACCGGATGGTGACAAATATGGCGCTCGACACGTTACGGCGGAAACCAAACAATACAGATATTGAGGGTGTTAACGAGGCCCTGAAAACCGATGAGACAGGTGATACGAAAATTATTATGCAAGAAGAGCAACAGGCCCTAGAGCAAGCGATAGGGAATTTGCCAGAAAAACAGCTTCTTGCGTTAAATTTATGCTTTTACGAAGGCCTGAGCAATAAAGAAGCGGCAACGATTATCGGCGTGAGTGTTAAGGCGCTGGAATCCCTGTTAATGCGGGCCAAGCTTGGCGTAAAGGATGACTTAATACGCAGCAATATACTTGAGAATAAAAAAGGAGAAGTCGCATGAATGATAATAAGGACTATAACCGTTTGTTAAATGAGCGATATGTTCCTGCAGCCTCAACAAATTTATCCCGGCGCATTATTCGCGCGGCGGCAGAAAAGAGACAAAATATCCCCCTTTATCAGCGTATTATGGAGGAAATTTATATGATGCTATATGTACCGCAGCCAGCTTACGCTTTTGCTTTTGTGCTGGCTATAGGCATCATTATAGGGTTTCAGGTGACTGTCGACGATAGTTTGATTTCTTCTGAAGATTTCTTTTCATTCACTCAATTAGAGCAGGAGGAATGGCTTTAAGCTGCAATCATGAAAAAAACAATCAAAATTATATTTACCTTATCTTTATTGCTCAACATTGCTCTGATTGGTGTGGTTTTGGGCGGGATGTATAAGCGATATAAGTGGCATCAGCCACCTGTAGAACTTAGTGAGAAAAGCCAGAAAATTCTAAAAGATAATTTTCAGCAAACTCGTATGGAAATGAGGGAAAGTTTTGATAAAATACGCGCTGATGGTAGAGAGCTGCAACACATTATCACAGCGGAAACATTTGACCGGGAAGCTTATGATGAAGCGGTTTCAAAAATCCTGAAAAAGAAAGATGACCTTGCCCATGCCAAGGCCGATAGTATGGGGGACGTTCTTTCCCGCCTTTCTGTTGAAGAGCGCCAGAAAATTTCCAAACGTCTGGTCCGCGGCCTTGCGCAAGCCGGAAAGCATTTTAAAGATAAAGACAGGGCTAAGCGGTTTTCTGATCGTCTGCCGGATCGCCAGGAATGATTTCTCCGGCCCGTTTCATCTGCTCGTGACGCATTCTGAAAGACCGCGCGCGTTCTGGCGTTAGTTTATCAATACAATGCGGACAGGAAACCCCTTTCTCATAAGAGGAGGATTTGACATCTTCGGGGCTAAGCGGGAACCGGCAACCGTAGCATATCTGATACGGGGATTCTTCTAAATCCTGTCCCACAGCGACACGGCGGTCAAAAACAAAACACTCTCCCTGCCATTTGCTTTCTGCTGCCGGGACTTCTTCCAGATATTTCAGGATGCCGCCATGCAGATGATAGACTTCTTCAAATCCATGCGCCAGCATATAGCTGGATGCTTTTTCACAGCGAATGCCGCCTGTGCAAAACATCGCGACTTTCTTTTGTTTTTTAGGATCCATATTATTATGGACGTAATCCTTAAATTCCGTGAAGGTTTCAATCTTCGGATCAACGGCTCCTTCAAAAATTCCCACGGCTGTTTCATAGGTATTGCGCGTATCGACCAATGTTACCTCGGGGTCCGAAATTAAGGCATTCCAGTTTTCCGGGGTTACATAAGTTCCTACCTGTTTGGTCGGATCGGCTTCCGGCGCTTTCATGGTAATGATTTCTTTTTTCAGGCGGACTTTGATGCGGCGGAAAGGGCGTTCCTGCGCGCTGGAATATTTAAGCTCCCCTTGTTTGATTCCGGCTTTTTTATCCAGAAAATCAATAATCGTCTTCATCGCATTGCCTTGGCCTGCGATTGTCCCGTTGATACCTTCCGGGGCAATTAAAAGGGTCCCGCAAATATCATTTTCGTCACAGACGGCTTTTATTTCTGCCTGTAATTCAGGCAGGTCTGTTAAGGCAACAAACTTGTATAGGGCGGCCACCGTCCAGGAAAGGTTGTGATCTGTATTTTGTGTCATGGAGTTTCTATAGCCAGTTTGATGATAAAATTCAATAAAAATGCCGTAAGGGGGTTATGTCAGGGTTTTTTCAATATGTTTTAAAATGACCTGGATATCCTGCATTTTCAGGTCCTGCCGCCGCCATGCGGCACCGACTTTGCGCGTGGGTAGTGGATCTGTAAACCCATGGATATCAAGGTTGGCCGGGATAGAGCCCTCTTTAATGACCATTTCGGGCAACAGGGTGATCCCGTGCCCCTGATTCACCATTTGGATAAGGGTCAGCAGGCTTGTGGCACTCAGGGTTTTCTTATCTGCTTGACTCTGGATTTTACAGGCAGAAAGCGCATGTTCGCGAAGACAATGTCCGTCTTCCAGCAAGAGAAGCTTATGCCCGTCCAGATCTTCAAGGCTTAATTTCTGACCTTTTTTAAAAGTATTCTTTTTAGAGGCACAGAAAAAAGGTTCTTCAAAAAAGACTTTATGATCCAGATCGCCCATTTCATAAGGAAATGCCATTAAGGCAATATCAATCGTCCCGCCTGCAAGTTGTTGCACAAGGTTTGCGCTCATATCCTCGACAATTTGAAAATTAATATTCTGAAATTCTTCTTGCAGGGTCGGCAGCAAGGACGGCAGCAAGTAAGGGGCCATCGTCGGGATCAAGCCTAAGCGCAACGGTCCGGATAAAGGCTGGGACATCTGGCGGGCTTTATCAGACAGACGCTCAAGCGCTGGTAATACTTGTTTGGCTGATTCAAGGACTTCCAGTCCGAAAGGGGTAAAGATAATCTTTTTTCTTCGGGAGCGGTCAATCAGCGGAAGCCCCAATAAACGCTCGATTTCCTGAATGCCGGCGCTTAAGGTCGGCTGGGTAACATGACACAATTCGGCTGCGTGCCTGAAATGCCCCGTTTGGTCGAGAGCCCGCAGATATTGTAGTTGTTTTGTCGTCGGAAGATATTGCATTTATAGAATATTTCATTTTTATATTCATTTTTCAATAGAAAAAAACTATTAAACATAAAGGGAATATTCATTGGATTAATGGGGACGACTCTCGGTATGGTGGGCCATATTTCTAAAACATTTTAAGCAAAAAGGAGAAAACTATGCTTGGTATTGGTGATAGATTGCCTGAATTTTCAGTAATGGGTATAAAACCGAAATTTATGAAACATGAAGAAAACGGTGAAAGTGCGTTTGAGGAGATTACTCAGGACAGCTTTGAAGGAAAATGGAAAGTCATTTTCTATTATCCAAAAGATTTCACATTCGTTTGCCCGACAGAAATTGTTGAGTTTGCAAAATTGAATGAAGAATTTGCTGATCGTGACGCTGTTGTTATGGGTGGCAGCACGGATAATGAATTCTGTAAGCTTGCCTGGAGACGCGAGCATGCTGACCTGGCTGAGCTGAACCAGTGGAGTTTTGCTGATACAACCGGCACTCTTTTAGATGGCTTGGGTGTGCGTGACAGACAAGCCGGTGTGGCCCTACGGGCGACATTTATTGTCGATCCGCATAATGTTATTCAGCAGGTTTCAGTTAATAGTCTGAATGTTGGCCGTAACCCGAAGGAAATTTTACGCCTTCTGGATGCTTTGCAAAGTGATGAACTGTGTCCGTGTAACCGTCCGGTCGGCGGCGACACGATTGATGCAAGCAAAGTTGCAAACGATATGCAGACAACGAAAAAAGCAGCCTAATTTTTTTTAGGTATGAATAACAATGTGACAGGCTTTCTCTTTATGGCCTGTCACATAAACTGTAAAAGCAAATAAAGGAGTTATCTGATGAGCATTGATACTATTAAAAACGCGATCCCCGATTACGCCAAAGACATCAAATTAAACCTGTCTTCTCTTGCAAATGATGAAAGTTTAAATGAGCAACAACTATGGGGAACCATGTTGGCAAGCGCACTGGCGGGCCGTAATCCATTCGTTATTACAGAAATAGAGGCCGAGGCTAAAACACATTTATCCTCTGACGCGTTAGAGGCGGCAAAAGCGGCCGCTGCCATTATGGCAATGAACAATGTGTATTATCGCTTCGTCCATATCGCTTCTAACAAAGAATATCAAAGCATGCCGGCAAAATTACGGATGAATGTTATCGGCAACCCTGGCGTTGATAAGGTGGATTTTGAGCTATGGTCTTTGGCGGTTTCTGTAGTGAATGCTTGTGGCATGTGCATTGATGCCCATGAACAACAACTTCTGCAATCAGGTATGAGCAAAGAACAAATTCAGACAGCGTCCCGGATTGCGGCTGTGATTCATGCGACAAGCGCTATTCTGGATGGGGAAGCTGCGATGGGATTAAACGAAGTGCTTAAGCGCGTTGCTTAATCACTTTCCCACTTTATGAACAAAGACTTCGCGGTGAGGGTAGGGGATATCAATTTTATTCTCTTTGAGCGCATCCCAGAGCGCCAACATAACATCACCCTTCGTGTTGGTTAATCCCTTCTCCGCATCTTTGATCCAGTATCTCAAGACAAAATTCAAGGAACTGTCACCGAATTCCACCAGATGACAAACCGGTGTCGGGCTATCCACCACGCGGTCCGGTTTTGTTGCTGCTTCAATTGCCAACCGTTTTACTTCATGAGGGTCGGAATCATAATGGACGCCAAATGTTGTTTCCACTCGCACCAACGTATTGCCATGTGACCAGTTAATAACCTGCTGGGTAATAAATTCTTCGTTTGGAACCAGATAGGATTTGTTATCGCGCGTTACTAATTCCGTATAACGGGCGCCCATGTGGTTGACCCAGCCGAAGGTGCCATCCATCTCAATAATATCGCCAGGCTTGATGGACTGGTCCATTAACAAAAGCATGCCTGAAAACAGGTTGGAAATAACTTTTTGCAAACCAAAACCAACCCCCAAGCCGACCGCCCCAGAGAAGACAGCAAACAAGGAAAGGTCAATACCCGCAGATGTCACCCCGATTAAAAAGGCCATGACAACAAGCCCGACCCGGGAAATTTTGGCAATTAAAACACGGGAGGACGGTGTCAGGCTGCGCACGGTAGAAAGGCGGCGGTCAACAATATTGGCAAGAAATAATGCTCCATATAACAGGATGAAAATGCCGAAAACACCCTTGGCAACCGATAAGGCAGACAGCCGGAAGTCGCCGATGTTAAAGCCGATAGAGTCCAGGGTAGCCATGGTTTGGTCAAGGACGCCGAAGATACTTAAAGCCACAAGGCCCAAAACGGTAAACGCAATGATGTTCCTTGCAAAACGGTGTTCAATAAACTGGGCGACCAGACGAATGAATATCCATGCCAGCAAAAGCTTCATAATCGCGTTTGAAAACGCAACAGAGAATCCCAGTCCTGTCGGACCCACTATCTTTGTGCCAATAAAGATAAAAATTATGGCTAGGAAAGGGGCAATCAGCTTTAAACAGCTGTAAAGGACCTCTGTCAGGCGAAAAGGGATGCTAAGCTTGTTAATAAAATCATTCAGCCGGGGCTTAACAATGTTTGCCAAAACAATGGCCATGATAAAAGAAATTCCCAGAACCATGAACTGAACGCCAAATGTGGCAGTAAAAATATGGGCGTTTAACCAAGTGATGGTTTGTTGTTGTAGATCTGCAGAATTGATATTTTCAAACATATCATTACTTTAGAGGAAGCTATGAAAATTTTAAAGCTCAGAGTGAACATTAACCAGGTTATAAGGAGATTTATTCATGCAATATTTGCATACAATGGTTCGTATTACAGACATTGAAAAGTCACTGGACTTTTATTGCGGGAAGTTAGGGATGGTGGAAATCTCCCGTAAGGACAATGAAAAAGGCCGTTTCACTCTTATTTTTCTGGCCGCCGGAGAGGATGTAGACCAAGCCAGAGAGAGCAAAACGCCGATGGTGGAGTTGACTTATAACTGGCCGGATGAAGACGGTCATGGGGAAGAATATGATGGGGGACGGAATTTTGGCCATCTTGCCTACCGGGTCGATGACATTTATGCGCTGTGTCAGACTTTGATGGATGCGGGAGTTATTATTAACCGTCCGCCTCGCGACGGGTATATGGCTTTTATTAAATCGCCGGATGGTATTTCAATAGAACTATTGCAAAAAGGGGAGGCCCTCTCCCCTCAGGAACCGTGGAAATCCATGGAGAATGAGGGGTCGTGGTAAACAATTACGTGCGTAAGGCTCTCAACAATAATTCGGTTGTATCAGTAATAAAGTAGTCATCTAATTCCTGCCCGCTGATAAGACGGAAAAAGATGGGGCCCATAATCAGGTCGATGGCTGTATCAGTATCAATATTTTCATCGAACTCGCCTGTTTGCTTGCCACCTTCAATATAAGATGAAAGGCGGTTATAGCGATCCTGCAGGAAGGTTGAGATAAATATTTTCAAGGCTTCAGGTTCGGATTGGGCTTCGCCGATAATTTCGGCGACGGTCCGCCCGTTTTTACCGCCAAGCTGACGGCATAATTTATCAATCTGTGTGCTGACACCTTCTTCTGCATTTCTGGGGGTCGGCATAATATTGTGAAAAGCCGGTTGAGAAAAAATAGCTTCCATCACAACCGCAGATTTATTGGGCCACCAACGGTATATTGTTGTTTTGCCGACGCCAGCCTTTTTGGCAATACCTTCAATCGAAAGTTTTTGCACAGAGCTATGGGTCAGCAATCGGCGTGTGGCCTCCAGAATGGCGCGACGCGAACTCTCCGAACGCGGACGTCCAGATTTAAATTGCTTGTCGTTATTGTCATCGACAATTTCAGCTTCAACTTCTTGCATGATTTTATCCTTCTAATACTAAACGCCCCGTTTTACAATGCGGGACGGGCAGGATGCAAGCAGATTCTTTAAATATTTTTTTAGCTGTTTAGGCTGACCCAGTCTTGGATGCTTTTTTCAGCGCGTTGTTGCATTTCCGGCAAGAGGTCAATCAGGCTGGTTAAAACCAGGATCGCGGAATCCTTTGCCCGCGCTTCAATCTCTGCGGCTTGCTGGCTGAGTTCGATAAAGCCGAAATTTCCGGCCATTCCTTTGAGTTCATGTCCTTTAGAAGATATTGCTTTTAAATCTTCTGCGACCAAGGCTTTGTTCATCTCTTCGGTAATCTCATCCGTCTTTTCGATGACTTCTGTTAGCATCTGATGAATTTCTTCAATCTTCATATGACCTTTTAAAGTATTAACAGTATCGGGGCTAAAAATACGTCTGTTTTCTGTAGGAGCAGAGGCTTCTTCAAGAGCTGCGTTTTCTTCAGCCTGCGTATCAGGTTCCGTAAAAGTTTCTTCTTGCAGCACTGGTGGGATATCCGGCTGGATTAAAATCTCTTCTTTTGGTTCCTCTTTTGGTGCAGGGGGAGAAGCAGGCTCTTGTTTAACAAGAGGCATGTTCTGTGTGCTAGGGTCCTCTTCAATTTGTGGTTCCTCCATCGTGGGAGGTTGGGGAGCAATGTGGTCTTGTGGTGAATCTTGTTGCGGTTCTTCTGCGATGCTCAATGTCTCCTGGCTTTCCATGACATCCTGATCTTCAAACGTAATTTCATCTTCTTGTTCTTCGATAGTTGTCGGGAGCTCATTTGTGGATTCACTAATTATATTATTGGTTAATTGCATAGTCTGGGAATCGTAAAAGCCTTCGGCTGCTTTGGTGATAACATCAAATAGTTTTTTCGGATCAATTGGTTTCGCCAGATAGTCATTCATGCCGGCATTTTGAAAACGCTCAATATGGTCGGGCATGACATTGCCTGTAATTGCAACAACCGGCGTGTTCCTTTTTAACGGGTTTTGCGATTGCCTTAGTTGTTTTGTTGCTTCATCACCTGAAATACCGGGCATCTCGATATCCATGAGAATAAGATCAATATCGTTTTCTTTTAAGATATCGAAACCTTGCTGCGCACTGCCGGCATCATACATGGTGTGGTTCTGGTTGCCCAAAAAGCCGCGGATAACTTTTCTGTTGGTTTCGTTGTCATCCACAATCAAGATATTAATAGGACGAACTGCTTTTACTTCCGTCTTATCAGTTGTGCTACTGGATTTATCGGCATCTTCAATATCATCGCCTGTGCCTTCGGGTAAGGTGATCGTGAAAAAGAATGTGCTTCCCTGGCCTTCCTGACTGTTGATGTTGATGGTACTGCCCATGCTTTGCACGAGCCCGTTACTGATCGCAAGGCCTAAACCCGTTCCGCCAAATTTACGCGAGATACTTTTATCCGCCTGTGCAAAAGGATTAAAGAGGTTCTTTTGTGCTTCTTTGGAAATACCAATTCCGCTATCTGCGACACCAAAATATATTTCATAGGTTTTATCCTTACGGTTAATTTCAATTAACTCACAAGAGATAACCACTTCGCCTTCTGTGGTAAATTTCACCGCATTTCCTGTCAGATTTAAAAGAACCTGTCTGAGACGATTGGGGTCCCCCTTCACGTATTTTGGGATATCTTCACCAACCTTGGTAACAAGCTCGATGTTTTTCTGGGCGGCATGACCATTCATAAGACGGGCCACCCCCTTAATAAGACGGCTTAGATCAAAACTGATATTTTCAAAGGTCATCTTGCCTTGTTCGATTTTTTCGAAATCCAGAATATCATTCAAAAGGGCCAGCATGGAATCACTCGAATCCTGGATGATCTGGGCATACTCTTTTTGATCCTTACTCAAATTACTATCTAAAAGCAGCCGGACCATCCCCATAATCCCTGTCATCGGTGTCCGGATTTCATGGGTGACCACGGCAAGAAAGTTGGACTTGGCTTTATTTGCCTGATCGGCATCTTCTTTTGCCTTTCTCATTTCCTCTGTGCGTCTGGCTTCACTCTTGCGCAATTCGCTGAGGATTTTTCTTTCTTGTTCAATAACTTTCAGCAGGCGTTCCTGTTCGGTATTTTCAACGGATTTTTTCAAACGGGAAACAGTATCGCTTTCGTTGATTTCAAGGGTTTTCGACATGACGACATTATTATCGCCTCTGGAAAGTTTGAAATAACTGGCCATCACGAAAAAGAAAGCCTGAGGGATAAGCGCAAACCAGTAAGCGTTAATGGCACTGGATATAGGCTGCATGGTTCCGCTTAAGCTTAAGATGGAAATCGCGACACCAAAAAGCATGATGAACCAGCCGAACATGAAAGCTGCTATTTCCGTGCCTGTTGTTTGGGACTTTAAAATAGAGCCAAAGGCGAGCGCGGAGAGCAATAATATTGTCGGTCCGTAAAACAATATCATTTTTATCAGGGGAGACGGCAGCGGGATAAAATAGGCAAACAGAATGACCGTGAATCCAACCGCAATAGGGGCATAGAACAGTCTATCCCATAGATAGGGGGCGTTTTCTATATCCCAGAAAATACGGGCAATAAGGTAGCCTGTGCTCACCGTTAAGAACAGGCAGAGCGGAATAATGCTGGCACCGAATAACGGCATGGTTCCGGTGACACCTGCATTCTGGGCCACAAGATAGATGATGAAAGAAAGATAATAGACACTGATAAAAAGATAGTCATATCTTCTTTGCATAAAGGCAATGGCGGCAAAAAAGAACGCCATCGATGTCAAAAGGATTGCAGCGATCAGGAAGGAAAAACGCTTTAACGGCTGTTGGTAAACATAAGGGTGTACTAATTTTAAAGGAAAGGTGGTTGTCAGTCCTTTTTCCGCTTTTGTTTTGAAAAGAATTTTCATTTTCTGGTTGGGATCAATATTAATCCGCAACGCATTTTCATTGGAGGTGTTATTTCGTGATAACAGGCGTGTTTGTTCGTTAAAGGTATAGAGTTCCAATTCGTCCAGTAACCCAAAACGGCCATTAAAATTATTCCCGAAATCCAAAACCCAGGTTTTTTGTTCGGACCGGTTGATGACATCCAGAACAAACCATTTTGTATCGCCGCTATTATCAAGAACCGTGATACTTCCCGTTACTTCGGTAATCGCAGTGCGCAAATTGGTCTGGGTCAGAATGTCTTTAGCGCTATACGCATGTTCAGGATCATTGTACTGAATGACATAGGGAGATAGGTAATAGCTTTCGTAATTCTCGGTGAGGGTCAGGATGCGCGTATCAACGGGTTGCGCCATGCTTTGTGTTACATTCGTTATCAGACACAGGATTACCAATAAAACAAATCTTATAAGAAATGTTTTATTCACGGTTATGGCAGTATGATCTAAAAAAGGAAGCCCCATATGTTTGAATGCAATTAGGTTGGTTTTGAACAGGCAAGCAATTTGCCTCTAACAGTATGCCATTCAAATCGTTACAAAAATATGAATAAAACGATGGATTTCCGCCCAATTGGTACTTAAATCGGCGTTAGGTAAAATAGTTTCTTTGTTATGTAATTTAAAGCAGGAAAAGAGCCATTAAAATTAGGCTGGCAATAACGGCAATGACGCCCCATTTCATAAATCCTGTGAAACCGTGCCAAAGATCATGGGCATGTTGAATTTCTTCTGGTGTGACGTCCGGTTTTTGTGATGAAGCCATAATTTAATCCTTTATTTCCATGCTGTCTGCGTGTTGAGAATATCAACACGATTTTCATTTTTTTCTTTACTAATATAGCCAATTTTGAAAACAGTTTCATCATTCGCGGTTAAATTTTCCATGATTTTTTCCGTTTCGCTGGCGGCGCATATAACCACCATACCAATACCGCAATTTAACGTGACTGCCATATCTTCGGCAGAAAGATTGCCGACTTCGCCTAACCATTTAAACAAGGGCGTTAGGGGCCAGCTATTCGCGTCAATCACAGCGTTTAAATTTTCAGGCAGGACGCGTGGAATATTTTCCGTTAAGCCGCCTCCTGTAATATTGGCCATGCCTTTGATAGAAGCTTTGCCGTTTGCGTCTTTTATTTTTAACGCGGCAAGTAAGGACTTAACGTATAATTTTGTGGGGGTGAGAAGGCTTTCCGCCATGGTTTTGCTTTTGTCAAACGGGGCGGGACTGGCATAGTCATGGCCTTGTGTCGATTCGACAATTTTCCGCACCAATGAGTACCCATTGGAATGCAGCCCGCTGGAAGCAAGGCCAAGGATAACATCTCCGTCTTCAATTGTTTCGCCTGTTATGAGTTGATCTCTTTCCACAGCGCCGACCGTAAAACCTGCAAGGTCATAATCTCCTTGGGCATACATGCCGGGCATTTCTGCTGTCTCGCCGCCAATCAGGGCACAGCCTGACTCTTTACAGCCTTTGGCAATGCCTTTAATCACGGCTTCGGCGTGATCGACATCCAATTTTCCGCAGGCAAAATAATCTAAGAAAAATAAAGGCTCCGCTCCCTGAACCACAAGGTCATTAACGCACATGGCCACTAAATCGATACCAACCGTATCGTGCTTACCGCTATCAATGGCAACTTTTAATTTCGTGCCCACACCGTCTGTGGCGGAGACCAGAATAGGATCCTCATAGCCTGCGGCTTTGGGATCAAAGAGCGCGCCGAAACCACCCAATCCGCTGACCATACCGCTACGGGATGTCGCCTTTACCGCGGGTTTAATCCGTTCAACCAAGGTGTTTCCGGCTTCAATATCCACACCTGCCTCTTTATAGGCACTTTGTTTCATTGTCTTTTTGTCCTGTTTTGCGTTATAAAAAAGCCACTTTCATACATAATAGTTAGAACATGGTGACTTTCAACACATCTTATAAAGCTTTGGTTTGTATCGGTACAGTATTTTGTCTGATGCTTATGCCAATTTCTTCTTCTGCTCAGGAGGTGGAGGGGACATCTCTTGAGCCTGTGCAGGCGGGGGCTGCGGTTACAGGGGATCCTTATACCGTTGATGATGTGGTTGTGGATGTGACTGCCGACAATGCTGTTCAGGCGCGGGAAAAGGCTTTCGAGGAAGCGCAAGTGAAAGCGTATAAAGAATTAGCGGCCCGTTTTTTAACACCCGTAGAAATGGAAACTTATGAAGCGCCGGATCTGAACACGATCTCTGCGCTTGTGAAAGATTTTGAAGTCACCAACGAAAAACTCTCCTCTGTGCGTTATAAAGGAACCTATAAAATACGTTTTACCCACTTTGATGGGGCCTCCTCTCAGCCGAATGCAACCGGCGAAACGGATATCCGGCAGGCTACCCTTTTGAACAGGCAGGGGGATACGCTCATTATTCCGTTCTTTGAAGTGAACGGCCAAACCTATCTGTGGCAGGACAACCCTTTTCTGGAGGCATGGGTACAGGCCAACAATAATAAAGCAGCAGGCCGTGCGATTATTCCTGTTGGAGATATAAGCGATATGAACTCCATCAATGAAGGACAGGTTTTAAATTATGATCCGTCTCAGCTGAATGCCATGCGCCTGCGTTATCAGGCAACGAATACCATTATTTTGATTGCCAGTCCCGAACGCATGTTTGACGGCACGACAAATATGGCGGTTAGTCTCTATGAAGCAAAACCTTACGGTCCGACTTTATCCAAACAATTTTCCGTCCGCAGTTATCAGGGCGAAGTGGAACAGCAATTTTATAACCGTGTTATTACCCAGGTTGCTCTGGCTTTAGAGCAGGATTGGAAAAGACCCACCGCCGTGGCTGCCCAGCCACAGCCTGGTTTCCAACAAAACCCCTATCCACAATCACCTGCACCACAATCACAGATCGCTGCGCCCAAGAATGACATCCTTGCACAATTAAATTTTAATTCGGTGCGAGAATGGGTGGAAAGCAAAAGAAAAATTGAAAATACCGCCGGCGTTCGTTCCGTAGAGGTAAAATCATTGTCACCGCGCACCGCTATGTTGACTATACATTTTAATGGCGATATTGGAAGTTTTCAGGGGGCGTTGATGCAGCAAGGTATAGGCTTGAATAGTCCGCCGCCGCCGCAATACCCGCAAGGGGCCGGCATGCAACCGCCTGTATATCAATTAATGCCGCTGACGGCATATCGTTAAGGCATGGGGAAAGAGGGATTTATGACCATATCTGCAAAAACTCAAATGATTTTTTGGACTTGCGCTGTCGTTTTTTTTATTGCGTTTGTATGGGTGTTTAACGCCATCCTGACTCCTTTTGTTTTAGGGATTGTTATTGCTTACTTGCTCAACCCGCTGTTAAAAAGATTTTCGACCAAAGGCGTCAAACGCACGACAAGCACGATTGTTATTTTATCTTTGTTTTTTATTGTGCTGACAACGATTGTCACTTTGGTGGCACCGATTGTTGCCAAGGAGAGCACTGACCTCATCAAACAAATGCCGGTCTATACAGAAAAGTTTTTCTCTATGCTTCAACCCTATACAACCTGGTTTCAGGAACGTTTCGGTGATGGATATATCGAGGATGCCAAAACATTTTTAAAAGAGAACGTTTCTAAGATTTTTGGTGTGTCAGGCAGTATCGCCGGCAAACTGGCCGCCGGTGGGCAGGCGGTTGTCGGGTTGGCCACCACCCTTATACTAACCCCTTTGGTGGCTTTTTATATGATGAAGGAATGGCCGGCTATTACAGGCTGGGTGGAAGATTTAATCCCGCGTGAAAATGAAAAAATGATTCAGGATTTAATAAAACAAATTGATGTAAAATTGTCGGGCTTTATCCGCGGGCAACTCACCGTTGCTTTCCTTTTAGGTTTAATCTATGCCGTTGCCTTGACATTGGCAGGTTTGAATTACGGATTTTTAATTGGTATTACGGCCGGGTTGTTATCAATTATTCCGATGGTCGGGTCAACCGTAGGATTGGTGATTAGTGTTGCTGTGGCCTGGTTTCAGGCCGGGGAAATAAATTATGTATTGATTATCGCTGCAATTTTCATTGTCGGTCAGATTGTGGAAGGCAATATCCTGTCACCTAAATTACTGGGTGATAGCGTCGGGCTTCACCCGCTGTGGATTTTGTTTGCCTTGATGGCAGGGGGCAGTCTGTTTGGTATTGTCGGGATGTTGTTGGCTGTTCCTGTTGCGGCCGTCATTGGTGTTCTGGCAAGCTTTGCGATCATGCAGTATAAAAACAGCCAGCTTTATAAAAAGCGCGCAGCTAAAAAAACAACCTCGAAAAAGAAAACCAAAAAAAGCACAACATAAATGGGAGAAGCACTTCAACAAATTCCTCTTGATCTGGGCCATCGCACGGCATTAGGGCGCCACGATTTTCTTGTCGCGCCGAATAATCATGATGCTGTGGCCTGGATAGATTTATGGCCGGAATGGCCGGCGCCCTGCCTTGTGCTTTATGGACCGGTGGCGAGTGGTAAAACCCATCTTGGCGCCGTCTGGGCAGAGCAGTCCTCCGCTATATGTATCAAGGCTGCCTCCATTAATGAAGAAGTTATCCGCGATATTGCCAATATGAAACAACATGTCATTATCGAAGACGGGGATCGGTTGATTGGTGACATTGTCGGCGAAAAAGGACTGTTTCATCTGTATAATATTTTTAAAGAAGAACAAAAAAGTTTTCTTTTAACCTTGCAGGAACCACCTGTGAGACGGGCCTTTGCGCTTCCTGATCTTGCTTCCAGAATGCGGGCTGCGCCGTCCGTTGCTATACGCGAACCGGATGAACAATTACTCAGCGCGCTATTGGTAAAACATTTCAGTGACCGCCAGATCAGGGTGAATGCCGATGTGTTGCATTATATCCTGCCACGTATTGAGCGTTCCTTTGAAGCTGTGCGGGATCTTGTCGAAGCGGCGGATAGAAAGGCGCTGGTTGAAAAACGGAAAATTTCCATTCCGCTGATGCGCGAAATTATTAATCCTGAGTGATAAGCTCTACCAACTTGTTTTGATAAAGCTGTAGCTCGCTCCAGTTTTCAATATCGCAATCAAAAACCGCGAGACTGGCAGGAGAATAAGATGTCATCAGGTTGTTAAAGGCCGGTGTGTCATCCCGCCGTGCCATGGACGCAGCCAGTTGATGAATGCCGGGATTATGCGCAATCACAAGGATATCCCCTTTATCGCTTTCCTGAATAGTTTTTAAAAGGGTTGCCGCAGGGGCGTTATAGAATGGCGCAAGAATTTCTGTTTTCTGAATAGAGGCGCCTGCATTCACGGCGGTTTGAAGCGTCATCTTCGTTCGCTCCGCGGCAGAGCATAAGGCCAGGTTTATATGCCGCAGAGCATCCGCGGTTTTTTCAGCCTGCAATATGCCATGGGCGGTTAACGGTCTTTGCTGATCAGGAAGGCCAAAGGCGGAAGCGGCTTCGGCATGGCGGAGAAGATAAAGTTTAGGCATGGTTTTCAAATTTGTGGATTTTATTTTTCTTGATGCCAAGAGTGATAGCACCGTTTTTCAACGCCATGGCATCTGCACCGAAAAGCTCATGGCGCCAGCCTTTCATGGCACTGCATGTCGGCTCGCTGTTCAGGGCAATTTCTTCCAGATCAGAAATGCTCGCGACCAATTTGGGGGCCACACCAGCTTCAGAGCAATTAATTTTTAACAGCAGTTTGAGCATCTCAAGCGTCGGCACAAAATTCTTGGGAAAAGGTTTTTTACTCTCCACTTTTGGCCAGCTTTCTTTGGAGCTTTGACGGGCCTGTTTCACAAGGGAGAGAAGTTTGTTGCCTGTCGGACTCTTTGCCACATCTTTGGAAACATTGCGAATACGCAGCAGGCCTTCCACATCTTTGGGCATATAGACGGCGATATCAGCCAGCGCTTCATCTTTTAAAATGCGACCGCGCGGAACATTTTTGTGCCGTGCCAGTTCTTCGCGCCAAATAGCCAATTCGCGTAAAATGGCTAAAACTTCCGGTTTGTCTGAGCGTATCTTGATCCGCTGCCAGATGGTTTCAACCGGCATCTCATAAGTTTCGGGGCTGGTAAGAATTTCCATTTCCTGCTTCACCCAATGATCGCGTTTTTGTTCTTTCAGGCGTGTGTCTAAAGTTTCATAAACATCACGCAGATAGGTGACGTCATCCAGGGCATAAGCAAGCTGCTTTGCAGATAAAGGGCGCCGGGACCAATCCGTAAATTGGGCGTTTTTTGCCAAATGGTGGCCGGTAATATCCTGTACAAGTTTATTATAGGCAATAGAATCCCCATAGCCGCAGACCATCGCGGCGACCTGTGTATCGAAAATCGGGTGGGGGATTTTCCCCGTCATTTGATAGAAAATCTCCAAATCCTGTCTGGCGGCATGGAAGACCTTTAAAACCTGCTCATTTTCAAGCAATTCAAGTAAAGGGGCCCAGTCGAGGTCATATTCGATGGGATCGACGGCGACGGCTTCAATGCCCGGGCCTGCCAGCTGAACCAGGCACAATTTAGAATAAAAAGTTTTGTCCCTTAAGAATTCAGTATCAATTGTGATATAAGGCTTTTGGGCTAATTGCGCACAGATCTGTGCAAGTTCGTCTTGGGTTTTTATAATCATTTCCAGTGTTTTAAGGCATTTAAGGTTTCTTATAAAGTAAAATATATTGCATTATGTAAATAAATATGTATTATATCTGCCTATGATGAAGACCATAGGAAATTCACTCGCTGCCCTTCTTTTCACCGCAAGTACTTCATTTGCTGGAGAGGCAACAGTGACCAATCATAATGACGGAACTGAATGGCAAAGCTATACAGCTTCGCGGGCTTGTGTGCGTGCTACGGTAAAAAATATGCTTGAAGATGGCGGCACGCTCCAGTTTTTAGATGATAGAGAGGATAATATTGGCGGGGTTGCTTATGATGATCCGGCCGGTACGTTATCTGAATACATTGTTTCTTTCCAAAGTTTAGAGGATGAGGGGAGAGGGCTGCTAATTGAAAGCCTGACGCACCATTACAATGCTGATTTAGGAGTTGGACCGTTCTTCCCGCAAGGGTTCGGTTATAATGCCGGTCGCGGCGGGGTCATATCTTATAAACCTCAGGAATTAAATATGGGGATCACAGTATCCCCGCAGACTGCTACGCAGAATACCCTGACCCCGTTGGTTAACGGTGCGTTTGCTGCGAATGGCTATGGGGTATCAGATTATGATGCCGAACCGGCTTTAAGAGAACTGGATAAACGTCTGCGCGCTTGTGACTTACTCATGTAATCCAAATTAACCCTTTTCAAATTTCCTT
The DNA here is from genome assembly GCA_965216405.1 of uncultured Micavibrio sp. Taxonomy (GTDB): domain Bacteria; phylum Pseudomonadota; class Alphaproteobacteria; order Micavibrionales; family Micavibrionaceae. The sequence continues at coordinate 752,166 of OZ244161.1, read as the reverse complement.
AAAATCCGCTATAAATGCCCCAAATTATAGATTTTAAAGGATATTTTGACTATGCATGCTTACCGTACCCACAATTGTGCCGAATTAAGAAAAACAAATGTCGGTGAAACCGTTCGCCTTTCCGGCTGGATTGACCGTAAACGGGATCATGGCGGTGTCTTGTTCATAGATTTGCGCGATACATTCGGTATTACCCAGTGTGTTGTTGACGAAGGTTCTCCTTTATTAGGGCAGGTGGAAAAATACCGGCCAGAATCTGTGATTACGGTGTCCGGTCAGGTGCGCGAGCGTCCAGGTGAAACCCAGAACAAAAATATGCCGACAGGCGATATCGAGCTTTATATTGATGAAGTCGAACTTCAAAGCGCGGCCGATGTTATTCCTTTTCAAGTAGCCGAAGATGATGGGGCGGGCGAAGAAATCCGCCTTAAATACCGTTATCTGGATTTGCGCCGTGAAAAAATGCAGCGCAATATCCGCCTTCGTAATAATGTCATTACCTCCATTCGGGAGCGGATGCGCGATCAGGGATTTCAGGAATTCCAGACACCTATTTTAACGGCTTCTTCGCCTGAAGGTGCGCGTGACTTTTTGGTGCCCTCCCGTTTGAACCCGGGAAAATTTTATGCATTGCCGCAGGCGCCGCAGCAATTCAAACAGCTTCTCATGATGTCGGGTTTTGACCGCTATTTCCAGATTGCGCCATGTTTCCGGGATGAAGACAGCCGTGCTGATCGCTCTCCGGGGGAATTTTACCAACTGGATATGGAGATGAGCTTCGTTACGCAAGATGATGTCTTTAACGTTATCGAGCCTGTGATGCGCGGTGTCTTTGAAGAATTCGGCAATTTTAATGGCGAAGACCGTACGATTCCGGAAGGGCCGTTTCCCCGTATTCCTTTTCGGGAGTCCATGTTGAAATACGGCTCGGACAAGCCGGATTTGCGCAACCCGCTTTTAATTACGGATGTAACGGACGTGTTCGCGCGTGACGATGTTGAATTTAAAGCTTTTAAAGGAACCATTGAAAAGGGCGGCGTTGTTCGCGCCATTCGCGTGCCTGCCGTGGCGGATCAACCGCGTAGCTTTTTTGATAAACTGAATGGCTGGGCACAAGGCGAAGGGGCCCCTGGCCTTGGGTATGTTCTGTTTAAAGACGGCGAAGGCGCAGGGCCGATTGCGAAGTTTATTCCTGCCGCCGCACAGGAAGAATTGAAGAAAATCACCGGCGCGCAAGATGGGGATGCCGTGTTCTTTATCTGTAACAAAGAATTACCGGCCGCAAAATTTGCCGGTCTGGCCCGCGATGCGATTTGTGATGCTTTGCCGGAAGGGCATGACGCCGCGCGGGAAAAAGGGGAATTTAAATTCTGCTGGATTGTTGATTTCCCGATGTTTGAACTGGATGAAGAAACAAACAAAATCGAATTCTCCCATAATCCGTTTTCCATGCCGCAGGGCGGGATGGACGCGCTTGAAAACAAAGACCCGCTGGATATCCTTGCCTGGCAGTATGATATTGTCTGTAACGGAGTAGAGCTTTCTTCGGGCGCTATCCGGAACCACAAACCTGAAATCATGGAAAAAGCTTTTGACATGGCAGGCTATGATAAATCCGTGCTGGAAGAAAAATTCGGCGGTATGCTCACAGCCATGAAATTCGGCGCGCCGCCGCATGGTGGGATTGCTCCCGGGATTGACCGTATCGTGATGTTGCTCGCCGATGAGCCGAATATCCGTGAAGTGATCGTCTTCCCGATGAACGGGAATGCCGAAGACCTGATGATGAAGGCACCAAGCACGGCGTCGCCGGAACAACTCAAAGAGCTTCACATTAAACTTGATTTGCCAAAGGCAAAGGTGAAATCCGAAGCGGCCTAACTTTAACTAAGAGGAGCAATAACATGACTGATTTTAATAATTTTATAGAGGAAGAAGAAGAGCTAAGAAAACTTTGTACTCTTGAAGACGGCCACATTCTACTTAATCATTTTTACAATATTGATTTAGACCGCTGTGATACACATGAAAAGATACTAGCTTGGATATATCATTTAGGTGAAAAAACATGGGTTACTCCAGACATGCTAAGAAGATTTATAGCTATTGCGTGTGATGCAAATAATTTAGAAATTAATCATAATGTTTAATTTTTGAATAAATAAAATGGTCATCAATAAAAAGATCCGAAAAATTATTCTTTATTGTGCCTTGGTGTATTGTTGTCTGGTGGCGGCGTTGTATGCATTTCAGCGCACGATGATTTATTTCCCTTCCAAGGGGAAGCCGGATATCGCGCCGTATCAAACTAAGGGTGTGTTTGAGGTCAAGGCCCGCACGGTGGACGGTCTGGAATTAGCGGGATGGATGAAAAATCCTGAGCCGGAGAAGCCAGTCCTTATGTTCTTTCACGGCAATGCGTCGACCATGGAAATGGCCTTAAGCAAGGCGGCTCCTTATGCCGAAGCGGGCTATGGTTTTCTACTGGCTGAATATAGGGGGTATAGCGGCAATCCCGGTAAGCCTTCTGAAATGGGGTTTTACCGCGATGCGCGGGCGTGGATTGCCAGACTGAATAATCTGGGCATTCTGTCTGAAAATATCGTTTTGTACGGCGAATCAATAGGGACGGGCGTGGCGGTGCAAATGGCTACTGAATTTCCGGATGTCATGGCCGTGATACTGGAATCTCCTTACACAAGCCTGCCGGATGTGGCCTCCAAGACATATTTCTTTGTGCCTGTGAACTTATTGATGAAAGATCGGTTTGATAATTTATCAAAAATAAATAAGGTTAAATCGCCCCTTTTGATTATGCAGGGGCAAAAAGATAAAATCGTTCCTTCGAAGTTAGGGCAGGAATTGTATAATCAGGCGAATGAGCCTAAATCAATGTTTAAGCTTGATGACTATGGGCATAATAATATGCCGGATGCTTTAAAATCATCTTATGCGTTGAAATTTTTAAATGATGTGAATCAAGATAAATAACCCTACAGGATTATCCATGCGTTTTATAACACTCTTATTACTCTCTTTGTTTCTTACATTCTCTACGTCTTTATCCTACGCGCAGGATAACGCCAACGCGTCGGATGACAGTGTCACGGTTGATAAGGAAAATGTTTCCGATTTAATTGATAAATTGGAGAATGAAGAAAAGCGTGAAGAATTCATCCAGGATTTAAAAACACTCGTCGAAGCAGATGAACAGACAGAAGAGGAAGAAAACGCCTCACACTCAGGGCTCACAGACAGTCTGGGTGTGAATGCGCAGGCTTCCAAATGGGTAGATTCTTATCAGCAATTTCTAAAGAAAAATAATTTGAATAGCTCTGTTATGGGCAAATTAATCATCACTTTCATCGCCTTTCTGGTCCTTGTTATTGTGCTGGTTTTCATTCACAGGCTTGGCATTGTACTCCGTAACAGGGTTCTTGAGATCAGCAAGAACTTTGGTCTGACCCACGGCCGCTTTAGGATTTATGCTCGGGTCGTACGCTATATCGGATATTTTCTGGCGGTGATCTTGTTTATCTACACGGTGGCGACGATATGGAAGATATATAGTTTTAGCTTTTTCAAAGGCGAAGGCTTTACCACTTTTTTAGGTGATTTTATCGGCTTGTCCCTGATTGTTGTTGTTGCTATTGGGATTTGGGAAATAATAAATTCCTATCTCGAAAATATGATCTATTCGGCAGGCCGTCAGGAACGCAACCGTTTGCGTACCTTACTGCCGATTATGAGGAATGTTATTTTCATTGCCTTTGCCATTCTTTTTACCCTCGTCATTCTTTCAGAATTGGGGATTGATATTGTCCCCTTATTGGCGGGGGCCGGAATTTTGGGAATTGCCATCGGCTTTGGCGCACAAACGATGGTGAAGGACTTTTTAACCGGTTTTACTATTATTCTGGAGGATCTGATCCAGGTCGGTGATGTCGCCAAACTGGGCGATAAAATCGGATTGATTGAAAAAATCACCATCCGTAAAGTGCAATTGCGGGATCTCTCGGGTATTGTTTACACTGTTCCCTTTAGTGACATTGGTATTGTTGAAAACTGGACGAAGGATTTCAGTTACTATGTCATGGATATTGGTGTTGCTTATCGGGAGAATACAGATGAAGTCATCAAGCTTCTGAAGGAAGTGGATAAGGATATGAGAGGGGATGAGAAGTTTGAAAAATTAATTCTCGAGCCACTGGAAATATTAGGCGTCGATGCCTTTGCCGATAGTGCCGTCATTATTAAAGCCAGAATTAAGACCAAACCGATCCGTCAGTGGGATGTGGGACGTGAATTTAACCGCCGCATGAAAATCATCTTTGATGCGAATAACATTGAAATTCCATTTCCACATCAAACCATCTACTTTGGTGAAGATAAAGCAGGAAATGCGCCACCTGCACAAATATTGCTGCAGGAGTCTGAGAATAAAACCAAAAAGACTACCAAGAAAACAAAAGCAAAAAAGACGGATAAAAAATGATAGAAGAATATTTAAACTTATCGATTGTCAGTTGGCAGGAAGCTGCCATGCGGGTTTTTATTGCGTTGGCCTTTGGTATGATTTTGGGATTAGACCGCGATAGTAAAAACAAACCAATTGATTTCCGCGCTTATATGATTGTTGCCCTGACGAGTTGTACGGTCGCCATGCTGGGGCAAGAGGTTTATATCGAGTTTGCAAAGAATAACAACTACACAGTCATAGATTTAGGCAAAGTAATTTCCGGGACCTTGACAGGAATTGGTTTTCTTGGAGCGGGTGCCATCATTCAAAAAGGGGATACTAAAGTTGTCGGTACCGCTACGGGGGCCAGTATCTGGGCGGCTGGCGGTATTGGCCTCACGATTGGCTTTGGTTTTTACGCATTAGCAATTATCGCTTTTCTGGCTGTGACCACTACACTGGTTTTAGGCGGTGTCTATATGAGGTTATTCAACGGAACAGAAGATAAAGAAGACGTGTAAAATTAGTATAGGGCTTGCGCTAATTCTTTTGTTTGTTCTGGGGTTAGTCTGATCTCATACCCTTCTGCGGTTTCAATAAATTTTACATCATCATAGGGGAGGGAGAAGGTTACTTGTTCTTCGCGTTGGTGCAGGCTTGGCAGCACCGAAAAATTTATTTCCTGAATTTCATCATCCTCATACTCTGCGGATATAACTTCACCGGCTTTAATGCCCTGATCGTCAACGACGGCGATATTTCTGGATTTATCTACATCCTTGTAGGTTTTAAATTTTGTAACAGCGGAGGTTTCTGTCAGATCGTCTGTGTCTAAATTGAAATTGTCTAGATGCTCGACATTGCCAAGATTATGTGGGCTATCTTCGATTTTTTCTTCAACAACTTCTAAAATGCTTTCAGACGACTCATCGGTAAAGGGCAGGGGAGCGCCCGCATCCTCTTGAGAGTCTGTGTTCTCCTCCCCATTTTCTTCTGCACTGTCTTCAGAAGATTCGCTGGCTTTATAATAGTCAATGAAATAAGAAAAGCCGGCAACGGCGCTTAAAACGACCAGAAATATTGTGGCTAATCCTAAAATTTTAAACTTCATTAGAATATCTTCCGGCACTAACCCGTTGGCAGGCAGTCTCTTCCTTCATTATGGCTGATTAGTTTTGTAAGTAGTAGCCAGTTGATCGTAAGGAAGAATTTTTGCTTCCTGAAAGCGTTGTTTCAGATTGTAGCTGTCTTTTCCTATGATCATGCTATGCAGGATAAGACTGCTTAAGGCCAAGGCCGCTAAACTAAAAATTACTAAACTTTGATAAACCATTATCAGTCTCCTTATACATATCAACGTATAGAAGCGGAAGATGGTTCCGGTTAACTTTTATTTATAGCGATCCGTAAGCAATCATGGCTTTGGCAACCCGCTTAAATCCTGCAATGTTGGCACCTTGGGAATAATTTATATTTTTCTGGTCCGGGCTGCTTTCGGCACAAAGATCATGAATATTTTTCATGATTTCCTGCAACTTATTGTCCACTTCTTCAGATGACCAGCTTAAATACTGGGCATTCTGGCTGCGCTCCAGACCGGAAACACTGACACCGCCTGCATTTACTGCTTTGGATGGCAGGATGGTAACATTTTTCTTCTGGAAGTGATGGGTGGCATCTGCTGTTAATGGCATATTCGCGGCTTCACATACCCATTTTGCTTTTCCGTTTGCGGTAATTTTCTCCGCTTCGTCTTTATCTACTTCATTCTGGGTGGCACAAGGTATAATGATATCGGCGGCAATTTCCCATGGCTCTTTTCCGTCGCGATATTCGCCCTGATCATAGTCGCTTAGACTCCCATGGTTCACTTCTTTTAACTGGATCAGTTCTTCGAGCTGCTCATGGGTGATTCCATCCGGCATATAAAGAGCGCCCTTACTATCGGACATACTGATAACTTTTGCGCCTTTTTGTATAAGCTTCTGGGCCGTATAAAGGGCAACATTGCCTGCGCCTGACAGAACGCAGCTTTTATCTTTTAAGCTTTCGCTCTGGCGGTTTAACGCCTGTTCAAGGAAATAAACACATCCATATCCTGTTGCTTCCTTCCGGATACAGCTACCGCCAAAGGCCGGGTTCTTCCCCGTCAGGGCACCGTCAAAGCGGTCGGTGATTTTTTTATAGGCGCCAAACATATAGCCGATTTCGCGCTCGCCTACGCCGATATCCCCGGCAGGAACGTCTTCATGCGGGCCGATATGACGGTATAGCTCCATCATGAAGGCGTGACAGAAGCTCATAATGTCGGCATCGCTGCGCCCTTTGGGGTTAAAATCTGCGCCGCCTTTACCACCGCCCATTTGCAGGCCAGTCAGGGCATTTTTAAATGTTTGCTCGAACCCCAGAAATTTAAACGTATCCAGTGAAACATTCGGGTGAAAGCGCAGGCCTCCCTTGTAGGGGCCGATGGCATTATTATATTGCACCCGCCAGCCGCGGTTGACTTCAATATCACCTTTTTGATTTTGCCAACTGACACGGAACTGCAAAATACGGTCCGGCTCCGCCAGTCTTTCGAGTATCTTAAGCCCTTCAATGGCATCGCAATTCTGGATGTAGGAATCACAGATATTTAAATAAGGAAGAATATCCGTGTAAACCTCTGAAACGGCTTGATGAAAATAAGGTTCGTTTGGATATTTTTTGCTAATATTATCCAAAATTGTATCAACGACCTTCATAAATACTCCTTTTTAGTGTTTAAATAAGTAACGGTTGAGCTGTTTAGGCTGAATTATGAGCAAAGTATAAGGCAATGACAAGAAAAACACTTTCATGAGAAGCAAGATATTTCGATTTTCTCCACTGCTAATCTTATTAGCGCTAATGGGGGTTGCCTATATACTGGATTTGCAGGAATTTCTGGCGCTGGAGAGTATCCAGGCAAAAAAAGACGACTTTCTCAATTATGTTCATCAACGGCCTTTTTGGGCCCCCGTTATCTATATGGGGACCTATATTCTCGTTATTGCCTTATCCTTACCTGTCGGGACGCTGATGACTTTATTGGGTGGCTTTCTGTTCGGTCTGTTTAAAGGCACCTTATTTGTCGTAACTGCGGCGACGTTGGGCTCAACGGTAATTTTTATAATTGCTCAAACTTCCTTCGGAAACAGCCTGCGTAAACGTGCCGGTAGGCTCTATCAGAAAATTGAGAAGAATATGAAAGAGAATGCCGTCGGTTACCTTTTATTTATGCGCCTGATTCCCATCTTTCCATTCTTTCTGGTAAATGTGGTTCCGGCGCTTTTCAATGTGCCGTTGCGTATCTTTGTTTTAACGACTTTTTTCGGCATTATTCCCGGCACTCTCGCCTTTGTTTATTTCGGACAGCAACTTGGCCAGCTTGAAACTGTCAGTGATTTGCTCTCCCCGCAGATGTTGTTGGCCTTTGGTGTCTTGGGGATGTTCGCCATAACCCCGTCGCTGTATAAGCAAATGAAAGCAAGAAGAAAAAATACCGCTCCTGTTAAAGAAATATCATGAGGCCGCAGGTGTTTTTTAATGAACAGAATTCTTCAGAGTGTTGCCTGCATCGTTTTATTAAAACCGGATAGAAATGACGGATAATATTTTAAAACCTGATCTATGTATTATTGGCGCAGGATCCGGCGGCCTTTCGGTGGCAGCAGGCGCCGCACAGATGGGCGCCGATGTCGTATTGATAGAAGGCCATAAGATGGGGGGAGATTGCCTCAATGTAGGCTGCGTGCCTTCCAAATCCCTTTTGGCTGCGGCGCATAAAGCGGCCCTTATCCGCCAAGGCGCAGAAAATTTTGGCATCCATTCTGATGGGGTGAGAGTTGATATGGCAGGCGTTCACCGTCATGTGCAGGAGGTCATTGCCCAGATTGAGCCCCATGACTCGGTTGAACGGTTTGAAGGCCTTGGCGTGAAGGTGATACCAGACTACGCAACCTTCCATTCCCCTTTCGAAGTGCAGGCAGGGAAGACAAAAATTCAGGCACGCTATTTTGTAATTGCCAGTGGCTCGGTACCTGTGGTGCCTGATATTCCGGGACTTGAGGACGTTGATTATCATACCAATGAAAATATTTTTGATCTGACGCAACTACCGAAACATTTAATTATTTTAGGCAGTGGTCCTGTTGGATGTGAAATGGGACAGGCTTTTCGCCAATTGGGCGCAGAAGTAACCATCTTGTCACACTCCTCTCTTCTGCCTCACGATGATAACGATCTTAAGGATGTTCTCAGGAAAAGGTTTAAGGCCGACGGGATTGCTTTGCATGAGAAGGCACATATTCAGGAAGTTTATAAAAACAGGCAGGGCCTTACCGTTCAAATCAAAACGTCCGATAACCAGACATTAGAAGTTCAAGGGTCTCATCTCTTGGTAGCGGCCGGTCATAAAGCAGCGACAGAAAAACTAAATCTTGGCGCGGCGAAAGTAGAAGAAGATCAACAAGGCATCGTTGTCGATCATGCTATGCGTACATCCAATAAGAAAATATTTGCCATCGGCGATGTCACCAATACTTACCGCTTTACCCATATTGCAGGGTATCAGGCGGGCATCGTGATTCAACGTGCTTTATTTAAAATGCCGGCAAAAGCAACCTACAATGCTGTGCCATGGGTAACGTATACAAATCCGGAAATTGCCAATGTCGGTCTGAATGAAAAAACCGCTCTTGAAAAAATGGGCAAAGGAAATTTTCAGGTGTTAAAATGGCCATACCTAGAAAATGACCGGGCAAAAGCCGAAAGAGAAACAGAAGGTTTTGTGAAAGTTGTCATCAAACCAAATGGGAGAATTTTGGGCGCTTCCATTGTTGGAAAACAGGCGGGAGATTTGTTACAGCCTTGGTCACTGGCTATATCCAAGGGGCTTAAAATAAAAGATATGGCGCAAATCATCGTTCCTTATCCCACCTTGGGAGAAATTAACAAGCGTGTTGCTGGTAGTTATTTTACCCCGCGCATATTCTCCCCCAAGGTTAAAAAAATTGTCGCTCTTATGCGAAAAATCGACCAATTCCTGACCTCATAAAAAAATTATCCATGTCTGTCCCGCGCCAAAAATTTGATAACTATCTCATCACTGCAAAAGGAGATAAACGCGCTTTTGTGGATATGAATAAGCTGGAAACTCTGTGGATTAATTCCGGCACCTTATGCAATATTGAATGTCTGAATTGTTATATAGAATCTTCTCCAAAAAATGATCGTCTCTCTTATATTTCCCATCAGGAAGTGGTGGCATATCTGGATGAAATACGTGATGAGAATTTAGGCACCACGGAAATAGGGGTTACAGGCGGAGAGCCTTTTATGAACCGGGAGATGCTTGCTATCATGAGGGAGGTTTTATCACGCGGGTTTAACATGATTGTTTTGACCAACGCTATGCGGCCGATGATGCGCTTTACCGAGCAGTTATTAGAGATCAATAAAAAATATAAATCACAACTGACAATGCGCGTCTCCGTAGATCATTACGATGCCTCTTTGCATGAAGAAGAACGTGGAAAAGGCACGTGGGAACCTATGTTAAAGGGCCTGAAATGGTTATCGGATAACGGTTTTACAATAGATATTGCCGGACGCACTCGTTGGCATGAAAATGAAAAATCTTTGCGGGATGGCTATGCCGCATTTTTCAAAAAACATGGCATTCATCTGGATGCATATGATGAAAAAGCCTTGGTTCTCTTTCCTGAAATGGATGAAAAGGCGGAAGTTCCTGAAATTACTGAAGCCTGCTGGGGCATACTTGGTGTGCAACCCGCGGATATTATGTGTTCCAACTCGCGGATGATCGTAAAACGCAAAGGCGCAGAAAGGCCAAGCGTCATTGCGTGTACTTTGCTACCTTACGATAAAGAATTTGAATATGGGTCTACCTTAAAAGACAGCACAAAAAGAACCTATCTTAACCACGCGCATTGCGCAAAATTCTGCGTGCTGGGCGGTGGGGCCTGTCGGGTTAAAGACGAGAAAAAATAAATCTTCTGAAAAATAACTTATAGATTTTTAAAAGCTCTTATGAGTCTTTCTTGCGTTTCATGAAGATAGGCTGGCATTTCATCGATGATGGTTTGGATATCCTCATATCTGTCAAGGTCGCTTTGTTTGGTCAAATGAGGCACGTCGTTTACTATTCTTTTAAGTAACTCTTCGCATGTATTCTCAACGGAGTAGGGAACGCTTTCCCAGACGGCTTGGGGAATTTCTTTTGTGTGGCCAAATAAATAAAAACCACCGTCTTTGGCGGGTCCGATAACGCTACCCGATGCTTCAAGATGTCTTGTAGCTTCGACGAAAATATCAGCATTTAATTGGGGGCTGTCAGTACCGGTTAAAAGAACCGCCTCATATTCTTTGATAAGGGTAGCGTAAACCTGATGCAGTCTTGTTCCTAAACATCCCTCGCCTGTCCATATTTTCTCAAAAGGGCGCTCTGTCCAAAAAGGATGTTCCAATCCTTTCTTTTCACCTACGGCCCAGACAACGCGCCATTCCGGATTATGATGGACGAATTTTTCAAGCGTCGCTTGCGTGCTGTCGACACAAAGCTTATAAAGCTCATTCGCTTTTTCTTTGCCGATGGCTGTGGCTAATCTGGTTTTAATAGGGCTAAGGTCAGGAGTTTTTCCAAAAACCGCAATGATTTTGCGCGGGATGACTTGATCTTCGCTACGCGCATTCGCGGTGATTGCACGGGTCATGTTTTTAGCCACTTCAGGAACTCTGGTATGGCTTGTTTAATCCATAGATATTGTCGTTTGGTGGTAAGATTGAGCCAGCCTTGTTTTTTATACTGGCGTGCACTTGTTTTAACGGCCAGCGGGATATGATTGAGTTTGATCTTTTTTTGATGCGCCTTCCATACCAGTAAATGATCTTCACCATAAGCGGTAGACTCGTTATACCCTTTCAAGTCATCAAATATATCCTTGCTCAGACAAAATGCCTGATCTCCCCACGGAAGACGAAACAAAGCAGAGCGGATATTGGCGCCAAAACTGTTCACGGCGGTGATGTCTTTTTCCTGAAACGATAACTCAAAATAATGCAGGCAGTCAGGATGATTGGAAACAGCCAGTTTTAAAGCTGCGATATGTGCATTTAACAAAATTGTATCGGCATGCACGAACCATAAAAAATCGCCTGTCGCTTTTGCAGCGCCGGCGTTCATGGCGTGGGCACGGCTCACACCGGTGGTGGTGATAATTTCCAAATCACTGTCATTCAGTCTATGAAAAAAGTCCAAAAGCTTATGATGCTCTGTTTCCTGATCATAAATTGGAATAATGATGGAAATTTTAGGCACGTAACACTCTCAACCAGTCTTGTTGCTCTTGGGTTAGCTGATCTTTAGGCGTCATGACGGCGTGGGTAATGGCTGTTCTGATCCACGCGGGCGTTTCCGACAAACCGTTTGTAGAGAGGGTCTCAATAATATTTTTTACTTTGTTGATGGACTCGCCGTATATCCTGAAAATTTCCGTGATATCGGCATGTTTGCTTTCATCTTCCATCCAGCAATCATAATCTGTCACAACGGCCAATGTTAGGTATCCCATTTGCGCTTCTCTTGCCAGAAAAGCTTCAGGCACATTGGTCATACCGACGAGGTCTGCTTTGACGGCTTCTTTTAAAAAAAAGCTTTCTGCGCGTGTACCAAGGCGGGGGCCTTCCACGCACGCATAGGTGGCTTGGGGGTGGGGCGTGATGTTATTTTTCTGCGCGGCTTTCAATACATCCTGCGCAAGAGCGGGGCAGGAAGGATTGGCTGTCATCACATGTCCGCTGACGCCTTCCCCGAAAAAACTGTAAGCGCGCTTGCCCCGTGTATGATCAAAGTACTGCGTTACAAGCGCTAGATCACCCGGCTTGTAATCTTCCCTTAAAGACCCTGTGGCGGAAATGCTTAAAACGGTCTGTGCGCCGAGTTTTTTCAGGGCGTAAATATTGGCGCGGTAATTTACTTCGTGCGGCAAATATTCATGGGAGCGCCCATGGCGGGGTAAGAATAAAACACGCTGGCCAGCTATTTTGCCTTCAATCACAGCGGCTGAAGGCGTGCCAAAGGGCGTTGTAATATCATGTTCCCGAATATCTTGCAGGCTGTCCAGTTGGTAAAGACCTGTGCCGCCGATAACTGCCAAATGTTCCTGTGTCATATGAAGTCTCTTACAGATGCCGTTTTAGCTTTAGCGGCAAATAAGGTTATATTTCTTTATCTGCTAAGCTATTCATAGCGCAGTCCTTTTTCAAGGCCGAATAATATAAGAAGGGCTTTATCGGCAGGGGCCTTATCTTCGCCTTATCTCAATAAGGTGGCAGGTTTTCATTTTATCTTCGGGGATAAAGTCTAATTGACCTTGAGATGGCAATGTTTTAGAGAGATAAGCGGAAAAACAAGCCATGTTCAGCAAATTTAAAAAATTTAACTTTAAAAATTTAAAAAAACCGGCTTTTGTGCAATCCGGTAAAAACTTGTTTTGGGTGTGGGTGGCTTATCAAAGTGTGAAGGGAATCCTGACGCTATCTTTTATCTGGATTCCCCTTTTTTTATTATGGCTGCATAAAGGGTCCTGATTATAAGATCAGGTTATCGCCTGCAAGCAACAGATTCAAATCTACGTCCGTCAGCGTATCCAACACCGCCACATCGTTGAAGGAACTGCCATTTGCGGCTCCATCGCTGTCTATGGAGACAGTGGTATTTCCACCGCTTTCTGTCAGGTCGATAAAGTCTGTTAAATCATCCGTAATCGGATCATAACCACTGATCAGATTGCTGAGATCCAGTTGGTCCCGTCCGGCGGCATCAAAGTCAAAAATAGTATCGGTAGAGGTTGTATTATCAAGAATGAAAGTATCAATACCGTCACTGCCGTAAAGCTCGTCATCATCCTCGCCGCCATTCAATATCGACGTATCAACATTATTTAAGAGAGAGCTGGCCTCCCATTCAATAACGTAGCCATTGTTTGACGTTCCGCTCTGTGAAGACCATGAGCCTGTTGTGCCCATCTGGATATAATCATAGGTAGAGAACAGATTGGCAGGATTGAGTAAGGCCCAGTTTTCATACATGTTATCGACATCACTGCCTAAGGGACCGCCGGACCAGAATTCCCGCCCGTTTTCTTCACCAACTGTCCATTGCCATGTGCCTTCAGTTGCTGCATCACTGCCACCTAACCAGATGTTGCCGCTAATAAGGCTTTCCAGATAACTGTTTTCTGCTGCGGAAGAAGACGTGGCCAAATGCCCGTTTACCCCTGCCAGGCCTGTCAAGGTGGCAATGTTTGCCGCACTGTCAGCAGCCGTCCATGTGGTGGTACTGCTGACATATTGATAAAAGCTGTTTGTGTCTGCGCTATAGGAAACCCCTGCGTTATTAAGCAAAATATCGCTAATGGCGCTGTCGAGGGTTGCAACGGAGTTTGAACGCACAATATCCGTACCGGACTCGCCGTATAGAACGTTCGAACCTTCGCCTCCAACAACAAGATCGGCTCCGCCGCCGCCATAGAGAAGATCATTGCCGGCAAAGGCAGCTAATGTGTCATCTCCATCACCGCCATTAATAATATCATCGCCGTTTCCGCCATAGAGAAGATCATTGCCGGCACCGCCATCAAGGGTATCGTTGCCTTGCCCTCCGAGGAGTCTGTCATCTCCATCATCTCCATAAAGAATATCATCGCCGTTTCCGCCGGATATTTTATCGGCACCGATACCTCCTGTGATTCTATCATTCCCATCATGGCCCACTAAGTTATCTTCGCCGTTTCCGCCGTACAAAATATCATCCCCGTCTTCTCCATACAGTCTGTCGCCTCCATTTCCGCCATAAAGGATATCGTTGCCCTCTTCCCCATGCAGGCGGTCATCACCGTCATGTCCGTAAAGCAAATCATCATTTTCACCGGTATAGACAATATCATCTCCGCTGCCGGCATGGACTTTATCCTGTCCGCTGCCAGTATAAATGACATCCCGGCCGCTAAGAGCATCAACGACTTCGTCGGTGGTGGAGGAGTAATTTCTGTACGTATCATCACCGGTGGTCATGCTGACGGTGGTCGGGGTGAAAAGACTGGAGTCCGGCTCAGCATAAACGAATAAAAGTTCACCATTCACTGTGTCTATAGTGGCTGTATCGCCTTTATTTAAAGTATCTGACGAAAGGAAGTTCCCAGTATTGACATAGCGATCATTGATTTTGACGCTTTGTATGTCAATTTGACGGCCTGGTTCCGTTAACGCGTCGTCAAACTTAAGTTCCAGGCTCGGGATGGCTGGGCCCGCATAGGAAATTGTTGCGGAAATCGATGTTCCGCTCATTGTGATATTATAGCTGTTTTCTAATACTCCTCCTATCAGGATCTGTAAAACAGGGATATCGCTTTGGTATGTTCCTGTGGCTTCAATTTCTATGGTGTAGCTTGGCATATTGTCCTCTTTCCTTAAATTTATAGTTGATATTTAATTTTGGTGATTGCCAATCATTAGATTTATTAAGCTGTAATTTGTCAATGAAATCCAATAGTTACATACTTTTGTATGTTTTTATTTTTTCTTTACAGGTAAATTTTGGAGAATATTAGTTGGCGGTAGGCATCTTTTTGTAAAGAATCTTATTATTTTTTATGAACAAGGTTGTAATAGATCGTCTAACGCACCCAATTGCTTTCTTTCAGCATGATTTGCGGTGGTAGCGTTTAAAACACAGGCAAAAAAAGCTTTTCCTAAAAAAGGAAGTTAAATTATTGAAATAACATATTTTTAACCATTTCATGCTAAGCTGATTGAATACGCGAGTACTCTTTATTTTATTTATAAAATAAGGAGTTCTGGTAATATGGAGTTGGAGTTTGCCCTACTAATAGAATATTAGGGATAATTTACAGAATAGTAATAGGCGCAATGGTTGATAACATTATATTAGGCGCTGCTGTCAAAAGTACTTTGACTAGCATCCAAAAATCGAGGCACAGCGTTGATAAAACCGCTGAGCGTCTTGCAACGGGCCTAAAAGTTAACCGGGCTACCGACCAGCCGCAAAATTTCTTCAGGGCAAGTGCCCTCACCGCTACAGCAAACAATTATAACACCCTTTTGGACAAAATGGCGCTTGGGGTGCGCACCATACAGCAGGCAAGTGCTGGTGTTGAGACAATTGAAAACATCCTGAGATTAGCTGAAATAAAAGCTCTGGAAGCCAAAGACGCACTGGAAAAAACTGGTTCCGCCCTTCCGGATACGATTTTGGCCGATACGCCGGTCGGATATTTTCGTCTGGGCGATGCCGATACGACCACGGCTTTAAACCTTGGTACCTTGGGGGCCGGGGGGGACGGGACCTATACCAATGGGGTGACGCAAGGGGATGAAATCTTATTTTATGGGGCAGGAGGCCTTCCTGCCCGTTTCAGCGGCAGTGGGCAATATGTTGCTGTTCCCAATGATGACTCCATTAACACCAACGGGCCGTTCCCCCGCCGGACGGTTGAATTGATTTTTAACGCCGATACTGTGTCGGGCCGTCAGGTCCTCTGGGAAGAGGGGGGCACGGTGAACAGTTTAAACATCTATATTGATGACGGGGTTTTAAGGGTAAACGGCCGTACCACCAATGCGGGAGGCTATGGCCCTTTGGATATCAGTGTACCGATTAATGCGGGGGAAAGTTACCATGTGGCGTTTACGCAGGAACGCGGGGATGCCTCCAATGGATTTAACGGCCAGTTTATCGGTTATGTGAACGGGGAAGAATTTGGCCGCGCCAGTATCGGTACCGCGATGATCGGAAACCACCCGAACCAGAACGGGATCGGGGCTGTGAATAATAACGTTTATTTCCATGATGACGGTCCCGGCAATGCGCCAAGCCGGGGCGATGGAACCTTTTCTTTTTCCGGACAGATTTCAGATGTGGCTATATATAATACGATTATTGATTCCGCCGGTATGCAGGCCCGTTATGAGGCAACGTCATTACCTCTGGCCGAACAATACAGGCAGGAAATGCTCGTCTTTCTGGAACAGATTGCGGGCGTTGTTGAAGATACGAATTACCGTGGCATTAACCTTCTGACCAAGGAAGAACTGATCGTTAAGTTCAACGATCAGAATACCAGTAAGCTTAAGGTAACGGGGGCGGACTTCACGCTTGAATCCTTGCGCCTTGATGATATCCATTTTCAAAGACCATCCCATGTCGAGGCTGCTATCACAAGAATTCGAAAGGCGATTGAGCAAACCCGTGAATTTGGTACTTCCTTATCCAACGATCTGAATATTATCCAAACGCGTCAGGATTTCAGCCGTAACCTCATTAATATTCATAAGGCCGGGGCAAGCGATCTTTTAAAAGCGGACTTGAATGAGGAAGGCGCGAATTTGCTTTCTTCACAAACACGTCTTGAGCTGGGAACGACAGCCTTGAGCCTGGCCGGTATCAGTCAGCAAAGTATTTTAGAAATTTTCGGTACATCTTCCGAGCTGTTCTTGTAATTTTTGTCTTTAAAAATCAAACACTCTCCATCGAAATAAAGTGAACCCGGGACTTTTAGGGGAAAGTCACCGGGTTCTTTAATCACCTGCCTGGGTTTGGGTTCACGGTTAGGGAGGGCGGCAGGCGAAAGGGGTTAGTCAGAAATTTTATGAACTGCTGGTTTTTATATCTTTGATGATCTCTGTTATATGTATGTCTTTGTGAGAGCTGTTTCTTGTCAGCAATGTTTCGATTTTGCAGCTCTTGGTAAATTTTTTAATGCAGACGGAGGCGCAAATAGATACCTCATTTTCCTGCCAGATAAAGGACAGGTTGTTTAATTTTTTAATGAGGAAATGGGCGCGCTCAATTGCCTGATCAGAATTTGCCTGCACCAGTAAAGAGGTGAATTCATCTTCATAAATGCGTCCCAGGATATCCATTTTGCGGCTGTCGCTGGTAAGCGCGGCAGCGACGATCTGCAGGGCTTTGTCAGCTGCCTTCGCACCGTATTGCAAGTGAATAGCCTTATGATTGTCGATTTCGGTGAATACCAGCAAGCCTTCATTCGCCTGACCGCGCTTAATGCGGTCCAGTTCCCGCTCAAGCTGGGCGGTAAAACCCTCTTTGTTTAAAAGACCGGTCAGTTCATCGATTAATAAAATCTTTTCCAGCCTGTCAATCCGGCGTTCCTGATCGGTAAATTGCTGTTTGGAACTGTCAATAATCCGAAAAGCATCTTTCAATAATTCCAACGTATTGGTCAGCCCATGTTCATGATCAGCCTTGCCAGTCTCCTTATGCTGCCAGGATAAAACGGCTTTCCGTGCTTCTTGTAACCATTGGCCATGTTTTCCGGCAGGAGAATCGGTTCTACGGTGCGTGTTGTCGTGCGGTATTGTGTGATGGCTCATGCAATATTCCTGTATTTTTATCGTTTTTAACGATGCGAGGATTATGCCAGTCGCTTAAATTATTGTATTTCAATTGCTTAACCGTTTTTAATGCCCGGAAATAAAGAACAGGGCGGTAAAATAAGCTTTGTCGCGGGTAAGGATTGCCGATCGGGCAGATAATTTTAGAATAACTTTGCTGTCTTAGACCGTTTCCCGTATGATAATTGAGTAATTAAGATATAGATTTAGTGAGTATTTACATGCGGTTTTTTATTGCTTTATTCGTTGTGGGAATCTTCTTTTCCTTTTCTTTGCCGGCAGAGGCTGTCGGCATGCTGGAAGGGAAAAAACAGAAATCGCAAGCCGAAGCGCGGGATTTGCTTGCTTCCCATAAAGCCTTGTACGATATTTCTTTGGTAGCCACACGCAGCGGCTCGCAAATTATCAATATTAGCGGCCAGATGTTTTATGAATGGAAGCCTACTTGCGATGCATGGATTACCGATCACCGTTTTAATTTATTCTATGAATATGCAGATAGTCCGGGGATGAAAATCACGTCGGATTTTTCGACGTTTGAAACCTTTGACGGGGAGAGTTTTAACTTTTCGGCCCGCCGCAAACGCGATGATAGTATTTATCAGGAATTTCGCGGCCGTGCCATTGTCGAGAATGAAGGCGGGGAAGCCGTTTATAATATTCCGGATGACCTAAACTTTGATCTTGATAAAAACGCCATGTTTCCTATGACCCATACGGTGGAAATGATCCGCACCGCAAAAGAAAACAAGAAATTTTTCCAGGCTGTTGTTTTTGACGGTAGTGATGATGAAGGACCCGTTTCTATCAATACTTTTATTGGCAAGCCTGCGAATGCGATGCAAGTGCTCGAACCCTCTGAAAATATTGATATGACCTTGCTGAATACGCCGGCATGGAATGTGCGCATGGCTGTTTTCCCTGTATTGAACGAGGAAGCATCCTCGGATTATGAAATGAGCATGATCTTTCATGAAAACGGTGTAATTTCGGATATGTTAATTGATTATGATGATTTTTCTGTTGCGCAAAAGCTTGTTGCGCTTGAGAAAGTCGAGGCGGAAGGCTGTGATAATCCTGCCACTCCCTCAAAGCCCGAAAAAACAGATAATCATAAAAAAAATCAACAAAATTAATGTTTTAAAAAGTATTTCTCTGCTAGAATCATGCGTGTTTTCGGATGAATTAATCGGAATTAATTAAAAAATAAAAATATGACAAAAAAAGTCCTGATCGTTGAAGATAACGAACTGAATATGAAGTTGTTTCGTGACCTTCTGGAAGCGCATAATATTGAAGCTGTTGAAACAAGGGATGGTAAAAATGTTCTGGATCTGGCCAGGGAGCATAAACCCGACCTTATTTTGATGGATATACAACTTCCCGAGATATCCGGTCTGGACGTCACCAAGATGTTAAAACAAGATGAAGTGTTAGCGGAGATTCCTGTCATTGCGGTGACGGCCTTTGCCATGAAGGGGGATGAAGAAAAAATCAGGGAAGGCGGATGTGAGGATTATATTTCCAAGCCCATTTCCGTTAGTGATTTTATTGAGATCATTCATAAGTATTTGGAACCTAATTCTATTGATTAGAGAAGAAGAGAGTATTGTATGTCTGCACGCGTGTTAGTAGTTGATGATATTTTGCCGAATGTGAAGTTGCTCGAAGCAAAACTGGCAAGTGAATATTACGATGTTTTAACCGCTACTAGCGGCAAGGAAGCCTTGCAAAAGGTGGAGGCCGATAGTCCGGACATTGTGCTACTTGATGTTATGATGCCGGAGATGGACGGCTTTGAAGTCTGTAAAATAATTAAGTCCAATCCTGCATTTGCGCATATTCCGGTTGTGATGGTTACAGCTCTTACCGATGCCTCGGATCGGGTGCGCGGGCTTGAGGCCGGCGCTGATGATTTCCTCAGTAAGCCTTTAAATGATACGGCCTTGATGGCCCGTGTTCGCTCCCTCGTGCGGTTGAAGATGACTGTTGATGAATGGCGCGTGCGTGAAAATACCGCCACCCAGCTGGGCGTCAGCGATGAGAAAAGCAGCGTCATGAATGAGCCTGTGGAGAATGCCCGTGTGCTTATTGTAGAAGACCAGCACTATGACAGTGACAAGTTTGTCGAAACACTGAAACAGGATGATGATATTGTAACGGTGGTAGAAAATGGCGGTGAGGCAATGTCCCATATCGCCCAGAATGATTTTGATTTGATGGTTATCAGTCTCAATCTGGAAGGCGAAGATGGGTTGCGCCTATGTTCCCATTTACGCTCGAGTGATAAAACCCGCTCTATTCCTATTTTGATGGTTGCGGCGGAAGATGACATGTCGCGTATTGCGCATGGATTGGAAATCGGGGCGCATGATTATATTTTGCGGCCCGTTGATAAAAACGAATTACTGGCCAGGGTGCGCACACAGGTAAGGCGTAAAAGATTTCAGGAACGGTTACGTTCTTCTTATGAAATCAGCCTCTCTATGGCCTTAACGGATTCTTTGACGGGGCTTTATAACCGCCGTTATTTTGATGTTCACTTAAACAAGCTTCTTCAAAAAAATGAAACCAGCCGGAAACCTTTGGGTGTGCTCATCATGGATATTGACCATTTTAAAGCGGTCAATGATACGCACGGTCATGGGGTTGGGGATGAGATATTAAAAGAATTCTCCAAAAGAATTCAGGACCGTTTGAGAGGGTTCGATATGGTCGCCCGTCTGGGAGGAGAAGAATTTGTGGTTCTTTTACCGGATGTGACGGAAGAAATGGCCCATATGGTTGCTGAACGCTTGCGGCTGGCGATTGCGAAGACTCCTTTTGAATGTAAAATTCCTGAAGGGGAACTTAGTATCACGACCTCTATTGGAGGCACGATTGTAAAGGCGGGCACCAAGGCCGATGCCGACAATGTGATGAAAGAGGCCGATGTTGCCCTCTATGAAGCCAAGGAAAATGGAAGAAATGCCTGCTACTTTAAAGATAAAGGACGTCTGGAGCCGGATGAGCACAAGCCCGAACCGCGGCTTTTCCTTGATTAAATACCATTAAAAAAGGCGCCCTGATCGGCGCCTGTTTTTTGAGAATATGACAGAGAAAAATCAATTTTTCTTATGAGGAGGCATTTTCTTTTCTTCGAAAAGAACGTGCATTCCTTTTTTGCCTGTTTTTTCATTCAAGGCCCAAGGGTCATATTTCATCATTTTCAGCTTTTCAGTCTGGGTTTTCGGATTCTTCTTTTTGTAATAGCGATATCCGGTTCCGGCGGAGCTTTCCATCCGTACTTTGACTGCGTTTGAATTTTTAGCCATTTTCTTATTCCTTCAAGTAATAATGCCGTGAAAGTAAGGATTTTAAGCGGAGTGTCAAGTATTCAATAGCGGTAGAAAGCTATTTCATTGGTTTTTTGCGGTTTTTCCCTTTGGCAGGCGGCCCCGATTGACGATCAAACTGCTTTTTACCCGGCTTTTTGCGGTTTTTCCTATTGCCCTTGGATTGCTTATCATAGGGACGGGGCGACTTGAAGTTGGCTCCGGGAATGTCCGCACTTTTCTCATTCGCCAGCTCAAAAAGAGAAGATCCTGTCAGGCCGTCGGCTTCTTTCAAGCGGATTTGTACTTTTGCGCCTAAACGGTAAATGCGTTTATGTTTCCGCCCCACCAGCGCATGCTGTTTTTCATCATGCACATAATAATCGTCGGGGAGGGAGCGCATCGGGATTAACCCGTCCGCACCATTTTCATCTAAGGTGACAAACAGGCCAAAGCGCGTGACCCCGTTGATCACGCCGGAGAATTCAGCGCCGATCCGTTCGCTCATCCAGGCGGCGGTAAAGCGGTCGACGGCGTTGCGTTCGGCTTCGGCGGAGGTTCTTTCGGTTTGGGAAATATGCTCGGCTTTTTCCGCCAGAGTTACTTTTTCTTCATCGCTTAAACCGCCTTCACCTAATCCATATGCCCTGATGAGAGAGCGATGGACCAGCAAATCCGCATACCGCCGGATAGGAGAAGTAAAGTGCGCATAGCGCCGTAAGGCCAGACCGAAATGGCCGATATTTTCAGGATGGTATACGGCCTGTGATTGCGTGCGCAGGATCACTTGGGAGATAAGCTGCGAATATTCCATGCTGGCGGCTTTATGCAGCAAATGATTTATCTGCGCCGGCTTTGCCACGCCGCCCTTGGGCAAGGACAGGCCGAAGGCTTCGACAAATTCCCGCGCCGAATCCAGCTTGTCGGCAGAAGGTTTGTCATGGATACGATATATGCATGGCGCCTTTTTCGCTTCAAGTGCCTGCGCCGCTGCGACATTGGCCAAAATCATAAATTCTTCGATCAATTTATGGGCATCCAGACGGCTGCGTTTTGTGACGCCTGTCATTTTACCTTTATCATCAATTAAAATCTGCCGCTCCGGCAAATCCAGATCCAGCGCCCCGCGCTCTTCGCGGGCCTTATCCAAAACCTCATAGGCTTCATAAAGCGGCTCGATCACCTCTTTGAGTAAGGGGGCGGTGGTCTCATCCGGCTGCCCGTTTTTGGCTGCCTGCACCTGTTCATAAATAAGCCGCGCGTGGGATCTCATAAGACCGCGGAAAACACGATGCTTTGTCAATTCGCCTTTCTCATTAATCCATAAATGAAACCCCATACAGGCGCGGTCTTCATGAGGACGCAAGGAGCATAAATCATTGGATAATGCTTCGGGTAACATCGGCACCACCCGGTCGGGGAAATAGGTGGAATTGCCGCGCCGGTACGCTTCGCGGTCCAGGGCAGAATTTGGGCGCACGTAATGGGCAACATCCGCGATGGCCACGATTAAATGGAATCCACCGCCTTCTTCTTTCGGGCGTTTTTCCGCAAAAACGGCATCGTCAAAATCCCGTGCATCCGCGCCGTCAATGGTCACCAAGGGAATATGTCTTAAATCTTCGCGTTTGCCGTGCTTGTTTTCAAGCGGGGGAACTTTTAAGCCCTTGGTTTCATCTAAAACCTTTTCAAGGAATTTTTCATGCAATCCTGCCTCATGCAGGGCTATAAGGCTGATGGCTTTAACATCAGTGCGATGGCCTAAGACTTCGCTCACGCTGGCTTTGCGGCGCTTAATCCCGCGGGAGGCCATAATCTCCGCCAGGACCAGATCGCCGGCCTTGGCACCGTTTAAATCGGCTTCGTTAATATCAAAATCATATTTGGCTTTTTTATCGGCAGGGGCGAGGATAAATCCCTTTCCCGTTTTTTTGACCTGCCCTAAGACGGTGGCGCGTTCACGGTCAATACGGCGGATGAGTTTGCCTTCATATAATTTATCGGAATATTTCTTCAACCGGGCGAGGGCGCGGTCGCCTTCTTTCATCGGCGCGTTGGATAACAGCTCGATTTTCGGGGCGGGGCCTTGCGCGGCAACGTCCCATTCCAATGGCGTGGCAAAAATATCGCCATCAATATCAATATGGGTAATTTGGACCATCGTCACGCTGGGCAGGCTGTTGGGCACGCTATAGGCCTGTTTTTCGCCTTTAACAATTTTGCCGCTTTCTTCCAGTTCTTTTAAAAAGGACTTCAGCTTTTTGCGGTCATCCCCTTTAATGTTAAAGGTCCGGGCAATCTCCCGCTTTGTTTGCGGCTCTGTGCTTTCGGCGATAAATTTATAAACTTCATCTATATGTGGAAATGTCATAAATTGATTGTAGCGGTTTGATCTGCTATCCCTCAATGCGTAATTAACCAAAGGATTGCTTTATGCAGAAGATACTGGTCACCGGTGCCGCAGGATTTATCGGATTTCATCTGGCAAAACGCCTGTGTGAGGCGGGAGAACAGGTTTTCGGCCTTGATAACCTCAATGATTATTATGATGTCGCCCTTAAGCAGGACCGGTTAAAGGAACTGGAAAAGTTTGATAATTTTACATTTCAAAAAACCGACCTTGCGGATCAACAGGCCATGGAGCAGGTTTTTGAAAATTTTCATCCTGATATCGTGGTGAATATGGCGGCGCAGGCAGGGGTGCGCTATTCGCTGGATAATCCGCGTGCCTATATTCGCAGCAATATTGACGGCTTTATGAATATTCTCGAAGGATGTCGCCATCACGCTGTGAAGCATCTGGTTTTTGCTTCCAGCAGTTCGGTTTACGGTGCGAATGAGAAGGTCCCTTTTTCCGAAGATGATATTGTTGATACCCCAATCAGTCTTTATGCCGCCACCAAAAAATCGAATGAACTGATGGCGCACAGCTACGCGCATTTATACGGTCTGCCTTGTTCGGGTCTGCGTTTCTTTACGGTGTATGGGCCGTGGGGACGCCCTGATATGGCTTATTTCAAATTTGCCAATGCTATTATGGAGGGCAAGGCGATTGATGTTTACAATCACGGTGATATGAAACGGGATTTCACCTATATTGATGATGTTATTGAAGGAGTGCAGCGGACAATCAAGCATATCGCCACGCCAGACCCTAAAATTACCAATCCCAATTTAAAAAACACGCCGTATCGTATTTACAACATCGGTAATAATAGACCCGTGCCTTTGATGGATATGATTGGCTATCTGGAGGAATCTTTGGGCAAAAAAGCCATTGTGGATATGAAAGAGATGCAGCCCGGCGATGTTTATAAAACCTATGCCGATATTGACCGGTTAAATGAGGCCGTTGGTTTCAAACCTTCGACGGATTTACAAGACGGCCTGCAAAAATTCGCCGTCTGGTATCAGGGGTATTATAATTAATCGAAATTACAGACGGTTCTATAGCCTAGTCTTGGGCTTGGTCTCTCACCTATTGATTTTCGCGCAACAGCTCTACTGACAACTCTGCCGTAACTAACACACATTTTCTGTCCACCTTCAAAGCTTTTAGTATTATAACAAGTAAATATACCCCATGTTTTGTTTATGCATTTCTGTATAGCTTGTTCTTCAGCTTCTTTAACATTTTCATTAAGAGCGGTATAAGCGGTTCCTCTATTGCTATTAAACGCTATAGAAATCGCAGGGTATTTGTTATCGATATAATTGTTATATGCGACATGACCGATACCAATTGCTGTCACTGAGCCTAGGTAAGCAGCTGTTAACACCCCTGCTTTTACATTATTTTTGGGGCTATGATTAGGTATTCCATCCCGTTTATTCAGGCAAAAGCGGATCGCTCTGTAAGGTAATATTACTATTATCGTTCCTAAAGTTTCGCAAAATTCCTCAAGAGCCTCCACAAGATCCTTAGAAATTTCATGATTGGGCCTTGAATTGTTAGAAGAAAAAAAGTTTTCAATTGGAAGAGGATTTTGCTTGCTGCTCTTATTATTTGTTCTTGTTCCTCCTATTGGTGTTATTTTTCTTGCCTTAGCCTCTTCTCGCAAGTGAGCCGCATATCTTCTCATGGGATCGGAGTGGTATAAATCGGGATCAGACATAATGAGTCTCCATTCAATAAAAAGAGCTGCCTATTT
The DNA here is from genome assembly GCA_965216405.1 of uncultured Micavibrio sp. Taxonomy (GTDB): domain Bacteria; phylum Pseudomonadota; class Alphaproteobacteria; order Micavibrionales; family Micavibrionaceae. Next base: position 726,766 of record OZ244161.1, on the reverse strand, counting down.
ACATATTTATGGTTAATAAAAGGTTAAGATTATTTATAAGTTTAAAATAAAAAATTACAAATAAAAGAAATTTTGAATATATTCCTATATCTAATATGATTGATTACTGTCCGTTTGCAAGCGGCACGGCTTGCAGGAGACATAGCAAGGCGATAATGGCGCTGTGCTTGATGTTAAAAAATATATCAGATCCGCCTTCTGAATTTGAACGAACAAACTGAGTAACTCAAATATCCAAATAAAATCAATACCCTGTAAGGGGCATGTTATTTTTTAGCAGCTGACTTTTTAGCGCGCTTTTTCGTTGTTTTCTTTGAGGTTTTCTTCGTTGTCTTGGCGGCGGTCTTCTTCGAAGCTGATTTCGCTTCTTTGGCGGCGTCCCGTTCCATTTTCTTGGCAATCAGATCGACGGCGCGATTCATGCCAATCGTCATGACATCTTCATCCTTGGGGATAGAGGCAAACTTGCCGTCATGCATGACAAAGGGACCAAAACGGCCAATACCGGCCTTAATCATCTTGCCCGTTTCCGGATGCTCACCGACATCTCGCGGCAGGGCGAGGAGGGAAAGCGCGTTTTCCAATGTCACATCATCCACGCCTATCTCTTTAGGAAGGCCTTGGCGCTTTGGTTTTTTGGCCGGACGCTTGGGCGGCTTATGGGCAGGGATGTCTTTGCCATTTTCCTTGGCTTTTTCAACCCGCTTGGCATAGCGCTCCTCATAGGCGGCCAACTTTTCTTCATAGGCGGCCGCTTCTTCGGCAGTTTCGGGCGGGGCGTCAATCTGGACATAGGGCCCATAAGGCCCCCTTCTTAATGAAACGCTGCGACCCGTATCTGGGCATTTGCCGAGTTCTTTTGGCTCGTTCATCAAGTCCGCGCCGTCATTTTCCCCATCTGACATCAACGGGCGGGTAAATTTACATTCCGGATAATCGGAGCAGCCGATAAAGGCGCCGAATTTGCCAAGCTTTAAAGAAAGCTCACCTTTTTCACAGGCCGGGCATTCACGAGCCGGTTTTCCGTCACTGCGGGGAGGGAAAAAGTGGGCGCCGAGTTCTTCATTCAAATAGTCGATCACTTCCGTAATTGTCAGCGGTTTGACATCTTCGATATTTTTAGAAAAATCGATCCAGAATTGACGTAATGCTTCTTTATAAGGCGTATGACCTGCGGCAATGGCATCCAGTTCTTCTTCCAGATTGGCGGTGAAATCATAATCCATATATTTATGGAAAAATTTCATCAGGAAGGATGTCACCAGACGGCCGCGATCTTCAGGGACAAAACGTTTGCGGTCCATCACCACATAATTGCGGTCCCGTAAGACCTGCAGGACAGATGCATAAGTTGACGGGCGGCCAATGCCCAATTCTTCCATCTTCTTTACCAGTGATGCTTCGGTATAGCGCGGGGGCGGCTGGGTAAAATGCTGGTTTTCGCGGACTTCCATGGTTTTGACGGCATCGCCCTCGGTTAATGGCGGTAAGATGCGGTCATTATCATCACTTTCCTCATCCTCATCATCTTTATCTTCAATATAAAGAGTCAGGAAACCGTCAAAGGCGATGACGGAGCCATTGGCGCGGAGAACAACATCATCGGTACCATCAGACATGTCGACGGCCACCTGATCCATAACCGCATTTTCCATTTGGGAGGCCATGGTTCTTTTCCAGATAAGTTCATATAGGCGCTTGGCATCGTAATCCATGCTAATGGATTTCGGCAGTTTGCTTAAGTCGGTCGGGCGGATCGCTTCGTGTGCTTCCTGCGCATTTTTGGCTTTTGATTTATAAAGTCGCGGTGCATCGGGCAGATATTTATCCCCGTAATCCTTTTTGATCAGGGCGCGGGCCTGCTTGACGGCATCTTCAGACAGAGTCGTGCCATCCGTTCTCATATAAGTGATAAGTCCTGCTTCATAAAGCTGTTGGGCGTTGCGCATTGTTTGGGAAGCGGACATGCCCAGCTTTCTAGAGGCTTCCATTTGCATGGAGGAGGTAATGAACGGGGCGTAAGGATTGCGGCGGGCCTGTTTTTTTTCAATTTTTTGAATTTTCAGGTCTTTGGCTTTTATGCGAGTGGCGGCCTTATGCGAGTCCGCTTCGGAGCCGATGTCCAGTTTCCCCAGCTTGTTGCCGGATAAGGTGGTCAGGCGCGCTGTAAATGGGGCGCCATCCTTGGTTTGTAACAGGGTTTCCAGTGACCAGTATTCCTGCGGGTTAAAAGCTTCTATTTCTGCTTCACGTTCACAAATCAATCTCAGGGCGACGGATTGAACACGACCGGCAGAACGCGATCCCGGTAATTTACGCCATAGAATAGGAGAAATGTTAAACCCGACCAGATAATCCAGCGCGCGGCGTGCCAGATAAGCATCAATAAGATCCTGATCCAAGGCGCGGGCCTGATCGAAGGCTTTTATGACCGCATTTTTTGTGATTTCGTTAAAGGCAACGCGGTGAATGGCTTTATCTTTAAGCAGCTTTCCGTCTTCAAGAATTTCATTAATGTGCCAACTAATGGCTTCCCCCTCACGGTCGGGGTCGGTCGCCAGCCAGACAGTATCAGCCTGCTTGATAAGCTTTTTGATGTCGTTGACATTCTTTTTTGCGCGCTCACCCAGTTCCCAGCGCATAGCGAAATTTTCATCCGGCAGGACGGAACCGTCTTTATTCACCAGATCGCGGACGTGTCCATAAGAAGCAATCACGGCATAATCATTGCCAAGATACTTATTAATCGTCTTCGCTTTTGCGGGTGATTCAACAATGACAACGTTTGATGCAGTCATAATCCAACTTTAATTTTTGTTAATCCAATAACACTACCCGGTTGCCCGGAAGGCGTTGTAAGCGGCCTGCGAGTTCTAATTCCAGCAGGGCCATTTGTAACGCCGGTATCGAGACATGACAGGTTCGGGCCAATTCGTCAACTCCCACAGGCATTTGTGAGAGGTTGTTTTCGATTGCCAAGCGAATATCTTCAATGTCTTTTTCATCCTGTTCATCCTCAATAACCGTTAAAGCGGGCTGGTTTTTTTGGAAATCCTGTAAGCTGTATCCGCCGCTGTAACTTGTAAGGTTTTGCAATATATCCTGTGATTTTTGAACCAGAATGGCTCCATCCTGAATAAGTTTGTTAGGCCCTTGCGCCCGTGGATCAAGCGGATAACCCGGCACGGCGTAAACATCGCGTCCTTGTTCTCCCGCCAGGCGCGCCGTGATAAGAGATCCTGATTTGTAGGTCGCTTCTATAACCACTACCCCCGCCGCAAGACCGGAGACGATACGATTCCTTTTTGGGAAATGGCGGGCGATTGGCTCCATCCCGAACGGGCTTTCGGCGAGAACCAGACCGCGGGTGCAGATCTGTTCATATAATTCTTTATTTTCCCGTGGATAAACAACATCTATTCCTCCGGCGACAACGGCAATCGTGCCTGTGTCTATAGCGCCGGAATGGGCCGCCGTATCAATCCCGCGGGCAAGGCCGGAGACGATAATCTGACCTGATTGTCCTAATTCCTTTGCCATTTTGGCCGCAAACTTTTTGCCATTGAGGGAGGCGTTGCGGGCACCGACCATCGCCACACAAGGCGAGCGCACGAGGTTAATATCGCCTATATAGGAGAGGACAGGCGGCGCATCATCAATAGCGCTTAACGCAAGAGGGTAAGCTTTTTGCGCTGCGCAAATAATATCACCACCGTGTTTTTGTAAATCTTCTAATTCTTTTTCGACGATAGAAAGAGAAGGTGCTTGCAAGGGTTTTTGCCGTCCGCCCTTCTTTGAAAGGTCAGGTAATGCGTCCAATGCTTTTGTGGCGCTGCCGTAATAATCAACCAGCTTATAAAAAGTAATGGGGCCAACATTTTCTGTGCGGATCAGGCGAAGCCAGTTTAGTTTTTCGCTTGGCGACAATTCTGAGCAAGAGAAAGCCGCCTGTGTCATTTTTTCTTACCGATCTTTGGTTCTTGTCCGGCAAAAAGGCGTTTAATGTTTTCGTGATGTTTAATATAAACAATGACGGCGATGGCGGCGCATAAACCCGAAATGTTGAAGTCATTATATAAAGCCTGCGCAATGATGGGTGTTAAACCAATGGCAATCAAAGCAGCCAGCGATGAAATCCTGAAAATAAGGGCCATTAGAAACCATACCAGACAGGCGGCACCCCCAACGACAGGCACGGCGGCTAACAAGGTTCCCATCGTCGTTGCAACGCCTTTTCCGCCTTTGAATTTGAGCCATATGGGATAGCAATGACCGAGGATGGCGCTAAACCCGGCAAGCATTTTAAAAAACATAGCCTCTTCGAATGATGTACAGGAGCATGGTTCTACGCAGTTTATAAGATGGCAATTGGCGCTAAAGAACATGCCGATAAGCAGAACCGCGATGGCGCCTTTCCCACAATCGAGGAGTAAAGTCATCACGGCTAAAAATTTATTGCCTGTGCGTAAGACGTTTGTGGCCCCTATATTCCCGGATCCGATTTTTCTTATATCGCCATAGCCGAAAATTTTGCAAAGGATCAGGCCAAAAGGAATAGAGCCAAGAAGATAGCTGGCGATAAAAATGGCTATATAGATCATGAATGATCCCCATTCATAAGCAGGTCCATGACCGCCATTCGGGTGGCCACCCCGCCGGTAACCTGTCTTAAATAATGGAACTTCTCTGTATCATCGGCCAGGTCATCTGAAATCTGGACATTGCGTAAGAAAGGTCCGGGGTCAAGAACAATGGCATTGTCATTGGCCCACTGAAGCTTGTCTTTGGTCAGGCCGTATTCGGCAAAATAAGTTTGATCGACAATCAGGGCTTTATCCATGCGTTCTTTTTGCGGGCGGATAGTGATAATAACATCAGTATTCTTTAAGCCTTCTTTGAGATCTTCATATTTTTCGATTTTATCAGGAGGAAGCTTTTCGGGCATAAGAATTGGCGGGGCAATAATACGCACATTGGCGCCCATTTTTGTCAGTAGTTTCATGTTGGAGGAGGCCACACGGCTGTGGGCGATATCGCCGATAATAGCAACGGTTAACCCTTGAATTTTTTGAAAGTGGTTTGAAATGGCAAATGCATCCAGTAACGCTTGTGTTGGATGTTCATTCCAGCTGTCGCCGGCATTAATAACAGAACAATCTGCAAGGGTTGAAATTACTTTTGGCGCACCATATTCGCTGTGGCGGACAATCATGGCGTCGGGGCGCATGGCATTCAGGGTTGTGATGGTGTCATGGAAACTCTCGCCTTTGTTTAAAGAGCTTCTTTTTAAATCCAGATTAACGACCTCTCCTCCCAACCGCTTTGCGGCGATTTCAAAAGAGGTCAGGGTGCGTGTCGAATCTTCAAAAAACAGGGTGAGAACAATCTTGTTTCGCAGGATATTGGACAAGTCAGCCTTTATATCCAGATTGTCGGTATAAAATTTGGCAAGATCCAGAATCGTATAGACATCGTCTGTCGATAGGTCATCAACACTAATAAGATGTTTATGCGGGAATTTTCGGGCGTCTTTTGTCATCAAAAAAATACTATAATCTCGCTTTTGTGGGTGAGGCAAGTTATTTAAGGCAGCAGATCATAAAGATTTGAAAGTATAAAGCCTTTATACATCCAACCCCCTACAACAAGAATGCCAATAATGAAGCCGGGACCTGCCGGAATGGTCAGGCGGCGGAAATTGAAGGGTTTTTGCGTGGTGATTTTAGCATATGTGGCATAAATCAACCCATGCAATACACCGACGAGGGCCCCAAGGGTCATGGCGTAAAGTACCCCTTCGATGCCTAGCCACAGCCCACTGGCGCCTAATAATTTTACATCTCCCAGGCCTAAGGAATCCTGCCCGTAATATTTGTTGCCAGCTGCCCGGATAAGCCATAGCAAAGTATAGGCGCCAATCCCTCCGAGCAGCATGGCCTGCCATGACAGGTAGGTAAAGTCAGTGAAAAAATGAAATCCTATCCCCATCAGAGCAAAAGGTGCGACCAAAATATTAGGTAGCAAATATGTTTTGAGATCAATGTAAGCAAGGGCCAATAACAATCCAACGGCAATGATCACACAGGCTAAAGCTGCCAATTCCATAACTATCCTAACGTCTTGTAATGTCTATTATTATTTTCCTGATAAGAGTTTATTGAAAAATTCTTTCGACGACCAATGAAAATTATTCTTTTCCCAAGGCCTCGTGGCAAGGACTTCTTCTTTGCAAGCTTGTTTGATGGAAAGCAAATTGATACGATGTTGATAATCGTTTTTTGGTAGACAGCTTATTTCTAAGGAGGCCGTTAGTTGGATTTTTTTACAAAAGCAAAATCGGCTTTTATCAAAAAGGAAGGGGAGAGTAGCTCTTCTCAGCGATCAAAAAAAACGGATATCATCACAAAGCTTAATCCCTATTTACCGTCGGAGCTGGTCGGCGGATCCATACCTTATGTAGAAGGCAAGGAAGAAGAATCCGTGTGGAATGCGGCTTCGCAGGCTTGTGCAACCGAAAAAGTTCATTTTACTTATACAATTCAAGGAAAGCGCTGTTGGTATATTGCCTGCCCTTCCTCTTCTTTAGCATCCAATCCGAACAGCTGGTGCCCTTTGGCGGCGGCTCTACCGGGGAACAGTGAATTCTGGGATAAGGAGACTGTGTATTTATACGAGCAAGAAGGTATGGCCTCGGCCTTAAGGTGGGATGCAGATACAGGGCGTCTGCAGGTGTCTATCGGTGCGGCGCGAACATTGCTTCCCCGCATTCAGGGTATGGACGCCACGTTTGTTACAATTAACCCAGAAGACGCACAAGCTGTGCCCTGGATAAACCGGGCTTTAATGACAGAGAGGTTATCGCGCACGGCCGCGATCATTTTGTTATTGGGCGGTATCGCAGTCAACTTGCTGATTATCGCCCTTTTTATTGGTCAGGTTGTCTTAACCAATCAAACCAAAAGGGACGAGGCATCCGTAAAAAGTGAAACCGACCGTGTATCCGCAGAGCTGATGGAGCAGGCCAGGGATGTACTGCAAAGTGAACCGATAAAACATTTGGTGCGCATTCAACAATTACTGGATGAATTAAAAATTATTGACGGAACATTGTTAAAATATGAAGTGGACGGGGACTCAGTAAACTGGGAGGCTCTTGTCCCGCCAGCAAATGCCCAAGGGCTTGGGTCTGTTAAAGGCACTGTTATGCCCGCAAAAGCCCAAGACGGGCGTGTCCGGCTGATCGGCACAAGATAAACCATCATCCCAGAAAGTTTTATGTTATAATGGCTGATACAGGAAAAAGATCATTTGAATGGAAGAAAATAGCCGATGTCTTCAGGGCGCAATCGGCAAATGATCTGCATAGTTTTTTAGAAAAGATTCCACACCAGGCCGGCCGGCCGGTTATGATTGCAGCCTGTGTTGCATGGGGATTTGCAGCAGTCTTTGGTTTGTATATGGCTGTGCAGGTTCAGCAGATGGTGGAAATGCGCCAAGAGTTGACAGATGCCAAATCTTTAAACACTTACGTACCTGCTATCAAAAGTGAACCCGTTTCAGAAGAAGAGGTGCGGCGGTTTGTGGAAACAGCCAGAAGGGGGTACCAAGGAATAAACATGGAAGCGGATGGCGCGAATATCATTATTACGGCGCCCAGCATACGTAATTTTACCGCGTTCCGTGAAGCTATTGGCCATGTGCAAAATGGTGGTAATAGGTGGCAGGTAACAATGGATAAGTTATGCGTTGGAAAGGAATGTGATGAAAACGTCCCCCTGGCAACTATTTTACAAGTTAATAAGGTATCTGTGGAAAAGCCGCGACAATAACAGGTTGCTTATAGTGGCAAAGGCCATAAGGGGATAGTTTTATAAGATTGGTAGGAGATCAGGATGGTATTTGTAAGGTCAGATTCAACAAGTGAGCGCGGGAATGTCTTGTTCCTTGTTCTTATTGCTGTCGCGCTTTTTGCCGCGTTGGCCTATGCGGTAACCAAATCAACACGAACCAGCAACGAGATTACAGAGGAAGAGAAGTCCGCGTTTAGCAGCGCCGTGATGAGCCAATATCCTGCTACATTGCGGACATCACTGGTGCGAATGGTGTTGACCGGCACGAAAGCGGAACAAGTAAAGTTTAATTCTCCGTCCGACTTTGCTGATGTCGAAGAAGTGAGTGAGCTTGTCTTTCATCCGAATGGCGGGGCGGCAGTTTTTCAACATGCTGCAGCGGATGTTATGGCTGGAGATACGCAGGGTGAATGGTCGTTTAATGCCAACTTCTCTATTCCCGAAGTTGGGATAGAGGATGTAGAAACAGGGAATGATATTATTGCCTTCTTACCGGGTGTGTCAAAATCCGTATGTGAAAATGCTAACACCGAACTTGCGCTGGATGTGTCTTCATGTGAATTGGAAGGAAATATTCCGCTTTTGGCAAAAGACACGGATGAACAAAAAATTACAGAGTTTATGGACGATTCTTATTCTTTCCCTGAAACAGGGGAGATTTTACAAGCAGAAGGGTGCACTGTATTTACCGGAGAGCTTTCCGGCTGCTTTTACGATCCGGATGTCAAAGTCGGCGATGAGGCAGGGGCGAACGTCTATTATTTCGTCTTAAAAGAAAGATAATTTTCTTTATTTCTTTTCATCATGAATGGTCTGAAAGCATTGTCATAGGGGAGAAGCCACGCAGCCCAAGAAACCATGCCTGCAAGAGGCTCTTTGCCTTATAGGAAATGATGAGAAGCCTGTTCTATGAATATCCTCAATTTCCCTTTCTTTTGATCATTGAAATATAGAAGAAATCCCGTTATCTAATAGCGTGAACAATGCTTATAGCCAGAAAAGAGGAAGTTTTATGTCATATAAAGTAGCGGTAGTAGGAGCCACAGGAAATGTCGGGCGTGAAATGCTTGATATTTTGCATGAGCGCAACTTTCCTGTGAGTGACGTTGTCGCGCTGGCATCTGCCAGATCGGCAGGAAAAGAGGTTTCTTTTGGTGATAAAGACCTGAAAGTGCAGGATTTGGCTAAATATGATTTCAAAGGGACGGACTTTGTCTTTTCTTCGCCGGGCGCAAAAGTATCAGCAGAGTTTGCCCCTAAGGCTGCGCAGGCAGGCGCCATCGTCATTGATAATACCAGCCATTTCCGTATGGAGCCGGATATCCCTCTGGTTGTGCCGGAGGTAAATCCGCACGCACTTAAAAATTATGCCAAGCGTAATATTATCGCCAATCCGAACTGTTCTACGATCCAGATGTTGGTGGCGTTAAAGCCGTTGCATGATGCCGCTAAAATAAAACGTGTGGTGGTATCTACATACCAATCTGTTTCAGGGGCAGGAAAAGAAGCAATGGATGAGCTTTTTAACCAGACACGTCATTTCTTTATGAATGATGAGCCGAAGACAGAAATCTTCCCTAAGCAGATTTCTTTCAATTGCATTCCGCAAATCGATAAATTTATGGATGACGGCATGACAAAAGAAGAATGGAAGATGGTTGTTGAAACCAAGAAGATCCTTGATCCGAATATTGAGGTTTGCGCGAATTGTGTTCGTTTACCGGTGTTTATCGGTCATGCGGAAATGGTGAATGTTGAATTTGAAAAGCCGCTCGCAGCCAAAGAAGCCAAAAAGCTATGGCGGGATTTTGACGGTGTGACGGTTATTGATCTTGAAAGTGATATGGAATTTATAACACCTGCGGAAATTGCCGGCGAAGATGATGTCTATGTCTCTCGGGTGCGGGCGGACAAATCTGTTAAAAACGGCCTGAATTTCTGGTGTGTGGCGGATAACATGCGTAAAGGTGCTGCCTTAAATTCTATTCAAATAGCCGAAGTACTGATCAAAGATTATTTATAAGTTTTTGAACTTTTTACGTTTTAAATCATTGCTTTAGGCTTGGAAAAGGTCGGCGGAGCGCTTATGATACGGGAAATCTAACTAGGAAATATATCTATGGGTGACATTCAGAAACAAAAAGAAAGACCTTTATCCCCACATTTGCAGGTTTACCGTCTTCCTTATAATGCACTTATGTCAATTACGGGGCGCGGAGTCGGGATTGTTCTTTCTCTTTCATTATTAGTGGTGTTGATCTGGTTTAACGTCATTGTCTGGAACCCCTCTTTTTATGACCAAACCATGACTTTCCTTGATAATCCTTTGACACAATATGCAGGATTGGTGTGGGCTTTCCTGATTTTCTTTTATATCGGTAACGGTCTGCGTCATGTAGCCTGGCATATTGGCTTAGGCGTGAATGAAAAGTCCGGCATTATGACAGGGAATATTGTCTTGGTGGTTTCCGCCCTTTTAACCTTAGGGCTATGGAGTGCGCTTAACAATGAAACAGCCGCAGGCATAACGCAGGACGGGATAAATAATAGTGGCGTGGAAGAAGGAGGCGAAAATGCAGAGTAAGTCAATTCAATCTCCACTCTCTAAAGCGAAAGGTCTGGGATCTTCTCATCATGGATCTATGCACAGCCTGATGCATGATGTAACAACGTTGACCAATATTCCTTTGGTGTTATGGGTGCTGTATTCTGCCTTTACGCTGAGAAGCGCAGATTATGCCGAATTCACGGCCTGGATGTCGCATCCTGTGAGTATTGTTGTGGCGATTTTATTTGTGATCACAACATTGAAACATTTTGCCTTGGAATTGCAGGTCGTTTTTGAAGATTATATTTCCTGTCTTTGCTTCCGCATGATTAAAATAGTTGGTATGAAGCTGTTTTTTATCGCATTGGGAGTCACAACAATTGTTTCAATTTTAAAATTAGCCCTATCAACCGGTGTGTAAGTATGACGAATACCTCAAATTATGAAATTATTGATCACGAATACGATGTCGTTGTTGTCGGCGCTGGGGGGGCAGGCTTAAGGGCAGGCTTTGGTTGCGCCGAAAAAGGACTTAAAACAGCTTTAATCTCAAAGGTTTTCCCGACGCGCTCCCATACAGTAGCCGCGCAGGGAGGGATATCTGCCGCATTGGGAAATATGGGTGAGGATGACTGGCGTTTTCACATGTATGATACGATTAAAGGATCAGACTGGCTTGGTGATCAGGACGCGATTGAATATATGTGCCGTGAAGCCATTCCGGCGGTGATCGAATTGGAACATTACGGTGTTCCGTTTTCGCGGACGGCGGAAGGAAAAATTTACCAACGCGCTTTTGGTGGTATGACAACTCATTACGGTAAAGGCACGGCACAACGGACTTGTGCGGCGGCTGACCGTACAGGCCATGCCATGTTGCATACGCTCTACCAGCAGGCTTTAAAGCATAAAGCAGAATTCTTTATTGAATATTTTGCGATTGATTTGATCATGGATGATGATGGTGCCTGCGTCGGGGTGCTCTGTTGGAATTTAGATGACGGCAAGTTACATCGTTTTCGCGCGCATCAAACTATCCTTGCGACCGGTGGTTACGGACGTTCTTATTTCTCTTGTACTTCTGCCCACACCTGTACCGGTGACGGTGGCGGTATGGTGGCGCGTGCAGGGCTGGCCTTACAAGATATGGAGTTTACCCAGTTTCACCCCACCGGTATTTACGGGGCCGGTTGCCTGATTACCGAAGGGGTACGCGGCGAGGGCGGCTATCTTACGAATAGTGAAGGGGAGCGCTTTATGGAGCGCTATGCGCCAAGTGCAAAAGATCTTGCTTCCCGTGATGTTGTCAGCCGTTCCATGACAATCGAGATTCGTGAAGGCCGTGGCGTGGGGGCCAATAAAGATCATATTCATTTGAATCTAATGCATCTGGCGCCCGAAGTTATCCATTCCCGTTTACCGGGAATTGCGGAAACGGCAAAAATTTTCGCTGGTGTAGATGTCACAAAAGAGCCGATCCCCGTGCTGCCCACTGTGCATTATAACATGGGCGGTATCCCGACCAATTTTAGAACCGAAGTGGTTAACCCGACAAGTAAAGATCCGAATGCGGTTGTACCGGGCTTAATGGCTATCGGGGAATCTGCTTGTGTCTCTGTTCATGGGGCCAACCGCCTTGGTTCCAACTCTTTGCTTGATCTGGTTGTTTTTGGCCGTGCGGCCGCTATTCGTGCTGCTGAAACTGTGCGTCCTAGTATGCCTCATAAAACAGTCAGTGCGGATAAAACAGATAAAATTCTGGATCGTCTGGATAAGTTTAGAAATGCGAAAGGTAAAACATCTACATCCGAACTTCGTGGTAAAATGCAGCGTGTTATGCAGGACCATGCGGCTGTATTTAGAACCGGCGATGTTTTAAAAGAAGGTTTGGATAAGATTGTGAAGATTTTCAATGAGCGCGATGATCTTGGATTGAAAGACCGTTCTATGATTTTCAACACGGATTTGGTGGAGACACTGGAACTTGATAACCTTCTTTATCAATCTGTCGCCAGTATGGCGAGCGCGGAGAACAGAAAAGAATCCAGAGGGGCGCACGCACGTGAGGATTTTGCAGATCGTGATGATGAAAAATGGATGAAACATACAACCATCCGTATTGATGAAAAAGGCGGTCAAAAAATAGATTACCGCCCTGTTATCATGACGACCTTAACGGACGAAGTTGAAGCAGTGCCTCCTAAAGCAAGGGTGTATTAAAAATGGAAACGTTTAATTTAACAGGCACATCCGAGGAAAGCATGGAAGCCGCCTTGGCCAATGCCATGGCGCAGGCTAATAATATTGGCCAAGATGCTATTCAGGTTATTGTGACGCCCATTGCATTTATGGAGAGCGATGGGTCTTTCCGTGTCAGGGTAATGGTGGATATTATTAAGGAAGCTGACCTTAACGATGATCAAAAGCGGGAGATTGATGACCGTGTGGCGGCATTTGAGGCCAGCGAAGAACGGGATATCACAGATACGTTTGATGAAGAGGCTACGGCCATGGTTATGGGACATATGTCTGAAAAAACCAGTATGGAAGAGGATATGGAAGTGACGCCTGCCCAGGTTGAAGAGGATAAAGATCATGAGCGTAAGGAAGGGACTTTAACAACCGAGGCCGATGAAATCCCGGAAATGGTCCCCGAGCCGGCACCGGAAATGGAAGATGACACGCATGAGGTTGCCTCTAATGAGCAAACTCAAGAGCAGGATAACAAGCCGGAAAGAGATAACGAGCGGGAACAAAAGAGAAAAAAAGGGCTGGAAGAGCCTCAACCTGAACCGGATATTGCTTAAATAAAGAAGAGAAAAAGATGGCTGAATTTACTTTACCAAAGAACTCCATAATCAAAAAAGGTCAGAAATTTAAGGCTGATGAAGAGGCCAAAAATGTGAAGACTTTTAAGGTTTACCGTTATGATCCCGATGATGAAAAAAATCCACGGTGGGATGAGTATGAGGTTAATCTGGATGATTGCGGACCGATGGTTCTGGATGCGATCATTCATATTAAAGATGATATTGACAGTACCCTGACTTTTCGCCGTTCCTGCCGTGAAGGCATTTGCGGATCGTGTGCAATGAATATTGATGGCCGGAATGGTCTGGCTTGTCTGACTCCTATTAATGAAGTGAAGGGCGATGTTAAAATCACGCCGTTGCCGCACATGCCTGTTGTGAAGGATCTGGTCCCTGATTTAACCCATGCATATGCCCAGTACGAATCTATTGAGCCATGGATGAAGACAGATACACCGCCGCCATCACGTGAGAGATTACAAAGCCCGGAAGATGCGCAGAAACTTAATGGTGATGATGGAAAGGGGCCTGCCGCTTGCATTTTATGCTTTTGTTGCACCACTTCCTGTCCAAGCTATTGGTGGAATCCTGAGAAATTTATGGGGCCGGCGGTATTGCTGAATGCCTGGCGCTGGTTAACCGATACGCGGGATGAAGCTGCGGGAGAACGTCTGGACCAGTTGGAAGATCCGTTTAAGTTGTACCGTTGCCATACGATTATGAATTGCACAAATGCGTGTCCGAAAGATCTGAATCCTGCCAAGTCCATTTCTGAAATTAAGAAAATGATGGTGGAACGCCACAATTAGGCAACTGTTCAGTCTTCTCGACTAAGCGTTGTAATCCAGACCGATGTCAAAGGCTTTCACGCTGTGTGTCAGGGCGCCGATAGATATATAATCAACCCCAGTTTCGGCAATGTTGACGATTGTCTCCCTTGTAATCCCGCCCGATGCTTCGGTGATGATTTTGCCGCTACATAATGTCACTGCTTCTTTCAAATATTTTGGTGTCATATTATCAAGCAACACAATATCCGCCGTTCCATGATTGAGAACTTCTTGTAATTGCGTCAGCGTATCTACCTCTATCTCAATTTTGACAGAAGGATTGGCGGCTGCTGTATTGTCTAGGGCAGCCTTGATGCCCCCTGCCGCAGCAATGTGATTATCTTTAATGAGAACCATATCGAACAGGCCTGTGCGGTGGTTGGTGCCGCCGCCCATTTTTACTGCGTATTTTTGCATAGTCCGGTAACCGGGCAGCGTTTTACGCGTATCCAGAATTTTGGCATTCGTATGTTGGATAGCGGTTACATAGCGATGCGTTTCGCTGGCAATACCGCTGAGATGGGAAAGAAAATTTAATGCTGTCCGCTCGGCCATTAGAATTTTACGGGCATTGCCTTCGAGCGTTAAAATTTCCTGCCCTTTATTGAGGGGGTGACCATCTTGCGCATGTTTGGTGATGACTAATTTATTATCAACCGTTTTAAAAACATGTACGGCAATATCTATGCCTGCGAGAATGCCTTGTTCCCTGGCATTCATGGTCATTGTCGCTGTTTTGTTTTCCGGAATGGTCGCCTGAGACGTAATGTCTCCTTCATTGCCCAGATCTTCTTTTAATGCGGAATCAATAAGGTTTTGAATGTCCGTAGAGATTTCCATTAGCCAGCATCAAGCATTTTTTGAATAGGAATGCGCGACCTTTCCGCTAGTTCTGCATCAAGAAGCACTTCCGGTGCTTCATTTTGTAAGGCGGTTAGAATTTTAGGCAGGGTAATACGTTTCATGTGCGGACACATCTGGCATGGCCGGACCAATTCCATTTCCGGATGGGCGGCGGCGATATTATCACTCATGGAGCATTCTGTGATAAGAACAACACGGGATGGCTTTTCACCTTCTACATAATCGATCATTTGTTGTGTTGAGCCTGTATAATCCGCTTCTGCCAATACTTCCGGCGGGCATTCAGGGTGAGCCAATACAGTGACACCTTCGTAGCGCTGACGGAATTGCTGTATATCCTCAGGCGTAAAGCGTTCATGCACCTGACAGCTTCCCTCCCATGTCAGTACTTTTTTATCCGTATGTCCTTGCACATATTTTGCCAGATACTGGTCGGGAATCATGAGCACCGTATCACTGTCCAGTGAATTGACAATTTTTACCGCGTTGCCGGATGTACAACAGATATCGCTTTCGGCTTTTACTTCCGCTGAGGTATTCACATAGGTGATAATCGGTACACCGGGATATTTCTCACGCAGTAATAACACATCGGCAGCAGTAATAGAATCGGCGAGCGAACAACCCGCTTTCATATCGGGAATAATAACTTTTTTATCCATGCATAATGCTTTGGAGGTTTCGGCCATAAAATGGACGCCACACTGTACGATGATATCAGCATCCGTTTTTGCCGCTTCACGCGCCAGCGCCAAGGAATCGCCGACAATATCCGCAACGCCATGGAAGATATCCGGCGTCATATAATTATGCGCGAGAATAACCGCATTCTTTTCTTTTTTAAGACGGTTTATTTCATAAATATAGGGAGCGAGAGTTTGCCAGTATTCGTCATCATATTGATCGGCAAGGATGGCTTGAACTTTGGCGGTCGCCGCCGCAACTTCATCAGTGTAGGTCAGGTTGTTCATGGCGCTTTTTTACAATATCCTGCGGGGCTTATAAAGCCTTTTTCTGCTTTTTAAATAGAACCCGAACATGGGGCCTTCCATTGGCCCGTTCGTATTTCTCATAGAATTGCTGATGATATTCCTCTGCCGGCCAGAATGTCGTGGCGGGATCTAGCGTTGTTACTATCTTATCCTTCCAGACCTTGTCCTTTTCAGCCGCTTCAATAGCCTTTACTGCCTCTATTTTCTGCGCTTCATCATGATAAAAGATAGCAGAGCGATACTGCGTACCGATATCGACACCCTGTTTATTTAATTGGGTGGGGTCATGGGCTTTGCGCAGGAAAAAATCAACCAATTCCCTATAGGAAATAATGTCGGGATCGAAATAGATATCCGTGGCCTCCGCATGGCCTGTTTTCCCTGTGGTAATATCCTGATAGGTGGGTTTATCTAAATTGCCGCCTGTATAACCTGAGACAGTGTATAAGACACCCTCAATGGCTCTGAATTCGCTTTCCACGCACCAGAAGCAGCCTCCGGCAAAGGTGGCCAGAGGGACGTCATCAGGCTTGGTATTTTGAATAGTCGTCGAGATTTCCATACTCCTTGTCGGGTTCAATATACTCATTATTAATAAGCTTGCTACAGCAATCAGGCTTGTTGTGAGTATATATTTCATAAAAGATTATTCGTCTTCCACCTTCATTGGGTTACAAAAAAAGGAGCCTCTAAAGGCTCCTTTCAGGTGATGCTTAACTACCTGTATTAAAGAGGTAAATTGGTATTTGTATTACATACCATTTTCGTTAAGAAAATCATGTCATTACGCTTACCCAGATGCATTTTACATTTTGAATGCGTATTCAGGCTGGCATGTTGATAGTAATAAGGGGCATAACCAGGCGCATATGTCAGGCTTTGCTCCTTAAAATCAATGTCAACAATAGCGGAATCTGCCAAAGGGGAGATCGTCATATCGTTAATATCGATATAAGCTTTATAGCCAGGGATTGTTCTTTTCTTTGTTTCCAAAGCAGAGATTTTCTCCCATTTGTTTGTCGCACGAAAGCCCACATTGGCATAGTTTGGGTGATATGGGTACCGATAGCCGTGATAGGCTTGGTTATAATAATTATTGACCCAATATGTTTGATAAGCTTGTGTATTGACGTTTTCTTCAAACATCGCCTCACTGGAAATCATGTTCTCCAGCGTATTTCGCCCCCGTAAGGTATTTACATCCATAATGGCACCATTCATTTTTGCCACAAAATTATGAATATCATTCACCATGAGACGGTCGTTGGCGTGTGCCGATGTTGAAAACAAGGCAACTGTCATGGCTGCCACTAAGACCCATTTTTTCATATTCGTTTCCCTTTTTAATAAAATTGATAGTAAACCTACCCTATGATTAAAAAGGAATATCCTTACGATTTAGTAAACATAATAAAGTTTATCTAATTTTATTGGAGGCTTGGGGAAAAGCAGTCTAGATCGTGCTGATTTTACCTGTTTCGGTGTAGCAATTTGCCTTTTGGGACTGAATAATGTCATTTTCCAAGGTATAAAGCGTGTGGCACGTCGTTTTGCTTAAGAAAGGAACGCCTTCTGCCAATGGTTGCGCCGGGTTAAGCATAATACCTTCTTCGATCATGATCTCTTCGCTCATGGCCATTTGGCCGTTGTCGGAAATTTCGACACTTGTTGTTTCGATTTCAATATTATAATTGTCGACATAATGAAGACCATCAATAAAACTTTTAATATATGTCTCCTTATTGAGAACCATATTCTGGCCGGAAGAGGTTTCCGGCATAAAAGCGTTTTTAAAGCGAATTTGGAATTTGGCTTGTTCACTCACATGAGAATGCAGGAAATCAATTGTTTTTCGGGCGTCACGCGCTTGGAGAAGGGTGGCCATTTGGTTGTTTTTATCAATAATAAGTTGGTCCGTAATTTGTTGTTGGCTTGCTTCTGCGATCAAAGCAGGGGAGAGTACTAACAACAACAATGATAAAGCCAGACGCAACATGAAATACCTCAAAAAGTTAATAGTTTCTTAACGAATACAACAGCAATAAAACGGTCTCAATATTATGTCAAGTAAAAAAGAACAGTTATCCTCGCTCAATCGGAAAAGGGGTGTATTTTCCTGGTGTCTTTATGATTGGGCGAATACAGCCTTTAGCACGGTCATTGTTACTTTTATTTTTGGCGTTTATTTTGCCCGGCAGGTTGTCGGTGACGAAACCGCCGGGAGTGCGCAGTGGAGTTTTGCTATCGCTGTCTCCGGGCTTTTTATTGCTGTTTTGGGACCTCTCTTGGGTGCCGTGGCAGATAATTCAGGAGCCCGTAAATCTTGGATTTTCTGGCTTTCCATGATTTGTATTGTTCCAACCTCCTTGCTTTGGTTTGCCACGCCTGATGGCTCTGCCGGACATATTTTATTTGTGCTTATGCTGGTGGTGATCGCAAATGTCGGCCTCGAATTGTCCCAGGTCTTTTATAATGCCTTGTTACCGCATGTGGCGCCCCAAGAAAAAGTAGGACGTATTTCCGGCTGGGCATGGGCGCTAGGGTATCTGGGTGGATTGACGGCTCTTGCGTTTACATTATTCGGCTTTATTGGCCTGGGAGAGATCAAGCCGTTCATTTCTTTGCCGCAGGAGAATTTTGAACATATCCGCATCGTCGGGCCGTTTATTGCGCTGTGGTTTCTTGTTTTTATGTTGCCGCTGTTTTTATTTACAAAAGATGTAGAAATAAAAGTCCTTGGGTTTTGGCAGGCACTTTCGAAAGGATTAAAGCAATTATCACAAAGCGCTAAAAATGCCAAAAAACATAAAAACTTACTCCTTTTTCTGGTGGCCAGTGCCATCTATCGTGATGGTCTTGTGACTCTTTTTGCCATTGGCGGAGTTTATGCGGCGGGCCAATTCGGTATGGAGTTCACAGAGATACTGATTTTTGCCATTGGGCTAAATGTAACTGCCGGG
Source organism: uncultured Micavibrio sp. (assembly GCA_965216405.1). GTDB lineage: Bacteria > Pseudomonadota > Alphaproteobacteria > Micavibrionales > Micavibrionaceae. The sequence continues at coordinate 707,912 of OZ244161.1, read as the reverse complement.
CTGGGTGCTTTTGTCTTTGCCTATGCGGATGACGGGTTAGGATCCAAGCCAACAATCATCATATCCTTGATTGGCCTGATTATTATTGGGTGTGTCATTCTTCTAGTTGATAGTAAGACGGTTTTTATCTTTCTTTCCTTGGGGCTGGGGATCTTTATGGGGCCCGTGCAGGCGGCCAGCAGAACCATGATCAGTAAGTTATGCCCGCCTGCAATGATTACGCAAAGTTATGGTTTATATGCCTTTACGGGGAAATCGATATCGTTTTTAGGGCCTTTGTTCTTTGGGCTTGCCACCACCACCTTCGGTACACAGCAAGCCGGTATGGCGACGATTATATTATTCTGGGTAATCGGTTTAGTGTTGCTGTTAAAAGTGCAGGAGCGCCATGGTTGATATAATCGAGAAACCTTCTCCGAATTTTGATGAACGGGGCGGTGTTCGCCCCTCTATGATTCTGTTGCATTATACGGGGATGCCAACCGCCCAAGGGGCGCTGGAGCGTCTGACAGACGCGCAATCAAAAGTCAGTGCCCATTACACTATCGATGAAGACGGTACTGTCTACCGGCATGTGGAGGAAGATAAACGGGCATGGCATGCAGGTATGTCTTTCTGGCAGGGCAGGAAAAATATAAATGCCCATTCCATAGGGCTTGAAATTGTTAACCCCGGGCATGCCTGGGGCTATTGTGACTTTCCTTCACTGCAAATATCGGCAGTGATGCAATTGTGCTCTGCAATAAAAAAGCGGCATGACATAGAATATGTGCTCGCGCATTCAGATGTTGCGCCTGCACGAAAAGAGGATCCCGGTGAGCTTTTCCCTTGGAAGCTGCTTGCCCAAAACGGGATCGGTGTGTGGCCTGAAATCTCGGACGAGGATATGGTTAAAGCCTCGGGAATGGATGTGGTGCATGCCTTGGGAGACTACGGTTACGATATCAGCCAACCCGATAAGGCTATTCTGGCTTTTCAACGCCATTTCTTACCCGAAGTTTTTGAAAATAAGACGCAGGGGCGATCTTGCAGTCGTACGCGGGCAAAGCTCTATGCGTTATTGGCAGGGCATTTGCTATATAAATAGTAAGTATGATACAACTTTTTTGCCAGAAGGCTGGATAATCGCGCATTTTATAAATGTGAGGAAAGTCCGGGCTTCATGAAAACACGGTGCCGGATAACGTCCGGGAGGTGTAAGCCTACGGAAAGTGCAACAGAGAGCAGGTTTCTTGTTTTTATATAGCGTCCTCCCGCTTGCGGGCATGACGGCTCTTAAACAAGTAAAAGTGAAAGGGTGCGGTAAGAGCGCACCGCGAAACTGGTAACAGTTTTGGCATGGCAAACCCCACCGGAAGCAAGACCAAATAGGAATGGCGTATAGATGTGTTTTCCATCTGTCATTCGGGTAGGTTGCATGAGCGTTTTAGTAATAAAACGCCTAGATGAATGATTATCGCTTTTAAGCATGGCCTGCTCGGGTTTCCCGTAAGAGGCCTTTTAAAAGTACAAAACCCGGCTTACAGGCCTTCTGGCTAAGAATTTCAAAAATGAACCGCCCGGCTGGGGCAACAGTCGGGCGGTTTGTAGAGTAGTGTGTCATAAACGCCTGTTAGGCTAAATTTGCGGCTTTTATTGCGCTGTAAGCGATCGTGCCGACATAAAGTCCACCGTTTACAGATAAAGCCATAATCAATAATGCAGTCATAGTGTATTTCCCCTTACACAGATTTAAGTTCATTACCGTTATTGGTATGAGCAATGTTTTACCATAATAAAAACTATTGTCAATATTTTTTTCAATAAAAACAATGGCTTAGTGAAAAAATTCCTTCCAAGGGATATTTTTAACGTTATGTCAATTGGTAATGGCTGATTTGCGCCATTTAAAATTAATCTGTGAATGGAAAAAAAATCGGCTCAAAGCCAAATTGACCCTTGCATATGTTCCATGATATCCCATATATATCCATGTTTTTCCATCAAATGGCTGATATGGTGTTCTAAGAGAGCAGTTTTCAACTTTGTTTTATCAATCGGCATTTTTTCAAGTGGGGTTATGACAGCCAAATGGCGTTATTTTTATCAACATATATAAATAAGATTGATAAGAAGGGCAGGGTCTCCGTCCCCTCGCAGTTTCGTGCCGAATTGGCGGATCAAAGTTTTCAGGGTGTCGTCTTATTTCGTTCAAATACCCATGCTTGTCTTGAAGGTTTTGCCTGGTCCTATATGCAGGAGATAGGGAAACGGCTGGATAACTTCGATTTGTTTTCAACGGAGCAGGATGATCTGGCGACTTCTATTTTTGGCAGCGCCGTTCAGCTTCCTCTGGATGGAGATGGCCGCATTATTCTTCCTGCAGACTTGATTGAGTTTGGCAGTTTCTCTGAAAAAGTTTCGTTTGTTGGTATGGGCGCAAAATTCCAAATCTGGAATCCCTCCAGTTTTGAAGAACGCCAAAAAACAGCGCGTAAAGCGGTGCAGTCCCAAGGGCTGACAATTCCAAAACATACAGGAGGCGGCGAATGAGTGCCCATTACCCTGTCATGTTAAATGAAGTATTGGAAAGCTTATCTCCGGCTGATGGCGAAGTCTATGTTGATGGTACTTTCGGGGCAGGGGGGTATACAAAAGCATTTCTGGAATCTGCCGATTGCACCGTCATTGCAATTGATCGGGATCCAGCCGCCTTAAAAACAGCACAGGCTTTACAGGAAAAATTCGGGGAACGTTTGATTTTTGTTCAGGGGTGCTTCGGTGATGCCCTGGAATTGGTAAAGGCAGCCGGTTTTGACCAGGTGAATGGTTTTGTTCTCGATGTTGGTGTTTCTTCCATGCAGATTGATCAGGCAGAGCGTGGCTTTTCTTTTCGTCATGAAGGGGCGCTGGATATGCGTATGGATACCACGCAAGAGGTGACGGCAGCGGACATTGTCAATGAAACAAAAGAAGAAGAATTGGCCAATTTGATTTACCGTTATGGTGATGAGAGGTTATCGCGCCGTATCGCCAAAAGAATTGTTGCAAAACGGCAGGACAAAAAAATTAAAACAACATTGGAGCTTGCCGATATTATCCGGGAGGTTGTTCCTAAATCACCAAAAGATAAAATTGACCCCGCCACCAGAACTTTTCAGGCGTTGCGTATTGCTGTGAATGATGAGCTTGGAGAGTTAGAGCGCGGTCTTTTGGCTGCTGAAATACTTTTAAAGGATTCCGGACGTTTGGTGGTTGTGTCTTTCCATTCCTTAGAGGATGGCATCGTCAAAACATTTTTTTATGAACGTTCCGGTCGTTCTTCCAATAATTCCCGCCATCTTCCGCAATCAACGGAAGAAAATCAATTGCCCAGTTTTGTGTTAAAAAAACGCAAAGCGATTGATCCTTCCAATCCTGAAATCCAGGAAAATCCCCGTTCCCGCTCTGCAAAACTTCGTGTAGCTCACCGTAATAATAATCCGGCATGGGGGGGCAGCGTCTAATGTTTCGATTGTCAGGTCTTCTTACAATGATTCTAGCTGTTTTTCTTGGAGCTTTATTGTTTCAGACAAGCCAGTCCGTGCAAAAAGCGGAAAAGAAACTATCTGAAATTTCACGCAATACCGGTAACGAGCAGGAATCTTTACGGGTTTTATCTGCTGAGTGGGATTATCTGAATCGTCCGGAACGTCTGGAGCGTCTGGCTTTGGATAATCTTGATCTGGATGCAGATATTACACATGAAACCAAGGCAATTGAAAAAGCCGAGGATATTCCTGAGCCTATGATGCCTGTTCTGCCGCCTTCCAAACCCAGCAACCTAATGCAATATGTTGCAACAAAACAGCGCAACGTTCCCAAAACCATTCCGCTTAAATCCTCCGTTATACAAAAAAGAGAACGCGAGAATTTTGAAGCCCTCCTTAGTGATGTCACAAAGGAGGATATGCAGTGATTTTACATGGTCGCCGTAAAATTAATTTAACCGGAAGCCGCCGGACATCATTGGAGTTAGCCCGTGGGCGCTTGCTTTTACTAAGTGCATTTTTCTTGTTTGCCTATGTAATTGTTGCGGCCAGGGCAACTGATTTGGCCTTAATCCAAGGCTACTTACACAATGGCGGTGAGGATGATCTGTATGAAATTATCGATCCTGCAAAAGAAGAAGCATCCATACGGTCCGATATTGTAGACCGCAACGGTGTGCTTTTAGCACGGTCTTTAAAGACATCTTCTTTGTATGCCGATCCAAAAATTATCCAGGATCCGGCAAAAATGGCAAAAGATCTTCAAAAGATTTTTCCTGATATTTCGTATGGGTCGCTTTTGCAAAAGTTGCAACAAAAAAACCGCTTTGTCTGGATTAAAAGAAATATAAGTCCGAAACAACAGGCGGCGGTTTTATATCTGGGCTATCCGGGTTTGAATTTTAAAGAAGAAATGCGCCGTCTTTATCCGCAAGGGGCATTGGCCACGCATATGGTGGGTACTTCCGGGATTGATAGTCAGGGATTGTCCGGGATTGAGGCAAGTTTTAACGAGTATTTGAAAAATCAGGATGAACCATTACGCCTCACCTTGGATGTACGGCTTCAGCATATTTTAAAACGTGAAATTTCCAGCACGATTGACTCCTTTAATGCAAAGGCCGGGGCGGGTATTGTGATGGATGTTGAAAACGGTGAAATACTGGCTGCCGTATCATTGCCTGACTTTGATCCTCATAACTATCAAAATGCAAATAATAACGAAATTTTTAATCGCGTTACATTAGGGGTGTATGAGCTTGGCTCTTCTTTTAAAATTTTCTCTACGGCAGCATTAATAGAAAAATCAAATGTATCGATGTCAAAAACATTTGATGTGCGTGAACCGATAAAGGTAGGACGTTTTCAAATCCGGGATTATCATCCTGAAAAACGTTTAATGAGTCTTCCTGAGGTTTTTATTCATTCTTCCAATATTGGTTCTGCCATGATGGGGAAAGAAGTCGGGACGGAGGAGCTGCAAAACTTTTATAAAGATATCGGACTTTTTGATAAGCCTGATTTTGAAGTGCCTGAAATAGGCTCCCCTATTGTGCCGAAACCGTGGCGTGAGGTGAATACGCTTACCGCTTCGTATGGTCATGGTATTGCCGTTTCTCCCTTACAGCTTACAAGGGCGGCGGCGTCTATTATAAATGGCGGCTTGTTGGTTACACCGACAATTGTTCTTCATAAAGATTCCTCAAAAAAGAACGCTTCCAGCCCTGACTTGAGAGTGGTGTCGCCACAAACTTCCCACAGAATGCGTCAGCTTATGCGGTTGGTCGTCACCGAAGGCACAGGCGGCAAGGCACAGGTGGCTGGTTATACGGTTGGCGGAAAAACCGGCACGGCAGAAAAACCCGGTCGTGGCGGGTATAGCAGGAAGAAATTAATATCCTCTTTCCTTGGTGTGTTTCCAATGGAGGCACCCCGTTATTTGGTATTTGTCATGGTGGATGAACCGCAGGGCAATAAGGAAAGTTTTGGTTATGCGACGGGAGGATGGGTTGGCGCGCCCACTGTAGGCCGCATTATTTCTGCCATGACGTCAGTGCTTGGTATGCCACCTCAATCTCAAGAGGCACCATTTGAAAAAAGCCTGATGCGTTACGTGAAAACGAAAGAACAAATTAAAGAGGAGCAAAAAATTGCAGCTCACTGATCTTCTAAATGATAATAATACTTTTGGCATTGAAGGCGTGACATCCGACAGCCGTCAAGTGAAAGACAATTATTTGTTTGCTGCGCTGCCCGGAAGTAAATCCGATGGTAGCGATTATATCGAAGATGCCATCCGCCATGGAGCCCGCTATATTTTGGCGCAAGAAGGCGTTTCTTTGCCGGCGGATAACGATGGTGATGTGACCTTAATTAATGTTGATAATACGCGTCAGGCTTTTGCAAAAATAGCGGCGAAGTTTTATAAGCTGCAACCGGCAAATATTGTCGCCGTCACAGGGACCAGTGGTAAAACCTCTGTCGTCTCCTTCGTGCAACAAATATGGCATTTATCCGGAATAAAAAAATGTGCTTCTTTAGGTACGCTCGGTGTGCGTGGACCGGGAATGCGCCGCTACGGCAGTTTAACCACACCGGATACACAATCTCTTCATGCTGATCTGGCCGATATGGCCTCCGCCGGCATTCATCATCTTGCCCTGGAAGCTTCGAGCCATGGGTTAGACCAATATCGTCTGGATGGCGTAAATATCTCTGCGGCGGCATATACAAATTTGTCTCGCGATCATCTGGATTATCACAAGGACATGGAAGAATATTTTCAGGCAAAAACACGCCTCTTTGCCGAAGTAATGGAGAAAGGAAAAACCGCCGTTATCAACGCAGATGATGACTATGCCCAAAGGCTTATAGAAATTTGTCAGGCGGCTAATCATAAAATCGTCACCTACGGACAGTCGGCAGAAACGATAAAACTTTTAAACCGTGATCCCAAACCGGATGGACAGGACATTGTCTTCTCAATTGATGACAGGGCGTTCACCATGACGTTGCCGTTGGTTGGGGAATTTCAGGTTATGAATGCGTTATGCGCGCTTGGGCTGGTTTTGTCACAGGATAATGATGCCCCCAAATATGCCCCGTTATTGGAACAGTTACGCGGTGTTCCTGGCCGCCTACAACTCGTTTCAGGACACCCGCGTGGTGCGGTATATGTTGATTATGCACATAAGCCAGCCGCGTTGGAAACGGTGCTTACAACCTTAAAGCCTCATACTGAAGGAAAGTTGGTATGCGTTTTTGGTTGCGGGGGGAACCGTGATCCCGGCAAGCGCCCGATGATGGGGAAAATAGCGACAGAGTATGCAGATAAAATTATCGTGACGGATGATAACCCTAGATATGAAGACGCGGATCAAATTCGTGCCCAGATTATGGAGGCCGCAGAAGGTGCCGTTGAAATAGCGGACCGCGCCGAAGCGATCCAAAAAGCAGTTAAGGAATTAGATCAGGGCGATGTGCTTGTGGTCGCCGGAAAGGGTCATGAACAAGGCCAGATTATTGGTGAGGTTGTGCATGATTTCGATGATGTAGAAGAAGTTAAAAAAGCGATAGAGAAAGCATAAAATGATACAATCGAATGTAATATGGACTGCGAAAGAGGCTGTGGCAGCGACGCGAGGGGAGTGTCAGGGTGATTGGAAGGCGACCGGTATTTCTATTGATACCCGTACCTTGCAGGAAGGGGATTTGTTTGTTGCCCTGACGGGAGAACATGGTGACGGGCATGCTTTCGTGAATGCTGCTTTTGAAAACGGTGCTGTCGCAGCCGTGGTTAGTCAAGAAATTGACGGTATAAGTCCGGATAAATTGTTAATTGTGCCTGATACGTTAAAGGCCATGCAGGCTTTGGGTAAGGCTGCGCGTGAGCGATGCGGGGCCAAAGTGATCGGCATTACCGGAAGTGTTGGTAAAACCGGCACGAAAGAAATGCTGGCCACAGCTTTTGGAGTTCAAGGACAAACACATGCCAGTGTTAAAAGCTATAATAATCACTGGGGGGTGCCGTTAAGTCTGGCTTCGATGCATGCGGGAACAGATTACGGAGTTTTTGAAATGGGGATGAACCATCCCGGTGAAATTATACCCCTAACAAAAATGGTTAAGCCTGATATCGCTATTATTACGACCATCGCTCCTGTCCATATTGAACATTTTGACAATGGTATAGAGGGCATTGTCGATGCCAAGGCAGAAATATTCGAAGGGGTGGCTGAAGGCGGCGTGGCCATTCTTAATCGTGACAGCGATCATTTTGATACTTTAAAAGAAAAAGCGGAATCCAAAAAACTGCAAGTTTACAGCTTTGGAGAGCATGTAGAGGCCGACGCCCGCATGCTTAATTGCCTTGAAGCGGCAAACGGCACACGCACCAAGGCAATCATTGATGGCGAAGAGGTACAATATAACCTGCAAATAGCCGGAAGGCATATTGCCTGTAATGCGTTGGCAGTGTTGTTGGCAGTCAAATTGATGGAGGGTGATATTCACAAAGCTGCGAGTGCTATCGCACGGCAGGAACCGATTATAGGGCGAGGAAAACGGGAACTTATAGAAATCTATGAAAAGGAAAATCCGATTACATTGATTGATGAAAGTTATAATGCTTCTCCCTTGGCGATGAGCGCAGCGTTTAAAGTGCTCGCCCTGATTGATCCGGGCCGTGGCGGACGACGTATTGCAGTTCTGGGAGATATGCTGGAACTGGGGGCTGATAGTGGCAAAATGCACGCTGATCTGGCTTTGCCATTAAAGGCGGCAAATGTTGATTTGGTGTATACCTGTGGTAAACATATGAAAAAATTATATGAACAATTACCTGCGAACCAACGCGGGGAGCATAAGGAAACCAGTAAAGAGCTGGCGCAGATTGTGCCGGAGGTCCTGATTCCCGGGGATGTGGTGATGGTCAAAGGTTCATTGGGGAGTAAAATGGGGCTGGTTGTTGAAGCCATGCGTGCCTTGCCCGATAAATTAAAGAATAAAAAGAAAGTCTAAGTATGCTCTATCACTTGCTCTATCCGTTAGCGGAAGATTTTGCGATTTTTAATTTATTTCGTTACATAACTTTCCGCACGGGCGGTGCAATTATGACGGCCCTCATCATTAGTTTTATCATCGGTCCTGCGACCATTAAGTGGCTTAAGAAAAAACAAAAAGAAGGACAGCCTATCCGCGAGGATGGTCCCGAAGGGCATTTTAAAAAAGCAGGAACGCCGACAATGGGCGGTTTAATGATTTTGATATCCGCCGGGATTTCGGTATTGCTCTGGTCAGATTTATCAAATCCTTACATCTGGATTGTCGGCGGGGTTATTCTCTCCTTCGGGGTGATCGGTTTGGCTGATGATTACGCCAAGCTGACCAAAAAATCCCATCATGGCATTTCAGGAAAAGTGCGCCTGCTGCTTGAGTTCGGTATCGGCTTTCTGGCTATAGCCGCTTATCTTAATTACACAACCACGGATATCGCAACGGGGCTATCAATTCCGTTTGTAAAAAATTATCTTCTACCTTTAGGAATTTTATCTATCCCGTTTGGAATGCTGGTTATTGTCGGTGCCTCGAATGCGGTAAATTTAACAGACGGGCTGGATGGTTTGGCCATCGTGCCTGTTATGATTGCGGCTGCTTGTTTTGGTCTTATTAGTTATCTGGTCGGGAATGCCGTTTTTTCTGATTATCTGGGCATCCAGTTTGTTCCGGGAACAGGGGAACTTGCCATTATATGCGGGGCTTTAATCGGTGCCGGTATGGGGTTTCTTTGGTTTAACGCGCCGCCTGCCATGGTGTTTATGGGAGATACCGGATCGCTTTCTATGGGCGCAGGCTTGGGGGCAATAGCCGTCATTGTAAAACATGAACTTGTTTTAGCAGTGATTGGCGGTTTATTTGTTCTTGAAACTTTGTCTGTCGTCATTCAGGTGGCTTCATATAAATTGACCGGTAAGCGTGTTTTCAAAATGGCGCCGATTCACCACCATTTCGAGAAAAAGGGTTGGTCTGAACCGACAGTGGTTATTCGTTTCTGGATTATTGCTGTCATTTTAGCCCTTGTGGGATTATCGACTCTTAAACTACGATAAAGACCGAATGGTTGATTTATCTTCATACGCACAAAAATTAAACAATAAACCTGTTGCTGTCTTTGGTTTGGGCGTATCAGGCCTGTCCACCCTTAAAGCGTTATTGGCGGCAGGCATTCAAGTGACAGCGTGGGATGATAAAGAAGACAATCAAAAGAAGGCCGAAGAATTAGGTGCAGATATCGAAGATCTGACAAAAATAGATTTGTCGGCTTATGCTTTTTTACTTCTAGCGCCGGGTGTGCCTTATACGTTTGAACCCCATGCAGTGGTCACGAATGCACAGCAATATGATCTGGAAATCATTGGTGATCTGGAACTTCTCCATCGCGCCAATCACGGGTTAAAAACAATTGGTATTACAGGCACAAACGGTAAATCAACAACGACGGCTTTGATGACACATGTTCTTCATGAATGTGGAATCAAGTCGGTCATGGGCGGGAATATTGGCCAGCCTGTTTTTGATCTTGATCTTACAGAGATTGAGGTTCTGGTTTTAGAAATGTCTTCTTACCAATTGGATTTATGCCCGACATTCCGCCCTGATATGTCTATTTTATTAAATATCACGCCAGACCATTTGGACCGTCACGGCGGTATGAAACATTATATTGCAGCCAAGGCACGAATTCTGGAAGGTGAGGGTTTGGCAGTGATAGGGACGGATGATGAATATACGCAGGAGTTATTTAACCAGACTTTTTTCAACGGACACCGGCAATGTGTCCCCGTATCTGTAAAAACAGAAATTCCTGAAGGTTTATTTGTTACTTCTAATGCGCTCTTTGAAAATAGGAGTGGAGAAAATAAAAAGGTTCTTACGCTTGATAATTTAGAGACTTTAAAAGGCATTCACAATTATCAGAATGCGGCTTGTGTTTACGCTGTTGCGAGGCAATTCGGTTTAGAAGCAAGGGAGATTCATGCTGCTTTTGAAACTTTTCCCGGTTTGCCGCATCGCCAATATAAAGTTACCGAAAAAAACAATGTGACTTATATAAATGACAGCAAGGCAACCAATGGTGAAGCGGCAGCAAAAGCATTGGCAAGCTATAATAATATTTTCTGGATTGTGGGCGGGCGGCCTAAGGAAACAGGTTTAAAAGGGCTGGAAATATTTAAAGACAAAACAGTTAAAACCTATGTCATCGGTGAAGCGCTGGATGAATTTTCTGCCTGGCTGTTTTATTACGGTTACGGGTTTGAAAAATGCCGGACCCTCGATGTGGCCACGCAAAAGGCCCATAAGGAAGCGCAGGAATTTGACGGGAAGGCCACGGTTTTGCTGTCTCCTGCCTGTGCGTCATGGGATCAGTTTTCGTCTTTCGAAAAACGGGGCGAGGCATTTGCAGACCAAATCATGGAATTGGTGAAAGAGGCATAAGTGAGTTTTTTTTCCCGTACAGATAAATCCCTATTGGCACGATGGTGGTGGACCGTTGACAGAGTTCAGTTGGCGCTTTTGATTGCGCTCATGATTATCGGGATTGTCTTGGTTGTGGCGGCCAGTCCTGCTGTCGCTACCCGAATAGGATTAGGACAATATCACTTTGTCTTAAGACATTTCATTGTTCTGATTCCTTCTTTTTGTATCATGGTAGGGCTTTCTCTTTTAAATACACGGCAAATCTGGCGGGTAGCTTGTGTTTTACTTGCCGGAAGCTTTGTTGCCCTTATTTATGTCTTGGCATTCGGCATGGAAATTAAAGGAGCGCAGCGCTGGATTCATCTTCCAGGCTTTTCCCTGCAACCCAGTGAATTTGCTAAACCTGCCTTTATCGTTGTTGCCGCGTGGTTTATTGCCTTGCATAAAGACAAGCCAAGTTTTCCGGGCACAAAAATAGCGGCGGTAATTTACGGGGTTTTAGCTTCTTTATTGGTTTTACAGCCTGACATGGGGATGACGTTTGTGGTCACGGCTTGTTTTATGAGCATGATCTTTATTGCAGGGCTGCCTTTTCGGATTATCCTGCTGTTACTGGTTTTTGCGATTGGTGCGGCGGCTATGGCCTATTTTTCCCTTTCCCATGTACAAAGCCGTGTTGATCGCTTTTTGGACCCGGAAAGCGGGGATACCTATCAGATAGAAAAATCGCTGGAAGCATTTCAAAATGGGGGTCTTTTCGGAACGGGACCGGGGCAGGGGACTGTAAAGCTTTCCATTCCTGATGCGCATGCAGACTTTATCTTTTCCGTGGCAGGGGAGGAATTAGGCCTGTTTTTTATCATCATTCTGATTGGATTATATGGGTATATCATTGTCAGGGGCCTTAACAGGATACAAGATAGTGAAAATATGTTTGTTATACTGGCCAGCGGCGGCTTATTAACAATGTTGGGCTTACAAACCTTGATTCATATGGGCTCATCGTTACATTTGTTACCGACAAAAGGGATGACATTGCCTTTTATTAGCTATGGCGGTTCTTCTTTATTGTCGATGAGCGTTGCAATGGGTATGGTGTTGGCATTAACGAGGCGGCAGACACGATCCGGCATTGCGCAAAGCGGACTGTCCATCAGGCCTGTCGGAGGAGATAAATTATAAATGACCACTGAGGCAAAACAGATTTTGATAAGTGCAGGCGGCACGGGCGGCCACATGTTTCCCGCAGAGGCGCTAGCAAGGGATTTAATTGACCGTGGTTACCGCGTGACATTGGCTACTGATGTGCGCGGTAAGAAATACCAGCCTTTTGCCGATGGTATTCCTGTGCATGTGTTAAAATCTGGAAGTTTAAAATCCGGCCTTTTTAGTAAAGCGCAAACCATGTTGTCCTTAGGTATAGGGTATTTGCAGGCGCGTAAATTATTGGACCGTATCAAACCTGCGGTCGTTGTGGGATTTGGCGGCTACCCGTCTTTTCCAGCCGTATATGCCGCCCAAAAAAAGAATATTCCGACAATTATTCATGAACAAAATGCGATTCTAGGCAAGGCCAATGCCTATCTGGCACCGAAGGCAGATAGGATTGCGCTTGCCTGGCCGAATGTTCAGGGCATGAATGAAAGTGATGCAGTACGCAGTGTGGTCGTGGGGAATCCTGTGCGCCCGGATATCGCTGCTTTGTATAACAAGCCATATCCTTCATTAGAACAGGATGGAGTGCTCAGAATCTTTGTTCTGGGCGGATCTCAGGGCGCAAGTATTTTTAGTGAGGTTTTGCCGCAGGTCGTTGATAATTTATCAGGATCCCATAAGTCTAGGTTACATATTGTTCAGCAATGTCGTCAGGAAGATATAGATAAGGTGGATGCCGCTTATAGAGAAGCCGGGGTGAAGGCAGAACTGGCACCCTTTTTCGATGATGTGGCGAAGAAATTGGAGAATTCACATCTGGTTATTGCCCGGTCCGGTGCGGGAACGGTTGCCGAAGTGACAACGGCAGGCCGACCTGCCATCTTCGTGCCCTATCCCCACCATAAGGACCAGCAACAAAAGCGCAACGCGGATGCTGTATTTGATGCTGGCGGAGCGTGGGTTATGACTCAAGAAGGTTTTACCGTTGATGCCCTGCTTGCCCGAATTGAAACTTTTTTACAAAATCCCGAAGCCCTTTTTAACGCTGCGGAAAATGCCAGAACCTGCGGAAAGCCGGATGCGGCCAGAAAGCTGGGGAATATTGTGACGGCGATGGCAAGCGGCTGGGATAAAAAGGCCAACGTTACATTCGATCTGACACAAGGGCGCGATAGCGCATAAAGATAAACAACGAAGGATTTACGATCATGCGGGCAATGCCTTTGACAATCGGAAAGCTACATTTCATCGGTATTGGCGGTATCGGTATGAGCGGCATTGCCGAAGTGCTGAACGCTTTGGGTTACGAAGTGCAGGGCTCCGACCTTTCTGATAGTGCCAATGTGGCCCGCCTGCGGGAGCATGGAATTAAAGTTTTTATTGGCCACGAAGCAGAAAATATTGAGGATGCGGCCATTGTTGTTATTTCGTCTGCGATTAAAAATGATAATCCTGAATTAATAGCGGCCAGAGCAGCCCGCAAAACTATTGTTCGCAGGGCGGAGATGTTGGCGGAAATTATGCGCCTGAAATGGTCGATTGCTATAGCCGGTACCCACGGTAAAACCACGACAACAACAATGGTGGGGACTATGCTGGAAGAGGCCGGGTACGATCCCACCGTTATTAATGGGGGGATTGTTAACCGGTACGGTACCAATACGCGTATCGGGGAGAGTGACTGGATTGTGGCCGAAGCCGATGAAAGTGATGGCACTTTTACCAAATTGCCGGCCACAGTCGCAGTTGTTACCAATATAGACCCGGAACATCTGGATCATTATGGGTCTTACGATAATATCAAAGCGGCCTTTCGCCGTTTTATCGATAATCTGCCTTTCTATGGATTTGCCGTGATGTGTATTGATCATCCGGCCGTACAGGATATGATTCCGGCGTTGGCTGACCGGCGCGTGATTACATATGGGGTAAATCCGCAGGCTGATGTACGGGTATCCAATATACGAACCGACGCCGCAGGCAGTTTGTTTGATGTGACATTTAAAGGATGGATGACATCGGAAAAAGGCGAAGCAAAAGACGAAACGCTACGAGACGTATTCCTTCCAATGCTGGGAGATCATAATGTTTTAAACTCTTTAGCCTCTCTCACCATTGCCCATGAAATGGGTGTGCCTGCAGCCGTCATGAAAACGGCTATGAAGAATTTCAGCGGTGTCAAACGCCGTTTTACTAAAACGGGAGAAAGCAACGGCATTACTGTGATTGATGACTATGGTCATCACCCTGTTGAGATCAAAGCGGTGTTGAAAGCGGCGCGCCAAGGGGTTGAAAAATCAGGCAAAAAAGTTATTGCGGTGATGCAGCCGCATCGTTATACGCGCCTGCATGATTTGTTCGAGGATTTTTGTACCTGCTTTAACGATGCGGATTCTGTTTTTATTGCTGATGTTTACGCTGCCGGAGAAAATCCTATAGAGGGCGCTGATAAAGGTCATCTGGCTGCCGGTATTCGTGAACGCGGCCATAAAGATTCGCGGGCCTTGCCGGATAAAGAGTCCCTGGCTGGCCTGGTTGCGGATACTGCCGAAGAAGGTGATATGGTGGTTTGTCTAGGCGCAGGTACGATCAGCAAGTGGGCGTATGACCTGCCTGAAGAACTGGATGCCGAATTTTCCAAGCGGCAAAAACGAAGCGCTTAATACATCCCCCTCAATAAATGTTTTGTACGTCATGGAACTTCCTGAGGCCTTAAGTGTATGTTTTTCGTACAACTTCTTGAAAGGAAATTCTGATGAAAGGTATCATACTTTGGTTGGTTGGGGTGCCTATCCCGATCATTATCCTTTTATATATTTTTGTTTTTAGTTAGACGGAAATATAAATAGGGCTTCGCTTCTTACTTACTTCGCGTTAAAAATGCATATGATGAAGAATGCACGAAGTCGGGATTTACCTGAAATACGCGGACGATACACTGAAAATGCCTCTTTAGGGACAAAAGGCTGGTTTCGGTGCGGCGGCACAGCAGATGTGCTTTTTAAACCTGCGGATCAGGAAGATCTGCAACACTTCCTTCAAAACTGCCCTCAAAATGTGCCGGTTCATATTTTTGGCGTCCTTTCGAATTGCATTATTCGGGATGGTGGATTACGCGGCGTGACCATTCGGTTGGGACGTGAATTTGCTGATATCAAAGTTGAGGGCGATCGAATCATCGCAGGCGCATTGGCATTGGATGCGAGCGTGGCGAAAGAAGCTGCCGTAAACGGTATAGGGGGGCTGGAATTTTTTAGCGGTATCCCCGGTTCGGTTGGTGGGGCTTTGCGGATGAATGCAGGCTGCTACGGCCTTGAAACCAAAGATGTTTTGGTTGAGTGTCAGGCATTCGACAGACAAGGAAATCTCCATACTCTTACCCCTGATCAAATGGGTATGTCCTACCGCCATGTTGAGGTGCCGGAAGATTATATTTTCTTAAATGCTACATTTGCGGGAAAAGAAGAAAATCCGGAACGGGTTCAATCCCGCATGTCAGAAATTAAAGAAAAGCGGGAGCAATCCCAACCTATCCGTGAAAAAACAGGAGGGTCGACTTTTGCCAATCCCTCTGCCGCGCAATTGTCACAGGCCGGTCTTTCCGAAGACACAAAGGTCTGGCAGCTTATTGATCAGGTTGGCGGACGCGGACTGAAAATCGGCGGCGCCATGATGAGTGAAAAGCACTGCAACTTTATGATCAATACGGGAGATGCCACTGCCGCAGATTTAGAAAGGCTGGGGGAAGAAATTCGCAGCCGCGTTGCTGAAAAATATGGAATCACTTTACGATGGGAGATCAGGCGGATAGGAGAAAGCGCATGACAAAGACTGTGGCTTTATTAGTAGGGGGCTGGAATGCTGAAAGGGACGTGTCCCTGACGAAGGGAAAGAATGTTGAAGCGGCCTTACGGGAAGCAGGATATGAATTGAAAGTAATTGAAGTCACGAAAGATATTCAAAAACTGATCAATGATTTAACACCCAAGCCCGATGTTGTTTTTAATAATATCTATGGCCGGATTGGTGAAGATGGGGTCTTGCAAGGTCTTTTGACCCTGATGGAAATCCCTTATACGCATTCCGGTGTTATGCCTTCTGCTATTGGTATGGATAAAACCATGTCCAAGCGTGTTGCCGAAAGTGTCGGCGTTCCTGTTGCGAACGGCACTTTGGCTACCAAGGAAGATGTCATGGCCGAATCTATTCTTCCCCGCCCATATGTTGTAAAACCTTATAATGAAGGCTCCAGTGTAGATATATATATCGTTAAAGAGGGGGGTAACCATCTTGCAACGATCGGCCAGAACTGGAATTACGGTAATTATGCGCTGGTAGAAGAGTACATTCCGGGAAAGGAGCTGACAGTCGCGGTTCTGGACGGGAAGGCCCAGGCGGTCACTGACATTATTTCCCATACCGGCGGTTTCTTTGATTATGAGGCGAAATATGCGGATGAGAGAACGGAACTCGTATTGCCGGCAAAAATTCCTCAAGATGTCTATGATGCGGCTTTAGATTATGCCGAACGTGTGTATAATACCTTAGGGTGCCATGGTTTAGCACGGTGCGATTTCCGCTATGATGATTCCAAGGGCGTAAAAGGCTTATGTTTTTTGGAAATCAATACACAGCCGGGATTAACTGCTGAATCAATCGGCCCGTCACAATGTGTCTATAACGGCATGTCATTCGTTCAACTTTGTTCTCATCTGGTGGAAACCGCAAAATGTCATGGTTCAATAGAAAAACTGCCCAAAGAAAACCACGTAAAGGTCAAAAGCGCAGCGCCATCCTCAAGCGACGGGGCGCGTCGGCAGAGCGCGTAATTTTCTGGGCCAAACGTTTTGGTCTGGTTTTCGGCTGCCTTGTCTTCTTAGGCTGGCTAGGTGCCTGGTTTTTTATGTCTGAGGCCTCGACCCGTTTTGCCCAGTGGACTGAAAATAAATTTTATAGTCGGACCGCCAATGCCGGTTTTGCCGTTCAGGATATTCTTGTTGAAGGGAGGCATTACACGGATATTGATGCTATCCGTGCGATTATAAGCAGCAATAAGGGTGATCCACTCTTTGCTTTCAAGCCTGATGATGCGCAAAGCCAGTTGCAAAAACTATCATGGGTTAAATCCGTTCAGGTGGAGCGGCGTTTTCCCGATACCATTTACGTCAATATTCATGAGCGAAAGCCGATGGCCTTATGGCAGCGTAATAAGCGTCTTTCTTTAATTGATGAGGAAGGCGTTGTGCTGACAGAGCATAAGCTGGAACGGTTTCAGGACTATGTCATCGTCATCGGCGCTTCTGTTCCTGAACAGGCCCCGGCGTTCCTAAGGCTATTAAGGGCCGAACCTGAAATTCAAAAGCGCGTTGAAGCTGCCACACTGGTTTCCAACCGGCGCTGGGATGTGACGTTAAAAAACGGGGCGATTATTAAGTTGCCTGAAGAAGAGCCTGCCCTTGCCTTAAGGCGTCTGGCCGCGATGCATGAAGAAGAACAATTAATGGATAAAGATATTAAGGCCATTGACGTGAGGGAGCTTAACCGTATTACAGTGCGCACTTTTCCCGGCGCGGTTCAGGAGTATAAAACGGGCTATCAAAAAGCCAGCGGCGGAGCAATTTAAGAGAATTCCAAAAAATGAAAGTAAAGCATAAACCCAGAGGAACCTTGCTTGCGGCCTTGGATATAGGCTCGCATAAGGTTGCCTGTTTGATTGGCCGCGTTATTGATGATGAGGGCGGAATCGAGGTATTGGGCGTCGGGTACCAGGCCTCCAGAGGTGTGAAAACCGGTGCCGTCATCGATATCGATGCCGCCGATAATGCTATTCGGCAGACTGTTCATACGGCGGAAAACATGGCCGCAGAGGCCATGAAGGGCTACCCGCTTCGGGAAGTGATTGTGAATGTGCCGGGTATTCAGACCAAATCACACCGTATTTCGATTAACATTCAAATCGCCGGACAGGTTGTCACGGATAATGATGTCAGAAGAGCCTTGGTAAAAGCGCAGGAGCAAATCATCACAAATGATTCCGAACTACTGCACACTATTCCAGTGAACTGCAAAATTGATGGCAATGACGGTATCCGGGACCCCAGCGGAATGACCGGAAATGAGATGGATGTGGATATCCACTTAATGACCGGGGAGTTGGGCCCGCTTCAAAACATGGCAAATTGCGTGGAGCGCAGCCATCTGGATATTGCTTCTTTGTGTTCATCCCCGTATGCCGCAGGTCTTGCTTCGCTTGTAGAAGATGAGATGGATCTGGGATGTACGGTTATTGATATGGGCGCGGGGGTGACTTCTTTTGCCGTGTTTCAGGGGGCGGAAATGGTTTTTTCTGATTCTATCCCCTTGGGAGGCTGGCATGTGACCAATGATATTGCGCGCGGGTTGACCTGTTCCAATAATGATGCCGAGCGGTTAAAAACGCTTTATGGAAGCGCCATGGTTACAAGCAGCGATGAAAATGAGTTAATTGATGTGCCGCAATTGGGCGAGGCAGATTCCCATGAGCAAAACCTTGTGCCGCGCTCTCTTTTGATTGGGATTATCCAGCCGCGGCTTGAAGAAATTTTGGAAATGATTCGGGAGAAACTTGATAATAATGTTCAAGGCGTCTCAGCAGGGCGCCGAGTCGTTTTAACCGGGGGCGCAAGCCAGTTACCCGGATTGCGTGATCTGGCGCAAATGATCCTGGATAAACAAGTGCGCTTAGGGCGTCCAATCCGCCTGAGCGGGTTGCCGGATGCCGTAAGCGGTGCAGCCTTTTCCACAACGGCAGGGTTATTAACTTATTTAACTTCCCACAGCCATGAAATGCCTGCTGAAATCATGGCAACCGTTGATTCCGGCTCGCTTTTAGAGAAATTTAAATACTGGTGGAAAGAAAACTGGTGATTATCCAGTGGATATCCATGAGTTATCCACACCTATTTGCACAAGGACTCTTGGCAGTTTTTTCAAAGACTGACACAATCTAGAAAGTCGATTCATTAGAGTCATTTAGTTCGATTTCTTGAAGTGTATTCTGGGGAGAAAAAAGCTTTTAAAACAAACAAAACCCACCGTCTTTTTTAAATCGCGGGAAATTCACGATTCCTTTTTAAAAAAGATAACCATAGAATCTAAATAAGAAATCATGCCACGGAGGTTCCACACATGATTAACGTTCGAATACAAACACCAGAGGTTCAGAAATTGTCTCCTAAAATTACAGTCGTCGGAATTGGCGGCGCTGGCGGAAATGCCGTTAACAATATGATCTCATCCGCTCTCGAGGGATGTGAGTTCCTGGTTTGCAATACAGATGCGCAGGCGCTGGAAGGCTCGTTATGTGATAACAAGCTTCAATTGGGCGCGCACGTAACCGGCGGTTTAGGCGCAGGAGCAAAACCTGAGATAGGGGAGAAGGCGGCCCATGAATCGCTGGATGAAGTCATGCAGTATCTTGATGGGTCGAACATGGCGTTTATTACAGCCGGCATGGGCGGCGGTACAGGCACCGGTGCGGCGCCTGTGATTGCCAAGGCCTGCCGCGATAGCGGAATTTTGACAGTAGGTGTGGTCACGAAGCCCTTCCATTTTGAAGGCACACACCGTATGCGTCAGGCGGAGGCCGGCATTGAAGAAATGCAGGATTATGTTGACACATTAATCGTTATTCCAAACCAGAATTTGTTCCGTGTCGCGAATGAAAAGACAACCTTTGCCGAAGCCTTTAAAATGGCTGATGGCGTTTTACAGTCCGGCGTTCGCGGCGTAACAGATTTAATGGTTATGCCCGGTCTTATTAATCTTGATTTTGCCGATATCCGTTCTGCGATGCTTGAAATGGGTAAGGCGATGATGGGAACAGGTGAGGGCGAAGGTGACCGTCGTGCTACC
Organism: uncultured Micavibrio sp.; assembly: GCA_965216405.1. Lineage (GTDB taxonomy): Bacteria > Pseudomonadota > Alphaproteobacteria > Micavibrionales > Micavibrionaceae. The sequence goes on along the minus strand of OZ244161.1, from coordinate 687,879 downwards.
GAAGCCGCTGAAGCAGCGATTAATAACCCGCTTCTGGATGATGTTTCTATGAAGGGCGCGCGCGGCGTCATCATTAACGTCACAGGGGGACATGATATGACCCTGTTTGAAGTTGATGAAGCCTGTAACCGTATTCGCGATGAAGTTGATCCGAATGCCAATATCATCTTTGGTTCTACCTTCGATGAAAAACTTGAAGGGTCAATGCGTGTTTCTGTTGTTGCAACTGGAATTGACGTCGCAAGTGATCAAAAATCTTCAGGCGGCACATCAACAGTGCGCGTAACGGCTATTAGCAAGAAAGAAGAAGAACCTAAGAAGAAAACCACATCAACTGGTGCCGTTCCCCAAACGGAAGTTGCCCGTGCCATGACATTAAGCGCGCGTCAGAATATTCCGTCTGCTAGAAGCACGGTTCAGACTGCGATTTCTGCTTCCCGTACAATGACACAGCCCGCGACAAAGGATGAGCCTGAAAAAGATATGTTTGAACAAAGTGAATTTCAAGCATCTCAGATGAGCGCTTCGTCAAATTCATCACGTGGTTATGTTCATCAGGGCAGCTTTATTCCGCCAAGTCCTGTTATCCCTGCTCCACAAGATGATGTTGCTTATGCTCCTGCGGCTCAGGCCGGCATGATGCGTCCGGCATCTCCACAACAACAATCTTATCAGCCACAGATTGCTCAACCTCAATCGCAAAGTATGAACTGGCAGCCTCAGGCAACGCAGGCTCCCCCTTCTACGTCCAATGGTGGGTTGGTTTTACGTCCGCCTGTTCCGGGCGCAAACTCTGCGTCGACAACAGAGCGTCGCCGTACACCTTCTTTATTTGAGCGTATTACAGGCGCCTACAAAGATGTGACATCTGCGATGGGCGGGGAAGAGGAAAAAGAATCACAAACAGGGAAGTCTTCTTCTACAGGCTCATCAGGTGGTTTCCATTCTTCTACTGGTATTCGCGCTCCTCAGGAAGGGAATGCTCAGGCAACCCAAGCCGCTCCTTCCCAAGGTCAGTTAAATATCGATTCTCCTGCAGCGGCACCGCGTGCCAATGAGGAAGAAAATCTTGATATTCCTGCCTTCCTCCGTCGTCAGGCGAACTAGAAAAAGATTTTTAAAAGTTTATCTGGTGTCCTCCAGATGATTTACTACAGGGAGCCTTACGGCTCCCTTTTTTTGCATCTATTAAGATTAGAATTTCATAAATCCTATTTAAAACAAAGACTTGCGGGGAAATAGATTTTTCATATGTGCAGGAAAATATCGATTCTTCGCCGCTCTGGAAAATGTTACAGACCGCAACAAAGCGTGATTTAAGCTTTGTGCGCGCAATCCGTATACTTAAAAATGTAATAAGCTTTAAGTTTAGGATTTTTATGCAACACACATTAAAAGATATTGTTTCTCTGAGCGGCATAGGACTGCATTCTGGTGCGATGGTCAATCTTGTGATCAAGCCTGCCGACACAGGGCACGGTATTGTGTTTAAACATACCCCTAGCAATTGCCTGATTCCCGCCCACTGGTCTCATGTCGTTGATACCCGTCTTTGTACTGTGATAGGCCATGAATCGGGCGTGACTATCGGCACGATAGAGCATCTCATGGCAGCCTTGCGGGGCTGTGGTGTTGATAACGCCCTGATCGACATTGATGGTGTTGAAGTTCCTATTTTAGATGGCAGTTCCGCACTTTTTGTGAAGGCCATTGAAGACGTCGGGGTTAGAGTTCAAAGCAGCCCGAGAAAAGCAATCCGCATTCTTAAAGAGGTTACCTATCGCGAAGGTGATAAAGTCGTCACGTTAAAGCCTTCTTCCGTTCCTGTTTATGGCGGTGAAATTGACTACGATAATCCGGCCATCGGAACACAAGGTTTTGAAATCAAGCTTGTAAACGGTAACTTCAAACATGATTTGGCGGATTGCCGTACTTTTTGCCTGCTGCAAGATGTCGAAATGATGCGCGCCAATGGCCTTGCCCAAGGCGGCTCCCTCGATAATGCTATCGTTGTTGATGATAACGGTATTGTGAATGAAGAAGGATTGCGCTGCGATAACGAATTTATCCGCCATAAACTACTTGATGCGATCGGCGATATGTCTCTTTGTGGAGGCTTATTGATAGGCTCTTATCATGGCATACGTGCCGGCCATGACATGAATTACAAAGCGCTGAAAGCCCTGATGCAGAATGAAACCGCATGGGAAACGTTTGATCTGTTCATTGATATGGAAGAAAGCGATTCCCATATTTATAAAGCTAGACCGCGGGCTACAGGCGTTTCGGTCACCTCCTTCCAGTAATACTTTAAATCTGTAAAAGATGGGGCTAATCATAAGGTTAGCCCTTTTATTTTGCCTGCTAAAGCGCTATCAATATGGGTATGCGATATACTATTTTGATCATATTGACCTGTTTTTTCAGCCTGTCTCTTCTGGCCTGTTCTTCTTCTGAAAAAGGCGAAGTACTAGAAGATGCGGATACGCCAGCCAAACCTGCTGAAGAACTATATGAAGAAGCTTCCCAGGCCCTTGATGCACAAGAATACAGACAAGCGACACGTTTATTTGAAGAAGTCGAGCGTCAATATCCTTATTCAAAATGGGCAACCAAGGCGCAACTCATGGCCGGCTTTTCTGCCTATGAAGGTGATAATTACGATGAGGCAATTTTGGCGCTTGACCGTTTTATTGAGCTTCATCCCGGTAACGAAGAAATTGATTATGCTTACTACATTAAAGCGCTGGCCTATTATGAGCAGATTTCAGACGTGGCCCGTGATCAGGACATGACCAGAAAAGCAATGGAAGCCTTTGATACTTTGATCACCCGTTTCCCAAATAGCCAGTATGCCCGTGATGCAAAATTAAAGCGCGACCTCACCTTGGACCATTTGGCCGGGAAAGAAATGGAAATCGGCCGTTACTATCTTAACCGCAACCAGATTAATGCAGCCATGAACCGTTTTCGTACGGTGGTAAAAGATTATCAGACCACAACCCATGTGCCCGAAGCTCTGCACCGTCTTGTTGAGGCGTATTTAACCTTAGGACTTCGTACGGAGGCAACACGCGTTGCGGCTGTTTTAGGGCATAATTATCCTGGTTCCCCGTGGTATGAAGACAGTTATAAAATTCTGGATGCCAAATCCCGCCAGCAGATTCTAGAGGATAGATCCTTTATTGATAAAACGGTCAATTCCCTGTTTAAGCCAGACTAAGAAAGGGCGGGAAAGATGCTCGCCAGCTTAACCATCAAGAATGTTGTTCTGATAGACCAACTGACAATTGATTTTCAACACGGTCTATGTGCCCTTACCGGGGAAACCGGCGCGGGCAAATCTATTTTACTGGATTCATTAGGATTGGCGTTGGGCGCCCGATCTGACGCAGGATTGGTGCGTCAGGGAAAAGACCAGGCAAGCGTATCCGCTTTGTTTGAAGCAGCGCCGGACCATCCCGTGATCAAATTTATCGAAGAACAGGATTTGGAAAGTGATACAACGCTTATTCTACGGCGTATAGTCACGAAAGACGGGCGTTCCAAAGCGTTTGTCAATGACCAGCCCGTTAGCATAAATTTAATGAAGCAAATCGGCGAAATGCTGGTCGAAATTCATGGCCAGTTTGACACACAAACGCTTTTAAATCCTAAATCACATGGTGGATTGCTCGATGAGTATGCAGGGCATCAATCTTTAATAAAAACTGTAAAAGGCACATGGGAAAAGTGGCAGCAAAGCCAAAAAGAGCTTCTTGAAAAGCAAGCCGCAATGGATCAGGCCCGCGAGGATGAAGCTTTTTACCGGACTTCCTTGGAAGATATTGATGCCTTGGATCCGAAGGCAGAGGAGAAGACAGAATTAACGCAGTTGCGCTTCCGTCTGATGCAGCGCGAGCAGATTTTAGATGGTTTAAATGAGGCTCAAAAAGGAATTGAAGAAATAGAGTCTCAGGCCGGCTCCGTTTGGCGGGCCCTGGAACGGTTGGGAGAGGATGGGCAAGAAGCCATTGCCGCAATGGACCGTGCGAACGCCGAAATTCAGGAAGTTTTATCTTCCTTAACGGCGCTATCTGATGACATTGATAATAATGAATATTCTTTATCTGAAATTGATGATCGGTTATTTGCTTTAAAAGCGCAGGCAAAAAAGCACAGTTGTACAATTGATACTTTGCCGCAAAAACGAGACGAGCTCGCGGCAGCATTGGATGCCATTGATAACCAGGATGACCATCTCGCTTCTTTGCAAAGAGAAGTGGAAAAAAACAAACAAGTCTATAGTGAAAATGCCGCGAAGCTGTCCGCTTTACGGCAAAAGACGGCCGAAAAATTATCAAAACTGGTGATGAAAGAATTGCCTGCCCTTAAATTGGATAAAGCCCGCTTTGAAGTCAGTGTTGAAAAACTAGGTGAAAATGAGTGGGGAAAAAATGGCTTTGATCAAGTTCAGTTTTTAGTCGCCCCTAATCCCGGCGCTGCGGCGGGGCCGTTGAATAAAATAGCCTCCGGCGGGGAGATGTCACGCTTTATGCTGGCCTTAAAAGTTGTCATGGCAGAAGTCGGGCTGGAAGATACCCTTATATTTGATGAGGTTGATAGCGGGATCGGCGGTGCGACTGCTGCTGCCGTCGGAGAAAGGTTATTGCAATTGGCTGCTCACCGCCAAATTCTTGTTGTAACTCATTCTCCACAGGTTGCAGCAGTGGCAGGCCATCACTGGATTGTTTCCAAGGAAGGTAAAAAAGAGGTCATCACCAATATAATTCCATTATTTGAAACGACCCAACGTCAGGAAGAAATTGCCCGGATGTTGTCAGGGGCTGAGATTACAGCAGAAGCCCGTGCGGCTGCTGGAAAATTACTGGAAGCGAGTGCAGCGTGATAACAGAGGCTTTACTTGATCTGGATTACGAAGAGGCAAAAATCAGGCATCACGAGATTGCCCGGAAAATAGCGCATCATGACAAAAAGTATTATCAGGAAGATCAACCCGAAATAAGTGATGCTCAATATGATCAATTACGGCGCGAAATAGAATTGATTGAGCAACAATTTCCCGAGCTTGTTTCTGATTCCAGCCCTACACAAACCGTTGGCGCAAAACCCGCAAGGGGGTTTAAAAAGATAAAGCATTCTGTACCGATGTTGTCGCTCGGGAATGTTTTTAGTGAAGAAGAACTAAACGATTTTCTTGAACGTGTGCGTCGATTTCTGGGCTTAGACGACAATGAGGATGTTGAAATTGTTGCAGAACCTAAGATTGACGGGCTGTCCTGCTCCTTGCGCTATGAGGGGGGACATTTGGTTAAAGCGGCAACGCGCGGAGATGGCTATGAAGGGGAGGATATTACCGAGAATGTAAAAACTATTTCGGATGTGCCTCATAAGCTAAGCGGACAGGCGCCGGATATTTTGGAGGTCCGTGGGGAAGTCTATATGCGCCGCGATGATTTTTTGGCGTTAAATAAAACGCAAGAAGAAGAGGGAAAGCAGACTTTTGCCAATCCACGTAATGCCGCAGCCGGAAGTTTGAGACAACTGGATGCGACTATCACAGCGAAGAGACCTTTATATTTTTTCGGTTACGCCTTAGGGGAGATAAGTTCTTCTATAGGTGCTACGCAGTGGGAAGTCAGGGAAAATATTCAATCTTTTGGGTTTAGTGAAGCAAAGCCTTCCGCGTTATGTCGATCAGCGGGGGAGATTCTAGACTATTATCAATCTGTCTCCGAACTGCGCCCTGATTTGAATTATGAGATTGATGGTGTGGTCTATAAAGTTAATCGTCTTGATTACCAAGACCGTTTGGGATTTGTATCACGTGCGCCGCGGTGGGCAACAGCACATAAGTTTCCGGCCGAACAGGCCGTGACCGTTATTAACGGTATTGATATTCAGGTGGGACGCACGGGGGTTTTGACCCCAGTTGCCAGACTGGAACCAATCACAGTGGGCGGTGTCGTCGTATCGAATGCGACACTTCATAATGAAGATGAAATCCAGCGAAAAGATATCCGTATTGGAGATCATGTCACCATCCAAAGGGCCGGCGATGTTATTCCGCAAGTTGTGAATGTATTGCATAAGAAAAGGCCGAAGGATTCCAAGCCCTATAACTTTCCTCATCAGTGCCCTGTATGTCAATCGCAAGCAATCCGTGAAGAAGGGGAGGTGGCATGGCGCTGTACTGGGGGACTGGTTTGTGAAGCGCAGGCAGTCGAGCGTTTGAAACATTTTGTCAGCCGTTTGGCGTTTGATATTGACGGGCTGGGAGGAAAAATTATTCAGCAGTTCTGGGAGGATAACTTAATCAGAACACCTGCCGATATTTTTACCCTTGAGGAAAGGGATAAAAAAAGCTTAACCCCAATTCGTGCACGCGAAGGATGGGGAGATGTTTCTGCCCGTAATCTTTTTCAGGCTATCAATGATCGTAGAAAAATCCAGTTTAACCGTTTTATTTATGCCTTGGGAATCAGACAAATCGGGGAGGCGACAGCCAAGCGTCTGGCAAGTTCCTACGGTGATTTACAAACTTTGAATAAAGAAATGATCAAGGCGCAAGATAGAGAAAGTGGTGCTTATGAGGATTTGATCAATATCGAAGATATCGGCCCCTCTGTGGCAGACGATCTTATCGGGTTCTTTGCAGAGCCTCATAATCAAGAGGTGTTAAACAATTTATTAAGGGAAATTACAGTCGAACCTTATATTCAGGTTCAAGTTTCTCACAATCCCGTTTCAGGAAAAATAGTTGTTTTCACCGGCACGCTATCAAAGATTACGAGAGCCGAAGCCAAAGCGAAGGCCGAAAGTCTTGGCGCAAAAGTATCCGGTTCTGTTTCCAAAAAGACAGATTATGTGATTGCAGGAGAAGATGCCGGATCAAAGCTTAAAAAAGCAAAAGAGTTAGACGTTGAAATTTTAAGTGAAGATGACTGGCTTACATTGATTCAGTAAAAACTCTTACTGTTTCGAATAAAAATTTATCCCGAATATCATCTGTTTCCATGAGGATTTCATGTTTTGAGCCTTCTAAGACAAGCAACGAGCCTTTTTTAATTTTTTTTGCTGCATTTTTAATCTCTTCATTATCAACCAGTTTTTCTTTTCCTGCCAGGGCGATAAGAACGGGGATTTGAATATGATGATATCTGGACTTAATAAAGCGAATGGACTTTAAACTTTCATAAAGCCACTTAAGTGTCGGGCTGCCAACTTGTAATTTCGGATTATGAAGGCTCCAGGTATTATGGAGTTGATCGCGTAGGGGATCAGAGCTAAAAATATCTTTTCCATCGCTGGACCGGTTGGATTCCTTCCAGTCATGTCCGCCCGGTACATAGCAGTGATGAAAAGGGTTTAGAAATTTTAATAAAACTCTTATTGGAGAAGCAAAAAATTTTAAATCCTGAATACCAAGAAGTGGCGCACTCATAGAGGCTGCTTTAAATACTTCAGGGCTGCTAATAAGATATCTTAAGCCGATATTGCTCCCCATCGAATGGGCAAGCATAAAAAATGGTTTTTCATTATTTGCTTTGTTTTGGATCAGATAATCCAGGTCCGATACATCGGCTTCAAAACCGTCTGAATGTCTTTTATGGGGCGCTTTTCGTTGCCGGGTTGATAGCCCCTGATAGGCCCAATCTATTACGTACACATTAAATCCTTTAGCCCCAAAGAAAGTAGCGGTTTCTATGTATTTTTCACCAAATTCGCTTAAACCCGGCAGGATGATCAGGTTGGCTTTGTGTTGATTGCTGGCAGGCAGGAAGGAATAGCGCACACGATGAGAGGTGCAGGGATTGTCAAAATAATGTGTTTCCCATGTTGGGGGCGGAAGAAATCGTGCATCAAGCTGAGAAGGATTTGTCATAGAAACTAATGGCCGCTATTTATTTTATATATTAACTTTTTATTAGGAAGAATCGATCAAAATATGTGAATTGCAGCGTAATGCTTGCTTAAAAGACTATAAACCTTTAAATTTAAACCACCAAATGCTTCATGGCGATCGCCTTTTTTCTGAAGAAGTTATTATGAGCATAAAAAGAATATTCATAGCCCTGCCTTTAATGGCGGCTGCTTTCTTACCTAATTTTTCTTATGCGGAAACGCTTAAGGAATCTGTTGGGCTTGCGTTGGCGGCGCACCCGTCGATAGAAACAGCTGTGGCTCAAAAGAAAATAAGTGAAGAAGATAAAGCGGAGGCCCGCTCAGGTTATTTTCCTGAATTGTCGGCAAATGCCACTGCAGGGCGGATCTATGCTGATAACAGCACCAGCCGCGGCTTAACGGTTACAAGAGGGGCTGCTTATTCATGGTATGGCGAAGGAAATGCGGCTATTACACAGCCTATTTTTGATGCCTTTGAAACCAGTAATCGTGTTAATGCGGCGCAGGCACGTATTTTATCAGCAGAGTTAAACGTTTCAGATGTTAGAGAAAGTCTGACTTTTCAGGCCGTTCAGGCGCATATAGCGGTTGCGCAGGCAAAAGATATTTTAAACAAAATAAATGATTACCGGAAAATTATAGAAGACTATTCCAACCGAATTCAGGTGATGGTGGATGATGGTGTGGCCGATAAAGCAGAATTAGCGCAAGCCAAGAATATCAGTTTAGCCTTAAAAAGCGCTGCGATGGATTATGAAGGACAGCTGGAAACATCTTATGCAAACTACCGGGAAGTGGTTGGGCAGATGCCGACGAGTGAAATTAGCAAACCTGCCGCTATTTCCTTAATGGATGGTAATGTGGAAGCTGCCATAGAAAGAGCGAAATCGGAGCATCCTCTAATCTTGTCCTCTCAAAAAGAAATCGAAGCTGCAAAGTATGATATTAAGGCAGAAAAAGCAGGCTATTATCCGGATATAGACGGCGAGTTATCTTATCTGCAAAGAGATCAACGTGAAGAGATCGGTGGTGAAGCAGAAGATGCCAGAGCCGTCATTAAAATGAGTTGGGCCTTCGAAACAGGGGGCGGCCAAAGTGCCAGAACGCGTCGGACAAAGGCACAATATGCTGAAGCCATTGCCACAAATCATGAAAATATGCGCAGTGTAGAAGGCGAGATACGTCGCGCTTATGCAGAATATGAGACGGCGCAAAAACAATTATCGCTGATAAAAAAACGCGAAAGTGCTGCTGAAGAGTTGTTGGCTGCTTATAAAGTCCAGTTTGAAGGGGCTGTGGTGCGTTTGTTACAAATTATGCAGGCAGAAAACCAGCTTTTTAACACGCAGCTTGAAGCAATAACTGCCGATTACAGAAATATTCTTTCTCATTACCTCATATGGGGAAGCATGGGTAACATTAATAAAGCTATCAACTCTTCCATGGTGGCCTCTCCGGCCTCTGAGGCAAAAATTATAAGAGAAATTCCTTCTGATAATTTGGTAGAGGCAGGACCTGTCATTCCCAAAATATCGCAAGAGACGGAAGAACCTGACATCGCCGAAACCCCTGTGGTTTCTGACAATCTTGACATGCCTGTAGAGTCTGAGTCTCAAGAGATTATTTCTTCAGGAAGTGATGTCTTGCAACCAGCGGAGCAGATCCCTGCCGACATGGCTATGGGTGAAAAAAGCCCTGTTTCTGTACCAAGAGTATCAAAGAGAATTGAAGTGGAGCAGCATAATACTCAAGAAGAGAGATATCCCCAGAAGGCGATAGAAGACGGGGCTGTGCCGAAAAAAGTTTCTAAAGATATTGATGTCCAATTTTATACGACTGAAAGCATGCAGGATAACCATGCCGAAATGGAAAATGATCTTTCCGTTATAGATAAAACATCGGAACGTGTTTATATCGACAGTGAATAACGAATTTATCGGAGGAATAGAAATTGGCCTCTGAGGCAAAACCCCTGGACCCTTTATTAGAATGTTTGGTCTTTTTGACGGCTCATTATGGCCGGGCTAGGTCGGGGCAGGCTCTGACTGCCGGTTTGCCCTATGGTCAGCAGAATATGAAGCCAAAGCTTTTTTGTGAAGCTGCGGAGCGTATTGATATAAAGGCAAAAATTGTCCAGCGTAAAAAAATTGAAAAAATTTTAGCACCGGTCATGCCGGTCGTCTTGATTTTAAAGAATGCGCAGGCCTGTGTCCTTTTGCAAATTAACCATAAAGAACACAGCGCTATAATATGGTCTCCTGAGACAGCCTCGGAACGCGCTGTTCCTTTAAAAGAATTCCAAAAAGATTATACGGGCTACGCTATTTATGTTCATCCCAAGCCGGAATTTAAAGATCGTGACGCTCCTCATAAAGACGATGCCTCCCGTCATTGGTTCTGGAGCGTCATGCTCTCTTGCAAAGGCATCTATGCACGGGTTGCGCTTGCTTCGATATTGATTAATTGCTTTGCCCTGACCAGTCCTATTTTTATTATGAATGTCTATAACCGCGTTATACCGAATAATGCGATTGAAACAGGATGGGTACTGGGGATAGGGGCCATCACCATTTTCGTATTTGACTTCATTATCCGCAATTTGCGTGGCTATTTTATCGATATTGCGGGCAGGCGCGTGGACGTTGTGGCCGGGAACAGAATCTATGATCAGTTATTAAATATAAAATTATCCGAAAGACCCAATTCCAGCGGTTCTTTTGCGAATATGCTGCGGGATTTTGACTCGGTACGGGATTTTATTACCTCTGCATCTCTGACGACACTTATTGATCTCCCTTTTACATTTCTATTTATTTTTGTGATCTATATTTTAGGCGGTCCGGTTGCTTTTATTCTGCTTGGTCTGATTTCTCTTGTTTTTATTTCAGGGCTGCTTTTGCAATTCCCATTAAAAGCTCTTGTGAAAAAATCTACGAAATCAGCCGAGGAAAAACACGGGTTGCTCATTGAAAGTATCCATGGATTGGAAACCATTAAGGCTTCCGGTGCTGATGGAGCAATGCGGGAAAAATATGGCCGGTTCTTGGCAGAAAATGCCAAATATGCGCAAGGGTCACGCTTTGTCTCCTCAATGGGAGCCAATATATCGACATGGATCCAGCAAACAGCCTCCATTTTTGTGGTATTAATGGGCATGTATCTGGTCCGTGATGGTGATATGAGCGTGGGTGCCTTGATTGCCTGTGTTCTTCTCTCTGGTCGCGCCATAGCGCCTATCGGACAAATGGCTAATTTAATGAGCCGTTACCATACGGCGCAAATGGCCTTGAAAACGCTAAATGGCATTATGAAGAAGCCGGTTGAGCGTCCTGCGACAACAAAATTTCTTCACCGTCCTTCGTTAAAAGGCAAGATTACATTCCGGAAAGTGTCGTTTGCTTATCCATCGACAGACAGAAAAGTATTAGATAGCGCCAGCTTTATTATTCAACCGGGTGAGAAAGTCGGTGTTATTGGCCGTATTGGCTCGGGGAAGAGCACGTTGGCAAGGCTTGCCATGGGATTATATGACCCGTTGGAAGGGTCTATATTATATGATGATACAGATTACAGACAAATTGATCCGGCAGATTTAAGACGGAATGTCGCTTATATAGCACAGGATGTTGTGCTGTTCAGAGGATCTGTCAGGGATAATATTACGGTCTCTGTTCCTCATGCGAGTGACGAAGCAATTTTAGACGTTGCAAAACAGGCCGGTGTCCATGAGTTTATTTCACAGCATCCTTTGGGATATGATGCCCCCGTTGGGGAACATGGAGAGGCTTTAAGCGGTGGGCAAAGACAGTGCGTCGCTCTGGCGCGCGCCCTTTTATCCAATCCGAATATTTATATATGTGATGAGCCGACAAATGCGATGGACATTCAGGCCGAGGCTGTTTTCACAAAGCATATAAAAGAGCAGACAGAAGATAAGACACTCATACTTATTACGCACAGACATCATTTATTAACTTTGGTTGATCGTATCATTCTAATGGATCAGGGCCGTGTTATAATGGATGGCGCACGAGATGAAGTTTTAAAATTAATTTCAACAGGCCAGGTTGTTGCCCCAAGAGAATAAAAAATGAAAGAAGATAGAGAATTTATGGCAGACCTTGAGGCGGCGACACGTATGCGACCGTCTGAAAGCTCGCATTTTCTATTAATTGCCATCGCCGCGCTTGTTGCCGCTTTTATTTACTGGTCAAATACAAGTGAGATAGAGGAAATCACACATGGTAGTGGTCAGGTTGTTCCGACACAGGAAATTCAGGTTGTGCAAAGCCTTGAAGGGGGGATTTTAACGGAGCTTCTGGTTGAAGAAGGGGAGACGGTAGATAAGGATCAAATCCTGATGAAGGTTAATGATGTCGCTTTTGCATCCGAAGAAAGAGGCACCGAAGCCAAGACGCTGGCGTTAAAAGCAAAACGTGCCAGACTTTTGGCAGAGGCAAATGGAAAGTCATTCAGCGTGCCCGAAGAGATTGTTAAAAAATATCCTGATATAGCCCGCAATGAAGAAGCCTTATACCGCTCACGCCAGCAGGAACTTAGCAATGCAAAATCCATTCTTGATAATAGAATCAGCAGCGCCAGAGCAGAACTTGCAGAAGTACAGGCGAAAATTAACCGCCTGAGCCAAAGCCGCACTCTTTTAAACGAGGAATTGGCGATTACAAGTGAAATGGTTCGTAAGAAAGCAGTGCCTAAGCTTGAGGAAATCAGGCTCAATCGCGAATTGTCGAATGTTTCAGGGCAGATACGCGAAGCCGGTGAAAAGAAAACGGGGTTAAATGCAGAGCTGCGGCGCACACAACGGGAGCGAGAGGACCGCGAAGATAAATTCCGCAGTCAGGTACTGGGTGAATTGAATGACGTGGAATCACAAATATCACAATTGACCGAGAGCTTAACAGCCATCGGGGATCGTGTATCCCGCACAGAAATACGCTCGCCGGTCAAGGGGACCGTAAATAAAATTACCCTTAAAACAGTGGGTGGGGTGATTGAACCGGCCATGAAACTGGTAGAAATCGTTCCTTTAGATGATGATTTAAAAATTGTGGCGAAGGTCACACCGCAGGAGATCGCTTTTCTTAGACCGGGGCAGGATGTTAATATAAAAATATCCGCGTACGACCCTCAGCGTTACGGCTCGTTGAAAGGAAAATTGGTAAGATTGGGCGCCAACAGCGTGACAGACAATGATGGAAATATATTTTTTGAAATTGAAGTCCACGCGCATAAAAATTATTTAGGCACGGCAGAAAATCCGTTACCCATTACACCGGGTATGGTGGCAGAAACCGAGATTATTACAGGCAAGCGTACCATTTTCAGTTATCTTATGAAGCCTGTTATGCGCGCTAAAGACAAGGCCTTAACAGAACGATGAAAAAACTTGTCATTAATAAATGGTTTCATATTTCCATTTTATTATTTCTTCTTATCGCGGCTGTTTTTTTTAGCGGTTCTGAAAATGAGCTTCGTAAAAGATTCCAATATTTCATCTTCGATAGCTATAACCAGCTACACCAGCGTGAACCTTCACAAGAGGTTGTGGTGGTCGATCTGGATGAAAATTCCTTAAGGCAGATCGGGCAGTGGCCATGGCCCAGAGATATCATGGCAAAATTAATTGAAAATCTGGATTCTATGGGAGCCAAGGCGGTAGCCTTTGATATTGTTTTCGCCGAAGAGGACAGAACATCTCCTGCTTCTGTTGTAAAAAGGCTGCCTAATGAAGAAGAGTTCTCCCAGGCAAAAGAGATTATCAGCCAATTACCTGATAATGATATAATCTTTTCGCAGACGATTGAGGAAAGCGGGAATGTGGTTACTGGTTTTACCAGCGCAAAACCGAATGAAACAAGAAGAGTGCCGCAACAACCTGTTAGTCCGACATTTTTACTTAAAAATAAAAATGAGTTTATAGATCATAGCTACCAGGCTTTCGGTGTGGCAACAAACTTGCCTATTTTTTCCGGTGTTTCTGCTGGCAACGGGCATTTTATGGTGGAGCCGGAAACGGATGGTATAATCCGGCAAGTTCCGCTGTTTTCTTCTTTTAACCCGCCACAATTTTCCACTGATTCTAAAATACTTTACCCGCTTTTATCATTGGAGGCGTTGCGCGTATCGATAGACCCGAATGCACGGATGATCATTAAGGAAAAGAAAAATCAAAAAGCGTTAGACCTCAAATATGAAGTCATTATTGGCGCGCATGCCATACCCTTAGATGTATCATCAAAATTCTGGGTGCATTACCGTCACATTGGTAAAAAAGAATATGTCCCCGCCCATTTAATTCTATCAGATGAAAAACAAAGCAATGTTGGAGAGAAAATAAAGGATAAAATTGTTTTTGTCGGAACAAGCGCGGAAGGTCTGCGTGATATTCGTTCGACGCCTTTAGACCAGTTTGTTGCCGGGGTGGAAGTGCATGTCAATATTGTAGAGCAAATTTTACAAGGCCGCTTTCTTAAACGGCCGGATTTTATTAACGGGATGGAAGCTCTCATTATTGGGATAACAGGGTTAGCAATTATATTGCTTGCACCTTTTATCCATCTCTTATGGTTGGGTTTTTTCACCTTTTTTACGATTCTTTGTATGTTTGCGGGATCGTGGGTTGGTTACGTGCACTACGGTATTTTGCTGGATCCTGTCTATCCGAGTGCAATTTTCTTCCTGCTTTTTATCAGTTCCGCATTGTTAAGTTATATGAGAGCAGAGTTTGACCGCCGGCAGGTGAAGACAGCTTTCGGGCATTATATTTCCCCTGTCTTTATGGAAGAGCTGGCCAAGAATCCGGATAAATTAAAACTTGGGGGTGAGGTCAAAGAGCTTAGTGTGATGTTCACAGACATACGAAGTTTTACAAAAATATCTGAAAGTCTGGAGCCGGAAGAACTTGTCCAATTGATGAATGATTTTTTAACGCCTATGTCGGATTTGGTGATGCAGAGTAGGGGTACCATCGATAAATATATGGGCGATGCGATGATGGCTTTCTGGAATGCGCCTCTCGATGATGAACATCATGCCCGTCAGGCCTGTTTAACCGCCTTAAAAATGAACGAGGCGCTCGTACCCGTTAATAACATGATTACAGAACGTGCCGAAAAAGCGGGAGTCGTGCCCAAATTATTAAGCGCGGGGATTGGGGTTAATACCGGATTATGCTCTGTGGGTAATATGGGCTCAAAGCAGCGATTTGCCTATTCCGCCTTGGGAGATACAGTCAACCTTGCCTCTCGTTTAGAAGGGCAAACAAAAACCTATGGTGTTGATATTCTTGTGGGAGAGGATACTCAAAAACAGGTTCCCGAACTTGCTTTCATGGAATTAGATATCCTCCAGGTTGTTGGAAGGGAACAAGCCGTTCGCATCTATACCCTGTTAGGAGATGCGGATTTAGCGAAAGAGAAAAATTTTCAACAATGGAAAGCCGCGCATAATGGTATGCTTGCAGCTTACCGGGCTGCAGACTTTGCATGTGCGGCGCAAGATTGTAAGGAAGCTGCAACGCTGGCAGAAGGACAACTGAAAACTTACTACGATTTATATCAAAAGCGAATTATCAAATATACGAAAACACCACCGCCGGAAGATTGGGATGGTGTTTTTGTTGCGAAGAGTAAATAATTTTTAGACTACCGCTGTTGTTACATCCGTATCGATATAAAGATCGAAGTTTCCAATTTGATAATGATCATACCCACCCGTTGTTCCCGCATGGGTCGCGCCGCTTACATGCTCATTTAAGGCATTAACGACACCTGCTGTATCATCACTATAATCTGTAGAAGCATCAATATTCAGGCTTGCCGATGTCACGGTATTACCAAGTTCTATTGTCAGCGTCCCATCGTCACTGGATTTGAGCAGATTGAATATGTTTTCAGCTGTCAAGACGACAGAGGCACTGTCTTGGGTAAGCTGTATTTTTTCAATTTGGCTGATTTGCTCATAGTTTATAGCTGAAAAGTCGACGCTTGAATTTACATCAATGCTATCAGTCCCATGGCCGCCATCAATATTCAGAAATGTATCATTGGAAATGAGAAACTTATTATCTCCCGCACCACCACGCATGCTGATATTATTGTGCATATTGTCATCAAAATCAACATCGCCTACCAAAGCCTGATCGTTGGCTGTCGCTGCTACTTGACCGTCCTCTATACCAGGTGTTCCTGCGCCGTCTGCTGCATCAGAGTCGAAAACAAAATCAGCATTTCCAGCAGCTTGACCAAAAACAATATATTGATCACCAGTTGCTTCGCCAATTCTGATATCATCAAATCCATCACCGTCCCAATCCCCAACAGATTGTATTGTATAGTCGGAAGGATCGGTAACATCATAATCTATAATTTTTAAAGCATTTGCAGGGTCATCTACGTTTATAACGCCGCCGGCTGTTACACCATACACGACAAGAGTTGTCACTGTCGTGCCATCGACATAAGTAAAGGCTATATCATCGTAACCATCGCCATTTACATCACCTGCGGCAGCGGCAGCGGCATATGAGCCCGGGAAAGTAGATCCTTGGCTAACCGATAAATTATTGCTGTCTTCTTGATAATTTGTGGCGGAGCCAAAAATAATACTTATACCTTCATTCGATTGTATCATGACATCACTCAGACCATCCGCGTTAATATCCCCGACGCCATGCACAGCATATCCAAAATCTAAATTTGAGTCCGGTAAGGATGTGGGAAGACCTCTGATCTGTGTGAAACTTGAGGCACTCGTGTTGTTTTCAGTAAATATGAAAGCCGATCCCCCAGTCTGCGAAGCACCGTTGTTGTTATTATCAACCGCGCCTACAATAAAATCATCAAATCCATCACCATTAAAATCTCCGGCAGCAGCCACAGCATTACCAAAATGATCGCCTCCTGCTTCGGGTGTCGGATTACCAATAGATAAGGAGCCGTTTGAATCCATAATTTTCACACTACCGGCATCACCAATGGCCGATACCGTATCCGTCGACGATCCTAAGGCAACATCTATAAATCCGTCGTTGTCTGTGTCTCCGACATTGGTGATATTATCGTAATTTTTTGTATTATCTGAGTCTAATACGGAGCCCGCATTGTTTATATCGTCCAATATAATAGCATCTTGATTGGCATCAATTTGCCCAAAATCAATGTCTCCATCGCCGTCATAGTCCCCGATTTCAAAATTGAGAGGAATTACGCCTTCATTTGAGAGTGCATAGTCTAACCCGCTATGCCCCGGATCAATATAGACGGCAGCATCTAAAACATTCGGAGGGGTTGCAATTGTAACCCGGTCTGTTCCGAAGGAGCTTGTGGCAATAACTGTGTAGCCCTGTCCTGTAGCAAGCGGGGAGTCTACATTTGCCGCAGCCATCGCCGTTTCGCCGGCAGCTGTCAAAACAAGTTCTGCTGCCTGTGTATCATGTTGTACAATTTCAAAAAAACCATCAGGACTGGTCGACGTACCGTCTTCAAATGTAAAGGTAACCAGACCTGCATGTGAAGTGCTAATAGATATATCGCCAACCGCGTCCCCTGTTTTTGAGCCTTCGAATAACTGCTCGGTGTCGACAAATAATTCAAGATCATTAAGCCCTAGTTCTTCTGCGACACGAGGGGGAAGGTCTTCTATATCCAGTTGATCTATATTTTTAGTCAGTGTTTTTTCGATGCCTTTGAACCGATTACTTTGGGCAGGTTCTTTTAGGTCTTTTTGATCAAGGTGCTTTTCTAAAACATCAATGAGATTAGTAAGTTTTTGTAACTCCGCAGGCTCTTGTAGGGTGTTTTCTCCACTTGGCTCTTCACTGCCCTCATCCGCATTCGCTTTTTGATCTGTTTCTTCTAAAATTTCTTCTGTTTCTTCTGTTTCTTCTTCTTGATTTTTATCGTCAGCCGCATCCTTTGAATTATTTTCTTCTTTTTCTGAATCATGAATAGAACTAAAGAGTTTTGGCACAACATCTTTCACAGAGCCGTAAGTTTTACCAACGTCTTTAGCCGCTTTCACGCCAATTTCAATCATGTCGTCATTAAATCCGCCCAGGCGTAAGGATTCATATTGGACAGAGAGGGTTTTTTCAGTAATTGCGTTCTTTACAACAATGGCCCCCTCCATCACTGTAATTTCACTATCTGAACCTGGTAAAATTTTCCCGGCAATAATGGTTCCGCGGATACCGATGGAACCGACAGGGGTATCAATAAGAACATCATCCGGATCATCCCGGCCAATTAGTCCGCTGGTGAAAACAAACACACCCCTTAAAACAGATAAATTCGTAGAACCACTTTCTGTTTGTGGGTCGAACTGATAATTATCAACGGATAAGCGGGCATTTTCACTGACCGCCATACTGGTTTCATCGATGAACATAACATTCACAGCGCCAGTTTCCGATGTCTGAATAGTATCACCCTGATAGATAGGGCTTCCAAGCGTTAACGTTTCAGTTGTGCCATCTGCGCGTATCACACTGGCTTCTCCGCTTAGCTCTTCTACAGCTCCAATCGGACTAACGTCTGACATAGAACTGGCTTGTGCGTATTCTGGAGGGGAACTTAAAAATGATTGCACAAGATTAGAGGTTAAAACGGAACCGTCCGGGGATTCAATCTGGGGAGCGGGATTTGCCAAGAAGTAATTTTCCAAAGTAAGGTTTTCACCATTCGCAGTCTCAAGGACCAAATCCTGTCCTTCGCGCATGATTGTAGAATCACTGATGAATTCACTATTGGGAACTTCAATAATACTTTGTCCGGAAACATCGATGGTTAATGATTGTGAGTCGCTGCTATTGGCTTGTTCATTCAAGCCATCGTCGTTTATACGTGCCATTTGATTCCCCTAATCCCCGTATTGTCT
Organism: uncultured Micavibrio sp.; assembly: GCA_965216405.1. Lineage (GTDB taxonomy): Bacteria > Pseudomonadota > Alphaproteobacteria > Micavibrionales > Micavibrionaceae. Next base: position 669,078 of record OZ244161.1, on the reverse strand, counting down.
TTTTTTTCTCTGACATTTTTGTCAATTTATCTAACAATTATATAAGAAAATATTTAAGGGAGAGTGAAGATTAGTAAGGATTTTAGCTAATTTTTAGCTATCACGACAAGAAAGCAAAAAGGTCCTGTTCGGGTAAGGGCTTTGCAATGAAGTAGCCTTGCGCTGCATCGCATCCCATATCTTTAAGTATTTGTTTTTGTTCTTCTTTTTCGATTCCCTCGGCAATAATCTTCATGCCCATATTTTGGCCAAGGGCGATAATTGATTTTACAAGCTCCCGTGAGGAGGCTTTATCCTCGACATTGGTAATAAAAGAACGGTCAATTTTAAGAACATTAATAGGAAAATGATGCAGGTAACTTAAAGAACTGTAACCGGTTCCAAAGTCGTCAATTGACACCGATGCTCCTAAATCCCGGCATTTCTGGAGTGTTTCCTGGGCGATATCAGGCTGATCCATTAATAAACGTTCGGTAATTTCGATATGAATTTGTTTAGGCGTGAGGTTATTCTCGTGTAAAGCGGCATTGAAATGCTGCTGAAACCCTGAATCGCTAATATCGACACTACTGAAATTAACGCTGACGAAAAGCTTGCCGTTATCCTCAAAAGTTTCCTGAATTTTAGCTAATGTTTTGCAGGATTGGCTTAATACCCACCGGCTTGCTTCAACAATCAGGCCTGATTGTTCGATAATGGGAATGAAAAGATCCGGGGGAAGAAACCCTTTTTCAGGGTGATTCCAGCGCATTAATGATTCAAAGCCGATAATTTCCGATGTTTTTAGATCAATAATCGGCTGGTAATATAAAAGTAGCTGGTCTTCTTTGAGTGCTTTTTTGAATTCATTTTCTATTTTTAATGATTCAACGGCATTATTTTGCTGAATATAGCTTTTTTCGAGATCTTCGGGGGTGGGGAAGTCCCTGTTCCCAATAATATGCGCTCTTTTTATCGTATCCCGGTAACGGGCCAACACAACTTGGGCAATCATTTGAATAATAGGATCAGAAGCCTGCATTCTGCGTTCAAAATCTGATTTGGTTATTTCTAGCAACTCACAATCTTCCAAGGCTTTAACAGTTGCCGTCCTTGGTTTGTCATCGATAATGGCCATTTCACCAATCAGGGCGCCTTCGCCGCGGGTGCCCAGACTTTGAACAAGACCGTTGTCTTTTTCAATGACGATTTCAACATGACCTTTTTCAACGATGTAGGCACTGTCTCCTTCATCGCCTTGGCGCATGATAATATCGCCTTTGCTGTATTTTTGTTTGTTTTCAGTCAGATTCATCTTGATGTCGATTTTATAGTAAAATTATGATGGCAGATATTCTGTGAAAAGTAATTTACTTTCTCACAGAAAGTTTAAATTAATGTTTAAATTCTTTGCTTGGATTGTCTTGTTTTTATAGGCATAATATTGAAAGAATAATCTAAGAAACCCTCATGACCCCTTTATCCCTTTTATTATTATACCTGGCCTTTCGCATAAAGCACTTTTCATGTGATTTTTTATTACAATCCGACTGGATGGCGCTTAACAAAGGCAAGCCGGGAAAGGCAGGCTATAAAGCACTTTTTTCGCATACTGTTATACATGCCTTAGGGACGTTACTCGTTATCTCAATATTCTCATTGTCTTTGTGGTGGCTGGCATTGGTGGACTTTCTTATTCATAGCGTTGTAGACCGCGCAAAAGGGATGCTGACCTATAAGAAAAACCTGAAACCTACAGATACGCTCTTCTGGTGGGCATTTGGCGCAGATCAGGAACTGCATAACCTGACCCACATTGCTTATGTTGTGATTGTCTTTATATATTACGGCGGTTTTGTTAGCTAAAAAGCCAATTCTTTCCTTGACAAGGGAGTGGGTCTAAACGTATTGTCCGCCCATAATTCTAAATAATATGACATAGAGATTAAAATGAAAGTAGTTAACTCATTGAAAACATTGAAAAAACGCGACAGAAATTGCCGTGTTATTCGTCGTCGTGGCCGCGTCTATGTTATTAATAAGAAAAATAAACGTTTTAAAGCGCGTCAGGGATAGATTTGTCTATCTTAATGATTTAAAACAACCCGCTAAATGGCGGGTTTTTTTGTGGGTTTAGAATATTTTTAAAAACAAATTGATGCTTCTGTAAGCTATCTTTGCTATAGAATCAGCATTCAACTTAATTTTCTACGAAGGCGGTTATTTCATTATGTTTTCAAAGCTTTTCGGCTTTATGTCTGCAGATATGGCAATTGACCTGGGAACAGCAAACACCCTGGTCTATGTCCGTGATCAGGGCATTGTCTTAAATGAGCCTTCAGTGGTGGCGATATCCATGGTGAATGGCAAGAAACATGTTTTGGCCGTCGGGAATGAGGCAAAGCAGATGCTGGGGCGGACGCCGGGGAATATTATTGCCACCCGTCCATTGCGCGATGGGGTTATTGCCGACTTTGAAGTTACCGAGGCCATGATTAAGCACTTTATCCGAAAAGTGCATAACAGACGCTCTTTCGTTTCTCCTAAGATGATTATCTGTGTGCCTTCCGGGTCTACTGCTGTGGAACAGCGCGCCATTCAGGAATCTGCTGAAAGTGCGGGAGCCAGTCAGGTTGTCCTGATTGAAGAACCGATGGCCGCCGCTATAGGCGCCGGACTGCCGGTGACAGAGCCATCCGGCTCTATGGTGGTTGATATTGGCGGGGGAACAACCGAGGTTGCGGTTATTTCCTTGGGGGGCATTGTTTATGCCAAATCGGTACGGGTTGGCGGCGATAAGATGGATGAAGCGATTATTGCTTATATTCGCCGTGTTCATAATCTTCTGATAGGGGAAAGTACGGCAGAGCGTATTAAAAAAGAAGTCGGATCAGCTTGCCCGCCTGCGGATGGAGAGGGACGTCAAATGCACATCAAAGGCCGTGACCTGATGAATGGTGTGCCAAAAGAAATTATTATTACGGAACGTCAGGTATCCGAAAGTCTGGCCGAACCCGTCGGGCAAATTATTGAAGGTGTAAAAGTAGCGCTGGAGCATACCCCGCCGGAACTGGCAGCCGATATTGTCGATAAGGGAATTGTCCTGACCGGTGGCGGGGCCCTGTTATCTAATCTGGATTTTGTCTTGCGGCATGCCACAGGTTTGCCTGTGACGATTGCCGATGATCCTTTATCCTGTGTGGTGTTGGGGACAGGCCATGCGCTTGAAGAAATGAAAACATTAAATGGCGTTCTCATCGGCTCCTACTAAAAAAGCTGGATGACGAAAACCGTATAACTTCTTGTTCTAGCTTGCTAGTTCTTTGTTTTTGCAGTAATTTTTAACCTAGTGTTTGTAAAAATTGTGGCTTATGAAATCGAAAATCCGTTCATCTAAAAGTAGAGTTGATGTTGTCCCATATTTCCTTATGGGTGCGCGGAATGTCTCTATTGTGTGTATGGCGCTTGCAACCTTGATTCTGATCTACTCTGTGTTCAAGCCGCATGGCGCCCAGTCTTTGAGAATTTTAGCTGCCGATGCCTTAAGTCCCGTATTAGTAACTTTAAACCAGCCTTTTCACAATCTTTCTATGACGATTAGCGGTGTCTCGGGCATGGCTGAAATAAAAGCTGAAAATGCCAAGTTAAAAGCTGAAAATGTCAGATTAAAAGAATGGTATCAAACAGCTTTAATGCTACAGGCGGAAAACCAGTCTTTAAAAAAGCTTTTGAATTTTAAAGTGGAGAATGCGCAGAATTTCACAACCTCCCGCGTGATTTCGGATGCGGGTAATACGTTTGTAAAAACAGTTTTGATCGCTTCTGGTGCCAATGATGGGTTGCAAAAAAACCAAGCCGTGCTTGCAGGGGAAGGAATGGTAGGCCGTGTTGCGGAAGTGGGTAAAAGATCTTCGCGCGTGCTGCTTGTAACAGATATAAATTCGCGTATTCCTATTCTTATTGAAGATACCAATCAGAAAGCTATTATGGCCGGCAATAACAGTAACTTTCCTATTTTAAAACACTTGCCCCAGGATACGGGCGGTATTGCAGGTAAACGCGTCATTACTTCGGGGCATGGCGGGGTTTTTCAGCCCGGTTTGCCTATTGGGCGTGTGATTCAAAATTCTTCCGGCGATTTGGCTGTGCAGCTTTATGCAGATATCAATCGCGTCTCTCTTGTGAGGATTTTAGATGGAAGTTCTGATGTGAATTATATATCGGCAGATTCTTTAGAAACCTTGCCTTGATAAATCATTTTATTTGTAAGTAATTAATTATGACTGAGCCTCTTTTTAATCGTCATTTCGACTGGTTTTGGCGTGTTTCGCTCGCGCAATTTATTACATTTATTTTTTTTATTGCGAATATTGTCAGTTTTTCCATGCCTGAAGCCGGGCTTGTTCGTCCTTATTTTATTCTTATTGCTATATATTACTGGTCTATTTACAGGCCAACGTTCCTGTCGCCGCTTTTTATTTTTATATTAGGGCTTTTATACGATCTTATCCTTGCCTATCCTTTAGGTCTGCATTCAATTATTTTTATTGCGGTGCAATGGATTGTTATCAGCCAGCGTTTATTTTTCCTTGGACAATCCTATATGGCAGTATGGCTAAGTTTTGCGTGTCTTCTGTTTGGTGTCTCTGGGGTTGAATGGCTCTTCTTCTGCTTTTATCTGGGAAGTATTGTTAGTTTTAAAGCCGTGTTTTTTAGTTTCCTGGTGACCTTATTTATTTTCCCGTTAATGACAACAATACTGGTGATGGCTCACCGTATTTTGCCTTCTGAATCAAGATCATATTTTTAAAGGACAGTGGATGGGAGTCGAAGCGGAACAGGTCAAAAGATTTTCAAGGCGCTCATTTGTGCTGGGGCTGGGGCAGGCCTTTCTTGTCGGGGCGCTGGGCGTGCGTTTGGCGTGGCTGCAATTAGCAGAAGGAAAACGTTATAAAACGCTGGCAGATAAAAACCGTATTAATACAAAAATCATTGCCCCTTCCCGCGGGCAGATAGTTGATCGTTTTGGCGTCCCTCTGGCTTTTAATAATCAGAATTTCAGGGTTTTGTTAATCCCTGAGCAAACAGAAGATATTGAAGGCGCGCTAAACAAGTTATCTAAATTCATTAATCTGCCGGATTATAAAATTACAAATACAATAGAGCTGGCGAAAAAATCACCTTCATTTTTACCCCTGGAAGTTGTTGATAATTTAACATGGGAAGAGCTGACCACGCTTGAGGTGAATATTGCCGATTTTCCTGGCCTTGTGATAGATGAAGGAGAAATAAGAAACTATCCCTTTGCCGATGCAACGGGACATATTGTCGGTTATGTCGGGTCCATCAGTGAACAGGATATACAAGATGATCCTGTCTTTCGCATACCGGGTTTCAGGATTGGAAAAACCGGCATTGAAAAATCCATGGATGATGTTTTGCGGGGCAAAGCAGGAGATCAACAGGTAGAGGTCAATGTACAAGGCCGCGAGGTAAGAGAATTAAACATCCATGAAAGCATCCCGGGACAGCGTGTGTCATTAAGTATTGATGCGGAGTTGCAAAGATTTTGCCAACAGCGGTTGGGACAATATAAAAGCGCATCGGCAGTGATAATGGATGCGCATAACGGTGCGATATATGCGATGGCTTCTTTTCCGGGTTTTGATGCGAATTTATTTACGCGTGGAATCAGTTCGGATAACTGGCAGGAATTGTTAAATAATCCTGCTTTCCCGCTAAATAATAAAGCGCTTACCGGGCAGTATCCACCGGGTTCCACTTTTAAAATGATTACGGCTTTAGCTGCATTGGAAGGTGGCTATGCGAAGGCAAGTACAACGGTAAATTGTACCGGAACGTATGAATATGGCTCTGATAAGTTTCGGTGCTGGAAGCTGAGTGGTCATGGTAGAATGACGGTGGCAAGCGCTATCATGAAATCATGCGATACTTATTTTTACGAGCTTTCGACTGAAATCGGCATTAATAATATTGCGGCAATGGCACATAAATTCGGTCTGGGAGAAAAATACGGTTTTGATTTGCCTGAGGAAAAAGCCGGTTTAATTCCGACAAAGGAATGGAAAGAAGAAAAATATGGTCAGACTTGGCGTCCAGGCGAGACAATTATTGCGAGTATCGGGCAAGGAACAATATTAACTACCCCCATGCAATTAGGCGTAATGACAGCCCGTCTGGTGAATGGGGGGTATGCTGTTAAACCCTGGCTGGCCGGTTATATAGGGGAGAAAAAAATACATAAAGATCAATGGGCGAAGATCGATGTAAAAGAGAAAAATTTATCTCTTATCAAACTGGGAATGGACCGCGTTGTTAATAATGAAGATGGTACGGCTTATGGCGCGCGTATTGAAGAAGAGGGAATGAGCATGGGCGGTAAAACAGGGACAGCGCAGGTTAAAAAAATTAACCGGGCAGAACGTGCCAGAGGAATCATGAACGAAGACCTTGATTGGAAATATCGTCACCATGCGTTGTTTGTCGGCTATGCCCCGTTGCAGTCCCCCCGGTATATCTGCTCTGTTGTGGTAGAGCATGGGGGCGGCGGATCTGCTGTTGCCGCACCTCTCGCACGCGACCTTTTGATAGAAACACAAAAAAGACATCCTGCAAAAACAGACATTAAATTATCTCATTCAAATAATCATCAGTTTAAAAATGTTTCATAAAGCCAGCTTGCATACCGAACCTAGTTTGTTTCAAAAAATTCAGGGTTTTAGCTGGGGACTCTTGTTTTTGATTGTGGCGCTGGCCTGTGTGGGTTTTACAGCCTTGTATTCAGCCGCTGGTGGAGACATGGATCCTTGGGCGTCTAAGCAACTTACCCGTTTTATTGTGGGAATGATTGCGCTGTTTCTCGTGGCGCTTATTCCTATAAAATTTTGGTATAGACTGGCGTACCCTATCTATATTTCAGGCTTTATTTTATTGGTTATCGTTGAAATTATCGGCTTCACAGGGATGGGAGCCCAGCGTTGGATCAATCTGGGTTTTATTCAGTTACAACCATCGGAATTCATGAAGATTGCTGTCGTCATTGCACTGGCACGCTATTTTCATTCCGCCTCGTTGGAAGATATGCGCTCTTTGAGCTTCCTTGTTCCACCGATCATTATGATTGCGTTACCTGTGGGGCTGGTGTTGTTACAGCCTGATTTAGGGACATCCTTAATGATCGTCATGGCGGGTATTTCGATTATATTTTTGGCAGGGGCGCCGATATGGTTGTTCTTGGTCGGCGGTGCAGCCTCTTTAGCGTCTTTACCGGTGGCCTGGTATTTTATGCATGATTATCAAAAAAAGCGGGTCATGACTTTTTTAAACCCGGAATCCGACCCTTTAGGGTCCGGCTATCATATTACCCAATCTAAAATTGCAATTGGCTCTGGCGGGATAGAAGGCAAAGGATTTCTTGAAGGGACGCAAAGCCGTTTGAACTTTCTTCCCGAAAAACAAACAGACTTTATTTTTACATTGTGGGCAGAAGAATGGGGTTTAATCGGAGGGCTATTTTTATTGGCAATCGTCAGCCTCATCATTATTTACGGTTTTTGGATTGCGCACCGTTGCCGGCATAATTTCGGCCGCCTGATGACCATGGGACTCAATATCAATTTTTTCTTATATGTGTTCATCAATATTGCCATGGTCATGGGACTTATCCCTGTCGTGGGGGCTCCGTTACCATTGGTTTCTTACGGGGGTACATCAATGTTGGCAGTACTCACCGCGTTTGGCCTGATTATTTCATGCCAGATACACAGAGACAGCAAATTATTAAGTTAAAGTTTTAAGCTGCCTGGTTCATCGGGATGTCTTTGTCCTGCATGAGTTTTTGCAGTTCTCCCGTTTCATACATTTCACGAATAATGTCACAGCCACCAACGAATTCTCCCTTAACGTATAACTGTGGGATGGTCGGCCACTGCGTAAATTCTTTGATGGCTTCGCGGATCACGTTATCTTCCAGCACGTTAATATCTTTAAAAGATACCCCCAGTTGCGAGAGGATCTGCACAACAGCGGCAGAAAAACCGCATTGTGGGAAAACAGCAGTTCCTTTCATATATAAAACAATGTCGTTATTGCTGATTTCTTTTCTGATTTGATCAAAAATAATATTTTCCACGAGAGTCTCCTTACTTATTTTCACACGTTAGGGGGGGAGGTTTGAATAGCGAGAGCATGGAGTTCATTCCCCATACGACCCTTTAAGGCCTGATATACCATTTGATGTTGTTGTACACGGGATTTCCCTTCAAAGGCAGGGGAAACAACATGGGCGGCATAATGATCTCCATCGCCGCGAAGATCCGATATCGTTACCTGTGCATCCGGTATACCTTCAAGAATAAGGGACTCAATTAATTCCGCGTCCATTGCCATGATCTTATCCTTTAGGCGCTTTCATCTTTAACTTGTTTTTGGGCCATCACATAATATTCTGCAAGTTTGCGGTCAATCTCTTCTTCCGAGATACCCAAGCCTTGTTCTTCAATATCAGGCATGACGGCACGTTTAACATCCTCAAAGCCAGGTTCTTCTAAATTAGCACTGACCACATTGGAGGCGTAGCTGTTCGCTTCGTCACCAGAGAAGCCCAATTGTTCTGCCAGCCATAGGCCAAAAAGCTTGCAGCATCTGGCTTCTGCCTTAAAAAGCAAAGTTGCGTCCAAGGCAAATTTGTTCTCAAAAGCGCTTTCACGATCATCAAAATTGCTCATAATTATTGTTTCCTTCGTATGAATCTGTTGAAGATACAACGTAACATTTGAAACTTTCGGAATCCATGGTTATATGATGGGGTTTCTAGAAATTTTAAGGATAATATAATGACCAGACGTAAGGCACTCTATGAAGGCAAGGCTAAGACAATCTATGAAGGGCCGGAGCCGGGAACACTAATACAGTATTTCAAGGATGACGCCACAGCTTTTAATGCCAAAAAGCATGCCATTATCGCTGGAAAAGGTGTCCTTAATAACCGCATTTCTGCTCACATTATGACAAAACTTGAAGGCATAGGGGTTCCCACCCATTTTATTCGCTGTATGAATATGCGCGAACAGCTTGTACGGAAGGTGGATATTATCCCGATTGAATTGGTGATCCGGAATGTTGCGGCCGGCTCTATATGCTCGCGCTTAGGCGTAAAAGAGGGAACAGTTTTCCCCCAGCCGTTGGTTGAGTTTTATTATAAGAAAGATGAACTGAACGATCCTATCGTTAGTGAGCAGCATATTTATGCTTTCGGCTGGGCGGATCCGTATGAGCTTGAGGAAATGGTTTTGCAAGCCCAGCGTGTGAATGATTTTCTAACAGGATTATTTTCTGCCATCGGTTTACGCCTGATTGATTTTAAATTGGAATTTGGCCGCCTGTGGGGAGAAGACGATGACCTGTATATCATATTGGCAGATGAGATTTCTCCGGATAATTGTCGTTTATGGGATGATAAAACCGGGGAGAAAATGGACAAAGACCGTTTTCGTCAGGATCTGGGAGATCTGGTGGAAGGATATCAGGAAATTGCCAAGCGTTTGGGGCTAATCCCTGAAGACGGTATAATTCAGGGCGGTAGTATTGATGAACAACTGGCCGAAGGTCTTGGGGAAATTCAAAATGAACTGGCCAAAGAACGCCGCTTGCGCTCGGTTAAAACAAGCTCAAAGAATCCAAGAAAAGCCTAGGAAATAAACTGTTCTTTCAGAATCCGTTCTTCTAAATGATTGTCGGGATCAAAGAGGAGGGTACAACTGTCGTTTTCTGATTGATAAATTTCGACACTTTTGACGTCCCGAAATTCTTTGGAATCAGCCGTGGCGCTCACCGGTCTTTTTTCCGGATTGTGAATATCTATTTTTACCTGCAACTGCGATGGCAGCAATGCGCCGCGCCAGCGACGGGGACGAAAAGCACTAATCGGCGTCAAGGCAAGAACATTACCGGATAACGGTATAATAGGCCCGCTGGCAGATAGGTTATATGCCGTGCTGCCCGCTGGTGTCGATAAAAGGATGCCGTCACATACCAGTTCGGGAATACGCTCGATCCCATCCACGGAAATTCTAAGTTTTGCGGCTTGGCGTGTTTCCCGCAAAAGGGAGACTTCATTAAAAGCAATCGCTTCATATTCATTGTCATTTTGATCGATGGCTTTTAAATGCAAAGGATAAATGTCTACTTTGTGAGCCTCTTGTAATCGTTGAAGCAGGTTATCTGGGCTATGGCTATTGAGAAGAAAGCCGACCGATCCGCAATTCATCCCATAGACAGGTATGCCTGATTTATACACATGGTGGAGGGTTTCCAGCATTGTGCCGTCCCCACCGAGGACAACGGCAACATCCGCCTCTTCAAAAGGCACGTTTTTATGCGCGCTTTCCAATTTTTTTAATGCGCTCTGTGCTTCGGCGGTATCCGCGGTAAAAAAGCAAATTTTAGGATCTTTAAGACTCATTGCTAAGATGCCTTGCGGGTAAAATTATCGGCCCACTCGTCAGGCGCGTTTAAAAATTCTTCCAGAGAAGAAATTGTTTCCGCATCGAGATATTCTTCTTTTTTAACAACATCTAAAATTGCCCACCAATTTGTCAGGGAGTGAAGGGTTATTCCCATTTCCTCCAGATTGGTTTTGCTCTGCGGGTAAATATCATAGGAGAAAATAACAAAAGAATTTTCTGTTTTTAATCCGGCTTGACGCAGGGCATCAACGAATATTTTTTGCGAGCTGCCAACTGTTAAAAGGTCCTCTACCAGTAATACGTTTTTGCCTTCTTCTTCGATATGCCCTTCAATTTGTGCCATACGTCCATGGCCTTTCGGTTTTTTACGGACATACAGCATCGGCAATTTCATACGTTCCGATAAGAAGGCGGCATAAGGGATACCGGCAGTTTCGCCGCCAGCCAGATATTGAATATCCAATGGTTTTAAGACTTCTTCGGCAAAGGTCATTAACTGGTCGCGTGCTTGGGGGAAAGAAATAAGACGGCGGATATCGCAATAGGTCGGACCGATTTTTCCTGATGTATAAGTAAAGGGTTCTTTCGTGTTAATGAGGACAGATTTTGTGTCCAGTAAAATTTTTGCTGCCTGATAGGCGATTTCTTTTTTATCCATGGTCACTCTCTTAATTTTATTGGCTTACCCAAACGACTCTAGCCATCCAGGCAAGGTTATTGGCGGCAATCTCTCTATTCTCATGATGAGGGTTAAGGGATTTAACTTCAATGCGTGCGGCATTTTGTTTCACCAGTTCTTTGGCCATAACTTCCCCATCGTGTGTTTTAATAATAATCCTGTCCCCAGTACGGATTTTGGATTTGGGAGAGACAACCAGAATGTCACCTTTACGATACAGCGGTTCCATGGAATCCCCTGTTATTTCCAGGGCATAAATTCCATCTTCATTAGAAGCACCTGTTTCGGGAAAATGAACTTCTTTCCAGCTATCGCCTTCAGGATATCCTTGTTCATCAAAAAAGCCATTTGTCCCCGCCTGCGCGAAACCGATAACAGGAATCAATGTTCCTGAGCGGCGCTGGCGGACATCAATATCTTCAACCATACCGACAAAGTCGGACATAGTCGCGCCGGTGGCTGCTAAAACTCTGGAGACGCTTTCTGTTGAAGGCCATCGGGGCTTGCCATCGGGGCCGATACGTTTGCTCTTGTTAAAAGAGGTTGGGTCCAGACCAGCTTGTTTGGCCAACCCTGATGGACTATAGCCAAAGGTGGTCGCAAGACGGTCAATAGCTTGCCAAATCTGGTCGTGTGAAAGCATAGGATTAAACTCCCATCATTTAAGTTAAAAGTAAATAGGAAAAAAAGCATATTTTCTGCTTGACGTTAGGAATATAATACTATTATATAAGAACATAAAGTGAACAAATATATTTTAAGAAAGTGAAATACAATGCGGCCACCTAAATTTTCTCCCTCCTATACTTCGGATGATGCGCAACCTTTTGAAAGTGTATCGGAGGCATGGTTCTGGTTTATTCAGGCGCAGCAAGCCCGTAATGAGGGGGCACGCTATAAGGCCGGCATGGCTCTGACAACAAGACCGTGTGAGCCCACGGACATTTTAAAAGTTTTGGATCGTCTGTACCGTAATCGTATTTTACTGCGCGACCATCTTCTTGTCTTGCGGCATTATGGCCGGCGGCAAATGCCGCCAGACCGTCATCGGGCTAAGGAAGTGCGTGCTTATTATTTATGGCAGGAGGCGTTGGCAAAAATTGAACCTGCCCTCATAAGAAAAAACATCGTGCGGGAAAAAGAGTTGCGGGCGCGGCCTCATGAAAAATGGATTCAAGAGGCTGTTATCTACGAAAATTATCAGCAAGGCCGCTGCCAATGAGCCAGGAAATTTTAAAGGATAAAACGGCTTGTCGTGCATGGGTTGTTTTTAGCGGAAAAACGGATATTGGCTGGTTAAGAATTCTAAAGCGCGGCTTTCGTCATTGTTTTGTTTTACTGAATGATGGCACCCGGTGGGTGAGTATTGATCCCCTTGCTGGCTTCACGGACGTGCATATTTATCATGATATAAAAGCAGAGTTTAATTTGCCTGAAATTTTGCAATTGAATGGCTATGACGTGCTCCAGGCTAATCTCAATCATAAACATACTAAACCTGCCCCGTTGATGGCTTTTACCTGTGTGGAATCGACAAAGCGGATATTGGGCATTCATAGCTGGTTTATTGTCACCCCCTGGCAATTATATCGACATCTTAAAGCCACGCACACACCAGAAAACTATAAATCTATACAAAAAGGAGAGGCCGTATGGGCGCATTAACCAAAAGACCAAAGACTATTCCGCTGCAACAACCTGTGACGCCAATACAATATGTGTTGCCGCCCGCCACACCATCGGAAAATGTCAAAAGCGATGAAACAATTAAAGAAGAAAGCAGGACTGAGAGCTTATTGCGCCGCTCGCGCGGACGCTTCGGCACGATATTAACCGGGTTTCGCGGGTTTTTGTCATCGCCAGATCAACCGGAAGAAAAAGGTCCCAAGACCTTGTTGGGAGAATAAAATATGCCACAGGAACAGACAGATTTTGATGAACACCGAAAAATAACCGCGCGTTTTGATAAAGCCAAAACACGCCGCCATTCATGGGAAAGACACTGGCAGGAATGCTATGAATATGCGTTGCCCCAACGGAGTGGGTTTGGAGAGAACACCTCCGCTGGCTCGAGCCGCACAATAACATTGTATGATGGGACAGCCATGGATTCCGTTGATCAACTGGCGGCAAGCCTTCTTGGTAATTTAACACCGCCCTGGACGCAGTGGTTTGGCCTAAAACCTGGGCCGGAATTAGACGATCAGGAGGCGCAGGCTATCGCCCCTGTGTTAGAAGACATCGCCAAGAAAATACAATCGCATCTGGACCGGTCGAATTTTAATGTGGAAATGCATCAATGTTTTTTGGATCTGGCCGTTGGCGGCACTGCGACATTATTTTTTGAAGAAACAGATCCGGGTGCTTTTTCTGCCTTTAAGTTCTCGGCTGTTCCTTTAAGTCATGTTGTTCTGGAAGAAGGGGAGAACGGGTTTCTGGATGGAACGTTTCGAACCCTCTCTCTGACTTTGGCGCAGATCGAGGGACGCTATGGCCAAGAAAACTTGCCGTCCACCATCCTTAATGAGGGACAGAAAGATGCGCAGGTAAAGTTTGAGGTTCTGGAAAGCATTTTACCGCATTCTCACGGTTACGATTATACCGCTCTCTTGGTAGAACAGGATATCCCTGTTTTATTAAAACAAGGACGGTTCAATCAATCTCCTGCTATTTCATTTCGCTGGATGAAATCTCCTGGTGAAATATACGGCCGTTCCCCTGTTATGAAGGCCTTACCGGATATTAAAACAGCGAATAAAGTGGTGGAGTTGATATTAAAGAATGCTTCCATTGCCGTAACAGGGATATGGCAGGCTGATGATGATGGGGTTTTAAATCCGGCGAATATTGAATTAGTGCCCGGGGCGATTATCCCTAAGGCCGTCGGGTCAAAAGGTCTTACGCCTTTGGATATGCCCGGACGCTTTGATGTATCGGAATTGGTGCTTAAAGATTTACGGGCGCGAATTCGCCATGCTTTACTTGCCGATCAAATCGGTCCTGTTATTGATAAAAAAATGAGTGCGACAGAAGTACTCGAACGGTCCGCGGAAATGGCCTTATTACTCAGTGCAACCTATGGGCGATTACAATCCGAACTTCTCACGCCCTTGGTGCAACGGGCTTTCAATATCCTGAAGCGGCGGGGCGAAATTCCCGATCTTGAGCTTGATGGACGGTACATATCGCTTGATTACCGTTCACCGATGGCAAGAGCGCAAGGACAACGAAATATTCAAAACATACTGTCATGGCTTGATAATGTTTCGGCGATGGGGGCAGAGGCATCCTTAATGATCGATGTTCCTCAAACCGTTAAGAATCTGGCCGAAGCGATGGGGGTCCCGAGTGACCTGATTAAAACCAGTCCGCTTACCACCATGCCTGAGGCAGGAGAGCAAGATGTTTTGGTATAGGCAGGCTAAGCAGACTTTGACAAGCAAGGATATGCAGGAAAACCTGACTTATCAGGCTTATATCAAAAAGAGTGAAAAGCGGGATATTGAAAAATCATTCGCGCGTTGTTTTTCACGCGAAGATGGCAAGAAAGTACTCGCTTATCTCCATTATATAACCTTTTGCCGGGCGGCGAACGCTTCCATGTCAGAGGCCGAATTAAGACATATGGAAGGGCAAAGAGCGTTGCTATCCACAATTCTTCGGCTGGTTGATCTTGGCCGCTCTTAACATAGAATTTTTAACCAAAGGAGACTAAAAATATGAATGACACGTTACTAGATGATGATATCCCGCAGAAATTTAAAGATCCTGATACAGGGACGCTCAGAACGGATGCGCTGATGCAATCCTATAAAGAGCTGGAGAAGAAAATGTCACAGCGGCCCAATGCTCCCAAATCGCATGAAGATTATTGTATTGAATGTAAGCATGGGTTTTTTGAAGCCGATGAGGCACTTAACAAGCGCTTTCATGATAAAGGTTTTACCAATGATCAAGTGCAGTTCATTTATGACCTTGCGGCCGAAAAAATGGTGCCCATGGTCATTGAAATGGCAGGTGATTTTCAGGCCGATCGTGAAGTAGAAAAGCTGATCGGGCATTTTGGCGGTCCGGAACAATGGAAGGAAATCTCCAGACAGCTTCTGGCTTTTGGGCAAAAAAGCTTACCGGCAGATGTGCTGGATAGCCTTTCCAGTTCTTATGAAGGGGTAATGGCTCTTTATAATATGATGAAGGGCAAGGAGCCTTCTATGGAAAATATTCCTGTCGCCGGTGAAAATTCAGGCGAAAAGGATCTGCAGTCTATGATGCGGGACCCTAAATACTGGCGTGATAAAGACCCGTCTTTTGTGGCAAAGGTCACAGAAGGGTTTCAGCGTTTGTATGGAAATTAACCTGTTAAAAGCCCTGCTTTGATGCGGGGCTTTTTTATATCCGGCTTTTAGACTTGGGAATTTGCAAATTCTTTGGCGTTATAATCATCGATAACCATTTTGAATTTGTTATCAACGGATTCTGTCAAAGGAGAGAATTCCAGCACAAACTCATTGTTGCCTTTTCTTAAGACTCGTCCGCGATGGGGAACATCAATGACCCGTTGGGCCAGCTTAAATTTCATAGTAATTTCTTTAATTTCATTCACCCCGAACAAACGGTCATCGCCGGAAAGCATGACACCGCCATTGCTCCAGTTTTGGATAGGATAGGTTTTGCCATCAATAATTCCGACGCAGTTATCCATCTCCCGGCGTTGAGAAGAACGGCGACTATCAAAATCATCGTTGCTGGCGCTTATTTTTAGGGTATCTAAAATGGTTTCTAACATAAAAAGTGATTCCTCATTATGTCATATTGATAGCATCATTTTGTCAAAATACCTAGATAAAAACCGTTTTGTTCAAAAAATATACACAAAGAGCTTGACAATATAGGATTTATTTCCTATATTAATATTAACAACACCACAAATGTATCTATTCATTCTTGTGGTGTTTTTTTCTGACTGTTTTATCCAAAGATTAATTATGACCGGAGAACAGCTTTCTAAAAAGCTGCCTGTCCTATTCTTTCTTTCCATGATTTTCAGGCCGTGACGTCGATTTTCCTTATGAAGGTAAATTATCGGGAACCTGTACGCTGGTAAAAACAAATATTTCCATATTAATTAAATGAAAAGGAGTGACGTCATGGCGACGAGTATTGACCAGGCTTTCATTAAGCAATTCGAGCGTGAAGTGCATGAAGCCTATCAGCGCCAAGGTTCCAAATTAAGGAATACGGTGCGGACCATAAATAAAGTAAAAGGCTCTTCTGCTGTCTTTCAAAAAGTAGGCAAGGGAACGGCTTCGACGAAATCCACCCACGGCATGGTGCCGGTAATGAATCTCACCCATTCGAATGTCGAGTGCATCTTGGAAGATTATTACGCAGGCGACTGGGTTGACCGGCTGGATGAACTTAAAACCAATATTGACGAACGGCAGGTGATTGCCAGTGCAGGGGCGGGAGCCTTAGGCCGCAAGACCGATGAAATGATCATTAACGCGCTGGATGGGGCATCAACAAATATCATTGTGGACGCCAATACAGGTTTGACCAAAGACAAAGTGCTGGAATCTTTTGAGGTTTTCGGCAATCTGGATGTGCCTGATGACGGTCAGCGTTTTGGCATTGTCGGCTGGAAGCAGTGGAACGATTTGCTTAAAATCGAAGAGTTTGTCAATTCCGATTATATCGGGGAGGGTAATCTTCCCTATAGCAATATAACGCAGGCTAAAATGTGGCTTGGGACTATCTGGGTACCTCATTCGGGCTTGCCTGTTGACGGTAACGATATCCGCTCATGCTTTTTCTATCATAAATCGGCGGTTGGCCATGCCATTGCCAGTGATGTTCAGACAGACATCTCATGGCATGGGGATCGTGCCGCCCATTTTGTGAACAATATGATGAGTCAGGGATCTGCCCTGATTGATGAAACCGGGATTGTCACAATCAATTGTGACGAGACACCGGATTAATCCCAATATCAATGAAAGGAATAAACCATGAGTTTAGCTTTATCTGATCTCAGTGTTTTGGCTTACGCCAATAACTTTACTCTGTGGCATTACAAAACAACGGATGACGCGGTCACAACATCAAATTACTTCGATAACGCATCGGATATGATGAATGTGAATGACCTTGTCATTGCGAATGTTGATACGAATGGCACGCCGGTGACAGAATTTTATATTGTCACTGATATTACAAGCGGCGCCGTAACGGTTGCAGCCTACGCTTAATTTCTAAGCGCCCTTATCAGGCTACCGTTCGTAAGCTTGAGCCTGAAAGAGATTTCCCCCGATCTTTCTATTTGCTCGCTTTTCTTTAAAAAAGCCGCTTCAAGCCGGTGCCTCGTATCAACGCGGGACAGCCTTTGGTTTTCATACCATTGGCTGTCCCTTTTCATTATTATTTAAAAGGAAATTATTATGGCTCTCACTGATATTGGTTTGTGCTCACGGGCGCTGGTGCGCTTAGGGGCAAACCCGATTACCTCTTTTGATGACGGCACCGCGGAATCAGAAATCGCCGGAACCCTTTATTCTTCTATTCGTGATGCTTTGCTGTCTGCCTATCCGTGGACATTTGCAACAGGGCAGCTGTCATTAACAGCGTTGGAAACGGACCCGGTTGCGGATTATTCAAAAGCGTTTCAATTGCCGAATGATTATTTGCGGGCAATTTCTGCTGGCACGGGGACACAAGGCAAAGGCCTTCATTACCGTATCGCCCGCGGCGCCCTTCATTGTAACCATGACGCCGTAACATTGACCTATATTTTCCAACCAGAGGAAGAAGAATTCCCGCCCTTTTTTAATACGGCTTTAATTGCACGGTTGTCTGCCGAATTTTGTATCCCGATCACCGAAAGCACGAGTCGCACCGAAATGCATTTTAATATTGCGGATGAAGAATTTGCGCGGGCGCGTCAAATTGATGCCCAACAGGACAGTCCCGGCAGGATTGATCACTTTAATCTGATCGATGTGAGGGGATAGCCATGACCCGCATAACACAAGTGAAGAGTAATTTTACCGCCGGTGAAGTTTCGTCTGATTTATTAGGGCGGGGTGATTTGCGCGCATATGCCAATGGCGCCGCAAAGCTGCGTAATTTATTTATTTATCCGACAGGGGGTGTCACGCGGCGCGCAGGCCTGCGCTATATTGATCATATCGCCGGACCGGGCCGCCTCATCCCTTTCGAATTTAACACAGAGCAAACATATTTAATTGTCTTAACCGCGAACCAAATTGATGTGTATCTCAATGATGTTCATGTCACAAGTCTGGTATCGCCATGGCCGGAAAATGACCTTGCGCAGGTGGCGTGGACACAAAGTGCGGATACTTTGCTTCTGGTTCATCCAGATTTTCTTCCCAAATTGCTGGTGCGGGATAGCGACGGTACATTCCATCTAAACAACTGGGTTTATTATGCTGAAGATAATATTATCCAGTTGCCTTTTTACAAGTTTGCAGACAGTGCCGTGACTTTGACCCCAAGCGGGACCACAGGCACGATTACCTTAACGGCATCAGTGGATGTTTTTGCCCCGGGTCATGCAGGCACGCGGTTACAGGTGGGGGGAAAACAGGTTGAAATTACCAGTTATGATTCCCCGACGGTGGTGAGTGTGAATGTGATAGAAGAGCTGCCGGATACGACAGCAACCATTGACTGGTTTGAACAGGCTTTTTCCCCCGTCAGGGGATATCCTGTGACCGTTGCTTTCCATCAGGACCGTCTGGTTATTGGCGGGTCACGTGATTTGCCCAACAGGCTATGGTTTTCGCGGTCGGGCGATTTGTTTAATTTTGATTTGGGAACAGGGCTTGATGATGAGGGGATTGAATTCGCCATCTTATCGGATCAGGTCAATGCGATCCGCGGTATTTTCTCAGGCCGTCATTTGCAGGTTTTTACCAGTGGCGGCGAATGGATGGTGACAGGCTCCCCTTTGACACCGACCTCGGTACAACTGAACCGGCAGACACGGGTGGGATCAGTCATTAACCGTTATGTTCCTCCTGTGACGGTTGATGGTGCGACGGTATTTGTTGCCCGGAATGGTCAGGAAATTCGTGAATTTTTATACACGGATATTGAACAGGCTTATACGGCAATTGATCTGGCACTGGCCTCAAGACATATTCCTGTGAACATTATCGATCAGGATTATGATCCGATCCGGCGGCTGATTTTTATTGTCCGGGCAGATGGAAAATTTGCCACGATGACATTTTACAGGGCAGAGCAGGTGCGTGCCTGGACATTGCATGAAACACAAGGAAATGTTCATTCGGTAAGCGTGGTCGGCGAAACGGTCTATTTGCTTGTGGAACGCAACGATAATTATTTCATCGAAAAGTTTGATGAGGCGCTGACCCTGGATTCGCCCCTTGAAGGAGAATCAGGCATTGCCACGAAAAACTGGGCAGGGTTAGATCACCTGGAAGGGGAGCAGGTTTCCGTGATCGCGGATGGCATTGCCCTTGATCATAAGCTGACAGTCGCAGGCGGAGAAATTTCTTTAAATGAAGCGGCTTATAAAATAGAAGTAGGTCTTTCCTATACGCATATACTGGAACCATTGCCGCCTGCCAATAATGAGGGGCTAAGCGGACGTAAAACAAGGTTGATACAGGCAATCTTTCGCTTGCAGGAAACGCAGGCTTTGAGACTCGATACAGGGCAAGGAGCAAAGGATATCCCGCTAAAGCAGCTGGGGGAGGATGTGATATTGGACGCCCCCCCGCCAAGCGTGACCGGCGATATTAGTGTTAGAGCGCTGGGGTGGCGTAAAGATGGCACTGTTCCATCGTGGCGTATTGAACAGGATGTCGCCTATCCCTTTACGCTTTTATCTGTCAGCAGCGAATTAAAAATAAATGATTAATTTTGATTTACCGTCCGTAGCGTGTCCGAACGTTTGAGGGCAAATAAAAAAAGGAGAAATAAATATGGGTAGTATTGTCCCGATCGCTTTTCAGGCGTTAAGTGCGTTTCAGGCAGTCAGCGCTGCCGCCAGTGTCATCACCAAGGCAGGGGCGCGTGATGATAATCATGCGTTGGCGTTAAGGCAGCTACAGGCGCAACAGCAGCAGCAACAGGCCATAGCGTCAAAGACCGCGGCGCTGGACAGGCAGGAAATTGCTGCCAAAACCGGGGAAGCGGAACGCAAGCGCCGTGATGCGCTTAAAAGGGCAGTGGCCCGTCAACGGGCGAGCTTTGGCGCAAGCGGTGTAAGTAATAATGGGGGTTCATCCGAAGCTGTCCTGCTTGGGTTGTTTGAGGAATCTGAAGACCAAAAGGCTGAGCGTGAAAGGCTGGACAATCTTAAATTAAATACCATTGACCAGAACCTGAAAAACCAAAAACGGGTAAATACTCTGCAGAGGACACAGTTGGCCGAACGGCAAAAAGTGACGAATACTTCCTCTACCCTCGATAGTGTGAACGATCTGTTCAGCATATTCTAATCAAGTTTATCTTTAAGGATTCATTATGACGGAACATATAAAAATGCCGGCGGTCGAACCGTTGGTAAGATACGTGGCCAATGGAATACAAACAGTTTTTCTTTACCCGTTTCCTATTTTTGCCAGTGAAGATTTGAGTGTCTATTTGGATGGGGTGCAGCAATATAGCGGCTTTGATGTCTATGATGCAGGGCAAACAAGTGGCGGCTATATTACCTTTGATGGTGCTCCTGATAGCGGCGTTGTAATTACTCTTGAACGCCGCTTGCCATATGAACGCACAACGGACTTTATTGAAGGGGGAGATTTTTCGGCGCAGGCAATCAATAATGAACTGGACTATCTGACCGCCACAATTCAACAAGTTAATCGGGATCTTTCTCCGATGCTGCGGTACAGTGATCATGAGGTTGCAGGGCACGTTGATATCCCCGTTCGCAACCAGCGTGCGAATAAAGCCCTGGGGTTTGATGCAAACGGGGATCCTGTTGCCGTGTCATTGGAAGGGTCTATGGCAGCGCCGGATTATATGGCAAGTGGCATGGGAGCCGTCAGCCGCACGATGGCGGATAAATTCAAGGATAGTATTTCCGTGAAAGATTTTGGCGCCAAAGGGGATGGTTTGAGTGATGATACGCTTTCTATCCAACAAGCCTTATCGGCTTATGATAGTGTCTTTCTACCGCAAGGCACTTATTTAATATCAGGGACGATTACTCTCAAGGCAAGACAAAGGCTGTATGGAGCAGGACAAACTTCTGTCCTTGCTTGTCAGGATCATAGTTTTAATGCTCTAGAAATTGTTGAGGATTATGCTTCTTTAGCAAATTTCAAAATTCAAGGGGGTGCGGTCGGCATTAAACTTTATGGCCGGGACCGCCCATGTGTCCAGAATACTGTGAGCGATATTATTATTGTCGCGGCCGATACCGGCATCCAGCTTGATGGCTACAATGACACCAATAAACCATGTTACTGGAATAATTTGAACCGTGTCCTTGTGGAGCAGCCTGCAATGAACGGATTTCACCTAACGAAAAGCGGAGCAGGAGATACACCTAATGCGAACAAGTTTCATGCTTGCCGCGCTTACTCCTTTGGCGCAGATATTACAAATGCAGGATTTTATATTGAGCATGGGCGGTTTAACAACTCGTTCATTGATTGTGAAGCAAATGTAAAAGGTACCGCGCAGGGGTGTTTTATTATCGGTGCGAATTCAGACAAAACCCTTCTGATCAATCCGTATGCGGAGTCTGACAACCTTGTTCCAAATATAAAACTTGAAAACGGTTCTATTGAAACCTCTATTGTCAATCTGCTTTCCGTCAGTGACGGAGCCTCCATATGGGATTTATCGGGCGGGGAATACACGGCCTATAATGCAGGTTTTCCGCACAAGAACCGTTTTCAAAAAACAACGGTCACTGACTTGAACGCCACCTTGCAGCGTTATGATACCGAATTTATAGATACCAACGGAACCATTACCCTTGATACCTCTCATTCGGTGCACTTGGTCTCCTCATTCGGCGGGGCGCTCAATGTGGTATTGCCGAATGCCTCTGATGCCATCGGCGTGATGATGGCAGTCAAGAAAACTGATAGTTCCAGCAATGTGATCACGATTACAGAAGAAGAAGGCAATGGTCCGGATGACCGGAATTATTATCTCGGGGCAGAAAATGATTTTGTTCAGATGATTTCAAATGGCACGGAATGGTTCGTTGTTTCATCAAACCGTGCGCCCGGTAATACACGCTATTATGATGGCACTGGCATTTATGATATTGATATGGCCGTTGATACCTATTTACTGTCCAGTTATGGTGGGGCGCTTGACGCAAGGCTCCCTCCGGCCAACGCGCCCGAAGCTGTCGGACGCACCCTCACCATTAAAAAAACCGACACCTCCTCGAATACTATTAGCGTCAGTGAGTTAGGCGGGGCCGGTCCTGATGGCTATACCCAGCCGCTATCCTCGCAATACGAAGCTATAAGCGTGGTTTCCGATGGAGGCCAGTGGTTCATTATAAGCAGGTTTTAGAATGGAGATGCTGACTCAAAAGGAACGCGAAGAGGTCCAAGGATTGATGGTGGATGCCTTAAAAGATGCTATAGACCTTTACCTTAAATTTACGGCGCAAAGTGTCAACATATCGCTGACAGAGCGTGACTTCCAGGATTATCAAAAAGGCAGTAAAGCGGCCTTAAACCATATCGACTCCCTTTTAAAGCTGTTACGTCATATGGGATTGGCAGGGAGAACAGATGGAAATAATTCACGTTTAGAGGAGATTATTGCAATCGCCGAAAAAAACGTGAAAAAACACGATCATGTGACGAAATTGGATCATTAAATTAGATCAACCACTTGGCTTAACAATAATTGGGGGACACCATCTATTGAGGAGAAATATGGCGAAAAACCCTTTTAAATCCTACAGTTTTAGGGTATTCTTGGACGTATGGAACCAGAATCAAAAATACACTACACCTTCGATTCATCACGCCATGGCGGCGTGGTTGGAGGAATCAAGAAGCCTTGGAAGACAGCGGCTTCTAATGACCGCTTTTCGAGGGAGCGGAAAGTCAACTCTGGTCGCCCTTTATCTAACGTGGCTTTTTACGCAGGATCCGGATATGCGAGCCCTGTTGCTCGCCGCAGATTCGTCTCTAGCGATAAAGATGGCGAACAACGTAAGGAAGATAATACAGAGTCACCCTTTCACTTCCACTCTAAGACCAAAAAATCCTGATCAGTGGGCGGCTGACCGTTTTACGGTTAACCGCACGAAAGAGTTACGCGACCCTTCTATTTTAGCGTTGGGAATATCGGCGAACATTACCGGCTGCCGCGCAGACATTATTGTCTATGATGACGTAGAAGTACCTAATACCTGCAATACATCTTTAAAGCGTCAAAACCTGCGGGAACGTCTGATGGAGAGTAACTTTATTCTGGTGCCTGGAGGGACCCAGTTATATATCGGCACACCCCATACCTATTTTTCAATTTATGCTAAAGAACCCCGAACGGAAATCGATGAAGAGCGCGCTTTTTTACAAAGTTATCATCGCTATAAGAAACCGGTACTGAATAAGCGTGGACAGTCTGTCTGGCCTGAAAGATTTCCTATAGAAGAGATAGAACACCTGCGCACGCAATCAGGCCCCAATAAATTCGCCGCCCAGATGATGCTGGATCCCGTCAATATAATTGACGGCCGACTGGATCAAGGGCTTTTGAATTTTTACTATGGCCGTTTGGAATACCGGGAAGTGCAAAAGCAAATCTCTCTCTCCCTTGCAGGGGAGAATATAGTATCCTGCAGCGCCTGGTGGGATCCTGCCTTTGGAAGTGCCAAAGGGGATAACAGCGTTCTAGCTATTATCTTCACAGATGATCGGGGCAATTATTATCTGCATCATATTGAGTATATCAAAATTGAACCGAAGCCCGATGAAGATGAGGCTTCTTTACAATGTAATATCATTTCTGATCTGGCAAAAAAATATTATGTGCCGGCTATTACGGTAGAGACCAATGGTATAGGAAAATTTCTGCCGGCTATTTTGCGCCAGAAGCTTGGAGAAAAAAATGTGCCTTGTGCTGTTATTGAAAAAACCAGCGTGCAGGCAAAAGATATGAGGATACTGGAATCCTTTGATGCGATTTTGGCAGCCCGTGCCTTGTATGTGAATGAAAGTGTCCGGCAAACGCCTTTTTTATTAGAGATGATGGAATGGCAGCCTGAAAGAAAAAGCAAGGATGACGGTCTGGATGCCGTTGCCGGTGCCTTATCTTGTGAACCGATAAGATTAAAACGTTTTTACCACAGCACCAGAATCAACTGGAAAAATGGTGGGCAATCTTATCAGGGTGATACGGACTTCGAAGTTTAAAGGAAATTTTATGGATTTATCAGATTATTCACTCAACGAGTGGATCACTATCATTGTGCTTATTGCACAAGGAGGGATCGTTTATTACCGCTTAAAAAAGATGGAGCAACAGACCGAGCGCTTTAATGATCTTGTCATCGAATTTGCCGTATATAAAAATTCTTTTGATCACCATCGTCAGGAATTTGATAAGCATTCAAACCGGATTGAAACAATTGTCCAGAAACTTGATGACCGTGTAGCGGGAATTGAAGCCCATGCTTACGAAGCACTGGCCAAAAACCGCTCCTTGCGGAGAGAGCCATGAATATTATTTGTATTGAAGATAATGAGATGGACAAATATCTGATCGAGAAAAAAGTAAAGCAAGCCTGCCCCCAATGTAATTTTAAGAAATACCGCTACCTTAATGATTTTCTAAAATCCAGGGAGCCTTATGATCTGGTGATTACAGATTTAATGCTGCGGGATGAATATGGTCCTGAAGTGTTGATGAAAATCAGGCATGTAACCGGTAAACCGATTATCGTTATTAGCGGTGTGGGGGGACATTTACTTCCTCTTCCAATGCTAAACACCATTAAAAATGCAGGTGCCACGATTTTCTTGTCAAAGAACCAGGACGGCTTTAACCGCCTGCCGGAAGCTATAAGAAGCTTCCTATAAATTTCACTATACTTTTATAACAGGAGATAACCGATGATGAGTAACATTATCAGGTTTCTACGCCCGTGCGTGGAAACCAAAGATACCACTGGAATTAAAGAAAAGGAAAAATCTTATTACCGGGAACTTGAAATCGATGTCTTGGCGCGCACGATTTTTGGTGAAGCACGCGGGGAACCGGTGGAAGGAATGGAGGCGGTTGCGTCAG
The DNA here is from genome assembly GCA_965216405.1 of uncultured Micavibrio sp. Lineage (GTDB taxonomy): Bacteria > Pseudomonadota > Alphaproteobacteria > Micavibrionales > Micavibrionaceae. The sequence goes on along the minus strand of OZ244161.1, from coordinate 643,662 downwards.
TTGTTCTGAACCGTGTAAAAATTGCCAAAGCGCGCGGACGTTACTGGTGGGGAAATGATATTATCAGTGTCTGCCAGAAGCCCTACCAGTTTTCATGCTGGAATAAGAGCGATCCCAGCTACAAAATACTGACCAGTGTTACAACGGAAAATATCCATTTTGCGACCAGTCTGCGCATTGCCAGGCGTGCCGTTATTCAGGCGTTAGCCGATAAGACAAAGGGCGCGACCCACTATCATGCGGATTATGTGTCTCCATACTGGGCGCAAGGTGAACGGCCGACAAGAACGATTGGGCGGCATCTGTTTTATAAATTGGTGGAGGTTTAAATGCTGACAACTATATTGAGTAAGATAGGCCTTCCTATTCTGATAGAATTTGTGGCAAGGGCATTGGGACGTATAGATCACCCGGCCGCGCAAAGCGCAACCAAGGCGCTGGAGGAAGTGGAGGGCGCACTGGCCGGCGGCATGATTTCGCCCGAGCAAATGGTGGAGGCTAACCGCCATGCGGAAGCAATGGCACAAATCAGGCTGAAAGAATATGAAACCAGTCTGGAACAGATTAATGAATCGATCCGCACCGAAGTCCTGTCAAATGATAAATATGTGCGGCGGATGCGCCCTACATTTGGCTATTTAATGGCAATAACCTGGGGACTACAAATGGGCGGGTTATCTTATGTGATTATTTTTCACACGGAGCGTGCCGCCCAATTGATGCATGGTATGGCTTCTTTAAGTACGATCTGGGCAGTAGGGCTTTCCGTTTTGGGCGTGTACATTTTTAAAAGAAGTGAAGATAAAAAAATATTTTCAGGTTTCTCTTCAATGGTAACGCCTTCCGTAGAATTGCCTGATCTTCCTGTGCCTTTAAGAAAACCGCAAGCTCCTGTTGCTCAAAAAGAAATGCATATCAACGCGTAATGATGCGTTTATTTTTTCTATTCAATTGTTGTTCGCGGTAAATCATAAACAGGCCTGCCCCAATGACAAGGACGAGCCCAAGAGCTGTCGTCGCGGAGATCACATTCCCGAAAAGGAAGTAACCAAACAGGGTGCCCCACAGTACTTGAATATAAACAAAAGGGGAAATAGACGCCGTCGATTTTGCATTGGCAATAGCATACGTCACAAATAATTGTCCGCCCATGACAAATACCGCATTGGCAATAAACCCCCATAAATCAGGGGTTGCGGGTATCTCTAATGTAGGCCATGCAAGCGGCAGATTAACAATGAGAATGCCCGCATACGGGTAGAGAATGAAAAGCGGCATATATTCTTTATTGCCGATTTTACGAATAACGATTGTTCCGAGTCCTATGGACAGGGCGGCAATCAGGGCAAAAACAATGCCCATATTCATGTGATTGTAACTCGGACCCAATATGACCAAAACGCCGATAAAGCCAATAATGACGGCAAGCCACCTGTGCCAGCCTACTTCTTCTTTTAGGAGGGATGCCGCCAGAATAACTGAAATAAAAGGCGCGCAAAATGTAATCCCGTAAAGGTCTGACAGGTCAATATAGCTCACGGCGTTCACCACCCCGGTGGCGGTAAAGGCGATGCAGGCCGCTCTTGCAATCAGCCATTTCCAGTTGGGGCTTAAAAACCCCCGCCATCCGCGGTCTATTAAAATGTAAATGACAAGCAAAGTGCCGCTGAACAAACCGCTAAAGCTTAATATCAATTTGGGGGCGTGCTCGCTGGAGAGATATTTTGCTGTCGTATCGGCAAACGCAAAACAGCTCCACCCCAATATGATAATCATAATAATTTTAAGGCTTTCGCCGGTTAATTTGGACATTTTGACTTTTCACTCGACTAGAAGAATAGGGTGCGTATACTATAGATAAGTCTTTGTTCAAAGACATTTATCTTTCAATGACCAAGGTTTAAAAGCATGTCCCAGAATACCCCCATCACAATCGCCCGCGGAGACGGTATTGGCCCGTCTATTATGGAAGCAACGCTTAAAATCCTGAAAGCTGCAGGGGCCAGACTGGATATTGAAGAGATTGAAATCGGTAAAGCAGTTTATGAGCGCGGCGTGCCAAGCGGGATTGAAGATAAATCATGGGACTCCCTGCGCCGTACGAAGATATTTTTAAAGGCGCCAATTACCACACCGCAGGGCGGGGGCTTTAAAAGCCTGAACGTGACAGTGCGCAAAACGCTGGGATTATTTGCGAATGTACGTCCTTGCGTGGCCTACCACCCCTTTGTTGAAACCCATCATGACAACATGGATCTGGTAATTATCCGTGAAAATGAAGAAGATCTTTATGGCGGGATTGAATACCGCCAGTCACAACAGGTGATGGCATCGCTCAAGCTTATCTCCCGCCCCGGGACGGAACGCATTGTGCGTTATGCGTTTGAATATGCGCGGGCGAATGGCCGTAAAAAAGTGACCTGTATGACCAAAGACAATATCATGAAAATGTCTGATGGGTTGTTTCATAAAGTTTTTGATGAGATCGGCGCAGAATATAAAGATATTGAGCAGGATCATATGATTATTGATATCGGAACCGCCAAAGTCGCTGCCAATCCGGGCATGTTTGATGTGGTTGTTCTGCCCAATCTTTATGGAGATATTGTTTCAGACGTTGCTGCCGAAGTGACAGGATCTGTCGGGCTTGGTGGTTCTTCCAATATCGGAACAGACTTTGGCATGTTCGAAGCGGTACATGGCTCTGCTCCTGATATTGCCGGAAAAGGTATCGCTAATCCATCAGGGTTGCTTTTGGGGGCTGTCATGATGCTGGTGCATATTGGCCAGGGCGATGTGGCAACAACCATTCACAATGCTTGGAAGAAGGCCATCGAAGACGGTATTCACACCGGTGATATTTACCGCGAGGGTATTAGTACGAAAAAAGTAGGCACCGATGATTTTACGGATGCAGTGATCGAGCGTCTAGGCCAAAAGCCTGAAACATTATCTGTTTGTGATTATGCTTCCGGATCACAGGGCATTATTTTACCACCGTTAAAAGAAATTAAAGAAGAAGAGAAGCTGCGTGTAGGTGTTGATATTGGATTGAATTTTACTGGGAGCGCGGATGATCTGGCCGCCAAAATCAATCCCTGCCTAACGGATAATCTTGAACTGTCTCTTATATCAAACCGCGGTGTAAAAGTATGGCCGCAGGGGGCAGCGGAAACATTTTGCACCGATAACTGGCGTTTGCGTTTTCTTGGTAAAAATCAACAAAGCGTCAAAACTTCCGAAGTTGTGCAATTGCTCTCCAACCTGAACGGGGCGGATATGAATTTTACCAATGCGCTGATGCTTCATACGTTTGACGGTGTTGAAGGCTTTACGAAAGCGCAAGGTGAATAGTCACATTGAAAAAACCCGCCCTGTAACAGGCGGGTTTCTCAATAAAGCTTGAACATATTTTAAATAAAAATAGCCCAAGTCTTACATAATGACTTCAGGCCATTCATCAATAGTAATCTGGCCGTCGTTATTACGGTCATAAATGTTGAATGTACCAATGGTAAATTCATCGCTTTCAATTTTTCCGCTTTCGTCTGTATCCCAGCTTTGATAAGCGCCGAAGTTAGCTACCATACTTTCCACTTCGCTGGCATCAAGACGATTGTCTTTGTCTTTGTCCCAGAAAGTATAGTTTTTAACTTCTGCCTTTTTCTCATTTCCATTTGCCATGGAGGAATAGAAGTAGGTCATGGAATCATTGTTATATTCTTTTTCGGTAATATAACCGTCATTGTTTGCATCATAGTTTCTTACAACATAGGCTGAATATTCATTCGGGCCGATAAAGCCGTCATTATTGGTATCGTAGTAATAAGTGGTTTCGGAAATTTTCATACTTTCAGCAGCAGCGTCGGCATCTGATGTTGATTTTATAACAATTTTCGTACCATCCGTCATGGTTGTCGTTTCGGTTTTGGTCATGGTCTGTGCCTGTGCAGCGAAAGGCAACAGTGCAACAGATGCCATAATAAGTAATTTATTGTGTGTTTTCATTATCGTCTCCTGTAAAGATAAGCGAACATCTATAAAACAGAGAGAAGACCAGAAAGTTCCAAAAAACTATATTTTGTGAGCAGCCGCCTTAACGGTATTTGCCAGGAGGCAGGCAATCGTTGTTGGGCCGACACCGCCGGGAACAGGGGTGATATAGCCTGCGACTTCTTTTACATTCTCATAATCGACATCCCCGACGATCCGCCATTTTTTCTCCGGATCGTCAGCTGGCATCCTGTTAATGCCCACATCGATGACAATGGCGCCGGGCTTTACATGCTCCGGCTTGATTAAATCCACATTTCCTGTTGCAACGACCAATATATCGGCATCCTTCGAAGCAGCCACCAGATCTTTGGTATAGCGATGCACCATATTCACGGTACAGTCCGCCTGCGCTAATAACTGCCCCATTGGTTTGCCAAAAAGATTAGAACGGCCAATCACGGTTGCGACTTTGCCCCGTAAATTGGGCTCAACCGACCGTATTAAATGCATACAACCCTGGGGGGTACAGGGGATATGCCCATCGCCATGTGCCAAAAATAATTTCCCCGCATTGGTCACTGTCAGGCCGTCCACATCTTTTTCCGGAGCGATTGTTTGCACCAGTTCTTCCTGCACCTCAAGCAAGTGGGCAGGGAGGGGCAGCTGTAATAATATTCCATGGACATTGGGGTTTTCATTCAGGGATTTAATAATATTCCTGACATCGGCTTCTGTTGCTGTTTCGGGCAGGTGATTTTCAAAACTGGAGATGTCCGCTTGTTCACAAGCCCGTATTTTACTGCTGACATAAACATGGGAGGCGGGATCATTGCCGACCAGAACAACAGCCAGACCAACCTGTACCCCTTTTTGTTTTAATGCCGCGACATCCTTTTTGACTTGGTCTTTAATGTTTTCAGCAATTAACCGCCCGTCTATTATTTGTGCTGTCATTAATAGGCTCCTGCCGCGCTAAAGAAAATTATCGCAACGACCTGTTTCAAAATAGTAATACCAAAAATGACAATAATCGGTGTGATATCAATGCCAGCAATTGGCGGAATGATTTTTCGCAGTGGCTTGTAAACGGGGTCCGTAATCTTATGCAGAACATTGACGAGAGACCGCCCTTGCTGGTTGCGCAGGTTGATAACATCAAAAGCGATAAGCCAACTGACAACAACCTGAATAATGATAATCCAAAAGAAGATATCGAGAGCGAGTAGCAGTAATTTACCAATCATAATATCCATGAGTTTATTCCTATTGCTTTGTTATCCGTGGCATTTTACATGCGTTCTGATGTATAATGTAAAGGTTTTCTGAGGTAAAGTCTCAACATTTATAAAGGATTAGAGTGTGTTTGGTTTAGAGTTTCTAGCGGCAGGAATGCTCCATTTTTCTCCATCTCCGCCTGTTCAGGATATTCTCTTTGATGCCCTGTGGAAAAAGGAATGCAAGGTTAAGAACCCGCCAAAAATCACGATATCGCCCAGTAGCAGCCGTGTGCGATATGATTTTAGAAAAACCAAAGCAGAACTGAACAACATTGATGTGGATACTATTTCCCCGTATGGCCCTCACCATCAGACGACTGTGAGCGGCCTTATGAGCGGGGCCTTGCAGATTGAACAAGAGGTCGGCCTTATTAATGAAACATACACGCCGTTTAATTATGGCTGTGTCTACATTAATTCCATAAATGTTACCATTCATATTGATCCGGTTATCTTTATCGCCAAAGAGCATCCGCCGGGGACCTGTATGCATAAAGCCGTCATGGTTCATGAGAAAAAACATGTTAGAGAAGACCAACTGATCATCAATAAATATGTTTCCCTTGTGAGAAAGGCGCTCGATAAAAAAGTTGAAGCTTTAGGCTCAACGCATGGTCCTGTGGATACCAAAGAAATTCCAGGCCTGCAAAAGCAACTGCAGACCACGCTGAACCAGGTTATTCTTGATTATAGCGATCAAATGAGCAAAGAACGCCGGATGAGGCAACAAGCTATTGATACTATTGAAGAATATGATGAGGTAGGACGGCACTGTCGAAACCGGTAGGTCTGTATCAAAAAAACCGCATCCCCGGAAAGGATGCGGCCTGATTGCTATAGAGCGTTTTTTGAGAAAATCTATCTAATGATTTAAGTTTTATTCATCGGAGCAAACTGAAGCTACAATTTGTATTCCTATTCTTTAATTATCTAATTTAAATATGGCAAAATTTGGCGTATTTCAGGTTTTCTTTACGAATTACTGATTATACTAACTCTTTAGACCTTTTCAGCTTCATGATACACTGTGTCGAAATAAATTTTCATCATAATTTCTTTTTATATGAATAGGATAGATCAATATGACCCGTACCGGCCAAGATACCCTTCAAACCCGCAAAACACTTAATGTTGATGGCCATGACTATGAATATTTCAGTCTGGAAGAAGCCCAGAAACATATTGGCGATATTTCTAAACTTCCGTTTTCTTTGAAGGTTCTTTTGGAGAACCTTTTACGCCATGAAGACGGGCGCTCTGTGACGACAGATGATATCAAGGCCATTGCCGCCTGGTTAAAAACCAAAAGCTCCCGAAGCGAAATTGCTTATCGCCCTGCGCGTGTCTTGATGCAGGATTTTACAGGTGTCCCTGCCGTCGTGGATTTGGCCGCAATGCGTGAAGCGATGAAAGACCTGGGAGGGGATGTTGAAAAAATCAATCCGTTGTCTGCTGTTGATCTGGTGATTGACCATTCGGTAATGGTGGATGAATTCGGGACTCCGAAGGCGTTCGAGGCAAATGTGGACCGTGAGTTTGAACGGAATGGGGAACGTTATGAATTTTTAAAATGGGGGCAGGGCGCATTTAATAATTTCCGTGTTGTCCCGCCGGGCACCGGAATTTGCCATCAGGTAAATTTGGAATATCTGGGTCAGACTGTCTGGGTAGAAGAAGAAGATGAGACGGGGACGTCGGTGGCGTATCCTGACACGCTGGTGGGGACTGATTCCCATACGACCATGATTAATGGCCTTGGTGTTCTTGGCTGGGGTGTCGGTGGGATTGAAGCCGAGGCTGCCATGCTGGGTCAACCTGTTTCCATGCTGATTCCTGAAGTTGTCGGCTTTAAATTAACCGGCGCGTTAAAAGAAGGGGCAACGGCGACAGACCTTGTTTTAACAGTCGTGCAAATGTTGCGCGCGCTCGGCGTGGTTGGAAAATTTGTTGAATTTTACGGTGATGGTTTAAGCACCATGTCATTGGCAGACCGCGCCACGATCGCCAACATGGCGCCGGAATACGGGGCGACATGTGGCTTTTTTCCGATTGATCAGGAAACAATCCGTTATCTGAATTTTACCGGGCGTGATGAACATCGTGTGAAGGTGGTGGAAGCCTATGCAAAAGAGCAAGGAATGTGGCGTGAAGACGGGCACGAGCCTGAATTTACAAATACACTTTCGCTGGATTTAGGTGATGTGGAACCAAGTATTGCCGGGCCGAAAAGACCACAGGACCGTATTGCCCTTTCCCGTGCTGCCGAAGAATTCCATACGTTAATCGGCCATGATATTAAAATGCATCCAACCGGTGAAGAAGGAAAACTTCTTTCCGAAGCGGGGCAAATGCCTGCCCATAAACGTATTGAATTGGCGGAAGCGACACATCATGACGCGCCTTCGGGACCGGCTTACCCTCTGGAAGATGGGGATGTGGTGATCGCGGCTATTACAAGTTGTACGAATACATCTAATCCGGATGTGATGGTAGCTGCCGGGCTCATTGCGCGGAATGCGCTGGCTAAAGGTATGAAGGTGAAACCCTGGGTGAAAACTTCTCTGGCCCCTGGCTCACAAGTTGTGACCGAATATTTGGAAAAAGCGGATTTGCAGGATGATCTTGATGCGCTCGGGTTTAATCTTGTCGGGTACGGTTGTACAACCTGTATCGGAAACTCAGGCCCGCTGCCGACTCCGATCAGAACCGCTATTGAAAAAGATGATCTCACCGTCTGCGGCGTTTTATCAGGAAACAGAAATTTTGAAGGACGGATTTCACCGCATGTGAAGGCCAACTATCTGGCTTCTCCGCCGTTGGTTGTTGCTTACGCCTTGGCCGGGTCAATGAAAATTGATTTATACAAGGATCCGCTCGGTCAGGATCAGGACGGCAACGATGTTTATATGAAAGATATCTGGCCAAGCAATGAAGAAATCAAAAAAACGGTAGAGCAGTGCCTGACTCCTCAAATGTTTAGAGAACGCTATGGCGATGTCTTTAAGGGCACGAAACAGTGGCAGGAAATTGGCGGTGATAAGTCCGGTAAAACATATGATTGGGCTCCGGGATCGACTTACGTGAAAAATCCGCCCTTCTTTGAAGGAATGACAAAGGAAGTCGATAAGGTTGAAAATGTGGTGGGCGCGAAAGCCCTTGCCTTGCTGGGCGACAGTGTGACGACAGATCATATCTCTCCTGCCGGGGCGATTAAGCGCGATGGCCCTGCCGGTGAGTATCTGGCCAGCCATCAGATTGCGCCGAAAGATTTTAACAGCTTTGGGTCCCGGCGTGGAAATCATGAAGTGATGATGCGCGGCACATTTGCCAATGTGCGTATCCGTAATTTAATGCTCGATAATGTCGAGGGCGGCTATACAAAATATGTCCCGACAGGTGAACAAATGAGTATTTATGATGCTGCCATGAATTATCAGGGCGCGCACACGCCCTTAATTGTTATTGCCGGAAAAGAATACGGAACCGGATCCTCGCGTGATTGGGCGGCAAAAGGAACAAGGTTGTTGGGCGTAAAGGCTGTCATTGCAGAGAGCTTTGAACGTATTCACCGTTCTAACCTCGTTGGTATGGGTGTTTTACCTTTGGTTTTTAAAGAAGGGATCACCCGCGAAAGCCTTAATCTGGATGGTTCTGAAACGTTTGATCTAACGGGGCTGGATGATGATCTGAAACCTAATCAGGAAGTGACCTTAACGATTCACCGGGAAGATGGGGCAAAAAAAGACGTTGTCCTTAAGTCACGCATTGATACGCTTGATGAGGTGGAATACTACAAGCATGGCGGTATTCTTCACTATGTCCTGCGAAATCTTGCGGCCTAAAAAGGGTTTGGAAAAATCAGGTGATCCAATCTTTCGGATCGATTTTTCCTTCTTCTAATTTCTTTTCAATTTGCGGCCGCAGGATTTTCAACGCAACTTCTTCGGCCTTGCTGACCATTTGCGGAAATGTCGGCCGGTCAGGACGGTAGACAACGGTAAAGAAAGTTTCAAAATTTGAAATTGCCCGGTTTAAATTTGCCATGCGGTTTGTTGCGCGCCGATGCTGACGGTCTTCGTCCGAATATTTTTCAATAAGGCCGTATTCTTTTTTCTTGGTCATCAGGCCAATCTGGAACGCAAGCTGGATGGCTTCCAGAAAAGAGGCCGCCACGCTTATCGCTGTATAAGGGTGGATGCGGCGTTCGCTTCCTTCTTTCGGGGTTGCCGTATAATTAAATGTTGTTGTCCCTGTGGCTGCCCGCGCAATAATGCCGCATTTGGCTTTTTCCGGCGTGGTAGAGGTGATCAGAGCTACGTTTGAATCATGGTCGATTTCAACTTTTCTTCCCGCCTGTCCGAAAATGTCTTCTGCCAGTTGGATAGAGGAAGGGTAATCTCCCTGATTATTCGCTGCATCACATTGCTCAATTATATCCAGAAACGGATGATGGTTACCATCGCGGTAAATAATGCGCCCCTTGTTGTAAATCGCGCACCAGATACTGGGGTTCCAGTCTTTTTCATATCCTTTCACGACATCATCCCATAACCCCTGCCAGGAAACAGGAACGCTTCTATTCGCCAGTGTGCCTTTTTCCGAAAAATCTTTGACAATGGCCGCTGCCAAGCGGGCGCAACTATGCATATTTTGTGTTCGGATCACAAAAGTCTCATCATCAATGCCATCAGGACTGACCAGATGAATGACAATCCGGTTGCTGAGCGCAATAATCGGCTCTTCCTTTTTGTCTCCAGACTGGATTAAGAACTTCTCGCGTAAAAGGGAAGTGTTAAATTTCTCCATAACCTTTACAGGTTATCACAAAAAGCAAAGTTATCTATGCTTTTTAATGGGTTAGCTTGTTTAATTCTTTGATATGGGCTGGCCCAATCCCGCAGCAGCCGCCAATGATGCTCGCCCCCAGACTCTGCCATTTTCGGGCGAAATCCAGATAAATATCGGGGGTGGTATCTTCGCGCACAAAGGCTGTTCCACTATTTGCTTGTTGATTATGCCTGACAGGTTCAAAGGCATTCGCATAAGCCCCGTAAGGAATACCGATATCCATTGATTGAATAATTTCCAAAACGGGCGCGATTTCTTCAGGTTGACTGCAATTAAAAAGAAGACAATCAATATTATTTCGAAGCGCAGTCTCGACCGCTTTTTCGATAGGTTCTTGTGAGCGTAATTGTGGGCTCATCTCTCTGCCGTCCCGGTCTCTTAAGGTATAAGACAACCAAAATGGCTTTTCTTTTCCTTTTAAAAGCGTGCCGATTTTTTCAACCTCGCGGGTCGAAGAAACCGTTTCAGCTAAAAACACATCTATATAGGGCGCCTGTTCTTCGATAAGGGGGAGATAAATGGCGTCTGCTTGCTCTTCAATATAAAAGTCAGGCCGGTAAGAACCGAAGGCAGGGGGAATTGACCCTGCGACAGTAATTTTTTGTTGTGCCTTATCTGCAGTTTGACGGGCAATTTGGGCAGCAAGTTTGATAAGTTCCCGTCCTTCCCGGTCAAATTTTTCCGGACCGATATGAAATGGAACCACTGCATAACTGTTCGTGATAATAATTTGCGCCCCCGCATCGATATATTGTTGGTGTGCTTTTTCTACGCAATCAGGCGCTTCCATCAATGCCAGTGCAGACCACTCAGGTTGCTTGAACGGGGCCCCCATTTCCTTTAACAGGCGTCCCATGCCGCCATCCATGATTGTTATTTTTTCAGTCATATTTTATTTTCTTCTGCCGTGTCTGTTTCTGCAAGCGGCTCATACCAATCCCTTATCATGCCTGCATTTTCACGGCTAGGGTGGTTAAAGGGCTTTTTTAAAGTTGCATTAAAATACTGCCGTACCAAGGCCTGAAAATGTTCTTCTATCTCTTTCTTGTGATAAGCGCACCATTTTTCAAACCAGACCGTGCCTGCACGCACATGAGTAATTTCATCATCATGGATAATCTGCAAAAGGTCAGCCGTTTTATCATCCCCCTGACTTTTCATGAGATCAATCATATGGGGCGTGACATCAAGTCCTCTGGCTTCCAGAACCATCGGCACGATCGCAAGGCGCGCGGCAAAATCATGCGCGGTTTTCTCGGCAGACTCCCAAAGGCCGTCATGCGCCGGCAGATCACCATAGGTTGCCCCTAATTCTGCAAGGCGCTCGGAAAGCATTAAAAAATGTTTGGCTTCATCATCTGCAACTTTGAGCCAGTCATTATAAAAATCAACCGGTAAAGAAAAACCATCGCCTTCAAATAAAGTTGAGAAGCGCGCGATAATATCCCATGCCAGATCAATGGCATTTAATTCAATATGGGAGAGAGCGTGAAGAAGATTCACCTTGTTGCGTGTGGAATTTCCTTTTTTGCGTTTGGGCATGTCTCTTGGCATAAGAAGTTCAGGCTTGGCAGGCCGTTTAGGCCTGTCAGGAACATTTTTAGTCTGACCAATGACAGGGATGTTATCGTTACGCCACAATGTTGCGTATGCGCGCGTCTTATGCGCTTTTTCGTGCGGATCCGCCGTATTTAAAATATCAAGGGCACACCCTACCAGTGTCGTGTCAGTCATAAGCAGTCATTATTTTTTATGAAACTCGCTTGAACAAAAAATATGTTAAAGCCTTCCTTTTTATAGGAAATTTTATCTATTGATGCACGGTCTTTTAAGCATACGGCCACTTGAAAAGCTTTCATCAAGAGGGGCATATCAAAAAAATGCTCAGAAAATATATTTTTCCTTTTATCTTCATCTGTTCCGTTTTATACCTGATGGTAACTTTTCACAATGCTGGTAGAAGGATTATTCATGACTAAAAAACCACTTATCATAGCGATAGCTGTCGCCATTCTTGTTGTTGGACTGGGATATTTAATGCAAACCATTCCGCCAGAATCAGACATTATACAAGTCGATATGGTGAGTAATGAAGGGAAGTCTCTGGGAACCATTGATCTGGTGGAAACCACAGCCGGCGTCATGCTTCGCGTTAATCTCAAAGGATTAGGCAGTGAAGGGGAACATGCCATTCACATTCATGAAAAGGGCAGATGTACACCGGCCAGTAGTTTTACGGATGCGGGCGGTCATTTTAATCCTCGTGACAATAAACATGGTATGAAACATCCGGAAGGACAGCATGCCGGCGATATGCCAAATTTAAAACCGAATAGTGACGGCGTTATCAAAACGCAGTTCCTGAATAAATACATTACATTAAAAGACACAGATCAGGTTGAACGCGCAAGCGTGTTTGACACGGACGGTTCTGCCATTGTGATCCATGAAGGGGCCGATGATCACGTAAGCCAGCCTAGTGGCGATGCCGGTGGAAGGCTGGCTTGCGGCGTTATTTCCAAAGATTAAATCAGAAAGCTTAAGGCTTTAGAATAGCGCGGGCGCTGACGCTCAGGGTAAGGGTGCTCTCCCCGGCTTCGGCGACAGGCGCGGCCATCGCGGATTCTGCCATATCCATTGCCATGGCACCGCGAAAATTTGATTTGGCAAAAGGAATATCCTGTCCCTGCACATTGACTTCCTTAAGTTCTGCCGTTCCTTTGCCCAAGGCTTTGGCGGCGCGATTGGCGCGTGTCTGTAATTGATCCAGCGCATCTTCCATTAAGCTGTCCTGAATTTCTATCGCTGTTTCAGGAGCCAACGTATAAGAGAGATCATTCATGGTCAGTTTCATTGATTGCAATTCACCCGCCAGCTTTAAAATAGCTTCAGAATCTTTTGACTTAAGTGTCATGGACTGGTTGCCATGCCACAGACGTTCTTTGGTGCGGGGATCCGTGCGTTCATAAACCTGGTAAGAATCCGTGTTGACTTTGACGGCTTTGACTTTTTTTGCGGCTTCTACTGCTTTGGCCATGACCGTATTAATTTCATCCTGAAGTTCACGCGAATTACGGTTCTCCGATGTGTAAGAGAGGGTGGCCACCAACAAATCCTGCTCGACCTCGCGACGCTCCGTTGCAGAAATACTTAAAATTACATGACCATCGGGCAGTTCGAGAATTGTATCTTCGCTTTCGGCATATGCGGGCATAGTAACAAATAATAAAAGGGCGATAAGGGGGAGGTAACGCATGTGAAATCCTTTCTTGTGAGTGGTAACGGGAGTGTAGCGACTTTAAGGTAGCCCCGCAAATAAGATAAATGGTTAAGACGTTTTAGAAAGGCATCGCTGTATATGGGATATAAAGGTTGCAAATAATATCAATTATGTAAATATATGGCTATATAGCGTTTTGCTTCTAACGGTGGAATAAGTCCCGTTATGTTTTGACATTATCATTATATTATCGGCATAAGGAATTTATGGGGCGTATCTTCTCTGTTTACATTGCTGAAAAGCCATACCATGTGCCGGAACTGGGGGACCAGTGGCGGCGCCACCGTTTTTTAATGCTGGGCGATGACAGTAACAATGAATTTACAGCGCCCCCCAAGGGTATATACGCGCCCGAACAGGAACTGCATTATGTGCGTATGCGCCAGACAGGCCTGTTAAAGGCGATGGTCTTTCCTTTTGGTCGTGTGGCCCGGCCCGTCAGCGAGATTGATATAAAAGGTCCTGTTGCGCGTGGGGATGAGTACACCATTCGGGGCTCTTGGAACCGTGCGCTGGCCACTGGCGTCGCCCTGAACGAGCAGGATCTGGTTTTTGCCGATGTGACAAAAATTTCAGATATCAGCCGTTTATATACCTGCGATGCAGGCTTGCAGGCGGGACTGGATGCCATGAATATTAAATATGATTTTGGCCGTTCCGGCATGTTCAAGGCAGGACTGTATGACAGTGTCGCGGGCAGGGTGCCGGCCCTTAATTCTCAGGAGGGTTTACAGGCGCGCAGGATAACTTCTGCTGATTTGTTAAAACGTGCGCAAGCTACCCGTATTCCCATGCGCATGGCACCCGCCATGATAGAAGAACCCGCCCGGCGGATGGGGTAAGGATTTATTTTTTCTTTTTCTTTTTCTTTTTCCGTTCTACATAACGCACCAGCCCGCTACCGATAGAACCGATGAGCATCAAAAAAGAACCGATGGTGAAAAGCCAGACCCCCAACGTTTGACGGCTTTCATCAAAAAACAGAATGCTGCCGATAAAAAAAGTCAGGTTGCCGATGAGTCCAAGGGTGATATGAATCCATTCAAACTCTTCAAAAAATTTTCGTAAGATTTTACGGTGTTTTTTCTGTAACATTGTTAAAAGAATAATTGTAAATTATTTAAAAATTGAGAGACGCACAAACATCAAATTCACTCACTTATCATCTCCCATTTTGAGGGCGTTGATAAAGGCGGATTGGGGAATGTCGACATTGCCGTATTGGCGCATCTTTTTCTTCCCTTTTTTCTGTTTTTCTAACAGCTTGCGTTTCCGTGAGACATCGCCGCCGTAACATTTGGCGGTCACGTCCTTGCGGAGCGCGCTAAGATGCTCTGCCGCAATGATCTTACCGCCGAGAGCGGCCTGAATCGCGATTTTAAACATTTGGCGGGGGATCAGTTCTTTTAAACGTTCGCATAATTGGCGTCCGCGGCGCTCCGCATTGTCGCGGTGGACAATCATGGAGAGCGCATCGACATTTTCCTGATTGACTTTAATGTCGAGCTTCACCAGATCATTTTTGGCGTAGCCGTCAAGCGCGTAATCGAAAGAGGCATAACCACGGCTAATGGATTTTAAGCGGTCGTAAAAATCGAATACAACCTCATTGAGCGGCAGGCGGTAGATAATCATCGCACGGTTACCGGCGTAATTCAGTTCAATCTGTTCGCCGCGCCGCTCTTCGCATAGTTGCAGCAAACCACCTAAATATTCATCAGGAACCAGAATGGTGGCTTTGATCCATGGTTCTTCGATATAATCCACTTTGACGATATCAGGGAAGTCGGCGGGATTGTATAATTCCATCATATCACCATTGGTCATATGGATTTTGTACACAACGGAGGGGGCTGTTGGAATGAGATCAAGATCAAATTCACGGTCCAGCCGTTCCTGAATGATCTCCATATGTAGTAGACCCAAAAAGCCACAACGAAAACCAAGGCCGAGGGCCTGGGATGATTCAGGTTCGTAATGCAAAGAGGAGTCATTCAGCGCGAGTTTGCCGAGGGAATCGCGCAGCTTTTCATACTCTCCTGCATCGGCAGGGAAAAGGGAGCAAAACACCATCGGGATCGATGGTTTAAAGCCGGGCAGTTTGGCAGCGCAGGGTTTTTTCTCATCCGTAATGGTATCGCCGACTTTGGTTTCACTGATATCTTTAATAGAAGCAGTGATAAAGCCCATCTCCCCCGGGCCCAGTTCATCCAGCAACACATGCTTGGGCGTAAACATCCCGACGCGGTCAATTTCGCGCGTGGCCCCTGTGGCCATGAATTTGACCTTCTGGCCTTTTTTTAAATACCCATCAATGACGCGAACCAGAACCACGACGCCTAAATAGATATCGTACCAGCTATCGACCAGCAGCGCTTTTGTCGGCGCTTCTCCATCGCCTTCCTTGGGCGGGGGCAGTTTGGTGACGATGGCTTCTAACAGTGCGCCAATATTCTCTCCTGTTTTCCCCGACACGGGCACGGCATCATCCGATGGCAAGCCAATGACATCCTCAATTTGCTCTTTGGCTTTGTCGATATCCGCAGCCGGCAGATCGATCTTATTAATGACGGGAACGATCTCGTGATTGTTATCAATCGCCTGATAGACGTTGGCGAGGGTCTGTGCCTCCACCCCTTGCGTTGAATCAACCACCAGTAGCGAGCCTTCACAAGAGGCGAGGGAGCGAGAGACCTCGTAGGAGAAGTCCACATGGCCCGGTGTGTCCATTAAATTAAGCTGATATTCAATGCCATCTTTGGCGGTGTAGGCAAGGCGTACGGTTTGTGCCTTGATGGTAATGCCGCGCTCTTTTTCAATATCCATATTATCGAGCACTTGTTCGGACATTTCACGTTCTTCCAGCCCGCCGCAGGTCTGGATCAGGCGGTCGGCGAGGGTGCTTTTCCCGTGGTCGATATGCGCGATAATCGCAAAATTCCGTATATGTTCTAATGGCTTCTTCATGATGAAAAAGACAATACGGCTCTTGCGCTAAAAGGCAAGGGGGTTTTATACTGTGCCAAGAATTTAACAGCGGCGCAAGAGCGCGGCTGGAGCATAAAAAAGGGATTTATATTATGAAGAGATCAACCAAAAGAACTGTTGGCTGGGGCAGCGGTGTCAGCATTGGCGTGACGTTGGTCGTGTTGACCTTTATTCTGATTGTCAGCATCAATAGCGGACCAATGATGGATCTAAGCGGACAGCAGCTTGTTCTTAATAATTCCGGTGAGGCAGTCAGTTCTTTAGCGCCTCAAGCGGGTGGAGACGAAGCGTGTGAAACAACGGGCCATGAAGACGGCGCCGTCAAAATTGACTGTTCTGAGAACGAATAATTTTTTAGACTGTTAGCGCAGAAGGGGTCGCACCGCGTGTAACTGTAAGTGCTTCTGTCTCTGCGTCATAAGCAGCAACACGTGCGGCTTCTGCGGCTGTAACATCTGGTGTAATACCAAGGGCAGCGAGATCATAGGTTCCGTTTGCCAATGCGCCGGCTTCCATTCCATCTGCGGCGGCATGTAAAACTGCTTCCGAATGAGGGATAGGGGCACCACTTGGTCCTTCAAAACGAATAGGGCTAAGGGCCGCAACTTCTGTATCAACTACTTCCGGTGCTAGTGCGGCTTCATCAACACTTTCTGCATGAGGGTCTACTGTGGAGCCGGTATACTGTTCTGTAAGTTCTGCCCCGGCATTTTCCAGTCTCTCTGGCAATGCAGCCAGATTAAAAGTTTCAGGATGTCTTTCTACAAGATCTGCATAAGGTTCAATCATTCCTTGCATTAGAGTGCCCATCGGGGCGGCAAAGCCAATAATCATATTTCCCATCTCAGGAGGGATTTGACCAGCTGCAACCAAATCATTTACCAATAAAGTTATTGCTTGTTCGGGGTTTTCCATGAAGTCTTGGAAAAATTCACCAAAGTCGTCTAATCCCAAGCTTGGCGTTACGCCCATATCTGACAACATTTGTTCGATAGCAATCTGAGATTCTGCAGAGCCGTCCTTGCTAAGCTCCATCAAACGTCTGACATTGTCAAAAGTGAATTCGTCGTTTGGATCTTGTGCTACCCGTTCCAATACATCAGTAAGTACGTTGCGTTGCAGGGGATTGTTTAAAATATTTTGTAGATCAGTTGCAGTGAAGGCGTTTTCTCCTTCTGCACCAAGAATTTCTCTGAAACCTGTTAAGGCTGAAGGGTCTGAAACGACAACAGCGTGAAGTGCTTCTGTTAATTCACTGTCATTTCCAATGATGTTTATAATTTCTGCATGCTCAGGATACGCAGACCCTACAGCCTCAATAAACTGAGCGGGCGTTCTATCTGCTATAACGGCAGCAATACTGGCATCCGATCCACGACTATCAATGATGTCTTCTAATTGATCTTTATTTGGATCTAGGGCAGCAATAAATGCCCCTTCCGAGGCATCTGCTCCATCAAACTTACTCATAAGGCCTTCAAAGTGACGGGTTTCAATCCGATCTTCTGCAAGCAAATCTAAAGCATTCGTAAATACATTACGGCCACCTTCTGTCTCAAGTGCAGCGTTCAGAGATTCTAAAGAGAATTCAGAATTTGTTCCTCTTGCTAAGTCTTCTATTGTGCCGAGTAAATCTCCGCCTTCCTGCGCTAATGCTCGTTGAAGGGTCTGAGCCATTTCAGGGTTTTCTCTTAATGTCTCTAGAAAAGTATCCATATGCGGATTGCCATCAGAAGCAGCATCAAGAGCATCAATTACAGCGTCTGGTGTGCTTGCAGCAAACTGGCTATCCCAGTGCCAAGTATCAGAGTCAGGATTGATTTCTTCTAATCGTGTTTCAAGTGCATCTTCATCAAACTCTCCTGTCGCGGCAGGGGGAGCGGGAGGCGTTGTACCATTTTCTGCTGCAATGGCTACTTCGACTTCATAAGGTAGGTCGCCATTAAAAATTTGCTCAGGGCTGACTTCTACGCCGTAACGCTCTGTCAACTCTGCGGCTCTTTGATAATGTCCCGGGCCTATGCCTGCACCTACCATTTAATTTTTTCCTTCATTCTTGATTTATCTTATTTTACAAAAAAATTGTTTTCAGATGCAAATAAGATTAATTTATCCTTTTTATTCAGTATCTTATGCTCTAAGCGGGGCCGCTTGCTGTGCCGCCTGATGGACCTCCGGCAAAAAGTCCAACTTTTGTAATTCTCGTTGTTGTTCTGTCGTCACGCTGGTGGCGTGCGCGATCCCAAACTTTTTGTAGAAAATTACGCTCTTCAGATCTATCAACGTGTAAGCCAGTTTGTTCTGTACTTGAATCTTTAGGCAAACCTACTGTGTTTTCGTAGTCACTTTGCTTCTGTACAATGTCATCTCTGTCTCTATAAGCATCATATATGCCTATAAAGCTCCTTGCTAGCGCAACAGTAGTCATCAATGGCCTAAAGTTACCTTTTTGAGGAGCAAAAGCTGTAACGCCAAATGCATGCCCAACAGTTGTTAACCACTGCTCACGGATACCCCGGTCTGCTTTTCTAATATTGATATAAAAGTCGGCTCGAGTACTTTCAATATCGAGATCCTTATTACTTACAGAGACTTTGTCTGCTTCTGCACGCTTAACAAGATCTTGTTCTTGTATTTTAATGCTGCGTTCTTGCAAATCTGCAAGGCGCTTGAATTGAGCAACATTATCACTATTCTTTGTTACCATGGTTTTCCTTTATTACCCGTGATTAAGAGCAGGGGTTGAAGCGACTATGGTTGAGTTCAGTACAATGCCCCCCGTTGATGTCAGACCAAGCCCTGTAACGGCTGCTGTAAAAGCATTTCCTAGAGTAGTTCCTAAGACAGCGTTTACTGCGGGAGCTGTAGCTATTCCTGCAAATGCACCAGATAGCGCCGGGGCTGCAGCATAGCCTGTAGCGAGAGCTGGAACCATCTCACCGCCAAAATGTACGGCTCTATCCCAAGCAGTTTTTAACTCAGGGGGGCCACCACCGACGAGGGTCCAAGCTCCATCAACACCATCCATCATGCTATCGTGCATGCTTTCAGAAATATTGCGTTCTTCGTAGCCTGTATCTATGCCAAAAAGTGAAGCACCTTTTCCAATTAACCAATCGCTGGCGTCTAAACTATGGCCAACCAAATTTACAACATGTACGCCGCCTTCAGCAACGCCATGCGCAAAGACGTTTGCTTTATGAAGAAGATTTTCTCCTGATAAGGCACCGTCAAAGTTTGAAAAGTTTTCCAATGTCAGTTCATTCTCTGCCGTAGGTGTATATGTAATCGATCCTAGAGTATCATCAGCAGCACCTCCGATTACGGTAGCTGAGCCATCGCCTCCGCTTGTCGAGCTCGGGTTTGTTAATTCTGTTTCTCCCATGCCTTGGCGTGCCCAGTTGGTCATGCCACTCATTGTTCCTTCGCCAGCAAAAGATTCGATAAACTCTGCCAGTTTCTCAAAAAATTTGTAAAAGCCTTGGAATCCTGTATCAACGCCTGCTTCTGTTTGGATATTTGCCCAAGTTGTAACAATATCAGCACCGACATTGGCAACTACTCCATCTTTGGGATTCACTGCAACATCTACAGCTGCTCCAGCACCGCCAATTCCGAGTACTGACCAACCTACTTTTCCAAGTCTTCCAAGTAAGGCAAAAGCTGACATTCTATTACTCCTTCACTAAATTCTTTTTCGTAATTCTTAACTAAATTCTACCGAATCTGTTGTTTCAATTTCAAATAAGTGCTGATTTCTCAATTATTTCAGTATCTTATTTGTTTTTACCAATCTTTGGAGCGGGATATTTTTTATGTTTTTCGTCCGCTTCTATTACCTTGCCCCTATTATATGGAAAGAGGGTTAAAGATTTATTAATAAGATAGGATTTTCGCCCGTTAAAATGCAAAAAATAATCTGAAAATGCAGGTGGGTGGGATTTCGGCAGGGCGCAGGCACATAAACGCGTTACGGCCGCATCGGGTATGATTCTTCGATAGGGGGCCGGTGCCGTAGCGTCCTCGCGTTTACGGGCATGTCGGCAAAAACACGTTAGTGCTTGAAGTGCCTCATGCCTGTGTAGACCATGGCGAGACCGCGGGCATCTGCCGCTTTGATAACTTCTTCATCCCGAATCGATCCGCCCGGTTGGATCACAGCAGTGACCCCCGCTTCTGCCGCAGAAATCAGACCGTCTGCAAAAGGGAAGAAAGCATCAGATGCCACAACAGAGCCTTTCGTCAATGGGTGTTCAAGTCCTGCCGCTTCGGCAGCATCAAGGGCTTTACGGGCGGCAATGCGGGATGAATCCAGACGGCTCATCTGACCTGCCCCGATTCCGACGGTGGCGCCGTCTTTTGCATAGACAATGGCATTGGATTTTACATGCTTGGCAACTTTAAAGGCAAAAAGCATGTCGGCGAATTCTTCTTCGGTTGGTTCGCGTTCGGAAACAACTTTTAAATCATCCAGCGTAATCACGCCAAAATCATTATCCTGCACCAGCAAGCCGCCGGCAACACGGGTTACCATACGGCGTTTGTCATGAATATCAGGCATGGCACCAGTGGTGAGGACACGGACATTCTTTTTATCTTTTAAAATTTCAAGGGCTTTGGCTTCTACATCCGGTGCGATGATGACTTCGCTAAAAGTTTGAATGATTTCCTTTGCTGCGGCCGCGGTCAACGTGCGGTTCAACGCGATGATCCCTCCAAAGGCACTGACTGGATCACACATTAAAGCCTGATGATAGGCGGCCAAAACATTTTCCCCTTTGGCCACGCCACAGGGATTGGCATGTTTAATAATGGCAACGGCAGGATCGTCAAATTCTGCCACCAGTTCAAACGCAGCGTTCGTATCGTTGATATTGTTATAAGAAAGTTCTTTGCCCTGTAATTGTTTTGCCAGTGCGGCGCCGGGACGTTCTTCCCCGTCAATCAAATAAAGTGCGGCATTCTGGTGGGGGTTTTCACCATAGCGCAGGGTTTGTTTAAGGGTACCCGAAATGCCGTAATGACGCGGGAAGGATTCGCTATTGAGTTTTTCAGTGAACCAACTGGCAATATTTGAATCATAGGTTGCTGTGAGGGAAAAAGCATTGGCGGCCAGTTTTTGTCTTAATTTATAAGTGGTTGCACCTTCATGCTCACGCATATCATTCAATACGGCGTCATAATCCTGCGGGTCGGTGACGATCGCGACAAACTCATGATTTTTAGCAGCAGCGCGGATCATGGCCGGTCCACCGATATCCACATTTTCAATACAAGTTTCGTAATCTGCCCCGCTGGCGACGGTGGCGGCAAAGGGGTACAGATTGACCACAACCAGATCAATATCCCCGATATCATGGTCTTCCTGCGCCTTGACATGGTCCTTATTGGAGCGGCGGGAAAGAATACCGCCATGGACCTTCGGATGCAGGGTTTTTACGCGCCCATCCATAATTTCAGGAAAACCGGTGTGGTCGGATACATCTTTGACATCCAGGCCGGCTTCTTTAATGGCTTTGGCTGTACCGCCAGTCGATAATATTTCAACGCCATGGGCAGCCAGTTCTTTGGCAAATTCAATCAGACCGTCTTTATCAGAGACAGAGAGAAGCGCCCGTTTAATTTTTATATTACGGACATCACGAATAGTTTCCGAGGAGGCTTTGGCAGCATTCATAGACATTGGTATTCCTAGTAAAGTTATATAATAAGCGTGTTATAGAGCATGGAGCCGTGAAGGCAAGCCTTAACCGTGGGCAGAATCTGCAATATTCTCAAGATTTCCATCCTTTTCATCGGCAGAATCTTCCATGGCTTGCGAACAATCCATGGTAAATTCGATCCTATCTTCTGCCTTTGATTTCAGGCTGATTTTAAAGCCATATGATTCGGCCAGAACGCTAATAGCGTAGGGATGAACCAAACGCGGATCCAGATCCTCCGGGGAAAGTTTTTGTTCCAGCGCTTCTTCTACCTGATCGCGGATAGTGGCACCTTCACCTTCGGCAATAATAGTTGTGGCCTGATCGCCGGAGGGGCGGACAGAAATATAGCCCCCTTTCGGCAGGCATTCCATGGCCAGCATCATCGCCCCCATCAACATTTTACAATAGCCGGGAGGGAGCGGGGTAGGACCCAGATTACCATAAGGGTCCCATGTCTGGCTGATTTTACCTTCGGCGCGGATCAACTCCCCAAAGTTTTTCTGCACGTCTTCGGGTTTGATATTGGGATCGCGCCCTCCGGCCCCATAGGCCAGACGAAAAGCCGCCAGTTTAGCCGCAGACTGATTGGCGCTGTAAGCCACCAGTTCCAAGCCGTCATCCATGGCATCTGCGCCCATTTCCTGCATTAACTCGATTCCATTATTAATGGCGCCAACGGGACTGATGATGTCATGACATATGCGAGAGGCGAGGAGTTCAAGTATTGCGGCGGTGTTATTCTTATCTGACATATTTACAGTTCCCTTTTATAAGTTTCCTTAGGTTTGTTTGTTAAAATTTAAATTTATAACCCGCTTTTGCAACCTCTTCTTCAACCATAGCTTTAAGATGGTCGAGGTTCTCTTGACTGTCGGCTTCGACGCGGCTGACAAGGACATTTTGAGTATTAGAGGGCCGTAATAGCCACCAGCCATGCGGTGTTGTCACCCGCACGCCGTCAATATCGTTGATCTTAAGTTCGTCGCTTTGGCGCGGTGCCAGATTTTTCGCGATTTGAGGCACGATCTCAAATTTTTTGTCTTCGTCGACCTCTATCCGTACTTCCGGCGTATTGTAGAGAGTTGGCAGGTGAGCGGAGAGGGAGGAAAAGGGGGCTTGCGTTTCTGCCACCGCATTCATCAGGCGTATGGCGCAATAAAGCGCGTCATCAAAACCATAATAGCCGTCTTTAAAGAAGATGTGACCGCTTAATTCGCCTGCCAAGGGGGCATTTTCTTCGGCCATTTTGGCTTTCACCAGAGAATGACCCGTATTCCACATGACCGGTTTACCGCCGAGGCGGGCAATTTCATCGAACATCACCTGAGAGCATTTTACGTCACCGATAATGGCCGCGCCCGGGTGACGGGCAAGGACATCTTTAGCATAAATAGTCATCAAGGCATCACACCGCAAGATGGTGCCTTTTTCATCTACGACTCCAATGCGATCACCGTCTCCGTCAAAGGCTATTCCTAGATCGTAATTATGTTCCAAAACGGTTCGTTTTAAATCTTCGAGGTTTTTGTCAACGGTGGGATCGGGATGGTGATTGGGAAATTCACCATCGATTTCGTCATACAGCAGAATATGCTCCCCGGGCAGTTTGGCGGTAAGCCTTCGAAGAATTTCTCCGGCGGCGCCATTGCCATTATCCCAGACAATCTTAAGCGGGCGCGGGGCCTTTAAATCTTGTAACAGGCGATTAACATAGTCGTCTTTCACATCGGGTAAGGTAATTTTCCCTTCTCCGGTTTCAAAATCACCCCCTTCGGCCAGCAGGCCGAGATCCTGAATGGCTTCGCCAAAAACAGGCGCATTTTGAAGGGTCATTTTAAAGCCGTTATAATTAGAAGGATTATGGGAGCCTGTAATCATAATACCGCCATCCGCCTTACGTTCTTTTACAGAGTAATAAAGCATGGGCGTTGGCCCAAGACCGATATTCTCGACATCCACCCCGGTAGAAATAAGACCATTTATTAACTGGGCGGCAAATTTAGGGGAGCTTTCACGCCCATCATAACCGACACAGACTGTGGTGCCGCCTGCGCGCTTGATAGTGGTGCCGAACGCGCAGCCAAGCACATAGGCGTCTGCTTCATGAAGGGTGCTGCCAACAATGCCGCGAATGTCATATTCACGTAGAATCGTCGGGTCGAATTTATGGCCGGGTGCTTTCATGGGATTAACTAAATTTTGTGAGGATTTTACTGACATGGTCTCCTATCTCCGGGTCGGCGAGGCCATAAGCGAGATTTGCCTCGATAAAGCCAAGGCGGCTGCCGCAATCATAATGCCTGCCATCAAATTTAAGGCCATGGAAAGGTTGCTTTCCAATAAGTTTGGCCATGGAATCGGTTAATTGAATTTCATTCCCTGTGCCTGTTTCAAAAGCCGAGAGATAATCCAGAACTTCGGGCTGTAAAATATAGCGTCCGACAACAGAAAGCGTGGAAGGGGCTTCCTCAGGCTTGGGTTTTTCAACAAGTCCTTCGACCTGAATAACATTATCTTCCTCGTCCCCGATATCAACAATCCCGTATTTATGGGTTTCTTTTTTCGGCACATCTTTAACAGCAACGATGTTACCGCCTTTTTCATTATAAACATCCACCATTTGTGACAGGCAACCCTGTTCATGCAGGACAAGATCATCGGGGAGTAGAATAGCGAACGGGTCATTGCCGATCAGTTCCTTTGCACACCAAATGGCATGACCAAGGCCAAGCGGTTTGGGTTGGCGCGTCAGAAAAAGTTTTCCGGCAGGCATTTCGGAATCACGTATTTTTTCCAGCATATCGTTTTTGCCGCGGTGCTGAAGGGTTTGTTCCAGTTCAGGCTGGTAATCAAAATGTTCTTCGAGCATGTTTTTATGACGGCCGGTGATAAAAATGAATTCTTCAATCCCTGCGGCGCGGGCTTCTTCAAAAACATGCTGGATCAACGGACGGTCATTAATGGGAAGCATTTCTTTTGGCATAGCTTTGGTGGCAGGCAGGAATCTGGTGCCCAGACCGGCAACAGGAAAGACCGCTTTGCGGATAGGTTTGAAGTCCATACTACTCATGCTTATGCTTTTAATTGCTTTGGTTAATTATCGGCTTTATCCTAAGCATTCTTGAGAAACGAACCAAGGGAAAATATGACGCAAAACGAAAAACTGCAGGAATTAAGGAAACTTCTCGTGGATAAAGCGCTTGGCGGGTATTTGGTGCCGCGCACGGATGAATATCAAGGGGAATATGTCCCATCTTGTGCGGAACGTTTGGCGTGGCTGACAGGTTTCAACGGTTCGGCAGGGCTGGCAATTATCGGTCTTGAAAAAGCGGTTATGATGAGTGATGGGCGCTACACGATTCAATTGACGCAACAGGTTGATGGCACCTTATATGAGCGGGAAAATTCACAAGAGGTTTCTGCGGATGACTGGCTGAAGGAAAATATGCTGGATGTAATCATCGGTTATGATCCAAAGCTTCATACGCCTAAAGATATTGAAGAGAAAGCCAAAGAAGGGCTGCAGCTAAAAGCGGTTGAAGATAACCTGATTGATTTAATCTGGCAGGATAGACCGGCACCACCTTGTGAAAAAATAAATTTGTTTGATGAAGCTTATGCGGGTCAGTCTGCAGCATCAAAAGTCAATCATATCCAGTCCACACTGGAAAACGAAAAAGCCGATGGGGTGATTTTAACCCTGTCAGATTCTATTGCCTGGCTTTTGAATGTGCGGGGCCATGATATCCCCTTTATTCCGGTGGCCTTATCTTATGCGATTGTTCCTGTCTCCGGTAAGGTGCAATGGTTTGTTCATCCGGATAAAGTCACGGAGGGCGTTGCGGCCGCGCTGGATGACATTGTGAGTTTTCATGCAGAAGAAGAATTGGAGTCAACGCTTGACAGTCTGCAATGGCAAATGATTTGGTTAGATCCGAAACGGTCTTCCATTTGGTTTCAGAATAAACTTGAGGAAAGCGGGGCGAATATCCTTTCAAAAGATGACCCCTGCATCATGCCACGGGCCTGTAAGAATGAAAAAGAGCAACAGGCCATGCGCGCAGCGCATATTCGGGATGGTGTGGCGCTGGTTAAATTCCTGAAATGGTTTTCAAGCACAAATGAAGGGCAAACCGAATTATCGGTTGAGGAAAAACTGCAATCTTATCGGGCGCAGGCACCGGAATTTAAAGAACCCAGTTTTAGTACGATTGCTGGTTTCGGAGAAAATGGCGCAATAGTCCATTACCGGGCGACACCCCAAAGCAGTAAAACAATTACACGTGATAATTTACTCTTGCTTGATAGCGGGGCGCAATACACGGACGGCACAACAGACATTACCCGCACTATCGCGGTCGGCACACCCGCCGATGACATGAAAAAGCACAATACGCTGGTTTTAAAAGGGCATATTTCATTGGCGCGCGCCTTGTTTGATGAAGGCACAACAGGCAAAGAAATTGATGCGCTGGCCCGGGGGCCGTTACAGGCCGAAGGGCTTAATTATGCCCATGGGACGGGGCATGGGGTCGGATGCTATCTTTCCGTTCATGAGGAAGCGGCCAAGGGCATTTCCCCACGTGCGGACGCACCGCTTAAAGACGGTATGATTTTATCCAATGAGCCCGGATACTATAAAGAAGGGGCGTATGGCATTCGTATTGAAAATCTGGTTTTAGTAAAAAAGACTGACGATGACAGGCTTCGTTTTGAAACGATTACCTTGGCGCCAATTGATAAAAATTTAATTGTGACGGAGATGCTCGACGGAGAAGAGAAGGACTGGCTGGATGAATATCATGCCCGCGTGTTTGAAACATTGTCTCCCTTGCTCGATCAGGAACATCGGGACTGGCTGAAAGAAGCAACGAGCGCGTTATAGAAAGGCCGGTCAAATAAAAAACCGCCACATGATTATGAGGCGGTTGATTTTAAGTTAATGATTAAAAATAAAATGGTCTTAATCGTCGCGTTTGCGGGCTGCTTTACGAGAGCGGCGGATGTTTTCCTGTTTTTCGCGTTTACGTTTTTCACAAGGCTTTTCGAAATCACGTCTTTCTTTCATTTCACGAAAGATTCCCTCACGTTGCATCTTTTTCTTCAGGACTCTTAGAGCCTGATCCACATTGTTATCGCGTACTGATACAGTTACCAAATTTAATCACCGCCTTCCGAATGGTATTATCTGATTTGGCTTATGAGCCAAAAAAAGTTATAAAGTCTGGCTTTACCTACCCATTGGGGAAGGCAAAAGCAAGCAAAAATAATAAGTTAGGCATTTATTATATGATTTTTCGCCGTTTTTTACAAATCAGCGCTTTTTTAAGCCTCTTAGGGGCTTGTGGTTATGCTATCGCGCAAGAGGCCCCGTTGGCTCCGGAACCTGCGACGGGAATCCAGCAGAAACAAGGGGTTACCTCCTCTAATTTTATGGCTGTGACCGCGCATCCCGATGCAACGAAGGCGGCATATGATATTTTACAACAAGGCGGAACAGCCGCCGATGCCGCTATTGCCGCGCAGATGGTTTTAGGTCTGGTGGAGCCACAATCATCGGGGATCGGCGGCGGTGCTTTCTTACTTTATTACGATAATAAACATAAGCAGCTTTTTACATTGGATGGGCGTGAGACAGCCCCCTCCACGGCAGGAGAACACCTTTTTACCGGCAAAGACGGTAAACCCATGGGTTTTTATGAAGCGGCGCTGGGGGGGCGGTCCGTGGGGACGCCCGGTGTTTTAAAGTTATTGTCCAAATTATATGACTGGCAGGGAAAGACCGACTGGGTGACATTATTCCAACCTGCTATTCAATTAGCGGAAAAAGGATTTACGGTTTCAGAACGGCTGAACAAAATGCTGGCAGAAGAACAACCGCGATTTGAAAAGGACGTCAAAGCCAAAATCTTTTTCTTTCCCGATACCGTTAATCCAATTGAAGCAGGGAGCGTCAAACGCAATCCTGAGTATGCAATCAGTTTGCGGCAAATTGCTCAGGAAGGGCCGCAGGTATTTTACGGTGGTAAACTGGGCAAGGATATTGTCGAGCAGGTGCAAAAATTTAAAGGATCGCTATCTATTGAAGATTTAACCGCCTATCAGGCCAAGGAGCGCAAGGCAGTATGTGATGGCTATCGCGGATATAAGGTTTGTTCGATGGGCGAGCCGTCAAGCGGCGGTCTGACGTTGCTCATGATTTTAGGAATGCTTGAAAATTTTGACTTGCCGTCATGGGGGCCCAATAATCCGACAAGCTGGCATGTGATTAATGAGGCAAGCCGACTTGCTTTTGCTGATAGAAATAAATATATGGCAGATGCCGATAAAGTGGAAACACCGAATGAGCTGCTGTTAAATTCAGATTATTTAAACCAGCGGTCAAAGCTTATTGATATCAACAAGCCTATGCTGTCTGTCTCGGCCGGTTTGCCGCCGGCATGGATTGATATGGAGCGGGGGAGTGACCCCAGAACCAAGAATTCAGGAACAAGCCATATTTCTATTGTTGATAGCTATGGCAATATTCTTTCCATGACGACCTCGGTTGAAACGGCTTTCGGGTCCCATTTGATGATTGGAGGATTTGTTCTCAACAACCAGTTAACCGATTTTTCCTTTAAACCAACGGATGAGAACGGCCAGCTTGTGGCCAATCGGGTAGGGCCCGGTAAGCGCCCACGGTCATCCATGGCCCCTGTTATTGTGTTTGATCCCAAGGGACGCCCTTTCATGGTGATAGGTTCTGCGGGCGGCAGCCGTATTATTGGTTATGTGCTCCAACGTATTATTTCGGTGATTGACTGGAAAATGGAACTGCAGGACGCCATTAATGCGCCGAATATCCTCAATCGCGGAAATAAGCTTGAGCTTGAATCTTCAGGGATGAATTGGGCTGAAACTTTTAAAAACTTAGGTCACCCTGTGCTGGTCGGGGATATGAACAGCGGGCTGACTGCTATCCAGTTTGAAAAAGGTAAATTAATCGGCGCAGCTGACCCACGGCGGGATGGCATTGCCATGGGACGATAGATTTTAAGAATAAACGCATCTAAACTGTGCTGTTGTGTTCGATGGCAAATTGTTCAAGGTCAATGACTCACTGCCATAGTCTATAAAAAGATCAACGATTTCTTCCATTGATCCTTTTAAGGCATTATAAGTTTCATCATAAAGGGCCGATCCCGACGACGTTACATTAATATTATTAGTGGATATAACAGCGGTTTCCATGACCGGCGCTTCTGATGTTTGTGTCAGGATACCACGAAGCATAAGATTAATCGGTTCGCCATTGGTTTCATAACGGCTTATCCATTTCGCAGCGTTTTCTATTTCACCGCATTTGAAGCTGACATAGTCAATTTCATTCACTTCCCTGCCATCGGGCTGTATAAAAGTCACGCTGACCAAGGCTTGGGTATGTTCCCGAATTTCCTGCTCGGTGGTTGCAGGATCAATTGCCTCTGCAGGGCTTGTATGCACTACAAGACCAAGTACGGTGCCGGTAAAGATGGAACGGAATGTATTTGTGTAATTCATCTGCAAATATTTACATAAAAATAAAAAATATGTAAAGAACATTCCGTTCTATAGGCCTAAAATTAAAATCAGGCGGCTTTTTTCGCTTTTAAATTCAGCGCGGCTTCCAGAAGTGTTTTTGTATAGGCCTGTTGTGGATTGGCAAAGATATCGGCGGCCTTACCGCTTTCGACGACTTTACCATTTTTCATGACAATCAGATCATGGGCCATGGCGCGGACCACCCGTAAATCATGACTGATGAAGAGATAAGCAAGATCGTGCTTTTGTTGTAGTTCGCGCAGCAGGTCGATAATTTCCACTTGCACCGAGACATCAAGGGCGCTGGTCGGCTCATCCAGAACAACAAATTTTGGGTGTAGGACCATAGCGCGGGCAATCGCAACGCGCTGACGCTGGCCACCGGAAAATTCATGCGGGTAGCGGTGACGTGTGGCGGGATCCAGATGGACATCATTTAATGCCTGAATAACCAGTTCATCCCGTCCTTGCGCATCAAGATCAGGACGGTGGACTTTCAACCCTTCACCGATAATATCGGCGATGCTCATGCGGGGGGAAAGTGCACTGAAAGGGTCCTGAAAGACCACCTGCATATCAGAGCGCAATGGGGTCATATCTTTACGGCCATAATCGGAAATGTTTTGGCCTTCAAATTGTATTGTTCCTGTGCCGTTTAACAGCCGCAGCAACGCATACCCCAATGTTGATTTACCGGAGCCGCTTTCGCCAACGACGCCAACAGTATGACCAGCCCTGATTTCTACATCAATGCCGTCGACCGCTTTGATCCAGTCCGTGACTTTACCCAGAAAAGATTTTTTTGCCGGAAAATGAACTTTCACATTCGAACCTGAAATTATTTCTTTTGAATTTTCTTTGGGAGCATGGGCGACACCCCGCGGCATGGCCCCCAGAAGTTTTTTGGAATAGCCGTGTTGGGGGGTAGCAAAAAGTTTTCCGGCGCTGTCTTGTTCGACAATTTCTCCGTTTTTCATGACACAGACATGATCGGCGAATTTTTCGACAATGGATAAATCATGTGTGATCATCAACATTGCCATTTTTAAGTCGGATTGCAGTTCTTCAAGCAATTCCAGAACCTCGGCTTGTATCGTGACATCAAGGGCAGTGGTTGGTTCATCCGCAATCAATAATTCCGGATCATTGGCAAGAGCCATCGCGATCATCACCCGTTGGCGCTGGCCGCCAGAAAGCTCGTGCGGGTAGGCGGAAAGGCGTTCTTTCATTTTAGGCAACTGCACCATATCCAGCAATTCTTTGACACGGTTGCGCGCTTGGCTTTCGCTCATTTTTTGATGCAGACGTAAGATTTCGCCAATCTGTTTTTCGATGGAATGAAGCGGGTTTAGCGCTGTCATGGGCTCCTGAAAGATCATCCCAATTTGTGATCCGCGAATATGACGCATCACGGAATCTTTTTTGCCGACTAATTCTTCCCCGTTAAATTTGATGCTGGAGCCTGCGGGATGAGAGGCGAGCGGGTAGGGCAGAAGCTGCATAATCGACAAAGCCGTGACCGATTTTCCCGAACCGCTTTCCCCGACAAGGGCAACTGTTTGTCCTTCATCAATTGTAAAAGAAACATCTTTCACCGCATGAAAAACGCGTTCAGGTGTTTTAAAATCAACGCAGAGGTTTTGAACGTCTAGGAGTTTAGAGGACATTGCGCAATTTTAGAGCATTTTCGACACTAAGCACATTGAAAATATCATCTGTGATGCGGGCGTCCACAGATTGCATGTCTTTTAAGTCAAGTTCATCAAGGCGGCATTTTTTGGTTTCGGCAATTTTAACAATCGCGCCGGTAATATGATGGGCATCGCGGAACGGCAAGCCTAACTCCCGCACCAGCCAGTCGGCAATTTCTGTGGCGGTAGAATACCCGCTTTGTGCAGCTTCCAGCATTTTGTCTTTATGCACGGTCATGGTAGAAATCATGCCCTCACAAGCTTCCAAGCACAGCATGATGGTATCAAAACTTTCAAAAACGCAGGCTTTATCTTCTTGAAGGTCCTTATTGTAGGTAAGGGGAAGGGCTTTCAGCACGGTCATGAGTTGTATGAGGTTTCCATTCAAACGACCTGTTTTTGCTCTGACCAGTTCGGCGGCATCCGGATTTTTCTTTTGCGGCATGATAGAGCTGCCTGTGCTCCATGCATCGCTAAGTGTAATAAATCCGAACTGCGGTGTGCTCCAGAGAATTATTTCTTCTGCCAGACGGGAGAGGTGCAGACCGCATTGTGCGCAGGTAAAAAGAAATTCGGTGGCAAAATCACGTGATGCGACGCCATCCATCGTATTGGGATGCGGTTCCTTGAATGCTAAAGCTTTTGCGGTGGCGTTGCGGTCTATAGGAAAGCCGGTTCCAGATAGAGCGGCTGAACCCAAGGGCGATTGATTTAAACGTTCGCGGCAATCAATGGCCCGCGACTTATCACGTTTCAACATCTGGGCATAGGCGTCCAGATGCATGGCAAGGGTGACGGGTTGTGCCACTTGTAAATGAGTAAAGCCAGGCATAATTGTTTGTTTGTGCGTTTTGCACAAAGAGCCAATGGCGGTTTCAATTGTTTCGATTTTGGCAGTTAAAGCGTCGCAAGCTTCGCGTACCCAGAGTTTGAAATCGGTGGCAACCTGGTCATTGCGCGAGCGTGCTGTATGCAGTTTGCCTGCCGCTTCCCCGATAATTTCCCGCAGGCGGCTTTCTATATTCATATGAATATCTTCTAATGCGGTTGTGAATTCAAAAGAACCTGCCTCAATTTCCTCCAAAATCTGATCCAGTCCCGTTTGGATTTTTGAGCCGTCTTCGGCGGGAATAATATTTTGGTCAACCAACATGGCGGCATGCGCTTTGGAGCCGCTAATATCCTGTTTATAAAGCCTTTTATCAATATCAATAGAGGCATTTATGCGGGTCATGACATCTGAAGGCTGAGCATCAAAGCGCCCCCCCCACATTTTATTTGCTTGCTTGTTGGACATAATTAAATTTCTGTTGTTTTATTTGTCGTAACTTAGGGTTGTGTTAACCATTCTTTGCTTTAATTAGCATGGATTAAAGGGAATAAGAAACGGAATTAGAGGATTTTTTAAATGGTTGTAAAATTGGAAGCTCATCATAGTGAATCAACGAATAAATGGGAGGCGGAATCCTGGAATATTAGTCATGGAGATATTACGACGAAAAGTCCTGTCAGTAATTTCTCTATTGAGAGACATAACGATGGCCGTTTAAGCATGAGTATCGGTTTGGATTCGGAACATTTTAGGGGTGACCGGCAGGACCTCCATGAGCGTGTGAGTGGGCTAATGGAAGCGGCTGGGGTTGAGGGCGTGGAGTTTAAAACATCATCCCATCCCCGGCTTTCATCCGTCAGAATTGCGACAGCTGAGGCAGGGGATTTAACAAGAATGGCCGGAGCATTATCAAGTGATGCCGATTTAGGCAAAGGCAGCACAGCCTATAGTATTATTGAAAAAAATCTTGCTGTGCAGATTGCCGATATTGAAGGTGAAGCGCTTGGCGAGCCAAGCGGTTTTTCAATTGATCGTACGGATATTGAAGGTCATCAGCATACTTATTTTGGAGCGAATATTGATATTCCGGGCGCCCTTGTTGAGCGCATAGAACAAGACGGTTCCAGTGCCGAATTTGAAGGCAATATAATTTCTTTGGAACGAACAAATATTTACTTTGGGAAAGAGAATGCGTCCCAAGTCACAAAGGTTATAAAGCAAGCAGGGCTTGAATTTGAAAAGGGGGAGGGTGTTATCCGTTTAGACCAACCAATTTCAAAAGTTGCGGAAGTGCTGACGAATGCCGTATTATTGCCTAAAGCCGCCAATTCAGAAATACAAAGAGAATTTGCAGATTTGCGTCCAGAATTCTTTTTAGCGGCAAAACAAGCAGGCGAAGATATGAAAGCGGTTCAAAGATATGTTCCTGCACAGGTTCCGGCCTAAAAATCTATTGTCATAACTTAAATTGTCTGCTTTATTGTCTCCTTTCATGTATAATAATAGTAGAGAATAAGTATGATTGGCCTTATTAAATTTCAAGATGTTTACCGTGATGCCATCCAATCATTGTTTGGCACGAACCCTTCTGCCGATGAAATGATTCAGGCCTATCAGCATGCCCATGAAACGGGAACGGTTTCTGTCCAGACGGGCGGGGGAACATTTTTTGATCTTTTTGCCAAAAAAGGCCGTGATGAGTGGAAAGAAATTAAAAAGCTTCTGACTTTCTTCAAAGACAAAGGGGTAACGCAATCAGCCCTGATCCGCGGCGATTTTTTATTCACCTATGAACCGCAGTCATATGATGTGATCCGCGCAACAGTGTTTGAATATGCTGAAATGGGTATGAACATCCTGCAAAATTTTCATGGCATGAATGATGCACGCTGTCTTGTTGGTGTCGCCCGCGCCGTAAAAGAAGCGCAGGAGGCCGGTTATGATATCATTGCGCAAGGGACGATTTGTATTGAAGACAACCCCAATATCACGGTTGATAAATGCCTGGAGTTTGCTCAGGAACTTGTTGATATGGGGCATCAGGGATTTTATCTGAAATCTGCGAGTGGGCGTCTTGATCCTGACTTTGTTTATGACCTGACGGCCGCTCTATGCGATAAGTTTCCGGACCAGCCGATCACAATTCATGCGCATTCGACCTATGGGGAGGCACCGATTTGTTATATGGCCGCCGCCAAAGCGGCAACCGAGCGCGGAAAAGAAATTACAATGGATGTCCAGCATCCAGCCCTGTCTGGTTCTACGGCCCAGCCGAGCATGCTGAAAATGTTGAGTTTGATTGAAAATCATCCTGATGCAGAGATCCGGGAGAATGCACCGCAGTTGGATATAGACGCTATAAAAAAAGATATGAAGCTGCTTTACGAGATGCGCTACATCTACCGCGATTCAGAGGCCTCATATAATCCGGCGTTGTTGGAAGCGATGCGCAAGGCCAGAACACCCGGCGGTGCCTCAGCGACATTAAGAGGTATTTCAGGCTTAGAAGCAAATCTCGGCCGGCTTTTAGGGACGAGTGACTGGGATAAAATCCAAATCGCGATCTATGAAATGCAGGCGGAAATATTGCCTGATCTGGGGCAACCGACACAGGTGACCCCTTATGCTGCGAACACGACAGGACAAGCGGCCTTAAGCCTGGCAAATGTGTTGCAGGCAAAGCAACTTCGTATCGAAGGGGAGAGCGAAGAAGATAAAGCTGCACGAATTGAAGAGGCAAAATACGCAACCTTATATCCCGGCATGGTCAATTATCTTGTGGGCCTACATGGCAGCGTTCCGGAAACGGTGAATCCGACCCTGCAGGCAAAAGCGTTAGAACAGGCGGGATTAAGCGAACCTGTGGAATATATACTTTCCACTGACAGGGAACCTGCCTTGCCTGCGGCTTATGAGGCCATTCAGGCCGTTACGAAATGGCCTGAAGGACGTATTAAAGGACCGACGGTGGTGCCTGAGCCAACGGTGCGTCAGGCAATTTCGGCAGCCCTTTTAAAAGATGGTGTGACGCATGTTATAAAATGCGCCACCCGTGAAAACACGCCGCAAGGACAACCTGAAATTCCTTTTTTTGCAAGACCACCTGCCAATGGGAACAGATATATTAAAACCAGAGCGGATGGGGTTGAAGTGCCTATGCGGGATTCCCGTGATGCTGTTGCGGCCATAGGCGGCCGGTCAAAGTTGCAGGAAATCGCCGAAAGAGCATTGCACTTGAAGCAAATTGATGACGATCTTTATCATTTTCCACAAGGGGAGGAAGATTTGAAAGCCAAATGGCGCGAAGGAAATATCCGTCATCTCGCCAAGCTGGTTGATGAAATTCCTTCATTGTTGAAGAAGGCAGGATTTTTTGAAGGACAAATCATACAGATGACCTCCAGATGGCGCGATGATAATGTTATGGCGTGTATTAAGGATGCCTGCGATAACAAAGGCACAGGCCTATATGACCATATGATTACCGCCATCGGCGACTACCAAGCGCAAACCAGACTGCACTCCGTTTCTACACCGAAGAGCACGCCTGTAGAAATACCAAGAAGCGCAGGGGGAGAGCAGCCTGCCGGGGCAGTCTATACCCCTAAATATTAAGCCGCTTTTTTCTTTGCTGTTTCCGCTGTACCTGCAACGCGGGTGTTGTTTTTTAAACGCACCGCATTGATTTTGATAAAGCCGTCTGCATCCTTTTGGTCATATCCGCCTTCTTCATCCATGGAAGATTGAACGGGATCATAGAGCGCATTCGGTGATTTACGGGCAATCGGATAGGCCATGCCTTTTAATAATTGAATTTGCACGTCCCCGTTGGTGGTTTCCTGTGCTTTATCCATTGTGTGCATGATAAGGTCGAATTCAGGCGAAAACCAGAAGCCGTTGTAAATCAGATGCGCCGCATCCAGTGCCAGGCGATCACGGATTTTCATGACTTCACGGTCCATTGTAAGGCCTTCCAGATCCCGGTGCGCCTTATAAAGAATCTCACCGCCCGGTGTTTCATAAACGCCCCGTGATTTGATGCCCACAAAACGGTTTTCGACCATATCCAGACGGCCAATACCATGTTTGGTGCCAAGGTCGTTCAGGTAATTAAAGATAGCTAATGCGCCGGAAACTTTCTGACCGCCATTGGTCACCTGTACAGGAACACCTTTTTCAAAAGTGATGGTGAGAATATCCGGCTCATCCGGTGCGTTTTTGATAGAAGCTGTGCGGGAATAAACATCTTCCGCACAAGGGGCATTCGGATCTTCCAGAATGCCTGCTTCGTGAGAAATATGAAGTAAGTTGTCATCTTCAGAATATGGTTTAGAACGTGACGCTTTAACAGGAATACCGTACTGATCCGCATAGTTCAGCATATCGGTCCGGCCCTGAAAACGGGTTAAAAATGATTCCATTTTCCAAGGGGCCAACACTTTTATATCGGGATTTAAAGCATAATAGGATAGCTCGAAACGAACCTGGTCATTCCCTTTTCCTGTTGCCCCATGCGAAACAAACTGGGCATTTTCTTTTTCGGCAATTTCAATTTGACGTTTTGCAATGATCGGGCGAGCCACGGAAGTACCCAGCAGATATCGGCCTTCATAAATTGCTTGAGATTTAATTGCAGGGAAAATGTAGTCTTGGACAAATTCTTCTTTCAGGTCCTCTACGTACACGGCGCTGGCACCGATTTTTTCAGCTTTTTCACGCGCGGCGTCAAAATCTTCTTCCTGACCGACATCGGCAATGTAGGCGACAGTTTCGTAACCTTCTTCGATGAACCACTTTAAAATAACCGATGTATCCAGACCACCGGAATAAGCCAGTACAATTTTACCCTTAGACATTTTTCTTTCTCCTACTTTTTTTAATTTTAATTGCCAACTTTTACGCCGGATTCTGCCAGACACCAGGCCAATATGGCCTTCTGTGCATGTAATCTGTTTTCTGCTTCGTCATAAATCACAGATTGAGGGCCTTTGGCAACATCTTCCGTGACTTCTTCCCATTCATGGATGGGAAGGCAATGCATGAATATAGCCGTTTTTTTTGCCTGCTCCATAAGAGCTCCATTGACCTGATAGGGCCAGAATTTCTCAATTTCTTTGCCATCCTGCCCAAGGGAGACCCATGTGTCAGTCACAATAACGTCGGCATCCTTTGCTGCCGCTTTGGCATCAGAGGTCGGGTTTGCGGCTTTCTCTGCTTTTTCGCAGACATCTTCGGGCAGGGCGCAGACAAATTCAAAACCGAATTTTTCTGAGGCATCAACAAAGCTTTTTGTAACGTTGTTATAATCCCCAAACCAGGCAACTTTTTTGCCTTCAATGCTTCCCAGTTTTTCTTCAATCGTCATCATGTCCGCCATGATCTGGCAGGGGTGGGATTTATCCGTCATGCCGTTAATGATAGGAATGTCGGAATAACTGGCAAGTTCTTCCATGGTTTCGTGGTTGCTCATCCGTACCATGATGGCGTCAACATAACGAGACATAACCTGTGCTGTGCTTTCTATACTTTCGGCCCCCCCAAATTGCATATCCCCTTTGGACATGACAATGGTATGACCGCCAAGCTGTTTCATTGCCACATCAAAAGACATGCGTGTGCGCGTTGAGAGTTTATCAAACATCATGGCCAGCGTCAGACCGCGAAAAAGTTGCGGCGGGCTGTATTTATGGGCCTTTAATGTATGTGCCTGCGCAAGAATATCTTTGAGCGTCTGCGCCTCAAAGTCTTTAAGGTTAATAAAGTGTCTTGGAGATGCCATTACATGACGCCCTTTTTAATAACATGCCCGATTTTTTCCAAGGCTTCGTCGGCTTCGGCTTTGCCCATAACCAGAGGCGGGGTTAAACGCAGGCTTTTGGCGCCTGCCTGTGTGGCTAAAAGGCCGTTATCCTGCAAGGTCTTTAAAAGCTTGCCGATGTCATAGACGGTATCAATACCGATCATCAATCCTTTGCCGCGAATGTCTTCAATTGAATTTGTTTCCGCCTTTAACTTTTCCAGGCCTTCCATCAAATAGTTCCCGGTATCAACCACGTTTTGTAAAAAGGCAGGTTCGCGAATTTGGCTTATGACTTCATAGACAATACGTGTGCCAAGAGGATTACCGCCATATGTCGTGCCATGGTCTCCATATTTGAAAACAGATGCGATTTCTTTTTTTGCCAGAAACGCCCCGATAGGGAAACCGCCACCCATGCCTTTGGCGATGCAGGTAATATCCGGGGTGAAATTATAAAATTCATGCGCGTAAACTTTTCCCAAACGCCCCATACCGGCCTGAATTTCATCGGAAATAAGCAGCACATTATTGTGGTCACATAACTCTCTAAGACCTGTCATAAATTCCTGGGTTGCAGGCAAAATGCCGCCTTCTCCTTGAATCGGTTCGACTAACACGGCGCAGGTTTTATCATTCATCATGGCCTTTACGCTGTCCAGATCATTGAATGTGGCATGATGAACGCCGGGCAGGTAAGGGCCGAATTCAGGCTGCTTTGTCGACTTGTAAGTGCAGGTTACGGCGCCATATGTGCGTCCGTGGAAGCTGTCTTTAAAAGCGATGATTTCTTTGCACTCAGGCCCTTTATTAAGGTGGGCCCATTTACGGGCGAGCTTGAGCGATCCTTCCACTGCTTCCGCACCGGAATTGGTAAAAAATATCTGGGTGTCCCCTGCACAAAGATCGGTTAAAAGCTCGGCGCATTTGATTTTAATTTCGGTCTGGTAAGAACCGGAGCACATCCATATTTTGTTCATCTGGTCTGTGGCGGCTTCTATCACACGCTGGTTACAATGTCCGACAGAGACAACAGCAATGCCTGCAATACAATCAAGATATTGACGGCCTTCCGTATCCCATACATGGCAGTCTTTCCCGCGTTCGAGGATGGCGTCTTTAATAGCATAGAGCGGCATTATTTTATCGGTGGCCCGGGCCACGTAATTTTCAGTTGTATCAAAGCTCATCTTTGTCTCCTTATTTTTCAACTTCTTGTTTGATGTATATATTCTTTTCTTTTTCGCGGACTATCATTGTCCCTGTTCCCGTTGATGTGTAAACTTCTTGCCGCAGGCTATCTTTACGAAAACCATTGAGGATGTGCACACGTTTTACACCGGCCCGTAGAGCGTTGGTGCAGTTTTCCAATTTTACCCGCATGCCATCGGTCACGATTTTATCTTTGATAAGCTGGTCGATTTCTTTGGCGGTTAAAACAGAAGCGACTTTTCCATCGACCATGACGCCATCGATATCAGTCATCAGAATCAATTTATTGGCCTTGGTTTTGGTGGCTAGTTCAATGGCCACATTATCGGCATTGATGTTCAGGGCCGTGCCTTGTTTTGTGAAGGCAAGAGATGGAAAGACAGCCAGATTGGTTGCCGTGAAATGTTCGCGGATGACTTTGCCGTTAATTGTTTCCAAAGTGCCGTCATAACGGGTGATGCCGTTTTGTTTAGGGCGCCTTTTCGCGCTCGCCCAGTGCGGTGGCAAAGCATTAAAAAGATTTGATGGCAGGTTGGCTTTTACAAGGGTTTCTGAAATTTTAAAGCCCAGATCGCCGGCCAGTACCTTTTTAATCAGCTTGATATCCGTTTCGGAGGAAATCCGCCGCCCGTCAATTTTGTGCGGCGTTATCCCTGCCTCTTTCATAGCATCATCAATGGCTTCTCCACCGCCGTAAATCAGGAGAATTTTAATGCCGTCCTCGGTCATTTCCTGAATATTTGAAATCAGGTTTTCACGCGCTTTTTTATCCGTGATAACTTTCCCGCCAGCTTTAATGATAAAAAGCTGCCCCTGAAACAGATTGCGGTAGAATTTTTTAAATGATTTTATCATGGGTATATGGCCGTATTGAAATTTAGCCCTTCAGTCTCATCGAGGCCGAACATGATATTCATATTTTGAACAGCAGTGCCGGATGCACCCCGTAGCAGGTTATCAAGCGCCCCTTGGGCAATGACTTCACCGCCATTTCCTTGCGCATAATGCAGATCAATAAAATTGGTGCTGACAACATTAGTCATCTCCACCTTGTCTACGAGCCGCACGAAAGGATGGTTTTTAAAAATACTGACATCAGGATCGGCGCTGGTTTTTATAAATGCATTTGCGAAAATCCCGCGTAAGAAAGGACCAACCGTCGGGGCAAAATTTAACTGTTCTTCTTTTAAGCCACTGGTAGCAAGAATTTCAGGGGTATGCCGATGCTCGTTCACAAGGTAACTGCGCATATTGCCCGAACAAAAGGGATGGTCGACGGGGTCACGCGCTGCCCGGCCACCGCCGGACGTGCCCGATATAGCAATAACATCAGCGTGATCCATTTGACCTTTTAAGGGAAGTAAAAGCAGTTGAACAAGCAGGGCAAAACATCCGGGATTGGCCACGGCGTCTGCCTTGGCAATCTCATCACGATATACTTCCGGCAAGCCGTAAACAAAACGCCCTTTTAATAAATCCGCATGGTGGTGGGGCACTTTATAGTAACGCTCATAAATGTCTTTATCGTCTAAACGGAAATCGGCAGAAAAATCGATAATTTTTGTTTTGCCTAAAAAGGTTGGAACAACCTCTTGTGCGGTTTTATGCGGTAAACAAAGAAATACCACATCGCTTTCATTGGCCACGGTTTCATGATCGGTATTTGTAACTTTAAGCCCTTCAATATGGTGCAAACGCGGAAATAGTTCTGCCAGTGGCGTGCCATCATGTTGACGGGATACAAGATATTTTATTTCCACATGGCTGTGCTGTAACAGGCACCGTAACAGTTCTGTGCCTGTATATCCTGTGACACCGATAATCGATATTTTTATTTTACTGCTCATTATTCCTTAACATCCTCATTTTGCACAATAATACGGTTTCAAACCGATAAAGGCCAGTCTTGAAGGATTGAAATGTGGTGGAATATGAAAGAAAATCAGGTCAGCACAAAAGCATCCCCCAAAACGGGCGATTTAATGGCGACGTCGGCGTCGATTGATTGTGTTTTGTGCTTTCATGCTTCTATAAAAACGAAAATGAACCGTTCTGTCAAATGTTTTGAAAGAATATTTCTGGAACGTTTAAGCGGGTCAGAAGTTTTCATTCTACAATTAACATACTTCAATATGAAAGGAGAAAGCTATGTTAAAAGATAATGAAAAGAACCCATCTGCTGAAAATCGCGCAAATGGAAATGTTAAAAACCAAAAACAAAACCAGAATAAAGAAGGTGCACAAAAGGCGCCCCAAAAAAATTATTCTGAGAGAGCATAACCAAGCTCAGGTGTTATAAATAACACAGCCCGGTCATCTGCAAATAATCTTACCAGTAATTGCAGATGACCTGCGCGTTAATATGTTTTGCTCCATTTTAATATGAGACTCAATAACATATAGAGGAAATTATGAAATTTGATAGAACGATAACTTTTCGCAATATTTTAAATGCTGAAAATGAGAAAAGATGTTTGCATCATGAAGATGTGCAGAAAATAGGGCTGCAAAAAATCAGATTTTAAATAGTTAAAGATTAGTTTTCCGTGGATCAAAGGCATCCCGAACGGC
The DNA here is from genome assembly GCA_965216405.1 of uncultured Micavibrio sp. GTDB lineage: Bacteria > Pseudomonadota > Alphaproteobacteria > Micavibrionales > Micavibrionaceae. Next base: position 601,902 of record OZ244161.1, on the reverse strand, counting down.
TTCGCCTATAAAGGTTAAAAGCGAGAGCATAATGGCCAAGGATAAAAAGGCGGTTATGCCCAACCACGGGGCATGGAGATTGTTTTTACCTTGCGCCAGAAGCTCGCCTAAGGAAGCCGACCCCGGAGGCAGGCCAAGCCCCAGAAAGTCCAACGATGTAAGCGCCGTGATAGAGCCTGTTAAAATAAAAGGCATAAGGGTCAATGTGGCGACCATGGCATTGGGAAGTACATGGCGCCGCATGATCGTGGTATTAGAAACGCCTAGCGCGTTAGCGGCTTTGACGTAGTCAAAATTTCGGGTTCGCAGGAATTCCGCCCGTACGACATCGACAAGGCTTACCCATGAAAACAGTAACAAGATAGCAAGCAATGTCCAAAAACCAGGGACAAACATGGCCGAAAAAATAATCAGAATATAAAGCGAGGGCAGCGAAGCCCATACCTCAATGACACGCTGCATGATCAGATCGAGACGACCGCCATAATACCCTTGAAAGGCGCCTGCCGTGATACCGACGATGGAGCTGATAATTGTCAGGGCCAGCCCGAATAGCACAGAGATGCGAAAGCCGTAAATAACGCGCGCGGCCACATCACGCCCCTGATCATCCGTGCCGAGGATATTATCGGTTGTCGGTCGCGAGGGGGCGGGGGTCGGCAAGTCATAATTGATCGTATCGTAGGAAAAACGGATAGGCGGCCAGATCATCCAGCCTTTTTCATTAATCAGGTCTTTGACAAAAGGATCGCGGTAATCTGCTTCGGTTTCAAAATCACCGCCAAAAGTCGTTTCCGGATAATTCTTGAAAATAGGGGTATAAAACCCGCCATCATATTTCAAAATGAGGGGCTTATCGTTGGCAACAAATTCTGCCCCTAAACATAATAGTAATAAAACAAGAAATATCCAAAAAGACCAAAAGCCGCGCTTGTTGGTCTTAAATTGTTTTAAACGGCGCTGGGTAATAGGGGAGAGAGTCATAAGAAGACTCTAACGAAAACTCATAAAATGAAAAAGGAATTAATGAATGGAAGTAGAGCCTGTGCCCGTCTTTTCCATTAAACGCAGACGGAATTTCTGCTCAGACGTCAAAGGAGTATTATCATTTTCCGGCTGTGGCATGGAATTTTGAATAAGATCCTGAAGCGCTTGTCTTGTTTCAGGGGTCATACCGCCGTTTTCTTTGATCCCATCACGGGCATTAGCGAGCTGTTTAGCTACTTTTTTAATATTCATGACAAAATATCCCTCTTGCTGAATTTCTCAAAAACTATAGGAAACATGCCGCGTTGTCAAAGAAAATATTAGGGAAAATAAAGCTTTCCCCTGTTTTGACTGAAATCAGACGGCGCGGGCTTCGAAATCAATACGGGGGTCGACCATAACATAGACAATATCGCGGATAAGCGTGGTCACCAGCCCCATAAGAGCAAAAATATACAATGTCCCAAGAACCACCGGATAATCGCGGTTAATGACGCTTTCGTAGCCCAAAAGCCCTAAACCATCGAGGGAGAAGATCACTTCAATAAGCAAGGAGCCAGTGAAGAAAATAGCCAAAAAAGCGCTGGGGAAACCCGCAACAACGATTAACATGGCATTGCGGAAAACATGACCATAAAGCACTTGATTTTCGGCGAGACCCTTGGCGCGGGCCGTGAGAACATATTGTTTGTTAATTTCATCCAGAAACGAATTTTTTGTCAGCATGGTAAGGCCAGCAAAGCCGCTGATGACCATAGCTGCCACGGGTAATACCATATGCCACAGGTAATCAAGCACGACTTGCCACCAGGCCATATCTTGCCAGCCGTCAGAGACCAGTCCCCTTAAGGGAAACAGATCGAAATAACGCCCGCCTGCAAATAAAATAATAAGCAAAATGGCAAACATAAAAGAGGGGATGGCGTACCCTGTGAAGACGGCAGCCGATGTCCAGATATCAAATTTCTGACCGTCTTTAACGGCTTTCTTAATGCCCAAAGGAATGGAGATTAAATAGATTATAAGCGTAGACCACAGCCCCAGAGAAATAGAAACAGGCATTTTTTCGAGGACAAGATCAATCACGGAGACGTCGCGGTAATAGCTTTCTCCCAGATCGAAGGTGGCGTAATCTTTGACCATCTGGAAAAACCGCACATGCGCAGGTTTATCAAAACCGTACATGGCTTCCAGTTCTGCGACAAATTCAGGGTCAAGCCCCTGTGATCCACGGTATTTACTGGATTGTCCGGTGGACTGAGACGCGGAGCCTGCTGCCATATCCCCGCCGCCGCTGCCGCCGCCAAAGCGGGCTGTAGCTTCGACGCCATGTCCTTGAAGTTGTGCGATCATGCGTTCAACAGGGCCGCCTGGCACAAATTGAACAATAATGAAGCTGATCAACATAATACCCAGCAAAGTCGGGATCATTAACAGCAGCCGTTTGAGCAGGTAGTGTGCCATGCAGGCTATGATAAGCTGTTTTTAAGCCGCCGCAAGAACGAATTCTTTTCCGCCCGCTTGTATAACCAGTCTTTGTGTATGGCTTGCAACAAATTCTCCGAAATGGGGTCGTTCCGTCATGTCGAGTTCTGCCATATCCGTTTTGCCGTAATCATTGAACCGGGTCCTAAGAACAACCGTATCCGGAAAGATCAACTCTTTAGGTTTGGTTGCGGTACGGTCAATAACGCGTTCACCTTCACACTGAAAAACTTTGCCGTTGATTGTGGCGTAGGCGGCATGGGCAAATCCGAGGGCGCGTCTGATAATGCTGGCTTGTTCATCCGGCAGGCTGATGCGAAGGTTTTTGTCTGTCACACGGGAGCGCTGTTCCGTAAAAATCATCTTGGTGGTATCAAGATCACTGTAAACCCATGCAGGAGTGGTCACAGAAAAAGCTTTGCGCACGTTTAATTTTATTCCGTGAATAAAGCCTTCTGCATCAAGGTTCAGACGTTCGGCCACATAATCAGGAATAATAGTGAATAATTCTTCTTCACGTCCGGGCTGCCGGTTTTCGACGCGGTAAAAGACTGGTTGTGTTCGCACTTCTTCAAAGATACGCCCATGATTTGAACAAAGCGTCATTACATTTACAGGTTTTATAATATGACCGTTATTGGGGTATAAAATGGCTTTCAGTTGTAACGCTGTTTTTGTTGGAATAGCGGCAATGCTGCCGTTACCAAGCCAGGCTATCTGGCCGTCATCAAGTATGTCCATAATTGTGTTTTGCGGCGATCGTCGAATGTCCTGTGTGGAAATAAAAGGACCGGGAGGCTTTCTCACCTCAGTCATATCGCTTTCTTCAAACATTTCTTTCAGGTGACATGCCAGTGCCCCGCTTATGGGAGGAGAGTACAGGTTGCTTAAATCTTTTGGCATTTGACGAAAAGGCCCTGCCAATTCAGGGGCAAGAACAACAAGGCATGTGGCAAGTTCATTCCCACTGGTTTGGATAGTGACAATGGAAACATTCGGCTCGTTGTCGGCAAACAAGCTCTGGTATGTTTGAAAATTGTCCTGACTTTGCTGTGTAAACTGCCGCGCCGATTGCGGGGTGGATATAGATAAAGGGATGCCTTGATTTTTGGCGTAATCGGAAAAAGCGAGAAAAGCCGCATAGCTGATAATCAGCCCGTGAGTATTGTCCGCCGGCTTATTTCTAAAAGCAACGGCTTTGGCCGTCAAAGGAATGCCCTCAAGGTAATTACCCTCTTTGAAAAGCGTCCTTAGGGCGGGTAAAGAGGCGTTCAAACGGGATAAACGAACAACGCCTTTTTCCAAAATATCTGGCACAGAATTTTTAGTCATTTTTATACATAAAATTACAAAAAATTCTTATACCAAGCAGAAAGGCAGCTTGTCAAAATTTTTTACATAAAAATTCAGGGGTCGATATTTGAGAATGAAGGGGAGAAAGAGATAGCCTTATGGCCGGACATTCCATTCTTGTATTTGCCAGCCTTTTGTATCGCTGTGGCTCAGGATACCAAAGGCACCGGTGGAAAGCTTGATTTTATTATTTGCAGCAAACGCATCGAAATAATTTGTCAGATACGGCGCAAAACGGGCAATGCCGTTGGAGGTGACGACAAAAACCGTTCCTTGTTGTTCGTCGATCATTTGCGCGGCAAAGCTTTCCCAGTTTTGAATGCATTGATCTGGGTCAAACAGCCATCCGTCGGGAACAACCGCTTTCTCATCCCAATCTTGCAAGGCCTGTTTCCCTAAACGGGCAATAACTTTATCTTCGGTCTGGTTTTCGTCTGGGCCGTAATCCACCTCATTAAATATATCAAGCGGATGAACAGCAGGCGGGCTCTCCAGTTCTTGAAGGGCAAGGCTGGCTGTTTCAATTGTACGTTTTAATTGTGAAGAATAAGTAATGTCAGGAGAAATATTGTTTTGTTTGAACCACGCGCCGAGTTGTTGTGCCTGTTTCCGGCCGCTTTCTACCAGTGGCAAGTCTGTGCGGGCCCCGACACGTGTGGGGGTATCATTGGGGCCGAAAGTATTTCCGTGTCTGGCAATGATAAGAATTGTCATGAACTTTTTTTAAGCCAATCTGTTGGAAAAGGGAACAGAAAGAAAGGATTTTATTATGAAACAGCTTACTTTGAATAACGGTCAACAAATGCTGGCTCTGGGATTAGGAACATGGGAAAACAACGGTGATGACTGCGTTACCTCTGTTCAACAGGCTCTGGAAATGGGGTATAGGCATATTGATACGGCGCAGGCGTACGGGAATGAGGAATTTGTCGGTGAAGGGATCCAAAAGGCTGATCTGCCGAGAAATGAGATCTTTTTGACAACCAAGGTTTTTCGCAGCCAGTTCGAAACCAAAGAGAAAGCTATCCGTTCCGTAGAAGAATCTCTAAAGAAACTGAAGACGGATTATGTGGATTTGCTGCTGGTTCATTGGCCCTTTCCGGAATATAGCATTGAGCAATTGATTGAACCCATGCTGGAAGCACAGCAAAAAGGGCTGGCGCAAAATATCGGGGTCAGTAACTTTACTGTTGATGATATGGCAGAAGCCCAAAAATGCTCCGGCGGAAAAATCTGTCTTAATCAGGTGGAATATCATCCAACCTTATCGCAGAAACCGGTCTTGGACTGGATACGGGAGAATGATTGGGTCATGACAGCTTACTCCCCCTTAGGTCGTGGAGAAGCTATGGAATCCGATGTGCTTAAAGATCTTGCTGCCAAACATGATAAATCAGCAGCACAGGTTTGCTTGCGCTGGCTGATCCAGCAGGACAACGTTGCGGCTATTCCAAAGTCCTCCTCCAAAGATCATATCAAGTCCAACTTTGATATTTTTGATTTTGAATTAACAGAACAGGAAATGCAGGAAATATTCAAACTGACCGAACAGGAAAACCGTATCGTTGATCCTGACTTTGCGCCTGCATGGGATAACGCCAGACAGGCGGCTTAATATATATATTTTAGGCCTGCAATTGTCTCAGGATATCTTCGGCTCTCCCGACATCTTCGGGGGAGTCGATTCCTGCTTGGGCGAGGCCTGCCGGAACGTCCACGCTTACACTTTGGATTAAGATGCCGTTTTCAAGCAAGCGGAGTTGCTCCAACCCTTCAAGCTTTTCGTAATGGCCTTGAGGTAGGGAGACGAATTTTTTCAAGACATCGACGCGGTAGCCGTACAGACCGATATGTTGAAAGACAGGAGAAAATTCATTGTTTCTGTAAGTCTCTTCTTTACGAATGGCCGGAAGAATGTTTTTTGAAAACCAAAGGGCCTTTCCGCTCTCATCAATAATGGCAGTTGTGCCGCTAAAAGGTGTTACCTTTTTTTGTTCCCGTAAATTATCAAGTTCACTCCAGCGCAGGTTGATAACGGGCGTTACAACCTCGATATCAGGATTGGCTTTAAATGCTTCAAGCATTTTTATGGGCGCTTCAACAGGTGTGAAGGGAGCATCCCCTTGCAGACCCAGCACGAAATCAAAATCCTCTCCCATATGGGTGATGGCTTCAAGAACACGGTCTGATCCGGTTGCACAATTATCCGAGGTCATAAGGGCAATTACACCAAGTTCTTGGGCGTGATCAAATATACGCGCGTCTTCCGTCGCAACGGCCACCGTTACATTCGGTATATTTTCCGCAGCCTGAGAAGCGATGCTTACCACGCGGCTGAGCATAGTCTGCCCGCCGATCATGGTTAAGGGTTTGCCCGGAAAACGGGTGGAGCCATAGCGTGCCGGAATGATAATTGCGGTTTTCATTTTATTCTTTTACCCACCATGTATCCGAAATAGCCGGTGTGAGCGGGGACAGATTTTCAGGCCGTTCAAGCTTGCTCCAGTAAGCGATGCGCCAGTAATCAATATGCCAATGAGGAATAATGTAGTATCCGCTTAGTAAGATACGATCAAGCGCGCGGGTTAAGGCCACGAGTTCTTCACGGCTGGGGGCCTGAATAATTTTTTCGATCAGATCATCAATGACCTCGTTCTTAATGCCTATATAATTACGCGATCCCGGAATATCCGCTTTTTCAGAAGCCCAGAAATCACGTTGTTCATTTCCAGGGGAGCTTGACTGACCAATCGACATGATCGTCATATCGTAATCAAAATCATTCATGCGGTTTTGATATTGCGCCGGATCCAGCACACGGAAATTGGCCTCAACACCGATCTTTTTCAAATTGACAATAAAGGGAAGGACCCAGCGTTCAAATAAGGGGTTGGAATCAATGATTTCAAAGGTCAGGCGTTTTCCTGTTTTTTCATTGACGCGAATGCCATCCTTCCCAAGTTTATAACCGGCTTCATCCAGTAACTTCATTGCTTTACGCAAGTTCGCCCGCGGATTTCCCCTGCCATCGGTTTTTGGCGGTTGGTAGCGTGTCGTAAAAATATCTGCAGGGAGTTTGTCTTTATAGCTTTTTAGAATTTCCAATACGCGGCCTTCAGGGGCGCCATCCCGCGCCGCAAGCTCTGAATTTTCAAAGTAGCTATCGGTGCGTTTATATCCGCCATAGGCAAATTGTTTGTTTGACCATTCAAAATCAAAGGCATATGCCAGCGCCTTCCTTACTTTTTGGTCCTGGAAGACAGGTCTGCGCATATTGTAAATAAAACCCTGCATTCCTTGTGGTCGCTGATGCGGGATTTCCGCTTTGATAATACGGCCATCTTTTACAGGAGGAGCATCATAGCTTGTCTCCCAGAGCTTGGCCGTATTCTCAATACGGTAGTCATATTCGCCCGCAAAGAAGGCCTCAAGGGCAACATTGCTGTCCTTATAATAATCATATTCTATGTGGTCAAAATTGAATTTTCCTTTATTGATGGGCAGGTCTTTGCCCCAGTAATCAGGATCGCGTTTATAGGTGATGGAACGTCCTGCATCTACTTTCTCTACTTGATAAGGGCCGCCGCCAAGGGGGAAGTTTAATGATGTGCTGCCGAAATCTTTATCAGCCCAGAAATGTTTGGGCAGAATAGCAAGCTGCGAAAGAATAAGAGGGAGTTCTGCGTTTTCCGCGTGTTTAAAAGTGAATTTAACCCGGCGAGGAGATGTTGCTTCTACCTTTGTTACATCGCCGTAATAAGCTTTGAAAAACGGTGCGCCTTTTTCCATGAAGGTATTAAAGCTCCACACCACATCTTCAGCAGTAACGGGTTTACCATCCGCCCATTTTGCCTGCGGGCGTAAATTAAAGGCAACCCAACTTTTATCTTCTGTATCGTATTCAATGGTTTCTGCCAATAATCCATACATGGAGAAAGGTTCATCATAGCTTTGCTCCATTAGCGAGTCATAAACCAGACTTTGGCCGATAAAAGCCATGCCGGAAGCGGGAGAGCCTTTGATAATAAAAGGGTTCAGGGAATCAAAACTGCCGATGGCAGAATTTTTTAATATCCCGCCTTTAGGCGCGTCAGGATTTGTATACTCAAGGTGAGAAAAATCCTGCGTATATTTTGTATCACCATGCATGGCGATAGAGGGCGCTTTTATGATTTCGGCGTTGGCCGCAGTGGAGGTGGAGAGTAAAAGTAAAGTCAGTAAAAATAAGCGCATGGAATGTCCTTTTATAGCTTAAGCCGTTTGTCCAACGGCATCGGTAATTGATTGTAGCCCTTCTTTTTCAATAAGGTGCAAGAGTTGTTGGTTGATTTTCCCCGCCAGTTCGGGGCCTTCAAAAACAAGGGCGGAATACAGCTGCACTAACGAAGCGCCGGCCTTTATTTTCTCATAGGCGTCATGACCGTTAGAGATGCCGCCGATGCCAATAATAGGAATCTTGCCCTTCGTCAGGCGATAGAAATTCCGGATCATATCGGTGGATTTTGAGCTAAGCGGTTTGCCACTAAGACCCCCTGTTTCTTTAGCAAAAGAGGGCGGCAGGAAGTCGGGGCGTTCAAGTGTGGTGTTGGTCAGGATTAACCCGTCAATACCGGATTCCAATGCAGCGGCAGCAATTTCTTCTTGTTCTTCGGTGGTTAAATCAGGAGCCAGTTTAACGAGAAGGGGAGGTTTATTATCGGATTGGTCCCGTACTGCCTTCACGCTTGCTATCAGATCAACAAGATGCTCACGTTTTTGTAAATTGCGTAAACCTGGTGTGTTGGGGGAGGAAATATTAATCGTAAAATAATCGCCATAAGGGGCAAGATGCTCCATGAGGAAGCAATAATCTTTTGCCGGTTCGGTCTGGTCCTTGTTCATACCTATATTGATACCGATAAGTCCTTTGGGACGATCTGTTTTTTCCAGTAAGGATTCAATATTGTGGCGGAAAGTCTCGTACCCTTTATTTGGAAATCCCATCCGGTTTATAACGGCATTGTTTTTGGTATCCCGAAAAACACGGGGACGCGGATTGCCCTCTTGCGGTTTGGGGGTGACGGTTCCAACTTCGACAAAGCCAAAGCCCATCGAAAGCATCGGGGCAATGACTTCTGCATTTTTATCAAAGCCTGCTGCCAGTCCGACAGGATTGGCAAAGATTTTTCCCCACAGAGAAACATTCAAGCGCGGATCGTCGTTGGCAGGAAAGGTGGGGTGCAGGCCATTTTTCATGGCTTTTATCCCGAAGCCATGGGCTGTTTCAGGATCAAGCGCATGAAAGAACAGTTTAACAACCTTAAACGGAATATTGATAGCCATGGGCATTAGTCAACAGCATGGAAATGGCCAAATCAAGGCCAAATCATGCCTAGATATGCTTTAATCCCGTGGTTAGGTAGCCCCAACCGGTAATGACAGTTAAAATGGCGGCGATTGTCAGTCCCCATTGACCGATCAGCAACGTGTTTGGCAGGAGAGCATCACCATAATTGCCAATCACCAGAAAGCCGAGCGCAATCATTTGGACGGTGGTTTTCCATTTTGCCAGTTTTGATACAGGGAGTTGGACATCTTGGGGCCCGAGAAATTCCCGCAAACCTGAGACCATAAATTCCCGCATCAGAATAACAATCGTGGGAATCATCCACAGTCCATCCAGACGGTCAAACCCCACCAGCACAACAAGCAGCGAGGCAATAAATATTTTATCGGAGATCGGGTCTAAAAAAGTGCCGAGCGGGCTAACGGTTTTCATGGCCCGGGCAAGATAACCATCCAGAAAGTCCGTAATACAGGCAAGCGTATAAAGGCCAAGGGCTGTCCAGGCGGCCCAAGCTTCAGGCACGAAGAAAAGGCCGATAATAATTGGCAGGATCGCAATCCGAAAAAAAGTCAGGATATTCGGTAAGTTGTGCATGTTTCTGCTTTAGCAAATGAAAGGACCATGCGCCAGATAATTATCCGGCAGCGGCGGCTTTATCCTCTTGCGGGTCCCGCATCACATATCCACGGCCCCAGACCGTTTCGATGTGGCTTTCACCGTCATTCATATTTTCAATTTTCTTGCGAAGCTTGCAAATGAACACATCGATGATTTTGACCTCAGGCTCGTCCATGCCACCGTACAAGTGGTTTAAGAACATTTCCTTTGTCAAAGTAGAGCCTTTTCGTAAGGAGAGTAATTCAATAATCCCGTATTCTTTCCCTGTCAGGTGCAATGGTTTGCCGTCGACATCCACAGTACGGCTGTCCAGATTAACAGTAACATTTCCTGTCTTGATTGTGCTTTGGGCATGCCCTTGTGAACGACGGACAATTGCCTGAATACGGGCCATCAATTCGCGCTTGTCAAAAGGCTTGGTCAGGTAATCATCGGCGCCGAAGCCAAGACCTTTAATTTTATTATCAAGCTCTGTCAGGCCGGAGAGGATAAGAATAGGGGTGTCGATTTTTGCTGCGCGGAAATCTTTGAGAACGTCATACCCATCCATATCAGGCAGCATGAGGTCCAAAATGATAATGTCATAGTCGTAAATTTTACCGATTTCGAGGCCATCTTCCCCCAAATCGGTTGTATCAACCACATAACCATCGGATTTAAGCATCAATTCGATGCTTTTTGCTGTAGAACTGTCATCCTCGACTAATAAAACGCGCATTTCTTGCCCCTTTGTCTAAAGTTAAACTTTATTAAAAAAACATTAATATTTGATTAAGATTTTGTAAAATTAACCTTTGTTAACGAATCTTAACACGATTAAGAAAGGTTAACAAAATAATTTTATTAACCTTTTTACAAACAAAGTTTCACGGTAGAATAAATATATGGATCGCCTTGCAGATAAGGCCCTTGCGGCTATTACTCCTATTCCTGACCACGAAGTTTACGGTCGTGTTACCAAAGTCCTTGGCTTACTGGTGGAAATTGCCGGCTTTGGCCAGAATTTGGCTGTGGGCTCGATTGTCCACTTACGCCCGAAGGCAGGCAAGGAAGTGCCTTGTGAAGTGGTCGGCTTTAAGGATGAGCGCGCGCTTCTTATGCCTTTTGGCGCGCTTGAAGGGATTGGACTTGGCTGTCAGGCTGTTCTTCAACAAAATGAACCGACCATTTGCCCGGATGACCGGTGGCTGGGGCGGGTGATTAATGCACTGGGAGCGCCTATTGACGGCAAAGGGCCGCTGATACAGGGCGGAACGCCGATTCCGCTTCGCAATGTTCCGCCTGCGCCGCATTCGCGGCAACGAATAGGGGGAAAGTTGGATTTGGGCGTGCGGGCGGTGAATACCTTTCTATCGACCTGTCAGGGGCAGCGGATGGGAATCTTCTCAGGTTCGGGTGTTGGTAAATCGGTGCTGCTGTCCATGATGGCGCGCTATACCGAGGCTGATGTGTCGGTCATCGGTCTGGTGGGGGAACGGGGCCGGGAAGTACAGGAATTTTTAGAAGATGATCTGGGGGAGCTTGGGTTGAACCGCTCTGTTGTTATTGTTGCCACAGGCGATGAACCTGCGTTAATGCGTCGTCAGGCGGCTTATGTCACTTTGGCAACGGCGGAATATTTCCGCCAGCAAGGGAAAAAGGTTTTATGTCTGATCGATTCGGTGACCCGTTTCGCAATGGCACAACGCGAGATTGGTCTATCGGCAGGTGAGCCGCCAACTTCCAAAGGGTATCCGCCAACGACCTTCGGAGAACTTGCCAGATTACTGGAGCGCGCAGGACCGGGAACTCAAGGAGAAGGATCCATCACCGGCCTATTTTCCGTGCTTGTGGAGGGGGATGATCATAATGAACCGATATCGGATTCCGTACGGGGTATTATTGATGGCCATATTATGATGGAACGCCGTATTGCCGAGCGAGGCCGGTATCCGGCCATCAATGTTTTGAAATCAATTTCAAGAATGATGCCTAAGTGCCTGACGGAGCAACAAAATGCGCTGGTGGTTAAAGCAAAGAAATTGATTAGCCGTTATGAAGATATGGAAGAGCTGATAAAGCTGGGCGCTTATCGTAAGGGCAGTGATTCAGAGGTGGATGAAGCAATTCTACGCTATCCACTGCTAGAAGATTTCCTGGGGCAGGACAAAGATGAGTGTACCAGTATTGAAGAAGGGTTCCAGATGCTGGCCGGTTGTCTGGGCATGAGGTATGAGCCGGAAGAGGGGCCAGAACCTCATGGCTGATCTTCAAGCGCTTATCAGGTTGCGGCGGCATACCGTCGAAGAAAAGCAAAAGGTGCTGGCCGATATTTACCGTCAGGTAGAAAGCTTCGAAAACAGGAAAGCAGAATTGCTGGCCCGTCTTGATAAAGAACGTAAAGCGTTGGATGAAGACATTACATTAGAGGCGCGCGCTTATTACGGACGGTTTGAAGGCGTAATCCGTAAGGATGTCGACAGATTAAACGGGCAGATTAAAAAGCTGGAAACGCGGTTGCAAATTGCGCAAGAAGATGTGCGGAGCGCCTTTGCGGATATGAAGCGGGTAGAGATTGTTCATGAACGCAGACAGGCAGAAGAAAAGCAGGAGATTGATAATAAAGAATCTCAGGAATTGGATGAAATTGGACTTGAAGGGTTTCGGCGGAGTGGCGAAGAATAATTTTTGCTAGACATTTACGCCTAATTGTTCATTTTTTTCAAGTACATGAACCCAGTTCTTCGTGCTGCCCTGAAAGTTCAGGTCGCCGCGTAAATCAGTATGGTCGAGCGCGCTTGTATAAGCCTGCCGCATGGTTTGTTGCATCGGTTCGCTAAAAGCATGGTGCGTCCTGATCACAAGATCAAGGCGCTGATCGCGCAAGAGTCCATCCAGTTGCACATCCCCCATACGAGAGAGGGAGAGATCGAAAATAAAGCGGGTTTGACCGTTTTGATTGTCCTGCTGTTGCTGGTTTTCATTTTCATTGCGGGTATAAAGCGTGATTTTATGAATTTCCCCCTCCCAGAACATGGGTAAAGGCACGGCCCGCCAATCGCTACTTGCGGAGGTTTCGCCGGCGGGCGCACGCGTTGCGGCTGTCTCACTTTGTGTCAGGCGGCTTAGCAGGTTATCGCGCCCGGCGCGCTGCAGCAGGTCTATTTTATTTTGACCGAGCCATTGTCCGATGTCGCCTGATTTTACAGCCGCTATAAACATCATAGCGGCAGGTGCAATCTGAAGGGCGTTGCCGGGAGTGGGAAGAGAGCGGGTTAAAGAGGTTGCTGCCTGCGGGCTTATTTGCAACAGCCCGTTATATAAATCATCTATGGCAGGCCATTGAAATCCCCGCAGAAGGGGATTTGACACGGATTGGGCAGGCAGCAGTTGCGGGGTTGGCGGGGCTTTTAAAGTGACCTGTAACTGGCTGCCAATCGAAAGATTGCTGCTATTATGTTGCAAAATAAAGCTTTGAGGGAGGGAGCTTCCCGGCCATTGCGTTGTGACCAGAGGCAGTCCCTGCGCGGTAAAGCCTGTCACCTGCGCGGTAATATTCGTCGCAGGATTATTGCTGATAATGGATGGTGTAAAGACCGTCGCGGCCGGTAATGGCTGTGTCGTATTTTGCGGTGGGGTTAAGACCGCATTTGGCGGATTAATCTGAATGACCTGTGCATCAATGGGAGTGGTCCGCGGGGTTATAAAACTGGCGGCGTTGGCAGGGTCAAAAAGAATCGGCAAGGTGGCGGCGATATTGCTATTATTTGGTCCTGCGAATGATATGGGTTGCGTCCCGAAGGGTTGGGGCGCAGATGACGACAGGTTTTGGATGGTTTGATTTAATAAGGTCTGCCCCGCTTCAAGCGGCACTGTTTGTCCGCTTGGAATAATCTGTGCGGCGGACAAAGGCGGCAGCGGCGTCAATCCTGCTGCGGATTGTCCCTGAAGAGGGGGAAGAAGAGTGATGCTTTGGGGAGCAGGCGTTTGTGCAAAAAATCCATTATTTATAATAGGCTGCGGCGTATTTTGAACTTGCGGTATAAAGTTCTGCGCTGCCTGTAATGTCACGGGGGCAGAGGAAGACTGTGGGAATTGCAATAAATTCTGCGGTAATGTCTGCAAGGTACTTTGGGAAATTAGGTTTGCGGTGAAAGGTACACGGGTCAGGGCGGCGGGTTGTGACGTGATTCCCTGATTAAACTCAATCGCAATGGCCTGCGCCTGCGCCGGTTGAACAGGAATCAGGCGTACCAGACTTTCAGGTGTGAGGGGTTGTGCCTGCGGTGATGCAGAGACATTTGCAACCGATACATTGCGCGTCAGTGCGGCCTGAATTTCCGGTGGTAACGGGGGCGCTGAAGCGCGCTGGGGCGTCGTGGCTGGTTGGTAATTCGTTGCCGGGGATTGTTGTCCTCTCTCAGGAGTGAGGCTTTGCGGATATTGGGAGACATTTTGTGATCCGGCAGGTCGCGCGGGTGGTGTATGAGCGGTCGGGCTGTTTGTTACATTTTGAGATGTCGTTGGTGTAGGTACAGGATTATTGGACGGGGAGGATCGTGGTGCGCGCTCAGCATTATTTTGCTGTATTGTGGCTTGTCTGGGCGGTCGTCCTGCGGGGACATCTACAATAATGCGCTGGCCTTCTACCGGCGCTTGTCTGCCTCTGATTTTAACTTCAATGGCGCCCTTTTCTGTTTGAATACGTGCCGTTTCGTTGTTTTTATTTACCTGCGTGATTTCTCCTTCCAATCGGACGGGCCGGGCATTATTTTCCAACGCCTGAGGCAATTTGACAATTTGGACCACTAAGGCACCGCGTCCTCCTCCTCCCCGAGAAGGTGGTTTTATAGGCGGCGTAATTTGTCCTGTATCAGCCATAAACTAATGATCCTTATAGCTATAGTTTGCCACAAAGAGGTTAAAGTATGCAGAATAATTCAGAAAATTTTATCCGTTAGCCGCAGCTTTTTTCCGGGCATCAAGATCATGAAGGATCAGGTCAGCAATTTTCATGACATCTTCGGCTGCATCCGCGTTGGGAGAGCGGGTTAAAATAGGTGTTTGGTGACGAATGGTGTCTTTAACGCGCGGGTCATGGCGAATCATTCCTACCATCGGCGGTTTTAAGCGGAGGAAGTTCTCACATGCTTTTAAAAGCGTTTTATAGGTTCTCTCACCTTCCGTGGTGCTGCTGGCCTGATTAACAACCACGCCGACATTTTTGGACAGGCCTGCGGCGCTGCCAAGCTTGATAAACGCATAGGCATCTGTCAGGGATGTTGGTTCATCTGTCGTCACTAACAAGGTGCGTGCAGCAGACGCAGAAAGCATTCTCACAGTGCGGTCAACACCGGCACCAAGATCAATAATAACAATATCGTACTCGCTGGCTACATCCATCAACTGGTCACGTAGCATGGTTAACCGCTGGGAGGGCAGGGCAGACAAGGAAGCCTGACCGGAACGTCCCGCGATAATATCGAATTCGCCATCGGCGTAGTTCTGGATGACTTTATCAAGACCAAGGCGTCCGCGGATCACATCATTCAGATCACGCTTTGGCATGAGACCCAATTGTACATCGACGTTTGCCAATCCTAGATCGCCGTCGAATAACAATACTTTTTTGCCTGATTTCGCCAGCGCATGTGAAAGCGTAATGGAAAACCATGTCTTTCCAACCCCACCTTTACCGCTGGCAACGGCAATCACGTTCGGCGCACGGCGATAACCGGACCGGGCGGTTTGGGGTTGTTCTTCATTTTTGGTGGCGATAGCGTCAGACATTCTTTCCTATCCTGCTTTTCTAGCATTTTGCATTTTTGCGCGTTCTGCGCGGGGCATCAAGAGTTGAGTTAATCTTTTTGATGTTAACTGGGATAAACCATCCACGACCTTCGCCGTTCCGCTAATATCAGAAAAGGATAATCCGCCCTGATAGGAGGCGGCCAGCAGGCTTCCCAATCGCCGCGCGACGTCAACCCGGGTTGGCAATAAGCGTTTTACACCAAGGGTGGCAAAAATTTCGCCCATTTCCCCGGCTTCTTCCGCATTGGTGTTGGCAGGCAGAACCAGCACCGGGTCCATATCGGCGACGCCGATTAACCGTGCAAGTGTTTTGACGTTTTCACGGTCAAACGGATTTGTCCCCGCCGTATCAATTAAAACGGCATCCTTGCTTTTATATTCAAATAAGGCTTCTTTCAGGGCTGCTTCGGACTTAACGGTTTTTAAGTCAATCTCCATAAGGCGGGTAAAAGCTTCAAGCTGTTCACGACCGCCTGCGCGTTCCGTATCTGTCGTAATAACAGCAACATCCATCCCATCAACAAGATAACGGGCTGCCAGTTTGGCCGTGGCCAGTGTCTTTCCTGATCCGGGCGCCCCGACCATCATAATGGGTGTGCCCGAAGGGTGGTCCGGGAAGGGAGAAAATTTAAACAGGCTTTCAATAGCAGACATCAGGGCCAATCGCGGCTCATCCAGTCCTAAAACGGCAGCGCAGGAAATGACCTGATCAAGGATTTCTTCGGGAACGGCATGGCGCAGCATGGTTTCAGTGATTTCTTCGATGACGGTGGCGTCATCATCGTCATCCGCATAAAGCCAACTATCCGAGGCGCCGATATCATCCTCATCGCGACGGTCATTTTCTATGGCAGCCGTAATTTGATGCATGGCTCCGCCCACCGCGTTTTCTATTTCACGCGTTGCAACTATTATGGCTTCTTCTCCCAGCGCTTCGCGCACCATTTGCATTGCTTCCTTCATGGTTTTGGCTGTAAACGACTTGAGTCGCATAGAATTAATACCCGATTCATCTAATTTTCAGTATAAGGCGCGTAGAATCACCCGCCTAGGATATTATGGAGCATTATCCACATTTATGTCCACAAATTATCCCAGGCCAAAGATTAAAGAAGAGAAGGACTATCTTAGACCTGTCCCAGGGTTTTGATTTTGGCTTTGGGATGGATTTCGTTTTGTGACATAACCATTGTCTGCGGGCGGAAACGTTCAATCACAGAGCGCACATAAGGACGCACATTGGGTGATGTCAACAAAACAGGACTTTCGCCTTCTTTGCTGAATTCTTCATATACATCGCGGACATTGGTAATGAATTCCTGTAACTGTGTCGGGGCCATGGCCAGTTGCTTTTCTTCCCCATCGCCGCCGACTAAGGCTTCGGCAAAAGACTGTTCCCATTCGGGGGAGAGGGTAATGAGCGGTACAAAGCCGTTTACATTCGTATTCTGATCGCAAATCTGACGTGCCAGACGGCTGCGGACATGTTCAGTGATAAAGGAAATGTTCTTTGTGTAAACCGATGCTTCGGCAATACCTTCGAGAATTGTCGGAAGATCCCGTACAGAAACACGTTCGGAAACAAGATTCTGTAAGATACGCTGAAGCCCACCGACAGAAATTTGTCCCGGAATAACATCGCCAACCAGTTTTTGATATTCAGGGGCAAGTTCATCCAGCAGTTTTTGTGTTTCGGCATAGGACAGCAGGTCGGACATATTGTCTTTTACAATCTCTGTAATGTGGGTGGTGATAACGGTCGGGGCGTCGACGACGGTATAGCCTTTGAAATGGGCTTCTTCGCGGTGCTGTTCATCAATCCACATGGCAGGCAGCCCGAAGGTGGGCTCTGTTGTACTTTCGCCCGGCAAGGTAATGGCGGCCCCCGTCGGGTCCATACACATTAACATCCCCGGGCGCACGTCTCCGCGCCCGGCTTCGATTTCTTTAATGCGGACAATATAGGTGTTGGCAGGCAGTTGAAGGTTATCCTGAATACGCACCGCAGGCAGGACATAACCCATATCTTCTGCCAATTGACGGCGGAGCCCTTTGACCTGATCGGTCACTTTGTTATTTCCTTCGCCTTGTACCAGCGGCAACAGGCCATAGCCTAATTCAAGGCGAATGGTATCCATAGCCAATGCTTTTGAAATAGGCTCTTCCGCAGGGGGGGCGGGGGAGCCGTCTGCAGAGCGCGGCCCTGCGGCTTCCAGTTTTAAGAGTTCTTCGGTTTCTACGTTCTTGCGCCATGACAGGTACGCCATGCCGCCGAAAACCAAAGCTAGAAAAGCAAAGGGGGTGAGGGGCACACCAGGCACCAAACCTAAAACCATGATTAAGATGGCAGACATCGCCATGGCTTTGGGATGTTTTGTGAACTGGAAAAGCAGGGCTTTATCGGCAGCCCCTTCCACACCGGCTTTGGAGACAAGAAGGCCTGCGCCGATCGAGATAATAAGAGCAGGAATCTGGCTGACCAGGCCGTCCCCGATGGTCAGGATGGTATAAGTTTGCGCAGCTTCGCTCATGCTCATGCCCTGTTGCGCAGTGCCAATCACAATGCCGCCGATGATATTGATAAAGACAATCAGTAATCCGGCGATGGCGTCTCCGCGGACAAATTTAGCCGCACCGTCCATGGAACCGAAAAAGTTACTTTCCTGTTCCAGCTCTTTACGTTTGGCTTTGGCTTCATCTTCTGTCAGCAAGCCACTGGAAAGGTCGGAGTCAATGGCCATTTGTTTTCCAGGCATCGCATCTAGGGTGAAGCGGGCGGCAACCTCTGCAATACGCCCCGATCCCTTGGTAATGACCACAAAGTTCACAATCACAAGGATGGCAAAGACGATACCGCCAACAACATAGCTGCCTTGGATAATCAATCCGCCGAAGGCCTGAATAACATGACCAGCGGCATCCTGACCATTGTGACCTTGCCCTAAAATCAAACGGGTAGAAGCAACATTTAACCCTAAGCGTAAAGAGGTGGTGATCAAAAGGACGGTTGGAAATGTTGAAAATTCAAGCGGTTTTTGTATCGATAAAACCAGCATCAAAATGAAAACTGAAAATAAAATAGAAATGGACAGCCCCATATCCAACAGCCATGTCGGTATGGGAATGAGCATAAAGACCAAAATAGCAATAATACCGAGGGCCAGAACAACATCACCACGGAAAACCCCGCCAAGCGCTCCTCGCGCTTGCGCCATTCCTTCGGTTCTAAAATTTGATGGTGCGTCGGCCATATTTTCTTTGAATAAAGATAAGAATTTATTCTTTAATTGTACTGGTTTCCGACAGTTTGTGTAAACATATTTGACACATTGGGTGAAATTTTTGCTAATATGGCAAGTATTGACGGGGCAAGAGTAAAAATTATAGGGGCAATAATGAAAAAATTACTATTATTAACAGTGGCTTGCGGTGGTTTGGCGATGACGGGTTGTGACCATTATTCATCGAGACTCGCTTCCATCGAACCGATAAATGACCCGCCACCACAGCAAGTTGCCTATTATTATAACAAAGGCACTGATGTCGCCCAGATTAGTCCTGCTGCCGGGCAAGCGGTGATCGATGATAGAACATTTGGTCAGTATCTTCGCAATGAATATATCAAGCTAGCCAAATATGAGCATGATGAAGCTTATGATTATAGGGCGGCAAAATATTATATGGACAAGATCGAAGCGTTGGGTAAAGGCATTATGGTCTCTCCTGCCTCTTTTCACGATTTTGAGATTTCGGAAGATCGGCTTGAAACTCTGACGGCGGCAAGAGAAGAACTTTTGCATTCGCTTACAACTTATCAATCTCCGGAAAATCGTTACAATTTAGCAAAAGCGCAAAGCCGTTTTGATTGCTGGATGGAGCACGCAGAAGAAAGCGATAATAAACAAAAAAGCCAACAATGCCGCACTGAGTTCCGGGAAGCCATTGATGCCCTTACCCCTTCCTTAGATATGGATTTATCTTTTATTGTTCCATTTGAGGCAGGCAGTAATCATTTAAGTGATGAAGCGCGGAATTCTTTAGGGAAAGCTCTAAATCAATGGCGTTTAAGAGAATTGCAGGGGGATAACCAGCTTGTTTTAAGTCCGTCGACCCTCTTGCCGAGAGATGAATTAGATCGCCAGATTGCGATTATACGCAGTATTTTGGAATATAATGGTATCGCGCCGGAGAAAATCATCGTGTCCCAAGACCAGACGCCCAGTGATACGTTTAATGTGACCATTCGTCAGATGGAAATTGAAGAAGCTGCGCAGGAAGACAGTCTCGAAACACCGCCGGTGTTGTAAGTTACTTATCCTGTTTCAGGAATATCGGCCCCATCATCTTTATATTGATTGAGCTTGTTGCGCAGTGTCCGTATTGAAATGCCAAGAATTTTTGCGGCATGCGTTCTGTTTCCTAAACAATGATCCAATGTGTTTAAGATCATATCACGCTCCACTTCGGAGATAGTCTTACCAATCAGGTTTTCTACGCCGCCGGGATTAGCCACGCTCTGCGGCGCTTGGGTGCCAGATGATTCCGGTGCCGCATGTGATCCGCTTGTATTCACGCCGGCGGTAAATTCACTTTCTTGTAAATGGATGGCATCGGGTTCAATTTCTTTTTCAGATGACATTAAAATCGCGCGGTGCATCGTATTTTCAAGTTCACGGATATTGCCACGCCAGCCATAAGATTTCAGTTTATCTGCAGAGTCTTTGGATATTTTTTTCGACACAATGCCATTATCTTCTGCGAATTTATCAGCGAAGAATTGTGCCAGTTCCAGAATATCGCCGGGACGTTCACGCAAGGCGGGCAGCCGCACATTGACAACATTTAAACGGTAATAAAGGTCCTCACGGAATTCTCCTTTTTGAACGGATTTTTCCAGATCCCGATTGGACGTGGCGATAATACGGACATTCACCTTAACGGGGGCATTGCTTCCCACACGCGTAATTTCCTTCTCCTGAATGGCGCGTAATAATTTAGCTTGAAGCTGGGGATGCATTTCCGATACTTCGTCAAGCAACAATGTTCCACCGGAAGATTCTTCAAACTTACCAATCCTGCGGCCGTTTGCGCCCGTAAAGGCTCCTTTTTCATGACCAAACAATTCAGATTCCAAAAGATTTTCTGGAATGGCTGCGCAGTTTACAGCAATAAAAGGACCGTCTTTACGTTTTGATTTACGGTGAATGTAGCTGGACATAACCTCTTTACCGGTTCCGGATTCCCCGGTAATCAGCACGGTGGCATCGGAAGGCGCAATTTTATCTGCCATTTGCACGACATTTTGCATGGCAGGGTCGCTGGCAATCATTGTATTGGATTCTTGTGTTACTGCCTCAAGAACAGCGGCAATAAGTTCGGCATCAGGGGGGAGGGGAATATATTCTTTCGCCCCGTCCTGAATGGCTTTTACCGCAGCGCGGGAGTCCGTGCCGATACCACAGGCGACAACAGGTACAAAGATTCGTTCCGCTTCCAGATCTTCTATAAGTTTGCCGATTTTTTGTTTGATATCGCACATAACGACATCCGCGCCTTTTCCATTTCGCAAGGCGCCAATAGCTTCAATGATGTCTTCACAATGGATGACCTTTGCGCCGCGTTGAAGAGCGATTTTTCCGGCCGCACTAATATAGCCTTCTAACTGACCGACAATCATTAAACGCATATTTGTTACTTCCTTTTACTTTTTTTCAGGGCGTTGCTACGCTTCTAAAATTTTTTAATGTTTGCTGCTGCTTGCTTTGACTAAAAAAAGTAAAATCAAGCCACGTTGGTTTCAAGTTTTAATCAAAATAAACAATTCGTTCGCTTGGTGGTAATTCACCATTTAAGAGCATTTCCAGACGGCGGGGATTGTCTTGTCTGGCAATGGAAGACATGGCGGTCATGATGAGCGAACGTATCATTGTTTCTTCGTTGGAATTTCTTTCCAGTTTCGCCGCCATGGGCGAAAGAACGGCTGTGCCCATAATGGCGCCATAGAAAGTTGTCAGCAAAGCAACAGCCATGGCCGGACCGATGGATTCCGGATCGGAAAGATTGGCCAACATCTGCACAAGACCGATAAGGGTCCCGATCAGGCCCATGGCCGGAGAGATTTCGGCAGCGCGGCGAAGAATGTTGGCTGAGCGCCGGTGGCGTTCGACCAAAGCATCTAATTCCTGCGCCAGCATGGCTTCCACTTCTTCGGGCTTATACCCGTCAGTGACGATCATAGAAGCCTTATATAAGTATGGATCTTTTTTGAGTTCTGTTTCGGCAGCGGCTAACGACAATAGGCCTTTTTGTTTGGCCAGAACCGCAATATTCATCAACTGCCGGGCCATTTCAGAAGGATCCTGACGCGTTCTGAATAGAGAGTTTCCGATAACTTTCCCTGCATTGGCCAGTTCTTCCATGGAAAAGGAAATGCTTGTCACTGTCATGGTCCCAAGAACGACAATCAGGAAGGAGGGCAGATTAAAGAAATTAGCATCGCTTTGACCAATGGCGATTGCCCCGCTAATCAGGACAAAAGTCAGGACAAGACCAAGAACGGTTGTCAGGTCTATGGCGGATTTTGTCCGCTGGATACGAATGCTACTGGATGATCCGGCCGAGTTTGTATCGCTCATGACAGTAATTACTAGCCTTTATCTGATTTAACAATTTCCGTCATTGTGACGCCAAGTTTGTCTTCAACTACAACGACTTCGCCGCGGGCAACCAGCCGATTGTTGACATAGATATCAATCGCTTCCCCCACTTTTCTGTCGAGTTCAACAACGGCACCACGGCCTAATTTCAATAATTGGCTCACTTGCATGGAAGAGCGTCCGAGCACAGCGGAAATCTGAACAGGAATATCGTAAATGGCCGTGACATCATTGGCCATAGGTTCGCCCATTTGCCATTCTCTTTCATCTTTGTCCGCGGACTCGTTTTGACGCATTTCATCATACTTCATACCACCGGAGGATGCGCCATCATCAGAGGAAGAGGCTGATGTTTCTTCATTATTTTTATTTTTCATATCTTTGTTATCTTTATCCGTCATTTGGCTCTCCAGGTTGATCGCTAGGTTTCTGATCGCTTGGCTGATCTGCACTCATTGTATCATTATCTTGATTCTTTATAGCATTATTTTCAGGACTATTCATAGAGGCAGCAGGTTTTGTAAGCACTTGATCCACCAAAAGAGCTTCTATGGAGGTTTTTATGTCATTTGCGGTTTTGGACGGATCGCGCACCATGCCTCCATCTTTCCAGGAGAGGGCGCAGGCCCCTTTCCCAAGGGAACTGTCGGCAACAACTTTGTATCGCGGCATATCATCTTTATCGGGCCATATGCCTTCAATGATTTTATCAATGTCAGAGGCCATATCAGGATGAACTTCAATACGGATTTCAGAGTGTCCGGACTGGGAGCTTAAAACTTTTTTCAAAGCAGATCGAAGGGACTCTTGCCCCAATCTGTGTTGCAGGGAAGGGGCCAGAAGCTCGATAATCTCAAGAGCCAGCCTTAAGGCTTCTTCTTCGTATTGTTTTTCCCGGTAAGTTTCAGCAGCATGAATATTTGAAAAACTATCGCTAATTTTTTGTAAAAGATCTGTAATGATTTGTTCGCGTTTGGCTTTTTCCTCATTCATCCCTTCCATGCGGCCAGCGGCATGTGAAACAGTTTTAGCAGCCTCCAGCTCTTCTTCGGAGAAAGTCGGAGGAGGCGGTTCGACCTCAATTTCTTCTTCTTCAATGATATCTTCTTCGGGTTCCTCCGGAACGTCGAAATTGTGCAGGTCAAAAAGAAATTTGTTATTTTTACTCAAGGGATAGGGGCTCTCGCTCATCTAGTAAATTAATTCGTCTTCTTCCATGCCTGTTGCAATGGTAATCTCTCCACGCGCTTCCAGTTCTTTGGCGACACCCACGATATATTGTTGGGCTTCTTCAACATCTTTCAATCTGACAGGGCCCATGGCGGCCATGTCTTCTTTCATGATTTTGGCAGCACGCTCTGACATATTGGCAAAGAAAAGATCACGTAGGTTTTCCGTAGCTCCTTTGAGTGCAGTGGGCATTTTTTCTTTATCACATGCCCGAATAAGCGTTTGAAGCGCCTGTGGATCCAGTTTTTGAAGATCTTCGAAGGTGAACATCAGGCTGCGGATTTTTTCGGCTGATTCAGGCACCGTTTTCTCCAGCATATCCATGAAACTTTGTTCGGCAGAACGGTCAAAATTATTGAAGATATTAGCCATGACCTCATGGCTGTCCTGGCGGGACGTGCGGGCCAGATTCGACATGAATTCTGTCCGTAAAGTACGTTCTACATCATCCAGGACATCGCGTTGCACTGTTTCCATACGGAGCATGCGGTGAATGACTTCCAAGGCAAAATTATCGGGCAACAGCGCCAAAACGCGGGCAGCATGATCCGTTGAAATTTTTGACATGACCACAGCCACCGTTTGCGGATACTCTTTTTGTAGAAAGTTGGCGAGGATTTCTTCGTTAACGTTGGTGAGTTTTTCCCACATGGTGCGACCGGCCGGACCGCGGATTTCTTCCATAATGCTTTCGATTTTATCGGGATTCATACCAGCCTTGGCCAGCAGGCGTTCGGTGCTGTCATGGGAACCGATCAACGTGTTGGCAGAACTCATTTGCTCGGCAAAATCAACAAACAGCCGCTCGACCACATTGGCATCAATACGGCCAAGATTGGCCATGATTTGAGAGATTTCAAGGATCTCTTCATCATCCATGTGGCCAAAAATGCGGGCGGTATAGTCCTCTCCAAGAGCCAGCATAAAAATGGCTGCCTTTTCCGGACCGCTTAACGTTCTATAATCTTCCCTAACACGCATTTAAAATTAGTTTACCCTTTTAATCCTCTGTCATCCAGCTGCGAAGAACGGCAACGGTTTCGGTCGGATAGTTTTCAACAATATCTTCAACTTTTTTCACTGAAGAAGCTTTTACTTTACCCTGTACTTTCTGCACGTCAATCAAGCCGTCATTATCTTCCCCTTCTTCTCCTTCGGCGCTACTCATACCGAAAGCATCAGGGCCTTCAAGGGCAGGTTTAAGATCCCCTGTAAGAAGACCGGTTTCAAGAGCGTCTTCATCTTCATCCTTCTTTTCTTCTGCCGCAATCAAACGGCCAACCATTGGCTGCAGGATCAAAAGCACGACCAGAATAATCATAATGGCGACTGTTATAATCTCGGCGGCATCCAGAAGCTTGTTCTTATCAAACCCAAAAAGCGAATTATCGTAAGGTGTATCGGAGACGACAATATCGGCGAATTGAAGATTAACAACTTCAAGGCTGTCTCCCCGCGTAGCATCATAGCCGATAGCCGAGCGTACCAACGCCGCGATCTTGTCGAGTTCCTGATCACTGCGTTCCTCGTATACTTTTTCACCTTCGGCGTTTTCTGTATAAATACCATCAACCAATACAGCAACGGACAAGCGGCGGACTTCTCCGGTTTCACGAGTCATAACACGGGTGGTTTTGCTGATTTCAAAATTGGTGGTTTCTTCCAGACGGTTTGATTCTAAAGAGGGCGCATCGTCGAAGAAAAGATCGTTGCCGACGGCGGGCAGATTATTTTCTACAGAAACATTTTGCTCATTGGCTTCGCGTTCAACGTTATTTTCTTCAATTATTTGGGAAGAGCGCGCCACTTGGCTTTCGGGATCAAAAAGCTCTTCATTGGTGCTGATACGGTCAAAGTTCAAATCAGCAGAGACATTTGCGCGAACATTTTCGTAGCCGACGATACGACCTACAAGGTCTTCCACGGCCCGGGTTAAACGTTGTTCATATTTCAGGCGGGCTTCGTCGGCTTTTACGCTTGCCATATCACGGGCATTTTCATCGCCGCGGGCCAGAAGATTTCCGGCCTGATCAATCAGGGAAACTTTTTCAGGTTTTAACTGCGGGACGGCAGAAGCCACCAAAGACTGGATAGCCAATATCTGGTCGTCATTCAGACGGGCGCCGGGGCGTAGGCCAATGGCGACACTGGAACTTGCTTCCCGGCTTTCACGGCTGAAGAGTTCGCGTTCAGGCAGGACCAGATGGACACGGGCACTACGGACCGGATCAAGGGAACTGATAGTGCGGGCAAGCTCTCCTTCAAGCGCCCGGATTTTATTCAGGTTTACCACATCGTTTGTGGTGCCGAAACCGGAAGTGTTATCAAAAAGCTCGTATCCCATTGAGCCGCCATTAGGAAGCCCCGCTTCAGCCAACAGCATTCTTGCCCGGCCGACATCCGTATCCGGAACGGTAATGCGCGAGCCGTCTTCGGATATCTGGTAGGTGATTTCGGATTCTTCCAGCTTGGCCGCAATGGCGCTTGAATCCGTGGAAGAAAGATCATTATACAGCAAATTATAATCCGGCGTGGAGACACGCATAGAGATGAAAATGAAGAAAATCAGCAAGCCGGTGAGGATCGCCCCCATAATTCCAAGTCTTGTTGGACCGAGCTGTTTTAATGTTTCGAGAAAGCTGTTCACGGGCAAACCTGTTGTTACATCTATATTGTTAGGGCGACAAAAACTTAATTGACCTGAGGACTCGCAAGAAAGGCGTTTTTGTACGCGTATGTGACATGTTTCACTTTAACGAAAGCTAAAGCAAATCACCTCCTATTATACCTTTTTTTTAAGGAAAAACCTACTGACACGTTAATTTTTTTTAAGGATTGCTTAAGAAGCTTAAGAAGCTGGCTATGATGGAGGGAAAACAGAGGCTTTGTATCCCGCTACATTCCTGTTTTTTGCATTTATATCAATGTATTAATAAGAACAAATTAAGTAAAATTTTAGACAATAATCTAGGCGGGACAGGGTGAAAAAGCTTGACTTTTAGGGGTATTTTTTGTTATGATGATAATAGGGTTTGTATATTTAAATTTTGCTTCTAAAATATAAATATACTTTATTTAGGGAGTTAACATGATTGAAGCAGTTAATTCAATTTTATCAAATGCATCGGCAACACGCGTTGCCGTAGAGCCAAACAGTACGGCCCGTTCACTGGCGGCCAATCCTGAAAAAGTTCAGGAAGTGGCAAAAACTCCCTATGTCAGCCCTTATATTTCTATAGACCGTAATTATAACAAGGCAGTTTTGCAAATACGGGATTCGGACACGGGAGATGTTCTAAGACAGTATCCTACCGAAGGACAGCTTAAAGCTTACAGAGCGGCTCAACAGTATTCACAAAAGCAGGAAGCGCAAGCTAGTGAAGAGAGCGCTAGCGCTAGCAGTGCAAGCACTAGCAGCACAAGCAACGCGGGCATTTCAACTCAAACGACTGAGGTAAATTTGCCGGAAGTCACATCGCTTGAGACAGAAGCGTAGATAACTTACTCTAAGATATTTATACAAAGCCTTACATCGTAAGGCTTTTTTTATGCTGATGTGTTGGTAGAGGAAGACGTTTTGTTTGCCTGCTCATTATTGTGGGATGTTTTATCCTCATCCTTGGCTTCATTTTTTTGTTTGGTCATCAGACCCGCCGCAATTTCCCGGTTAATGTTAATGAGAACGCCGAGCTTTTCTTTTGAGGGTTTACCAAGGATATCCAGTTCGCGTTTAAAAACAAAATTGGACAGATTGACAATATTGGAACGCAAATCATTGGGACGGTCGCCTTCAGGGTTTTCGAGCGCTGTGTCGTAAAACATCATCCATATCTGCCGGTTATATTTAAGCGTTTCTTCCAGAATGTCAGGCGTGACATTTTCCCAATCATCCTGAAGTGCTTTTAAGAACTTAGCTGCTTTCAACAGGACGTGCGCTTCCAGTTCCCGCTGGTCAGGGGTATTTTTCTGGACATTCTCACCATAGATGCCGGCTGCCGCTGCGTGTTTATCCTGCGACATTTTCTGCTCCTGTGGCGTGGTTGATAAGGTCTTCCTCAAGTTTTATGAGATCCTGAGCTTCCTTCATCGCCTTGTAATAATGGCCTTCGATAATCTTTTCATTAATGCTGGCAAAAAAGAAGGTCAGCTTCGGGGCGGCATGTTGAATTTCTTTAATTACATTAAAATATTTTTCATGGTAGGTCTTGGGGTTCCGCGCCATGTACATGCATTGTAATAAAAAATAAGCCTGTTTGCAGGGGGTGTCGGCGTCCTCTTCTTTCATGACATCTTTTTCCCGCAGAATAGGGGTGTCGCCCGATATATGAAGGCGCGTGCGTTGCGAGTCATTGGTTACAACCGCGTTGCCAATAAGAATTTTTTCACCTGGTTTGAGGTCTATTACGAGTGCCATTTGTTAGGATTCCTTCCTTTGTAATATGATGTGAAATTCTTCACTATAAGCATGACATCATACGATAAATGTGGCGATGTCATATAATAAGTATAATACAGGAATGCTGATAAAAAGTTAATCTTTTGATGAAAAAAACCGGCGAAAAAATCGCCGGTTTCGTTTATTAGGCTTGCCGCCCTTGTTGATTATTCTAACCGTGAACCGGTCTCCTTATGAGGATTAGAACAATCTCAAGACAGCTTGCTGAGACTGTGCAGCCAGGGATAGGGAAGTGGTTCCCAAAGCCTGACGGGTCTGCAGAGCAAGAAGGTTTGCACCTTCTTCGTTTTGGTCTGCCACGACAAGGTCGTCTGCACCGGATTTCAGCGTATTAATTGTTTGCTCCGTGAAGTCACGACGGAATTGAACAACGGACAAGTCGTTTGCAATAGACTGACCGAAGTTTCTAACATCCAATGTTGCTGAGCGTAACTGGTCAATTGATACTTGAACATTCGCTGCATTCGTGAAGTCGCCTTCCTGAATACCAAGTCCAAGCGCCGTAAAGTCAACGCCTTCGGTTTCCAAAGAGTTGTCACGATCTTCATTGAAGAATGTTTCAAGATTATCGCCTCCTAACAGATTGACGCCACGGTAATTGGAATCTTCCACAAGGTCATCAATTTGATCGCGAATATTGTTGAAGTCCTCTTCATATTGGTCGACATCCGGATTAACGCCATCAAATGTGATCAGTTGAGATATTGTGTCACCACCAGCGACAATGGCAGCATCGGCTGCTGTGCCAGCAAACCCAAAGGCTACAACATCACCAGCACCAGTTGACGTGAATTCAAGTTCAACCTGACCAACAGTTTCATCGAATGCAATTTCAATGCGACCTGTGTCAATGTTAAAGCTTGCCTCAACGTCGTCACGACCTGAATTGTTAATTGCATCAACAACATCTTGGATTGTATCAGTATCTGCAAACGGATTAAGGCCCCCGTTTGTAAGGTCAACGCGCTCACCATCGATGACAATAGCAGCTTCTAAAGAATCGCCGGCACCAATGAAGCCCGCACCGCCAGCCGCATCTGTTAGTTGAGCACTTGCTTCGTAAACACCACCTACTTGTGCAGCGGCCGTTTGAGCAGAAATAACAGTGTTACCTGCAATTGAAGTCCCCCCCGAACGAACACCGCCAGCTCCATCATCCTCAGCTCCAACAGCTGTGTCCAAACCTAAAAAGGCGTAGCCTGCCGAAGTTAATGTAGAAGCACCACCACCAATACGAAGTGCATAGTTTTCTTCTTCAGAGGCAATTTCTAACTGACCTGAACTGGTAACACGAGCGTTTGCAACTGCTGAAAAGTTACTATCTGCATTCAATTGTGCGACGATGTTGTCAACAACATCACCGCCGTTGATTGTTACTGTAAATGGTGCGCCCGTGACTGTTGCGCCGTCATCGTCGGTAATTGTAACTTCAAAAGTTTCACCAGCCGTAATAGCGCCACCTGAGTCAACGACAAGATCATCAACATCTGAAAGGTCCTCATTACCACGTACCCGAGCAAAGCCTTCACCAGCACGGATTTCAGACTGCGCTTCCAAGGCAATAGAATCTGCCTGATCTAAAAGCTGTGATAATGTTTCAACCCCGGTGTTGGCCTGCTCAATCGTTCTGATGGATTGTGAAATACCATCAAGAAGTCTTGTAAGGTCGCTTGCGCGGTTATTCAGCGCTTTTGCGGTGAAGAAGTTTTGTGGATTGTCCAAAGCAGAATTGACTTTAAGACCCGTTGCCAAACGCAATTGGGTCGTATCAATATTTCTCTGAGTGCTTTGAAGTGAAAGTAAGTTATTCCGCAGAGCTGCGGATAGTACGATATCTCCTGACATCTTATTTCTCCTTTACTAGGTTATTTATTTGCATACTGCAATTCGCTCATACTGACCGAACACCTACTATAATATAACAGAATTACTAACAAGTTGTTAATGAATATGCCTCAGTGTAAGGTTTTCAACGAATATAAGGCTTCCGATTAGAGGCCTGTAACAAAAAATATACATGAATCGCCTGCATATCACTATATGTTTTTGTTTTTCATAAACGAACCCCGGAGAGCGGTGAGGCCATCCGGGGAACGGTTTTTACTGAGAGTGTCTAGTGTAGCGATATTCTATCGCAGTCTCAGCAAGTCTTCTGCCATCTGGTCGACGGTATTGATCACTTTCGTGTTGGCGGAATAAGCCCGCTGCGTCACGATCAGTTTTGTGAATTCATCGGCCAGATCAACATTCGATTGTTCGATAGAGGAGGTTTCCAGAAACCCTGCCTGAGAAACGCCGGCTTCTTGAAGAAGTGGTGTGCCGGATTCAGCGCTCTCCACATAGGAGGTTGATGAAATTTCCTGCAAGTTGGTCGTGCTCGGGAATGTGACAATCGGTAACTTATATAGTCTTGAAAGTGTTCCGTTTGTAAAACGGGCGTTCACATAGCCTTCGCGGTCGATTTCAATGCCTGTTTTCAAGCCAAGCTCGGCGCCGTTCTGGTTCGCCACGCTGACATTATATAAGCCGGAGAACTGGGTCAGGCCATTAATATTGATATCAATATCCTGTGGCTCGGATCCGTTCCCCCAGTCGACAGCGCGAAGTTCAATATCAATCGCTCCGTTCAAGTCTGCCTGAGCATTTAGAGATCCGTCACTGTTGAAGTTCAGAAGACCGGAAGTCAAAGGTGCTGCCCCATTTGGTCCAACAACATTAACCTGCCACCAGCCGCGTGGGTTATAGGCCGGGGAGGTAGGATCCGCATAAGGATCAACCGCTGTTTGCGGGAAGACCGCATCATCATTTGGCGGAACTATATTGGCGTTATCTGGTGGTAAGGTCGGGTTTGGTGTGATTGGTAAAGATGCTAGGTTATAGCCAAGAGCGGTTAAGGGTGCGCCTGTACCATCGGTTAGATCCAAGCTATCGGCAGGATCAAGCGCTGAAATAACCAGGCGGCCTTCACTTGTGAGGTAAGCATCAGCAACGGGATCGCCCAGACCGTCCACGACAGCATTAATATCATTAATCACGTCATTGACGGTTGTGGTACCTGTGATGGTAATCGTGGCAGTAACACCACCGACATCAATATCAAACGTTGAGTCTGCGGCCGCCCCCGTATCAATTGTCGGGATTGTATAAGGGGCCTGACTTAAAATATCCGCCGCATCAATATCCTGAACGGCAGATGCTATTGCTGCTTGCGGGCCGTACACTTTTATATATTCAAAAGTAATATCTTGCGCAGAACCTAAAGAGTCATAAACACGTAATGTTCGTGAATAATCCGTATCTTGTGTAGGGAAGGGCACAAGACCTGAGGCATAATCAATCTGGCGGGAAATCTCATCCGCATCCAGATTGAGACCCAAATTACCTTCTGATGTAAGGCGGGATTGGCCAGCTGCCAAGCTGACATTAACAGGAACAAGGGCGCTGGTGTCAGGGTTGTAAGTCGTGCCGTCAGGTCCCATATTTGGGTCGCCATATTGTGGGTCAACTTCCCAGCCATATAGATACATACCGGCAGAGTTTTGAAGCACGCCTTCTTCATCTTCAAAGAATTGACCGTTTCTGGTGTACTTAAAGTCGCCTGTAAGATCGAGGGAGTTTTCTGCTCTGACTGTGAAGAAACCATCACCGGCAATCGCCACATCCATGGAAGATCCTGTCTGGGCAATCTGACCTTGTTGGTCAATTTGTTGCAATCTGTGAACTCTTACAGCGCCCGGAGAGTATTTCGCCGAAGCTGATTCAACAGTTACTAAAGCGGCAAAAGCAGCTTCGGAACGTTTAAATCCTGTGGTGTTCACATTTGCGATGTTGTTCGAAATGATTGATGTTGCCTGTGATTGGGCACTCAATCCCGAAACACTTGTATATAAAGATCCGAATAAGCTCATAGTTGCCTCCTAAATGTAAAATTCTTTCTGTCTTTTTGGTTATTGTTAATATTAAAATTTAAAGCGTTTTGTATTTGGTCGAAATATTCTTCGCGCCAACTAAAGTGCCAGCTAGGTTGAGGATTCATCGCTGCCTCCTTCTACCGGTGCGCTTTCAGGGGGCACGGCGGCATTTAATATAGAAGTCACGGGAACGGCGCGGTCACCGACGAGGGCATAGACGATGCCATCTTGTTGTTCGATGCCTCTCACCCGGCTTGTGACTACCGTTGTGGTATCAATGACGTCTTCTTGGGTGTCTACCGCATCGACAACAACAGTGTAGGTGCCACTTGGTAGCTCATTGTTAAGAAGATCGCGGCCATTCCATTCAAAATCATGAACGCCTGCCGTTTTGTTCGCATCGCCTGAGTAGACAAGATTTTGTTCTTCATCATAAATGTTGATTTTTGAAATCATTGCCGGTTCGGCCAGAGAGTAACGGATATTTGTGGGTTCTCCTTGTTCAAGAGCAACTTCAGCACTGATGTAAGAGATGTCCAGACCAACATATCCAAGAGAGGAGGTAATCGCATTGTTGATTTGCAACGCAACCAGATCATCCAGCTTGGTGTTGGTATTAATGGCCTGCTCCACTTGCGAGAATTGCACAAGCTGGCTGGTGAATTCATTTGAATCCAACGGACTAAGTGGGTCCTGATTTTGTAACTGGGTCGTCAGTAATGTCAGGAACTGGGAAAAATCTTCCGCCAGTGTGGCTGTTTGCTGTTGCGTCTGGGACGCCTGAGTTGCCTGACCTGATAATGTTACATCTGAAACCATATTATTTCTCTTTCTTTAGTCTTTAAGCCAGTATGCTGTAGTGCACGTGGCCTGTGTTGGGGTCGACGTCCCATGTCATTGTTGTTTCAATCAATTCCACTTCGTCATTTCCTGTACTATCTCCTTCAAGATTCGTGCCAGTTTGGGCTCCTGAACCATCTTTTCCGGTATTGAAAGCATAATCTTCACTGGCCATCTCGTAATTCAGGGAATCACTGCCGGTTTCCAGACCGGCGTCCTGAAGAGCGCGGTCTAAAGCAGAGGCATCACGTTGCAGCATTAAAAACGTTTCAGGTTTTTCAACGATAAGGTGAGCTTTTACTGATTTTTCATGACCGAACTCCAGGCGGACCTCAACGCGGCCTAATTCAGGTGGGTCAAGATGGAGGGTGATATTGCTCGTGCCCCGATTTGCAGCAGCTTTATTAATATGTGCGGCCACAGTTTGCGTGGCAGGATGAGTTTGACTGGCCGCAACGCCGGATGATACGGCATGCGCTGCCTGCATGGTGGCATTAAAAGGTGTACCGGTTTGAATATCAAAACCAATGGCTTCGCTGATGGCAGCAGTTGAAGATAACGTCTCCGTCCAGCCAGTTGGTAAGGTGAAGTCACCGGCCTGAACCCCGATGGGAACCGCATTCTGGGAAGCAAAATTGGCCTGGGCAATTTTAGCGGCAAAGGCATTATTATTTGCGCTTACTTTCGAGCCGAAAAGTGCTTTGAATTCCGCATTTGAAAGGGAGTCAGGAATGGCTGTAAGTGGATTGGTCGTTGTGCCCTCTCCACCAATTGCACCACCCGTTGGTGTCCCTGATGGGGCGATTTTGCGCGAGGCGATCATATTTAGTAAGGCAGATACATCGACGTTTTGTGAATTTTTGCTATTGCCTTCAATATTGTTAATAGCATTTTGAAGCCCTGCAAGCGTTGCGGCGGCATTATTGGACATACCTGACTTTTGCCCATCTGCAGCCATAAGATTGTTTAGTTCAATGGCAAGCGCATCCGATATAGAAAGCTCATCAGTAATTTCCTTCTTGGATGTTTTTAAAGCAGCATTTTCTTCCGTTTTGTGCTGGTTTAACAGGATTTGCAACGCGTCTGTGGTTGAAAATTCATGATCTTCATCGCCGGGCGCTGGTATAATATTGCCAACACCGGCTATCAAATCTTCAACAGTAAGTTGACGTCCTAGTTTTGCTTCAACTTCTTCAACACGGTTGGAAATCCGGGTCAGTTCTGCTGGGTTCATCCCTGTTATAATAAGCAGATCAAGAGGAGCGCCTTCTTTGCCGAAGTCACCTGAACGGAAGGATTCTAAGCTGGCTTGCAAGGATTCAAGACGCTGCTCCAGCCGTGTAACAAGTTCTTCAATACGGCTTTTTAAGTTGGCATCGGCTTCCGTTGACGGCGTGCCGTTTGTGAGATGTTCAATTAATTTCTGTAATTGATTGACGCGGTTTTCTTTGGTCTGTGCCAAGTTCTCGATTTTCAGTTCCTTGAGCTTGTCTTCAAGACTTTTGTCAGCGTCCTGGCCTAAAAGGGCAAGCTGCAAAAGGGCGATATCGGCTTTTTTGTTGGCCGCGACTTCTTCTTGCGTCAGGCCGCTTCCGTCATTATTGGATTTAACATCATTCGACCCATCGGTATTAATACCGCCTAAAAGAGCATCAAGAAAAGCAAGGTTACTGCCCATCGCAAGTCCCTGCCCACCCAGTGCCCCTGAGCCAGAAAGCGCGCCTTTTGTGCCTTGTCCTGTTTGAATAAGTTGGGTTGAGAATAAATTTAAATCTATCATGATTGCTCCTGCTTATGCTGACTCGTTAATGCCAATAGTGGTTTTTAGGCCGGATTGCATTTGGCCGCTTGATCCGTAAATAATTTGTTTTTCTTTGCGTGCAGCTTCGCGGGCTGTCTCCATGATGCGGTCACCAAGACGCTTCATCCCGTTTTTCATCCGTTCCAACGCCGCGTGATTTTCATGGGCGATATCGGAAAATTCGCTACGCATCTTTTCAAGCCGTTCGATTAGCTTAGGATCGGCTTGCTTGATTTCATCTTTCCTGTCGAGCATTTGCCCCATGCCCTCAAGATAATCGCGCGCTATATCCAGTTTCTTGTCCTGCAAATGCATAAAGGTCGTTGTGTCTGTGTCTTTTAAAGCAGCGGTTTCTTCCACAAGGGAAGTGCGCAATTGATCGATTATGCGCATCATTTCTTCCATGGCCTTGTTTGGGTCCTTGGAAAGTACATATTTTTTCCGCTGAGCGGTTTCAGTGTTTTTTTCCGCTCTTTCCTGAATGGCTTTTTGACTATTCATTAATTTAGCTCCTCTATTGAACGTTGGCCTGAGGCTTCTGCCTGCAATTGTATAAGGGCGCCCTTAACAGCATCGGCAATGCCAACCTGACCGGTTTCAGCGATCATTTTGCCGTATTCCTGCAGCATGAAACCTTGAAAAACTTCTTCACCTTTCCCGCCGCCAAAAACGGGGTCGGGCTTAATTTCTGCAAACATAGGTTTGATCATTTCCGTCATAAACATGGCTTCAAAGTCTTTGGCGACGGCATCAAGTTGCGCATCTTCTTTGCCTGCACGCTTAATTTCATTGGCCTTGGCGGCGACATCGGTTTGTGTTGCCTGCATCAGTGCCAAAGATGTGTTTGGGTCTAAATTCATTTTTATAATGTCTCAATTTCTGCTTGTAAGGCGCCAGCGGCTTTAATGCCCTGAAGAATTGTGATCACATCACGCGGAGCGACCCCCAGACGGTTTAAGCCTGTGACAAGGTCCTGAAGGGTAACGCCGGTTTCCACAACGGCGAGCTTCGCATCAGGGCCGGAATTAATATCAACGTTTGTTCTTGGAACAACGGCAGTCTGGCCTTGTTCTGCAAAAGCGTTGGGTTGCGATACTTGGGGCGTTTCCACCACTTTGACGGTCAGGTTTGCCTGGGCAATGGCGACTGTGCTGATTTTAACGTCGGCGCCCATGACGATAACGCCGGATCTTTCATCAATAATCACACGGGCGATTTGATCCGGCTGGACGGGAAGTTGTTCAATATCGGTGATAAGGTCAACAATATTACCACTATAATTAGCAGGGCGGCGTAAAACGACGCTGGCTGAATTTTCTGCTTGTGCCACCCCGTCAGACGTAAAGCCGTTAATGGCCTGGGAAATGCGGCGGGCGGTGGTAAAATCAGGATTGCGTAGCGCTAATCTCACTTCTTGCAATTCTTCAAGTTTGAAGTCTATTTCACGTTCGACAATACCGCCTGCAGGAATGCGGCCTGCCGTCGGGATGTTTTGTGTCACGTTTCCGGCCTGTCCTGCGATTGAAAAGCCGGAGATAATCACAGGGCCTTGGGCGACGGCATATACTTCACTATCCGCGCCTAAAAGAGGGGTGACCAATAATGTTCCGCCCTGCAGGCTTTCTGCATCACCTAGAGCAGAAATGCTGACATCGATTTCAGCTCCTTGATTGGTAAAAGGCGGCAGGTTTGCCGTTACCATGACAGCCGCGACATTCCCTGTGTTCAGGTTTTGGCCACGAATACTCACGCCTAAACGCTCCAGCATGGCAATAAGGCTTTGTTCTGTGAACGGGGAATTGTTCAAGGAATCGCCCGTGCCGTTCAGTCCGACAACAAGACCATAACCGACCAACTGGTTGTCCCGTACACCTTCGAAATCAACAATATCTTTAATACGCGTGGTCTTTGCATCGGCAGGGCCTGCGATCAAGCTAAGACAGATGAGGGCTAAAAGCATAGTTCCGATAGCGAAAACGATTATTTCACCAAAAGCGCTTAATCTTAGTCTGTTTTGTAGTAGCACCATAAATTTTACCTGTTCAAATATATTAATCCTCCCTCATCCTTGCGAATGTTGTGCCAATATAAGGGGTGATGTTTTATTTATTTATAACAACAGGTTAAGGAATTCTGCTTGATGGTATCTATGTTATAAAGCGGTAGAAAGCGCCGTATGAGCAGGTTTTTTATAATCAAAAGAGGAAATTTTTGCCTGCTTGTCAAAAGGACCGATAAATATGCTATATTAGAACATTAATAATTTAAGGAATCGCAGATGAAAATCGAAGGGCCTTCCAAAACCCAGAAAACCGGCAAATCGGATAAAGCCAAAAAAGCCAATAAAGCAGACGGCTCGTTTGGTGAGATGGTTACAGGCGCGGCCAAAGAAAGCGCGGCCACCGCCGCCAGCCAGTCTATTGCGAAGGTGGATGCGCTTTTGGCTGTTCAGGGGGCAGAAAGCGCGACAGAAAAGACTGCCCGGCGTAAAATGCGCGAACGTGGCGAT
This sequence comes from uncultured Micavibrio sp., assembly GCA_965216405.1. Classification (GTDB taxonomy): domain Bacteria; phylum Pseudomonadota; class Alphaproteobacteria; order Micavibrionales; family Micavibrionaceae. The sequence goes on along the minus strand of OZ244161.1, from coordinate 564,940 downwards.
AACGTATTAAAACAGCTTGATTTATTGCGTATGGGGCTGCTGACGGGCGACCTAACTTTGGGACAGGTGATAGATGTGGCAGATGTGGTGGCTTCACACCGCGAAAAGATATCAGATCCCCAAATGACGGCGGTTCTGGACGAGATTGATATGAGAGCACAGATCGAGATAGCCAAAGCAAGAAAAGCAATGGAGAGCAAAATTTAGTCTTGCTTACGGTAGGCGGTAACCCTATAGTTTCGGCGTTTTTAATAAGTTTTAAAACAGTATCTAACAATTAGGATAAATTAGAATGGCAAAAGCAAAAAAGACAAAAGAAGCAGTTCTGACCCCGGATTATGACCCGGCGAAGGATAAAGGCGAATACATGAATCCTGTAATGTTGGAGTATTTTCGTCAAAAGCTTATTGCATGGCGTCAGGAGCTTATTAAAGAATCTTCTGAAACTATTACCAATACGTTGCAGGAAACAGAACTGCAAAAACCTGATCTTGCCGACCGTGCCTCTGCGGAGACGGACCACGCCCTTGAATTACGCACCCGTGACAGGGAACGTAAACTGATTAACAAAATCAATGCCGCCTTGCAGCGCATTGATAATGACGAATACGGTTATTGTGAAGAAACAGGGGATGAAATTGGTATCGCCCGTCTTGAAGCAAGACCGGTGGCGACATTAAGTCTTGAAGCGCAAGAGATGCACGAGCGGAAAGAAAAGATTCACCGCGAAGATTAATTCATCTTCTTATTTTCATTTTATATTGTATTACGTTGTCACTCGCGTATTTTTATACGCGTTGTTTCTTGTGCCGGAAATTATTTTATCAATAAAAAATAGAGACAGTTTTTCATGACGATTGAGATTTATACGGATGGAGCATGCAGCGGCAATCCGGGACCAGGTGGTTGGGGCGCTATCTTACGCTGGAACGGTCATGAAAAAGAACTATCAGGCGGGGAACCGGAAACAACCAATAACCGTATGGAAATGATGGCGGTTATAAAAGGATTAGAAGCCTTAAAAAAAACATCAGGCGTCAAACTGTATACGGATAGCAAGTATGTTCAACAAGGCGTGCATGAATGGCTGGAAGGATGGAAAGCCCGTGGATGGAAGAGCGCGTCAAAGAAACCGGTGAAAAATCAGGATCTTTGGCAGGAGATCGATTCGCTGATTCAAAGACATCATGTGGAATTTATCTGGATAAAGGGTCATGCAGGTCATGAAATGAACGAGCGTGTGGATAAACTGGCAGTGGCAGCGATTCCAAAAGCTTAGCGATTCTTATCCACAGAATATATGGTAGTTACCCACAGCCCTTAAACCCGGCATTAAGATTCTGTTAATTATTGCCCTCCAAGCTTGAACTATAAGCGAACCAAACTGTTTGCTTATTACAAGAAGGAGGATCATGCCATGGTCACAGATTATTTAAAAAGCAACGATAACTTAGTAAACAGTTCCTCATATCAAGCCGGAGAAGCGGTAAAGGAAAATATTATTTTACCTTTACCGTGTGAAGATAAAAATGCGCGTCAGGAAATGGAAATTTATGCGCGCTTCATGCGGCATCTTCGTTGTGTTCCCAATAGCCAGACAGAAATCAAGGTATTATCTGCTATCCAGTTTACGGCGGATATTCTTGATATAGGAGATGCCCTTGTCTCAAAAGTATTAATTGATTTGGGATTGCGGGCGCCAAGGAAGTCGTTTCCGACCAGCTATCTGGATTTTGCAGATAAAAGCCTGATGCGTACCGGTTGGGAAATAGGCGGTCCGACACCTGGAATATTGGCGATCAAGCAGTATTGGGATTTAATAGGCGAAGATAAGTTTGCCGCCGTTAGAAAAGATTTCCCTGTTGCTCAACAACCAATGTTTGTTGAATAGAAAAAATTAGTCGTTTACATCCCATTGATGGCGACCCAATGGGGTGTATTGATCTTCTGGTGCGTTTTCAGGCACTTGCGGATCAGATGGAGCGTTGGTCCCGCGATTGAAGAGTCCGCCGAACCATCCCTCATTGCGCCCTCTGTAATTTCCACCATCGTCATTTTGCAGAATTTGCATGAGAAGATCATCAAAGCTGCTTTCCGGTGTGAGGACAAAGTTAGAAAAAGTATTATAAGCAGGGCCGCCTTGCTGTTGCGCTTTTACCATGACATCACGCCACACGCGTGCAGGCGCAGAGCCGCCTGTTAAGCGTTTTGTGGGAGAATTATCATCATTACCAAACCAGATAGCGGTTGAATAACGGTTGGTAAAGCCAATAAACCAGGCATCCCGAAAATCCTGAGAGGTTCCTGTTTTACCGGCAGCCTGATAAGGAATGGCGGCGCCGCGTCCCGTGCCGTTTTGAATAACGGATTGCATCATGACATTAATTTGTGCAACCGCATTGGGGTTAACAACGCGGTCATTGTTTTTGGGCGGAGTGCGCTCATATAATACATTGCCGTCTTTATCCAAAATTCGTTTGATAGAATAGGGCGTAACAGCGATACCGCCGCGTCCTAATGTCGCGTAGGCGGTAACCATTTGAATCATAGGAACGCCGGAGCTGCCCAGGGCCGTACTTAAGTTCGGCTCAAGATCGGCTGTGATGCCTAATCTTCTTGCCAGTTCAATTGTTTTCTCCGGCCCGACATCGCGCATAAGATTTACCGCCACCGTATTAAGGGAATTTGTCAGGGCGGTATATAAAGTCACTTCCCCGTAATATTGATGACCAAAGTTTTTAGGCCTGTATCTGCCTTTTATAATCGGTTCATCGACGATCAGGCTGTTCAGGTTCCACCCGTTTTCAATCGCTGCAAGATAGACAATTGGTTTAAAAGAAGATCCCGGTGGACGCAGAGAATCTGTGACACGGTTAAATTCGCTTATCCCGTAATCTTTTCCCCCCATAAGGGCCACAATGCGGCCATCAAGCCCTACGGTAATGCCGGCAGCCTGCGCGACGTCGTTCTTTTCGCCATATTCAAGCAAGGCTTTGGTAATGGACTCTTCCATTTCTTTTTGGATATCCATATCCAGTGTTGTTTCTACAACAATATCGCTTGTAACAGGACCGATGAGATCATCTAACTGGGAGACAATATAGTCTGTAAAATAACGTACAGATTCACCACTTGATGGTTTGCGTTTCGGAGCAGGGGGTATTTTTGATTGTTTTACCAGATCAGCTTGCGCAACATATCCGGCATCCACCATTGATTGTAAGACGGTGTTCGTCCGCTCTGCCGATGCTTTGGGATTTGCCTTGGGTGAATAGCGAGAAGGCGCTTTTAATAAGCCTGCAATCGTGGCCGCTTCGCGCAGGTTTAATTCCTGCGCTGATTTATTGAAATAAACGCGTGCAGCCGCATCGACGCCATAGGCCCCGCTGCCTAAATAGACACGGTTCAAATAAGCGCTTAGGATTTCATCTTTTGTCAGTTCTCTTTCCAATTGGAAGGACAGCATCAACTCTTGAATTTTACGCTTGATTGTCCTGTCACGTGTCAGGAATAAGTTTTTAGCCAACTGTTGGGTAATGGTTGAGCCGCCCTGGACAAAGCCGCCAGCTTTTAAATTAACCACCACGGCGCGCATGAAGCCTTTAAAATCCATACCATAATGTTGGTAAAAGCGGCGGTCTTCAGTGGCGAGAATGGCATTAATGAGATGAGGGGGCAGGTCTTTTGCGTCGACAATCTCTCCTTTAATATCCCCATACCTGTCAACGATCTCACCTTCTTTGGATTTAATGATGACCGTCGGACGACGCTCAAACACCATGGATTTTGTGATAGTGGGAAGTTCACTGGCATATAAGGCCATCAGGGCGCCAACGAAAATAGAAAGCCAGATAGCGGCAATAAATCCCCACTTTATACAAAACTTAAAAGACCGGACGATGATTCCGCTTTCTTTGTTTTTAGAAGCGGTTTTACCTCTGCTTTTTTTCGTTGATTTTTTAGCTGTCTTTTTTGCCATAATTTAAGCGCGTCATTGTTTTATTAGCTTATATATCCGTGAGAAGAACAAGCGCAAGTTATATTATGCGCGTATGGTGAAATTATGTGCAGTCTATCCAGTAACGGCGCATCGCAGGAAATTTATCGGTTGCCACTGTTTCGTCTTCAAATTCTCCGCCGCAGGCCTCAATAATTCTGATTGCGGCCTTATCCTCCGGTTTTACTGTAATAAGGGCCCGGTCAATCCCAATATAATTGACGATAGGGATGGCTTTTTGCAAAATTTTTGAGCCGAAGCCCTTGCCTCGCATTGACGGGCGGATATTGAAATGGATATGACCGCCCCATTTTTCCAAATGCCAGTTCAGGCGGTGGCGGATATCGACAGTACCGATATACGATTTATCTTTTACAAGCCAGACAACCGTTTCAGGAACAGGCTCCACCCAGTCCTGATAAGGTTGGTGCGGATACCCCTTTTCAGCCCGAAGCTGCTTGATAAACGTCTCGAAGTTTGCATTCAACTCACCAATATTCTGATAAGTGTAACGGCCTTCTTTATGATACTCCTCAAGCGCTTTAAGGTAGCTCTCTTTATAATCGATATTTGGTCTGACTAATTTTGATGCACTCATAGGAACACTATAACGAAAAAACAGCTTAAATCAAAAATATCGAGGCAAGGCCCAGGAAGCCAAAGAAACCAACGATATCCGTGACTGTTGTCAGTAAAACCGTGGATGATAAAGCCGGATCGGAGCCCATACGGTTTAATAAAATAGGAATACCAGCGCCGCATAAACCCGCGAAAATAAGGTTAATGACCATGGCGGCGGCAATAACGCCCCCTAACATATTACTTTGAAACCACAGCGCAGCGATGATGCCCATAATAATGGCAAATCCTATTCCATTGAGAGTGCCAACAAGGGTCTCCTTACCGATCACCCGTAATGTATTGGTGCCGGATAATTCTTTTGTCGCAAGGGCCCGCACAGCCACGGTTAAAGCTTGCGTACCTGCATTGCCGCCCATCGATGCCACAATCGGCATGAGCACGGCAAGGGCAACAATTTGTTCAATGGTGGCATCAAAAAACGAAATGACAACGGAGGCGGCAATTGCCGTTAACAAATTAACGAAAAGCCAGCGAAAGCGGCTTGCGGTTGTAGAGAAAATAGCACGGTAAAAGTCGGATCCTTCGACACCGGCAAGCTTCAAAATATCTTCGTGGGCCTCTTCATCAATAACGTCAATAATGTCATCAAAAGTAATCACTCCGATCAGGCGGTTTTCAGCATCAACAACGGGGGCGGAGTTCAGGCCTTCACGCCGGAAAATAAAAGAGACTTCTTCCTGGTCCATGTCGGCAGGAATCGTATGCAGTTCATCAAGGGTGAGGTCTTCGATTTTTTGAACGCGTTTGGATCTTAAGACCCGGCTTAAGGGGATTTCCCCGACAACATGGTAAAGGGGATCAATGACAATCAAATCATAAAAATCCCCCGGGAGATCGTCTGAAGCGGCGCGCAGATAATCAATCGCTTTACCGACTGTCCAAAATTGCGGGATCGCCACATATTCACGTTGCATCAAACGACCGGCAGAGTCTTCAGGGAAGGTCAGGCCTTCCTGAATGGCGATACGCATTTTTGCAGATAATTTGCGGATGATTTCCTGCTGAAAATCTTCCTCCAGATTTTCAATTAAATCTAGGGCATCATCACTATCCAGTTCCGAAAGAATGGAAGCCACCTGTTGTGCTGACATGACCGACAGGACAGAGCGTTTAAGATTATCATCAAGATAAGAAAAGACCCGCGGATCAATTTTTATTTCTTCACTTTCGAGCAGGATTTTACGAATATCCTGCGGAATTTTATGAAGGAGTTCAGCGGTATCGGCGACGCCTAAATCACTGACGAGGGCAAGATGATTATCATTGCTTTCATCCTGCAGAGCGTTGGTGATTTCCCGAATGTCTTCATCGCTCAGGCCAAAAGACTGCGAAGCATCATGATTCTCTTCGAAAGCTTCGCTGACAGACGGTATGGTGTCTTCTGTCTCTGGCGTCTTCGGATCGTTTGTCATGAAAGCTCCTTCACTTTAAGCAGCTTTTTGATTTTTAATCGCCGTTGTTTTCGTATCTTGATTTTTCTGAATTCTTTGGGCGTCTACGCAGGCGACGGCCGACATATTTAAAATGCCCCGCGCCGTTGTGGCGGAGGTAAGAATATGTGCTGGCTTATTTACGCCCAATAGAATAGGTCCCACCGGTATGCCTTCACCAAGGATTTTCAACATATTGAAAGAAATATTAGCTGCATCCATATTCGGCATAATCAAAAGGTTTGCTTCACTTTTTAAAGAAGAGTTGGGCATGATATTTTCGCGTACTGTGAGCGAAAGGGCGGTGTCGGCATGCATTTCACCATCAATTTCAAGTTCGGGATTGCGTTGCTTGATGTCCATACAGGCAATGCGCATTTTTTCTGCGCTGCAATCGCGGTGTGATCCAAAATTTGAATGGGAAAGCATGGCCACTTTAGGTTCCATACCAAAGGCGCGCACGCGTTCGGCAGACAGTAAGGTCATTTCAGAAATCTGCGGAATGCTTGGGTCTGGATTCACGTGCGTGTCACAAACAAAATAATTGCCGCGATTGGGAAGGATGAGAAGTCTGAGTGCCGCGGCGGTCTCAACCCCCGGTTTCAAGCCGATAACATCGACAATTTCATGTAGGTGGTCCCTGTATTCGCCTACGGTACCGCAAATCATGGCATCGACTTCCCCTTTTTCAAGCATCAAAGCGGCGATGGCAGTTGTGTTTGTGCGGATGATGGTTTTGGCCATTGCAGGGGTGACGCCCTTGCGATCCATCAGTGCATGATAGCTTGTCCAGTATTCTTTATAGCGCGGGTCATCCTGCGGATCACATAGCTCAAAATCGCTGCCGATCTGGATACGCAGATTTAAGCGGTCGATACGTTCTTCCACGACCTGACGGCGGCCGATCACAACCGGTTTGGCAACACCTTCATCAACCGCCATCTGTATAGCGCGCAGGACATTTTCTTCTTCTCCTTCGGCATAGACAATCCGTTTAGGATCTTTTTGCGCTTCGCCGAAGACGGGGCGCATCACAAGACTGCTTTGATTGTGGAATTGCTGAAGTTTCTGACGGTACGCATCGAAATCTTCTATTGGACGTGTGGCCACACCGCTTTCCATGGCGGCTTTGGCAACGGCAATAGGTAATTCAACACCCAAGCGCGGATCAAAAGGTTTTGGGATCATATAGGCCGGGCCGAATTCCATTGTCTCACCGGGATAGATGGCGGCAACTTCCGGCGTTACTTCTTTACGCGCCAAAGCGGCGATTGCCTTAACGCAGGCGAGTTTCATTTCTTCATTGATTGCTGTCGCTCCGACATCCAGGGCGCCGCGGAAAAGAAAAGGGAAGCATAAAACATTGTTTACCTGATTGGAAAAGTCGGAACGGCCAGTACAAACAATGGCGTTCGGGCTGCCTTTTAAAGCTTCATCCGGCATAACTTCAGGTGTAGGATTGGCCAGCGCCATAATGAGCGGCGCATCAGCCATTGAGCCGGCCATTTCGGTTGTCACCATATTCGGACCCGAAAGACCTAAAAAGACATCAGCCCCTTCCATAGCATCAGATAGGGAGCGGGCGTTCGTTTCAATGGCATATTTTTCCTTGTACGGGTCCATGCCTTCTTCGCGGCCTTTATAGATAACGCCGTTACGATCACACACAGTAATATTATCCCGTGGCAAGCCAACTTCCACCAACAGATTTAAACAGGCCATGGCAGAGGCGCCTGCGCCATTGGCAACAAGTTTTACATCCGTAATCTTGCGGCCCTGAATTTCCAGCCAGTTTGTAAAAGCGGCAGAAACGATAATGGCCGTTCCATGCTGGTCGTCATGGAAAACAGGAATATTCATGCGCTCTTTTAGGCGTTTTTCAATTTCAAAACATTCCGGCGCTTTGATATCTTCAAGGTTAATCCCGCCAAAAGAAGGCTCAAGGACGGCAATAGCATCACAGAACTTATCAATATCGGTTTCATCGACCTCCAGATCAAAGGAATCAATATTAGCGAATTTTTTAAAAAGAACGGATTTTCCTTCCATGACAGGCTTGGAGGCAAGCGCACCAATATCACCTAATCCCAGAACGGCCGTTCCGTTTGAAATAACGGCAACAATGTTACCGCGTGATGTATAATCAAGCGCTTTAAGCGGATCTGCAGCAATTTCTTCACAAGGGACGGCAACGCCGGGGGAGTAGGCTAAAGCCAGATCGCGCTGTGTTTCCAGCTGCGTAATAGGCTTCATGGAAATTTTACCGGGGCCGGTTCTATGATATTCCAGTGCCGCTTCTCGTAATTTGTCTTGCTTGCTCATTGTTTTAATCCTTTTTACACCCGTTGTTTTATTTTATGCCCTCGTGCGCGAACGCATGAAAAATTTTTATAATGGTGCGGTCGAGAAGAGTCGAACTTCCCGCATAACGCGCTTGCGCGGTTATGCTTTTTTCTTAAAAGTGGAAGTCCACTTCAGACCGCTCGGTGTTAACCGCTTATACGGTAAGCACCTTTTGTTATGGTGCGGTCGAGAAGAGTCGAACTTCCACGGGCTTATCGCCCACAGCGACCTCAACGCTGCGCGTCTACCATTCCGCCACGACCGCATTATTAAGTTAAATAACTTAAATAGTAGATGGAATTAGGTAACAAATATAAAGGGCGGGGACAAGATAGCTTATTGCACTTCGCGTATAATATTGCCATTTTGCTGCGATGAGCGAGATTGCCCCAAATATAGAATGGAAAGTTTCCACACAGCCTGTGGATTATCCCGATGCTTTGGCGCAAATGGAAAGTCGTGTGGCTGCCATCAGGGAGGGGAGGGCAAGTGAGTTGATCTGGTTGCTGGAGCATCCCCCCCTTTATACAGCAGGCACCAGCGCAAAGGGCGAGGATTTGAAAGACGCCCGTTTTCCTGTTTATGAGACGGGGCGGGGGGGGCAATACACATATCACGGCCCTGGACAGAGGGTGGTGTATGTTATGCTCGATTTAAAGAAAAGACAGCAAGTCCCTGATATAAAACGATACGTATGCGATTTAGAGCAATGGGTTATAAACACGCTTCAAGCATTTGATATAATTGGGGAAAGGCGCGAGGGGCGTGTAGGGATATGGGTGCAAAGGGATAGTCAGCCCGAGGCGAAAATAGCGGCGTTAGGGGTGCGTATCCGGCATTGGGTCACGTATCACGGTATCTCCATTAACGTGAATCCTGAGTTATCCCATTTTGAAGGGATTGTGCCTTGTGGTATTTCGGATGCCGGGGTCACCAGTTTTCATGATCTGGGTAAGAAAATTACGCTGCAGCAATTGGATGAGGCCTTAAAAGATAATTTTAATCTGCGGCCATCTGAATAAGATTGGATTGGACATACTCGCTGCAAAAAGCGATAAATTCGGACAAATCAGATTTTAGATTGTCGTAATTTTTCCCTTTTTCATAAGTATCTTCATCAAGATAAAGACCGCGTGAAATTTCTAGTTGCAGGGAATGGCGCCCTGTCGCAGGCGCGGAGTAGCGTTTTACCAGTTCTACCCCTTTATAAGGATCATTGATGGCCACACGATAGCCTTTGGATTTGAGGAAACCCTTCATGGCGTGGGTGAAGTCTATATCACAGGATGTGCCGTCACGATCCCCGAGCACAAAATCCGGGGCAATCATGGGATTTACGCGTCCCAGAGCCCCGCGCGCCGATTCTGCGGATGGCATGGAATGGCAATTAATGTGCCATACCTGACCGAAATTATAATGTGCCCCTTCGATCAGTTTCTCTAACATTTGATGATAGGGGCGGTAATAATTATAGATGCGGTAATAAATTTCTGCCGGTTGAAGGGGGCGATCGTAAACAGGCTGCCCCGGTCTGACGAGACGCCGGATCAGGCCGATACCTGCGTAGGAGCGGTTGGTGGGATCCGGTGTTATCTCCCCTTGCGGCCATTCGCCTTCATATAATTCAGGGTCTATATCGGTTTTGGCGCGGTTCAGGTCCAGATAAGTGCGCGGAAATAGAGCGGAAAGCAGGCAGGCCCCGTAATCCGGTGCCTTATTGAAAAGCAAATCAACATATCGATCTTCGGCTTTTTCAAGGTCTTTAAGACCGCAGGCGGGATGAAAGTCATCCGGAAAGCATGTGCCGCTATGAGGGGAGTCAAAAACCAACGGGATGGGATCTTCTGCGGCAATTAAATCGTATACTCCCTCAAGTGAGGACTTGTGCATAGGTGGGCTCCCCTTTATTCTACGGGGTAGTCTAACGGAAAAAGAAGGTTTTAATAAGAATAAATGTTTGATTTGAAAGCGATACGGGAAGCTCCCGAAGGTTTTGACAAGGCAATGGCGCGCCGCGGGTTTGAGCCGCAAAGTCCGGCAATTTTAAAACTGGATGAAGAACGACGGGCTGTTCAAACAGAATTGCAGACCATACAGCAAGAGCGTAACGAGAAATCAAAAGAGATCGGCAAGATTAAATCTCAGGGCGGCGATGCGCAGGAGGCGATGGATGCGGTCAGTGCCTTGAAGGACAAGATGGGCGATCTTGAGGAAAAAGACCGTGCTTTAGGCGAGGAGCTTAAAACCCTCCTGTCCGGCCTGCCGAATATCATGAAAGATGATGTGCCCGATGGCGCCGATGAAAGTGAAAATGTCGAGGTTCGCGTTTGGGGTGAACCGAAAAATAAATTCGGCGCGAATGAGTGTCCAGAGCATTACGAAATCGGTGAGGCGCTGGGCATGATGGATTTCGAGGTGGCGGCGAAACTTAGTGGTTCTCGCTTCGTGTTGTTGAATAGCAAGTTGGCACGCCTGGAACGCGCGATTGCGCAATTTATGCTCGATACCCAAACGGAAAAGAACGGTTATACCGAAGTATCGCCACCGCTCATGGTACGGGATCAGACCATGTATGGCACGGGACAGTTGCCAAAGTTCGGGGAAGATTTATTTAAAACAACACGCGGGGACTGGTTGATTCCAACAGCGGAAGTACCCCTGACAAATATTGTTGCCGAAGAAATTATAGATGCGGATTATCTGCCGCGGCGTTATACGGCCTTTACGCCGTGTTTTAGAAGTGAGGCGGGAAGTGCGGGAAAAGATACGCGCGGTATGTTGCGGCAACACCAGTTTTATAAGGTTGAGTTGGTTTCTATCACGCAGCCGGAGGAAAGTGATGCCGAGCATGAACGTATGACACAATGCGCGCAGGGCATCCTTGAAGCCTTGGAAATTCCATACCGCACTGTTGTGTTGTGTAGCGGGGATACAGGGTTTGGCGCGCGCAAAACTTACGATATTGAAGCATGGCTGCCGGGGCAGAATGCGTACCGCGAGATTTCAAGCTGTTCTACCTGTGGTGATTTTCAGGCACGGCGGATGAATGCCCGTTTTAAAGCCAAGGGAGATAAACAAACACAGTTTGTTCACACCTTGAATGGCTCCGGTCTTGCCGTTGGGAGAACGCTGATTGCGATCATGGAAAATTACTATGATCCTGCGGATGGCGGAATCCATATCCCTGACGTTTTAAAACCATATATGGGCGGTATTGAAAAAATAACGAAGGATTAAATAAGGAATAAAAAATGACGGGCTTTCAAAAGATAAAAGAATTTTTTATCCAGGGTGATTTGAAAGACACCGTTCAGCGTTTTCCTTTATCAATTGCTTGTGCGGTTCTTTGTTTCTTTATTGGTCTGTCGCTTATTCATGATCTTATTGAGTTTAACGATGACTTTATTGCGCGGCTGATCGTCAGTTGTATTGTTGGTTTTTTCTGGTTTACAGCCGCCCAGATTTACCGTGAAAACCACATTATTTCCGATATCACTTTTTTAGCGGCGGGTTTTGCCGGGTTAATATCGCTGGTGGTGATTATTTTTTGGGAAGATAGCGGCATCGATTTTAGTGTCCGTTTAATCTCCATTATTATCTCGCTCTTTTTACTGGTGACGGTGGTTCCTTATGCGTTTTTTAAATCGGATGACCTGTCTTACTGGTCTTATAATCGCAAAGTAAGCTTTGGTATTTCTGTGGCGTTTTTGGCGGCTGTTATTCTCTTTCTGGGGGCGTCTGCCGCACTGGCGAGTTTGAAATACTTATTTGAAGTCCGTATCTCCGGCGATGTGTATTCAACCCTGTGGCTTTTTTGCGCCACGATTTTAGGGCCGGTATATGGGCTATGTTTTATTCCGCGTGTCTTCAAAGAAGAACCGCAAGACTGCACCATGCCAACGCAGGTTGGCTTTATGGCGAACTGGATATTGGCGCCATTAGTGGCTGTTTATATTGCAATTTTATATGCTTATTTTGCCAAGATTGCCTTCACGGGCGATGTCCCTAAAGGGCAGCTTTCTTATATGATTGCCGGTTTTGCGAGCGCCGGTGTTTTTACTTATCTGGTCTCATGGCCTTTTGTTTATGACGGTAAGGCCAATAAGCTTCTGGCTTCTTTGATGAAGTGGTTTTTTCCTTTGCTTATTCTTCCTGCGGTTGTGCAGTTTTATGCGATTTTTCTACGCATCGATCAATATGGCGTTACTGAAAAACGTTACATTGTCGTTGTTATGGCGTTGTGGTTTGCATTTCTGGCGCTTGGTTTCACCTTAAAAAAATTACAGCTGAAGCACATCATTTTATCGCTGGTGGCTATTCTTTTCTTTAGCTCATGGGGGCCATGGGGAATGTTCCACGTTTCTTATTTGAGCCAGTCAAGCCGTCTTGAAAATCTGCTTGTCGAAAATAACTTGCTGGAGGGCGATAAAATCATAAAAGTTGATAGCGCGGCTGATGTCCCGTTTGAGGCACGGCAAAACATCAGTTCGATCGTGATGTATTTAAGCCGCCAATACCGGCATGCTGAAGCGGCCGAGGTTTTATATGGTTATAAAAACCAAAGCGAGTTTTTTGACGCACTGGGTTTTCAACCTGTCAGCAGGTATCTGCAAAATGATCTGAAAAGGCAAATCGCAAATAATACATTCCGTTTTCACATGAACGATTCAAAATATAACCGTGTGGTAGACGTTCAAAAGGCGGATTACTATATTCAGAATTTTGCCGTCTACAAAACCGGCCAAAGAGAATTCGCATTAGATGACAATAAGGATGTCACGGCCGAACTGGAAGACGGAAAGCTGCTTGTAAGCTTTTTTGGGCAAGAAGATGTAACCTTTGATCTAATGCCTGTCATTGAGAAGATATTAGCAGATAACCCTGCGCGGGAGCCGTTAGCGGAACCTTATGTTTTTGATATCAAAGGAAAAAGATTTTCGATGCAGCTTCATATTTCCAATATTGCCGGTGATATTGAGGATCAAAAGCCTGTGGTGAGCAATCTGGGCGGCCAGGCCTTCATTACATTGCGTTAATTTTAAAGCTCTCCCTTGCCCTGATTCGCGCAACGATGTAGAATCAAGGTTCCAATAATCTTTGGGCCCTTAAACACATGAACGCAATCGACACCAAGAAAATAAGACTCGTCATGACTCTGCGCAATGCGGGAGTTCAGGACACAGCCGTCTTAAGCGCCATCGAGCGCGTCCCCCGCGAACATTTTATCCCTGACGCTGTGGCAGATCAGGCTTATGAAGATATTGCCGTCCCTATTGGTCTGGGACAAACCATCAGCCAGCCGATGGTGGTCGCCAAAATGATTGAAGCGCTTGAAGTTACCGACAGATGCAAGGTTTTGGAAATAGGGACGGGGACAGGATATCAGGCCTGTGTTCTTTCAAAAATCTGCCGCCGTGTCTATACAATTGAACGTCATAAACCGCTTTATGATCTGGCAGAACAGAATTTTAAGGAACTGCATATCCGCAATGCAACAGCGCTATACGGGGATGGCATGAAAGGCTGGCCGCGTATCCATGGGCTGGAGCAGGCACCTTTTGACCGTATTATCGTGGCTGCTGCTGCAAGGGAAAAGCCACCGGCGGCGCTGATCGACCAGCTTGCCGTTGGCGGGGTTATGATTGTGCCGGTCGGCGAACCGGGTTCTCAGGTCGTGAAGCGCTATAAAAAAGAAGCGGATGATACTTATTCCATAAGCGATATTATGCCGGTACGCTTTGTTCCTTTGTTGCCTGACGTTGCAAGAGATGGGCGGGAGAAGGTGACAGCATGAGGCATTTCATTATTCTATCCGCATTGTCTTTAGGCCTGGTTGCCTGCGGTACGCAGGAACCTGTCGCGGTGAATACGTATGGCGTTGATAAAGGGGCGGGCAGCGTTGGTGTCCATACGGTATTACGAGGGGATACGGTGTATGAGATTGCCCAGAACTATCATTTGCCTGTGCGTGAAATTATTACGCTGAATAATATAAGTGCGCCATATAAATTAACGGCAGGATACCGGATGAAATTGCCGCCGCCGAACGAACATCGCGTGAAGGACGGTGATACGGTGGAGATTATTGCCAAGATGTATGAAATCAGTCCCAACCGTTTAACCAGTTTAAATAACCTGCAAACGCCTTATCGTTTGCGGGTGGGGCAAATGCTCAGACTGCCGACCCCAACGCAAAAAGCAATTGAAAGTATGAATACGGTATCGCCGGTTGAAAGCGCCGCAGTGCAGCCAGTTGAAAGGCAGGTAGTGCGGGCCATTCCACGCGAAGATGTCGGGCAGTTGGGGGATAATAATCTTGTCCCGCCAGACCAGAAACCACAGGTGCAACAGGCCTCTGTTTCGCCGCGCGCGCAAATCCCCTCACAAACACCCAAATTATCAGGTAACGGCAGATTTATGCAGCCTGTGAACGGGAATATTGTTTCGACATTCGGTCCGAAAGCCGATGGGCTTCATAATGACGGGATTAATATTTCGGCTGTCAGGGGGACGCCCGTGCGGGCTGCCGAAAACGGTGTTGTGGTTTATACAGGCGATGACCTGGAAGGGTACGGCAACCTGGTTCTTGTCCGTCATGAAGGGAAGATGATGACGGCTTATGCACATCTGGATAAGATGCTTGTTCAGCGTGGCGATACGGTTAGTCGCGGGACCTCTATCGGGACTGTCGGCACCACCGGGCAGGTGGACCTGCCGCAGCTTCATTTTGAAGTCCGCCGTGGAACCAAAGCGCTTGATCCTGCGCAGTATTTATAACGCTTTTTTCTGTTGCCCTGCGATATGGGTGATGAATTGCCAGGCAACACGGCCAGAACGGTTTCCCCGGGTCATGGCCCATTCCAATGCTTCCTTATCATCGACTTTCAAACCGTAATGGTCTGCATAGCCGTGAACCATTTTAAGAAAGTCTTCCTGATTACAATTATAAAAGCCTAGCCAGAGGCCGAAACGGTCGGAAAGTGAGACCTTCTCTTCGACGCTTTCGCTTTTATGAATAGCGGTGGAGCGTTCATTCTCAATCATGTTGCGTGGCAAAAGATGGCGGCGATTGGATGTGGCGTAAATAATAACATTTTCCGGTCTGCCTTCTATACCGCCTTCAAGAACGGCCTTTAAAGATTTGTAAGAACTATCATTTTCATCAAAGGACAGATCGTCGCAAAATAAAATAAAGCGAATAGCTTCTTCGCGGCGCATGATTTCCAGCAAAAAGGGAAGGTCGGGCAGGTCTTCCCGGTATATTTCCACCAGATGAAGCGGTGCCTTGCTATCATCGTCGAGTTCATTGTGAATCGCCTTCACCAGAGAACTTTTCCCTGTGCCGCGGGCGCCCCAAAGCAAAGCGTTATTGGCCGCATAGCCTTTGGCAAATTGGGCGGTATTTTCCAGCAGGGTTTTTGCCTGATTATCCAGTCCGACCAGTAAATCAAGGGGCAGGGCCGTAGTATGTTTTACAGGTTTCAAGGCCATGGCATGGGATTGCCATAACCATAAGGTTGAAATGCCCCAGTCTTCAGGGGCAGAGGCTTTCATTCCGCCATAAGCATTTTCAAGGGCATTTGCAATGCGGTTGAGTTCTTTTAAAACGTTTGTAGGTTGTGAATGCTTCATTCTTCCACTCTTGTTTTTGGGCTGTGAGGCTTTATAGTCCTGTTGATTTAGTAGAATATTCAAACCAAAAGGACAAGAAAGATGTTGATTTCAAAGGCTTATGCGCAAGAAGTAGTCATGGATACCACCGATGAGGCCGCCGCGATGGTCAATGAAGCGCCGAGCGCAGCCAATGCGTTTGCTTGGAATATAGGATTAATCGGCGTTTTAGTCTTAATGTTTTATGTGTTGCTGATCCGGCCGCAGCAAAAAAGATTTCAGCAGCAAAAAGAAATGCTGGACGCGCTTAAAAAAGGGGACAAAGTTGTTACCGCTGGCGGTCTGGTAGGTAAAATCGATAAATTAAAGAACGACGAAGAAGTTGTGGTTGATTTAGGGGGTGATGTAAAGGTGACCGCCATGCGTCATACCATTCAGGCAGCCCCTGGAAAAGAACCTGCTGCAAAGTCTGATGAAAAAAAGAAATAGGCTTATATAAATGATCCATATTGCCCGTTGGAAAATAATACTGATCCTTGTGGTTTGTGCCTTTGGCCTGCTGTATAGCTTGCCAAATCTTTTGCCTGATAAGACGCGGAGCTATATCGAAAATAACCTGCCTGCTATCGTGCCAAGTAAAACGGTTAATCTGGGGCTCGATTTGCAAGGGGGGTCTCACCTTTTGCTACAGGTGGATTTAAGCACGGTGATTAAAGAACGCTCTGAAGGACTGGTGACTTCGTTGCGTCCGGAACTTCGTCAAGAAAAAATCGGTTATCGCCGCCTTGATGATATTAACGGCGGTGTACGGGTAACCTTGCGTGATCCGCAAGACGGCGAGACTGTGCGAAAAATTATTCGGGGGCTTGATAATAATCTTGTCATTAATACTGCCGGGGATGTTATTGAGGCAACTTTCTCTGATACTTCTATACAGGAGATTCAAGACCAGACAATCAGTCAGTCTATTGAAATTGTGCGCCGCCGTATTGATGAAACAGGGACCCGTGAACCCGCCATTCAACGTCAGGGCGATGATCGTATCCTCGTGCAATTGCCCGGATTGGATGATCCTCAACGGGTTAAAGAGTTATTGGGCACCACCGCCAAGTTATCTTTTCATTTAGTGAATGCTGATGGCACTAGAAGTTCGGGCACAATGACCTTGCCAATGGCAGGGGAGGCAGGCCAAACAATAAATGTGATCCGCCGGGCGGAATTGACAGGGGATATGTTAACAAATGCACAATATGCCCCGGATCAAAACGGCCAGTCAGCGGTGTCTTTCCGTTTCAATACTATTGGCGCAAAACGCTTTTGTGATTTAAGCCGCGAAAATGTAAACCGCCTGTTCGCCATTGTTCTGGATAAGGAAGTTATTAGCGCGCCGGTAATACGGGAGCCTATTTGTGGGGGGCAGGGGCAAATTTCAGGCAGCTTTTCCGTGAAAGAAGCCAATGATTTGGCCTTGTTGTTGCGTGCAGGGGCTTTGCCCGCACCGCTAACTATTCTTGAAGAACGGACGGTTGGTCCATCTTTAGGAGCGGATTCTGTGGAAGCCGGTAAGATCGCCAGCCTTATCGGTCTGGCGGGCGTCTTAATTTTCATGTTGCTGACTTACGGGCGTTTTGGCATATACGCGAATATTGCGTTGGTGGTCAATGTGACATTGATATTTGCCCTTCTTTCCTGTTTGCAGGCAACCTTGACGTTGCCGGGTATTGCCGGGATTGTTCTGACGATCGGTATGGCCGTGGATGCCAATGTCCTGATTTTTGAGCGTATTAAAGAAGAGATGGCAAATGGCAGGTCCCCGATGTCAGCCGTGGATGCAGGGTTCCGCCGGGCGATGTCAACAATTATCGATTCCAACCTTACCACTTTGATTGCGGCAACTATTCTTTACTCCTTCGGGACCGGGCCTATTAAAGGGTTTTCTGTGACGTTGGCAATCGGGATCATCACATCCTTCTTCTCTGCCATCATGGTCACGCGCCTTATGGTGGTGATGTGGCTTCAAAAAAATAAACCCAGCACGATGAAGATTTAAGGAATTGAAATGTTATTAAGATTAATCCCGCAAGAAACAAATGTAAATTTTATCAGGGCACGGTTTGTTGCCTTTGCCGTTTCCGCATTAATTATCATTACTTCTTTTGGCTTTATGATTACCAAAGGACTTAATTTTGGAATCGATTTTACGGGGGGAACCCTAATCGAAGTGCGGGTACCGGATTCTAATCCTGATTTAAGTGACTTACGGACAGAATTAAATACATTGCAGCTGGGAAGCATTTCTATTCAGGAATTTGGCGCCCCAGACGATCTGTTAATTCGTTTACCGGAACAAGAAGGAGATGCAAGTGTTCAGCAGGCGGCCATTAGTACCGTTAAGTCCATGTTGGATGCCAAGTATGGAGAAGAAAACGAGTACCGCCGGACAGAATTTGTAGGGCCGCAGGTAGGAGAGGAGTTGAAGCGGAAAGGAATGTACGCTGTTATTTTCTCTATTCTGGGGATGCTTGTTTATATCTGGTTTCGGTTTGAGTGGCAGTTCTCAGTGGCCGCAATTATTGCGCTTATACATGATTCCGTGGCGACTGTTGGCTTGTTTGCCTTCACACAAATGGAATTTAACCTTTCAACGGTGGCGGCCATTTTGATGATTGCCGGTTACTCAATCAACGATACAGTCGTGGTCTTTGACCGCATACGGGAAAATTTGCGTAAATTTAAAAAGATGTCTGTAAATGAGTTGTTAAACGTCTCTGTTAATCAGACCCTATCCAGAACAATCATGACGTCTTTAACCACTATTCTGGCGCTTGTTGCCTTATGGCTGTTTGGTGGGGAAGTGATCCGCGGTTTTGTGAATGCTCTGATATTTGGTATTGTGATCGGGACTTATTCCTCCATTTTCGTCGCCGCCCCTATTTTAACCTTTCTTAATATTAGACATAAAAAGAAGAGTGCTTCAAACCCTAAAACAGAAGCCGGATCGGCATAAGTCTTGATCGTTTTCCTAAAATTCGGTTTAATTATAAAAAATAAGTATTAATCATCCAAAGGAGAGACTTATGCGCCCACTTTCATTTTTGACCTTGCTCGCGTGCAGTGTGATGGCTTTATCAGCCTGTAGCAGCAACAATGGCGATATGAGTTATCTCGGAAGCCGGGATGATATTATTGTCCATAACCGCGGTGTCGTCACAACGCCCTCTAAAGAAGAAAACAGAACAGCGGCTGCTCAAGAAACAAAGCAGGAAAAAGCCGCCGTAATGGTTGCAACAAAAATGACAGCAACGCCTGAAGAGAAAAAGGATGAGGTAACTGAAATTCAGACGAAACCCATGGTGGAACAGGCCACGCCTAAAATGAATACCATTCAGATGAAATCGCCTGAGGAACAAATGGCGAAAAAAACCGCCACTGCGGCACCTCCTTCCGGCGGCGCAGGCGATGTTCCTCCGAATGCCAAACCCGGTGAATGTTATGCCAAAGTATTAATTCCTGCCGTCACGGATAACCAAAGCGAACGGGTGCAGGTTTCAGAAGAACAACAGGTTTTAAAACGTATTATTCCCGCAAAATATGAAGTTCAAACGGAACGCGTACTGGTGAAGGAAGCAAGGCAATACTGGAAGGCAGGGCAAGGCCCTATTACCCGTAAAGATGAGGTTACAGGCGAAATTATGTGCCTTGTTGAGGAACCTGCGGTTTATAAAACAATTGAGAAACGTGTTTTGATTGAACCGGAAAAACCTGAATACACAACTGTTCCGGCGCAGTTTGAAACAGTCACAAAAACCAATGTTATTAAACCCGAAAGTTGGGAATGGCGCCGCATATTGTGTGAGACAAATATGGGGCCTAACTCCATTGAGCGTATCCAGTCCGCCCTGAGATCGAAAGGCTATGATATTGCCGTGGATGGCCAAATGGGGTCCGAGACGATGAATGCGTTAAATAGTTACCAGATCAAAAATGGATTGGCGACAAAAGGCATTACGTACGAGACATTAAATCATCTGGGTGTTCGGTTAATGGGGGCGTAATTTATGGACGTCACACCGCTTGTTCGTGAAGGGCAACAAATTATCCAGTCTTATGCCGATGGCGTTTTTCGTGTCAGTGGAATGTCCTATGACGGACCGATCCTTGTCGCGCCGGACAAAACAACTCAATGGTCCGTGGAGTCAGATTTTGAGGCCCTGACATTTGAAAACTTCCGGGCACTGGCAGACAAAAGCGATGATATTGATGTGTTGTTGTTAGGGGTCGGTGGGAAAATGCAGTTTTTATCACCGGACTTAAAAAACAAGTTGAACGCCGAAGGATTGCCTGTTGACATTATGGATACCGGCGCAGCCTGCCGAACCTACAATGTCTTAATGGCAGAAGGCCGCCGTGTGGTGGCCGCATTGCTTCCGTCAAAATAACTATAAATCCCTGATTTTAAAGCGCTCTTTCGAAGTTTGTTAAACTTTGCTAGAATCAGCATTATGAAAGATTTTCAAAAAGATGTCCTTGAATTCTGGTTTGTTGAAACCCAGCCACAGCAATGGTTTCAGGTGAATGAAGATTTTGATCAGCAGGTGATTGACCGCTTTTCAGAACCTTATACCATGGCGACCAGAGGAGAGTTTGACGAATGGCAAAAAGATGCGGACGGGGCGCTGGCGCTCATCATTTTACTGGATCAAATGCCGCGGAATATGTTCCGGGGAACGCCGAAAGCATTTGAAACGGATAAAAAAGCGCTGGTTGTTTCAAAATATGCCATATCCAAAGGACTTGATCAGGTTTTAAATGCTCAAAAGCGGCGCTTCCTTTATTTACCGTTCGAGCATAGTGAAAATATGAGTGACCAGAAACGGTCGGTTGAATTGTTTGAAAAAATCAAGGATGACGACCCGCTGGGGTATGATTATGCTGTTCGTCATTACAAAGTCATTGAAAAATACGGGCGTTTTCCGCATCGCAATAAAATTCTGGGCCGTGAAAATACACCGGAAGAAGAGGTGTATTTATCGAAACCGGATTCAGGATTTTAACAGGCCTGCTTGATGACACCGACTTTCATTCTTTTAAATATTATTGCTGGCGTCTGCTTACTTCTTTGGGGGGTAGGCCTGTTGAGGCTTGGCGTAACCTATGGATTTGGTGCCAGCATTAGAAGTGTTTTGGCGCGCAGCACAAACAACCGCATAAAGTCATTTTTTTCCGGCATGGCTATCACTGCTTTACTACAAAGCTCAACAGCCACGGTTTTAATTATTTCCGGTTTTGCATCTCAGGGGATGGTTAAAACCGCTGCAGGTCTCGGTATGGTTTTAGGGGCGGATGTTGGTACAACTCTTGTGGCACAATTTTTCTCTCTCGATTTAAGATTTCTCATTCCAATGGTTATGATTGCCGGCTTTATCAGTTTTTCGATGAAGAAGAAATCCACTTTAAAAAATATTGGCCGGATTTTGATAGGGGCAGCTTTAATGTTGTTTGCATTAGGATGGATCCATGATGCGGCAGAGCCTTTAAAGACATCTGATTTATTGCCGCAGATATTAGGGGCTCTGGAAAAAGATCCGTTTTTTGCTGTTTTTATCGCAGCGCTTCTGACCTGGCTGACCCATTCATCTTTGGCTATTGTTTTGTTATTGATGTCGTTTGTTGCCAGCGGTGTTCTGCCTGTGATGCTGGCCCTCTATATGGTGTTGGGGGCAAATTTGGGTGGTACGATACCGCCCATCCTGGCGACATTAAAAGATAACCCGGAAGCGTTGCGCATACCCGTTGGTAACCTTCTGATCAGGGTAGCTGGAGTCATTGCTATTTTTATGTTTATTCCACTGGTTCAGCCTTACATGCAGCAACTCGATTCAGATGCCTCACGTCAGGTCGTCAATTTTCACACAGCATTTAATCTCGTTCTTGCGTTATTATTTTTACCGCTGACAGGTGTTATTGGTCAGCTATGTTCAAAGCTTATTCCAGACTCCATAGAAAAAGACGATCCTTCCAAGGCACGCTATCTTGATAAAAAAGATTTTGGCACACCATCGGTCGCATTGGCTTCTGCAACGCGGGAAACTTTACGCATGGCAGACATGGTTCAGGAAATGCTGGAAGACACGATTACCGTCTTTAAAACCAATGATATGGCTTTGTTGGAAAAGGTGAGAGCGGAAGACAATATTATCGATAGCTTATATGAACAAATTAAAATCTATATGGCGCAGTTGTCGCAGGAATTTATGAGTACGCAGGAAGCGCAACGTTATGTGCAGGTTTTGACCTTTTCTACAAATTTGGAACATGCTGGAGATGTAATTGATAAAAACCTGATGCCGCTGGCGTTAAAGAAAATAAAACGCCAGATTGATTTTTCTAAAGAAGGTCTCAAAGAAATCGAACACATTCACCGTCTTGTCATAGAAAGTGTTGAATTGGCGCAATCCATTTTTGTTTCCAATGATGTCGCGCAGGCCAAGAAGCTTCTTCTTGATAAACATGATATTCGTGAGGCAGAAATAACAGGCATGGCGACACATATTGAGCGGCTTGGTGAAGGGGTGCCGGATACGATATCGACAAGCAGCCTGCATGTTGATATCATCCGCGATTATCGCCGTATCAATAGCTATATGTGCACAGTCGCTTACCCGTTATTGGAAGAAGAAGGATATCAGCGCAGCCGTCATTATTTTTCAAAAAGAGACATTAAAGAGAAACCATAGCAGGAGATTATCATGGAACAGTATAATGATATTTTAACGCGTAATAATCTTGATAATATTTCAGGTAGCGACTTACCTGTTTTTACTCCGGTTGATGGCTCTGAAATTGCCAAGCTGACCTGCCACAAGGTTGGCGAAGTTGAATCTATAGTCGGCCAATCCGTCAAAAGCTTTGAGGAATGGAAGGCCGTCCCTGCGCCTGTCCGTGGAGAGCTAATTCGTTTATTAGCGGAAGAGTTGCGTGAAGCAAAACAGGATTTGGGGGAGTTGGTAACACTGGAATGCGGTAAAATCGTTTCTGAAGGACTGGGGGAAGTTCAGGAAATGATAGATATCTGTGATTTTGCAGTTGGCTTATCCCGCCAGCTTTACGGACTGACAATTGCCTCTGAAAGGCCGGGCCACCATATGCGGGAGATGTGGCATCCTTTAGGGCCGGTTGCGGTCATTACGGCCTTCAATTTCCCTGTGGCCGTATGGTCATGGAATACGGCGTTGGCCATCATTTGCGGGGATCCGGTGATTTGGAAGCCTTCTGAGAAAACGCCTTTAACTGCCCTTGCTTGTGAGAAGATATTTGCCAAAGCGGTTAGCCGCTTTAAGGAAGCAGGACATGCATGTCCTGATCACTTGTTACAGGTTGTTATAGGGGAAGCAGATGTCGGGCAGGCCCTTGTGGATGATGTCCGCGTACCGCTTGTGAGCGCAACAGGAAGTACGCGCATGGGGAAAGCGGTGGCGGAGCGTGTGGCCGCGAGATTAGGAAAATCACTATTGGAATTGGGTGGAAACAACGCGATGGTTGTAACACCTTCAGCAGATATTGATCTTGCCGTCAGGGCCATTGTTTTCAGCGCTGTTGGAACTGCTGGCCAACGTTGTACCAGCTTGCGCCGTCTTATTGTTCATAACAGTATTAAAGATGACCTGATGCAGGCTTTGGTTAAAGCGTATGAAAGTCTGAAGGTTGGTAGCCCCTTGGATAGTAAGACATTGATCGGACCCTTAATTGATGAAGATAGTTATAACAATATGATGCGCGCTATCGGCCAGGCAAAAGAGCAGGGGGGAACGGTCCTGACGGGTGGCGATAAAGTCGGAAGTGACGGCTATTACGTTCGTCCTGTTTTGGTTGATATGCCCTCGCAAAGTGAGGTGGTTTGCCATGAGACTTTTGCCCCTATTTTATATGCGATGGGCTATGAATCTTTTGAGGAGGCAATTGATCTGCATAATGCGGTCCCGCAGGGCTTATCTTCCTGTATCTTTACCACAGATATGCGGGAGGCCGAAGAATTCCTATCCGCGACAGGTAGTGATTGCGGATTGGCCAATGTGAATATAGGGCCAAGCGGTGCGGAGATAGGCGGGGCTTTTGGGGGTGAAAAAGAGACCGGCGGAGGCCGTGAAAGCGGCTCGGATGCTTGGAAAGTCTATATGCGCCGTCAAACGCAAACTGTTAATTATTCAACAAAATTGCCGTTGGCCCAAGGGGTGGTTTTCGACATTTAGTAAAATTTCCTGAAATTATCTTTCTTTTTTCCTGATTTTCTTCCGAAAGTCGGAAAAATCAGGTATCATTAAATATAACCATAAATCATAAATAACAAGGGAGTATCATATATGCTTTTACAGCGTGATTCTGCCTCTACGCCATCCGCGCGTCTTGAGGCCCTTAAATCAAAACATCAAAATTTAGAAAAAAAGATTGAAACAAAACGGTTAAGCCCTTCTGTCAGCGATTACGAAATAAGTAAGTTGAAAAGGGAAAAGCTGCTTCTTAAAGAGCAGATTGAAGGTATCAGACAGGCCTCTTAATATAGATATTTACAAAAAAAACGCAGCGCTTTGAAAGAAGTGCTGCGTTTTTTGATTGTTAGCCAGATTTCTGATTATTCTTTATTCCCGCCGGTGCCGGAAGATAAGAAGTTAGAGAAATCAAAACCGCCGACTTCTTCACTCGGTGTTTCTTCTTTTGGCTGGTTTTCTTCTTCAATTTTCTTCAGTCTTTGTGCTTTGATTTCCTCAGGATCTTTGCCCTGAGCTTTCAGACCCTTATCAGAGGCAGCCTCAAGCTCCTGATAAGTGCAAAGCCCCAATTCCGCAGGATGACGGGGGCGAATGGTAGAAGAATTTGCATGGGTCCGGTCCCGTACGGCATTAATGGTCGGCTTTGTTGTTCCAACCAGTTTGCTGATCTGCGCATCGCTGATTTCAGGATGATGTTTCAAAATCCATGAGATGGCATCCGGTTTGTCTCCACGCTTGGACACAGGGGTATAACGTGGGCCTTTAGAGCGTACTTTAACGCCCGGAAGATCATTACGGGAAAGCTTCATAATGTAGCTGTCGTCCGCAAGGGCTTTATCCAGCTCTTCTTGAGTGGTTTCGCCATGCTTAACAGGGTCGCGGCCAACAACGCCATAATCATCATCGGCAAGTTTTTCTATTTCAATCTTATGAAGATTAACAAACTCTGCAATCTGTTCAAATGTTAGGGTTGTGTTGTCAATTAACCAAACAGCCGTTGCTTTTGGCATCAAAAGTTTAGGGGCATCCAGGGCTTTGCTCATCGTAAATAATCCTTTTTATTCTTTTTCAATGCCTTGCAGGCATAGTTCTCTAACGCCAACCCTTCCCAAGGGTTAACTTGTTTTAGACGAAAATGTCATGGGAATAGGGGCACTATACGTATTTTTTAGGGTTTTGCAATCTTTTCTCTCGCCTCTATTTAGGTTAATTTATATCAAATTAGGAGACCCTATGTTTGACGATGATCTGGAACCTGTAAATAAAGCCCCAAAAGTTAAAAATCTGGAGCCGATGTCTGTTGATGAGTTGGAAAACTATATTCTTCAGCTGAAGGCAGAAATTCTCCGCACTGAAAATGAGATAGGTCGTAAAAAAGCCGTTATGGAAGCTGCTTCATCGGTTTTTAAATGAGTTTTCATTGCATGTCCCTTTTCAAGCCGTTAAGGTAAGCAAAGTTTTTAATTAGGGGAATAATAAGGGAGACTACAAATGTCTGAGGTAAAAGATCGTCTTAAAGAGGCAACAAAAGAATGCCTGGACAAATATGAGGCATGGGATTCCAATAAAAAAGACTCCTCTTTGCGTGAACAGCTTCAGGAAACCATTCATGAATTACGTAAGGTCGCCTCACGCGTGGAAATCGATATCGCCGTGAGTGAGCGTGACAACATGTCTGATAAACCTTTGCCTATTCCCCCGCACCGCTCTCAATCAAAAGCAAAAGGCACGGTAGAATCCATTTTGCCTGATAATGGCAATACCAATGGAAATTCAAAAGGCGCGGAAAAGAAAAGTAATAATCGTCGTCCCAGAACAAAACGTCCGCCTGCCAAAAAGCAAGAAGGTTAAACTTAAAAGTTATCTTTTAATTGCCTGAATTTTGCAAATTCTTGTGCATTTTGCGCTTTCATAAAGATATTCGTTTTCTTCTCTTCCCCCATAGTACTTGGAATGGTGGGCTTGTTATTATTTCTGACCGTTTCAACCTCGTTCATGCGTTTAATTAACGCTTGGTTATCAGGATCGACGCTTAGGCAAAAGCGGCCATTATCCTGCGTATATTCATGTCCGCAGTAAATTTTTGTCTCATCAGGCATCGCATTAAAACGCTCAAAATTTTGGAACATTTGCTCTGCTGTTCCTTCGAATAAGCGTCCACAGCCCATGGCAAATAACGTATCACCGGAAAAGAGGATCCTGTTTTCTTTAAACCAAAAACAAATATGGCCGCTTGTGTGTCCGGGGGTTTCTAAAATTGTGATTTCTTCATCCCCAAAATTGATCGTATCGCCTTCTGTGACGCCGCGGGAAATATTTTCTATCCGGGATTTCTCTTTCTTTGGCGCGATGATTTCAGCATTGTATTTTTTTCTGATTTTTTTATTCCCGTCGATATGGTCATAGTGATGGTGGGTATTAAAAATGACAGAGGGGATTAAATCCAGTTCTTCCAGTTTATGAATAACGGGGTCTGCTTCACCCGGGTCAAGGACGGCGACCGCACTATCGGATTGTAAAATATAAGCATAGTTATCATTTAAAACGGGAACGAGGGTAACTTCTAACATGGTAGCTTTCCTTCTGTGGTTTGTAAGGCATCTGCAAGACGGGTTTTTGCGGAGCCGGGTCTCAAAGGTTTTTGCTGGCTTTCATGAGGCGCCCAGCCAATGAGAAAAATAACATCAAATGTTGCCGTAATTTTACCATTCTCCTCGGAAAAATATTGCTTATAAAGTTCATCTGCACGGGCAAAAAATGAACGGGGCGTAAATTTATTATAACGGGCTTTCAGGCTATTATTCTCCCCCATCAATCTTAAATCTTTCATCAGTTTGAAAATATTGTCATAGGTTACGGTTACTTTTTCAGAATCTATGACAGGCAAATTGAATCCGGCCCGTTGCATCAGGTTGCCCATTTGCGGCATATCTGCAAATGGCGCGACGCGGGGGCTTAGCCCTGAAAGAGTTTCCAACTCGGCCTGCTGCAATATGCTGCGTAATTCATAAAGTGTTTCGCCTCCCATCATCGCGGCTATAAATAATCCATCCGGTTTTAAGCAATGTTTCATTTGCGCTAATGCGCCGGGCAAGTCATTCACAGTATGTAAGTTTAGAGCGCTATAGATTAGATCGAAGCTATTTCCGCCAAAAGGAAGCAGGTCTTCTTCTGCCAGTATATTCGGTGACAGAGCGGGGGCGCTATCCAGAGTATATAAAGTTTCTATCCCGTACCGGTTTTTAAGCGTGTTTTGGCTGCGAAGTCCAATCTGCAAAGCCGTAGGGAATTCTCTTTTTATATCTCCCAGCCGATGCGTTAATTGTTTTAACGCCCAGTCAAACAAAAAACCATGATCTGCAAGGTGTGTGGCAGCACGTTTTCGTTTTATACGAACAGACTTTCTGTCAAAGACAAAAATATCAGTTGTCATGAGTATAATCTTTTTTAACGCTGCTTGTCGGTGTACTGGTATTCTCCATGCCGACGAAGGATCCTTTACGATCTGCATGCTTTTGTGAAAAGGATATACCAATGCTCATATCACTATCTTGCCCCAGACAGGCTTGGTAAGACATCGCAACCACTTTCATAAAGCTGTAATAATTATCCAGATATAGCAGGCGGTAAAGCCGATACAAGGGGGTATAGGTGGTGACCCCATGGGTTCTTCCCACTTTTTTCCAGCCAGATGCGCCGCCAGTGCTGACGGCAAAAGGATATATCCTCTGCGGGGTCACACCGACATGGGAAAAATAACTTTCCCCCATACGCGCTACACAATCAATGGAGACTTCGAATTTATCGGCGATATATTTTCGTGCCATTTCAAAGTTTGTAATTTCTGTCGGTAAGGGGAAGCTGGGACAACTGATTGTATAACCATTTCCTTTATAACGTTGCGGGACGGGTAAATATTGTTCAACAATACCGGCCATGACTTCGCCATTAATTTTCTTTGTCAATGGCAATACTACGGCCGTGTTCATAGAACCTTCTTCCTGCACAATGAAATCCATATCGCGGGAGGCAAGGCCTGTGATGCCACCCGCATCCTGTCCCTCGTCAACGAAAATGGATTGCATCGCCTTTAATTGTCCGGCTGAACCTTTTGTTTCTTTAAAACGATTATCATCCGCCGCTAATTTGGCAATGATTTCCTGAAGCTTTGTGGTTTTAGCGGGTTCTTCAGTTTTTAAAAGCAATGGACAGTCCGCCCACGCCTGATAATCAATTTGGAGTTTTTCATACAAGGCAAGAATTTGAATTTCCAACCGGCTGGAGGGAAGAAAGCCAACGCCGATGGCGTTCAAAATTGTTTGCGCATCAAATTCCCGGATGCGCCCTTTGGTAGAAAAACCATCTGCATCTTCCATGATGATTTTGGGTACAATCATTTCCGATGGCGCGGAAACTTTTAAATATTTTGTTTCAATATGCTCATCTATTGTGTCTGGTGCAGGGTAAAAACCCGGGCCATGTTCAAACAAACAGCCCATTTCCGGTTTTAAGCCCAGATAATCCTGCGTGAAGTTCAAAGTACTGCGAAAATGGTCTAAATCTATATTCTGAATAATTTCCTGCGGCACGGCGAGCGCCTCTGTCATATGTCCGGACCATTGTTTGCGGTCAAGGTTTGGGCGTTTGCGCGGTACGGTATTAGAAAGCGCGCGCGGCAGAGAGTCATGAACAAACACATGCAATCTTCCTTCTTCTGTAATGCGATAAGGCAGGATTTCAGTGATATGCATATCGCGGGAAACGACGTCGGTAATTTGTCCGTCAAATTCATTGCGCATGGCCGTAATGCGAAGATTAGGATTCTCATTTTTACTGGGGCGGCGCTCTTGCAAGGTTAAGGATTGACGCTCAGCAATTTTTTGGGCGACCAAGACAAAACTTGTTTCGCTTGTACCGCAAGGTTTGCCGTCTTCTTCGAAAAAGCGAATTTTATTGTGCGTACGTTTTTTAATTACCTGCTCATCCCAATGCGGCGCCGAATATAAAAGGCGGGCCCCGTAATTGCGCATTAATCGGAAAAAGTCATTGCGTGTAAAAAAGCTATACTCCTTACTTAATTCAGATGTCCAGTGGGTGCGATTATCTTTTCGCAAAATAAACTCATGCGCCCATTTTGCAGGCAGGCGGAAAAGGCGCGTCCGGGGAAAGCGCGGGGGTAGTTCTTCCAGATAAAACCCGCAATAATTATCATGGTCCCGGGGTCTGGCTTGTTCGGAATATAACAGCAATAGTTCTATATCGGAGAGGTCTTCAATTTTTTTGCCTTTTCCGGGTTCGTCCGGCATTTCAACAAGAACGTAACTTTCTTCGGCGGGCATCACATGCCCTTGGATAAATAATTTTCCATCACGCTTTAAAAGTTCGAATTGACGTTCCAGGGAATCGGTTACGGCCCGTTCGCTGCAATTATTTTCTGAATAGATTTCATGCAACGTAAAGGAATTGACAATGGCGTCTAACGATCCTTTCGGGACAAAATTTTCCTGAATATCTCCGCAAATAAATTTAAGATTGGGTAATTTATATTTTTCTTCTGCGGCATCAATAACGCTATTGCTTTTATCAATACCGATAAACGTGATGTCGGGGTTCAGAGCTGCCATCGCATAGGTGCCCATGCCATTTTGGCATCTTATATCCAAAACCTGTGATCCGCGTTCCAAAACAAGGTGCGCTGTGGTAAACCATGCACGTTTAATCACGGCTTTAGGGATATCCTTCAGCAGCGGGTTAGGGGCAATATCTGGCGCCATCGGGTCCAGATCATTTGGCCTGATATCATCCTTCGGAGAAGGCGTTACTTGCTTTTTCAAGGCCGGTGTGGCCTGAATTTTTAGCGTTGTGTTGGACATGCGCCTACCCTAACGAAAATCATTTATAACCGCAATATGGAATTCCATATTCTCTTTTGTATAGACCAGAGCCAAGGTAGGATTGCATATGAGCGCTTTTATGAAGCTTGTTGATTGTGTTATCCCGCCACGCTGTGTTGTAACAGGGGACATCGTGGATGCACAGGGCACATTGTCTCCACAGGCATGGGGGGCATTACATTTCGTCAGTGACCCGCAATGTGAGTGCTGTGGTTATCCATTTGATTTTGATATGGCGCAAGAGGGAATAGGCGGCCTTTGCGCAGCCTGTCATAAGTCGCAGCCACATTATAATCAGGCGCGCTCCTGTGTGGTTTATAACGATGCATCACGGGATATTATTTTGTCCTTTAAGCATGGCGATCAAACCCAGTCGGTCCCCGTTTTTATTCCCTGGTTATTTCAGGCGGGAAAGGAGTTTTGGCAAGAGACGGATTATCTGATCCCTGTGCCGTTACATCGATGGCGGTTACTCAAAAGGCGCTTTAATCAGTCCGCGATTATTGCCCAATATCTATCTAAAAAAACAAAAATACCTGCCTTGTTAAATTGTTTGCAGCGGGTCAGAGCAACAGAAACACAAGGACACTTACAGGCAATCCAAAGAAAAAGAAACGTAAAGAATGCTTTTGATATTCACCCGAAACATATTGCCCAGCTTAAGGGGAAAAAGATTGTTCTGATTGATGATGTTTATACGACGGGAGCTACAGTGAACGAATGTACAAAGGCTTTGTTAAAAGCTGATGTGAGCAGCGTGGACGTTCTTACCATTGCCCGTGTTGTAAAGCCTGTCAGGGGTTAAGGTTGATTTTCGGACAAGAGGAAGTCGTCATCTCCCATAGGATTCAGTCCATGTTGCATGGCGATATTTTTAAAAGCAGGAATATTTTTTAAAGTTTTTAATCCTGCGCGGCGGACACCTCTTAAAAAACTGATATTGTTGCTGACGATACGGTTATAACCGTCAACGCCGCGAAATCGGGTTTGAATATCGAAATGGCGGCGTTTGGCATAGCGCGCCAGAACCAGGTCATTTCCTAAATCTTCCCCCAGACGGGCGGCTTGAATCAGAATTTCTGTCAGGGTGGCAACATCTCTTAAGGACAGATTGAGGCCTTGAGCGCCAATCGGGCTCATGGCATGGGCAGCTTCTGCAATTAAGGCGATGCGGGGGGCCGTGAGAGCCTGTGCAATAATGGCTTGTAAGGGCCAGCTTTCAGGATTGCTGGCTAATCTTACTTCACCCAATTCTCCCCTTGTGCGGATTTGCAATGCTTTTTCAAAGGCCTGTTTATCGAGCTTGATATAGCGCTCGCTTTCGGCTGTTTTTTCTACCCAGACAACACTGGAGATATATTGCCCTTCCTGATCGGGCATGGGAACAGTTGTAAAAGGTCCGCCCGGGCGGTGATGCTCTGTTGAAACATGATGATGCGGGCGGGTGTGGCTAATCAGGCAAGTAATAGCGCTTTGATCGTAATCACGTTCTTTTACACCAATGTTTGCCAGTTTGCGCGTTTGTGAATTTTTGCCATCGGCCCCAATAAGAAGACTGGCGGTGACTTCCTGACCGTTATCCAGAGTGGCTGTAATGCTGGCCTGATGCTGCTTGAAATGACTGAGCTTTGCCCCATGAATAATTTCAATATGTTGATCGTTTTGGGCTTTCTCTGCTAAAAGGGCATGTAATGTTTGATTGGGGATGTTATAACCAAATTCATGTAACCCAATATCAGTTGCCGGAAAATCAATTTGCACGGGATCAATATTCGGGTTGCTGTCATCAATAATCCGCATGGTTTTAAGGGGACTGGCGTGATCGATAAAAGCATCTTGGAGATCAAGGGCGTTTAGAATTTTGATGGAGGCGCCCATCAGGGCGGCTGTTCGGCCATTATTGGCGTTCTTTTTCTTGGTGGGAAAGGGGTAGGGCTCTACCACCGTGACGGAAAGCCCCTTTTGTGACAGCAATAAAGCCTGCGTTAGTCCGGCTATGCCGCCGCCAATAATCAGTATTTCCGTTCTCATACGGATGTTTTATAATATAAATGAAAAATAATCAAAGTGAGGAATTATGAGCCATCAAGCCAAGGTTGAAATGTATTATTGGACGACATGTCCGTATTGCGCACGGGCAAAAGGGCTGCTGGAGTCCAAAAATATTGAATATACTGGATATGACATAACGGGAAACGAAGAAGCCCGTGCTAAAATGGTAGAAAGAACAGGGGGGCCGAAAACAGTGCCGCAGATTTTTATCAATGATCAGCATATCGGGGGATGTGATGATCTCCATGCCCTGGAAAATAATGGCAAACTGGACGAGATGCTCAATGACTAGTCTTCGCGTTGCCTGTGTTCAGATGAATAGCGGGCCTGATATTGACAATAACTTGAAACAGGCGGGAACGATTATTCGGGACGCTGCGCGTGATGAAGTCGATTTCATTGCCACGCCGGAAAATACAGATTTCATGCGTCTGGATGCTCCTTCTACCATTGAAACAGCGTTGTCTGCCGATAAGCATCCCGGTATTCCTTTTTTCTCTTTCTTGGCAAAAGAGTTAAAAGTCTGGCTGTTGATTGGATCAATGAAAATTAAAGTGGATGACAACAAAGTTGTTAACCGCAGTTTTTTGTTTAGGGATACAGGCCAACTTATTGCTTCTTATGATAAAATCCACTTGTTTGATGTGGATTTGCCAAACGGTGAATCCCACCGTGAAAGCGATAGTGTGTTGCCCGGTGATAAGGCGATTGTTGTCCCTGTCGCGGACCGTAAAATAGGAATGAGCATTTGCTACGATCTTCGCTTCCCCTATCTTTACCGGACGTTGGCGCAAAAGGGGGCAGAGCTTATGACTATTCCGGCAGCCTTTACAGAACATACAGGACAAGCACATTGGGAAGTCTTATTACGGGCGCGGGCGATTGAAACCGGAAGCTTTGTGGTGGCGCCTGCGCAAGTCGGGGAACATGAGGGCGGACGTAAAACCTACGGCCATTCTATGATTGTCGGCCCGTGGGGACAGGTTCTTGCAGAGAAGACAGACGATACGCCGGGATTCATTGCCCGCAAAATTGATTTTCTGGACAGTGTAAAAGCCCGTGCGGCCATTCCTTCCTTAAAACATGATCGCGCGTTTGATTTTTATAAAACCAAAGAGACTCCCTAAACCGAGCAGAATAAAGCGTTAAGCCAGCAATTCTAGGGAAACATCCAGAGCGCCTGCAATTGATTTGAGGGCACGGATAGAGCCGTCTTTACGCCCCGTTTCAATCTCCGTCAGGTAGGGGCGGGATATGCCAGCCGCCGCCGCAAGATCTCTTTGTGTCAGGCCGCGATATTTACGGATAATTTTTATAGGGTTATCTTTCCCTACGGTGAGTTGTTCTAAGACTTCCGAGGGTAGATTGCTGTTACTTCCTGCGTTTTTAAGCGCTGTGAAGTCATGGATAGGAACCAGAACGTGCGGCTTACCTGCAATATGGATGATGTCGTAATTCATAAAAATCTTGAATAAATGTTACTGCAAGCGACATCATACCAGATTCGGGGAAGCCTGAAATTTAAAATCGAGTGGTCAGGGTGAGGGAGCCAAAAATACTGGGATCATCCTGTCCATCAAATTCTCTGGTGCGGTAATTGAGTGTATAAGAAAGACGGTAGTCATCGTAGGTCAGGGCGGCACCTATATTGGCATCCGCAACCAGATATTTTTTATCCACACTGTGACTGTCCCTAAACGTATTGCCGTCCAAAAAAATATTGCGCCCCATCGCCCGTCCATCCACGCCGGCGAAGAGATACCAGCTTAAATCATTATCAGGGGTATCGAAGAACCCTGTTCCAGCCATGGCAGGCTGAACGCGGGGAGGGGTATCCTGCAAACGGTCATCGAAAGGACCGAAGGTAAGAGTGGCTCCTGTTCCAGCGTAGGTATAGACATTTCCTAACGAGACATTCACATTCGGCTCAATTCTGAAACGAAAATCGCCAATGTTTTCAGTGAGGGCTACCGGCCAGCGCCGCCGCCAAGACAGTCCCAAGCCTGGTTCGAAATCCAATTGGTTGCTCCACCCTTTGGGCAGATTTGAATCGGTAATATGACGATGAACAAGCTTTTGCGTTTGCTCTCCCAGCGCTTCGGGGCCTATGACACCGGCGGTAAATTCCAGTTCATCCAAATGGTTGTCTGTCACAGTTGTTAAGCCAATAGAACCATACAGGAATGCAGCATAGGGGCGGTCATTTTGTTGTAATTGCCGGACATTAATGTTGCTGGGGGTGAACATGCTTTGGCCAATGGTAAAGACTGTGCTTGTTGTCGGGTTAATTGCAAATGTTGGAATGGCCGCCGCCATTTCCTTGATGATGGGCGGCATGGGGGTTTCAACATCAAAATAAGTCAGGCGGACTCCATTTGTATAATTTTCATCAGTGCCGCCGCCGATCACATCATTTTCATAGGACAGGCTTAAATAATTATGGTCGCTGGCCTGTTTCACACGATTGCTGATTTTTTTTTCAACTGTTTGAGAATCGTTCAGTTGTTGCTTGAGCTCTTTGATGTGTTCTTCTCTTTTTTCTGCCGGTGTCGGCTCCGCCATAGAGGGGCCAGCAAAAAGGCAAAGAGTTATGATAAGACTGAGGAAAATACGGTTCATGGGAGTTCTATATATTTTTTCTATAATTCTGTCTAATAGATTCAAACGGTTATAGTTCCTTTAAATGAAAAAAACCCGCTGGAAAGCGGGTTTTTTCTAAAAAGTTAGCGCTTTTTGATTTGACGCTTTTTACTCAGCGGCAGTAAACGGCTCAGGCTTACTGGATAGTTTTTCTTTGGCGTAGCTTATTATAAGCCAAGCACACGGAACAATTAACAAGCCATAGATCGTTAATTGCCCGAAAAATGTTTTGGAGCTCACCCAAGGCTTCATGGCTTGGTGGACAGCATCATTGAAGAAAATACTTCCTTCAACTTCTGTAAGCTCGTACACGCCGTACAAGAAAAGGTGGATAGCAAACAAGAAAAGAAAGATCCCTGTCACCTGCATAAAGGCTTTTAAATTTATCTTATGGCTTTGTGATGCCCATAAATAAGCTATCACAGCCGTAAGCCCAATACCGGCAATACCGCCCATTAGCATTTGGCTGCTCTCAGTTTTGCTGCTTAGCGATCCCAATAATAAAGCCGTTTCCATACCCTCACGGGCAATCATAACAACAGTAAAAACAAACATGCCGATAATGGCTCCCCATCCTGCCTTGGCCGCATGTTTATCAACTGTTTGACTGATATGTTCTTTAATTTTATGCGCATATGTCATCATGTAATAGGTCAAAGACGCAACAAGTGCGCCTGCAACAAGAGCCAAAATACCTTCCATTAACGGTGTGTCCGCTAACTCGGCAATATGAAAGCCTGTGGTGGCACTAACAAGAAGAGCCACAATAATTCCTGCGTATACAGGTTTCTTCAAATCTTCTCGTCCGGTCTTCGTTAGATAGGCGAGTGTTATAGCAACGATCAAAAAAGCTTCCAGTCCCTCGCGGAAGGTAATCATCATGGTTTCAAACATTATTGATAACTTTCATTTTTATTTTATTGAGAATGATTTTCATTAACTACATCGTGTCAATTCTAATAGCAAGGTCAAAATAAGCCTTTTTCATAGATACTAAATCCTTTAAACACTCAGGTATGAAAAAACTGAATGACTATACGCATGGACCCTTGTCCAGGAAGGCACCGAAACAGCTTGTTGTACTCTTGCATGGCTATGGGTCTAACGGACAGGATCTGATCTCTTTGGCTCCCTATTGGCAGACGGCCTTGCCTGAGGCCATTTTCGTGTCTCCCGATGCCCCATTCCCCTGTGAGGCCGGC
Organism: uncultured Micavibrio sp.; assembly: GCA_965216405.1. Lineage (GTDB taxonomy): Bacteria > Pseudomonadota > Alphaproteobacteria > Micavibrionales > Micavibrionaceae. Next base: position 528,862 of record OZ244161.1, on the reverse strand, counting down.
ATGGGCTATCAATGGTTCTCATTAAATGATTATACCCCCCAAAAGTTGCTTGAGGGCTCGCAGGAAGCCCATCCTATCCTGAATGCCTATCTCGACGCCCTGTTAGAGGAATATGGATTGTCAGAGAAGGATATGGCGTTGGTTGGTTTTTCGCAGGGAACGATGATGAGCCTGTACACAGGGCCAAGACGCAGAGGCACTATCGCCGGAATTTTAGGTTATTCAGGGGCGTTGACCGGATCGGATGGTCTTGGAACAGAAAATAAGCCGCCAATCCATCTTATTCATGGAGAAGCTGATTCGGTTGTCCCGGTAGAGGCCTATCATCAGGCTCGTGAGATTTTAGCGAAACACGGCTTTGAGGTGAGTGGGCATACCACCCCCAATTTGCCACATTCCATTGATGGACAAGGGATAGAGAGCGGCGCAAACTTCCTTTCAAAAATTCTTAATAAAAACAAAACGTTATAACAATCTGTTAAGTTTTTGAAATAATATTTCAATGGCGTCTGCCAACTTGAAACTATTTACATAAAAATTAAAGTAATTTATTAGCTTCTGGCAAATCCTCTGAGACCTGCGTATTTATTGGGTCTGCCATGATTTCATGGTATAATAGGGGTATAGGAGGCGAGATCTAATTCTCGATAATTCTACCAGATCTCCCCCCGGTTCTCGGGAATCCTATGCGAGCGAAAGGAGATTACTTATGAGCGTCGCTGACACTAATACAGAGTCTATATTGCCCTCGTTGGAGAGTTGCCCCGCACTGATATTGAATGCGGATTATAGACCTTTGAGTTATTTCCCTTTATCTGTTTGGCCTTGGCAGGAAGCTGTTAAGGCCATTTTTAGAGAAACGGTCACGGTGATTTCAGAATATGACAGATTTATCCATTCCCCGACGACAGAATTAAAGCTGCCAAGTGTGATTGCCTTAAAAGAATTCGTGCCGACGTCACAAAGTCCGGCCTTTACAAGATTTAATGTGTTTTTACGCGATTGCTGGCATTGTCAGTATTGCGGCAATCTTCATAAAACACATCATCTGACATTTGACCATGTGGTCCCGCGCTCACGTGGCGGAAGAACATCCTGGGACAATATAGTCTCGGCCTGTAAGCCCTGTAATACGAAAAAAGGAAGCAAAATGCCCCATGAGTGCAATATGCATCCCATTGCAGAGCCGCGCGAGCCGAGTATCTATGAACTTCAGGAAACAGGACGGAGATTTCCACCTAACTTTCTACATGAAAGCTGGGGGGATTTTCTGTATTGGGACAGCGAACTGGAAGCGTAAGAAAATCCAGAGCTGTTTCGATTAACTATCTAAGTAAACGCAAACAAAGGAGGTTGCAAATGATAGATAAAATATTAGACGTAGGTCACGTAAGATCGACAACGGGAGCATTCTGGTTTTATGTGCTTTCAGTCGTACTTCTCGTGGGGATTTCCACCACTTTCGTCAACATTCTCGGGATGGTTGGTGCAGTTGAGAGCGTTGGTTCGTTCTTCGGCGGCGCAGATATCCACACGTTGGTTGGCTCTGTATTTACATTGCTGCTAAGTGGTATGATCCTATCTCACAGAAAATTAACAAGCGACATTTTTGCCGTATTGTTAACAATTGTGGCTGTGTATTTATCATACACAACTGATGTGATGTTGGGTCTGATCCCTGTGGCGATTATGACCACAATTAAGAAATAAGCTCTTAATTTCATAAGAATTTAAAAAAAGCCCGTTTATGACGGGCTTTTTTATAGTTAATAGTCTGTAAGCCTTATAAACCCTTGACTTTAGATGGTCTCTTCTTTAAGCATTTTACTTAATCAATCAATTGTAACGTTTATCGAGTGAGGACACCCGTCATGTTTGACGATATTTTTAACTTTTCAAAACAGCGCACCTTGAAACAATCTGTGGGTTTTTACCTGTTCTACGGATGTTTGTTTATGGGGATTAGCGGTTTGATGAGTATGATAGGCCTGTAATCAGGTCCCAAAAACAACAGGAAGCTTTATGAGTCTTTCTAAAATAACTTTAATAATAATATCCTCGCTTATCTTTATGGCGGGGATTTTTCTTTATCTTAATTTTGGCAATATCGCCAAGAACAAAGCAGAGCAAATTGCCTCCAGCGCCCTTGGGGTAAAAGTTGAGATTTCTTCTTTAAGTCTTTCTTTAAAAGAGAAAAAAGCAATGATTAAAGGCATTAAAATTGCCAATCCACCGGGCTTTAAAAACAAACATATTATTACGGCAGACCGAATGGATATCGGGTTAAAAACCGCTTCGCGGGAACTGATTGATTTTAATGATATTCAGGTAAGCGGAACTGTCATTAATCTGGAAGTCACTGAAAAAGGCACAAATCTGCAGGCGCTGAAAAAGCTGGCCTCCCAAAAGAAACAAAAAGAAAGTGCCGGAAGCGAGCAGGTTCGCGTGATTGTCCGTAAAATGGTAATTAACGAATCTACGATTAACCCAAGCGTTACCTTGCTGAAAAAAGATATCGGATCTTTCAAACTGCCGACAGTCAAGGTGTCGGGCATTGGTCAAAATTCCAATGGGGCCATTGCGCAGGATGCTGTAACTCAAATTGCCATGGTCTATTTAAAAGCAGCCGAGGCAGAAGTGAGGCAGCAAGGGCTTTCTGCCGGTGTGAAAGGGCTTTTACAAGAAGTTGAAGGCAGTCTGGATGTTGAAGGGACGCTGGACGATGCGGCAAAGAGCCTGCAGGGGCTTTTTGATTAAGCTTTTTTCCAGATCATCCACGCAGAAATAAAAGCAAGAATCCCTAATCCAAGGCAGAAGACAATATTATAATTGGCCATCGACAGGTGGAGGATGGGGTCGCTCCATGGGATTTCATCACAACGTGCTGCGTTAGCGCGGTTTTTGATGTCTTCAATTATTTGATCCATATCACCTTTAAGTTCGGGGACGGAGCAGCTCTCGAACATGGATTTCCACCATTTCTGTTCTACGCCGGTATGATAAAAGGCAATGGCGCTGTTTGCCAGAAAGGTGATACCGATTAATCCCATAATGGCGCCCACCGGTTTAATACACTTGCACGAAAGCAGAAATCCGATCAGGCCGAACGCGATAACAATGCCATACGGCCACCGTTGATAAATACATAAGATACAAGGCTGGAGACCACCGAAATATTGGCTGGCAAGGGCTGCACCCAAGGCCGTCATGGCGATGAAGGCCATAAAAAGTGGCATCAAACGATGAGAGGATAAAATGTTTTTAATGAGCGTTATCATTAAACAAAGCCTTTAATGGTTGTTTTAACAAGATCGATGGCTTCACTGCCGAAGAAGAGTATAAGCCAGCTCAGCAAAACGATCCAGCCAATCCCGATGAGAATGCCGATAATAACGGCCAGGCCATCACGCATAATCACCCCAATAGCCATGCAGACGATACCGATGCTCGGCACTGTATTCGTTAAAGGCAAGGGAATGCTGACAGCCAGAGCCATAAAAAACCCTAAAATACCAATTATATTTGATGAAAAGCCCTGGGTAATAATAGGCAGGCGCGGGCGGATGAATGTTTCAATCTTTTTGACCCAGGGATTGGCAGAGTCTATATAACCGTCAATTTTTTCCTTGGAAACAGACTTGGACAGCCAGCTTTCCGGCAGCCAGATCGTGTGACGGCCCATGGCTTGCTGAGCTGTTAAAATCAATAAAGGCAGGGCGATGATGGCGTTTAATCCAATGGCCGGAACGGGAAGGGCCGCCGGAAGCGCGAAAAGCAGCAGAAAAAAGCCAAATCCGCGCTCATGAAAAGCTTCCAACAGGGTTTGTAGGGTCACTTCTTCGCCCATGGTGCGGGCTTTTAAATCCTCGAGGAGGGCGGAAAGGGAGCGTGTGGTCATGCTTCATTTTAAAGCATGAGAATCTGCTGTCGCCAAGAAACTTTATTAAAAACTTGAAATGGCTGTGGAATTTGGGATAAAACAGGCCGTCTTGCTAAGCAGCATATCTATTTGCGGGTGTGGTGGAATTGGTAGACGCGCCAGACTCAAAATCTGGTGTCCGCAAGGACGTGTCGGTTCGAGTCCGACCACCCGCACCAACGTTCTCAAGCGTTTTGGCTCTTTCCTGTATTGTCGATGTTAGTCTTTTGGCACACTCTTGAGATCCGGCTACAGGTCACCCAAATTTTATTGTTCTAAACCGTCAGGTCTTTACAGGGAAAGTTCTAAGACGTTTTTTACAATTTCGACACCAAGATCTTCTTTTAAGTAATGTACGCTTTCCATATCTGAATAATTTGGTGCAATCAAGATAAGGCGCTTTCGTCCTTTATGAACATTTCGGTTGATCCAGTCATATTTTCGCATTTCTGTATCAAGACCGGTTTCGGCAAGACTTACTGCGATCATACAATCATTCGTCTCCATATCGCTTTTAAGTAATAGAAATTTCTCTTTATTCCTGTATTCTTGATCAAAAGCCGTTAAGGCAGGGCCGAAAAATAGAGATATCTCTACTTTCAATTTCATTTCTTCAAGATTCTGTTGCGCCTCTGATGCCAATTATTCTCCCCTTGCTGGTAGTAAACTCAGGCCTTTAAATGTCATCTTACAAAATAAATTGAGATAAGAACTTTCACGTCGAATTTTTAAAACTCAATCATATTTGGAGTCAATAAATTCTATTTTCTGGATATCATCATCGAAAATATAAAGATCGGCATCCTCAATTGAATCAAAAACAACATGCTTATATCGTTTTTGAAGATTTTTAGCGAATTCAACAGAAATTTTTGCCGAAAAATCACCCCCATGATTATCAACGGAAATACATGTGGTTGGAATTTTCCCCCATTTTTGTAAAAAGGACTCTAAATGTCCATCTTCAATATAAGTTGCATTTTTAATATTAGCTATGCTTGCGCCCCCAATATTGCAACTAAAATAAGGCACACCTTTAAACTCACTAAAGTAGCGCTTCGCTTCAACTCCAGAAATTTCGGCTGTTTTCTGGGCGATCTCCCATAAGGCATCATCAAACATTTCCTCTAAACACCAAATTTGATAATCTTCTTGGTAGCACTCTTTAAAAGTGGTTTCTTGCAACTTATTTTTTATTTTGGCTTCTTTCATTTTACCTATCCCATTCCTAGTTTGCGCACTAATTTTGTCATCGAACGGAAGTCTTTTACAAAATGTGCTCCTGTATTTGTAATGCTATTAATTTTCGCTTTATTTTTAATATTAGGTGCGAAAACAATAACATGTCTTTCTTGTGTATCGATTGTACAATATTTCTCAATTTGTTCTAATTTACTGCTTTTACCTATGGTAACTTCGATCATATAGGTATCGGTCTCGACATCAACTTCTGTGTAAGGTTTCATTTCGCGCGGAATGGGATGTCCAGCTTCGTTATAATGCTGATTAAAGTTTGTCACCGCAGGGCCAAAATACAAAGCTACTTTTATTTCCATCGTTTTTGACTTGGCTGCTTTACGTTTCCTTTTCCCTAATTTTTTATCGCCTTCTTCATATAATAAATCTGCTTCGTTTTTAAGCCCAATAGCCTTTACGATGCCTCGCTGAATTTTATAGGCTACCTCTGGCGGTGGCGCACGTCTAATAATTTCCTGATCAAGGGGAAGTTGCACGCCTTTTTGGGCATAGTCTATGTCAGTCTCTGTCCCTGTTCGATGGTCATGTGCTAATATACGGAAAACCTGATGTGTTTTTGGCTCAAAAGGATTATTTCTCCAGGATTCACCTCCACCGCCTGTTCCTCCTGTATTTCCTCCAGGTGGCTGTGTTCCGCCGGTACCACCATACCCCACGTCAGCAATAACTTTATCCGCTTGTGTCTGACTCATGCCCATACGAACAAGGTCGGCCTGCTGAAGATTTGTTGGAAGGGCGGCATTAAAATCCTTTTGGGGATTATTTTGCTGTGGTTCCGGATATTCTATAAATGTTGCACCCATATTGTTTCCTTCTTAGACAGGGGTAAAGTTGACATATTTATTCTGGGATGACACAGGTTCCTGCATTTTTTTACGGTTTACGAAAACGCGTAATTCTTCTACAAATTCAGGATCAGGCGTAAAGCCTTTTTCCTTTAATACGCTTACAGCGGAATACATATTCATTAACTGCCGATATCTCTCATAGACTGGTATTAGAGCGGCTAATTGATTGTATCTTTCAGTTAAACAATTTGCCAGCGCGCCATGCGCATAACGTGAATCGTTCACCAACATTATGATCGTTAATTTTTACGGACCAGATTAAAAAAGCTTTGCGTTTCTGGATTTGAACTTTTTATGGGGACGCCATCTACTTCAGTAAAACAAATAAATCGGTAATGCTCTTTGCGTGATATAAAGGCATACTCTCTTGCAATCCTTCTATACTATTTGTATCAGTATAATTAGGTGCAAATAGGATAATTTTCTTTTTACTCTGAAAAAACACATCATTCACAGATTTATACTTTTCGATGATGGTTTCTGCGCCAGATGGGGATGTATAGATTGCTATTAAGAAGAAATCTGTCTCAATATCGATCATAATAGTTTCTGAAATTTGCGTGTTTTTATATGTTTGATCGAAGCCTGTTGCAAAACGGCCTAATAAGCCTGTTACTTGCAATTGTAAGTCCAGATGTTGTTGATCGCGTTTTTCCTTGTCCATTTTATTTAAATCTCAGTTTGTTAATTTTTTACTTCAAAAACGACCGCATCGTATTCCTTGAATTTCTCCTTCATAAGCTAGGCAGCCATCATAATCGGGAATATTTAAAGAGACCCTTATGCATTTTTTTTGCAGCTTTTTTAAAAAATTAATAAAAAGCTCGCAGGCTTCGTGATCGCGCTGTATATGCACACCAATTGAAAAAGCCATTTTGGCATTATAGAGTTCTTGAAAGCTTTCATTGTTGCTGTTTTTTTTATAACCCACATTTTGTTTTTCATACTCCCACTCCAGATTCACATAGTGTTTGCTAGAGCCAACATTTGTAGAGAATATTTTCCAGCCCTCCCAATTTTGTAGCTTAACTTCATGTCCCATTGATTGTATTATGTCTTTAACACGCTCAGCTGTGTAGAATTCCGGCAAAGTAATTATATACTCTTCTATGCCTAATGATAATTCATAGTTTTTTGGTGGTTCTTTCATTTTAGCCCAATCTCAGTCTATTAATTCTCTTAAAAAGCTGATCCCATCCACCTGTTTCTACCTCGACGCCATTTGATCTCATTTCTTTGATTTCTTTAGTGTTACGATAGTTTGGCGCGTATAAAATAATATGCCTTTCCATATCATTAATAACAACGTATTTCTTCATCTGCTTAGTCTTAGCAGATTTTTGCACTGTCACTTCCACCATGAATTCAGCATTCTCAAAATCAGACCGTAAGTCTGGCGAAGGATATGCTTTGTCGAGACTGTGCATGGATGTTCCAAAGAAGAACGCGCATTCTAGCTCTAATTGTGCTCCCCGTATATTGCCCAACAGGGTTCCTCTTTTTTCTTTTGCTTTCAACTCTTCTGCAAGGGTGGTAGCTATTGCCTCTCTTAATTTCCAGGTCATCGCTTCTATACTTTTAAGTTCTCTATTAAATATTGTCTGGCGAATCTTTTCTACAAATTCTACCCGATTAGTTCGCCTAGGGTCACCTTGCGCCCGTCTTAAAATAGAGGCATCGCTGATGACCAGATCAGGCTTTTCTTGCTGGATGGCTGGATAAAAGCGTTCAAAATACGTAAAATTCATGCCTAGGTAACCTGAAGCACCCCTTTGTCCACCGCCCATTCCTGATCCTTCTTCGCTACTATTATCTGAAGGAGGAATTACGCTCCGTAAAACTTCACGCTTATCAGCGAGGTTAGGAATCCATTGCGCCTTAGTGCCGGAGTTGATGTTATCTCTTGTGGATGGCTGTGTTCCGCCGGTACCACCATACCCCACGTCAGCAATAACTTTATCCGCTTGTGTCTGACTCATGCCCATACGAACAAGGTCGGCCTGCTGAAGATTCGTTGGAAGGGTGGCATTAAAATCCTTTTGGGGATTATTTTGCTGTGGTTCCGGATATTCTATAAATGTTGCACCCATATTGTTTCCTTCTTAGACAGGGGTAAAGTTGACATATTTATTCTGGGATGACACAGGTTCCTGCATTTTTTTACGGTTTACGAAAACGCGTAATTCTTCTACAAATTCAGGATCAGGCGTAAAGCCTTTTTCTTTTAATACGCTTACAGCGGAATACATATTCATTAACTGCCGATATCTCTCATAGACTGGTATCAGAGCGGTTAATTGATTGTATCTTTCAGTTAAACAATTTGCCAGCGCGCCATGCGCATAACGTGAATCGTTCACCAATATTTGATCGTTAAACCACCCTCTTATCCTTGGTGACACATTATGCGTCAACACAGTTAATTTTCCTTCATGAGTGATGGCGGGGTGTTTTTCTTTAGCCCCATGTCGGGGGTGCAGGCAAAAAGTTATGGCGTGGTCTTCGTATGTGGGTAGAGGCATTGCTTTTGCTTGCTTGACTGCGTCCATAAAGTCAGAAGTGAGAGGATCATCCCTTGAATTAACTGAAGCAGCTAAGGATTCGTTTGTGTACATATAAAAATTCCCTATGAGCTTGTCTGTGATATACAGTGTATTTCCCAGTTCGGTATGCTCCAGCCATGCGGGGGACCAACGCTTTTGATTAATTTGCCATGGGTAAGAGTTTCCTAGCAGGGGACTTTGTGGCAGGTCGAATTCGGGGGTACTTTCCTCAATAAAAACCAACGCAGCGATGGTTTGGATGTCTTCTGTCAATATTAATGCAGGATGGGTCGAGGAGGAAGATGTGTGGAATGTAATTGTTCCATCGGGAGTGCCTGTCACGCCTTCAAACGAAGTTATGCCGGGAGCCGGTACATAAGCTTGGGCATTAACTTTAAAAGTTGCAGAAGGAGATGTGCCAGACTTTAGGATTTTTCCTAAAACTGGAAATCTGTAAGGGCCAATTTCATTATAAGTAGCACCCCATAAATGGGTTGAGCGGTCTAACTGCCTTTGGCTAATGTTTAATCGATCCAAGATATGCTCAGGCGCTTTGCCAATTAATACTAAACCTTTCTCTATTATTGCCTCGGAAGTAAGAGGTTTAGTATCAGGAGGTTTGTAGAAAAAATCTTGCGCTTTGTGACCCCACTGCCAATAATCGTAAAATTCATGAGGCTCAATCATTAAAGCAGCATTTATGCTAAAGGTGTTTCCTACGCTATAAGTTAGCAGGGTTCTGGTACTGTTTATAATTTCTATTTGCCCATTTGGTAGCTCAATAATGCCTAATGTTGCAGGACATTTTTCATGTCCCCATATGCTCAGCTTTTTACCTGCATGTTTTGCGCTTAAAGATTTATCCTCTCTATATGATTGAACTATGGAATATTTTTTTTGCAAATGTTTAAACTTGCCCATGCCTAGAAGGCCTAACACCTCTATATCACTGGGTTTTAACCAAATTGGAGGCTGGAATTTTCTAGACCTAAAAGTGGCTTCTACAATTTTTCTGATCCAATTTTTCATTTGTCAAATCTACTCTACATCACAAACCAAGCCATGTATTACATAATGTATGGTTTTTGAGCTTTTATAGCTTAAAAGTTAAAAAATAGTAAATGAAACCTTAATTGCTTAGTTTTTGCTGATAATCAAACTTTTGTCAGGGTTCTTAATTAATAAACCAGACTATAGAGAATGATAAATTCTCACGTCTTGTATAAAAAATGTGCAATAAAGTGATTCTATATATTGACGCGTTTTAAACCTTGCTACACTATATATTGTGTCTAGGGAGATTCCCTTGTCAAAGGGGATTTTTTCAAAATTCAGCCATTTAAAACAATCTTTTAGAAGCTTTCAGGCTTTTGAATCACTTATTATTACTATTTAAGGAAAGGACAATTGAGAATGATAACCATTTACAGCAAGCCTTCTTGTGTTCAGTGTGTTGCCACAACGCGTGAAATGGATAGAAGACAGATTAAGTATAACTACGTTGATATCACTGAAGATACTGAGGCGATGGATATCGTGACCAATATGGGCTACCGTCAGGTTCCTGTGGTTATAGCAGATGATGATCATTGGGCTGGTTTCAGACCGGATAAGATAAGTGCTTTGGCTGCGGCAAGCGTTGAGTAAAACGGAGCGCTTGCAAAAGGAAAGGTTATGTCCCCCCTCATCGTTTATTATTCAAGCACATCAGGAAATACGCATCGGTTCGTTCAATCTTTAGGGATCCGGGCAATCCGCATTCCGGTATCAATGAAAGCGGCGTGTCCGTTGGTGGATGAACCTTATGTTTTGATGTGTCCGTGCTATGCCGATGATAACGGGGCCAAGGCCGTGCCAAAGCAAGTGATTCGTTTTTTAAATAATTCTGCTAATAGAGCACAAATACAAGGCGTCATTGCATCGGGAAACCGCAATTTCGGTAAGATGTTTGCCTATTCAGGAAATATTATTTCTAAAAAATGTGGTGTGCCTTGCTTATATAAGTTTGAACTGAGCGGCACACTGACCGATATAGATAATGTAAAAAGAGGAATGGAAAGACTATGGGACAATCTGATACCACAACAAGAAATGAAGAAGACAGGAACAGCGATATGAAACTTAATGTGGAATCAGATATGGGATTACCGGTCGTGCAGAAAAAAACTGCATCCAGTACGAAAGAAGTTCTGGAGCGTGAATCTCAAAAATTGGAAGAAGAAGGCGCCGGCCATGACTATCATGCCTTGAATGCGATGCTGAATCTGTATGACCAGAATGGGAAAATCCAGTTTGATATGGATAAGAAAGCAGCACGCCAATTCTTTTTGCAGCATGTGAATCAAAACACCGTTTTCTTTCATAATCTGGAGGAGAAGCTCGGGCATTTGGTGATGCAGGGATATTACGAAAGCAATGTTCTGGAGCAATATGATTTTGATTTTATTCGTGATCTGTATGACTTTGCTTACGGCATGAAGTTTCGTTTCTCAACGTTCTTGGGTGCTTATAAATACTACACCAATTACACATTGAAAACTTTTGACGGCAAACGTTATCTGGAGCGGTATGAAGATCGCGCGGTTATGGTGGCTTTGACACTATCGCGCGGAGATGAATCTATGGCACGGCATCTTGTTGAAGAGATTATTTCCGGCCGGTTCCAGCCAGCGACTCCTACTTTCCTGAATGCAGGAAAAAAACAACGAGGAGAGTTGGTTTCTTGTTTCCTGCTTCGCATTGAAGATAATATGGAATCCATTAGTCGCGGTATTAACTCTTCCTTGCAATTGTCCAAGCGGGGTGGCGGTGTTGCTCTGCTTTTATCGAATTTGCGCGAAGTCGGTGCGCCGATTAAGAAGGTAGAGGGACAATCCTCCGGTGTTATTCCGGTCATGAAGCTTTTGGAAGACTCCTTTTCCTATGCCAACCAGCTTGGGTCTCGTCAAGGGGCGGGGGCGGTATATCTGCATGCCCATCATCCTGACATTATGCGCTTTTTGGATACAAAGCGTGAAAATGCCGATGAGAAAATTCGGATTAAAACGCTTTCTCTTGGTGTTGTCATTCCTGATATCACCTTCGAGTTGGCGAAGAAGAATGAATATATGCATTTATTTTCTCCATATGATGTTGAGAAAGTCTACGGCGTGCCTTTCTCAGAAATTTCTGTCAGTGAAAAATATGAAGAGATGGTTGAGAATCCCCGTATTCGTAAAAAACGCCTTAAAGCGCGGGAGTTCTTTGCAACATTGGCAGAGATTCAATTTGAATCCGGCTATCCGTATATCATGTTTGAAGATACGGTGAACAAAGCAAATCCAATCGCCGGGCGTGTTACGATGAGTAATTTATGCTCTGAAATCCTGCAGGTGAGTGATGCAAGCACCTATGGCGCAGATTTAAGCTATGAGCATATTGGTTGTGACATTTCTTGTAATCTGGGATCGATGAATATTGCGAAGGCGATGGAATCTTCTGATTTTGGTAAGACTGTAGAAACCGCTATTCGTTCCCTAACGGCCGTATCGGATATGAGTAATTTGGAATCTGTTCCGTCTATTGCCAAAGGGAACAGCCGCTCCCATGCCATTGGTTTGGGACAGATGAATTTACATGGTTATTTGGCAAAAGAGAGAATTTTCTATGGTTCTGAAGAAGGTGTTGATTTCACCAATATCTATTTCTATACCGTGACCTATCATGCGCTGCGGGCCTCCAATATGATTGCGAAAGAACGCGGAGAAACATTTGCTGACTTCGAGAAATCAAAATATGCGAGTGGAGAATATTTTGATAAGTATACGGAACAGGCATGGACTCCAGCAACTGCAAAAGTACAACAGCTTTTTGATGATGCCGGCATTGATGTCCCGACACAAAAAGACTGGGAAGAACTGAAAAAATCAGTGATGGAGCATGGTATTTATAATGCCTATCTTCAGGCCGTTCCTCCAACGGGTTCTATTTCCTACATCAATAATTCAACATCTTCTATCCATCCAGTGGCTTCGAAAATTGAAATTCGCAAAGAAGGAAAGATCGGCCGTGTCTACTATCCGGCAGCCTATCTGAATAATAACAATCAGGAATATTATCAGGATGCTTACGAAATTGGACCGGAAAAGATTATCGATACCTATGCGGCAGCCACGCAACATGTGGATCAAGGTCTGTCTTTAACGCTTTTCTTCCCCGATACGGCGACAACGCGTGATATTAACAAGGCACAAATTTATGCTTGGAAAAAAGGCATTAAGACAATTTATTATATTCGCCTGCGTCAGATGGCGTTGGAAGGGACGGAAGTACAGGGATGTGTATCCTGTAGCCTGTAGAAAAGTAACAAGAAGTAAAATGATAATTTTGAGAGGATAAAAATAATGGGAGCCAATATCCAAATTAAAACAGAGGCAAGCAATGATGATGATACAAAGATCAGCCGCATCAAAGCCGTTAACTGGAATCGTTTGGTAGACGAAAAAGACCTGGAAGTCTGGAACCGTCTGACGTCTAATTTCTGGCTTCCCGAAAAAGTGCCCCTTTCAAATGATGTGCAATCTTGGGGAACTTTAACGGGGGACGAGCAACGCTTAACCATTCGGGTTTTCACAGGACTGACCTTGCTTGATACGATTCAGAATGTTGTGGGAGCCCCGTCTTTAATGAAAGATGCTATTACCCCTCATGAAGAGGCTGTCTTAAGCAATATTGCTTTTATGGAAGCGGTACATGCACGCTCTTACTCATCAATCTTTTCTACCTTGTGTTCCATGCGCGACGTGGATGATGCTTATGTATGGAGTGAAGAGAACGAGTATCTGCAGCGAAAATCCGATCTGATTATGAAAGAATATGTGGCTGATAATGTGATGAAACGCAAAATTGCCAGCGTATTTCTTGAAAGCTTTTTGTTCTATTCCGGCTTTTACTTGCCAATGCATTGGTCCAGCCGCGGTAAGCTAACAAATACAGCTGATCTTATTCGTCTTATTATCAAGGATGAAGCCGTGCATGGTTATTATATCGGCTATAAGTTCCAAAAGGCTTTTGCGGAAGCGACACCCATGGAACAGATGGAGATCAAGGATTATGCGATTGGTTTGCTAATGGATCTTTACGATAATGAAGTAAAATATACGGAAAGCTTATATGAATCTGTTGGTCTCGTTGAGGAAGTGAAAAAATTCCTGCATTACAATGGCAATAAGGCGCTTATGAATCTTGGCTTTGATCCGATGTTCCCGGCGGAGATATCCAACCCCAATCCGGCAATTATGGCGTCTTTATCCCCTAATGCGGATGAAAATCATGACTTCTTCTCCGGTTCGGGGTCCTCCTATGTGATGGGTAAGGCCGAAGAAACAGAAGACGAAGACTGGGATTTCTAGACCATCTCTGACTTTTCGAATACGCGTGAAAAAATAGTAGCTAACGGCACATTTCCAAATGGCTTGCTATAATCAGACATAATCAAGATGAGCGGGCAAGGGCTTGAGCAAGTTTTCATAAAAGCGAGCCTTGCCATTTAAGCCATCCAAAATCATCGATAATGAGAATAATTCTCATTTTGCTCTTGATTTAAACAACACATCATTGCATAAGATCACATATAAGAATGACTCGCATTCTCATCATTTGCGATAATATATTTCATTTCTATTGGGGAAATTATGGTTGCTGATTTAGCATTCGACACGCTGCAGGCTAGAGACAAGGATACCGATGCCACAAAGGTATTTCAGAATACCGAAAGCATTTCCAATCTGGTGAATATGGCTGCAAGGGGGCTTGTGGAATATCATACGGAGCAAACGCCCGTGGATATAACTTCATGGGGATCTCCGTCTATTGTTTTTGAAGAAATTACGAAAAAACTAGAGCCTTTTCATGGTCGTGCCCTGGCTGAAGAAATGGCTGCTGAACTGGTTGATAATGCGCAATATCATGCCAGCCAATTTCAAAGTCGGCATAACGCCAACCGGATTGCAGTGAAGTTAGTTGTTAATAACAGAAACCCTGAAGGGCAGTTCGAAACCGGGCCAAAGCAGGTTGTCAGGTATGATGTTAAATCCAAATCAGTGGATATTATCGGAAGCAGTAATATCGAAGTCAGGCTGACGGCTAGCGGGACAGTCATTACTTCGAACCGCGCGGATGTAGACGCCATGTTTGCCGGGGCTGTGCCCCAATCCTTATTTGCGGTTTATGAAGCGCCGGATAAAAGCGAATTGGAGGAAATGGCCAATGATGCCGCCATGGCTGTTTTAGCGAATATTACCGATGGCGGTTTAAGTCCTGAGGAACTCGAGGGCCTCTTGGAATTGCTACAAAAAATGGGTGCTGAAGGCCTGATTACTCCTGAACTTATGGCTGTGATTGAGAATATGCAGCAAATTGCCACCTTAAGCGAAGCGGGGATGACACCCGAGGTTCAAAAACTAATACAGGAGACGGTAGATCAAATTGCGGAAGGCATTGAAGAAGGCACAATTCCGGAAGCGTTGGCTGATTTTTCAATTGAAACGCTGATTGCAATTGTTCCCCATAATGACTTGCAAGCCATACTTGCCAATCGGGTGGAACCGGAAGAAGTCTCTATCGCTTCAGAGGTTGAAGCGTTAACTGAAAAGTTAAACGAACTGCTTGCTATGGACGACCTCGATGCGGATATGGTCGCTGCGTTGAGAGACCAGATTGAAAAATTAGAGAGTCTGGAGTCCCTTGAGGGTGTAGAATTAAGAACAAGTCTTGATGAAATTAAAGCCAGCCTGATTGAGATGGCAGCTTTATCTGATCTTCCTGATGCTGCCTATGCAAAGATTAGTGAAATTCTGCTGGATGTAGGCGATGTGTCTCAGAAAGCGGAGGTATCAAATACCTCTTTACTTGACTCGCTGCCTGAACTGGCCGGCATGGGCGCGGAGGAATTACTGGAAGTTCTGCAAGAACTGAGTGAGCTTGACAATCCACCCGCAGCAATACAGGAAATTTTAGACCAGCTTAATATTGAAGCGATCACCCCTGAAATTCTTGCCCGCGCCATTGAAGCGGGCGCAGAGACAGAATTAGGCTCATTGGTACAGGATCTTGTTGTTGCCTTAAGCACGCCGGAAGTTCAACTGGCGCTACCGCAAGAGACATTAAATTCGGTTAGTACATTTCTGGAATCTCATAGCGATCTTGTTGAAGCCGTTGCCCTGAAATCAGTTGTACAGAATTTAGAAACCGCTTTGGATGGTATAGAGGCAGACAGTCCGGAAGCTCAGAAAATAACAGAGATTATTGAACAGCTAAAAGAAGGGGAGACTACCCTTGCAGAGCTTGATACGGATGTCATTGCGGCCATTGCTGGTCATTTGGATGGAGCGGCTTTAGATGCTGTCCAAAATTCCGTAGATAATATCAGACAAATTGTTGAAGCGGTCAAAAGTGATAACATTCACCTTGCAAGCGAAACATTAGAAGCGATTGAAAATGTACTTGATGACCCTGATCTCTCTGAAGAGGCGCGTGAAAAATTAGAGACCGCGCTGCAAAGCGGAGATGAAGCGCTTATCGTAGCTACGATTGCCGATACCCCGGAAATCTTGCGGGCATTACCGGCTGAAATTCATGCAAGTGTAGAAAAAGCAGTTGAGATTGCACAATCAGCGCAAGCGGCGGCAGAGGCGGCGCCTGTCGAGATCAGTGCGGATGTTAAACAGGACGTTGCCGAGGCGCTGGATAAAGCGGATGTATCTGAGTCCGTGAAGCAGGAAATCATGGACGCGCTGGAAGCCGGAGATGCGGCGCAGGTTCTCGAACTGATCAAGGAGAATCCGGCGGTGATGGCGGCGATGCCTGAAACGGTGGTGGCGGAAGTTAACCGGATCGCGGAAGCCGTAGCGGAGGCGGCGCCTGTCGAGATCAGTGCGGATGTTAAACAGGATATGACAGCAGCGCTGGACAAGGCGGATGTGTCTGAGGCTGTAAAGCAGGAGATTATGGACGCGCTAGAAGCCGGAGATGCGGCGCAGGTGCTTGAGCTTATCAAGGAGACTCCGGCGGTGATGGCGGCGATGCCTGAAACGGTGGTGACGGAAGTTAACCGGATCGCGGAAGCCGTAGCAGAGGCAGCGCCTGTCGAGATCAGTGCAGATGTTAAACAGGATGTGACAGCAGCGCTGGACAAGGCGGATGTGTCTGAGGCTGTAAAGCAGGAAATCATGGACGCGCTGGAAGCCGGAGATGCGGCGCAGGTTCTCGAACTGATCAAGGAGACTCCGGCGGTGATGGCGGCGATGCCTGAAACGGTGGTGACGGAAGTTAACCGGATCGCGGAAGCCGTAGCAGAGGCAGCGCCTGTCGAGATCAGTGCGGATGTTAAACAGGATATGACAGCAGCGCTGGACAAGGCGGATGTGTCTGAGTCCGTGAAGCAGGAGATTATGGAGGCGCTAGAAGCCGGGGATGCGGCGCAGGTGCTTGAGTTGATCAAGGAGACTCCGGCGGTGATGGCGGCGATGCCTGAAACGGTGGTGACGGAAGTTAACCGGATCGCGGAAGCCGTAGCAGAGGCAGCGCCTGTCGAGATCAGTGCGGATGTTAAACAGGATATGACAGCAGCGCTGGACAAGGCGGATGTGTCTGAGTCCGTGAAGCAGGAGATTATGGAGG
The DNA here is from genome assembly GCA_965216405.1 of uncultured Micavibrio sp. Taxonomy (GTDB): domain Bacteria; phylum Pseudomonadota; class Alphaproteobacteria; order Micavibrionales; family Micavibrionaceae. The sequence goes on along the minus strand of OZ244161.1, from coordinate 511,637 downwards.
CGCTGGAAGCCGGAGATGCGGCGCAGGTTCTCGAACTGATCAAGGAGACTCCGGCGGTGATGGCGGCGATGCCTGAAACGGTGGTGACGGAAGTTAACCGGATCGCGGAAGCCGTAGCAGAGGCAGCGCCTGTCGAGATCAGTGCGGATGTTAAACAGGATATGACAGTAGCGCTGGACAAGGCGGATGTGTCTGAGTCCGTGAAGCAGGAGATTATGGAGGCGCTAGAAGCCGGGGATGCGGCGCAGGTGCTTGAGTTGATCAAGGAGACTCCGGCGGTGATGGCGGCGATGCCTGAAACGGTGGTGACGGAAGTTAACCGGATCGCGGAAGCCGTAGCAGAGGCAGCGCCTGTCGAGATCAGTGCGGATGTTAAACAGGATATGACAGCAGCGCTGGACAAGGCGGATGTGTCTGAGTCCGTGAAGCAGGAGATTATGGAGGCGCTAGAAGCCGGGGATGCGGCGCAGGTGCTTGAGTTGATCAAGGAGACTCCGGCGGTGATGGCGGCGATGCCTGAAACGGTGGTGACGGAAGTTAACCGGATCGCGGAAGCCGTAGCAGAGGCAGCGCCTGTCGAGATCAGTGCGGATGTTAAACAGGATATGACAGCAGCGCTGGACAAGGCGGATGTGTCTGAGTCCGTGAAGCAGGAGATTATGGAGGCGCTAGAAGCCGGGGATGCGGCGCAGGTGCTTGAGTTGATCAAGGAGACTCCGGCGGTGATGGCGGCGATGCCTGAAACGGTGGTGACGGAAGTTAACCGGATCGCGGAAGCCGTAGCAGAGGCAGCGCCTGTCGAGATCAGTGCGGATGTTAAACAGGATATGACAGCAGCGCTGGACAAGGCGGATGTGTCTGAGTCCGTGAAGCAGGAGATTATGGAGGCGCTGGAAGCCGGAGATGCGGCGCAGGTTCTCGAACTGATCAAGGAGACTCCGGCGGTGATGGCGGCGATGCCTGAAACGGTGGTGACGGAAGTTAACCGGATCGCGGAAGCCGTAGCAGAGGCAGCGCCTGTCGAGATCAGTGCGGATGTTAAACAGGATATGACAGTAGCGCTGGACAAGGCGGATGTGTCTGAGTCCGTGAAGCAGGAGATTATGGAGGCGCTAGAAGCCGGGGATGCGGCGCAGGTGCTTGAGTTGATCAAGGAGACTCCGGCGGTGATGGCGGCGATGCCTGAAACGGTGGTGACGGAAGTTAACCGGATCGCGGAAGCCGTAGCAGAGGCAGCGCCTGTCGAGATCAGTGCGGATGTTAAACAGGATATGACAGCAGCGCTGGACAAGGCGGATGTGTCTGAGTCCGTGAAGCAGGAGATTATGGAGGCGCTAGAAGCCGGGGATGCGGCGCAGGTGCTTGAGTTGATCAAGGAGACTCCGGCGGTGATGGCGGCGATGCCTGAAACGGTGGTGCAAGAAACTAATAATTCATTGCTTTTGTCTCAAGATCATAACGTTATCGAACCTTTGGTCGATCAAGTTACCATGGATAATCTTGAAGCAATTACTCTTATGGAATCGTATGATGAACAAGTAAGAGAGGTTGTGCAGCATTATCTGGATAATCCTGATAATCAAGATGCCTTAAGGGAAGTTCATCAAAAACTTGGCGAGAATTCTCCCCCACAAATAGTCCAGTTTTATGAAGCTCACAATGATAGCAATCATATCGCTATTCAGGAAAAGCCTTCCATTCCTGCTTCTTTAGTAGATACGCCAAGAGAGGTTGTTAGTCCTGATGCGCAGCCACATGATAGCTTAGATATAAAGGAGAAGCCCAAATTTGAGAAATCCTGTGGTGCCGGTGGCTGTCCTGCCGGGTGTAGTTGTGGATTTAAAGATGCCGCATCCGAGGGTGCTTATGCGCGCGCTGAAGCCGTTGTTGCAAGTACGGCCGGTTTGGCAGACTTTTCTTTAACGGAGTCTGTCCAACAACCATCCGTCCCCCCACCGGCAGGGCCTGCAGAAACCCCTTCTATCCCTGAAGTGTTCAAAGCTTCTCCACCTCCTTCGACGGATGTGCCAAGAGAGGTTGTTAGTCCTGATGCGCAGCCACATGATAGCTTAGATATAAAGGAGAAGCCCAAATTTGAGAAATCCTGTGGTGCCGGTGGCTGTCCTGCCGGGTGTAGTTGTGGATTTAAAGATGCCGCATCCGAGGGTGCTTATGCGCGCGCTGAAGCCGTTGTTGCAAGTACGGCCGGTTTGGCAGACTTTTCTTTAACGGAGTCTGTCCAACAACCATCCGTCCCCCCACCGGCAGGGCCTGCAGAAACCCCTTCTATCCCTGAAGTGTTCAAAGCTTCTCCACCTCCTTCGACGGATGTGCCAAGAGAGGTTGTTAGTCCTGATGCGCAGCCACATGATAGCTTAGATATAAAGGAGAAGCCCAAATTTGAGAAATCCTGTGGTGCCGGTGGCTGTCCTGCCGGGTGTAGTTGTGGATTTAAAGATGCCGCATCCGAGGGTGCTTATGCGCGCGCTGAAGCCGTTGTTGCAAGTACGGCCGGTTTGGCAGACTTTTCTTTAACGGAGTCTGTCCAACAACCATCCGTCCCCCCACCGGCAGGGCCTGCAGAAACCCCTTCTATCCCTGAAGTGTTCAAAGCTTCTCCACCTCCTTCGACGGATGTGCCAAGAGAGGTTGTTAGTCCTGATGCGCAGCCACATGATAGCTTAGATATAAAGGAGAAGCCCAAATTTGAGAAATCCTGTGGTGCCGGTGGCTGTCCTGCCGGGTGTAGTTGTGGATTTAAAGATGCCGCATCCGAGGGTGCTTATGCGCGCGCTGAAGCCGTTGTTGCAAGTACGGCCGGTTTGGCAGACTTTTCTTTAACGGAGTCTGCTGAAAGTTTAGATGATTTAAGAGATTCAACTAAAGGCACATCTAAAACAACGACCAAAGGAAATTTTCTTTCCTCATTTATGCCGAGAGCGGCGTAGGTTGTTTTAACGCGTCAAAGCGACTTCCGGTATTTCTTTTATTTGGATACCTGTAAATGAGAGTTTCTTAATATCTTCATTTCCTGAATACTCTTTTTTTGCTGCGCCTAGAGCTTGTTTAATTGCTGCTTCTGCACCTGCCAATGTTTCCAAAGTGGCAGTATCACATCCATTGCAAGATCCTATTAAGGCTACGGAAGCATTAACTTCTCCTGTAGGTTTAACCTCAACATTTAATAGCTCCATTGCGCCACCGTGATCTGCAAGAACGGGGTTAACATTTTTATTAAATGTGTTGCTTACTAATTTGTGAATTGCGTTTTGTTGAGGTTGAAAGGGCGGGGTGGTGGTAATATTTTGTGAAATAGCATCAAGATATAAAGGTGGTGTTTTTTTCTTTAAAAAATCTTTTATAATATCCATAGCTCCTGCTTGCATATTATCGGACCAAGGTAAAAGTTTTCGTGCCATTGTTACATATGTTTTGCCGTCTCTTACAGCAAAATCAACGCGTGTGACATCGCCTGTCATTAGCTTTTCGGCTAAAGGTGCATACTGAAGCATTGCACCTGATTTTGTGACAACAAGCTTACTATAAGACCCTAGAAAATCTTGGTTTATCTCCACTGTTGTTACTTTGGGATTTGGATTTTCTTTTACAAGCTTTACTTTAGGTCCAAATAATCCTGACAAAACACCCATTTTTTACTCCTGTAATTTGATAATGATTATCAATTACACAGTTTTTGCACCGCCGTAAAGGCTTATTTCGGTTATCTGGAAAATAATTTTCAAGGCCGCATATTTAAGCGTTTAAATCAATAAAAAATAGGAAAATCAATATGTTATTTGTGATTTCCTGATTGTAAAAAAGGGCGATACGTTTTTTCGTAATCATTTTTCTGCTTTTTGCCGCTCAATCTCTCGCAGACGATATTCATACACTTCTTGCGGAAGCATTTGATGATAGTCATCCTCCATGTTTAACAGGGCCGGGTGCCGCACTTCTTTCCAGTAGCCATATCTCCGTTGAAGGTTATTTTTTAGACGTGCCTTTAAAGGTGGAATATCAGGGCGGTCATATTTTAATGGCAACAGAAAATCATCTTTCCAAAAAGATCTTTCTACTTTTGTCAGGTCAATATCAGGGTCCCAGTAATTTTGATAGGGGCGTCCCGAGATGGACTTTCGTACGACCCCATACACCCGCACCTCATCATAGCCAGCTGCTTTGTCGTTTTCAGCCAGTTGGTAGGCATATTGCAGAGCCAGGTCAGGATACATGTAAAGCTGTGTATATGGCATAAGGGAGAGGTAGGAATCTTGCCGGTAATCTTTCCTGCATGTTGCTTCTTCTCCTTTTTTATTGGCGCAGACGTAAAATTTTGTACCATCGCCAAACCGCCGGCTGATTAACATCATTTGCCAAGCAAATAAATTACCGTTTCTGTCCCAATGAACATTCCCGGGGATGAGGAAATGCCTGATGGGTAAGAAAAGCTGGATGATAATCCACAGACATAAAAAACTAATGAGAACAGGGGTAAGCTTCTTGTGAGAGTAATTCCTATCTTGCGGATCAAGTCTGACAGGCCAGACTTTGTTTTTCTGGCGTTTCAAAAACCCGAGGAAATGGCGCGGCCATGAAGGATCCAAAAACATAGTTGTGGCGGCAAAAGTTAAAAACGGGAAGACGCCAATCCCCGGAAAAACGAAATGATTGGAAAGGTGGAAAAAGGCATAGACGCCAAGCGCATATAAACGCGTCCTCTTAAAAAGAAGGAAAGGGGCAATTAAAAGATGTGTGGCAATAGAAAGGAATACGGCCACCCTGATTTCCCATTCATAATAAAAAAGCGGATAGTCTAGAATTTTAACAAGCCATTCCCTTAACGGATGGCCTTCATAAAACTCAGGAGAGAGCTTTACCAGACCGGCTGAAACTAACATGATCTCCATCTGGATCATGATCAGGTAAATTGCCCAACGCGGGATACTGTCATTTTGGGGCCAGATACCCTTTTTTCTCTTACGCACGGCGTCCAAAGACCAGAGTCTATGGGAGGGTGTGACCCATAATAAAAAACCCAGAATAAGCGCGAAGTAAATATGATTGAGATAGTTTAAAGGGTTCGACAGGAAGAAATACGTTTGAATAACTAAAAATAGAAACCCAGTAATCCTGAAACGATATCCCAGCATCATACATAAGGCCAAAGGCGAACATGCCAGAAACAAAGTAGTCATCACTGGTTCGGAGAACTGTCCCACCCATGGCGCAAAGAAGTAAGTAAACTCCATTGTCGGGGTGAAATAATAAGTTTCTAAATTTCCTTTGTGGTAGAGCCGGATGACATCAATGGCCATGATGAACCCGTAAACAATGCGCAGAAATGCGAGCGATGCACCATCCGTCGGCTGCGTCAGTTTATTGAGTAACTCTTTTTTCATCATGACCCCCATGGCAAATATAATTTAATATTTAAAGCTAGGCCATGCATGCCATATTAGGATAGGCATCGGCTTAGACGGGTTGAGTAGGTTGCGTTTGCCGTTTTTCGACAGCTTGCTGTGCTTCGGCAATTAATCGTTGCGCTGCCGCTTGGGATTCAGATGTTGTGTTATCTCCCGCCAGCATGCGTGAAATTTCATCGACGCGTTGTTCATGAGTTAGTTCATTCACCGCAGAAGTTGTAACATCCGTATCACTTTTCTTGCTGACATGCAGATGCGTATTTCCGCGGGAGGCAACTTGCGGGCTGTGCGTAATTACCAAAACTTGGGTGTTTTCTGCCAACAAGGCCAAACGGTCGCCCACGGCTGCTGCTGCCGGGCCGCCAATCCCTGTATCGACTTCATCAAAGACAAGGGTCGGGGTTGCCTGTACTTTTTGCAGGATAACTTTTAAGGCGAGGATCATACGCGCCATCTCCCCTCCGGAAGCCGTTTCCGCAATCGGGCTGAAGGGCATACCGGGGTTCATACGGGCCGTAAAAACGACTTCGTTAAATCCTAACTCGGTCCACGGCATTTCAGGTTTTTCTTCAACAACAACCTCAAACTGCGCTTTTTCAAGCTTTAACGGCGGTAATTCTTCGGTAATGGCTTTACTTAAGTTCTTCGCCGCAGCCATTCTTTTTTCTGACAGAATGCTGGCATGTTTGCGGTAATCATTCTTGGCGCTGACGAGCAGGTCTTTTAATTCTGCAAGACGGGCCTGTCCATTTTTAATCCGTGCCAGTTTTTTCGACAGATGCGACCAAAAGCCGGAAAGCTTATCGAATTCAATTTTATTTTCGGCAGCAATACTTTCTAAGACATTAAGCTTTTTACGGGCTTCAAAAATCGGGTCCGTGTCAATTTCATATTGCGGAATGACATCATACATCTCATCCACGGCTTTACGCGCATAGTCGAGGGAAGACTTTAGGTAATGTTTTAGATCGGCAACTTTCTCTTCATCCAGATTGGGATTTTTATTTAACGTATTATTCGCATTGGATAATGTTGTGACCGCGCCATCTCCGGAAATAAGTTTTGATAAGATAGATTGAAAGGATTCGGATGTTTCTTTCGCCGTGAGAAGAACTTTATATTCTTCCTGAAGCTTTTGGATAAAGCCTTCTTCCATACCAATAGAATCAAATTGCGCGACAATTTTAGAAATTTTCTGTGCTTCACGGCCTTTATGCTTGGCCAGAAAAGTTTTTTCTTCCTCTAGTTCCTGCGTATAGCGTTCTACATTATGCAAAGCTTCAGCCACGTTTGTCATGATTTCAGGCTCAAAATTTCCTGACATATCCAGCCATAATAAATGATTATGGGGATCCATGAGGCTCTGGTTAGCAAATTGTCCGTGGATTTCGACCAGATAAGTGCCGATTTCCTCCATTAGTTCCCGCTCGATTTCCTTGCCGCTAAATTTGATAACATCCTGTCCGTCATGGTTAAAACTTCTGAAAACCTTAAATTCGGTATCGTCGGCTTGGGCGAGGCTCTTTTCTGTGAGGAATTTCCAGACAGGGTGGCTTTGGGTAGGGTTAAAAACAGCTTCAAAACGGGATTCGTCCGTTCCTTGCCGGATGGATTTTGGGTTGGAAACCCCACCTAAAATGAGGTCCATTGCCCCAAGCATGATGGATTTACCGGCCCCGGTTTCCCCCGTCAGAATGGTTAAACCCCCTTTGAAATTTACCGTTAGCTGGTCGATAAGAACGAATTGTTCGATAGAAAGTGATTTTAGCATTGCAAAAAATTAATTCCCAGAAAGTACAATTTATAAGCGCTCCTTGAGCTTTTTTTCTTTATACTATAGAAAAAGACTAATATCCAAGGGTTCCTATGTCTCCATCGAACATATCATCAGAACGTGAACAAAAAGATAAAAAAGACAGATTTGTTGCTTTTTCTTTTGCTGCGTCCGATTTTCTTCTGGAAATTGCTAAAGATGGTAAAATTATCTTTGCGGCGGGGCAGGTGATGTCTCTTACCGGCAACGATACAGAATCCCTTATTGGAAACGACTGGTTAACTATTTTTACGCCTGCCAGCCACGAAACGCTCATTGCCTTATTAAAAGGGGTGCAAAAAGCCGGCCGCTTGGGTCCCCATGTTGTTCATCTTAGAAATAGCAAGACAAATCTAAAACAGCGCGCCCTGATTATGGGGATGACCATTCCGGAAAGTGAGAGCATTTATCTAAGCTTGAATGCCACTCAATCCTTTTTCGATTTTCTGGCAGCAGGTGAATATCAGGATTACCGCCTTTTGGATGAAAAGCAATTTGAGGCAGCAGCCATAAAAGCATTTCAGACAGCAAAGAAACAAAGCAAGAAAGTCGATATCACTTTTCTTGAGGTTGATCAGATTGAAGATTACAAAAAAGGTCTTTCATTCGATGACAGCATCAATTTTACCGAGAATTTCCAATCTTTGTTAAAAGAGCAATCTTTTGAAGGCAGCACGGCCAGTCAGGTGGATGAAACAAAATACGCGATTATTCATGATGCGGAAATCACACCCGATTTTATTGAAAAAAAGGTCCAGGAATTAGTCAAAAAGTTTTCCACGAATGACAGTGATCTGGGTTTGACCAGTAAAACGGTCGAAGCTGATATGGAGAGCTTAAATGAACGAGAGGCCCGCCGGGCGTTGGTTTATACTATTAACCAGATTGAAAAAGCAGGACTTGATGCCGCTGATGTGAATTTGACCAACAGCTTTGATCATTATCTGAAAGAAAATGCAGCAAGAATAACACGTTTGAAAACGTTGGTAGGGCAACAGGCTTTTAAATTACATTTTCAACCAATTGTTTATCTGCCGAATGAAGATATCTGCCACTATGAAGCGCTTGTAAGATTTGCTTCGGAAGATTCTCCTTATGAGTTGATCGTCTTTGGGGAAGATATTGGTATCGCTGCGGATATTGATATGGCTATCTTAAAACAAACTATTGGGTATATCGGTCATAAGAAAAAAGAAAATCCGGCAATTCGCATTGCTGTGAATATTTCCGGCCAGTCAATTCAAAGTGAAGCATTCTTCGACAAAATGCTTGAGGTCGTCGATGAGACACAATGTAGTCCGGAAAACCTCATGTTTGAAATTACGGAGAGTACGGCAATCTCAGAGTTGGATAAAGTGAACCATTATATACAGAGGTTGCGTAAGCGGGGTTTTGAAGTGTGTCTGGATGACTTTGGGGCAGGATCGACTTCATTTCAGTATTTGAACGGTCTTGATATTGACTGTGTTAAAATTGATGGAAAGTATATAAAAGACGCTCTCAATTCAGCCCGTGATGAAGCCATGGTTCGTAACCTTGCCCGTATGTGTAAAGATCTTAGCGTGACAACAATAGCCGAGATGGTGGAAACGCAGGAACAACTTAATTACCTGAATAAAATTGGCGTGGATAAAGCGCAAGGGTGGTTATTTGGTAAACCGGGCGCCAAAGCGGAGTACACCCCCCGTCGACAAGCTTAAGCGGCTTTTTTCTTCTCGGATTTTTCTAAAATAGGCTTTAGAAATTCGCCTGTATAGCTGCCTTTGGTTTTGGCGATATCTTCCGGCGTTCCTGTTGCCAAAATTTTTCCGCCTTTGTGTCCGCCTTCGGGGCCGATGTCGATAATAAAATCAGCAGTTTTGATGACCTCCAGATTATGTTCAATAACAACAACGGTGTTTCCTTGATCGACAAGGCGGTGAAGTACTTCTAAAAGTTTACGGACATCTTCAAAATGAAGCCCTGTCGTTGGTTCATCCAGAATATAAAGCGTTTTGCCTGTTGAGCGTTTGGAAAGCTCTTTAGAGAGTTTTACCCTTTGTGCTTCGCCCCCTGATAACGTATTGGCAGGCTGACCGACCTTAATATAGTCAAGCCCTACTTGTTTAAGCGTTTCCATTTTATCCCGAATGCTTGGCACGGCCTTAAAAAATTCGGCGGCATCTTCAATTGTCATCGCGAGAATATCGGCAATGGATTTTCCTTTAAATTTTATTTCCAGGGTCTCGCGGTTATAACGCTTACCTTCACAGCTTTCGCAAGTCACATAAACATCCGGCAAGAAATGCATTTCAATTTTTATAAGGCCATCGCCCTGACAGGCTTCGCACCGTCCGCCTTTTACGTTGAAGGAAAAGCGGCCGGGGCCATAGCCGCGCAATTTCGCTTCGGGTAATCCGGCAAACCATTCACGGATCGGGGTAAAGGCTCCGGTGTAAGTGGCAGGATTGGAGCGTGGCGTGCGTCCGATAGGAGATTGATCGATATCAATCACCTTATCGAGGAATTCCAGCCCTTTAATTTCCTTATAAGGGAGGGGGAACTCCCGTGACTTCATCAGTTTCTGCGAGGCGGCGCGGTAAAGCGTATCGATGGTAAAGGTCGATTTTCCGGAGCCTGAAACTCCTGTCACACAAGAAAGCGTCCCAAGCGGGATTTCACCTGTTACATTTTGCAGGTTGTTTCCTGAAGCCCCAATCAATTTAAGGGATTGGCCTTTTTTTCCTTTGCGGCGTTTGGCAGGTTGGGGAATTTCTTTTTTGCCGGTCAGGTAGTCTGCTGTCAGGCTGTCTTGTGCCTTCATCACCTGTTTTGGTGTGCCACTGGCAATAATTTTCCCGCCATGGACGCCGGCGCCAGGGCCGATATCAATCAGATGATCTGCAGCTAAAATCGCGTCCTCATCATGCTCGACGACCAAGACCGTATTGCCGAGATCGCGCAGATGTCGGAGCGTATCAAGCAACCGGTTATTGTCACGTTGATGGAGGCCGATAGAAGGTTCGTCCAGCACGTATAAAACGCCCGTTAGGCCGGAGCCGATTTGCGAAGCCAGGCGTATGCGCTGGCTTTCCCCGCCGGAAAGAGTCGCCGAAGACCGCGATAAGGAAAGGTAGTCTAGTCCCACATTCATTAGAAAGGTCAGGCGCTCATTAATTTCTTTAAGAATTTTCTCGGCAATTTGTGATCGCTGTTTATCCAGCTTCTTGCCGATTGATTTAAACCAGTCATCGGCATCCTCAATAGAGAGCATGGAAATTTCGGATATGTGTTTTTTACCAATCTTGACGGCCAAGGCTTCAGGTTTGAGGCGATTACCATTACAGGCTTCACAAGGGGCGCTTGTTTGATAACGCGTAAGATCATCGCGGACACTATTGCTATCTGTTTCAATAAGGCGGCGTTCAAGGGAGGGGATAACGCCCTCGAATGGTTTGTTACTTTTCCACGTGCTTTCGGTTTTACTTTTGTATGTAATGGGAATGATGGTTTTGCCGGACCCGTATAAAATGATGTCACGGTATTCCTGTTTTAAATTTTCCCAAGGGATATTTGTTTTAAATTTGTAATGTTTTGCGACAGCTTTCAGGGCCTGCATATAAAAAGGAGCAAAATTTTTGGACCATGGTTCGACAGCTCCCTGATCAATGGTTTTCGTGACGTCCGGAACAACCAGTGCGCGATCCATTGTCATTTTCACCCCTAATCCGTCACAGGCGGGGCAGGCACCGTGTGGCGAGTTAAAAGAAAACAGGCGTGGTTCAATTTCTGCGATGGTAAAGCCGGAGACAGGACAGGCAAATTTTTCAGAAAACATTTTTTGCTCGCCGCTTGTCGCATCTTCGGCAATGCATAAGCCATCGGCCAGAGAGAGGGCGGTTTCGACGGAATCTGCCACGCGGGTTTTAATGTCATCACGCACAACAAGACGGTCCACGACGACTTCGATGTCATGCTTTAATTTTTTATTGAGGGCTGGCACGTCTTCTATTTCATACAAAGTCCCATCGACTTTAACCCGTTGAAACCCCTTTGCCTGAAGTTCCTTGAATTCTTTTTTATATTCCCCTTTGCGGCCTCGTACGATAGGGGCCAGTAAATACAACTTTGTTCCCTCTCCCATTTCCATGATCTGGTCGACAATCTGGCTGACCGTCTGGCTTTCAATAGGCAGGCCCGTTGCAGGGGAGTAGGGAATGCCAACCCGTGCCCATAAAAGGCGCATGTAATCATGAATTTCCGTGACCGTCCCCACTGTGGAGCGCGGGTTTTTAGATGTGGTTTTTTGCTCGATAGAGATAGCAGGCGATAATCCTTCGATACTATCGACATCGGGTTTTTGCATCATTTCCAGAAACTGACGGGCATAGGCCGAAAGGCTTTCCACATATCGGCGTTGCCCTTCGGCATAAATCGTATCAAAAGCCAGAGAGGATTTGCCCGAGCCCGATAACCCAGTGACAACAATCAATTTATCCCGAGGCAGATCAACATCAATGTTTTTTAAATTATGTTCGCGTGCACCGCGCACTGAAATTTCTTTTAACATACGCCCTGTTATAATGGGAACGGATCAGAAACAAAACAATTTTATTTTTATGTAACGAAGGAACCAATAGTACGAATGATCAGTTTGAAAACAAAAGTAATTTAGAAAAAGGATTTCATTCAATGTATACATTATATTACGCCCCTGGCGCATGTTCTATGGCCGTTCATACCGTTCTTGAGGAACTGGGCGTTGATTATAAAACCCATAAGCTGGATATGAGCAAGGGGGAACATAAGGCGCCGGAATATTTAAAAATAAACCCTCGGGGACAGGTCGCGGGGATGGAAACACCGGATGGTCCTCTTTCTGAAAATGCGGCCATGATTATTTATTTGAACGACAAGCATGGTGGCAGCCTTCTTAATGAAGGCGGTTATGAGCGCGCCAAGGCTTTGCTGTGGTTAATGTTTGCCAATTCGGGTTTGCATGGCGCTTACAGCAAGGTCATGTTTTTAAAGAAAAACGGCGGCGATGATGAAATTATCAAGAAGGGCTGTGACGCTATTCAGGCACAATGGGATGAAATTGAAAGACATTTGAATGAGGCAGGCACGACCTTTTTAGCGGGGGAGAGTGTTACGGCAGGTGATATTTATACGGCTGTCGTTGCCAACTGGCAATTTATTCCGCATTTGCCCACCTTCGGCCCTCAAACCAGGAAAATGATTGAAGCGGTCAGCCAGCTTGAATCTTTCCAAAAAGTGATTAATGCGGAGAGCGTCGAGTATAAAGCGGCTGCTTAATCACTTCACTTTGGCAGTTTTGTTTACTTTTATGCTTCAGGTAAGGGGATTTGTTGTGAACAAGAAACATCAAATTTCTTTTATCTGACGGCATAAGATGTATAGTAAGGCATCTCAATCAAAGTAAAAGGTATAAGGACCGATGGCTGGTAGCGTAAATAAAGTAATTCTTGTTGGAAATTTAGGAAATGATCCGGATGTGCGGACAATGCAGAGCGGGGATAAGGTTGTAAACTTATCGCTGGCAACCTCCGAAAGCTGGAAAGATAAAGCAACCGGTGAGCGTAAAGAAAATACACAATGGCACCGCGTCGTTATTTTTAATCAGGGATTAGTAAATGTCTGTGAAAATTATCTGAAAAAAGGCTCCAAATTATACATTGAAGGGCAGCTTGAAACGCGCAGCTATGAACAGGATGGCCAAAAGAAATATACCACTGAAGTCGTTTTACGCCCTTTCCGCGGCGAATTGACAATGCTGGATTCCCGTAATCAGGCCGGCGGCGGCTTTAACGATAATCAATCAGGCTATAGCCAGCAGCCAGCCAGTACGGGTGGGAATGCAGCGCCCGCTCCGGTGGATGAACTTGAAGATGAAATCCCGTTTTAGGTATAATTAATCCATGATCCGTTTTTTAAGCCTTTTGGCAGTCAGTATGATGATATTTTGCGCCCCTTTATCCGCGCAGGAGACTGACAATTTTGTCCTGCTTGAGCCTGCTGCTGAAGAAGAACAGCCTGTGAAGGACATTACGGTCGAGGATTACGAGGAGCGATTGGAACTGGCAGAGGCAATGCATGAGATATGGCCTGTGCGGGAGAAAATCGAAAATTCTCTGGAACGTGTTGCGGAGCGCTTACCGCAAGCAGACCGTATAAAATTTAAAGCGGCCATGCGTAAGAATATTGAATTCGAGGCGCTTGAAAATGCCTCTATTGAAGCCATGGCAGAGGTTTTTACGGCCAAAGAACTCACTGTGATGATCGATTTTTACGGCTCGAAAGAGGGCCGCTCTGTTTCGCATAAAACCGAAGACTATGAAAAATTGCTACAGCCGGAATTAATTAAAATTCTGGATAAAGCCATCCTCGATAGCAAGCTTGGTTCTCAATAAAATATCCCTTTTCTAAAACTGGGCAAAACCCCTTTCAATAGGCGTGTTTCCCTTGTTTTTGACCCCCGAAATTGCTAGAAATAAGCATATTTTAGAATCACTGAAAAACGCATAAATCTGCGCTTAAAGGAGCATTATGAGCGACGTCGATACTTCCAATCCCCAAGAGCCAGCTTTGCCTTCGATTACCATCGAAGAGGAGATGAAGCAATCCTATCTCGATTACGCCATGAGCGTGATCGTCAGCCGGGCTTTGCCGGATGTCCGGGACGGATTAAAGCCTGTTCACCGCCGAATTCTATATGCGATGCGCGAAGGCGGATATACCTCCGATAAGCCTTACAGAAAATCTGCCCGTGTTGTCGGGGATGTGATGGGTAAATATCACCCGCATGGGGATGCGGCGATTTATGATTCCATGGTACGCATGGCGCAGGACTTTTCTTTAAGATTGCCACTTATCGACGGGCAAGGAAACTTCGGTTCCATGGACGGAGATCCACCGGCAGCGATGCGTTATACGGAATCACGTTTAAATAAAGCGGCTGAAGCGCTTTTAGAAGATATCGAAAAAGAGACGGTTAACTTTCATGCTAACTATGATGGTTCTACGCAGGAGCCGGAGGTCTTGCCATCGCGCGTTCCTAACCTTCTTGTAAATGGGGCCGGCGGTATTGCCGTTGGTATGGCTACAAACATTCCCCCCCATAACCTGAACGAAGTGGTGGATGGCTGTTTTGCCTATATTGATAACCCGGAAATTACGAGTGAAGAACTGACCGAAATTATCCAAGGGCCGGACTTTCCGACCGGCGCACAAATTCTTGGCAAGATGGGAATCAAATCCGCTTATCAAACAGGTCATGGCTCTGTTGTTATGCGGGCAAAAACTTCTTTTGAAGAAAACGCCAAGGATCGTGAATCTATTATCGTCCACGAAATACCTTATCAGGTGAATAAAGGGAAGTTGCTGGAACGTTTGGGCGAAGTTGCCCGTGAAAAAATAGTTGAGGACATTGCCGAAATTCGTGATGAGTCCGATCGTGATGGGGTACGTGTCGTTATTGATTTGAAAAAAGGCGCTATCGGCGACGTCGTCTTGAACCAGTTGTTTAAATACACCGCCTTGCAGACTTCTTTCGGCTGTAACATGGTCGCGCTGGATCATGGGCGTCCAAAAATGTTTATGCTCAAAGACTTCGTTGAAGCTTTTGTGAAATTCCGTGAGGAAGTCATTACCCGCCGTACTATCTATGAATTGGGTAAAGCCAGAGACCGTGCCCATGTATTGGCCGGCCTTGCTGTTGCGGTGGCAAATATCGATGAAATTATTGCTCTGATCCGCGGAGCAGCAAACCCGGTGGAAGCGCGTGAAGCCCTTGTGGCAAAACGCTGGACCGTCGGAGACGTCAGACCGTTGATTGAACTGATTGATGATCCTGAACATCCGGTGGAGGATGATGGCACTTATCAGATGTCCGAAATTCAGGCGAAGGCTATTCTGGATTTACGTCTGCACCGCTTGACCGGTCTGGAACGCGATAAGATTGGGAATGAACTCAAAGAAATTACGGATGCTATTGCTGAATATCTGGCTATTCTCGCGTCACGCGAAAAAATGCTGGATGTCTTGCGTGAAGAACTGAATGATGTCAAAGAACGATTTGGTACACCCCGCCGGACGGAGCTTTGCGATGCCGAATTTGAATCCGATATTGAAGATCTGATCCAACGGGAAGATATGGTCGTGACCATTACCCATGGCGGTTATATTAAACGGGTACCGCTGGATACCTACCGGGCGCAAAAACGTGGCGGGAAAGGGCGCTCCGGCACATCCTTGAAAGACGAGGATTTCGTCTCGGATATGTTTGTTGCTTCAACGCACACACCGATTATCTTTTTCACCAGCCGTGGTATTGCCCATACGCTTAAAGTCTGGCAATTGCCCTTGGCCTCTCCGCAGTCACGCGGGAAAGCCATGGTGAACCTGCTGCCTTTAGAAGCAGGTGAAAATGTTTCCGTTTATTTACGTGTTCCTGAAAATGAAGATATCTGGAAAGACCTTGATATTATGCTTGCGACTTCTCACGGGTCTATCCGCCGTAACAAGCTTACAGACTTTCAGAACATTCGGGCGAATGGTCTTATTGCTATGAAACTGGATGAAGGCGAAAGCCTCGTATCCGTAAAAATCGCCCGTGAAGATGAAGATGTTTTTCTTGCTTCCAAAAAAGGAAAAGCCATCCGTTTTCAGGTTGATGCCATTCGGGTTTTTGCCAGCCGGGCCTCCAAAGGGGTGCGTGGGATGAAACTGGGCAAAGGGGATGCTGTGATGAGTATGTCTATTCTCAAACGCGAAGCCGAAGATGCCCAGGGGCAGGCTTTATTATGCGTTTCCGAAAAAGGGATGGGTAAACGGACGTATGCTTCTGAATACCGTACTATAGGCCGCGGTGGTCAGGGTGTTGTGAATATGAAGCTTACTGAAAAAACGGGCGATGTTGTCGCTACATTCCCTGTGACAGATGATCATCAGGTCATGTTGATTTCTGATGCCGGACAGATGATCCGTATGCCGGTCAAAGATGTGCGCTATACAGGGCGTTCTGCGCAAGGCGTGACACTCTTTAAAGTTGCGAAAGACGAAAAGGTCGTATCCGTGGCCTGGCTTGTTGAAGAAGAAGATGAGGACGAGGTCATTGAAGCAGAGGGTGTAGAAGAAAATTTATCACCTGCTCTTCCCAAAGACGTTGATTCAGAAACCTGATTTTATAAATGGGTTAAAATAATTTGCTGTTTATAATTAACAGACAGTCTTTGCTCATCGCTTTCTTGGCCATCGTAGCGTCAGCAAAATCAACAGATATCGTCGCTTTTCCTGTCAGAAAGTTATAGTTTTTGACGGTTTTGTTGATATCGGATGTATTGGTAACAGGGCATTCCGATGATGGTGGCGTATTAACCTTTTTTAAGGCAAAAAAAGCCGATTTCTCCGCCTGCTTTTTCAACGTTCGGGCATTTCTTGTAATTGTAAATGTAGCGGTTCTGCCGTTAATGGAAATGGATGTGATAGGAAAAACGACCTTCGCTTTGGAGTACGAATCTATAGGCGCGGCGAAAGCTGCCGCGCAGGCTAAAGGTAAGCATAAGAAAGCGATCAGAGCCTTTATATATTTGTCCATGGTTGTATCCTTATTAAATAAACAAAAGGAGGGCAAAAAAGTTCACAATCATTATTTAACATAATATTCATAGTTTGCTGATATCCTGAAGAATAGATCCAGTATCATTTGTGGGGAACAACATGACAGATTTTTTAAAAGGAATATCAAAAATAGGTGAATCCATATCCGCGGTTATAAGCGCTGAAGTAACAGCAAAAGCGATTGAAAGCCGGGCTGAAAAATAACAAACTTATAGAGTGTGTGTTTTAAAGGGGTGCTTTCAGCACCCCCTTTTTTGTCTTATAAGGGCTTAGTTCCACCCATATCCTAGTTTAAAGGCGTAGGTTGTATCATCTTCCCGAATACCCGGTTCGGGCTCATTATCCCAGTCAAAATCAATTTGGGCGCTGGCATCCAGTCTTTCACCAATAGGCACACGGGCCCCGGTGGCGCTTTCGAATAAAAAGGCGCTTGTCTCTTCAAAAGGACTGGATATTTCATGTTTGTGAAAAATCTGAAAGGCGTCATCAGACAGCTTTTGATCATAATCTAGAGCCCAGCTTAAGGCGATGGCTTCCTCGGTCCCGCCATTTTCAAATTTTTCATGAATATAATCCGGTCCTGCCTTCACCTGAAGATTTAAATCATCCTGTTCGTAAAATTGATATCCGGCAAAAAGCCCTGTCTGACTGCGTAAATCCAGTTCTTCAAACTCGTCTTTTTCAAACGATTGACGGCCCCCCAAAAACCATTTTTCTGTTATAAACCGGTCATAATCTGCGTAAATTTGTTGGTCATTGTCGGTTTTTTCCCCTTCATCTTCTGCCCAATTGGCTTCACCGCCCAAGGTAAAACGATTGTTTTTATCCCGCGCTTTAATATCCGCATCCGCAGTCAATGTTTTGGAGCGACTGTTGCCGTCCTGTATGGTGCCGCCGACGCTCACCCGGCCGCTCCATTTGAATTTTCCGGATTCTTTTTCTTCAGTTTTTTTGCTTTGTTTTGCCGGTGTTTCCACAGGTGTCACAGGGGAAGGGGAGACATTCGCTAAGATTGGTGGGCTCGTTAACGGTTCCCCTGTTCTAAGCTCTCTGGCGGTAATTCGCGGCTTACCAGCATGAATAGAGGCAATATTGCCGGAAGACAGCGTAATCAATCCGACTGTGTTCGTTTGTATGGTAACGTGATCTGGGGTTTGTTTGGTGATCGTGCCACTCAGGCGGTCTCCATTTTTAAACATAATCCAATCGGCGTGCGCCGGCGTGGACAGGAGGACGAATAAGACGGTAAATAGACATAAGTTTTTCATGACCCGACCTTAGTCAAAGGAGGAATAAAAATCCAGTCTTGAGAAATCTGGAAATTCCGCTAAACATAGATCATGACAAGACGCATCGGCATTTATCCAGGAACCTTTGACCCTATTACAAAAGGGCATCTTCATATTATAAGGCGTGCCAGTAAGCTGGTGGATACGCTCATTGTGAGTGTGGCCGACAATGCCAATAAAAGGCCGATGTTTACGCAGGCCGAAAGGGTTGAACTGGTAAAAAATGATATCGAGGATATCGTAGCGGATGCGGATTGTACAATCGAAGTGCAGTCCTTTAACAAGCTATTGGTTGATTATGCGCGGGACGCTGGCGCTGCTTGTATTTTTAGAGGCTTACGGGCTGTTTCTGACTTTGATTATGAATTCCAGATGACGGGCATGAACCTTCACCTGGCCCCTGAAATTGAGACTGTTTTTTTAATGGCAGCAGATGAATGGCAGTTTGTCTCTTCCTCTTTTATCAAGGAAATCCACCGTCTGGATGGGGAAATAGGACAGTTTGTGACGCCTAACACCCTTAAAGCACTGGATGCAAAGAAAAAATAAGATATTTGGCTTGCAATCGGCATTTAAAACCATTAATTAAGGCCATTCAAAGCGTTGCAAAGCGCGAATATTATTTGGATTTATTTATGAGGCGTCTTTGGTTCTCACCAATTGACGGAGTTTAAATAAGACCGGTTAGCTCAGCTGGTAGAGCAACTGACTTTTAATCAGTAGGTCGAGGGTTCGAATCCCTCACCGGTCACCATATTTTTCCTGAATTGGATCAGCTAAAATTTAAGCGGGTTGTTTATCCTGCAGCCATACACCTTCACCGGCGTCATAATTTTTCTTACCCTGCACGGCATGATCAATAATCGCCCCGGCAACATCAACGCCTGTCACGCTTTCCAGTCCCTGTTCGCCACAAAAATCAGGGGAAACATTTATTTCAATAATAAGGGGGCCTTTGTTCGAGCGGATAAGATCCACGCCGGCAATGTTGAGCCCTATGGCCTTGGCGGCTCTAAGCACAACTTCTTCTTCTTCTTTGGTAATGATTTCCGCACTGGAATGCCCGCCCAGTGAGACATTTGCCCTGAAATCACCATCCTGGGATTCACGTTTCATTGTCGCGACAATTTTGTCTCCGACGACAAAGCAGCGCAGGTCTGTGCCTGCAGATTCGGCGATAAATTCCTGTACGATGACAGGGGTATCAATTTGTTGAAAGGTTCCCATGATATTTTCGGCTTGTTTAATGTCATCTACAAGGAAAACACCTGTACCTTCTGTGCCTTCAATCAGTTTGATAACAAGCGGAGTCCCCCCAACAGTTTGAATAATATTTTCAAAATCATCTTTTGAATAAGCAAATCCGGTTGTGGGGAAGGGAATTTCCTGACGCAGGAGATATTGCAGGCACCGTAGCTTATCGCGGCCCAACTCAATAGAGTAAGCGGTATCCGTTACATAAATATTCATTGCCTGAAACTGCCTTAGCACGGCAAGGCCGAATAAGGTAAAACTTACGTTTAGTCGCGGTACAATGATATCAAAAGTTTGGCCTATGCTTTTGCCTTCATAAAAAACATCTGAGCTATCCTGACAGACACTCAAAGAACATTTAATGAGTTCAAGGATCGTAATGTCGTGTCCTTTTTCTTCGGCGGCTTCTATAAACCTTTTATCTTCATCAATTTGACCTGTACTAATTACTCCTATTTTCATAATTCACACCTCTTGTTAGATTTAATAACCTATTGCTGCCTTATGTATTTGTCAAATCGGAGGACTGTGTTTAACTTTAAATAACAATTTAGACGAGGTATCATGCGCTTTATCCTGTTTTTAGCTCTTTTTATCGGTTTCACTGTTTCATCGGCAAAAGCCGACCCGGATTCCGGTTTATATGACCCTGTCCCTCCTGAAGGGGCGGCGTTTGTCAGATATGTTAATTTTAGCAATGAAGCCTTAAGCCCGCAACTTGACAGTAAAGATTTCGGCCCAGTGGCCAGTAAAAAGGTGAGCCCATATTTCGTCGTACTTGAAGGGGTAAAAGAACTTCAAATGGGAGATGAGCTAAAAAAATTGAATCTCTCCGGCGAAAATTTTTATACCATCGTTTATCATGACGAAATTACCGTATTTCTTGATAAGCCGAATAATAACAGGGCCAAGGCAACAATCGGGCTTTATAATCTGGGATCAAAAAAACCTTTATCTCTTTGGGCCGAGAATGGCACCGTTGAACTTTTAAAAAATGTCGAACCATACGGGGTAAAGTCGAGGCAAATTAATTCTGTGAAAACTGATTTCGGCGTGTATAGAGGGAAAATCAGGCTGGCTTACCTTGGGGAGGAAATCATCGAGCGTAATAATTACTACAGTATCTTTTATGCGCTTGAAAAAGTTATTTTTGTTCCAGCAGAGATCGATACAACAAAATAGATGGTCTTCTCATCCAATATTTTTCTTTTTGCTTTTCTACCTGTTTTTCTTACCCTTTATTATATCACGCCGTTTCGGTGGCGCTCTGTTGTTATTTTAACCGGTAGTTATATTTTCTATGCATGGTGGCGGATTGATTTTACCTGTCTTTTTGCTGCGGTAACATTGTGGAATTATTTTATTTATAAAAAGATTTTGCAAAACGGTCATTCTGCCACATGGATGAAGATAGGCGTTACCGGAAATTTATTGACCCTTGGTATTTTTAAATATTTTAATTTCGGGGTAGATAGTTTTAATAAGGCAATGATGTCTGTTGGCGGCCAACCGATAGAGGCGCTTGAGATTATTTTACCAATTGGTATTTCGTTTTATATTTTTCAAGCCATTAGCTTTTTGATCGATATCAGCCGTAAAGAGGCCCCCCATCCGAAAAATTTTTGGGATTTTGCGGCCTTCATATCACTTTTCCCGCAATTAATAGCAGGACCTATTTTGCGTTACAAAGATGTAGCGGGTCAATTTCAATATCGCACGCATAGTATGGATAAGTTCTCCGAAGGGGCATACCGCTTTATGCTCGGTTTTGCACAAAAAGTTCTTATCGCAGATAGTGTTGCCCCGCTGTCCGATCAAATATTTGCCCTGCAGAACCCGACTTTCATTGAAGGCTGGCTGGGGGCGCTTTCCTATACGATCCAGCTTTACTTTGATTTTGCGGGTTATTCCTCTATGGCGATTGGCCTGGGATTAATGATGGGTTTTCGCTTTATTGAAAACTTTAACCATCCTTATATGGCCCGTTCCATTACTGAATTCTGGCAACGCTGGCATATTTCCCTGTCCCGCTGGCTAAAAGACTATTTGTACATTCCTTTAGGAGGGAACCAAAAGGGGGTGACGAGAACATATATCAATTTAATGATCACCATGATGCTGGGTGGTTTATGGCACGGAGCGAACTGGACGTTTTTACTGTGGGGGGCAAGCCATGGGATCGTCCTTGTTATTGAAAGGATGTGGGGCATTAAAGAACGACATCTTCATGCTCTTATGACAGTGCCGACATTGTGTTTAATTGTTCTGGGATGGGTGATGTTCAGGGCGGAGGATGTGAACAGTGCAACCTCTTTTTATGCTGGCTTAGCCGGGCAACATGGCTGGGCCATTCGTGATACTTTAAGTTGGCAGATTACCCATCAGTCACTCACCTTCTTGGGAATAGGATGGTTGCTTGTGTTCTTACAACCGAAACTATTGAATTTTCGCGAGAGCATAGAAGACAGCGTTGCGATGAAAACAAAAGGCTACAAGAATCCTGTTGTTGCTGGCGCGACGATAGTCATTTTTCTACTAGCCGTCACAAAATTAGCCTCCAGCAGTTATTCACCCTTTTTATATTTCCAATTTTAAAATTGGAAAATACCGGCGATAAGGCCTATGCAGCAGATAAATGCCAGTAAAGCCAGACTATGCATGGCCAGGGACGATAGTTCTGTTAATCGCCGTTTCCATACGCTTTGCTGCGTTATTAATTTCGTCTTTTGTCGTGTCCAGCTTTGGCGGTTTAAGCGGAAAAAAATGTAAGTTTTTATCAGGGCGCCGTAAATCTGGTTGTAGTACAGCAAGAATGGATAGAGCCAACTGGTTTTATGCCTGACGGATAAAAGCATGAGGGTTAAAATCCAACGCGTCAATCCAATCCATATAATATAAATCCATAGAAAAGACAGGGAATATTTAATGCAAAGCATGGTGACAAATACCGGCCCGGAAAGTGACGTCCACATGGATAAGCGCTGATCAAGCAGACACCACCATGTAAAAAGTCCCGTTACATGGGGAGAGATGTCCAAGGCCCGATCATTCGTGCGGAGCATATTGCCGAACCATCTTTGCATAAGCATGGTTGTAGCTATAAAAAAGTTATCGGCAGGGGGATGTTCAACGGTATGAATTTTTACATCAGGGATATAGAGCATGGACCAGCCTTCTTTTAAAACCCAATACCAACTGGACTTATCATCCCCCGTTAAAAAACGTAATTTGCCAAAGCGCCAGTGATCAAGCGTGTCGTTTTGAACACAATCAATAAAATCAGGATTGATAACGATAGAAGCCCGAAACATCGACATGCGGCCGGTAAGAGTTAAAACCTTTTTAGACAACCCCATGGAACTCATTAAAAGTTGGCGTTGGGCAAAGCGTAAGGCATGCCATTCACGGATGAGCGTGGAGCCTTTTACCCGGCACTCTTCATCCGTAGTGAGGGCACCAATATCCGGCATCATTTTAAAAAATCCTGCAGATTTTTTTATTAATCCCTTTTCTAAAATTGTATCTCCATCAATGACGGCCACGACGGCATCGTCGGGCGGCATGTCTCTGGAAATAGCCCGAAATCCCTGTGCCAAGCCGTCACGCTTTCCTGTGCCTGGGATACGGACAATATTAAGGATTACATTATCCGGTGGGCAGAGGCTGTAAAATATCTCCTTGATTAAAATCTCATCGCTTTGTTCAACAATGGAGGCGACAATATTACACGGGCATGGGCAATGAATAGCTTCCTGAATAACAGAGCGAAAGACTTGGAGGCTTGTTTCGGTTTCAATACGAAAACTTGTAACGAGTAAATATACTTTTGAGGGCATAAGATCATTACGGTTTTTTTCTTCACGTTTTCTATATTTGGGAAAAATAAGATTTTTATAAATCATTGCCCGAATGAAATGGATCATTCCCCAGCTGTAACGCCATAAGGCCACGGCACCTACAATAAAAATAAACTGTCTGGAGGCCGGATCCAAGGCTGTAGGCGGGAGTAATAAGAGCGCTGAAAAAAGTGCCAAAGTGTAAATCAGAAATCCTAGAATCCCTTCAGGAAGCCAATGACTATGCCCAGCAGATACCATGATACCCTTGTTTCTTTTCGAGGGAGGGAGCCTTCCTGACAAGGTCCAGAAGCGGCGTGTTACGTTTTTCTATAGCTTTGATAAGGGAATTATACTCATCGCTACTATGCCCGATGATAAAAAATTCTCCATGCCTTATAAAATCATCTGCATCGGGGCATAGACATTCTGAAATATATGAGGGCAAGACAGAGGCTTGTATTTGGGATTGACTAACATTCGGGTCATATATTTTAAGCTGGTAATTGTCTTGAATAAGTTTTTCTGCAAGGTTTAATAACGGGCTTTCCCGGACATCATCTGTTCCGGCTTTAAAGCTTAATCCAAGCAAGGAGATGTTGTTCTTTCCTGATGTACGGATAATGTCCAAGGCTTTTTTGATCTGGATATCATTGGCGACCATCAGAGAATTTAATAAGGGGGTCTCAATACCCGTCTCTTTCCCGTGGGCGCAAATGGCACGGAGGTCTTTAGGAAGACATGAGCCACCAAAGGCAAAACCGGGGCGTAAATACGCGCTGGAAATATTAAGTTTTGTATCAAGGCAGAAAATATCCATTACTTCGTGGGAGTCAACGCCGCATCCGTGGAGAATATTTCCCATTTCATTGGCAAAGCTTATTTTTAGGGCATGCCATGCATTATCAGCATATTTTACCCCTTCGGCAATTTGAACAGAAGTTTTAATGCGCGGCGCATCAATATTTTTATATAAACGCAAGATGATATCGGCGCTTTTTTCCTCAAGTGTGCCGACAACAATTTTAGGCGGGTGAAAATAATCATTAACAGCTGAACCTTCGCGTAAAAATTCAGGATTGTGCCCAAAGCCAAAATCAACACCTACTTTTTTATCGGAAGATTCTTCAATTGCGGGCAGGCAAATATTTTCTGCACTGCCCGGTAAGAGGGTGGATCGGATGACGACGGTATGAAAATGGTCCGCATCTTTTAGCGCCTTGCCGATTTGTCGGCAGGCAGATGCTACATATGATAGATCTAAGGAGCCGCCCTCCTTTGAGGGCGTGCCTACGCATATGAGCGATATATCGGATTGTGTAATGGCCTGCGTTAGGTCTGTGGTCGCGGATAACATACCGTTGCCGGTATAGGTTTGGATGAGACCATCCAGATCTTTTTCAACAATAGGGCTTTGACCTGCGTTAAGGGAGGCCACTTTCTGTGCATTTATATCAACGGCAATCACCTCATGTCCACTTTTACATAAGCAAGCGGCGCTCACGGCACCAACATACCCAACACCAATGACTGAGATTTTCATATTTCCCCCGGCTCTGAATAGCTTTGTTCTGTTTCCGGTAAACTTGCTTTAATTTACCTCAAGAATGTCTTATAAAGTCATTAATTTGATGAGGATTGTAAATATGTCTACAAGATATCTATGCGGGATGGCTATGATCGCATTTTTAGCTGTGGCTGCTATTCTTACGGTTTTTCATATCTTCTCTTCAAATAAGGTGAATGTTGGTAATGGTAAATTAAATGGCAATCTCACCCAGATCTATGAAAAAGAGTTTGATACCAACCTTGCTCATCGGGATGCGTCGATAAACTTATGGCATACAGCGGGATTTTTGCTTTTTGGGGAAGGGGCGAAAGGGGTTTTAATCGGGCAAGATGGTTGGTTATATACAAATGAAGAATTTATTTATGAGAATGATTTTGAATTAAACTTAGAACAAAACCGCAATTATATCCGTGATGTCGCCCAAAAACTTGAAAGTCAAAACATCCGGTTGATTATTTTGGCCATTCCTTCCAAAGCAAGGGTTTATCAGGATAACTTGGGAAAGTATGAATTTCCTGCCCCTTGGCAGACCCAATATAAAGAGTTGATAAAATTTCTTGGTACACACGATATTGTGTATGCAGATGTCTTATCGACTTTTTTCAAATTGCATAAAAACGCCCTTTTTCTAAAAACCGATACGCATTGGACCCCTTTAGGCGCACGTTTGGCGGCAATGAAAGTCGGGAGTGTGGTGCAACAAAAGTTTCCCTATATGACGTGGGAGCAGGTGAATTATAAATCGGCCAAAACAGGAAAGGTCATTCATGAGGGCGACCTCATGCGCTATACCTTGAATGGTAAGAATGCAGAAATTTTTGGGTTGGAAGCCGACCGTTTTGATAAATGGCAAACTGTGCCCACAGAAGAAGTAAATAATAACTTGCTTGGGGATGTTACTTTGCCAGTCGCCTTGGTGGGAACAAGCTTTAGTGCCAATCCACTTTGGAACTTTCAAGGGTTTTTAAAGGAGTTTTTGGGAGCGGATGTTTTAAACGCTGCCGATGCAGGATTGGGGCCTTATGAAACGATGTATAATTATCTTATCAGTAAGGCTTTTAAAAGTAACAAGCCGAAGCTGATTGTTTGGGAAATTCCTGAACGCTATGTAGGAATATCTCCCTCTTTTATGAAAGGACAACAATGAAATTACTTATTATTGCTTTTACAATACTCTTTTTCTCCTCTCCGGCTATGGCGCAGAGTGCATATTGTGAAGCATTGGCAAAAGATGAAACTTATAAGAAGAATGAATCCTATAAAAAACTTATCACAGGAGATGAGGGGTGGATTTTTAGAACCAAAACTGATTTTGCCGATGATTTTTCTATTAACCTGGCATTAGAAGACAGATTGAAACGCCTGCATGAAGCTTTTCAAAAGAAAAACATAGAAGTTGTAATCGCTTTGTTACCCACTCGCGGCATGGTCCATTATGATAAAATTGACTATGTCGGCTATGATCCTTTAATGACAGCCAGGAATTATCAGGATTTGGCAACGCATTTGCGTAAGATTGGTTATACTGTGGCCGCCCCTGAAAATTTCTCTGCGCAGACCAACTTTTTTTATAAACATGATCATCACTGGCGGCCTGAAGGCGCTAAACTCATGGCGATGACGCTCGCGAATGAAATCAAGCAATTACCAGTGTATGCAGAGATCACAAAAATGCCATTTCGGACTGAAAAAGAAGCGTATATTGATCACCCTGGGACATTCCAGAAATTCATTAACGATGTTTGCGGCAGTAATATGCCGCCTGAAAAAGTCCCTGCTTATAAAACCTATTCGCTGCAAGGGAATACGCTAAATGACCAACCTGACGCAGAGATTTTTCTCATAGGCACCAGCAACAGCACGGCCCAAGCATCTCATGCTAATTTCCCCGGTTTCTTAAAAGAGGCTATAGGAGCGGACATTGAAAATTTTTCTGTCTCTGGCGGTGGGGTTGATACATCAATGCTGGATTGGCTGGGCTCTGATCAGTATTTAAGAAAAAAACCCAAGGTGGTTATTTGGGAAATTCCGGTATATCAGAATTTCAAAGGGGAACCATTCTATCAACAGGCGATTCCGGCAGTGTACGGGCCATGCGATGAAACCAGTCTTATAAAAGAAACATTACCTATAAAACAGAATAAATTTGAAATCTCATCTGTCTTTCAAGACAAGAAGATTTCGCCAAAGAACCATTATGTTTATTTGAAATTTAATAAGTATCAGGGACGCAAATTTCGGCTGACAATTGAAGATGAAGAAGGCAATAAAACACCTTTTGACTTCAGACGGTCGAAATTCCATCAGCCCAACGGGGTTTATTACCTGGATTTACCACAGGATAAGGAGACGCCTATTAAAAAACTGAAAGGTTTGCTGCCTGATGGAGCAAGCGGCACTGTCGATATACAGTTATGTGAGTACGATTAGTTCGCGCTTTCTTCTTCTACATATAATTCAGTCAGATCACCACCTAAAAATCTGGAAGAAAGGGGACGTAACCGCGTTACCCATTTTTCAGTTTGCGCACTGGGGAATCTTTTATGATAAACCTCAAGCCAGGCCAGGTCCTGTTTTGTTAATTCTCCCATATAATAAGGCGCTTCGTCGTCAGTTTCATGAATGGTTATCTGATTGCTGTCCAATTCATCCAATACACGTTTTACAAGTTTATGAATTTTTCCATTAGACAATGCATAACCATCCGTTCCATTCACAGTGAGTGTTTCTGCTACCATCACCATAGGGGCAACGGAAAAAATATAGCCGGTTGGGCTTGAACTGTAATTATAGTTATCTTTAAAGTCATAAGTTTCTTCAAAAAGCTTTCCATCTTCACTGATCTCAGAGGTGAAGGTCGTGTATTGTTTCTTGGAGTCTTCGTAAAGGCCTTTATCGCTTGTTGCCACGGCAGTTGCCATGGTGGCCCAGAGAGTCCAATAGTGACTGGCATATGTAGCCAAATCACGATTTTTGTTATAATTTTCTTCAATGGAAGCCGCCATGTCCTTTAACCATTTTTCAATATCATTATTCTTACGTTTAAACGGCTCTAAATCTTTTAAACGGATAAAATGCGAAGAAGCGACGCTTAAAAAGGCTGTGAGGACCTGTCTTCCTTCAGAGGTAACACGCATACGTGTGATGGCATCTCTGATGGCCCAGTTTTCATACCAGTAATAAGCACAGGTCGGGACGTCTTCTTTTACCCATAAAGCAATTTGCTTTTCAAACCTGTTTTGGCGCGTCCGTCTGCGGTGTTGAGCTGTTGGATCATCCTCCACATCTTCATTTGAAACGGTAAAGTTGAATTTACCGGGACGCGGGGGAGGTCTTGCACATATTCTTTGATTAAGGCTGACTATTTCAGGTTGATAAGTGGGATAAGGGCTGTTGTAATTTTTATGATTTAAAAAATTGACGAGTACAATGACGAATAGGAGTGCAAAAAGGGCTACCACTATTATTTTAGTATATTTCTTATTCATTTTAGCCGACCTTTACTTTTTAAAATCAAAAAATTGAATTATGCGCAAATTTATTAAATATCTATTTTTATTGAGCATTGTTGCCTTCATCATAGCAACAGTGCTGTATTATTTGAACCATAAATTTTATGGGTGGCATAAGAGAGAGGATCAAGAGCTTTCATTAACACTTAACAACTATAGTATCCGCCCCATTGGTGAAATAAGCAAGATATCCCGTCATTCTCAAAGTGAGACAAATTTGCCCTCTTTCTCCCCGGCTTATGAAATTCCTGATTTGTCTTATTTACCGCAAGGGAAGGTCTCTACGGTAAAACTGCAGGAGGGGGTTAAAAAACTGCGTTCCCATGTGCCTGTGTTTGGTGAAATGCAAGAACGACTTGATCCCTTGGCCCTTGTCATTGATTCCGGTGCTTTTACGCTTGAATCTCTCTATAAGGCTGTAAATGATGATTTATTATTAAAGCGAAGCGGGAGGAGGCTTTATATATTATCTGTCCCTTTGGTGATAGAAGCCGGGGCGGTTTTATTTATGGGGGAAGGGGATAGCCTTCTTTTAAGTGCTGATAAAGGCGCGCTGATTTCCAATTTCGGCGATTTGTTTATACACGGGGCGGTTGTTAAGGGATGGAATATCGATAAAAACCAGCCTGCCTTTTATAAAAACTCTCAAAAATTTCGCCCTTATATTGTTTCATGGTGCGGGGCACGGGCAGATATTGTGACGTCGGAAATCGGGTATTTGGGATACGCTGCCTCCAAGTCTTATGGTCTGACATATACTTCTTGTACAGGCACCTTGTATGAGGAGGAGTACCCGAATGCCATCGGTGCAACGGGTAAAATAGTCAATAGCAGGATCAAGGATTTATATTTCGGTTTTTATAGTTACGAAGCGGTTGATATATCCATCACAGGAAATCACTTTGATACAAATATTGTCTATGGTATTGACCCGCATGACAGGTCGAAAAATCTTGTTATTGCCGGGAATAAAGTGACCGATACGCGCGAAAAGCACGGTATTATTCTTTCCAGAGAGGTAACAAACACTTATATCGTGAATAATCAGGTAGAGCGAAATGCCGGCTCCGGCATTATGCTTGACCGCAATAGTTATCAAAATATCATTTCGGATAATATTGTTAGCAATAACGCCGGTGATGGCATCAGTATCTATGAAAGCCCCGGTAATTTTCTTAAAAGAAATAACATCAACGCAAACGGAAGTGTCGGGCTGCGCGTGCGTAACAGCTGGAATATCGTTTCTTTAAACGACACCTTTCAATCAAACCGCAGCAATGCGGTGCAGCTTTATACAGATCATTTAAAAGACCGTGATACAATGATGGACCCGTATAAAAAGCGTGCAGCACTTGAGCTCATATCTGCGGAGCTTCTTAATCATCCGCAGGCCGTTTTCAAGCTGGAAAAATTTGACCGTTTTATCTTAAGACAGCCCCATATTTTTAAATCCGGTGAAAAATTATTTAAAGGGGATTTGAAAGGGGTTGAAAAGCATATTTCCAATGCCCTTTATGATGACGGCGCTGTTATTATTGAACGGGCCGATTAAAACCGGAAACGTAATTCCGTCATACCACGAAAGGCATACTCCCCTTCGGCGGAGCCATAGGCATCGCCTGCCCTGAATCCGCCTAGCCTGATCCGTAATGCTGTGCTTTTGAAGAGCGGGCTTTGGGTTTCTAATTCTTTTCCTATATTCCAGTTCAGCATCCAGTCCAGACCTTGTCCTAAATGGGTATCAGTGCCGTTCAACCGGGAGCTTATGCCGCTGCTGCGCAAACCACCAGCCCCATCATCCAGCCAGTAGGAATAATAATTTAAGTTCATATCACTTGCCGTCATAACCGGCAGGCTTAAGCCCAATGTCATGATATGAATATTGGAGAGTTCGGGACGTAAGACTTCCCCGTAATTTCGAAGGGCGCTGGAAACGCGTTCTTCCGGGAACATGCTGGTATTGCCTTCCAGTCCTGTCTGGCGAAAGGCATTGTTGGTGCCGGTACCGTCATCCCCGGAGCCGTAAGCGTAACCAATCGTAAAGATAGGTTTGAAGGCTGTATCAAACTGGAAGTCAAAACTGCCATCAAAAGCCCACCCTAAAACATCACGATCATTTTGGGCGGTTACCACACGGCTATTTCCCCCTGCTGGCGCAGAAGTGATTGTTTCTTCCGATCCCACGACGCCGATTATGTCCGTGCGGTATCCGACACGTGATAAAACCCCTGCGCTGGTTTTTCCTTTTAGCCTGAAACCTGCCCATAACAACTTGTGGTCTTCTTCATCACGGTCATCATCTTTAATAAAGTCGCCAATTTCTTCTGTATCCGAATGATCATATTCATACATACCGCGCAATTCGATAAACTGGTTTTTTGCGTATTCATGCGTCAGTTCGCCAAAAAAGCGGAGCCGGTCTTCCTCATCCTCATCAAGATCGTTCTCGTTGCCAAAACGATAGCGTCCCAGATTTTGCCCTAATCCGAAAAAGGCATTGGTCAAGGTAGAGCTTTTGGAAATTTTCAGGGCGTCCAGATCTCTATTCCACCAAAGGCCCCGTGGTTCATAAAGTCTCTGTCGACCAGTTTTAAGGGCAAGGCCGTGCTGCCCCAGAATCTGCTCAAGCTCTATCCAGGCCTGCCTGATCTCAATAAAACTTAAATCTCTGACATCATCTTCATCAGGATCATTGGAAGAGGCTTGGCCTTCACTATAAAGACCGCGTAATTCCAGGTAGGTTGTAATAGTCTCTGTAGGATAGAAGTACGCCCCAAGTTTACCGTTGAGCACAAACGCCGTTTCAGATTCTGTATTGCGTGTAGCAAGGTCGAGGTTTTCTTCCCCCACCATCTGGATTTTTAAATCTGTGATAAAGCGATAATTTTTGCGTTCTGGTGTGTTTGTTTTTTGAGCGTCGGGCAGGGGAAGGGCAGGCGTTTCCGATCCTGTAATTTCCATTAGTTTCTCACTGGCGCGCTCATATCCGTTCTGGTACGCGCGGCGGTAATGTTTGATCGCATTGGCTTGCTGGATTTTCATGACGGCCGGCGTCAGAAATGTGTTTTCTGCTTTCTGCAGGCTTTGGATCAACTCCGTGCGCTGATCTTCCATGCCGTCTCCCTGATATGCTAAAAGCAGGTCGGCTTGATCGTTAATTTCATATAATTCATCAAGAGTGACTTTTGTTTCCAGAATTTTTGTTGTGTTGGAGCGTTGCTCTTTTTCATTGCCTTCGGAGATTTTATAAAATAACAACGCACGTTTCGTGTTTTTGGGAACGTCCAGACCTTGTTCGTACATATAAGCTAAATGCCTGGCATCTTTAAAGTTACCTTTTTCTATGTTTTCCAAGGCACGATTAATTTTTGCGGCGGTGTTTGCCTGTTGTGTGGTTGCCGTAGTCAATTTGTTTCGCTCATATAATTTCGCTAATGCAAAATGAGCACGGGAATAACCGCCATCGGCAGACATCATGTACCATCGCCGTGCCTGATAATAATCCTGCGCTACGCCGTTTCCTTTTTCAAAGGCGCGGCCGATTTCAAACATCGCGCGGGCGTTTCCTTGCCTTGCGGCTGCGCTGAAAAGGTTGAGGGCTTTTTCATGGTCTTGCTCCACACCTAATCCGCGGCTGTAAAGCTTACCCAGTTCAAGCTGGGCGCGTTCATATCCTGTATAGGCAAGGGGTTCCCAATTCTTTGCCGCGGTTTCGTAATCTTCTTGTTTATAGGCGTCTTTTGCGGTGTGTAGATCAGGGAACAGCGTTCCTTGCTTCGCTTCTGTTGGGAATGGGAAGGAAATAAGGAAGGTAGAAAGGAATAATGCTGTCAAGACGTGGTGAGACGACATTTGTTTATCATACCGTGAAAAGTAAGGTTAGGCCACGACTGTGCGCCCGTATTGATCATCAAATCTTATAATATCATCTTCTCCCAGATAGTCACCACATTGAATTTCTATAATGACAAGATTTTCTGTGCCCGCATTTTTAAGACGATGTAGGGTTTTTAATGGAATAAAGGCATTTTCCTGCGCTTTTAGAGTGGTTTCGTTATGATTAATGCTGACCGTGGCTTCGCCGGAGATAATAGTCCAGAATTCACAGCGCTGATGATGCATTTGCAGGCTCAGCTGACAGCCGGGATAAACTGTAATTTCTTTCACTTTATAGTCCGGGCGTTCGGATAAAATGCGAAATTTCCCCCAAGGCCTGTTTTCCATCGGCGGGGTAATGGTCTCAGGGCAGTCCATTTTCTGTAAGGTGTGCACAAGGGATTTCATCCCACCCGCATTCTTTTTATCCGCGACCAGAATGGAATCACCATTTTCAATAATGATGACATCTTTAAGCCCCATGGCAGCAACGAGTAAATTATTTGACTGGATCAGGCAGTTTTTTGAGTTTACTGCCGCAACCCGGCCTTTTTTTACATTTCCATCGTTATCTTTTTCCTTAATATTCCAGATACTCTCCCATGAACCGACATCGCTCCACCCGATTGCGCTGGGAAGAACGGCGGCTTTCTCGGTCTTTTCCATGATAGCAACATCAAAGGGCAGTGCCGGTAAGGTGCTGTAAATTTTTTTAAGGTCCGGATTTTTTTGATCCAGTTCTTTTTTTAGGGTGTTAATAATTTGCGGTGCATGAGCCAAATAATTTTCCAAAAAGGTGTTCACGGTGGCAAGAAAGATTCCGCTATTCCACAAATAATTATTTTCTTTCAGATAGCTATCGGCTGTTTTTTCATCCGGCTTCTCAATAAAATCTTCAACTTCAAAAATATCAAATTCGTTCGATAAATTAACCCCTGTCTTTATATAGCCATATCCGGTTTCGGGGCAGGTGGGGGTGATGCCGAAGGTTGTGATATATCCTTTTTCTACAAGGGATAATCCCTGTCTTAATAAACACGAGAGTGTTTGGTTATCCTTGATGTAATGATCGGAAGGTAAAATCCATAGGACGGCATCAGGGCCAAAATGATGATGTGCATGAATTGCTGCGTAGGCAATGGCGGTCGCTGTATTGTTGCCGTAAGGTTCGCTGATCATGTGCTTTATGGAGTCCGGGTTAAAATCTGCCAGTTGGTGGATGGTTTCGCGCTTAATCAGGTCAGTGGTGACCGTGATGATATGTTTAGCATCGGCACCGCCGCATTTAGTGGCCCGTTCCAGTGTTTGGTAGAGAAGCGAGTTTTCTCCCAGAATGGAATGAAATTGTTTGGGGGCCCGTTCCCGGCTTAATGGCCACAGGCGGGTCCCTGATCCCCCACATAAAATAACCGGTATTAATTGGGGGCCGGTCTTATTTTGATGATCCAAAAGGTTTCCTATAGATAGAATTCAATAAACGCAGGCCGATGAATAAGATCTTTGGGAAGAGCTTGTTCAGGGGTCATGCGAACCAGTGCTACGGGTGTTTCTTTTAACAGGAATATATCTTCATCCGTTTTGATATCGGTAATTACGGCATTGATGGGAAGCTCGGTGCCGGAAATATGGACGGCGGCAGGGTTGCCTATTTTTAATTTATTGACGTTTTCGTATGGGACGTATGCTTGAATAAAAATATCAGCATTTCGTGGTAGGAGACTGAATAACTTTGAATTTTCGGATTGGCGGTTATTGTTTTTATAAGGCGTTTCCATGATGTAACAATCACAGGGACTTATAATTTTTAGCTTCTTGGTAATATTGCCTAATGTCGCCCCATTATTTCTTTGGGTTGCCAAAGTGCCGATGAGTTGTCCTTTTTGTACGCTCAGACTTCCTTCCGGCAGGCGGGAGTCAAAAGTCCCGGCAGCGGGGCTAAAAATCTCCATATGATTGGCCTGCACCTGACCATAGGGCGTGCTCAGGATAAAAATTCTTTCGTAAAGACTGTAAATGATAAAACTGCTGAGGGTGAGAATCGCGACCAAGGCAAGCCCGTAGAGCATGTATTTCTTTAAATTGTCTCTTAAAGAGGCGGGCGCATCATTACTATGGTTGCGTAACTGAACAAAATTATCACGGGCGACAACGCTAATGACATCATTAACGCCGACGGCTTCTCCGGCTATAAAAGCTTTCATCACGTGGTTTAAGATAGAAACCTGATTGGCGTTTAAATCTACGAAGCGGCATCCTGCAACATTGGATTTTTTATCATAGTGCAACATTTCCGCTTTTAATTTCACATCGATGGAAAAATCGGAAAAAGGCAGTATTAAAAGCAGATCAATGATTTTACGTTTTTTATAGTCTGCGCCAATATCACGGATAGAAAAACCGGCGGAAGATAAATCTTTGACGCCGTAATGCTTTCCTTCAATTCTGGCGCTGGCAGGTAATTTAAGCCGCACAAACTGTCTTTGTGTTTCTGATTCATGAACGATTTGGGCGGCATGTGACATATAATAAAGGTGTTTATTAAGCGAATGCTCTTGTATGGTGGGTGAAGAATTGGCAATTGCCTACTAAAATGTTGAAAAAACTGATTTTTTTACACAATTAAAGTAATATTTTTGCGGTTCTGAGCGGCATGGGGGTGGTGGCATTGTCTATCAAGACGTTGCCGGGGTTTAATCCGTTCATGTCATCATAGCCATAGTAAAGGGCTTCGATGCCGGAAGACGGGGTGCTGGCCAGCGTTAATGTGATGGTTGTATTATTCGTCCGCTCCACGCTTAAAATCGCTATTTCATTCGTATCATCAAAGAATTTAAAACCTTCAATGTCGGTGGCGGGCAAAAAATCCGTGCCTGCGTCATGGCCAATTGTGACTGTGAGATTTGTACCGCTTCGTACTGCCGTACTTATTCGAGGGCCTATGGCTCCGGAGGTCTCTAAGAGCGCAAGGCTGTTTCTTTGTGCTGCCGTGATATAGGCTGCATCGGTTAAATGTACCTGATCATACAAGGCCAGATCATATGTTTCTGCTGCCTCGTAACACCACTCATTCTCGATGATAATTTCTTTTTGTATATCCCGCACGGCCTGAACGCCTCCTGTGTTGGCAAAACTGCTGCGGCGTCCGACACGTTGGATGTAAATTTTTACCTCTCCCAGCGTAGCGCGCATATCGTTGAATATCGCTTCGAGAGCTAGCTTATATTCTGTTGCAGAGGTCTCCTCTCCAATATAATGGGAATCTTCTTCTCCCTGGGCCCAAAGGACATGGGTTGGTTTGGCGCCGACATTTTCAATCTGCGCGTAGAAATTATCAAAGGCGGGGCCGCGGCTGCTTGTGCCCAGATCCCACCAGTATAAGCTTTCATTAGATGTTTTACAGGCGGCACTGCCTCCTAGACTGCTATCGATCATGATAACAGATTGATTGCTTAATTCCTGGCCAATGATTGCGCGGTGTTTTTGTTTTCCCGCTTCGCCATCGCTTTCCTGGCTTTTGAAATGTCCGCGCATCAAGGATTGTCCGCCGCCGGCTATCATAAAATCTTGAGAAGTCTGAATCTTATTGCCAAGTTGTTTTAATGTTAAAGTTTTCGTGCCGATTTCGATGGATCTTATATGACCATGCATCGGAGAGGCGCCGCCATTGCGTGCCCCGATTTCCAGTGTATGAATGCCTGTCGGAAGTTGTGTCAGGATTTCATTATTTATTTGTCCGCCGGATAGTAGTTCTGCCATATCGGCATTCCATTTGATCCCGGCGGCGTTGAGCGTACCGGCAATCTGGTAATCTTGATTGGCCAGAATAAACTGGGAAGTTGAATTTGCCCGTATATAAGCGCGTAAATTATGATTGGTTTGATCCAGCCGCAACCCGATTGTATTGGCCGAGGTGCCGTCATTTAAGACTGCTGCATAAGCATCCGCCTCCAGTAATTTTTGCTGGGTATATCGGCAAATCATATATCCTTCTGACGGATTAAACCAATCCTGCTGATCAATATTATTAATAAAGGCACGGTCCGCAGGGCGCGTGACATTGTTGCCTTTAACAGGAATGACGGAGGTCGCGTAAGGCCCTTCCTCCAAC
The DNA here is from genome assembly GCA_965216405.1 of uncultured Micavibrio sp. Lineage (GTDB taxonomy): Bacteria > Pseudomonadota > Alphaproteobacteria > Micavibrionales > Micavibrionaceae. The sequence goes on along the minus strand of OZ244161.1, from coordinate 475,338 downwards.
TGGTATAAAATAAAATACACGGCTTCATTTCCGTCAATGGAGAGGGTCAGTTTTCGCCCTGTATGGTTTGGTGTCAGATTTTCATATGTATATCTCTCATATCCTTCACCTGCGGGTGCAATGTTCAACATGCTGCCCCCAATGGACAGTCTGGCGGTACGACTGCCAACCCCTTCGCCGCGCGCATAAATGCTGACGCTATGCGGATTCAAATTGTCCACCGTGCCGGGAACATACACCACAAAGGTGGAACTGCTGGTTGCCTGAGCTTTAAAAACTTTACCGCTTGTACAAATTTCGTCCAATCCCGCAGCGGCCAATGCGTCGCTGTCATCAACCACTTCAATGGTGCCGCTACCGGCGCTGTTAAAGCCATCTGTATTGGTTGGGTTTAGATTAAAGTTTTCACACTTGTTGGTTGCTTCCGGTTCAATAAATAAGCCTAGCGGGATTCCATCCCTCGTGTGGTCAAACCGCGGTTGGTTGGGCGCGACTTCTATAAGTTTTCCGTGGCTGTTTCTGATGGTGGCATCGGTGTTCCGGTTAAAACTGACAAAGTCCGGTAGCTTTTGAATAAGAGTTAATTTTTTAGCGGGAGGCAAGGGGCAGAGGGCCGCAGGCGCAAGGCCGCGGCCGATTGTTTTCAGCATAAGATTTCTCCTTAGATAATGGGCAGGGAAAGACGCATTTGGGGTGATTTGATTCTTATAATAGGAAACTATTCCTTTAAAGTCAAGTTGTAATTTCCCATGTATCTAAAGCTTGTGATTTTCCATGAATCCCTTATCTTCTGACGGGTAAAGTTAAGAAGGAAAACCAATGCAACCCGCTAAACAGCAAACCTCTGAAGATATTTCCCCGATTGATATGAAAGACATTGTCGCTTTATGTAAGCGCCGCGGTTTCATCTTTCCGGCTTCGGATATTTATGGGGGACTGAACGGATTCTGGGATTACGGCCCATTAGGGGTCGAGCTTAAAAATAATCTGCGGGATTACTGGTGGAAGTCCATGGTTACCACGCCGCCGCTTGGTCCTGATGGCCATCCGGTACAAATTGTCGGCGTTGACAGTGCAATCATTCAAAATCCATTGGCGTGGGTCGCTTCCGGCCATGTGGGGGGATTTTCTGACCCGATGGTGGATTGTAGAGAGACCAAAAAACGCTACCGCGCAGATCATTTGATTATCCTTATTCCCACCGATGATACGCCCTGGATTGCAACTCTTGAAGACGATGATGATTTTCTTGAAAAACGCTTAAAGAAAGTCGGTAAGGGGAAATCTGTAAATGATTTTTCACACAAGAACCTGACGGAGATTGATGCTGGTGATTATCCTAAAATTCTTGGGCCGGATGCCAAGGAAGTCGGCACGTTAACGGAACCCAAAGAATTTAATTTGATGTTTGATACCTTCGTCGGGGCGACAGCCAGTGAAGAGAACAAAGCGTATCTTCGCCCTGAAACGGCGCAGGGAATTTTTCTGAATTATAAAAACGTTCTGGATAGCTCGCGCGTGAAGATGCCTTTCGGGATTGCGCAGATCGGCAAGGCTTTCCGGAATGAAGTGAATCCGCGGAACTTTATTTTCCGCTCCCGTGAATTTGAACAAATGGAACTGGAATGGTTTTGCCATCCGGACGACGCCAAGAAATGGCGCGATTTCTGGTTTGAAGAACGCCAGAAGTTCTGGAAGTCTATTGGACTGACATCTGAAAATATCGAGATGCGCGATCATGACAGTGACGAGCTTTCGCACTATGCCAAAGAAGGGCTTGGCACGGCCGATATCGAATACCGCTTTCCCTTTACTTATCCAGGCTTTGGCGAACTGGAAGGGATTGCGCATCGCTGTGATTTTGATTTAACCCAACATCAGGAACATTCAAAGACCAAGCTGGAATATCTTGATCCGGAGCGTAATAATGAAAAATATATGCCGCATGTGATTGAGCCGGCCTCTGGGTTAACCCGTGGCGTTCTGGCTTTGATCTGTGAAGCTTATACACCGGATGAAAACCGGCCGAGTGGGGTTTATCTGAATTTTCATCCGAAAATGGCGCCGAAAAAAGCTGCAATCTTGCCGCTTATGGCCAAAGGGGACCATCCGGTGCTGGCTGAAAAATTATATCTGGAGTTGCGTGAGGAATTTGCAGTTGATCTGGATATTAAACAAAATATCGGCAAGCGTTATGCCCGTCAGGATGAAATCGGTACGCCTTATTGTTTTACCATTGATGATGAGACAGTAAGTGATGGAAGTGTTACGGTGCGAGAACGTAATACCATGGCGCAACAGCGTATCGCGCTGGATAAGGTTGCCGACTACTTACGTGAAAAAATTAAATTATAGAGAAAGCATTGTTAAAGATCAGCCATGGGAAAAGATAGTTTAGAAGATGATCTGGAAGATGTGTTTCTTGATGATACATCCAAAAAGACTTTATTGGGACGCTTAAGAAATTATTTTCTGGCGGGTATTTTGGTTACTGCGCCAATTACCATCACGATTTATGTGACATGGGGGTTTTTAAAATTCCTTGATAATAAAATCACGCCGTTTATTCCTTATGAGTATAATCCCAATACTTATTTGCCTGTTGAAATTCCGGGGCTGGGGCTTTTAATCGCTCTCGTATTTTTTACATTTGTTGGCTGGTTGACCCGTAATTTCTTTGGACGCCTGATTGTCAGGATATCCGAATATATTGTTGAGCGTGTTCCGGTTATTAATACCATCTATGGGGCAATCAAGCAGATTTTTGAAACGGTGATGGCTTCCAAATCGGATGCGTTTAAAGAAGTGGTGATGTTTGAATATCCGCGCAAAGGGATATGGGTTATGGGCTTTGTTACCGGTGTTTCTAAAGGGGAAGTGCAGGACCTGACCGATAATGAAACCGTCAATATATTCTTGCCGACAACCCCAAACCCGACATCGGGTTTTCTTCTTTTTCTGCCGAAAAAAGACATTATCTACATGAAAATGAGCGTAGAAGAGGGAATTAAATTAATTGTTTCCGGCGGGATTATCAGCCCACCGGAAAAATAATTATTTATGCTGGCGCTGTGCCGCCTGTTGGACCGCCACCCGCCCGTTTAGGTTGTTGGGCTGGCTCCGGCTTGTGGGCTGCATTATCGTTTGCAACGTCTGCTTCTTCAAAGCTCTTATAATCAGGTTTGCCTTCAGCGGTACGGCGTTCATCCAGTAATGAATCAAAACGGGCCTGGGCTCTTTGCATTATTTCAGGTGCAATCGCATCGATTTCATCCTGATTAATTATTTTCATATCAGGTGCTTCAAGCTTCATGGCGACAGCATACATTGCTTTTTGCTCATCCGTTCCACCGATAGTAATCCCTTTTCTTTGGGCTCTGGCATTCAGTTTAATCAGGTTGGCAGAAACTAACGCTTCTTCGGCACTCACATCATTGTTTGTGTCATTATGCGTTACACCTGCTGGGGTTACGGTGAAGCTATATGAATTATCCTTGGCCGTTAAAACAGTTTTGTCAGCCTCGGTAGAAGTAACTTCTGTTTTTGCCTGAAGAAAGGTTGAAACATCGCTATTGGAAAATTCTTTCCATGGTTGTTCGGCGATATTATCTGCACCTGTTCCATTAACAATGGCTTCAAAAAATTTGAATTTATTTTGTGTTTCTTCGTCTTTCAGATGTTCAGGTCCATTAAAAGCTGCGGATGCTTTTTTACCATTGGCCTCTGCAGCTGCTTCTCTTTCTTTTCGCGTTCTTTCAGCTGCAGCTTTAATTTCGGCAAGTGGGTCAGCAGAAGTTTTTGCCTCATCCTCTCCATCGTCATCCACAGTTAAGCCAACTTTTTGAGTTCCATTGTTTGTTGTCTTTGCTTCATCTTTTGGGGAGAGTTTAGGTGCCTTATTATTCATAATCTGTGAGTAATAAGCTATTTTCCCGGTAATAGATGAGAGATTTGCTTGGTTTCCTAAATCTTTCTCCGCCTGGACTGCCAGTTTTGTGGCTTGAACAAGCCCCTCTTGAACATTTTTCATGTCTTCAGGAGTAGCGTTCTGTGTATCAGAATGAATTCTCTTTGCAGATCTGATCATACGACGTAACCAAGCTGGGTCACTGTCTGCGATGTCCGCATTAAAACGTTCTGCTTTGTCTGTCGTGCCAAATTTTATATCGCCAAAACCGCTACGTGTCGCTGTGTGAACAGCGGCAATCGCTTTGCCGTATTGACCCAAGGCAGGTGCCAGAGCATCGTAAATAGGGGCGATCATAATTGCTTTCGTGGCATCCCTGTCAGGATTAATACCATCATGCTGCTTATTAATTTCAAGGCCTTTGGCAATTTGCTCATCGGTTGCGCCAGCCGCTGTCTTTGCAATATTTTCAAGCTTATCGGCCCATTCAGAAACTTTTTCATCATTAATGGCAAAGTTCTCGACCTGCAATTTTGCAGTCTCCAGTACGGAAGTGCTGACAGTCTTTTTATTGGGAATGAAAGGATGATCAACAATAAGGCCTTTTGTTTCAAGGTCGGTTTTCTTTGCCTGATCGGCGGCGTCATATGCCATCGCGATCGCTACCGTGGCACCTTGGATACGGCCTAATGTTTCCTGAATAGCGGGAGAAACAACATTTTCACGTTGGTAAATATCACCAAGGAAAGTGTTCAAACCTTCTTTGCTTTGTAAGGATTCAACTTCTAGTTTTTCTGCTTTGGAAGGGCCTGATCCGCCGCCGCCGTTTGCAGCTCCTCTAAATCTTTTAGGTAAGTAATCTCTAAAGCCCATAATACAATCTCCGTACACCCTTTATTAAAACGTTATGTTAATGCACGCAAATTAACATAGAGTAAAGAAAAAAAGCAAATTTTTATGAATTTTTCAATATTAACAATAGGTTAATCTATCCTGCGCGCAGACGGGTAATGGCCTGATCCTGCTCAAACAGATAAAGCAGGGTTTTGAGCGCTATCCCGCGCTCACCCTCTAAATTCTCGTCTTTATCAAGAATCAGCTTGGTATCATCCCGCGCTGTGGCCAATAAATCGCCATGAGCGGTCAGATCGGCAAGCTTAAAGGTCGGCAAGCCGCTTTGGCGGGTGCCCAGGATTTCACCGCCACCACGTAATTCCAGATCCTTTTCAGCAATCAAAAAACCGTCTTCAGTTTCCCGCATCATCCGCAGGCGTTCTTTGGCGGTTTGGGTCAGGCCATTGGCATAGGCAAGAAAGCAAAATGATTTGGCATGTCCGCGTCCGACGCGTCCGCGCAATTGATGAAGTTGGGCCAGACCGAAACGTTCCGCCTGTTCGATAACCATGATATTGGCTTCCGGAACATTCACGCCAACTTCAATCACCGTGGTGGCAACCAGGATTTTGATTTCACCGCGGGCAAAACTTCCCATCACCAGATCTTTTTCATCGGCCTTTAACCGGCCATGCACAAGCCCGACGTTGGCACCAAAGCGTTCGCGTAGAATATCATAACGGGCTTCTGCGGCCTCAAGATCCAGTTTTTCACTTTCTTCTACCAACGGGCATACCCAATACACTCGGGCACCTTTTTGAATTTGCCGGGCAACGGCATCAATCATGGTTTCAATTTTTTCTTTCGGGATCAGACGCGTATCAACAGGTTTGCGCCCCGGCGGCTTTTCATCAATGCGGCTGACTTCCATATCACCATAAGCCGTGAGGGTGAGGGTACGCGGGATAGGGGTGGCCGTCATCACCAGAACATCCGTCCCTTTTGATTTTTGGGAAAGCTGCAGGCGTTGATGCACCCCAAAGCGATGTTGTTCGTCAATTACCGCCAGACCCAGATCTTTAAAGGCCACGCTTTCCTGAAATAAGGCGTGGGTGCCGATAACAACCTGCGCGGTGCCATCCGCTATCTCATCAAGAATGTTCTGGCGTTCTTTTCCTTTATTGCGTCCTGTTAAAGTGACATAGCTTATGCCTGCTGCTTCTAGCCAGGGTTTGAAACTTTCTTCATGCTGGCGTGCCAGAATTTCGGTGGGCGCCATAATCGCGGCCTGTGCGCCATTTTCGATGATGGTCATCATCGCCATGGCGGCAACTATGGTTTTACCACTGCCGACATCCCCTTGTAACAAGCGGAGCATCCTTAAAGGTTCTGTCATGTCTTTATCAATTTCGGCAATCGCTTTTTGTTGCGCGTTGGTAAGGTCAAAGGGAAGGGCTCCCATGATTTTCTGCCGCAGTTTTTTTGAGACCGGCCATGCACGTCCGTTTTGTTTGCGTTGATGTAACCGGACCAATGCCAATGAGAGTTGATTGGCCAGTAACTCATCGTAGGCAAGTCGTTCCCTTGCCGGATGCGCCGGTGACAAGTCGGCTTCGCTTTCCGGTTCGTGAAGCACCGTGATGGCTTTATGCCATTCGGGCCATTTGTTTTTTTGTTTGTGGGCTTTATCGCACCATTCCGGCAATTTGGGGACAATGCCAAGGGCGCCCTGTACAGCTTTACGCAAAGTTTTGTTTGTGATTCCTGCTGTTAAGGGGTAGACGGGTTCAATGGTTTCAATCGCGGCCCGTTCTTCGGGTTTGCCGATAGCATCCGGATGCACCATTTGCATTTGCCCCTGATAATGTTCAATTTTACCGCTGAGTATGCGTACTTCACCAACCGGAAGTTGCTTGGCGATCCAGTCCTTATTGGCATTAAAGAACACCAGATCTATACTGCCCGTGCCGTCACTGGCTTTGACCCGGCTAGGGAGGCCGCGGCGCGGAGCAGGGTTATGTTTTTCAATGCGCACTTCTATGGTAGCAATTTTGCCATCCGGGGCATCTTTTAATTTGGGAGAGAAGCGGCGGTCTATAAAATCTATGGGCTTATGATGTAAAACATCCAAAACCTTGGCGCCGCCCGTCAGTTTTTCCAGAAGTTTGCCATTCTTTGGTCCCACACCGGGTAGCGTGGTGATGGCACGAAAAAGCGGGTCTAATTCAAATGGACGTGGCATGAAAGCTACTATATACATTTTATATGACTGACGAAATGCTTGAAAATAAACGTAAGCAACTGATTTTTCGCTCATGGCACCGTGGCACACGGGAAATGGACCTGATCATGGGCAGTTTTGCAGACAAATATGTTCCAGAATTTAATGTCGCAGACCTTGACCAATATGAAGAACTGCTTCAAAACTCGGACCCTGATCTTTATGACTGGATCAGTGGCCGAAAAGAAGTTCCAGCCAATAAAAGGAACGATTTAATAGAAAAATTGTTAACCCATAACTATGCCGCAGACCGCTCCAGAAACGACCCCGCAGACCGATCCTTCTCCGATAGCTAAAACTCTTTATGGTGTTCCTGAAGGACAGGATGCAAGGGCGCTTGCCAAATGTGCCCATGAAGCGGCAAAAAATCAGGAAGTGGTTGTCCATATTGCTCTTGATGACGGACGGCTTGAAACATTAAAAGATTTGCTAGCCTTTTTTGCGCCTGATGTTCAGGTGATTGATTTTCCGGCGTGGGATTGTCTTCCTTATGACCGCGTTTCCCCCAGTAATGATATTGTCGCGCGGCGTTCAAATGCTCTGACGGAACTCATGGCATGGCAGCAGGATGATAAGTATTTGCCCCGTATATTATTGACCACTGTGAATGCGGCCTTGCAGCGCATTACACCAACTTCTGTTTTAAAAGAGGCCAGCTTTACGGCGACGATTGGTCAAAAGCTTGATCTGGAAAATCTGCAGGAATTCTTGATGAATAACGGGTATTTGCGCACAGACACCGTCCGAGAGGCCGGGGAATATGCCATCCGTGGCGGGATTATCGATATCTTTCCCCCCGGTTATGAGCAGCCTGCCCGGATTGATTTATTTGGTGATGAAGTGGATAGCATGCGGGCTTTTGATGCAGCCACGCAATTAACAGACAGCGAGATAGAGCAGTTTACTTTAAAACCGGCGACAGAATTCTTTTTAGATGCAGAATCTGTTTCCCGTTTTCGTAAAAATTATCGGGAGGCGTTTGGCGCTGTACGGGATGACGATCCGCTTTATACCGCGGTTTCAGAAGCGCGCCGTTACAACGGGATGGATCATTGGTTGCCGTTCTTTTTTGAAGAACCCTTATCAACGTTATTTGATTATGTGCCTGCACGTCAGGTCAGTATGGACGCACAGGTTGCCCAGGCTACGGTGGAGCGGCTGAACCAGATAGAAGATTTTTATCAGGCACGTAAAACACTGGAAGCGGCTAATGCCAATATTAAAAAAAGTAAAAAGGGTAGTGATGTCAGTATGACGGGTGCCGTTTATCATCCTGTTCCCGTGAACGACATATACATAAGTGAAACGGAATTTGAAAAACTTTTGCAAGAGGTGACACAGTTTTCCCCGTTTCAATCCCCTGATGAGAATGCACGAAGCGGCCATGCCAAGCGGGGGCGTGATTTTGCCGATGTCCGCGCCCAGCCCGATGTAAATGTCATGAGCGAGGTGAAGGCGCATATTGATTATTTGCAGGGGGAAGGAAAGAAGGCCCTGATTGCGTCCTATAGTGAAGGGGCGAGGGACCGCCTAAAAATCATGCTGAAAGAGGCAGGCTTTAACCGCATTAAAAATTGCCACACGCAAAAAGACATTCAGGCCATGAAAAAAGATGAGCTTGGCATGGCGATCCTGGCGCTGGAGCAGGGCTTTGTGGCCAATGATATCGCGATGCTGAGCGAGCAGGACATTCTGGGGGACCGCCTTGCGCGTAAAACTAAGAACCGTAAGAAAGCGGATAATTTCCTGACCGAGGTTTCATCTTTAAATGTCAGTGACCTTGTGGTGCATGTCGATCATGGTGTGGGACGGTTTGAAGGGCTTGAAACGTTAAGCGCCGCAGGCACATTGCATGATTGTCTGAAAATTGTTTATGCGGATGACGACAAGCTTTACGTCCCTGTGGAAAATATCGAGGTGTTGTCACGTTTTGGATCAGACGAAGGGTTCTCCCAGCTGGATAAACTTGGCGGCGCAGGCTGGCAGGCGCGAAAAGCGCGGGTTAAAAAAGACCTGATGCGCATTGCTGAGCATCTGATGAAAATAGCTGCCGCCCGTGTTTTGCGTAAAGGGGAGAAGCTCTGCGTTGATCCTGCTCTTTATAATCAGTTTGCTGCGCGCTTCCCGTATGCGGAGACTGAAGACCAGTTGCGCTCTATCGAATCTGTTATAGAAGATTTGGGTGGTGATCATCCGATGGACCGCCTTGTGTGCGGCGATGTTGGCTTTGGCAAGACCGAGGTTGCGATGCGGGCAGCCTATGTTGCCGCCATGTCCGGTGCACAGGTCGCCGTGGTGGTGCCAACAACGTTACTGGCGCGTCAGCATTACGCAGGGTTTCTGAAACGCTTTGAAGGACTGGGTATCCGTATCGGCCAGTTGTCCCGTTTGGCAAGTGCCAAAGATGTGGCGGCCACCAAAACAGGACTGGCAGACGGGAGCGTGAATATTGTCATTGGTACGCATGCGATTTTTGCCAAGGATGTGAAGTTTGCGCATCTGGGACTGGTTATTGTCGATGAAGAACAGCGCTTTGGTGTGAAGCAAAAAGAGCGCATGAAAGAATTACGCAGTGATGTGCATGTCTTAACCCTGACGGCTACGCCAATCCCGCGGACATTACAAATGTCTCTGACGGGGGTGAAGGAGATGAGCCTGATTACAACACCACCCGTTGATCGTCTGGCAATCCGGACTTTTGTTCTGCCCTATGATCCGATGGTCATTCGTGAGGCCTTGATGCGGGAGCATTACCGCGGCGGGCAAAGCTTTTATGTGGTGCCTCGTATTAAAGATCTCAAAGAAGTAGAAGATCAATTGAAAGAATTGGTGCCGGAATTGAAAACCGTAACCGCCAATGGGCAGATGACGCCAACCGATTTGGAAAACCGTATGAGCGCCTTTTATGATGGGCAATATGATGTCTTGCTGGCCACCAATATTATTGAAAGCGGCATTGATATTCCCACTGCCAATACCATGGTGGTGCATCGCGCCGATATGTTTGGTCTGGCGCAACTCTACCAGATCCGGGGGCGTATTGGCCGGTCCAAAGTCCGTGCCTATGCGTATCTGACGCATGATCCGCGCAAGAAGCTGACCCCGCAGGGGCAAAAGCGTCTGGAGGTGATTGAAACGCTGGATACGCTGGGGGCGGGCTTCCAATTAGCCAGTCATGACATGGATATCCGCGGAGCGGGGAACTTGCTGGGTGAGGAACAATCCGGGCATATCCGCGAGGTCGGGGTCGAGCTTTATCAGCAAATGTTGGAAGAAGCCGTTGCTATGGCCAAAGCAGGTGTTGATGTGGATGATGTGCCTGCAGATAAATGGTCACCGCAGATTAATATCGGCACGTCCGTCCTGATTCCCGAAACTTATGTCGAGGATTTGGGAATCCGTATGAGCCTGTATCGCCGTTTGGCCGAACTGGAAGATAGGGCTGACATTGATGCTTTTGCTGCCGAAATGATCGACCGTTTCGGTGATTTGCCCGCTGAAGTTGAAAATCTGCTGGATATTGTAGCGATCAAACAGCTTTGCCGTCAGGCGGGAGTGGACCGTGTTGAAGCAGGACCGAAAGGGGCGGTTATCGGTTTTTATAAAGACACGCCGCCCGATGCCGTCAAAGTCATGCAGTGGATTGATGCTAAAAAAGGCAGCGTCAAAATCCGTCCCCATGACCAGAAGATTGTTGCCACCCGTCAGTGGGAGACAGCCGCAGAGCGGGTCAAAGGCGTGCAGAATTTGATGAAAGAATTAAGCGCGCTGTAATCTATTGCAAAAAAAGAGCGCTTAAAAAGCGCCCTTTTATAAAATTATTAGCTTTGTCTATTAGCGCGGAGCTAAAGTCTGAACTAAATCAGCGTTCTGAGCTCGGCCAACACGACATAGTCTATCTGCTTGAGCGTCTGAAAGGCCAGTTGTATCTTGTCTCCCACGATGAATGATTGTTCCACGTGTTTGCGAGATTATTACGCCGATACCTGTAGGGTTTCTACGGATGTAATTGGTAACATTGTCTTCAAGTGCGTTAAAGCTTCTACTACGGAAGAGGCCTGTAATATGTCCATCGCCGTTGATAGTACAAGTTGCTGCTGCTGATGTAGCAAAGCTGACAGTGATTGCTGCTGCTGCTGCGAGTGTAGTGAATGGTTTCATTATTTTGTCCCTTTATATCTATAATGTTAAAATGGTCGGAATATACTTTTGTTTTTCATAATGTAAAGTGTTTTTAATTATTTCTTAATTTTTAACAGCCAGTAAAATTAGGTGTGCTGCCACGATTGATGATCGTATACTGAACTGGTTTACCTTGTCCGCATTGTAATGAGCCTTCTACACGTGCCGCACCTTTAGTGAATTCTTGACTGGCAAATTCTGCCAATCTTCTTTCACATCTTTCTTCAGCAGATGGAAGTGAGTAACTGTGAACCGTACCGCGCATATAGTCGCCGCTTCGATCATATGAAGCACCACGACACTCAGCCGCCCCTGTGCCCGCCATAAAAAGAGTAAAAGTTCCAGCCAGTGTTAAAGTATTCAATGAATTCATTTTATTTGCCTCTATTTTCGTCCTTAACTTTCGAACCCCTCCGAAAATTCATATGACCTTATATGCTTAAATGTTTATTATGTCAATAAAGAAAATAGGTTAATATTATGGCAATAGGGCAATATTTTCTTGCAACGTGCTATGATTTCTTGTGCAGAGCGGCAAGGTTCTATAGTTATGAAGCCTAGCATGTGTTATACTAAGTAGTTATCACAGGAGTTTAATTGATTATGTCGCGCGAATATTCGACCAAGAAAATTAAAGAGGCTTTGGCTGCGACCAAAGGCAATACGGCGAATGCCCGCAATCATGTTATCGCCATGGCAATGGAAGATAACAGATTGCTGAAAGAATTGGTGAAGCCGCACATGATAGGCATCGTTGCCCACGCTGTTGATCGTGTGGTTACCGGCAAGACAGACCCTGAAGTTTTAAAAACACCTGAATCCAGTGAAGATGAAGATTCTTTTGGCATGGATATTTTGAAGGCGATTGCCGGTGGAGACTCCGCGCAATTTGGCCAGGAAAATTTTGGCCGTCCTGTTAAAAAGCAGGGAGCCTCTCAGGCGCATATTGACGCGATCCGTAAGATGATCAGCAAAACCCAATCTTCCGATTAATCAAGCAATATAAGATTTAGATAATGAACGCTGTGGCCCAAGCAATGACCTCTCACGCAACAACTTCTTTTGAACATACTGATTTTCTGCAAGCTGCCGGTTGGGGGAATGCAGAAGTTATTCCGATGGGAGCAGATGCCGGATACCGGTGTTATTTCCAGTTAAAGATGAAGGGCCAACGCGCGTTGCTCATGGATATGAGCCGGGCCGGCTATGAAGCTGGTTTGAAAGCTTATCTCGATATTTGCGATTATCTTGGCAGCCTCGGGTTGGAAGTGCCGGAGATTTATTATCATGATATTGATATGGGACTGGCCGTTATCGAAGATCTGGGTAAGGACAGCTTTGGTGATGTGTTAAGAAAAGGTCATGAGAAAGACGCACTGTACCGCCGCGGAACAGAAATACTGGTCTGTATAAAAGATCAGGGAAAGGATAATGTTCTTTCACTAACGTCTTATAATGATTGCATTATTCGTGAGCGTCTGGCGCAGTTTGTTGAGTTCTATGTGCCGAGTGTCTCTTCCCTGTCACCGGACAAGGAATTGCACCAGTCTTATCAGGAAATGTGGCAGGAGGTAGAACGTAACATGCCACCTGCGGTAAACACCTTCTGTCATGCTGATTATCACCTGGAAAACCTGATCTGGTGCCCTGACCGGGAAGCGGGATACGGATTGATTGATTTTCAGGATGCGTTTTGGGGACCGCAACCCTATGATTTACTCAACCTGCTCGAAGATGCCCGCACAAGCGTGCCTGATGAGATTAAAAATGAAATGAAAGCCCTTTATTGCGCAGGGATGAGCGATGAGGAACGGCAAGTTTTTGAAGACTGGTATGTCGTGCTGTCGGCCCATTTCCACAGCCGTGTCCTTGGATTGTTTTTGAAGCTGTATAAGGAGCGCGGTATGGACAAATACCTGCCGCATGTCCCGCGTTTGCAAAGTTATATTAAGGCGAATATCGATAAACCTGTATTGGCACCCTTAAAGAAATGGTTGGAAGATCATCAGATCAGTCTTGATGCCGCGCCTGTGTAAGTGGCAGGCCAATGCCCATTCCCATAAATAGCCATAAGAAGCGCGTATAAAGAATTTCATGGAGCAGGCACATCCCTCCAAAGACAATCATGATCATTAAAACAGCTTTAAGCATGCTTCTGACATAGGGATCAAAGGAGGTTTTGGCGCTGTTTTTCCAAAGCGTTATCAGGCAAGTGAAGTAAAACCCTAAAAATGCAATCAGTCCGATTAGCCCCGTTTCCGCCCATAACCAAAGAGGGGTGCAATCAATAATGTTTACGAACTTTCCCCATTTTTGCTGCTGATAGATAGACGCTGAGCCCAGCCCCGCACCGATAACAGGATGATCTTTAATGGCCTCAAGGGATGTCTGGATAATAGCGATGCGCATCCGGTCACCACCATAGTTTATATTTTCCGGCGGCTTGCTTTCAGTTAAAGTGGAAGGATTACCAATCACTTGTTGAAGGTCTGTTATGGCTACATTTCTATGGGGATGGAAGCCGTCGATACGGCTTATACCTAATATATTATGTACTCCCATCCAATTAAAGGTGAAGATGAATAAAGAGCCAAGGGAAATAAATAAGAGGGATTTCCTCCAAGGGATGTCGGCTTTCAACAGCCATAAAAAGAGAATTAGAAGTGGAAATATAAACAGCCCCGCCCGGGCAAAGGTTAATGCATAAGCAAAAGGAGCGAGGAGCCAAAAGATAAGAGCGGCTTTACCCCAAAAGCGGTCACGCGGCATCAGGTTGGCAAGACAGAAGAAGGATAGGAATAAAAAGATGAAGGCATTCTTATTGGCCATCATACCTGCTACGGGAAATTCAAAGATGCCGGGATTTTCAATGACATGGATGTAATGAAGAAATAAAGGGATGGCACAGATACAAAAAACCACCAGAAAGAACAGCACCGCGATTTTAAAGAAACCGGCAATTGTCTTCCTCGGCAGATTACGCACAAACCAGGCCCCCATGAGGAAATAAGCACATAAAACAAACCAGCCGCAAAATTTATTGAGGAAGGCCCATTGTGATACCGCCCCATAGAGCAGATAGCTGTGGGTTAATGCGCCCAGTAGAATGAGAGCAAGTCCGGCCAGCCAGACATAAATATACTGAACCTGAAAGACGGGCCAGTGGCTTTTGTGTAATAACAAACTACCCGCAATAAAAAGTCCCATAAAAGGAAGCATAAGGTCTGCCAGATTAAGGCGCAGTCCATAATATCCATCACTGGCAAACAAGGTAATTTGTATCTGCACGATGATGGCGAGAGTGAAAAAGACGCAGGTGCTTGCTTTCGTTATGAAAAGGGGCTTGCTTGCGTTGATTGATCTATTTGTTATTGATTTTGGCAAAAGCTTTCATCATGCGTTTTTTTGAAGTCATCATGTCTGAGGATATGAGAGCGGGAATACCGGCGACCATCATGGCAATCAAACTGACAAGGCCGATCTGCACGGAAACAGAAAAAGCTGTTTCCATCGGCACATTTAAAAGACCAAGCCCATAAATAAAGGCCCCTTCACGAATTCCCCAGCCACCAAAACTAAAAGGCATACTGGAGACTAGGGCTATTGCCGGTAAGACAATCATAATTTGAAGAAAACCCAGCTCGATACCTGATGAGAGGGCAATACAGTAGACTGCGGCAAAAAAGCTCATTTGTCCTAAGAGACTGACAGAAAGAATTTTGCCTAATAACCCGTAATTGCCAAATAGTAATTTTATGTAACGTTGGCCGGAGCGCATATTTCCTTTTGAAAAAATGCGTGCGGGTATTTTATTGGTAATGGTGACAGCCAAAAGCGGGGTCAGGACAAATAAAACCAAAATCATGGCTGCAACGAAAAAGCCGATATTCTTTGATAGCGAGGCATCAATATAATTTGTTAAAGAAGGCAGGAAGAAAGCACATAAAAGGAGCAGCGCCGCCAGAGTCATAATGCGGTCAATTGCAGTGGCAAAAACAGATTTAAAGAGCGAGGCGCCGTGCTGATAGGCCATGGCGACACGAACGGCAATACCACTGACGGTGGTAAGGAAAAGCATATTGGCAATCTGGCTGGCCAGAGAGACTTGAATCGAATCTTTAAAGTTCATTCTGAAATGACCCACATTAATCAGATACATCCAGCGTAAAGATAAAAGAACGAGTTGGGCGATAATGAAAAATACGGCATAAAACCAAGAGGATGCATGAACCATATGGGCGGCATCCTGCAAGGCGCCTTTATCCATACGCGTCCATAAGAATGCCAGAAGAAGCCCTGAAATCAGGATTTTGACAGGTGTCTTAATCTTGGGGAGTTTCTTCATGACATTGTGGTTTATAATATTGTCGCGGCTAATACAAAAGAAAAATGATAAGTAATTGAAAACAATAAAAAACTAAACTTAGCATAAAGCGCTTGGCGGGGACTAGTTTTATATGCTTTATTTTGGCTGTCAGTGAATAACAGCGATCATAAAAGGAGTCCTTATGTCTATTCTTGCAAACCGTCTTAGCCGCATTAAACCCTCTGCCACATTGGCTGTTACTGCCAAGGCCAAAGAACTGAAAGCAGCCGGAAAGGATATTTTAGGACTCGGCGCGGGGGAGCCGGATTTTGATACACCGGATTTTATAAAAGAGGCGGCCAAAAAAGCCATGGATAATGGTCAGACCAAATATACCAATGTAGATGGCACGCCTGAATTGAAAGATGCCATTATTGCCAAATTCAAGCGTGATAACGGGCTGGAATACAGCCGTGATGAAATTACAGTCGGAACCGGCGGAAAGCAGGTTTTATACAATGCGTTAATGGCAACTCTTAATCCTGGAGATGAGGTTATTATTCCGGCGCCATACTGGGTTTCTTATCCGGATATGACGTTATTGGCCGAAGGCGAGCCTGTTATTGTGGATTGTCCGGCCGAAAATAATTTTAAAATGACGGCGGCGCAATTAGAGGCGGCGATTACCCCAAAAACAAAATGGGTGATTATGAATTCCCCGTCTAATCCGACCGGAGCGGGATATACCATAGAAGACATGAAGGCCTTAACCGATGTGCTTTTAAAACATGAGCATGTCTGGATCATGACAGATGATATGTATGAGCATCTGGTGTATGGAGATTTTGAATTCTGCACTCCCGCGCAGGTAGAGCCAAAATTAAAAGACCGCACGATTACGATTAACGGGGTATCCAAATCTTATTCCATGACAGGCTGGCGAATTGGCTATGCCGGCGCACCTAAAGAGTTGATCAAGGCGATGGCGAAGATACAAGGACAAAGCACGTCCAACCCTTGTTCTATCTCCCAAGCGGCTGCCGTGGAAGCATTGAACGGGGATCAGTCCTTTATGAAGCCATGGATCGACGCGTTCAAGTCCCGTCGTGATCTGGTGGTTAACATGTTAAATGAATGTGAAGGTTTAAGCTGTCCGAATCCCGAAGGAGCCTTTTATGTCTATCCTTCCTGTGCAGGGGTGATTGGTAAGAAAACACCCGATGGCAAGGTAATTGAAACCGATGAGGATTTTGTCAGCTATCTTCTTGAATCCCAAGGAGTTGCGTGTGTGCATGGGGAAGCTTTTGGATTATCTCCCCATTTCCGTATCTCTTACGCAACCTCGGAAGAAATATTGACTAAAGCCTGCGAGCGTATCCAGACAGCCTGTCAAGCACTTGAAGGAGCCGCCGCCGCGGTCGCATAAACGTCCGGTGCGTGAACCGGCGCTGTTTTTATTGAAGGTTCACTAGGGGCGGGGTGTTCATGGAGGGATTGGATCCCGTTATAAGCCCGCATCGCTTTGGTAAAGCGTTTTGTAAATTGTAACGGATTGTCGATCACTTTCCATGCCCGTCGCAGGCTTTCTTCAGCGAGATAGTTTTTTGCCTGCTTTGTAGGCAAGGCGGCGTACTCAGGACCGAGCTCTTCTATGCCCTCCAACAATGTTTCGACCAGTTTTCTGGTGTAGCGGCGGGGACTTTCTATCCACGGGTTGTGAAAGTTTTTCATTTGGAAGGTTTCGCCCCCCAGTAATTTTGCCACAAACCTCAAACTGAGCGGGCAGGCAACATTATCTTTTTTGGGCACGACAAAAACTTGGGTCACATTTGATTTCACAGGCTTGGATTCAAGCTGGTTTAAATATTTTAATCCATAGCTTTCCAATTCTTCCATGGCTTCAAAACTCGGGTCGGCAATAGAGCTGTAGATGCCGGGATCACCCTGCCACAAAGCCATAAAGGCGGCATAAATGCGTCCCTGCCGGGTTTCACTTGTTAGGCGGCTTCTGTCTTTTGGTTTTAACCATTCCATCATTTTCCTTTTAAAGGGGGTAAACTTTTCATTGGCGCCGGCAATGCCAAAAAAAGAGGCCATATGAATGACCCTGATAAATTTTTGATTATATTGCTTTCGCTTGTCCGGATTCATTTCATTCAAGGCGTAACATAAGCCCCCCGTCGAATGATCCATCATGGCCCGCGGGAGGTCGGGATTGCTAGTTTGATGGATGGCAAGCGCATCATCTGTCAGGAAGCGGTGCGTTGCGCGAATGCACGGCTGCATAAATCCCGGCTTACGTCCCGTATCGGGAAGAACCATCGTTGTCACGGAAATGCCGAGATTATTGAGTAATTTGATTTGGCGAAAATATGCCATTGGGACAGCCTTAAAGCCAAGAACAAAGCGTAATTCCAGCCATGGTTCTCTGGCATTTGAGCGGAAGCAGGGGACATTCAGCCCGCTTTCCTTTTCAGTAAAGTCCGCGCGGATCCAGTGGGGAGGAATGGCACCTTTCCGCCATGCGTCAATAAGAATTGGCCGCGAATTTTCCCTATCGGGATCATAATCGCTAAAATGCTGTTCAAAAAGTTTGGAAAAAGCAGGGAGAGAGTCGCAAGGCGAAGAAGGGCTAAAAGTAAACGGACGGGTTAGAACGCTTACTACCCCCATTATCAGGGTTTCCTTTTATAAAGCTGTAACAGCCTGAATGATATGAAGAAAGTTGACATGTTTTGAATATCTATTGTTACGACTTATTTTACACGCCTAGTAAATAATGATTCTGTGGTTGCCGAAAGGGTTTTTTATATTGCTTCGAGCCCTTTTAATGCCGGCACGATTTTTTCGCTGGCTGAAGCCTGTTTTACCGATTCCTGCAATGCCCTAAAACGCTCCTTTGTATAAGGAACAGTATTTCTGGCCACGATGGCATAGGCCTTTGCGCATTCCATAAGTGGATTATGTTTAACCTCTTCAATGCCGATAAATTCCGCGCCGGGCAGGTGGTCAGCATAATCCTTTCCTGTCTTGGGACAGGCGCTGGTTTCATCCAGTCCCATAATGATAGTGCGTTTGAGGTTTTTAAATGCCTCACTTAGCTTTTTTGGATTTTTTACCGACCGTACCAGATCTATGCCGCCATGTTTAAGCGCATAAGCCTGGGCATGAGTAACGTTTACTTGCATGGTGGTGGCATAGTGATTAGAGGCCACCTCCAGTTCTTCCCTGATCCAGAATCTGTCAGCTTCGGTGGTGCCAGCCTTTTTGTCTCGTACATGGGTGAATTGACTGTAACAATCATATAGGACAGAAAAAAGCCAGGCATGACGTAATGAGGAGTGTGCCGTATCCAGCATGATGCCCGAATGAAATATCCGGTCGCCGAACATGGCCTGGGCAAAATCCACCTTGTGGTCATCTTTGCGCAAGGCGGATTCAAAAGCCTGTCCGCTGGCAGAATGTGTCAGCAGCGATATGGTATGCCACACAGGAATATCCCGGTATACGGCAGAGGCTGGATTTAATACCGTGTCCGCGATGATAGCTTCGTAACCTTCGTTAATACGCTCCCCATTGGCAAAATAATCATTATGTTCAGGTTCCGGCAGTTCTATGGTGACGACATTATAGCCGCGGGCATTGACGCGCTCGATCCAGGGTTTGTAATAGGCGCTTTCAGTACCGTGACCCATCGCAAAAATATAAGTGCCAATCGCCTTGTCGACAGACATCTTGCAGATCGTCGTTTCATGGTCGCCGGCAATCACACTTTCTTGTGTCCAACTAGCGGGAAAAGGCAGGGGTTTACATTTCCCTTCATTTTCAATGACTTCGCCAATGCCGCGAATAGTCCGGTAAGTAGCTTGCAGCAGGCCGATCGCGTCTTTGACTGAGCTAATGCCGTCTTTGGTTTTTTGATATTTAGACAGCGCGCTTTGCGCGGTAACATCATAGGCAAAAGTAGCTGTGCGGGAGGCGTAGAAAGGGATGGAGGCGGCGGTATTTAAGACATCTGACGATGACGGAAAATACTCTATAAGCGTGTTAATTGACCTCATTGTCCCCCGATTATTAAATACTCAGTATAGGGTCTTACGTAATATACCTTGTTGAATCTTATAATACATAATAATGAGATCGATTATGCCAGATTTTGACCATAAATCCAGAGGCTAAGAAGATTTGTCCACATAGGAGACTGTTTATAAAGGAAAAAAAGACTATTTTCCCGTAAAGAAAGAGAAGAAACCCCTTTTCTTTTTCTTCTGTGTTTCCTGATTTCGCACTTCTTTTTTATCGCGGTTTCGGACAAGTTTTTCACAGACATCCTCAAGGTGGCTTGCCTGTTCTTCCATGATGCTTTCGGCGAAATCACGCATCTTTTTAAGATTGGCGGGGGAGCCGTCATCTATTCTGAAGCTCGGATTGGTCGGGTCTTCCACATCAATCATCGGACGGTTGAAAATGTGCAAATCATCGTTAAGCTCATGCAGCAAACTATGAGAGAGCGCGGATTCCGAGGCATGGAAAAAAATATTAATAAGAGGCAAATCATTGACTGGGTCAACGACCCCAAGGGAGCCGTATTTATTCCATTTTTCCTTACTGATGGAGCGATTTGTGTAGCCTGTGCCCAGACAGATCATGGTGATTTTTTGATGGGGATCCAGTTGCTTTTGCAAAGAGCCATAGTAAGACACGGCAGGGTTGTCAAAAACGTTGCCGTCGATACCTGCATATTCCTTGTTTCCACGTTCATCCGGCCAACCAATATTAAAGTGGTGACAGGGGAAATATGTCGGGGCGGCGCAACTGGCCATGACGGCATCATATAAAGAAACATTGGGTGTTCTGTTAATATGTTGTTTGCCGTTATGCAGACGCATATGACGCAGCCAGACAGCATGGCCGCCTTCGCGGGCATAATGCTGCATCGCATGGCTGGGGCTATCATAAGAAGAAAAGCCGTCCGGTGTGTTCGCGCCGTCAATGGAATAAAAAGGAATAACGAGGCTTCTCAGGCTATCACTCAACCGGGCATTGCCATAGAGCGCGCGCAGGGCTTTACCTAGATATTCTGGGTTATAGTGGCCGTGTTTAAAAATACTTTCCAACTGGCTGATCTTTGTCAGCCGGTTGTTAAAATCATGAAGCAAGCCGCGTAATTCCCGAAATCTGTCGGGGGGGAAGATATTTTGTGCTTCGCGTTCGTAAAAGCGCACAAGATGGCGGGCGCGGTATTTTGCGCGGTGCGGATGATCCGGGTGGGGCAGGGTCAGGGCCGAATTTAAAATTGCGCCTGTGGAGGGTCCACAAAAAATATCGACCATTTCGCTCATGCGATGGCCTGTTTTCTTCTCAATCCGCGTCATCATATGCGCGGGGATCAAGCCGCGCAGGCCGCCGCCATGATTAAACAAGGCGATAACGGGTTCTTTTTCATTTTGCGGGATATTGGTGTCCATGATGCTGATGATAATAAGTCTTTGTTTTATTGAAAGAAAATAATGATCCGAGAAGGCACTAGAATGTGTGTAAGTGTATAACTTTTTGTATTTTGCGTTTTTTCGAAGAATAAAAAAACCGGGCCCTTCCGTTAAGAAGCGCCCGGTGAGTTGAACAGGGAGGTTTCACGTCTTTTTAAACCCGCCATGCGTGCGAACACGTTGCCGGTAGATAAAATATGCGCCAATGCCACGAATGGCACGTCGCAAACGACGTAGGATATACAGGCATAACCCATTTATCCTGGCCCTTCCAAAACACCCGAATTCTGTGAGGAATAGGGTGTTTCCTGAAGAGCTTTGCGGGTTATACGCCCCTAAATTCCGGAAGTAAACACTAAAAAATCATTTTGAGGGACAT
This sequence comes from uncultured Micavibrio sp., assembly GCA_965216405.1. Taxonomy (GTDB): domain Bacteria; phylum Pseudomonadota; class Alphaproteobacteria; order Micavibrionales; family Micavibrionaceae. Next base: position 453,960 of record OZ244161.1, on the reverse strand, counting down.
TTTTCACATAATTAACAAGAAAAAATTCACATGTATTTTATGTTAAAAAACCACTGTCTTTAATGCTGTTTGTCAGGAAGTCCTGCAATACTTTAATGCGGGTAGAATGCTTACGTTCCTCGGAAAACGCGAAATATATTTCAACGTCGGGAGGGGTGGTTTTTTCCAGACAGGTATCAATCTCTTTATAGGATTTTACCAGATATTCAGGCAGAGCAGCCAGACCACAATCATTTTTGACGGATTCAAAAATCCCGTACAGCGAATTAATCTGAATCACTTTTGAATTATGGTTCAGATTGATATTGGCTTTTCGCAATAACCAGTTAGGATTTTCGTAAGGGGCAGGGACGTTCGGGGGATAGCCGATGATGGTATGGTTCTTCAGATCTTTTAGCGTTTCCGGTTTGCCGTGCTTTTTAAAATAAGCTTTACTGCCGCAAATGCGAAATTTAATTTTTCCTAATGATTGATAGATGAGATCATTTTGGTCCGGCTTAAATAAGCGGATGGCTGCGTCCGCTTCGCGCATGTTCAGGTTCAAGACTTTGTTATCGAAAAGCAGGGAAATCTGCAGGTCCGGGTATTCCTGATGCAGCTCTGTAATGCGCGGTACAAGCCATGTAGAGCCAAAAAATCCCGGCGCTGTAATCCGTAAAGTACCAGATGGGTTAAGCTTTGAATCACTTAAGCGCGCCTCAACCATTGCCAGTTTGCCGAAAATATCTTTCGCAGTATTGCGCAAAATTTCGCCGGCTTCTGTCAGGACAAGCCCACGGGCATGACGCTGGAACAACTTCACATCAAGGCTTTCTTCCAGGGCGCTGATCTGGCGGGAAATAGCGGACTGACTAAGATCCAGCACTGTACCTGCATGGGTAAAGCTACCGGCTTCAGCCACGACGTGAAATGTTCTTAGTTTATCCCAATCCATCTTAAATCCTTCTACATTAATGGCATGGCATTCCTGCCATGTTCCTAGAAATTATTGTGCTTGCCCGTTGCTATCGTACAAGCCGATTATTACATTTTTAAGCCGCTTCTTTGTTGTCTCCGGCTTCCAGGGTGGCGATGAACTTGTCCGCTTCCAAAGCGGCCATGCATCCCATTCCTGCGGCTGTTACGGCCTGACGATAAGTTTTGTCTTTAACATCGCCGGCGGCATACACCCCTGGCATGGACGTGGCGGTAGAATCCGGTTTTGTAATCAAATATCCCTCCCCATCCATATCGAGCTTGCCTTTAAAGAGCTCCGTTGCGGGATCATGGCCGATAGCGATAAACACGCCTTCAAGCTCTAATATCGTTTCTTCGTCTGTTTTAACATTTTTGGCCCGTAGTCCGGTGACACCGGGAACATCACCCTGACCGACTTCAACGCCAAGAATTTCATCAACGACGTTATCCCACAGGACATCAATCTTCGGATTATCGAACAAGCGCTGTTGCATGATTTTTTCGGCGCGTAATTCGTCGCGGCGGTGGATAAGGGTCACTTTATCACACAGGTTGGCGAGAAAAAGGGCTTCTTCTACGGCGGAATTACCGCCGCCTATAACGGCTACGCGTTTGCCACGGAAGAAGAATCCATCACAGGTTGCACAGGCGCTGACGCCCATATTACGGAATTTTTCTTCAGAGGGAAGACCAAGCCAGCGGGCTTTGGCACCTGTGGAGATGACAATTGTATCAGCCAGAAATTCCGTTCCTGATTCCGCTTTGGCTTTATAGGGATGCGAAGAAAAATCAACATCGACAATCATGTCCTGAATGGTTTTCGTTCCAACATTTTCGGCCTGTGCCTTCATTTGCTCCATGAGCCATGGTCCTTGAATAGGGTCTGCAAAACCGGGATAGTTTTCAACATCGGTGGTAATGGTTAGCTGGCCCCCAGGCTGCATTCCCAATACCTGTATAGGATTGAGATTCGACCGGGCGGCATAAACGGCGGCTGTGTAACCCGCAGGGCCGGACCCGATGATCAGCATTTTTGTAGGAATAATATTACTCATGACTTTCTCCGAATTTGAATTACTCAATATTTAAATGTCTTTGGCTTATGGGTAAAGAGCAAAGCGACGTTATCTATACATTTTTTGCATGGCTGTGGTTATGGCATTTGCAACTGTTGCGGTATCCTGAATGGGCTCGTAAGTCCAACTTTCAAGAGTGCCTGTAAAGGGTCTTGTAACGCCCACATCTTGCATGTGGGTGTGGAATAGATCAAAGCGCGCGGAATGACCGTCAAGCGGGATAACGTGCACGGGTTTGCCCGTCGTGGCTGCATCCGAGATCATGGACACGCTATCTGCCGTTACCAATATATGGTCTGCCCAGGCGAGCATTCCCAAATATGGATTTTCGCCGCTCCCATCCCAGATAAAAGCGGGCTTTTCTTTCAGACCGTCTTGCAGGATTTTAAGATTTTCTTCCCCTGTTCTGCGGGAGGCGGTGACCATGAGATATCCATCCAGTTTATTTAAGTCTGTGACAAGTTTTTGCATGATCGCGGGGGTCAGGGTATGGGTGCGGCTGTTCCCGCCAATAAGGACAGCAATACGCGGTGTCTTGGTTTCTTTGAACAGAGAAGAAAATTGCGTTTTGGCGTCTTCCAACCGGGCAGGGGTAAGACGGTTTGGTGCACCATGCGTGACCACTACATTGTTCCCGCGCAGGCCATCATGATGGGGAACAGCCACAAGATCGAACTGGTGAGGGGAGATTTTAGGATCTTGGATATGAACTGTAAAAGTTTTGCCGCCACTTTGTTTTTTTATATAGCGGGCGGCCGCGACCGATTTACGGCCGGAGGTTATTAAAAGGTCTGGCCATGTTTTATCCGGCCTTGTGGATAAAGGGGGGATAAAGCTGTGTTTTATTTCAAAACCCAACCAGGGAGAGAGTAATTTCCATGGCTGTTTTAACGTAATTATTTTAATGACCGGATCAAGATGTAGGGCTTCGGCAACACCGACACATTGGTTCTGTGTGCCAATCATTCCTTCGGTAATTACCCAACAAGTAATATTTTTTCCATTCATTCGATAAAACGCTTGAGTTCATGAATTTGAAACCTTATACCCTATTACTAAGGCTTTAGAAGAATAAAATTTCACGTAGGGGAAAGAAAAATCCATGAAAAGGATTAAGCTGGATAAGATCGATCGTAAGATATTACGCGATTTGCAGGCGAATGGTCGTATTACCAATGTGGAACTCTCCAAAAATGCCGGTATTTCCGCACCGCCATGTCTGAGGCGGGTCAGAGCGCTAGAAGAAAGCGGCTATATTAAAAGCTATCATGCGAAACTTGATATTCAGGCGCTTGGTTATGGCCTGTCGGTTTTTGCCATGATCAAACTGGAAAGCCAGGCGGAACAGGATTTGAAAAAATTTGAACAAGCCTGTGCAGAACTGGATGAAGTGCGTGAATGTCATATGCTTTCCGGCGAGGTGGATTTCTTCCTGCGTATTGTGGCCAAGGACTGGGATTCCTATCAGCAGTTTCTGACCAATAAGCTTACGGCATTGGAAAATGTGACATCGGTCAAGACCATGCCGCTTGTCCGCTCATCAAAAGAAGAGCCGGGCGTTCCAATCTCGGTTCTTTAAATAACTAGCTGTATTTAACTTCAAGAATTTCGTAATCTACGCCGCCTTTGGGGGTCTGGACTTTGACACTATCGCCAACAGATTTCCCGATCAGAGCTTTCGCGATCGGCGAGGTAATAGAAATAAGGCCTTTATCAGCATTGGATTCATATTCTCCGACGATGGTCACAGTACGTTCTTCATCGGTTTTTTCATCAACGATCATAACCTTTGCGCCAAATTTGACCGCATCTCCCGAAAATTTTGACGGGTCGATAATCTGCGCCGCGCCGATAGCTCCTTCGAGTTCGGTAATGCGGCCTTCGTTAAAGCTTTGTTGTTCTTTTGCCGCGTGGTATTCGGCATTTTCCTTTAAGTCACCATGTTCACGCGCCACGGCAATCGACTCGACAATTTCAGGACGGGTGACGGTTTTACGCTCTTTAAGCTCTTCTTGCAGCTTTTTATAGCCGCCCGGTGTGATAGGCACTTGTGTATTCATTGTTTTATATCCTTAAACTAACAAAGCCCGCAAAAAAGCGGACTTTCGCTAACGTTATAAAAATAACCCATAAGGGTCAAGGGATAAGAAAAACCCGGCTAAATAGCCGGATTTAACTTTATATCATGGGCAGATATTATCTTTTACCGCCTGTTTTTTCGTATGTTTTCAGCTCGTATTTGCTGATAGCACCATTCTGATTTTTATCAAACATTGCAAAAACCTGGGCTTCATTATCAAGGATTGTGTTTCTCTCAAATTCTGCCTGAGAGACACGACCGTCATTGTTATCATCTAACTGATTAAACATAGGTTTGTTTGTATCAATATGTGCCGGCCATTCCCAGTTTACATCATTCGCCAATTCGGGATCATTTACAAATGGGTTGTCGATATCATAATCAACGTCATTCGATAATTCAGGATCATCATAGAAAGGGTTATCTATGTATGCTGTGCTATTGTAGTATTTCTCATCCATACTACCAACAGGGGCACCAGAGCTTGACTTCAGGTTAGACACGGAACGGGCTGAAGAGTTTACTCTGTCTCCGCCTGTTTTTCTGTTTTGCTCAATTTCTGCGCGGGTGACATACCCATCATTATTCTGGTCAAACATTTTGAAAACCGCAGGCTCATTGTCATGCATGGTGTTGTTTTCAAATTCGTTCATTGTGATACGGCCGTCATGGTTTGAATCAATACGGGTAAAAGCATCTTTGCTTTTGCTGTATTTTACCAAAGTTTCATTCCGTCCATCGGCATCTACATCTGCGGTCACTGATTTATGTGCCAATGCCGGTGCAGATAAAAGCGCAACTGCGGCTGTCATAGATAGTAGTTTCAAGTGGGTGTTCATTTTAGTCTCCTGTTATTCTTTAATTACGAAGTTAACAGGCAAACAAAGCAGCTATGGAATAGTTCAAAAAAAAATTAATAATCGGTTTTCTCTGGTAATTTCATATCATCAAAGGGGCGCTCACAGGAGATTTCAATCTAACAGGCCACGCGTTCAATCTCAGGGCAGGAGACATCGCTATTATAGAAAATCCGGCAGACAAGTTTTATGCCTGGCTACGGTTGTGTCTTAAGCAGCCTGTTCCGCGTCCTCATCATCATTGTTGAAATATCCCTGTAAAGGCTTCACATCCATCTCACGATTCTTAAGAGCGCGGATGGCCTGTATCCCCGCACGGGCGGATGTCAGGAGGGTGAAATAAGGGATCTTGTGCATGACGGCCTGACGGCGGATGCTCATGGAATCAGACAATGCCTGTGGCCCTTTGGTCGTGTTGATAAGGAAATCAATTTCCTCGTTAATGATGGCATCAACCACGTGCGGATGGCCTTCCATTACTTTGTTGATGCGCTCCACATTCAGGCCTGCTTCCTGCAGTTTTGTGCAGGTACCGCCTGTTGCAACAAGATCGAAACCAATTTCAGCAAGTTCTTTGGCAAGAGGGATAAGGGCTTCCTTATCGCTGTCTTTGACAGACAGAAAGACGCGGCCTTTGGTCGGCAGGACATTGCCTGCGGCAATCTGTGATTTGGCAAAGGCTTGGGCAAAATCAGCATCCAGTCCCATGACTTCACCCGTCGATTTCATTTCAGGGCCCAGAATGACATCGGTACCGGGAAAACGGTTAAAGGGGAAGACAGGAGCTTTAACAGCCGTATGGTCGGATGCCATGCCGATCAACTGATCACGGAAATCGCTGAGCTTTTCGCCTGCCATAATGCGGGCGGCAATTTTAGCAACAGGCACATTGGTAGCTTTGGCCACAAAGGGGACTGTCCGAGAAGCGCGGGGGTTCACTTCCAGAATATACATATCGTATTCGCCTGTATGCTTGTTCATCTTGACGGCAAACTGCACATTCATGAGGCCTTTGACCTTCAAGGCCTTGGCAAGTTTTATGGACTGGTTTTCAAGCTCGCGGATGGTTTTGTAGGGAAGGGAGTGGGGCGGTAGAACAGAAGCAGAGTCACCGGAGTGAATGCCCGCTTCTTCCACGTGTTCCATGATCCCCGCTATGTAAACATCTTTACCGTCACATAAGGCATCAACATCAATTTCGATGGCACCTTTCAGGTAACGATCAAGCAAAACGGGGTTCTTTCCGGAAACTTTTACCGCGCGTTCCATATAACGTTCGACTTCTTCGATAGAGCCGACAATCTCCATGCCTTGGCCGCCCAAAACATACGAAGGGCGGATAACAAGCGGGAATCCGACTTCTTCAGCTAGTTCCAGTGCTTCTTTCTTTGAAAAAGCGAGGGCATTATTCGGCTGGCGAAGTTTGAGTTTTTTGATCAGTTTCTGGAAGCGCTCCCGATCTTCGGCAAGGTCAATGGCATCTGGGTCCGTTCCCAGAATGTTAATGCCGGCTTTTTTCAGATCATGACAAAGTTTCAGCGGTGTTTGACCGCCAAGTTGGACAATCACGCCTTCTACCGAGCCATTCATACTTTCAGCACGGATAATCTCAATCACATTTTCTGCCGTTAACGGTTCAAAGTATAAGCGGTCCGCCGTGTCATAGTCCGTCGAAACCGTTTCAGGATTACAGTTGATCATAATTGTTTCATATCCTGCTTCCTGCAGAGCATAACAGGCATGGACACAACAATAATCAAACTCGATCCCTTGTCCAATTCGATTAGGTCCGCCGCCAAGGATGACGACTTTCTTTTTATCTGTAGGATCGCATTCGCTTTCGGCGATATCGCTGCCGTTCCCTTCATAGGTGGAATACATGTAAGGGGTTTCGGATGGTATTTCGGCGGCGCAGGTATCCACGCGTTTAAAGACCTGATGTACTTTATGTTTTTGACGGGCTTTTGTTACATTTTCTTCTTTCACATCGACAATTTGCGCCAAACGCGCATCGGCAAAGCCCAGTTTTTTTAATTCCAGCCAGCCTTGAGCAGTTATCGGCAGGCCATTTTCCCGAATGCGTTCTTCAGTATTGATGATGTTTTTAATACGCTCTAAAAACCATTTATCAATCTTACAGGCGGAGTGAATATCATCGATGCTCATGCCATGGCGCATCGCTTGGGCAACATATAGTAAACGGCGCGGGGTAGGCACAGAAATGGCAGCGCGTAGTTGGTCTGGATGGGGCGTTTCTCCATCACCGATTTTCATTTCATTAAAGCCGTTTAATCCTTCTTCCATGGAGCGCAAGGCTTTTTGCAGGGATTCTTCCATGTTTCGGCCAATCGCCATGACTTCACCAACGGATTTCATCGCCGTGGTCAGGTTTTTATTGCTGCCTTTGAATTTTTCAAAATTAAAACGTGGAATTTTTGTTACGACGTAATCAATTGTCGGTTCAAAGGAGGCCGGGGTGCGGCCATTGGTAATGTCATTATCCAGTTCATCAAGGGTATACCCAACGGCAAGCTTGGCGGCGACCTTGGCAATCGGGAAGCCGGTGGCCTTTGAGGCAAGGGCGGATGAACGAGAGACACGCGGGTTCATTTCAATAACAATGAGGCGCCCGTTTTCCGGGTTGACGGCGAACTGAACATTGGAGCCGCCGGTTTCAACCCCCACCGCACGCAGCACGGCCAAAGAGGCATTCCGCATGAGTTGATATTCCTTGTCTGTTAAGGTCAAGGCGGGGGCCACGGTAATAGAGTCTCCGGTATGCACGCCCATGGGGTCGATATTTTCAATTGAACAAATAATAATGCAGTTGTCGTTTTTATCCCGGACGACTTCCATTTCATATTCTTTCCAGCCGAGCATGGATTCTTCAACCAGAATCTGGCTGATGGGAGAGGCATCAAGCCCTTCTTCCGTGATCTCGTAATACTGGTCTTTGTTGTAGGCAATTCCGCCGCCTGTGCCGCCCATGGTAAAGGCGGGCCGAATAATACAAGGCAGGCCGATTTCCTCTAATGCCTTGTCTACTTCTTCCTTATTATGCGCGAGCATAGATTTTGCTGATTCCAGACCGATTTCATTCATACATTTTTTGAACAGGTCGCGGTCTTCGGCTTTTTCAATGGCTTCCCGGTTGGCGCCGATAAGTTCAATGCCGAGCCGTTCCAACGTACCGTCTTCAGCCAGTGCTAAGGCGCAGTTCAGTGCTGTTTGCCCCCCCATTGTCGGGAGCACGGCGTCCGGCTTTTCTTTTTCTAAAATTTTCGCCACAATTTTCGGTGTGATCGGTTCGATGTAAGTTGCATCCGCCATATCCGGATCTGTCATGATGGTGGCAGGGTTGGAGTTGACCAGAATTACGCGGTAGCCTTCTTCTTTTAAGGCTTTACAGGCTTGTGTGCCTGAATAATCAAATTCGCAGGCCTGGCCGATAATAATGGGACCTGCGCCAATGATAAGGATGGATTGAATGTCGGTACGTTTTGGCATTTTACTTTTCTGTCTTTTCTTCCGGTGGTTGTGGTTTAAAAATGTCTAAGAATTTAAAGGTCACCAACAGATTGCTGTAATCATCTGTCCATGGTCTTATCGATGTCTCGGTGGTTTTCCAACCTTTTTTATCAAGTTTTCGGGCAAAGTTTTCATCTTTGGTGATAACCGTCCAATGTGAGGAATATTCATAAGGATTTTCTTTTGTTCTCTCATAAATTTTTTCCCTGAAATAATAGCCTTTATCTTTTGCGATCGCTGCCAGCGGTTTGCGCAGGTCAAGATGACGATTGGAAATATGGACAACAATTGGGGCATCTTCTTTGAGTTTACTGAAATACATTTCAATAGCTTCTTCGGTCATCAAATGGGCCGGGATGGAATCGGAGCTGAAGGCGTCCATTAATATAGCATCATATTTTTCATCGCTTGCAGCTAATGCGAGGCGCCCATCACCCAGAACAATGTCTTTGTAGCCGCAATCTTTCAGGGCAGTGAAATATTGTTTTGCGGCGTCAATGACATTTTGATCAATCTCATAAAAGGTAAAATCGCGCCCCTCTTTGGTATGGCAGGCAAGCAAGCCGACCCCAAGCCCCAGCACGGCAATATTGGAAGGATCAGCGACTTCAAAAATATCGCCCACCGGACTGGCGGCGCCGTAATAACCAAAAGATTTGTTTCTGTAGTTTTCACCTATAGGCTGGAACCCATGCAAGGTAGTACCATGCATTAAAATACGCACATCTTTCTCTTCTCCGCCGGTGACGGTGCCTTCATGGATTTTAATAACCCCAAAAAAATTACGGGCAATATGAATGTTGTCTTTGTTATTAATGGCTAAGGTCAGGAAGAGGATCGTGACGGCAAGGAAGAGATATTTTGTGTGGATGGAGGCAAACAGAACGCAGACTGCCATAAGCCCGTATAAGACTTTTGTATCTATGTCTGTAAACACAGCCAAAAAGGAAGCGACAAGCATACCGCCGATCAGAATATTCAAAATACCGGAAATTTTTTCCGGAAATTTTTGATAAAATGTCGGATTGAGCAGGAGCGATAAGATCAACACTCCATGAAATTCATACATATCATTAAACAGATAGGGGGCGACAAAAGCATTCAGGCTGCCGCCAAGGGCGCCACCTAGCGACAACATAAGATAAAATTCTGTCAGTCTGCTGGTTGAGGGGCGGTCATTGGCGATCCGGCTGTGAAGCATCATGGCAGTAATGTAAAAGATAGCCATGTAAGCAAGGCATATTGCCAATGCTGAAAAAGTAGAGTCCTTTGTTGTGAACCCGGCAATGTTATGGGTCATAATGAAAATAACGCCAAGAATATGCAGGAATGAATATTTATTAATATCAATCAGGTGTCGTTTGGAAAAAGCCAAGATGTTTGTCAGCAAATAAAGACTAAGTGGTAGAACCCATAGCATTGGCGCGGAAGCAATATCCGTGGTGATTTCGGTTGTAACGCCGATCATCAGGCTGGAGGGGATAGCGGCCATAATGACCCACATAAAACGCCGCTGCCATGTGACAGGGCTTTCTTCGCGTTCTACGACAAGATCGCTTTTTTCATGAGCAGTGAATTTAAGGCTGAATAATTTGGGGTTATTACGGATGATAAGGCCTGCACACAGGAACAGGCATAGAAACAGAATGCCAAACAAAATCATCCATAAATTGCTTTGGGCACTTAAACCAATCAAAGGTTCAAAAATAACCGGATAGGCAAGCAGGCCGGTAAAGCTTCCGATGTTGCTGGCGGCGTACAGATAATAAGGGTCACCTGCAGTGGCATGCCCGCTGAAAGTAAACAAGCGTTGCAGAGCCGGCGCAATGGTGGATAAGGCAAGAAAAGGGACGGCTGCCGTGAGGGTCAGTTGTACAAAGACCGCAATGGGAGAAATGCCCCCCTCAAGATTATTATAATAACTGATAGGTAGAAAAAAAGCGCCGGCAATAAAGACGAGCGCTATAGCTATGACATTGGGGAGAGGGGGCAGTTTGGAAAAGAGATAGGCCAAACCGTATCCGCAGAGCAGGCATGTCTGGAAGAAAAACATGGTCACGGCCCATCCTGCAGGCGATCCGCCGACATAGGGCAGCATCATTTTTCCTACCATAGGCTGTACAAAAAACACCAGAGAAGCTGATAAAAACAGCGTAAATGCAAAAACATAAGGTGTGAGATTTTGCAATTTCATTAAATTATATCCCCTTATACCTTTTGCCGGCTTTCATTTGCCGTGCCTGTTAATGTGATTTTTTCAAAGGTGTTGCTTTGGTCATTGAACTCCAGAAGATCACCAGTTTGCATATCAAACTGCCACCTCTTGATAACCACACGGTTTTCTTTGAGCGCTTTTTTCACGCTTGGGTAACCTTTCAGGTTTTTGGCGCTTTCCAAAATGACCTCTTGTTCGGTCATTGCCAGAATGTCCTCATGTGTGTCGCAGCATTTTTGGGCTTTGGTCAGACCTTGTTTAGCCACACTGATAAAACTGGATATTTCCGGATCATCAATATCTTCGGCCAATGCTTTGATGGCGCCACATTGTGTGTGCCCCAGAACAATAATAATACCGACATTATTGTAGTTCAGCGCGAATTGCAGAGCAGCAGCCAAGGCAGTGCCCTGGTGGTAGGGGCGGATGATAGCCCCCATCGCCTTATGCGCAAAGAAGGCGCCGGGTTTTGCCCGAAAGATCGTACCGGGGTTACAGCGGGAATCAATACAGGAAATGATAAAGTATTTCGGGTCCTGGCCAGCTTCGACCAGAGATTCCATCAGTGCCTCATTCCCTTCATAGTGGTAACGTTTAAACTCAGCCGCGCCGTTAATAAGATCCTGTGTCATATTTGTTATGCAGCCTTATTATCAATCATGTCTATAAAACGAGCGAACAGATAATGGCTGTCCTGCGGGCCGGGGGAGGCCTCCGGGTGATATTGCACACTAAAGGCCGGTTTGTTTTTATGGCGGATACCTTCATTGGTTTTATCAAAGAGGCTGATATGTGTGACTTCCACATCGTCTGGCAAAGAGTCCGGTATGACTTTAAAGCCGTGGTTCTGGCTTGTAATCTCGACCTTACCGGTAGTGTAATCCTTAACCGGATGGTTGGCACCGCGGTGGCCCAGGGGCATTTTGTCGGTTTTGGCGCCAAGTGCGAGGGCAAGCAGCTGATGCCCTAGGCAAATCCCAAAGACAGGAATATTCTTTTCAATCAGTTTCTGAATGACAGGCACGGCATATTTCCCGGTGGCAGCCGGATCGCCCGGTCCGTTGGATAGGAAGACACCATCGGGTTTGTGTTTCAGAATATCTTCCGCCGTGCTATTGCCCGGGACAACTGTGACTTTGCAGCCTGTCGCGGCAAGGCAGCGCAGAATATTGCGTTTGGCACCAAAATCCATGGCCACGACATGACGCAAAGGTTTGTCCATGGTGCCGTAGCCGTCTTTTAAATCCCAAAGAGATTCATTCCATTCATAAGTTTGGGTGCAAGAGACATCTTTTGCCAGATCCATGCCTTCGAGGCCGGGCCACTCGGCCGCCTCTTTTTTAAGGGCTTCCAGATCGAATTTGCCATCGGCCTTATGGCAGATTACGGCATTCGGCGCGCCATGATCGCGGATATAGCGGGTCAGCGCACGCGTATCGATACCGCAGATGGCCGCAAGATTATGGCTTTTGAGCCAGGCATCAAAATGCTGTGTCGCACGCCAGCTGGATTGGGTTGTAATATCTTCGCGGATAATGGCGCCCCGCGCAAAAGGCGTTTGATGTTCAATATCTTCATTATTGGTACCAACATTGCCAATATGCGGGAAAGTGAAGGTAATAATCTCTCCGGCATAAGAAGGATCGGTGAGGATTTCCTGATACCCGGTGAGAGAAGTATTGAAGCATACCTCGCCAACGGCTTGAGTTTCAGCTCCTAACCCTTTGCCGTAAAACGTTTTTCCGTCCGAGAGGACAATGACGGCGCTTGCATTTTCAGGAGGCTTAGGTGTATTGTTTGTCGACGTTGTCGATGGTTCGGCAGTCATAAAAAAATCTTCCAGTAAAATTGTTCCACTGGAAAACATTGTAATAGATTAGTTTTTAAAGAAACGAAAGTAAAAAATGAGCAAAAGAGACGAATTGGCCACAGCTTTAAAAGTTGCCATGCATGATAAAGATCAGGTGGCATTATCAACAATACGTTTAATCACCGCTGCTTTGAAGGACCGCGACATTCTGGCGCGTGGCAACGGGAATGTGCAGGGTATCAGCGAGGCGGAAATTTTATCGCTATTGCAATCCATGGTAAAGCAACGCCAAGAATCCTCTGAGACCTATGCGAATGCGGGGCGGGATGATCTTGCTGACCGTGAAATGGAAGAAATTGAAGTTATTCGCCGTTTTATGCCCACTCAAATGAGCGAGAGCGAAATGAACGCCGCTATTGATGACATCGTGCGCGAAACAGGGGCTGAGAATATCAAGGACATGGGGAAAGTGATGGCCGTCCTGAAAGAAAAGCACGCAGGCCAGTTGGATATGGCGAAGGCCGGCGGCGCAGTGAAAAAGAGACTGGCAAGCTAAAAACCTCTCGTCACAGCGAAATCCTGTGCTAAACATAATATATGACGATTCCACCGCGATTTATGGAGGAGCTGCGTGGGCGGCTGACCTTATCGGATATTATTGGCCGAAAGGTCAATTTAACGCGGGCGGGGCGCGAATTCAAAGGCTGCTGCCCGTTTCACAATGAAAAAACGGCGTCATTCTATGTGAACGATGATAAGCAGTTTTATCATTGTTTTGGTTGTGGGGCGCATGGCGATGCCATTGGTTTTGCAATGCAGCATGATAATCTGTCCTTTATCGAGGCCATTGAAGCACTGGCGAGCGAAGCGGGGATGCAGGTGCCCCAGCAATCACCGCAGGACATCAAAAAAGCCAAAGAGGAAAAAGACCTTTATTCCCTCATGGAAGAGGCAACGCGCTGGATGGAGGCACAATTGCGCGATCCATCCAATAAAGAAGCTTATCGTTATATAACAGAGCGCGGGAATACCGATGAACAGCTAAGCAAGTTCAGGGTCGGTTATGCGCCCGGAGACAGGCAGGCCTTGCGTAAGGTGTTACAGGCCAAGGGATATACGGATAAACAGATGATAGAGGCCGGTGTTTTACGCCCCGGTAAGAGCGGGCGGGAGCCTTATGCCTTCTTCCGGGAAAGGATTATGTTTCCCGTGCCGGACCGCCGTGGACGTGTGGTGGCCTTTGGCGGGCGGATACTACCCGATCATTTACGGCCACCTGAAACAGGGGATTACGTGCCTGCCAAATATATGAATTCCAGCGACACGCCGCTGTTTCATAAAGGCGGAATGCTTTACGGGGAGCCGCGGGCACGGCAAGCGGCGCTGGAGGGGCAGCCATTAATAGTCGTGGAAGGTTATGTAGATGTGATTGCCTGCGCCAAGGCGGGGTTCGATGGAGCAATGGCGCCGATGGGCACGGCCCTGACCGAAGAGCAGATCATGGTGCTATGGCGGATGATTCCACAGGACAGCAAGGTTCCGGTCTTGTGTTTTGATGGTGATGCTGCTGGCCGCCGGGCTGCGGCACGCGCATGTGATAAATTACTACCGATGTTAAAGGCGCATCATTCTGCGCGTTTTGCGTTTTTGCCTGATGGGCAGGATCCTGACTCTCTGGTGAATAGTGCAGGATCAAAGGCACTAGAAGGAATTATCGAGGCCGCAATGCCGTTGGTAGAATTTATATGGGTTTATCATACGGCAGGCCATAAGTTCGATACGCCGGAGGCACGGGCGGGGTTGTCCAAAACGCTGGAACAGGAAGCCTTGAAGATACCTGAGCGGGAGGTGCAGCATTATTACAAGCAGGCTTTTCGGGAAAAGATTAATAAGGCCTTTTCCCAGAGTTACACACAGAGTTATCCACAAAGGCGCGGTAATTACAATAACGGCAATTACAACAAAAGAGGGTATGGCAAAAGCTTTGCTAATTCCGGACAAAATCAAGGCATTGTATCTATCAAACGGCCCCAGTTTACAGGAGAAGCCAATAAATTAATGGCTGCAGCGATCAATCATCCGGCGATTTTTGACGTTTTTGAAGAAGAAATTGGCTTTTTAAGTGTAAAGGAGCCGCGTATTGATGCCTTAAGGCAGGCGTATATCGCAATTATAAGCGAAAATCACGAAATTTCACGGGCAGATTTGCTTAGTGAGCTGCAAAAAACAGGATTTGAGAGTGAATTACGCGCTCTTTTGTCTGATAATCTGTATGCGCTGGCCCGTTTTGCCCGTCCGCAGGCCGAATATGAAGAAGTCTGTGAAGGATGGCGTGGCATGTATGATGCGATGCAAAAACGCATCGAAACGCATGAGCAGCAAAAAAATATGGCAAAAGGCGCAGAATAGGGGTTTAAAAACGAATTTTGCTTATATATAAAGGCGTTATACGAAGAAGAACGAATCATATATAAACATTTGGGCGTTAAGACGCCTGATTTTGTTTATAGGTATGTTTGCAGGTTTGGTCTTTAAAAAAACGCAATAAAATTGGTGGGCGGTAAGTAAGCTTTGGCATCGACAAAAAAAACAGCATCAAAGAAAAGTGCGGCGTCAAAAAAGACGTCCGCAAAGCAAAGTGCTGCAAAAACCAAAGCAAAAAAAAGCGTGACCAAAAAAGCACCGGCAAAGAAGACTCCTGAAAAGAAAGCGTCGGCGAAAAAGACATCGACAAAAAAAACAGCAGCGAAAACGTCGACAAAAAAGACTTCACAAAAAACACCTTCCAATAAGAAAGCGACTCCTGTAAAGAAGACAGCCGCAAAGAAAACGACCAAGACGGCAGCACAAAAGACAACAAAGGCAGCGAAAAAAACCGTGACCAAAACAACAACCAAAGAAAAAAAGATTGAAGAGAAAAAATCTCCCAAGACTACGCCCAAGAAAATAGCGGCGAAAAAAACGGCTGCAAATAAAAATGGCAAGGAAGATGATGATGAAGAATCTTCTGAAGAAGAAGGCCAGACAAAACGCACCGTTAAAGGAACCTTGGCACAGATTGTTAAAAAGCTGGTCAAGCAGGGTAAGGAAAAAGGTTATATTACCTACGATCAGTTAAATAAGGCCTTGCCTGCCGAAGAATTTACTTCCGAACAGATTGAAGATGCGATGTCGACATTATCCGATGTTGGAATTCAGATGTCTGAAGGCGATGATTCCGATGACGATGATGAGAGCGGTTACGAGTCAGGCGGTAACATCAGCTCTGACGATACCGGACGGACTGATGATCCTGTGCGCATGTATTTGCGTGAAATGGGAACAGTAGAATTGCTTTCCCGTGAAGGTGAGATTGCTATTGCGAAAAGGATTGAAGCCGGACGTGAAATGATGATTGGCGGGATTTGTGAAAGTCCGCTTGCGATTGAATCATTGATTGCCTGGTATGAGGCCTTGCAAAAAGGCGACATTTTATTGCGTGAGGTTATCGACCTGGATGCAACCTATAGCGATGGACCTGAAGAAGATAACTCCCGCCCAAAACCAGCGGCTAAAGACGATGATGACGAAGAAGAAGATGATGAGGAAACTTCTTCAGATGATGAGTCAGGCGATGGTGAAAGCGGCGGCGATGATGCGGACGAAGAGAACGTTTCTCTTGCCGCGATGGAAGAAGAATTAAAGCCTGTTGTTTTTGAAGTTTTTGGTAAGATCAAGAAAACCTATAACAAAATTAAAAAGGTGCAGGCGGATCGTATCGATGCGATCCAAAAAGGAAAAGAACCCGATGCCGCGACGAATAAAAAATACGATAAGCTAAAAGGCGAAATGGTGAAGTTGATGGACGAAGTCAAACTTCACAACGCGCGTATCGAACAATTGGTTGAAGCCCTTTATAAGATTAACCGTGAACTTGTTTCGCTTGAAGGAAAACTTCTTCGTATGGCGGTAGATTGTAAAGTGAAGCGGGAGTCATTCCTTGAGAATTATTATGGATCGGAGCAGGATCCAAAATGGCTTGACCGTGTGAAGAAAATTGACGCCAAGTGGGAAAAATTTGCAACCCGCAACGAAGACAAAATCAACGAGATCAGGGAGCAGGTTGCGCTGGTTACAGAAGATTCTGCATTGCCTATCAAAGAATTCCGCCGCATTGTTTCCACTGTTCAGCGCGGTGAAAAAGAAGCGGCGCGGGCGAAAAAAGAAATGGTGGAAGCCAATCTGCGTTTGGTTATTTCAATCGCCAAGAAATATACGAACCGTGGTTTGCAATTCCTTGACCTTATCCAAGAAGGAAATATTGGTTTGATGAAGGCGGTTGATAAGTTCGAATACCGCCGCGGGTACAAGTTTTCAACTTATGCGACATGGTGGATCAGACAGGCGATTACGCGTTCTATCGCGGATCAGGCTAGAACTATCCGTATTCCTGTTCATATGATTGAAACGATCAACAAACTGGTACGGACAAGCCGCCAGATGATGCATGAGATCGGGCGTGAGCCGACACCCGAAGAACTGGCCGAACGTCTTCATATGCCGCTGGATAAAGTCCGGAAGGTCTTGAAAATCGCCAAGGAGCCAGTCTCCCTTGAAACACCGATTGGTGATGAAGAAGATTCTTCTTTGGGAGATTTTATTGAAGATGTGAATGCTATTTTACCGGTGGAAAGTGCCATCCATTCTAATTTACGCGAAACAACGACACGTGTGTTGGCCTCGTTGACGCCCCGTGAAGAACGTGTGTTGCGGATGCGTTTTGGTATTGGGATGAATACCGACCATACATTGGAAGAGGTGGGACAGCAGTTTAACGTTACGCGTGAGCGTATCCGCCAGATTGAAGCAAAAGCTTTGCGCAAACTAAAACATCCAAGCCGCTCCAGAAAATTGCGTAGCTTCCTTGATACTTAATCGTTGCCAATGCAATGCAAGACCGCGTTAACCTTTCAGGAAAAATAATTCTTCTAGGGATGGTGCTTCCCTTGTGCTTTGCACCGCTGTTGGCTGTTGAATTTCCAAGGGTATTGGCCTTTTTGCCATTAATTACTCTTTTATTTGCCTTGCCTGCCTTTTTAAAGACGCGTGCAGAACCATTACGCTCTTTTACAAAGCCAGCCGTTTTTTTTGCCATTTGTCTGGTGTTGATGTTCCTGCATAGTTTTTGTCTGGCACAATATCATGATGACGCCTATGAACGCTTAACGAAACTATCCATTATTGTTACTTGCGGTATCCTGTTTTTGGCTTCTTTGAAAATGTTGCCGCCTATACAGGAAAAATATCTCCACCTTATGCTGTGGTTTTGTGCGCTTGGAGCAGTGTTAACTTCCTTTGAAATCCTTTCCGGGGAGGTGTTATACCGTTTTATCAGGCAACTGGGGCCGCAAGAGCATGTGTCGACGGCCGTTTACAACCGTGGTTCTTTGAGCATTACTTTTTTAGCGGCATTAGCGGGCTTTTTACTCAATAATAAAAAACAAATTTCCGTTTATGCTGCCTTTACTGCGATTGTAATTATGCTTTTTCTGGGGGAGAGCCAATCCGCTCAATTGATTTTTGGGGTCGTGCTGGCTTTTTATTTTTTATGGCCCACCACCTCTAAAATGGGTTGGGTTGTCCTGTATGGAGGCATTGTCATTGCGGCTTTATCCGCGCCGTTTGTGGTGCCTTACCTATTCAACAATTTGCCTGCGTTTGTTAATGACGTCACTTTCTTTCGGCAAGGATATGTCGGCCCACGGTTTGAAATCTGGGACTATGTTAGCCGCAAAATATATGAGAACCCGATCTGGGGGCACGGGCTGGAATTTACAAAAAATTTCAAAGATTTTGACTCTCAACAGCGTTACACCAATGTCACAACCGTCTTGCATCCGCATAATTTTATTTTGCAGCTATGGATTGAATTCGGGCTTTGCGGCATTCTTGTTTTTCTCACGGGACTAGGCATGTTCCTGCGTTTTTTATACATAAATTTGTCAGGAAATCACCGCCATACTGCTTTGACGATGCTAATGAGCTTTTTATTTGTCAGCTGCTTTTCTTACGGAATTTGGCAAAGCTGGTGGCTGGGTCTAGCGTTTGTCATCTGCGGTTGGCTGAGTTTATCGATTAATCAGGATAAACAGCAGCGAATTGCTTGAAATTAATAGACTTTCCCTTCCTTTTTTGGCAAGAAGAGGGATGGTTAGGGCCTGTAGCTCAGTTGGTTAGAGCAGTCCGCTCATAACGGATTGGTCGGGGGTTCAAATCCCTCCGGGCCCACCATATTTACTCTTTTAGCTTATTTTTCCTATAGAACATTCTTGAAAGTGATTGTGCATTATAATCAGCACACTCAAAACCAGATTGTTAAAAAAATCCTTTTTGAGGATATTTTTGCAAAAAAGTAATGAAATTACATTAAAAATGGGTTATAGTGCTGCTTCATTTTAATAATATGTAGTTTCTGGGTGTGTTATGAGTGTTTCTAAAAGAATAGCGTGGCGGGAAGGCCGCATTTATCCTGTTTTTGCCGCTACGGCAACAAAAGCGAATTGGAGACAAGGTGAGGGAGCAGGACTCACGGACCACCCATCTTATTGTTATGCTAAAAATAACGGTGATGTGCAGGCTGCACAGAAAGTCGTCAAGGATTGTCTTGATGATGCTTATAAGGCCCGTATTGGCATGGCCCTGAATATTCTTAAAGAGCGCGGTGTAACCAATCCCGTCTTAGTGGTGCCTTCCAAAAAAGCTAGTAACAACAAACTGGCTATTACGATGGCACGAGAGTTGTCGCGGGAATTTGGTCTGGAACTTGTGACCAATATTCAACAGGAAGCAGGCACCAAATCATGTGATAAGAACAAACTGGACCGTATTTTCCAAACCCCGGCTTTTTCAGGCAAGGTTAAAAAGGATGCTTTTTATATCGCTATTGATGATGTGGCCGAAACCGGATCGACTCTAGCAGGTTTAAGAAGTCATATTGAAAGAGGTGGAGCAACTTTTGCGATGACATTTGCGCTGGCTGCGCCCAGTGGGAACAGTTTCAATCTTTCCCCGAAAGCGGAGCAGGTCGACGCATTGGCAAAGCATTTGGGCGAAGATTTAAGAAAATGGTTTGAGAATCAGGCGGGATTTGGTCTGGATGCGCTGACATTTCCTGAGGCCCGTTACTTAAAAACCGATAGCGGCAGGGAAGATTTATATTATATGGGGGCATATATGGGTCTGAAAACGCAGCCGTTACCAGGTCTAAAATAAAATACTGTCAGAGAGACGAAGTGTGGCTAAAAAATACAGCGTCTCATGCTTTTATAAGCTATAAGCTTTTATATGATGTCTAAAACAATATCTCCGTCCATTATCCTTGTATCCCCTCAAATGGGGGAGAATATCGGCGCGGCGGCCCGTGGTATGGCTAATTTTAATTTACACGATTTACGGCTGGTGAATCCGCGCGATGGCTGGCCCAGTAAAATAGCGGAAGCTAACGCCGTCGGGGCGCTCGACATGATTTCACCGGTTCAGGTCTTTGATAACACGGCGGATGCGCTCAAAGAATTTCATGTCGTGTATGCTACGACAGCGCGGTCACGGGATATGCGTAAAAAAGTTTTTACACCGCGCGAAGCGGCTCAAACAATGACTCAGGATGCTAGCACAGGAAAGCGGAGCGCTATATTATTTGGTGGTGAGCGGGCGGGGCTGAGTAATGAGGATGTGGCGCAAGCGCATCATATTATTTCAGTGCCGGTAAATGAAGAATTTGCCTCCCTTAATTTGGCGCAAACAGTCCTACTCATGGCGTATGAGATTAATCTGACGCACAACAAGAAACTGCCGCCTGCAACAGACTTACCAGTAGGAGAGTCGCGGTCAGCAAGTCATGAAGAATTAAACGAGATGGTGGAGCGGTTGGAAGATGAGCTTCAGGCGCATAATTTCTTTCGCAATGAAGATATGCGCCCAACCATGATGCGCAATATCCGCAACATTTTTTCCCGTGTCGATATGACAGAGCAAGAGGTTCGTACCTTTCATGGCATTATTTCTGCGCTGATTGGGAAGAAGATAAAATAAAAACCGCCTTTTCAATGTCGCGCGGACAAAAGGCGGTTTTAAAATTCTTATGAAGCTTAATCTTAACGTGAATAGAATTCGACGATGAGATGCGGTTCCATTTCAACAGCAAAAGGCACGTCTGCCAATTCAGGAACGCGAAGGAAAGTAGCCTTTCCTTTTTTGTGATCGGCTTCGATATATTCAGGAACATCGCGCTCAGGTGATTCAATCGCCTGAATAACCATTGGCATTTTCAAAGAAGAATCTTTTACTTCGATCACATCGCCTGCTTTCACTTGGAAAGACGGAATGTTTACTTTTTGGCCGTTAACTGTCACGTGCTTGTGGTTTACAAACTGACGGGCAGCAAACACTGTCGGGACAAACTTTGCCCGGTAAATAACCGCATCAAGACGGCTTTCCAGCAGGCCGATAAGGTTTTGACCAGTATCGCCGCGCATGCGGTTGGCTTCTTGATAATAACGGCGGAATTTACGTTCCCCGATGTTACCGTAGTGGCCTTTTAGTTTTTGTTTGGCAAAAAGCTGAATACCGTAATCAGTCGGCTTGCTGCGGCGCGCGCCGTGCATACCCGGGCCTGTCTGGCGTGTGTTAAATGGAGATTTCGGACGGCCCCAAAGGTTACAACCCAGGCGGCGGTCAATTTTGTATTTGGACTGAGGTCTCTTTTCACTCATGGTAATAGTTCCTTCTATTTTGTTTGAAGTCGTTCTTCATTAAAGAGCGGATTTCCGCCGGAACGAGCTTCATATTTATTGTCCCAATTGCCAACATGGACTGGAGAAATTCTCGCAGCAGCAGCAAAATCGCTGCTTTCTTGGGAATGAAGGGATTTATAAGGGTTTGGGGATAATTGTCAAGAATTTAAGCGCATTTTGCCATGTTTTGGGTATGATGGCCGAAATTCGCGAAAAACCCATAGAAACACAGGAAAATCCTATGAAAAAGCTGTATCTCATCCCTGTTTTTGGTGCTGTGCTGGGGCTGGCGGGGTGCCAGACCACGACACAGACATTGAGTAATGATATCGCTGCTTTAGGGAACAGTATTTTCAGTAATGTAAATAAAGACGCCGCGGCGGCAGCGGAGACACCACATGGAGAGATGATTGCGGCTTTCAAGCAGGCTTTAAGCATCGGAACCTCCGAAGTGGTCGAACAATTAGGCGTGCAGGGTGGTTTTAATCTGGATCCGCAAGTGCATATCCCGTTGCCGAATTCGTTGGCAAAAGTACAAGGTGTGATGGAGGCGGCAGGCATGTCGTTTTTACTGGATGATCTGGAAACGCGTCTGAACCGCGCCGCGGAGATTGCTACACCGCAAGCCAAGGAATTATTCCTGAATGCCATTAAAGAAATGACCTTTGAGGATGTGATTGCCCTTTATAAAGGACCGCCGGATTCTGCTACAAGTTATTTCCGTAAGAAGATGTCCGTGCCTCTGGCAGATAAAATGACACCGATTGTGAATGAGGCGATTGCCGAGGCAGGGGTGATCAGTGCCTATGACTCTGCGATGGCAAAATATAAAAACATTCCGTTGGTGCCGGATGTAAAAACCGACCTGACAGAGTATGTGGTGGATCAGGGGATTAATGGTATATTCTTCTATCTGGCAGAACAGGAGAAAGCCATCCGCCAAGATCCGGTGCGGCAGACAACAGATTTGTTAAAGAAGATTTTTGGACCACAGGCGCAAGAGTAAGCGACAGAGAAAGTTTTCAGCGGATTTTGTAATAAAAGAGCAGCATATAACCCTATGCTGCTCTTTGTTGTTTAAGCCATATCAAATAAAATCAGTTCACTATCGGCTTCCGCTTTTATCGTAATAGAAGACGTGTCGGTAATTTCAGCCCCGTCGCCTTCTTTCAAAACCTCCCCATTCAGGGTGATCTTTCCTCTGGCAATCTGCAAAAATCCACCGCGCCCTTTATCAAAGTCATAGGAAGTCTCCTGTCCTTCATGAAGTAGAGCAACAAGCATTTTAACATCCTGATGGATTATGATGGCGCCATCTGTGCCATGCCTGTCTCCCACGAGCTTAAAGGTGCCGTGTTCAATATCTGCGGCAACGTGTTTTTGTTCATAGCCCGGTTCGATATTCTTCGTTTCAGGCAAAATCCAGATTTGAAGAAGATGTAATTCATCGTCTTTGGAATGATTGAATTCTGAATGCTCGATCCCGCTGCCGGCACTCATCCGCTGGATATCACCCGGCTTGATAATGCCTTGCGTGCCTATGCTGTCTTTATGTTCCAAGACGCCATCAAGGACATAGGTGATAATCTCCATGTCCTTGTGACCATGCATCGGAAAGCCTGCGCCGCCGATAACATAATCATCGTTAATGACCCGTAATGATTTAAAGCCCATGCGGGCGGGATCGTGAAAGCTGCCGAAAGAAAAAGTGTGGTGACTGTTCAGCCACCCTGTTTTTCCTGCACCGCGTAAGTCTCTGTCATGAATTTTAATCATAGGAAATGACCTCTCTTTCTGTGCCCTTATTCGGTCATCAAAGGGGAGGGGTTACAGCAGGGCGTAAGGCTGCTCTTCATGCTTTTTAAAGATGGTTTTAAAAAGGGGGCTTGATAAATGATGCATTAGCCACGTCTGTAAATGCGGCAAAGGCAGCGCGTCAAACCATGCACGGTCAACATTCGCAAATTGACGGATAAAGGGAAAAATGGCGATATCGGCTATTTGGCTCCTGTCTTCCATAAGGTTTTTGGAGCCGGAAAGGCGGTCATTTAATTTTTGCAGAAAAGCGAGGCCATTTTCCTTTGCGGCGGAGCAGTCTTCATTTTCAAACCGGTTGGGATATTTGTAGCGGTCGAGGGATTTTTTAAACTCCCCGTCATTTTGTGCAATAAGGGCAAGCTGCTCTGCGGGTTGTTGTGCTATCCAGTCTTGAGGATCATTTATCTTTAAAGCCCAACGCATAATATCCAGACTTTCATCAATGACCTGATTATCATTCGTGATAAGAACGGGCACCGTTCCCTTTGGGGAGGCGGCAAGCATGGCATCTGGCTTATCGCGAAAATTTATATCATACACATCGCATTGTACTTGCGCGGTGATCAATGCCATTCTGGCACGCATGGCATAAGGGCAACGGCGGTAACTGTAAAGGGTGTGAGGTGTTTGCATGGTTCTTATTTTTGATAAATAAAACCCGAACCTTTATAGACACTGCCATAACTTTCAGAAGGGTAATCCCAGAAACGCACGGACGTCCAATCATTGTTCTTGGAAATATCGACGACAGGCATTTCTTTGTAGACAATACATCTGGTTGCAAGATTTCCGCCCCAGTTGGTGTGTTCAACTTCGATATGACGCTTGTCGACTATGCGTTTGACAACAGATAGGTGGCCGTAACGCAACCGCGGTGTTTTAGATAAAACAAAAACGGCGCCGGGTTTCGGTTCGCTGCCGCGTTTATAGCCCATTGCTTGGGCCTGATTCCACCACGTGTGTGCGTCCCCACGGATCGGGATGCCGGAAACTTCACGGGCGTAAGGCACGCACTGGATTTGCTGGTCAAGCTTATGGAAGCTTTTTTGGGAGAGGCTCATCGGTTTTGCGGCAGGCGGTTTAAGCGGCGGTTTGACCACAGGGGCAGGCGCCTGTGACGCACAGCCTGCAAGAAGCAGGGAAACAAAAACAATAAGGCTGACTTTACGGGTCATGAAGTTTATCCAACGAGGCGGCTTTTTACTTTTTCAGGCCCTAATAATGGTAAAAGGGTAGGTAATTCAGGGCCATGGTCCATGCCTGTTAAAGCCTGACGCAAGGGCATAAACAGGTTTTTGCCTTTACGGTCTGTGTTCTCTTTAATCTTGTTGATCCAATCATTCCAGGTGTTTTCATCCCATGGCGCGGGCGGAAGAAGATCGGCGGCCTGCGCCGTGAAATCCTTATTGTCATTGGCGATGACTGGCGTCACAGGGCCATTTACAACTTCCCACCATTCCTTGATATTTTCGAGTTTTTCAAGGTTCGGGCGTACAGCTGTCCAGAAATTTTCATCGAGGTCTGCCAATCCCATCGCGTCCAAGCGGTCTTTGACTTCCGTGTAGTTGGTTTGGTGTAATATTTTTGCATTTAAACGGTATAGTTCTTCCGTATCGAATTTCGGCGGATTACGCGAGAATTTGGAAAAATCAAAGGAATCGATTAAAGGCTGAATTTCAGTGAAAGCTTCGATCGGATCTGACGTGCCTAAACGCGCCATCAAAGAGACAACGGACATCGGTTCCAACCCTTCTTCTTCCTTGACGGCTTTCACGCTTAAGGAGCCTAGGCGCTTGGAAAGTTTTCCGCCTTCCGCATCGGCAATAAGGGAGAGATGGGCGAATTCAGGGGCTTTATCGCTGATGGCTTCAAACATTTGCACATGGGTGGCGGTATTGGAAACATGGTCTTCACCGCGCACCACATGGGTAATGGCAAAATCCACATCATCAATAACCGAACAGAGATGGTAAAGCGGGCGGCCATCTTCACGTAAAACGACCGGGTCGGATAAATCTGCACCATTAAATTCTACAGGGCCGCGGATCAGGTCATTCCACTGAATGGGGTCATGGTTCAATTTGAACCGCCAGTGGGGCTTACGCCCTTCGGCTTCGTATTTGGCAATCTGATCGTCACTCAGGCTTAAACCTGCCCGGTCATATGTTGGAGGCACACCGCGGGAAAGCTGTGTCTTGCGCTTCAGGCCCAATTCATCCGGCGTTTCGTAACAGGGATATAAACGGCCATCAGCTTTTAATTTTTCAATGACCGCATCATAACGGTCTGTGCGGTCTTTCTGGTTTACTTTATCATCCCAGTCAAGGCCAAGCCATTGCAGGCCATCCATGATGGCTTGTTCGTATTCGTCTTTTGAACGCTCCTGATCCGTATCGTCGATGCGTAGCAGGAAGTGACCGTTTTCTTTGCGGGCAAAAAGCCAGCATATGACAGCGGTACGAGCATTTCCTACATGCAGGAAACCGGTTGGTGACGGGGCAAAACGAATTTTAACAGCCATGGTTTTTGTTCTTTCTTAAATCTGGTTCTTCATTAACGGTTTTTTGATGATATATCAATGCTCAAGCATTTCGCGTCGATTTGAAAAAACCATTGGTAATAGGATAACGGCGGTTGCGGCCAAACGCCTTGGCGGTGATCTTTACTCCCGGCGGGGCTTGGCGGCGTTTATATTCGGCCATGTCCAGCATTTTCCAGACACGGTCGACAATGGCACGGTCATAGGGGATATCGGAAGGCGCCATATTCTTTTCAATTAGGCTTTGCAGAATATCGTCCAGCACTTCATAAGCGGGCAGTGTATCCTGATCCGTCTGGTTAGGTTTTAATTCGGCGCTGGGTGCTTTGGTAAGGATGCGTTCTGGAATTGCCGGGCTTTGTGTGTTGCGCCATTCCGATAAGGCATAAACCTGCCCCTTGTAGAGATCTTTTAGGGCATTAAATCCGCCGCACATATCGCCGTAAAGGGTGGCATATCCCACCGCCATTTCGGATTTATTGCCCGTTGATAAAACCATTTTGCCAGAGGCGTTTGATAATGCCATCAGCAGAAGTCCACGGGCGCGCGATTGAATGTTTTCAAAGGTGGTGCCGGCATTTGTTTCATCAATGTTTTCTGTCAACATATCGCCGAAGGCGGTCATGGCAGGTTCAATAGAAACCGTCTCCAGTTTCACGCCCAGTAATTTTGCGCACTCTTGCGCATCATCGAGGCTGTCCTGCGATGTGTAGGGCGAGGGCATCATCACACAATGGACATTCTCGGCGCCGATGGCATCCACGGCGATAGCGGCGGACAGGGCACTGTCGATTCCGCCCGATAAGCCGATCAGCACGCCGGGGAAATTATTTTTCTGAACATAATCCCGTAAACCTAAGGTGACGGCCCTGTAAATGACTTCCGTTTCTTTGGGGCGCTCATGATTTATGGCCTGTGAAAGCGCGGCGGTGTGTTCTTCAAACAAAGGAAAACGGTGTGTCATATTCCCTTTACCGTCCATGGCAAAAGAGCCGCCATCGAAGACAAGCTCATCCTGTCCGCCAACTTGATTAACGTAGAGGAGCGGCAGGGAGGTTTCTTTCACGCGGGCGGCGGCCTGTTCCTGACGCATAATGTGAATATCATTTTGAAACGGGCTCCCGTTAGGCACGATGAGGATATCCGCGCCGTGGTCTTTCAACTGCGCAGCGACGTTAGGAAACCACATATCTTCACAAACCATGATGCCAAGCTTGGTGCCTTTGAGGGCGACAGGCTGTGCCACGTCACCTTTGGCAAAAATTCGTTTTTCATCAAAGACGCCATAATTAGGTAAGTGATGTTTAAAAACGCTATGCTGTATCTGGCCATTATGAATGAGTAAGGCGGCATTATATAGGTTGCCTTCCTTGCGCCATGGCGTGGGAAGCAACAGAGCGGTCTCTTGGCTTTCAAGGGCAAGTTCCTGGACCTTTTCCTCTACACAATCCATAAAATGGGGATTAAGTACCAAATCATCGGTTGGATAGCCCGTGATAATCATTTCGGGGAAAACGATCAGGTCGGCGTCTTTATATTGCGCGCAAACTTCGCGGATTTTGGCAATATTACCATCAAGGTCGCCCACAGTCGGGTTGATCTGGGCCAGTACAATATCAAGGGGGAGCGTCATACCGGCGCCTATTTTAATGCCTTTAATTCATCTGCCACAAGGAAGGCCAGTTCGAGGGCCTGATTGGCATTCAAACGCGGATCACAGGCAGTGTGATAACGGCTTGATAAATCTTCTTCTGTCACATCATAAGCCCCGCCTACACATTCGGTCACGTTCTGGCCTGTCATTTCAAAATGCACGCCGCCCGGATGCGTGCCTTCGGCGTTATGAACGGCGAAAAAGCCTTTCACTTCGGATAGAATATTATCAAAGCGGCGGGTTTTGTAGCCGGTGGATGATTTTTCAATGTTGCCGTGCATCGGATCACAAATCCAGGCCACGTTCCGTCCTTCTTCTTTGACCTTACGTACAAGCGGAGTGAGTTTTTCTTCCACCTGTTTGGCGCCCATGCGGGCAATCAGGGACAGACGGCCAGCTTCATTGTTCGGGTTGAGGGTGTCTATCAGTCTTATTAAAGTATCCGCATCCAGTTCAGGTGGCACCTTCATGCCGATCGGATTGTTAAGGCCGCGGGCAAATTCGATTTGGGCGCCGTCTGTTTGCTGGGTACGGGCACCAATCCATAGGAAATGTGCCGATGTGTCGTAGTAATCGCCCGTGGTGCTGTCTATGCGCGTCATAGATTCTTCATAAGGAAGTAGAAGGGCTTCATGACAAGTGTAGAAATCCGTTTCGCGCATACTGGGGACTTTATCGCCCGTAATGCCGCATGATTTCATGAAGGTCAGGGCGCGATCAATATCTGCCGCCAGTTTCTCGTAGCGTTCTCCCAATGGGCTGTCATTCACAAAGTCCAGATTCCAGCGGTGTACCTCGTTCAGGTCGGCATATCCCCCTTGGGCAAAAGCCCGTAAAAGGTTTAACGTCGATGCGGACTGGTTATAAGCACGGATCATGCGCTCCGGGTCCGGCACCCGTGCTTCTTCCGTAAAATCAAGCTTGTTAATGATATCCCCGCGGTAGCTAGGCAGGGTGACACCGTCAATTGTTTCATCATCAGAGGAACGCGGTTTGGCAAATTGTCCGGCCATACGGCCCATCTTTATAATCGGCATAGAGCCGCCAAAGGTCATAATGACCGCCATTTGCAAAAGCACGCGGAAGGTATCACGGATTTTATTGGCGTTAAATTCGGCAAAGCTTTCGGCGCAATCGCCGCCTTGCAGGACAAAAGCATTGCCTGCACAAACATCGGCCAGTTGCGCTTTTAAACGGCGGGCCTCTCCGGCAAACACCAAAGGGGGCATGTTACCAATAACCTCTTCCGCCCATTCCAGTTTTGCTTGATCCGGATATTTCGGCAATTGCTGGGCGGGTTTGTTACGCCAGCTATCGGGAGTCCAAGGAGCAGGGGGAGTTTTTACGGCTTTTAGGTCTGGTTTTGTCATAGGTTTTATGTAAGGGATTTCGCCGAAACTGGCAAGCAATTAAGCTTGCCGCGGTGTGCGCATGGTCACAAATTCTTCGGCGGCCGTGGGATGAATGCCAACGGTGCGGTCAAAGTCTGCTTTTGTGGCGCCGCATTGGAAGGCAAGCCCAATTCCTTGCATGATTTCCGGCGCATCCGCGCCGCACATATGGGCTCCCAAGACCTGATCTGTGTCTTTATTCACAATCAGTTTCATCAGGGTGCGTTCATCACGGTCTGTCATGGTGTGACGCAAGGGTTTGAAATCCGAGACATAGACATCTACCGGGCAGCCTTCTTTGCGGGCTTCTTCTTCGGTCAGGCCAACGGTGGAGACGGGGGGAGAGGAGAAAACAGCCGTAGGTATGGCGTGGTAATTAACCTCGTTCTTACATTCTTCGGGTTTAAAGAGGTAATCTGCCAGCCAGTGTCCTTCTGCAATCGCAACAGGAGTCAAATTCACGCGGTCTGTGACATCGCCCACGGCAAAAATATGTTCCAGATTGGTTTGGTAATGGTCGTGGACGATCACTTGTCCGTTTTCTTTATGATCAATGCCTACATTTGCCAAATTCAGGCTATCCGTATTGGGGATACGGCCGATAGCACTTAATACTAAATCGCAGGAAATCTCCTCATTTGTGTCAGTAAAAACAGCCTTTTTACCGTTTTTATCTTCAATTCTCGTAATATTTGCTTCTAAAATGACGTTTATGCCTTGTTTGTGCATCTCAGAGGCGAGAAAATTCCGTATATCGTGGTCAAATCCATTTAAAATAGCATCTCCACGGTAAATTATGGTTGTTTTAACCCCCAAGCCATGGAAAATATGCGCGAATTCGACGGCAATGTATCCTGCGCCTTCAATGGCGACGCTGTCAGGGAGGGCATCCAGATAAAAGGCATCATCAGAGACAATGGCATGCTCCGCCCCTTCATAGGTCGGATGACGAGGTTTTCCGCCAGTGGCAATCAGGATTTTATCGGCTGTAATTTCTTCATCATTTATCAGAAGGGTGTGCTTATCTTTAAAGCTGGCTTTACCTTCATGAATTCTCACTCCTGCTTTTTCAAGTAAAGAACGATAAATGCCGTTTAACCGGTTGATTTCATTGTTTTTGTGCGCGATCAGATTGTGCCAGTCAAAGGCGGGCACATGACTGTCCCACCCATAGCCTTTTGCATCTTCAAACATGGCACGATAATCGGCCGCGTAGGCAAATAGCTTTTTGGGAACGCATCCGACATTGACACAGGTGCCGCCGAGATAGCGTTCTTCGGCCAGACCGACTTTGGCGCCGTGCCCTGCGGCTATTCTGGCAGAGCGAACACCGCCGGAGCCGCCGCCAATGACGAAGTAATCATAGTCATAGTTATGGTTTGGCATTTTATTTTCCTTTTAAATGATTTGAATCCCATCGACGGTGCAGCCATAGCCATTGTGCGGGATGCATTTTTATCCATTTTTCCAAAAGGTCATGGCTTTCAGCAACAATTTCTTCTGCAGTCCGGTCTTTTGTGCGCAAAGGCGGATTTATGGTGATACGGAAGTTGGGCGCTTTACCCAACCGTTCGATCTGTAAGGGAATAAGAGGGCAATCAAACTTCTGGGCAAGTTGGGCATAAACGGTGGAGGTCATGGCTGGTTTCCCCATAAAATCAGTCACAATGCCTTCGTTGTATTTTTGGTCGATCAACATTGCAATGCATTCATTATTTTTCAAAACCTGAACCATATGGCGGGTGCCTGCTTTTGATTTCGGCAGAACGGACAGTTTTCCTCCCATAATACGGACTTTCTTTAAAAGCCAGTCTGAAAAAGGGTTGTTCGGGGCCCGGTAAACGGGATTGCTATGGCAATTAAGCTGTAAAAACATAGCCGGCGGGCAGCATTCCCAATTTCCTAAATGTGCGGAAATGAAAATAATGGGCTGTCCTTTATAATTGTCCAGAAGTTCCGCGCCGATAATTTCTGTTCTGTCGCGCCCAATGTGTTGTAAATGCGGATATTCCATCATGACCCGTCCCAAATTGTCCCACATGCCGACAATGATATTCTTGGCTTCATCCTCAGGCAGACCTGGAAAAATCGTCCTCAGATTTTTCATCGCTTTACGGGATGCCGCCAATTTTGGCCCGAGACTGCGTCCAATCCATCCACCGAAATCAGAAGCCCAGTGAACAGGCAGGCATTTTGAAAGGATAAAAATGAAAGCCAGTAACACGGCTTCGATAAAGTAGCGGATTTGCTTCATGAGCCTGATTTTATTTTATTTTCAATGAACTCCGCAAGGGCTTGGGGGGCACTAAAGGTTAATTTTATGGGGAGGGTTGTGATTGTCTCGGCAAGTTCTTTCGGCAGGCGCATATAGTCCTTTTCTGTGGTGATTAAGGTGGCGTTTTTAGAAGCTGCTTCCTCTTTTAATTTTTGAATGTTGGCTGGGCTATATGGATGGTGGTCAGCAAAGCTATACCAGCCTACAAGATTGGCATTTAAATCCAGTAAGGTGTTTTTAAATTTGGCCGGAATACCCAAACCGGCAAAAGCGATGTAATTTTTGGAAACATCAAAGCTATCTTGTGGCTGAATGGATGCTTCAAACACGGGAAGATCAGATTGAAGCGGCCTTCCGATACAGATGACAGCATCACTTTTTTGAAGAATTTTTATCAGCGGTTCACGTAAAGGACCTGCCGGAATCATTTTAGCATTACCAAAATCCAACTGGCGATCAATCACAAGCAACGTGATGGTTTTTGCAAGAGTATTATTTTGCAGGCCATCGTCCATGATGATGAGATCAAATTTTTCTTTTTCTGCCAGTTTTGCGCTTTCTGCACGGTCGGGACCAACGATTACAGGTAAATGGCGGGATAATAATAACGCCTCGTCCCCCACATTCTGAGCGATGTGTTTTTCAGGATCGACGAGGGTGGCTGTCGTGATGGCCCCTCCATATCCACGTGTTAAGGCAACAGGGTTGTGCGCTTTTAAAATTTCCGCAAGGGTAATGACTGTCGGGGTTTTACCGCTGCCGCCTGCGATAGCGTTGCCAACACAAATGACAGGCAGGGAAGACTGATAAGGCGTGCCAGAGAATTTTTGATGAATGATATGCCCAATTTGATAAAGCCAAGAAACAGGCGTGAGCAGTGTGGAGAAAATCCCCCGTTTTTGAAACCAGAAAGAAGGAGTCCGCAACGGCATCATGCGGCCTTTTTAGTATGTGGCGTTAAAAAGGGAATGAGATGTTGCATATACCCATCAATAATGTTGTTTTTTGATTTTGCGTAAGCTGCGGCATTATCGATTGCTTGTTTTAAATGTTTAGGATTGTCCAAAAGAGATTTTATAGCGAGGAGTAATTCTTCTTCAGTATGAACCTGATGCGCTGCATTTGCTTCAAACATTTCGTTAAAAAGCTCTTCTTGAAACTGAACATTCGGGCCCGTCAGAACGGCACAGTTTAATTGCGCGGCCTCAACAGGGTTATGTCCGCCACCGCCATCAAAGCTGAAAGAACGTCCTATGACGGCAATATCGCTCAAGGTATAAAACAATCCCAATTCACCAAGCGTATCGGCAATATAAATATCCGTTTGCTCGGTCGGCAGTTTTTTTTCTTTACCACGGAAAACCGTATGAAGACCCATAAGATTTAATTCTGATTGAATCCCATCCCGGCGGTCAGGGTGGCGTGGGGCGATGATCGTCAAAATATTTTCTGTGGTTTGCTGTAAGTCTTCGTGGAGGCGGGCGGCAAGTGTTTCTTCTCCGTTATGGGTGCTGGCATAAAGCCAGACAGGTCTTTTCCCAATGACCTCTTTAAGGTTGTTAAATTCTGTTGTACCGAAAGGCAGGGGATTGGCACTTTGTTTCAGATTGCCGGCCGTAATGACATTTTTCGCGCCGAGTAACTCATATCGTATTTTATCCTGATCCGTTTGCGCTAAAACTGCATCAAAGCTTTTCAGTAATCTTTTTGTCTGAAATTTCAACCGTTTCCAATGACGAAATGATTTGTCTGATAAGCGGGCATTCACCAGAATGGCGGAGATGTTTTTTTCACGAATGCTCAGTAATAAATTGGGCCATAATTCGGATTCCATCCATAAAGCCAGATCAGGTTTCCAGTGATGGAGAAAATTCTCAACCCACTGCGGATGATCTAAAGGAATATACTGGTGCAGTGCATTGGCGGGCAGGCGCTCTGCCATTAATTTGGCCGAAGTAACCGTACCGCTGGTGACAAGAAAGTTGATATCCGGTTTTTGCCGGGTGATATAATCAATTAAGATCAGGGCAGATTGGCATTCACCGACACTGGCGGCATGGATCCAGACCAGTTCGCCTACTGGACGTTTGGCGGAAGGGTGGCCCTGACGCTCTTGCAGACGCTTGGCATCTTCTTTCCCGCGTTTTAGGCGAAAATGTAGAAGCAGGCGCAAAAAAGGAGCGCTGATAGACGTCAGAATTTTATAAAGTTTTAGCATAAAAAAGCCAAATCACTCTCGGTTTCGCGGTTAAACGTGGTACGATATAAGGATATTCTCATTATAATGCAAAGGATATCAAGTGGAAGAACAACCACCGAAAACCCCACAAATAACCGAAAAACGACAGCGTATACTTGATAAGGCTTTTGAGGCAATGCGCAAGGCGCGAGGGCAGATGGATCCTGCTGTCATCCATAAAATCCGCCGTATGATAGCGTCCAGCCCTGAAATTATGAAAAAATTGGGGGTAGAGGATGATTTAAAGCCAAAGCGATCCACGCCGAGGACCTCCAAAGCGGTAAATCCCCCTAAAGAAAAACAGGCAGCCGCACCGCAACAAACGCAGCAGCCTCCGCGATCAGAGGCAGATAAAAACGAAACGATTAATCAGCAGAAGAATATGGAAGTGATGGCCAAGCTGCTTGCCTTAAAACCGCAGGGCAAAGATAAAATCATCGAAACAATCAAAAAAGCGAGTAAATAGCTTAAGAACAGGTACCGTCTTCTTGATAACTACATCCAGGATTGGTACAGACACCGTCAGGGTGTTCACCCTCTCTGGTGATGACCTGAACACCTGTTTTTATAGCCTCATTCCCGGGACCTGAACAATTTCCGGGTTCAAGACGGTCACCGACATCGACGTAAATCTGACCCAAGGGAGTCTGGAACTGGTAGTGATCCTGGTTTTTGTTTTCTGCAGAAACAATCTGGTCTGTCCAGCTGTGTACCCCGGTTGATGTTCCACAGGCCAGACTCTCCGGCCATTTACGTACATCTTCAGTTTTATCTTCATAGCCGCCCACTTCAGGGGAACCGTTAAACCCGGCTAAAGTTGCAAAGGGATAAAACCCATCTGTCCCTGCCACAGCAGCGTTATCGATAAAGTTGGCACATTTGGCTGCCTTCCAGACATCCTGCATTGTTGTACAAGTATAGGAGGCATTACTCTGTTCAGGTTTTTTAAAATAATCACCGTCCGCAGCGCTGACACTGTTTCGGTTACTCAGGCCCATATCCTGCGCCCGACCGCTTAAATACTGGTTGTTAAAACTCAGGTTTCTATAAGCAAGCAAGGCATTGTAAACCACATTTTCCATGGCTTTTTCCATGGCGTAAGTCGATCCGCGTGTAATGATTTCCGATCCGAAATAATTGGAGTGAACAAAAATATCCCCGCCCTGCCAGGCGTTAATGGCAGCAAACTGGTCAAAACAGGTATATTCCAGAACACTGTCCGGTTTAAAAATCAGATTCTGATTTTGCATGATTTCGCGTTCGGCTTCCATCCATGCTTTGGACTTCATTTGATTCCAAAAACCTGTATCGCAAGGTTGCGGAGCAATGTCCTGCGCCTTCACCGTAAGCGGCAGGATACCTAACAGACCCAAGCTTAATAGAAACAATGTTTTTTTCATGAATTTTCCTTCTTCATTATTTTACCCAAAAAAGCCGTCCTTTGGCAAACATGGTTATTTCTTTACGCACTATTGTACACATTCTGCGGTGCCGGAGGCATTGTTTTCATAGTGACATCCCTGATTGGTACAAAAAGAATCATTATATTCCCGTGTTTGAGATTCTTCCTGCCTTTCGACAATAACGTTCGTCTCACGCGCGCCGCAGGATATCGGCGGGGACGCGCTAGCATCAGGCGGTTCCGTTAAATCGAGATGCGGATCAGATGTATCATACTCAGCTGATTCATTATTGGATATATCAATCATGGGCTGCACGATACAAGTTGAATTGGTACATGGCGCTGGCGGTGTAGGTCCGGGTCCGGGTCCAGGTCCGGGCCCAGGCCCAGGCCCAGGTCCAGGTCCAGGTCCAGGTCCAGGTCCGGGTCCGGGTCCAGGTCCAGGTCCGGGTCCAGGTCCGGGTCCAGGTCCAGGTCCGGGTCCAGGTCCAGGTCCAGGAGGTTCCGGATCGGTAGGCGCTGGCGGTACCCTTGTGGGCGGATTGCCTGAGAAAACCTGATTTGAGTGATCGATTAATGCTTGTTGAGTTGCTTCGTCGCACAGATTGACGGTGCCGCCGATAGGGCAGGCAGCGTTATGGCGGGTTGAACTGTTGCCATAGCTGTAATCGTTGATGTCAGTAGAAACATTGCCAACCACACATTGGGCATCCACAGGGACTCCATCTACACGGATAATGTAATCAAGGTGACACCCGCCAGCACCCGAACACCCCGTAGTTATTGTGTTTGAAGCAGGATCATAAGAATTGGCGTTGTTTAAGTGACTATATTGAATTGTAATACCATTACCGCAGTCGAAATAGGTCCGGTACCCGTAGCCGCTGTTCCCATTCGGGTCTGCGCCGGGTTGGGCTGGTGTGCTGCTGCCGCCGGAGGTGTTTACACAGCCCTCAGGCGGACCAGCGACGCGTGTACCATCTGGTGTTAAATAATCCGTTCCGGGGTGGTTTGTACTACATCCTGCACAATTACGCGGTCCCATGTTACTGGAAATACCTACGTCTGTAGGCGGGGGAATTACACCGCCGCCACGTTCACACATATCCTGCGCTTTTGCCGGTGAGAGGGCGGTATCTGCCATCAGCACAAAAAGTAAAACTAAGAAGAGGCGTACAAATTTCATATTGTTTATGGCCCCTCAATACGGAAGTACTTATCCGTTTTTTTGTCATATTGGTAGACAGCAAACGTTTTAAAATTCGTATCCCTGTACGCGACCAGAGAGCGGTACCCGCCAAAGCGTTCGTTGGTGGACAGTCCGATGAAGTAGGCATATATCGGGCCCATGATCCGGAAATTTTTCAAGTTGCTTTCTTCCCCGCTGATGTTCCGGTCCTGAATAATAAAATGCGGGCACTGTTTTACTCCCGCCTTGGTTTCAGGGCAAAATAGTCCTTCTTCTTCCTCGGTAGCTTCAGTTACTTTTGCAATGATTTCATTATAACCGTCTCTGTCAATATCCGTTTCTGTCACATAGATAGCTGGAAAGGCAATCAGTTCCCCTTCTTGGGTTGTCATATTATGGATGCCGTTATTAAAAAATCTGTTTTTTTCTTTGCTCATCGGGTTACGCAATTGCGCGATTTTTTGAAAAGCCAGAATGCAGGAAGGTTCTTGGGGACCATTACAATAATAGTAATCCAGCGTTTGGGCTTGTGCTGGGGGAAGGGGGAGTAAAAGGGTCAAGTTCAAGAAGAGAACAAAAAATGCGCTATAAAAAGCTTTTGGTGATGATATGCAGTCTTTCATAGGTGTCATTTTCTTTCCTTACGGGGTGCACGGCATATTGGGGGGGAATTCTCGCGGGTCGAAATTGATCAAATCCTCAAAGGTATAAAATACCTGCGTTCCATCGAAGTTTTTACATTTTGCCGATTGCCACATCTGTTCCATGCTGACACAGACGTCAGAGGCTTGGCCCAATCCTGTTGCGCCGGCTAAAATCCGATGATCATAGTGCTGGTTAATATACCGTACCATCGCTTCATCGATCATTAATGTCAGGGCTTCTTCCAGTGAAGGTGTTTGCCAGTCGGTAATGTTGTAATTCTCCTCAACCTCTGGATAATCTTTTTGATAAATTTTGATGTAAAGGGGCTCATCCGCGAGGATATCGACTTCTCTGTTGGACCATTGGTCACCGTTACTGAAAATACGGGGGATTTCCCATGCAAAGCGGCGTAATGGATCTCTAAAACAGCTATATTGCAGGACAGAGTCTGGTTTCACAATATAACGTTTATTCATAATGTCTTCGCGCCGGGTCTGCATCACGGCCTGATTCACCATGGCGGCCCACGTATCAGTTGCGCAGCCCGAAAGTTCCGGCGTTGCAGCGCCCGACGGCGGGGCTGGTGTTAACTCAATATCACCCTGCGCCTGAACAGGGACGCTCAAGCTTAAAAGGCTCAGTAAGACTACAAGACCGTAGGTCCGGCAGGCTAATATTTTTATCAGATGTAATTTTCCCATTATCTCACCTTATAAATTATAGCCTTTTTTATTGATCAGGAGCAAAAGTGCCCTGTTTTACTGATTTGGATTACTTATACTTAAACTCATACGGGTGCCAAGTGACCGTGTTGGTTTTGAAATCGTTGTAATGATCATTATAGACGATGATATCCCGAACTCCGTAGGTTTTTTTAGAAGAAACCACTATTTTATGGGCATTAAATTTTCCAAGTGTGATAGGCGTGCGCTCTTGGAGGGCGATTACGTAATACGGACAAAGGCGGCTACCGCTACAATCTCGGTTTGATTTCGGTCTGATAATATATTCATTTATCAGATCATTGTTTAAGTCTGTGGGCGCAATAATGTACTGAATATCAGGAATTTGGCGGGTTTTCTTTATGTGATTTAGCAGCCGTATTTCTTTAATGCCTTCAGGTGCGCGAAACCTTAATGCGCTTTGTGCCCATGCTGCATTGTAAATAAGGGGGAGTATAATAGCGGTGATGAGGAAGAGGCGAGTCATGCCCCGATTATAGCTTACTCTGGTAAATCAATGTCTAAAATTGACATGTTGAAATCATAAGACGTTTCGCCCTCATCCGTGTCTTTATAAACAAGGCCGATAAATTCACCATTCAACAACACTTCAATAGAATCTGCCGTCTGTGAACGGGGTCTGACCGCCAGTCCGGGATTATCAAATTTTGACCTTAAATAGGCCTGTACTTTTACAAGTTCGTCTGGGCTAATCTCAACCATAATTTTCTCCGCGTTTGTCATGTTGATAGGTTTAGGGGCCTTTTAAGGGGAAATCAAGGGGGGTCGCCAAAGTATTTGCCAGCCCGTTTGCGGTAAGGTCGTGGCATTTACCGGCAAAAACCTTTCTGTCGTTTTGGTTTGCGGCTTTTACCGGCGGGTGAAACGTTATTAAAATATCAACCCCTTTTGAAAGGGCCAGTGCCCACATATGAGGCTCTAACCCCATATCTCCGTGCCAGGCGTAAATATCATGCGCCTTAATATCACGCGGTGGTTTATGGGCGTTAATACCCTTGAGCGTCAGGGTAAAGGGCTGGACCACAAGTTTGTTTTTTAACTCATCACTTAAAAAAAGCT
Source organism: uncultured Micavibrio sp. (assembly GCA_965216405.1). Lineage (GTDB taxonomy): Bacteria > Pseudomonadota > Alphaproteobacteria > Micavibrionales > Micavibrionaceae. The sequence goes on along the minus strand of OZ244161.1, from coordinate 415,712 downwards.
CAAAAACCGTTGATTTAAAAGGCAGAACGCTGATTCCTTGCGTGGATGTGCCTTCGGGAAATAAAATAAGGGAACGCCCTTTTGATAAAGAATGGGCAATATCTTTAATCGCTTTGGATGCTGCGGATCTTGTGCGCTGGATATAGATAGTTTTGCCCAGCGTCGCGATCCAGCCAAAAACAGGCCATTTTTTTACAGAGGCTTTAGAAATGAAAGACGCTTTAAGCACACTGCCTAGAACAGGGATATCGATATAAGAGAGGTGATTGCCCACATACATCACGTGGCCTGTTGCAATATCGCCTTGTGTTTGCACTTTGATCCTGAAGATAAAACACATCGAGCGGCAGAATATGGTAGGCACGAGATAGAAAAAGCGCTCATTACCGGGAATGAGCAAAACAAGCGTTTGGGAGATCAGGGTAAATAAACAAACAAGCGCCAGTGCCAATAATTTAACAATAGCAATAAGCGGGCGCATTTATTGAACGCTTTCCATGCGCTCTCCTGCGGGAATGACCTTTTTCGTCACGCGCTCATAATGTTTGATATATTTTTCTTTGACCAGAGAGGTCGGCATGACGATACAGACATCGGTGGTATTAAATTGCTCATCCACGACTGCGCCTTCTCCGATATAAGCCCCCAGTCGTATGTAGCCTTTAATCAATGGCGGCATGGAGCTGAAAACGGCTTTGACATCAATCGATTCTTTATCATGAAGATTCATATCGACATAACGGCTAGCAAGGGCTTTTGGGCATAGATGACGCGGGGCTTTATGATAATGATATAAATACGCTAATTGTTGGGAGAGCGCCTGTATATCTGTTCCGCGCAAACTTGCGCAGCCAAACATCAGGCCAATATTATGGTCGGCCACATAATGGGCAATTCCCTGCCAGAGCTTTTGTAAGACCGGCCGTGTCCTATATAAGGGCAAGACACAGGAGCGACCCAATTCAAGCAAATCTTTATCGTAATCAAGTAGGGGTTGGATATCATATTCATCGCTGGTGTAAAACTGGCCGTGCTTCTCGGCGATCTCCCGGCGCAGGAGACGGTAGGTGCCGATAATTTGATCCGGTCCTTCAGGCAGGTCACGATCTAATACCACCAGATGGTCTGTAATATCATCATAAGAATCAATGTCGCGTTTCTCACGTTTCATTTCTTCGGTTGGCGTGGCGCCATACTCATCGTAAAACACTTTATATCGTAAGGCTTGTGCAGCCTTGATTTCATTTGTGTTGATCGCTAACCTGACTTGTATCTGGTCGGGATCATAAGGGAGTTTTGTCATGTTCCCATCCTTCAATATTCCCCGCGAATAATCAAGATATAACGCCCAAGCTTTCTGGCTTATGCTTGTTAAAATAGGGAAACATCGCATGAAAATACTTTTTGTCTGTACGGGGAATATTTGCCGGTCTTCAGCGGCAGAGGCGGTGATGAAGCACTATGTGAAAGCGCATGGCGGTCACCTTAGCTTTTTAATTGAGTCGGCAGGTACGCATGGCTATCATATCGGTGAACCCCCTGACCCGCGTGGTATGCGTGCAGCCAAAGACCGCGGTATTTCAATGGATGGGCAGATCGCCCGAAAAGTGGGCATCGATGATTTTACAAATTTTGATATGATTATCGCGATGGATGAGGGACATTATACAATCTTGCAAGATATCATGCCTGCAAACACAAAAGCCTCTCTCACAAGATTTGTGGATTATTGTGATATTTATCAGGGGCAGGGCGTTCCCGATCCATATTACGGCAATCCGCAGACATTTGAAGATGTGTTGGATATTATTGAAGAGGGAGTTTCCGGCTTATTCCGTCATTTAAAAACCTGATTTACGGGCCGCAGGCAGAACTTACGTTGCCACAGGCGGAAGCGCCGCCTGCATTATCAAGGTTGTTAATCAGGGAATTAAAGATGGCCACCGGATCATTCAGGATTTCTTCAGAGGCGCCACAACTGCTTGAGGTACTGCCATCTGCCAGCGAGGCGGTGCCTTGGGCCACATCTGCATATGTATTTGGCACGCCATTTTTACAATTCAGGTAACGTTGTAAGAGTTCTTCTTGTTGCTCTTCGAGGCGTCTTAACTCAAACTCTCCCCAAGCCTGCCGGACGGGATCATGTAGGGGCGCCTCAAGTTTTGTTTCAGCAACACGGTATTTTTTATCAGCGCGGAGTTTTTCATCCGGATTAAGAATGACCCAATCCATCGCATTAATCGAAAAGCCGGGATCAAGATAATGGTCGTCTTTTAAGGTGATATCGATTTCGTGTTTTTTAACGGGGCGCTTTTTATGCCCGTTTTCAGTGGCTTCGGCTACCCATACATATGCTTTTCCTTCATTGTCCTGCAATGTGGCATTTAAAGGGATGCGTTTTGTCCCCACTGTTTTTAAAGTGATCACTTGCAGGTCCGGGCTTAACAGCGCCGTATCCGTTTCTTCCGGCAGAGCGATAATGATGTGTTCGCCATCGACAATTTCTACTTTTCCGGCAAGGGGAAGTATCTCGTGCTTCTGGTTGAATAAAATGACTTTTTGCCCAACGCGGATTTTGGAGTCTTCCGCATTGCTCAATGTTGCCATCGCTTTGCCGTCAGCATAAGTCACGGATATATCTTGCGTATGGATTAGGGGGCCAAAATGGGGAAGGGCGGCAATATAATCTGCTTTTTTAAAGAGTTTTTGATCATCTTCGGTGGTTTTAACCGGTGTGGATACAGAACTTATATCTGTTCCTTCAAGATAATTTCTTGCCAGTAAGCCGATAAGAATAAGGACAACAAATAAAACAATAATCGTCCCCAATTGGCGAAGCTGTTTCACGCGCTTACCTTACGTATAAGTGAACTTCACTTGTTTGAGCTTCAGGACTGGCTGAGTTGGATAGATCAACCTGATCTAAAGACACGCCCATTTGGGTCAAGGTCCGCAACACGCGCTCCGCATTACGGCGCGCCCGTGTGCTTTCTATGGCCGCCTGCGCAGGATTTCCGCTGGTCGGATGAACGGCAATCAACTCAAAACGGGCATTGGGATAACGCTGAAGCGCTTCTTGTACTGCCATGTAAATAGGCTGTTCATAGTCAATATTGGCTTTATCGAATTTAATCTTGGCCAACGGACGCGGAGAAGAAGGTGTTGCCATTGGCGCAGAAGGCATAGGCATACCTGGTGCGCCCATCATTTGTGGGGCCTGCATAACAGGAGCTGCAGGGGCAGCGCCGTAGCTTGCCTGTTGCATCATCGGGCTTGTCGGCGCCTGGGAGAACGGGTTATTAGACAGGTTCTTGCCGTAAAGATCGCCATTGGAAACAGCCAATGCCAATGTCCGCAGGTCATTTCTTTCCGAAGCAACGTAAGCATTGGTGCGGGTAATGTCATCATTGACGTTATTTAAAAGACGGTCAATTGTGACCATTGTATTATTGACTTGATCTTCAATCATGGCCAGACGGGCATGATCTTCCTCGATAGCGCCGGAGAGGCTAAAGGCTGCGCGCACATTTTCAACCAAAAAGGTTGCTTGGGAAGCCGCATTTGCAAGCTCGACGGCCATATTGTTGAGGGCATTAATATTATTGGCCAGAACATCAAGATTGTTTTGGGCCACATCCAGTTTTGCAATAAGGCGAGGGTTTCCAGGGGTTGTACCGCTTTGTAACTGCGTGTTAATAGTCGCAATACTCGCATAATAACCTGCAGCAACATCCCGGTTTCGGGTTTGAATTGACCTTAATTTTTCTGACATGCGGTTGATAGAGGATTGTAGCGCAAAGTAATCCTTATTGATTTCATCCAGCTTGCGGCCAACCATCGTCGATTCCGGGCCGTAATAGGCAGCACTGGCGATTTGTTGTTGGGTGATTTCAGGGGCGCGCACGGGATTGCTGTAAATCGGGCCGGGATTCGTCGGCGCCATTTGCTTATTGGTAATGACTAAAACGGGTTTTTGCCCCATATCAATTTGCGCCATGGCTGTCGAAGCAAAGCCAATGCATAGAATTGTTGCAAGAAGCCCTCGTAGGCCATTGTTTTTAATAAAGGATTTCTCCATGACAGGTTCGCCCGATTTGTTAAGGACCATCCGGCACACATAAAGGGTGCCTTAAATGATTCAATATTAGTACTAAAACGCCTTAACTCACCTTAATTCCCATCATGAGTCAAGAAAAAGACACTTTTTTTCGTAAAAAGCGGGAGGATAAAAACCGAACGCTTTTGCACTTTTTTAACTTGCTATCTTTGCCATGCTTATTGTAGGGTGCCTGCGCATTCAGGCAAATACTTCTGTGTCTGAAGTCTGCGCCCGTAGCTCAACTGGATAGAGTATCTGACTACGGATCAGAAGGTTGGGGGTTCGAATCCTCCCGGGCGCGCCATTTCTTTTCATAACACCATATATATTTGTTAACCTTTTTATATGATACTGTATATCTGGGTAACTTACTGTATTTCCATATAAAAATATTTCTATTTTTTGAAATTCGGAACATTAATCATTAAACTTATATTTAATATATTCTGGCAAAGTTATAAGCATGGATAATAATGACATTTCATTTGAGGCACCTGCAGCTCCTGTTGTGAAGAAAAAAACGGGCCCTGCTAAAGAACCTTCCCAACCGAAGAAGAGGGAGGTCGAGGATGTTTCCAAGACACAAATTTCCGAGCCTGAGAGAATGGATCCGCAGGTCGAAAAATCGGCAGAAGACATGATGCCTGAGCCGGAGATGGTTGAATTGGAGGCTGAAGATCCAACGGACAATGAGATTTCCCAGCCAAAAGAGGTTTTGGGTGATTTCACGCTGGAAGATGAGGACTATGAAGTAGAGGCAGAAGCGGAAACGGAAGAAAAACCGGAAATAAACGCAGAACCGGAACAATTTGATGCCTCTGAGGCGGAGGCGAGAGAATCACAAAGCCGTGAATTGCAGGTGACTGAAAAGCACGACTTAACAAATAAAAAGCGCGAGCGTTTTGGCGACGAACTTGTCGCCAAGGAACTGATCACTCCAGATCAGTTAAATGTGGCGCTGCAGGAACAAAAAGTCTCAGACAAGATGATTGGGGAGATCATGGTGGATCTGGGCTTTATCGAAGCCGCTACTTTAAGTGCTTTCCTTGCCAAGTCTTCGGGTTTTCAGGTATTCGACCCTAAATCTACTATTATTGATTCCGAAGTCCTGAATCTGATTGATAAAAAGATTGCGTCCAAATATCTGATCATGCCGTTTTCCATGAATGAAAACGAATTGCTTGTCGCTATGGCCGATCCATATGACGTTATGGCGCTTGATATGCTCAAGCGTTATATACCGCGGAAATTAAAAGTTCACCCGTCGGTGACGACCCCGCAAATTTTATCTGATGCCATTGATGCCGCTTATGGATATGCCAGTTCTGTTAGCGCCATTCTAAAAGAGCTTGAAGGCCAAAATGCTGATGATCTGGATGATGTTGCCGGCCTTTCCGAAGAGGAAGCCTACAGCCACCCGCTGGTCCGTTTGGTGAATGCTCTTATTTTTGAGGCGGTTAAAATCGGGGCCTCTGATTTGCACTTCGAACCTGAAGAAAACTTTGTCCGCTTAAGATACCGTGTGGATGGGGTGTTATCGACTGCTCAGATATTGCACAAAAAACACTGGAGCGGTATTGGGCAGCGGATCAAGTTGATGTCTTCTTTGAATATTGCCGATAAACTAACGCCGCAGGACGGACGTATTAATATGAATGTTGGCGGAAGGGAAGTTGATTTCCGTGTGTCTTCCTTACCTACTGTTTGGGGTGAAAATATTGTTATGCGGGTTCTGGATAAGCAATCCAGTATTATGCCGCTTTCTGCCTTGGGCTTTAGTCCGAGTAATCTCGAATTAATCAAAAAATCACAAAAGCGCCCCGAAGGGATCATTATTGTTACCGGTCCAACGGGAAGCGGTAAGACGACCAGTCTTTATTCCATGTTGAATGAGATTAATACAGTGGATGTGAATATCCAAACATTGGAAGACCCGGTTGAATATTCCCTGCCAATGATTCGTCAAACGGCAGTGAAAGAAGGGGTTTTGGAATTTGCAGATGGTATCCGGGCTATGTTGCGGCAAGACCCTGATATTATCTTTATCGGGGAGATCAGGGATAAAACAACCGCCGAAATGGCGCTGCAGGCGGCGATGACAGGTCACCAAGTTTATACGACCCTTCACACCAATGATTCTTTTGGGGCGTTGCCACGATTATTTGACCTTGGAATGGTGCCGGGGATGGTTGCCGGTAACATTATCTCTATTTTTGCTCAACGTTTGGCGAAAAAGCTATGTCCGAGTTGTAAAGAAGCCTATATGCCGAACGAGGAGGAATGTAAGCTTTTAGATTTTGATGAGCCAATTGAAATATACAAATCAAGACAAGGCGGGTGTGAGGCTTGTGAAGGACGTGGGGATAAAGGGCGTATCGCCCTGGCAGAGATCTTGAGTTTTAATGAGGAAATGGATGATATAGTTGCCGTTGGCGGTACAAAAGCGCAAATTAAGGAAGCTGCCATGAAGAATGGATTTAAGAATATGAAGGATGATGCTATTCTCAAAATCAAAGAGGGAATCATTTCACTTGAAGGCGCTTGTAAAGTGGTTGATATGACCAAGTAGTCCTTTTCTAACAGGGTTTTTCATTGGAAAAATATAAGTACAGAGCAATAAATGACAGCGGCAGGCCTATTCGGGGCGTGTTGTCGGCTGCCAATGAATCTGACTTATATAAACAATTAAAGGACGCCAGACTTGAACTGATTGATTGTAAAAAGATCAAAAGCAGTAGCGGCGTATTTTCTATCGGTTTTATGCAAAAGGTCACTGTCAGGGACCTGATCCAATTTTTTGTGCAGTTACAACAAATGCAAAATGCCGGTATTCCTTTGCTGGATTCTCTGGCCGATATCCGTGATACATCGGATAATTCCACGTTCCGCGATATCATGTCGGAAATTTACAGGGATGTGTCCGAAGGAAGTTCGTTTTCCGAGGCTCTCGCAAGACAACCTAAAGCTTTTTCTAAGCTTCAGGTTTCACTTATTTCTGCCGGAGAAGAAAACGGGGATATAAAATCATCCTGTGCGCAACTTGTGAAGTATCTCAAGTGGGTGGATGTGATGCAGACCCGCGTTCGAAAAGCGACACGCTACCCGACGATCCTTTTAATAGCCGTGATTGCGACAATTGTGGTGATGATGGCAATTGTCGTACCGCAAATTGTTGGTTTTATTGAAAGTATGGACCAGGACCTGCCTTTTGCGACGACCTCGTTGATGGCTGTTTCAGACTTTTTTGTTGCTTACTGGCTTTATATTCTTACGGTTCCTATTGGGGTGTATATCTTTCTTTCGATTTTAAGGAAGGTATCAGAAGGTTTTGCCTATAAAGTGGATTCATTGATTTTACGCCTCCCTGTTATGGGGACTCTGGTGCGGAAAATTAATATTGCCAGGTTTTCACAAACATTCGGTGCGCTTTTTGCAGGCGGGATCGACGTATTAAAAGCGCTTGAAGCTTCTTCGTTGACAGTTGGAAACCGCGTTATAAAAGAAAGTTTGGAGCGGGTGGAGCAATTTGTTAAGGAAGGGGACCCTTTTTCTGTGGCCCTTAATAAAAGTGGACAGTTTCCTTCTATGGTTATTCGGATGGTCAAAGTGGGAGAGGAATCTGGTAATTTAACGGTTGTTTTAGATCAGGTGGCAGAGTTTTATACCAATGATGTTGATGAAGAGGTCGAAAAAGTGATCGCCATGATTGAACCTTCACTTACTGCCATACTTGGTGTTATGATCCTTTGGATTGCGGTTGGGGTCTTTGGGCCTGTCTATGCAAGTTTTGAAAACCTTGACTTCTAACCAAGAGGGATAATTATTTTGCCTTTATTATCGTCTTCCAGAACCATTCTCATCTTAAAGGATGAAGGTCTGCAGATATTTTACGCTAATAAGTTCGCGGTAAAGTATGTTGATCTTATTCCCTGGGAAACAGATGAATTTACGGCGGCCGTTTCCGATATTATCGTCGATAAGTGCCGCCGCAGCCCTGTTATTATTGTTAATGACATGGTGGAACAGCATTACCGAAAAGAACGTCTCCCCAAGGTCAGTATTGTTGATCGCCAGAATGTTCTAAAGCGGCGGTTATCTGTAGCGTTCCCGAATTATAAAATCCGTGCCGCTTTAAAACTTGTTGGTGAAGGCAAGGGAAAAGAAAAAGGCAGTGGTGGTAATTATCTTTTTGCCGCCATAGGCATGAACGAGTCTATATCAAAAACGCTTGCAGCGGTTCAATCATCAATGACACGGATTGTGGGCGTTTACCTCTTGCCGATTGAAGCGGCAGATATGGTCAAAACTCTTTCTTCCAAAATCAGGGAAAGAGGAAGTGGAATCTCACAATGGGCGGCTTTTATCGGGCAGCATGAGAATGGTGGTTTACGTCAGGTTGTCACGCGTAATGGAAATTTAGCCTTAACGCGTATGACGCCGATTATTGATACCGATGTCGAGCCAGATTTATGGGCGAAGGAAGTCGTATCAGAGCTTGTGGCAACAATGAGCTATCTAACCCGTCTCGGTTATAAAGAAGGAGACGGGCTTGATATCGTTATTGCGGCCAATGACAGTGCGAAAGAGCCTCTCAACAACCTGATTAATATAGATTGCAAGCTTGAAGTTTTCAACATTCAGGAACTATCCTCTTTATTGGGTGTCACGTTAAGTAACCAAAAAGATGACCGTTATGCGGACCATCTGTATGCCGCTTATTTTGCAAAAAAGGTAAAATTACGCCTTCCGTTACATATAAAAAATCTGAACAGTTTTATTTTACCGCGTCGTGCTGCCACATTCATACTGGTTTTATTGGCAGGAGCCATCGCATATTTTGGCTTTAGTACGTTTCAAAAATGGCAAGAGACATATGTCGTAAATGAAAAAAATACAATCTCCAACCAAACCTTAAATGCAAATCGCAGTGAATACAGGCGGTTGCTGATGGAACAAAAACGTCTCGGCTATGATCTTTTATTTGTTAATAATTCTACGGAAGTCTACAAATCAATAGAAAATAAAAAGGTTTTTCCTACCATCTTGTTTAGCCGGATTGCCAAGGCAATGGGACCTGACTTGCGGTTGGATGAGGTACAAGTTCTTCGCAAGGAAGTTCCTAAAGAGGAAGAAGAGAGTGCTGCGCCGGTGATGGATATCTTTAGTTCACAATCATTTGATGCTAATGAACAGGCCAAAGATTATACTGGTAGCCCGGATAGCATGGATGCCCTTTTATCGGCAGCCTTATTCCTTTCTTTTCCCAATACGATCAATCTTGAAGAGGGTGTCCAGAGAATTAATAAGTTTAAGGATAATCTTCAAAGCGTACTACCTGATTATAAGGTGTCTGTTGCCCGTCAGATAGCCGATCTAAGTTACACGGGAAATTTCGTTGGTGATACCGCAGGCGAAGCCAACAAGCCCGAAGAATATATCGCGGAAATAAGTATAACCAGGACATTTGAATGATAAAAACCATTGGTATTGCAAGGCTCGTCGGTTTGTTGCTGTTAAGTGCGATAGCAGTGTTTTTTGTTATGGCTGATACTTTTTTTCTTAATCGGGGATTGGTTCAGAAAAAGCAGGAATATGCGGCAATCTTAAATGAAAATGTGAATTTGGAAGAAAAAATTCAAAATATCCGGTCTGGCATGGATTTGTTTGCGCAATATAAAGAGACGTTTGTTCTGATGCAGCAAACACAGTTCTTTGATAGCCAGAATAGATTTGCCATACAGCCCTTATTGGAATCGCTGAGTGATGAGGCAGACCTTGTTTCTTTGCGTTATGAAATAAAACCGGCCGTTAAAATTGAGAGCGAACAGGCAAAAGAAGTGGGGCACCAGCTTATCAGTACCCAGATTGCTTTTGACTTTCAGTCATTAGAAGACACAAGCATTTATAAATTTTTATATCTTTTACAATATGGTTTTCCGGGGCAGGTGACTTTCAAATCGGTCAGTTTAAAGCGCATAGTAAATGTTACTCAGCCTATTTTAAGAGAGATCGGCACAACCGAACAACGGGAGGGACTGGTAACCGGCAGGGCCGTGATTTTTTGGCAAACCATGATACCGGATGACAGCATTTCCTTATCTAACGGTACCACACAAGAATATCTGGAAGAACCGGTGCAATGATGATTAATTATTCCCGTCAAATTATGCTCTTGTTCCTTCTTCTTGGATTCCTTGTGACCTGTAACATGTCGGCTCATGCTCAGGTGGCTGACGGGCAAGAAGTGCGTGGGCCCGGCGAAGGGTCGCTCATGGCCGCAGACCAATCTGCCCCGGAGGCAAATCCCGCCGAGCCAAGTATAAATACCAACGGCCCCTCGACTCCTGCTAATGAAGGCGATCCGTCTCAAAGACAATCTCCGGCAGAACGGGCTATTGCGGATATGTACCGCCGTATTGCCTTAAAAAATCCGGAACTTAAACTAAACGAGTTTGCTTCCTTGCTTTTTACGGCTAGTCAGCACAGCCTGATTATGGAGGCCAAGGCAGGTTTTATGACCCGTCCTCCTGAAGGAACAGTTAATACGGAGCCGCCGCCAATGGGACCGAGGGAGATTGCTCTTGGTGGTATCGTCTATGTCTCAAAAGGGGATTGGGCAGTCTGGCTGAACGGTCAAAAAATCGGTCCTGATAATCTGCCACCCGAAATTCTGGATATTCGTGTCTCAAAGGAATTTATCAAGATTAAGTGGTATGATGCCTTCACAAATCAGGTGTTCCCTATTAAAATCAGGGCGCATCAGAGATTTAACATTGATACAAGAATTTTCCTGCCGGGTTAAAATGACAAATACGCCAGTTATTTCAGTTCAATCATTATCTGCGGGATATGACGGCAACACGATCGTTGATAACGTTAGCTTTGATATTACGGAAGGCGAGGTCTTTGGTCTTGTTGGTCTGAACGGGGCAGGTAAAACCACGTTAATCAAAACAATTTTGGGGCTAAGGGAGCGCTATGCCGGCGATATCATCGGCAGTGGCAGCGAGAATATTTCTTATTTACCTGAACGCTTTGAACCGCCATGGTTTTTGAATGGATATGATTTCATCCGATTTTCAATGAAGCTGTATAATCGGACGATTACGAATGATGAAATAGAGCGCGCAGCGCAGAGTGTTTCTCTGAATGTGGATTATCTGGGGAAATATACCAACACTTATTCCAAAGGAATGCGGCAAAAACTGGGATTGTTGGCGAGCACACTGGTAGATTGTCCTCTATTAATTCTTGATGAGCCGATGAGCGGGCTTGATCCTAAAGCAAGGCAAGAAGTGAAAGAAATCATCCAGGCGGTTAGAAATAAGGGAAAATCTGTTTTTATGAGCTCCCATATTCTGGCTGATGTAGAAGAGCTATGTGACAGGGTGGCGGTTTTTCACAATAATCGGATTATATTTCTTGATACGCCTGAGATGCTTAAGAAAAAAGGAGAAAACCAGAATTTGGAAAAGGCTTTTTTAGCACTTATTGCGGCATAACTCATTTTTGTCGTATTATAGTAATTGTAAGATTCTCGTGACGATGTAGTATGTAATAGAATTGTAATTTCCTAAACGGTAAATAATGTTTGTGTCTATTAAAAATACAATATTCTCCATATTGATCATTTCTGCAATGGCTGGTTTCCCCAGCAGCAGTTTTTCGCAAGATCAAAATGATGAAAGCTTGTTTCAAGATCTGGAAATTGATTTTGATGAGGATACGCCGCAGCCTACGCCGACTACGATCATTGAAGATCAGACTGTCGTTGAAGAAAGCGTGATCGAAATACCAGCAGAGCCTGCTGTTCAGGCGCCGGCACCGAATAATCTGGAGGCCCCCGCCCAACCGGCAACGGCCCAACAACAGGCAGGGACACAGGCACAAACCGCTGCGGAACAGCCTGAAATCGTCCGTTCTCTTCCGTATTCCGGACAATATTATGATGCGGATGCTGTGGTGCCGAGCTCTGTTTTGGGAAAAGCAGCCGGTCCAACACAGGTTGACCCAAAATATCAACCAGGTTCTAGTTTTGTCGTTGTGCGTAAAGATGCCGGTCCTGACAGTGTTCAGGCCCGTTTGGTGTCCGCCCAAAGAGCGCTGAAATTAGGGCGCTATTCTGCCGCGTTGGAATTATATGAACAGCTTTATAAGAAAGAGCCTAAAAACAAGTATATTCTCTTAGGATTGGCTGTCGCGCAGCAAAACAGCGGATTTACTGAATCCGCCATTGCCACGTATGAAGAACTTCTAAAAATTGATCCTGATAATTTGAATGCTTCTTTAAACATGCTTGGGTTGCTGAATCAGCGTTATCCCGCTGTTGCCTATAGACGGTTAAAAGAGCTTTGGAGTGAAAATACTCAAAATGCTGGGATCGCAGCCCAAATAGGCCTGACCAGTGCCTCAATGGGGAATATCGAGGAGGCGACCCGGTTCCTTGAAATTGCATCTACCCTGGAACCTGGAAATGCTACGCATTACTATAATATGGCCGTTATCTCAGACCGTGCCGGCAATTACAAAGGCGCGGTTGATTATTACCAAAAAGCTCTTGAGATTGATATTACTTATGGTGGCGGCCATACAATTCCACGTGATGAGGTCTATGACCGTTTGGCGCATTTAAGACGTCTGTAAGTAGACATTGACCACTTTTTCAGCAGACTTATTTTTTTATATCATTGTTTTTATGTTTCTGGGAGCAACCATGGGCAGTTTTGCCACTGCGGTTATCTCTCGCACAATGTCAGGAACCTCCTGGATCAAGTCCGCAAAGGGAGGGGCGGCGCGTTCCGAATGTCCGAAATGTGCGCATTCACTGCACACAAAGGATTTGATCCCTGTGCTTTCCTATCTTTGGCAAAAAGGACGCTGCCGTTATTGCGGCGCGAAAATTTCAGCTTTTTATCCGAGCGTTGAACTGACCTGTATCACGCTTTCCGTGTTTTTTCTGTTTGTTTTCGGGGTTTCTTGCCTGAGCTTCTTCTTAATTGCGATAATGCCGTTTGTTTTGGCACAACTTATTGTTTATTCAAGAAAAAATATCGTTTCAAAACCCCTTTTATTAACCATTTCTATACTGGTTAGCCTATATATTCTTATAGAGATGTTTATCGCATAGGGGGACTCTATTGACCCTTCATGGGGAATAGCACAAACTCTCAATATGATGTTCTGGGTACCGCTTACTGTTCTAGTATAATAAAATAATATCTATCTTAAGGAGAGCGTTTTGGATTTAACACAGCTTCTGGCTTTTTCAATGAAAAACAAGGCATCGGACTTGCATTTGAGCGCCGATAGTCCGCCTATTATCAGGGTCAACGGGGATATGAAGCGTATTAAGTCGGAGACCCTTTCCAGCGATGATATCCGCTCTATGCTTTATTCGGTGATGTCGGAAGACCAACGAAGCGTCTACGAACAAGATCTCGAGATCGATTTTGCGATTTCTTTTGGTGAAAAAGCCCGTTTCCGTGTGAATGGCTTTAATACCCGGACTGGCGCCGCGGCCGTTTTTAGAACCATTCCCAGTGAAATACCGACAATGGATCAATTAGATCTGCCGCCAGCGATCCGAAAATTTGCGGAGCTTGAAAAGGGACTGGTTCTTGTTACAGGAGCTACCGGGAGTGGTAAATCAACCACGCTGGCCTCAATCGTCAATGATATTAATATGAAGAAAAGAAAACATATCCTGACCATCGAAGATCCGGTTGAATTTTTTCATACGTCCCAAAAAAGTCTTATTAACCACAGGGAGGTGATGCGCGACACCCATTCCTTCAGGCAGGCATTGAAAAGTGCTTTGCGTGAAGACCCCGATGTTATTCTGGTGGGGGAGATGCGTGATTATGAAACAATCTCTCTGGCTTTAACGGCTGCTGAAACCGGTCACCTTGTGCTTGGCACGTTACACGCAAACACGGCGGCAAAGACAGTTGACCGTATTATTGATGTGTTCCCGACCGGTGATAAGGAAATGGTCCGGTCGATGCTTTCCAGTGCGCTGGAAGGTGTGGTGGCCCAAACCTTGATGAAAAGAGCGGATGGCACAGGACGGACAGGGGTGTTTGAAATTCTTGTCGGAACGAATGCGGTTCGAAATCTTATTCGTGAAAATCAGATTCCGCAAATCTTCTCCATGATGCAAACAGGATCGCGTTACGGCATGATCACCATGGAAGAAGCAATTAACAACTTGCTTCAGCAAAGAATCATTACGCCTGAGGAAGCAAAAATCCATCTTATGAAGGCCAGTGATGAAGGCTTTGGAGAAGAAGTTAAAACAAAAGATGAGGAATCAACAAGGGTTGATCCTTCCAAATTTAATGAAACGACGACATCAGAAGACAGTGAAGAGGGGTATTCGTTTTGAGCATTCCTGTCGCTTTCCAGTATCTGAATGAAATGAATGAGAAAGGGGCCAGCGACCTTTATCTGACGGTGAACCGGCCGCCAACTATCCGTGTGGACGATAATCTTTTTGAAATTGCGCCTGAACCACTGGGTATCGATGAGATCAATGATGTCATTTATAACATTTTAACACCGAAGCAACGACGTGATTTCGAATTAAAGTGGGAGTTGAACACATCGCTCGACGTTGGAAAATACGGGCGTTTCCGGGTGAATATTATGCGCCAGCGTCAAAATCCGGGCTTGGTTATCCGTCGTATTATTTCAACAATTCCGGCGATTGCCGATTTGAAATTGCCGCCGATTTTGGAAAAACTTTGTCTGGAAAAACGCGGCCTTATTCTCTTAACGGGGATGACGGGCTCGGGAAAATCAACGACTTTGGCTTCCATGATAAACCACCGGAACGAGCGTCAGGCTGGTCATATCCTGACCATTGAAGATCCGATCGAATATTATCATGAGCATAAGAAAAGCGTTATTACTCAACGGGAAGTTGGGGTCGATACGGAATCTTATTCAATCGCGTTGAAAAATTCTTTGCGTCAGCGCCCCGATGTCATTCTTATTGGAGAGATCAGGGACCGTGAGGTAATGGAGCAGGCCCTAACAATTGCGGAAACAGGGCATCTTTGTCTGGCAACGCTGCACACTAACAACTCTTATCAGGCTATTGAACGTATCGTTAATTTCTTCTCAGAGGATCAGAAAAATCAGGTCCGTTTGAATTTGTCGATGAATCTAAAAGCGATCATTTCACAGCGTTTATTGAATTCTACAGAAGGGGGGCTTGTGCCTGCCCTGGAAATCATGCTGAACGAGGCCTTGATCAGGGACCTGATTATGAAGGGTAGCTATGAAAAGATTACGGACGTTATTGAACAAAACAATCCAATGGGAATGTGCAGTTTTGATCAGTCTTTACTGGATTTGTTTGCAAAAGGACTTATTACAGAAGAAACAGTTATATCCCAGGCAGATAAAGCCAGTGATATGAAGGTAAAGTTACAACAAGTCAGGCTAGGCAACGCGGATTCAGGTTTGCATAACATTGACACCTCAATTTTTTCTGTATCGGATTAAAATGAATTTAGGATAAGTTTTTCTGGCTATAGCTTCAAAGATAGAAATCATATAGTTTTTGGTAGGGATTTACATTTTTAAATATATTGGGAATTTGATTGAGAGGATTGTTTCAGTATGAAGGGGATTATTTCAGTATGAATAGTTTATTGTCTTTAAGAGCCAGGCTACCCTTTGTGGTTCTTCTCTTCTTGTGTTCTTTGATTATAAGTTCTTGTGAATTGGCACAAAATTATACCAAACATGACCGGGAAAAAAGTCTGGAGCAGCAGGATTACCGTGATGCTTTGGCGCCACGTGAAATAGAAGTCGATCATTCGGCGAACGCATCGAGCGCGGACATTCCCGCTCTAAAGCCATATGTCGCGGAGCCTGATTCTAATTATCAGGCCATGCCTCTAGTCTCAATTTCCGTCAATCAGACCGTTCCTTTACGCGATGTGATATACGAAATCGCAGAGCAGGCTGATTATGACGTCGAACTTGATCCACGTATCCGGGGATCGATTATTTTTTCAGCCCGTAACAGGCCTTTGGATGTGGTGATTGAGCGTATTTCGAACATTGCCGGTCTGCGTTACAACTTTGATGACAGCATTTTACGGGTCGAATTAGATACGCCTTACCACGAAACATATAAAATCAACTATCTGGCACTTACCCGGACAAATGCGAGTTCTATTAGCACGGATATATCCGTTGTTTCAGGGGATGGTGCGGATACAGGATCTTCATTTTCGGCCTCTAACGAAAGCGTGATAGATTTCTGGTTAGAGTTAGAGCAAAACCTGACTCAAATTGTAGAATCCAATCGAGATTCCAATAGATTGGCCACGGAACGTGATCCGCGTGTTACTGTGGCAGATGCTAATCCGGCGCCGGTTGATCCTTTGATCATGGATGAAGACGGTAATATTTCCGAAACCGGACCAACGGTTCAGGTGCAAGCGCCACAGGCGAACCTGAATGTCGGACTGGTTGAAGAAGAGGAAGAAGACAATTTTGGCGGTGAAGACGAAGATCCTTTTGCGGCGCGCTTTTCTCTTAACAGACAAGCCGGCCTTATTTCTGTTTTTGCACCGGAAAGAGTTCATAAAAAAGTCAGGTCCTATCTAAGTGATCTGAAAAAATCAGTGACGGCCCAAGTTCTTATTGAGGCAAAAGTTCTTGAAGTTGCCCTTAATGATGAGTTCGCAACCGGTATTGATTGGAGCGTGATAGGTCTTTTAGGAGGGGAATTGACAGGCTTTGGTTTTAGTTCCCAATCCTTTGATGCTTCCGGTGCCGCAACAGGCTTGGTTCGGGGAATTCTTAATCCGGTATCTGACCCTGTGTCAAATTTCGGGATCAATTATGATGGGAATGATTTATCGGCGGCTGTTGATATGCTCTCGCGTTTCGGTACGGTGAAAGCATTGGCCAGTCCGCGTCTGACGGTTTTAAACAATCAGTCTGCCGCGCTGAGTGTCGCTGAAAATGTTGTGTTCTTTGAAGTTGATGTTGATACAACAACAACGGACGGCGTCACAACAACCACGTTTGATACCGATGCGCAGACTGTGCCAGAGGGGGTTCTTATTAATGTTCAACCTGCCATTGATGAAGATAACCAGACCATATCAATGGCGATTAGGCCAACTATTACTACCATTACCAGCTTTGTGAATGATCCAAATCCAGATCTGGCGATTGCCGGTGTGGAATCGCCTGTGCCGAATGTAAACGTGCAGGAATTTGATTCTATCCTGCAAATGAATAACGGTCAGGCTGTGGTTATGGGTGGATTGATTCAAGACCGTATATCATCAACACGCAATGCTGTTCCTGTTCTCGGCGAAACACCTATTATCGGCGGATTATTTAGAAACCAGCAAGATCAAATACAAAAAACGGAGCTTGTTGTTTTCTTGAAAGCTACCATTGTTGAAGGGGGCAATACGGTTCACAATACGGATAAAGACCTGTATCGGACATTCTCCAGTGATCGCAGACCTCTTCGTTTTTAACAGTTGAGAGAAGTTGAGATGTCAACAACAGGGCTTTTAGCAAAATACGTTGTTACGGCAGCGTTCCGGGACAAGTTATTTATTGGCTATATTCTCCTGATCGCGATTGCCTTAAGTCTTTCTATATTTTTGGGCTCATCTGCTATCACTGAAAAAGATCAGTTTTCTATGGTGTTTGCCGCATCGGGTTTAAGGATAGCGGGCGTTATTACATTGACGCTTTTCATTGTTTTTTATTTAAGACGGTCTTTCGAAACCCGCGATGTGGAGTATATGCTGAGCCGTCCGGTTACGCGCTTTCAGTTTTTGTTTGCCCACGCTCTGGCTTTTTCCTGCCTTGCCACGGTTATTTTTCTTGCCACTTCATTGGCAATTTTTGCGCTGTCTTATAATTATTTTCAGGCCGGCCAGATAATGTGGGCGGTCAGTTTTTGGATCGAACTAATTATTGTTGCGATGGTGGCCTTATTTTTTGCTGTCTACTTATCCAGTGCAGTGATTTCGACTTTAATCATTTTTGCTTTTTATGTGCTTGCGCGTTTAATAGGAGATATCCTCGGCATTATCGAGAAGGCAGGAGAAACCCTTCCATTTTTAGTACTTGAAAAAGTTATGCTTGTTGTTTCCATTTTTATTCCAAGACTGGATATCATGGGACAAACCTCATGGTTGATCTACGGGGTTGATGGCGGGATAGGTTTCCCTTTTCTCTTTTTGCAGGGCGCAATTTTTAGTGGCCTGATCTTTGGTGCGGCTTATATCGATTTAAACCGACGGCAATTCTAATGGGAAAATCACAAAAGATAGCTATCATTGTTTTTACGAGCTTTCTTATAGCTAATTTGTTCTTTTGGAATTATTCAAGATTTATCCGAAGCAGTTGGGCAAACGTGCCGCCTGTGCCCGAAGCGCAAACGGACAGTCTAATGACATTAGGTGATGAGCAAACTGCTTACAGGGTTAATGCAATGATGTTGCAAAACCTGGGAAATACTGGTGGGCAATATAAATCCTTACTCGATTATGACTATGATAGATTACAAAAGTGGTTGTTTTTACAAGATAAGCTTGATCCGGTATCTGACGTCATGCCGATGATGGCCGCCTATTATTTTGGCGGCGTACCGGACAAGGAAAAAAGGGCTTATATAATCGACTATCTGGAATCGGCAGGCGATAAGCCTTACGGCCAGAAATGGCGATGGCTGGCTCATGCCGTTTATATGGCCCGCCATGAGCAGGAAGATTTAGACCGCGCATTAGAACTTGCGTACAAATTGGCTTCTAATCCGAACCCCCGGTTGGGGAGTTGGGCACGGCAAATGCCGGTTTTTGTTTTGGAAGAACGGGGTGAGGAAGAACTCGCTTATGATATAATGTTTAATATCCTTATAGATAATGTGGATACGATGCATCCGAACGAGATTAATTATATGTATCACTATTTATGCGATATAATTACAGAAGATCGACCCGATCTATATAATGAAAAACTCTGCTCTCAAAATGAGGAAAGATAGCCATGCCCTCTGACGTGTTACAGTTTAATCTTCACGAGTTGTTAGCATTACTGGGGCTGGCGCAGTGTCTTTTTACTCTTGTGTATATGGCTTCCAGAATCGAAAACGTGGCAAAGTCGATTTTGCCTATTCTTTTCTTTTCTTTTTTAGCTCTCGCTTTTCTGCTTAATTTAGCGCGGCGCTACTGGGAGCCTCTGGTTCCTTATTATACAGATTTGGTCTGGCTCTTTTGGACGACCTGCGTTCCGATCAGTGCGCTCTTGGTCTTACAGATTGCAAGAATTACCAAAGTTCCGGCGTATTCTTATTGGAATATTTTGCTTCTTGTGCCGATGGCTTATGCAATATCGCTGAGTATGGACAGTTTTTTTGGAGAATTTGAAACCTGGCTGCATGTGACAGGAGTTGTGGTCGGGGGCATCAGCCTTTTAACTATCTGGACTCACCGGGCCTGGCTGGACAATATATATAATCATAAAAACGGTAAGGAGCGTTTCTGGCTTATTATCAGTCTTGTAATTTTAAATGTGGGAATGCTCTCTATCAGTCTTTTCTTTATTAATGGCAGTTTAACTTTGGCAGACGCCGATTTTATTCGCACGATGTTAGGGATCTCCTTTACTTATATTGCCTCAACCAGTCTGTTTCGTCTTTATCCGCAGGCTCTTATGCTTACCCATACAAAAGGAAAAAAGCCGACCGAAAGCCTATCTGATCTTGAAATCGATTATGCTATGAAAATCGAAAACCTTTTACATCTTGAAAAGGTTTACCAGGAGCCGAGTTATGGTCGTTCCGACCTTGCCAGAGAATTGGAAATTACCGAATCCCTGCTTTCAAAAATTGTTAACATTTATTTTGTAAAAAGTGTGCCGCAACTCTTGAATGAGTATCGGGTTGAAGATGCGAAGATGCTGTTAAGGCAGACAGATGCGGATACAGGTACCGTGGCAGATGAAGCAGGATTTAATTCTATGGCCACTTTTAACCGTGTGTTTAAGGATATAGCAGGGGTCACTCCTTCTGAGTACCGTACCTCTGTAAAGTAGCGCCTCTCATTTTGTCATTATGGGTGTATAAAAGCTCTTTTTAGTTAGTTTTGTTAACCTTTTACTTGATATTATAGTTGGGTAGAGTGCGAGTGATGTATAAATGCTTGTATGAAGATGTTTAAATCTTGGGTAATATATTAGAAAGTTAATTTTGAAGGAGAAAACTATGAAATGTTTAAGAAAATCTAAAGATAGTCAGGCTGGTTTTACACTGGTCGAATTGGCTATTGTGATGATTATTATTGGATTGCTGATTGGCGGTATTCTAAAAGGTCAAGAATTGGTAGCCAACGCGCGTGTTACGGCAACAGTGGCACAGATTAAATCTCTTGACGGGGCGATGTCGACATTTGTTGATAAGTATAACGCTTTGCCGGGTGATATGAACAACTCAGGTAACCGATTGAGAGGATGTACAGGGAACTGTGCAACAAACTCCAACGGCGATGGGCAGATCAGGACCGGTAACTTGGGACGTAATATGGCTGGTGGTATTGAAGAATATAAAGCATTTCTTCATTTGGCCGCCGGTGACCTGATTTCCGGTGTGGATCCAAACCGTGCCGTGGCACCAAACGGTAACTCCCCTTTAATTGTGGGTGACGACCTGTTAGCAACTGAAATTGGTACAAACGGACACTTTAGAGTGGGCTATACCATTAACGGTAACGCAGATGGCGGTCTTCCTAATGGCACGTTGAGAGCAGGACATTATTTGTCACTTGCTTCTTCAGCCGCCACTTCCGTTACTAACGCAAATGCTGCGTATTTAACGCCAACACAGGCCAGTCAGATTGATTTCAAACTGGATGATGGCGTGCCGACAACCGGTAATGTTCAGCCTGCCAGAACGGTACAATGTATCGTTGGTACGGCTTATAACGAAGCAGCAGCAGGAGCCGCACGTTGTGCCCTTTATGTAAGAGTACAAGGCTAATTTAGCCCAAACCATATTCAATAAAAAAGGCCTCAATTGCGAGGCCTTTTTTTGTATCTCTATTTTATATAAGGAAAGATGTTATTTTTTTACGATGGCTTGAAGTAAATCCATTGGGATTGGGAGGACAGTGGTGGAACCTTTCGCATTCACAAATTCTCCCAATGTGCCTAAATAACGCAGTTGCATGGTTTCAGGACGTTTTGCCAATATGGTGGCAGCTTCATCCAATTGTTGCGCGGCCTGTAATTCTCCTTCCGCATTAATGATTTTGGCGCGCCGTTCACGCTCAGCTTCGGCTTGTTTTGCGATCGCGCGCACCATTGTCGGGTCAATATCAACATGCTTGATTTCAACATTGGCAATTTTAATACCCCATCCTTCCGTCTGGCTGTCCAGTATTTCCTGCACATCGCTATTTAATTGATCGCGCTTTGAAAGCATATCATCCAGTTCATGTTTTCCTAAAACGGAACGCAAAGTTGTCTGTGCTAATTGGCTGGTGGCCTGACCAAAATTTTCGACGCGGTTGATGGCGTAGGCAGGGTCCACCACACGGTAATAGACGACGGCATTTACCTTTACCGATACGTTATCTTTGGAAATTACATCTTGTGAAGGAATATCTTCTGTACGGATACGCATATCAACAATGACCATTTGTTGTAAAAAGAGCCACACAAAGTTCAAGCCAGGCGAACGCATACCAGTAAATTTACCCAGCGTATAAACCACTCCACGATCATATTCGCGGATAATGCGTACTGAGCCAGCAGCATAAAGTAAAAATAAGATAATGAGAATTCCGATAAACTGCATGTTAATGATCCTTTTCTTCATAAATGGGTTCGATGGTCAGAATTAAGTCACCGACAGACTCAATTTTGACCTTGTCTTTTTTACTCAATTCCTGGGGTATAGGGCATTGTGCTTTCCATGATTCTCCGTGGATGATGACGCGGCCTGTTGTGCCGTACCATTCTTCGATGCGCGCCATTTTTCCAATCATGCTTTCCGGCCCGGTGGTCGCGGGTTTGCCTCTTTGCCGGATATAAGCGCCAAACATGGCGGCGACTAAAAACAGCTCAAAGGCAGCAATACCAAAAAACAGGCCCCAATCAATTCCAAGGCCGAGGAACATGACTTCGCCGCTTTTAATAGAATTACCAACATAAATGGCGACAAAGCCGTTGACGGCAGCAAAACCAAAGGTTCCCAGAAAGATTTCAGCGCCGATCAACAAGGCGCCGGAGATAAAAAGAAGAGCAACAACACTATCCGTGTCGATGCCGCCCATTAAGTACAATGCAAGAAGTAGTGAAGCAATCATGCCGCTTGTGCCTTTCTTTGTTGTAATGTTTCAATAAGGGCATCCCCCATGGAGGTTGTCGAAACCTCGGTGCAGCCCTCGGCCATAATATCAGGGGTGCGGATACCGTTTTCTAAAACTTGTTCGACGGCTCTTTCAATCGCATCGGCCTGCTCACCGCAATCCAATGAGTAACGTAACGCCATTGCGAAGCTCAAAATAGTTGCCAGAGGATTGGCTTTGCCTTGGCCGGCAATATCAGGCGCGGAGCCGTGAACAGGCTCATAGAGGCCAGGTTTTCCAGAGTCTCCCAACGAGGCGGAGGGGAGCATGCCCAAAGACCCGGTAAGCATTGCCGCCGCATCAGACAGCAGGTCGCCAAACAGGTTGTCAGTTACAATAACGTCAAATTGTGATGGTTTGCGCAAAAGCTGCATGGCGGCATTATCGGCATACATATGTTCAAGGGTAACATCATTGTAATCCGCCTGATGGATTTTCGTGATTTCCTCCCGCCACAATTTGCCGCTTTCCATGACATTGGCTTTTTCACATGACGTGACTTTATTATTGCGCTTACGGGCAAGGTCAAAGGCCACGCGGCCGACACGTTCAATTTCATAAGTTTCATAAACTTGGGTATTAACGCCGCGGCGTTGACCATTGCCCAAATCTTCAATGCCGCGGGGTTCGCCGAAATATACGCCCCCGGTTAGCTCCCGCACTATTAAGATATCAAGTCCGCGAATAACATCTGCTTTCAAGGTGGAGGCATCGATGAGGGCGTTAAAGACAAGCGCAGGGCGTAAATTGGCAAAAAGCTGCATTTCCTTGCGTAACCGTAAGAGGCCGGCCTCAGGACGCTTGTCATAATCAACACTGTCCCATTGCGGACCGCCCACTGATCCCATAATGACCGCATCGCTACTTTGACATTTTGCAAGCGTCTCATCTGCCAGAGGCACACCATACCGGTCATAGGCCGCGCCGCCGATATCGTCCTCATGCAGGGTAAAAGATAACCCTTCTTCGGTCTGCAACCAGTCAATGACTTTGCGTACTTCGGTCATGGCTTCAGGGCCAATGCCGTCACCGGGAAGAATTGTCAGGGTATACTGCGTCATGAAAGGTTCCGTTTACTCTTATTGATAAGGGTTAATTTAATTATATTGGTTCAAATGATTGCGTAAAAATATAATCATAATCAACCATGCAAGAAAAGCATATACCGCAAAAATCATAAGGATTTGCGTAATGGCAACGCCTTGATCGAGGCTATAGCCTACCAAAAGCGGAGAAATGGCGGTTCCGACGATAAAAACCGACGATAAAATGGATTTAATGCTGCTTAAATGTTTGGTTCCATATAAATGGGCAAGTAAAGGGCCGCCAAGAACGCTCATCGTGCCCATTGAGATGCCAAAAGCAATCAACCCGGAATAGAGTGAGGCCATTCCATCGATAAAGATTAGGCAGGACAAACCGGCAATGTAAAAAAGCGGGGCACAGATGAGGAGGTATTTTTCTCCAAACCTGTCTAGGAGACTACCGGCGATGTACATGGTGCAAACCGAAGCGATAGTGAAAAAGGGGAAGGCGGAGACTATATCTGTGGCTTCAAGGCCTTTGCTTAAAGATAATTCCCCCTGATAATAAAAAATCGCCGTTGAAAAACACGGATCAACAATCATCACCATCAAAAGAATATAAAGACGCCAGTCTTTTAAAACAGCCAGACGCGTCCATTGCTTGATGGGGTTTTCGATCGCCGCACTTTCTTCCTCATCGACTGTTTTTTTCCAGGCCGCATGAACGGTACGATCATGATGGCGGAATAACAGAAAGAACATCGGTAACAAAATAAAAAGAATAAAATATCCATATAAGCGATAGGCGCTTTCCCATCCCATCTGTTCAATCAAAATCGCGGCCATGAAAGGGAAGACAAGCAATTGCACCGGCATGCCGAAACTGGTGAGAGCCATAGCACGGCCCCGTGCATTTTCCAGATAGCGGTTCATGGACACACTGTTGGTTAAGGTCATGAGTCCTTGTCCGAATTGTCTTATGAGGAAAAAGGCGATGAGAAGGACGCCGGGCACAGTACTCCAAGATAAAAGAAATGCTCCCATCGCCAGCCCTGTTAAAGTAATGGCAACAAAATAGCGGGGCGCAATTTTATCTAAAAATTTCCCGCTGAAGAACAGAAGGATGCCGCTTAACAAAGTGGCTGCACTATATAAGCCGCTTAGTTGTGTATGGGAGAGGTTGAAGCTTTCGCGGATAAAAGGAATGTGCACCCCGATAAACACGGTTTGGCCAAAACCACTGAAAAACACCAGCATGAATCCGGTCAGCAGTAGCAACCAATGGTTTTTATACAGGTCTTTGTTTGATAATCGCATACGGGTCTTAATCTATCTTAGGATGTGTATAACCAGCTGCGCTTTTCTTTGTCCTTTTTCTCAAAAGTGGAGATATGTGCTTTTTTCTCTAGGGTCAGGCCGATATCGTCCAGCCCGTTCAGCAGGCAATGCTTACGAAAAGAATCGATATCGAAATCAAAGCTGAATTTATTACCGCGTTTAATTGTCTGCTTTTCCAGATCAATTTCTAAAGGGGCGTCAGGGTTGCTTTCGGCTTCTTCCATCAGTTGCTCTACCTGTTCCTTGGGCAAGGCAATTGGCAAAATGCCGTTTTTAAAACTGTTGTTGTAGAAGATGTCGGCGAAGCTGGGGGCGATGATGCAGCGGATCCCCATATCCAGAATGGCCCATGGGGCATGTTCGCGTGAGGAGCCGCAGCCAAAATTGTCGCCGGTGATAAGGATGCTGGCATTCCGGTATTCCGGTTGGTTCATCACAAAGTCAGCTTTATCGCTGCCATCTTCGTTATAACGGATATCATGAAAAGCATGAACGCCAAGCCCCGTGCGTTTTACGGTTTTTAAGAACTGCTTCGGGATAATAATGTCTGTATCGACATTAATCATCCGCAAGGGGGCCGCTACGCCCGTCAATGTTGTGAATTTTTCCATGAAGTGTTTTACCCTGCGGCCAGTTGAAAATCAATAAAACGCTGCAGGTTTTCAGGATCAAACGCCCCTTCGTATTTTTTACCGGTTTGCATTCTTTTTAAGGCTTCTTCCGGGGTGCGGCGCGATGGTTGATGGGGACGGTGGATCATATCACCGTCAAAAGCATCGATAATGCAGATTGCCTGAATGGCCTTCCCCAGTTCTCCGGCTTTCATACCTTCGTAGCCTTCACCGTCTATCCGTTCATGGTGAAGCCGTTGTAAGGCCTGCACAACATGGATATGCGGATGATTTTGTAATTCCGGCGGGGCTTTGGTTAAGGATAAATCTACCAGTTCGACACCTAATTGCGTATGTTCGCGCTTTTCCAGACGCTCTTCAGATGTGGGTCTGTGTGGCAATTGCCATATATTTGGGTCGTAAGAAGGATGCGTTTTTCCCAGATCATGAAGCAGGTTGGCATCATAGAAGTTACGGGCGGCTTTTTCGGAAAATCCCAGTTCTGTGGAAAGATATTGCATCCCAATGGCAGAGGTGCGCATTAAATGTTTACCCATAATGGCACCATAATCATTGATCTCACCGCCATAATTCTCAATTTTCTTCCATAACAGGCTTTCGATAGGCTGCCAGTGGGTAATCAGAACGGGATCATTCTGTACATCATAGCTTTCCAGAAGCTCATCAATATCGCCGAAAGAGGTTTTGAGCATAGGGCTTTATAATCATGAGTCTCTGGCATTTAAAGGCTTTTTTGGTCATAAAAAGGATTTTCTTGTCTTCACTGCGCAAGTATAAGAATAATCTTGTCATATAATAAATTTTAAATTTTTTCCACCTTAAGTTATTGATATAGAATAATAATTTTCTTTGAAAATATGAATAGTTAACAAAAAGTAAAAAAAACCTTTGACGATTATGGTAATCCATGAGATAGTCCGCGCAAAGTTTACATAAGCAATTTTATTTTAAAACCAGTATTAATCCGTAGGAGGGTATTACAATGAACTTTTTTAAAAATACAGCAGCAGCAGCAAGCTTAGCAGTTTTAGGATCAGTAGCAGCCAGTTTTACACCAACTGCAGCGAACGCAGATGCAACAGTTACAGTTTGTATAAACGGCAATGATTGTGCAACAGACTCCATTACACTTGGACGTGGAGATTATGTTTCAGCATGTGTTGATGGTGAAGTTGTAGGAAAACGCATATCTAACAACCAAGGATCGCCATCATTTAACGATGCATTACAGGTTCTTTGGAGTATTGCAGCGCATACAGCAAATAATGTAACTGCAAGAGGACAAAATGTGACAGGTGTACAAGCTTCTATGGAAGGATGTACTGGTTCATGGGCTCGTCATTGTACAACGGTGACACGTGGTTCTATTCCAACTTTAGGGGATAGAGAGCGTAATCCAAATGGCATTATTAGTGAATTGACACATCAGCAACCTCGTAGCTGTGGTTTTTTCCAAGGTCCTTCCTTACCTCTTTTACAACCTGGTCAGGGTCTAAGATAAGACTTTTCATTTTCAAAAATTTAGGCTAAGAGAATAATATGTTAAAATTACCTGAATTTATTACCAGATTAACACTTGCTGCTCCTTTCGTGGTGGCAGCAGGTGTTGCGCAAGCCCAGCAAGGGCCTAGCGCCAGTCACTTGCCGCTTGCTATTACGCATTGTACTGATGTGGCTATTGAGCAGGATGATGATCTTATTGGCGTCCGGACATTCTTTAAGACTGACCGTTGTCAGATGAATGGGGATCACTATGCTGCAATTGACCGTGCTATTGCATTGGCCAGAGCAGAAAATCCCGGGGAAAGGCTTACCGCTTTTGTTATCGGGGAGACTGATCCGCGCGCTAGCGATGAGTATAATATCCGTTTGGGGCAAAGACGGGCAACGGCTTTGGCTGGAGCTTTACAGCAACGCGGTGTGAGTGTTCTTCATATAGCGTCCATCGGTGAAAGTACGGCCCCGCAACATATTCGCGATAATCCTGAGGCGCGTGCGTCTTATGCAGTTATCGGGGATGAGGCGTCAATTCGTGCTTGTTTAGCCCAAAGAGGTTGTGCAGTAGATCATACTGTCCGCTCTGCTTTAAGACCGGACTAAAAGAATTTTTATCAAACTCCTTTGAAATTAATTTGCGCCTCTTCGGAGGCGCTTTTTTTACCTTTTTACGGGGAGAGTTAAAGCTCGCGCACGTCGGTAAGGTGCCCTGTGATCGCCGCAGCGGCGGCCATGGCAGGGGACATTAAATGTGTGCGTCCGCCGCGGCCCTGACGGCCTTCAAAGTTACGGTTTGAAGTGGAGGCGCAGCGCTCCCCCGGCTCAAGCTTGTCCGGATTCATGGCAAGGCACATCGAGCAGCCGGCTTCACGCCATTCAAAGCCCGCATTAATCAGGATTTCGGCAATGCCTTCCTCTTCCGCCTGCTGTTTTACAAGGCCGGAGCCGGGCACAACCATGGCGAGCTTGATATTCGGGGCAATGGTTTTGCCTTCCACGATTTTGGCAACGGCGCGTAAGTCTTCTATACGGCCATTGGTGCAGGAGCCGATGAAAACTTTGTCGACTTCTATTTCGGTTAATTTTGTTCCTGCGGCCAAGCCCATATAATCAAGCATGCGAGCGACAGATTTTTGCTTGGCGTCGCCGTCAAAATCCTCAGGCGCAGGGACATGGCCAGTGATGGGCATAACATCTTCAGGCGTGGTACCCCATGTCACTGTGGGGGCGATATCTTCGGCATTTAATACCACTTCCTTATCATAGGTCGCGCCGTCATCACTGCGCAGGGTTTTCCAGTACGCCACCGCTTTATCCCATTCCGCCTCTGATGGTGCCATCGGGCGCCCTTTCAGATAGGCGAAGGTCGTTTCATCCGGGGCAATCAGGCCGGCGCGGGCGCCGCCCTCGATCGACATATTACACATGGTCATGCGTCCTTCCATCGACAGGTTACGCACGGCTTCGCCCGCATATTCAAGCACATAGCCAGTGCCGCCGGCAGTGCCAATTTCTCCGATAATCGCCAGAATCATGTCTTTTGCCGTCACCCCGTCAGGCAGGGTGCCGTTTACGGTAATACGCATGGACTTGGCCGGTTTCTGGATCAAGGTCTGGGTGGCAAGGACATGCTCAACCTCTGACGTGCCGATCCCGAAGGCCAGCGCCCCAAAGGCTCCATGGGTGGAGGTATGGGAATCGCCACAGACGATGGTCATGCCGGGCTGGGTAAAGCCTTGCTCGGGCCCGATAATATGTACAATGCCCTGCCGTTTATCCATCATGTCGAAGAGTTGCACGCCGAATTCCTCACAATTGCGGGAAAGAGTTTCAACCTGTATCCGGCTGTCTTCACCCATGACCCCTTTGGCGCGGTCAGGAGTAGTCGGGACGTTATGGTCACAGACGGCCAGCGTGGCATTAATGCTGTGAATGGGACGCCCTGCAAGCCTTAAGCCTTCAAAAGCTTGCGGTGAGGTCACTTCATGGACCAAATGGCGGTCGATATAGATCAGGCTGGTGCCATTTTCATCCGTATGAATGACATGATCATCCCAGATTTTCTGGAATAATGTGCGGGGCTGATTATTCTTATCGGGTCCGTCTAAGGGCATCGTATTCTCGTGTATATATAATTAAGCTGCTGTTATAACAGGCGAAAAGGGGGCTTGGCAAATAGATTGAATCTCGTTGAAGAAAAATTCGTAAGTAATTGATTTTAGGTTATAAAACTCTTCTGCTGGTTTTTTTTGAAAGTTTGCGCGTAAATAAGCATCCATGCCTGTTAAATTTTAAGTCATCCTTAATGTATGTAAAATAAAATGCCTAGAGCAGAAAAAACATGACAAAAAGCTTTTTTAACATTGCCTTGCCGGAAGATACGTTTAGCCGAATGGTGTTAAGCGTGGCCAATCCGCGCCACCCTTTAGCC
Source organism: uncultured Micavibrio sp. (assembly GCA_965216405.1). Lineage (GTDB taxonomy): Bacteria > Pseudomonadota > Alphaproteobacteria > Micavibrionales > Micavibrionaceae. The sequence goes on along the minus strand of OZ244161.1, from coordinate 386,295 downwards.
TATACGCAATCTTGTTACGGGCATGTCTGTCATGAAATAAGGGAAAATGAAACACTTCAACCCTCCGATGAAATCGTTCTTTTAGGCGCGACAAAGGAAAGTGGTGCGATACATTCGATCTTAATCCGCGGCGATCAGATTATGGTGGATGCCTGTAGTGACAGTGCGGCTTTGAAAGATGATGTATATGAGCTACCGGCTACGAAAGGGGCATTACCGATGAAAATGCATGTTATTGGCCGTATGAGCTTACAGGAGTTTGGCGAAAGGTGTCTGGCCCTTGCAAGCCAGCCACCGGGGGGACAACCAACGCCGCCCAAAAAAGGATAAAAAGTAACCCTTGACATATTTTCCATAAAACTATATATTACTCCAACTTTCAAATAGAGGAGTGTGTGATATGAAGGGTTATATAGCAGGAGCATTAGCGTTAGCAGCAGGAAGTGCAGTGGTTGCACAAGTTTTTGATGACGGCATTGATGGTTGTCTAAATATCGAAGGGCGGGCTCATTTTCAATATGACGATGGTACTATTTCGGCAGATCCAATTATCCCGTTAAATTTTACTGCAGATGGAGAAGGTTGTTACGTATCACATGGCGGTGGTACGGCAGGTGATTATTACGATCTTTTAAATTCACGTTCTGCAGCCGCTGAATTAGCGCAAGCGGCGGCAGGTTATTCAGCAGAAAAATGGGAAGAAGTTTATGTGGCCCAAGCCGAAAGAGGTGCCGCTAATCCTTTCGATATGCTTGAAGCAAGTTTTGATCAATACGGACGTATTAGTTTTCAGGATGAAGCAGGCGATGAAATCAAGCAAGGTGATGGTGTGCCAGTTTTAATGTCTGGCGTATTTTCTGATGCTATTCACCATGTTCACGCAGGTGATGAAACACATCCGGATGGTGCTCAAGTAGATACTCCAGAACTTGGAACAGCTATCGTTGCTGTTAGATCCGCGCAAGGGCCATTGGCTGTCTATGAAATGCCGGCACGTCAGTTTGTTCCTGGCGGTAATTAAATAAAAAACATAAAAGTTAAAGCGCGGCCCAATTAGTTGTGGGGGAGGCCGCGCTTTTTTTATCTTAGAAGCGGTTTTCAGGAATTTATGCTCCTCTTTCCGCATTCGTTTCATCCAAATAATGGCCCGGGCGGCTGTCTTTCTTTGCTCTCACGTCACAATCTGCATATCCGGACAATAAAAAAACCCGCTGAAATGCTGCGGGTTTTTGAATTCTTTATTTATTGTCATCTGACGCTGTGTCAGAGGGCAAGTCAACCAATTAGGCTTCTGAGTTGCCTTCTTCAGCCGGGGCATTGGCGGCGGCTTCTGCAGCAGCAGCTTCGGCGGCTTTAGCATCGGCTTCTGCTTTCTTCGCAGCCGCTTTTTCAGCTTTACGCTTTTCTTCAGCGGCTTTGTTTTCTTCGCGGGCTGCTTTTTTCGCCGCTTTTTTGTCAGCAGCTTTTTGTGTCTTAGAGACTTTGCTTTTCTCTTCCGCTTCGTTTACGTCCATGCCGTAGCCTGTTGTACGCTCGGCAATACGGGCAGATTTACCGCGGCGGTCACGTAAGTAGTAAAGCTTCGCACGGCGCACAGAACCACGGCGCACAAGTTCGATAGAATCGATACGGGGGGAGAAAAGAGGGAACACACGCTCCACGCCTTCACCCAGGCTGATCTTACGGACAGTAAAGCTGGCACTTGGCTCATTTTTACCGGAACGGGCAATACAGACACCTTCGTAAGCCTGTACACGCTCACGTGTGCCTTCACGAATTTTTACATTTACTCTTACGGTATCGCCGGGCGCGAAATCCGGAATATTGTTTTCTGACAGGTATTTTTCTGTCTGGCGTGCTTCAAATTTTTGTAATGTATTCATTTTCTTATCCTTGTTTATTTATACATTTGTTTAAAGTCGTCATGCGCATAATGCGGGGACGCTCCGAAGCTCGATAATTAGCTGTGTAGCAGCCAGCAGCCTCTATTTCGTTTTAACTATAAAAACTGGGCAGTTTATGACAGAAACACAGGGGGTATGCAAGCAAAATAATCTTGACAATTCCAATCTTATGGTAAATAAAGGCGAGGTTATTAGGATTTAATTACTCTTCTGGCAGGAGGATAGAAATGGCTGATTATCGTCTCATAAAGAGAGTGGAGCAGTTGCCGCAGCATTTTCGTGATGCGGAGGCAGTCCTGCTTTCTTTAGGGGTCGATGATTTTCTCTTTCATGGCGGCGCCATTCGCGATCATCTTCTCGGGATTCGGCACAAGGATATAGACGTCAATGCCTTCCTGCCGGAAGCTGAAGGCTTTTGGGGGGATGTCTATGAATGTGTGTTTCAGACGCCGGCAATTGGCGGCTTTCCTAAAGCCAGTTTTTTTAAACCAAAAACTCTATGCGGTCTTTTTCAGGAAAAGGGACTGGAATTTAAAAGTGTCGGGCATAACAAAGACCGTATCAGCCTGCGTTTTCAGTTTCGTAGCGGTTTGGGGCAAGCCGAAGAAATTGATTTATGCCTACGAGACCATGATCACCGATGGTTTGAAGATCACGACTATGATGCCTCTATGAATGGATTGCTCATGGATCGGAAAGGGCATATTTACGGTCCGCCGGAAGCTGAGACAGATCTGGCCTTAAGAACTTACCGGATCCAACCCCGTCACGGTGTGATGCATGCCTGCGGTTCTATACAGCGTTTCCCGGAAATGGAGCACCGTATTGAAGGTCTAACCCTCACGATGGATGAAAGATGCACCCGTCTGCAAAAAGCCTGGGTAACAATGCGGCAATATTCCAGCCTGCCTGATAAGGCCCTATCCACCTTAAAATCATATAGAATGCGCGTGGTGGAGTTGAGCCTCTAGAGGTTGGAAAGCTGCTTGTTGCAAGTTTGTAACTTCTGTTTTTTGTTAAAATTTTGTAGAAAACACTTCGTGCGCCCATTTTACGTTTGACATTATCGTAATTCAGGTCTTTATTTTTTGCATAGTTAAATGTGTACAGGAGTAATGAGTATGAGGGGTTTAAAAACACTACTTGCGGCAGCAACCGTGGTTACTGCCGGTTCTCCGGCATTCGCAAAACTAGGGGATGAGACTTTAAGTCTTGGAAATCCTGATAATGGTGGTAAGCACAGCGCAGCCGTGACCGCATGTTTAAACAAAAACGCCGTATCTTTTATGATGGCGACATTTTTTACTCAGACGCAGCAATCCGATACTTATCTAGAGCGGAATGTTGCACCCACCGCAAGAGGCAAAGGCGGCGTTGTTTATGTCAGCATGCGTTCACAGGAACTGGCAAGCGAAGCCAAACGTTCGTTCGTGGATGCCTGCCGCAGGAATCCAAAGCTGGATTTAGTTGAGGCGGGAGCAGGCAATGATTTCCGTTACGGCTACGGGGAAGCGCCGGATGCGGAAATGCATAGAAATATGGGCAGAAAACCTAGCAGGGGGTTAGAGCAATAATATTTATTTTAAAAGCTCCGGTCGCACGCGTTTAGTAATCTCAAGACTTTCCTTTTGGCGCCATTCTTCGATATGGGCGTGGTTGCCATTTTTTAGCACATCGGGGACTTGGTGTGTGATGCCGTTTGCGTCTGTCCATTCGGCAGGGCGGGTGTAATGCGGGTATTCCAGCAGGCCGCCCGTATTCGCTCCAAAGCTTTCATTGTCGGCGGTATCATCGTTGCCCATGACACCGGGGAGCAAGCGGATGCAAGCATCCATCAGGATCATTGCCGCGGGTTCACCGCCGCTTAAGACATAATCACCGATAGAGATTTCTTCGAATTCATGGGCATCAAGGACGCGCTGGTCAACCCCTTCATAGCGGCCACAGAGGATGGTCAGGTTTACTTCCTGTGATAACTGTTTTGCCATGGCCTGATTAAAAACCTTGCCGCGGGGAGAGAGGTAAATCTTTTTGCCGGGGGGCTTTACAGATAAAAGCGCGGCTTCAATAACATCCGCGCGCATGACCATGCCTGCTCCGCCGCCATAAGGGGTATCGTCCACGGTTTTATGATTGTCTGTGGCAAAGTCACGAATATTGATGGCGTTAAAAGACCAGTCGTTCCGTTCCAGTGCTTTACCTGCCAAGGAAGCCCCTAACATGCCCGGAAACATATCGGGAAAGAGGGTTAGAAGATTAAAATGCAGCTTGTTCATGGCGTTTCTTAACAAAATTTTGGGCAATATCAAAGAATTCTAGACATATTGACATAAATAATTATTATTACGGCAAATAATTTACAGGGGTAGAATATGGCAGGTCAACCACATGGCGGCGAACAATCACTGATAGAGGCATTTGCCAATAAAGCCTGGTACGTGATCGAGCATGGGTTGCTCATTCATGCTGGCCACATTACGGCCGGATTAATAGCCGGTACCACGGTCGGCACATTGCATTATGTATTGCCTAAAATTTTCAAAAACGGCGTTGATTCCGAAAGTGTTGTTGAATCCGAAACTTATTACGAACCGTCCGGTGAAATCAATCACACCACAGGTAACGAGTTTGTAAATCAGGTGATCCATACGCATTCGACCTATAATTTAAGAACCGTTTTTGCCGAGGCCACGATCAGCCCCAAGAAACTGATTTCGATTGTCAAGAAAGCGGCAGAATTAACCGACGTTGATCATCCGATTGTGTGGCTGAAATTACATGAGGCCATGCAACGGGAATCCCGTCTTTATGACATGTTGCCTGAAAAAATTGCCGGTTGGTTCGGCCATTATCCGGAAAGCGAACGCAAAAACATCATTAATGAAATTGCGCGTTGTGTCAGGAACTTCAGAAGCGAGCAACTGACGCCTGCGGAGATTAGAAGAGCTCAGGTGGAACCTGCCGACCGGACACGGTGGGCGTATGAACAGGATATGTCCGTGCTTATTTTTCAGGAAGGGGCAGGCGCTGATGTGTTTACTTCCATTAAAATTCCGCCAGGCTTGCTGACGTACGAAGTACCCGACAAAGAAGATACCCGGTTTATTTATTATGATTATGGGCAACCTGTTACCGATCCCAAAAGCCATTTGCATGAACGTGCCAAAGCTACACGTGTTATCCAAAAGGCCATCAAAGATGATCTGGCGAATGATAATCCGGTGCTGGATAAGTTCTTTACGCGCTATCCGACAGGCAAAAGGATTCCTGTGGCTGATCCTGCGGCAAGGCCTTCTTAAGGGTCAGTCGGTTTTATTTTCTTCTTCTTCTATCGCTTCTTTAATAAGCGCCTGCGCTTTTTCAAGATCGCTTTCAAGGACCATGATACGGATGCCCCCGATTGCAAGGCTGAGATGGGACATGGCATTAAAGCTTTCAATATCAAACAAATGGCATTCGATATCATTCGCCTCCAGCTTACCGCGAATGACATGGGCATAAAAAGAATTGAATGAGGAGCCGAGCAGAACAAGTTTGTCCTTACTCATCTCTTAGACCTTCGGGAATGGAAACAATAATTCTATCGTCTAAAATTTCCAGTACGGTTTCATCGGTGAAAGGGAGATAAAAACTTTCCCCTGTCGATGGTTTGATATCCAGTAAATCGCTGGCGCCAAAATTTTCAACGCCAATAACGGCGCCAATTTTTTCTCCATCACTATTGAGGCAGGGCAGCCCAATCAAATCACCAATATAAAATTCCCCGTCATCGGTTTCGGGCAGGGCGGATTTATCAATATAAAGATTGGTGCCGCGTAATTTTTCAGCCTCGGTGCGGTCGGTGATGCCGTCAATTTCGGCAAGCCAATGTTTGGCGGTCGCGTTTTTGAGTGTCAGGGTGAGGGTTGTTTCGCCTGTGTCATTTGTAAAGACAGGGCCGTTGAGCAGATCAATATTTTCTAAAAAGACATGCAGTTTAACGAGCCCTTTCACGCCATGTGCGGTCGCAATTTTTGCGGCGCATAGACGCGTTGGGGGCTCGTTGGAAACTGGCACGTCAGAAGACAAATATTAGCCTTCTTTTTTCTCTTCTTCAGCTTTTGCTTCTTCAGCAGGGGCTTCGTCCGCTTTTGCTTCTTCGGCAGGAGCCTCTTCAGCTGGTGCTTCCGCAGGAGCTTCGTCCGCAGGAGCGGCGGCCGCTTCTTCTTTTGCAGCAGCTTCGGCAGCTTTGGCCTCTTCTTCAGCAGCTTTAGCGGCTTCTGCAGCAGCTTTTTTCTTTTCTTCCTTATCGGAAATACGCATTTTTGTCTTTTCAGACTGCTCCGCTTTTTGCGGGTTGTTGCGTTGCTCAGGCATCGGGGCGATACCCGCTTTACCTAAGAAAACAGCAACACGGTAAGATGGCTGTGCGCCTTCACCAAGCCAGTGTTTGATGCGGTCTTCATTCAGCTTCACGCGGTTTTCATCATCTTTGCCAAGTAGCGGGTTGTAAGTTCCCAGACGTTCGATGTAACGGCCGTCACGGGCCATACGTTTGTCTGCCACCACGATACGGTAGAATGGACGGGACTTACGTCCGCCTCTTGATAGTCTCATTGCTAGTGCCATTTTAGTTCTCCTTTTAGTTAAATAGTTTTGCAATTAAGTTAAAAATTATTTTCGTTTGCCCTTTTTGTTTTTGGGCTTGCGGTTTTTCTTTGAGCCGCCACGGGTCGGCATGCCGGGCATTCCGCCCATTGAGGGGTGCATACCGGGGCCGCCTAAGCCTGAAAGGCCGGGCATTGTCGGTGCGCCGCCGCTCATATTGCCTTGATCATCAAACGGGTTCGGGCCAAGCGGGCCGTCGCTATTCATGTCTTTGGCGAGCGCTTCAAAATCCATATCGCCGCCTTCCATACCTTGGGCGAGCATTTCAAGTTCATCCCCTTTACCACCCATCAGGCCTTTCATCTGTTTCATCATGCCGCCCATACCCATCTTTTTCATTTTCTTCATGACGGTTTGCATTTGCTGTTGTTGTTTGCAGAGTTTGTTGATGTCCTGAACGGATGTGCCCGATCCGGCAGCAATACGTTTTTTGCGTGAGGCATTCATTAAGGTTGGTTTTTCGCGCTCTGCCTTGGTCATCGACAGGATGATGGCTTCGTGCTTTTTCATGACGCTATCGGCAAGATCGTTATTTTCAAGCTGTGCGGCCATTTTACCAAGGCCCGGCAGCATTTTCATGAGGGCACCTGCGCCGCCCATTTTGGACATCTGGCGCATCTGTTTCAAAAGGTCGTTAAAGTCAAACTGGCCTTTTTTGAATTTCGCGGCCATTTCGGCGGCGTCTTCTTGTTCAATATTCTCGGTCGCTTTTTCGACCAGGGAAACAACGTCTCCCATGCCGAGGATGCGGCCCGCGATACGGTCAGGATAAAATGGTTCAATCTTGTCCCACTGTTCGCCTGTTCCCATTAATTTGACCGGCTTGCCGGTAATGGCCTTCATCGACATGGCGGCACCGCCACGCGCATCGCCATCAATACGGGTCATCATGATACCGGTAATGCCGACTTTTTGGTCAAATTCAGAGGCGACGTTGACAGCATCCTGTCCAGTCATCGCATCGACAACTAGCAGTGTTTCGGATGGTTTGGCCAGTTTGGAAACGGCAGCCACTTCGTCCATCAATTCCTTATCAATCGCCAAGCGTCCGGCGGTGTCGAGCATCAGGATATCAAAGCCGCCAAGGCGGGCTTCTTCCATGGCGCGTTTGGTGATCTCGATCGGGGTTTGGCCTTTTATAATCTCAAGCGTGGCAACGCCTGTTTGCTCCCCAAGAACGGCCAATTGATCCTGCGCGGCAGGGCGGTGCACGTCGAGGGACGCCATCAGCACTTTTTTCTTATGCTTGTCGGTCAGGAATTTGGATATTTTTGCGGTCGATGTCGTTTTACCGGAACCTTGAAGGCCGACCATCAGGAAAGCGGCAGGGGGCGCGGCATTGATATTCAGATCTTCAATCTCATCACCGCCGAGCATTTCGACCATGGTGTCATGAACAATTTTGACAACTTGTTGACCTGGTTGGACGGATTTAACGACTTCGGCGCCAATCGCACGCTCTTTAACGATTTCAATGAATTGCTTGACGACAGGCAGAGCGACGTCCGCCTCGAGCAACGCCACGCGGATCTCGCGGGCAGCGGCGTTGACGTCATCCTCGCTTAAGCTGCCTTTACCACGCAACTTGTCGAAAACACCGCCTAATTTATCGCTCAATGACTCAAACATCTTTTACGTTCACTCTCGTTCACTTGCGCCTCAGGCACGCAAGTGTGCTACGGCCTCCATTTTTCTTTGCCCTCAGGCGGGTAAACCCGCTACGGGCGGTAAAACTAATTCATAACGGAAACAGCCCCAGTGAGCGTAATTTCGCCGACTGAGGGGTACCGTTAAGCACTAACATTTAACAATGTCAGTGAATTAGGAGGGTTATAGCGCTATTTCTCTTCCAAAGTCAAGGCTTACGCCGCCTGGGAACTGGCACTGTTTTTGAATTTTACTTCGAGGGTGATTTCAGTGTCCAAAAGCTTGGAAATCGGGCAACCTTCCTTGGCTTGTTGCAAGGATTGTTCAAAGGCGTCCTGATCGGCCCCATTTAAAGCGGTTTCAAAAATCAGGTGGCTTTTCTTGATCGCAAAGCCTTCACCTTCTTTATCAAGGCTGATAATGCATTTGGTTTCCAGTTCATGCTGTGTCGGGTCAATGCCGTTTTTTTCCAAAATCATGGACAGGGCCATCGTAAAACAAGAGGCATGAGCAGCCGCGATAAGTTCTTCAGGATTCGTGCCTTTTTTGTCTTCAAAGCGGGTGTTAAACCCATAGGGCTGCTCTTCCAGCGCGCCGCTTTCCATTGAAATGCTGCCTTTGCCTTCTTTAATGGTGCCATTCCATTTGGCGGATGCGTGTTTGTTAATCATTTGTATCTCCTTGTTAGTTTGGCGCAGGCGTACGGTCACGCGGCGGCGGGTTAAATATCCTTGTGTAGTAGCAACGAATTGAAGCATAGTTCGTTCCATGATTAACTTCAAGAAGATGCATGGTCTGGGCAATGATTTCGTCGTAATTGACGGTCGGGAAACAGGGATCAAGCTTACACCCGCGCAGGTGCGCTTTATCGCGGACAGGAAGACCGGCGTAGGATGTGATCAGGTCTTATTGCTTAAATATTCCAAGCATTTCCAGGAAACCACTTTTGTCCATCTGATAAATTCAGATGGCTCGGAGATCGAGGCCTGCGGTAACGGCACGCGCTGTGTGGCTGATCTTATCATGACGGAGGAAAACACTGATAGCTGCATCATTGAAACCTTAAATGGGGGGCTTAATTGCTGGAAAGAGCCCGATGGCCGGATACGGGTCGAGATGGGGCATCCCCAGCTTAACTGGCAGAAAATTCCGTTGCAGCAACAATGCGATACCCTGCATTTGCCTATGGAGGGTGACCCTGTGGCAGTCAATATCGGCAATCCGCATTGCGTGTTTTTTGTGGATGGGATTGAGGACTACCCTGTGGGTAAAAAGGGGATAGATATTGAGAATCATCCGTTATTTCCTAATAAAACCAATGTTGAATTTGTTCAAGTTCTATCGCGTGACCATTTGCGGATGCGGGTCTGGGAGCGGGGCGTGGGGATTACCGAAGCCTGCGGGTCAGGCGCGTGCGCCAGCGCGGTTGCCGCTATCCGCCGTGGTCTGACAGACCGTAAAATGACAGTGACGCTCGATGGCGGGGATTTAACCCTTGAATGGCCGTCTGATGATGCACCCGTCCATATGACAGGACCGGTCACCTATGTTTTTGATGGTGTGATGGAAATTTAAAAAGCGGATCTGAGAGGTCTATGCAGGTACCGCTTTTGGGGCGACAACAACACTCATCGTAGGGAGGGAACGTTGTTCCAATTGTGTTTCTTCCGTCTCCAAATGTCCTTTAAATGCATCCAGACATTTTGATTTTGCTGTTTCCAGTGTATCTGCCTTGTCAGTGACTTCGCTGGTTTGATTAGATACATAATTCATCGATCCACGCAAATTGTCATGGCCAGTATAGCCTGTCCTATTTTTCACAATTTCGAATTTGCCTTCATTATCTCTTTGTATGGTAAAACCGACACTGAAGCCCTTTATGCTTAAAGGAGCATTGCTGAGGATACAATTTGTATGAACAAAAGCAGTTTGAAGCGAGCCATCATTATTGGCATGAAAAGGGGTGACCCCCGCTCGGTGTAATCCATTGTTGATCAGTCTTCTTAATGCACTCATTTTACTTCTCCCTTAGAATGGCTTATTTAACATAATATTAACCATTTTCGCAACTATTTTCTTTTCGTTACAATAATGATGTAATTTATTGACCTGGAAGCGGGGCGGGCTTGCGGGCACCATAGATTAATGTGGTTTGCTTATGTTCCATATCAACGCAGCCATTTCGGATCGCGCCGAACGCGATTAGTTCATTCTGGTCTTCATGTCTGGCATCTATTTGCAGTCCTGCTTGCCTTAGGGAGGTTTCAATTGTATCTGCATGGCGTCTGTAAACGGTGAGCGGGGCATTTTTAAACCATGGTACAATGATATCATGCCATCCTTCCTTAAAATCAGGTTCAAAGGTCATGGTGTCATGATCCAGTGCCATATAGTCAGGGTGATCCACACTAAAGCCGAAGCGTCCCTCTGGTTTAAGCAGACGTGCAACATGGCCGAAGACTTTATCCAATTGATTGGTATATTGGAGGGCATAGGAAGAAAAAACGCTATCAAACTGTGCATCGTTAAAGCCGCTTAAATCATTAAAGGAGGCGGTAAGGAACGTTACAATAGTGCCCTGTTTGGCAGCCAATGCCTGTGACTTTTTTATTTGTACCGAAGAGATGTCGATGGCCGTTACATCCGCGCCCTGTTTGGCCAGACCAATGGAAGATTTACCGGACCCGGAGCCAAGGACAAGAATTTTCCGCCCCGCAATTTCACCTAACAGTTTTAAATCTTTTTCTGCGGGTGGCATACCGAACATGCCGTAATGGGCGTCTTCTGATGAACTGACCAGTCTGGAAAACCGTGTGGCGGCCTCATCCCAAAACTGCTGTTGTAATTGTTCGTTCTCATCCATATGTTAAGCATCCTATTGACATATTGTTTGCTTTATGTAAATTAAAATGAGTTTTTAATCAAGGTTTTTTATAGGTGTTTGTATGTTTGAACGTTTCATTGTCGCTGCCGGTTTAACTGTTGCAGCAACCTCTACCGCGCAGGCGCAGGATATTAGATATTTTTACGGCGATCAGTTTTCAGCGCAGAGTCTTACAACTATAGAACCTGACTCGCCTGTTTTAAATGGATTTGGCTTATCTGGCATTTTCGAGGAAGTTAGCAATTATTATGTTGAGCCTACTTCTCATTTAATTGTAGCCATTCCTAAAGAGTTTTTTGCAGATCCGGCGCATCAGAATTTACCCGGCATTATCTTAAGAAATGAAAATTACGAAGAAGGGGGGCTTTGTGCCTTTTTAAACGCCTATGCCGGAGATGTGGATGTCTTACCGGACAGAAACCATACCTATTTACGCGCTGTCGTTGCCTTGTCTGAAAGAGAAATGGATACTGCGTTTGATTTAGGATGTCTTGCCATTCAAAGAAGAGGGGCCCCGCGTCCTTTATAAGGGCGTGTTATTGGTCTGTAATACCATAACCTTAAAATTTCATTTCGAAATTTGTCTCGCGTGGAACTTAAGCGCTTTTGCTTGCTTTGCTAAGTAACAGTAACGTTTGAAAGGTAGATATTATGAATAAAGATATTATTGAAGGTAACTGGAAACAGATGAAAGGTTCCGTTCAGGAAAAATGGGGAGACCTCACTGATGACCAGTTGGATACAATCAACGGCAGTCGTAAGAAACTGGTTGGTCAAATCCAGGAAACATATGGTAAAGGCCGCGATGAAGCGGAAAAAGAAGTAAAAGAATGGGAAAAGTCCTGTTCGACTTGTGCTGATAAAGACCAAGCCGCCTAAGCCCCGCCTTACAGATAGCGATAGAAACAAAGCGCTTTGCCCTGATATGGCAAAGCGTTTTTGACAGGCGGAGAATACTGAATATTTTAATTCTTGCGGCCCGAACCTGATTTATTGCCGCCGCCATCCTGCTTGTTCACTGTGGCCCAGGCTCTTTCTTCGGCCTCTTCTTCGGACACGCCTTTTTCTTCATAGCCTTCTTTAATATGCGCGGCTTTTCTTTTCTGTTTATCGGTGTATTTGTCTTTATCGCCTCTGGACATCATTGCTTCCTTTTTTGTTGAGAGTTCTCCCAGCCTACAGGCAAGAGTGCGCAAAAGTTCCGTTGATAATATTTGACGAAACGCGCTAACCCCTATAAACCCTTGGATTATGAGTGAACCGGACCCGCAGCTTGTAACCTTTGGCTGTCGCTTGAATACCTATGAAAGCGAAGTAATGCGTACCCATGCCAAAAATGCAGGCATGGGGGATGCAATTATCTTTAACACCTGTGCGGTTACCAAAGAGGCCGAACGGCAGGCCCGTCAGGCCATTCGCCGTGCTAGGCGGGAAAATCCCAAGGCAAAGATTATCGTCACAGGGTGTTCTGCACAGATTGATCCACAGACCTATTCACAAATGAGCGAAGTCGACCAGATTATCGGCAATGATTTGAAGCTAAAAGCTGAAACATGGGGAGCGCCGGAGACAGAGCGGGTTCTTGTCAATGACATCATGTCGGTGAAAGAAACCGCAGGACATTTGATTGACGGGGTCGAAGGCCATGCCCGGGCCTTTATACAGGTGCAAAATGGCTGTGATCACCGCTGTACCTTTTGTATTATTCCATACGGACGAGGGAATTCCCGTTCGGTTCCGGTCGGGGAGATCGCGGGGCAGGTCCGTAAACTGGTGGCTGGCGGATATAATGAAATTGTCCTGACAGGGGTGGATGTGACCTCTTACGGGGCAGATTTGCCGGGCAAACCTACGCTCGGGCAAATGATCCGCCGTGTGCTGGCACTGGTTCCGGAATTGCCGCGTTTGCGGCTGTCTTCGCTGGACCCCGTGGAGATTGATGATGACTTATGGCGGCTGATTGCCGAAGAACCGCGTTTAATGCCGCATTTGCATATGAGCCTGCAGGCCGGTGACGATATGATTTTAAAACGCATGAAACGGCGCCATTTACGGGCCGATGCCATTGAGATGTGCCGCCGCGCCCGTGAATACCGTCCCGATATGGCGTTCGGGGCCGATATTATTGCCGGATTTCCGACCGAAACCGATGAGATGTTCCAGAATACATTGAATATTGTCGAAGAGTGCGATCTGACGTTTTTACATGTCTTTCCTTATTCTGAAAGACCGGGAACACCCGCTGCAAAAATCCCCAATCAAGTCCCGCCGCCTTTACGCAAAGAACGCGCCGCCAAATTGCGCGCCCAAGGGGAAAAACAAATGGAGAAATTCCTGAAGTCCCATGTTAACAAAAACCTCCAAGTCATTGTTGAAAAAGGGAATGTTGGACGCAGTGAGCATTTCGCCGAAGTGCGGCTGGATAAGGAATGTCCCGTCGGCACCCTCGTGCAGGTTATGACGGGCGAAATCGAAGGCGCCGCCCTGACGGGCCGTGTGCTCTAATTGTTAAAGCAGTCTTGTTCTTTCGTATAACCGCAAATTTTTGATGCTTTGTTATTGGCCTTTGACCTGCGATATGCGATACAAGAGGAAAGAGGTAAAACATGGTTTTTTGGCGTAAAAAGAAAAATGCAGGCGATCAGGAACGGGAGCATCATGATGACCGTTTGCTACATCATAAAAATGATCCGGATCTAGAGCCGCCGACCGAATATGATTCAGAAATGGATGAGGTCACGAAAGCACGCTTGCGTAAATCCGAAGAAGATATCATTGATGAACTGGATGTGACCCCGGTACCAAAACATACCTTGTCAGACGATAGTACCGAAGCGGAAGATTTAAGCGATCATTCAGAAGAAGGCGGATGGCTTTCCCGTTTAAGCAAGGGGCTCTCCAAATCTTCTAATAAATTAGGCCAGAATATTTCCGATGTGTTTACCAAGCGTAAACTGGATCAGGATGCGCTGGATGAACTTGAAGAAATTTTAATTACGGCCGACATCGGTCCGAAAACCGCCGCGAAGCTGGTACAGGATTTTTCCGAAAACCGTTTTGATAAGGAAGTTGAAAAAGGCGAAGTACAAAAGGCCCTGGCCGAAAGTATAGCCGCTATCTTAAAACCTGTTGCGGTGAAACTGGATATTACGGCAGCAGAGAAAAAGCCATTTGTCATGCTGGTTTGCGGCGTGAACGGGGCCGGTAAGACCACCACAATCGGTAAAATGGCCCATGATTACCACATGAAACAGCATAAAAAAGTCATGATTGCTGCGGGAGATACGTTTCGCGCGGCGGCCGTAGAGCAACTTGATATCTGGGCTAAGCGTGCGCATGTGCCGCTGGTCAAAAAGGATATCGGGGCAGACAGCGGGGCTGTGGCCTATGAAGCGCTGGAAAAAGCGCAGGCAGAAGATGTTGATGTGCTTATGATCGATACGGCGGGACGCCTTCAGAATAAAGCCAATTTAATGGAAGAACTGGCTAAAATGATTCGCGTCCTGAAAAAGAAGGATGAAAGTGCGCCGCACGCGGTTGTGTTGGTGCTGGATTCTACCACGGGACAGAATGCGCATTCGCAGGTGCAGAATTTTAGGGATGTGGTCGATGTGACCGGTTTGGTCGTAACAAAGCTGGACGGCTCCGCCAAGGGAGGTGTTGTGGTTTCGTTGGCAGAAGAGTTCGGTCTGCCGATCCATGCTGTCGGTGTCGGTGAAAAAATTGAAGATTTAAGTCCCTTTAGTGCCGATGATTTTGCCAAGGTGTTGATGGGCGTCAAAGAAACCAAGGCTGCCTGAGCCCGGCACATAAGACAAATATATAACATAATATAATTACATAAAAAAGACTGTTTTTTACTTTTTTTACTGCTATAGCAAAAGCAAGGGTAGTGTAAAAAAAGAGTATTTTTATGAGTCAGATATTAGTCAGTCGTACTGGTGAAGATTTTCACGAATTCAGTCTTGATGATATTAAACGCGGCGCTATTCGGGATAGTGGGCTTTTTCCTGAAATGTATGAAAGGCCAATGCCGCCAGCGGTTACGGCAGCTTTGATTTCAGGGGTAGAACGTAAATTAGAAGAACATCGGGTAGCATTAAAAGCTTTTGATTTGCCTGTTTATTTGCCTCCTGCGCTGTTACCGCGTGCCCTTGAGGATTCAAAAGAAGAGCAGGAAGACCAAGTCAGTATTGCTAAAGGTAAGCTGGAACGTGGCTTTTTAAGCCCTGTCTTCGGGCATGCCTCGACCCTGAGTGCGGCCCAGAGAAGAAAATTTTTTGCCGAGATTGCGAGACGCGCTGAAATTCCGGATATTTCCAATCTTATCGTTTTTGCAGATGACCGTGGAAAAAGAAATGATCCGGTTTTTAAAGAGCGGCTTTATGGACATTTAAAAGAGCATAGCAATTCCCAAATCCGTGAAGTTTTTGACAGCATGCATGAAACGCCTGGTAAAAGAGTAAAGGAAGTTGATGGGGCTAACTTGGGTGTTTTGAATAGTGTGCATTTATATCATGCAGCACGCCGCCAGTTAATAGCAGAAGGTGTAGACTTCGATCCATATCAATATATGGATACAACCTTATGTTTTGTACCAATGATGCCTAAGGGGGTGCCTTTGCCTGAACAAGGATTGGTAATTAAATCCATTGGAAATAAAAAACAAATGCGGGAGATCACGGAGCATGATTTGAGTGACGCCGCCCGTGGACGAATTTTAACTTATGATCATTTTGACAAGCCGATAGGCGAGGATTTTCCGGAATGGGTAACCCTGCATGGCATTAAAAAAGTTGCAGCCGGCAGACTCTCCCCTGCGGAAGAAAGAGTTTATGGGTCTATTGATTCTAAAAAAGCCAGTGAGTTTTTGTCCGAAAGAGATTCTCCTGGTGCGGCAATGACCGCCTTTGTACATGCCATGAACATTCCCAGAGCTGGTGCGTCTGCCCGTTTAAGGCCTGTTTTTAATCCGCCTAAAGGGCCGAAAGTGGTTTTAACAACAGGTAATTTTCTAACCCTTGAAAAAGAAGATATTGCGGCGGCATTTCCAGTTAATTCTTCCAGACGGGTCAGCCGGGCGGTCGAGCCTTTAACATTAAGAAATCTTGAGACAATGGTTCATATGGCGCAGGCCTTTGCGGTGGTTGATCCTGATAAATACCCTATTCGCAAAGAGAATATAAAAATAGCAGGAAGTGAAAAAATGGCGCGTCTTATCAGGGCGCTGAAGACTAGTCTGGTGGCTTCCTATCTGACGACAATGTCGACGCAGGCGGGCGCTTCGCAACATATTGGAAGGCCGCATCTTGTGGATCGTGACTGGCACCGGAAATATGGTTTATACCATCCTGATCTATGTAATATGGGGTTGACGGGGGATACCGAAAACGAAGCCTACAGGCTGGTGAAAGATAAGGAAGATGTTAATAGGTTACTGAGTGAATTTGACCCGAAAACCTATCAACATGATGTGAGCACTCCGCCGAACCAGTTTATGTCTGAAAAGGCAATCAAAGAGGTTGTTGGTAAAAACGATCTGGGATATGTCGTCGCCGTTTATGGCAGTTCGAACGGTTTTGCTGAAGAAACCTATACTTTTCCAAAGGAATTGACATCTTCTCTCTCCCGTTTGAAAAATGTTACAACGGTTGATGGGGCGGGGGTCCGTAGCGGCATGAAGGGGATGAAAGACGGAGCTATTGAAGCAATTGAAAAAGGATATAAGGTTTTAAATCTTGGTTTTCGTTCAGAAACGGATGTGTCACCGCTGGAAGGCAATCATGCAGATTATTTTGATGACAAGGGATACCCGCTGAAACAAGATGAAGTCAACGAAAGACATGAAACAGCGGCGAACGGCCAGCTTCATGTTTTTAAACTGGACCGGATTTTACCCCGTCAGGCAGCGATTGCGGAAATCGCCCATGCCGCTGTCATTTGTGATGGGGGGAAGGGGACGGTGTTGGAATTTTACATTACGGCGCTTCATAACGCTTCGTTAAATATTACAGGCAAAGGGCTTTTAGGGCATACCCGTCATATGCCATTGGTGGTAATGAACCGAGATATTGAGATTTGTGGTATTCAGCGTGGTATTTTTGACAGATTATTAGAACCGTGGAGAGAGCATGCCCATTTAATTGGTCTTAAAGAGTTTACAGGGCGTGATCCGGTGCCGCAGGTCTTGAAATTCCTTAAAGACCATGCTGAGGGGCGGGAAAAGCCATTTGGCCAGGAACAGGCGTATTCTTTTGACGTAAGCGAGCAGGAGCTTGTTCCTGTGTTATCGCTCCGTACGCGGGCAAATCCGGGCAGTAATCCCGCCCCGAAACTTTAATCTAATTCATTGAATTTTCACCATTTTAAGCGATAATAGCCTATGGTTATGATCCCGAAAAAAATAAAACCCCGAAAATTTACAGATGCCGATAAAGCGTGCGCTGCGATCACAGAGATTTACGAGGCGCATGTTACGTTTTTACGTGAGCAATTTGATGCATTTTCGCAAGGCGATCTCCCTAAAGATAGAGCCAGCGGTTATTATCCTTATCTGCGGATTGAGGTTAAAGAGTCTTCTTTCAAGAAGTTACAATCCGGCACGCGACATGCTTACGGATTTGTTTCCAAGCCGGGTATTTATGAAACAACACTTACCCGCCCCGATATTTTTCATCGTTATTACTGTGAACAGATTTCGCATTTATTACGAAACCATGAGACCGCCGTCGAAGTAGGGGTAAGTGATACACCGATGCCGATACATTTCGCATTGGGTGAAGATTTCCATTTGGAAAATGATCTAAGTGTGGAACAAGTCGAAGCCCTGCCCAATTTATTTGACCAGCCGGACCTGGAAATTATGGATGACCAGATTGCCAATGCAACCTACATTGTGGGTGAGGGACGGGCCAGTCCATTGGCATTATTCACGGCACCCCGAACGGACTTGAGCTTGATGCGCCTGAAGCATTACACTGGCACCAAGGCAGAGCATTTTCAAAATTTTGTGATTTATACCAACTATCAGTTTTACATTGATGAGTTCATTAAGATCGGCATGGAGCGGGTGGGGACGGATGGCTATACCGGATTTATCCAGCCCGAAGAAGGCAAGCGTTTGCCGCAGATGCCGGCCTATCATTTGAAGCGCGAAAACGGGCGCGGTATTACGATGGTGAATATTGGTGTCGGTCCGTCCAATGCCAAGAATATTACGGACCATGTGGCTGTCTTGCGTCCGCATGCATGGTTAATGTTAGGACATTGCGCGGGCTTACGAAATTCACAGGAGTTGGGAGACTATGTTCTGGCGCATGGATATTTACGTGAAGATAATGTTTTGTATCGTGATTTGCATCCAAACATTCCTTTACCCGCTCTTTCTGAAATCCAGCTTGCGTTGGAAGATGCCGTGCAGGAAATTACCAGCAACCATGGTCATGATGTGAAGAAAGTTATGCGGACGGGAACAGTTGCGACGGTTGATGACCGGAACTGGGAATTGCGGGCCTCTGTTCGCCAAAACCAGCGATTTTCACAAAGTCGGGCGATTGCTTTGGATATGGAATCAGGCACGATTGCTGCGAATGGTTTCCGTTTTCGCGTCCCTTATGGCACCTTACTCTGTGTATCCGATAAACCATTGCACGGTCAGTTGAAATTACCGGGTATGGCGGATAACTTTTACCGTGAACGTGTCAATCAGCATTTATTGGTAGGATTACGGGCGATGGAAATATTGCGGGATATTGGACCGGAAAAGCTGCATAGCCGTAAATTACGCTCTTTTAACGAAGTGGCGTTTCAATAGTAAACGCAGCTTTGCCGCTTTTTTTATAAAAAATTAAGGAATGTTTAGACGGAGATGTCGAGCTGTGAGCCGCGGTTCACGCTGCTGGGGACTTTTCCTGAATCCTGATTTAAATTACTGCCAAGTTGAAATTTCTCCGTCGATGAATCAATTTTCGTGGTTTGGCGTAAAGAGTCGGCGGGAGAGGCGTTAATACCGTTTTCGCCTGTTTTTGCCCGGTTAAGTTGGTTGTCAAGTTCTTGACCGGGTTTAAACGTATTCGCTATAGGCGGCTGTTGATAGCCATTATTAATAGATCCAACCATAGAATTCCTCTGCCTCGGTAAAGAAGTACGTAAATTTGCAGTCCCTAATCATAAACTGATATCCTATTAGTATATTAAAAAAACATTAAAGAATACTTATGATTTGGTTTGTCTGTTCAACAAAAAGGGTGAATGGATACAATTTTATTAAAATTTTATTTTTTCGGGGAGAAAAAAGAAATATTAACCAGTTGTAAATAAGTGTGGTGTAAATATGAGAGTAAGAGACATGCAAAAGTGTGTGGGGAAAAACAGACGCTTTCATGTGGTCTCAATAAGTAACAATAAAAATACCAGGACATTTTCAATAGTGGGGAGGGTCTTGGTATGAATCAGGGGTATAAAGAATTGACAATAAACTTGCTTCAAAAAGCGCCGGAAGCCGGTCCTTTGCTAGTCAAATTACATGACAAGCATCGGCTTTACGAGTTAGCAGGAAACAGAGAGCCGCAAGCCAGCGCCGAGTTGGCCGATATTATGGCCGACCTGCTGCAAATAGGGGTCTCCCAAAACGAGAATGAATTAATCACAGATGTGTTGATGAGCCTGATCAGACAGGCGGAGGCGGATTTGCGTCAGGCTGTGGCTGAAAGAATGGCTGTTATGGATGAAGCGCCCGTGCGCCTTATTTTGCATCTAGCCAATGATGAGATTGCGATTGCTGATCCTATTTTAAGAAAAAGTCGCGTGCTGGAAGATATGGATCTGATCTATCTGATTAAAGGACAGGCGCAAGCTTATTGGAAGTCGATTGCTGCACGCAGTGAAATGTCCGAGCCGCTTGTGAATGCGTTGGCGGATACAAAAGATAAAGATACAGCCATTATTATGACTGAAAACCGTGGGATTGTTTTAACAAATCATGCGTTGAAGATTTTTTCAGACATGGCAAAAACAGCAGAAGATATTGCCAGGCCGTTATTACAACGCGATGAAATCTCTTATAATTTTGCGATGGACTTGTATGAGTTCGTGGGCAATGAATTGAAAGCTTACATTAATGATCATTTCGACCCTGATAATAAAACAGGTTTGGGGGATGTTATTGATGACATTGTTTTTGAATTTGCCGATGTTAACAGTGAGGAGATTTCACCTTCTGCGCAAATGTTGGCCTTGACAGAAAAAATGCACATCAACGGTCTTTTAGACACCAAGGTGATGATTGATAATCTGCGCCGTGGCCAGTATGCGAATTTTACGGCGCAATTTTCTGTTTTTTGCAGTCTGCCTGTGAGTACAGTCGTTGAAATATTGCAGCAACAGTCGGCGCAGGGATTGGCAGTGGCGTGTAAAGGTATCGGAATTTTAAAACCTGAATTCGTCAATATGTATTTGCTGACCTCCCGCCTTCGCGGTGTGCGTATGGTAGACCAGAAAGATCTGAACCGCGCCCTATCTTATTTTGATAAGGTCAAAGAAGATGTCGCGCGCGATATCCTGCGCCAAAGCAGACACTAAACACCCTCAACAATAACATGAAAGTTAAGCCGCTTTTTTAGCGGCTTCTTCCAATGCGGCAACGCCTGGCAAAGTTTTCCCTTCCAGCCATTCCAAAAAGGCGCCCCCTGCGGTGGAGATATAACTAAAATCATTTGCAACACCCGCATTTTCCAGCGCGGCCACCGTGTCACCGCCGCCGGCCACACTTACCAGCTTGTCATGGCGGGTTAGTTCAGCCACCTTTTTCGCCACAGCGTTAGTGCCATTATCAAATGGTTTTATTTCAAAAACGCCCATCGGGCCGTTCCACAATACTGTCTTACAGGTGTCTAAAATTGTCTCAAGACCGATGATAGATTGTTGCCCGATATCCACCGCGCTTTTATCTTCCGGAAAATTTGCTGGTGTTACGGTTTCATAAGAAGCGTTTTCTTCCAGCTTGTCGACCACGACACAATCCGCCGGTAAAATAATTTTACATTTATATCCATCAGCGGAGATCATAATTTTTTTTGCATCTTCCAGCATATCTTTTTCACACAAGGATGCGCCGATTTCCTGTCCCTTGGCCATCATGAAAGTATTGGCCATGCCGCCGCCAAGCACAAGATAGTCGACTTTTTTTACCAGATTATTCAGCACGGATAATTTCGTTGAGATTTTGGCGCCGCCGACAACGGCCATGACAGGTTTGTCAGGATCTTCAAGGGCGTTATTCAGGGCGGTGAGTTCTGCTTCCATCAGCAAACCGGCGCAGCTTGGCAGGTAATGGGTGATCCCCTCTGTTGAAGCATGCGCACGGTGCGCCGCAGAAAAGGCATCATTCACAAAAATGTCGCCATAACTGGCAAGTTCCTTAGCAAAAGCAGGATCATTGGCTTTTTCCCCGTCATTGTAACGCAGGTTTTCAAGGAGAGTGATTTTACTATTTGTCTCCTTACCAAAGCCGACTTCCACTTTCCATCGGTCGGCTAAAACATCAGGTAAAAACTCCAGAGAGTATTTGGGGTATTCATTTCCTTTCGGACGACCGAAATGAGAGAGCACAATAATACGTTTGGCCTTGTCTTTTAAATAATCGATGGTTGGTTTTAATCTGTCGATACGGGTGCAGTCGCTGACTTTTCCATCTTGAACAGGCACGTTTAGATCAGCACGTAGCAAAACAGTTTTACCGGTCAGGTCAAAATCACGAAGGGTTTTAAAGGTCATAGCAGGTCACTTTTTTATCTCAGGTTGGTTTATTAAATTGATTTCATGTTTTCAGTGGCTTCAATAAGACGCGATCGTATCGCAGGATCCATCGCCGAATGCCCGCCGTCAGGCACCACGATATAGTCAGCCTCCGGCCAGGCAGTATGCAGCTTGTGCGCGGAAAGGATCGGGCAAATCATATCATAACGGCCCTGAATAATGGTGGTGGGAATATGGCGGAAAGAATCTACCTTTTGAAGCAGGCTGTCTTTTTCATCCACCAGTTGCGTAGCAAAGTAATGGCATTCAATTTTTGAAATGGCGAGGGCCTGATCGCGTTGGGCATCCGTTGTAATGATTTCGTAATTAGGGATAAGCGAAGCGCAAGCGCTTTCATAAAGGCTCCAACTCATGGCGGCCTCCATCTGCACTTGTTTGTCTTCACTTGTCAGGCGTTTATGATAGGCGCTTAAAAGATCATCACGTTCTTCTTCAGGGATGATGCTGACAAATTGTTCCCATGCTTCGGGAAAAACATTTTTATTATGGTAGAGTAGCCAGTCTATGCCGTCCTGTTCCATTAAAAAAATGCCGCGTAAAACCATACTCAGGCAGGCATTACTGTGTTTTGATGCATAGAAGAGCGCAAGCGTTGATCCCCACGACCCGCCGAATAAGTGCCATTTTTCGATATTTAAATGTTCACGTAGTTGTTCGATATCGCGGGTGAGAGCATAGGTTGTGTTATCTTCGAGACAGGCGTGCGGCGTAGAGCGCCCGGCACCGCGCTGATCGAACAGAATGATGCGGTAATGATCAGGATCAAAATACTGCCGGTGAATGGGGGAGCAACCGGCGCCTGGTCCTCCATGAATAAATAAAACAGGTTCGCCATCCGGATTACCGCTTTGTTCCCAGTAAATTTCATGCGGCGTATCAACCGGCATATAACCACTGGAGTAAGGTGTGATCGGTGGAAACAGATCAAGGAGGGGTGTTCGCCAGCTTCCGTTTTCTTTCTTGCTATTCTTGGCCATAAGGCTGCACCGTCTCTGCATTCGTTAAGGATTCTGCGGACAGCTTAGGATTTTCCTGCGAATTTTGCAATATTTCGAGGTGCACAGTGTCTTCTAGTTCAATGAGCGGGCCGTTATATTCCCGCAGGTAACCACGCACACGCACAGGCTGACCTGCCAATCCAAGAATATCCACGCCTTCATGCGCAAATTTTTTGCGCAAAGCAGGGGAGACCATGATGGTAAAATCCGTTTTCCAGTTTTGCCCGAAATTTAGATACACATTATTTTTAACCGAAGCGGTTTTCCGCACGGTGTCTTTCACGAGGACAAGCGCGCCCATGTCTTCGTTCAGATTGTCAGGCGCAAGAACCTTATAACGGCTGCCGTCTTCCCACATGCCAAGCTTTTGCTGGCGGGCTCGCTGTTCAACCTTATACATTTGTGCCACCATTTCAGGGGCATTGGGCGCGGTATATACGCGGGCGAGGCCGTTGGCCAGCAGCGCGCCGTTAACCCATTGTTCTTCCTCGTCTTCTTTCCCTATCCGGTTTTTTGTCGGTTTTATGACTAAATGGGCCAAATCATGTTTCATCCGCGTAATGCGCCCTTTTTTTGCCATACGGGTTTGGTACATCATAACTTCGGTTTGTTCCGGCAGGAGTTTTTCAAGCAAGGCGAGCGCGTCTTGGGAATAATAGGCGCTCTCCCAGACATGGAAATCCGGAATATCGAGCGAGGCAAGGCGCACAATAGTGCCGTCCTTAAGCAAAACCGTCAGCCCGTCTATGATCTTGTCAACGCGGCCTGATTTTGTATGTTTAAGGTCACTAAAATCGCCTTTAGGCGCAGAAATTGGAACTTTTTCAGTTTTTGACGTTTTGTCTCGAAAGGTTGTTTGCGCCAGCACAGGCGATATAAATAAGTATGTTAAAATAAAAAAAGAAAGTAGACGGATCATGGCCCTAGGATGGACGAAATTATATCAAGGACGCAAGAAAACAATTATGGCAGTGTCAATGGCACTTTCATTAAGTCTTGGCGCTTGTAGTACCAATCCCGCCACAGGAGACCGTCAGTTTACTGCTTTAATGCCTGCTTCAAGCGAGGCCAAGGTTGGCGCAGAAGAGCACGCCAAAGTCGAGCAGCAGTTTGGAAAGTTTATGACGGGCGATATCGCCAATTACGTGAATTCTATCGGTCAGAAGCTGGCCAAGAATACCGAACGCAAAGATATACAATACAGATTCTATGTGATCGATAGCCCGATGGTGAATGCCTTTGCCTTGCCGGGGGGGTATATTTATGTGTCCCGCGGCCTTTTGACATTGGCAAACAGTGAGGCCGAACTAGCGGCCGTTATCGGACATGAAATTGGTCACGTAACAGCGCGCCATGCGGCTGAGCGTATGTCCCATGGGACATTGGCAGGCCTTGGCGCTGCAGTGGTTGGCATCGCGGTGGGCGGCAGCGCCGGTCAGGTCGCGAATTTAGGAACTAATCTTTATATATCTTCTTATTCCCGTGGGCAGGAGCACCAGTCAGATGAATTGGGTGTGAGATATTTAGCACGGGCAGGCTATGATTCACGCGCGATGGCAGACTTTTTGACCAGTCTGGATGCGCAATCCAAGCTTGAAGCCAAAGAAGCCGGACAAAGCGGCAGCAGCTTTAATTATTTCTCTACGCACCCTTTAACATCCGAACGTGTCCAGCAAGCGCGCGCCGAAGCATCCCAATATCCGGCGAGCCAAGTTGAAAACCGCGCCGCTTATCTTAGCCGTATTAATGGTATGACTTACGGCGATAGTGCGAACCAGGGATTTGCCCGCGGCAATACATTCTATCATCCAGTCATGGGGTTTGCGTTTACCGTGCCCGAAGGGTCTGTGATTACCAATGGTACCACCCAGGTAGCCGCCAATCATCCAAATGGCACGGTGATCCTGTTTGATTCCGCCAAGGATGCCAATAAAGCCGATCCGTTAACCTATTTGCAGCGCACATGGTTGCGCGGGGAGAATATCGGCAACGCCGAAGCGATTACCATTAATGGCATGAACGCGGCAACGGCGTCCTTTACAGGAAATGTGCAAGGGAAGGCTGTGACAATTCGTCTTGTGGCAATTGAATGGAAACCAGGTGAATTCTTCCGTTTCCAGATGGCCATTCCGACAAATGTGGGCAATAGCTTTATTAATGAGCTTAAGAAAACCACGTATAGTTTCCGCCGTTTGAGTGAAAGCGAGAAAAGTTCCGTCAAGCCGAAGAAGCTTATCGTGCTTGAAGCGCCTGCCGGCGCGACAGTGGCTTCTATGGCGGCTAAAATGGACTTGCCAGGCAACAAGCAGGAACATTTCCTTGTCCTGAACGGGATGGGTGCGAATGAACGTGTTATCGCAGGTCAGCCTTATAAAATTGTAATGGATTAAGAAAAGCGCGAAGCGTTTCAAACGCTTCTTCGTTTTAAGCTTCCAGCAGTTCGTGGAATTCACCATCGGCGCTCATGTGGGCGCCGACGAGGGAGCCACCAAAGCCGCATCCGCCATCAAGAGTCGCAGTGACGCAGTTCAGGTGGATACCTTTATGTTGCGGATCAAAGCCGCGGATCACTTTTTCAAACGGATCGTAAGGAGCATGAATGTGTTCAAAATTGCTTTCTATGCTCCAGAAAGTGTCTTTTTGTTCATTCAGGGGTTTGTGCGTATCAATCCCGGAACTGACAAAAAGAAGCGGAAAACGGTCCTGCACATTGGTAAAGGCGGCGCGACGGCTTTGGGTCATAAACATTTCATGGCCGGGGTTTTGGCGGATTTTATAGCGCACTTCATTGGTCCAGCGGGTGAGAAAGGAAATACCTTCACGGGCGGCCATAATACCGTCATGTGGTGAAATTCCATAGCTTTGCATCGTGGCGGAAAGACCTTTGCCCATCATATCAAGCAGGCTGTCGACAGGGTGACGGTCAAAATGAAGCTGGCTAAGCTGATGCCACATATCTTCCTGTGTGCCGCGCAAATAAACAATATCATCCGGTTTCATGCCGGGTTGGGCCAGTAACAGGCGGCGGAATATCAGTATTTCATCAATTGTCTCGCGGGAATATTCCCCGTAACCGGTATAATTCCCTGTATAAACCAAGCGGTCACCAGGATTTATTTTTTCAAACAAAGCGTCGTGCAGTTGGATAAGTTTGTTGATATCCCCGTGGATAGAAGAGATCGCCCAAACGCGGTTGGGATTACCAAGAGCAGAAAATTTTTGATCTGATGAATGACAGCACACGGTTGGTGTTGGCCTTCGCAATAAAATGAGTTTGTTTTTGAATTTGAAAGGAGAGGACCCCCTGAATCACTCAATTATACACGAGTTTTGCGATAATCAAAATATAAACCATTCAATTAATTGAATAAAAAAAACGGACCCATTGGAGAGCCCGTTTTTAAAATTCTTGTTTACTTCGCCGTAATGCGTTTATGCGGCTTTCTTGCTGCCTGCAGCTGTATCATTGGCCACAACGCTTTTTGCATTGCCTTCGGTGCCCATGATTTTCTCAAGGCGTAATGTTGCTTTTTCTTCCGATGTTTTCTCAACAGCAGCTACTTCACGGGCCAGACGCTCAAGAGCGGATTGATAGATCTGGCGCTCTGAGTAAGATTGCTCTGTATCATCATTGCTACGTTTCAGGTCACGAAGAACTTCCGCAATAGCAACGGGATCGCCGGAATTGATTTTCAATTCGTATTCTTGGGCACGGCGGCTCCACATTGTGCGGCGAATACGGGCTTTGCCTTTAAGCGTCTTAATCGCATCTTTTAAGCGAGACGTTGTACAAAGCTTACGTAGGCCGGATTCTTTCGCTTTCATCATCGGGATTTTCAGGCGCATACGTTCTTTTTCAAAATTGATGGCGTAAAGCTTGATCTCCATACCGGAAATATTTTGTGTTTCAATGCCTTCAATTAGACCCACACCATGTGCAGGGTAAACAACGTAATCACCTTTTGCGAAATTATCATTATCAGCCATAATAGATTTACCTTTCTTGTTCTATTTGCTCCGGTCTATCCAAGGGCGTTGCAGACGCCGAAATAAGCCTGAGGCAAATATTAAGTTTATTTACCTTCACTACTTTTAATACCGATGGAAACGATTGGATTAATTGCTATTTAGAGTGCAAATTCCCTGCTCAATCATAAATGTGAGCTTTTTGCCTGTTACAACCGCTTATCGTTAAGCCATGGAGAAGACCATACCTAAAAAAACGCAAAAAATCAATAAAAAATTAAGAATTTGTTAAGAATATGAAAAATAAACTCTTCAGTCACCATCTCCGGGTTCTGGGCTAAAGTATTCTTCTAGCTTGTTTTTTACGTCTTTGAACTCTTCCGCTTCCGGCAGTGGATCTTTTTGCTTTGTAATGACGGGCCATTTTTCCGAGTAGTCACGATTAAATTCGACCCATTTCTCGGCTTCTGCCTCCGTGTCGGGTAAAATAGCCTCGATCGGGCATTCCGGCTCACAGACTCCGCAGTCAATGCATTCATCCGGGTGGATAACGAGCATATTTTCCCCTTCATAGAAGCAATCGACAGGGCATACCTCGACACAGTCGGTATATTTACATTTGATGCAGATATCGGTTACTACAAAGGTCATGTGAGGGATTTAAAGGAAAGCTTTCCGTTTTTCAAGAGGGCAGGCGCGCCAATGGGAAGAGTGCAGAGACGGTCCCCGTGACCGAAAGGAGCATTAAAGAGAATCGGCACCTCTTCGGGCGCATGATTCGTTACAATCTCTTCAATTGTAAAACCAAAGGGGCGGGCGGCATTATCCTGTGATTTAAGAAACTCGCCTAAAAGTATGCCAGACAAAGGTTTTATCCATCCGGCAAGCTGCATATGGCCGATCATACGATCATAACGACTAAGGTGATCATTGACATCTTCCAGTATTAAAATGGCGTCTTGCATGTGAGGCGCATAGGGGGTGCCGATGAGGGCCTGCATGACACTTAAATTGCCGCCGTAAAGCGTGCCCTGAATGTTGATATTTTTGTCGGGGAGCGGAAGATGATTGGCTTTACCGGTCAGCACACCAATCATCTGGTTTTTCCAATGGGGCTGAATTTTCTTAACAGCCGTTAAAGTCGGTCCATGAAACGTGACAAGTCCTGTTTGAATACTGATCGCCTGTAGAAGAACGGTAATATCACTGAATCCTATAAATATTTTGGGATTTTGCCGGATAAGATCATAATCAAGAAGATCCAGCATATGAAGCGCGCCATTCCCGCCGCACGTGCAGAAGATGGCTTTGACAGAGGGATCTTTAAAATAATCATGCAGGGCTTCCACCCGTTGCTCAAGTTTTCCAGCCATCTGGCCGTATTTCATTGAAGTATGGGGATGAAAAATAACCTTAAAACCATTTTCTTCTAAAAAACGAACCTCCGGTTGAAGATTTAACAAGTCGTGATGACTGGAGGGGGCAATCACACCGATAGTGTCGCCTTTTTTTAGAGCGGGAGGATAAAGCGGGTTCATCATACCCTGCATTATGCCGCTTCATCCTTTTTTGTCGACTGAAAAGCTTCGAGGGCGCGTTCACGCGCTTCACTGTGATCCATCATAGGTTGAGGATACTCTTTGCCAAGCTCAATGCTGGCTTCTTTTAACACCTCCTCCGGCGCTTCCCACGGGGCGTGAATATGTTTGGCGGGCATATCTTTCAGTTCAGGTACAAAATGTTTGATATATTCGCCGTTTTTATCAAACTTCTTGCTTTGCAGGATTGGATTGAAAATGCGGAAATAAGGGGCGGCGTCTGCCCCACAACCTGCAATCCATTGCCAACTGGCAGCGTTGCTGGCGAGATCCGCGTCCACCAGACAATCCCAGAACCAGTCTTCACCACGGTGCCAGTGGGTCAGCATATTTTTGACCAGGAAAGAGCCGACAATCATCCGCACACGGTTATGCATATAGCCCGTTTCCCAGAGCTGACGCATACCCGCATCGACGATAGGATAACCTGTTTTACCTTGTTGCCAGTTTTTCAGATCATTGCTTTCCTGTGACTTCCAGGGGAAAGCATTGAATTTTTCCTGCAGGTTTTCCCATGTGATGGATGGAAAATGATAGAGCAGGGAGTAAGAGAATTCCCGCCAGGCAAGTTCGCTCAGGAAATGATCGCGGTCAGACGTCCATCCTTTGGCGGTGCCGTGTTCTTTCGCTGCGTACCAGGCGATGTTGGGCGATATCTGGCCGAAATGCAGATAAGGTGAGAGGCGTGACGTGCTATCCGCTGCAGGGTGGTCACGCCCGTTTTTATAATTGGGTAAGCCGTCTTTTAAAAAATGCTGAAGTCTTTTATGAGCCCCGTCTTCGCTGATGGTCCAGTGGGAAACCACTTTTTCATTCCATTGACGCTCTTTCTTGGGGAGTAGATCCAGATCATTTAAATCACAACCCAACGCGTTTGCAGACCCATAAGTGAGACGTGTGGGTCGATCCAGCGGCTTTCTGGGGGCTTCTGCCTGCAGACAGCCTTTTTTGTAAAAAGGGGTGAAGACTTTATAAGGATCACCGGCCTGATTTTTGATTGTCCATGGCTCCCATAAAAGCGAGCCGTTAAAACTTTGCACATCCAGTCCGTCCATATTTTCTTTCAGGAAGGATTTTATATTTTCATCCCGTTTGATACGCCATGGTTCATAGCATCGGTTCCAGTATATGCCTGCGGCTTTCGTACGGGCGAGAATATCGGGAAGGATGGCGGTTGCATTGCCTTTTTCAATCACAAGGTGTCCTGATAAATCCTTGTTCAGGGCGTCAAGACTATGGTGTAGCCAGACGCGTGAAGCGGCGCCCATTTTCCATTCGTTTGCATTTTCATCATCCAGAATATAAAGCGGGATGATCGGATGCCCCTTTTCATAGGCCGCATGCAGGGCAGGGTTATCGGTCAGGCGTAAATCCTGTCTGAACCAGATAATAAGGGGGGCTTTGCTCATCACTGATAATAGACATGATGAACAGGCGTGTTCAAGAGAGGGGCCTAACTTGTCGCGATAATTTTTTCGATAAGTTCGTCCAGAATTTCATCGGCTTTCAGATTGACCACCTGGCACGTACCGGCAGCATCGTGACCGCCGCCACCATATTCCAGCATAAGATCGCCGATTTTGGTTTTGCTGGTTTTGTTCAAGATAGATTTACCGCAGGCAAAAACTGTATTTTGTCTGTTTTTACCCCAGATTACATGAATGGACACGGAACATTGCGGGAAGAGCGCATAAATCATAAAGCGGTTCGTGGCCCAGATGGTGTCTTCATTCCGCAAATCTATGACGACAACATTTTTATGAACGCGGGCACAACGTTCAATTTGTTCTTTTGCCTTGTTCTGATGAGACTTGTAAAGCTCAACGCGCTCTTTTACATCGGGAAGCTCAAGGATTTCCTTGATGTTTTGTTCTTCACGGCACGCATCGATCAATTGCATCATTAATTGATAATTGGAGATATTGAAATCACGAAAGCGGCCTAAACCGGTGCGGGCATCCATCAGGAAGCTGAGTAGTTCCCAGCCCTGCGGGTCCATAATATCTTCTTTTGTGAATCCTGCGGCGTCAGCCTTATCCACCGCGGCCATAAGTTCATCCGAGATGTGGGGGAAGGATTCTGCGCCGCCGAAATAATCATAAACAACACGTGCGGCGCTTTTGGCATCGGCATCAATAATATGATTGTCACGCACTGTCTCGGCACGAATAACTTCACTGGCATGGTGATCGAAGGCAAGATAGACGCCCTCTACATAGGGAAGGTTGGTGGTAATATCGCTGCCGTTCACCTCAATCTTGCCGTCCTGCATATCCTTTGGGTGTGCGAAGGTAATTTCATCAACACAGCCAATTTCTTTCAATAATAGCGCACAGACCAGCCCATCCATATCCGACCGGGTGATCAGGCGGTATTTTTTATTTTCTTCTGGTTGAATTTTTACGCTTTGCGTCATGCAGACACTCCTTTATTAAAATGATTTAAGACCCTGATACGGCTTCTTTTTCATCATCGTCATCTTTTTTCTTGGATGATTTTTTCTTTTTATCGGCATAGACAAAGGTAGGCTCTTTCTTGCCTTCGACAACATCCTCATCAACAATAACCTTTTCGACGTTTTCCTTATCGGGCAGCTCGTACATGGTATCGAGGAGCATGACTTCAAGGATAGAACGCAATCCACGGGCGCCTGTTTTTCGTTTGATCGCCTGTTTGGCAACGGCAATCAGGGCATCATCCGTAAATTCAAGTTCGGCGCCTTCCATTTCAAAAAGCTTTTTATATTGTTTGATCAGCGCGTTTTTCGGTTCTGTCAAAATAGTAACAAGGGCTTCTTCATCCAGATTTTCAAGGGTCGCGATCAAGGGAAGGCGGCCGATGAATTCAGGAATAAGACCATATTTAACAAGGTCTTCCGGCTCCAGTTTTTTCAGTAATTGGCCTGCATTGCTCTCGTCCGGCGGTTTGACATCTGCGCCAAAGCCAAGAGTCTGACCACGGTCTTTGTTGGCCAGGATTTTTTCAATACCGGCAAAAGCCCCGCCACAGATAAACAGGATATTAGAGGTATCAACCTGTAAAAATTCCTGTTGTGGGTGTTTCCGTCCTCCTTGTGGCGGCACGGAGGCAACGGTGCCTTCCATCAATTTCAAGAGCGCCTGTTGCACTCCTTCACCAGAGACATCGCGGGTGATAGACGGGTTGTCGGACTTACGACTGATTTTATCAATCTCATCAATATAGACAATACCGCGTTCTGCACGCTCCACGTTATAGTCGGAAGCCTGCAGAAGTTTCAGAACAATATTTTCAACATCTTCACCGACATAACCGGCTTCGGTTAAGGTCGTGGCATCTGCCATAGTAAAAGGCACATCAATAACGCGTGCTAATGTCTGGGCAAGAAGGGTTTTACCGCACCCTGTCGGTCCCAGAACCAGAATGTTCGATTTGGAAAGTTCAAGCTCGCCGCCGGAATTGTGTCCGCCATGCTCAATACGTTTATAGTGGTTATGAACGGCAACTGCCAAAATACGTTTGGCCTGCTCCTGACCAATTACATAGTCATCAAGGAAAGATTTAATTTCGCTTGGGGAAGGGACGCCCTCATCATCGCCGCGTACCAGTTGTGATTTATCTTCCTCCCGAATAATGTCCATACAAAGTTCGACACATTCGTTACAGACAAACACATTCGGACCTGCAATAAGCTTACGGACCTCGTGCTGGCTTTTACCGCAAAAAGAACAATAAAGGGTGTTCTTGCTGTCGCCATTATCGTCGTCGGATGATTTACCCATATGTCTTGCCTTTACTTATGTCGTCGCTGTTTTCATCAGCTTTCTTATATGAATCAACTCTTTCAAAGTAGCTAGCCATGCGATGCCGTGCAAGAGGCGATTTTCAAATAAATCGCTTTTAAAACAGCCAATTATTCATGGCGCTTCTTTAATCTTTATATTAAGACTATGAATAAGTTCTTAATATCAACAATAACTTATTGAATATGTCTCAACCAGATTTAGAAGAATTAATTGACAATTTTGCCCTCTTCAGCGATTGGGAGGAACGCTATAAATACCTGATTGATCTGGGAAAAGCTCTGCCGCCGATGGCAGATTCCCTTAAAAATGAGAACACATTGGTCAAAGGATGCACTTCCCAAGTCTGGATGATATGTGAAACAAATGACGTCGGGCAGTATCATTTCACCGCGGATAGTGACGCGCATATTGTCAAAGGGCTGATCGCGGTATTGCTGAGTGCTTATCAGGATAAAACAGCCGAAGAGATCGGCGCGGTGAATATCGATCAGTCATTTCGGGATATCGGTCTGGACCAGCATTTATCACCCAACCGCCGCAACGGTTTTTTTGCCATGGTGGAACGGATACGGTCTTTGAGCCTGAATTAATATTTTCTTTTAATGCTTTTCAGAATATTGCTGAAATGCTCATCGGCTTGCGGATGTTCTTCCCCTGTTAATTTGGCTTCGATTGTCATAATAGAATCTTGTGCGACCCAGAGCTGGGCATTATAGATACGGTTCTGGCGCCCGTAAGAACCCGCACCGATCAGCACGCCTTTACGGACATCATTTTCTTCTGCTGTATCAATGCTGAATTGTTGCATATCCATTTTGCTGACCATGCCTTTTAAGGCGGCCTTGATGACCTCTTCGGAATAACGGCTATATTGTTCCACGGTGGAAGGCACGCAACTGACATTAATTTCTACCGTGGTGCGCATGTCATACACATTCACGTAACTGCGCAGGTTGTAACATTTCGGGGCCGATGTTTCGGTGACGCGGGTGCAACGCTTGGTCGTTTGCGCCGCGGCAGGAAAAATCATTTCAAAGCCGCAATTTTCAGGGGCATAGCGTTCCGCATTTTCGGGCAGAGCGGTTTCCGTGATGATGTCATTAAACTCTTTCTCATTTTGCGCGTGGGCGGCAAAAGAAAAAGGAAGGAGGATTAATAAAGCAAAAAGTAATCTCATGGCGCTTTCTCCCATGTTGATGGATCGGCGCTTTGTTGGTCGCCGCTTTCCATGACTTTGACTTCATGCGTGTTTTCACCTTTGACGTACCAGATGTAAGGGATTTGTTTTTTCTCCGCATATTTGAAGTGTTTGTCCCATTTTTTGACGGTGTGATAATGATCCACATTCAAACCGCGCTGGCGTAAGGTTTGCGCGGTTGTATTGGCCACGCCTGCAAGGGCGGTATCTTCCGTATAAAGTAAAATATCCGTAGGGGATTTTGGCCCAATTCCCATCAGGTCGGGACGCGACTGGCGGATCACATCAAACAAACGGCTGAAGCCGATGGAGATACCTACGCCCGGCAATTTCTTATTGATGTACTGACTGGCGAGATCATCATAACGCCCTCCTGAACAAACCGAGCCTGTAAATTCCGGCACATCAAGGAGCTGCGTTTCATAGACCGTGCCCGTGTAATAATCCAAACCACGGACAATGGAGAGGTCAGCAACAACCGCACCTTCAGGAAGATGAGAGAGGTTCTCGAGGACGAAAACCAATTCATTAATCCCCTCATGAAGTTCTATAAAATTTTCTTTAGGTTCTAAAAGATTATGATTTTGTACAAAATCATCAATATCAGCTGAAAAAGTTTCTGGAGATGATTTTATGTTCGCAAGCTCAATAATTTTTTCTAATTGTTTATCTTTAACACCTAATGAGAGCAAGTCAGCGTAAACATCCTGCTCGCCCATTTTATCAAGTTTATCAATGGCGCGTGTAATCGGTGTAGGGTCATCTATCCCCATAGCGCTCAATAAACCGAGAAGGATTTTCCGATTAGAGATTCTTAATTGCACACGGCCGATGTTGAGGCCGTCCAAGACTTCGTAAATAACCGCGGGAATTTCGGCATCGAAGGCGAGGGGCAGGTTGTCGACATTAATAATGTCGATATCACATTGGGTGAATTCACGCATGCGGCCCATCTGGGGGCGCTCCCCGCGCCAGACGCGTTGCATCTGGTAACGTTTAAATGGAAAGACGAGTTCATTAAAGTGCTGCGCGGTGTAACGGGCAAAGGGGACCGTCTGGTCAAAGTGCAGGGCAAGGCGGGCATCTTTGCTGTCTTCTTCTTCCTTGTGCAGACGTTCAAGGACGTAGATTTCCTTATCTACTTCCCCCTTGGCAAGAAGGACGTCTATTTCTTCCACGCTGGGCGTTTCAATGGAACAAAAGCCGTAAGATTCAAACACGCGGCGGATATGGTCATACCATTTCTGTTCAACCAGACGTTCTTCGGGAAGCCATTCGGGAAAGCCGCTGACGGGTTTGGGTTTAAAAATGCTTGTTTTATTTTTTTTAAGGTTTTCGGCCATGGAAGTTATTCAGTCTGTAATATTAATGTCAGTGGGTTTCTTTTAATGTTATTCGGTCTTCGTGTCTATTTATGCGTTATCCGAAATGTTTTTGAAATATTTTTTCGTTTTGAATTTTTGTGTCAAAAAAGTGACAAAATCCTTCTCAGTGATATTTCCTCATTTTGTTTTTAGTGTTATAACATTCGTAATTAAAAAAATAGAAGAATTTAAAACTCTGGGTGTGTATGAGTCTAGAATTTGCCAGTTATGGTGAATGTGAGCTCGGCCGGGTTTTTTCAAGATACGCTGCGCCGACAGGTAACTTGGAAGGGGTCGGAAATGTTGCTTCCATTCACCACTATATGCCAATGTCCCCGCATTTCTCTTCGGGCATCCCTTCCGCTCATGTGCCGCCGCAGCGTACTAGTTTTTCCCAATATTTTGATCCGATCTATCAAATCATGATGGTACAGCAGCAGCAATTGCAAGAACAGCAACGTTCCCAAAAATTGCAGCAAAGTGAAATATTTGACGCACAGAACAAGTTGATCCGCGATATGTTTTCCAGTTTCGAAAACTCTTTCAAGGCCATGATGGATGCCATGGTTCAAATGAATGATACACGTCAGCAGGGCTTGACGAACAATGCGGCAGCACAGGGCGTTTCAGAGTCTGTCACGCCGCCGGTGAAATCTGCCAACAGCCCGATCCAGGTCAAGCTGGACCCGGTATCGAATAAAATCATGCGTATTGCCGAAGAGGCGTAAGGCCTTCTCCTGAAGAGAGGTGAAAGGCGTTAGGCTTCCAGTCTGACGTCTGGTAACCCTGTAGGGGCCACTGCTGTGGTGGTTTTGGGCGGATGTGAGCGTGCAGGCGTAGGAATCGTTTCATCGCGTAGAAGAACAGGTGCAATAAAAGGTTGCTGAAGAAGGGCGAAACCCGATCCTTTCGCCGTAATGGCGGCCAGTTGGTCATCAAGCGTGGCATCTAGGACAAGGAAAGCGACAAAAGGCTCCTCCTGCTGATGGGCGGCTTGTTTTAAATCAGCGGTTTGATCTTTTAAATACTTGATCCCGCCATTCTCATAAAAGACGGCGGCGGTATAGCCTTGTGCTTTTTTTACAGCATAGACGGCGCGGGCATGGTTCCCGACGATGATATCAATAGATTCTTCTTTTTGTTTTTTCACGGCGCGGGCAAATGCTTCAGGGCAAGGGCCGCTAAAGCGGAAAGTCTCATCCTGTCCGCTATTCGGCTCACGTGATGCAAAAGCCCGAACCGTAGGGCTAATTTGGTTAGCTGCCGTTCCGAAAGGACGGGGTGATGGTTGATGTCCGTTTGATTTACCCATTAAAACGCTCTCCTTAATATTAAGGGCAACTCTAAATATTTTTCATATAAAATCAATAACGAGAGAATAATTGGCCCCACTTTTTTGCCGATAACATTGAAACAGGTTTTATAGTAAGGGCTATTTAAGGTGGAACAGACTTTCTAACCGGCTGATCAAAGCATTGGCAAGCTCATCCGCATCAGAAATGGTCATGGCACGGTCATAATAGCGCGTTACGTCATGGCCGATCCCGATGGCCGTCAATTCAACCTGTTCGAGCTTTTCTATCCAGCCGATCACATGGCGCAAATCCATTTCCAGTATATTGGAGGGATTTACCGAAAGCGTGGAATCATCGACAGGCGCCCCGTCCGAGATCACCATCAGGATTTTTCGTGCTTCGCGGCGGCGGGACAGACGGTTATGCGCCCAGACCAGGGCTTCGCCGTCAATATTTTCCTTGAGCAGCCCTTCTTTGAGCATCAGGCCAATATTCTTACGGGCGCGGCGCAAGGGGGAATCGGCATTTTTATAGACGATATGGCGTAAATCATTCAGGCGTCCCGGATGGGCAGGACGACCATTATCAATCCAGACTTCGCGTGATTTTCCGCCTTTCCAGGCGCGCGTGGTAAAGCCAAGAATTTCGACCTTTACCCCGCAGCGTTCCAATGTGCGCGAAAGAATGTCCGCACAGATTGCGGCAATGGCAATCGGCCGTCCACGCATGGAGCCGGAATTATCAATCAGCAAAGTCACGACAGTATCGCGAAAGTCAGTTTCCTTTTCCATTTTAAAGGCGCGGGCAACCTGATCCCCTGTGATAATGCGGGTTAGCTTGGAGGCATCAAGATAGCCTTCTTCCAGATCAAACTGCCAGCTGCGTTGTTGCTGCGCCATCAGTTTGCGCTGCAGGCGGTTGGCCAGCTTGCTGACAATTCCCTGATGGTTTTTTCCCTGTTGATCCAGAAGATGGCGCAGACGATCCAGTTCCTGGGGATCGGCAAGGTCTTCGGCAGGAATGATTTCATCAAACTGACGCGTATAGATATTGTAACGGCCATCGGGATGGCTGGTCAGGCTGTCAGGACGGTTCATATCGGGATTGGCGTTTTGATCATCCGCAGGTTCTCCGCCCATTTCAGGATCTGCGGTCTGGGCCGTCTCGCTGTCTTCAACCCCGCCATCGGTTTCGCTTTCTTCCCCGGTGTCGGTGGCTTGTGCGCCGCTTTGCTCCTGATCAGAGGCAGGATCGTCGCTTTGTTCCTCAGGTTTTTCATCCTGCGGGCCGTCACCTGCTTCATCCACAGGCGGGTCTTCTTCCGGGGCGGCGTTATCGGCGGCATCGGCGGCGATTAAGTCCATTGCAGCCATGAAGTCGCGGGATTTGCGGGCAAAAGCGGCCTGATCCTGTAGCAATGGTTTTAAATCTTCCATTTTATCGGCGCCAAGCTTTTCTTCGATCCAAGGAGACCATTTTTTCAGCAAAACTTTCGCATTAGATGGAGGTGTTTCGTCTGTTAGCGCAATACGCGCATAGGCATGGATGGCATCGGCGATATTGCTGTCTTCCCGGTTTTGCAGGCGGGTATAGCCCAGCTTTTCGCATTTTTCATTCAAGGTCTTATTAAGATTTTCTTTAACGCCGAGCATCTGGTTGGCCCCAATGGCTTCACACCGTGCTTGTTCAAGCGCATCAAAAACAGCGCGGGCGGTTAAATCCATCGGCGTGTTCTGGCGGTGAAGGTCTGCCTGATGATGCTGCAGGCGCAGAGCTTTCGAATCTGCCGCGCCGCGCATTAAATCCAGCGATTGCGCATCCAGATCATGGTTCGGCAAGGGCAGAAAGGTTTGATCTTCCTGCGGGCTGGTCGGCCTGTCAAACCGCTCTTGGGCGGAAAAGCTGACATTATAATTCTTTTTACCGGCCATAGCCTTTAAGGTGGCGGCTGTCGCGGTTTTAAAATTTTCTGCCTTGTCCTTATCGCTCATAGCTTTGTTTTAGCATGGGAAGAATAAAGAAAATGCAGGTTTTTGCGCTTTTTTACAAATTTTTTACAAATTTTTCACATGCCTCTCACAATTGCTTTTTGGGATTATGTCATATTTGAGGAGAGGTCACATATGGGGACCATGAACGGGTTAATTTGTATTTAAATTTATAAAGGATAGAGAAAATGACAACACCACCATTGAAATTAGGAATTACTGTAAAAAATATTACCTTTAACGAAGATCAGGAGTCTGTGCTGTTAGCTGATTTTGTGACAATCGGCGGGTATAATACCGAAAGCGATCTGCTTTTCAGAATTAACGACGGTCACCGTAGCGGTGGGGCGTCTTTCTATTTGTATGGCGAGGAATTAAAGCCTGGTACCGAGCTTACTTATGAGCAATTCAAAAATGTTAAAGTTGTCGGCGGTACACCCGACCATGCGGTTATCCGCGTCAGCGAGGGAGAGCAGGTTGCTAAAGATTCTTTCAGAATCGACACAACAGAAGAGTTGAACGAGGTTCGTGGCACACAAGGGAATGATCTCCTAAATGGTACCGAAGGGGCAGACCTTATTGTAGCAGGGCACGGGGATGATAAAGTCTATGGCGGTAATGGTAATGATACCATTCATGGTGGCCATGGGAATGATGTCATTTACGGTGATCTTACAACCTTGAACCGTCCTTTAGGTCCTACTGATGCCAATTATGTGGCGCCAAGCGGCGATGACACCATTTATGCCGGTCATGGGAACGATACAGTTTATGGCGGACGTGGAAACGACAATATTCATGGCGGTCACGGCGATGATGTACTGAATGGTGAAGAGGGCGATGACACAATCCGCGGTGGTTTTGGTAATGACAAAATCAATGGCGGTGAAGGAAACGACTTCCTGGCCGGTGGTTATGGAGATGATGTGATCTATGGTGATGGCTATGATTACAGAGTCTACGCGCATAATGCAGATATTGATAAAACATCTCCTATTCGTCCTGTTCCGGGCGGTGATGACACGATCTATGGGGGCTACGGAAACGATACTGTTTACGGCGGCGCCGGTAATGATTTCATCCATGGAGGATACGGAAACGATATCTTAAATGGCGATGATGGTAACGACACCATTCATGGAGCCCAAGGGGATGATACAATCAACGGCGGTAATGGCGATGACAAAATTACTGGCGGAGATGGTAATGACACTCTCAATGGTGGTGCAGGAAGTGACACCATTCATGGCGGCGCCGGTGACGATGTCATACATGGAGATGATCTTTACGTTCTTTATAATGACAGAATTCTGAATTCAAAAGTTGCAGTGGATGCTTATTGGCCATGGCCGGTTATTGGCGGCAATGACACGATTTATGCCGGTGACGGCAATGATAAAGTTTTTGCCGGTGCTGGCGATGACTTTGTGCATGGCGGTAATGGTGATGATGTCATTAACGGTGATGACGGTGATGACAAGCTTTATGGTGGCAACGGCACTGATTCAATCAGCGGCGGTAACGGCAATGACTTCATTCATGGAGGTGCCGGTAATGACCGTCTTGATGGTGGTGCCGGAAATGACACCATTCATGGGGGTGATGGCGACGATGTGATCTATGGTGATGGCAAACAGCCTGTTTACTGGGACAGACCTATTGGATGGTGTGGCACCGGCCCAGGGCCGATTATTTCGCCAATTATTCCTGTTCCTCCTCATGTCGGCGGCAATGACACAATCTATGCCGGGAATGGAAACGATACTGTCTATGGCGGCATAGGAAATGATTTCATCCATGGGGGCAATGGGAATGATAATCTTTACGGCGATAGCGGTAATGATACCATTCACGGCGGTGCCGGAACAGACTACCTGAACGGTGGTGAAGGAAATGACCGTCTGAATGGTGGAAGTGGAACCGATAAGCTGGATGGCGGCGCCGGGGATGATGTTCTGAACGGTGGTGAGGGTAACGATACCCTCTATGGCGGATCAGGAAATGATACCCTTTATGGCGGGAACGGCGATGACATCATTTATGGCGATGATCTCCTGTATAACGTTTATAACAATGCCGCTCCTTTGGATAAGTTCCACCCATTTCCACCGCTTGCGGGAGGTGACGACGTGATCAACGCCGGTAATGGAAATGACACTGTGTATGGCGGTTTTGGTAATGACGTGATCCATGGCGGTGCAGGAAATGACAAGCTGAATGGTGATGCCGGAGATGATATTATCAATGGTGGTTCCGGTGATGATGTTATGAACGGTGGTACCGGGAATGATATTCTTCGTGGCGGTGACGGGAACGATGTTCTTCGCGGCGGTGAAGGCGACGATATCTTAAGCGGCGGCACCGGTAAAGACGAGT
The DNA here is from genome assembly GCA_965216405.1 of uncultured Micavibrio sp. Classification (GTDB taxonomy): domain Bacteria; phylum Pseudomonadota; class Alphaproteobacteria; order Micavibrionales; family Micavibrionaceae. Next base: position 345,830 of record OZ244161.1, on the reverse strand, counting down.
TCATCTTCAGCACAAACGAAAAAGGACTGGATACTGTCATTGATTTTGAAGACGGCCTTGATCAGTTGATCTTCGAATATGTTATAGGCGTTAATCCGGAGATCGCTTTCGTGGTTCCGCCACAGCTTACAACAGAGCAGGTTGGTGATGATCTTCTTGTGAAATTCAACGGGAGTGAAGTCTTGCTGAAAAACATGAATGAAGATGACTTTAACCAGGATGATTTCCAGATTGATGTGGTTCAGGGAAGTGGTAAACCTGTTCCTTACGGCGATGTAACGCAGCCAACTTCAGATCTTGATGTCCTGCATACTGATTCAACAATCATGTAATTAATATGTAACAATGAGTGGAAAAGGGCGCGTCATAGAACGCGCCCTTTTTTTATTTTGTATGTCAGGATTTTATTAAATCAACACCGAAACAACGTTGGTAATATTCGGCAATTGTCGGCCATTCCATTTCATCGCATTTGTTCATGAAGGCATAACGAAAGGCAAGGTCACGGTCGCCGAAGATCTGGTAATTTTCAGCCCAGCTTAACACCGTTCTGGGACTCATGAGTGTGGACAGATCACCATTAATAAATCCCTGACGCGTGAGCGCGGCCATACGCACCATGGCATCAATGGTTTCTTTGCCTTCGGCATTGTCCATGTCCGGCATTTTCGCCGTGACGATGTCCATTTCCTTGTCATGTTCCAGATAATTAAGCTGTGCGACAATGTTCCATCTGTCCATCTGCGCCTGGTTGACCTGTTGCGTGCCATGATACAGCCCTGTGGTATCGCCAAGGCCGACGGTGTTGGCGGTTGCAAATAACCTGAAAGCAGGGTGGGGACGTATCACCACATTTTGATCCAGTAAGGTCAGTTTCCCTTCAGCTTCCAGCACGCGTTGTATTACGAACATCACATCCGGACGACCCGCATCATATTCATCAAAGACAAGGGCAACAGGATTCTGGATCGCCCATGGCAATAGTCCTTCCTGATACCGGGTGATTTGCTTGCCTTCCTTCAAAACGATCATATCCTTGCCCAGCAGATCAATCCGGCTAACATGGCTATCCATGTTGATACGCACGCACGGCCAGTTCAGGCGGGCGGCAACCTGCTCAATATGGGTTGATTTTCCTGTCCCGTGATAGCCTTGAATCATAACGCGGCGGTTATGGGCAAAACCGGCAAGAATGGCCATCGTGGTGTTATGATCGAATTGATAGGTTTTATCAATGGCGGGGACGTTGGCGTTTTCTTCTTTAAACCCCGGCACCTGCCAGTCAATATCCAGTCCAAAAGTTTCCCGCACATCATATTTTGTATCGGGGATTGTTGTGTATTTCCCTTCTTTGTTTTTGACACGGGTCATATCAAAGGAAGCGGAGGTTAGCTCATTTTCATTTTCTGCAAGATCGGCCATACAATTTCCAGTTTGATCAAGTTAGACTTTTTCAAGCTCATCAAATTTTTGATAAGCAAGCTTCAGGACTGTATAGGACATATTGACCTTTTTGAGAAGCTCTTCGGCTTGCGGATTATCTTTATTCACATCGGGATGGTATTTTTTGGCCAGCTCTTTATAGCGGGTTTTGATCTTATCAAGGTCAACGGGCGGTTCCAGACCGAAGATGGCCATGGCTTCGAATTCGGCAGAACTTTGATCCAGACGGTGCTGGTGTTCCTGATATTCCTGCCACGCGCGGCCGGCGCGGTCATCGGTTTGCCCTGTACCATGGAACTCCCATGCCTGCCGGCGGAGGTTTTCTTCTGCCATGCCATCGGCATCATAGCGCCATGTGGGGCGGTCGCCGAACATGCTGTTAAGAATATGTTCTTCGACTTCGCGCTGATTCATCCCGTCAAAGAAATTCCATGCCCGGTTATATTCGGTGATATGATCCTGACAAAACCAGTAATGATCCGATAAGGAACGATCTTTGGGGGCGCGAAAGGTGCCTTCTGACGGGCAATAAGGCATATCGCATGGTTTGGCGGATTTTGATGACTTGACGTTTTCATCAAATTCAGGCGATTGTGGTTTTAATTTTATCCTCGGCATAACTCTTCATTATAACGGCCGAAGCAAAGGGAAAACAAGTATTTCAGAAGGGGGTTTTCATGAAAATGGCAGAAAAAATAAAAGAGAAATTAACCGCTTCCTTTTCGCCTGATAGGCTTATTGTTCGTAATGAAAGCCATCTTCATAGTGGCCATGCCGGCGATGACGGCAGCGGAGAAAGCCATTTTGCGATTGAGATTGAGGCTGGATTTTTCAAAGATAAAAACCGTGTTGCACGCGAACGGGCGGTTTATCAAGCGCTATCCGAGGAAATGAAACACATTCACGCGCTGTCGATAAAATTCATTAATTAATATAAACGCTTAGATGTGCATACAAGGGAATGATGCTTGCTTAAACACAATATATAATTGTATATTTAAACACACAAGAGAGTGTTTTTGTTGTTTTAGCTATGTAACTTCTGATCGTCATTCAAAATTCATCAAAGGCAGGAATATGTCAGATCCTTATTTTTACGAAGAGGGCGAACCGAAAAGTTCACTCATATTAAAAAACATTACAGTTCTGGGAAAACGAACCTCCATCCGTCTGGAACCGGAAATGTGGCGTGAGTTGAACCAGATATCAGACCGTGAAAATTGCACCATTCACGATCTGTGTACGCTGATCAGCTTGCGTAAAAGCGATAATACCTCGCTGACGGCTGCTATACGGGTTTTTCTAATGCTTTATTACCGCGCTGCGGCAACGGAAGTAGGGCACAATAAAGCAGGACACGGTGATTTTGAATTCATGAAACGGCGTGCCGGTATGGCCACAGACTGGGCTGCTTTAAAGAAGAAGAAAGCCAAGGAACAAGAAGACATTATCTCTGAGCGCTTATCTCCATTCGTCACTCATGGGAAGGATAAAAAATATCCTGATGGAAGCAGAGCCTAAAAAACTGCTCCTTTACTAAGTTGACTTGAAGCTTGCACTTTGGTGCAGGCTTTTTTTAATTGCGGCCAAAGTCGAGGAATTTTTTATGACGGGCTTTTTTGAGCTTCTCGGCATCCCAAGGAGTAAGCTGTCTCATCGCGGTTTCAATTTGTTTGCTAACATTATCAATCGTCCGGTTTTTGGCACGGTGTGCGCCGCCGACAGGCTCTTTGATAATGCCGTCAATCAGTTTGAGATCGAGGATATCCTGCGCGGTAATCTTCAGCGCTTCTGCCGCATCGGCGGCATACTCCGCGCTACGCCATAGAATAGAGGCACAGCCTTCGGGGGAGATAACGGAGTAAATAGAATGTTCCAGCATATAAATGCGGTCTGCAGCGGCAATCGCGATAGCGCCACCGGAGCCGCCTTCGCCAATCACAACGGAAATCACCGGCACTTTTGCATTCAAGAATGTTTCGATGGACTTGGCAATGGCTTCTGACTGGCCGCGTTCTTCCGCTCCCATGCCGGGATAGGCGCCGGCGGTATCCACAAGGGTAATAATCGGCAAGTCAAAACGCTCTGCCAGTTTTACAAGACGTTGTGCTTTCCGATATCCTTCGGGGCGGGCCATGCCGAAATTGTGAAAAATACGGCTTTCCGTATCATGACCGCGTTCTTGTCCCATGAGCACCACAGCCTGTCCTTGAAAACGGCCAAGGCCTCCCAATAACGCATGATCGTCGGCAAAGTTACGATCACCGGCCAAAGGCATATAATCATCAATCATTGCCTTGACATAATCTAGGTAGTGGGGGCGTTCTTGATGACGGGCGACCTGTACTTTTTGCGCCGGAGTCAATTTACTGTAAGTCTGGTTGAGCAGACGGTCGATCTTGTTTTCCATGCGGGTGATTTCAGAAGCAATATCCACATCCGCATCACCTTCGACATTTCGAAGCTCGGCAATTTTACCTTCCAGTTCAAGGATCGGTTTTTCAAATTCAAGCTGAGTCATCTTGGTCCCTTTATTTTCATTTCCTGAAAAAAGCTTACTGTTGATAGCAAATCAGGCGGGCCAATACAAGATCGACGCCGCCTGATTTAATAGAGAGATTATGAAATTATTATTGGCTTTCTTTTTGAGCCATCGGGTGCTTTTCTTCCACCGTATCTTTCAAATCTTCGCCCAGAATATGAGTATAGATTTGAGTTGTGGCAATGTCCGCATGTCCAAGCATTTTTTGAACAGAGCGAAGGTCCGCACCGCGTTGTAATAAGTGTGTGGCAAAAGCATGGCGAAGGATGTGCGGGCTAACGCGGCCTTCTTCAACTTTTGCATCCCGTGCCAAATCTTTCAAAAGCTGGGCAAAACGCTGACGTGTCAGGTGGCCGCTTTCTGATGTTTTGGATGGGAAGAAGGCTTTTTCCTGTGCCGCTTTGTTTTCAGTGCCAATGAATTGTTCGCGAATGGCAAGGTAATCTTTAATAGATTTCTGGGCAGGCTCGGAAAGAGGGATCATGCGCTCACGACCACCTTTACCTTCGATTGTGAGGAATTCCTGATTTTCGCTGACGGCTGACATTGGCAGGCCAACAAGCTCGGAAACACGTAAACCGGACGCGTATAGCATTTCAAGTAGACATACCAGACGCACGCTGTCTGCGCCACCACCGGCACCGGCAGTTTTAATCAACTGGGCGACTTCTTCTTCGCTCAGCGTTTTTGGCAAAGTGCGGCCTTGTTTCGGGCTTTCGATTGTGGTGGTCGGGTCATCCTGACGGATATCTTCCGATACAAGGTAACGGTAGAACTGACGCATCGCGGATAAGCGACGGGCCACAGTACGAACTGCAATTTGTGATTTATTTTCACCTTTTGTGTGTGTCTTGTGCGCAAGGTCATCAAGATAATCTTTCAGCTCTTGGGTGCTGGCTTTATCAAGATCGGTATTCTTTTCTTTGCGTAGATACATCGTAACATCTGCAAGATCACGCCAGTAGGCTTGTCTTGTATTTAACGCAGCGCCGCGTTCAGCAGTGAGCATATCTAGAAATGCATCGACGGTAGGATGCAGATCCGGTTTCGGCATTTTTGGACGACCTGGACGAGCCATAATTTATTTCTCCTTCAATTTTAAAGCCATAAGCGCAGCAAGTTCTTCGCGTGCGATCAAATTGGCTTGATCTATTAACCCCACAGTGCTTAAGCTTTTCAATACATTGACTGTATCATTCCGGGTTTTATCCCCAGACTTATTTGCATAAGCATAAGTTTCATTGCTACTCAGTACAAGCAGAAGAGTGAGCCCTTCCAGTCTACTTTTTAAGGTATTTCCCAACCACCGGACTTTATCTGCTTTATGCAAGGATTTCCCTTGTTTTTCATAAGCAACAGCCGGATTATTGGAAAATTCTGACTCAATGTCAAGTGCAGATTTTAAAAAATTATAATTTTCTTTCGCGTCCGTAGAGAAACTGTTTTCGGCCAGTGTCTTTTCCTCATCATCAAGCACTACCTCATCAGTGTTTTCCGTTACATGGCTAAGTATTTGTAAATAAAAGTAATTTTCAGGATTTTCAGAGGCCAGATCCTGCAGTCTTTTAAGGGCGTTTGAGGGAATAGGAGCCCCTGTTTTTAGGCTGGAAATCAGGGATTGGATAAGTGCAATTTGGGAGGTGTTTTCATCAATTTCGAGAGGCTCAGAAGGCGCTTTATCGGCCATTGATTCTGGAAAAAGGAAATTTTTAACGGCAAGCTGATTCAAGGTGTCTTTTTGCGCTTCCGGAAAGTTTGAATCCTCAAAATAATATTTTAGGACGTACGGCATGGTATTTTCATGCAGGACAAAACCGTCATAAGAGATTTGTTTTTTATAACTGATAATGGCCAATTCCAGTGGAGATAAATTATCCAGATTAGTGGCTGAAATGGCATATTCCGGTTCTGTCAGCACGGCTTGCAACACCGCACTATTCACTATGTCGACATCCTCTGCCTGTAGATTACCGAACTCTTTTTCGCAGATGGTTTTCATGTTCGTCCAAAAGGGGGTGTCAAAATTCTGGCCCAAGACTTTGGATTCAAGGCAGGCCGTTGGCAGACCTTTTTCATTCAGGATTAGAACAACTCCGGTCTGGGTGAACTCATCATCGTCTGGCATGGTATTGGCAGTTTTGCTGTAAAGCTTTAACGCATCCTTCCAAAGGCCCATTTCATATAGCTTTTTTAACCTTATGGTTAGAAGGCTTTCATATTCCTTTTCTGGAACATCATCTTCTATCAGGTCCATGTTATAGGTTGAAATCAGCATGTTCCGCTTGATTTCCTGCATGGCGCGGGAAGGGGCCTGCGCCGGCAGATTTTTCAGGAGATAGGTGATTTCCGAACGGGGTTGCTCTGTCCACAGGCTTTTCGGCAAGGCGCCTTCAAGGTCACTGACAATTAATCCTGCACCTTCATTGGCATTGGCAGACAAAGGGATACATAACATGGCCCCTAATAACAGAGCGCATAGGGTTTTTGTCATGATTGACCGTTAAAATAGCTGGCGGGCAGGGTTTTTGTTGTCTGTTCCTGTTCAATTTGAATATCGCACAGGGCAAAATAACCAATTCCACCGATTATTAAGATAAATATGGCCAGTAATAATGCTTTAAAAATCATTTGTTTCTCCTGAGTCCGAGACTCTACTGAAGTCATTTCTTTAATGCAATGCGGCTTTTTTTAATTCCCAAGAAAGAAGTTTTTCTATAAAACCTCCGTTATTATGAGTAATACTGATAAAATACACTTACAACAGGATTTTTTGAGGGCGCATTTGGAAAAGCCAATTATCATCGTCGGGCTTATGGGAGCGGGAAAAACATCCGTAGGAAAGGCGCTGGCGGCGTCTTTGGGCTATGATTTTATTGATTCTGATGATGTCATTGTTGAGCGGGCGGGCATGTCGATTTCCGATATTTTTGCCACGAAGGGCGAGCCGCATTTCCGCGTGCTTGAAAGAGAGGCCCTAAGTGACCTAATGCAGGATCAAAAACCGCATGTTATTGGCACGGGCGGCGGGGCGTTTATGAATGATCAAACGCGAAAAGTTATCAAGACAGCGGGGATTTCGATATTTTTGAAAGCAGATCTGGACGTATTGCTGCAGCGTGTCGGGACCGGAGAAGGCCGCCCTTTGCTGGAAGCAGGAAACCCACGGGAAATACTGGCCGGATTGATAGCACAGCGTTACCCTGTCTATGGAGAAGCGGATTTAACCGTTGCTACAAAAACCGAACCGATGGAAGAAACACTGGAACGAGTGACACAAGCCCTATACAATCACATTCAGCCCGCTTAATATCACCCCATGAACACAACAATTGTTAATGTTGATCTGCAAGATCGCGCTTACGATATTCATATCGGAAAAGGATTGCTGGAACAAGTTGCGGACCTGATCCCGCTTAACTTGAGCGAGCGCAAAGTTTTCATTCTTTATGATGCGAGCGTTTATCCCTATGTACAGGTCATTGAAGACGCGCTTGCAGGAAAATGCAGCGATACGAAAACCTTAGGATTAAAAGGCGGTGAAGCCACAAAATCACATGATGGCTATATTAAGGTTATGGATTGGCTGTTAGATGGAAAGGTGAATCGCCAAAGCGTGATGATAGCAGTAGGCGGCGGTGTAATCGGTGATCTTGGGGGCTTTGTTGCTGCCACGGTTTTGCGCGGAATTGCCTACGTGCAGGTGCCAACAACGCTGCTGGCGCAGGTGGATAGTTCGGTCGGTGGAAAAACAGGCATTAATTCGGCCTATGGTAAAAATCTGATCGGAGCATTCTACCAGCCGCAAACAGTCATCTGTGATATTGGAACATTGGGAACTTTACCCGAGCGTGAGTTGAAGGCGGGTTATGCCGAAATCGTCAAGTATGGGCTGATTAACGATCTTGCCTTTTTTGAATGGCTGGAAGAAAACGGCGGAGATGTTTTAAGACTTAAAGGCGAGGCAGTAAGTCACGCCATAGAGACATCTTGCAAAGCCAAGGCCGCCATTGTCGCCGAAGATGAAAAAGAATCCGGCAAGCGCGCTTTGTTAAACCTTGGGCATACATTTGGCCATGCCTTGGAAGCGGCGGCCAAGTATGATGGACGTTTATTACATGGGGAGGCTGTTTCCATCGGGATGATGATGGCTTTTGATTTATCGCAAAAAATGGGCTTGTGTCCGCAAGAAGAGCCGGGGCGTGTGCATAAGCATTTAACGGACTGCGATTTAAAAACCGCCATTTCGGACATCAAGCCTGAAATAAAGAAAAATGCATCTGAAATTGTTGAATTAATGGCCGGTGATAAAAAGGCCTTATCCAAAGATGGTGTCGATAAGATCGGGTTTATTCTGGTTAAAGGTATTGGTAAAGCGTTTCAATCTTATGACGTGGCAGAGGAAGATGTTCTCGACATTGTTCAGAAATCAATAGAGGCATAATTCATGGATATATATCTTGCTGCGGGCATTGTTTTTGTCCTGCTTTTATTATCAGGCTTTTTTTCCGGTTCGGAGACGGCCTTTACGGCAGCGTCCAAATCCCGCCTGCATAATTGGGAAAAAGAAGGCAATAAGCGCGCTGCCATCGTGAACAGAATCCGGGAACGTAAAGACCGGATGATTGGGGCATTGTTGCTAGGCAATAATCTGGTGAATATCTTGGCCTCCGCTTTAGCCACAAGTGTTCTCATTAGTATTTTCGGCGAGGCAGGGGTGGTCTATGCCACACTTGTTATGACCTTGCTTGTATTGATATTTGCGGAAGTTTTACCGAAGACCTACGCGTTAACACACGCGGATAAAATGGCCGTGGCGGTTGCCCCCGTATTAAGAGCAGTCATTTTTGTTTTTTCTCCCGTTGCCGAAGTGGTTAATTACATTGTGCGTGCAACGTTAAAACTCTTTGGTGCGGATATGAGCAAGATTCAGGAAGGCTCCCACATGGAAATTTTGCGGGGCGTGATTGAGCTGCATCAGGGGGGTGATAGTCAGACGCAGGAACAACGGGCGATGTTACGTTCTGTCCTTGATTTGTTTGATGTCGATATTGAAGAGATTATGACGCACCGGAAAAATGTGTCGATGTTAAATGTTGCAGAGCCTATTGAAAAGCTGATCGCAGAGGCATTGGACAGTCCGTATACACGTATGCCTGTTTACCGGGATGATAATGATAATATTATCGGCGTGCTGCATGCGAAGGCGCTGATGCGGGAATTAAAACAAAAAGAACGCAATCATGAAGATATCAATGATATTGATATTGAAGAACTCTCAACCGAGCCGTGGTTCGTTCCCGAAGCGACAACTTTATATGACCAGTTGCAGGCCTTTAAATCCCGCCGCGAACATTTCGCGGTTGTCGTTGATGAATATGGAAGCTTTATGGGGATTGTGACCCTGGAAGATATTCTTGAGGAGATCGTCGGGGAAATTGATGATGAGCATGATGAGACCGTGGTTGGTGTGCGTAAACAATCCAACGGATCTTATCTGGTGGAAGGGGATGTCACCATTCGGGATTTAAACCGTGAATTTGACTGGGATTTACCGGATGATGAAGATTATTCAACGATTGCTGGCCTCATTATTCATGAAGCGCAGACCATTCCCGAAGCGGGGCAAAGTTTTACTTTTTATAATTTCCGCTTTGATATCGTCAAAAGACAGCGTAATCAGCTAAGCCTTATCCGTGTTTCGGTGCCTCAGGAACTGGCGTAGCCGGTTGAAAATATTCCGCCGCAATTTGAGCGCGGGCCTTACGGGCGGCTTCATCCCGGGCAGTCATATATTCATCACTATAATTTGAAACGATGCCATGCGCAGGATGGGAATATAAAGTAACTTTCACATCACCTACATCTATTGACTCTGCAGCATCTGATAAGCTTTGCCTTATTTTAAAGTGGTCAGTAACCGAAAGTTCTTCATCGACGCTTTCATAGGCACGTTCCAACTTCCATCCGGCATTGGCCATATTTTCGGCAATACGTTTCGTGAGTTCAAAAGGATGTAGGACTCTGGCAACAAAATTGCCAACGGTTTCAGGGTAACGATTATATGCCTTTGTTAGAAATCCCATGACTTAGTCCTGCTCATATGATGTTGATAGGACATCAATAGAGCAGAATTTATTTTATGTCAATTAAGATACTTTCCCATGACATTGTTTGAACTTTTTGCCTGATCCGCACGGGCAGGGGGCATTACGCGGGATTTTCCCCCATGTTGTATGGTCGTTTTTATCAAAGGCCATTTTTTGCGGAAACTGTTTAACGACAAGGCCGTCATCCTGTTGCTGCTGGGGGTTGCTACCCATCAGGGCAGGATCCTGCCGCCCTTCACTAATAGGTGTTTGTTTTTGATCTTCGCGCAGAGCGTCCATAATGTCATCATCAACATTCACTTCCACAAGGCTTAACGTTTGGGTTACGCTTTCACGCAATTTGAAAAGCAGGTTTTCAAACAAGGCAAATGCTTCGGCTTTATATTCATTGAGCGGATCGCGCTGACCAAAAGCACGCAAGCTAATGCCCTGACGTAAGTGGTCGAGAGCGAGCAAATGGTCTTTCCAGTGCTGGTCGAGCAACTGAAGAACAAACGCGCGTTGTAATTGACGGAAATTATCAATGCCTGCGGTTTTGATCTTTACAGCCATCATATCATCCGATGCTTTCTCAATACGCTCGAGAATTTCATTATCGGCGATACCTTCTTCCTTGGCCCACTCTGCTACGGGCAGGTCAAGATTCACAAGGCGCTGACACTCATTGTCCAGTGTTTCAATATCCCATTGCTCTACATAGGCTTTTTCAGGAATGCAGCGGTAAACCAGATCTTCAATCACACCGTGGCGCATTTCATTAACCATTTCATCAAGCTCGTCGCCTGCTTCCATGATTTCGCGGCGCTGTTCATAAATCACTTTCCGTTGGTCATTCATGACGTTATCGAACTTCAACAGATTCTTACGAATTTCAAAGTTTTGCTGTTCGACGCGGCCTTGTGCTTTTTCCAAAGCTTTTGACAACCAAGGATGTGTAAGGGCTTCACCTTCACGCAGGCCAATATTGCTTTTCAACAACGCTTCCATTTTGTCGGCAGCGAAGATCCGCATCAGGTCATCTTCCGTTGAAAGGAAAAAGACGGTCGCGCCGGGGTCTCCCTGACGGCCCGAACGGCCGCGCAGTTGGTTATCAATGCGGCGAGATTCATGGCGTTCTGTCCCGATCACGCAAAGACCGCCGGCTTCATGTACGATCTTTTTATTTTCTTTCACTTCTTCTTCGATTTTTGCGATGGCTTCTTTTTTGCCGGCTTCGGACCAGTCTTCTTCAACTTCATTGGCAATACGCATATCAAGATTACCGCCAAGCTGAATATCGGTTCCGCGGCCTGCCATGTTGGTGGCAATTGTTACAGCGCCCGGCGCACCGGCCTGCGCGACAATATTCGCTTCTTGTTCATGGTAGCGGGCATTCAAAACGTTATGTTTGACTTTCTTCTTCTTCAGCATCGCGGAGAGAATTTCGGATTTTTCAATAGAAACCGTTCCGACGAGGACAGGTTGCTGTCGCTCCTGACATTCTTTGATCAGGGTGGCGATGGCCTCGAATTTTTCTTCCATCGATCTATAAATTTTATCATCGAAGTCAATACGGGCGACAGGCACGTTGGTTGGAATTTCAACCACGCCTAGATTATAAATTTGCGCAAATTCTTCAGCTTCTGTCAGGGCAGTTCCTGTCATTCCTGATAATTTAGGATATAAGCGGAAATAGTTCTGGAAGGTAATAGAGGCCAGGGTCTGGTTTTCGTTTTGAATATCGACACCTTCTTTGGCTTCCAATGCCTGATGCAAGCCATCGGAATAACGGCGGCCTTCCATCATGCGACCGGTGAATTCGTCAATAATAATAACCTTGCCGTCTTTGATGATGTAGTCCGTATCCTTGGCAAAAATCTTGTGCGCCCGCAAAGCCTGCGCCACATGGTGCACCAGGGAAATATTATGCGGCTCATATAAATTACCGTTTTCAATCAGGCCATGTTCTTCCAGTAATTCTTCAACCCGGACATTGCCTTGTTCCGTAAGGTTGATGGAGCGGGTTTTTTCGTCAATTTCATAATGTTCGTCTGATAATTCAGGGATGATAACATCTACCTTCGTGTAAAGGTCTGTTCGGCCTTCAGAAGGGCCGGAGATAATCAACGGGGTTCTGGCTTCATCGATCAGGATCGAGTCCACCTCATCCACAATAGCAAAATTAAACGGGCGCTGTACCATGCGCTCCAGATTGAATTTCATATTGTCACGCAGATAATCAAACCCGAATTCATTGTTCGTCCCATACGTAATGTCACAGGCATAGGCAAGGCGGCGTTCCGTATCCGGCATATTGGCGATAATGCAATCACAACTCATACCCAGAAAATTATAAACAACGCCCATCCATGCGGCATCCCGTTTGGCCAGATAATCGTTCACAGTCACCACATGGACGCCTTTGCCTTCAATGGCATTAAGATAGGCGGCCAAAGTAGAGACAAGAGTTTTACCTTCCCCTGTCTTCATTTCGGCTATTTTGCCCTGATGGAGGCAAAGTCCGCCGATCAGCTGTACATCAAAATGACGTTGACCGAGTGTTCTTTTGGCGGCTTCGCGCACCGTTGCAAATGCCTCCGGTTGGATATCCTCGAGTGTTTCGCCTTTCTGGAGGCGTTCCCGAAATTCTTCGGTTTTGGCTTTGAGTTCTGAATCGCTGAGTTTTTCATATTCCGGTTCAAGGTCATTCACGGTAGTGATATCAGAAGAAAGGCGTTTTAACTCTCTATCATTACTGGAACCGAATATTTTCTGGGCAAGTTGTAGCAACATAAAATCCTTCATCAAATGCTGTCATACAGGTGGGATAATTTTCTGACCTGAAGACGCTGTCTTAAAACGCGCATTTTGCGCGTGACACTTATATAAGGCGCTGTTTAACCTAGGTCAATCCATCGATCAAAAATGTCATAATATTGCCATGGGAAAAGCTCAATTGCCCCTTGCGTTTGCCTGTGGAAAGGGGCAACATCCCTACAATTATTGTAAAGATTTAACTTAAACAGAAAACGAGGTTTTAAGAAATGGCTGCTAAAAAAAATCAGACAGCGTTGATCGCCGTAATTGCTATCGCGGTTATCGCTGTAGCGGGATATTTTTTCATGAGTGACAATGATGCTTCCGACATACCGGAAGCTTCGTCCGTAGCGCAAACGCAAACGGAGGCGGATCAGCAATCCGCAGAAAATGATGAGGATATGGCTCCCGAAGCAGATGTTGAAACGGCGGCCGGGAATCCTGCGCAGGATATTACCCCTAATACACCTTCAGCCATGGAAAATCCGGACTTCAAGGTGGAAGAAGGAAATCCGGTTGTAGCAGAAGTGGATGGAAAAGACATTACCCGTGTTGATGTTTACCGCTTTATCCAGACAATGCCTGCCAACGTTCAGCAAATGCCTGCCGTTCAGATTTATCCGATTGCCATGGAACAGGTCATTAATGCACGTTTGGTACAAAACAAGGCAGATGAGGCTGATATTGAAGAAACTCCTGAGTTTCAAAAAGAAATGGATATGGCCAGACAGCAAATCAAACGCAATCTTTATTTGCAAAACCAGGTCAATGATAAGATCACAGAAAGCAGACTGAAGAAAATTTACAATGATTTCATCAAGAAAGTGCCGGATGTTAAAGAACGCCGTGCACGTCATATTCTTGTTGAAACAGAAGATAAAGCCAAGGCTGTCATTAAAAAGATTGAGCAAGGGGAAGAAAGTTTTGAAGAACTGGCAACAAGCCTTTCTATCGGACCGACAGCTCCGAAAGGCGGTGACCTTGGTTATTTTGCTGAAAGTGAAATGGTTCCTGAATTCGCAGAAAAAGCTTTCAGCATGAAAAAAGGTGAAGTTTCAGAGCCTGTGCAGACACAGTTCGGCTGGCATGTCATCAAGCTTGTTGATGTTCGTGAGCGTCCCAAGCCAACTTATGAGCAGTTGAAACCAAACCTTGAAGTTGAAGCCCGCCGCGAAATTCTGGAAGAGTTATTACAGAAATGGCGTAAGGGCGCAGATATCGTACAATATGATATCAACGGAAAGCCTTTGAAAGACGGTGCAAATTCCCTTGGAATTGTGCCCCAACAAAGCAATAACGCAACACAGCCTGCTGGCAATGCACAGCAAGGTGGTTAATACAGGTGGTGTGAATGGGGTGTCTTGAAGCATTAGAACAACCCCGTTCACCCGATCCTGCGGGTTTACCGATTTTATTGGTGGCTGCTGTGGCCTTGGTTGATACTCAAGGCCACATTCTTTTGGCCCAACGTCCCGAAGGTAAATCAATGGCAGGTCTGTGGGAATTTCCGGGAGGCAAAGTGCACGAAGGGGAGACTCCTGAATTTGCCCTGTGCCGTGAGCTTGAAGAAGAGCTCGGCATTGATACACGCGAATGCTGTTTTTCACCGCTAGGCTTCGCTTCTCACAGTTATGATGATTTTCATCTGATGATGCCGCTTTATGTATGCCGGATGTGGAAAGGTGTTCCTGAACCGCGCGAAAACCAAAAGCTGGAATGGGTCAAGCCACTCGACATGGCAAAATATGAGATGCCGCCAGCAGATATCCCGCTTATTTATCAGATACAGGACCGACTGTAATGATGCGTCATATGACAGCCTATGATCTCAAGAGCTTTTATAACAATACGAAGGGGCAGATTATCCGCTCTGTTATCCGTCAGAGCATTCTGGAATGCTGGCCTGAGACCAAATCGCTTCGCATGGTAGGATATGGGTACACCCTTCCTTATTTAAAGCCGTATCTCGAAAAATCCGAAAGAGTGATCAATGTCATGCCTGAACAATTGGGCGTGCATCAATGGCCGGAAGGTCAACAAAACTTGGTTTGTTTAAATACGGAATCGCGTTTGCCGTTAGAAACAAATTCGGTTGACCGTATGTTGATGGTTCACGCGTTGGAATTTCTTGATTCACCGGAGGATACTTTTGCAGAGTTGTATCGTGTTTTAAAAAGCACGGGGCGGCTTTTGATAGTGGTGCCGAACCGCATGGGGCTTTGGGCGCGGCATGACTGGAGCCCGCTGGGCCATGGCCGTCCTTATTCTTCAGGGCAGGTCGAACAATTTCTAAGTGATAATCTTTTTGTCCATGAGCGGACAAAGCATGCGTTATTTTCACCACCATTCCAACGGCCCTTCTTCTTAAAAGCGGTTAATTTCTATGAGAAGATAGGTCCTTATCTTTATCCGGCTTTGGGCGGTGTCAATATTATCGAGGCCTCAAAGCAGATTTATGCAGGGCGCGGAACAGCCTATGTCACCGAACGGCAAAAGGCCATGAAGCCGATAACGGCTAAGCCTGTCGCCTCGCGGTATGATAAGTTATAAATTCAAATTCCAAGGGGGTTGTCAGGATCGACATTCTCCATGAAGGGCTTATTCCGGTCGACATTGGTCACTTGATAGGTGTGGCCAATCCAGCTTGAAATCGTAGAACGGGCGCTGTCCGCCCATGTGTTATCAAGCAGTGGTGTTATTTCATCTTCAGGAAAGTCAGCGTTTTCCCCATTAAGCAGTTTTGCTTTATGACGGTTCAGGATTTCCTGTACTTGCGCACTAAAATAATTGGCCGGGAAGGGGGGATAGTTTTCCATTTGTCCCGTTTGGTACCAGCCGACATCGCGTTTATATTCTTTCATCAAGCTAGCGGTGTCATATTCAGGGTGCCCCTGAAAGCATATCTGGCGAAAACCGTCCTTGCTCACAGCCATATGGACATCTTGTGTATCGGTCTCAATCAAAGTCGTCATCCCGGCGGCATCATATTGGGCGCGCGTAATCTCGCTAAAGCGGGAATGGGGTACATCCAGTTTTGTGTTCATACCGCGGATAAGGGGATGCAGACGGTCTGTTACCTTATGTGAGAATACGCCCCATTTCTTTGTCTCCCGCCATCCCGGTTTTTGACCATGATAATAGGTCATTAACGCATGACTGGCGAGGCAGGAACAGATGGTCGAGGTCACATTCTCATAAGACCATTCTAGCAATTCTTTTAACGGGCCCCAGGTGCTGACATCACTGACGTGAGGGTTGGTTTCTTCATTTGCCCCTGTCACGATCAGGGCATCAAGGCCTTCTTCTTGAAGTTTTTCAAATTGTTCGTAATGTTTTTCAATATGATTCCGGCTTTCGATGCTGCGGTCAAAAACAGGCAGACTGAAAGGGTGAACGTAGATTTGGGCAACACGGTTACTTTCCCCAATCAGGCGGAACCACTGGCGCTCTGTCGCTTCAAGGGCTGCATCGGGCATAAGGTTGCAAAAGCCGATGTGAAGTTCACGAATATCCTGTGTGATCGCCCTGTCAGAGGGCATAATAGGGCGGCCCTCTTTGATTAGGCGGTCGTAAGTCGGCAAGTTTGAAGCTTTGACAATAGGCATTCTTTTACTGTAGATAATTGAAACGGAAAAATAAAAAGAAATATGAGCCAGAAACCCTATCATTCCGAAAAACTCGATGAAATTCGCCAGCGTATTGACGAATTAGATACCCGCATTCATAACACTTTGGTGGAACGGGCCGAGTTGGTCTTAAAAATCGGCGAAGAAAAGCGTAAGAACAATATCGAGATTGTGCAGCCCGCAAGAGAAGCACGCATGATCCGCCGTTTGCTTGAAAAGCATAAAGGCGTCCTGCCTGAAATGGCTGTGGTGCGTATCTGGAGAGAACTTGTCGGGGCGGTGTCATTGCTGCAGACAGGCTTAAAAGTTGTCGTGGCCGATACACAGGATCATCCGCAATACTGGGATTTGTCTAAAGATTATTTTGGCAGTTGTCTGCCGATGACGCGGATTGATACGGCGATGTCTGCCATCCGGGCCGTACGGGACGGGCGGGCAACTTTTGCTGTTGTGCCTTATCCGAACAATGATTTGGAAAATTATGAAGAAAAGCCATGGTGGGATGAGCTTGAGCCTGACACAGAACAAGCCATGAGTATTATTGTCCGCCTGCCGCATGGAGACGATCCGAATAATAAAAACCCGGATTACCGTGCCTTGATCGTTGCAAAAACCGGCTTTGATTCATCGGATGATGATCATTCTTTCATTTTGATAGAGTGTGATGCCAGTATCAGCCGCGGCAAGCTTGTGAGTGAGGCAGAAAAGCTGGACTTAAAACCTCTGGCTCTCTCCTCAAAAAAAGTGATGCTGGAAGGGGATCCCCGTAAACATTTGATGGAAGTTGAAGGCTATTGGCGGGATCAGAAAGAAACCATGAAGAAGCTGGCAGAAGCGTTGGGGGATGGCGCTGCAGCCTATTGTGTCGGCGGCTATCCTGTCCCGGCGACTTATTCCAAGACCATTATACCCCGACATGATATGATCCCCAAGGCGCCCAAGCTGGACGAATAAATATTGTTATTTTGAGCGTTTAAGCGTATTAATATCCAGATTATGGCACAGACAAGCATCATATTGGCCTCATCCGCCCTTTATATTCCCGCGATCTATCCCGTTGTGGGATAAAAATCTTATTGTTTATTTCACATTATTGGTAAATTTATTATAGTCGTTTCGCTTTATTTCCTGACAAGGCGTTGGCGGCGTCTTCGTAGATATCTACATCAGCAAGCGAGCAACAAGGTCAGGAAATAAAAGGGAATAACGACAATGTTTAAACAAGTAACTTTTATCGGCTTCGGCCTTATCGGATCGTCCATGGCACGGGCGATCATTGAAAAAAATCTGGCAGAGTCGATTGTCTGCGTAGACCAATCCAAAGATGTTTGTAATACAGTGTTGGCTTTAGGGCTGGCTGATGATGCGACGACAGACCCGGTTTTAGGCGTGCAGGGCAGTGATTTGGTGGTTCTGTCGACTCCTGTCGGTGTCATGGGGGCCGTTGCATCACAATTTGCCCGCCATCTGGAGGAGGGGTGCATTGTCACCGATGTCGGTTCTGTAAAGAACTCCGTTATTAAAGCGTTACAGCCACGTTTACCGGCAAAAGTCCATTTAGTGCCTGCGCACCCCATTGCGGGAACGGAATTTTCCGGCCCTGAAAACGGGTTTTCGGAATTGTTTATCAATCGGTGGTGCATTTTAACGCCGCAGGCGCATACGGAATTAAAAGCCATTGAAAAAATCACGATGCTTTGGGAAGCCTTTGGCTCCAATGTTGAGATTATGGATGCGGCGCATCATGATCTGGTATTGGGTATAACCTCTCACCTTCCGCACTTGATTGCCTACACAATTGTGGGGACGGCCACTGATCTGGAAGATGATATAAAATCGGAAGTTATTAAATTTTCAGCCTCCGGTTTTCGGGATTTTACGCGTATTGCCTCTTCCGATCCAACCATGTGGCGGGATGTCTTTTTGAACAATAAAGAAGCCGTTCTGGAGATGCTGCAACGTTTCAATGAGGATTTAACCGCGCTGCAAAAAGCCATTAGAAAACAGGACGGGGATTATCTTTATCGCCACTTCGCGGAAACACGCGATATAAGAAATGCCATTATTGACGCAGGACAAGCGGACTACGTTTATCCTGATGAAGATTGATTAAAGCCAGATTACAGGCGGAAAT
This sequence comes from uncultured Micavibrio sp., assembly GCA_965216405.1. Taxonomy (GTDB): domain Bacteria; phylum Pseudomonadota; class Alphaproteobacteria; order Micavibrionales; family Micavibrionaceae. Next base: position 327,182 of record OZ244161.1, on the reverse strand, counting down.
GTCGCAATCTTTAACGGTCCGATAGATAATTGTCGGTTATTAATAACGATATTAAACTGAACAATATTTCTGCCTGTGGCTTCATCAACCAGTTCCAGATTCTTTAACGTCGAAAGAGTGACTGCCCCAACCACAGGTTTGATGGCATCCTGTTTAATGAGTGCCGTAATCATATCTTCATAGCCGGCAATATAAGATGACAACATGGCTTGGGGTTGCAGATCCCTGTCCAGGCCGATAAAGCCGTCACCGGATAATTCCACACTGCCTGCTTTGATAAGAAAATCTTCAATCTCAATGCGGCCAATCTCACGTTGCCAGTGTTTTACCTCTCTAATGTCCGAGTTTTGTGGAATGTATCTCGGGGCAATAAATGCCAGCTTAATCGTGTCAAATTTGATCTGCTGTTTGATGTTTTTATTTTCCAGTGTCACGTTATCATTAATTTCCAGTGTCACAGGGAAATAAGGAATGGGAAAACCGGTGAGTATCATTTCTTTAAAAGAAAATTTACTGCCCTCATATTCAAAGCCACGGCGGTAGGAAACTATAGGTTCAAAGGGAAAGCCGGTGACTTTTGGTTGTGGGCCTTCAAAAATTATTCCCATTTTGGGTGCATCTTCATTATAAAAAGTATCAATATAATTATTCATATAGAAGGCAAGGCCAAACCAGGCGCCGCTGTACAGTGCGCCTGTTATGAGTATGAACAAAAATAAAGACCTTATAAATTTCATTGCTTGTCGGTTTTTAAATCTTCTAACGCAGGAGGAGATTGTAAATAAGGATAATCCCTTTTTGCCTCCCGCATTAAGTCATGGGTTTTTTCTTCAATTCTGTCTTTTAATGCCTGCATCACTTTTTTATCCGGTAAGCCTGGTTCTATGGGAGCCAGAAACTCAAAGATAACTTTTCCCGGTTTTTTAATAAAGCTGTTTCGTCCCCAAAACAGGCCACTGTTCAGCGCCATAGGGATAACAGGTAAATCCGTATTGCCATACATTTTAACAATGCCGCCTTTATAGGGCTTTTTATCAGTGCTGTCATTGACATTCACCCGGGTTCCTTGCGGGAATATAACAATGGGACGATTTTGCTGGCGCATTCTTTTGGCCCCTCTGACGATGGCGTGAATAGCATCTTCCTTACTGGAGCGGTCGATGGGAATGACATCAATTTTCTTCAAAAAGGTTCCGAAAATCGGTAGGTTCAATAATTCGCGTTTCAGCACAATAGTCGGGTCATCAAAAAGATCATGCAGTTTTAATGTTTCGTAAGCCGACTGGTGCTTGGCTGCAACAATAAAAGCGCCTTCTGTCGGAAGATACTCTTTCCCCCGGATCTCATAGGTCAGGCCAAGAATGTATTTTTCAATGAGTCCAACCATCTTTGTATAAAATTTGGAAACAGCTAAAATGCCTGCTCTGGGGAGCAAAAGGCACGGCATCAAAAAAATACAGGCAATAATGGTAAACCCATAAAAGAAAATATTGAACAAAATAGAACGGATGAGGATCATGATGGATTGTCCAGATTGGCCCAACTGATCAGGCTTTTATTATACTCCGTAAACGTCAGTTCCCAGAAACGTCCTTTCCAGGGCTCAAAATCACTCGAAAAAACCGGATGATTAATTATTTTCTTTTCCGGCAATGCCCGTTCAATCAACATGGAGGCACGCGGCATATGGTAGCTGGAGGTTACAAGACGAAAAGAAGAGATATTATTTTTACTAACCCATTCCTTGACCTCGTTCGCATTGCCAATGGTATCGCGCGCTTTATAACCTAAGATAAGGCAGCAGGGACGGGAGGCGCTTGGCTTGTGCCATGAGGCATAAATATCATCGCTACTAACGTCTTCATTGACGCCGGAGATAAATAATTTGTCAGCCTTCTTCATTGAGAGTAAATCAAGGCCGGCATTAATCCGGCCATTGCCACCGGTTAAAACAATAATGGCATCGGTTTTCTCTTTATTTTCTTCTGGCGTGGCGAGGGCAACAGTGGTTGCAAACCATAGCCAGCCGCCCGCCCAGATAAGAATCAGGGTCATGCATGTGGTAATGATGAAGGTGAATATCCTGAACATGATGAAGCGCTTATATTAGGGCATTTGTGAAAGGGTACGCAAGACCGTATGGCGGGCAGTCACCGTTGCTAAAATAGAAATAATAACAGGCAAAGCTACCAATGTGAGAATCTGTAGGCCGCCAAGGCTAAAATCCGGGATCAGGCTAATATCCATTTCCCCTGCAAACCATCCGATGAGCATCAGGGCGATTCCGCCAATCACAGTGCCCGCCACTGCGCCTTGCAGACATAATATGAAAATATAGCGTTGGAGTTGCCGCGAAATATAACTGTCAGTTGCCCCCATAAGATGTAAAAGCTCTAGTTCTTCGCGGTAGACTGCCATGCGCGATTGGACCGCTCCGGCAATAGAAACAACCGTAATCAGGCCAATGATGACGGTAATCAAAATGGCTGCGTATTTTAACGCGCCGGTAAAGCGTAACACATCATTCAGCCAGTTTTCATGGGTATCCAGCCGGGCCATTGGCGCAATGTTTTTGAGAGAATTTTCAAGCATCTCTTTATCAAAATCCACATTCTCCTTAAAACTGACGGTTAAAATGCCGGGAAGGGGGATTTGATCAAAGGACATATCTTCGCCAAGCCATGGCGCGACAAGGGAGGATATTTCCTCTTCCGACATGATCGAAACCGTTTCCACAGCGGGATGGCGGTTGAGCGACTCATAGATGCCTTGAGAATAAGTGCGGATTTGCTCCGGCGTTAAAATACCGCCCGCTTCGTCCTGCGCCGGGATTTCAATGCTGGCTTTGTTTTCCAGTCCCGATGACCAACGGTCTTTCATGGCAGATAAAGCAAAAGAGCCCGATAGTGCCAATATCGCCAGAAAAGACATCAGGGCAATCAGGATTTTTAAAAATAAACCCCCGCCATCTTTATTGAGGGGCAAATCATAGCGCCGTTTGCTTGTAGCAATGCCAAGAGAGCGATGTATTTTTTTAAACCTCATTCTTAAAACATCCCCTGAAGTCTTTGTTTTACCGACTTTTTAGGCTCTACAAGTTCCACACGGCCATGATCCAGCATCAGGCGCTTATGCTGACTGAACTTTTCCATCAGCGGCATATTGTGTGACGCAATGACAACGGTTGTTCCCATCCGGTTAAGCTGGTCAAACAAGTTCATTAATCTAAAGCCGATTTCATCATCGAGATTTCCTGTCGGTTCATCCGCTAATAAGAGGCGCGGGCGGGTAATAACAGCTCTGGCAACGGCAACGCGTTGTTGCTGGCCGCCGGACATGGTGCTGGGAAGCATATGTTGATGATCGCCAAGACCGACCCATTCCATTAATTCGATAACATTATCGCGAATTTCTTTTTCCGGTGTGCCGTTAATACGCAAGGGCAGGGCAATATTATCAAAGGCCGACATATGATTAAGCAGGCGGAAATCCTGAAATACCACGCCAATGCTCTGGCGGATTTCTTTTAGCTGGGCGCGATTCATGGAGCCGATATTTTGCCCGAACATCGACATCAGGCCACGGGTAGGCCGCAGGCCTAAATATAACAAGGACATCAAGGATGTTTTGCCAGCGCCGCTTGGCCCGGATAAGAAATGAAAGGAACCGGGCTCCAGTGTAAAATTAACGTCACTTAAGACTTCCGGGCCAATCCCGTATCGCAGGCCAACATGCTCAAATTTAATCATACTGAAGCGCCCTTTGTGTCGTTGTGTTATCCCTTCGGGCAGTAAGACCGTCAGCGGCCTTTCTGATTCCCTTTTGGATGAAGCCTAATTATATTTCAGAATAACGACAAGGCTTCTTCATCATTACCATAATTAACGATAGTTTGAAGGGATTGTGATTTTGCATAGCTATTATCAATCTGATTGGCAGCCTTATAGGCCTTGTCCAGTTCGCCTTGTTTGGTAAAAATTCTGGCCACTGTGCCATAGGCTTTATTGCGAAAGGACGCACTTTCAATTTCAGCGATGCTTTCCATCGCAGCGTCATAATCCCCACGCTCTGCCTGTATTTCCGCACTTTCGCCAAATGCTTTATTCCGTAAGGCATCATTTTCCATGGCTTTGGCCGTGGTCATAGCGCCTGCATCATCCTTGGCAAATGCCTGCGCCATGGCAATATACGTGTAGGCGATTGCTAAAGAGGGTGGATGCTTGATTTTCTCTGCCTCTGCGGAAAGCTTTTTAAACAGGGCGTTATAACGCTCCTTGTCTTTCCACTCCCTGTCCGCGGCTGCCATACCGATTCCGCGGATGGTCATGGCTTTGGTATCAGGGGTTTCAATGATATCGATCAGTTCAATGGCCTTATCTTCGTGGCCTTCATAGGTGTATGATTTAGCCAGTTCCCTGTAAACTTTGTCCCGCCAGCTTTTATTCTCAATTTGGCTGGCGGTCTCTTTGATTTCAGCCATCACACAAAGCTTATCCGTCACGCTGCATTTGGCATAAGCATTGGGAGAATACGTGAAACCAAAGAGGATCACGAGAAGGAGAATGATAATTTTCATGGGGCGAAACCTTTGATTCTGTTGCACTCATATATCTCAAACAATATATATAGTTATAAACCTTATTCCAACGGCTAGAAAACTTTATGCAGCTTGTTTGTCCAAATTGTGATGCACATTATGACATTTCCCCCTCCGCTTTAGGGCCAAAGGGAAAAGAGGTACGCTGTGCCAAATGTGCGCATGAATGGTTTGCAACAAATGACACACAAGAAAGGGCAGAATTTAAATTGCCGGAAGGCCTGAGCGATGAAGCTGACGCCGATTCCGGGAGTCAGGAAACAGCAGATATCTCCCACATGATTCCTCCTGTCGCGCAATTAGATACAGATGACGAAGAGGAGGCGGAAGACCCGTCCTCCCAAGAGAGGGCAAAAGATAAAACCTCTGAAGGGCGGGCAAGGAAGGAAGCAAGCGAGGGGGATATTCCTGATGCCGTGAAACCAAGGCATAACCAGCCAAAGACTGCTTCCGCTAAAAAGAAAAGCAAAACAACGGTTCCTATGCCGGCAAAACTGGTGGGATATGGTGCCGCCTTGCTTATATTTATCCTGATATTTGCGGCCGGCTTTGCGCTTAAAAACGATATCATCAAAGCATGGCCGCCATCTGCCGCCATTTATGATGTTGCTGGCATGCCGGTGGCCTTTCAAGGCGAAGGCTTGATCATCGAAAGTCTGAGCGCCACAGTTGTAAAGAATAATCAGGAGCAGGATGTACTGGTGTTAGAAGGACGTGTCATCAACATGACGAATGACACTGTTGCGGTGCCCCCTTTGGTGGCGAAATTAAGAACCACAAACGGCGAAGATGGTGAGGGGTGGATTATTGATCCGCCGGTCGAGGAAATTGCGCCTGGTGAATCCTTTTCCTTTAAATCGGATTACCCATCGCTGCCGCGTGGCATAGGGTCCGTTAACTTAACCCTGGTGCCGACCCTGTAATTTAAAAAACTATTTCCGGCGGATGCGGGTGGCACAGGAAATTGATATGGGACATTGTGAGGCCGTAAGCACCCGCCAGACCCAAGACGGCGATATCACCGATTTGCGCTTGTTCAATATAAATATCTTTGGGGGCCAGCTTGTCGACTGAATTACAAAGCGGACCGCCAATGAAAACCATTTCATCCGCCACACTTTCCTGTTCGTCGAAAACGGCTGGTTTTTCTGTCGGCAGAATGTTCAGCGGATGATTAATCCCCAGAGCCACAGGACGGCGGAAGTGATGTACCCCGCCGCGGCAGATCACCTGTTTTTTACCAAGACTGCTTTTGATATCCAGAATTTCGGTGCAGTACCAGCCGCTATCTGCCGTCAGATAACGGCCCAGTTCAATAACAAAACGTCTGTCGGCATAGCCAAATTGCTCAATAAGCTTGTTAAGTTGTTTGGCATAGGTTTCTACTGAAAATTCCGCCCCTGTTTCCAAATAATCAATCCCGAAGCCACCGCCAAAATCAATAATGTCGCAATGCACATCGGTGTAAGCAGATTCAATGTCCCGAACAATCGTGAAAACCCGGCGGCAATTTTCCAACAGGTCTTCAACCTGAAGCACGCCGGACGCGGCATACACATGCAGGCCTTGAAAATTTAAATTTTTAAGCGCCAGAATTTGCGGCAACAGATTCATGAAAATATTTTCATCAATGCCGAATTTTGAACTATCACCCGAAAATTTTGCCTGCGCGCCATGTATGTCAAAATTAGGGTTCACCCGTACAAGGATGTCCTGCGTCGTTCCAAGCTCCTTGCAAATTTGATTAAGGCGGTGGGCTTCCACCAATGATTCAATATGAATCTTGTGAATTTTATTTTCAACGGCCCATTGTAATTCTTCCGGGGATTTGCCCGGCCCTGTAAAAATAATTTGATCCGGCGCAAAACCGGCCTCAATCGCGCGTACCGCTTCGCCTGTGCTGGCGATTTCAATACCTTTTACCTTGGCTTCGCGGGCAGTCTTAAGAAAGGCCTCGTGCGGGTTGGCCTTCATGGCATAATAAATATCAACGCTTTCAGGCAGGGCTTCTTGCAGTCTTTGAATCTTATGCGCCATGGGACGTAAATCATACAAATAAAAGCTGCCCGGCGTCTCACCCGAAGCCATGACGGATTTAATTTTATCTTGTATTTCGGCACTGATTTGCATGGAGTGTGATAGCAGATGTTAACGGGAGGGATATTGGTGCGGGAAGGTATCGTTATTGTTTCCTTGCGGTGCATCAACAGACTTAGGCTTGACCCCGCAGGCAGCCATAGGCAGACTAACAAAACAAAGGATCATGGTGGTCAAAATTAATTTCATTCGTCTTACATAAAATATCTGTCGTGAATAAGCAAAAAATCTTTTCCCTTTTAAGCGTTTTAGGCATTTTATTTGCCATTTTTATGGTTATTTATCTGATGCAGACCGCGCAAAAAAGTCCTCCAATTGTTCACACGGTTGAAATTCCAGAGCGTTTTGCCGGACAATTCAGCCATGTCACCGTCAAAAACCGGGCTGTGCCCATGCATGAAGTCAGTTTCAGGGACTTGAATGGTAAGGAAACAAGCTGGGATGCGTTTGACGGTGAATATCTGTTGGTGAATTTCTGGGCAACGTGGTGCGCCCCTTGCGTGGTTGAATTACCGTCTTTGGATAAGCTAAGGCAGCGTTTTGAGGGCAAAGGTTTAAATATCATCGCCGTTTCATTAGACCAAAACCGGGATCAGGACGATATCAAGAAATTTTTGGAAAATCGCGGAATTGGTGATTTTGCCGCCTATTGGGATGAATTTTCGCAAATTCAGCGCAGTATCCGTCTGCGTGGCATTCCGACCAGTTTCTTACTGAATCCGAAAGGACAGATTTTGTATATATTTGAAGGGGATGCGACTTGGAATGCGCCGGACGCCATTACCTTCTTCGAGACGTTATTAAATACTGAAAATTAACTACTTTTTTAACCATTTCAGAGGCATAATAGTCATATGCAGACGGACTCCACGCTCCATCATAAAACCAAACAGCCTAAATTAACTCAGGACCAGCTTAATGCGATGGTGGAACTGCATGGCCGTTTTTTAGTCGGCCGTTTAGGCGGGCGCCGTGCCGTCCTTCATAACATGAATATTTCAGGCTTATCATTGAGGGGATGCGATATGCGCCAGTCGGATTTCAGCGGTTGTTCTATGCTGGAAATGGACTTATCGGATGCCAATTTTCAAGAAGCCCGCCTTTATGCCTGTGATCTCTCAAAATCAAATTTGCGGTCATGTAATTTTATTCGGGCCGATCTGCGCGGATCTCGCATTGAATTTGCCGACCTGAAAGACGCCAACTTGAACCGGGCTGATTTACGGGTTGGTGGGGTGGCCAAAGATGGCGATAGTTTTGGCGCGGCACAAGGGGTGAATTTCAAAGGGGCGAATTTAAGCGGCGCGCAATTAACAGGGTCGCTTGCCGGTAAAGCCGATTTTTCCGATGCCATTATGACGGGCATTAATATTATGGGGGCTGACCTGCGGGATGCGTCCATGGAAGGGGCGGATTTGTCCGGCGCAAAAGTTGTTGGCGCGAATTTATTAGGCGCCAAAATGAAAGCTGCAATCCTGACCGGAGTCGATCTGTCCGGCATGACGGAAAACGACGCGGATTTTTCAGAAGCCATCACCGATGCCAATATCGGCTTGTCGGTAAACGATATGGAAGTGCCGCTTGTCCAGATGGTCGATATGCATCGTACCTGGGTGGCAAGCAAAGGCGAAGAAGGAGAGCAACTGGATTTAACAGGCGTCGATATGCGCCCGTTAGAAACATTGAAAGAAGAAAAGTTAACGGCAATAAAGGCCGTGGGCGCCCGTTTCTTCGGCATGAATCTTTATAAGGTGGAAATGCAAAGCGCTGCTCTGGATGATTGTGATTTCCGCCGGTGTGATATGGAAGAAGCAGATTTGCGCGGTGGGACATTTCAAAGAACACGATTCAATCACGCCAATATGAAAAATGCTAATTTCGAACCTCTTATGTTTGGAAACAGTCTGGCAGCCAAAAGGTTTTCACCTTCTGATTTTGAAGGGGCGTCTTTAGCCTACGCGAATTTTTCAGGATGCAAAATGAAGTCCGCCAATTTCAGGGATGCGGATTTAACCTATTGTGATTTTACCGGTGCGGATTTGCGGGAAGCTGACTTTACGGGGGCAAAAATCGGCAATGTTAATTTTGATGATGCCAATCTGGACGGTACCACCATGCGCCCCTCAGGGCGTATCTTTAAAATGAAGGCCGAGACGCCAGAAGCAGAAGATGATATTTAAGATTTATTTTTGAACATCTTTTAAAATATCATCCTGCAATTCACCTTCTCCATGCAAAACAGAAATATCCCCCGTTGTTTCAAGGACTACAGCCCTTATTTGATTGGTGTTCAGGACATTGGCTTCACGCAGCTTTGACAATAGATCATTTTCCTTGATTTTCGCTTTTTTCAAATTCTCGTAAAGAATAGTGTTCCCATCCATCAGTAAGAGTGGGGTGTTTTCAAATGCCCCCCCTAGGCCGCTTCGACGTAGTTTGGATATGATGGTTTGCAAGATCAAGAAGAAAGCAATCGCAAGCATGCCTTGCAATAAAGAGGGTTCTTTTGAAACGACTGTGGTGGCAATAATGGAACCGATGGCAATGGTGATTGCAAAATCATGGCCCGACATTTTTGAAAATGTCCGCAAGCCGTTTACACGAACCATCATTAATAAAAGGCCGTATGCGAATAAGACGGAGAGGAATATGCCGATTAATTGTTGTGAAGAAAGTGTAAACCAGTCAGCCATACAAGGCGAACCTATAACTTTTCCGTAAGTTCCGGAACAATGTCGAATAAATCGCCCACCAGGCCGTAATCGGCGATGTTAAAGATCGGCGCTTCTTCATCTTTATTGATGGCTACGATGTATTTTGAATCCTTCATGCCTGCTAGATGTTGGATGGCGCCGGAAATACCAATAGCAATATAAAGCTGCGGTGCGACGACTTTGCCTGTTTGCCCAACTTGGTAATCATTGGGAACGTATCCTGCATCCACGGCGGCGCGGGACGCCCCAACGGCGGCGCCAAGCTTGTCTGCCAACTTTTCAATGAGGTCAAAGTTCTCTGTCGAGCCTAATGCGCGTCCACCAGAAACAACAATTTCCGCTGCCGTCAATTCGGGGCGATCAGATTCAGACAGTTCCTGTTTTACAAAAGAGGAAAGGCCGCTGTCACCCGTTGCGGAAACATCTTCTACTGCAGGGCTGCCGCCTTCTGCTGCGACGGGGTCAAAAGCTGTGCCGCGGACGGTGATAATTTTTTTCTCATCGGATGATTTTACGGTCGCAAGGGCATTACCAGCATAAATCGGGCGCTCAAATGTATCGGCGTCGATGACGGAAGTAATGTCTGATATTTGCTGTGTGTCCAGTAAGGCTGCCGCACGTGGCATGACGTTTTTACCGAACGTGGTGGCAGGCGCAAGAATGTGAGAATAACCATCGGCAAGACCAACAATCAGCGGCGCCATATTTTCAGCCAGGCGCTTTTGATATTCCGCTGAATCACATTTCAGGACTTTTGTGATGCCGTGAACTTTTGCTGCCGCTTCGACAGCGCCGCTACAATCTGATCCGGCAACAAGGAGGTGGACATCGCTGTCAATTTTTCGGGCCGCCGCAACGACATTCAAGGTAACGGGCTTTATGGATTTGTGATCGTGTTCTGCAACTACAAGGACTGGCATCTAGATTACTTTCGCTTCGTTTTTAAGTTTATCAATTAATTCATCAACATCGGCAACTTTACCGCCGCCCTGACGTGGTGGTGGTTCGTTAACTTTTACAACGCTGAGGCGCGGAGTGAAATCAACACCAAGCTCCTCTGGCTTCATAACATCCAGTTGCTTTTTCTTTGCTTTCATAATGTTGGGTAGAGAAGCGTAGCGCGGCTCATTCAAACGCAAATCTGTGGTAACAACGGCAGGTAATTTAATCTCAATGGTTTCCAGACCGCCATCAATTTCACGGGTAACCTGAACCGATCCGTCCCCAAGCTCCACCTGGGAAGCAAAAGTTCCTTGTGACCAACCAAGAAGGGCAGACAGCATCTGTCCGGTCTGGTTGCTGTCATCGTCAATTGACTGTTTGCCCATGATCACCATATCGGGGTTTTCTTTTTCAACAATCGCCTTGAGCGTTTTTGCAACGGCCAACGGTTCAACCCCGCCAATGTCTGTCGGGGCGTCCGTTTCAACCAGAATGCCGCGATCTGCGCCAATGGCCATCGCGGTGCGGATTGTTTCCTGCGCCTGAGCCGGACCGATTGAGACAGCAACAATTTCAGTCACTTTACCGGCCTCTTTTAATTTTGTTGCTTCCTCGATCGCAATTTCATCAAAAGGGTTCATCGACATTTTGACATTATTCAACTCAATGCCGCTTTCATCCGCTTTCACACGGATTTTGACGTTATAGTCGACGGCTCTTTTGACGGGCACGAGAACTTTCATGTTATTTTCCTATACTTAAATGCTGTAGTCAGCGTGAATCTGAGAAGAAGTATACAAGCTAAGAAGAGGGCAGAAAAGGGCAGTCTTCAATTATTGCGAATTATGGGCCCATACCGCGAGGGCAAAGAAGAACAAGGCAAGGCCTTGGGTGTAAACACGGACACGCATCATTCTATTACCGTGTTTTTTATTAAAGTCTCCCCCTTTGACCATGCTGATAATCCCTGCAATCAAGGAGGCCAACACCATTAACATCGCAATGGTCATAAGAATGTAGAAAAAGTTTACCATGACAACAGATCCTTAAAATAATGTTTGCCGTTAACTTTGTCGCCCTTAAGCATTACCCAAATATTAGAAATAACTGACGCAACCAGCATAATCGCCAATATGGTGAGCAGTATGTCAAGATAGGCTATCATGACAATATTGTAAGATGGCAGTGTTGCCAATTCCAGAGCAAAGTAGTTTTCATATTTATTTGGGTTTTGCCACGGATAGGAAGTAATTTACATCCACATCATTGGGGGCAAGGGTAAATTCACCGCGCAGCGGGTCAAATGTCATGCCGCAAATATCGCGGGGGTTTGCTCCGTGATTGCGGAGGTAACGGCTTAATTCTGAAGGTTTAATGAATTTTTTCCAGTTGTGTGTGCCGTGCGGAACCCACCTTAAAATGTATTCGGCCGCAACAATGCCCAGGGCAAATGATTTGGGGGTTCTGTTCAGGGTAGAGAAAATAACCAATCCCCCGGGTTTGCATAGAGCGAGTATGCTTTTTACAAATGCCTCAGGATCGCTGACATGTTCGATGATCTCAAGGGCCAGCACGACATCAAATTGCACTCCTTCTTTTTCAAGGGCGTCTGATGTGGTGGCTTTATAAGTAATATCAAGACCACTTACTTTGGCATGGTCTTTTGCTACCTCAATGGCATTTTTATCGGCATCTATGCCTGTGACGGTACCATTTAATCTGGTCATGGGTTCGCAGACCAGACCTCCACCGCATCCGACATCAAGAATTTTCAGATTTTTATATGGCTTTAAATCTTCAAAATTCAGGCTGTAATGCGCGCAAATCTGCTGTTTTATGTATTTTAAGCGCACCGGATTCAGACGGTGAAGCGGCTTGAACGGTCCATGGGTATCCCACCAATGGGAGGAGTCTTTAGAAAAGTTTTGAATTTCTTGCGCGTCCACTGTATTCATAACAATCGTTTTAACGTGAATACGGATAAAAACGAAGAAAAGATTTAAAATTAATTTGTTTGGAGAGAGCGTTCTGACGCTTTTTTAAATATGGGCAGAATTGTCATGAAGTTCGGCGGCACGTCCGTCGCAGATACGGAACGCATTGAGCGCGCCGCTGAGAAAGTCGCAAAGGAAGTGGCCCTTGGCCATGAAGTGGCCGTCATTGTCTCGGCCATGTCAGGGGTGACCAACCAGCTTGTTTCCTATTGTGAAGCGATCTCCAATGTTTTTGATAAGCGCGAGTATGATGCCGTTGTTTCCAGTGGTGAGAATGTGACGGCCGGCCTGATGGCGATTGCCTTGCAAAAACGCGCAATCGAAGCGCGATCCTGGCAGGGATGGCAGGTGCCTATCTTGTGTAGTGAAGCGCATGGAAAAGCGCGCATTGAAGATATCGATGCGTCAAAAATGCGCCGCCATCTGGAGCGTGGTCAGGTCGCCGTACTCGCAGGGTTTCAAGGTGTAACGGAACGTAACCGCATTGCCACATTGGGGCGCGGGGGCTCCGATACCACGGCGGTTGCTTTGGCGGCGGCCCTGGAAGCAGACCGCTGTGATATTTACACGGATGTTGACGGCGTATACACAACCGATCCGCGCATTGTAAAAGCGGCGCAAAAAATTAATAAAATTTCTTATGAAGAGATGCTGGAGCTTGCCTCTCTCGGGGCAAAAGTATTGCAAACCCGGTCTGTGGAAATGGCGTATAAACGCGATATACCCATACAGGTTTTATCCAGTTTTGAAGATGCAATCGGCAGTGAATTGCCCGGTACGTTGGTGACAAGAGAGGAAGATATCATGGAAAAGCATGTTGTGAATGGTGTGGCATATGCCAAGGATGCAGCCAAAATTACCTTATTTAATATTCCGGACACGCCGGGCATTGCTGCAGAGGTTTTTGGGCCGCTGACAGAGGCGGAAGTCAATGTTGACATGATTGTGCAGAACGTTTCTGAAGACGGGGCCGTCACTGACATTACCTTTACGGTGCCGGAAGGGGAGTTGGACGCAGCGATCAAAAGCTTAAAGGCAAACGAAAAGTTACAAGGCGCAGAGATCCGTTCCGACAAGGATGTTGTTAAAATTTCTGTTGTTGGTATTGGGATGGTGTCCCATGCCGGTGTGGCACAAACAATGTTCAGGGCGTTGGCTGATAAGGGCATTAACATTCAGGTTATTTCAACATCGGAGATTAAAATCTCCGTCATTATTGAGAAAGAATATCTGGAATTGGCTGTGCGTTCGCTTCACACTGCTTATGGACTGGATGCGGAAGATTAGGTTGTTTTCCCAAGCTTAGTTTTGCTTGGTGCTCCTGATTTTGCTTCAATAGCAGAAATAACCCCACCAATCTTGTTTAATCTTCGGATTCAATATGGATTTCGACAAAAGTCTCGTGGTCTCTATTTTTATATTTCCCAATGATTTTGTTCATTGCATAGGTCCCTTAAAACGACAAGCCGTTGATTACATAACGCATAAAAAAACAAATCTTTAAGAAGCCATTATTTTCTTGTATGTTCGGCGGTATGAACACCGCAAATGCCACGGAAACACCAGTAGATGAGCCGGATCTAGACAGCTACACCGATTTAACGGTGGGTGAAATTCTGAAACGGACCCGTGAATATTACGGTCAAACCTTACCGCAGGTCGAAGTAAATTTGCGTATTCGGGCATCGCAACTTTATGCATTGGAAGAAGGTGATTTGGCACAGCTTCCCGGACGGGTCTACGCGATTGGTTTCGTGAGGGCTTATTCCGAATATCTGGGGCTGGACGGCGACAAAATGGTGCGCCTTTTCAAAGCGCAAAGTGTTGGCAAACGGGTGAAGCCCGAACTGCAATTTCCTGTCACTTATGAAGATAGCAAAACTCCTAATCTAGCCATCGTGCTTAGCTCATTGGTGTTAACTATCTTGTTTATTGCATATTGGTCAATTTTCTATACGCCGACGAATTACGTAGAAAAAATTCCGCCTGTCCCCGAACGCTTGAAGGAAAGTACGCTGACGTTAAGCCATCCCAAAATAAAAGAGCCCGAACCGGTATCCATAGATGTACTGAAGGTGCCTGATAATAAAATGGAATTAGTCATTACGGCAGATAGCTGGGTGGAGATCAGAGATGGCGAAGGGAATGTGACAACCAGCCGGGTGATGAAGCCGGGCGATAAATATATCGTTCCTTCAGAGTCAGATCTTTATCTAACCACGGGGAATGCTGGCGGCATTAACGTCATGATTGACGGAGAAGAGAGCGGCACAATAGGGGAGAAGGCCGAAGTAAAGCGTAATATCGCTCTTCAACCGTCAAATTTTTCCAAGGATAGTGATTGATCTATTTAGCGCAGAAAGGCTAAAACTCCGGCATGACACAAGATCACAATATAGTCAGACCATGGCGCATGATTGAACGGCGTAAATGCCGCAAGGTTTGGGTCGGTGATGTGCCTGTGGGTGGGGATGCTCCTATCACGGTACAATCGATGACCAATACGTTAACCCATGATGTGGCGGCGACGGTAAAGCAAATCCGTGACCTTGAGGCGGCGGGGGCGGACATTGTCCGCGTTTCCTGTCCCGATGAAGAATCCAGTGCAGCCTTAAAGCAGATTATTCCGCAGGTAAATGTGCCGATTGTGGCGGATATCCATTTTCATTATAAGCGCGGGATCGAGGCGGCGCAGAACGGTGCGGCCTGTCTGCGGATTAACCCGGGAAATATAGGCTCCAAAGAGCGTGTAAAAGAAGTTGTGCAGGCGGCAAAAGATCATAATTGCTCCATCCGTATCGGGGTGAATGCGGGGTCCCTTGAAAGGGATTTGCTTGAACAATACGGGGAGCCATGCCCCGAGGCGATGGTTGAAAGTGCGCTTCGCCATATTCAGATTTTGGAAGATCATGATTTCTTTAATTTTAAAATTTCCTGTAAGGCATCGGATGTTTTTCTTGCCTGCGCCGCCTATCAGCAATTGGCCGAGTCCTGCGATTATCCCTTACATTTAGGAATAACCGAGGCAGGTGGATTGCGTACCGGTACGGTCAAATCCGCTATCGGCATGGGCAATCTTTTATGGGCGGGGATCGGCGATACAATACGGGTCTCTCTGTCGGCCGATCCGGTCGAGGAAGTAAAGGCAGGGTTTGAAATTTTAAAATCCTTAGGACTGCGTCACCGCGGGGTGAATGTTATTTCCTGTCCTTCCTGCGCCCGCCAGCAATTTCAGGTGATTGACACGGTTGTAAAGCTGGAAGAGCGGCTGGCGCATGTTACCACCCCCATGACGGTGTCTATTATTGGCTGTGTTGTGAACGGCCCTGGCGAAGCCCTGATGACCGATATCGGCCTGACAGGCGGCGGACAGGGGAACCACCAGATATATGTCGGCGGGGATAAGGCACACCGTTTTAATCAGGGGGATCAGGATATCGTCGACCACATTGTCGAGATGGTGGAAGCCAAAGCCGCAGAGATTGATGCCGCCAAAATAGCCGTAGAATAATTTGACATAATTTAATATTTTGTCTATTTTTAGCGTATGTATAAGTCGTTAGCCACTCTTTCTGCAGCTATTTTTGCCGCCAATACCGCTATCGCACAGGATAATCATCTTGCGCCGTTAACAATTACAGGAAAACCAATCCCTGTAGATTCTTCTGGTGAAGAAGTTCAGACCCGTCAGGCTCCTTCTTTTTTACTGCAGGAACATTGCAGCGACCCATTGGGTTTTGAAAATTTTATTATTACAGATGTGCGTCCTGAGCGGGAAAAATCGTTTGATCTTATGGTGTGTTTGAAGCAGGAAATACATCAATTCGATTGCGAGGGGTTAGAATCTTTCTTACAGACGACCTATGATGAATTTTCAAGATCGGTGGCTACGGGTGATGGAGGAGCCAAAACTCTCTCAAGCCTGCAAAGATTGCGGGATAAATGGTTGGGTCAGGTTGGTCCGACCTATGAAGCTTATTGCCAAGAGTCTTTATTGATAGGCGCAAACCAAAGTATGAACCTTACTTATGGGTAAGTTCTTGGCTTTATGAATAAGATGGAGAGTGCTTGTTTCTCATAACGATGTAAGGCGTAAACCGATGACAAAATGCTTAAAAAACATGTAAGTGCCAAAGGCAATGAAAAGATTATCAAAGCATATACAAGCCATATGCTATCCCCACCTAGACAGGATATTCGCATGTATAAAGGGTGGTGTTGGAACAGGCAGGCAAGTCCGTAAAAGCCAAATCCTATCAGCGGTAATATAGTAGGTAAGTCGTTTATAGTGGGTATAATCAAAAACGCAGCAATTGAAAAAGCGCCCCAAACGATGGCGGGTAAATATTTTGATGCTAATTTAAGGGATAAGATAGCTCTCACTACTGCTATTGAATTAACAATCGCGGCGCTTATGCCACCCAATAAGAAAATATGAATGGCCCATAAACTTGTTGCGGCACATTCAATCCATAGAACATTTCTGACGCACTTTATTTGATATTTAAGTGTTGAAAGAACAAAGGCAATTATTCCGATGATTTGTGCGAGTAAGAATAGCTTTTCCATGAGCCAGTTCTACGGATATGTCCGGAAAGTCGGAAAGACAAAGAGGGAACGGGCAACACTTGGCGCAAAAGTTTTGCGGCAGCGCCCGATTTCCCATTCTTCATGGCGCGCCATCCCGATGATGGAGGATGTAATCACAAAGATGCAGCATAAAAAGCCCATCCAGGAGCCAACGATAAAATTATAAGCGATCCAGCTGCATTGCGTCAGAACCCCCATTCTGGCGATTAATTGCCGGTTGTCAGGCTGTAATAAGCCAAAATTGATAAAAGTGCCTGCCAAAAGGGGAAGAATATCATACCAGGCCTCAAATCGGGCCAGCCCGATACTCCAGATGATCGTTAAAAAGGTAATAATAATGTATTTGGGGTCGATTTTTGTATTAAAGCCTAAAAAACTGTCCTTGATCGCCCCAAATATGCATAAGCTAACGGCAGAGTAGGCCCCTAATAAAATGTACTGGATACCCCAAAGCAGGCTGATAGGAACGTAAAGGCGGATGATGTTGCGTGAGCTTTTCGCCTGCCAGGCAAGGATGCATAAGCACATTGCGCAGAAACCAAATGCCTGTGCCCATAGAAATGTGCTGTCCATGCTTTATTCCTTTTGAAATGCCCTTAATCCTGCTAATACTGTGCCCGCATTTGATTAACATTCGGTGAATTTCTATGTCATTAGTTGACAAATTACAGACCATTAAAAGACGGCATGAAGAACTGGGGCAATTAATGTCGGCAGGCGGCGTTGACGGCGCCGAAATGGTTAGATTATCCAAGGAATACGCCGACCTGTCGCCAGTGGTGGATACGGTAAATGCCTATGAATCTGCGTTGCAGGAACAAGAGGATCTGGCCGAGATGCTGGCCGATCCTGATATGAAGGCCATGGCCGAAGAAGATATGCAGCGCCTGAACAAGCAAATCCCTGTGCTGGAAGACCAGATCAAGCTGGCGTTGATCCCTAAAGACAGTGCCGATGAGAAAAACGCTATTCTTGAAATTCGCGCTGGCACGGGCGGGGATGAGGCAGCCCTGTTCGTAGCAGACCTGTTTGTTATGTATAAAGGCTATGCTTCCAAGCAAGGCTGGCGGTTGGAAGTTGTAGAGGCCTCGGAAAGCGATATTGGTGGCTATAAAGAGATTATCGCGGAGATTACAGGAGCCAGTGTCTTTTCCCGCCTGAAGTTTGAATCTGGTGTTCATCGCGTGCAGCGGGTGCCTAAGACCGAAACGCAGGGCCGTGTGCACACCTCTGCCGTGACGGTGGCTGTTCTGCCCGAAGCGGAGGAGGTGGATATCCATATTGATGAAAAAGATTTACGGATTGATACTTTTCGATCGCAAGGGGCAGGCGGACAGCACGTCAATACCACAGATTCTGCCGTGCGGGTGACGCACATTCCCACGGGTATTGCTGTCGCCATTCAGGAAAACAAATCACAGCATAAGAATAAAGACCGGGCGATGAGCCTTCTTAAAACAAAGCTTTACGATATGGAGCGGCAAAAACTGGATGAAGAGCGCGCTGCCGACCGTAAGGGTCAGGTTGGCTCGGGTGATCGCTCGGAACGTATCCGGACCTATAACTATCCGCAAAGCCGGGTTTCAGACCACCGCATTAATCTGACCAGCCATAATCTGGATGGTATCCTGACGGGAGATGGGCTCGATGAAATTGTCGAGGCGCTCATTGCCGACGATCAGGCCTCCAAACTGGCCGAATTGGATGTTTAATTTTATAGGAGTATTATCCTAATTATACTTTGCTCCATAGGTTTAATTAAGAAATTTTTTATATAATGTTGGTGTAAATTAAGAAGAAATAAAAAGAGATGATGTTTTAAAGCGAATACGCCTCCTGAAATAAACAAAGAACTGGTTAAAAGAAAAAATTCACAATTTAAGAATTTGAAAATAAAGAATAAAAAAATAATTAGTAACAAATTGTTACTTAAAAATTGACAGTTTATGTACAATATCGATATTGTTGACTTAAGTAGGTTGAGTAACTCGACCTAAAAAGAAGTCGCAAGTGCGGCTAACACTTACGACTTCTAATGCGGGCATAGCTCCACAACCTTAAAGTAGGCAACTAAGTTTTCCAGACCCATGCTTACTTCTAACGGAAGGTGAACCCGCCCCAAGTGGGGCTATCTTATTCTAAGATAGTCGATTCAAAGCCTAGTAAATCTTAACTTTCTAATCAATCCTGTTACTTTGATTATCCTTAGATAATTCTGAATGTTTGTATTCACGATAACAAGTTAAATTGCTTCGCTTCGACGCAAAGACAAAGATGGCTCTGGATGTTTAAAGTCTCTTATGCGCTGTTACAACGCTGACAGTAAGCTTATCGGCAGTCAGATCCGGTTCGGAGGCGTGCATAATCCCTTGCGCAATGTAAACCGCATCCCCTTCATTCGCCTGTACAAGGCCATTATACGTTTCGATAATGGTGCCTTTTGAGCCCCAGTTAACATTCGTCACGCAAAACGGATGAGGGTGACGGCCAAGATGCACTGTGCGCTTGATTTCAAAATGCTTCATGGTGTGAAGACCGATATGGTTATTGGCAGCGCCGATCAGAAAATTGAATTCCTGTTCCAGATCAGTATCAAGGCCCGGTATGCCAATAGCGGTTTCATTGGGAAGAACAAGACGCGTCAGATACTCTTTGCCTTCCATAAATTGAATCAGGGCAGATTTTACTTTTTCCAATGTCTCTATATTGCGGCGGAGGATCGCACTTTGATGGCCAT
Organism: uncultured Micavibrio sp.; assembly: GCA_965216405.1. Lineage (GTDB taxonomy): Bacteria > Pseudomonadota > Alphaproteobacteria > Micavibrionales > Micavibrionaceae. The sequence goes on along the minus strand of OZ244161.1, from coordinate 307,511 downwards.
TCTGTGCCGCCTTTTGAAAGGCGCTTACAGATTGTGTCTCCAAAACAGAGACACAGCTTACGCCCTGGGTCGTATCTAACATTTACACACACTCTATATTTAATTTTCGAAAATATAAGATTTTACGCTTTAATATGTCAATAAAAATCCTTCCTCGTAATGGTTTGATATGAAATATCCCGTGCAAAGACAGGCTTTCATGATAATAATGCGCCGTGATGAGATTATCCCGCTTATATAAAGAACTGCAGGCACAATATGAAGCCGCCGCGGTATTGCCGGCAAAGCAGGAAGCCAAATGGGTATTGCGGGAGGTTTGCGGACTGGCAGAGGAGGTTTTTATTGCGCAGCCTGATCTTGAAATCACGAAAGAACAGGAGCAGGCGGTGCGGCAAGCAGCTGAGCGCCGTATAGCAGGAGAACCGCTCTCGCGTATTGTGGGTAAACGGGAGTTCTGGGGGCTTGAATTTAGCCTGTCGGAGGCAACATTAGACCCGCGGGCGGATACGGAAACCCTTGTAGAGGCTGTCTTAAAGTCTGTGAAGGGCCGGGAAAAAGAGCCTTTCAAAATTTTAGATATGGGCACGGGCACGGGGTGTATCCTGATTGCGTTGTTATCGGAATTACCGAATGCGACTGGCTATGCGCTTGATTTCAGCTTTCATGCGCTGAACACGGCAACTCAAAATGCGGCGACTCACAAAATGAGAGATCGGTTTTATGCTGTGCAGGGAAGCTGGTTAGAGGCGTTTCAGCCCGGATATTTTGATCTTATTGTCTCAAATCCACCTTATATTGAAGAATCAGATATCGAAAACCTGTCTTGTGAAGTAAAGAATCATGACCCGATTTTGGCCTTATCAGGCGGAAAAACCGGTTTGGATTGCTATGAAAAAATAATTTTTGATTTAAAAACGCATTTAAATTCGCACAATCGGGCCTTTCTTGAAATCGGGATCGGCCAGCTGGAATCACTGCAGCGACTCGTGGACGACTCTAACCTTTGTCTATGCGACTCGGTGGCCGATATCGCAGGGATTCCAAGGGTTGTGGAAATCTGTCGTGGGGATAAGTAATTTTTTTTTTGACAGGGTTATTGATAAAAAAAGCGAAGCGGCGGTATGGTCATTTTATTCAAATCAGTCGAAGCTGATAAGTAAATAAAGTTTGCCGCAAGCACCACATTTTACGGACAGCATTGGAATATTTGGCGAATGTACGTGAATCATGTACATTTGTACGTGTGAATGATTCTGTGTATAACTTAAATGATTCGGGAAAATTGTGGATTATTTAGAGAACAAATCACAGTAGCATAATGACAAGGTAGTCATTTTATATAAAAAAAAGAGAGAGCTAGGGTCAAAAAAATGAGAAACGGAGCACCAAACAGACGGTCGAGAAACCGCAACAACAGGGGTCGTAATGGCGGAAACAACAGAGCACAGGTCTTTGACAGCAATGGGCCGGATGTCAGGATCCGTGGTACTGCGCACCAGATATGCGATAAATATGCGACATTGGCGAAAGATGCGCGCTCTGCCGGTGATATGGTATTGGCAGAGAGCTATTTACAGCATGCCGAGCATTATCAACGCATGATTGTTATGTGGAACGAGCAGGATGCAGCGCGTCAGAATGAGCAGCAGCCACAAGAAAATACGTACAATGCGAAACCGGAGAAGAAAGCCGACAATGACGATTTATCCTTGCCAGATAGTATCTTAGGCGACAAAGTTAAGACAGAATCTCAAGGCGGCCGTATGTCTGAGAGAGTTTTAGAAGACGCATAATTCACTCCCTTTATCTCATCTTTTAAAAAGGCGGTTTTACCGCCTTTTTTATTCGCTTTATTGAACCTTTTCTCTGTTATAATGTTAGATATATTAATACGTTATCAAAGGCAGGTCGCTGATGGATTTTGAAAAATTTACTGAAAAATCAAGAACTCTTCTTCAACATGCCCAAACTCTGGCCACACGTTCCGATCATCAGTCTTTAGAGCCCGAGCATTTAATGCGGGCAATGCTTGAAGACGAGGACGGGATTACGTCCCGTCTGATTCAGGCCGCAGGGGGGGATGAAGCCAAGCTTACGAAAAGGGTGAATGAATCTTTGGCAAAATTGCCGGCCGTCACGGGGGCCGGCGCAGGGCAGCTTCGTATCTCAGGTGATCTCTCAAAGATACTTGATAACGCATTGAATTTAGCGGAAAAATCCGGTGACAAGTTTATCACTGTAGAGCGTATTTTACAGGCTATGGGCATGGCAAAATCAGCCGATATTGCCGGTATGCTTGAAAGCGCCAAAATTAACCCTGAAGCTTTAAACAAGGCCATCAATTCCATGCGTAAAGGACGTACGGCAGACACGGCGCAGGCCGAAGATAATTTCGATGCCCTCAATAAATATGCCCGCAATTTAACCGAGGACGCCCGAAAAGGAAAATTAGATCCTATTATCGGACGGGATGAAGAAATTCGCCGCACTATCCAGATATTGTCGCGGCGCACCAAGAATAACCCGGTTTTAATTGGGGAGCCTGGCGTGGGTAAAACGGCCATTGTCGAAGGGCTGGCTTTAAGAATAGTCAATGGCGATGTGCCTGAAAGCCTTAAAAACAAGCGTCTGATGTCGCTTGATCTGGGATCATTGATTGCAGGAGCTAAATTTCGCGGGGAATTTGAAGAACGCCTCAAGGCCGTATTAGAAGAAGTCCGCAATGCCGATGGGCAGATTGTCTTGTTCTTGGATGAGCTTCACACCCTTGTGGGGGCCGGGAAAGCCGAAGGCTCCATGGATGCGGGGAATATGCTTAAACCCGCCTTGGCCCGCGGTGAATTACATATGGTTGGCGCCACGACACTTGAGGAATACCGTAAACATATCGAAAAAGATGCTGCTCTGGCACGCCGATTCCAGACGGTCTTTACGGCCGAGCCGACGGTTGAGGATACGATTTCTATCTTACGCGGCCTGAAAGAAAAATATGAGGCGCATCACGGGGTGCGGATTACAGATAGCGCGATTGTGAGCGCTGCCACGCTCTCCAACCGGTATATTACAGACCGGTTTTTGCCGGATAAGGCAATTGATTTGATTGATGAGGCCTCATCGCGCCTGAGAATGCAGGTGGACAGCAAGCCTGAAAAAATTGATGAACTGGACCGGCGTATCGTGCAGTTAAAAATCGAGCGCGAAGCGCTGTCCAAAGAAAAAGACAAGGCCTCTAAAGAGCGATTAAAAGCGTTAGATGAAGAATTAAAGCAACTGGAGTCGGAATCTGCGGATTTAACCAGCAAATGGCAATCCGAGAAGGAAAAGTTGAATGCCTCGCAAAAAGTTACCGAGCAACTGGACCGTGCGCGGATAGAACTTGAACATGCGGAGCGTGACAGTGACTGGACCAAAGCCAGTGAGTTGAAATATAGCCGGATTCCGGAATTGGAAGAGCTTTTGGAAAAAGCTTCCACCATTACGGAAGACCATATGATCGATGAAGAGGTCACAGAGGATGATATTGCCTATGTGGTCAGTAAATGGACGGGCATTCCGGTTGATAAGATGCTGGAGGGTGAACGGGATAAACTGCTCCAGATGGAAGATAAATTGCGCGAACGTGTTGTCGGTCAGGATCTGGCGGTTATAGCCGTGGCCAATGCCGTACGCCGCGCGCGCGCGGGCTTGCAATCCCCCCATCGTCCTATTGGGTCGTTCTTGTTCCTTGGACCGACAGGGGTTGGTAAAACCGAATTGACCAAAGCGTTGGCCGAATTTTTGTTTGATGATGACAGCGCCATGGTACGGATGGATATGTCTGAATATATGGAAAAGCATGCAGTCGCACGCATGATTGGCGCGCCGCCCGGCTATGTCGGATATGAAGAAGGCGGGGCATTGACAGAAGCCGTCCGCCGCCGTCCTTATCAGGTTGTTTTATTTGATGAAATTGAAAAAGCACATCCCGATGTCTTTAATATCCTGCTACAGGTGCTCGATGACGGCCGTTTGACGGACGGGCAGGGGCGCACTGTTGATTTTACCAATACTGTGTTGATCTTAACGTCGAACCTTGGATCCCAGCATCTGGTGGAGTTGAAAGACGGAGAAGATGTTGAAAAAGCGCGTGAGCCTGTGATGGAAGCTGTCCGTGCGGCTTTCCGTCCTGAGTTTTTAAACCGTTTGGATGAAGTCCTGTTATTCTCCCGTCTTGGGCGGGAACAAATGACGGGTATTGTCGAAATACAGCTTGAAGATCTTCATGAATTACTGGCGGATCGCCGAGTCAAGTTGGAGATTGATGAGAAAGCTAAAAAATGGCTTGCCGATCAGGGGTATGACCCTGTTTATGGCGCGCGCCCTCTGAAACGGGTCATCCAGACAGCACTGCAAAACAAGTTGGCTGAAATGTTGCTAAAGGGTGAAATCGTTGATGGCTCTATCGTTCAGGCGACAGAAAAAGAGGGACACCTTGATTTCAAGATACAATCACCTAAAGGGACACACCTCAAAGAAGCAGCCTAAGACATTCGCTTTTCACGAAAGCTTTTAGCTTTTTTTTAAACACGGGCTATGTGGGTGATACCTTCATAGACTTTTTCAAGATCGTCCAGATCTTCCATAACGGTGCTCATATGACGGGCTGTCGCATTCAGGATGTATTTGTCATCCATCATAATGCCGACATGCCCTTTGAAAAAGACGATGTCGTTGCGCTGTATATCTTTTCTATCGATTTTAGTGCCGAAAGCGCCCGTCTGATCCCCTGTATCACGCGGCGGGCAGGGATGAGCGTGTGCCATCATAATTTGTTGAATAAGGCCGGAGCAATCAATGCCGAAGACAGAGCGCCCGCCAAAGAGATAAGGCGTATTCAAATAAAGGGTCGCCGTCTGGGCCATATCATCAGGCATTTGGAAGCCATCAAGCGCGCGCGCGTGGTCGGCAAAAAGCCACAGTCCATTTTGGAGCCGTACAAAGCCATTCGCGGTTTCTTCTGTCATGCTTAACCGTGAAAGAAAGCTCAGCCTCTTTGCCGGACGGCTTTTAAAATCAGGCTCCTGGTATAAATGTGTGGAACGGACCTGCACGGCAATGTTGGCTGGCGGCGCATTTTTGATAAGTTGGTCACGTTCCACGAATCCTTTATATCCATCAAGTGTGTTATAGCCATAGACGTAGGCGCCATGTTCCTTTTCTACCTGAAAGGTTTCCCCATATAAAAGCTGGGAATCCTCATTGCTTATTTTATCCGGTTCCTGCGGATTGCCTAAAATATTCGCGGTGGGTGTTTGAACTGTTAAGAGCATGTTTTAACCGAATTTTGTGCGGATGAAGTTAAAGATAGCGCGGGCGCCTGTATCTGCCCCGCCATAAGGGCGGCCCGGTTTATCACTGTTTTGCCAAGCGTAGCAATCCAGATGAATCCAATCGACTTTCTTGTCGATGAAGCGCTGTAGAAACAGGGCTGCTTCTATATGCCCGGCACGGCCCGTTCCTTCATTTTTGATGTCCGAGACAGCACCGTCCAGATTGCTGTCATACCCCTCCCATAAAGGAAACGGCCAGACAGGGTCATCCTGTTCCACACTGGAATGACGTAAATTGTCCAAAAACGCGTCATTATTGGAAAAGAATGCCGGTATATCATAACCGACAGCCACGCGGGCAGCCCCTGTCAGTGTGCAGAAATCTACCAGTAAATCCGGATCATCTTCGCAGGCATAAGTCAGGGCATCGGCCACCACAAGGCGGCCCTCGGCATCTGTATCACAAATTTCAACGGTGATCCCTTTGCGGCTGTGCAGGATGTCGCCGGGACGATACGAATTGCCGGCAACGGCATTTTCCGCAATCGGCAGCAAAACCCGCAGTTGAATAGGAAGGTTGAGGGACATGATCATGTGCGCCACCGCCAAGGCATGGGCTGCGCCGCCCATATCCTTTTTCATATCACGCATATATTGCCCGGGTTTCAGGTTCAGGCCGCCGGTATCGTAAATGACGCCCTTACCAACAATTGTCACTTTCGGGTTTTTGGCATTGCCCCATGTCATATCCACCAATTGCGGACGGCGGGGACTGGCCTTACCCACCGCATAAATCATCGGGAAATTCTTTTTCTCCAGTTCCTCGTCCTTAATGATTTTAATTTTGGCCTTGTGTTCTTTGGCCAGATTTTTAGCCGTCTGTGCCAGTTCATCTGTGCCCAGATCACTGGCAGGGGTGTTAATCAGGTTTCTAAGCAGACTGACTGCCTCAATTGTGGCTGTTATTTCTTTTACGCCTGCCTTTTTAGGGGTTAGCAGGACAGGCGCCGCCTTATCGTTTTTCTTGTAATGATCAAAATTATAAGCGGCAAGACCCCAGCCGATGCATATTTTATTCAAGACATCTTCTTCATGGTCGCTCGTAATTTCAAAAATATGGTTCTTGATATATTCCGGATCAAAATTATTGCGGATGGAAAGGAAGAGAGGGGCAGAGTCCAGATGATGGACAGGATCGCTTAAGCCGGCGACAAAACAATCAATTTCACCATTAGATCCTATTACTTTACAGGTTTGTTTGGCGTTCCCTTCGAATCCTCTTTGTTTTAATTGTGTTTGTCTGGACTTGCTTTGCTTTTTAACCCATGTGTCAAAGTCGCTTTTATGGATGAAATAAAGCGGGATGCTTTCTTTTTTACTACTTTTGGCAAAAGGGCTGGGAAATTTAAAGATGTGATCTGTCATGCCTCAACTATACTCTGCAAGTGTGGCAATAACAGGGGGAATTTTGACTTTATTCAGATAGATTTTTTATTAAGAAAAATGGCGGACACGGAGGGATTCGAACCCTCGATGAGGCTATAAACCCCATACTCCCTTAGCAGGGGAGCGCCTTCAGCCACTCGGCCACGTATCCGTAGGGACTTGTTTATCAAGGCTGGTCAGGAAGATCAATCCACAAATTGCGCTAAATATCTGCCCCAGTCTTCGATCTGGTCGATATCAGGATATTCGCTGACATTATATAGCATCCAGCCGGTGGAACTTTCTATACTCCGGAAAATAGAAAAGGCGACAAAGGCAATCTTATCAGTGCAGTCATCATGACTAACATTGATTTCCAATAGATTGTCATCTGTCATGCCATCGGCCAGACGGACATAGGGAGAGGTAATGTCAGAAAAAACATGATTGCTGCGGATTTCAATCAGGTAGACAATCCCATGCACATTCCCCGGCAGTTCGGCAAGCTCTGCCGAGATGCTTTCATCATCGCCTTCGCCGGCGCCGCTCATATCATCACCGCTGTGGTAAATCTTGCCGGACTGATCCATTGAATCCTGCGCTTCGGCGCCTACAAAATCAATAAACTCCCCCTGACGGTTATAAACATAGCAGGATATATCAAGATCATGCTGTGAATCTGTATTCATCACTTTTCCCATAAGGCCCACTTTATCTTCACGCGCATCCCAGCTTAACCCGGCCAGTACCCGCTGGCGGGATTTCAATGTATGGTTTAATGGAACTTTTTGACCTTTTTCCGGTGATGTCATTGTGTCTCCCCCTGATGCTCTTTCAACTATAATATTATATTGCCGTATTGATTAAAATAAGGGAAGGGCAAGAGCCAAATTATCTTCAGATGTGTTTCGCCCGCCGTGCGTTGAATAATTTGACACAGACGATGTTACAAAACGACCCGAAGATAGGCCGCATGGCAGAAAATTTTATGCAGGAATTGTAAAGGCTAACTTAGTTTCTTCTTTAGAATCTCGTTCACCATAGCGGGGTTGGCCTTGCCTTGGGATTTTTTCATCACCTGACCAACGAAAAAGCCCATCAGTTTGTCTTTACCCCCTTTATAAGCCGCAACATTATCAGGGTTTTCTGCGATGACTTCGTCAATAATGGCTTCAATGGCACCGGTATCGGTCACCTGTTTCAGGCCCTTTTCTTCCACGATCTTTTCGGCATCTTGACCTGTCTTATACATTTCGGCAAAGACATCTTTGGCAATTTTACCGGAGATTGTATTGTCGGAAATAAGCTTGATAAGTCCACCAAGCTGCTCTGCCGTGATAGGAGAGTCCTTGAGGCGTTTTTCATCCTTGTTCAATGCGCCTAATAATTCATTGATAACCCAGTTGGCTGCAAGCTTCGCATCATTATCATTGGCAACCGTTTCAAAATATTCCGCGCGGAATTTTTCAGCGATAAGTACACTTGAATCATACAAGCTTAGGCCAAAATCATTCATAAAACGGTGTTTCTTTTCATCCGGTAATTCAGGCAAGGTGCTTTTTATACCTTCAATCAAACTGTCTTCCAGAATAAGTGGGAGCAGGTCAGGGTCAGGGAAGTAGCGGTAATCATGCGCTTCTTCTTTGGAACGCATAGAGCGTGTTTCCATTTTGTTAGGATCCCATAGCCGTGTTTCCTGCACGACTGTGCCGCCACCTTCAATCAGGTCGATCTGGCGATTAACTTCATAATCAATTGCCTGCTGTACGGCTTTAACAGAGTTCACGTTTTTAACTTCGGCTCTTGTCCCCAACTCATCCCCAGGTTTGCGCACAGAAATATTCACATCGGCCCGCATGGAGCCTTCCTCCATATTGCCATCGCAAGTACCAAGATAGCGCAGGATCATACGCAACTTCGATAAATAAGCAGCCGCTTCTTCAGGACCGCGAATATCGGGCTCCGAAACAATTTCCATTAAGGCGCAGCCTGAACGGTTCAGATCGACAAAAGATTTTGTCGGGTGCTGGTCGTGAATGGATTTACCGGCATCCTGTTCAAGATGCAAACGGGTAATACCGATCACTTTGGTCGTACCGTCAGCCAGATCAATCTCAATCTCACCGGTACCGATAATAGGTTCTTCAAATTGTGAGATCTGGTAGCCTTGCGGCAGGTCGGCATAAAAATAATTCTTACGGGCGAAAACAGATTTTTTATTGATCTGCGCGTTCAAGCCCAGACCGGTCCGCACTGCTTGCTCCACACATTTTTCATTCAGGACGGGCAACATACCGGGCATCGCGGCATCGACCATGGAAACCTGTGTATTCTGTTCCGCGCCGAATTCGGTTGCAGAACCGGAAAAGAGTTTTGAATTGGCGATGACTTGCGCATGGACTTCCATCCCGATCACAATTTCCCATTCACCCGTTTCACCTTTGACCAATGTGCCCATCTTCTTCAATTTCCAAAATTTTGCTGTTTTCTACTTTTTCTCGATAAATCAGGAATATACCACTGGCTACAATAATCATTGCTCCCGTGGCTGTCCAGACATCAAGCATGTCTGAGAAAATAAAATAACCTAAAATGACAGCCCAGAGGAAGGTTATGTATTGGGTATAGCCAAAAATGGGTGTTTCCGTGCGCTTAATGGCCTGTGGCAGCAAGATCAGGCCGAGGGCAAAGAAAAATCCGCCGCATATCATCCATAACCATGGGATCAGAGACCATTCAGGGAAAAGGGGCTGCTCCCTTAAGGCAACAATGAAGGCAATCACAGGTGTCTGGATCATCATGGGGTAGGCAATGAAGGTCATCCAGTGATCTTTGGCATGAATGAACTTCACAGTGATGGTGTTGGCCGCCAGAAATAAGGCGACAACCATCGCGGCCAGCGTGCCGAGATTGAAAGCCATTGTGTCCGGGCGCAGGGCAATCAGAATACCGATAAAGGCGGCAAAGATTGCCAGCCATCTATAAGAGGATATTTTTTCTTTTAAAATAAACAAGGCCAGAATATTAAGAATAAACGGCATGGTATAGGTTATCGTATAGGTGTTTGCGATAGGCAGAATTTTTAACGCATAAATAATAGACAGGAAAATACAAAGCATAAAAAGGCTACGGAGGATATGCAGGGGGAAACTTCGTGTCCTGAAGGCTTTTTTCAAGCCGTCTTTATAGGCGAGGATGGGAAGCAAAAAGGCAATAGTGAAAATATTTAAATAAAGGCCCACGGCAAAAATATCATAATGCGCAGTGAGTGCCTTAATGGTGGTGTCACCGAAAGACAAAACGCTGAACGCGACCAGACCAAGCAGAGCGCCTTGTATTTTCGGTGAAAATTTTTCCATCTAGTCCTGATCTAATGCGCCATGGGCTGTTGTAGCAGTGGTGAAGTCTTCCTTCTTCACATGTTCACGGTAGATAATATAAATACCGCTGAAGACAATCAATAGCGCCCCAAGGCCCATCCAGATATCCGGTACGGTAGAAAAGATCAGAATGCCGAACAAGGTCCCCCAGAGAAGCTGGATATAATGGAAAGGGGCTACAATGGCCGTATCTGCCATACTGAAGGCACGGGAGGTTAGCAAGCCGCCGGCCATATGAAAGCTGGCGATGATGAGGAAAAACAGCCAGTCAAACTTTTGCGGAATATTCGCTTCCCCGTCCCAGAAATTTAAAACGGCAAAAACCTGAACCGCAATAATGCAGCCAAATAAGGAGAAGGCCATTAAGGGTTCGTCCTCACCGATTTTACGGGCCAGAATATGGTTTATCGCAATTAAGACGGCGCCGGCCAAAACGGCATAGGCGGCCGGTTCAAGAGGTTGGACCCCCGGGCGTAAAACCACCAGAACGCCGACAAAGCCCAATAGAATGGCGGACCAACGATGAAAATGGATTTTCTGTTTTAAAAAGACGGCAGCGATAAAGGCGGCAAAAAAGGGTGCCACGAACATAAGGGTATAAGACAGGCTTAAGCCCAGTTTTTGAAAGGCATTCACGTTAATCGTAAAAATCACAATCCCGATTAAGGAGCGCAAGACATGCAGCCACAATTTTTCCGTGCGTAAGGTTGCCTTGATTCCCCCAATAACGGGGGAGAGTAATATCAGAAACGGGAGATAGAAAAGATTTAGGAAAAAAGCAATTTCAATTGCCTGAAACCCCTCATCCGCCAGAAACTTAATGAACAAGTCGCCAATAGCAAAAAGGGAGAACCCGCCTAATGATAACATCATGGCGTTTGTGTCTTTGGATTTAAATTTCATGAAACCTAATACATTATGTGGTGTGCTTTATGCTCGCGGTAAATCAAATATATACCGCTTATTACAATAACCATACTGCCCACCATTGTCCAAAGTTCCGGAATTTCTGCAAAAAAGAAAAATCCTATCAATGTTCCCCAGATAATCTGCGAATAATGGAGCGGCGCGAGCAAGGAAGATTCTCCAGAGGAGAAACCCAGGGAGGAAAGACTGGTCCCGATAAGAAAGAACAAACCTGCCAGAGTGAAGAAAGGTATGTGGTGAATGGCGGGAGGTGAAAAACCCTCATTTAAAAAGCCATTCCAGACAATAAGGGGGCCCAACACCATTGCTTCCACCAGAATAGGATAAATAACCATATTGATTAAAGGTTCCTGATCGCCAATTTTTTTGGTGTAAATAACAAAGAATGCAAAGCCGCAAGCCCCCAATAGCATGAGAAGCGAGGCAGGTTCAATCGAGATGAGGCCGGGACGTATGACGATGAGTACGCCGATGAAGCCGCAAACAATGGCAGTCCAACGATGAAAACCAATGAATTCTTTGAAAAAGAAAATGGATAAAATTGCAATCCAGAACGGTGATGTGAGCAAGAGTGTGTATGTTTCTGCCAGGGTAATGTACTGGATGGAAAAGGCGAAAGATAGATAACAACCGGTCCCGCCAAGTCCGCGAAGGAAATGATATTTTTTATATTTTGTTTTAAAAAGGGAGGAGAAGCCGCCAAATTTCTTATGAAATATCAAAACGATCAATGCGTAGAAAAGAGTGGGATAAAATGCAGCTTCTGCAAAATAATAAAAGTTGAGCGCTTGTTTAACGAACGCATCGCCGCAATTGTAGCTAAGAAATGAAACAAGCACGAGCACGACGGCACGCATATTAACGGATAGATTGGCCATAGGGGAGTGCCCGTTATGTCGTTAGCGCGTCACGCAGCTCATAAGTTGTGATTTGGCGTAAGACTGAAACCCGGGATCATCATATAGGGTTTGCATGGGATCGCCGATATTCGGGTTCTTACTCAAGATATCCTGAAACATGATGCGGGCATTTTTCTCAAGATGGCTGGCGACGGAGTCCGCGGCGCATGAGCATAACTTGGCCGGATTCCCTAAAATTTTGGCTTTCGGGTCGGTTATGCAGGCATCATAATGATAGGCGCGGGTCGGGTATTGAATACAAGGGGCATAAACATCCAGAATCATTTTATTCATGGCAGTGCGCCCGCTCTGATTTTGTTGTCCCATTGTTTTAACGTCTTCCACGGTTAACGCTGTCATGTAATGGGACGCGGTACAGGCACAGAATAAATCCTGAACCTCCGCAGAAAAACGGGGGTCTTGCGTCTTTTTACAAGCTTCGTAATAGGCGTTTGCCTGATCTTTGTTGATAGGCGTTGCAGCCAGCGCAAAAGTAGACAGGAAGCATCCCAGAAGGGTTAAACATATTATTCTCATATCATACTATCCTATCTTATTTTAGGCTCAGGCCGCTAATTTAGTGGCCAAAGCGGGTTCAGCTGTAAAGTTTGCGGCCTTTTCCAACGCGCCGCCAACACGTAAAACCGTTTCTTCGTCCCAGGGTTTACCGATAATTTGTAAGCCCAGAGGCAGGCCTTGGGCGTTCAATCCCGTTGGCACAGACATGCCCGGCAAGCCTGCCAGAGAAGCCGGCACGGTAAAGACATCGTTCAAATACATTTTAATTGGATCGTCTTCATTTTCCCCGATGGCAAAGGCCGCGCTTGGCGCTGTCGGGGTGAGTAGGGCATCACATTGTTCGTAGGCCTTCATGAAATCTTCGGCAATCAAACGGCGGACTTTTTGTGCCTTGATATAATAAGCATCATAATAGCCGGAAGATAAAGCGTAGGTGCCGATCATAATCCGGCGTTTGACTTCATCACCAAAACCTTCGGCGCGGGTGTTTTCGTATGTTTCGTTCAGGTCCTTACCCTCCACACGCAATCCGTAACGCACGCCGTCGTAACGGGCGAGGTTAGAAGAGCATTCCGCCGGTGCGATAATGTAATAAGTCGGCAGGGCATATTTGGTGTGCGGCAGGGAGACATCGACAATTTGCGCGCCGGCATCTTTCATCATGGCAATACCATCTTGCCACATTTTTTCAATTTCTTCAGGCATGCCGTCTACGCGATATTCTTTTGGAATACCAATCTTCAGGCCTTTAACATCACCTGTGATCGCGGCGGCAAAATCAGGCACGTCTTTTTGGGCGCTTGTGCTGTCTTTCGGGTCGAAACCTGCCATGGATTTTAATAACAACGCCGCATCTTCGACACTGCGACCAAAGGCACCCGCCTGATCAAGAGAAGATGAAAAAGCGACAATGCCCCAACGGGAGCAGCGGCCATAAGTTGGTTTAATGCCTGTAATACCGCAAAAAGCGGCAGGCTGACGAATGGAGCCGCCCGTATCCGTTCCGGTGGAGGCCATTGCAATGCGCGCTGCAACAGCAGCGGCAGATCCGCCGGAAGATCCCCCCGGGACCAGATCCGCATTGGCGCCGCCATTGGCCTTCCATGGATTGATGACATTCCCAAAATGACTGCTGGTGTTTGAAGAACCCATCGCGAATTCATCAAGATTCGCTTTGCCCAGCATAACTGTCCCGGCGTTCAACAGATTCTGACTGACCGTTGATTCATATTGCGGTATAAACCCTTCAAGAATATGGCTGGCGGCAGTAGTCTGGACACCTTCGGTACAAAATAGATCCTTCATCGCAATCGGAATGCCGTCAAGGTCGCGGGCATTTCCTTCGGTGCGGCGTTTATCAGCTGCCGCAGCCTGTTCCAGCGCAAGGTCAGGTGTTTCGGTGATAAAACAATTTAGTTCTTTGGCTGCAGCCATCGCGTCAATATGCGCCTGCGTTAATTCCACAGATGTAAAGTCTTTTGCATTCAACCCTTGAAGGGCTTCAGCCATAGTGAGTGAAGTTAAGGATGTCATAGGTCGTCTTTATGGTCTCTTACGCGGTCAGTTTGGGTGATTTTATGCGCCATTAATCTTAAGATCACAAAAGAAAAAACACCGGCAATAATAAGTGCCCCTGCAATCATGTTGCCCAGATAGTCTGCTTTCTCATGAAAAATATCTTCTTTCATAAACCAGATGATGGCAGCCAGAATAACATCGACCAACAAAACGATAGGGGCAATGCGGGCCAGTTTGTGACGGGCTTGGGTGTTGGTAATCGGATCGGGTTCGTTAATCTTGTTCATTTTAATTCCTTATAAATTTAAAATTATTCGACAACCTTTGGCACGACAAAGAAACCTTCAAGCGTTTCAGGCGCGTTGGCAAGGACTTTTTCCTGAATTTTGCCGTCCGTGATTTCATCGGCGCGGAGTCTTAAAGTAATATCAACCACATTGGCCAAAGGCTCAACATTGTCTGTGTCCACTTCGCCAAGTTGTTCAACAAAACCGATTATACCTGAAAGCTGCGGAGCATAGGTAGCCAGTTCTTCTTCACTGACTTTTAAACGGGCGAGGGATGCAACCTTGGCAACATCTTTTTTATCTAGCTGGTGATTTGATGTCATGACGGGTTTCTCTTGTTTTTCATTAATGGAATGCTTAAATCTTCTAACATTGCGCAAAGGGAGGCGCAAGACATGAAAGTGAGGCTTTTGCAGGATTGCCGGAATAATGTACCTAAAAATTCGCGGCTTATGGGGTTGGATTTAGGCAGTAAAACAATTGGTGTGGCGATTAGTGATTCACGGCAAAGCATTGCAACACCTGTGACCACCATCAAGCGTACCAAGTTTTCAAAGGATATTCAGGCATTGGGGGCGCTTATTCAAGAGTTCGACGTGAAGGGATATATCTTGGGGTGGCCATTAAACATGGATGGCTCAGAAGGGCCACGCTGTGATGCCACCAGATCGTTTGCTGATGAGATGTCTAAAGCCCCGCAAATCTTTGGCAAACAGCCTTTTATTGCTTTATGGGATGAAAGGTTATCCACACAAGCTGTGGATGACTTTCTGGATAACACTGTGAATATGCATAGGAAAAGTCGAAAAAAGGTAATTGATAAACTTGCCGCGCAAATTATTCTTCAGGGGGCATTGGATGCGCTTTGAGGCGATGGTTTTGAACTTAAACGGGCGGGATTGCCATCACGGTCAAAGCTATACAATCGCCAGTTAACGCCGACTTGACCGGCAAAATGTCTTTTATATGTATGGGCAAGATAGGGGCGGATGCTATTGCCCTGCATAATTTCCATTGTGGTGCCGGTGTCGGAAAAATCATTAATTGGCAGGCATACCACCCCACCGGGTTTTAAAAAGGAGCGAACAGCGCTAAAGAAATCCCGATAGCATGTGAGGGCTTCTTTTAAAGCGTGGCGGGAATTCGGATCTTCGACCGGAAACCATAAATTGGCCGCGATAATATCAAATTTTTTTTTAGGCATGGTACGCTTGACGCCGCAGAATAGATCGCTCTGCATGACAGTAATACGTTTTGCGACTTGTGCATTTAAACCAAGATTTTCTTCTGTCAGGCGTATGGCTTTCGGGTCAATATCAGTGGCAACGACATTGGCCCCCCGATAGGCCGCTGCCAGTGATATGACGCCGCTGCCGCACCCTACATCCAGGACATCTTTTTGAAAAAGGTCTTTCGGCAGGTTATCGATGATAATGCCGGGAGCATGTCCCAGTTCAGGGTCGGCAACACATACGTTATGCCTCAAAAGAAGCGGGAAACCATAGGCGTCATGCACACGGCCAAAGCGTTCCCGTCTTAGGTCGGCATGGTATCGGTCATGCAGGGAGCGATATAAACGCAAAGCATCCTGCTGGGAAGATTTTTTCGGTCCGGAGCGGTTTTGACGGCGTTTACGTTTGTTCATTGTCATGGGCAGTATTACTTAGTCAGCTAATTACAGGGTTTTTCTCGGCGGTCTCTCGGTTTGGAGTGTATGGTTTTGGGTTTGTTGCACCGGCATTCTGTAGACGGTTTCTTGTTCGACCAAATGCACAAAGTCGGGAGCCATATTATATTTCGGGAGTTCGTAGTATCTGCTGTCCCCGTAAATGCCTACATGAAGCGCATCGGGACCTAAAAGCCCTTTAAAACTATTAGGACGCTTTTCGAAATGACTGTTCCCCATAAAAATGATAGCCGGATCATTTCCACATAAGGCCTGTGTGGTTTCCAGTCTTTGCCGGTCATCTGCCCGTTGGGCATTGATGAGGGCCATTTCGTCATGATGCGCCCATAATTTAAAAGCATGTAATAAGGCAAATACGGTTTGCGCGTTGGCTGTCATCCCCTCGGGACTTTGACACATATCCCTGTGGAATTCCCTGGGGGCGTCATAAAACCTATCGGCTTCAGGTGATATAAAGGTTTTTTCCTGCTGCACCGTATCAATGCAATGAATCTGAATTCCCAAACCGGCCATAGTATGTATAGCAGCAGCAAATTTCCGATGTTGATTAAACAGATAGTGGTCAAAGTCGGTAACAAGGGGGTCTGGCATCTGAGTTGATGCATAATCTTCAGGTAGTACGGTGCCATTGGCCAGACTGTCTATTACAGGTTGGAGGCTTCTATCTTTTTCCAAGCAAAGATGTTTTATCCCGCCTTCGACCATGGCGGCAATATTGCCTTCGCCGTAGAAAAAATCATCAATACGCTTATCCGTATGGTCGGTTTCGCCGACCAATGTGTATTGACGCTGCCCGTATATCTGGCGGTAACCGGCCGGAACACTATAGTCTTGTTGCGCATCAAGGTATCTTGCGGCGTTTTGATTATCCTCATCTTCGTTACACAGGCCCCAGTCATCTCCTTTATAGGTGACGACTGTTCGTGCAACGGTCGGGGCAAAGCCAAGGGTTGCTAAGCCTCCTGTAACTAATAATGCGCGTCTCGTAAGTTTTGACATAATGAAGGTATATAAAAGCAGAACAACATTATGTCAACTAAAAGACTTTATTGGTAGCGGATTAGATCGCCGCTATGGCGGCGCATCCATGATTTCCCTTTGGAATAATTTTCGCATAGGTCTTCGCATTGGTCCCAGAAGGCAGGGGAATGATCCATATATCGTAAATGGGCTACTTCATGTGCAACCACGTAATCGAAGGCCTGCGGGGGCGCAAAAATCAGGCGCCAAGAAAAACATAGCTTGCCATCGTGGGAGCAGCTGCCCCACCGGCTGGTTGTATCTTTCACATCAATTTTACTGATGGTCTTATTTATTAAAGCCGCTTTTTTATGAGCGAGATCGCTTAAACGGGTTTTTGCCAGATTAATAATAAAGCGCCGAATGCGGCTTGACGGGTCTTCTTTGTTTGTTGAGACGAATAAACTATTATTTAACAATGAGATATCTGTTTTTTTTAAAGTTTCATCATAATTAATGCATATAGTGACACTCTTACCCAAAATCGAAATTTGGGCCCCGTCAATATACTCTATGATTTCCGGTAATTCAGCCAGCTTCTCCTGGATCCAATACTTGTGTTCCAGAGCAAACATGTATGCGCCCCGCAGGGAACTGCGCTTGGGAATAACAAGATTGACCTGTCTTTTTTTAGGGTCCAGCCTTAATGCCATGCGCTTGGCGCGCGGATTGATTTTTACGACCAAATCGGGTGAGATGTCTTCAAAGGGGTACTTTTCAAGCGCTTTCAAGGCTTTATCTGCCAAAATAGCTTGGTGTGTATTTCTTAAAGCGCTTCTGAGGGCCATCTTTTCCTCTAAATGATATCCTTTTATTATAGTCCAGACTTCGCCAAAAGGGAATAACGTAAAATCACGCTGCCCGCGGGGTAGGGGCGTTTGCACGGTCTGCAGTTCTTTCTTGATGCGCCTTTTGTTCCTCCTGCCACGCAGCCGGGGAAATGGCAGTCCCGACCATCGTATCATACGCAATCCCTTTGGTGGCGGCAGCATCTCTTATAAAGGCGGCTTCCCGCGGCAAAATCTCCGCCCGAAAGCGTTTGCCGTTAAACGTGCCATAATGACCGACCTCCGGCTGGATAAAAGCAAATTTCTGAGAGTCATTCAGACCGGTTAATAAGTCATGAACTGTACTGGTTTGGCCAACGGCTGAAATATCATCTGCACCGCCTTCAATTGTTTTAATCCGCGTGTGTTGAATGGCTGATAAATCTACTAATTGTCCGTTGATCTCCAATATTCCCCGGGCCAGGGCTTGGCGATGGAAGACAAGGTCAATGGTCTCCAGATAAAATTCAGCAGGCAGATCGGCGACAGCCAGATACTCATCATAAAATGTCATTAGCTTTTCCGCCGCCTCATCATCGCAATCACATAAGGCTTTATACATATCGACATGAGCTTGCATATGCCTGTCAGGGTTCATGCTCATAAAGGCGGCCAATTGAATAAAACCGGGATAAACTTCCCGTCCTGCGCCGGGATGACCGGGCGGGACCGTCATAATGACGTTGCGTTCAAAATCTCCCAAATCATTTTCCCCGGCCAATTGCGTGACGCCTGTGGGCGCGGCGCGTGTATCGATAGGGCCCGCGACAAGGGTCAGGGAGAGGGGAGTTACAGGATCATCGTTTTGAGCCATTAGAGCGATAGCGGCCAGCGTGGCCACCGTTGGCTGGCAAACCGCTTTGACATGGGTTTGAGGGCCGATATGCCGAATAAAGTCCTGCACATAATCCACATAATCCTCCAGACCGAACTTTCCTTCGGAGAGGGGGATATTTTTGGCATCGCGCCAGTCCGTGATATAAATTTCGTGATCGGGCAACATGGCTTCGACGGTGCCGCGCAGCAATGTGGCGTAATGTCCCGACATCGGGGCGACAAGCAAGACTTTCGGCAGGTCTCTGTCCGTATCCTGTTTAAAACGCCTTAAATTGCAAAAAGGTTTTTCCAAGACCACGTCTTCATGGACGGCCACATCCTGCCCCCCCACATTAATGGTGGAGATATCAAAAGAGGGACGACCGTATGTATCCGCCGCCCGGCTAAACATGGTGGCCATGGCGCGCATTTGGTTTGCCGGTGCTTCGAAAAATTTAGCGGCAGGAGAGGGGGAAGCCTGCGCCGCCTGTAGCCATAAAGCGCTTGAAGCCGTATATAAGGCTGCTCCGGCAAAGCCCAATCTGGCAAAAGATCCCATTGCCTCAATCGCAGCGTAACGCATTTATTTTGACCCTGTTTTATTTTTTATAATTATAGTGTGAGAGTGATCTTGGCTTGAAATTTTATAATCACAAAAAGCTTTTTTATAATTTTATATTGCGCTGTGGATAAAAAAGAGCAGACGTTAGCGCCCCTTATAAGCGGGTGATAAGATTTACCAATGATTTCAAAAAGGTAATCAAGACAATGGAAGAAGATTTTCTTCAAAAGCTAACAAACGCTGTTCAACACTTTCATGAGGATATTTTTGATCCCCAGCGCCTGCCTGTGGCTATTGCGGCCCTGTTGGTGGTGACTATTGGCGGCATGATACGCGGTGGGCTGCGTGGCAATGCAAATCCCTTTTATTGGCAATGGGTGGATATTGTCTTCGGCGGAATAGGGCGGCGAATGAACAAATTAGGACGACCCAAGGGAGATCTTATTTTTCGCGGTTTTATACTGGCCTCTGTCGTTTTAGCTCTCTCCTTCCTTCTTGGGCGGTTAGGGGCCCTTTTAAGTGCGCAATATCCCATCTGGTCATTGGTAGATATTTTGGGATTATGTATTTTGATGAGTTCCGGGGCGGTCTGGGCAGCCACAGGGCGGCTTTATAAAGCGCTGAATGAAAAGAACGTGAAGCCCGGGGCTTATTATGCAATTGCACGCTCCAGCTTTACGGATTTAAGCAAAAACGATGATTACACCATTACCCGCGTCGGAATGGGACTTGTGCTGCAATCCTTTGACAAGGCTGTTATCGGACCTGTTCTCTGGTTTCTTATCGGGGGCCTGCCGTTGGCGTTTTTATATGGGGGTATTGCCGCTCTGTCCTGGCGTTTCGGCAAAGACGGCCATTCCGGTGGTTTTGGCGATGCGATGATTGCGCTTGAAAAGCTCATGGGGTTTGTGCCCAATCTTCTGGCAGGCGTGCTGATTGCGTTGGCCGGCATTTTAACCCCGACGGCCGGTATGACCCGCGCCTTTCTAGCCTTGTTCAAGCATAAAGGGGCCGCATCCTACGCAGAAGGGGGCTTTCCCATGACGGCAGCGGCCTATGCCCTGAATGTCAGTTTAGGGGGGCCGACACCGGATCTGGATGGGCAAATTATTAAGCGCGGATGGGTAGGGCCTCCCAAAGCGACAGCCCAACTCGTGGCAAAACATTTGCACCGGGTCATGTATCTGGTTTTTATGGCTCATATCCTGTTTTTGGCCAGTTTATGTGCCGCCATGATATTTGCTTAATTTCTTTCTGTAATGCTTGACAATTCTAGCCATATTCGACTATTGTCCGCCTGAATTTAAGAATCTAACGGTAACTATGCCGAATTGCCCTGCCGCTTGCGGCCATGGCAACATTAAAAAAGGATAAGACGATGAGCCGCGAATGTATGATAACTCAAAAGAAACGCATGGTAGGAAATAACCGTTCCCACGCACGTAATGCTACAAAGCGTACTTTTGAAATTAATATTCAGGATACAAGTGTTTACAGTGAGATCTTGGGACGCAAGGTTAAGATCCGCGCGACAGCGCACGGTCTTCGTACATTGGACCATAAAGGCGGTTTGGATGCGTATGTAACATCCACAGCCAAGACAAAGCTGCATCCCGCGCTTCGTCCTGTTAAATCAGAAATTGAGAAAAAGCAGGCAGCTGCTTCTAAATAAACAAGATGTCAGCTTCTAATGCGAAAAAGTCCGCCATGGGCAATATCCCAAGCGGACTTTTCGATTCCAATCTTACCTATCCAAATTTTGGTTTCGAGGTAACCTGTAAAGCCGCAAATTCCGGCGCCCGTACAGGGAAAATTACGACGCCCCACGGCACGGTCGAGACACCCAATTATATTTTCTGCGGAACCAAGGCTTCCATCAAAAATCTTTCACCGATCCAGATGAAAGAGGCGCAAACGGATATTA
Organism: uncultured Micavibrio sp.; assembly: GCA_965216405.1. Taxonomy (GTDB): domain Bacteria; phylum Pseudomonadota; class Alphaproteobacteria; order Micavibrionales; family Micavibrionaceae. Next base: position 286,411 of record OZ244161.1, on the reverse strand, counting down.
TTCTCGCGAATACCTATCACCTGATGATTCAGCCAGGGGCGGATCTGGTCGAAAAGATGGGCGGATTACACAAATTCATGAATTGGAATGCCCCGATGCTGACCGATAGTGGCGGGTTTCAGGTGTTTTCCATGGGACATGGCACTTGTGCGGATGAGATTAAGGGGCGGAATACATCTAAATCCAAAGAAAGCCTGATGAAAATCACGGAAGAAGGCGCGGTTTTTAAATCCTATCATGACGGGCGCAAATTGATGTTAAACCCTGAAATTTCTATGGAATTGCAGCGCCAATTGGGTGCAGACCTGATTATGCAGATGGATGAGTGCACGGCCTATCAGGTAACGCGTGATTATACGGCCAAATCAATGGAGATGAGTATGCGATGGGGGGATCGTTCCCTCGCGGCTTTTGAAAAAGGGCATAACGGCAAGCAAGGCCTCTATGGCATTGTTCAGGGGGGTATTTATCATGACCTTCGTCAGACAAGTGCAGAATACGTAGCGGACAGGCCTTTTTTTGGCACCGCAGTCGGCGGTTGTCTAGGGGGGAGTGACGAGGAAATGTATGGCATTCTGGAGGCAATCCAGCCATATAATCATCCTGACCGGCCAATCCATTTTCTGGGTATAGGGCGTATTAAAGATGTTTTTGAATCTGTGAAGTACGGTATTGATACCTTTGATTGCGTCATGCCAACCCGTATCGCACGTCATGGTATGGCACTTATTAAGGGCGTGAAGAATGAACGGATTAATCTGGTCAATGCGCGCTACAAAGATGATCCGGAGCCTTTGGATTCTTCTATGGATATTCCATGTAGCCGCGATTACTCAAAAGCCTATATCCATCACCTCTTAAAAGCGGGGGAAATGCTGGCGTATCAGATCATTTCGCAACATAATGTCGCGGTGATTAACCGTTTAATGCGGGAGGTCCGCGAAGCGATCAAAAACGATACCCTTGAGGCTTTGCAAAAAGAATGGCTCCCCGATTAGACATTATGAGAGCATTTTATTCGTTTTTTATTCATAAATTTCATATAATATAGCCACATGGCGTTAGATTATGAAGCACAGACAAAATTTCAGTCACTTGCCCCCGTTTTAGAACATTTTACGGATTGGTTCGGCCGTATTGCTTTAGCAGCAGCGTATGTAAATGATGGTATCATTCCGGATAAAATTGAAACCCCCAAAAGCTTTTCCCTCTGGATCAAGACGGCTTACGATAATGCCGACTTTAAAAATGCCACCCTTCAAGATGTAGAACATGTTTATGATGAGATGGTGAAAGCGAGCGAAGGCCTCGTAAGTAATATCATGGCGCAGCGTAAGCCGACGCATGAAGAATTTATTGATTTTAAAAATATCTATGATGCTTTTTTAACCCGCGTCAGAAGGCTTGAGCGTGACAGTGCCTCCGAAGGGAGTGGTTACGATGAATTAACGGGCCTGCGGAATATCCATGTATTTAAAGGAGATATTCGCCGCGAGATGGAGCGCCTGTCCAGACAGGGCAACCCGTTTTGTCTGGTTATGGCCCGGATCGATAAATTTGCAGGATTTGAAGACCCGCAGGCAAACCTCATGGTTGCCGTGGAGAATATCAAAGAATGTATCCGTACCTTTGATGATGCTTATTATCTTGAAAATGGCGAATTTTTGCTAAGCCTAAAGCACACAGATACAGTTGGCGCGCAGGCCGCCATCGCCAGATTGCAACAATTTTTGAAAATCGACGATAATAATAAAGAAAAATTAAGTATGTCTTTTTGTGTCGCAGAGCCTGTTGTGCCAGAAGAGCTTGAAGGTCTTCTGGATAATATGCGTCAGGACCTAGACGACCACCTCAATGATGAAGAAGCCGTGCTGCAATTTGTTGAAGCCAGCCCCCTAAAACGTTTTGTCGACTCCATGGAGTAAATCACAAGCTTTATTTTCTGTTGTTCAGAAGATTAATTTGATATTCTGAAACATATGGAAATGGAAGATAGTATTGATCATAAGGCATTGTTTTATCAAATGCCCGTGCCCAGGTTTCTGACCCAGAAATCAGGGGAAGATTTTATCATTCATATGCTCAATGATGAGGCCAAAAAATATTTTAACAAGCCCGATGAAGAGCTGGTGGGCCTTTCTATTTTTGAGGTTTTTCCGCAAAAAAATGCTTTCCTCATGGCTGAATCCTTAAAGGTCTGTCTAAAGAAAAAAACTGCGGTGAGCGTGCCGCCGATGCCGAGTTTCCCGGGAAATGGACGGGCCATGGGTTTTTGGATTAACCCTATTTTAAAAGGCGATCAGGTTATCTATCTTGACGTGATTGCCCAGCCGACGGCCACAGAAGGATCTGTTGTTCAGCGGGAACGTGATGATGCCTTGTTATTATTGACGTCTATCTTTGATGTTAGTGAGGTCGGTCTTCTTGTTTTTGATCGCAATCGCCGCATTGTGAAAGTGAATGACAGCTTTGAGCGTATTTTTGGCTGGAACAGGGGTGATACGCTCGGAAAAGATTTTATTGATTTTGTTTCTCCCGATGAACATGAAGATGCGCAAACTAATTACGAAGAATTTTTACAATCAACAGACCGGCATGCCGGCGATGTTAAAATCCTGCGCAAAGATGGCAGTATCGCCAACGCGCTTTATACAACGGCAAGACTGGATTTAAGTCATGGCAGGCGTTTTCAGGTGACCACGTTGGTGGATATCACGGAGCGCAAAAAAATGGAGATTTCGTTACGTCTTGCCAAGGAGCAAGCCGACACGGCCAACCATTCAAAGTCTGCTTTTTTGGCGAATATGAGTCATGAACTGCGTACCCCCTTAAATGCAATCATCGGTTTTACCGAAATGATTATTAATGAAACCTTTGGCCCAATTAATAATGCTAAATATAGCGAGTATCTGGCAGATGTGCATATGAGTGCGCAGCACCTCCTCGAAATTATTAATGAAGTTTTGGATATGTCCAAGATTGAAGCCGGACGGGTGGAGTTGGATGAGCATGATATTGATGTGGCTGCTTTAATAGAGACGGTGACGCGTATTATTGATTTCCGTGTCTTTGGCAGTCAGTTGGTGATTAAGCAGCATATTGAAGAAAACCTCCCAGCGCTTCGCGGGGATCCGCGTCTGATCAGGCAGATTTTGATTAATCTTATGACTAATGCGGTTAAGTATTCCAAAAAAGAAGGCGATATTACCCTTACAGCTGTGAAAGATGAGTTTGGCGGTATTATATTGCAGGTAGAAGATCATGGGCTGGGTATTCCTGCCGATAAAATTGAGGAAGCCATGCGGCCTTTCGGGCAAATACATGACCCCCAAAAAGCCAGTATTTATCAGGGCACGGGATTGGGCCTTCCTTTAACCAAGGCAATGGCAGAACTGCACCAGGCAAAATTCGAATTGAATTCTGTGGAAGGTGAGGGCACGCGTGTAAAAATTACTTTCCCTGAAACACGCTCAAAGTGTTGAATAATCGGGGGTATCAGGCTAAAATCCGGTAATTAAATAAGGAATCCGCCCATGACTGCCACTAACCTTGAATCGAAATGTGTTGAAGCTGGTTTAAAAATGACCGAGCCGCGCCGCGCCGTCCTATCGGTTTTGGCCCATGCTCATGACCATCCTTCAGTGGAAGATGTTTATGAGCGCGCGAAAAAGAAAGATCCCTCTATTAGTATTGCGACCGTGTACCGGACATTAAGCTTGCTGGATGAATTGGGACTTGTTTACAAACATGACTTTAATGATAGCGACCATGCCCGCTATGAGATTAATACAGAGCATCATCATCACCTGATTGACCTTGATACGGGCAAGGTTCTGGAATTTCAAAATGAGAAAATTGAAAAGATGAAGCAAAAGATCGCCGAAGAACTGGGCTATGAACTGGTGGAATGCCGGTTGGAGCTTTATGGGCGCAAGCTGAAAAAGAAATAATTTTCATACGTGTCTGACGCCCGCATACCCACCCATCTGTGGTTGGAATCAAAAATCCGTGAGTTATCGTCGCAGGGAATCGGCGTGTATGTTGTCCATAAAGGAGAACGTATGGATGGGCTTGTTTTGCTTAAGTTGAGCGATAGGGACGGGCAGTGCAGACTTTTGACCCAGCAGCGTGATTGGGACGGTGTTTTGGGCTGGCATCCGGTTTTTGATGAAGACGTTGTCGAAGAAAAGCGGGCAGATGATTATGCTTGCCGTGCACGAGACCGTGACCCTGATCTTTGGGTTGTTGAAATCGAAAATCCGGCAATGACCAATCCGTTTGGCGATGAAGCTTAGCAGCAGCCTTTTATCTGATAAGCCTGTGCTTCAAAGTGTTCAAATTCTTCGTATGTCAGTACGTCCGGTTCGGTTTGTCTTAATTGATCTATGATCTCTGTCATATTTATTTCTCCCACACTTATAATTTATCATTACTTAAAAGAATTTAAAAACACTTAACGGCTAAATCAGGACAAATTTTGTATCATTTCGTGTCATGCAGGCTTGATTTTTGGCCTTAATGCGGTAAAAGGGTGGCAAGCAAATCGGACTAATGTTGTCCTAATTAAGAATGGCTCGCAAATACAATGATTAAATTGTCAAAAATGACAGATTACGCCGTAATTATTTTGGCAGAGATGGCAGCGCATAAAGGGGGGCTCAACAGCGCCGCCTTTATTGCTGAGAGTACGCAGTTGCCCGAGCCGACCGTTTCCAAAATTCTAAAGCTGTTAGCTCGTCAGAATATCGTTACCTCAACGCGTGGATCAAATGGCGGTTATTGCCTGAATAAAGCGCCGGAACAAATAACCATGGCTCTCGTGATTACGGCCACGGACGGACCGATACGCCTGACCGCTTGTGTAGATCAAAAAGATGATTGTTGTGAACGGGCCAAAGGCTGCTCTATGAAAGGGCAGTGGAATCCCGTTAATCAGGCGATGCAAACGGCTCTGGAAAATGTCTCTTTAAAACAAATGATGGGAAATATGAATGGCTGAAACTTCATCACATATTGATCAGGAAACTATTGATACTGTGAAAAGCCTTGGTACGTATGCGGCCGGGTTTGAAACCGATATTGAAATGGAGTACGCGCCCAAAGGTTTGAATGAAGACATCATCCGGTTAATTTCTGAAAAGAAGAACGAGCCGGAATGGATGTTGGATATTCGATTAAAGGCTTATCGCCATTGGTTGAAAATGCCTGAACCTGATTGGGCAAAAGTGGATTTCCCACCGATTAATTATGAAGATGCCTATTATTACGCCCAACCCAAAAGCATGATGAGTAAACCAAAATCATTGGATGAGGTTGATCCAAAGCTGCTTGAAACTTATGAGAAACTTGGAATTTCCTTAAAAGAACAGGAAGTACTGGCCGGCGTGGAAGGCGCACCGCAGGTTGCTGTTGATGCTGTCTTTGACTCTGTCTCTGTGGCGACGACTTTCAAAAAATCCCTGGAAGAAGCCGGGGTGATCTTCTGTTCGATTAGCGAAGCAATTGAAAAACACCCCGATCTGGTGAAAAAATATTTATGCTCTGTCGTGCCAATGGCGGACAATAAGCATTCCTGTTTGAATACGGCTGTGTTTACGGATGGATCATTCGTTTATATTCCCCCCGGCGTGCGTTGTCCGATGGAGCTATCGACATATTTCCGCATGAACGCGATTAATACGGGCCAGTTTGAACGCACGTTAATCATTGCCGATAAGGGATCTTACGTTTCCTATCTGGAAGGATGTACCGCGCCGATGCGTGATGAAAACCAGCTTCATGCCGCCGTGGTGGAATTGATTGCGCATGAAGATGCGGAAATAAAATATTCAACCGTTCAAAATTGGTATCCGGGCGATGAAAACGGCAAGGGCGGTATTTATAACTTTGTGACCAAGCGCGGTATTTGCGAAGGAGCAAATTCAAAAATAAGCTGGACGCAGGTCGAAACAGGCTCGGCGATTACATGGAAATACCCGAGCTGCATTTTAAAAGGGGACAATTCTCAAGGGGAATTTTATTCTGTTGCGATCACGAATAACAGACAACAGGCTGATACTGGCACCAAGATGATCCATATGGGCAAGAACACCCGCAGCCGTATTATCTCCAAAGGAATCGCGGCAGGGCGTTCCGACCAGACCTATCGTGGCGGTGTGAAAATTATGGCAGGGGCGGAAAATGCCCGTAACTTTACGCAATGTGACTCCCTGCTGATCGGAGATCAATGCGGGGCGCATACGGTACCCTATATTGAAACCAAAAATCCGGGCGCGCAGCTGGAGCATGAAGCCACGACCAGCAAGATCAGTGAAGACCAGCTTTTTTATTGCCAGCAGCGCGGCATTAGTGAGGAAGAAGCGCTTGCGCTTATTGTGAACGGGTTTTGCCGTGAAGTGATGCAGAACCTGCCGATGGAATTTGCCGTCGAAGCGCAAAAGCTTGTCGGCATCAGTCTGGAGGGGAGTGTTGGATGATGAACGATTTAAAAGAACAAATCTATAAATTATGTTCTCAGTTTTCTCAGAATGGAATCTTGTGGGGTATGCCTGTTGAAGATGTTGTAGAGAGGTTAGTTTCGGGGGCTGATGTTAATCTTTGGAAAGGTGATGCTGAAGTTTATACAAAAGATGTTTTGCAATATCTAGAACTCGATTTAAGCAGTGAATATTGTTGCGGTAACATATCTAGAGATGTTTATGACCAACTTGGAGAAGATATAGAGTTAGGTTTTGAAGATAAGCTAGAAAAAATTTTTCTAGACTCATCTTTGGCACAAAGAGAATTAGTTAAAACAGATTTAAGAAACAAAACTGAAATTACTTTATCAGATGGCTCATCAATACCTATCAACCAGCATTAGAAAGAAAACAAAAAATGACATGTCAAATCCACATTCTATATTGCGTTTGATTTTGTAAGATACATTTTATCGAGATGAGAGATATGCGTAAGATTTTTAAACCATTGAGATTTGCCGACGAATGTGCCGTTGAAATTTGTGGCCGCAAGATAGAATTCGGCAATCAGCAAATTGAATTGCCAACTGACGAGGCTTTGAAAAGCGCGCAACGTATCATAGGTAATGTGATCGTAAGGCATCAACAGCTTGTAGGTAAAATTCACGTGAATAAAGGCAAGAGTCATGGCGTAGCTGCGAATGACCCAGCGGCGGTGGGCCACATAATTTTTCCGTCTTGCGGCGTTATAGGCAAACAATGTGATGAAAAACCAGAAGACGGCCATCATGCCAAAGCCGAGGGGGCCGATCTTGCTTGGGACATTATACAATGCCACGGGAAAGATGGTGATGGCGGCTATCATGCAGCCAAAAATATAAAATTTACCCAGCAGTCTATGAATGTTGGGTTTGGTTCTTACTAAAGGGCGGTAGAGCAAAAACGGACCGAACAAGATAGCCGGGATGGCGCAGGAGACATGGATGACAAGAAGCAGGTTATTGATGATAGGAAATGTTGTAATGAACGGACTGGCGATTGGGGTGTTGGTATAAATTTCAGGGCTAAGGATATAGCCAAGAGGGACAGGTAAAACGATAAGAGTAAGAACAACAAAAAGTTTAAGAAGCAGCGGCATGGCCATAAAAAAGTCGAAAAAACCATCAAATTTTCCGATCATGACGAAGAGGGGATTATTTTTCATCTAAAGCGCTTCCTACTAATAGAAGAGTACTAACTGAATAAAGATTATAACAGATGTAATTAAGACAAATACACAAATACGGAGTATGAAAAATGACAGACAAGAAACACATATTATCAAAAGATTCACGCCAGGCCGTGGAGGAGATGATTAAAATTACCGAAGAACTGGTATCACGGATGGAAGTGGAAACGTCTGCCGTTGCGACCAATGACGGCACTACCTTTACGATGAATGAGATGAACAAGGAGCATGTGGCGGATATGTATACGGAAGCGGCGGCGGAATTCCGTGCGCGCCTTGACGAATTTCATGATGTTGATAAAGCGCTGATCCAAAAACTGGATAAAGCGCAGCAATCCTTAGGGCAGTCCACCAAAAATAATCTGGCTATTTTAGAGAAAATCAGCGCGGAAGAAGAAGAAAAAAACAAGTAAGAAAGTACACAGAGTATGATTGAAATTAAAAACCTGCATGCCGAAATTGACGGCAAGGAAATCCTAAAAGGTCTGGACCTAACCATTGGAAATGGGGAGGTGCATGCCATTATGGGCCCGAACGGCGCTGGTAAATCGACCCTTTCCTATGTTCTGGCAGGACGTGAGGGATATGAGGTCACGCAAGGATCGGCTTTATTAGACGGAGAAGATATTCTGGAGATGGAACCGGATGAGCGCGCCGCGGCCGGGTTGTTTCTGGCCTTTCAATATCCGGTAGAAATTCCGGGAGTGCAGATGACAACGTTTTTAAAAACCGCCTTGAATGCCATACGCAAGGCCCGCGGAGAGGAAGAGCTTGATGCCATTGGCTTGCTAAAGCTGATGAAATCAAAATGCGCGGAGCTTGGCATTTCCGATGAAATGATGAAACGCGCGGTGAATGTCGGCTTTTCCGGTGGGGAAAAGAAACGCAATGAAGTTTTGCAAATGGCGATGTTGGAACCGAAATTTGCCATGCTGGATGAAACCGATTCCGGACTCGATATCGATGCTTTGCGCATTGTTGCCGACGGGGTGAACGCCCTGCGGGCAAAAAACCGCTCCTTTTTGGTCATTACGCATTACCAGCGTTTACTGGATTATATTAAGCCGGACCGTGTGCATGTGTTGGCGCACGGCAAGATTGCCAAGTCAGGGGGCCCTGAACTAGCGCTTGAGCTTGAAGATAAAGGCTACGCGGAATTCACCACGGAGGCTGCGTAATTTATGAGTGCCGTTGCAAAATTCATCCCGCGTTATAAGGCCGAAACATCGTCGCTCGGTCTGATCAACTGGTCTAAACTGCCGGCAGCATCGGCGGAGTGGGTGAATGCGCTTCGTAACCGTGCGCGCACGGCTCTTGAAGAAACGGGAATTCCCACCCCGAAGCTGGAACGGTGGAAATATACCAATTTACCTGCAAAATTGAAAAAAATGGATTTGGCCTATCAGCCGGGCGAATGTGAACTCAGTGGTCTGACAGATTATGCCTCATCCTTCCCCAAGGGGTTGTTACACTTCCCCGATTGGGCGAAGGAGATGGTTGAGCGCGGCGCCCCGGCGCAAGAAAAATATGGCGATATGGCTTTATGGGATGCGGCCGATGCTTATCTGAAGGACGGGTTTATTGTGGATGTGCCCGCAGAAGTAAAAACCCAGAGTCCTTTAACCATCACCACCACGGGGCACGATGGGCAATATACAATTCCACGGCAAATTATTCGTGTAGGAGAGAATGCTGATTTTACCATTATTGATTACCAGAGCGGTTCGGGCGGTTACTGGACCAATATAGTGACGCAGATTAAGGTCGGTAAAGGGGCACGGTTGCGTCATTACCGTTTTCAGGAAAATTCTGAAGCAAGCGTAGTGACACATAACAGTCATATCGAAGTCGAAGCGGGCGGTACTTACGAAGCTTTTACCATCACGACCGGCGCAGGATTAAGCCGTAACCAGATCCATGCCGATCTTCTGGGGGAGGATATTGTTTGCCGTTTGAACGGTGTCAATATGCTAGATGGCGGTGAAATGGCCGATACCACTATTACCGTGGATCATTGTGCGCCGAATTGTAATTCTTATCAGGATTACCGTTCCGTCCTGACGGATAAGGCGGTCGGAATTTTTCAGGGAAAGATTCATGTACATCAGATTGCCCAGAAAACGGATGGGTTTCAGATGGCCAAATCCCTGCTTTTATCACCGCAGGCGACAATGAATACCAAGCCTGAACTGGAAATTTATGCTGATGATGTAAAATGTTCCCATGGGGCAACGGCGGGGCGCCTTGATGAAGATGCTTTGTTCTACCTGCGGACCCGTGGCATTGCGGAAAAGCAGGCCAGAAATCTTTTGGTCCAGGCTTTTGTCAATGAAGTTATTGAAAAAATCAGTGATAAGGCGGTTCAGGAGCGCGCCGCGCTTATTGTCAGCAAATGGCTGGATGCAGAAAGCGCCGCACCGTCGGATTAGTTAAAATGATGCCTATGACCCAGCACAAAGAGGATAATATAGTGGATATGTCTGTTTACAGGGACGATTTTCCGATTTTCAACGCACAAATGAATGAGAAGCCTATAGCTTATCTGGACAGTGCTTCAAGCGCGCAAAAGCCTGCGGTTGTTATGGAGGCCATACGGGCGCTGTATGAAGGGAATTATGCGAATATTCATAGGGGTTTATACCAGTTTTCTCAAGTGACAACTGAGGCCTTTGAGGCCGTGCGCGGGAAAATCCAGCATTTTATTAACGCACCAAGTGCGGATGAGGTGATTTTTACGCGCAATACCACCGAAGCAATAAATCTGGTCGCCCAAAGCTGGGGGAAGAAGCATTTAAAGCGGGGGGATGAAATTATTATCAGTGAAATGGAGCACCACGCCAATATTGTTCCGTGGCAGCTTTTGGCCGAAGAAACGGGAGTAATAGTCAAAATTATCCCGGTTTTGGATGATGGAACGCTCAATTTTGGCGCTTTTATCTCACTTTTAAGTGAAAAAACACGATTAATTAGCCTTGTCCACGCTTCAAATGCGTTAGGAACCTTAAATAATGTGCAAAATCTAGCCGAAAAGGCGAAAAACTTTAATAAAAACATCAAATTTCTGGTGGATGGCTCACAATCTATCGTGCATGGCGCTATAGACGTACAGGCATTAGAGTGCGATTTCTTCGTTTTTACGGCCCATAAGCTGTATGGTCCAAATGGTGTGGGTGTTTTATGGGCGAAAAGCGATATTCTGGCCGATATGCCTCCTTATCAGGGCGGCGGCGATATGATTGAAAGTGTTTCATTTAAAACAGGCACAACATTCAAGCCTGCGCCAGCCCGTTTTGAGGCTGGAACGCCCGCCATTGCCGAAGTGATCGCCCTAGGGGCGGCGATTGACTATGTCAGTGCCATTGGCATGGACAATATTGCGGGGCGCGAACAGCAATTGTTATCCCTTCTTACAGAGCAGCTGCAAAATATTGACGGGTTAACTTTTTACGGCACAGCGCCGAATAAAGTCGGGGTGGTTTCTTTTACTGCCGATTGGGCCCATCCGAGCGATATTGCGATGATTTTGGATCAGTGTGGCGTTGCCGTGAGGACCGGCCACCATTGTTGTATGCCGCTCATGGAACGCTATGGCATTGATGCGACCGTACGGGCGTCATTGGGGCTGTATTCCAATGAGGATGATATCACGGCCCTTATCAATGGCCTTAAGAAAGCAAAGGATATGTTATCATGAATAAGATGGAACACGTGGCAGACGATGAGATGGTAAAAAACGCTGTCGGGGATGAATATGACGAATTGGCGCATCCGCCAAATACCGAACTGTGCGAGCATGGGTTAACGCCGTTAATTGTTGCCGCAATTAAGGAGATATATGACCCTGAAATCCCCGTGAACATCTATGAGTTGGGTTTGATTTATAAGATTGAGGTCAATAAGGACAATGATGTGTCGGTTATTATGACCCTGACATCACCCGGATGTCCGGTCGCACAGGAAATGCCCGGTTGGGTGCAAAGTGCAATTATGCCGATTGACGGTGTACGGCACGTGGATGTGGATATTATCTGGGATCCGCCGTGGGACCCTTCTATGATGGCGGAGACCGCGAAATTGCAATTGAATATGTTTACTTAATTCACTTTTGGACCTCAGGCGCGGAGACGCGCTAGGGTCGACAGGAGAAATGATTATGAATGATGTGCAGCCAGTACAAATAACCGATAAAGCCGTCACACAGATTAAGGCCAAAACCGCGCTGAACAGCGAGGCAGTAGGATTGCGTTTGACTGTCAAAACCACGGGTTGTTCCGGCAATTCTTATCAAATGGAGCATGTACTGGTAGAAGATCTTACGCAGGATGATAAATTTGAAAAAGATGGGGCTGTGTTATATATCCCTAAAATTCATAGCTGGATGCTTTTTGGCACCGTGGTGGATTATGAAGACGGAAAATTGAATTCCGGCTTTATCTTTACCAATCCGAATGAATCTGGACGGTGCGGCTGTGGGGAAAGCTTTACAGTTGATCGTCCGCAAGATTAATTTTTTAATCTCTCTAGGTTGTACAGTGCCGTCAGGCCAATTTTTCGTGAGTAGAATAATTTTTCTATTATTTCAAAGCCTTACTTAGAGGAGAGGGTGGATAAATGAGAACCCCCGAAATAACAAAAGGCCCCAAATGAGGCCTTTTACTTTAAAATATTTTTAAGGATAGTAATTAAACTACTGGTGCAGGTGCGCCAACTTTTGCTCCAAGGTCTAGGCCTCTTTCAGCTGTCAGCATTGGTGTCACGCTAGGCGCTGTATCCGCTGCAAATCCAGTTACATCTGAGCTAACTAGTTGAGTTGCTGCATGTTTTAAATCTGATGCTATTCCCATATTTTCACACTCCTTCTATACTGTTTCATATGCTTCTGCATATTCTGTATAAAGCTCATCTCTGGTCTTTCCGTCAATGTACGCTTTATAGAACTTATTTAACCTTAATTTCTCTAATGTGTCAAGTAAAACAGGAAAGTATGAAGAATTCGTTAATTCTTTAACTATTTTACAAACTTCGATGGTGGAATCCAGATTTCGGCCGTGCGTAAAGGCTGCGTAAGCCATGATATCTTTCATAGGATCAGGTGCTTTATGGCCTGCGCGTTCCTGTGCGGCCTCTGAAAGGGCTTTAATAAGCTGGATAACATGCTCAGGCAGGGCTTTGTCTATATTTGAAGGGATTTGAAGTATAATAGTGCCCATATCGGCAGAAAAGCCGCTATCGCCTTTTCCTTTCATGATTTGGACAGGGACAAGCTTTTTATCCAGCATAACCAGAAGGAGGTTGCCGCGCTCTGATTCGCGGATAATTTCCTTGGCTTCTTCGATAATCTTCTCACCATGGGGGTGACCGTAAACCAAGCCTGAATTGACGTTGGTTCCTTTGTCTCCAAAGCCGCCTTTCAGGCCGCTCATTTGGTTGTTATCTGTTGTGTCTGTATTCATTGAAATAATCTCTTCCCCAAGTCGTTTTACAGTATGGCCTGCGAGGCGCCAGAATCAAGTACTTCGTGCATAATCATTTTTTGGTTTGTAATTTTTACGCGCCCTTTGGTTGAAACTTCAATTCTGGCCCGAATCATATGAGATTCTTTATACAGATCGGCATCAATCTCATAAGCATCAAAGCCGCCATCATAGTGAATTTCCGGCGCTTTATGATGGTTGTAGACAGCATTATAAGAGTCAGGCCCCAAAGAATCGAGCAATGGCATGTCATGCGGGTTATCAATCAGGATAATGTCGCCATCTTCGCCGCCAACATGCTCAAAAAAGAAGCGCAAATAGGCCATGACATTATGTTTGTCCAATTGCAGCACCCCTTTATCATTGACGGTATAGACAGGACTTTCAGAGCCGTCCATGTAATGAAAAAAAGTACCATCGGATAAATAACTGAATGAAAATGAGGGCAGGGAGGCGTAATTTGTCACTTTATAAAGTGAGTAATCTTTGTAAAAAGGCAGGCGCCCGCGCTTTACTTCCGATGTTCCGGCAGAAAACATGCCGGCATTTGCCTCTGATTTAACGCTTTCAATAACTTTGACAGCGTTCTCTCTATCCAGTTTTTGCCAATGCATATTTATATTTCTCGTCCCTTTAAACGCGTACTATAGCAGATTCCCCGATGTTCCGTAAGGGGAACCTGTTTTTACTGCCATTTTCGGCATGTTGCGCGAGCGTAACAAATTTGAAAAACAAAATGCAAATAAATTGAAATTATCCTTCAAAAGCTTCTTCCAGTGCAGCTTTCAGGATGTCAGGCGTAACCTCATCCTGATGAACCCTGGTGCTGAGGATCTGGCGCCATTTGCGGGCACCGGGCTTTCCTTGAAACAGGCCTGTCATATGACGGGTGACGGATTTAACGGGGGTGCTGAAGCGCTCTTGCTGCCCCTTGATATAGGGAATCATTGCCAGAACAACATCTTCTTCAGAAAGAAGATTTTGAGCGGGGTAGAATTCTTCTTCGATTTGGCGGAGGAACCAAGGGTTTTGATACGCTTCGCGGCCGATCATTATTCCATCGAATTGCGCCATTTTCTCTTTTGCGTCTTCGAGGGTTCGAATGCCGCCATTGACAGGAAAGAACAAATCGGGGAAAGCGGCTTTAATTTTTGCGGCTACATCGTATCGCAAGGGCGGGACTTCGCGATTTTCTTTCGGGCTTAACCCTTTAAGCCAGGCTTTGCGGGCATGAATGATAAAGGTTTTACAACCGCTTTTTTCCGCAATAGTGCCCACGAAGTCTTCCAGGAAACTGTAAGGCTCGCAATCGTCTATCCCAATACGGCATTTGACGGTCACAGGAATGGAAACAGCATCCTGCATGGCTTTAATCCCATCGGCGACCAGATCCGGCTCCTTCATCAGGCAAGCGCCAAAGGAGCCGCTTTGCACACGGTCTGACGGGCAGCCGCAATTCAGGTTTATTTCATCATAGCCCCATTCTTCGCCAAGTTTGGCACAATAAGCGAGGTCTTTGGGATCGCAGCCGCCAAGCTGAAGCGCAAGAGGATGTTCAAGCGCATCGTACGCCAAAAAGCGTTCCGTATCCTTGCCGAAGATCAGCGCGCCTGTCGTTACCATTTCAGTGTAAAGAGTGACAGAAGGAGCGATTAAACGGTGGAAGTAGCGGCAGTGCCTGTCCGTCCAGTCCATCATCGGCGCAACGCTGATTATTTTATCGCCATGCGCTTTGTTAAAGTCACCATGGTGAGGGGCGGTAGGGGTGTCTGACATTCTTCTTTACTCAATCACTTGAATTTTGGGAGGGTTTAGCATATTTCATTAGCTATGCGCACGAAAATTCTCTTTGCCATTCTTGTAAGCTTTATCCTGATGCCGGTGCCTGCCATCGCGCAGGAGAACGAGATTTTTAACAGTTCCGGCCTGCAAATCCCGCGCTTTGTCACTTTGCGCTCCGATAAGGTGTTTGTGCGTAGTGGCCCGGCGCTGCGATACCCCATTAAGTGGGTGTTCGTACGGGAAGGAATGCCGATAGAAATTATTCAGGAGTTTGATACCTGGCGCAAAATCCGTGATATGGGCGGGGATGAAGGCTGGATTCACCAGTCTTTGTTGTCCGGCCAACGCAAAGCGATCATCACAGATAAAAAAGGCGCGTTGATGGTGAAAAAACCGGAAGCCGAAGCGCGTGGCGTTGCGTTCTTGGAGCCATATGTCATTTTAAACCTTGAGGAATGCCAGGGTGAGTGGTGTTTTGGAGAGGCCAAAGGTTTTAAAGGCTGGCTTCAAAGAAAATCTCTTTGGGGTGTTTACCAAGACGAAGAATTGGATTAGAATCGTATTCGTTCGGTATTCATCGGACTTTTATCACCCTGTTTATCCACAGATTAATCAACAATAATTAAATTTAGGCATCATGCTTGACGACCCAAACAAAGCCGATGTGGCGCTCCGGATTCACTATGCGATTCAGGCTATGAGCCATGATCAGGAGCGTGGCTATGATGCCATGAAGGAAATCCTGCTTTTGGCAGGCATGTATGTGGAAACCGCTTTTCTGTTTGATAACTGTGATGAGGCCTTGCAGGGCAGTTTTACTTCCCTCAGCCGGTTGCTCAATTGTGAGCCGCTGCCGGGCGAGATGGTCGAAGAAAGCATGCCACCGGCCAGTATTATTGATTTTGATAGCGAAATGGGGCGCTGTATGGCGCGAGAATTCTTCGAGGAATGGCTGGATTGCCATTATGAATTTCATGAAATGCTGCTGACCCTGACACAGCAGATTTTTACACGGTGGGAAATATCCGGACAGCGCCGCGCAGAAAGTTTCAGGCTGCTTGTTGAAAGTACTTATAAGGCGATGGCGTATGAACTGGCGGCGCAGGAATTATGCGATGTCATCATTGAAAAGAAAATCGGCGTGGATAGCTGGAACATGGCTGATAGCATCAGCGGTCTGGCAGGTCTGGCAGGGAAGAAATTATCGCAGTCCCACGGGGGACGTAACCAGTGTTGCTGGTTCCGCGGTTCCGATTTGCCTGATTTATTAGACCAGACGGCGTATGTCATGACGCAAGAGGCCGTGCGCCTTGGGATTCCAACGGGCACTGACTGGCGCTTTGGCCTGCCTGCAAATGATATTCCTGCCAATGCACCGACATTGCTGGTGAATGGCACGGCAGCTGCTTGCGAAGGTTTTTTTACTGCCATTGAAATGTATGATTATAACGATCAGGCTGTCTGTGCGGCAAAAGCCGCGGGCAGAATGCTCGCCGTCGCCTGCGGTGGCGAAAAGCCGGAAATTGAACCTGCGATTGCCAAGCCGCTTGCTATGGCAGCGCTGACAGAAAGTTATAAATCAGCCTGTGTTGAATACGCCGCGCTCAGTTACGTTTAATTGAGTTTGGTGCCGCCAGGGGCTAACTCTATTCTTCTGGCAGTAAAGGCAATACGCCCTAACGGTTCCATTGACATGCTTCTTTCGCGCTTAATTAATAGTTCTCTGATACGTTGAAAAGGTACAAGGGTTTCAAGGCATTCCATTCTTTTTACAGGATCCGTTGTGGGCAGATCGACGGCAAATGCCCCCGGTACAGCCATATCCATCGCTGCAATCCGGCGATGCTCTAGCGCTAGATCAATTTTATCACTGGCAACTGCAGCGGCACGCTGAATTTGTTCTTCTGCCGAGGCTTGCGCAGGGATCTCGCGAAAAGGAACGCGGTGTTTTTCCGAGATGCTTTTAATCCAGATCCCCTTTAATCTGTCGGCATCGGTTTGCAGGACAAAATCTTCCATGGATTGCACGAAGGTGGATGTTTCCCCGATAAAGGCTTCTTGCTCGCTGTTAGAAATAGTAACAACCTTTAATGGTCTGATGGCAAAGCCGACTTCATAGAAAGCGCCCTCAATGGCGGTTTGTAGTGCTGACATATTATTACTCCCTGTTCAATATATTAGAATATCATTACAAACTATTAAGGAAAGAAATTTGTTTGTGTCAAGTTTATTGAAAATAATTCGTCTGGGGCATTTTTCGTGACAACGCACATCTAAGCTTGATTCAGTGAGCGTGAGACGTTAAGACTCGTTGGTATGTCAGCACAGGAAAAAGTAGAGCCGCTTATGAATTTTGAACAAAAATCCAGCTATAACTATGATGAAATTATCAGCTGTGGCGAGGGCAATATGTTTGG
Organism: uncultured Micavibrio sp.; assembly: GCA_965216405.1. GTDB lineage: Bacteria > Pseudomonadota > Alphaproteobacteria > Micavibrionales > Micavibrionaceae. The sequence goes on along the minus strand of OZ244161.1, from coordinate 269,052 downwards.
CCCCGGCAATGCGCAATTGCCATTGCCAAACATGTTGATGTTTGATCGTATCACACATATATCCGATGAGGGTGGCGCCCATGGCAAAGGCCAGGTTGTTGCCGAATTGGATGTCAAACCGGACCTGTGGTTTTTTGCCTGTCATTTTAAAGGGGACCCTGTGATGCCGGGTTGTCTTGGTTTGGATGCCCTGTGGCAATTAACAGGGTTCTTTTTGGGCTGGACAGGAGCGCAAGGCTCCGGCCGTGCGCTAGGACTAGGGGAGTTGAAATTAAAGGAACAGATTTTACCAACGGCAAAAAAAGTCGTTTACACTGTCGATATTAAACGCTTTATCAACCGCAAGCTTGTCATGGGGGTGGCTGATGGTAAGGTTGAGGTTGATGGTGAAATGGCTTGTGAAGTCACGGATATGAAGGTCGGCCTGTTCGATAATTCTGCTGTGCAAGCAGCCTAATTTCCCGCTTGTTTTAACTTTAAATCTTCTCCGGTATAACGGCGTAACGAAGAATTTTTTCTTTGATGTTACTGTAATACAACATGGCGCCGATATTTGTGCTCAAAGTCATGAAGCAGCAAAACAGCATTGGATACACTCCAAAAGCTAGTGAATGCACCATCCATAGTAGTTGAGAAATGCAGACCATTATTTTGAATTTATAAAAATGATCGCGATAGTAATTTGATAAACCAATAAATATGGCGGCAAACAGGATCGCTAAATCATAAAAGCTTTCGATATTTAACAATAGGCACAGGGACAAAGCTGAGGTTAAAATGATTACTGAATAGAGATTATGTTTGTCATTTAGAAAAAGAGAGAATCCTGATCGCAGAGTGACTATAAACATACATAAAGCGGCCATATAAATATCCAGAGATAAGTATAAGATAACATACAATATATTGGCTGTGGTGTATGCGGCGATAGTTTTTCGGGGTGATTTAAAACATCCACCCCCAAAATACAGCAAATTTGCCACCCACCCCGTAAATTCCATATCAGCCCTATGTTTTAAGTGTCAGAAAATTCTAATTTAAAAGGGTTAATATTTTATTATGGCAATAAATTTCCTGTTTGTATCCCAGCGTTGAATCCGTTAAAACCACCCCATGAGTGATATAAAACAAAGACGCGTCGTTGTGACGGGTATGGGGATCATTTCCTGCATAGGCAATGATGTCCAAACGGTTCTTTCAAGTCTTAAAGCCGGAAAATCCGGGATTACCGCCGATGAAACAATGGCGGAGATGGGCTTTCGTTCCCAGATTTCGGGTAAAATCGATATCGATCTGAGTGAGCATATCGATAAACGCCTTCTTCGTTTTATGGGGCCGGGAGCGGCTTATACGCATTTGGCGATGGAGCAGGCGATTAAAGATGCAGGTCTTGAAGAGGATCAGGTATCTCACGAACGCACAGGCATTGTGATGGGCTCCGGTGGGCCGTCCACCTCTGCGCAAGTGCAGGCGGCGGATATTGCCCGGGAGAAGGGACCCAAACGGATTGGGCCTTTTGCGGTGCCGAAATGTATGAGTTCGACTGTTTCGGCTAATATTTCAACGAATTTTAAAATCAAAGGCGTGAATTATTCAATTACATCCGCCTGTTCAACCTCCGCGCATTGTATTGGCAATGCGGTCGAGCAAATTCAACTGGGCAAGCAGGACATTATGTTTGCTGGTGGGGGAGAAGAACTGGACTGGGCGCTGTCCGCGCTATTTGATGCGATGGGCGCGATGAGTTCCAAGTACAATGATAATCCGGCGAAAGCCGCGCGCGCCTATGACGCCCACAGAGACGGTTTTGTGATCGGTTCCGGTGGCGGCGTTGTTGTGCTGGAAGAGTATGAAGCGGCCAAAGCGCGCGGTGCAAAAATTTATGCCGAAGTGACAGGGTATGGGGCAACATCCGATGGCGCCGATATGGTGGCGCCAAGCGGTGAGGGGGCTGTGCGGTGTATGCGCCTTGCCCTGAACACTGTTTCAAAGCCGGTTACATATATCAACACCCACGGAACGAGCACGCCTGCCGGGGATATTACGGAACTTGATGCGATCCGCTCTGTCTTTGGCCAGATGGATCAGGACATGCCGCATATTAGCGCGACCAAATCGATGACAGGTCACTCTTTAGGGGCGACGGGTGTTCAGGAAACAATCTATTCCATTTTGATGATGCAAAACGATTTCGTGGCACCAAGTATTAATATCGAAACCCTTGATGAGGGGGCAGAAGGCTTGCCGATTGCGCAAGAACGCGTTGATGGTGTTGAACATCATTCCGTCATGTCAAATTCCTTCGGCTTTGGCGGTACCAATTGTACCTTGGTTTTAAGCAAGGTGGAGGATTAAGGAATGGGGCAAGTTAAAACCGACCTGATGAAGGGTAAACGCGGTCTGGTCATGGGGGTGGCGAATGAAAAATCTATCGCATGGGGAATGGCAAAAACACTGGCCGAGCATGGCGCGGAAATAGCCTTTACCTATCAGGGAGATTCCTTTGGCAAACGTGTGAAGCCCTTGGCGGAATCTGTCGGTAGTTCTATCGTGATTGATTGTGATGCGTCGAATGAAAATGATCTGGATAATGTTTTTGCGACAATAAAACAGGAATGGGATTCACTGGATTTTGTTATTCATGCGGTGGCGTTTTCCGATAAAGAAGAACTGAAAGGGCGGTATGTTGATACCAGCTTGGATAATTTTATTAAATCCATGCATGTCTCTTGTTACAGCTTCACCAGCGTGATGCGTCGCGCATCCGAAATGATGAAAAACGGCGGGAGTGCCGTCACTTTATCTTATTACGGGGCTGAAAAAGCCATGCCGAATTATAATGTAATGGGTGTGGCAAAGGCCGCACTTGAAGCAAGCGTAAAATATATGGCCCGTGATTTAGGTCCCGCCGGCATCCGGGTCAATGCCATCTCCGCCGGTCCCATGCGTACTTTGGCAGGGTCTGCTATTGGTGGGGCGCGCACAACATTCAAATATAATATCATCACGGCACCGCTTCAGCGTTCGGTTGAATTGGAAGAACTCGGTGGAACGGGGTTGTATCTGCTTTCCGATCTTTCAGGGGCGGTAACAGGAGAAATCCATTATGTCGATTGCGGTTTCAATGCTGTCGGTATGCCTATGCCTGACAGGTTAAAAGAATTTAGTTGATATTAGATAACGCGTTGCTGGGGAAAGCGCTCTGTTAAAACATAACAGCCGCGTTGCTTTGCTTCTCTCTTCAAAGTTTCCAGATGTTTAGGCGCCACCAAAACGTGCTGAAAGATAGCCAGACCATCGATAATGGGTTCCTCCACTTTGGGGAAGGGACGTGCTGCTGCTGCATTCATTACTTCTGTAATGATGCTTAATGTGTCTCCCAGAGCGTGTTCTGCTGTTAATAAGACAACGGCCATGACTTTTAATAATAAGTAATTATGAAAATATCAAGCTTTTATTGAATGAGTCTGTAATTTTAAGACACTTATTAAGCTACAGGAGCAGGGGCAGCTTGTCTTTTTGAGACCCCCATAAATTCATAGGGATCAAACCCTCTATCTTCTGCACGGTCCATTTTAAATTCTTGACCAAGGAGCACTGTTGTTTGTGCGAGTAACTCTTCAACGGAAGGCGGAGGTGTTGGCTTCGAATGATCGGCAAATTTTCCCCTTAGTCTTTTTTCTGATAATTTTGCTAGATCCTGACTTGCCTGAGCAACGATTTGGCTTAATTCAGTGTCGGTGGAGCCGTAAAGCTGCTCAATTATCCCGACGACTTGGTCATCGCTTAATGCGGGTTTTTGAAAACTTGTCATTGATTATCTCCTCTATTGCGTCTTTTATTTACCTAATTATTATGAAAATAGCAAGGTTTTATTTATAAGAGGCTGCACTTTCATAATTACCCTTGTCCCGGGCGCTGTGAATTTTGGCATAGAATTTGGTGTGCTATTAAAGCGGTCATTTGCGCTTCTAACTCTTCGGTGGTAGGCGGCGCAGGCTCTTTCAGAGTTATAGTAGAGTTGTCCTTTGTTCTGGCGGCTGAGCAAGCCATAACCTTGCGGCTTGCGTCATTCATAATTTCTCTTAAAGTCTCTAGAGTTTGTCCGTGCAGTTTTTGACTAATAATAGCAATTTCTTCACCACTTAATTCTTTTTGAAAACCTGTCATGTTTGTCTCCTTATGATGATTTCCATTTACAATATCATTATGAAAACAGCAAGCTTTTTATCTTCCTCATTATGTCGGCGGTGCCGTAGGGCGGATTTATGACAGTCATACCGGTTCCTTTCATGCCTTTTTCAACCGCGCCAAAATGCCATTCATCAATAATAAAATCCTCTTCGGGCAGGTTTAACGCTTTGAGCGGCGTAAGCAAATCATGCTGCAAGGCTTTATCTAAAAGAGGATACCAAACCATATAGACGCCCTGCGGCCATTTTTGATATGCCTTGATAACGTCCTTGGCGGTGTTGGTGTAGTCCTCCTTGATTTCATAGCTGGGGTCAATCAGAACGCCGCCGCGTTTGAGTGTTTGCGGGGGTATGTGCGATTTTAGCCCCTTCCACCCGTCTTCAAAACGGGTGGTGGTGTTTATATAGTTTTTGAGGGTTTTTTCGAGGTACGGGTATTCACCCTTATGGAGTTCATAAGCAAAGAGCTTATCCGCAGGGCGCATGATTTTCGCGGCAAGATAAGCGGAGCCCGGATATTTTTTAACTCCCTCCTTATTTAGATTCTGGATAAAATCGTAATAAAGCTTTAAGGGAAGTGGTAAATCATCTGCCTGTTTCAAGCGGTCATAAAATTGTAGGATGCCGCTTTCATATTCTTTTATTTTTTGGGCTTCAGGGCTTTCAAGGTCGTAAAGACCACGGCCCGCATGCGTATCCACCCAAAAGAAGGGCTTATCTTTTTGTCTTAAATAATCCAGTACGGCAATAAGCCAGAGATGTTTTTGCACATCCGCCATATTACCCGCGTGGTAGATATGCTGATAGCTGAGCATTAATGCACGGTCAGGAGATTTTCGGCGATGACATCGGGCTCATCCGAGAAAAGCGATTCAACGCCCCAGCTTTGAAATTTTCGCGCTTCTATTGGGTCATTCACCGTGTAGACAAGCGGGTGCAGGTCAAGATCAATAACTTCTTCAATCACATCACGGGTCGCAATGGAAGTGCCCAGATTAACTGTTTTGACATCTAAATAATCCGCTATGTCCTGCCAGTTGGGATTGATAATGCCTTCTTCTCCCTGTGGTGCGAGTAATAATCCACGGGCCCAGTCGGTTGCCATGTCACGGGCGACTTCCAGACAAACAGGCTCGAAGGAGGAAATAAGCAAATGAAAATGATCATCCCAGATTTGGGAGAGATGATCGAGGGCGCTTTCCGCCGTTTCTTTTTCCCGCCCGGGGCAGGGTTTGATTTCAAGATTTAATCCAAGCCCCCGTTCAATCAGCGCATCAACGGCTTCTTCAAGAGTCGGTATTTTAATACCGGCGAAGCTATCGCCGTACCAGCTGCCGGCTTCGAGTTGCCTTATTTCTTCATAAGTTAGTTCTGCGACAGGGCCGGAGCCGTTTGTGGTGCGGTCCAGCATGTCATCATGAAAGATAATCGGGATATCGTCTTTGGTGAGTTTCACATCCAGTTCCACCCATTGCGCGCCCACATCGGCGGCGGTATGGATGCTTTCAATCGTATTTTCGGGGGCGTAGGCGGCAGCGCCCCGATGGCCAATAACTTTTGCTAGTTTAAGTGTCATGAATCATGTCATAACATGCGCTATTAAAAAGGCATAGAGTGACATGTGGGAAAAGCGAACAAATTTTACTAATAACGCTGCAGATCAAGGGGAACCGCAGGAAAATGAGGCCACTTCCATGCTGGATTCTGCCTACATACCATGTCAGGGAACATTAGGGGCCAAAATTGGCTGGCGCACTGCCGGTAATGAGAAAGGCCGTGGTGTTTTCGCCTTAGAGAACATTCCGGCGGGGACGCAGATCGAAGTCGCGCCCGTTGTTCCGGTTGCCACCCATAACATTCCCGATGACGGGGGTGCGCCTGACGGATATTTGCTCGATTGGAATACAGAAGAAGAGGGCGAGGAACACTGTCTCGCTCTGGGGTATATCATGCTTTATAACCATAGCGCTGAGAGTAATGTGTCATTAGAAAACGATTATGAAGAGATGACGGTGACATCCACGGCGTTGCGCGATATTCGGGCAGGAGAGGAAATCCTTTGGGATTATTCCTGCGAAATCTGGTTTGACGAAGAGTAGGGCGGTTTTTGTCCGTTTAGACGTCCTGTGGTAAAATCTCACCAATAGCATTTGCAGGAGAATGGCATGTTGCGCAGATATTTATTTCTTATACTTACGATGGGCCTGTTTATTATTCCCATCCCATTATGGGCGCAAACCGGTGGAGAGTGTTTGACTAGCTTGAAAGTGATCAACAAGCAAGAAGATGTTGTGTTGGGGCACGGCAGTGCCAATATCCCTAAAACGCATACGTTAATATTAAAACCAACAGAAGATATTCCCGCAACAAAAGAGTGTTCCGCCTATACGGATGTAAAGCAAATCCGACTTAATAATATTGAGAATCATGATCCGGTTTTCCAGTCTTTGGAAAAAGGGGATGTGATCACAGGAACCTTACATTATCACCGTCCATCACCCCATGGAAAAATGCTGAATGAAAATTACCACCATGGTTTGCGTGTTTTAAGCCTCGAAAAGCGAAAAGGCAGGGAAGTGAGCGCGTATGGGGACCCGCAATATATTTATTTCCGGCATATCGGTCTTTATTAAATCTTCTATTAAAAAAACCGCCGTTAATGGCGGTTTTTATATTCTTAAAGGTGTTACTTAGAAAAATTAAGCAGCGTCTTCTTTGCGCTCTTTTTTCTCGCGTTTTTTAGGCTCACGCTCTTCACCCGTTTCCTGGTCAACGCGTTTCATGGATAACTTCACCTTGCCGCGGTCATCCATACCAATGCAAAGGACTTTAACTTCATCCCCTTCATTGATGACGTCTGTGGTGTTTGCAACACGCTCATCTGCCAGTTCGGAAATATGCACAAGACCGTCTTTGGAGCCCATGAAGTTAACAAAAGCACCGAAATCAACGCATTTAACGACTTTACCGTCATAAACTTTACCGACTTCAGGTTCCTCAGTCAGGCCTTTGATCCAGTTCACTGCCTGATCAATGCTGTCTTGATTTACCGCTGATACCTTTACTATTCCGTCATCATCGATATCGATTTTGGCGCCTGTGGTTTCCGTGATTTCACGAATGACCTTACCGCCCGTACCGATAATGTCGCGGATTTTATCCTGCGGGACTTGCATGGAGACGATCTGAGGCGCGTAAGAGGATGTTTCCCCGCGGGCTTCGTTGATCGCTTTGGCCATTTCACCAAGAATATGAATTCGGCCATCCTTCGCCTGCGCCAAGGCAATTTTCATGATTTCTTCTGTAATAGAGGTAATCTTGATATCCATCTGAAGGGAGGTAATCCCTTCTTCCGTTCCGGCAACTTTAAAGTCCATATCACCCAAGTGATCTTCATCACCTAAAATATCAGAAAGAACGGCAAAGTCTTTGTCTTCTTTTATCAATCCCATGGCGATACCGGCAATCGGGCGGGTCAGCGGCACACCGGCATCCATCATCGCAAGAGACGATCCACAGACAGACGCCATAGAAGAAGAACCGTTACTTTCCGTGATTTCTGACACGTTCCGAATGGTGTAAGGGAAGCTTTCCGCATCTGGCAAAAGCGGGTTAATCGCACGCCAGGCCAACTTACCATGACCGATTTCGCGGCGTCCCGGAGGGCCGACACGACCCGCTTCACCAACTGAATATGGAGGGAAGTTATAATGCAGCATGAAGCGCTGACGATATTCCCCTTCAAGGGCATCCATGATTTGTTCATCCTGACCCGTTCCCAACGTGGTCACTACAAGCGCCTGCGTTTCACCTCGGGTGAAAAGGGCAGAACCGTGCGCGCGGGGTAAAATACCAACTTCCGCCACGATATCCCGCACTGTTTTGGTGTCACGGCCATCAATACGCTGTCCGGTTTTAATAATACTGCCACGGACGACGTCCGCTTCCAGATGTTTAAACGCCGCGCCAATCATTTCTTTGGTTATACCGTTTTCTTCATCCAGAAAAGCCTCGACAGCTTTTGCCTTGACTTCATCTTTGGCCGCGTAGCGTTCCATTTTATCTGTGTTCTCATAGGCCTTTGCGACATCTTTTTCAAATTTCGCTTTAAGATCTTTTTCCAGTTTTTCAACTTTAGGATCTTTTTCAGGAAGGTCCCATGGATCTTTCGCGCCCATTTCAGCAAGTTCAATAATGCCGTCGATGACAGGCTGGAAGCCTTTCCATGCGTGCATAACAGCGCCGAGCATAATGTCTTCAGAAAGCTCGGATGCTTCGGATTCAACCATCAGGACGCCTTCTTTTGTACCGGCAGCTATCAAATCAAGTTCGGAGCCTTCCATTTCCTGTAAGGTCGGGTTCAGGATGTAATCTCCATCTTTGTAACCAACACGTGCCGCGCCAATCGGACCCATGAAAGGGATTCCGGACATTGTTAAAGCGGCAGAAACACCCAACATCGCAACGATATCGGGGTCGTTTTCCATGTCGTGTGCCACAACAGTACACATGACAAGAACTTCGTTGAGGAAGCCTTCCGGGAAAAGCGGACGAATCGGGCGGTCAATAAGGCGCGCCACAAGTGTTTCTTTTTCAGAAGGACGGGCTTCACGTTTGAAAAAGCCGCCTGGGATTTTTCCGGCGGCGTAAGCTTTTTCCTGATAATGGACGGTCAAAGGAAAGAAATCCTGACCCTCTCTGATTGTTTTAGCGGCTGTTACAGCACAAAGCACTGTTGTTCCGCCGAGTGTTGCCATCACACAGCTATCTGCCTGACGGGCGATTTTACCTGTTTCCAGAACAAGTTTTTTTCCTGCAAAATCTATTTCTTTGCGAAAAATGTTAAACATATTGAATTCCTTTTTCTTAGTTTTAAAAAAGCCTTTGAGCGCGTGAATACATGCGACAAGGCTGTTTATATCAAATACCTGAAGACACCATTGCCCGAAGGTAACGATGAACAAAGCGCAAAAGTAATTTTGGGAGGTCGGTTTGTATCCGGTGGACAGTTAAATACTTTAAATCAGGACGTAAGCCAGTCGAGAAAGTGCTTAACAGTCAACCGTATCCCAACCTCGGAAAATAGTCGTCTGCGCTCTTTTCATGCGCGCTTTTTAATGCCATGATTGCCCAGTGAAGTCAAATGCTTAATGGAGGAGCACGGTTATGAGTGAAATGCCTGATGGAAATAAGGTTCTGGGTATTCCCGTTCAGAAGTTTACGTTGATTTGTTATACTTTAATCCTGATATCTGCAGGATTTAGTGTTTTTTCAAGCTTGTTGGCTTTGATAGGGGCGTATGTGCCGGGAAGTATGATTACCGGCTTACTGGGCCTGATCGGCATTGCGCTGATTGTCACGGGATGGGCAGCTTTTAAAGAAAAATTTACGGAACTGGACATTTCCCATTTTCAGTTCCTAGTAATTGTTTTTGTCGCCTTTTTAGTCATTTACATTATTGCGGCCCGCTTTTTCCTGGAACTGGGAGCGTTTGGAGCAATTATAATGTTTCTAGTGGTTACAGCACAGTTCCTGATTCTCTTTAGTGGTTTTAAAACCTATAAGGATGGTTTACCCGCCACAAAAGAGAATGTATCTAATAGCTTTTACAAACTAAAAGAATTAATCAGCAGAAAAACACCCTAACGATTAAGCTTTCTGGTTTGCAGGTCCTTTAGGTTTTGTCGCTTCTTGAGGATTATAAGTCGATGTTAGCGTCATGCTCTCATCGCGCGCATAAGTCTTTAAAGAGCGGCGAAAGCTTTTTATTGTGGCATTAACAGTATCGTCCTGGGGTGAGCAATAACCGTTTTTGTCAGCCATGCGATCAAGAATTGTTGTATCACCACTATGTAGAGCTTTTTGTACACCAATACCAAAGCTGTTTCTTTCGTCGAAGCCGAAGTTTGCCGCCGATCCCTGATGTCTGCCCGATTTTAATAAGGCTCTGGTTGTATCTTCAAACGCCTCAACCAAATCTTCATCTCCGGTTGCTATCACTTGCCTGTGGGCACTCGTTAATTCCTCTGAAAATAAGGGATTGCCCTTACTTACATTCGGACCATTTCCGGCAATAGCATCATCAATATCCTCATCAGTGAATTCGCTGAAACGTAATCTTTCTGTGGCCGCAGCTCTTGCAGTATCTGTTAAACTCATGATAAACCCTCTTTCAAAGTATATTTTGAGCTAATCATATGTATTTATTATGTTAATTACAAGAAAAATATTTAACTCTCTGATTTGTAAGGAAAAATTATGAATTATCTTGTGCTTCTGCGACATGGGCAATCAGAATGGAATCTCGCAAACAAATTCACAGGCTTTAAGGATGTCGATCTGACCGATAAAGGCCGGGAAGAGGCCATTCAGGCAGGCAAATTATTAAAAGAAGCCGGGATCAATTTTGACCAGGTTTTTACCAGTACGCTTAAGCGGGCTAATGATACCGCCAAGTTAGCCTTAACCGAGGCAGGGCAGGAGCCTTTGATTGACAGCATGATCTATCATGAAGATCTGCGTGAGCGGGATTACGGTGACCTCACAGGTCTGAACAAGGATGAAACCCGTGAAAAATACGGCAATGAGCAAGTCCATATCTGGCGCCGCTCCTATGATACGCCGCCGCCAGGCGGGGAATGTCTGCAGGACGTGGTTGAAAAACGGGTGCGGCCTTATTATGAGGCAGAAATTAAACCGATGCTGGAAGAGGGGAAGAATATCCTGATGGCCGCCCATGGCAATTCTTTAAGAGCAATGTTGATTATTTTAGGTGTTGAAACTCCTGATAGTATTAATGAAGCAGAAATGGAGACTGGCGTTCCTGTTGTTTTTGAGTTAGAAAACGGCGAAATCTTAAAACGGTATATTTTAAAATAAGACTTAATAGAGGGACATAATGGACATTTCAAAAATTTCAATCGGCTCTAACGCGCCGGAAGAGGTGAACGCCATCATCGAAAATACTATGGGCGGGCCGCCTGTAAAATACGAACTTGATAAAATATCCGGCGCGGTTTTTGTAGACCGCTTTTTGCATACGCCGATGTTTTATCCTGGTAATTACGGTTTTATTCCGCACACATTATCGGAGGATGGTGATCCGGTTGACGTGTTGGTGATAGGCCAGACGCCTGTAATGCCCGGCGCCGTTATCGAGGTGCAGCCCATTGCTGTTATGATGATGGAAGATGACGGTGGAATGGATGAAAAGATCATTGCGCGCCCGATTGACAAGCTTTTCCCCTACCATGCCAATGTGAATGATCTTGGTGATATTCGTCCGATTTTAAAAGACCAGATCGAGCATTTTTTTACCCATTACAAAGACCTTGAAAAGGGCAAATGGGTGAAAATCGGCCGTTGGGGAGATGCCGCCGAAGCCAAGCGCCTTATTACCGAAGGCATGGAACGCGGCAGCAAAAAAGCAGCTTAAATTTTTCTGTCAGGTTTTAACAAAAATAATCTCCGTTTTGGCGGGGATTGTTTATAGAGGTAGCCTTTAAGGGCCAACAGGACTCGTAAAGTTTGCTGTGGCATCTCTTCTTTCCTGTGCACTTTTAAGAACGTACTCCCGTGTAGAGGGCAGGAAATCAATCCCAACACCGGCAGCTTTTCCCTGGTCTTCGGTTACAACCATGCACATACTGGCGGCTGTCATACCGATTTGTGCATATTGAAAATTATCGCGAAAGGTGGAATTGCTGATATTGGTAATGGCGGTATCACATACACGGCTGATATGCTGGAGGGAGGCTGTTCTTTCAACCGACTCCGGTACACTTTTGGTGATATAACCGACAGCCGCATCGCCAAACCCGCCGGCAACATTCAGATAGGCTGCTGTGCAACCGTGCAATCCTTCTTCAGTCAGGTTTTCACAGGCAGGCTCTATGGTTTCCTGTGCTAGCTTTGTGAAGTTTGCCCGATCAACAACAGTTATTTCATCTGCCGGTACAGGAACATTAAAAAAGTCATATATTTTATCTCCCTCTCTAACGCCTTGTTCAAAGGCTTCAAAACCCTGATGCATTCCATCAAGAAAGCGTTGGCCTGTTTCGCTTTCAAAAAATTCCTGTGGTGTGGGAATAGGTTCAAATCCGGGAGGACCTTCATTTACATCGTACGGCTCTACACGATTGATTGTGCTACCCGGCTCTGAGTTCTGGATAGGGTCCGGGCCCCATGTTACATAGCCATCATCGTTATCTTGTGCGAAAGCAGGTATCGCATTAAGGGAGGCTGCCAAACCAAGGACGGCAGTAAAGGAAGCTTTTTGTACCATGCTATATATCCTTTTTATAGTTTACATAGCTATTACAGCAATAATGAGAAGCTGTCAAAAAAACCGACCTGTGAGGCCGGTTTTATAAATTCTGATACTCTGTCCTTTTGTAGGACTGATTAGCGTCTGATACCTAATTTCTTGATGATTGTCTTATAACGACCCTCATCGGTATTTTTCAGGTAGTCCAAAAGCTTACGGCGTTTTGCCACCATGGCCAAAAGACCGCGGCGGGAGCCAAAATCTTTTTTGTTAGACTGCATATGCTCTGACAAATTGTTAATACGCTCTGTCAAGATAGCGATCTGTACTTCAGGAGAACCTGTATCTCCATTGGCGGTTGCGTTTTCTTCAATAACCTGCGCTTTGCGCTCTGTTGTAATCGACATCGTTTTCTCCTTTGTTAGGGGTTCAACTATAAATTAAAGACCCGAACGGGTTGAATTTTTGCCCCGTATATTTCAACCATCGCAATAGGCTGGTCGTCATACCGGACAAGGGCGGTTGTGGTATCATCTGATTTCCAATCAATGCCAAGCGCGTCAAGGCGTGCCAAGTCAGGCTTTGAAAGGAAAGATACCGCATTGCCGTTTTTCAACGCCGTAAACTCCTGATCCTTCAAGGCCAAAACCGGGATGTCGTCCAGGACGGTCTGAAGGGGGAGAAGAACGCCGCTAAGGTCTTTCTCTTGAGAGGGGTTATCAATCATTTGCTCGAAAATTTCAAGGGAAATCGCACTCTCCAGTGCCATCGGGCCGACTTTTGTACGCTTAAGGGAGGAAATATACCCAAAACAGCCTAGTTTTAGCCCCATGTCCCGGGCAATAGCGCGAATATACGTTCCCTTGCCGCATGTGCATATGAACGATGTCTCCGACATCGTGTTGTCGCCTTGCGCGCAAGCGCGAGGGCGATCCGGCATGTCTGACTCTATTATTTCGAGCGATTCAATAAATACTTGGCGAGATTTGATCGCGGCATGCTCACCATCTCTGGCAATATCATACGCCCGCTCTCCATCAATTTTCACAGCAGAAAACTGGGGCGGGATTTGCGTGATATCACCGATAAAATCGGGCAGGGTTTTTTCAATGTCTTCAATGGTGGGCCGCGCGTCGGCAGATTGTAAAACTTCCCCTTCGGAGTCATCAGTGGTGCGTTGTTCCCCCCATGTGACGGTAAATTCGTAAATCTTCATGGCGTCTTGAATAAAATTCACGGTCTTTGTTGCTTCGCCAAGCGCTATAGGAAGAACACCGGAGGCGAGGGGGTCGAGCGTGCCGCCATGACCGACTTTCTGCGCATTGAGCGCGCGGCGAATTTTACCCACGGCCTGTGTGGATGTGACATCAACAGGCTTATGCAGGTTAATCCATCCATGGATGGGGGTGCCACGTTTTTTACGTCCCATACTATTTACTCTTGATCGGAATATTTGATGTTGCTGAGAAGTTCATCCAGCTTTTGAACTTTTTCAAAAGATGTGTCGTGTTTGAAGCGAATTTTCGGCGTAAATTTTAAAGTCGCTTTATCGTTAATATCTTTTTGAAACACGGCAGCATTGTTATTTAAAGCAGGCAGGATGTGCTCCATGTCATGCCCGCCGAGCGAGATAACATAGGCCGTTGCCTGTTTTAAATCAGGCGAGGGACGCACCTCCGTCACTGTCACATCGGCAGAGTTATCAATCAGGATTTCATCATGAAAATGACCGCGCTGCATTGTTTCGGCAATGATGTGTCGAAGCTGCTCGCCAACGCGGAGTTGTCTTTGCGATGGTCCTTGTTGATTTTGCATTATAAACTCTTAATCCAAGCTTCTCGCTTCTTCGACAACTTCGTAACATTCAATCACGTCACCGACTTTAATATCGTCGTAATTTTCGAAAGCCATACCGCATTCCATGCCTTCTTTCACTTCTTTGACTTCGTCTTTGAAGCGTTTCAGGGTTTTTAGGGTGCCTTCATGAATAACGACATCATCACGCAGCAAGCGCACTTTTGCCCCGCGTTTCACCATGCCGGTCGTTACCATACAGCCGGCAATATTACCGAATTTGGAAATATTGAAGACTTCACGAATTTCGGCATGACCAAGATATTCTTCGCGTTCTTCAGGGGCCAGCATGCCGCCAAGCATTGCTTTGGCATCATCAATGACATCATAAATAATATTGTAATAACGGATTTTCAGTTCTTTTTGCTGTGCCAGATCACGGGCCTGTGCGTTTGCGCGCACGTTAAAGCCAATCAATAGAGCATTCGAAGCTTCTGCCAAAGTAACATCTGATTCCGTAATGCCGCCGACGCCGGAGTGCAGGATTTGAACGCCGATTTCATCATTGTCTTCCGTCATTTTATTCAAGGAGCCAATAATTGCTTCCACAGAGCCGTGCACGTCCCCTTTAATAACGATAGGGAGAATTTGCTTCTGCCCTTCGGCTTTTGCAGCGGCAAAGATATCTTCAAATCCACCGGCAGCTGCAATATTTGTGGTTTCAATTTCACGGCGCTTTTTGGCACGATATTCCGCCACTTCACGGGCTTTGGATTCATTTGCCACGTTTAGAATATCACCGGCATCGGGTGTTCCGTTCAATCCTAATACCTCAACAGGCAGGCCTGGAATGGCTTCTTTGATTTGGTCGCCCTTATCATTAATAAGTGCGCGGACTTTACCGTATTCCGCCCCGACGACAAAGTTATCACCTTGTTTTAAGGTACCGTTTTGAATAAGAACAGTCGCCACAGAGCCGCGGCCCGGTTCCATTTTGGATTCAACAACGACCCCCATGGCCTCACGGTTTGGATTGGCTTTCAGTTCAAGAAGTTCAGCCTGCAGAATGATGGCTTCCACCAGTTTATCCAGATTGGTTTTTTTCAATGCGGAAACTTCTATCGCCTGAACATCACCGCCCATGTCTTCCACGACCACTTCATATTGAAGCAGATCCTGTTTTACCTTCATGGCATTTGATTCAGGCAGGTCGACTTTATTCACTGCTATAATCATTGGAACACCTGCCGCCTTGGCATGGTTAATCGCTTCGATAGTTTGTGGCATGATGCTGTCAGCAGCAGAGACCACAAGGACAACAATATCCGTTACATTGGCACCACGGGCTCGCATTTCTGTAAAGGCGGCGTGACCGGGTGTATCAAGGAAGGTAACTTTTTCGCCGGTTGGAACTTCAATTTGATAAGCCCCGATATGCTGGGTGATACCGCCGGCTTCGCCAGCCACAACGTCAGTTTGGCGTAAAGCGTCTAGCAAGGATGTTTTACCATGATCAACGTGACCCATAATGGTCACGACAGGGGGACGGGGTTGAAGGTCTTTCGGATTATCTTCAATACCTTCGATTCCCGTTTCCACATCGGATTCCGTCACACGTTTAATTTTGTGGCCCATTTCCGTGACAATTAATTCAGCTGTGTCTGCATCAATAGTCTGGTTAATGGTGGCCATGACACCAAGCTTCATCAGTTCTTTAATGACATCTGCACCACGTTCTGCCATACGGTTGGCCAGTTCCTGAACCGTAATGGCTTCAGGGACGACAACTTCGCGGTAAACTTTTTGGGCAGGTTCTTTTGGTCCCGCAGCGGCGGCACGGCGTTTTTGTGCTGCCCGTTTTTGTGCTGCCAATGACATGGAGCGGTCACGCTCATAATCCTGATTAAGAACTTGTGTCACGGTAATTTTACCGCCACGACGACGCTCCCCGCCACGGGGATTACGTGTTGTTTTCTTTTCACGCTCTTCTTCTTTGCGTGGCGGCGGCTGTGTTGTTTGCTGTTGGCGGAACCGTTGTTGATTTTCGGAATCAGCCGCTTTGGCCTTTGCCTGTTCTTCCGCTTCGATGCGCTCAAGCTCTTCCAGTTCTTTTTGGCGCGCATCATCTGTGTCCGGCATCTTTTCTGTTGCACGGTTTTTAGAAGGCGGCGGCGGCAGGCTGTTGTCTTTTTTATTATCTGCGCTTAAGGCCGCTTTCAATGCTTCTGCCCGCGCGTCACGTTCTTCGGACGTTAAACGTTCAAGAGCAGACCCTTCGGTTTTAGGTTTGGCCGGCGCACTATGGTCCGGTGTTTGGACATTTCCGCGACCGGCAGAACGCTTCCGACGAACCTCGACAACGGTCCCGCCGCTGGAAGAAACGGATTTTGGTCCGCCTTTCAGGCTTAAGGTGCCGCCTTTAAGTCCAAGCGTTTTTTTCTTGGGTTCTTCTGTGGAGGTTTCGTCTTTTTTGTCGTCTGTTTTCTTTTCGCTCATACTTGCCTTCGTTTTCTATCGCTCTATATACACTTATTTGGTTGATGTAACCAGACCGTGCCCATAAAGCGATGGGGCAAGTCTGATCACATGATATTACGCATTGGAGGCGGTTTGCGCAGGGGCTTCTTCGGCGTCTGCGGCGTCTCCATTGTCATTCTTTGCTTCTGTCTCTTCAGCTTCCGCCTTTGCGGCATCTTCTTCGGCAAACCAGTGTTCACGCGCCTTCATGATCAGTTTTTCGGCATCGCGCTCTTTAATGTTATCTTCACCAAGAATCTCCACCAGTTCATCCGTGGCAAGGTCAGCCAGATCATCACGGCTTTTCACATCGTTTTCAGCCAGTTTGATAACAACTTCCGGTGTCAGACCTTCAAATTCCATCAGGTCATCCTGAATGCCAAGTTCAGCTTTCTTGCTTTCAAGGATTTTGGCTTGTTCGTCAATCCATGCCTGTGCACGGTCAATCAGGGCCTGACCGATTTCTTCATCAAAGCCTTCGATCTCCATCATTTCTTCAACAGGGGTTTCAGAAATTTCCCGTACTGTCGTAAAGCCTTCGGCAATAAGCAACTGTGCGATCATATCGTCAATGTCGAGAGCATTAATGAACAACTCGGAACGGGATTTATATTCTTCAGCGCGGCGGTTGGATTCTTCTTCTTCGGTCATTACATCAATGTCCCATCCCACAAGCATGGAAGCCAGACGCACATTTTGACCGCGGCGACCGATGGCAAGGGAAAGCTGTTCTTCAGGAACCACAACATCCATACGCTTTTTATCTTCGTCCATCACCACTTTTGCGACTTCGGCAGGTTGCAGTGCCGAGATAATGAAACTCCCAAGATCTTCGGTCCAGTTAATGATATCAATTTTTTCCCCTTGGAGTTCGTTGACGACGGCTTGCACGCGTGATCCGCGCATACCCACACAGGCACCGACAGGGTCGATGGAACCATCACGGGATTGCACGGCGATTTTTGCGCGTGAGCCAGGGTCACGGGCGACGGCTTTAATTTCAATCATGCCGTCGTAAATTTCAGGGACTTCCTGTGTGAATAACATCGCCATAAAATCAGGATGTGTTCTGGACAGAAAGATTTGCGGGCCGCGTTGTTCTTCGCGCACGTCATATATATAAGCACGCACACGGTCACCGTTTTTCAGATGTTCACGCGGAATGCATTCTTCGCGGCGCAGGATGGCTTCGGCGCGGCCTCCACCGATGTCGACAGTCACATTTCCGTATTCGGTACGCTTTACAACACCGTTCACGACTTCGCCTGTGCGGTCTTTGAATTCAAGATATTGTCTGGCGCGTTCTGCTTCGCGCACTTTTTGTACAATGACCTGTTTGGCTGTCTGGGCGGCAATACGGCCAAAATCCAGAGGAGGAAGTTCGTCAATCAGGAATTCTCCGACTGTCGCGTCTTTTTTCTCCCGTTGTGCCTGCGCCAGGGTCAACTGTTGCACTTCGTCTTCGATAGCCTCTTCGTTTTCAACGATTTCACGATAGCGCTTCATGTCAATATGGCCTGTCTTGCGGTCAATATTGGCGCGGATGTCATGATCATGACCGTATTTAGAACGGCCGGCTTTTTGAATGGCTTCTTCCATTGCTTCCAAAACAATCTCGCGATCAATATTTTTTTCGCGGGCAACGGCATCAGCTACTTGCAACATTTCCATGGTGATATTTCCTCTTTATTTCTACCTAGTTAGTTGTTTCTTCTAATTCTTTATCTTCTGGCGCATTCTCATTCGCCGTTTCAAAACGCTCTTTTGTTTCCTTAATCAAATTGTCGTTCATCACCAGCTTCGCTTTATATATGCTGGCGATGGGTAAGTCTACCTTTCCCTGATCAGTTTCTAAGGTAACTTTTTCATCATCATTGCCGCGAATAAAACCACGGAATTTCTTTTGACCATCAATCAACTCATCCAGTTCCACCTTTGCTTCAAGGTCATGGTATTTGGCGTAATCTTCAGCCTTCAATAGCGGACGGTCTATCCCGGCAGAACTGACTTCCAGACGGTAGCCGGTCTCTATCGGATCTTCTACTTCTAATAGAGGGGAGATTTCACGACTGATCTTCGTGCATTCCTCCAGCGTCAGTTTGCCGGTTTTGGCATTTTCCGCATAGACGCCCAGAATGCCGCCCTTATATTCCACCCATAACAAATTAAAGCCCATTTCGGTTATGACCGGCGCAATAATATCGGCAATTTTTAATTCTAAACTTGTTGGTCTCATTTATAAAAAGCCCTTATGCCGCATAAGCGGGAGGAGGCCATTCTCCTTTATTATTCTGTATTGTTAAATTCCAAAAAAGTAACAAAAAAGGCGGGTCTCTTTTGGAGCCCACCCTAATTAACATCAGGAATTTGCCCTGTTTATATAAGAAAAATATTTGGATTGCAAGAAGATTAATTGGCAATAACCCTAGACAAAATTTGTCATTTAGACCATATAGACGGCATAGTGATAATGATGACCAGAAGAGATTAAAAGGGGATAAGAAATATGCGGGTCTTTTTAAGTTGTTTAATTTTGCTTTGCCTGTCGGTTCAGGCGCAGGCAGCCGGATGCTATAATTCATCAGAAGCGGTAGCCGAACAAGGAATCCGTATTCACAGCGAATTAATGGTCATTGGTCTGAATTGTCAGCACATGACGCCGCGCGGCTGGAAAAATTTTTATCAGGAATACCGCGAGATCACGAGCCGTCACCGTGATTTGTTTTCAGGCTATGAGCAGACATTGATTAATTACAATTCTCGTAATGGTGGCAGCGCCGAAAAGAAAATGCATCATATGCGCACAGCCTTTGCCAATAAGGTATCAACGGATGCTGCGCAAATGCGGCCGGATATTTTTTGCGCCACCTACGCGCCACGTATTCCGGCAGTGGCAAAAATGAGTCGCCAGGAATTTCAAAACTGGATCGTGTCAGCCGCCCAGAGCCAGCCACAAACACAACCTTCCTGTCAGTAACCATTTGTCTTGAGGACAAGTCCCTGCTTTTACTTGGTTTTTTTAGAAAGCCAAGTATTCTGAATAAGCGTGAAACACGTTTATGGGGGATTTAAATGAGTATTGACCAGCAGATTGATTTGGCTTTCAAGCCAATTGCCGATTTTGTCGCATCTATTATATTTTATGCTGAACCTTATACAGGGTATGAGATCAAACTGATCCTTGTCTGGCTGGTACTTATATCAGTATATCTGACAGTTTATCTGGGTTTTCTCAATTTCCGTTATTTCAAGCATTCCATCGATATCCTGCGGGGGAAATTTGATAAGAAGGGTGATAAGGGGGAGATTAACCGCTTTCAGGCCCTGACAACCTCGTTATCCGGCACGGTCGGGCTTGGTAATATTGCCGGCGTGGCGGTGGCGGTCTCTGCCGGTGGGCCGGGCGCTGTGTTCTGGATGGCGATGATGGGTTTATTTGGGATGACAACCAAGTTTGCTGAAGCAGCACTAGGGGTGAAATACCGTGTCTATCCGGATAAAAAACGCCCGAACCATGTTGCAGGCGGCCCGATGTATTATCTGCAAGCGGCCCTCTCACACCATGATCAGGCACTGCTTGGTAAGTTTCTGGCCGTTTTCTTTGCTGTGTGCTGTCTCGGCGGGGCTATCGGCGCGGGAAATATGTTTCAGGCCAATCAGGCCTTCCAGCAGATTGTGAATGTTTCAGGCGGAGAGAGCGCCTTTATTGCCGATAAAGGCTGGCTTTTTGGACTTTTTCTGGCTGTATTGGTGGGAGCCGTTATTATTGGCGGGTTGAAGACTATTGCGGCTGTGGCCTCTAAAATTGTGCCTTTTATGGGGGCTATCTACCTGTTGGGCGGCCTGACCGTCATTTTTATGAATTATCAGAATATTCCTTCCGGGTTTGTTACAATTTTTCAAATGGCGCTAACTCCTGAAGCTGGTCTGGGCGCCGTCATTGGCGGATTATTAATTGGCGTGCAGCGCGCTGCCTTTTCAAATGAAGCCGGGGTAGGCTCTGCCGCCATTGTTCACTCGACGGTCAAAACCGACAGCCATATTTCTCAAGGGTTTGTCGGGATGTTGGGACCTTTTATAGATACGATCGTGATTTGTATGGTCACGGCGCTCGTGATAGTCATGACAGGCAGTTATGAAGGGGGTGAGGGAATGGAAGGGGTGAGCCTGACCTCGCGCGCTTTTGAAAGCGCCATCCCCTGGTTTCCTTATGTGCTGGCTTTTACTGTCTTCATGTTTGCGTATTCCACCATGATTGCATGGTTTTATTATGGGTTAAAATGTCTGACTTATCTGACAGGCGAAAAGCCGCTTGTCGAGATGGGATATAAGCTCATTTTTTGCCTGTTCATTATTATCGGATCAGCCTCCGCGCTTGATAATATTATCCTGTTTTCAGATTCCATGTTGTTCGCGATGGCCATTCCGAATGTTATCGGATTATATCTGCTTTCAGCGGAATTAAGAAATGACATTAAGAAATACTTTGAAGCATTTGATGTTAAAAAGAAAAAATAGTTTCTTGTAATTATATTTCCTATCTTTTGTCGTCAAATATTTTAATGGCCAAGCATTATTTTTGTGGGGGAGATATTTTCTATCCACAGATCAAATCGTCTTTAGTGTTTGGAAAATAACCCTTTTTTACCCCCTCTGTGAATTTGTGTAAAAACTATTTTATTCACTCTTGCAGGGAGTGGGTGAGCATGCCTTGATAACCTCTTCAATTTAAACAATTACCTGTTCTTAAGAGGTCTTAAATGAGCGATTTATCTGCGCGTAAAACTCCCTATGTCCCTGTTGATCCCGATGCCCGTTCTAAAAAAATGGAAGAAACACTGGAAAAGCTTTCCGCTGTGCGCGAAGACCGTAAAGAGCGCTTAAAAGGCCCGATGCCTTCTTTATCGGCGAAACCTTTAAACGTGAAGCCCAAAAATCCGGAGGCATCAATTTCCATTAGTGCGCGCCAGGACATTCCAACCATGCGCCGTCCTTCCTCAGAGAAAAAGGAGCCTGTACAAAATACAACGATCGAAGCACCGGCCAATAAGGAAAAAGCCTCTTTGATTATCAAATCGCAGCCGCTGAATTCTGCAAAAGCAGACAATTCTGCGCAGGCCTCTCCAAAAATTTTGCTGAAGCATCAAGGGACCACCCAGTTAGCCCAACAAGTAGAGCAACAAAGCGAAAGCAAGGATCAAAGCAAATCTGCTATCGGAAATAAGCTGGGTATTAAGGTGGTAAAAGAAGAAACGGCAGCGCAGCCAGTGGAAAGTCCAGTGGAAAAGCCTGTGGGTAACGCTGTGGAAAAACAAACTGTCTCTGGGGTGTCTTCCCCGGTGTCTGCAGAAAAAAGTATACAAAGCACTCAGAAAAAACCTGCATCAGCCAATCTTTTGCAAAAGGCACAACCAGAAGTGCAGCCAAAACAGCAACCTCAGGCAAAAGAGCAGGCCCGAACACCTGTACAGTCTCAACCGCCATCAAAGCCACAATCACAGACTCAAAAATCACCCGTCGGAGAACAGCAGCCCGTTAAGACGATGCCTGTTCAAAATAAAACTGTTGAAAGTGCAGCAGTGCGGCCTACCTATAACGGCAAACGTAACAAGGTAATAGGGGCTGTAGCCATGGCGACAAGCCTTGTCTGGTTAACCCTGTCTGCGATTTATATTCAGAACAATATGGGGTTTGATACGCTGTTTTCACAGCAGCCTCATATTATGGGCGGCTTTTTAGCCGGTGTTTTGGCGCCGTTGGCGTTCCTGTGGATGTTAGTGGCGTTCCTGCAACGCTCCGGTGATGTAAAAATGATGACGCAGATTCTGCATAAAGAATTAAGCGCTATGGCGAATACCCGGCAAATATCTGATGCGGCACATAAAAATGAAAATATCCCCGCAGTTGTCCCTGCTCAAAAAGCCGCGCCAATAACATCTCTTAATAAAAGCCTGTCCGATGTCACCGATGTGACGCAAAGTCGTGTAGATCTTTTGGCGCAATCTTTAGAAAGCCGTATGCAAAAACTCATCGAGCTATCTGAAAAGATTGAGAAAAAGACGGCTCTGAGCACCGAAACGGAAGTGATGGTAAACAAGGTCACGGGCGTGGCAAACGGATTTGGTGAAAAAATGGCCAACCTTCACAAATCTGTAGAAGAACTTACCTCCCGTACAGAAGGGCTTGAAGAAAAGCTGGGTAAAAAAGTGTATTCGCTCAATAATATTGTCGAGGGCATTGAAGAGAAAATCGCCCGTATTGATACGGCAAGCAATAAAGCGGCAGATCAGTTTTCCAGCACGATTTTATCGGCCGTTTCCAATGCCGATGAAATTGGTTCTACCATGCAAAAAGCGATTTCTTCGCTCAGCAAGGCGGTGGAAGAATCTAAATCCACTGCAGACAGTGTCATGGTTTCTGCTTCCGATAAAGTAAAAGCATTGAATGATGCCAGTCAGAAAACTGCGCAGACGGTGGAACAATCTATCACTTTACTTAATAAATCCGGCACGGAAATCAGACAAACATCCGAGACTGTTGGCACGCAAATGGAAAAACTGGTGGCTGCTGTCACATCACAATCCAAGCAGCTTTCCGTCGCGCAGGAAGGGCTGGACAAACGTGTCGAGTCTATTGAACTCAGCATTGCCGCGCCGATTGAAGCAATTGGCCGCGCTGTTGAAAAAGCCGATACACGGTATGCGGAGTTGGAAAAAATTCTGGCTTCCCGTGTCGAAGAACTGGATGCTGCCTCCGACAAGGCTTTGGAGAAAACACAGATTATCCGTGATGGTTTGCGGGCGCAATCCCATGAAATGTCGACAGTCATCGGCCAGATTGCCGGCCACACACGCAGTGTCCAGAGCTTGATGAACAATCAGAGTGAAAATCTGGCCTCACAGATTACGGCTTCACTGGAGCGTATTGATGAGGTTGGACGCTTGTTAAAAACCCAGTCTAATAACCTTCATGACGCGTCCAAGCGGGCAGAAGAAGATATTTCCCGTCTTAAAGGTTCCCTGAGCGGTCAATGTGATGATATTGAATCCGATACCGGCAAGGTTGTGAACCAGCTTTATACGTTGGATAATGTTCTGGATCAGAAAGTGAAGTCACTCATTGAGAATTCAACAGCCGCCGCGCGTTCCGTTAATGAAACAACCGCTGCCCTGATCAAATCCAGTGAAGCGATTGGCCCGGTTCAACAACAGGCCACCAAAGACATTGCGAGTACAAAAGCCGGATTTGAAGAAATGGCCCGCAGTTTTGAAGAGAAGACCGATAGCAATCTCGATAAGCTGAAATCAATGGGCATCTTGTTCGATGAGCGTTTGCAAACGCTGACAAGCAGTGCCGAAGATGCGGCAAAAGTGCTTGATAACTCGGGCGAGAATTTGAGCAATCGTGTCGGAGATATTGAATCTGCTGCCAAATCAGCCAGTGTGAAAATGCTGGAAGTGGAGGCAATGTTTAAGAAACAAACGGCAGACATCCATATCTCTACCGACCAAGCGCTGTTAAGAATTCAGGCTATCCAAAAAGCCTTGAACGAACAGTTCCAAGATCTGTCTATGTCCGTGGGTGAATCTGTGGCGCAAATTAATGACGCCAGTAGTAAATTCGTGCAGCAGGTTTCTGATATTCGCGAGGTATCAGGCGAGGCAGTTGAGCAATTTGATGTTGTCAGCAACAAAGCCGATGAGCAGAAACACAGCTTAAAAGAACTGGCCAAGACGACCACAAACCAGATGGAAAATGTTGTCAGCCGCGTTCAAAGCGAAGCAATGATCCTGCTGGAAACATCCGGGAAAATGTTGACCGACATGAAGAAAACAGGAGAGAATTTCTCCCAGCGTGCCAAGGATATGGAAGCGCAAATCAAATCGTCTCTTCTAATAACCAAGGAATATGGTGACAGTCTGGATAAACAGACACAGGAAGTTGCCAAAATGTCTGATAGAACGGCAGAAAATATTTCCGCTTCTATCGCAACACTGGCTGCCAAGATGAAGGACATTGATGGCGCGACGAAAGAGGTGCAGAATAAAATTGAGCATTCACGTAATCAACTTGAAACAGAAACCGATTATCTTGCCGATGTGTCGATTAAAGCCGCCAAGGTGGTGGATGAAGCGGCAGCCTCTTATCTTCGTCAGTCATCATCCTTGTTCAAGGCAACGCAGGATGCCGTCAATCACGCTGAAAAAATTCATGGAATGGAAGGGCGCATCAAGCGCGAAGCGTTCCTGAATTCGACAAAGTTCATATTGGAAAGCTTGCATTCCATGTCTGTCGACATCACGCGTATGGTCGATGGCAGCATTCAGGAAAAAACCTGGAAGGCTTACCAGAAGGGCGATGTATCTGCTTTCACGAATTATCTTCTGGAAATTAAGGAGAACATCCCTATGGATAAGGTTCAGGATAAATATGAGGATGATAACGAATTCAGAACTTATATTAACCGCTTCATTCGCCAGTTTGAGGAAGTGTACGAGCAAGCTCTTGATAACGACCACGGGGAACTATTATCAAGAACCTTTATTTCCAGTGATATCGGGCGCCTTTATGAAATGCTTTGTGGTATTTCGGGGAAAAGCTCACAGCTTCATCAAAAGGCCGCTTAAGATTAAAACGGCTGGTTGATTGCCTATATATTTACAGGCATAATAACGGATCATAAAAGCAGGGTTGGCTGATTGCTGACCCTTCTTTGTTGTGAAATGAGAGCTAAAAGGTATATACGTCGTTATGGCTAAAACTAAATTCTGTGCCGGATTATCCGATATTTCCGATAGTTATATGGGCATCATCACTGATGATTGGGGCGTGCTCCATGATGGGGAAGATGCGTTTCCGGGCACGGTCGATTGTTTAAAAGAGCTGAAAGAACGTAAAAAACACATCATTATTTTGTGTAATGACCGCAAAACGGTGGACGAAAAGAAAGCCGAACTAAAGAAAATGGGCATTGGCCCCAGCCTCTATCATGAAATTGTGACGCCCACAGTGGTTATTCAAGAAGGATTGAATAACCAAAAAGAAGGTGTTTTTAAAAATCTGGGCAAGAAAGCCTATGTGATTACCCGCCGCGGTGATTTGAGCATTCTTGAAGGCACAGACATCGAAGTCGTTGAAGATATTGAACAGGCGGATTTTGTCCTCTTGCTGGGGATGGACTATCCCATGAAAACGTTGGAATTTTATGATCCGGTTATTCGCCGGGCCATTCAACGGCGGTTAAAGGCCATCAGTGCCAACCAGAACAGTAAAGCCCTGATCGGGACAAACTTTCTGACCGGACCGGGATTGTTGGCAAGGCGGTATGAAGAGGCTGGCGGGATTGTGTATCACATCGGCAAACCACATCAGATGATCTTCAAGTATTGCATCGAGATTTTAAAAGAAAAAGAGGTCTATCCATCCCATACAGTCATGTTGGGCGATACCATGGCCCATGATGTGATTGGAGCGCATGCTGCAGGAATTGATACCTGCCTGTTTAAATCAGGCCTGCATGCGGCGAATTTTATGCACTGCACGACTTTAAAAGAAGTCGATAACACATTGAAAAATCTTATAATTCAATATGGTAACGTGATGCCGAATTATCTGGTCGATGAAATGCGTTGGGGGAATGCGTTGCCGGACCGCAAGCATAAAAAGCGTAAACAGCCAAAAAGCTGAGTTTTAATCCATCAAATCAATATCAAATTGCAGGGCAAGTTGGTCAATCAGACCGGATATGCCCGTTGTGGGGCGCGAGGAATCTGCCTCTATTTCATGTAAAACAAGCTGTTCCTGCAAATTATAGCGGACGGCTTGACGTATTTCTTCTATATCGAGACCGTCAACCGCAGTAAAATGGAGCTTTTCCAGCAATTGTTGTTCGGAAGGGTGGATTTCTCCATCTTTGTGGGCCAATAGGCGGGCAAAATAGATAACTTGCGCGCGATAGGTGGGATCATTGATTTTCAGCAGCATTTCAAAAGGGGGTTGAGGTTTTTGAATATCCTGCTGCAATGTCTCATAAGCTTCCTGCGTTAAAGCGCCGGATTTGAGCATGTTTTGGAAAATTGATTACAGATAGTCGATTTCCTGCTCATGCAATACATCATCCGCATGGGCCATCGATGTAATGCATCGCCATTTATAGAACCTGCTATGAGAGTAATCCTGTTTTTGCTGTAAACTTTCGTGAACCATCGTTTTTCCCCTTAAATTTTTCTTATCCTATCAGGTGAAAGTTAAAAAAGTGCTAGTTATCTTGTGGCGGTACGTCTGAAATGTCCTGAAGCGGGCGCTGATCCGGATCGAGAAGCACCTGCATCGCTATTTTGATCTTTGGCATGGCGCGTTCTGCAGCTTCTTCCCCAAGTTTGATCAGCTCTTCGGCCCTTTCAAACTCCAACATACCGATGTGGCCAATAAGGGGTTTAATATGGATGTCAGGGGGATCCCCTGCCAGACGGGAGCGGGTGATGCGGTCTTGAATAATATTTAAGGCCGAGACCATTACCCCAAACAGGCTGGGGTTGTCTTCTTCACGCCGAAACAGGCGTTTGGCAAAGCCAGATCCGAAGAATTTTTTCTGAGTTTCCTTGGGAACGTCCTGATCATTATATACATCAAAGCCTGCAACGGTCTGGTATTGCATACCCGGCTTGGCTGCTTTTCCGATGATGTCGGCATGAAGGTCAACAGCGATCGTCAATCTGGCGCCCATGGCCTGACAGACGGAAACCGGCACAGGGTTTACAAGCGCCCCGTCAACGAGATTACGGTGGTTGCGTTTGACGGGGGGAAAGACGCCGGGAAGGGCAAAAGAAGCCTTCATCGCTTCCTTCAGCCCTCCTTTTCTGAGCCAGACTTCATGCCCGGTGATAAGGTCGGCCGCGATGGCAATAAAAGGGTGGGGCAAGGATTGGATATCAATACCGTCAAAATGTTCATCCAAAATTTTTTCAAGCTTATTGCCGCCTATAAGACCCGCACTGCGGATTCGGAAATCAAGATAGGAAAAAACCCGAAAACGGTTTAAAGAAAGGGCCCAATCCTCTAATACATCGAGTTTTCCGGTTAAATAACTGCCGCCGACAAGCGCGCCTATAGATGTTCCGGCGACAATAGAAGGATAAATACCGTGCTTGTTAAGGGTTTTTAACACACCGATATGAGCGAAACCGCGGGCCATGCCGCCGCCCAGGGCGATGCCTATGCCTTTTGGGCTTTGTTTTGATAACTCATTAAAGCCTTGTATGGGTGTTTTACTATTATCTGGAGATGTCATAGAATGGCACGCGTTGAATAAATAACAAATTAGCATACATGATTCAAAACAAGTTGTCAGATATAGAAAATAATCCAAAAAAACAGCTTATTCCCTCCAAAAGCTCTGTCCTGATCAAAAGGTTGGTGCGCCATTATTTGAGTCGGCACTGGGGAACGTTACTTCTGGCAATTGGATTTATGATTGTGGGGTCGCTCATGACGGCGGCTTTTGCCACGATTATCGAGCCGGTGATGGACCAGGTTCTTGTGGCGGGGAATACAAGCCGTATCTGGGGACTTGGACTGGGCATTTTCATTATTTTCACTGTTCGCGGCATTGCGGGTTATATGGATACCATCTTAATGAATAAGGTTGGTCATTCCATCGTCGAGAAGATACAGAACGATATGTTCGGACATTTTATGAATCTGGACTTAAAATTCTTTCACCAGAACCCGAGTGGCCAGTTGCTCTCCCGCGTGACAAATGATGTCAATGTCTTGCGTCTGGCGGTAACGGATTGTCTCGCCGGATTTGGAAAAAGCCTGATCACGCTCTTTTTACTTATTGTCGTCATGTTTTATCAGGATTGGAAGCTGGCATTGGCTTGTTTTACAATATTTCCTTTTATCGCCATATTTGTCGCGTGGATCGGTCGCAAACTACGTAAAACTTCCGGTGGTATCCAGGAAGGGCAGGCGACTTTGTCTGACAGGTTATCGCAGGTCTTTCAGGGTATCCGCTTAGTAAAAGCGTATGGCATGGAAAAACATGAGCGCGAAGAAATGGGGAAATTCATTCACAAAGTCCGCAGCCTTATTTTAAAATCCGTACGCATTGGTAATTTATCGACGCCTGTTAATGAGACTCTTGTTGGCGTGGTTGTTTTTGGCATTATTGTCTATGGCGGCTATCAAGTTGCTGACGGGCAAAGCACTGCGGGACAGCTTTTATCTTTTATCACGGCATTTACGATGGCCTATGAGCCTATGAAGAAGCTGGCACGTTTGAACAATACGTTGCAAACCGGGTTAGGAGCGGCGGACCGGGTTTTTGATATGCTGGACCAGCAAGCAGAGGTTGTGGATCACGAAGGATCAATTGAGGTTGACTTAAAACAGCCTGAAATCATGCTTAAGAATGTACATTTCCAATACAATCCGGATGATGAGCAAAAAGCCTTAAACGGTATTTCCGTGACTATTCCGGC
Source organism: uncultured Micavibrio sp. (assembly GCA_965216405.1). Taxonomy (GTDB): domain Bacteria; phylum Pseudomonadota; class Alphaproteobacteria; order Micavibrionales; family Micavibrionaceae. The sequence goes on along the minus strand of OZ244161.1, from coordinate 239,800 downwards.
TGGCAAGGTTACGGCGCTTGTCGGGCGGTCAGGTAGCGGGAAAACCACAATTATGAATATGATTCCGCGCTTTTTTGATGCAACGGCGGGCCAAATTCTTATTGATGGTCATGATATTAAAGATATTAAAAAGGCCAGCTTGCGCAATAACATTGCCTTGGTGTCACAGGATATCACTATTTTTGATGATACGGTCTGGGCGAATATTGGCTATGGCAAGAAGGGGGCTTATCAGGATGAGATCATCAAGGCAGCCATTTCTGCGGAGGCGGATTCTTTTATCCGTTCTCTCCCGCACGGTTATGAAACAAAATTAGGGGAGGCCGGTTTAACCTTGTCGGGTGGGCAGCGGCAACGGATTGCTATTGCGCGTGCGGTGTTGCGGGATGCGCCGATTTTATTATTGGATGAAGCGACATCTGCCCTTGATAATGAAGCGGAACGCGCCATCCAGTCCACTTTATTGGACCTGCAAAAGGGGCGTACGACCCTTGTTATTGCCCACCGGTTATCTACCGTCCAATCCGCCGACCAGATATTGGTTCTGGAAGAGGGGCAATTGATTGAGCAAGGGCTGCATCAGGAATTGATGGATAAGGGCGGCGTTTACGCTCATATGTATGAAGCAGGCCTGAACAGTTAAATCAAAATTTATTGCAACTTTCTGTGATCGGCGTATAGTCCGCTCAAATTTAACAGGCGGAGTGAAATCATGATACATCCTTGTACGAATGCGATGGTTAAAAATGTTACCACCATCCAACCTGACCAAGTAGTGGCTGAGGCTATACGAATTTTTCAAGATAAAGATATCCGTAATGTTCCTGTCGTTGATAAGGACGGTATTTTTAAAGGTCTTTTCGGTTTACAGCAGGTCATGCTTAATCTCTTGCCGAAATCAGCCACAATGGAAGACGGGCTCGAAAGTTTAAATTTCATTGTTGATGCCGCGCCCGGTATTGCAAAACGTTTACGAAAAATTCACGCAACGCCTGTTGCAGACCTGATGAATAAAGATGCTGCTTTTATTCATCCGGATACGTCGACAATTGAAGCCCTTTTGATTTTAGCCAAAAAAGGATCGCCGGTGGTTGTGGTTGAGGAAGAAACACAAAAATTTCTTGGGGTCGTATCAAGGCAGACATTATTAACAAATCTTTATGAAATATTGGAAGAAGTCGAAAAAAACGAGAAGAAAAGCGCACTTTAAAGCGTTTAAGGGGGTATTATGAGTACTAAACAGGATATGGCGGCGGAAGCCGCGCAAGACGTCCTTGGCCATGGCATTGCCCATGGTGTGCCGGAAGTAATTTTTGGTTGGGATCCGATGGTTGTGTCTTCAATTGTCTTGTGCCTTGCCTATGTTTTCATCATTTCTGAAAAAATAAACCGTGCGGTAGTTGCCCTGTTAGGGGCGGGTGCCATGATTATTTTAGGCGTTCTTAATCAGGAGCTTGCTGTCAGCGGTATCGATTTCAACACAATCTTCTTATTAATTGGGATGATGGTGATTGTAGGCATCATGAAAGATAGTGGGATCTTTCAGTTTGTCGCGATTTTAGCGGCAAAGGCGGTAAAAGGAAATCCGCGCGCCTTGCTTGCTGTACTGTCTTTGATTACCGCAGTATTTTCCGCTTTGCTGGACAATGTCACCACCGTTATGTTGATTGTCCCGATTACGTTGCTTTTGACAGAGCAATTAAAGCTTAATCCCTATATCTTTTTGGTAGCGCAAATTTTTGCATCCAACATTGGTGGCACGGCGACTTTAATCGGGGATCCGCCTAATATTTTGATCGGGTCAGCCATTGGTTTTAGCTTTATGGATTTTATCTATAATACGGCACCGATAGCGGCTATTTTAATGGTCTTTATGATTGGTTTCTTTGATCTGGTCTGGGGACGTCATCTTACGACGTCGGATAAAGCCAAAGAACATTTGCTTCGTTATAAGCCCGAAGAAGCGCTTACAGATAAACCACTGTTGATGAAGTCACTTTTTGTGCTTTCATTGGTGATTTTTGGATTTGTGGTCGGTCATGGTCAGGGTATTGAGCCCGGCACCACGGCCCTGACGGGAGCAGCGTTATTAATGCTCTTGAATATTTATAAATATGATGCCGAAAAGCAAACCCACAAGGTTCATGATGCCTTGGGGCGGGTTGAATGGGAAACTATTTTCTTCTTTATGGGGCTGTTCATGCTTGTTTACGGGGTGGAACATGCCGGAGTTTTAGCCTTATTAGGCGAAAAACTTCTTGAACTTACAGGCGGTGATCTCGCCACGACAGGGTTCGTCGTTCTCTGGTCGTCAGCAGTTTTCTCAGCCATAGTGGATAATATTCCTTTTGTGGCCACCATGATCCCGTTAATTGAATCAACATCCGGTACATTTGGCGGATTGGATAATATGGAGCCACTATGGTGGTGTCTGGCTCTGGGAGCTTGTCTTGGTGGAAACGGGTCGATCATTGCTGCAAGTGCAAATGTGATGGTCGCAAGCTTTGCCGAGCGGGCGGGGCACAGAATATCATTTGTAAGATTTCTGAAGCTGGCCTTTCCCTTGATGTTAGCAACAATAGCAATTGCACATATTTACGTGTGGCTGGTATATTTTAACGGATGAAAAATCTGATTTTTGCCCTCTTTATGCTTTTACCCCTTGCGGCCTGTTGGCCGCAAAAAGGCGAAGAGACAGACAGCAATACCAGTCCGCTCGTCATTGAAACTCTGGACGGGAAAAAACATTCTTTTGATGTAGAAATTGCCCGGACACCAAAAGAATTGGCTCATGGTTTGATGTTTCGGGAATCCATGCCCCGTGATCACGGCATGTTGTTTATCTTTAATGATAGTGCTGAGCGGCGTTTTTGGATGAAAAATACGCTTATTCCCCTCGATATTATATTTATCAAGGCGGATGGCACTATAAACAGGGTGCATCCGGAAGCTGTTCCCCATGATTTAACCTCTATTCCTTCTTATGGCGCCGTTAAGGGAGTTTTGGAGATTAATGGGGGCGTAGCCCAGGAGTTAGGAATAGAAAAGGGGGATAGGGTGCGTCATGCGCTTTTTGGAAACTTCTCTCAATAATATTCACCAATAGCGCTTGCGAAATTAAATTCCTTATTGTAAAACCCTTGTCGGACGGAGTGTAGCGCAGCCTGGTAGCGCGCCTGCTTTGGGAGCAGGATGTCGGGAGTTCGAATCTCTCCACTCCGACCATCTTTACCAATAAGGGGCTTTGTGTGAACGTTTCACAAGCTGATCAATGGCAGGAATGGGCAATTGCCGCACAAGGCGGGGATAAATCTGCATATAATGCTCTCCTGACAGAATTGGCGCCCTATATCAAAAACGTTATTATCAATAGCTTGTCAAATCAGGATGCTGCTGAGGATATTGCACAGGAAGTATTGATTTCTGTCCATCGTTCCTTATCGTCTTATAAAGGAGACAGGCCTTTTAAGCCTTGGCTTATGGCGATTATTAACTTCCGGCGCACCGATTTTTTACGCAAACATTATTCCCAAAGGAATGATAAAACCGCGACAATTGATGATAACCCCGAATTTATGGCCTCAAATGTAACGAATTCCCCCCATGCGGGCGAATTAAAGGATATTGAGGCCGCAATGGAAGAGTTGCCGGACCAGCAAAAGCGTATATTTCAAATGATTAAAATTGAAGGTTACTCTGCCAAAGAAGTGGCAAATAAAATGAGTATGAAAGAAAGCGCGGTCAAAGTATCTGCGCACCGCACAATGAAAAAGCTACAGGGTATGTTGAAGTGAGTAAAAGCGATATCGAAAAAACGGAAGAGCTTATTAATAAGCTTTGCAACGATCTGGAGCCGACATCTCCAAGATGTCCATACCGCCGTGTGAGTGTATGGTTAATGCTCTCCTTAGTTTACCTAGGGGTGGTGGTTCAGTATGTCGGCCTTAGAATGGATATTGCCGATAAATTTAGCGAGCCCATTTTTTTCTTTGAATTTGGTATGATTACGGCACTATTGCTCACGTCCTCGTTGGCTTCTTCATGGCTAAGCTTTCCTGATTGCATACAACGTGACTGGATGAAAATTGTTCCGCTTACTTTATTTGCTACCTTTATTCTATGGATTGTTTCCCAAATGATAGGGGAGCAAGGGAGAGGGTTTCAGGACGTTTTGCATATAGGGCATTGCGCCAAAGAAGGCCTGTTTATGGAGGCGGTCCCTATTATTGCATTGATTGTCATCACAATGAAGGGACACACAACACAGCCTTATTGGTCAATGGCGATGAATGTTCTGGCGGTCTCCGCTCTGGGATGGCTGGGCCTTCGTTTGACATGTTCTATGAGTGATATGGGACATATGTTGGTCAACCATATTCTGCCGTTCGCGATTGTTAGCGGCGCACTTGCATTATTCGCCCGCAAGCTCTTTAAATGGTGACAAATTAATCTGTGTCCGTATAATCCCAAGTCATGAGAGTTCGAATTTACAAACCATCCAAAAGCGCTATGCAATCAGGCGTGGCCAAGACCGAAAAATGGGTTTTGGAATATTTGTCGACATCGGCGCGCGTGCCTGAACCCTTGATGGGATGGACAAGTTCTGAAGATACCCTCAATCAGGTTACCTTGAAGTTTCATACCTGCGAAGAGGCTGTGAATTATGCCGAAAAACAGGGATGGGAATATAGTGTTGCGGTATCCCGTGAACCTAAAATACGTCCCCGTAATTATGGTGATAACTTCAAATATATTCCTCCTGCGGAGGAAGCATGATATACAGTTTTCCTGACGGTTCCGTAGCTCAACTGGATAGAGCATCTGCCTTCTAAGCAGAGGGTTGCAGGTTCGAGTCCTGCCGGAATCGCCATTTTATTATTTTTTTTATTGAATATTCATCGATATCAGGCTGTTTTGGGTGTTGAATCCTTTTGGTGCTTTTCAAAGTGATTTTTGATGAGAGCCACATTTTTTTGATTGGATTTCCATCCAACATCAAAAATATCCCCTACCAGAGGTATAAGGCCAACCAACCAGTCTATAAAAGAATTCCATACCATCTTTACTTTAATCATGAGGGGAAGATTATAATGATGCGCTTTGAGCAAGAGATAAACGGTTGAAGCCAGGGTTACTGTGTCTCCAATACCGGGGATAATACCCAAAAGAGAATCCAACCCGAAGCGAATAGGGGTGCCGGGTATGTGAAAACGGCTATCCAAATAGTTTGCCATTTTTTCAAGTTGTTTGATTTCTTCATGGGTCATACGGTAATGGTGCCTGAAAAAAAGGAAGCTTAAATTTAAGCTTCCTTTTTGAATTATTTATCGTGTCGCAACGATATATATTGCGTGGATCATTCCGGGCACAAAAAAGATCAGTGTCAGGATGAGGTTGATCCAGAATTGTTGCGATAATCCTACCTCTAATAATACTGCCAGTGGGGGGATAAAAACAGCAATAATAATTTTTACTAAATCCGATGCGACAGAGTCTGAGGTACGTCCTAAGGGCATATCTGGTTCCTTTCTTCTATGGTTAATTAATAGGTTGTGGTTTCTTCTTCCGGGCTATCATTTTCTACCGGAGGGTTAACGGTTCTTTCTTCTGTGTCAGCATCCTCAGACACAGTATCTTCCTGTGTTTCTTCCATGTCTTCCATGCCATCGGTATCATTTTCATCAAGATTAATTTCCGGCATGCTGCTACCACCTTCCACATCCATTTCCGGATCGATGGTAGGCATTTCGAATTCGCCTTCCAGATTGACATCCGGTAAAGAGCCTTCTTCATAATTCATATCCGCGGATACTTCGGGTAGCTCAATGTCTCCATCGTTATCCATTGCCCAGATTGCGATCAAGGCAATAAATACGGCGAGAGCCACAATAATAAGGATATTTTTATTCATCATTTTTTCCTACTTTTTAACTTCGTTGTGATCTATCTAACGGAAATAATAGGAAAAAGTTCCAAAAATAATATGTAATTATCACACGCTATATTTTCAACGGCGTCTTTCATACATATAACTTAGGATCATCTGTAATCGTAAGAGAAAGGGCGCTGTTAAAGGTATCGTAGTTAAAAATGGCATAATATTGTTTGCCATCTTTCTTAAACTTATAATATTCGCCTGTGTATTTATTGCTGTTCTCTTTATCGTACGTTGCTTCGTAATAGTCCTGAAATTTATCTCTGTAGCCTTGGTAATCGAGCAAGGGGGCGGTGCTTGCGCCGGTTACCAGCACAGGCAGCACATCAAAGAAACAGGCCTTGTCAGTCAAAAGGATTTTAGCAGATTCAAAATAAGAACTGTTTTTTATAGTTATACGCCAGTTCTTTGGATCCAGCTCTTCTGTCTCGAAATTATCCATGTAATCCCTGATCTCTTGCGTCGTAAGGTTTGAGAAACAAAGATTATCAGCATGTTGGAAAACCGCATCATCTGTGGTGCGGGTTGTTTCAGTGGCCGTCGTTGGAAGGGACTTCTCCTTCTGCAACGGGCCCTGCATAACAACCATAAGAATACCTGTCAGCAAAAAGGCACAGATTATAGACAGGAAAACAATTTTTTTGTTCATGAGGGCTCCTTAAAAATTTCCTTCACTATAGCGTATTTTGCTAACGGTGAAAAAGTATCTTTCAGGTAGGCAAAAAAAATGTCCGAAAATCATTTTAAAAAAAAGATCTTCGGACAATAGCGGTAATAGAGGGTGTGTAGGGATTATAATACATTAAAATTTACTTAATGCAAGGGTATAACTGACAAATAATAGGGTCTTTCATGCAATTTTTGCATGGAAAGGGATTTTTTGTCACTATAGGGCTGTTATGTTGAAATTTTATCCTTCTTAATCGAAGACGATATGGAAGCGCCTGTTTTGTTTGCCTTTGTTTTCAATCTTGGAAACAAGGATCTGACCAATTTCTGCTGTGCTCTTAACATGGGTGCCACCACATGGTTGATAATCAACCAAGTTGTCTTCTGTACCGATCCGGACAGTTCTGACTTTGCCACTTCCCATCGGAGGCTTAACTGACATGGTGCGGATCAATTGGGGGTTGGCTTGCAACTCTTCATCTGTAATCCACGAGGTTGAAACAGGATGATCTGCTTTAATAAGTGCATTGAGTTCTGTTGTTAGTGTCTCTTTATCATAGGCGTCTCCCGGCACATTAAAATCTAGGCGGCTTTTTTCCGCGCCGATCTGGCCGCCTGTGGCATCGCCTTCAATTAGGGAGCAGAGCAAATGCATGGCCGTGTGCATCCGCATATGTTTATAACGGGTGTCCCAATCAATTTTTCCAGACACTTTGTCTCCCACTTGTGGCAAGGAACAGCCTTCTGGCAAAAGATGGATAACATCATCGTGCTCTTTATCTTTTAGGGTCGCCATAATATCAAAGTTCTGGTTTGCAGCACTCAGTATTCCTGTATCGCCGGGTTGCCCCCCTGAGGTCGGATAAAACAGACTTTTATTCAGGCGCACAGCATTGCCCTCAACGGCAATAATTTCAGCCTCGAATTCTTTTTGGTAAGGGTCGTTGAAATACAGTTTTTCGGTCATTGCTTTTTCCTTCTTATGGATGGTGCGGGCTTATCACTAGGCGCACAGAATAATATAGTTCACACAGATACCAAATATAAAATTTGACAGAATCTTATAAAGCTGTCATAACCACGGCACTCTATGAGAAAGAGCTTACAGAAAGTCACCTCATTCTAGGTGCATGGCTTAAATCCCCATCTTTTCGGAACAAGTTCAGATTTATAGGTAAATGCCAATAATGGCTTCATGCGTTGCTTAACACAGCGCCAAAACCTGAACGAAATAATTTCACCCCTGATATGTAAGGGGGTGAAGCATGATTGTTCATGAAAAGGATTTATCAAAATGAAAAATTTTAGCGGCTTCGGCCTATCACAAATGATGCTGACATCTTTAGAAAAGATGGATTATACAGCGCCAACACCCATTCAGGCGAAAGCCATACCCTTGGCCCTTGATGGCCGTGACATCTTAGGCTCAGCCCAAACGGGAACAGGCAAAACGGCGGCTTTCGGTATCCCACTGGTTGAATACATTCTTAATTCGGACAAAGGCGCGGCAATTGTTCTAACGCCGACCCGGGAACTTGCCAAACAGGTCCTGGAAGTTATCCAGCAGCTCATAGGGCGCGAAAGCAATATTAAAACGGCTTTTCTTATTGGCGGCGCGTCAATGGAGAAACAAATCCAGCAGTTACGCAGTAACCCAAGAATTATCGTCGGTACGCCAGGCAGAATAAACGACCATTTGGAGCGCGGGTCGGTTAAGTTAAATAATACGAACTTCCTCGTTCTGGATGAAACAGACCGGATGCTTGATATGGGCTTTGGCGTCCAAATTGACCGCATTTTAAAATTCATGCCGGAAAAACGTCAGACCTTGATGTTCTCTGCCACGATGCCTGCGGAAATTGTTAAAATGTCCGGGAAGTATCTGACCAATCCCGAGCGGATTAAAATGGGTGATACGAATGTAGTTGCAACCAACATCAAACAGGAAATTATCCATATCGATCAAGGCGCAAAATATAAGGAACTTGTAAATCAGCTTTATGACCGTAACGGGTCTGTGATTATTTTTGTCAAAACAAAATATGGCACAGAACGTATGGCCAAAAATCTGAACCGCGACGGGTTTGAGGCAGACGCCCTTCATGGGGATTTACGCCAACGTAAACGGGATCAGGTTATGCAGAAATTCCGCGATAAAAAATTCCGTATTTTGGTGGCGACTGATATCGCTGCCCGTGGGCTGGATGTGCCGCATATTGAACATGTGATTAATCATGATCTTCCGCAAGTGGCCGAAGACTATATTCACCGTATGGGCAGAACCGCGCGGGCAGGGGCCCAAGGCTCCGCCTTATGTTTTGTTTCCCCGCAGGAAGCCAATAAATGGGGAGCGATCGAAAGATTGTTAGACCCGAGTGCAAAAAGCAGCGGCAATGATAATTACAAATCATCCGGTAAAAAGAAAAAACCACGCCGCTCAGGCGGAAGTGGTAAGCCTGATTTCAAAAAAGGCGGCTTCTCCAAAGGCGGATACAAAGGTAAGTCAGAGTCTCGTTCATCAGAAGGTGGATACAAAGGTAAAGCGGACTCCCGCTCATCAGAAGGCGGCTATAAGGGTAAATCAAAGCCCCGCTTTTCTTCAGAGGGGGCTTCTTCTGAAGGCCGTTCTGAAGGCCGCTTTGAAGAAAAGCGCGGTGATAAAAAGTATGGCTATAAAAAGCCTTTTAAAAATAACGCGAAAGACAATGAGAGCGGCAGTGACGGTAATAAGCCTTATTCCAAGAAACCTGCTTTTAAAAATAAAGGTAAAACCAATGACAGTCGCAGTGATGGCGACAAGCCGTATTCAAAGAAGCCTTCTTTTAAAAAGCCAGGCGCAAAACCTGCAGGAAAGGGCGGTCCTAAATCGGGCAAGCCGTTTGTAAAAGGTGGAAATAAAAACCGCTCGCAACGTCCTAAGTCAAAGAGAGCCGCTTAAGCGAGTATCTAACGCCGAATTCATGCGGATCATACCGCTATTGAGTTCTTAATACTTGGCAGTGACGACGCATCTCGCGTCGTTGCTCATCAAAAAAAAGCAGTTTCATTGGCATTATCTTAGGCATTACCTGGCCTTCCACATGGAGATCTTTCACGGTCATCCCAGAAAGGTTGTGAGGTCCGCATTCTTCTTTGGGCGCCTTAAATATCTATGCAATATTTAAGATCATCCATGCACCCATGCCTAGCATCATGAGATTTTCCGTTAATGATATAAATCCGAGGGGCACATTACTGTCACCGCCGACGCAGGCACATTTTAAATCCCTTTTATCAATATAGACGGCTTTCACAACCGAGATCGCGCCGATGGTTCCGATGGTCAGGGCGGTACCGGCTACGAGAGGTGTTAAAATGCCGGCAATCATACCGACGCCAGCCAGCGCCTCTGCAAAAGGATAAATATAGGCATAGCGTACCCATCTCATGGCCAATAAATCATAGGTGACAAACTGATTGGAAAAAGAATAAAGATCACGCAATTTCAAGATAGCCAAAACACACATGCTAAAGGCAATAAACATCTTGATTGTGACTCCAATCGCAATAGCTCCTGTTAACACCCAGCTTGCGGCCAAAGCCATCAGAAAGGTGGTCATGAAAACGGCAATAACGGGCTGGTAGGTTGTGCCTTCCTGCTTCAGCGTGCTTTCATCAAAATGCTTTAACAGATCGTCATATCCCCCTATGCGGTTATCATTAATGAAGGTCTGCGGGGTGGTTTTCACACCATGCTTCTCTTGAAAGGCATCGGTTTCCTGACGTGTTTTTAAATAGTGGTCTTCTACCTGATAACCTTTTCGTTCCAGCAAGTCTTTGGATTTTATGCCGTAAGGACAGATATGTTCATCTGTAACCATGCGATAGAGTACGGCTGTTTTATTTGAAGACATTGCTATCCACCTTTCCTTTAAAACTATGTTTCCCGCTATGTTACCAAAGCGTTGGGTGTTGGATAGTTCCAATTTTTTAAGAAAAAGAGGGGGTAAGGCAATAAGTCTATAAGCTTTGTCTATTCTCGGGGGAAAAGTAAAATGGCTCCTCGGGCCGGATTCGAACCAGCGACCAAGTGATCAACAGTCTTTTTTATTCTATAATTCTCAATAACTATAAACCCACTAATATAGAAAATTGTCCTAAACCCTTCACAAACGGCAAAACAAACCTCAATAGACCGCTTGAATAGCCCCTGCAATAATATTAAATTATAAAAAAAATTTTGATCGTTCAAAAATATGTGGTCAGTTCACAGATTGAAAAAAACAATTAAGAAAAATGCTCTTTTTTATAAAGGCCACTTCATTAAAATCCGATTTCTGCGCTAAGTTATTTTTGTGTTGTGCAACTTTTTTAGCGCCACAAGAGCAAAATCCCAAATTTGAAAAGTTGTAATCTTTTTCGAGCCATGCATACCATTCTTTATCTGATAAGCTCATATTTTCACGCATCTTGGGAAAAATTTTCTTAGCTTTATCTTTATGGGGATATTTGTAAGTTGAAGAATTCGCGTGCGTAATAGCATTAAATATAGATTCTCTGTTCATCTTCTGTATAAATATGGCCTGCGAGTCACTGGCGATATTATATCGCGCTTCAGGAATCAGGATTTTCTTTCTCCAATCTTGATCACCAGAGAGTGTGGCGCAATCAAAGTGACTTTCTTCTAAACTGGTAACATCTAGCAAAGTTAACTTGCCTTCTGCAAAAGCTCCTGCTCCTGAAAAAACAAAAATCAAAAAAGATAAAATTATTCTAGCCATTAAATTGCCCTTATTTTCTAACATGTTATTAAAATAAACTGAAGTTGCAAAAATAACATATATATTATGCTGTCGCAATTTTTATGTGTGATTAAAGAGATGATGGCTCCTCGGGCCGGATTCGAACCAGCGACCAAGTGATTAACAGTCACCTGCTCTACCACTGAGCTACCGAGGAATGCTGGCATGATTTCTAATGTTTTAGAGTTGCGGCGTCAATAGTTTATTTCGCAATTAAATCAAGCGTTACATGAAGATCTCTGGGTGTTTCCAGCAGGAGCGGAACTGATTCCCGTAAATCAGGGCCGATGCCAACGGCCAACCCTTGCCACTGCTGACTTACCGCAATCATCGCGTCTTCGCCACCTTTAGAGTCTTCAAAAAATACAGGATTTGTCCCTCGGAAAGCGGGGTTTTGCATGACCCGCTCGAGGGCGGTGGCCTTGCCAAAACCAGCCACGCAAATTTCAATGACTTTATCGCCCTCTTTCAAGGCAAAGCGCGTATTGGCGTGTTGTGCTTTCAATGCCTCTAATGATATAAGCGCGGCCCTCCGGGCAATGCTGTAGGCCTCATCTTCACTTTTTGTGCTTCTTCTAAAATGAATATTGCAAGAAAAATCGGAGCGCTCTACCCAGTGACCGGTCGTCAAAGCATCTTGAGAGATTTTCTCTATAGATTCTAAAACTATTTCCTCTATCAGGTCTATATCCGGGAGATCTGCTAAATATTCAATCTCATGTACGGGTGATAACTGAATAACTTTTCCGTGCGACGCGGCAAAGGCCGCCGTTAAGTCAGGAAGCTGACCCTTGATAAACTCTATGGTTCTTCCCGTATTAATCGAAACCGGAAAAGTTTTGGATAATTTGATAAGGTTGTCCCGAACATCAGGGGCTATAACCACTTTTTCCGGATCGTCTATCTTTTCAACCAGCGTTCCATCAAAATCAAAATGGAAAGAAGGGGTTTTTAAAGCATGAATTGCCGCGGCGACAAACTCGGATGTTTTAAACATTTCATACCCCAATCAAAGCGTGATGTCCCCAGTGTCGAGCATCATTTCGGCTGATGACTTGCTGCATGGCACTATGACGCTCTCTACGTTCCTCATTCGGCATGGCAAAGGCCGTTTTTAAAACCTCTGCAGAAGCTTCAATATTATACGGATCGATTAAAAGAGGCCCTTCGTCGCCCAATTGTTGGGCCGCGCCGGTATTGGCACCGATAACAAGCACGGAAGGAGTGTCGGGATCTTGCGCGGCAATGGATTCAAGCGCGCCTAAATGCTGGCCTTCAAAATCCGAGGTGACCAATGTAACGCCGCCCGAACGGCCAGCCAAGTTGTAAAGCCCGAGGAGCATATTTCTATCCATATTGCTGAAGACGGATTGGAGCGGACTATATACAGGCGTAGAAAACTCATATTGTAGCTGTGTTTCTGCTTTACGCACAGAGTCAAGATAATTGCTGTATTCATATAAATCGTCCCGTGTCGGGGGGAGAGCCTGAAAGAATTGTACCTTCCCGTATAAATCGGGATTGCCTCTCAAGAAGCCGGAGACGATTGCGATGCGCTCCAAAAGATTTTTTGAAAAGTCGCATCGGTCCGCACTCATCACTAAAGATCTATCGCCCAATCCCTTTTCGAAGCGTTGGAACCACGGATCTTTGCGTACCTCTTGAACGGTCCCCGGAATATCTGCTGTTTCCACACTGATAGGAAAAATGCCGTATTCAGTTTTCCCCGTACCGATCTGTCTGGTTTCAAAATTCGGAGGAAGAGGGGCTGTGTTGTCTTTATATTTTTGTAAATTGACAAAATCATTGGGAGACTGCACACCCACACGATCATACTGATCCAACGCCGTGATTAAAAAACCGAATTGCCGTCTTAAACGTTTTGATAAGCCGTCTTTTTCAAAAAATTCAGGGGAGGGCAACGAGGTGTGTAAGAAAAACGAAATTTTGTTCTTGAGACCGAGCTGTCTTAACTGACCGCCAAGCGGCATAAAATGATAATCTTGAACGGCAATGACATCGTTTGTTTTGCTGTATTTTTTAACAACTTTGGCAAACAGGGCATTGACCTCCATATACATCTCGTGGTTTCCGGCCTCCCGGGAGATAAATTGTTCTTTGCTGTGAAGAGCCGGCCAAAGCTTACCATTGGCATATGCTAAATAAAATCTGTCATGCTCTTCTTGCGTCAACGGAACGCCAACAAATTCAATACCATCGGCGGTTGTTGTTTTAAGATTATCCGTATCTCTTTGGCTTTTATCGGAAATAATTTCTCCGCTCCACCCAATCCATAATGCCTTTTTTCCCTCCAAAGAGGCTTTCACGCCAACAGCCAAGCCGCCGGCAGATATTTCACCCGTGGAAAAGTTCAAAGGAATACGATTGGAAACAACTAATAAGCGGGACATACACACACCATTACCTTGAAAGAAACGGGCACATAATTAACATAATTAAGTCATATGTCAATAAAATAGTGGAGGCACGGAGCGGAATCGAACCGCTGTACGGGGAGTTGCAGTCCCCTGCATAGCCACTCTGCCACCGCGCCACGCGTTTCAGGTTGAGTGAAGGCTATCAAATATCATTATTAATTCCTTAAATCCAGTCCTGATTACAGGGTTTTTTCTTTTAAAATGCGCTAATTTCAGATATCAAACTAAGAATGTTATTGGCGGTATCCAAATGATATTGCTTCCTGAGATCAATTTAGCCTTAAAGTAGACAATAAAATGGATCAGATAGATTACGTGAGCGCCCGTGAAGCGATGATTGACAGCCAAATTCATCCGATGGGCGTCGTGAACGAGGCGTTATTGGAGGCTTTTGCCAAAGTGCCGCGCGAAGATTATTTCCCAGATAATAAAAAAGGCATTTCTTATTGCGATGAAGATGTTGAATTTGCCACAGGGCGCTTTTTGATGGAGCCTTCCGTCTGTGCCCGGCTTATTCAGGCTGTGGGGCCACAGCCTCACGAAGTTGCCCTGACCATTGGCTCGGGAGCAGGTTACACTGCTTCAATCTTATCCTTACTAACCAGTACGGTGATTGCTCTGGAAGAAGAAAAAGAATTTATCCATCATGCTCAAAATATCTGGGACCGTCTGGGATATTGTAATATTGCAGCGGTCTATGGCCCGTTGCTTGAAGGGGCTCCTGTGAACGCCCCCTATGACATCATCATCTTTAATGGCGCTATACCCGAAATTCCCAAGGAAATTAAAGAACAACTGGCCCAAAACGGGCGCCTTGTTGCTATTGTCAGAAAAGACAGTAACAACATTGGGAAGGCAACACTGGTTCAAAAGATAGGAACAGACAGTTTTTCTGAGCGCATTTTGTTCGATGCAGGGACGCCATTCCTTGATGGCTTCACGCCCCGGAAAAAGTTTGTATTTTAATGCGTTTTGGCATTGCCATCGTCATATTCCTTATCAGTCATGCTTCTTATGTGTTTGCGCAGGATGAAGCGGGGTTTTTATATGAGACAGAGCAGATGCTGGCCTCCCACGATGCGAGCCCTGTTCTGGAAAGGCTGGAGCAGCGTAACAATACGCTTTATGATGCGCTGGCACTTGCTTACAAAAATAATCCGCAACTTAAAGCGGCAAGAAAAGAATATCTTGTTGTCGAAGAACGTTTACCGCAGGCGCAGGCCGGCTTAAAGCCAAGCGTGACAATTGATGCGGATGTCACCCACACCCACACAGAAACCGAAGGAACATCATTTATCACCTCTGATGGAGGAAATTTATCCAAGTCGGCTTCCTTAAATATAAACCAGCCGCTTTTTAACGGCGGCAGCACCGTGGCAGATATTAAAAGCGCTCGGAATACGATCACTGCCCAGTCCTTACAACTAAGCCAGACAGAGCAGGCCATATTATATGAAACTGTTGTGGCTTATATGGACCTTTTGCAGAGCAAGGCCATTGTCGCCTTGAATGAAAGTAATCAGAAACTGGCTATACGGGAATTGGAACGCTCGGAGAGTGGTTTTACGGTGGGTGAATTAACACGCACCGATATTAGTCAGGCGGAAGCCCGTCTGGCGGAGGCAAATGCCGGTGTCATTTCCGCCGTTAGCGATTATGAAAGCGCTGTCGCTGTCTATCAGCAGCGGGTAGGCGCGGAGCCCTTTGATAATCTGGCGTATCCTGAAACAGTGTTTGAATTGCCGTCCACGCTTGAAGAGGCGTTGGCATTGGCGGATAGCAATAACAGACAAATATTAATTGCGAAATTTATCAACCGTGCCGCCGAAGAGGATGTTGATAGTGTAAGTGGAGAATTCCTGCCTCAGATATCAGCGGGCGGCAGCCTGAATAAAAGCTATGATCCGAACGATTTTCTTGACGAACAACAGCAGTTGATCGCAGGAATTAACGCCTCCATACCGCTTTATGAAGCAGGGGCCACACGCTCGCGATTACGTCAGGCAAAAAAGACGGCCAATCAGCGCTATCTTGAAATACTGAACGCGCAAAATATGACCCGGCAGGAAGTTATTAGCCTGTGGAATGCGCTGCGTGCCGCAGAAGCAGAAATAAAAGCACGTCAAACACAGGTTGAAGCTGCCCGCATTGCCCGCGAAGGGGTTCATTATGAAACTGAGCTTGGGGAAAGAACCATTCTTGATACCCTTGATTCCAATCAGGAATTACTGGATGCGCAGGTTAACCTCGTCATCGCGAAACGGAACGAAGTGGTCGGACGATTCGCCCTCGCACGCAGTTTAGGCCTTCTTGTGCCCCAAAAACTTGGCTTTAATACCATAAATCCTGAAAATCCTTGATAATTTTACTTTAATCCGAGGATAAGATGAGGACAGAACATTTTTTGGCCTTGTTAAGCTTTGACAAGCTTAAAGCCATGTAACAAACTGATTTAGTTATAACTTGATTCCTACTTAAGCACGCTCATGGCAGATAATTCATCCGAACAGGAACCGTCGATCGAAGAAATTTTGGCTTCTATACGCCAGATTATTTCTGATGATGACGAAGACTCCAACGAAGAAACGGAAGTTGTTGAAAATCCCGTTCGACATAAAACAGATGACGTTTTAGAACTGACGGAGGAAGATTTGGCCGAACAGGATCAGGACGAAGAAATTGAAACTGAAGAAGAGCCAGAACCTGAGCCTGAAGAAGAGCCAGAACCATCTATAGAAATCGATATGCGTGATGTTGTGCACGAAAACCGGCCGGAACCTGCTGTAGAAGCTCCTAATCCTGTACCTTCTGATATTTTATCCTCAAGCGCCCAATCGGCCGCTTTAAGTAGTATTGGCAAACTTAAATCTAAAATGCCTGTCGAACGATCCCGCTCCTATGATGGCGTCACTTTGGAAGACATTGTTCGCGAACTGCTACATCCCATGTTGCGTGAGTGGATGGACGATAATTTACCGCCTATGGTAGAACGTATCGTCCAAAAAGAGCTGGAAAAGCTTGCACGCCGCGCCATGGATGACTAAAACCTTACTCTAAAGGTAATTATCAAAATCATATTTAAGGAATGATCATGCTGGACAAAACCTTTCAGCCGAAGGAAATTGAATCACGTCATTATCCCGAATGGGAAAAAAGCGGAAAATTTGCATGTAATGTGCAGAGCAATAATGAGCCGTTTGCCATTATGATGCCGCCGCCCAATGTGACAGGCAGTTTGCACATGGGGCACGCGCTGAATGGCACCTTGCATGATATTTTGGTGCGATGGCACCGCATGAAAGGCAAAGATACTTTGTGGCAGCCGGGCTTGGACCATGCCGGGATAGCCACACAAATGGTCGTAGAACGCCAATTGGCCGAAGAAGGAATTGACCGCCGTGATCTGGGGCGCAGCGAATTCATTAAAAAAGTCTGGGACTGGAAAGAGGAATCCGGCGGCACAATTGTCGGGCAATTTAAGCGTTTAGGGACAACGCCTGATTGGGGGCGTGAGCGCTTTACCATGGATGAGGGGCTGTCGGCGGCCGTTAAAAAGGTATTTGTCCAGCTTTATAAAGAAAAACTGATCTACCGCGATAAACGCCTTGTAAACTGGGACCCGAAATTCCAGACAGCGATTTCCGATCTGGAAGTCGAGCATAAGGAAATCAAAGGCAAGCTTTACCACGTGAAATATCCGTTGGAAGAGGGTGGCGGTTTTATTCATATTGCCACCACACGGCCCGAAACTATTTTGGCGGATGGGGCTATTGCGGTTCACCCAGATGATGAAAAATATAAGAATCTGGTTGGTAAATTCGCGGTTGTGCCGGTTTGTAACCGTATTATTCCGATTATTGCGGATGAATATGTGGAATCCGAATTTGGGTCGGGCGCAGTAAAAATTACGGCGGCGCATGACTATAATGACTTTGAAGTGGCAAAACGCCATCCGGATAAGAATATCCAGCTTATTAATCTTATGACGCCTGATGGCAAGATGAATGAAAACTGCCCCGAAGAATATGTAGGGCTAGACCGTTTTGAAGCACGGAAGAAGATCATTAAGGATCTTGAAGACCTAGATTATCTGGAAAAAGTTGAAAAACATACCCATCAGGTGCCATATGGTGACCGTTCCGGCGTGGTGGTGGAGCCATATCTGACCGATCAATGGTATGTGGATGCCAAAACCTTGGCACAGCCGGCCCTGGAAGCCGTGCGCAGCGGAAAAACAGAATTTATTCCAAAAACATGGGAAAACACCTATTTCACGTGGCTTGAAAACATTCAGCCATGGTGTGTCTCACGCCAGCTCTGGTGGGGGCATCAAATTCCGGCCTGGTATGATCAGGCTGGGAATATTTATGTGGCGGAAAGCGAAGAAGAAGCCCAAACCCAAGCAGGCACAGGTGTAGAGCTGACGCAAGATCCTGACGTTCTGGATACATGGTTTTCCTCTGCCCTGTGGCCTTTTTCAACATTAGGGTGGCCTGACAAAACACCTGAACTGAATAAATATTATCCCGGCGACACCTTGATTACCGGCTTTGATATTATCTTTTTCTGGGTGGCACGGATGATGATGATGGGGATCCATTTCATGGGCGATGTGCCGTTCAAGAAAGTTTATATCCATGCGCTCGTGCGGGATTCAAAAGGGCAGAAAATGTCCAAATCCAAAGGCAATGTCATTGATCCACTTGACCTGATTGATCAGTATGGCGCAGATGCGCTGCGTTTTTGTCTGGCAGCCATGGCGGCGCAGGGACGGGATGTACGTCTATCGGAAGACCGTGTCGCAGGATACCGTAATTTTGCCACGAAGCTTTGGAATGCGGCACGTTTTTGCGAAATGAATGATTGCCTGCCACAGGCAGACTTTGATCCGGCCAAGGTCCACAATACCGTTAACAAATGGATTATCCATTCTGTTATTCAGTGCAAAAAAGATATTGATACGGGGCTGGAAGGCTATCGTTTTAACGATTCCGCGAATGCTATTTATCAATTTGTCTGGGGAACATTCTGTGACTGGTATCTGGAATTTACCAAGCCATTACTGGCAGGGGATGACGAAGCCTTAAAATCAGAAGTCCGTGGCACCACAGGATGGGTGCTGGATCAGATTCTCGTGCTTCTCAATCCTTTCATGCCGTATATTACAGAAGAACTATACGCCCAAATTGCCGAGCGCCGTGAAGATCAAAGCTTGATTGGGGCTGTATGGCCTGAATATCCGGAAACTTTAGAGGCGCCTGATGCCTCCGCAGAGATTGAATGGGTGCAAAACGTTATTGGTGAAATCCGCTCCATCCGGGCGGATATGAACGTGCCGGCGAAAGCGCAGATTGACCTTCTTGTGAGTGACGCGAATGAACAGACCAAAGCCGCCCTTGATCAATATAGCGCGGTGATTAGGCAAATGGCGCGATTATCGGCCATCAACAACGATATTTCCGTTATGCCGAAAGGGGCAATAAAAACTATTGTTCGCGAAGCGACATATGCTCTTCCCATTGCCGAACTGATTGATCTGGATCAGGAGCGGGAAAGGTTGCAAAAGGAAATCTCCAAGCTGGAAGATAACATCAAGAAAATATCGCAACAGCTTGAAAATACTAATTTTGTTGCCAATGCTCCTGAAGAGATAATTGCTGAAAAGAAGGGGATTGTCGAACAGGATAAGGAAAAGCAGGAAAAATTGACTAAAGCGCTTGAGCAGCTTGATGCAGCATAAATTATTGCCATAATACAAATATTTTGCTATTGGGTATTTATGTTTCATAAAATTTTTCAATCCAGCGTTTGTGTAAAAGCTTGGAATGGGCCACCAGAAGAAGAATCATGTGGTTCTGCCCATATAGCGCTAATACCAAGAACCCACTTCTTTATTTCTACGGTTGTTTCGCCTGAGGTGTATGCGCGTTATAGGTTTTCTTCACGACAAGGTCAGGATATTGCTGTGCAAATGGCTGAAATAATGGAATCTCAGGGCTTTGATATTGGTAATTTCAATAAACTAGCCCGATCGCTTGGTGATTTATTTTCTGAAGAGCGATTTGAAACGGATCAATATTCTTTTCCGATGTCAGTGTATCTTGTGCGGGGACAAACTGACGCCCTCAGAGTAAAATAGAAAAAGGCCGCAAGAAAGCGGCCTTGTAAATTTTTACTTTAAGAAAAGCGCTTAAGCGTCTTTTTTCTCTTCTTTTTTCTCTTCTTTTTTCTTCCCGGCAGAACCAGATAGGAAAGAGCCGTATTTGCTCTCAAACTTATCAAGCTGACCTTTTTCAATCACTTGTCCTGTGCCGCCTTGCCAAGCAGGGTGGGTCAAAGGATCAACATCAAGTTTCATCACGTCACCAGGCTTGCCGTATGTAGAACGGGTATTAAATTCTGTGCCATCTGTCATCACAACGGTGATTTCATGGTAATCAGGGTGAGTATTTGCTTTCATTGTTCGTCTCCGTCTGTATAAAATCTGACAGTTACAAGGCTGTCAGAAAGAAATTCTGGCCATCTTTTACCGACATTATTTCCAAATTGCAAGCAAAGTATGACTTATGTGGTGGCATCCAGACGAATTTAAACAAAAAATACCGTATCTCAGGGTGCGCCAGAAGATTCTAAGCGCTATCAGGGCTTATTTCGATGCCGCCGGGTTTGATGAAGTGGAAACACCTATTTTGCAAATTTGTCCTGTTATCGACACCCATATCAGAGCATTTGCAACGGATTTAAGAGGCGTGGACGGTAATATCGAAAAGACGGTCTATTTACATACCAGCCCCGAATTTGCGATGAAAAAGCTCATGGTCGCGGGAATGGGCCGCATTTATCAGATTTGTCATGTTTTTCGCAATGCCGAAGGGTCCAAAAGACATAAACCCGAATTCACCATGATTGAATGGTACCGGACACAAGCGGATTATACCGATATTATGCAGGATTGCGTTCACTTGCTCCAAAATTGTGCCAAGGCCGCTAATATAAGGCAATACAGCTATAAAAATTTAAAATGCGATCCTTTCAAAGCGGCAGAACGCTTGACGGTCTGCGCGGCGTTTGACCAATATGCGAATATACAACTAGAGGACTATCTGGAGGATACGGAAGGTTTTCGTAAAAAAATCAGTAAAACAGGCCTGCATACCGCAAAAGATGATGCGTGGGATGACCTGTTTTTCCGAGTCATGGATGAAAAAATAGAACCTTATTTAGGTAGGGATAGACCTACATTCCTGTGTGATTACCCCATTTCCATGGCCAGTTTGTCGAAGCCGAAGGACGATGATCCCCGCTTTGCAGAAAGGTTTGAGCTTTATATTTGTGGCATTGAACTGGCGAACGCCTTTTCAGAGCTGACGGATGCGACAGAGCAGCGAAAGCGGTATGAAATAGAAATGGCGGAAAAAGAACGTCTGTATGGGGAGCGTTACCCTCTGGATGAAGAGTTCATTGAGGCTCTGGCGCAAGGATTACCGCCGAGTGGCGGAATTGCGCTTGGCATTGACCGTCTTGTAATGTTGGCCGCCGGTGTCGATGATATTAATCAGGTCTTATGGTGTGAAAACTAGCCTAATTTTATTGACATAATTTTAAGGGGCGTCTATAAAGTGCCATTATGGCAAAAGATAATATAACAGTTATGTGTCCCAACAATGTGCGCCTTCTTGACCTATCACGGGATATGACGGGTGCCATTCAGGCGACATGCGCGGATGATCTAGCAGACCGTCCCGACTGGACAGCGCAGCAAAAAGCCGAAATTCGGGCAAGTGTTGTTTTAAGTTATAACTAGAGTTAAAAACGCTCATCATACATTCATTATTTCGCATATTTTAAGCCTCACTATATGAACTAAATATGACCTTCGAATGTAAGAGGGTTGCTATGTTAGAACTAGATAATTTTTCAGTACGATTTGCCTTGGCAGTTTCTATTTTAGGCACCCCCGCAAAAGCAGAAAAAGAATGCTCTGTCCCCCGGGCCTCTGGTTTGGCGTCCTGGTATAATGTCGCTTCGTCCAGTACCAAAACGGCTTCCGGTGAACGCTTTACAGGGCAGGATATGACCGCAGCCCATAAAACCTTACCCTTCAACAGTATGGTGAAAGTAACTGATCAGCAAACGGGGAAAAGCATTGTTGTGCGCATAAATGACCGCGGCCCTTATGTGGCAGAAAGGGTGATTGATTTATCGGAAGCTGCCGCAAAAAGACTGGGAAGTAAAAAGCGCGGTACGGTACCTGTAAAATTGAAATTGGAAAAATGCGGCTAATCTAGCCATCATTTGCAGGGCAAGGGTTGCGGTAAGTATTCGTTGGGTAGGCTGTAATAACATTTTTATTATCACGATCCTTTACCACCCGCACTGTCACGGTGCCGACTTTTTGCTGTGTGACGTAATAGCCGTTGCGCTGTTGGTGCCAATTCAGGTTATCGTTGGCGGCAATCAGTTCAACTTCCTTTATAATAGTATTCTCATTCCAGTGCTGTGGAAATTCGGACTTGCAGGGCTTATTTTGTCCATACAGGTGACCGCCACCCGTCGCATCCCCATAGAGAATATGAATGCGGCGCTCATCCGTAATGAAGCTGGCTTGATTAAAGGGCTCTTTTACCTGTTTTGGTTTCTTTGCGTCTGCAGGGGCCGGACTTTTTTGTTGGTCTGTCTGTGGGGCAGGGGACGATTTTTCAGCGCCCTCTATGGCAAGGTCGACCACTTCAGCTATCTGTTGTTCCGAGGCCTGAAATCCCACCCAACCCAAAAGGGCCACGATGATCATAACAAGGAGGCCTTTTCGGGATTTTAGGAAATGCAGCATGTATTTATCAGGCTGCTTTTGCGTTCTTTTCGCCTTCCATGGAGGCCTGATAAATTTTATCAATAGCTTGTTTCAGCGCTGCGTTAAATTCATCATCGCTTTGTTTGGCGTTGAGGCCATTTGATAAAGCACGTGAGAAACTGGCGATCATGCCGCCATTTTGAGATAAGCGCGTGCACGCTTCTTCAAGGTCATACCCACCTGAAAGTGCAACCACGAGCAACGTTTTTTCATGGGAGATAATATCTTGGTAAAAGTTTGCTTCTTCGGGCAGAGTCAGTTTGAAAATAACCTGCTTGCCATCAGGAATGCTGTCGAGTTGCTTTAAAATTTCAGCTTTTAATGTTGCCTCACAGGCGGCCTTGTCGGGCGCATTAATATTGACCTCGGGTTCAATAATCGGCACCAGGCCGTGGCTTAAGATTTGCTTTGCGACTTCAAATTGTTGCTCTACCACCGCGGCAATGCCGGAGGCAGAATTGCTATTGATCACAGAGCGCATTTTTGTGCCGAAGATACCGGCGGCAACGGCACGTTCAAGCAGATCGTCAAGGGCCGGCATTTCTTTCATGAGTTGGACGCCGTCCTGTTCATCAGCCAACCCCTTGTCGATTTTCAGGAAAGGAACAACGTTAAGCTCTTCCCAGAGATACTGCGCGGTCGGCTTTCCTTCAATGCTGTCATCCATGGTTCTTTCAAATAAAATTGCGCCCAAGATTTTCTCTCCGTTAAATTCAGGAGAGGTTATGATGCGCGCGCGCATTTCATGTACCTTGGCAAACATTTCTGCTTCGCCATTATATTCGCTTTCCTCAACACCGTAATTTTTTAGCGCCTTCGGCGTGGAGCCGCCACTTTGGTCGAGGGCGGCAATAAAGCCTTTGCCGGATTTTACTTTGGCGAGTTGTTCATGATTACTCATTTTACTATCCCCCTGTTTTAAGCAGCTTTTGATTTTGCGGCGTAACCGACTTCATGCATTTTCACGGCCGTATCAAGCATACGGTTGGAAAATCCCCATTCATTGTCATACCAACTCATCACGCGGACAAGATTGCCAATTACTTTTGTTTCATTGATGGCAAAGATAGAAGAAAGCGGATTGTGATTGAAATCCCCTGAGACCAAAGGTTCGTCATAGGTGCCAAGGACACCTTCAAGCGTACTGCCCGAGGCTTCAAGGATGGCTTTGTTCACTTCTTCGACAGAAGTTTCCTTAGCAGTCGTAAATTTAAAATCCACGACAGACACATTTGGCGTTGGCACCCGCATAGAAACACCGTCCAGCTTACCATTTAACTCAGGTAAGACCTTGCCGACAGCTTTTGCCGCACCGGTCGATGTGGGGATCATATTTAAGGCAGCGGCACGGGCCCGGTGCAGATCTTTATGTGCCGTATCAACAATGCGTTGATCGCCTGTATAAGAGTGGATGGTTGTCATGAAACCGCTTTCAATGCCAATAGCGTCATTCAAGGCTTTCGCCATAGGGGCAAGACAATTTGTTGTGCAAGAAGCGTTCGAGACAATCTGATGTTCATCAGTCAGCTTGTCCGAATTGACACCATAAACAACTGTAAGGTCTTCATCTTTTCCTGGGGCAGAGATAAGGACTTTTTTCGCGCCAGCCTCAAGATGCATTGCGGCTTTATCCCGGTCGGTAAAAATACCGGTGCATTCAAAAACAATATCAACGCCCATTTTGCCCCATGGCAATTGTGTCGGATCACGTTCCTGACAGACATCAATTTTTTTACCATCAACAATGATCGTGTCTTCATCAACAGTTTCAACGCTGAA
This sequence comes from uncultured Micavibrio sp., assembly GCA_965216405.1. GTDB lineage: Bacteria > Pseudomonadota > Alphaproteobacteria > Micavibrionales > Micavibrionaceae. Next base: position 215,347 of record OZ244161.1, on the reverse strand, counting down.
AGGGAAAGTGCCATGGACGGAATCATATTTCAGAAGATGCTTATTGGTCGCAAGTGGTGCCAGATCATTAATCGCGACAATTTCGATATCATCACGACCGGATTCAAACAAGGCGCGGCAAACATTCCGGCCAATTCTTCCAAAACCATTAATGGCTACTTTTACTGTCATTGATACTTTCTCCTTTTATCTAATCATATGTGATGATTTATAGTCACATGCATAATGAAACGGCCTTGATGTACTAATCGTATTCAGATGGATGTAATCTTTCCCTACTTTAAAGACTTCCACCATTATTTCAACGCCAAACCAAGCGCGGCGCGGCGTTTTGTCCACTTGAAATATACTCTATGCGGCTTGCTTTTTCTTCACGGCTTCGACAATGGCTTTGCTTGTAATGCCGAAATGTTCAAAAAGCTCCGGCGCCGGACCGGAGGCACCAAAGCCATCCATGCCGATGAATATACCATGCCCGCCGAGAATACGGTCCCAGCTTTGACGGATGCCGGCCTCAACAGCCACTTTAATGGAATCATTGCAGATCAGGGACTGGATATAGTCGCCTTCCTGTTCCCAGAATAAATCCATACACGGAACAGAAACCACACGGACATTATCGCCCAGCTCTTCTGCCGCCTCCATGGCCAAGTGAACTTCGGAACCTGACGCAAAGATGGTCACTTCAGGGTCATCAGCAGCGCAATCTTCAAGAATATAAGCCCCTAAGGATGATTTGTTGACGGGATCATCTTCGCGCAAGGTTGGCAATCCCTGACGCGTAAGCGCCATGATGGCTGGCGCCGTTTCATTTTTAATCGCAATTTCCCAACATTCCGCTGTTTCAATTCCATCACATGGTCGGTAGACGTAGCAATTCGGGATGACGCGGAGGGCAGATAAATGTTCGACAGGCTGGTGCGTTGGGCCGTCTTCTCCCAGACCGATAGAGTCATGGGTCATGACATGAATAACGCGTGTCTTCATCAGGGCGCCAAGACGTATAGACGGACGGTTATAATCCGCAAACTGCAAGAATGTGCCTGAGTACGGAATTATTCCTCCATGCAGCGCCATGCCATTCATCATGGCCGCCATTGCATGCTCGCGCACACCATAGTTGATATAATTGCCGTCATAATTATCTTCGCTGATAAATTTAGAAGCTGTCACTTTCGTATTATTCGATCCCGTTAAATCCGCTGATCCGCCAACAAGCGCATGTATAGCAGGCACCAGTTTTTCAAGGCAGGCCCCGGATGTCTGACGCGTCGCTTTATTCGGACGTTCTTCCGCAAAAGATTTTTTCAAATCAGCAACAACGGATTCCAGTTTGGATAAATCAATATCATAAGCAGGATCATCGGCAGGGCTTGGCGTTCCCAAAGACCGCCACATGGCCATCACATCATCCGGCACTTCAAAAGGCGCATGTGGCCAGCTTAGGTTGGTGCGCGCTCCGGCAATTTCTTCATCGCCCAAAGGAGCTCCATGGGAAGAAGAGCTGTTTTCTTTTGTCGGCGCGCCAAAGCCAATTTTTGTGCGGCAACAAATAAGGGAGGGCTTGTCCGTGGTTTTGGCATAGGCAATCGCTTCTTCGATTTCTTCAATATTATGCCCATCAACACTTTGAACATCCCATTCGTAAGCTTCAAAGCGTTTTACAGGATCTTCCGTATAGGAAAGTTCAATCGAGCCATCAATTGTGATGCCGTTTTGATCGTATAGAACGATCAGTTTATTAAGGCCTAAATGACCCGCCAGGGAACAGGCCTCATGGCTGATCCCTTCCATAAGATCACCGTCAGAGGCGATAACATAGGTAAAGTGATCGCAGGCATTTTTATAGGTGTCATTTAAAATACGTTCGGCCAAAGCAAAGCCCGGTGCCGTTGAAATACCCTGTCCTAGCGGCCCGGTTGTCATTTCAATACCAACTTCCGGCTCGACTTCCGGATGGCCTGCGGTTTTGCTGCCAAGCTGGCGGAAGTTTTTAATGTCATCCAGTGTCATCTCTTCATAACCGGTCAGGTAGGCGAGCGAATATATCAGCATCGAGCCATGGCCCGCAGACAGGATAAAACGGTCCCGGTTTGCCCATGTCGGATTTTTTGGATCAAATTTTAAAAATTTGGAAAATAAAACAGTCGCCACATCCGCCATACCCATCGGCATTCCGGGGTGGCCTGAGTTGGCTTTTTGGACGGCGTCCATGGACAAAGCGCGAATGGCGTTTGCCATTTCCTTTAAGTTCAGTTTAGGGGTAGCATTTGGGGCATCAGCCGCTTGAGCCTGAGACATATTGTTTCCTTGTTTTTGACTCAGGCGTGCAAGCACGCTACGCCTGAAGCTGTTTAAATTTCGTGTGTTAATTGGGAAATAACATGCAACTTGAAGACAACAAGGTCAACTCCCTGAAACAAAAGAATAAACATTTTATGTGGGAAAAGTTTCTATCTGTTCTTGACGTCTTGCTGTCTCAAGCCATAATGCGAGAACAACCCATATTATTATTTTTAGGAGCGACCCGTGACGGCAGCCATTAAAACTTCCCTGAATAATCTCAATCAGGCTTTGGAAAGTCTTGAAACGACGGCGCAACAAGCGCAGGAAAAAACAAAAAATCGTCAAAAAAGCGGAGCCCCGGATTTATTTTCTGTGCCCAAAACGTCAAATAACGATGTGGACGCAAAGGCGCTTGCCAGTCGGCTGGATGGGGCGATTGCGAAGGTTGAAAAATTATTGAGAGAAGGGGACGAAGCACATGGCTGAGGTAAATATTACAATCAATGGTCGTCAATATGGTATTGCCTGTGATGACGGACAAGAACAACGCGTCATGGATCTGGCCGCTTTTGTAGACGGGCGCTTAAAAGAAATGGCCGCAGCGGGAGCAGGTACAAATGATGCGCATTTGTTAGTTTTAACATCGATTGTGATGGCAGATGAGCTTTTCGATGCGCGTGACGCTGCCGCCAATGGGAACCGCGCACCTTTATCCGGTATGCAGATTACATCCGAAGATGAAGCGCAGATTACGTCCGCCATTGACCAAATGGCACAGCGCATTGATGCCATTGCTGGAAATTTGCAAAAAATCTAACTTTTCGTTACTGGGGCGCATTTAAGCTCCCGCGCTTTCTTGTTTAAATATGCTATTGTATCCTGTATAACCCTTTTAGCTGCGGGGCAGGTGACCCTTCATTATTCTTGAGGCCGATGCATTCGCATGAGGGAGCTGTCCCTGAGAATGACTTAGTGTTTTGCCGCTTCGTCTTTTCATACGGCGCCCACCTAGTATTTAGGGCTTCATGACGAATATGATAACAGGGCACGGCTTCCGCGGCGCTTATTTTTTAAATTGCTCAGGCGCGTAAACGCGCGACGCTGCATCTGGCTGAATTTATATGACCAATATCAAAAATACCAAACAAGAAAAACAAACCTATAGAGAGCAGGCCAGGCTTCACCGCGAACGACTTCCTGTGGATTCAACGGATTTTGAAAAAATTATCGACGTCTTTTTTGAGCAGTTTAAACCATCAAAAAGCCAGGTCATTGCCCTTTATTGGCCTGTAGGCAAAGAATTCGATTGTCGTTTCTTAATGGATGAGCTTGTCACGCAGGGCTTTAAGGCCGCGTTGCCCAAGTTGGAAAAAGGCAGTCGTATTCTAAATTTTGTTCCTTGGGCGCATGAAAGCACAATGGTTAAAAATGCCTTGGGTATTCCTGAGCCTGAAAGCGAGGAGACATTACTGCCGGATATCGTGATTGCTCCTTTATTGGCTTTTGATCAAAAAGGTTTCCGGTTGGGGCAGGGGGGCGGATATTATGATGCAACGCTTGAATCGTTGCGGGCTGAAAAAGATATTCTTTATATCGGCATTGGCTATGCGGAGCAGGCTGTGTTATTTAAATTGCCGAATGAACCACATGATATCCCGCTGGATGTCGTGTTGACACCACAAGGTGTCATTGATTTTGGAGATAGGGCTTAAATGCGCATTTTATTTATTGGCGATATCATGGGACGATCCGGCAGGGATGCTTTAAAAAAACATCTGCCCGACTTAAAAGAAAAACTGGCGCCGGATGTTATTATCGTGAATGGAGAAAATTCAGCCCATGGGATCGGCATATCCGAAAAAATAGCCAAAGAACTTTATGAACAGGGTGTCGATGTTATTACGACAGGCAACCATGTCTGGGACCAACGGGAAATCCTGGCCTATATCGACCGGGACCCTCATCTTCTGCGGCCCTTAAATTATCCGGCAAACACTCCCGGCAATGGTCATGTGCTTTATGGCATGAAAAACGGCCAAAAAATTCTGGTCATCAATGCCATGGCACGTATTTTTATGGATGCGATGGAAGATCCATTTAAAATGGTGATGGACCTGATCAATGATCATAAGATGGGGCAAAAATGCGATGCGGTCTTTCTTGATTTTCATGGAGAGGCGACGTCGGAAAAAATGGCCATGGCCCATTATCTGGATGGCAAAATATCGGCTGTTGTAGGAACGCACACACATATCCCGACCGCGGATTGCCAGATTTTTGACGGCGGCACGGCGTTTCAGGCAGATGCAGGTATGACCGGGGATTACAATAGCGTTATCGGCGTGCGCAAGGACATTCCTATCCACCGCTTCACCCGAAAAACTCCGACAGAACGGATGGTTCCGGCAGATGGACAGGCGACGGTTTGCGGCACCTTGATTGAAACAAACGATCAAAACGGTCTGGCAAAAAATATTGCACCGGTGCGGATTGGCGGTAGACTGCAGCAAATTTTACCGGACTTTTAAAAGGATTATTACTAAGGAGTTTTATTATGGCAGGTCATTCCAAGTGGGCAAATATCCAGCACCGAAAAGGCAAGCAGGATAAAATCAGGGCCAAAGCCTTCACCAAGGTCGGACGGGAAATTATTGTTGCCGCAAAGTTGGGCGGCGGCGACCCGGATATGAATCCCCGCCTGCGTTTGGCGATTTCAAAAGCCAAAGCGGTGAATATGCCGAATGACCGGATTAAAAAAGCCATTGATACCGGCGCGGGGGGAACTGATACCACCGATTATGAAGAAGTGCGCTACGAAGGGTACGGGCCGGCAGGTGTCGCCATTATCGTTGATGCGTTAACAGATAACCGTAACCGTACCTTTGCCGAAGTGCGCACAGCTTTTACTAAGTTTAATGGTACCTTGGGAGAAACAGGGTCAGTTGGTTTTATGTTCGACCGGATTGGTCAGATTATTTACCCTGCCAATAAAGCCGTTGCGGATGAAATGTTTGAGGCGGCCGTGGAAGCGGGCGCAGAAAATTGTGAAAGCGATGAAGAATTTCACATTATTCAAACGGCCATGGATGAGTTGGCTGCAGTGAGAGATTCCCTAGAAACCAGGTTTGGCGAAGCAGAAAAAGCCGAACTGGTCTGGCAGCCCAATATTATGAGCGAAGTTGATGAAGATCAGGCAGCTACCATGATGAAATTAATAGATGCACTTGAAGATGACGATGATGTCCAGACCGTGACAACCAATATGGATGCATCGGATGAAATACTCGAAAAACTTGTAAGTGATTGATTGTATTGATTTTTAATCTAATCTATTAAAATTTTATCTAAAATTAAATAAACTCTAAAGTTATTTCCGTACCATATTATGCAGGGAAATAAATTTTGGGTTTCATGGATACTGAGAATTACTCAATCGATGAGAATACGACTGTTGGCTGCGGTTGCCCGCTTTGTGCGGAGCAAAAAGCCAATGCATTGCCCAATGAAAATGATTTTTCCTATAGTGCGGGAGACCCTGTAGCGGATCCCCCGCTGTATGCCCCAGGCGGCGCAGCAGATCCTAATGATTTTGCCGATTACTTAACCCATGGCTATTGGAGCGATGTTGGCTCGAATAATCGGTCTTGGTCGCAGGATACTGTTACTTTTAGTTTGAGCAATGAATATTCAGCCGCGCAGAAGGAAGGGATCCGGGAAGCTTTTGATTTATGGTCTGATGTTGCCGATATAAATTTCAATGAAGTAAGCGGTGGGGCAAATATTTTAATTGTTGAGGGAGATGATAGCCGCGCTTATGCCCGGACGTTTACCTCAGGTTCCACAATAACAAGCAGCACAATATCCATTGATACCAATGTGGGCGGTTGGTCTAATTTAGGCGACCACGGTGATTATGCTTTTATGACCATCTTACATGAGATTGGGCATGCTTTAGGTTTGGGGCATACGGGTAATTACAATGGATCGGCCACTTATGCCAATGATGCGCAATGGGTTAATGATACGCACCAAACCAGCGTCATGTCTTATTTTTCCGATACCAATGTTGGCAGCGATCATAGAGATAGTGCAAACCAGTATCAATATTCTGCGACCCCAATGTTGATCGATATTCTGGCCATCCAGAATATTTACGGAGTGAATTATAACACGCGCAATGGTGATACAACCTACGGCTTTAATTCCAATGCAGGACATGATCAATATGATTTCAGCGTAAGTGAAGTTCCTATTGCCATATGGGATGGCGGTGGAACCGATACGATTGATGCTTCGGGGTATCTAACAAATCAGACAATTTATTTAACGGCAGGATATTTCAGCAGTGTTGGGCATATGACCAACAATTTGGTGATCGCCTATGGCGCCGAAATAGAAAATGCCATTGGTGGCAGTGGTTTTGATTCCATTTACGGGAATGAATTTCACAATACGATATTGGGCGGCGCGGGTGCAGACAGTCTCTTTGGTTCATTAGGCGACGATATATTGGATGGAGAAAGCGGTACCGATACCGTTACCTATAGTTACAGTGTGAACGATTTTTCCTACAATTTTATTTCCAATACGCAAGTGATGATGAACAACATCATGGATAGCTTTACCGACACCGTCAAAGATGTAGAGCAGTTTATTTTCACTGACGGCGTTTTTACATTTGCGGAGCTGGACGCCCTTATTAACACTGTCGAAACGGCAGCAATACGTCTTAGCTGGTCGGGCGGGAGTTTTGATTACAATTCGACGTCGCGCGGGACAGAAATCTTTACGGCAGCCGATATCGGGTTTAATGGCTCTAGCGATGAACAGCTCAGTATCTTCCGGAATGATAAGAAGATATTCGTCGATATCCTCGATGAAAACGGCCCCGATAGCATCAGGCTGACCGGGAGTGATGAGGATGATATAATTTATCTGGGCGGTGAGCATACTTCCATGACGTCCGAAGTTTATGGCGGAGCGGGCAGAGATATTATTAATGTCAGCATTGTTGGGAATGGTAGCGATACCATTTATGCCGAGGACGGCAATGATGTCATAAAGCTGCAAAGCGCAGGAAATACGGCCTATGGTGGAAATGGTAACGACCAGATATGGGTCTCTGACGGCGAGGATATGATCTATGGTGATAGCGGAAGAGATCTTATATACGGGAATGTCGGCAATGATACGATTGATGGAGGAGCCGGTTCCGATACAATTAATTACCGCTATGCTACCCAGGCCATCAATGTCGACCTTGGTGTCGGCACGGTGACAGGTACAGATTTTACCGACACACTGATATCTGTCGAAAATATCAAAGGCAGTAATTATAATGACACCATAATAGCCGCGACGAATGCCACAGTTTTTGGCATGAACGGCGATGACGTTTTATATGCCTCCAACGGGTATGAAATCCTAAATGGCGGCCGTGGGGACGATTTGCTCTATGCCATGGAAACCAACGGGCTTTTAAGCGGAAGTTTGGGAGCGGATACATTTATTTTTGAGAATGTCGGCGCGTTTAACAGCACAGTCCGGGATTTTGATATCTCTGAAAATGATGCACTGGATATTTCTGATATCTTATCCGGCGTTTATGATTCTGTGACAGATGCTATTGAAGATTTTGTGCAGATTACAGATGACGGCAGGCATAGCTATCTGGCTGTTGATACGGACGGCGGTGGGGACAGCTTTCAACGGATTGCCGTACTCGGTAACGTAACAGGCCTTACGGATGAAGAAGGGCTGGAATCCAGCGGTCATCTCATCGCGTAAAAACTTTCAAGATAGTCATTTTAATTATCATATAGCGCCTATCTTTTGTTCTTGTTTTGTGCTTAACTGTCTTTGTGAGAATATTAGGTATCGATCCGGGATTACAAAAGACAGGGTGGGGGATAATTGAGTCTGAAGGACACAAGCTCTCTTATGTTTCCTGCGGCCTGATTAAAACCACAAAATCCAAAACATTGCCGGAAAGGTTGCACGAAATCGATAGTGGGATGTCCTTTGTTATTGATGCGTTTCAGCCAGATCAGGCTGCCATTGAAGAAACTTTTATGAATAATAATGCCGCGAGTGCCTTGAAACTTGGTATTGCCAGAGGTGTGGCCATGGTTGTGCCTGCACGAAACGGGCTGATCGTTGGTGAGTATCCTGCCAATCTGGTAAAAAAATCTGTTGTCGGCGCAGGTAAAGCAGGCAAAGATCAGGTTGGTATGATGATTAGAACGCTGTTACCTGCTTGTGGGAAAATAGGAGAAGATGAAGCTGACGCCCTTGCGGTCGCAATTTGTCATGCTCATCATGCCGAATCTAAAAAACGTTTTGGGGGTATTATGGCAGGTGCGGCGCGATGATCAGTAAATTATCCGGAATCCTGGACAGTGTTCATGAAAATTATCTTATCCTTGATGTGCAAGGCGTGGGCTATCAGGTTTATGCTTCTTCTTCCATGCTCGCCCAATGTAACGGAGCGGGAGAACCGCTCTCCTTATTAATCGACACACATGTGCGTGAGGATTACATCCATCTTTTCGGTTTTCGCAGTGCAGCAGAACAGCAATGGTTCCGCCTGCTGATTAGTGTGCAGGGCGTGGGCGCCAAGGCGGCCATGAATATCCTGACAGCATGCCCGCCGGATCAAATCGGCTTTGCCATTGCGGCGGGCGATAAGGCGGCCATACAACGCGCGGAAGGGGTTGGCCCAAAACTGGCCGCGCGTATTCTGACGGAATTAAAAGATAAGGCAGGAAAAATTGATCTGCATGACAAACCCAAAGGGGTAAGCGTCCCTGCTGCCGCCAATGAAAGTGCTACCGGGAGTGGTATTGATCAGGATGCCGTTTCCGCCCTGATTAACCTTGGTTATCAGCGAACGGACGCCTATGCCGCTGTTATGAATGTCAAACAAAAAGCCAATGACAATGACGAAATGGCATTGCAGGATATGATCCGCCTGGCGTTACAGGAACTGGCTTTATCATGACCGAAGCCTTAAAAAACCCGCAATTACAAACAACGTCCCATGAGGCAGAGCAATTTGAAGAAAATCCGCTCCGCCCTTTAAAGCTGGAAGACTTTATCGGCCAGCCAGCTTTGCGCGAAAATTTAAAAGTTTATATCGAGGCGGCAAAATCGCGCGGTGATGCCATGGATCATGTGTTGCTCTTTGGCCCACCGGGATTGGGTAAAACCACATTGGCACAAATTATTTCTAAAGAAATGGGGGTCGGGTTTCGGGCCACGTCCGGACCTGTGATTGGAAAAGCAGGCGATCTGGCCGCTATCCTGACAAATCTTCAGCCCCATGATGTCTTGTTTATTGATGAAATCCACCGATTGAATAGCGCAGTGGAAGAAATTCTCTATCCTGCAATGGAGGACCGCAAGCTGGATTTAATTATCGGGGAGGGGCCGGCGGCGCGGTCGGTGCAGATAGATTTGCCACCCTTTACCCTTATTGGTGCAACAACCAGAAGCGGGCTTTTAACCAATCCGCTACGGGACCGTTTTGGCATTCCTTTACGGTTGGAATTTTACAGTGATGAAGAACTGGGATTGATTGTTCAACGCTCCGGTCAGATATTGGGCATGGTATTAACAGAGGATGGCGCCCATGAAATTGCCAGGCGCTCCCGTGGGACGCCCCGTATTGCCGGGCGGCTTACAAGGCGGGTGCGTGATTTTGCGCAAGTATCAAATACCAGTAAAGTTGATGCCAAAACAGCTGACCTTGCTATGCAGCGTATGGATGTTGACGCACAAGGGCTGGATAGTATGGACCGGCGCTATATGAGCTGTATTATTGATAATTACGGTGGCGGGCCCGTTGGCGTTGAAACGATTGCGGCGGTTTTATCAGAGCAGCGCGATGTCGTCGAAGATGTTATCGAGCCCTATCTGGTTCAACAGGGTTATATCCAACGAACCCCCCGTGGAAGAGTGATGAGCGAAAAGGGATATAAATATCTGGGATTAAAGCCCAAAAAGAGTCAGGAAATCCAGCAAACCGATTTGCTGGATGATTGAGCCTCAGGCTTTTCCTTTTGACCAGCTATCTGCTATAAAGATGAGATTTTTTCTGCCCAAAAGGGCGGATTCGCGCTATCTACATAATATTGCCTTGTTTTAATGCGAGATATTATTTTTTAGAAAGCTAGCAACATAAAGTTTCAATACTGTTGATATTTTTAAGATTATAAGAAGAAAAGAAAATTATGAAACATTCCGTAGACTATCGCGTTTACTATGAAGATACCGATGCCGTTGGCATTATGTACCATGCCAATTTTATTAATTTTTGTGAAAGAGGGCGCTCGGAATTATTAAGACATATTGGCATTCCGGCATCAGAAGTATTTGAAAAATTAAATACGGGCTTTGTGGTGAGGCATTTGGACGCAGAATACCTTAAAATGGTCAAATTGGATGATCTTTTAACTGTTCATACCCACGTGAAAGCCATGAAAAACTCTTCTTTTGTGATGGAACAAGTTATAACATGTCGGGACTACGATGTTTTTAAAATGGATGTAACGATCGTCTGCGTTGATGCCAACGGGCGCCCGGAACGCATCCCAGAAGAATTGCGTACAAAATTTACTGATTATACAGAAGGCGAAAAATAATTATGGATGAAATACCGGATAGAGCAGTAGACACTGTAGATTTAGGCGGGGCAGGCTCGCATGATTTGAGCATGATCGGTCTATTTTTACAGGCAGATATCATTGTAAAAATTGTCATGCTGACACTGATCGTCTCTTCCGTCTGGTGCTGGGCTATTATCTTTGAAAAAAGATCTATTCTAACAAAATTGACCAAACGGGCGCGCAAATTTGAAGATGCTTTTTGGTCAGGTGAACCGTTAGACAAGCTCTACCAACGTATTAAGAAAAGCCCGCATGACCCTCTTTTAAAAACCTTTTCTGCCGGTATGGAAGAATGGCAAAACACGGTTTCTGGGGGGCTGCCTGATAAAGAAGAATTGCAAGCAAGTTTGCGCCAACGTGTGGAGCGTGCCATGACCGTCACAATCAGCCGGGAAATGCAACGGTTGGAACGCGGTATGACGTTTCTTGCCACTGTTGGATCAACGGCGCCATTTATCGGTTTGTTCGGGACTGTGTGGGGAATTATGAACAGCTTCACCGCGATTGCCCAAACCAATAACACCTCTCTGGCTGTGGTGGCTCCAGGTATTGCGGAAGCTTTGTTTGCAACCGCCTTGGGCCTCGTGGCCGCTATTCCCGCTGTGGTGGCTTATAACGGCTATAGCAACCGCCTTGGCCGGTATGCGGCACGTCTGGACGGTTTTGTAACAGATTTTGTAGCGATCTTATCACGGCACCTTGAAAATCAGGATCGCAGCAAAGGTGGAAGGAAGGCAGCATAATGGGCGCACAGCTTAATTCTGGTGGTGGACGCGGCGGCGGTTATCGCCCGATGGCAGAAATCAATGTGACGCCTTTTGTTGATGTCATGTTGGTGTTGCTGATTGTTTTTATGGTGGCCGCTCCCTTATTGACCTCCGGTGTGCCGATTGACCTGCCGGATTCAGGTGCGAAAGCCCTGAGCGAAGAAGATAATAAGCCGCTTGAAGTTAGTATTGAAAAAAATGGACAATTATATGTTGGTGATACCGAAGTAAAAGAAGCAAGATTGATTGCCCTTCTTGGTTCCCTTACCAATAATGACCCTGACCGCCGCATCTACATACGGGCGGATCAAACGCTCGATTATGGACAAGTGATGGGAGTTCTCGGCGCGATTAATGGGGCAGGGTTCCGTAAAGTTGCCCTTATCTCCAATACTTCCACAAAAACGCCATAAAAGCGCAGTAGCTTTCATTTTATGGTCAAAGACTTTGCCACTAACGACTTCGCCTTAACAAAGGGTATGAAAACCGCATTGATTATCTCCGCGGTATTTCATGTGGCTATTCTTGTTATTGGTACATTGGGTTTACCTTATATTTCCAAACAGGAAATTTTGCCGCCGGCACCTATCGCTGTTGAGATTGTCAATGTTGCCGATATGACAACGACAGATAAAAAACCGAACCCCATTAAACCGCCGCCGGCCGAAAAGCCAAAAGAGGCTAAAAAAGTGGAAAAACCTGTCGAGGCCCCGCCAAAGGTGGATGTTAAAGAACCGCCAAAAATAAAACCATTGGTAAAACCGAAGGAAAAAGTAGAAACCAAAAAACCGGAACCTAAAACACCGCCACCGCCAACGGAAAAACTTGAAAAGGTTGAAGAAAAACCAAAAGAAAAAGAACCGGAGAAAAAAGAAGCTGCCGCTGCAGAAGATCCGCTTCAATCCCTGATGAAAAACTTACAGGAAAGCGATCCTGAATCCGTTGGTGAAAGTGAGGATGAGGGCGCTGAAGAAGAGGCCCCTGATGCCCCCATGGCAGAATATGTTACACAAAACGAACTTAGTGCGCTGACCAATCAGTTGGTGGGGTGTTGGCAAATACCCATTGGCGCGAAAGATGTAAACGATATGGTTGTCAAAGTACGGATATGGGCCAATGCCGACCGTACGGTGCGTAAAGTTGAGGTGGCTGATCAATGGCGCATGAGCAATGATCCTGCCTTTCGTGCGTTAGCGGAAAGCGCCAAACGGGCGGTCTTTGATCCATATTGCAGCCCGTTAAATATACCGGAATCAAAATATAATGTCTGGAAAGATCAATATATTGAGGTTCCCTTTGATCCACGAAATGTTACTTAAAGATATTCAGGAGTTTATACCATGAAATCACTGCCGATTTTCCTCTTCATCCTACTGCTTATTGTGGGCCTCCCTGCACAGGCGCAAATACAGGCGCCGGCGGTAACGTCAGGATCCGCGCAATCATTACCGATTGCTATCAGTAAATTTCATCCGCAAACACCTGACTTGGTAGACTTGAGCCGCGACATTCCGGCCATTATAGCAAGAAATCTTGAAAGCTCTGGCTTGTTCAAGCCGCTTAACCCGAATAGCTTTATCCAGTCGCCGGAATCAATTGAACAAGAACAACCTCGCTTTGGGGAGTGGCGGGCCATTAATGCGCAGGCCTTGGTTTCAGGCAGCGTTACAAAAAGTCAGGACGGACGTACCCGTGTTGAATTCCGTCTATGGGATGTTTATTCCCAACAACAATTAACCGGAATGGCCTATATGACGACCCCGCAAAACTGGCGGCGAATTGCCCATATTATTTCTGATGAAATTTACAAACGTATTACCGGCGAAGAAGGATATTTTGATACACGCATTGTTTATATTGCCGAATCTGGTCCCGCTACACAGCGCATCAAACGTCTTGCCATTATGGATCAGGACGGAAAAAACCACCGTTACCTTACACCGGCCGGAGAGCTTGTTTTAACGCCGCGCTTCTCACCATCGGCACAGGAAATCACCTATATGTCTTATCGGGGCGGACAGCCACGTGTGTATCTCTATAATATTGATACCGGGCAGCAGGAGTTACTGGGTAATTTCCCTGGGATGACCTTTGCACCGCGTTTTTCACCTGACGGCAATAAAGTAATTATGAGTCTGTCTAAAAACGGTAACAGCGATATTCATGAAATGGATCTACGTTCACGCCAGACGCGCCAATTAACAACCCATAGTGGTATTGATACCGCGCCTTCTTATTCTCCGACCGGTAAAAACGTGGTTTTTGAATCGGATCGCGGCGGTTCTCAACAGCTCTATGTGATGGATAGCAGCGGAGGGAATGTAAACCGTATAACATTTGGCAAAGGCCGGTATGCCAATCCCGTCTGGTCACCGCGTGGTGATTTGATCGCCTTTACGAAAATGTTGGGGGGCCAATTTTATATCGGTGTTATTCGTCCTGACGGTTCAGGTGAACGTCTGATTACAAAAGCCTATCATGTTGAGGGGCCAAGCTGGTCCCCGAACGGGCGCGTTTTGACTTATTTTAAGGAGGCACGCAGCGCCAATGGCGGACGTAATTCTAAAATTTATACTATTGATTTAACAGGATATAACGAGCGCGTTTTAGAAACCCCGGCAGGCGCCTCAGACCCTGCATGGAGCCCCTTAAATCCTTAAAACAAACATTTTTGCAAATATTTAACTCCTATCATGTATTTTCATATTGTTATGAAGATACCCTGTGGGCCGGAAGATTTTTATTGGAAAAGTGGCGAAAGCACCTTTGAAGAGGGCTTGCAGTATCTTATTGACCTTCGTAATTATGTCGCCACCTGCTATTCCTAAAGGATGGACCTGACCATCTAAAAATAATTATCTCGTATGGCTTATAAAGGCCTCGATTATTTTTTGATAAGTGGTGTGTTTGAAGGGGACAATCAAGTTCAAAGTTTCTGGTAAATTTGCCCATTGCCATTGTGAAAATTCCGGATGTTCATAGGCCTCCAAATCAATATCTGAATCATTTCCTGTAAACCGCATCGCTATCCAGATTTGCTCTTGTCCTATATAGGGGGCGCCCCAAATTTTTTGGAGTTTTTCACGTAATTCTGGCGGCGTCTCATAGCGGACTTTTTCAGCCAGAATTTCCAAGATATCGGCCTTATCCGTCCCAATTTCTTCTTTTAATTCACGAAAAGCCGCCGTATGTAAATCTTCATCAGGATCAATGCCGCCCTGAGGCATTTGCCAGGCACCGGGTGTGTCTATGCGTTCTCCCACAAAGACTTTGCCGTCTTTATTGAACAGGGCAATTCCGACACAGGGGCGATACAAATCTTCCTTATTGCCCATACGTCACCTGAGCGGAAAGAGGTGCCAATTGAAAATCCTGAGCGGCCGCCGAATTTAAAAATTTCTGTAAAGCATTCAAACTGGCCGGATACGGGTTCAACATAATGACCCCATTGTTATGAATCTGTCCGTATTCTATAAGCTGTCTGATTTTCTGATTTAATGCCAGAGGTGTTAAGTTATCATCGAGCCAGAAATTATTTTTTACGTGCGGGTAATTGTTTCTGGCTGCTGCTCTGGCCACAAAGCTACTCACATTCGTATTACTATCGGCGATGGCCAGTCCGCGTTCAAAAATTTCAGATATTGAAGGATTTGTCATGGAGTCTTCTGCCCGGAACGCATGATTTTTCTGCGCAACAAAACCGACATATCCATTAGCGCTTGCCAGAACGGATGTAAGTCGTTGTTGATTTTGGGCCACGCTAGCATTTAAGAGTAGTGTGGAAGGGCCGGGATCATCTAAAGGGTATTTACTGGTTTCCATAGGTAAAACCATCCACGCCTCGTGGCCGGATTCACGCGCCTGATCTACCAGAATTTTTACGCTTGTGCCATAAGGGGAAAAGGCCAAGGTAACATCCGGCGGGAAATTATTAATAATTTTTGTGGTGGCCTCTTGTGATAAACCTACATCTGTAATTACCACAGAAAGTTTGATTTTTCCTTCTTGCGGCTTAAAAGGTCTTTTGTACGCATCAAAGGGGGTCACGCCGTCCGAGCGTCCTGCAACAGGAATAGGACCGGCGGGAGAAGATTCATATAAATCGGGGACAGGGGCAGGCACCAGACCATTCTTATTCCGCTGAAAGTCTTGCGCTGTACCTGAAGTGTTTTGAGACTCCGGTGCAGGAAGCCGTGGGGTCTGTTCGGGATTCATCTCCTGTGCATCGCTCTGGTTCATAACAGCGGGCTGCATTGTTAGGACAGGCTGTATCTCCTCCATACCACGTTTCACAATGGCTGTTTTAGAGGGAAGGGAGCCTTGAACCGCGTGCAAAGTTTCTGCTGATTGAAACCAGGCCCACCCCGAAAGGGCGAAAAGAAACAGGGCTCCTAGAACAAGCCCTGCAAAGAAGGATTTAAAAGAAATAACTTTATTTTTTCGTGAAACGCTATCAGATAAGGAAGACTCTTCTTCACGGGTCTTTGTCAGGCCGCGTTTTTCAATTTCCTGGTTTAGTTGTTGTTCAAACGCACTCATTGGCTCACTTGCTGAACACGTTCTCCATACATCACGACACCACGCAACAGATCAATCGCTCGTATAAGCTGGTAATCCTGCGGTTTCTCTTCTTCCTCTTCTTCGGCATCCTTATCGTCATTTACAATTTTTAATTTTTTCTTCTTGGATTTAACCTTGCTGTCATTATTTAAGGCACCGCGTAAATCACCTTCACGGGTTCTGCTATAGCCTGCAATCTCTTCAAGTTTTGCCGGTTTAACGATAATATCAGGTTCAATGCCCTCTGCCTGAATAGAACGGCCCGACGGAGTGTAATAACGCGCCGTTGTCAAACGCATGGCGCCATGTCCCGGCAGGGGAATAATAGTCTGAACCGAGCCTTTACCGAAAGATTGCTCGCCGATAACGATAGCACGGCGGTGATCCTGAAGTGCGCCTGCGACAATTTCGGATGCTGAGGCAGACCCGCCGTTGATCAAGACAATGATAGGTTTGCCGTCAGCCATGTCGCCAGGATTAGCGTTATCGCGCTTATTGTCGCCCTCTTTTCTTCCTCTTGTAGAAACAATTTCACCTTTTTCCAAAAAAGCATCGGACACGGCAATGGCCTGATTCAGCAGGCCTCCCGGATTATTTCTTAAATCAAGAACATAACCGATAAGCTTATCGCCAGCCTCTTTTTTAATTTCGCTCATCGCTTTTTCCAGACCGGGCATCGTATTTTGATTGAATGTTGTAATACGGATATAGCCGACATCTTCTTGTTCGATACGGTTTTTGACAGACTGGATTTTAATAATATCGCGGACCACTTCAATTTCCAGAGTGTCTTCTGCGCCTTCACGCACAATGGTCAGGAGGATTGGCGTACCGACTTTACCGCGCATTCTGTCAACGGCTTCTGACAAACTCAAACCGATAACGGATTCACCGTCCAGATGGGTAATATAATCCCCGGCTTCGATACCCGCTTCATAAGCAGGAGTTTCATCGATGGGAGAGACGACTTTGACAAAGCCGTTTTCCATTGTAACTTCTATTCCAAGGCCGCCAAATTCACCACGGGTCTGAACCTGCATGTCCTGATAATCATCCGCATCAAGATATGAAGAATGGGGATCCAGGCTGCTCAACATTCCTTGCACGGCATCCTCGATCAGTTTTTCATCTTCAACAGGCTCGACATATTGTTCGCGCGCGCGTTCAAAAACGTCGCCGAACAAGTTTAATTGTCTATAGGTGTTTTGCGCTTTTTCTTTGGGAGAGAGCTCCTTATCATCCCCGGCAGTTCGGGACTCTTCTTGTGCCAGCTTTTGTTCTAGGTTTTGCGCCATTAAGGGGGCGGGAAACAAGGCAACTAAAAAAGTAAGTGTGAGAAATAAGCGCATGAATAAATTATCCTTAGTAGCGTGAGATTAAAACAGCCCCGATATTTTTTTTGAAGGGTTTACCGGTTTACCCTTATATCTTAACTCGTAGTAGAGGACAGGTGATTCCCCCTCTGATGATTTATTTAATTTACCAATCGGCTCTCCTGCCGAAACAGGTCGTCCGACCACTGTATCAATTTTACCCAATCCTGCAATAAGGCTATGATATCCTTTTTCATGCCGAAGAATAACTATATTTCCATATCCCTTAAAGGGGCCTGTATAGTCTACCACGCCTCCCATAGGAGCCACAATAAGAGAGCCGTTGCGGCCTTGTATCTTTAATCCTTTAGAGATTGCACCAATATCATCCGTATTGCCGTAACCAACTTTTATGAGCCCTGATATAGGGAGCTGTGCTTCGCCGGTCTTAGGGACGGGGGTGGCTTTAAAACTTGCTTTTTGCGGGGTTGCTTTTTGTTGTTGTCTGCGCCGGTTATCTTCATCGCGTTGTTTGCGTTCTATTCGCGTTACCAAATCTTTTAGAGAGCTTGCCTGTTCGGATATCTTTTTCAATTCAGCCTGACGTTGCTTTACATCTTCTGCTGTTTTCGCATAAATTTTTTCGCGGGAATGCAACAATGCTGATAGATTTTCATGATCAGATTCCAGCTTTTTGGAGGTTTCCAATGCCTTGGCCCTGTCTGCCTTCAGACTGTCCATGACATTTTTCAATGCATCTAAATCTTCCTTTAGCGCATTCGCCCGGTCATAGATACGGGGCAGGGTCGCCTGAAGCAGCATGGCACTTTGTGCTGTTTTCATCGGCGCGCCGGGACGGGCGATCATTGCTTCCGGTGGCACGCGCCGCATTCTTTCCAGTGCTAAAATCAAATCCGATATAACGGCTTTATCGTCTCCTAAACGAACTTCAATCTCCAGTTGTTCGTGTCTTTTTTCATCAATCCTGCTTTCCAGAGCAATAAGTTTTTTTTCATTGGTTTTGATATTGCCGGCAACTTTAACCATCTGTTGACGCTTTCGCTCCAGATCATTTTTTAAATTATCCAATTCCTGTCGCAGCTCTTTTTCCTTTTCTAAGGTTAATAGCTTTTGTTGTTCAATGTTTTTAACAGGATGGCTTTCAGGTATAGGGGCTTGCGCCAGGGCGCATAAAGGGAAAGCAGCAAATATGAAAAGCAAAAAGAATCTCATAGCATATTATTCCCGATGATAGGGGTGTTTGGCCAGAATTTGTTGTGCCCTGTAAATTTGCTCGATCAACATCACGCGTGCCAGCATATGCGGCCATGCTTGCCGGCCGAAACTTAACATCAAATCAGCCCGCTCCCTGATTTGGTCATTCAGACCATCGGCTCCGCCAATAACGAATTGTAATGTACCACCTCTGCTTGATTGCAATGCTTCAAGCTTCTGGGAAAATTCTATACTGGGTATGGATTTACCGCGTTCATCCAGAACAATCAGGGCGGCATTCTGATTTAATTTATCGATAATTTTCTGGTGTTCTTCCTGTGTGGACTTCGCCTCAATCTCAACAAGTTTAACTTTCCCGTTCATACGGCGGGCGTAATCATTGTAGAGAGTAAAAAAAGCAGATGTTTGCTTTAGCTTGCCGACAGCAATGATTTCGATATTAAAAACGCTCATGCGCCTATCTTAAAATATCGCCATAGGAATGCTATAGGAAAAAATAGTGAGGTACGCCAATAAAGGTGCGCTTAAGCCCTTTGAATTCCTTCATGATCACTTTTGGTCGGAACCGGCATATTCCACATCTTTTCAATGTTGTAGAATTCGCGGACTTCCGGCCTGAAGAGATGCACCACAACATCTCCCGCATCTAGAACAACCCAATCGCCTTGATTGGCCCCTTCGATACGAATGTTCTTAATGCCGCGCGCATGCAGCCTGTCTTTTAATTTTTCGGCCATGCGCTTGATTTGCGTGGATGAAGTTCCAGAAGCCACAATAATATAATCGGCGAGGGCGGATTCTTTCAGTTCATTATTATCCGCAATGTTAATGGCTTCGATGTCTAAAGCCTTGTCATCGTCAAGCGATCTCAAAACAAGGTCTTTTAGTTGGGACATGTTTAATGGTCCGTTGGTTTCATTTATCAGAATTGCTTAATCTCCTTTTTCAGTTAATGCCAAACAAACTACACTATGTTACATAATAAAAAAACTGGCACCGCAACAACGGGCCAGTCTGGTATGGTCGATTTTTTACTATATCACTTAACAAAGAAACGATGTTCTTGCGATCTACCGCCACACACCCTCTCTTTCTCTATATACTCCAAAATCATGGAACATAATGCTCATACCCCTATTTTACGCCGGATTCGATTAAATAACAATGAATATTGGCGGATTTAACCTTGAAAATCATCAAGGAAAACCTCTAAAACACTGATTTTACTCTCTTTTTCCTGATGTCTGTTGACGAAATATCCAGCATTTTATTACCCTCTAACCAGTAGATTCCGGGTTTTTTGAGGTTGGTTTTCCGCCCGAAAGCTTCATGCCATTGCGGTATATGCTGCAGATTTCTGATAGGGCATCCCTTTACAAGGTGGGTTGCAGGCGGGCGGGCGATAAAAGTTATCGGCATCATTTCCAACACGCGTTTCCATTTATCCCATTTATGAAAGATAAGCGCATTATCCATTCCACAAATCCATAAAAAATCCGTTTTGGGAAAATTCTTCTTCAGCGCGCTGATGGTCTGGTACGTATATTTTGTACCTAATTCGGCTTCAAGATGCGTTGGGATTTGTTTGGGAAACCCGGTCAGCATATCTACGACTTTGGCATGGCGTTCTTTATAAGGTGCCATATGCCTTTTTCCCTTTAACGGGTTTTGCGGGGTGATAATCCACCAGACAAAATCCAATCCGAACTTTGCCTTTGCCAATCTCGCTATATGCATATGACCGGCATGCGGCGGATTAAAAGAACCACCCAATAAACCGATACGCATACCATTCCATCTATAAGGGTCTTTCAGGGTTGGGGGCGTGAAGCTATTTTGACGATATTTCATTAAACTTATACGGGGCGCGTCTGCCCGTCGCCTTTTACCAGATATTTAAATGTTGTCAGTTGTTTTAATCCGACGGGGCCGCGAGCATGAAGTTTGCCCGTCCCGATACCAATTTCTGCCCCCATACCAAATTCACCGCCATCTGCAAATTGTGTAGAAGCATTATGAATGACGATGGCACTATCAATCCGGTTTTGAAATTCCCGCACCGCTTGCGTGTCTTCGGCCAGAATAGCATCCGTATGATGAGAGCCATATCGGTTGATATGGTCAATTGCTTCATCACAATCTTCGACAAATTTACAGCTGATTTTTTTATCCAGATATTCCGTTCCCCAGTCGTCTTCTCTTGCCGGTTGAATGCGGGTATCCAGTTTTTGAGCCTGATCATCGCCGACAATTTCTACACCTTCATCCAGAAGCATTTTGAGCACAGCCTGTGCCGTTTCCTTCTTGAAGCTTTTATCAAACAAGAGAGACTCCGCCGCGCCACAAATTCCGGTCCGCCGAAGCTTGGCATTTTTAACAACTTTCAGTGTCATCGCCTCATGCGCACTCCTATGAATGTAAACATGACAATTACCATCAAGATGGGCAAAGACAGGCATTTTAGCTTCGGCCATCACACGACCGGTTAAGCCTTTACCGCCGCGGGGAATAATCACATCAATATATTTATGGGCTTGCAACATTTCTCCTACCAGGGCGCGATCTGTCGAAGGCACCATGCTGACTGCGGCTGCCGGAAGATTGTGATCTTTTAAAACATCCTGAACGATGCCATGTAAAAAAGTTGAGGTATGAAAACTTTCCGATCCGCCGCGCAGAATTACAGCATTGCGGGATTTCAGACAAAGAGCGGCCGCGTCAATTGTCACATTCGGCCGCGACTCGTAAATCATGCCTAAAACACCAATAGGCACGGAAACTTTTTCAATGATTAAACCATTTGGACGTTGCATGGTTTCAAGGACAGTCCCCACAGGATCGTCCAGCTTTGCGATATCAATAACGCTGTTTGCCATCGCCTCGATACGGTTTTCATCTAAAGTTAACCGGTCAATAAGGGCAGGGGGCAGCGCCTTGCCTTTTGCTAGGGCTAAGTCTTTTTGATTGGCAGCGATAATATCCGTGCTTTTATTTGTGAGGGCTCTCGCCAGATCCTGAAGAAGATCGTTAATTGCAGCAGTGGAAGATTGCGCAATTGCGGCAGCTGCTTTTTTAGCCTCAACTCCTAAAGCACAAATGACAGAAGTTCCATCCGTGTCTTTATCGTTGATTTGAGTGTTACTATTCTGGGTCATATCACTTCCCGTTAAAAACCTTATTATAATAGGTGAAACGTAAGAGGGGAAACCCGTTTATTAATTTAAATGTTGGGGGAGTTTTTGAATAGTCGCTTCATTTAAAGACGTGTTGGTCTTTTCATCTAGCGTTTTGGCAATCATTTCAGCAGTCGCGGCAACGGCCAGTTCGGCGGCATGATTTTGTATGTCTGCAATGGCATTTTCTTCAATGCGTTTTAGACGCTCTGCCAATTGTGTTTCACGGCGCGCCATAACTTCTTTCAGGTCCGTTTCAGCCGTCTTTTTTAGCTGTTGAGCCTGTTCTTTGGCACGGTCGAGCATATCAGAGGCTTCTTTTTCCGCATCCCGCTGTTTGCGTTGATACTGCGCCAAAAGTTCCTGTGCTTCAACACGCAAGCGCTCGGCATTATCAATTTCGCTTCTAACTTCTTCAATACGGGAATCGAGAGCAGATACGACGGATTTACGTCCCATTTTATAAGCAAAGGCGGCGAAGAGGGCAAAAGAAATTGCCACCCATATGCCTGTATCATGTGCCAGTAATTCCATCATAACGCTTTTCCTTATGCCGCTTTTGCTTTGGTATTGCCGCTTATATTTTCAACAATGGCCTGAACCTGTTTTACATCCGCGTGGGTACCGATGATTTTTTCGACAGCGATGCTGGCGGTTTCGGCAACAATGGCGTTCATATCTCCCATTGCTGTTTGCTTGGCGGCCTCAATGCGCCGTTCAGCTTCCTGCACTTCTTTTTCTGAACGGCTCCGGAAATCATCCATCGCTTTTTCAGACTTGTTTTTCATCTTATTTTCAACGTCCTGCACGGCCTTTGCTGCTGCTGCTTGGGACAATGAAAGTTTTTCCATGTAAGCATCATGAACGGCATCTGCTTCAGCCGTTAGCTTTTCAGCCGTTTTCAGATCGGATTGAATGTGGTTCTTACGATTTTCAATCACACCGGAAATATCAGGGAGCGTTTTCTTTGCGAAGATAAAATACAGAAGGGCGAAAGAGACAGCTAGCCAGAATACCTGTGAGGCAAACCATGTTGGATCAAACTGTGGCAGGCCACCGCTTGAAGCCTGTCCTGCCTCATGAACAGTGTCCTCAGCTGCATTAGCAGCAAAGGACATCATTGTCACAGTTAAAAAAGCAGCAACACGGGCCATCATCTTAATATTATCCTACGAAGACGAGGTATAATGAGATCAATAGCGCAAAAATCGCAAGAGCTTCTGTCAAGGCGAATGCCAAGAAGTATTTCTTGTCTAACAACTCAGCAGCGTTCGGGTTACGACCCACAGCTTCATTGTAAGAGGCAAAGATCAGACCCAAGCCAATACCCACACCAATTAGGGGAAGGAGGGCAATCGCGCCTGCCAAAAGTTTAACAGCTTCTAATTCCATAGTTTTTTCCTTTTCTTTTTAAAATTAAAATTGAAGTACCAAAATTAGTGACCAATTTCAACGGTATCCTTAAGATAGATACAGCTTAAAATGGCAAAAACATAAGCCTGTAAGAAGGCAATCAAAAATTCAAATCCAATCAGGACCGAATTGAAGAGCATTGGACCGATACCTGCCAGAGTTAAGTAACCGCCAGCGGCAAACATACCGACACTAAAACCTGCAAAAACCTTTAGCATAATATGACCGGCAATCATATTGGCGAACAAACGGACAGACAATGTGACCGGGCGAATCATAAAAGACATGATTTCAATCGGAATAATCAGCGGCATCAACCACCACGGCACACCGGGAGGTATAAATAGGCTGAAGAAATGAAAACCGTGTTTAAAAACGCCTATCATCAGCACAATAAAGAATATCATAAAGGCCAGAGCAGCTGTCACAATGATATGGCTTGTGTAGGTAAAAGAGTAGGGAAGCATGCCGAGCATATTCCCCAGCAACACAATCATAAAGAGCGTAAAGATCAGCGGAAAGTACTGACGGCCTTTCGTGCCGATGTTTTCACGTATCATCCCGGCAACAAAACCGTAAATCATTTCGGCAAAGACCTGCATTCTTCCGGGTACCAATGCTTTACGTTTCATCGCAAAAGACAATAGGACGGTAGAGGCGACAACGGCGATCGTCATCCATAAAGCGGAATTTGTATAAGATATATCAAGATTACCAATATGTAGGGGAACCAAAGGTTGTATTTCAAATTGGTGTATAGGATTGGCCACGATTGTTTCCTTTACTTGTTAATCGTCGTCATCATCAAAATTCTGGCTTTGTTTACCGTCTTTTGGCGGGGTTTTCAACCCCTTAAAACCTACTGATGTGCCAAAATTCATGGTTATTTTATAAATATTATAAAATCCCGTAATAATTCCTAAAATTGTAAAGATCAGGAAGAAAATCGGCGAGGTTTCGAAGTAATAATCAATTCCATAACCAAGCAAGGCGCCGCCAATCACAGCCCCGACAAGCTCCACGCCGGCCCGCGCACCTATTCCGACATTCTCATCACTAGGGTCAGGTTTGGGATTATAATCTTTTTCATACTCCGCGCGGGCGGCTTTTAATTCACTATCAAGTTTTTTCAACTTTGGATCATCATCGGGCGTGATTGGCATTATTCAGCCGCTTCCAGAAAGTCGAGCTGCTGGTTAAGATCAACAGACACGAGTTGTGAGACACCGCGCTCAGCCATAGTTACACCATAAAGGCGGTCCATCCGGGCCATTGTCAGGCGGTGGTGCGTAATAACGAGGAAACGTGTTTCACCCCGCTCGGCAATTTCTTCCAATAAGTCACAGACCCGGTCAACGTTCGCATCATCAAGCGGCGCATCAATCTCATCGAGAACACAAATCGGTGAGGGGTTGGTCAGGAACATTGCAAAAATCAAGGCGATGGAAGCAAGTGTTTGTTCCCCGCCGGACAAGAGCGATAGGGATTGCAGCGTTTTACCCGGTGGTTGCGCATATATTTCAAGGCCTGAATTTAGCGGATCATCGGATTCAATCAACGCCAGATGGGCTTTACCGCCACCGTATAACTGCACAAACAAGCGTTGGAAGTGGCCATTTACATGATCAAAAGCACTCATTAAGCGCTCCCGTGCTTCGACATTTAATTTTTCAATACCTTCGCGTAATTCTTCAATCGCCTGAACAAGATCATTTCTTTCTTCCAATACACTGCCGACTTCCGTTTCCAATTCGGACGCTTCTTGTTCTGCGCGCAAGTTGACAGGGCCAATCATGTCACGGCTGCGGATGGCTTTTTCTTTTTGCTCCTTCAGGGGTTCAATCGCAGGCAATTCCTGATCTTCCCCAATTTCTAATTTGGTTTCCCCTATTAACGCCTCAGGCGCCATATCAAATTGCTCACGGATATTCACAACAATTTCATCCAACTGCTCCTGTCCGGCAGAGGCCGTCGCCTGCGCATGGGCGCGTGCTTCACGGTATTCACTTAAAACGCTTTCCGCTTCTTTAAGCGCGCGCGTGGTATCGGAGAGTTCATTTTCAACTGCCGCCAAGCGATCAGCATCTTCATTGCGCTGTTTTTCCAAGTCCGCAATGCGGCTCATCAAATCTTCGCGCTCTGAGCCCATTGTCTTCGGGGCACTTTTCAGGCCTTCATAACGTTCGCTCAACGTTTTTTCACGTTCATCCAGTTCTTTTAAGCGCTCGCGCGAGCGGATAATACGGTTATTCAGATTCACGCTTTCATCGGCAATCCCATGCAGGCGTGCCTTCCGGCGGCTTTGTTCCTGCTGAACCATATCAAAATCACGCACCGCTTCGCGTAGATTGTCACGGACTTCAACCAGTTTCGCGCGGACCTTTTCCACTTCTTCATTTTGATGAGACATCGCGTTTTCATCATAAGTTTCAAGGGCTTTTTTGTTATGAACTAACGCTTGCTGAATTTCCTCAATGTCATTCTGGGTGTTGGAAAGGGCTTCTTCATATTTGGCGATCTCGGCAAACAGGCCGGAACGCTCTTCTGTCATCGCGCTGAGTTGGGTTTGTTTTGCGCTTAAGCCTTGTTCTGATTCCCGCACTTTTACCTGCAGCTCTTCCATGATGGAATCTTTATTCTGCTTTTCTTCCTGCGCAACCGTCAGTTCTTCCTGAGCTTGTTGCGCAGTCTTCTGAAGGGCAGGTAAAGATTGCTTCAGTTCTTTCAGGCGATTGGTCTGTTGCAATTGTAAAGCATGGCGGTCTGAGGCTGTTGCCTTAATATGAAGGCCATCCCAACGCCAATAAGCGCCATCCAAAGAAACAATGGATTGTCCCGGCTTTAGCTGGCTGGCGCTAGCTTTGCCTTCTTCAATAGAATCGACCACGCCAATCAGGCTCAGAGCGGCCTTAAGATGATTGGGCGCTTTGACATGCGGCTCTAGCGCTTTTGCCTGTGCCGGTAGGGTAGGGAAGTCAGCAGCGCTGAACTCACGCTGAGTCCAAACCATTGGCGCTTCGTCATTCGTCGACGCCATCAGCGTGTCACCCAAGGCACGGGATAAAGCGGTTTCAAAGCCTTTATCCGGTTCAACTTCACTTAAAATCGGTACATATTGTTCTTCAGTTTCAGAATCAAGAACAGTTTCCAACGTTTTGATTTCAGTCAGAATTTCAGATTCTTGCTTAGTGGCTTTTTGTTGCTCTTCTCGTGTGCGTTCCACGGCTTCTTCCGCCGCTTCATAGGCTTGCTCTGCTGCGGTTAGTTGTTCACGGTAGTCTTTAACGCTTTTTTCCAGTGCAATGATGTCGGCTTTTAAGGTGTCTTGTGTGTTGTCCTCACTAAATCTATCCTGCGCGGCCTTTAAATCTTCTTTTAGTTTTTCCTGCCGCTCCTGCGAAACAGAAAGGCGGCTTTCATCAGAAGCGATTTGACGTTCGATTGTCTGACGGCTGGCGCGGGTTTCTGCGACCTTTTCCATGAAGGCTTCATATTCTTTTTCAAGCTCTGTTACCTGGACTTCCAGCCTGTCTTTTATGGCTGTTTTTTCTGCCAGAATATCGGCTTCGGAAGCTTCATTATGATGCAGGCGCTCTTCTTCTTTTTTGAGACGCTCTAACGTCGTAGTATTATCTTCAAAGCTTGTTTTTTCATGGCTGCGGTCTTCAACCAGACGGTCCAGTTGAGCTTTAGTTTCGTTTATCTGATCTTCAAGCGCCTTTTCCTGATCTTCAATACGTTGCAGTGTCAGTTTTTGGGATTGCAGGGCAGCTGAAGATTCTGCCTCTTTTTGGCGCAGAGCAGGCAATTCCTCGCTTTGCGCATTTTGCGTTTTTGTTAATTGCGTCACTGTCGCCATGCGCTCTGCCACGTTGCTTTCGGCTTCACCGAATTTGGCTTTGGCTTTATCGATCTTATTTACGAGAACACGCCATTCGAGATAGGCCATCGAGGTTTCCAATTCGCGTATTTGCGCGCTTAGCTCTTTATAGCGTATGGCTTGCCGGGCCTGTTTTTTCAAACTTCCCAGACGGCCTTCCATACTGCCGACCAAATCTTCAAGACGCTGCAGATTGTTATCAGCAGCGCGTAAGCGGAGTTCTGCTTCGTGGCGCCGCACATATAGCCCTGAAACGCCGGCAGATTCTTCCAATACCATGCGGCGGTCTTGGGGCTTGGCATTAATCATTTGTGTGACACGTCCTTGAGAAACAAGAGCGGGGGAGTTCGCCCCGGTCACCGTATCCGCAAACAACATTTGCACATCACGCGCCCGGGTCGTTTTACCGTTTACCTTGTACAAAGAGCCTTTGTCTTTTTCGATTTTACGAACAATTTCGATATCTTCTTCGCCATTATAAGCAGCAGGGGCAGAGCGGTCCGAATTATCGAGCAGAAGGGAGACTTCGGCAAAATTACGTGCAGGGCGGGAATCTGTTCCGTTAAAAATAACATCTTCCATACCACCGCCGCCGCGCATCCGTTTGGCGGAGGTTTCTCCCATGACCCAACGCAACGCTTCCGTGAGGTTGGATTTACCACACCCATTGGGACCAACGATCCCGGTTAAACCGGTAGAGATTTCAAGCTCCGTGCGGTCTACAAAGGATTTAAATCCATTCAGGCGTAGTTTTTTAAACTGGATCATCGTGTTCTTTATAAAAAATACTCAGTATTACTCTTCTGCCTCATTCATAGAAGGATCAGCCCCTTCTTCTTGAACCTCGGCAGTCGTTTCAAAGTCCTCTTCAACAGGCTCATCGCTTAAGTGCATAATCACTTCGTCAAAAGCCTCAATTGCCTGTCCGCCCCGCAATATTTCTTCACCATTATTAATCACAAAGCTCGGTGTTGAGGATACGCCCCATGCTTCCGATGCCTCCTGAATATTGGCGCCAATAGCTTTTTGCAGATCTTTGTCATTGAAGCAGGCTTCAAACTCTTCTTCACTCATGCCAACCAACGCAGCATTTTGTTTTAAGGATGCCTTAAAATCACCGCTAAATGCCCATTTATCCTGATTGCGCAAAAGCAGATCAATAAACCCTGCGTAGCGATCTTCAGGCAAACAGCGGGCAATCATTGAGCCATACAGGGCCGGACCGTTTAAGGGGAATTCTTCATAAACGAAGTAAACTTTTCCTGTGTCGATATATTTTTTCTTTAATTCCTGATATGTGCCGGTATGAAAAGCAGCACAGTGATTACAAGTGAGAGAGAAGAATTCTTGAATTTTAACCGGCGCATTCTCATCCCCGACGGCACGGACGCCTAATTCAGGGTGCACCGTTAATTCATGAATGTTTTTTTCACCTTCCTCATCATCCGCATGACTGTGGGTTGTGCCGCCATGGCTGTGCATTAAGGTGTCATGGGCGGACTCTGCCGCTTCCTCAGTGCCCATGTTATCGGAACTGCTTATTGTCGTCTCTTCTGCAGGCTCCTTATCCTCTTTACATCCGGAAACGGTAAAAGCCAGCAGGAGCAAAGCGATAGTAAAAACCGCCATACGGGATGCAGTCAGGGGCGAAGCACGGAATAATGACATAAGTCAGCCTTTCATTTTTTCATAATGATGCAGATATTATGAGAATAACTACATCAGTTTCGTTGGGAAATCCACAATAAAGTGGAGGAAATAAGCCCTTTGTGTCAATTGACACTCTTATTCAGGGGGCCTTTATCCACGTAATTATTCAACAATATAGAATTCGACACGGTCAAAGGGCTGAATATCAGTCTGAGCCCCCAAAGATCGCACATCAATGCGGGTGGCAGAGATGGCCTGTTTTAGTAAATATTCCCTGATTTTCATAGCGCGGGAGAGCGAAAGACGCCTGTCGGCATTCATTTCATCATAAGACGCGCTGGCAAATGCTTGTATTTGCAGGTGACGTTCACGATTTAAATCCAGGGCAGGAATGATTAACCGGTCAATAATAGCCTTGTGTGTATTCCCTAATTCCACGGTGCCGGACTGGTACGTCATTATAATTTTCTGACGACCATCATCCAGCAATTCTATTTCAGGCAAGGCAGAAGCAGGCATAATAACGGGCTTTTGCGGACGGTCTATGGTCAGCGGCTTTATTTCCGGTGTCTCTTCTTGTTCTATGCGCTCTATCATTTTTGGCGCCGTATTATCTTCCGGCTCAAAAATCACTTCTGCTTCCACGCCATGTTTTTTCACGGCAGGCATGGTTTTAGGGCCTTTCACCACACCTTTTGAGGGTTCAGGCCTTTTTATTTCAATTGGCTCTATTAATTTTTTTTCGGTCTCGACGGGCGGTAACGCAGGTGCGTCTTCTTGTGTCAATAAGTCGATAGGCTCGGTGCCTGGTTTCACTTCGATTTTTTTGAGAGCTTCTTTAATGACAGGCTTTTTATCCGGAGTAGGGGCCGGCGGTACGGCGGATTCTTGAAGTGTTTCTTCAATCGGAGGTAATTTTTTGACCGGTGCTGATTTTTTGATGACAGGTTTTGGCGCTTCTTCTTTAGGCGCTGTTTTAATAACACGCTTTTGAATAAGATTTTCATTTCCTATCTTAGGATCAACAACATCATCGACAGGGCGTGATACAGGCGGAATTTTAGGGACTTTTTGCTGAACAACAGGATCTTTCGGCGGAGGTAAATTAGGTTCCGCGAACAACGGGGGCGGGACGTACCCCTCTTGTGCCTTCACCTGCCCGACAAAGGCGGTCGCAAGGAGCACAACACCGATGTATATAAGCTTTTTCATTATCTGAAAATTATTTGGCTTTTCCAAGGTCACGTAAAGTTTTACGCACCTGCTTATGAATTTCCTGATTTCCCGCGATGAGATTTTTGCTGTAAATCGGGTTCTCTTCATTGTCGATACTTGTTACAAAAGCGCCGGCCTCTCTCGCAATCAAAAACCCTGCTGCCGCATCCCATGGCTTTAAATTCCGCTCCCAGTATGCATCAAGACGACCCGCAGCAACATAAGACAGCTCAAGTGCTGCCGCTCCCAGCCGTCTGATCATCGTACTTTGGGCAGAAACGGCCGCAACTTCCGTCATAAAGATTTTTTGTTCTTCCGCGTTCGCCCGTGCCGAGCCATGAGCAATCATTGCACTTTCCATGTCCTGACGGTTTGAGACACGCAACCTTTTACGTCCACAAAAGGCTCCGCCACTTCGTTCTGCCCGAAACATTTCATCTTTTACAGGATCATATACGATACCGGCCTCAATCCGTCCTTTTGCTTCCAAAGCAATAGAAATACACCAATGGGGGAGACCGTGCATAAAGTTATGCGTGCCGTCTAACGGGTCAATAATCCAGATATGGTCAGGATCTTCGCCTTTAACTTCGCCGCTTTCTTCCATCATAAAAGAATGCTTCGGGTAAACTTTTTTCAGTTCTTCAAAAATAATTTCCTCAGAACGCTTATCGGCCGCTGTGACAAAATCCGCAGGGCCTTTCCGTGATACCTGAAGATTTTCCACTTCGCCAAAATCCCGCACGAGAGTTCGCCCTGCTTTTTCTGCAGTACGTGTCATCACAGTCATGATTGGAGAGAGGGTAGCCATAATAAGTTATATCCTGAAAAAATTAATCTTTAGCACGTTCAACATAAGAACCGTCTTCCGTTTTCACCACAATGCGCGTTCCTACATCAATGTGCGGCGGGACCATAACTTTTGCTCCGTTCTCAAGCACAGCAGGCTTGTATGATGTTGTGGCAGTCTGGCCTTTAATAACAGGTTCCGCTTCTACAATTTCTAAGATCACGCTATCAGGAAGCTGAACCCCCAAAGGCTCACCTTCATGGGTTTCAATTTTTACCATCATACCATCTTGTAGAAAAACAGCAGGGTCCCCGATAATCTCTTTTGAGACAGAAACCTGCTCATAAGTTTCGTTGTTCATAAAGGTATAGTTATCGCCGTCACTAAAAAGATATTGGTGTTCCGCTTGTTCCAGTCTGACGCGCTCTACCGTTTCCTGCGTTCTAAAACGCACATTGTCTTTGTTGCCTGAGCGGATATCCCGCATTTCAACCTGAATAACAGACGCGCCTTTGCCCGGTTGCATAATCTCATAGCCGGTTACGATCATTAATTTGCCGTTATAATCTAAAACATTTCCTTTTCGCAGGGTAATCGCGCTTACTTTCATTCTTTCGTATCCTTTAAAAGGGATTCTCCCATTGTCATCAATCTTTCCTTCATTTCCGGATCATCAATATTTTCCAGCATATCGGATAAACTGTTTTTTTCCTGTTCGGTCAAGGGCTTTATTGGCTTCCGAGGTTTTTGCGGCGCATTCGCCGGCGCATGAACAAACTTTATATCAGTAATCCATTGTTCGCCAAAGATATGATTTATTTTTTCCAGCAAAACGCCTTTTTGCATGATCAGCAAGGAGGCATTGGCCGAAGACGTGGCAATTTCAAGTGTGGCCTCTGGTTTCTGGTCTTTCCGCCGGGCTTTACGATAATAAATTTTTTGAGGCTGGGCTATGGCGGCAAGTCTTTCACCCATAATTTCTTTCCAATGCGTGACAATTCGGCCAAGGGCTATATATTTGCGCTTGAAAGTTTTATCCGCGACACGCGGAACCGCTTCAGAAAGTAATTTTAAGGCACACATGGCATCCACTATGGCAGTTTCAAAAAAGGGCGACAAGGTCGCTTTGTCCGACCCTAACGTTTTCCGTAAGAAAATACTAGCGTGGTATGATAAACATCAACGTATTTTACCCTGGCGCGTCGGTAAAGGGGAAACGCCTAATCCATATTATGTCTGGCTTTCTGAAATCATGCTGCAACAAACCACCGTTGTAACGGTAGGCCCTTACTTTCAAAAGTTTATTGAAAAATGGCCCACGGTGCATGATCTCGCTTCTGCAGAACGGGATGAAGTTATGCATGAATGGGCCGGTCTTGGCTATTATGCGCGGGCACGCAACCTGCACAAGTGCGCCGCTATTGTCAGTACAGAATTGGACGGGCAGTTCCCGTCTACTCAAAAAGAACTGGAAAAATTACCAGGAATAGGGGGTTATACCAGTGCCGCCATCAGGGCGATTGCCTTTAACAAACCGGCCAATGTCGTGGACGGCAATATCGAGCGCGTTATGAGCCGGGTTTTTGCCGTCACGGAACCATTGCCCGCCAGTAAACCTTATTTAAAAGAACTGGCCGGACAACTCTCAGAAGACTTCACAAATCGCCCGGGTGATTATGCGCAGGCCCTTATGGACCTTGGCGCCACAATTTGCACGCCGACATCACCAAAATGCAGCTTATGTCCCGTTCGCCCTCTTTGCCACGCTTCACAACAGGGTATAGCCGAAGAACTACCACGGAAAATGCGAAAAAAAGCGAAACCGCAAAAATATGGCCATGTTTACTGGATTACCAAGAATGAAGATGAAATATTGTTTGTTCGCCGTGCGGAAACAGAGATGCTAGGTGGTATGCTTGGGTTGCCAACCTCCGAATGGGTGGAAAGCCACCAAAATTTTAAATCAATAAAGGGGACGAAGGCTAATAATCTTAGTATTAAGCACAGTTTCACGCATTTTGATTTGATTTTGGATGTTTATGTTGGAGATTATGATAAAATTCAAGCGTCTGGCATGATTCCGCCGTCAAATCACCATTTTTGGATGTCATTCTCAGAATTGGATAATATCGGGCTTCCAACGGTTTTTAAAAAAGTTGTTAAGCTTATGAAATAATTGAAAAATTGTATAAATCACCATAAATAGGTTATAGTTTAGAAATGAATATATTGGATCTTACAAAATCACTTCTTTTTGCAGCGTTTTTAACTGTTGCAGCAGTGCCGTTTATTACTGGCAATACTTACGCGCAAGAAAGTGAAGAAGAAGAGATTTTAAATGAACAAGATCTTGAAAAACGCGCCAATGGTTGGTTTGTCAGCGAAGCCACCACCATTGAAGATGTGCATGCCAATGAATACATCAAAGCCAATTACCAAAACCTATCTAAACTCTACTGGAAAAAAGATATGTTTGAGTTGGATGATGACCGGGCGATTGATCAATATATGATGATCAATGAGTGCGAAATCACCCGCGGTAACATCAAGGATGAGTTTGAATGGCTGGAAGTTCAAAAAGCCGCCAGAGAGCTGCTTAAGAATGAAAGAGATACTTTTTCAGATAAATTCCAAATCCTGCTACCTATTGATTTGGGAAAATATGATATGGAGAAAAAAGGCTTCCCGCTTATAAATGATACAGCATATGAAGCGTTACGACGCATTGAAGTCGGCGGCAATTATGTTGATGAAGTTTGCGGTTACAAAGGCCTGACCAAAAACTATCCCGCGAATATCATGCTTGTTCTCAAGCGGCCTTTTACATTTGATTTTGTATCGCTTGATGAGCATATAGCCCAAGCTTTCATCCTAAGAAGGAAATACCAAAAACCTAAGCGCCCGAAGGAACTGGAAGGGGAATACTTTAACCGCCTTGCATTCATGCGCATACGTTTTGAAGTCGAAAGCTATCAGGGCAAAACC
Source organism: uncultured Micavibrio sp. (assembly GCA_965216405.1). Taxonomy (GTDB): domain Bacteria; phylum Pseudomonadota; class Alphaproteobacteria; order Micavibrionales; family Micavibrionaceae. The sequence continues at coordinate 181,413 of OZ244161.1, read as the reverse complement.
GTCACACCACACCGTGAAACACTCGCGGTGATGGTAGGGAAAATTCATGGTGTAGAAATTTTTGAGGATGCTGCCCAGACAAGATTGTTAACCAGCGTTGATTACAACACAGACAAGTAATTTATCTTTTTCTTGTCATTTTCACGCCGACTGAGCGCACATCGGATATTATATCAGGCTTCTCAATCAAAACGGTCACAGACTGAATACGATTATCGTCAAAGCACGCATTTATTATTTTGCGGGCGAAGGTCTCCACCAGATTAATATGGCCTTCCTGCGCAATTTCTTTGATCTGCTCAATAATATCCGCATAAGAAACAACATTGGAGATATCGTCAGAAGTGGCGGTATCTATTACGTTGATTTCGGCATTCACAATGACGCGCTGCTTGTCTTTCATTTCAGAGTCAAGCACGCCGATGGACATCATTAATTCCAAATCCTTGATGATAATTTCCTGGCTATCATTGGCATTCACCGCCTGTAAAGAGACAACCTGATTATCCTCAGCATTGCTGGTAACCGTTTTAAATAATGTGTTCATAGGTAATGATTTATCACTGTTTAGACATAAGATTCAATCTTTATGATAAATAAAAGAGGGAGTTATCCCAAGTTTAATCGTTTCAATTTTAACATAAATACTACTGAATTGTAGTGTTTGTCGGCACTGATATGTCGCCTTCAATCTGGGTTCTCAGCTTTTGGCGTAAATTATCAATCGGCATTAATTTATTGCCTTCCTTGTAGTGCCAATAGGTCCACCCATTGCAAGAAGGCGCATTTTGAACCGCGGCACCAACTTTATGGATCGAGCCACGATGATTGCCTTCTGTTGTTTTAATATTGGCATCGGCAGATATTTTGACTTTATTCTGGCCCTTGGAATCTTGCAATTGAGTACCGGGTTCCAGCAAACCATGCTCGAGCAACCAGCCAAAAGGTATGCGCATTTGTTCACGCTTTTGTACGAGGGCAATACTCTCTTCATCACAACGCGTAATGCTGTCCAGCCGTTTTTGGGCAACCTTTATATAATCATCTTCGCGTTCAATACCTATAAAATCACGCCCCAGTTTTTTAGCCACCGCGCCGGTCGTGCCTGTGCCAAAGAAAGGATCCAAGACCAGGTCACCTGGTTTCGTCGAAGAGAGAATAACGCGGTGGAGAAGGGCTTCCGGTTTTTGTGTCGGATGCGCCTTCTCCCCATTATCGTCCTTCAGGCGTTCACCACCTGTACATAGTGGTATAAACCAGTCAGAGCGCATCTGGAGATCCTCATTCAGCGCCTTCATGGAATCATAATTAAACGTGTATTTTGATTTTTCAGATTTTGCGGCCCAGATCATGGTCTCATGGGCATTCGTAAAACGTTTGCCGCGAAAGTTCGGCATCGGGTTGGTTTTGCGCCAGATTACATCGTTCAATATCCAATAACCCAAATCCTGCAAGATCGTTCCTAGACGGAAAATATTATGATACGAACCAATCACCCAGATGGACCCGTCCTCTTTTAATGCCTCACGCGCCGCCGAAAGCCACTGGCGTGTAAAATCGTCGTAGACTTTATAACTATCAAACTGATCCCAGTGGTCATCACAGGCATCAACTTTTGTATTATTTGGACGGTGTAAATCTCCGCCTAATTGCAAATTATAGGGAGGATCCGCAAAAATCATATCAACGGAGCCTTTCGGCATCGCTTTCAACACTTCAATACAATCCCCCTTTGCAATCTGATTTATTTCGGGGGCGGGTAGCTTTTTCTTAGTCGTTTTAGGCAAAATGTCCTCCAGATGCTTTTCGCATTCTTTCCACGCTCCTCTGTGGATATGTGGATAATTAATGAGGAGGAATCATGAGTCATTATCGATTCGCCGTCAAGCATAAAATCAAAAAAATTCTTTAGAGTCAGGACTCTAACAGCGACTCTTAAACTGAAATCTTCTTATGAATTGCGGCGCAGGGGGCAAACGATAAACGGTGAAACCGAGTCAGGCCGTGGCTTTCCAGCCCTGCCATATGGGCTTTGGTGCCATATCCGGCATTGCGATCCCAGGCGTAATGGGGGAATTCTCCATGTAATTTTGCCATCATTCTATCGCGCGTCACTTTTGCTAAAATCGAGGCGGCACCAATAGATAATGATAAACTATCGCCCTTGATGACGGTTTGGGTATGACAATCCAATTGAGGGGCAAATTTACCATCTATCAAAGCCACCGCCGGGGAAGCCTTTAGATTTATAAGCGCGGCATAAGCCCGCTTCATAGCCAGTAACGTTGCATGATGAATGTTTAAAGCATCAATCTCTTCGCAACTTGCCTCCGCAATGCCAAAAGCACACAATTCTTTAATCGGTTCAAATAATTTCTCCCGTTTAATAGCGGAAATTTTCTTACTGTCCTTAATTTCGCGCCAGAGAGGGTTTTGGAGGTTCTCTTTAGGAATAAGAACACAGGCAGAGACAACCGGCCCCGCCAGAGGGCCGCGACCTACCTCGTCAATCCCGCAGACAGGGGGATCAAATTGCTGATCAAAATTATCCGTTGAGGCTTTTAGTAACGATTTCATAGACATTGGGAGAAAGATTGGGCAGAGTCGCGATCTCCTGCAAGGCCGCTTTCATCATTTTCTGACGATCTGCCGTATAACGTTTCCATTCCCGCAAAGGGGTCACCACGCGCGCGGCGATCTGCGGATTTATTTCATTTAACTCAATGATGCCGTTCTTTAGGAAATCATAACCCTGACCACTAGGATCATGGAATTTTACCGGATTATTCATAGCAAATGCACCATAGAGAGAACGAACGCGGTTCGGGTTTTTCATAGAGAAGTCATCATGTGCTTTCAGACTTTCAAGTTCTTCAAAAATATCACCGCGCGCGGCGCTTGCCTGTACTCCAAACCATTTATCCATGACCAGTGGATACTCTTTAAAGCGAGCATAAAAATCAGAGAGAACAGCGTCACGATCAGCATTTTTATTATCGATAAGCGCCCCAAGAGCCGCCATTCTATCTGTCATATTATTGGCTGTTTCATAATGATCGGCAGCAAATTTAGCGCATCCCGTACCCTTTGTTGATGTTAACAAGCTCAATACCGTATTGCTTAAAGCGCGGCGGCCCATTGCATCAGGAGAGATACTAAAATCACCGTCACTTATATTTTCTTTATACAGCTTGAGGAGCGCTGACTTATGCTGGCGCTTGATAGCGGCCTGTACAGATTTGCGCACCCTTGCAATCGCAGACGGGTCAATGACTTGTTGCTGCTGACCTATTTCCGAAATGCTCGGCACACTCAGGGCGCGTGCCATAAGAGCTTTATCACTGTCAGGATTTAAGGCCCGGTCTATAAGATTTCCAATACTTTCAATAAAAGATTCAGGTGGCTCCTTCGCATCATCTTCTAACATTTGGGATATCACACGGTGCGCATAAGTCTGGCCCGCCTCCCATTTATTAAAACCATCACTGTCATGAACCATGAGAAAAGCGAGGTCTTCGTCCCTTAAGTCCGTCTCCAACTTCACGGGCGCAGAGAAATTACGCAAGATAGAGGGAACAGGTTTGGAGCCGATATCTTTGAATTTAAAATCCTGTTTTTTCTTCTTAAGCTCCAGCACCTGCGTTTGAATTAAATCATCGCCATTGGGGCCTAATAATCCGACCGCCACGGGAATGTGCATTGGTTTTTTATCTGTTTGTCCCGGTGTATCAGGAATTTCCTGTTCTAATGTCAGGGTAAAAACCTTGCTTTTTTCATCGTACTTGCTTGTTGCCTTGACGTGTGGCGTCCCCGCCTGTGAGTACCAAAGCTTAAATTGTTCTAAATCCATTTCCGATGCATCGGCCATACACTGTGCCCAATCATCGATTGTAACGGCCTGGCCGTCAAAGCGGTCAAAATATAAATCTGTGGCTTTACGATAAAGCTCCGGCCCCAGTAAGGTATGAAACATGCGGATAATTTCCGCACCTTTTTCATACACGGTCATCGTATAGAAATTATTGATCTCAATATAGCTTTCCGGCCGCACGGGGTGGGCAAGGGGGGAGGCATCTTCAGGAAACTGGGAGCGGCGTAAATGCGTTACATCATCAATACGCTGCACAGCGCGTGAATTTAAATCCGCAGAAAACTCCTGATCGCGAAAAACCGTTAGGCCTTCTTTTAAAGATAATTGAAACCAGTCCCGGCAAGTCACCCGGTTTCCGGTCCAGTTGTGAAAATACTCATGCGCAATAACACTTTCAACACGAATGAAATCCGTATCGGTTGCGGTTTCCTGCTGCGCCAGAACCAAAGCTGTGTTGAAAATATTCAAAGAGGTGTTTTCCATGGCCCCCATATTAAAATCGCTGACTGCGACAATATTGAAGATGTTGTACTGATACTCACGCCCGTAAACTTCTTCATCCCATTTCATCGATTTTATTAAACTGCGCATGGCATGATCGCACTGACCTTCATCTCCTTTTTTTACGTAGATATGAAGATCCACGAGGGTGCCTGACAGGGTGGTGAAGGTATCTTCGACACGCTCCAGATCCCCCGCGACAAGCGCAAAGAGATAACAGGGCTTTGGTGTTGGATCTTCCCAGACAGTATAATGGCGGCCATTTGAAGCCTCACCGGAGTCAATCAGGTTACCGTTAGATAAAAGGACGGGGCATTGTTTCTTATCGGCCTCAATTGTTACTTTAAAGGTGGCCATGACATCCGGACGGTCTGGATAGTATGTAATTTTGCGAAACCCCTGCGCCTCACATTGCGTGCAATAAGTACTGCCGGAATGGTACAGTCCTTCGAGTGCGGTATTCTTCTCCGGCACAATTTCTGTAACGATTTCCAGAGTGAATATATCCTTGCCGGGACCAGGGAGCGTTAATCCTGCATCGGAAATTTTGGGCTGCACCTCTTTTCCGTCCAGCTTACAGGAAATGAGTTTCAGCTCTTCGCCTTCTAAAAAAAGCGGCGCCTCATTATCATTGTTTTTTGTATATTGTGTTTTGGCCGTGACGATTGTTTTACCGTCAAAGATTTCAAACGATAAATCCGTATGCGCGACCTTATAGGCTGGCGGCATATAGTCTTTTAAGCAAATTTCCTGCGGTGTATCTGTTCTCATCATTTTCCCCATTTAAGAATAGGGGGGTATGATGGCGTGACTGGCTTAAGCTTGCAAGACTAAATCTTGCCTGTGAATAAGCTCATCTCCACGGGAATACCCTAGTAAGTCTGAAATATCACTGCTTTTACAGCCTATCAGTAGACGGGTTTCATCCGCACTATAACTCACCAGCCCCATGGCCAGTTTGTGGCCATCTTTATCCATAATATTAACAGGGTCACCTTGTTTAAAATCCCCACTGACTTTCACAATACCGGCCGATAGCAAGCTTTTACCGGCTTGTAGCGCCTTGACAGCACCATCATCAATAATCAATGCACCTTCCGATTTCACATGACTGGAAATCCATTTTTTACGGGCACTGACAGGCTTATCAGAGGCCTTAAAAATTGTAGCCTGTTGAATATGGGAAAGAGGGTTTTGCTTTTTCCCTGTTGTAATCATCATATGCACACCGGCCATTGTGGCAATGCGGGCGGCTTCCAACTTGCTTTTCATGCCGCCCGTGCTAAGGCCGGCAGGCGCGTCTCCCGCCATATCCAGCAAGTCATCACGGTATTCCTCAACCAGAGGGATATGTTCTGCCCTATCATCTTGTGTTGGATCACCTGTATACAGACCATCTGTGGTTGATAGCTGTATCAATAAATCCGCGCCGATCATTTGCGCCACACGGGCAGCAAGACGGTCATTATCACCAAAGCGGATTTCAGCCGTTGAAACCGTATCATTTTCATTAATAACGGCGATAACCCCTTTTTCCATTAAGGTGAGAAGCGTAGCGCGGGCATTCAAATGGGAGCGTCGTTCTTCGGTATCTTTAGGACTTAATAACACCAGACCTGTTTGCAGATCATGGGGTGCAAATGCATCGGCATAAGAATGCGCAATCACCACATTGCCGACAGCCGCCGCCGCCTGTTTTTGTTCAAGCGGAATAGAAGAGGGGCGGTTGTTATAAGATATCTCAAGGGCTTTTCTACCCAGGGCAATGGCCCCTGAAGAGACAATTAAAACTTCTTTCCCTTTATTAACAAGGGCAGAGACATCCTGTGCCACACTATTCAACCACTCCTGATTTACCGTACCCGATTTCTCATCCGTCAAAAGAGCAGAGCCGATTTTAATGACAATGCGCGAAGATTGGGAAATAAGGGTATCAGGAGTCATTTTCGTCAGATTTTTTGATCTTAATAATATCAGCAAGTTTATAAAGAGCCTGATCAACATTTTTACCCGCCACGGCAGAGATGCAAATGACTTTTTGCCCCGACGCTTCTGTCAGTTGTTGGCTTTTTTCAGCAATAGTTTCTTCATCCATCGCATCAATTTTGGTTAGCGCGATAATTTCGGGTTTCTTGACCAGACCTGCACCATATTCTTTCAATTCATTGCGGATGGTCTCATAGGCTCCCGCGACATCTTCTTGCGTGCCATCAACCAGATGTAACAGGACGGAGGTGCGCTCGACATGGCCAAGAAAGCGGTCTCCCAACCCATGCCCTTCGTGTGCGCCTTCAATTAACCCCGGAATATCGGCAATAACAAAGCTGTATTCGCCAGCCTTAACCACCCCAAGATTAGGGTGAAGGGTTGTAAAAGGGTAGTCCGCAATTTTAGGTTTCGCTTTTGAAACAGCAGCAAGAAAGGTTGATTTCCCTGCATTTGGCAGACCCAACAACCCCGCATCCGCAATTAATTTTAATCTTAACCAGACATCACGTTCTTCACCGGGCCAGCCAGGCGTGGCTTTACGCGGCGCCTGATTGGTGGAACTTTTATAATGCGCATTGCCAAAGCCGCCATCGCCACCGGTAAGGAAGGTTACACGCTGGCCTTTTTCATTTATATCCAGCAAAACCGTTTCTTTATCCGCATCCAGAATTTCTGTCCCGACAGGCACTTTAATGACCAAATCATCTCCGCTTGGCCCTGTACGGTCGCGGCCCGAACCACCCGTACCATTCGGCGCCCGAAAGTGCTGTGTATACCGAAAATCTATCAGGGTATTTAAATCTTCAGCCGCCTCGAAAATAATATCGCCGCCGCGGCCGCCATTTCCACCATCCGGCCCGCCGCGTTCAACATATTTTTCACGCCGAAAAGATACACAGCCCTTACCGCCATCACCGCTCTTTATGTATATTTTTGCCTGATCGAGAAATTTCATAAGATTAAACTGCTTCACATGAAAAAAGGGGAAGACTGAGCCTTCCCCTTATGAATTATTATAATGGAGGCAGATTACTCAGCCGCTAACGGTCTTTCATCATTTGCCGGAACCACATTTACTTTTGCCTTACCACCACGTCCTTTTGAGAAAAGAACAGAGCCATCCATAAGGGCAAAAATTGTATGGTCTTTACCAACACCAACGTTTTTACCAGCTGCGTACTTTGTTCCGCGCTGACGAATGATGATATTACCGGCCAGAACTTCTTGTCCGCCGTATTTCTTTACGCCAAGACGGCGGCCTTCTGAATCACGACCGTTTCTTGAACTACCACCTGCTTTTTTATGTGCCATATCTTGTGTCCTCCAAATGCTTTTTGTTTTTGGCCGTCATGCGGGCAAGCCCGGGGACGCCTGTCTCTCTAATTAATTACCTACGCAGTTTTGATATCGGCAATCTCGATCACTGTCAGATCCTGACGGTGGCCTTGTGTGCGGCGATAGTTCTGTCTACGTTTCTTCTTAAATACCACAATTTTGTCTGCGCGTGTGTGCTCAATGACTTTTGCACTGACTTTTGCACCTTTTTCTCCAATGCTTGCGCCTTTACCATCAGAAGTCATCAAGACCTCCAGATCAATGCTAGCGCCTTCTTTGGCATCTATTTTAGGCACTTCCAGACGATCTTTTTGTGCCACTTTATATTGTTTTCCGCCTGTACGAACGACTGCAAACATTCTTCTTAACCTTAATATTTATAATAATTTCAATATGTTAGACAAGTTTCTTTATTACCGATTCTTGTCCAGAAGCCGCAATATACATACCAGCACGGATAGTGTCAAGGAATTCACTGCACGAAAAGATGTTAAAAGCCCGTTTAAAAAAGCTCTTTGCCTATAGCTTAAGGGGATACGAAACGGTAAGACTCAATGCATGACAATACTCGCCATCGGTAAAAACGCCTTTCTTGCCTCCGCTATTATCAATGATCCTGATAAAGATCACTGGCATTTTATGGATCATCAAAGCGCCATGAGTGGTGAAGCCTGGTCCCGGGACATCGAAACGGTAATTAATTTTGCCTATGACCCTGTGATCCAGAAAGGAGAATTTAGTGAGCTTGATCGTCTTTTAGCGCAAAAAGCACAGGAAATTGAGGCGCAATACATTATGTTAAGTTCCCGTGCTGTTTATGGGGTGCCGCCGAAACCATTCGAATTAATTGAGACCGCCGTTCCTTATAAAAAAATGACTCCCTACGGCCACGCCAAGCGCCTGATAGAAGATGATTTGCTGCAACGTTTTGATCATGTCACAATTTTAAGACTGTCTAACATTTTTGGCGATGAATATCAGGCACACAGGGAACGCCAGACTTTTTTCGGTGCGATGTTAAAAAGCCTGAAAGAAGAGGGGGGTATTAATTTTTCAATGAGCGCTTTAACACAGCGGGATTTTCTGCCTCTTCATATTTTCAGCCGCTGGCTCAACCTGATCGCTGAAAACCCTGTGACCGGCGTTTATAATCTTGGCGCGGGCTTTGGCACCGCCTGCGGTGACATCGCTTACTGGCTAATGGAAGGCTATGGTGACGGACGCTTAAATAACACGGAAGACGACATCGTAGACAGTTTTGTGCTGGACATGTCCAAAACCCGTGGAACTTATACGCTACCGCCACTTTATATGCGGGAAATACGCGAAAGCTGCGTGGCGATCGGCAGGAGATTAAAAGAATTATAAAATGGCGGAGGAACAGGGATTCGAACCCTGGATGGGCTTGCACCCATGCCGGTTTTCAAGACCGGTGCATTCAACCGCTCTGCCATTCCTCCGAATAAAAGACTGCGGTTTAAAAACTTGCTGGCAAACTAATCAATCCGTTCTTATCAGTAAAGCGTTTTTCTGCTATTCATCTATTATTGTCTATAATTTTAAAGGATACCGTCCACCTTGATAGAGAAATTCACAAACCTTCTTACTGAAGATGAAAAATTAATTGCTCAGGCCCGTATCCACTGGATTGTCTTTGCGCCGCCTGTCTTTTACGGGATAATTGCTTTGCTTGTGGCTATATTTTTTCATCCTCTGGTCGGGGGCGTCATAGTATTTCTGAGCCTTTATCCTTTATATACAGCCAGCATTCATTACTGGATGACCTATTTATTTCTCACCAATAGAAAAGTCCTTAGCCGCAACGGGTTTCTAACCCGCGACTGGATCCGGATGAATTTCAGTAAAATTGAAAACGCCTATCTGGAAGAGCCTCTGGTAGGGCGTTATATAGGCTATTCCACCGTCATCGTTACGGGCGTGGGCACCGGTAACATTACTGTTAATTATGTTAGGGACGGGGATAATTTTATCAAACTTCTCGAAAAACAACTCACAGAGAAGCAAAAGCTTTAAACAAATTTACTTTTATCCGCCCTTTACCTTCTGTATTCTTACTCACATTCTACAGAAAACAATAAACAACCATGCACATGGCAGGGATTATTATGCTAAAACTTTACCTTAATATCACTTTATATCTATCTGTATTTATTTGCATATCCTCTGCTGCCCATGCCCAAATGGAAAGCTTTGACACCTGGCTGAGCCAGATGCGACTCGACGCCGCGCGGCAGGGCATTTCTCAAAAAACTATTAATGAAACGCTATATAATATTACGCCCAGTCAAAGAGCGATAGAGCTCGACCGCAAACAACCTGAATCAAAAAGAACCTTTGCGCAATATAAGGAGATGATTGTCCATCCAACGCGCATTAATAAAGGTCGGCAGATGATGCGCCAGCATTATACTGCGTTACAACAAGTTGAAGATTTATACGGGGTGCCTAAACAATTTATTGTGGCCCTGTGGGGGATCGAAACCAATTACGGCAGCAATACAGGCGGTTTTGGCGTTGTTCCGGCGTTAGCCACATTGGCATGGGAAGGCCGCCGCCGAGAGTTTTTTACCAAAGAATTGATCAATGCCCTGAAAATTATCGATGAGGGCCATATTAGCGCGACAAATATGAAAGGCTCCTGGGCAGGCGCTATGGGACAAAACCAGTTTATGCCTTCCAGCTTTAATTCTTATGCGGTTGATGGCAATGGGGACGGGCGCCGCGATATCTGGGGGACCCATAAGGATGTTTTTGCCTCCACGGCCAATTATCTGGTAAAGAACGGCTGGATTACAGGTCAAAGATGGGGCCGCCGCGCTTTATTGCCCGCTAATTTCTCAGAAAACCTCATTAGCCCTAAAATTAAGAAACCTTTGGCATACTGGTCCTCTTTAGGGGTGAAGCAATTAAATGGCGCCCCCTTACCACAGGAAGATATGATGGCCTCCATCGTTGCCCCAGATGGTAAAAACGGAGAAATTTACATCGTTTATAATAATTATCAGACCATTATGGACTGGAACCGCTCGACTTATTTTGCTACATCAGTCGGCTTATTGGCAGATCAACTTGCACAATAGAATAATTTTTGCCATAAAGCGGAAAAATTAAAAAGCAGTATAGTTTATGACTAGATACAGATTATTACTGACGGCCTTGATCGGCCTGAGTTTTGTTGCCCTCACATCTTGCTCGGAGGCGCGCTATGCAGCTCATGTCGTTAAGAAAATCCCACTCCCCGGTGATCCAGATTACAATGTTGGTCACTTTAAAGTGGGCAGGGGATACTCTATAAAAGGGCGCCGTTATTATCCGCGTGAAACTTACAGCTTTGAAGAAACCGGTATTGCCTCTTGGTATGGCCCTAACTTTCATGGAGCCATGACAGCCAACGGGGAGACATTTGATAAAAATGAACTGACGGCCGCTCATAGAACGCTACAACTTCCAAGCATTATTAAAGTTACAAACCTTCATAATGGGCGCTCTTTAATATTACGCGTCAATGACAGGGGTCCTTTTGCGCATAACCGGATTCTTGACGTATCCGAACGTGCGGCCAGCCTGCTTGGTTTTAAAAACAACGGAACAGCAAGAGTAAAAATTCAAGTTATGCCACAGGAAAGCCGTCAGGTTGCGATGGCGGCAAAATCAGGTCAGGACACACGTGGTTTTGAGGTTGCTTTAAATCAACGGCATCGACCAGTGGTTTCTGAAGATCAGATCACACCAACCCTTAAACCGCATCCGGTGACCAAGGTTGTCATGTCAGAGCCGCCGCCCACAGTACTGAGCCGCAAACCTCTCGCCGTTACCACACAGCCACCTCCGGTTGGAACCGCTTACGCTCCACCGCGCCCCCCGACTTTGAATATAGGGCATATCTTCGTCCAGGCAGGGTCGTTCTCACAGGAACAAAACGCGCTTAATTACAGCAGCCAGTTATCAAAATTTGGCCAATCGAGAGTCCATATGGCCCGCGTGAATAACACACCTTTTTTCCGTGTCCGGCTGGGACCTTTTAATGATCGTGAGGAAGCCCAAAAGATTTTAACGGCTTTATATAATAACGGCCATCAAAATGCCGCTATTGTCGTAGAATAATTTTACCCTTACACTCACACTTAAACATACAAAAAACAGGATATTCTATGCGTTTTCTTGGCATATTTTTTACTATTATTATTTTCTCCCTTATCCCTTTTACAGCACAAGCTCAGGAAGAGACCTCTGCGCGCCAGGCCCTCATCATCGATAATGAAACAGGGCAGATATTATTAGAAAAAAATAAAAAACAGCATATGCCAACCTCTTCCATGAGCAAGGTCATGACAACTTATATGATCTTCGATGCGCTCAAAAACGGCATTCTAAAAACAGACGATGAACTTATGGTTAGCGAAAAAGCCTGGCAAAAAGGCGGCTCCAAAATGTTTGTTGAAGTTGGCAAGAAAATCAAAGTCGAAGATTTGTTAAAAGGTGTCATTATCCAGTCAGGCAATGATGCAACAATCGTGCTCGCAGAAGGCTTAAGCGGAAGCGAAGAAAAATTTGCCGAAGACATGACAAAAAAGGCCCAGAAAATGGGCATGGAAAACAGTAATTTTACTAATGCCAGTGGCTGGCCTGACCCCAACCATTATTCAAGCGCGGAAGACCTGGCTTTGCTGGCCAAGATGATGATTGAAAACCACCCTGAATATTACAAATTATTTGCAGAAAAAGAGTTCACTTATAATGAAATAACACAGCCAAACCGCAACCCGCTTCTTTACCAAAACATTGGCGCCGACGGCATAAAAACAGGCCACACAGAGGCAGGTGGTTATGGTTTAATGGGAACCGCGGTCAAAGACGGGCGGCGGGTGATCATGGTGTTGAATGGTCTTGAAAGTGAAGAAGCGCGCACCACTGAATCTTTGCGTTTAATGCACTGGGCACTAAATAATTTCACGAATGTTACTGTGGCCAAGGCGGGAGATATTATCACAGAGGTTGAAGTCGCCATGGGACAAAAGAAAACCGTCCCATTAACTTTGACGGAAGATATTCAAATTACCATGCCTAAAGCGGCTGTGAATAATTACACAGTCGACATCACCTATAAGAAACCTTTGATTGCGCCGGTATTGGAAAAACAACAGATTGCAGAGATGACAATAAACGCTGAAGGCCTGGAACCAATCTCTTACCCCTTGGTCACGGCGGAACCGGTTGAAAAACTAGGTGTTTTTAAAACCACGATAGAAAAAATGAAAAATTTCTATCACCAGATACGATAAAATTATGCTGCAGGTTAAAAGTAACGGCTTATTTATTACTTTCGAAGGCGGGGAAGGGGTTGGCAAAACAACCCAGATAAAACACCTTGAGAAATCATTAAAAGAAAACGGGCACAATGTCGTCGTAACACGGGAACCGGGGGGCACACCTGCCGCGGAAGAAATCAGAAATCTTTTAAGCCATGAAACTTATGGCGGAAACTGGACTCCCTTAGCGGAACTGATGCTTTTAAATGCGGCTAGATCAATGCATATTCGTGATGTCATTAATCCGGCTCTGGAAGAGGGAAAAATCGTCCTTTGTGACCGCTATATAGATTCAACCCGTGTTTATCAGGGCGTGCTTGAACGCCTTGATATGGATTTCATTATGGATCTTGAAAAATATATTGTCGCAACAACCTTACCGGATTTAACCATTATCATGGATATGGATCCTGCCGAGGCCATGACTCGCGTACACACTCGCGGCGCAGTGGATCACTATGACCGCGGCGATCTCGATTTTTACCAAAAGCTCCGCGATGGCTTTTTAAGCATTGCGCAAAATAATCCTGAGCGCTGTATTACAATCGACGCGGGGCAGGATGAACAAGCTATTGCCACAGCTATATTACCCCTTATTGAAGAACGGCTGTAATAACTTATGTTTGATGATTTTCAGGACTTTGACGAAGAAGAGGGGAGCTTTGAAGCACCAGCACCCGAAGGACTCCAACCCCCACGGAATTCTATCTTATGCCTTGGGCATGAGAGTATTGAAAAAAAGCTTCTTGATTATATTAACAGTGGCGCTGTCCCCCATGCCTTGATTTTTTCAGGCTTGAAAGGAACAGGCAAATCAACGATGGCTTTTCGTTTGGCGCGGTATCTTTTAAAAAACGGCACGCCGGATGCAGCGCAAGACAGTTTATTTGGTGAGGCCCCCAGTGTGGCTGAAAGTTTATCGATTCCTGAAGATGATTCTATTTTCAGCCAGGTGTCCTCCGGCGGTCACCCTGACTTACTGACTATAGAACGACCGATGGATAGCAAAAAAGGCCAACAAAAAACTGCACTTGATGTAGAAACAGCCAGAAAAGTCGCACCGTTCTTACGCATGACTTCGTCCAATGGCGGGTGGCGCGTGGTTATTGTGGATGATGCCGATACGATGAACCGCAATGCGCAAAATGCCCTGCTCAAAATTTTAGAAGAGCCCCCTAAAGACGCGCTTCTTATCCTTATTTGCCATCGTCTTGGTGCAATGATTCCAACTATTCGCTCACGCTGCCGCGTTTTAAATTTTGAATCATTAAGCACTGCGCATTTATCAGATTTAATGGAGCGTGAAATTGGCAGCACCTTGGAGAGCGAACAAAAATTTCTTTTAAGCGCGCTTTCAAATGGCAGCATTGGCACCGCCAAAGAAATTATTGACAATAAGGGACTGGACATTGCCGAAAGTGTTTTGGAAATTATACAAACATGGCCCAAATTTAATTGGGTTGATATTCACCATTTATCGGACCAAGTCGGACGGGCGGGGCAGGATGAAGCTTTCATAAATCTGGAGCGCACGTTACTGTGGCTTTGTGAAAAGATGATCTTTGTCAAAGCCAAAAACCGGCAAAACCTTGAACGCCCCCTTGAAAAACCTGTTTATACAGACATTCTTAATACGTATGACTTGCAGACATGGTTGGAAATTTTCGAAAAACTCCAAAGCCATTTTTCGCAAGCGCACTTTTCAAACCTCGACAAAAGACAAGCCGCGCTGGAAGCCTTTAATCTGATTAAACCCGTTTAAATATAAAATAATTCATCTTGCTTGCGTTTTTGGCACCTTTTGTTTCATAGCGCGTTTGTATCCAGCCGTCCGGTTGGTTTTTCCAATCCTTGGAAGAGTCTGCCAGCCATTCAAAATCAGGATGGCGGCAGGTGTGTGTGATCATCCATTCAGCAAGGTCATCAACATCTGTTGAAAGATACAAAGTCCCATCAGGTTTAAGAATATCGGCCAATAAACTTAAATTGTCAGGATTTATGATCCGGCGGTGATAGTGGCGCTTTTTATGCCACGGATCAGGATTGAGAACATAAATTTCGTCCACCGAAGCAGGGGTGAGCGATTTCACAAGCGGGATTGCATCATCCATCAGCACGCGGATATGAGGCGCCGTTTCAAACTCTTTAATTTCGCATAAAAAGGCGCTCATCCCGTTGCTGAAAGGCTCGGCGGCAAGATAGCCATTCTCAGGATGACGGCGCATCATTTCTGCCAAACGCTCCCCGCTGCCAATACCTATTTCCAGAATAATTTTATCAACTGGGCTGTTGAACAAAGCTTGCGGATTAATATCGGAATTTTTTGTTAATGATGCCTTTTTAATTTCAAGCTCAGGCAATAGAAGATCAAGGGCATTCTGGCGCGTTTTGTTCAACTTACGCCCAGCGCGGCGTCCATAAAACCGCCATTCATTAAATTCAGCCATAGAATGTCTTTGTTATTTAACCAATCGCCTTATGTAGAGTATCCACAAGATCGGTTTTTTCCCAGGAAAAACCACCATCGGCTTCTGGTTCACGGCCAAAGTGACCATAGGCGGCTGTGCGGGCATAAATAGGCTTATGTAGATCAAGATGCTTACGAATACCCATCGGGCTTAGGTCAATTGATTTGGTAATAGCCGCTTCTAATACCGCTTCCGGTACTGTTCCCGTCCCATGTGTGTTCACATATAAGGAAATTGGCTTTGCAACGCCAATAGCGTAAGACACTTGTATGGTGCATCTTTCTGCATAACCTGCCGCTACAATATTTTTCGCCACATAGCGCGCCGCATAGGCCGCAGAACGATCAACCTTTGACGGATCTTTACCAGAAAAGGCACCGCCACCATGAGGGGCCGCGCCACCATAGGTATCAACGATAATTTTACGACCCGTTAAACCGGCATCCCCCACAGGGCCCCCAATAACAAAACGGCCCGTAGGATTCACATAAAATTCAGCTTCGGGGCACATCCAGCCTTCAGGGAGAACTTTTTCAATATAAGGACGTACAATTTCCCGCACATCCTTTTGTGACAAGCTATCAATATGCTGTGTGGATAGAACAATTGAAGCCGCTCCGACGGGCTTTCCGTGTTTATAATGTAAAGAAATCTGTGATTTTGAATCCGGCTCTAATCCTTTTAAAGCACCGCTACGGCGGGCTTCAGCCAAGGCACGAAGAATATCATGTGAATATTGGATAGCCGCAGGCATAAGAGAGTCTGTTTCTTTACAGGCATAACCAAACATAATCCCCTGATCTCCGGCACCTTCGGCATCCACGCCTTGGGCAATATCCACTGACTGAGAATGCGCACGGATATCAAAGCGCGCTGTTTTCCAACTAAAACCTTTCTGGTCATAGCCGATTTTCTTTATGGTTTCACGGGCGATATCTTCCATGACTTCCGATGTAATGCTATCGGGACCGCGGCTTTCACCTAAAATACCCACATAATCAGTCGTAACGGCTGTTTCAATCGCCACGCGGGAATCAGGATCGGCAGCAATAAAGGCATCAACGATTGAATCAGAGATTTGGTCACAAATCTTGTCCGGATGCCCCTCTGAGACGGATTCACTGGTGAACGTATAGTCTTCAAGAACTGTTTGATGATGTGCCATAACGTTTAAAGCTTCTGCAGTTTGTGCGGTCATAATAGGATGCAACTTTCAAATTATTAATTTTATTATATAAGATCGATGCAGACTAATCGTAGAAACTATAGAAATCAACCATTTTGGCGGCTTTAATCCTGCATGTTTCTAGCCATTTCTTTGACCAGTTTGACCAGATTTTTCTGCTTTTCAGGGTCTTTTATAGAATGGTACGCTTTCAAGAGGTCCGCCTTAGCCTTATCAATCGGCTCGTCTCCCCTGATGGAGGTCTGATTATTGTCCGACAAGCCTTTGGAACGATTATCAGGCTTAAATGAGCTATTGCTAAAAGCCTCTAAGGGGACACAGAGAAAATCAGCCAGTTTCTTAGCATTCTCTAATGAAAGCCGACTTTTTCCATTTTCATAATTTTGTATCTGCTGATAGGTAATATTCAGGCGCTTGGATAAATCCTTTTGGGTCAGCCCATTCTCTATCCGCAGTTTTTTAAGACGTTGGCCAATAAGATTTTCTACTTGGGATCCATTGCCCTGTGATGAATATTCTATCGGATCCTGCTTACTCATTTTCACCTAAATGATGGTTGTGATAATACGAAAAATAACACAACCTACAGTTGTAGGCAATAGGAGGAGTTTTCAGGGCTTCAAGGGGGAAACAAAGACATTACGTTAATTTTTTTATTTTACCGAGAACGGCCATACCAAAGAAGAAAATGAACAGCGCTATATAGATCTTATCGCCATGCAGGCTGTAGAATGTTGCTCTTTCCAACTTATGAGGTAATCTTACGGTCACAGACGCGCTTTCCAACAAAGCGGTTTTTTCCACCACCCGCCCATAAGGATCAATGAGTCCAGAAATACCCGTATTGGCAGATCGAACAACCGGCAGCCCTTGCTCAATCGCCCGAAAGCGTGCCTGCGCAAAATGCTGATAGGGACCTGAGCTATCGCCATACCACGCATCATTCGTGATTGTTAAAATATAATCAGGCCGCGCCGAATTTTTATCCACGACCTGATGCGGGAAAATAATTTCATAACAGATCAGGGTTGTGAAAGATGGATAGGTACCAATATGAGTTGTACGTGCCCCTAAACCTTTTTGAAAACCGGTAAATTCGACAACCGGCTTTAAAGGAATATATTTTTGAAAAGGTATATATTCCCCGAAGGGCACCAGATGGCTTTTGGCATATAATCGCTCCGGCACATTTTTACCGTCGAACAAATAAAGGCCATTATAATATTCAATATGCTGCGGATTTTGATCATCAGGCTTTGCCTGCAATGCCCCCGTTAATAAAATAGAGTCATCCGCCAGCATACCTTTTAAACGCTCCTTTACGGCTAGGCTGTGTAAAAAGGAGGGGGGGAGAGCCGTTTCAGGCCAGATATAAATATTACGTCTTTCGAATTTGCGGTCCGAGGAAAGCACTAAAAAATTTTCAAAATTTTCAGCAAGTTTTTCAGGCTTCCATTTATCGGCCTGATCAATATTCGGCTGAATAATGTGCACGCGTAAATTTAGATGGTTAGATGTCTGGGCTGCTTTTAAACGTTCGTCCCCCCAGATGTATACCGCCGCAAGAGAGATCATGCCCATAACGAGTAATAGTTTTTTCCCTTCCGTTGGGGAAAATAAAAACCCTAAAAGGCATCCCCAAAATACACTCAGCAGGGTTAAGCCGTATGGTCCGATAATACTCAGGCTCTGAAGCATTGGCAGAACCCCCGACCATCCATATCCGTACAGGTTCCAGGGAAAACCGGTAAATACATATCCTCTAACCCATTCGGATAAGCTGAGAAGTGCGCAAAACCCCAAAAATCCACTCAGACGGTGTTTGGAAAAAATGATATGGCTGATGGTAATATATAGAGCAGTGAAGGAGGCCAGTAAGGTCGGCAAAGCGATAACGGCCAAAGGCCAGACCCATTTATAATCGTTGCCTTCAACCAGCAGTGCGTTGCCGATCCAGTTTAACCCCGTCACAAAATAACCAAGAGCAAAGAGAAAAGAGGCTGCAAAAACCTGTTTTTTGTCCGGCAGATAAAGATAAATAAAATAAAAACCACCCAAACAGGGGAAAATCAGAAACCAATAATTAAATGGGGCCTGAATGAAAGATAAGACAATACCCAAAATCAAAGCCGCGATGGCTTTCATAAAAAAAGGCGCTTGCTCAAAGGCGCCTTGCTTCTGCGGGGTCTTTAACGATCCGGCCATTATCCCTGATTATCTTGCTCTGGAATATTACGGATACGAAGACGGTTCACGCGGCGTTGATCTGCATCCAGAATTTCAAATACCATGCCTGACTCGTGTTTGATGACCTCTCCGCGGGCGGGAATACGACTGGCCGTATAGAAAACCAGCCCGCCAAGCGTATCTACTTCTTCCCGTTCTTCTTCGCTTAAAATTTCGCCATGAATTTCTTCAAAATCTTCGATGCTGGCGCGGGCATCCGCCATAATCGATCCGTCACTTTTTTGAATAATCTGGGGAGCGGTTTCATGATCAAATTCATCATCAAACTCCCCAACAATCGCTTCAATTACATCCCCAATGGTTGCAAGGCCGTCAATTCCACCATATTCATCGACGACCAATACCATGTGTTTTTTATCGCTTTGCATCTTAAGCAAAAGATCCAGCACAGGCAGGGAAGGAGAGACAATCGGCACCGGGCGTATCATACTTTTCAGGTGCAGTTCCTGGTTGGCTGCTACAATGGACAGTATATCTTTTATATGTACACTGCCAAGCACTTCATCCATGGTGTCCCGGTAAACCGGTATACGACTATGTTGCTTTTCTGCCAGCAGAGCCATCAAGTCATCTTTAGAGGCATTCACCTCTATCGCGGCAATATCGGCGCGCGGAATCATAACGTCAATCACAGTTGTATCGCGCAGCTTTAAAACATTTGAAATAAGCGCTTTTTCATGGGAGGCAATAGATGTTGTTTCCGCGCTTTCATCGTCAAGTTCATCGATATATTCTTCAAGAGCTTCCCGCAAGGTTTCAGAACCGTTCTTGGGTTTGCCCACTAACTGTTTAAGACGATTTAGAATACCGCCATGGTTTCTTTTTTCGTGCGGATGTGATGAGGATGGCGTCAAGTTCCCGCCATTTTGACTGGCGGGCTTTATACTCGAAGGCTCATCGGGATCAGACATCATTTTTAACATTACCCAAAATTATAGAACGAAATCCATATCAACGTAAGGGTTTTGTACACCCAATCTTTCCAAAATACGAATTTCCAATGTTTCCATATCGGTTGCTTCATCTTCATCCTGATGATCATATCCTAAAAGATGCAGGATTCCATGGATAACCAGATGTCGAATATGATCGGTTCTGAACTTACCTTGTTCCTGACATTCTCTTTCCACCGTCTGATATGAGATCAGTACATCTCCTAAATTCAGCACCCCGTCCGTTGGCGGCTCTTCTGCATCCAGTGTTGCGAAGGTCAGGACATTTGTCGGTTTATCCTGCTCCCGATATTCACGGTTCAGAACATGCAGCAAATCATCATTTGCCAGCACGATACTGACTTCCAAATCCCGCTCAAACGCCTCTTTTGGCATGATAGCAGTCGTCAGGGTTATTTCCGCCGCAATATGAACGATATTTTCAATATCCTGCAAATCATGCCAGGCAGG
Source organism: uncultured Micavibrio sp. (assembly GCA_965216405.1). Classification (GTDB taxonomy): domain Bacteria; phylum Pseudomonadota; class Alphaproteobacteria; order Micavibrionales; family Micavibrionaceae. The sequence continues at coordinate 161,083 of OZ244161.1, read as the reverse complement.
CTCCTGTATCGATATATCAATTTGGGGTCTTGCGACCTGTCTTTTAGCTTCTGTTTCTAAAGTCATGCTTATCATAGGCTTCTATAATTTTCGTAACGAGTTTATGTCTTACAACATCCTTGGAATTAAAGTGTATAAAAGGCACGTCTTCCACATCTCTTAAAATACTCATAGCTTCTTTTAGTCCACTCTGCGTTCCGGGCGGTAAATCGATTTGTGAGGGATCGCCAGTGATGACCATACGCGTATTTTCCCCCATACGGGTTAAAAACATTTTCATCTGCATGGAGGTTGTATTTTGCGCCTCATCAAGAACCACAAAGGCATTCTTTAAAGTTCGGCCGCGCATAAAAGCGAGGGGGGCAATCTCTATTTCTCCCCGTTCAATTTTTTTGGGAATATCGTCAGACGGCATCATATCGTGGAGCGCATCATAAATGGGGCGCAAATACGGGTCAATTTTTTCCAGCATATCACCGGGTAAAAACCCTAACTGCTCGCCGGCTTCAACAGCCGGGCGACAGAAAACCATACGTTCAATTTTGCCTTCCTGATACATTTGCACAGCAGCAGCCACCGCCAGATAAGTTTTACCTGTCCCTGCGGGACCAATACCAAATACCATATCATTGGTCTTAATGGCTTCGATGTATTTTGACTGGTTCGGAGAGCGGGGAGAGATCAGTTTATTTTTATACGTTTTAATGCCTGATTTTTCTTCATACAGGGCTTCTTTATTCTGGACATTGGTTTTCACGTCATTTGTTCCTTTTTTTGTTTCCTTGTTATCCTGCTTAAGAAAACGAAGGGCCGCATCAATTTCACTTGTGGTCACATCCTGCTTACGTTGAATTTTCTTCCATAACATCTGTAACACGTCTTTGGCCAAATCAACATCATCATTGGCACCGGAAACCGCCACCGTATTGCCTCTGCTGATGATATCAAGAGACAAGGCAGATTCCAGATGACGCAAATGACTGTTCTGCGCCCCGAACAAATAGGGAAGAAGGGAGTTATCATCAAAGGAGAGCGAAACGCTCTTATTGGCTATATTGCTAATGGTTACCTCTATACGTGGTTTATTCTATAATATTACCACAAAATCAGGCTGAATTCGCAATATTTTCAATCATTTCAATCTCTCCGACAAGGGCATTCGCCGTGGCAGATGTGATTCTTACATCCACGAATTCGCCAAGAAGACGCTCATTTGCCGGCACATTGATCGCCTGATAAAAAGGTGTCCGGCCTTGGAGCTGCCCCTCTTTTTTGCCTTTTCTTTCAAACAAAACAGACATGGTTTTACCAACAGACGCTTTATTGAAATCAAAATATTGCTCTGAGATCAAATCCTGAAGCTCTTGCAACCTAGCCGATTTTACATCCTCACGGACTAAATTCGTCATATTTGCTGCAGGCGTACCGGGGCGGGGTGAGTATTTAAACGAATAGGCACTGGCAAAAACCACATCACGCACCAATTGCATTGTATCTTCATGGTCCTGATCAGTCTCACCGGGGAAGCCCACGATAAAATCGGATGAAAAAACAAGATCCGGACGCGCTTTTCGCAAATCCGTAATAATTTCACGGTAACGATCACTCGTATGTTTACGGTTCATCGCTTTTAAAATTTTATCCGAGCCACTTTGCACAGGCAGGTGAAGGAAAGGGGCCAATTTATCCACATCACGGTGCGCCGCGATTAATTCGTCATCCACATCCCGCGGGTGAGAAGTGGTGTAGCGGATTTGCTGAACACCATCAACCTGCGCTACCGCTTCGATTAATCGGCCCAATCCCCAGATTTTTCCATCGGTATTTTCACCATGGTAAGCATTTACATTCTGCCCAAGTAGCGTAATTTCTTTGGCCCCCTGATCCACAAGCCGCTTTGCTTCTTCCACAATTTTGTGAACAGGGCGGGAGAACTCCGCGCCGCGCGTGTAAGGCACCACACAAAAAGTGCAAAATTTATCACACCCTTCCTGAATTGATAAAAAGGCAGCCGCGCCCTGACTTTGCTCTTCGGGCAGCGTATCAAATTTGGATATTGTCGGAAATTCCGTATTAACGACCCGCTGGTTACCATTCGCCTTCAAAACCATTTCCGGCAACTCATGATACGTTTGGGGGCCGAAAACCATGTCAATCACAGGCGCGCGTTGCAGAATAAAATCCCCTTCGGCCTGCGCAACACAGCCCGCCACAGCCATCAGCATTTTACCGCCCCGCGCTTCTTTCTTGTCTTTATGCTTTTTCAGGCGGCCTATTTCAGAAAACACCTTATCCGTTGCTTTTTCCCTGATATGACAGGTATTCAGGATCATCATATCTGCATCATCAGGCTCATCCACCTGCGCGTATCCAAGGGGCCGCAGGATATCTGCCATGCGGCTGCTGTCATAAACATTCATCTGACAACCCCATGTTTTGATATAAAGCTTTTTTTGTTGTGTGTTTTGTGTCATTTCAAGTACGGTATAAACCACAATTAACCCCAGAAACACAAGCATAATAGACGTAAAATGACCGATAAAAAGCCTTTCTATATTACGACCGCCATCTCCTACGTGAACGGTGCACCGCACTTAGGCCACGCTTATGAACAAATCCTCACGGATGTTATGGCCCGTCACAAGCGTCTTGACGGCTATGATGTTATGTTTTTGACAGGAACGGACGAACACGGACAAAAAGTAGCCAAAACAGCCGAAAAAGAGGGAATGGAGCCGAAAGCCTTTTGCGATAAAATTGCCGCTAAATTCGTTGAACTCACCGACACGCTGAATATTTCCAACGATGATTTTATCCGCACGACCGAGCCACGACATTACGAAGCCTCCCAGGCTATCTGGAAAGCCATCAAGGCAAACAATCCCGACGACATATATCTTGATAAATATGCGGGGTGGTACTCTGTTCGGGATGAAGCCTATTTCGCCGAAAATGAGTTAACCGAAGGCGAAGACACGGAAGGCAATAAATATAAATTGGCCCCCACAGGCGCACCCGTGGAATGGGTGGAAGAATCCAGTTATTTCTTTAGGTTATCTGCTTACGCTGATAAATTGCTTGAGCTTTATGCGACCCGTCCTGACTTCATTGAACCCGAATCGCGCCGCAATGAAATCACAGCGTTCGTGAAGTCAGGTCTACAGGATATTTCCATTTCCCGAACTAATTTTAAATGGGGCGTTCCTGTACCTGAGGATGATGACCATGTGATGTATGTCTGGCTGGATGCGCTCACAAATTATATTACAGGGGTAGGGTATCCTGACACCGACTCTGACAGTTATAAGAAATACTGGCCTGCAGATTTCCATGTAATCGGAAAAGACATTATCCGGTTTCACTGCATTTATTGGCCGGCATTTTTAATGGCTGCCAATCTCGATATTCCGAAAAAGGTTTTTGCCCATGGTTTTATTAACGTGAATGGGGTCAAAATGTCCAAATCTGTCGGGAATGTTATCGCCCCGCAGGACTTGATCGACCTATACGGCCTGGACCAGACCCGTTACTTACTGATGAGAGAAGTACCACACGGACAGGACGGCAATTTCTCCCACGATTATGCCATTCAGCGCATTAATAGTGATTTAGCCAATGGGCTTGGCAATCTGGCGCAACGCACGCTTTCGATGATTTATAAGAACTGCGAGGGGAAAATCCCTACCTGCGGCGAATTAACGGATGCGGATAAAAAGCTGCTGAACCATGCGCATGTACGCCTCATTTTAAGCCTAAGAGAAGAGGGCGATAAAATGAAATTTAACAGAGCTTTAGAAGCAATTTTTAAACTAGTCATTGAAGCAAATGGCTATGTTGATTCTCAAGCTCCCTGGAATTTAAAGAAAGAAGACCCCGCACGCATGAACACTGTATTATACGTTCTGGCAGAAATTGTCCGCGTGCTTGGCCTGTCAATGTTGGCCTTTACACCTGAATCTGCGCACAAAATTCTGGATCAACTCAAAATTGACCAGAACGCCCGTGATTACAGCTTCATGACTGATGACAATATGCTTGAAAGCGGCGTCGAAATCGACAAGCCGGAAGGGATTTTCCCACGTTTAGAAGCCGGTGAAAAAGCGGCATAGAACATATGTGGATCGACTCACACTGCCACCTTAACCATGAACGCATCAAAGATGCGGGCACGCCCGCTGAACTGATTGCCCATGCCAAAGAAGCGGGCGTTGACGGTATGCAGACCATCTGTTGCCGTATTGCAGAAGAACTCGATGAGCTATTGGAAATTGCCAATAATCACGACAATGTCTGGTGTTCCATAGGCACGCATCCGCATTCGGCATCTGATTTAGGCGAAATGGCAATTAATGCAACTGAATTGAAAGAACACGCCCTCAAATATGACAAAATAATCGGCATTGGGGAAAGCGGCCTGGATTATTATTATGATTACGCGCCGCCGGAAGACCAGAAACTTATGTTTCGAAAACACATTAACGTTGCCAAAGAAACCGGTTTGCCGCTTATTATTCATACACGCGATGCAGAGGAAGATACGATCGCCATTTTACGTGATGAAGGCGCCTGTGACGGTAAAACCAAGGTTTTAATGCACTGTTTCAGTTCCAATAAGACGCTGGCACAGCAATCTATTGATGAAGGCTTCTATATATCGTTTTCGGGAATGGTCACCTTTAAAAAGAACACAGAACTGCAGGAAATCGTTAAAACCGTACCATTAGACCGCTTATTAATTGAAACTGATGCGCCGTATCTTGCACCGATGCCGTATCGCGGCAAAACCAACGAACCGGCTTTGGTAAAACATACTGGCCAATTCATTGCGAACCTGCATAATTTGACTGAAGAAGAGCTCGCAAAACACACGGCAGATAATTTCTTTCAGCTGTTTGATAAAGCCTTAAAGACGTATGTGGATCCTAATTAACCTTTGCGTATGAGAGTTGATCTGACTGTGGTGAACACAAGCCCCCTCATATAACCTAATATATTATTTTACATAATATATATTATCACATCGAAATTAATTAAGTCTAAGGCGTGTGTAGATTGAGCCCTCTTTGATGAAGCTTATAACAAACAATGTCACCATTCACTCTATCGCTAGGATATTTTTCCTCCATAATCCCTTCTGCTATGGGCTGCAAATCTTGTGAAAGCAAGAAAAGACAATGGCCAACACGATCAATACGTTCCAAAACAGACTGGCATAATGTCGACAAGCCATAAGGGTCCGCGGTTTGAGATGGTTGTGTAAGTTGATGCCTCATAGCTATCTTAAACTTTCTGGCTAATCGGTCATCCGCATCGTGGGGATCTTCTCCATTTCCCCCTGATCCATTATCAGCTTGAAATCTTAATATCTCCGGAAAAATTAGCTTTGTCAGTCGCATAATTCAAAATAATACGCAATTTTTAATATGACAATAATAAAATCAATAATAAATATACAAATGCCCAGAATCGTAGAACTCTTAAAGGAACAACAATAAAAAGTTTAGGGGTTTAAAAAAATGATTATTACCACAATTGAAACCGTGCCCGGCCGCCAAATTGAAGAGCATTTCGGGGTTGTAACCGGCAGTACGGTACGGGCAAAAAATGCGGGCCGTGACTTCATGGCCGGCCTTAAGAATATTTTCGGCGGTGAACTGAAAGGTTACACCCAGTTATTGGAAGAATCCCGTAAACAGGCAATCGAGCGCATGACAGAACAAGCCCGTCAAGCCGGCGCCAATGCAATTGTTAATGTCCGCCTCTCCACCTCTTCCGTGGCAGCTGGCGCGGCAGAGGTTTTTGCCTATGGCACGGCCGTGAGAGTTCGCTAGGATGATAGACCTTATAGCAATTATTGCCGTACTGATTATTACTTATGTTAGCGGCACACTATTGGAAAAAAAACACTATAAGCGCATACGCGAACGTGAGCAAAAACTTCTGAACCAACCTTATGTCGTCGATTCCTTTACTGCTCTGGAAAGCAATATCCGGGAGGCAAAACTGGTGGATGGCAGCTGTGTCATCGCCGCCGACCGTTTTAAAGTATTCTTGGGCGGCCTTTTGTCGATTTTCGGGGGCCGTATAGCAACTTTTGAAAGTCTGACTGATCGTGCCCGCCGCGAAGCAATTATCCGGATGCGTGAACAAGCCATTGACGCCGATATGATCGTTTGTACACGTATCCAATATACCGAACTAGGCGGCAAGGGTCAGATAGAAGCCATGGCTTACGGTACCGCCGTTTATTTAAACAAATAACCTTTAAAATCAGTTATGAGCAAATTCACCCCCACCCCACTGGATGACAGTGTTAACCTTGCGCAGGAGCACCCTTTAAAAGAACTCACCGTATTTTTGTTTAAAGGCCTGCTTATTTTTGGTGTTCTTTATTTACTTATTGGCTTAACGCTTGAATTTTTTATTACCCGCCTGTCAGTAGAACAGGAAAACTGGATATGGAGCCAAACCGGGCTTTCCACGCGTTTTTTAAAAGATCATGCCCCGCTTACGCAAGAACAGGCCTATGTTGAAAAGATCTTTAATAAAATTCCTGCCAATGCAAAACCCGAAGGATATGATTTCTCTATCATCGTCTCTGATAACGACGATCCCAATGCCTTTGCCATGCCGGGAGGAAATATCGTTATAACCAAAGGCCTGCTTGATCTTCTTGATACTGAAAACGGCCTTGTCTTTGTTATGGGACATGAAATGGGCCATTTTAAAAACCGCGATCATTTACGCGGTATGGGATTTAGTCTTTCCTCTCTTATACTGGTAACCTTGTTAGCAGGACAAAATTCAAACGTCGTGGACGCTCTTTTCAGCCTGACAGATCTGGGTAATCTCGCTTATTCCCGCACACAGGAAGCGCAAGCCGATACAATTGGCTTACAAACCCTGACCGCTGTGTATGGTCATGCAGGCGGGGCAACAGAATTTTTTGAAAAGCTAGAAGAAATTGAAAAAACATGGCAGAAAAAAATTCCTGCTATTATCTCCACCCACCCTGCGGGAGAAAAGCGGATCGCTCTTTTAAAAAATAAAATTGAGCAACAAGGTTTAAAACAGCGTAGACTGGCCCCGATTGTAAAATTTAAATCAGAAAACGACCAAACGGATCAGCAATAATGGCGAATATCGCAATTAAACAAGACAATGATTTTTCCCATGCAATAGAAAAATTGAAATGGGTGATGGCCTGCCTGCGCGATCCTCAAAACGGGTGCCCGTGGGATAAAGAGCAAGATTTTAACTCCATCGTAAAATATACTATCGAAGAAGCCTATGAAGTTGCCGACGCCATAGAAAATGATGATATGGCCGACCTGAAAGAAGAACTCGGCGATTTACTGCTTCAGGTTATCTATTACACCCAGATGGCTGCTGAAGAAGGAATATTTAATTTTGATGACGTTGCCAAAGGGGTTGCTGATAAAATGATCTCGCGTCACCCTCATGTCTTTGGGGATAAAAATGCTGCCGATGCCGATGAGGTGATGGATATTTGGGAGCAACAAAAAGATCAGGAAAAAGACAATCCCGGCGCATTAGATGGCGTAACAAAAGGTCTACCCGCCCTTCTCCGCGCCCAGAAATTGCAAAAAAAAGCGGCCAAGACTGGGTATGAATGGCCCTCTTCCAATGAAGCCTTTGCCAAATTAGAAGAAGAAATCAACGAATTCAAAGAGGCGAAAACGCCCGAGCACCAAGAAGAAGAGCTTGGTGATCTGTTATTCTGTTTGGTTAATTATGCCCGGATGGAAGGATTAAACGCTGAAGAAGCTTTGCGAAAAGCCAATAAGAAGTTTGTATCGCGCTTTGAAGGCATGAAAAGAGATTGTAGTGCTCAAGGCCTGAGTTTTTCTTCTCTTACCCTCGAACAAATGCTTGATTTGTGGCAAAAACAAAAAACTTGACATAATAACATACTGTCTTTATTAACACCCTTATGAATTATGACATTTACGATGCCCCACAATTAAAAGCGGCCTATGATGCCGCTATGGCCTCCATGGAAGCCATCGCCTTAGACCACCGCGAAACGCAGTCTTTAGAGGCTGCAAAAGATTTTATAGAAACATCTCCTGCTTTTGACCTTCTTCGTTCAAAAACACCTGTACATGCGCATAATATTAAAGTGGCATTGGAAACGTACCAACAAACCCGCCCCGAATTTACGGAGGGTATGAATATGCAGGACATGACAGCTTCAAGACTTATTTGCGCCTGGGCCGTGGCCTTCGGGCGCGAAATCAAAAAATTTGATAATCCGGCAGTGGCATTCCCGCCTCATATGCAAAAATATGCAACGGCGTTAACAGGCCCCGGCTCGCGTCTATAGTTAAACGGCCCTTGTCTCAAGATATTGTTTGAGTAATAAATCATAAATCCTGTCCCAGGTTTCTTCATCTTCGGCACAAATCAGGCCTCCGATTTCGTCGCCCGGTCCATAAGCAGATTTGTCCCATTTACATACGTAGCCACCAGCTTCACGCATCATCATCGCTCCCGTGAGATGGTCCCAGGGACGAATGCGGGAATAGAGAGAGAAATAAGAATCTCCTGCCAGAATATCCAGATACTCATGGGCACAGCAAAGATAGGTTTCAATATTGCCAAACTCACTATCCAGAACATCTTTAAGATCATCCCGTAGCTTCTTAGGTAAAAACTTACGACTGATGAAACCGCGCGTATTATTTAAAGGCTCAGACATTTTAGGAAACTTTACTCTCGTTCCTTTTACTTCAACACCGCTGCCCTGCTCCGTTATACCAATACGATCTTGTGGAATATCCAGTATCCATCCCTGAATGGATTGTCCATCTTTGACAAGGGTCACAATCGTGCCGAACCTTTCATTCCCGCTGGCAAAATTATTGGTGCCATCTACCGGATCAATGACCCATATGATCCCCTTTTCGGACTTTAACAGACCCATATCGATGTCACCTTTGGACACGGCTTCCTCACCCACAACGTGAGAGCCCGGGATTAAATCCTTAAAAATACGCGTTAATTCTTCTTCGGCCTCTATGTCGGCAATGGTAACCAGATCAGTTGGCCCTGACTTGGTTGATATTTCATGGTCTTGCAATTGCCTGAAACGCGGCACGATTTTATCGTCCGCAACCTCACGGATATAATTTGCAATTTTTTCAGGATTCACGATTGGCATAAGGAAACATATCTTCGAAACGGTTTTTATTTGCAGGATCAATATGCACGAAAAGAGTGGTTGTGTCTGCCCCCTCTTCTATCTTCATGACTTCCGCATGCTGGTGAAGCCAGGCAATGGCTTTACCGTCAGATGGCGGGATATCATAAAGGACCTCCTTCCAATGACGGGAAAGAAAACTATCTACAACCTCCAGCAAATGATCTATTCCTTCACCAGTGACAGCAGAAACCGGCAGAATTCTATCATCGAATTTCGCATCCCGTTCAATATCATCCTTACGCGCCTGCGGACAAATATCGATTTTATTGATCACTTCAAAAATACGTTCTTCGCTTTCATAATCAATTCCCAGATCTTTCATGATTTGCATGACATCTTCTTTATGCGCGTCATAGTCTGTTTGCGTTGAATCCCTGACATGCAGGATCACATCGGCATATTGTGTCTGGTCCAGTGTTGCCCGAAAGGCTTCGACCAAATGGGTAGGAAGATCGCTAATAAACCCAACGGTATCGGACAAAATCACAATCCGCCCCGAGGGCAGTTCTATCCGCCGTAAAGTGGGATCAAGCGTGGCAAATAACAGATCTTTGGCAAAAACGTTCGCCCCTGTCAGGCGGTTAAACAACGTCGATTTTCCTGCGTTTGTATATCCTACAAGTGCCACCACCGGGAACGGCACCCGCTCCCGCGCCTTACGCCCCAACTCGCGTGTCTGGCGCACTTTAACCAAGTCTTTTTTCAGATTGGCAATGCGTTCGGCAATAAGACGGCGGTCAATTTCAAGCTGACTTTCCCCTGGCCCGCCGACAAAACTTTGACCACCGCGCTGTCTTTCCAAATGCGACCAGGATTTTACAAGCCGTGATTTCTGGTATTCCAATTGCGCCAATTCAACCTGAATGCGCCCTTCTTTGGTTTGCGCTCTGGCACCAAAAATCTCAAGAATGAGACCGGTTCGGTCAATAATTTTAACTTTAAGTTCTTTTTCAAGATTACGTTGTTGCACCGGGGATAATGTATGGTTGACCATAACAATATCAGGCTTTTGTTCATCAACCATGTCGGCAATCATTTGCCGTGTCCCTTTGCCAAAAAAGTAACCGGCCTGAATACGGCTGACATTTACCTGAAGAGACTCCTGCACATCCAGTTGGATCGCCTCGGCCAAGCCACAGGCCTCTTCCATGGCCTGTACAATATCGCCGCGCTGCGCTTTCGGCACATTGGTAAAAACAGGATGGACGACAAGTGCCTGTTCAGAGGGTTTATTCGCTGGATTATCAGGCAAGTTTATTCTGCTGAATTCGCTTTATTCTGGTCATCGCCATCTTCTTCAAAAAGATTAAGCGGGCCGCCCGGCATAATTGTTGAAATCGCATGTTTATAAACAAGCTGAACATGGCTTTCGCGGCGTAAGAGCATCGAAAAATTATCAAACCATGTCACAATGCCTTGTAATTTTACACCATTCACCAGAAAAACCGTGACGGTCATTTTTTCTTTACGGATTTTATTCAGGAACACATCCTGTACGTTTTGGGATTTATCAGACATGGGTCTTATATCCTTCTTATTGTTACCAGAGCCGCTTTATTGCCGCTTTCTTGTCCCTTACCTATAGAAAACCAAGAGTGTCAGCAAGCTTTATTTAACTTGGCCGTATCGTTATTGTTTAACATATTTAAAAACTCGGCTAGAGAATGAAATGAATGGGCTGGCTCATACATTTCAATTAGATCCGGACGTGGCTTATCGGACTGGATAAAGACAATGGGGCATCCTGCATTTTTGGCACATATTAAATCCGTTTCGGTATCGCCGACATATAGGATATCTGTTGGATTAAGACCAGCATCTATTTCCGCGATGGCGGCCAGCAAAGGGTCGGCAGAAGGCTTATCTTTGGCGACTTGTCCCGCCCCGACCAGAGAAATAAAATAATCATGCCATTCCATGACCCCGACTTCTTTCACCATAAAATCATGACGTTTATTGCTAACAATCGCCATGGGAATATTCATGGTTTTAACAAAATCAAGAAATTCCCGCGACTGATCCATAGGCTTTAAGTAGGTCAGATGATTTTCGCCGACAAAATCATAAAGCAGCGTTTGCGCCTCTTCCGCCCGTTCTCCATATATTTCAGGGTAATACTCACGCGCGGACTTACTGGCCTGCCCTAAAAAGTCATCCATCGTCCAAAGCTTATGCCCCATGAATTGCCGAACATGGTTATGGGCATCTAGCACGAGCCCGCAGGTATCCACTAACGTGCCATCCCAATCAAAAATAACGGCTTTATATTTGGATAACATTACAATCCTGCCTCCCATTGTACTTGCTGGCCACGCAAGCCATCGGCATAAGCGCGGTATTCTTCATAGATGTTTTTACAGATATCGCCGCGCCGACCATCTCCAATCTTATGACCATCAATTTCGACGACGGGCGTCACCAAGGCAGTCGCACTGCTGGTAAAAGCTTCTACCGCTTCATAAGCTTCCTGCGGCGTAAAAGATCTTTCTTCAATTACCAAATTCATTTCCTTGCAAAGTTTTTCAATGGCTGTCCGGGTAATGCCGCGCAATATGTCGTGGCTGACGGCACGGGTAACGAGTTTTTTATCTTTTGTTACAATCCAGGCATTGCTGGCCGAACATTCGGTAATATATCCCTCATCATCCACCATCCAGGCATCATCCAAGCCCTCGTTCACAGCGCTCTGCTTGGCCATCGATTGGGGCAATAATAAAACAGTTTTAATATCCCGCCTTTTCCATCGTACATCCGGCACGGTTTTGACCTTAATGCCTTTTTTAACCGCAAGATTACCTTCAAAATCAAAATCATACGTAATCATAACAAGCGTTGGCGGAGTTCCTGCTGCGGGAAATTTGAAATCCCGTTTTGCCACACCGCGCGATATCTCAAGATAGACGGCGGCATTTTTCTGATGGTTGCGCCGTAACAATTCACGCATTAAAAAACGTAAAGTTTCGCGTTCCACCGGCATGCGGATATCCAGTTCGCTTAAAGACCTTTCCAAACGGTCCAAATGACCGGTTTCATCCGCCATATGCCCATGAATACAGGCAATTACTTCATAAACCGCATCTCCCATAAGAAAACCGCGGTCCTCCACATGAATGCTGGCTTCACGGTGCGGGATATATGAACCGTTAACGTAGATTACACGGGGCATAAAATTCCTTTAAATTAAAATAGATCAACAGGGGCAGAAAACATTTTTTCAACTTTATGCGCTTTGCCCTGCGTGGCCAGTATAATGACATGATCATTCGGTTTAATAATAGTATTACCATCAGGCATAATTAAATGGCCATCCCGAACAATCGCACAGACGATAACACCGCGCGGCCAGTCAATATCGCGTAGCGGTAGATTTAAAACTTCAAGGCTTTCAGATGCCTCAATTTCCAGTATCTCGCCAAAATCACTAAGAAGATTATGTACCGCACGAATACGTCCACGGCGTACATGACGCATGACGGTGGCAGCAGTAATCGCTTTCGGTGATACGACCGAACCGATGCCGAGCGAAGCCGTTAAACTGTTATATGCCTCACGATTTACAAGGGGGATAACACGGCGGCAACCATATTGCCGCGCAAGAAGCGCTGCCAGAATGTTGGTTTCATCATCATCGGTAACGGTAATCATTGTTTCCGCTTCCATGATATTGGCTTCCTCAAGAACTTGCCTGTCCAGTCCGGAGGCGTTCAGGATAATCACATCATCAAACTTTTCGCTTAAAAAATGGGCCCTCTCAGGATTACATTCAATCACTTTTAGATTCACATCTTTATGCTGTGCTTTAATACGTTCAATCAGGCTGACGCCGATATTGCCACCACCAATAATGATAACATGACGCGCTTTTTGTTCTTCATGGCCAAAGCCCGTTAAAACACGCGAAATCTGTGACTGCTCCGCAATAAAGAAAACCTCATCCCCTATCAGCATCTGGTCATCCGCACTCGGAATAATCGGTTTGCCATTGCGGACAATAGTGACGATCCGAACCCGGTTGTCGGGAAAAAGCGCGGCCAGTTGACGTAAAGGAGTATTGACGACAGGACAATTCTCCTCACACATGACGCCGCATACATAGGCATCCCCAGCTGCCATCGGCGTTACGGTGGTTGTCCCCGGAATAGCCAGACGCATTTCCACGGCTCTTGCCACCTCAATTTCCGGTGAAATAATCACATCAATGGGCATATGGGAGCGGCTGAACAAATTTGCCCATGTCGGCTCTCTAAAGACCTGATCGCGGATACGGGCAATCTTTTTAGGAACGCTGAACAATGAATGCGCCACCTGACATGCCACCATGTTCACTTCATCCTGATGGGTGACGGCGACAATCATGTCTGCTTCATTTGCGCTGGCGGATTGTAAAACTTCAGGATTAGAGCCAGAACCGCATATACCATTCGCGTCCAGATCACGGTTAATACGCGCAATCATTTCCGGATCGTTATCAACGACCGTGACATCATTATTTTCCCGTGAAAGATATGAGGCAATATTGTATCCAACCTGCCCTGCTCCACAAATGATAACCCGCATTTTTTTAATTTACCCTGATGCGCGCAGACGCGACGAGGCCCCCTTTTCAATAGCTTTATCGTTATCCTGCGCGTCCTCTAATGAAATTTCAAGTGACTTCAGTTTACGATGAAGCGCAGACCGTTCCATCCCTATGAATTCCGCAGTTTGTGAGACATTGCCGTTAAAGCGCTTAATCTGGGTCATCAGATATTCACGTTCAAAACTCTCACGCGCCTCCCTTAATGGCTGCATTGTATAACTCATAGCGGGCATTGATTCTGTTGTTGTAGCACCCGACCCTCTCATTTCTGGCGGAAGATGTTCTACCTCAATCTCCTTGGCCGCCGTTGAGGGGGGCACCATAATTGTCAGCCACTCCATCATATTTTTCAACTGACGGACATTTCCCGGCCAACCATAAGTTTTTAATTTTATCTTGGCGGCATCGGAAAAGCTGCGAATATCCTGTCCATTATGCTTAGTAAAGTTTTTTATAAAATAAGTCGCTAGCGGCTCAATATCATCCGGCCTTTTCCTTAAAGGGGGAATGGTTAGAGTGACTACATTCAAACGGTAATATAAATCTTCGCGGAAATTGCCTGCTTTTATTAATTCAGCAAGGTTTTGATTCGTAGAAGCTAAAATACGTACATCAATATCAATAATGCGCTGTGATCCTACAGGATGGATTTTATGATCCTGTAAAACGCGCAAAATCTTTCCTTGCGTTTCAAGCGGCATATCCGCCACTTCATCCAATAACAAGGTGCCGCCATGCGATAATTCAAGCAAACCTTTTTGCAACTTGCCATTACGCTCAATACCGAACAATTCTTCTTCCAGACGTTCCGGCTGCAAAACAGCGCAGTTAAGGGCCATAAATGGCATTTTGTGCCGGTCAGATAATTTATGAATGGATCTGGCAACCACTTCTTTGCCTGTCCCTGCTCCACCTGTAATCAACACACGGCTGTTTGTCGGGGCAATGCGCTCAATCTGTTGGCGTATTTGTTGTATCGCCGAAGAGTTTCCAACAAGTTCGTCATCAATTTCATCATGACGTGATTTCAATGCCTGATTTTCTTTCTTCAACTCTGCCGTTTCAAGGGCGCGCGCGATCATTAAAAGCAGCCTGTCTGACTTAAAAGGTTTTTCAATAAAATCGTAGGCGCCGTGTTTAATCGCCGTGACGGCTGTTTCAATCGTTCCATGGCCGCTAATCATCAAAACGGGAAGGATATGATTGTTCATCTTAATGGTTTTCAGAATCTCAAGGCCGTCTTTATCGCTATCCTGAAGCCAGATATCCAAAATAACCAGATCAGGCTCTTTGGATTCCACTGCCTTTAAGGCCTGAGAAGCATTGCCCGCCTCGCGCACCTGATATCCTTCATCCTCTAAAATCCCGCGTATCAGGGAACGAATATCATCTTCATCATCTACTATTAAAATATCTTTACTCATGCAATTTTACGCTCATCACTTAGCTTGTCGCTAATCTCATTCATAGGCAATATAAGAGTAATGGTTGCCCCTCCTAAATCGTTCCACTCCTCCATGGATTTAACCTCATCACTCACACCGATGACAAGCTCCCCATCATGATCTGTCATCACTTTTTTAACAATTGCCAGGCCCAATCCTGTGCCTTTTTCACGGTGCGTCACGTACGGTTCGCTTAAAGAAGAAGGATCCTTTCCTTCAGGCAAACCAAGACCATTATCACTAACAGAGAAAATTAAATCCGTATCCTTTTTACATATTAGAACATTGATTTTTCCTTTATACTGCGTCTCCCGTTCCTGCTTGGCATGAATGGAATCAATAGCGTTTTGCAATAGATTGGTTACCGCCTGCCTTACCTGTTGTGAATCACATGAAACGAGCAAGTTACGCTCTTCTTTTAAATTACCAATGATAGAGATTTTAATATTTTTGTGAGCCGCTTGTTGAAAAGTCACCATATCCTGCAACTCAGCAATCAATTTGGTCGGACGTATAACGGATTCCGGCATTCTCGCAAAATCAGAAAACTCATTGACCATGCGGCCGATATCGCCCACATGGCGAATAATAGTATCGGTACAGACTTCAAATGTTTTCGGATCGCTGGTGATTTCCTTTAAATATTTTCTTTTTAGACGCTCGGCCGATAACTGAATAGGCGTAAGCGGATTTTTAATTTCGTGTGCAATACGCCGTGCTACATCCGCCCATGCAGCCTTACGCTGCGCAGATTGTAATTCGGTAATGTCATCAAAGGTCAATACCGCCCCATGATCTTCCTCCCCAATCAATTCAATGGCAATACGCATCGTCAAAGTAAGCTTCCGCCCCGCTTGAGTGACATAAGGAATTTCAGATTGCACAATCTTGTTTGATTTCTCATACGCCTTATCCAGTAAGGGCGATATATCCGGCAGGATGTCGACAATTTTCTGTCCGATCAGGTTTTGAGATTGTGTTTCAAATAAATCACTGGCGGCGCTGTTAGCAAGGGTAATTTTGCCATACTGATCCACCCCGATAACACCAGCCGTGACACCGGCCAGCACCGTTTCCGTCAGACGGCGGCGCTGATCCAACTGTCTATTGGCCATAATCAACTCATCACGCTGCTGTTCAATCTGGTTGGTCATTCGGTTAAAAGATTGGGCAAGATAGTCAAATTCCTCAATCTGGGTTTGCTTCGGCACCCGGGCAGTCAGATCCCCTGCCCGTACACGATCAGAAACAGAAATCAGTGTACTGATCGGGTTTACAAGCTGGCGCGCCAATACAATCCCGATCCACATTGCCGCCATCAAAAGCAGCAAGGCCACCACCACAAAGATCATTGTAACCGTCACCTGAAGTCCGGAATAGCTTCCTTCCAACTGCGCATAGCGCTCTGCCGCGTCTTTTGTGGAGGCCAAATGGGACAGCACCACAGGATCCACACGACGTCCAACAAAAAGGAAATTGTTATTGCCGCTGTTTAACATGACAAGGGCCCGTACACGGTCATCGTTATCCCCTGTGAGGATCACGACTTCGCCGTCCTTGGCCTTTTCGATATAATAATTAGGCACCTTTTCGAAAGTAAGCGTAAAAGTCAGGCCTGACCGTGCCAGAATCTCGCCGGATTCATCAAAGATCATCGCTTCGGATAAATTTCGTAACAAGGATTGTGTATCAAGGACACGATTATAGGCCGCCCGCGCATCCATCATCATCACCGCTTGGCGGTCAATATCGTTTGCCATCGCCAGAATATCCGCCCGAATCACCTGTTGATGTTCTTCAAGGTAGGCTTCTGCTACCGCCTGCGATTCTACGACTGCTGTGCGCACATTTTCGCTAAACCATGTCTGCACGCCAAAATGAAAGAAAAATGCCGAAAACACAGCCATAATAATCGCGGGCATAGCGGCCATTACACTAAAAATCAGCACCAGACGCACATGCAGCCGCGATCCCGCAATATTACGTCGGCGTCCGCTCCAGATAGCAACGATCCGTCTTGCAATCAAAATTACAAGCGTCAGTAAAATGATCAGGTCGAGATTAAGAAGCCAGATGACAGTCTGAGGGCTGTCCCCAAAGGGCGGCGTTTCCGTGAGCGCCGCATAGGTTGCAAAACCGCTGATAATAGCCATCCCGATAAGGATAAATGACAGACGCGTTCCCCAACGGCGACTGGAGAAACGACGGCGCAAGCCGCTAATACTGCTTTGCGGCCCTAAAAAAGCGTCCACAAAGCCACCCCAGAAAGTGTTTGTTGGCCGCCGTGGTTCTTTTAATGGTGTTAAGACATCGTTCATGTAAAAATAATCTTTCAAAAAACGGCGATAAAGCCAAGCTGGAATTGACCTGACGCTATTTTGTGACTATCACCAATTTAGCGCAAAAAGGCAAGCAAAGATATAATATGACAAAAAGTAACGCACAGCCATTCTACCTCTTGATTCCAGCCGCTGGAAAAGCAAGCCGTATGGGACTGCAAACCCCTAAACCTTATTTAAAAATAGATGGTAAAAGTATTCTTGAGCATACAGTAAGTAAATTCATCTGTTTCAATAATTTAAAAGATTTTCTTATAGTGATAAATGAAGAACATCAAGCCTTATACGATACTGCCTTTACCTCTTTAAACCCGCCGCCTGCAGTTATAGGGTCAAAGCAAAGAAAAGATAGTGTTTACAATGGATTAAAAGAGTTTATTAATGTAAAAAATGATGATGTTGTGCTCATTCATGATGCGGCCCGCCCTCTCGTAGCGAAAAAAGATATTGAAGCGATTCTTGAGATAATGAAATCTGCTGATGCTGCGACTCTTGCCAGCCCCGTGACCGATACCTTACAACGTGATGACGAAACCATTTCTCGGGACAATCTATGGGCCATTCAGACCCCGCAGGCTTTTCGTTTCGGCAAATTAATGGAAGCACACGAAAAATTTAAAGCGGATGATAATTTCACGGACGATGCCGGCCTCATGCGGGCGATGGGGCATAGAGTCGAAATTGTACCCGCCTCCTCTCAAAATATAAAAGTCACAACAGCAGATGATTTTGCTATGGTCGAAGCGATGATAAAAACGCAAAAAGAAACGAGAACCGCCATGGGCTTTGATGTCCACGCCTTTGAAAAAGTACATAGTGAGCGCAAACTCATGCTTGGCGGCCTTGAAATTCCACACGATTTCGCTCTAACAGGGCACTCCGATGCAGATGTTGTTCTTCATGCCATCACAGATGCGCTTTTGGGCACCCTTAATCAGGGAGATATCGGCACGCATTTCCCCCCCGATGACCCCCAATGGAAAAATGTGGATAGCGCTATTTTTTTAAAGAAAACGAAAGGCTTACTCGATGATAACTCTGTGGATATAAAGTTCATTGACGTCACTATTATGACCGAAGCCCCGAAGATCGGCCCTTATCGCGCAGCCATGCAAACCCGTATCGGGGAAATCCTTGACCTTGATCCCAAGCGTATCAGTATCAAAGCCACCACAACCGAAAAACTTGGCTTCACAGGACGCCAGGAAGGGATGGCTTGTCAGGCCCTTGCAACTGTCCTCTTGCCACAGTAATCATCTGCATGACAAAATAGCTTATGTTACGACTCCAGAATCAAGACACCCTGCGCCGCCTGAACTTTAAGCACCCTGCTACATGGGTAGCAACATGGGGGGGCTGCGGCCTTATTCAGCCAGGCCCCGGGACGTGGGGCACCATCGGCGCAATGCCATTTGGAATTATCCTGTTAATGTTTGGTGGCATTCCCCTTCTGCTTATCGCTATTGCTCTGGCTTTTGCTTTAGGAATATGGGCCTCCCGACATATTGAACAAATGGTACGCGAAAAAGATTCCGGCATGATTGTCATTGATGAGGTCGTCGGAGTCTGGATTGCCCTTATCCCGTCTATTTTAACGGGCCCTGCAGTGGGAACCGCCTTCATCCTGTTCCGCATTTTCGACATCCTGAAACCCTGGCCTATTTCATTTTTGGATAAAAAATGCCCCGGCGCCTGGGGGGTCATGCTGGATGATGTCTTGGCCGGCATTTATGCGGCGCTTATTATGATTGGATTACGTTATGCCGGATTATTCTAATCCCGATCTGGTCGACAAACTTTTTGCCAAGCTCGAAAAAAAAAGCTGGATGGTCGTTACGGCAGAATCCTGTACGGGCGGCATGATCGCCACTGCGATAACCGAAAAACCCGGATCTTCCGCCTATTTCGAGCGTGGCTTTGTCACCTATTCTAATCAGGCAAAAACGGATTGTCTGGGCGTCTCACCTGAGACACTGGAAAAATATGGCGCTGTGAGTGCGCAAACAGCTGTAGAAATGGCCGAAGGGGCACTTGAAAATTCAAAAGCAAAGGTTGCCGTTGCCGTGACCGGCGTGGCGGGCCCCGGCGGCGGAACACCACAAAAGCCTGTCGGACTTGTCCATATCGGCTTTGCCATTCGCGGTGGCATCGCCCAATCCAAAGCATTTAATTTTAATGGTGGGGACCGTCAGGAAATCCGCTTGCAAACAACCCGCGCTGCACTTCAGACACTTTTATCTATATGTTGAATATCCTTGGGCATTGCCGGGGCAGGCTTACCGTAGATTTCTTCGGCGCGCGCCTCAAATGCATCGACCATGCGCTTCACAACTTCGTTGAAGAACATATTGGCAAGTGTTTGTAACGCCACATTTTTAAATTCAAATTCAACAGAAAAGTCGATGATGCATGAACCGTTATTTGTATCTTGAAACAGCCATCTGTTTTTGAGGTTTTTTAAAGGCCCCTTTTGATATTCAATATAAATTTCTCTGGATGGCTCTAAAATTACCTTTGAAGAAAAGCGTTCCCTAAAAACCTTATAACCCACGATCAGGTCGGCATAGAAAACAGTCTCACTTTCCCATTTATTGATACGGCTGGCGATACACCAAGGGGCAAACTCTTTATATTGATCTACCGCTGCTACTAGATCAAACATCTGCGCTGCCGTATAGGGCAATATTTTTTGTTCAACATGGGTAAGCATAAGTATTTACTCTGCGGCTTGAGCCTGAAGCTTTTCTTCTCTTGCCTTGCGCAATTTTTCAAAATCTTCCCCTGCATGATAACTGGAGCGGGTCAGCGGTGTACAAGAAGCCATTAAGAAGCCCTTGGAACGTGCCATTTTCTCTAACCCTTCAAATTCTTCGGGGGTCCAGAAATGCTCCACAGGCGCATGTTTAGGCGTCGGTTGCAGATATTGGCCTATGGTGATGAAATCTATATCAGCCGCCCGCATATCATCCATAACCTGCGATATTTCCTCACGGGTTTCACCAAGCCCGACCATCAGGCCAGATTTGGTAAAAATGGCCGGATCATTTTCCTTGACGCGCTGCAATAATCTTAATGAACGGAAATAACGGGCGCCGGGACGAATTGTCGGATACAGCCGCGGCACTGTCTCAAGGTTATGGTTAAAGACATCCGGACGCGCCTTCGCTACAAGGTCAATATCGGCTTCTTTCCCACGGAAGTCGCCTGGTAATATTTCTATCGTTGTACCTGGTGCTTTAAAACGAATGGCTTCAATTGTCTTCACAAAGTGATCCGCACCGCTGTCTTTTAAATCATCCCGGTCAACGGAGGTTACAACCACATGGTTGAGTCCCATTTTTTCAACAGCCACCCCAATTTTAAGGGGTTCGTATTTATCCAGAGCATCCGGTTTCCCCGTGGCCACATTGCAAAAAGAACAAGCGCGTGTGCAGACCTCTCCCATTATCATAAAGGTGGCATGCTTTTTATCCCAGCACTCACCAATATTCGGGCATCCTGCTTCTTCACAAACAGTTGTGAGTTTTAGGCCTTTAACAGTATCAAGGGTTTCTTTGTAAGTTTTACCCTGACCTGCCTTAACCCGTATCCACGACGGCTTCTTGCCCATAGGGCGATCAGGACGTTTTTGTTTCTCCGGGTGACGCTTGGCGCGATCAAGAAGGTCGGTATTATATGTCATACCGCAAACTAAGAAAATTTTAGGCGAAAAACAACAAAAACTAGCTTTCTACTTTATTTTCATCTGTTTCTTCTTTGCCCTCGGCCTCTTCAAAGTCGTCTATCACCTTATCATGCAGGGCGTCTTCATGAACAAAAAGTTTGCTCTTCTTTTTCTTATAATGCTCGAAAGGTGTAATATTATTTTCCTGCCCTTTCGGCACGTTGGCCTGATTATAAGAAGATTGCTCAGACTCACCTTCCTCTGACCGTTGTGGGTCATGACGAGTTTTAGATACCTTCTCATCATTCTGAGCACGTCTTTTCGTGCGTTTTTGCGGCGCCTTACTTTCTGCCGCCCGCTTTTGCTCTTGCGCATCATGACGTTGTTCTTCGACAGATTCTTCAATTTCATCACCCAAATCATCTATATTTTTAGAAGGATTATGTGAAAAAGAGTCGTATTCTTCGTCCTCCATGTGATGGTCACGCCTTCTTTCTTTTATACCTTCACGTCGTTTGGCACGTTCAACCCTGCCTGCAGGTTCATCAATGACCATCCGTAGCGAATCTTCCTTCACACTTGTTCTGACATCATTTAAAGCCTTAATAAATCTATAAGGATCATTAATGGCAGGAAAGTTAACGTCCTGCACAAATCTTGCGTCTAGCTTGATATAACCGTAATTTAATATACGCCCCAGCCACCCATTATCAATGCTGGCAGATTTAATCTCTTCGAGGTCTGTTTCGCGTACATCTACAAACAACAATCCCCGTTTATATATACATCTTTGCGTGGTTAAGCCGAGCTCCGTAAAGAACATCATGATGGCGTAGAATATAAACATTACAACGCCTAACAACGTCGCCCCCCAGAAGATAGTATTACCAATTGTATCAAGACGGCCATCCAGCATGGAGGCGAGTTCTAATTTAACGTAACCTCCAAGAAACAATAGCGCGACAAGCCATAAAAGCCCTTTAGCGCCATAGATCCAGTGCAATCTGGCTATACCGATTAGTTTTTCGTCTGGGCCTGTAATTTTATGGATAAAAGCCATGAGATCTCCTATCTAGCTAACTTAGAAAATAGGATTAAGTTCCCTCTCCGGCCATACAATAAAGAACGAAGGTAAAATATTGACTTTTCATAATAATTTATGTACAAAACTGCATGCCAAATTCTGACAAAAAAGTAACCGTTCCCAACCTAATGGTCGTTGACTTTTATGCTGACCGTTCAGAACTCAGCGGTGAAATGAAACGCTGGATGGACAAACATCTAAATTCAAAGGTTCTGGCTGCAGAAAACTGTGAAAGGCGTATATGGATCGGGCACCAAGATCTTATCTCCACCATGCCAAATATAGGAATTTATAGAGACAGCCGGGTCTTTACTGGAGCTCCTGCCTACGCTTTTATTCTTCGTTATATGAGCGGCATTGCCAATCCCTTTGGGTTAGACCGTCCTGCTTATGATCGTTTTTATGAATCCACGGCTAAAATGGTCTCAAGATCGCCTAAGTTTTACAGTCATTTACATGAAATATTAGGTCAGCTTACACGGGATTCAAATTTTATTATTAGTAACGTATGTGACAAGGTCCGTCCCATCAGACCCTGGCTTATTGCCCGTGAAATGGCCCATCAGGCCGCAGGGTCTAAAATTTTAATTATTGGTGAAATGGATGATGAGGACCCGAAAAAATTTACCGATGTTACCAAAAGAATGATTGCTACTGCGAATGGCGGTGATGCAGGAAGCCCTAAATCTCTGACCTGCACAATTGCAGCAGGTGATGAACAACAGTCAGAAACCAACACAAATTTGAATAAAATGATCCAACAGGGGAAATTAAGAATTCCCGATGTTGCGTCTGCTCCCTTAAGCGATCTCCCCAAAATAATCGAGCAAGCCGATGTTGTGTATGTAACCTTTCCATTGGGAAAGCATGCAGAATTTGATGCGTTTCTTAAAAATATCTGGAAAAACCGGGCCAGAGAGGACAATATCATGCTTCACACAGATATTCGTGAAATCGGCGATGAAAAAAACTTTAGCGGACTACTCGGCTACGTACCAGCTTCTGCCATTAAAACACGCCATGAACAACGTATCATTAACTACGAAGATCAGAAAAAACAGGCAGAGAATATTGCTACAGATTTTGCAGCACGCAGAGCATGCAACCAATCCCCTATTAGGGATATGACAAGATTTCCATTACCGCGATTAAAATTGATTTAACGTCGGTTTAGCTTGAACTTTTTTAGAAGTGAATAACCTTGCCATAGGCATCCAGGACACTTTCATGCATCATTTCCGATAATGTCGGATGCGGAAAAATAGTATGCATATAATCTGCTTCAACGAGTTCAGCAGTTTTCCCGACAACGTAGCCTTGAATCAACTCAGTCACTTCTGCGCCTACCATATGAGCCCCTAGCAGTTCACCTGTTTTGTCATCCCAAATGGTTTTTACCATACCTTCAGGTTCCCCAAGAGCAATGGCTTTGCCGTTCCCCTGAAAAGGGAAACGACCAACTTTGATTTTATGTCCCGCTGCTTTTGCCGCCTCTTCAGTCAATCCGACACTGGCCACTTGCGGCATACAATAGGTACAGCCCGGAATATTGGTTTTTACCATCGGGTGAACATCCTTTTCCCCCGCAATTTTTTCAACACATATAACCCCTTCATGAGAGGCTTTGTGTGCCAGCCAAGGCGCTCCACAGACATCACCAATGGCATAAACGCCGGATTCGCCCGTTTTCATGAAACCATCAGTTACGATATGTCCGCGATCCAGCTTGACCCCTTTGACATTTTCCAAACCGATATCTTCCGTATTGGCTGTTATACCAATGGCCATAATAACCTTCTCTACCTTGATTTTTTCAGTCTTACCGCCTTTTTCAACATGAACGGTGACGTCTTTTGTTGATTTTTCAATTTTCGATGTTTTGGCGCCCGTCAGTATCTTCATCCCCTGTTTTTCGAATTGCTTATGCGCAAATTTAGAAATTTCGGCGTCTTCAACCGGCATCACCCGATCCAGCATTTCCACAACAGTCACGTCTGCGCCCATATTGCGGTAGAAAGAAGCAAATTCAATCCCGATCGCCCCCGATCCAACCACCAAAATGGATTTTGGCATCTCGGTAGGCACCATCGCTTCCCGATACGTCCAGACTTGCTTTCCATCAGGCTCCATTCCCGGTATAACGCGCGCCCGCGCGCCTGTGGCGATGATGATGTGCTTGCCTGTTAAATCAGCGACTTTCTTTTTATCTTTCGTAACAGAGACTTTGCCGTTTCCCTGTAATTTTCCAAAGCCATCAAAAACCGTCACTTTGTTTTTCTTTAAAAGATGGCCGATTCCACCGGATAATTGCTTTGAAACTTTTCTGGAACGTTCAACCACTTTCTTAATATCAAAGGAAAAGTCCTTGATAGTAAAGCCATAATCAGAAGCATGGTTTAGTAAATGATTGATTTCACTGGAGCGTAAAAGCGCCTTTGTCGGGATACAGCCCCAGTTCAGGCAGATACCGCCCAGATGATTTGCTTCCACCACGCATGCTTTCATGCCCAATTGGGCCGCCCGGATCGCCGCAACATAGCCACCCGGTCCGCCGCCAATGACAATCACATCAAAATTTGTATCCGTCATAATATCCTTCTTTGAAAAAACTCCGATTTAAGTCGGAGTTTTTAATAATATTTTATTAGCACCAGCCTTTTTTAGCATGCCCTGGCGGACAATGTGTGCCGTGATAAGAATCCCCATTATTACTGACGCTGACAGAGGTATCTCTATCGCGCGCGCTAACCTGGCAGGCGGACAAGGCAGCTGCACTCATCACTAAAATAGCCAAAGTTGTTAAAATTTTCATTGGATTTCCTTTCTTTTAAAGCAGCATGGCCGCCGGGTTTTCAATATAGGTTTTCAGAACCTGCAGATATTCAGCGCCTACGGCTCCATCTACCGCGCGATGGTCCACGGACAAAGTACAGGACATGAAGGTACCGATTTTAATATCACTTCCGTCCACATAGGGTTTCTTTTCCCCTGCCCCAACGGCAAGAATGCATGCTTGCGGCGGATTAATAATCGCGCCAAATTCCTTGATGCCATACATCCCTAGATTGGAAACACTAAAGGTGCCGCCCTGGAATTCTTCGGGTTTTAATTTCCCTTCACGCGCCCGCCCCGCCAAATCCTTAACTTCGGCTGAAATTTCTTTCAATCCTTTGGTTTCAGCCTGTTTAACAATAGGGGTAATCAAACCGTTCGGCGTTGATACGGCCACGGAAATATCACTATGGATATATTGACGAATAGCTTCATCCGTCCACGAAACATTGGCTGCCGGGTAGGCTTTCAAGGCATTCGCACAGGCCTTTACGACAAAGTCATTCACGGAAAGCTTGTATTCTCCCTTTGCCTGCTCGTTCATAATTTTGCGGGTACGCATCAGTTCATCAATCCGGCATTCTATAGTCAGGTAGAAATGCGGCACTTCCTGTTTGGATTCCTGGAGACGCTGCGCCGTGATTTTCTTAATATTATTATTTGGAATTTCATTGTAAACCATTCCAAAATCATTGATTTTTTGATCACCTGTCGGTTGTGGCGCTGACGGTGATGCGCTCGCCTGTGGCGCAACTGACCCGCTTTTGGCCCCTTCAAGGTCCGCTTTTATGATCCGTCCGCGCGGACCGGACCCCTGAATAGCGGACAAATCAATTCCTTTATCTTCCGCAATACGTCTTGCTAGGGGGGAGGCAAAAATGCGTTTCCCCTCATTTTTTTGTGGTTCTTGAGGCCGTTGCTCTTGCTTAGGAGACGGTTTGTCTTCTTTCTTTTTCGCGGCATCAGGATCAGAGGCTTTTTCAGGGGCAGCCTCTTTTGGTGCTTCATTGGATTTCAGTATCTCCTGAATATCATTATCATTTTCGCCTTCTTCCAAGAGAACGGCGATGAGTTCATTGACCTTGACGTTTTCGGACCCGGCAGGCACCAGAATTTTCCCCAACACCCCTTCATCCACGGCTTCGACCTCCATGGTGGCTTTATCGGTTTCAATTTCGGCGATGACATCACCGGATTCCACCGTATCTCCTTCGGCTTTGTGCCATTTTGCCAGATTGCCTTCGGTCATCGTTGGCGATAGTGCCGGCATTAAAACTTTAATCGGCATAACAAACCTCTTTCGCAGCATGAACAATCTGCTCTATTTGCGGTAAAGCCAGTTGCTCCAATCCAGCCGCATACGGCAAAGGAACATCGGCAGCATGAATACGTTTCAGCGGCGCATCAAGGTAATCAAAGGCGTGCTCCCCAATAAGGGCCGCAATCTCCGCACCAATCCCTGCAAAAGGAAATCCTTCTTCACAAGATACAATGCGATTGGTTTTTTTCACGCTTTCTAAAATGGTAAAACGGTCAAGCGGGCGAATAGTCCGCAAATTAATCACTTCGGCCTTAATTCCTTGCTCAAGCAATTTATCGGCAGCCTCCAATGCTTTTCCGACCATAATGGAGAAAGCCACAATCGTGACGTCCGTGCCTTCCCGTTCAATCTTCGCGCGGCCCAACGGAATCACATAATCCTCATCCGTTGGCACTTCAAAAGATTGTCCGTACATCATTTCGTTTTCAAGGAAAATAACAGGGTTAGGATCCCGAATAGCTGCCTTCAGCAGGCCTTTGGCATCTGCCGCGCTCCACGGGGCAACAACCTTTAAGCCCGGGATGTGGGCATACCATGACGCATAGCATTGTGAGTGTTGCGCGCCCACACGGCTAGCCGCGCCATTGGGGCCGCGGAAAACAATCGGGCAGCCAAGCTGCCCGCCTGCCATATAGAGCGTTTTGGCGGCCGAGTTAATAATATGGTCAATTGCCTGCATGGCAAAATTAAATGTCATGAATTCAACAATCGGCTTTAATCCGTTAAAGGCTGACCCGACAGCAAGACCTGCAAAACCATGCTCGGTAATCGGCGTATCAATCACGCGTTTCGCGCCGAACTCATCCAGCATGCCTTCCGTGACCTTATAGGCGCCGTTATACTCGGCGACTTCTTCACCCATAACATAAATATCTTTATCAAGGCGCATTTCCTCGGCCATTGCATCGCGCAACGCTACGCGCACGGTTTGCTCTTCCATAATTTCCATGTACGGGGCTTCATCAAAAACGGGCGGCTCAATCACAGCGCCTTGTGCATAGAGAATATCACGGTTTTTAACATCCGCTCCTTCGGGCTGCGCCGCCAGTTCGTCCTGCGTCTGGTCGGGACGCTCTGGCGTTTGAACAGACTCTGCAGGCTTGCCTGTTTCACTTGCCGTATTTTTTACAGCATCTGCGTCAATATCATCGGCGCCTTCACCCTCTTCCAGTAAAACCGCTATTGGCGTATTAACCGCCACATTCTGCGATCCTTCTTCCACCAGGATTTTACCCATCACGCCATCATCCACAGCCTCAACTTCCATCGTCGCCTTGTCGGTTTCAATTTCCGCGATGACGTCCCCACTTTCAACACTATCGCCTTCTTTCTTAACCCACTTGGCCAGATTACCTTCGGTCATAGTTGGCGACAACGCCGGCATTAATACTTGTATGGTCATCTATTCTACCTCCACCAGCACATCAGTCCAAAGATCTTCGGGCGGAAGCTCCGGTGATTCTTGCGCAAACTCTGCAGCTTCCTTGATGCGGGCTTTAATTTCCTTATCAATCTTCTTTAAGTCATCCTCATTAACGTCATGGGCGTCCATCATTTGCGCCTTCAAATTGACAATCGGATCCTGTCCTTTTTTCTCCTCCACCTCTTCTTTGGTGCGGTATTTGGCAGGGTCAGACATTGAATGGCCACGGAAACGATATGTCATCACTTCCAGAATATAGGGTCCGTTTCCTGTACGAATATAATCAAGCGCCTGCCGCGCGGCTGCCTGTACGGTGAAGACATCCATGCCATCAACCTGTTCGCCCGGAATGCCGTAGCCTTGACCACGGGCGTAAAGCTGCCCGGCTGAAGAACGCTGGACAGAAGTCCCCATTCCATATTGGTTATTTTCGATTACATATAAAACAGGCAAATTCCAAAGAGCGGCCATGTTGTAACATTCCGCCACCTGCCCCTGGTTCGCTGATCCGTCCCCCATATAGGCAATGGCAACACCACCATCTTCTTTATACTGATGGGCAAAGGCCAGACCTGTTCCAATGGCAGTAGAGGCACCGACAATACCATGACCGCCGAAAAATCCTTTTTCCTGCGAGAACATATGCATGGAGCCCCCTTTCCCGCGGGAGTATCCTCCTTCACGTCCGGTCAGCTCTGCCATCACACCTTTCGGGTCCATCCCCTGTGCCAGCATATGGCCATGATCACGGTAAGTGGTCACAACCGTATCCTGATCTTCCTGAACGGATTGTATGCCGGTGACGACAGCTTCCTGTCCGATGTAAAGGTGGCAAAAGCCACCAATCAAACCCATGCCGTAAAGCTGCCCGGCTTTTTCTTCAAAACGGCGGATCAACAGCATATCGTGGTAAAGCTGCTGCATTTCCTCCAGAGACGGCTCCGGCATCGAATTCGATACCGTTTTTAAATTAGGCTTGGAACCGGCTTTTTTAGATTTTGCTGCCATATATAATATTCCTCTACTTACACACCTCAAACATCCCCCGTGAGGCATGATCAAAAACACCCATAAATAGCGGGATCGGCAAAGGGAATCTAGCCGAAAAATGCTTTTTCCCCAGAAGGTTTTTTAAGAAAAATTATATCTATTTGATTTTAAAGGGATTTTTGGTCAAAAAAGGTTGTCGCTATAGGCGATTTTGTAGCAAATCATACTCGTCAGAGTAACGATAACCTAAAACATAGCGCACCCGCTCCTCCAAAAGATCACGATCAATGGAGCCGGGACGCATCATCACCACCTTGGTTTCGACATTTTCACGTTCGAGCTTCACGGTTTCGTATTCCGCACTTGCTTCGGCCACTTTATGCTCAAGCGCCATTAGCCGTAAATAACCACGTTGCCCTGCCACCAAATGATACGCGAAGTAAAAACTTAAACACAGGCCAATGACTGCCATAATGTTGCGGCGCAAGATAAAACGTTTTTCAATCAGTCTTTTCATACCCCTATCGAATCATATACGAATCACCACGTCAAGCGGCATAATGCAATAAATTCAGTAATTTAGATCACTAACTTTGATCAAAACCTCTAAGTGATTCTAATGATTCAATAATTTATTTATTTGACATAATCTAAGGCCTGTTTTATTTTGGCCCATGATTAAAATCGGCCTTTCCTCTTTAAAGAAATTGTTAAAAAGACTGGAGCCTTTTTCAGTTTTTATAAAGAGACCTCTTGCCCTCTCTCCGGCCAAAACTTCTGCGCCACACCATCATAGAAGCCTTCCTGTTTCAATTCCCAAAATCACTCTGGAAGACAACTTCGTGCATGCTTATACAGACGGCAGCTGCAGTTATAATAACGGCCTTTTAGGATTAGGGGTTGTCATTCCAACCAATGACAAGCATATGAAAATCGTTTTTTCAAAACGCGTTGTTCCTGCGCCCGATTATAACATAAGACAATTTGGTGCGATAAAAGCTGAATTTATGGCGGCCACCCTTGCCCTTCAAGCTCTTCCAACAGGAACAAATGTGCATCTTTATACGGATCATCCAATATTAAGAAAGGTATTAAAGCGGCATATCGCTAACCGCCCCCTCCTCTGGAGTCCTCAAAGCCAGCCCAACCATCGTGATGAATTCGTCGCCATGGTAAAAGATTTACAAGAGCAATTAGATGATAAGGGCACAATACGCGTCACAAGCCTTAATGACCGGCTCAGCCGCCGGATGGAAATAGCCCATAAGGCCGCTGCGAGGGGATCCGGCGCCTCAGGCATAAAAGTGCGCAAACGTGAAAAACCCCCTCCCGCAAGCGAAAATGCTTTTTTGGCAACAGACCCCAGAGAGGATACCACTATAGCCTATTCCAGTCCTCTGGATAAAATAACTTTTGATTAAAGCCTAAGCTGCTTTTTTCTTGGATGTCTTCACCTGCTGTAAGGGCGCGCGGAGAAAATCTGCTCCACAGTAGTTTGCCGCTGGCCCCAACTCTTCTTCAATGCGTAGCAATTGATTATATTTAGCTATTCGGTCCGAACGTGAAAGAGAGCCGGTTTTAATCTGGCCGCAATTCGTGGCCACTGCCAAATCGGAAATTGTGGCATCTTCCGTTTCCCCGCTGCGGTGAGACATGACAATACCAAAGCCTGCTTTCTTGGCCATTTCGATGGTCTCCAAAGTTTCTGACAAGGTACCAATCTGGTTCACTTTGACCAAAATCGCATTGGCCGCCTTCATCTCAATTCCCTGCGCCAGACGTTTGGCATTGGTAACAAACAGATCATCGCCCACCAGTTGGACTTTATCTCCAATCGCAGCAGTCAACTTTACCCATCCATCCCAGTCATCTTCATCAAGACCGTCTTCAATAGAGACAATCGGATAGGCATCACATAGCTCTTCATAATAAGCGACCATCTCATCAGAGCTTAATGTCCGCCCTTCCCCTTCCAGATGATACTTACCATCCTTGCAGAATTCCGTGGCCGCACTATCAAGGGCAATAACGACATCCTGACCGGCCTTATATCCTGCCGCTTCAATTGCCTTCATGATGAAATCCAGTGCTTCTGTTGCGGACTTAACTTCCGGGGCAAAACCGCCTTCATCGCCAACATTGGTATTCATACCGGCATCATGTAGTTGTTTCTTAAGCGCATGAAACACCTCGGCTCCACACCGCAACGCTTCGCTAAAGTTTTCCGCCCCCACAGGCATAATCATAAATTCCTGAAAATCGACAGGGTTATCAGCATGAGCCCCGCCGTTAATAATATTCATCATCGGTGTCGGCAATAAATGGGCATAAGGACCGCCCAGATATTTATATAAAGACACATCCAATTCATTCGCGACGGCCTTTGCACAAGCCATAGAAACGCCTAGCATTGCGTTTGCCCCGAACTTGGATTTATTATCTGTCCCGTCCAACGCAATCATCGTCTGGTCAATATGGATCTGCTCTTCAGGGTCCAGACCATTTAGCGTTTCAAAAATACTGGTGTTTACATTGCTGACCGCCTTTTCAACGCCCTTGCCACCCCATCGTTTTTTATCACCGTCGCGTAACTCAACGGCTTCATAAGCCCCAGTCGACGCACCGGAAGGCACTGCAGCACGCCCCATCGCACCGCTTTCAAGCAATACGTCCACTTCTACCGTCGGGTTTCCGCGGCTGTCTAAAATCTGGCGGGCAAAAATATCAATAATGGCAGTCATGTTTTTTCCTTTATTTAACGCGTTTCAATTACACAAATATATTTTTCGTGACAGGTAAGCACACGGCTTTGATTTTGCAAATTCTGATTATTAATCAAATCCTGAGAATGTGCATTATCTTTCCCATCCACTAGCTGTTAAAAATCCGATCCCCTGCATCACCAAGTCCCGGAACAATATAAGCGTTCTCGTTCAAGTGATCATCAAGCGTGCCAAGAATAATTTCAACATCGGGATGCGCTTCTTGCAAAGCCTGCACTCCTTCAGGGGCCCCGACCAGTCCTACAAATTTTATATTTTTGGCGCCCCAGTTTTTCAAAGCATCTATGGTCATGACTGATGTGCCGCCGGTCGCCAACATCGGATCAAGCACATAAATAATATCCACCATCTCATATTGATCCAGCTTATTGTAATAGGTCACCGGCTCATGCGTTTCCTCGTTACGATACATACCTAAACAATACGTTTTTGCCTCTGGCAAGAAATCCAAAAACGGCTCCAAAAGTCCTAACCCAGCCCGTAATATCGGAACCACAGCCATCGTCTGGACAAGCACATCTTCTTTTGTTTTACAAAGCGGCGTTTCAACCTCTTTAGGTTGCGTTTTAACATCTCTGGTGGCTTCCAAAGCCAGCATACGCCCCAACTTTTTGACCTGCGCCCGAAAAACTTCGGGAGATGAATTCTTGTCCCTCATTTTCAAAAGAAAAGAACCGGCCAATGGGTGCTCAAGTATTTTTACATTTGCCATTATTCTATATCGACCAAACTCATTGACTTCACCAAGTCATCAACTGCCTTGGCCTGCGTTAAAAATTCTTCCAGTTTGTTATAGGGGATAGCAGAAGGCCCATCACATTTTGCCTTCTCCGGATACTCATAAGCCTCAATAAACAAACCGGCAATACCAATCGCCATCACCGCTCTTGTCAGGTCCGGCACCAACGCCCGTCGTCCCCCTGACGCCGCACTCCCCGGCAGACGCATTTGTGAGGCATGGACCGTGTCACAGATAATGGGTGTGCCGCCGCTCATTTCTTTCATGACACCAAATGCCATCGGATCAACAACCAGATTGTCATAGCCTAGCGCATGGCCACGCTCACAAATAATGGTGTTATCGTTACCGCATTCCCCAAACTTGTCCACAATGTTACCCACCTGATAGGGGGACATATATTGCGGCTTTTTTATATTGATGACGGCGCCAGTTTTTGCCATAGCTTCGACGAGATCTGTCTGACGCGCCAAAAAGGCAGGGATTTGCAGAATATCCACCACATCTGCAACAGGCTGGCACTGCTCTATTTCATGCACATCAGTGATAATCGGCACATTATCAAACGTCTCTTTAACTTTTTGAAAAATACGCAAACCTTCTGCCATTCCAACCCCGCGGAAAGAATGAATACTGGAGCGATTGGCCTTATCAAAGCTTGCTTTAAAAACAAAAGGAATACCCAGTTTATCGGTAATGGTTTTATAAACCTCGACCGCTTTTAAGGTGATCTCTTCGTTTTCAAGGACATTCAGCCCTCCAAACAGCACGAAGGGCTTGTCATTGGCACATTGAATATTTTGAATAGAGACTGATTTCATGCAGATTTTATAAAGCAAGAAGGAGTTTTATCAAAGCGTTTAACCGATAAAATTGAAGATCATCCATGGGACAACGATCAGGGTTATGCTTAAAAATACCATCCCCAAAGCCGTCAGCAATCCATCATGGACACTCACCCCGACGCCAAATAACAAGATTGTAAAGGCCGGCAGCAAAGGCAGAAATGGAATAAAGCCTGCGCCAATTGTGATAAGCGCTAAAAACAAACATATAACGGCAATAACCCGTTGGGCAAACTCCGAGACAAGGAATTTAAACCGCGGGTGAAAAAAACTATCTATTTTTTTGGTATAGGCCTTAATTTTATCGAAATTTTTGATGTATTTCTCACGGTCGAAAGACATGCCTTTCAACTTTTTTGGCAACCACGGATAAGGGCGCCCTATTACCATTTGCGCACACACAAGGGCGATAAAAAGGCCGCATATCGCCGGAATGCCCGGAATAGCCCCCGTCGGCAAAGCCGTTATTAAAGCAGGACCGACAATCAATGGACCAAAGCCGCGATGGTTCAGGGCTTTGACGATATCGCCAAAACTGATTTTGCTGCTCTCACTACTGTCTTTAATAGCTTCAAGCGTTTCGGTAATATTGGTCACTCGGCTCATAGGAATGTTTTAAAGCAAATCCTTTGTATTTAAAGCTATAATCTTCTTTTAATCCGTTAAAATATACAAATTGGCTACCTAAGAAAGGAGGCCAGCCTTGCGAGAATACGCCCACTGCTGCGCTGAGGGGGCATTTGATGCTCAGACGGTTTAAGGGAAAATGCCGCTGCAATAAATATTCTTCTAAAAGGTTCCCCCTGCCGTGGCACGGTAACTGGCGGTCTTCTGTGAAGGCTCGCAGCTGTAAAACAGACAACCTCGAAAGGTTCAGGTGTTTTGCCACCTTCAAACTCGGTCACGTGGGAACTGGCAAAAGAATAGACGTTCTGGGTTTGCATATCTTCCGGATCGGGAGGGTCACGGTGCCAGTCCGATGGCCCACTATCCATGCAATAATCATGATCCCGCACGATCAGGCTGGCTGATTTCTTCAGAAAAGCCGGGCTGTGTTTTGCTTCAAAAGCGCTCACGAGGCGTATGAACGGCACAATAGGCGATAACGTGGCAGGCACACGAATAAAAGGATCATTTGCTGATTTAATGGGAACAATTTCTCCAGATGATTGCAAGCGTTCTGCCACTATGGCCTGCCTGTCCGGTACTTGCCCTAAACTGACATACCCCTCGCTCAGGCGGTTAAAGGACGGGCTGATGGGCACATCAAAAGAAAAACTGCCCGGAATGTCGGGTCCGCCGTCAGACAACGAAGCATCAGCCTGAAAACTGATTGGTTCTTCCCGCTCCATCTCCTGCACTAAATCCAGTAAGTAGCCCATGGGCAAATACTCCACACTTAATAGTTATGGATAAAGAAATGCCAAAGCTTTGATTTTATGTCAATAAAATTGTGGTTAAGCGTTAAACAAGGCGCCCTTGTTCAATTGCAGCCTTAATGAAGGAAACAAAGAGCGGATGCGGATCAAACGGCTTGGATTTTAATTCAGGATGATATTGCACACCGATAAACCATGGGTGATCTTCCCGCTCACAAATTTCAGGCAAGGCACCGTCAGGCGAGGTCCCCGACATAATGAAACCGGAATCTTCTAATTTATCTTTATAATTGATATTCACTTCAAAGCGGTGACGGTGACGTTCAGAAATATCATTTTCCCCATATATTTCAGCTACTTTCGATCCTTCCTTCAAGTGAGCTGGGAACGCTCCTAACCGCATAGAACCGCCAAGATCTTCTTCCCTGCTTCGCTTTTGTTTTATATTACCTTCAGTCCACTCTGTCATAAGGCCGACGACATGCTCCCCGTCCTCACTGAATTCAGTGGAATTGGCCTTTTCCACACCGCCTAAATGACGCAAGGCTTCCAGCACCGCCATCTGCAGACCAAAACAAATCCCGAAATAAGGAACTTTCTTTTCACGGGCATACTGCGCCGCTTTTATTTTGCCTTCGGCACCACGTTCTCCAAACCCGCCAGGCACCAGAATTCCATTGACGCCATATAACTGATGGGCGATATCCTCATCCGAGCCATCAAATAAAGTTGCCTCAACAAACTTGATATTTACCTTTACTTTATTGGCGATACCACCATGCGTCAGCGCCTCATTCAAAGATTTATAACTATCGTTCAGGTTGGTATATTTTCCGACCACGGCAATGGTCACTTCGCTTTCCGGATTTTTGATACGGCGAACAATACGCTCCCACTTTTCCAGATCCGGTGCCGGTGCATCCTTGATGCCAAAAGCATCCAGAACCTGTGCATCCAGCCCAACCTTATGATAGGTTAAAGGCACCTCATAGATAGAAGAAGCATCCAGAGCGGGAATGACCTTCTCATTATCAATGTTACAAAACAGGGCGATCTTACGCAGTTCATCCTCATCAATCTCACGATCCGCCCGGCATAATAAAATACGCGGACGAATACCCATCCCCATCAATTCTTTCACACTATGCTGTGTGGGCTTGGTTTTTAACTCCCCCGCTGCAGGAATATAAGGAAGAAGCGTCACATGCAGGAATAAAGCACGCTCACGCCCCATTTCATTTCCAAACTGGCGAATAGCCTCAATAAACGGCAATGATTCAATATCTCCGACCGTCCCCCCTATTTCGCATAAAACAAAATCAGCGGTCCCATCTTTTTCACGAATAAAATCTTTAATTTCATCCGTGACATGGGGAATAACCTGCACCGTTGCCCCAAGATAATCACCGCGCCGCTCTTTGGCCAAAACATTGGTGTAGATACGACCGGTTGTGGTGTTGTCGTTCTGACATGCCGGATTGCCTGTAAAACGCTCGTAATGGCCTAAGTCCAGATCGGTTTCCGCGCCATCATCGGTAACGAAAACTTCTCCGTGCTGAAAAGGGCTCATGGTGCCGGGATCAACATTTAAATAAGGATCAAGCTTACATAAACGAACCTTGCACCCCCGTGCCTGTAGCAAAGCGCCAAGGGCTGCGGAGCCGAGGCCCTTCCCTAGAGAGGAAACCACGCCGCCTGTAATAAATATAAACTTGGTCATAAAATTCCCAAAAATGCCAAATGGTCCGCTGCCTTTATGGCAACGAAATTACAAAATAAACATACCTAATCCTATTCGGATAAGGGAGCAGAAGGTGTGGAAGAATTGTCTTGAGAATCACTTCCGATAGCTTGTGCTTTCGGGAGTTCATTATCGCCTGTTTCCGCAGAAGAGTCAACTGCTGCAGGTGGACTATCCAAACTTTCTAACAGGCTTGTGGATGAAGGGCCTCTTCCTGCCAGAACAGCCAGCAAAAGACTGGTGCAGAAAAACGCAATGGCACAAATGGCTGTGGCGCGCGTCAGAACATTGGCTGTAGAACTTGCGGAAGCAAATCCACCGAGACCACCGCCGCCGCCGCCGATTCCAAGACCGCCCCCTTCAGAGCGTTGCAAAAGAACCAGCCCGATAATCCCGAGCGCCAAAATCAAATGAATTATTAATACGACATGTTCCATGGTCTGAGTTTTTAAAGCCCTTAAAGCGTCTTGTCACGCAGTTTTTATGAATTTGCTCTGGCAATACCTATAAAATCTTCGACTTTTAGAGACGCTCCACCAATTAAAGCTCCATCAACGTTCGGTACGGCAAAGATATCCGCTGCATTCGTCGGCTTAACGGAACCGCCGTATAAAATGCGCACCTGCCGGGCATCGTCGATACGCCCTGTCAGGGTCTCGCGGATAAAGGCGTGCATCTGGCTGATATCTTCTGTAGTCGCGGTTTTACCTGTCCCGATTGCCCAGACAGGCTCATAAGCAATAACGATATCATCGGCCCGTGCCGTTTCAGGCAATGATTCTATTAATTGACGACCGACGACATCCTGTTCCTCACCGGCATCACGCTGTTCTTCGGTTTCGCCGACACAAATAATGACCTTCATTTCCTGATCAATTGCCATATTGGCTTTCTGGCGTACCAGCATATTGCTTTCGCTGTAATATTGACGGCGTTCCGAATGGCCTAAAATCACATACTTACAATTAACATCTTTTAACATCTGGGCAGAAATATCGCCTGTATAAGCTCCATTTTCAAAAGGGGAACAATCCTGCGCTCCCAAGCTTACCGCAAGGCTTAACTCTACCTGAACAGCAATAAGGTGATGATAGGGCGGACAAACCAGGAATTCATTCCCTTGCAAAAGATCCGGTTCCGCCTGCAAGGTTTTTACAATCCCTTGTGAAAGTTTAATAGCCTCATTCATCGTGCCATTCATTTTCCAGTTACCGGCGATTAATTTTTTCATATCATTTTCCTTTATTCATCGTAGAGGGTTATTGCTCTGCCTGCCCGTCCCCCTTATAGTGCCTATGAATTTTTTTGAAAAGAGAGGAATTTTCATGTTGCGGGCAATGCGCGATGGCGCGAAATCAGGGATATTAAAGTTTATACTGCTAGGCTTTATGGCGATGGCCGTTGGTGGCCTTGTCTTATCAGATGTGGGTGGCTTTTTCCGCGGCGGCATTTCCAGCAATATCGTGGCCAAAGGAAAAGGCATTGAAATCAGCACAAGGGAATTTGATCGTGCCGTGCGTAATATTCTTGCCCGTCAGGGCATGAGTCCGCAGGAAGCCTACAGAATGGGCCTCATCAATCAGATTTTACAGCAGGAAGTGCAATCCCTGATCCTCACCCGTGAAGCCAGAAGCCTGGGGATTAATGTAAATGATAAGACGGTCAAAGAACAAATTGCTAAAATTACCGATGCCCTTCCTACCAACGGGCAAAGCAAATCCGATGCCTTGCGGCAAATTCTTCGCGCTCAGGGCATTTCTGAAAGTGAGTTTGTTCAGTCCATCCGTCAGGAACTGGGAAACACATTGTACCGTAACGCCCTTATCAGCGGCGCGACGAAAATGTCTTTTGAAGAGGCAGCCGACCTTTACCAGTTTCAAAATGAAAAGCGTGATTTCAGCGGTATCTTCTTGAACAATGACACGGCGAAAGCTGACAGCGACCCTACAGATGAAAATCTAAAAAAGTTTTATGAAGCGAATAAAAGCGATTTTGCCATTCCCGAAACCCGCACCGTGACCATTGCCACCCTGAAAAAAGAAATGTTGGCGGATAAAGTTGAAATTTCCGATGAGGAATTGAAAGAAATTTATACGGATAATATAGACACCTATACCAAGCCTGAACGCCGCAGCGTTGAACAGGCTATATTAACAGAGCAGGCAGAAGCCCAGGCCGTCTATCGTAAAGCTGCGGACGGCGAAGCGTTGAAAAAGGCCGTAAAAGCCGTCACCAGCGAAACGAATGCTTATATGGGAGAAAATAATTTTGAGCAAAACGGCTTGTTAGAAGAAGTATCCGGCCCAGTCTTTAAGGCAGATAAAGGAGATGTTCTTGAACCTGTACAAACGACGCTTGGCTGGCATGTTCTAGTGTTAAAAGACATCCTTGAACCGCAAGTAGAAGATTTTGATAATGTAAAAGCTGATTTAAAAAACTCTCTTGTGCAGGAGCGTCTGCTAGATGATTTGATAAATGCAGCCAACACGCTGGACGACCAATTGGCCGGCGGTGAAAAACTGGAAGTCGTTACAAAAGAAATGGGACTAACAACCGAACAGATTAAAAACTTCAATCAGGCTGGAATCTCCCCCTCTGGCGAAGACCTGTTTAAATCCTATCAGGGTGACAAAGCACAAATACTGGAAGCTGCCTTTGATTTTCAGGAAGGTGAGGCTTCTCCCGTCCTTGAGCTTTCCGATGGCCGTTTTGTAACAGTGCGTGTGGATCAGGTTAAACCGCTTGAATACCAGCCTTATGAAACTGTCAAAAAGCAGCTGCAGACACGTTGGATGGATCAGCAAAAACAACTGGCCAACCGCGTTCGCGCGCAAGCCGCCTATGATAAACTTGCCGAGGGCGCTTCTTTAGCCGAGGTGGCCCAGGAATATGGCCTGAGCGTACAAAGCTTTGATAATCTGCAACGCGCCAACACACCGAAAGATCCTTTATCCTTGCCTGCCGTGCGCGATATTTTCCAGGCAAACGCAGGCGATAACATCAAGTTGACGGTTGAAAATGGTTTTATAATTGGTCAAGTGGGAGAAAGCACACTTCCGTCTATTGATCAGGCCAAACAGGAAATTGAAGATATCCGTGAGCAAACAGCCCAATTGCTGCCTCAGGAAATTTTGTTGCAGTACATCAATGCGCTAAGCGTTAAATATGATGTTAAATATAACGACCGCCTTATCAGAAACATGTATGGCAATCCGGCAGAAAGTTAATGACCACCCTTCCCGCCATTGCTGATTTTGATAAATACTTTTCAGAAGGAAAAACCCAGCTTGTCTGGAGATGGTTGCCTGCTGATCTGGAAACGCCTGTATCGGCTTTCTTGAAACTGTCGGACAATCAACCTTACAGCTTGCTGCTTGAATCTGTAGAAGGCGGCGCAGTGCTTGGCCGTTATTCTGCTATCGGCATTCACCCCGATCTGATCTGGCATTATGACGGGCATAAAGTGATTTTGAATAAAGAAGAGCAAACATCACCGCCGCTCGACTCTTTGCGGACGCAGGTAGAAGCCTGTAAAATTGATGTGGTTGATCCTTCTATTCCCCCCATGGCCCCGAGCGGCCTGTTTGGCTATATCGGCTATGATTGTATTCGTCTGATCGAAGATATTCCTGATAATAATCCGAATGATCTGGATTTGCCGGAAAGCATTCTTATGCGTCCGACTGTCATGGTGATTTTCGACAATGTTAAAAATATGATGTGTCTGGTAACGCCAGTGCGCCATCATGCTAAGAATTGTGATAAAGGGGCTCAGGCATATTATGCGCAAGCCCTTCAAAAGCTGGATGATACTGCCGCAGCGCTCTTAAAGCCAATTAATCCTGCCACCCTGAAACCCCAATCCAAATTACAAACACCGCTTGAGCCGCAAAGCAATATGAGCCGCGAAGATTTTCACGGAATGGTTGAAAAAGCCGTAGAATATATACATGCCGGAGAGATTTTTCAGGTTGTGCCGTCCCAACGTTTTAAGGTGCCTTTTGATATTCCCCCTTTTGACTTATACCGTTCATTGCGTCGCCTGAACCCCTCGCCCTTTCTTTTTTATATAAACTTTGACGGCTTTTCCCTTGTCGGGTCCAGCCCTGAAATTCTGGTACGCCTGCGAAACGGTACTATTACCATTCGCCCGATTGCCGGTACCCGCAAACGCGGCAAAGATGCTGCCGAAGACCAGGAATTGGTAGATGATCTTTTAAGTGATCCAAAAGAAAGATCAGAACACCTCATGCTACTGGATCTGGGGCGGAATGATATTGGCCGCGTTGCGGATTCCAGCACCGTGGAAGTCACTGACCAGTTTGCCATCGAATACTATTCCCACGTCATGCATATTGTTTCAAACGTGGAAGGCAAACTCAAAGACGGGATGGATTCCCTCGATGCTTTATTTGCAGGATTTCCTGCCGGCACCGTCAGCGGCGCACCCAAAATACGCGCCATGGAAATTATCGATGAACTGGAACCAACCCGGCGCGGCACCTATGGCGGATGTGTAGGTTATCTTGATGGGAACGGAGATCTGGATACCTGTATTGCGCTTCGAACCGCGCTTGTCAAAGACGGCCATGTCTATGTGCAGGCCGGCGGCGGCGTCGTTGCCGACAGTAATCCCGATTTTGAATATCAGGAAAGCTGTAACAAAGCAAAAGCGGTTATTCAGGCGGCAGAGGATGCGATTGCTTTAGCACAATCTTCGGAGGAGTAGCTTGCTTCATCAGGCTGCTGACAGGCACCAATTCAAACCCCTTAGCCTCCAATGTGGGAAGCCATGCCCACAAGGCATCCATGGTAATTTTCTTGGGGTGACCAATGGCAATAACAGATCCATTCAGGCGGGCCATACGTTCCACTTTCATTAACGCCTCATCTGTATATTCTGCAGTTTCCTCATGGTCCAAAAATATATCACGCACGGCGTGCGGCACATTATATTGGGCTGCCATATCTTCGGCCACGGATGTATGAATTGTCCGGGAATCAAGGAAATAAAGTCCCCGCTTTTTTAAATGATCCATCAAGTAACCCATCGCTTTCTTATCTTGAGTCAACAGGCTGCCCATATGATTATTCAGGCCGCTATATCCTTCAAAACTACTGGCAATACGGTTGAATTCATTATTAAAAGCATCCGCATCCATATTGCTCATCAATGCCATAGACCCTAAAGGGACATCGCTGCTAAGCGCCTCCATCGGCGTATGGATAATCAATTCGTGTCCTCTGCCTTTTGCCTGCTGTGCCATCTGCTGCACAGAATCCGCATAAGGCAAAAACGCCAAAGTCACTTGCGCAGGCAACTCGATTGCGCGCTGGCTTTGAGCGATATTCATTCCCACATCATCAATCACAATCGCAATTTTAGGTCTGGAAGAAGGCGATAAGGCGGGCCCCTCTGATTTCACGTCCGGTTTTTCAACTGGCTCATGCAGTTCTTCAGGAGGCCTGTCTGATTTTTTTCGCCTGATAATCACATCCTCGTAATTTGTTTCACCCTCCTCAAGTTTCTCGCCGGGGCTTACCTTCAGAACACTGATTTTCGGATCGCTTGTTGATGTTTTCTGTGCTGTTTTACCGTCAACTTTCAATGTTAAATTGGGGGGCGCTTCAAAATAGTCACCGCCGTCTTCGGGATAAACGACTTTGGGCGGTAATAAGGATTCAATTTTTTGGCGTGCGGATTCTGCTTCAGCCTGCTTTTTAGCGTAATAATCCTCTCTTATTTGCGTGACATAAGGACGTTCTTCTTTCCAAAAAAAATAATCAATCGCGAGTAATAAAAGTGATGCCACCACTAAAAACTTGATAAAGCTTTTGGCGTCTCGCTTGGGCTTATGCGGATTGGTTTTTTTTGTCTGTTTCGTGTGTTTTGCCGGACTCATAAGCGATATGCTACCAATGCTCTTGCTTTCCGTCTATACTCCCGTCATAAAAGAGCCCATGATTATTCTTATCGATAACTATGATAGCTTTACATATAATCTTGTTCAGTATATTGGCGATCTTGGGCGGGAAACGACTGTCTATCGCAATGACCAGATTACGCCTGAGGAAATCTTTGATCTTAAGCCCAAGGGAATTGTCATCTCCCCCGGCCCCAGTGATCCCGATCATGCAGGGATATGTCTGGAAGTTATTAAGCAAGCGGCAGAGAATGACACCCCTCTATTCGGGGTATGCCTTGGGCATCAGGCCATCGGCCAGATATTTGGCGGTCAAATCGTACGCGTGCCGCCAATGCATGGCAAAACTTCTGATATTTATCATGAAGGACAAAGTGTCTTTCAAGGCCTGCCCTCTCCGTTTCAGGCAACACGTTACCACTCCCTGACAATAGATCCTTCAACAGTCCCTGATTGCTTAATCGTGACAGCGAAAACAGATGACGATGTAATTATGGGGGTTCAACATCAAGACAAACCTATTCATGGCGTTCAATTCCATCCGGAAAGTATTGCCACCAATCACGGCCACGAAATTTTACAAAATTTTATAAGCATTCTATAACATCGTATCATGACCTCTTTCAAAGACGCGTTAAAGAAAGTATCCGAAGGCTCTGAATTATCAGAAGAAGAAATGTATGACGCTATGCAGGAAGTCATGCATGGGAATGCCACGGATGATGAAATAAAGACGCTGTTGATCCAGATGGCGGAGCGCGGGGAAGCCGTTTCTGAAATAACAGGCGCAGCCCGCGTCATGCGGGAAATGGCGACCACAATCAAAGCCCCCAAAATGGCCCTTGATTGTTGTGGGACTGGCGGTGATGGCTCCGGCACCTATAATATTTCCACCGCGGTAGCGCTGGTTTCAGCTGCCTGCGGCGTGCCGGTGGCAAAACACGGCAACCGGGCAGCAAGCTCAAAATCCGGGGCTGCCGATGTGCTGGAAACCCTTGGCGCCAATCTTGATATGGACATCCCCCGCCTTGAATCCGCGCTGCGTCTACATAATTTTTGTTTTCTCATGGCACCGCGTCATCATCAGGCTATGAAACATGTCGTGGCCGTGCGCAAGGAGATTGGCAAACGGACCATTTTCAATCTCCTAGGCCCCCTGGCAAACCCTGCCAGCACACAATTTCAGTTGATCGGCGTGTATGATATGAAATGGCTGCGCCCTATGGTGGAAGTTTTAAAAAATCTTGGCAGCCAACGCGCCTGGATTGTGCATGGACGCGACGGGCTGGATGAAATCAGTACAACCGCAGAGACCGATATTGCGATCCTTGATAACGGCACGATAATAGAAAAAACGATTACCCCTTCTGATTTTGGCCTGGAGATTTCCCGACCGGATGAACTGACAGGCGGCGATGCAAAAGAAAATGCCCAAGCGCTTAAAGCCCTCCTAAATGGAGAGCGAAACGCCTACCGTGATATCGTCCTTGTCAATGCTTCCGCAGTTCTGAACATTCACGGGAAAACAAACGACCTTAAAGAAGGCGTCAAACTTGCCGCCGAAGCCATTGATGATGGGGACGCACTGAAAGTTCTAGAAAATTACATTGCT
This sequence comes from uncultured Micavibrio sp., assembly GCA_965216405.1. Lineage (GTDB taxonomy): Bacteria > Pseudomonadota > Alphaproteobacteria > Micavibrionales > Micavibrionaceae. The sequence goes on along the minus strand of OZ244161.1, from coordinate 117,157 downwards.
TTTTCGAAAGAAGAATTATGAGCAACGTTCTTGATAAAATCTGCGCTGATAAAAAGGATCATATTGAAATCAAAAAAAAGGAGCGGTCCTTAAATGATCTTAAAGCAATGCTTGAAGATCAGGATGCACCACGTGGATTCATCAAGGCTATTCAGGAAAAATCAAAGATACAGATTGCCCTTATCACCGAAGTCAAAAAAGCATCACCCAGCAAAGGCCTGATCCGTGAAGATTTTAATCCCGTAGAAATTGCCCAAATATACGAAGCCCACGGCGCCGCCTGTTTATCGGTTTTAACGGATGAGCCTTACTTTCAAGGGCATGACGATTATTTCAAAGCTATTCGGCAAAATGTCGCCCTGCCCATGCTGCGTAAAGATTTTATGATTGATCCTTACCAGATTTATGAATCCCGCGCTCTTGGCGCTGATTGTATTTTATTGATTATGGCCTGCCTGAGCGATGAACAGGTACGCGAACTCTATGAAATCACGACGTCGCTGAACATGGATGCGCTGTTTGAAGTCCATGACGAGGAGGAATTACACCGCGCTCTTACCCTGTCTCCTAAAATGCTCGGTGTGAACAACCGTAATCTTAAAACACTGGATGTGGACTTACAGACAGGCCTGGATTTGGCGGCACAAATTCCAGACGGCATGGTAAAAGTGGCCGAAAGCGGAATTTACCAATATAGTGACCTACAAAGTTTTCTAGATGCAGGTTATAACGCCTTTCTTATCGGTGAGAGCCTGATGCGCGAAAAGGATATCGGCCAGGCCGTCAATAACTTGACACAGAACGGGAACTAAAGTAGAACTATAGATGAACATTTGATTGATTCTATATATTTCGGGGAAATTATTATGCTGACAAAAAAGCAAAGAGAACTATTAATATTAATTCATGAACGCATGCAGGAAGGCGATATCGCGCCTTCTTTTGATGAAATGCGTGAGTCCTTGGGACTAAAATCAAAATCCGGTATTCACCGCCTGATTACGGCGCTTGTCGAGCGCGGCTATCTGGAACGTCTGCCGCACCGCGCCCGCGCCCTTGAAGTCAAACGGCTCCCCGAAGGATATAGTGAGACTCCCTCAAATATCCAATCCGCGAGTTTTGCCAGCTCAGCAATGGAAAGCATCCCCCTTTATGGACGGATTGCAGCGGGCTCCCCTATCGAAGCCATCCGTGATGAAAACGGGTCTGTTGAAATCCCACCAATGATGATCGGCAATGGTGACCATTACGCCTTGGAAGTTGATGGCGATTCTATGATCAAGGCCGGCATTAATGATGGCGATACTGTCATTATCAAAAAAGCCGATCATGCCAATGACGGTGATATTGTCGTGGCCCTCGTGGATGGAGAAGAAGTCACCTTAAAGCGGCTCAAGCGCCAAGGCGGCAAAGTCATTCTGATCCCTGAAAATGATGATTATAAAGAACAGGTTTATAATCCTGAACAAGTACAAATTCAGGGGAAACTGACCAGCCTGATGCGCACTTATCACTAATCTTTTTTCTTATTATTGGCTGATGTTTGGGTCCAGGGGCGCAGGCCTCTGACCTTTTCCACTGTGCGCACAGTAACTTTCTCGGGGTCGAGCCATAAAGCATGCGGTCCTTGGCGCCAGACATCAAAAAAATCTATTACTGTTTTGGCCTGACATTTCTTATATGGCACCGGGGTTTTGGAGATGACAATGTCCGCCCAGGCACAATCTTCCTGCCAGGCTTTTGGGGTATAGGCGATAGATACTTTATAGCTGTTCACCTCCCCGCGGCATCCATAGGGATCACATATCAACGGAAAACCACTGGCGCCTCCTTCGCGCGGCCAGATATTCTTATGTTGCCCTTCATGTCCGCGCAAACGCATCCAGTTATCGGCGCTATAACGTTGCGCCTGCCCCGTAGATAACCATAGTGACCCATTATTATCCTCAATCGCGACTAAATCTATTTTTGAAGAAACAAGAATATCTGGTTGTTTATAAATAAATGTCAGCGCACACAAGAAAATAAAAACCGGTATCGACACGACCCTAAAACGCCCCTGCCAGATCAGAAAAAACCATAAGCAGCAAATCATGGAAATAAAAATCCATTGCGGCCAGCCACCTATATGTAAGACAGCCCCTTGCATCCCGTTGACCCACTGCGCCGTGGCCAAAATCCACTCTACCCCCCAATCAGCTACTTTCAGAGAAATATGTTCCAACCCCACCGGCATCAACACATATGAAAATACGATAAACGGCATAACGATAAAGGCCATCAAAGGCACCGCCACAATATTGGCCAGCATTCCGTACTGGGCATATTGCTGAAAATGATAAAGGGCGAAAAGGCCTGTCGCTGCCCCTGCGATCAATGTCGTTAGCAAAACACCGGCAAAATAAAGAAATATCTTCCGCGATAATCCCGCCCGCCGGTGCCACTCCATCCAGAAAGGGCGTATTGCGTCATAAAAACAAATCAGCGCTATCACCGCTGCAAATGACATCTGGAAACTGACACTGGTCAAACTTTCTGGTGAAAACAACAACACTATAAACGCTGCAAAAGCCACCAAGCGTAAGGAAAAAGGAGAGCGGTCAAACATGATCGCCATCATCACCAACCCTGTCATTATCAGCGCACGTTGGGTGGGAATTGTCGCGCCCACAATAAGCGTATAAAACAGCGCCCCGATCAACGCGGCTCCCGCCGCCCATTTTTTAATCGGATATTTCAGGGTCAAAGCAGGGATACTTGCCATACAAAGCCGACTAAAGAAAAACAACACCCCTGCCACCATTCCTACATGAAGACCGGAGATAGCGAGTAAATGGGCCAGTCCTGCCCCCCGCAATGCTTCTTTATGGTGATCCGCAATAGCGCCGCGCTGCCCCGTCATTAAAGCAATAAGGACAGGCGCCTGCGGGCCATTAACATGCTTTGCTATTTTGTCTGAAATAGCCTCCCGGATACCGGAAAGCGTTCGCGACTGCTTCGTTTCCTTTAAAATTTCCGGTGCATTATAGGCAAATCCAACGGCGCCAATGCCTTTAAAAAAGGCCATACGTTGAAAATCAAATGCGCCTGGTGCCACAGGACCGGAAGGTGGATTTAACCCTGCCAGTACTTTTACCCGCTGACCGGCACTTAAGCCTTCATCTTTTCTAACTTTGATCCTGATTTTGCGCGGCGTTTTTTCCGGCTCCAGACGCTCGATCTCCAATTGCGTTACAACAATGCGGCTGCCCTCTTTGCCGCCCAACGGTTCAACACTTTCCAGAGTCCCCACCACCCCGACGGGCATCATCTTTTTGGTCAACATCGGCGTATAGGCAATTTGCGTGCGCATCTGCGCACTTAAAAAACCAAACAAAACAAGAGAGATGGCCATCATTCCTAAGAAAGAAATTTTATAAAGATCACTGATATATTGCCGACGTGACATACCATAACTGCCTGCTAAGAGCAGTAGAAAGCCCCCCACAAAGGGACGCATTGGCGGTTCATGCTGTAAAGAAAAATAAATTCCGATCCCGATGGCAAAAAAGAACGGCACCCATATAAAAAGCTGGGTTTTCTGGGCCGCGAGTTGCTGCGTGATAAGCTCTTGAATTTTTTGCAAAACAAGACACTATAGCCTGCAAGAATAAAAGACAAAACCCGATAAAAGGATCATAGTTTTTATAATGTCTGTTGTTACCCGTTTCCCCCCCTCTCCCACAGGTTTCATGCATATTGGCAATGCCCGCACGGCCCTATTCAACTGGCTTTATGCCCGTCATACCGGCGGCAAATTCCTGATGCGCATTGAAGACACTGATCGCGAACGCCACTCTGAAGAAGCGGTGCAGGTAATTTTGGACAGTCTGGCCTGGCTGGGCCTTGATTACGACAACAAGCCGGAATCCCAATTTGCCAATAAGCAGCGCCACATTGATGTTGCCAACGAATTACTGGCTGCAGGCAAAGCTTACAAATGTTATTGCACGGCAGAAGAACTGACGGAAATGCGGGAAAAAGCCAAAGCCGAAGGGCTGCCGACATCTTATGACCGCCGCTGGCGTGACCGCACCGACGGGCCTGATGACAAGCCCTTTGTGATAAGGGTCAAGGCCCCCCTTGAAGGTAAAATGACCATCCATGATGAAGTACAAGGGGATGTTACCGTAGATTATAAAAACCTAGATGATCTGATACTTTTACGTAGTGATGGTACCCCTACTTATATGCTGGCCGTTGTGGTTGATGATCACGATATGGGCGTAACGCATGTTATCCGCGGGGATGATCACCTAAACAACACCTTCCGCCAAAACGTAATTTACGATGCCATGGGCTGGGACATGCCAACTTATGCGCATCTGCCGCTTATTCACGGTCCTGACGGCACCAAATTTTCTAAACGTCATGGGGCGGTAGGTGTTGGTGAATTTGAAAATATGGGCTACCTGCCCGAAGCCATGTGCAATTACCTTTTACGGCTTGGCTGGGCCCATGGGGATGATGAAATCATGACCAAGGAAGAAGCCATTAAAATTTTTGATTTCGATGGCATGAATAAAGCAGCTGCCCGTTTTGATTACGACAAACTGGAAAGCCTGAATGCCCATTATATGAAAGAAGCCGATAATGAACGCCTTCTTAACCTTGTCATTCCGTTTTTAAAAGAACTGCATGACATAGAGATTGATAATGAGGGAGAAAGCCGGCTACTAGCTGGCATGAATGGTTTAAAAGACCGCTCCAAAACCCTTGTAGAACTGGCCAGGGAATCTTTATTTTATGTTACGAATAACATCACCTTTGACCCCAAAGCGGAAAAACAACTAAATGTGGATTCGCTCAATAATTTAAAAGCTTTAAAAGCAGGCTTTGAAAAGCTAGATGATTTCACTGCGGCGCAAATCGAAGCCATGTGCCGTGATATTGCCGATACACAGGCGGAAGGCAAACTCGGCAAGGTAATGATGCCTTTAAGGGCGGCATTAACGGGCACCGATAAATCCCCATCTTTATTTGAAGCAGCAGAGATTTTAGGGCAAGATGAAGTCATGACAAGACTGCAAAAAGCCATCGATTATATTGACCAAGCATAAACATAAAACGAACAGGAAAAAGAATGTCAAAAGAACCTCAAGAAAAAACTTTTACCCTTATAAATGATCAGACAGGTGAGAAAACCACCCTGCCGGTCATTGAAGGCACCTACGGCCCCCATTGTATTGATGTGCGTAAACTATATGCGCAGACAGAGCATTTTACGTTTGACCCCAGCTTTACCTCCACGGGAAGCTGTAAATCCAAGATCACCTACATTGACGGCGATAAAGGAATTTTGCTGCACCGCGGCTATAACATCAAAGAACTCGCCCTTAAAAGCAGTTATATGGAAGTATGCCATCTGTTACTTCATGGTGAATTGCCGAATAAGGAAAAACTCGAAGAATTTACAGGCTTTATCACCAATCACACGATGATCCATGAACAGGTGAAAAGTGTTTATCAGGGCTTTCGCCGTGATGCCCACCCGATGGCGATTATGTGCGGAGTTGTTGGAACAATGGCCGCCTTCTACCATGACTCGCTGGATATCTGGGATCCTGAACAACGCCGTATTTCCGCGCATCGCCTGATTGCAAAAATGCCGACTTTGGCGGCGATGGCTATGAAATATTCCAAAGGACAGCCATATGTCTATCCGCGTAACGATCTTAGCTACGCTGAGAACTTCCTGAATATGTGTTTTTCTGTGCCGGCAGAAGATTATAAACTGCGCAAGCCTCTCGTCCGCGCGATGGAGCGCATTCTTATTCTTCATGCAGACCATGAACAAAACGCTTCAACATCGACCGTGCGTCTGGCTGGTTCGTCTCAAGCCAATCCCATGGCCTGTATCGCTTCGGGCATCACCTCTCTCTGGGGACCGGCGCATGGCGGGGCAAACCAGTCCGTACTCGAAATGCTGGATGAAATTGGCGATAAGAAAAACATTCCTGAATTTATTAAACGTGCCAAAGATAAGGATGACCCGTTCCGCCTGATGGGCTTCGGTCACCGCGTCTATAAAAACTATGATCCGCGCGCAGAAATCATGCGTGAGTCCTGTCACGAGGTGCTGGAAGAGCTTGGCATTGATGATCCGCAGTTGGAACTTGCGATGCAGCTTGAGAAAATCGCGCTTGAAGACCCTTATTTTGTTGAACGCAAACTCTTCCCGAATGTGGATTTCTACTCCGGGATCATTCTAAAGGCCATGGGCTTCCCCGTTGAAATGTTTACCGTGTTGTTTGCCGTCTCGCGGACAGCCGGATGGATATCTCAATGGAAAGAAATGATGGAAGAATCATCGTTACGCATCGGACGTCCCCGCCAGCTCTACACCGGTGAGGCAGAGCGTCCTTATGTTCCTCTTAAGAAAAGAAAATAAACGCTAGAGGCTTAATAAAAATTCTGCGGCGCTTAGAGAAGGTGATTTCTCTCCGCCAATCCGTAACCGGATGGCCTCGAATTGCTTTATCTGCACGCTTCTTTTGTGCCTATCGGATAATAAGCCAAGTGTAGCGTTCGCAATATTCCCGCTTGTGCAGTCATCTTGTATGAATTCTGGCACGATTTCTCTATGCTCCATGATGTTGGCCAGATGGGCATATTTTACTTTGATAACACCCCGCAAAATCTGAAATGTCAGCGGATTCATTTTATAGGCAATGATATGGGGAACACCGGCAGCAGTCAGTTCCAGCCCTACGGTTCCTGAGACCGCTATTGCCGCATCGCATGATTTAAAAACCTGCCATTTTTGTTCACGGCTGGTCTCAATATGGATCGGTACTTCAATATTTTTCAGCAGGTCTTCAATCTGCGCTTTCAGGTGCGGCAAGGTTGGCACCACAAGTTCTATAGCCGGTTGATCTTTAATAATTTTTTCTAATGCCTCAAGAATGACAGGCGAAATACGCTTGATCTCACCCTGGCGGCTACCGAAAAACACGCCGAGCTTTCGTGTTTTTGAAGCTCCTAAAGAGAAGGCTTCTGCCTCCAACAGACCGCTTTCCATCATGGGATGGCCGACAGCGATGGCTTTTAAGCCTTCCTTTTCAAAATATGGCGGTTCGAAATCAAACAGACAAATTATAGCATCCAGAAATCTGGCAATTTTGGCTGCCCGGTTTTCCCGCCAGGCCCAGACCGTTGGTGCCACATAATGCACCAGAATTGGCGGTTGGGTTATTCTTTTCCTGGCCCCCTTCATGACCCGGAATGAAAAGTCAGGCGCATCAATCGTGACGACCATATCAGGTTTGATTTCATCAATATGCTGAATGGTTTGGCGGATTCTTTTTAAAAGATGGATAATCTTTGGGAAGATTTCCATGATCCCCATTAAGGACAGTTCCTGCATCGCAAACAAGCTCCGTAATCCTTGCGCCTGCATAAGCGGCCCACCTATACCGTGAAATTCAACATCCGGTTCTTTTTCATTCAACGCCTGCATGAGCTGTGCGCCTAAAAAGTCACCGGAGGCCTCTCCTGCAATCAAATAGATTTTCTTACTCATGAAGCGTTACCCCCATTACGAAGAGCCCTGCCTCGTTCGCCAGACTTTTAACCTGCTCCCTTTCAACCAGCAGAGTATGTTGCGCCTGTCCGATAATACCAGCCATTTTTTTATCACGGCAAAGCTCTACCGTATTCGGCCCGATGGTTGGTAAATCAAGATCTGTATCCTGTTGTGGTTTACAGGTTTTTACTAAAAGAGCCCCCTCTTCGCCATGCCGCTTGATAAGCGCGCTTGTTCCATTTTTATCCTCACGCCCGATGATCTTACCATTTTTAACAAGGACAGCCTGTCCTATATCCTGCCGACCTAAATCCTGTGACGCTTCCAGCCCAATTTGAATATCTTTTTGTTGCGATTGCGTTGGTAAGGCGCCTGCAACTAATCCTTCAGGCATCAGCAGTTCCGGCAGGAACTTATGCACGCCATGAAGACGAAAACCCATCTTTTCCAATTCCTCACGCGCCGATTCCAGCAAATCGTTATCACCGAAAGACTTTAGCCATGCCTTAAGAAAGAATTTGAATGTGATCCAGTCAGGCCATAAATCCAAAAGGCCGGGTCGCTTGACGGAGCCAATCAGCACAATATCACGCACATTTTGTCTTTGATAAAACCGAATAATTTTACCGGCGGAACCGATCCGCCCCCAAAAGTCAGGCGTTAAGGATTGCGTATCCCCACGCAGCCCGACCACAACAGGTTGCATGTTCTGGCGGGCGCAAGCTTTCACTAATTGTGCAGGAATAACGCCGCCGCCTGCAATAATTCCTAATTTCTCTATGGGAGGAGTCAGGCTTTTTTCTTTTCCGGCTGACATAGTCCGAACTTTTCTCTGTGGCGGGCGAAATCGACAATCTTTTCAACCAGGTCATTGCCCTGATTGTTTTCGGCCACATGATCCAGCCGTTGGTCAAGGTTACCATCGCCATCAAATATACCTTTAAAAGCCTGTTGGATGGTACGAATCTGGTCCTTGGAAAAACCGCCGCGCTCTAACCCAACAAGGTTTAACCCTGCAAGGGAGGCGCGCTCGCCCTTTACCCGGCCAAAGGGAATAACATCGTTCTCTACCCCGCTCATACCACCAATAACCGCAAAGGCGCCAATACGCACAAATTGGTGTACGGCCGCCAAACCACCGATTAGAACGCGGTCTCCCACCGTTACATGACCGCCAAGTGTCGCATTATTGGCCATAATGACGTTGTTCCCTATTTGGCAATCATGTGCCACATGGGTCGCCATCATGAACAACCCGTTATCACCGACAACAGTCTTCATACCGCCATCCGCAGTTCCCGGATTCATCGTCGCATGTTCGCGGATAGTATTGTTTTTGCCGATAATAAGCTCTGATGGCTCTCCCTTATATTTTAAATCCTGCGGGGCATGTCCTATAGAGGCAAAGGGAAAAATCGTCGTTCCCACCCCGATACGGGTATGACCCTCGACAACCACATGGGATTTCAGGGTCACATTATCCCCTAAAATTACGTTCGGTCCGACGATCGAATAAGGCCCGATTTGGCACCCTGTACCAAGCTGGGCCCCTTCTTCAATAATAGCAGTGGGATGAATAATTGTTTCGGCTTTATGAGTCATTTTGCAAGTATAGAAGCCCTCCGCGCAAGGCTCAATTCACGTTGTTTTACAGTATGTGACAGGATTTATGCGGTAATCAGCCGACGTCTTGGTCGGTTAGCATGGCGCTGATCGTAGCCTCGGCGCAGACTTTGCCATCAACCTTTGCTTCGCATTGAAATTTCCAGACCTGACCACGCTGACGAACTTTTTCAACATGGATGTGCAGGCAATCTCCCGGAATGACAGGTTTACGAAAACGGGCACCATCAATGGTCATGAAAAAGACCGCTTTCCCTTCGGCTTCTTTACCCAAAGTTTGTACCACCAAAATGGCGGATGTTTGGGCCATAGCTTCGACAATGAGCACACCCGGCATAACCGGCATACCGGGGAAATGGCCCATGAAATGGGGTTCATTGATTGTTACGTTTTTAAGGCCGACTGCCCTTTCCCCCGCCACATAGTCAATCAGGCGATCTACCAGTAAAATAGGGTAACGGTGCGGGATCATTTTCATGATCCGGTTAATATCAATTGGTTCGGATAAATTTGTCTCTGTCATGGGATTCTATTATTCTTTTTTTGGGTCAATCGTCAATTTTTTACTTACTTCAGCGTTATTTTTTCTTTGTTAATTTCTTGAGCATGGCCACCTGTCTTAAATATTGCTTTATCGGCAATGCCGGGGACCCCATTACCTCAGATTGAGGTGGCAAGCTCTGCATGATTCCTGATTGCGCGGCAATACGGCTTGCGGTTCCAATCGTTAGATGTCCTGCTATCCCAGTCTGCGCGGCGACAACAACATAATCTTCCAAGGTGGTGCTACCGGCAACGCCAGCTTGTGCGACAATCACGCATCCCTTCCCAATCTTCGCATTATGGCCAATCTGCACACAGTTATCAATCCACGTGCCATCCCCTATGACCGTGTCGGGACCCGCTCCGCGGTCAATACAGCTATTGGCCCCCACCTCAACATGATCCCCTATAATCACCCGCCCGAGTTGCGGTACTTTGACATGTCCGGCAGGATCGATCGCAAAACCAAAACCATCCTGCCCGATCCGCACACCCGGATAAATTCTGGTCCCCTGCCCAATAACCGCATGCGAAATACTGGTATTCGCCCCAATGCGCGTGTTTTTACCGATTTGCACATTCTGACTGATGACCGCATTTGGTTCCACCCAGCATCCATCTCCTAATTCCACCCCCTCAGCAATCACCGCTCCTGCTTCAATTACACATCCCTGCCCCATAACCGCTTTTGTATCAACATGCGCAGCAGATGATATCTGCGGCTTAGGTATACACACAGGATAGAAACTCTGGGCAATAAGAGCATAAGCTTTGTAAGGATTTTTACTAATCAACAACGCGCAGCCTTCGGGCGCAAATTCTTCCATTTTGGGTGAAATAATGCACGCAGATGCGTTCGTATTTTGAAAGCTTTCCTTGTATTTTATATTGTCCAGAAAGCTGATATGCCCTGCACCGGCCTGATCAAGCGGGGCGACATCATTAATTGTCAGACCACCATCACCTTTTAATTCTGCGTTAGCGATACTGGCAAGATTTTCAAGCGTTTTGGGCGCTGTGCGATGATGAAATTTTGGGTCTGCCATGGCGCCCCTATTTCGCTACATCCAGTTTAATCGTCTGAATTTTCGTATCCAGCCGCTTGAGGACGGTTTCCGTGATGTCCATTTCTTTTTCAACAATCACGACAGAGTCACGCGTCAGTACAACTTTATAATCTTTTTCATCCGCGACTTCAGCTGTTACCTGAATGATATTTTTACGCAAATCAGTCAACGCCCCGTTTAACCCCTTATCAAGGGAATTACGCCGCTTTTGAAAAAGATTACGGGTTTCCAGCAATTGTTGCTCAAACTCGCGTCGTTTTGTCGCAAACTCTTCGGCAGGCATTTCGGATTTTTGTTCAATCAGATTTTTTTCGGATTCAACAAGGTTATTTTCGCGTGAGGTAAACTCCTTTTGAAAAGCTTCCCGCCGCGCAGTTAACTGAGCCTGAATACTTTTACCGGCGCGTGATTCATTTAAGACTTTTTCAACGTCCACTACAGCGATGGAAACATCCTGCGCATACGAAACATTGCCTGCGACAAGTAATAGCCCGGCGCATAATAAAAATGCAGTGATGTATTGACGTATCATATCGCTTTAGAACCGTGTGCCAAAGCTGAAGCGGAAGACTTCATCTTTATCAAAATCTTCCTCAACAACTGGTGTTGCTATATCTACACGGATTGGCCCTAAAGGAGAGCGCCATGAAAGTCCAACCCCGGCAGAAACGCGGATACTGCTTTCATCCTGAATAATACCGCTGGTTTCATCCAGATCCCATAAGGATCCAAAGTCAGAAAATGCATGTCCTGCAACCCCAAGTTCCTCAGGCAAACCAATCGGGAATTTGAATTCAGCCGACCCGCGATAGAATAAGTTACCACCCAAGGAGTCATCCGTCAGACTATCACGCGGACCAACACCGGCGCGCTCAAACCCGCGCAACGTGTTGCCACCAAGGTAAAAACGCTCGTTAATCTGAACATTTTCATCGCCCCAACCGGTAATTGCCCCGACCTCTCCAAGAACATCAAAAATAACGCTCTTCTTATAGACAGGAATAAAATAGTTAGCCCCTAACTTACCGGAAACATATTTGGCATCGCCTCCGACACCGGCAACTTCCCCGTCAAGCCATGAATACAGGCCTTCTGTCGGGAACAGCCGGCTATCCCGGTCGTCAAAGGTTAAACGCTGTGAGACTGCAGATGTTGTACGTTTGCCTTCCTGATCACGGATAAAGCGCGAGGCTGAATTATCAACATCGGTAATTTCATTGTTCTCGATACGGTATTTCCAACCCTGTCTCCAATACTCAGATAAAGGATAACCGATACGCACGGCTCCACCGCTTTGGCGTTGATCGAAGGAGCTTTCATCCTGCAAATCCCGCTGAATATGGAATGCATCGAAACCTGCCGCCAGATCGCGGTCAAGGAAGTGCGGTTCCGTAAAGGAAGCATCAAACTGTGTTCTTTCCCCGGCAATCGTGGTGGAGAATAACAGGTCCTGCCCTTTTCCAAGAAGGTTGCGTTCACGAATGCTCAAGTCTGCCAAAGGACCATCGTTGGTGGAGAACCCAGCCCCCACAGACAGCTCGCCCGTGGATTGCTCCGCAACACCGACATCAATGATAATTTTATCCGGTGCGCTTCCCTGTCTCGTGTTTACCACGACATTTTCAAAGAAACCTAAATCACGAATACGCTGCTCCGATTTGGCAAGTTTTGTGCGGTTGAACGGGTCGCCTTCTGCCAACAGAATTTCACGTCGGATAACTTTATCAATTGTCCGCACGTTTCCTTCAACATTAATACGCTCTACAAACACGCGTGGCGATTCATCAATCTGGAATGTAATATCGATAGTATCCGCCTCAGCATTCCGTTTGGCATCCGGGCGGATATCAACAAACGCATACTGATTATCACCCAAGGTTTCAGTCATATTTTCGATAGATCCCTGAACCTCATCGGCGTTATACCACGCCCCCGGCACAAACATGATATCATCACGTAAGATTGCCCCGTCAAAGCCGCGCAGTTCTGATTTAATACCAACTTCACCAACACGGTAACGCGGCCCTTCATCTACATTAAAGGTCAGGTAAAATTCTTTTTCGCCAGGCGCCAACTCGGCATTTGCCGCAACCACCTGAAAATCTGCATATCCTTCTTTCAGATAAAAACGGCGTAACAATTCTTTGTCATACTCGATCCGGTCGGGATCATAGCGGTCATCACTGGAAAGAAAGCGGTACCAACGATCTTCCTTGGTTGAAAGCTCTGAACGCAGAGAATCATCGCTAAAGGCTTCGTTACCAACAAAACGGATACCTTTAATCTTGGTGATATCCCCTTCGTTGATTTCAAATACAACATTCACGCGGTTTTGGTCCAATTTAATAATTTTAGGATCAACATTCGCGGAAAAACGCCCTGAACGGCGATAAATTTCATAAACACGGCTGACGTCATTCTGGATTTGCGTGCGGGTAAAAACCTGACGCGGCCTCAACGATATCTCGGCCATAAGTTCGGTGTCTTTAATCTTGTCATTGCCCTCAAAGGCAATCTGGTTCACAACAGGATTTTCAACCGTATTCACCAACAACACGCCGCGGTCATACTGCATATTCACATCGGCAAAAAGTCCCGTGGCATAAAGATTTTTGAGCGCCTGGTTCAATGTCTGGGAATCCGCAGGATCACCCACGCTTACACCCAGATAAGATAAAACGGTAGAGGGCTCAACACGCTCTGCCCCGTTCACCCGGATTTCACGAATCGTCTGCTGCGCATCAGCAGAAGAAGACACCCCAAAGATACCTGTCATTAAAACAAGGCAAAACAAGCATAATAGCTGACGAAGTCGAATAATTTTCATGCGCTGACATTAGTTAATTTTGCAGGTCGGAACAACCCTTTACGCGCTACTTGACGATATTTATCACCGAAATATTACATCACCAGTTGAAAAATATCATTCAAATTAGCAAATAACATCATACCAATAAGCACCGCAAAACCAAAACGAAAAGCATATTCCTGCATTTTTTCGGAAACAGGACTGCCTTTAACGGCTTCAATCACATAGAATACAAGGTGTCCGCCATCGAGCATCGGTATTGGGAACAGGTTAATGAGCCCCAGGTTTATGGAAAGAAGGGCGGTGAATGTAATAATCGCCACCATTCCGGCTTGCGCCATATCACCGGCAATGGCGCCAATCCGGATAATGCCACCCAATTCAGTTGCGCTTCGTGTGCCTGTAAAAATCTGGCCAATCGCCTTCAGCGTGGAGCCTGTAATGCTCCATGTCTCACTCACCGCTGCCTGAATACCATTCACAGGACCGTGCTGCAGGATTTCTTCTCCCAGTCGGTCGGAAACAATCAGCACATTATAATCCGGACTCTCAGCGCTTAATAAGCCCTTATTAAGCTCACCCCGCGCATGAATAATAATGGTATCTGTTTGCTCTCCGCGGTCTAACGCTATCGGAATATTTTTATCCATATTTGCCAAAAGGGCGGCACGTATCTGTTCCTCCCCTTCCACTTCCCGTCCATTTACGGAAGATATGTTTTTAATAGCCAGACCATTCGCAGGACCAATGATCCCGAGCATGCCCCGCGAATGCGAGAAACCGAAACGGTCTGTTAGCTCCTGCTTTTCGGGTGTGGCCTTTAGCGTCACGATATTATCGCCGCGCTGCACATCAAAGGTCAGTTGCGTGTCCAAAGCAACCGATACAATCCGGCGAATATCTTCAAAACGTCTGACTTTCTCACCGCTGATGGCAATGATCTCATCATGCGGTTCAAATCCTGCCTTCTCCGCCGCGCTATCAACAATAACAGCTGAAGCGGCTGGCGGCGTTATCGGCTGGCCGTAAATACTATACATGCCGAACAGCAACAAGATCGCAAAAAGGAAATTAATCGCAGGCCCTGCAAAAACAATAGCAGAACGCTGTGCAACGGATTTGCTGTAAAAGGCGACTTTGCGCTCTTCGGGCGTAAAGGGCCTGACCGTATCCCCTTCTTTAATTTCTGCCGTATGGCCTGCGCTGGCAGGATCTGTATCTCCAAACATTTTGACATATCCACCAAGCGGTATTAAGGAGATTTTCCACCTTGTATCTTTCTTGTCTGTCCAGCCAAACAGCTCTTTTCCAAAGCCAATGGAGAAAACCTCGACACGCACACCGCACATTCGCGCCACAATATAATGTCCCCATTCATGGACAAAAACCAGAATAGACAAAACCAGAATAAAGGTCCCGCCGTAAAGCCACACATTGCTAGCCACAAGTTGAAACAAATCAAAAATTGAAGTCATAAAATATCCTTAAATAAATTTAAATTTGGCGCACACTTTCATGAGGTGGCCCTTTGGGGTTGGGATGTAATTTTTAGTATACATGAATTTGCCTGCCGTCGCACAAAACTATCGTACGATAATATTTCTTTAAGTGAGTTTAAAGGGCGGGATTCACATTTATTCAACATATCTAAAACTAGATTATAAATATCCAAAAAGGCAATTTTATGGTTTAAAAACGCCTCTACAGCAACCTCATTGGCTGCATTCATCGTGATACAGGATGCAAGCCCTGCGTCCAGACAATCATAAGCCGTTTGCACAAAAGGAAATCTTTCACGATCAACAGGCTCAAAATCCAACTGCCGCAACTGGGTCAAATCCAGCTTATCGCCGGGAGACGGTAAACGGTTAGGATAGCCCAAAGCATATGTGATCGGGGTGCACATATCAGCCGCCCCCATCTGCGCCAACAAGGAGCCGTCTTTATATTGAACCATTGAATGAATGAGTGATTGGGGATGCACCAAGACATCAATCTGTTTAGGATTCATATCAAATAATCGTTGCGCTTCAATAACTTCAAGCGCTTTGTTCATCATTGTTGCGCTATCGATGGAGATTTTTGCTCCCATATCCCAGGTCGGATGATTCAACGCTTGCGCCGGTGTCATCATCGCCATTTGATCAATAGTATGAGTGCGAAATGGTCCGCCTGAAGCGGTCAGAATGATTTTTTCAATCGATTCCCTGTTTTTTCTCTCGAAAACCTGAAAAATCGCATTATGCTCGCTATCAATTGGCAAGATGGTTGTGCCGGATCCTTTTGCCGTTTCCAATACAAGCGGCCCTGCCGCGACAAGGGGCTCCTTGTTTGCAATCGCTACGGTTGTTCCTTGCTTGATGGCTGCCATCAAGGGGCGTAATCCTGCCATTCCCACAATCGCCGCCATGATCCAGTCAGCCGGGATACTTGCCGCTTCCACCAAAGCCTCTTCCCCTGCACTCACGTCGATATCTGTATCCGCAAGAAATTGTTTTAGTTTCTCATACTGCGTTTCATCTCCTATCACGGCGTGTTTTGCTTTTAAGGTGCGTGCCTGCTCCGCCAGTAATTTGACATTGTTATAGGCACTTAAGACCTGAATATCGTATTCTACCTCCTGTGCCTGCAGGACTTTAATCGTATTTTGTCCTACCGATCCGGTAGACCCGAAAATAGAAACGGTTTGAACACTCATTGTGCTGCCTGAAGAATATAAAGAATATAAAGACACAGAAGATAAACGGGCGCAGCCAGCAGAAGGGAATCAATACGGTCCAGCACTCCACCATGGCCGGGAATAAGGCTCCCAGTATCTTTTATACCAACATGGCGTTTATATTTTGAAATCAGCAAATCCCCCATTTGGGAGGCGACGGCAACAATAAAGCCGACCTGCACCGCGGTTTGCGCATTGTTATAAAAACCAAACACAACAAACAGCGCGTAACCGACCAAAGCGCCCGACATTAAACCGCCGATAAACCCTGCCCAGGTTTTCCCCGGACTGATCGTCGGACATAACTTCCTACCGCCAATCATTTTCCCCGTAAAGAATGCACCCGTATCGGTTGCCCAGATCATCAGGATTAAAGCCATGGTCTTCATCATTACGTAGTCTATTTCCAGACGTCGCAAAATCAGGAAAGCCCCCAGTCCTATACCTAAGTAGAAAACCCCAAGTGCTGCTGCCAACTTGGTACGTTTGGATTTTGCGGCCATCGCCATCCATTCATCAAAGGCAAAAAATAAAAGGGCGGTGGTGAACATAAAATAGAAAATATCGCCAATATATATGACGCCCAATGTCAGTGGGACAATCACACACGACGATAAAATGCGAAGTTGTAAAGAACTCAGATTTTTAAATGGCATAGTGCTCTATGATCCAATCGTACCGAAACGACGCTCGCGTCCTTCAAATTCATTCATCGCCGCTAACAAGTCGTTCTTGTTAAAATCAGGCCAGAGTGTATCACAATAGACAAACTCGGTATAGGCACATTGCCATAACAGAAAATTACTGATGCGTTGCTCTCCGCTGGTGCGGATCAAGATATCAGGGTCTGGAATATCTTTTGTCATTAAATAAGAGGAAAAATATTCCTGCACATTATCAAAACTCGGTTCAATATCTTTTTCCTTAAAATCAAGAGCCATATCACTGGCCGCTTTCAGGATCTCATCACGCCCCCCGTAATTCAGGGCAATGTTCAGATTTAAGCCGTCATTGTCTTGTGTTAGCTCTTCGGCATTTCTAATCAATTCCAAGATATCTTTGGAAAAAGCGCCGCGGTCCCCAATCATCCGCATACGGACATTATTACGGTGCAATTCTGCCGTTTCGGAGCGCAAATACATCCGTAGCAGACGCATTAATTCATTCACCTCATCGGCCGGACGTTTCCAGTTCTCGGTTGAAAAACCAAATAAAGTTAAATATTTAATATCCAACTCTCCGGCTGCCCGGACCACCCGTTTACAGGATTCAATTCCCTGTTGATGACCGGCTGTCCGCGGCAGGCTACGCTTTTTAGCCCAGCGCCCGTTACCATCCATAATAATGGCAATATGTTGGGGATTTTGCTTACTCACAATCAACGTTCCATGAGCGGTTAAACCGTCATGATATCCTTTTCTTTCGTAACCAGCATATCGTCAATGACTTTGATTTTTTCATCCGTCAGATCCTGCACTTCTTTTTCGAGGCGTTTTTTATCATCTTCGGACAAATCGCTGTCTTTTTTAATATCATCCATACCGTCACGGCGGACATTGCGGATAGAGACACGGGCGGATTCGGCATATTGACCGGCAACCTTGGTGATTTCTTTTCGGCGCTCTTCGTTCAATTCAGGAATCGGCACCCGGATCATATTGCCTTCCGTTTGCGGGTTTAAACCCAGCCCGCTTTCACGAATAGCCTTATCCACCGCCTGCGCGTTGTTCATATCCCAGACCTGCACCGTTAATAAACGCGCTTCGGGCACACCAACTGTTCCAACCTGGTTTAACGGCATTTTTGATCCGTAAACATCGACAACCACAGGATCGAGCATAGAAGTTGAGGCACGCCCCGTTCTTAACCCCGAATATTCAGTTTTCAGATTATCGATTGCGCCATCCATCCGGCGTTTTAAATCAGCTTTATCCATCTTTATTTCCCTTTTCCAACTAGTTAATTCGCCACCGTAGTGCAGACGCCGGTGCCATGTAAAGTTTTGGTCAGGTTGCCTTTTTCCCGGACATTGAAAACAACAATCGGAATATTATTTTCTCGGGCCAACGAAATGGCTGTGGCATCCATGACTTTTAAATCCTTGGTCAATACATCCATATAGGAAATATTGTCATACCGCGTTGCGCTCTCGTCTTTTTGTGGATCGGCACTATAAATGCCATCTACTTTGGTGCCTTTCAGCAACGCATCACAATTCATTTCAGATGCGCGAAGCGCCGCTGCCGTATCGGTAGTAAAATAAGGATTTCCCGTACCGGCGGCAAAAATGACAACACGTCCTTTCTCCATATGTCGCATGGCTTTGCGGCGAATATAAGGCTCACAAATGGCAGACATGGGGATAGCGGACATCACGCGGGTTTGCTTCCCTAAAGTTTCAAGCGCATTTTGAAGGGCAAGCGCATTGATCACAATACCCAACATCCCCATATAATCCGCTGTTGTTCTATCCATTCCCTGCGCGGCTCCTGAAACACCGCGAAAGATATTGCCCGCGCCCACGACAACACAGACCTCGACACCGCTATCGACAGCTTCCTTGATATCTTCAGCCACACGGTTCACTGTCGCAGGATCAAGACCGAATTCCCCGTCTCCCATCAGGACTTCGCCTGACATTTTTAATAAGATCCTTTTATAGCCTGATTTGCCCATGCCTGTCCCCGAACATCTTGAAATTTCACGATAAACATAAGGGATGCTCTAAGGAAAAGCAATTCTCAACATAGGAAATATACGCACTCTTTATTTTCTCTAGGAACTTTTACGTCATAAAGAATATTGGGTTAAGCATATACAACATTACAAAACAAGGAGATGAACTATGTCTAAGGAAATACAAACCATGGAAGAGCTTTTTGAACATCTTTTGCAGGATATGTATTATGCAGAGAAAAAAATTACCAAGGCCCTTCCTAAAATGGCGAAGAAAGCCACCAACCCTGATCTACAAAAAGGGTTTGAAACACACCTAAAAGAAACAGAAGACCAGATTGCTAAACTTGAAAAAGTTTTTGAAGTAACTGGTATTAAACAAAAAGGTGAAAAATGCGAAGCCATTCTTGGCCTGATTGAAGAAGGCGAAGGTCTCATGAAAGAAGCCGAAGAAGGCGAAGTCCTTGATGAAGCCCTGATCGCCGCTGCCCAGAAAGTAGAGCATTATGAAATTGCCTCTTATGGCACGTTACTCAATCTTGCTAATAAGCTCGGTTATAAAAAAGCTATGCCTTACATCGAGAAAATCCTGGATCAGGAAAAAGACACGGATGTAAAACTTTCTAAGATGGCAGACAAGATCATGCCGGCAAATAATATGAAAAAAGCGGCGTAAATTTTCTTAATTCTGAATAACAAAAAAGCCGCATAATGCGGCTTTTTTTAAATCTTTTTAGGCGTGCTATGGTCTCATAAGAGATTAGCCATTGGCTGCTTTAGCAACTTCAGCGGCAAAATCCTCTTCTTCTTTTTCAATGCCTTCACCCAGTTGGATACGGGCATAAGATGTCAGAGCCACAGGTGCTCCCACTTCTTTTTCCGCATTTTCCAAAAGTTTTGAGATTTTGGTTTCACCATCAATTACAAAAGTCTGATCAAGCAGGCAAATCTCTTCATAGAATTTGCGCATACGACCATCGAGCATTTTCTCCACAATCTCTGCAGGTTTGCCTTCTGCCAAAGCGGCGTCACGGATCACGTTTTTCTCACGTTCCATTTCAGCGGCATCCACCTCATCGCGCTTCAGATATTTCGGGAAGGCTGCGGCAACGTGCATGGCAATTTGCTTACCCAACGCGTCTAAAGCTGCTTTGTCCCCTGATGATTCAAGTGCCACAAGCACGCCGATTTTACCCAAATTGGGGGCCACGGCATTGTGGACGTAACCGACGACGCTACCTTCTGAAACAGAAAGCTTTTCCATGCGGCGAATGCTCATGTTTTCACCGATTGTCGCCACAAGATTTGTCAGAGTTTCCTGAACGCTTTTGCCTTCATAATCAGCGGCCTTCAGCTCTTCAATATTTTCAACATTTGTCGCTTTTACGGCCACATTTTTCACGAAAGCCTGAAATTGCTCATTTCTGGCAACAAAGTCAGTTTCAGAGTTTACCTCCACAACGGCGCCTGTAGTCCCTTCGGATACAATTGCCACCAAACCTTCGGCCGCCGTACGGCTTGATTTTTTCTCGGCTTTGGCCAATCCCTTCTTACGCAGGAAATCAACCGCCGCTTCCATATCGCCATTCACTTCTTCCAAAGCTTTCTTGGCATCCATCATTCCGGCACCGGACTTCTCACGAAGCTCTTTTACCATTGAAGCAGTAATTTGTGTCATTTTCTTAAATCCTTTTCTTAATTTGAATTAACCGGCAGAGGCTGCTTTTTTAGGAGCCTGCTCTTCTTCAGTTTTCTCATCAGTTTTCGCTTCTTCTGCTTTATCGGCTGTAGCTGCCTCTTTCGGTGCTTCATCCTTCTTCGCAGGTGTTTTCACTTTCACATCAACATCCACTGCCGCACCGGCATCTTTTCCTTGGGACGCCATTTCAGCCTGAATACCATCCAAAATGGCGTCGCTGAATAGATCACAGTAAAGAGAGATCGCGCGTAACGCATCATCATTACCAGGAATTGCATAATCAACCCCTTCTGGGTCCACATTGGAATCCAAAATAGCAAAAACAGGAATACCAAGATTGTTGGCTTCCTTCACGGCAATATCTTCCTGATTAACATCAATGATAAATATTGCATCAGGCTGTCCGCCCATGTCTTTAATACCGCCCAAAGATAATTCCAGTTTGTCGCGCTCACGCTCCATCATCAGAAGTTCTTTTTTCTTCAGACCTGAATCATCACCTTTACCCAAAATATCAGTTACTTCGCGCAGACGGTTGATAGAATTGGAAATAGTCTTCCAGTTTGTCATCATCCCGCCGAGCCATCTGTGGTTCACATAGAACTGACCGCATCTCTTTGCGCTTTCTTTGACTTTGTCCTGAGCCTGACGTTTCGTCCCGACAAACAGCACACGGCCACCGTTGGCAACGATATCACGCATTGCCTGAAGGGCCTGGCCCATCATTGGCACAGTTTGTTGCAAATCGATAATATGAACACCATTTCTGACACCAAAGATGTATTGTTGCATCTTCGGGTTCCAACGGCGTGTGTTGTGACCAAAGTGGACGCCTGCCTCAAGCAGGTCTTTCATTTTTACAGTAGGCATAGGCATGGTAATTTCTCCTTTATATATCAACCAGTTATGTCCTCGATACGCCTTGGTGTTTTTTACTTGTCATCTCCGTAAACGGAAAATTCCAACACACTGGATAAGGAATCGTATCTGTGAATTTGTACACATAGCGTGAACTTGCCCGTGTTTTATGGGTTTTAAGCCTAAATTGCAAGCCTTTTTAGCCTTGCTAATGAAAATAGATAAGCCCCAAAAGAATTTACGTAATTATTGACTGTTTTTCAATCTTATGTAATACCATCTGCCATGAAAAGATACACATCAGATGATTTCAAAACATTTTTCGCACGCCAGTTAGCGGCACAGGAATTGCCGTCGATTGACTGGGAGCTTCTTGAAAAATATGAACACACTGATTTACGCGCAGAATTGAGGAAACGCCTGCGAATTGATGCACAAGACCCTAATAGAATGGCCTTTAATTTTGCAGGAGGCGCAGAAGGCATAAGTTTATCCGATGGCAGAAATGTTTCAGCTTCAGAAGCGATGAAATACGCCATAGCCAATGGGCAATACTCCCTTCTTAGGGCACTAGACATATTTGAAACTGTTTTTAGCAAAACAACGCATCACGGCCAAATTTTTAACGAATATTTTATGGATGAAACGCCGCCACCGCCCACTGATCTCAACTTTCCTCTGGCGTTTAAAATATATCCTGCGGAAGCCACCCATATTTATTTTCAATTTATATTTCCGCGGCAAATGAACAACGGTCAAGTTTACAATGCCGTGACAGGTTATATTGATCGTGTCTTGGCCGAGAATGATATCGGACCTGGGCCAACCAATATTGATGCTCTGACCGCTCTCTCCCTCATTAGCGAAGGATGGCAAACGATGGGAGAACAAATTCAGGATGATATTCTTCCGCCCCCGGATGGTCCTTGGAAGCAAGGGAGACCTTTTCATTAAAGGTAATGAGACAATGATCAACAGATACACGATTGAAGATTTTAACACTTTTTACGCCAAAGAACGGGCGATGGAATTACTGAGGGAAATCGACTGGGATATTCTCGATCAATTTCAAGGAACAGATATTAATGAAAAAATAGCCCAGGCTCATGAATCATTGTCCCCTGAAGATCAGAAAAGAATATTTGACGATGGCCTACCCCCAACACATCCTCCCCTGCTTTTATCAAACGGGCATAGGGTAGACAGCAACACAATATTTCGTTTTGGCTTACACTATCAGCATCTCACGACTTTGCGCGCCATGAAGATGCTGGAAGAAGAGTTTTCCCGTCAAGGCAACAGAACCGAGCAAGCCCATCGATTAGACATGCGCCAGACAGTCGCACAAGGTGAGTATTCGCTCGACCCTGTAAACCTTTCCTTGGCTGTTCGGATGTTCCCCGGTGAAGCAACGCAAATATTTTTCCAGTTTATGTATGCAGGTTCTATGCGTGTTGGCCATAGTTATCATGCCATCACCACGTTTATAGATGAGAGATTGGACACACATCCCTCCCTCAAAAAACATGGACCTGTAATCCCTTCTTTAAGTGCCGCCCAAGGGGCTGAACTTATTCATCCTGCATGGCAGCAACTTAAAGCTGCCATTGATTGGACTGTCATGCCTCAATTACTATCGCCAACAGGACCAGGGCAAAAAGGCCCGCCAATGCATTAAGCCTCACTATACTTCACGAAACCGGGGGTTTTTTGAAGCATACTAATCAAATCCGGCGGAATGGAATATTTCCCCTTTAAAGACATTTCAGCGATATGGCCATCCGCCAGATGCGCATAAAGATGTACTTTAACATTCCCCGCCCCGCTTGCCTGCAAAACATCATGTAGGCGTTCTACAGGTTCGGACGCATCAATATGTATTTTTAATTCCCGCACTTTATCGGCCATCGCTTCATCAAGCGGTTCGATAATCTGGCCAAGAAAGCGCAGCTCTTCATCTTTTAATTCCGCATCAGCCCGAATGAGCAACGGTGTTCCAGGCACCAAAAACTCTCTGCTACGCGCCAGCGTTTCAGAAAATATCATGACTTCATAAACCCCTGTGGCATCGGAAAGTTGAAGGAAGGCAAATTTATTCCCTGTCTTCGCCGATACCCGTTCCTGCTTGCGGATCAAGATGCCTGCCATACTGACGCGGCCGGAGGGAGAGCGGCTTATTTTGGCAGCAACGTGGTTTAATGGCGTCACACCCATTTTTTCCAGTTGTTTCATCCGGGCATCAAGGGGATGGGCAGATAAATAAAATCCAACCGCACTAAATTCATGCGCCAGCTTTTCCAACTGATCCCATGGTTCCTGCGGGGCATAATCAGGCATCTCGCTTCCTATATCCTCACCGCCAAATAAGCTTGATTGTCCACTTTCACGTTCCTGCGCCAGACTACTGGCATGACGCAGCAACATTTCAATATTTCCATGCAATAATGCGCGGTCAGCATTAAAGCTATCAAAAGCTCCGGCGCAAACCAGCCCGTCAAACTGTCGTTTATTCATTACTTTGGTATCAAGGCGGCTGATAAAATCTGCCATATCTTTAAATTCACCATTGGCTTCGCGCTCGGCAACTATCTTTTCCATTGCCCCCTCACCCACGCCTTTTAAGGCTGCCAAAGCGTAGCGCACCGCATTTCCTTCAACCCGAAACATCACGCCGGATTTATTGATATCAGGCGGCAACAATTCTATGCCCATACGGTCGAGTTCTTGCTTAAAGACGCTCAGCTTATCGGTGTTACCGTAATCAAGGGTCATCGATGCCGCCATAAACTCCACCGGATAATTCGCTTTAAGCCAGGCCGTTTGGTACGCAATTAAAGCATAGGCGGCCGCATGCGATTTGTTAAAACCGTAACCGGCAAATTTAGCGATCTGGTCGAAAATAGCGGAAGCCTGCTCTGCCGGCACATCATTATTCTCCGCCGAGCCTTCCACAAACTTCACCCGTTCGGCATCCATTTGCTCTTTAATCTTCTTCCCCATCGCACGGCGCAGCAAATCCGCGCCGCCAAGCGTATAGCCCGCCAGAATCTGGGCTGCCTGCATGACCTGCTCCTGATAGATCATGATACCAAATGTTTCTTCCAAAATAGGTTGTAGCTTAGGATGCAAGTAATCGGGTTCTTCGTTACCATCTTTAATTGCAATATATTTTGGAATGTTATCCATCGGGCCCGGACGGTAAAGCGAGACAAGCGCGATAATATCTTCAAAACGTGTCGGTTTCATCTTGCGCAATACGTCTTTCATGCCCGTACTTTCCAACTGAAACATACCTGTTGAAATACCCGACGCCATCAAATCATAACTCGCCTTGTCTTCCAGACTGATCTTCAGGATTTCATGCTCTTCCCCCTTGGTTTCCTTAATGAACTGTACCGCTTTTTGAACGACGGTCAGCGTTTTAAGCCCAAGAAAATCAAACTTGACCAGGCCGGCCTGTTCGACATATTTCATATTGAATTGCGTCACCGGCATTTCGGAGCGCGGATCACGATAGAGCGGCACCAACTCATGCAAAGGTCTGTCACCTATCACAAGTCCCGCCGCATGGGTTGATGCATGGCGGTATAAACCCTCCAGTTTCAGCGCGATATCAATCAGCTTCTCCGAGGTTTCATCCTTGGCAATTTCCGCCCTGAAATCAGGATCCGCATCAAGCGCTTCTTGCAACGTCGTCGGGTTGGCAGGGTTATTCGGGATCATTTTGGCAATGCGGTCCACCAGCCCATAAGGCATTTGCAAAACACGCCCGACATCCCGCACCACCGCCCGTGCCTGTAATTTCCCGAAAGTAATAATTTGGGCCACGCGGTCCCGCCCGTATTTTTCCTGCACATAGTTGATCACTTCGCCGCGGCGGTCCTGACAGAAGTCAACATCAAAATCCGGCATGGACACACGTTCGGGATTTAAGAAACGCTCGAACAGCAGGTTAAATTGCAATGGATCAAGGTCGGTGATTTTCAACGCCCACGCGACAACCGATCCTGCGCCGGATCCCCGTCCGGGCCCCACCGGAATATCATGGTCTTTAGCCCATTGGATAAAATCCGCACAAATCAGAAAATATCCCGGAAAGCCCATATTGATAATAGTCTCAAGCTCGAAGTCCAGCCGCTTAAAATAATCTTCACGCGGCGCATGGTTTTCAAAAGTATCGAGTCGCCATTCCAGTCCCTTTTGTGCCTGAACTTTTAATTCATCAATCTCGTTTCTGCCCTCGGCTGTATCAAAAGGCGGTAATAACGGATCAATAGCTTTGAGAATGTAAGAACAACGCTGTGCAATCTTCACAGTATTTTGAATTGCTTCGGGAATATCCGAAAAAAGCTCAACCATCTCTTGCGCTGATTTGAAATAATGCTCCGGCGTTGCCTTGCGGCGATCCGCTTCGGTGATATATCTACCTTCGGCAATACAAAGCAACGCATCATGTGCTTCATACATATCCGGCGCAGCATAATAAACATCGTTGGTCGCGACGAGGGGAATGTTATGCGCATAAGCCAGATCAATCAGCGCTTCTTCATGAAGATCTTCTTCTTTCAGCCCATGGCGCTGCAGTTCAATATAAAAACGATCATCAAAAATTTCTTTTAAGGCAAGAATATCTCTTTCATCACGGAATCCTTTTATCGCCCCGCCGCTCAAACAGATAAGACCATCACTATGTTCTTTGAGCGCTTCAAAACTTGTTGCCACTAACTTAGTGACATCCCCTTCCATATAGGCATCACTGACGAGCTTGGACAGGTTTTTATATCCCGCATCATTCTGCACCAAAAAGACAAGCTGCTTTTCCGCTTCCCCAACGTTGAGCTGACAGCCGATAATTGGCTGAACACCCTTACCTGTGACTGCCATGGAAAACTCAAGCGCGCCAAACATATTATTACTGTCCGTCACGGCAAGGGCAGGCATTTTCTCCGCAGCACAAAGGCCGGCTAGCTCCTTGGGATGAATCGCCCCTTCTGCCAGTGAATAGGCAGAATGCGTATGCAAATGAATAAATTGCGGCGCTGATGACATATCAATAATTTAACACCATGCGAAGATCAAAAAACAGGGATTTTCTCCGCTTTTCCGCGCTTTTCTTGTAAAGCCCTAATAACTGAAAATCTTACCGTTCTTCAATTCAAGAATACGGTCCATGCGTTCGGCAATCTGCATGTTATGCGTGGCAATGACGGCACCCACACCTGTATTACGCACCAGGTTAATTAATAGATCAAAAACCATTTCCGATGTTTCGGGGTCAAGATTCCCTGTCGGTTCATCTGCTAGTAATAATTTCGGATCATTGGCCAGGGATCTTGCGATTGCCACACGTTGTTGCTCACCACCCGACAATCTGGCCGGGCGGTGCTCAAAGCGGTGATCAAGTTTTAACCCTGCCAGCAACTCTTTGGCTTTCACCTCGGCATCTTTCCGTTTAACACCGGCAATCATTTGCGGAATCACCACGTTTTCCAAGGCAGTGAATTCCGGTAACAAGTAATGAAACTGATATACAAAACCGATATATTTGCGGCGCATTTCGGTGCGCTCTTTATCATTCATCCTATCCGCATATTGGCCACCAATCATCATTTGGCCATCGGTTGGTTTATCCAGTAAGCCAACGGCTTGTAAAAATGTAGATTTTCCTGACCCACTGGGACCGACAAGGGCAACCATCTCACCGGATTTTAGCTTCACATCAATTTTATTCAGAACCTGAAGTTTTTCACCGCCTTGCTCATAAACACGGCTAATTCCAAAAGTTTCCAAAACGATGGCATCAAAAGAAGGACTATTCATAGCGCAACGCCTCCACAGGATCGAGACGCGAGGCCCGCCATGCAGGATACAAAGTCGCTGCAATGGATAGTACAAAAGCCATCATCACCACCAAAGCGACATCTTCCCAATGTATTACCGCCGGTAATTTGGAAAGGAAATAAATTTCATCCGCGAACAATTCTGCACCTGTCAGCCCTTCCAGAAATACCTTGATCCGGTCAATATTCAGGGCAAAAGTAATACCAAGTGCAGCGCCCACTACCGTGCCGCTAAAACCTATACTGGCACCCGTCAGGGTAAAAATCTTGAGCATATTGGATTGCGTAGCGCCCATGGTCCGCAAAATAGCAATATCCTTCCCTTTATCTTTAACAAGCATAATCATCGACGAAATGATATTAAATGCCGCCACCAGAATAATCAGCGTCAGAATAAGGAACATAACATTCCGTTCCACTGCCAACGCATTTAAAAACGAGCTATTGGCCTGCCGCCAGTCATAAATAGCCGCCTGTCCCTGCAGAACTTCTTCCAGATCACCTTTGATCTTATCAGCATGCTCAACATTCTGTCCCATTACTTCAATCGAATTGACCTGATTAGGCATGCGGAAAAATTGCTGCGCGGAAGGCAAGTCCATAAAGATGAAGCCGTTATTATATTCATACATCCCGACATCAAAGATCAATCCGACGCTATAAGTGCGCGACCGTGGAATGGTTCCGAATGGTGAGGCCTTTCCTTTCGGGGCAAGTAAAGTCATCTCACTTCCAACCTGCAACCGCAGTCGTTCGGCCAGATCTTTACCAATTGCGACTTGCTCATTTTGAAAATCGGTCAATTCACCCTGTACGATAGAATTAGACAGGATCGGCTTGGTCGCAAAATCTTCACGGTTCATCGCCCTTACCATTGCCCCGTGGGCTGCCCCGTTCACGGAAATAAGCACCTGTCCTTCAATAAGCGGACGGACGGATTCTACACCGCGCACTTTTTCCAAACGATCGACAAGCGACATATAATTATCAAGGGGCCCGCTTTGGGAATATACATTCAAGTGCCCATTCAGACCAAGGATGCGGGTAACCAGTTCTTCGCGAAAACCATTCATCACCGACATCACAATGATCAGCGTTGCCACCCCCAGCATAATGCCCAGAAAGGAAAAGCCGGCAATAACGGAGACAAACCCTTCCGCTTTTCTTGCGCGTAAATACCGCCACGCCATCATTCTTTCAAAGGGGCTGAACATGAATTAATACGCCTTTGCGATCAAAACTTTTTCGCCATTCTCGTTCAAGGGCATGTTACGTGTCGATAAACTGTATTTACCCATGACGTCTTCTAAAGACTTATCGTCCAGCAAGGTTGTCGGTACACGCGCAAAACCAACCTTACCCGCTCCAAAGAAATCATCAATTTCCTGTACGCTACTCATATCATGGGTATTGTCATCGCGGAATTGGCGCTGTCTGGCGAGCATAGAGTCATGAATATCATCCATGATCTGTTGAACGTTGTTCATGAAATCATCAACCTTTACCGTTGTCTTGGACTCCCGTCCCAAATCACGGCGCACATGGGTTAGCTCGCCATTTTCGACTTCACGCCCCCCTACTTCGACGCGTAGCGGAATACCTTTCTTAACGGCATCCCACATTTTATCAGGCGTGCGCAGATCACGATCATCCAGCTTCACACGGAAGCCTTTCGCTTTCAGATCATCCCGCAACTTTTCACAAAAAGCATTCACGGCCTCTGCCGTGTCATCCTTCACGACAGGTAAAATGACAATCTGTTGCGGCGCAATCCGCGGCGGCATTACCATGCCATCATCATCCCCATGCATCATAATCAGCCCGCCAATAGTCCGCGTGCTGAATGCCCAAGAGGTTGTATGCACAAAATGCTCCTGTTCATCCTGTCCCTGATACTTAATATTAAATGTCTTGGCAAAATTGGTACCAAGGTCATGCGTGGTGGCGGCCTGCAAAGCTTTACCATCCTGCATCATCGCTTCAAAAGCGTATGTTTCATTTGCGCCGGGAAAACGTTCTTCGGCGGTTTTCTTTCCGATAAACCCGTCAAAGGCCAGATATTCGGTAAAGAATTTTTCATACATGCCCATGACGGTCAGGCAATCATTTTCCGCCCCTTCATGGTCCTTAAAGGCACAATGGCCTTCATGCCAGAAAAACTCAGACGTCCGCAGGAACATCCGGGTACGCATTTCCCACCGCAGCACCTGGGCCCACTGGTTCAATTGCATCGGCAAATCACGATAGGACTGTATCCATCGTGACATCGCATCACCGATAATAGTTTCCGACGTCGGGCGCACAACATAGGGTTCTTCCAACTCCCCTGCCGGCACCAACCCTTTTTCTTCATCCGCTTCCAATCGGTGGTGGGTTACAACAGCACATTCCTTGGCAAAGCCGTCCACATGTTCTGCCTCTTTAGCCAGAAAACTCACAGGGATTAATAAAGGGAATGAGCAATTCTGCACACCATAATCCTTTAGCCATGGATCAAAAATATTTTGCATCAATTCCCATACGGCCCAGCCATAAGGCTTTACCGTCATACATCCGCGCACCGGAGAATTTTCCGCCAGATCGGCAGCCTTAATAACCTGCTGGAACCATTCAGGAAAATCTTCATCGCGTGTTGGCGTAATCGCAGTTCTTGGTTTTTTGGTCTGCTGCTTTGTTGCTTCATTCATTGTAATCGTAATCCTTATACTCTCCGCCGTGTATAATTTCAGGCTCTTTGTTTATTTGCTTCGGCGGCACCGCCACTGTCGGGGAAACTTCTACGGCTTTAGATACCATGCCTGCCTCGATTTTATCAATAAATTCAGTGCCATTCTCGTTGTCTGGGGATTTTATGGTATCCGGTGCAGGCTGTCTATCCTGCTCTTTTACCTCTTCTGTGATCGGCGGCGGGGTTGTTTTTGCCGTTTCCGTTTGCTTATGGGATTCGCCGCATAACGTTAAAACAGGCGCTGTCCAGTCCTGATCGTTATAGCGGATCGTCCCGTCCTGATGGATTTCTAACATGCCAAGCGGCGCTTCCATATTGATCCCTTTATTGCTTAACCCACTCATACGCTGCGCCAGATCGATACTTAAAGGAACCTTGATGATTTCCGGCGTTTTAAAAGGTGCGGCATTTATATCTGCCGGTACCACCGCATTCCCATTGACATCAACACCCGGCTGATAAGCGACATCGCGCGCAGGCTTATGTTGCACAGCAATTTTGCACACAGCAGGTTTCTCTTCGGTATTTTCTTCTGCCTGAACGGGGAAACTAAAAAAGTAAATCAATAATATACTTAAACACAATCTCATTCGACGGTTCCTCCCCCTACATTTGGCAAGCTGTCTTCCGCAACCATTTGACGCGAAATTTCGTAAAAATCAATGACCTCCATATGGATCAAAAAGGCAATAATGGCCCACAGCAGGCTGGAGATAATAAAAGTAATCAGGAATTTTTGCTTAATTCGCGGGTTTGCAGGGGCGCTGCCTGCCATACCCGCTTCCGGTGTTTCGCTGGCTTTGTTGCCCCACGGCAACACCGCGAATAACACCGTCCAGAAAATCAGCAGATAAACAATAACTGCAGTAAACAAATTCATTATACCCTCGTTAGATGAACATTAACTTTTGCCTTGATACGCAACACTTCAAAAATATTGCGGCGGATGGCAATACGGATTTTATCGGCCAGTTCCTCATCGCATAATTTCTTGCGTTTCATGCCGCCAATCATATCTTCCATATCATCAATCAAATCCTCGGCGAATTCCAACTCTTCCTCATTATCCTCGTCAATCAAACCAACCAGATCAAGTTTTGGCCGCGCCAACAAATTCCCATGTTTATCAATAACAATACTGCCATGGGCGGTGCCGGAAAATTGTAACTTGCGCCGTTCCGATATTGCCACATGCGAGGCGCTGATAATGCGTCCCGGCTCCACTGCCAATAAACCTGTTTCAACATGATCGATAATTTCGGCCTTGCCCGGAGCAAGCTTAATCACGGCACCATTCATCGGCGCTACGGCCTGCTTAATCTGGCAGGACCTTGCTAACTGTGCCTGATCTTCAATCATCATTTTTTCCCCATGAACGGGAACAACAATCTCTGGTTTAAGCCAGTCATACATTTGTTTAATTTCATCCCGGGCCGGATGGCCGGAAACATGAATAGTCTCACTGACATCACGCGGGTTTATCACATGCACCCCTGACCCTGCCAAACGGTTCTGGACAAAAATAATCTCTTTTTCATTACCGGGAATGGGACGGGCAGAAAAAATCACTGTGTCCCCGGATTCCAGTTTGATATTGCGTTGATCCCCCCGCGCGATGCGGGCAATTTGCGCCCGTGGCTCTCCTTGAGATCCCGTCGCAATAATCACCAGTTTATCACGCGGAATAACACTGATCTCTTCTTCCGGAATCATATCCTGAACATCATCCAGAAACCCACACTCCTTGGCTGCGCCAATCATACGGTGCAAAGAACGGCCTATCACGGCGACATGCCGGTCATTTTCTTCCGCTGCTTTGCAAATGGATTTAATCCGGCCAATGTTTGACGCAAACATCGTCACCACAATGCGTTGTTCGCAGTCTTTGAAAATTTTAGCCAGTCCTTTGGCGACATCACTTTCAGAGCCTGAATACCCCTCAACGCCGGCATTGGTGGAATCCCCCACATAGGCCAAAACCCCTTTCTTGCCGATTTCCTGAAACAAGGCAGGATCAATCGGCTTGCCCATAATAGGACGCGGATCAAGGTTCCAGTCTCCACTGTGCATCACTTGCCCGTGCGGTGTTTCTAATAAAATGGAAGAACTTTCCGGGATCGAATGAGTCACAGGCAAAAAGGTTGCTTTAAACGGACCAATATTAATCACTTCATGTTGTGGCACCACCCGCACACGGGCCCCTTTGCATTCCGGATTTTCTGCCAGTTTCTTGGCAAGTATTTTTGCCGTAAATTCGGTACAGAAAATCGGGCATTTCAACCGTGGCCATAAATGTGCCACCCCGCCAATATGATCTTCATGGGCATGCGTAATAATTAACCCGGCCAAATCCTTTTTACGCTCCGCTAGGAAGCTTGGATCGGGGAGCAAAATATCGACCCCAGGATAATAATCATCGGCAAAACCAATGCCGCAATCAATGGCCAGCCATTTGCCCTCCATGCCATAGACATTGAGGTTTGCTCCAAACTGCTCTGCCCCACCCAGGGGGATAAATAGTAACTCTTCGGGATTGTAAGTTTTGGCCATCAGGCACTCTTTCTTTTTTGCTGTTCCGACAGATGCATCTGTACATGCACCAGACCTTTCATGGTAAGATCATCATCAATTGCATCAATCATATCTGTGCCTTGATTAAATAAAGGCGCAAGACCGCCTGTTGCAATAATGAACGGACGCTCGCCCTTTTCCATTGCCATTTCTTCAGAAATACGTTTTATCGTTCCTTCAATCAGACCAATATAACCCCAATAAATTCCGGATTGCATTGCATCAACTGTATTTTTACCGATGACACTCGGTGGCTTTTCTACTTTGATCGAAGGCAACTTGGCGGCGGCCTGATGCAAGGCTTCCAGAGATAGATTAATGCCGGGCGCAATAACGCCGCCGGCATAACACCCTTGTGCATCCACAACATCGAATGTTGTCGCGGTTCCAAAATCAACAATAATCGCTGGTTTTTTATAGTCGGCAATAACCGTGACAGAATTCACCAGTCTATCTGCCCCAACTTCCTTCGGCTTATCCGTTTTTACCTCGATAGGGATATTCTCATGTGTGACAAATACGGGATCAACCTTGATCAGATAAGAACACGATTTTTGAAGCGCCTCATTAATCTTCGGTACGACAGAGCTTATGATCACCCTGTCGATATCAGGATACTGCTGCACAATCTCATTCACCGATTCCGGGATTTTTCCGGTCGTTTCCATACGACACTTATCAACTTGTTTTGACCCGCTATATAAGGCAAAGACAATATTCGTATTTCCGGCATCAATTGCTAATAACATCGTTATGTACCCGTCTTATTCCCTATCTGTCTCTTGCAATCCGAAATGGACCTCTCCCGCATGAATAATTTTATCTTCACCCTCCATGCCCAATATTAACGCACCCTTATTATCAATGCCCTTAAATATACCCTTATGGGATATGTTAGGCAGACGGGCGGTCATCGGCTCATTAACACCATGGGCTTGGTTTAACCATGCTTCACGGATCGGTGCAAACCCTTTCTCTTGCCATAAACTATAATAATATGACAATTTATCCAGAATGTTATCCCGAACCTTATTCACATAGACAGCCTCTTGCGCAATATCATTCAAGGCAACCGCAAGATCCGGCGCTTTGAAGATATTCACCCCCATGCCGACCGCAACAGATTCCAGTTCGTTTTCGTGAAGATTTGACTCTAATAAAATCCCGCAAATCTTTAAGCCATCAATTAAAATATCATTTGGCCATTTCAGCTTTTTGACGTGCTTTGTAGGATCAATATACTCATCCAAAGCTGCCGACAAGGCGACCACAACCACAAATCCCAGTTCCCCTGCCCGTTGCACTGCGCAATCAGGCCGCAATAGAGCCGACATATAAAGATTACCAATGGGCGATTCCCACTGATTGCCATGCCGCCCCTTACCGGTTTCCTGTATCAGGGCCTGAATGACATAGCCTTCCGCAGCGCCTGCATGTGACGCTTCCTGGACCAGACTTTGCGTTGACCCAACACTCTGGTAAAGCTGGACCCGCCAATCAATCGACATGGCTTATGAAAGCAGGCTCGTAACCGCGTTCTGCGATATTTCAATCAGCGGCGAAGGATTCAGGATAAAAAACATAATAATCAGGACAGAAAGAGCAATGACCAGCTTGCGGGAGAAATCAAGATCCCTGTCAAATGGGTCCAGGGGCTCGTCAAAAAACATGGTCTTGATAATACGTAAATAATAATAAGCCGCCACCACCGAGGTCAGTACACCCAGCACCCCTAAAACATACAACTCTGCTTCCATGGCGGCCTGGAAAACCATGAATTTCCCAAAGAATCCGGCCATCGGCGGGATACCGCTCATCGAAAACATGAAGATCGCCATGGAATAAGCCAGCCATGGCGTATGACGGGAGGCTCCCGCCAGATCGGTAATGGATTCAATTGCCACCCCTTCAAGGCGCATGCACAGGATAATACCGAAGACACCCGCCGTCATCACCATGTACAAGGTCAGGTAAACCAGCACGGAAGACAATCCGGCTTCCCCGCCTGCCGCAACGCCAATCAACGCATATCCCACATTCCCTATGGAACTGTAAGCCATCAGGCGTTTGATATTATTCTGACGGAGCGCTGCAAACGCTCCTAAGGTCATGGACGCCACAGATAACAACCAGATCATCTGAAACCACTGGTCACTAATGCCGATAAAAGGAATATACAGCAGGCGCATAATCAACGCGATTGCCGCGACTTTCGGAACAATGGCAAAAAAGGCTGTCACGGAAGTCGGCGCGCCTTCATACACATCCGGTGTCCACATGTGAAATGGAACGGCGGAAATTTTGAAAGCCAAAGCTGCCATGATAAAGACAAAACCCAGAACCGCCCCGAGTGTCACCTCTTCACTTAAGGTCTCGCCGATGACATTAAAGTCAAGCGACCCTGTAAAACCATATATCAACGAAATGCCGAAGAGCAGCATACCCGAGGAAATAGCCCCCAGCACAAAATACTTCATTCCGGATTCAGCTGATTTTAAATGGTTACGGCGAATGGCTGCCAGAACATAAAGACTTAAAGACTGCAGTTCCAAACCCATATAAAGCGAAAGCATATTATTGGCCGACACCATCAACATCATCCCCAGCCCCGCAAAGAGCACAAGAACCGGATATTCAAAACGGAATATAAGTTCCTGACGTAAATATTGCTGAGAAAGCGCAAGAGAAGCGATTACCCCCAGCATAATGATAAACTTCATGAAGAAAGTGAAATTATTATGAACGAACATGTCATTTAAAATTGGCATGTTTGTCAGGTCCTGGCCTAACAACAGTAAAAGCGCAATGACAAAGGAAGCAATCGCACCGTTGATTATAAACCGCATGGATTTGTTCCCTTGCAGCACACCGGCAACCAATAAAACCATGCCCGCCACCGCCAAGAACAATTCCGGTAAAATCGGGCCTAAAGATGAAAAGCTAAAATCACTCATGATTTACCCCTGTTTTAGACTCACCGATGGAAAGAAGTACGTTTTTGTCCGCCCGTTCCGCGCCCAGTCCGGATTCATATTGAATGATTAGTTTTTCTACAGATGGCGCTATCTTGTCCATGATAATACCGGGTTGCACCCCAAGCCAGATAACAAGCAGGACAAGCGGCACGAAGTATGAATATTCAAGAACAGTCAGGTCTTTCATGGCCGCCGCATCTTCATTCTTCTGCTGGCCGAAAATCACACGGCGATAAAGCACCAACATATAAGCTGCCCCTAAGACCACACCGGTTGTAGAAAAGACGGCAACCACCGTATTCACACGGAAAGCCCCCATCAGTGTTAAAAATTCCCCTACGAAACCGGACGTTCCCGGTAACCCGACAGAGCCCAACATTAAAATCATAAACACAGTTGCATATTTCGGCATATTTTTTACCAATCCGCCATAGCGTGAAATTTCACGCGTATGCAAACGGTCATAGACTACCCCTACGCAAAGAAACAGTGCTGCCGAAATCACCCCATGGGAGATCATCTGGAAAATACCACCTTCTATACCTTGCGTGGTGGCCGTGAATATCCCCAAAGTCACAAAACCCATGTGGGCCACGGACGAATAAGCAATCAGCTTTTTCATATCTTCTTGCACCAACGCCACGAGCGAGGTGTAGATAATCGCAATAATCGATAGCCAGAAAACCATGGGAGCAAAAAATTCGGTTGCTTCAGGAAACATCGGCATGGAAAAACGTAAGAAGCCATAGCCCCCCATTTTCAAGAGCACGCCAGCCAAAATAACAGACCCTGCGGTTGGCGCTTCCACGTGCGCGTCAGGCAACCATGTATGGACGGGCCACATCGGCATTTTGACAGCAAAGCTGGCAAAGAAGGCGACCCAAAGCCACATCTGCATGGACCGCGCCACAGGGTTTTCCATTAATACCGTCATGTCGCTTGTGCCAACCTGCAGGTAAAGCGCCAAAAGCGCCAGCAACATCAGGACAGAGCCAAATAAGGTATACAAGAAGAATTTAAAAGCGGAATAAACGCGTCTTGCGCCACCCCAAACCCCGATAATAATAAACATCGGGATTAATACGCCTTCAAAGAAAATGTAAAATAAAACCGCATCCAACGCACAGAAGGTTCCCACCATAAAGGTCTCAAGGATCAGGAACGCAATCATATATTCGCGCACGCGCTTTTTAATACTGTTCCAACTCGCCAGAATACAAATGGGTGTCAAAAAAGTTGAAAGCATAATGAAGAAAATGGAAATCCCATCTACCCCCATTTTATAACCAATATTCATGGCCGGGAACCAGACTCGCTCTTCCACAAACTGGAAAGAGCCGGACGTCCCATCAAACTGCATGAACATATATGACGATAAAATGAAAGTAAAAGTAGACGTATACAACGCAACACGTTTGGAATTGCGGGCAATAGTCTCTTCATTGCCCCGAATAATCAGGATGAACAATACACCAAGTAACGGCATGAAAGTCAGTAAGGATAAAACGGATATTTGCTCGATCATGGGTTTTTATTCTCCATTGCGCTCGCCACCTCGTTATCCAAAACCTCCAAAACATTCCATTTAAGGAAAAACCAACTGATGATAGCGATCAGGCCAATCATCATTACAAATGCATATTGGAAGATATAACCGGATTGCATACGGCTGAGAACACCACCAAAATTATCAGATGTTTTTGCAAACCCGTCAGGCCCCAATCCGTCGACCACATTTTTATCCGTCTTCCAGAAAATCTTTCCTAAAGCTAAGGCAGGAAGGACAAAAACCTTGTGATACAATTCATCAAAATACCATTTGTTAAACAGCAATGCATGAATTGGTTTGAAGGTGGCACTGACCTTACCGGGTAAAGATGTCAGGCGGTTATAAAACACCCATCCTAAGAGCAACCCCGCAATACCCATAAAAATCGGCAATGTTTTCACCCATTCCGGTACGCCATGAGCGGCGGTAACAGTATCGTTCTCGGGCAGGACGAAGAGGGCCTGCTTCCAGAATGTATCGCGGTTCAGTTCCAGCCCATGGGTTTCTTCTTTTAATGTCGGTGCTTCCACATCATGCTCTATAATTACTTCGGCATGGTGTTCTTCCTGCGCTTCATGATGGCCGCCCCCGACAAAGGGCTGATACAAAAAGAAACCGGAAAAGAGGGCGCCCACCGCCAAAATCATTAAAGGAGAAAGCATGACAGGAGGGGATTCATGAATATGGCTCATCACTTCTTCACTGGCGCGCGGCTTGCCATGGAAGGTCATAAACAAAAGACGTGCGGAATAGAAAGCGGTCATCAGCGCAGCAGCAATACCCAGCCAGAACGCAAAATCTCCGAACCAGCTATGGTCGGCAAAGGCGCTTTCCAAAATCATATCTTTGGAATAATAACCAGCAAAGAAAGGTACACCAGCCAACGCTAGGGACCCAATCCACATTAACGTGTAAGTGGCCGGAATTTTCCTCCAGATTCCGCCCATCTTGCGCATATCCTGCTCATCCGACATCGCGTGAATAACAGACCCCGCCCCTAAGAAAAGCAATGCTTTAAAGAAAGCGTGAGTCATCAGA
This sequence comes from uncultured Micavibrio sp., assembly GCA_965216405.1. Taxonomy (GTDB): domain Bacteria; phylum Pseudomonadota; class Alphaproteobacteria; order Micavibrionales; family Micavibrionaceae. The sequence continues at coordinate 78,898 of OZ244161.1, read as the reverse complement.
TGGAAAATTGCCGCGCTATAGGCCGAGACACCCAATGCAAAAAACATGTATCCCAACTGCGACATTGTGGAATACGCAATGACACGCTTGATATCAAATTGGGTCATGCCGATTGTTGCCGCCACAAAGGCTGTTAATCCACCCACCACTGTTACCACCATCAAGGCTGTGGGCGCGTATTCAAACATGGGTGACATCCGCGCAACCAGAAATACCCCTGCCGTCACCATCGTCGCCGCATGAATCAGGGCAGAAACAGGAGTAGGTCCTTCCATCGCATCGGGCAACCATGTATGCAGGCCAAGCTGGGCGGATTTTCCCATTGCCCCCATAAATAACAGCAGGCAAATGACCGTTAAAGCAGGCAATTCATACCCGAAGAAATTCATCATGGTATTTTGTGCACCCTCAGCCTGCGCGAACAATTCATCGAACTGAACTGTGCCAAAAACAAAAAATGCTGCAAAAATACCAAGAGCCAGACCAAAGTCACCCACACGATTGACAAGGAATGCTTTAATACTCGCCGCATTGGCACTGTCTTTATGATTCCAGAACCCAATGAGAAGATAAGAGGCAACTCCCACCCCTTCCCAACCGAAGAAAAGCTGGACAAGGTTATCAGCCGTTACCAGCATCAACATTGCAAAACTAAACAGGCTCAAATAAGCCATAAAGCGCGCTTTATGCGCATCATGACTCATATAACCGATGGAATAGACATGGACACACGACGAGACAATCGTCACCACGCACATCATCACGACAGACAATGTATCAATGCGTAAGGACCAGTCCACAACCATGGCACCGGAAGATATCCAGTTCATGATGGTTACCACATAAGCATCACTACCCTCTATAAGACCGTGTCCCCCATTATGAATAAGATCATGGCTTCCTGCCAGAACGACGGAGGTAAATAAATAACAAGAGGCAAAGGCCGCAACAATAATGCCGGCACAGGTTACAAGCTGCGCCCCTTTGTCTCCCATATTTTTACCAAACAAAAAGGCCAGCAAAAATCCGATCAACGGTGCAAAAACGGCTGTAATTTCCATGATCCCCTTCCCCGTTTACCCCTTCATGCTCGAAATATCTTCAACAGCGATGGATCCCTTGGTGCGGAAAAATACCACCAAAATCGCCAGGCCAATCGCCGCTTCTGCGGCGGCCACTGTTAAAATGAAAAGACTGAAGACCTGCCCGGCCATATCTCCCAAATGCGCAGAAAACGCTACAAAGTTGATATTGACCGCCAACAGCATCAATTCAATACACATTAAAATGACAATGACGTTTTTACGGTTCAGAAAAATACCAAACACGCCCATCGTGAACAGGATCGCTGCCAACGATAAGTAATGTGCTAATCCGATTTCCATTAATTCCATGATCCTAAATCCCCGTTCCCGGTGTGATTTTTTGCATTTCCATTGATTCTTTGCGGGTACGCGCCTGCTGTTCGGCAACTTTTTGCTTACGCACACCCGGTCTGCGGCGATGGGTCAGAACGATGGCCCCGATCATCGCGACCAGCAAAATCAACCCGGCAATCTGAAACGCATAGATATAATCGGTATAAAGGATTTGCCCTAATGCTTCTGTATTGGAAATCTCGCTTGGGTCCGGTGTGGGGGAGGCAAGATTATCCGTCGAAGATTCTGCAAAAGTCCAGGCAATGAAAACAGTGACCAATTCAGCCAGAAGGACGCCGCCAGCCAGAAGCCCCACAGGGACATATTGCATGGCGCCTTTGCGTAAATCCGCAAAACTGATATCCAGCATCATCACCACGAACAGGAACAAAACCGCCACAGCCCCCACATAGACAATGACCAGAATCATCGCAATAAACTCCGCCCCCAAGAGAACGAACAGCCCGGCCGCATTAAAAAATGACAGAATAAGGAATAAAACAGAATGCACAGGATTACGCGCCGTAATTACCATCACGGCGCTCAGAAGCGTAATTGCGGCAAATAAATAAAAAGCGATAGCAGCGATCATGGACACACGTTTTTAATTTTTACCCCTCCCACTTAGCGTGCGAGAGCATGAAATATGCCTCCCCCCGCTTACGGAAATGGCGGCATTAAAATAATGCTCCTTTTCTAATCCTATCCGTTGCAACACGCAAGGCCGTGCAAAGAAAAAAACGTGTAATATCCCGTTTTAGTTTACAAAATTTGAATTGAGGGGATAAGAAAAGAAGATGCGAAGACGGACCTATTAAGGATTATTTCTTACCCTGTACCGGAAGCCTTAACGGTAAGGGGCATCCACCGCCAGATTGGCAGCAATCTGGGCTTCCCAGCGGTCCCCATTATCCAAAAGCTTTTCTTTATTATAATAAAGTTCTTCACGGGTTTCCGTGGCAAACTCAAAATTTGGCCCTTCGACAATAGCATCCACCGGGCAGGCTTCCTGACAAAGGCCGCAATAGATGCATTTGGTCATGTCGATATCATAACGTGTTGTACGGCGGGACCCGTCATCCCGGGGCTCTGCCTCGATCGTGATGGCCTGGGCAGGGCAAATTGCTTCACATAATTTACAGGCAATACAACGCTCCTCGCCGTTTGGATAACGGCGCAACGCATGCTCTCCGCGGAACCGCGGGCTAAGCGGCCCCTTCTCATTCGGGTAATTGATGGTGACGCGCGGCATGAAAAACATGTATTTCAATGTTAAGGCCATGCCTTTTACAATCTCGGTCAATAAAAATGCATTCAGTAATTTTTTCATGGCTATAACTCTATCCTACTTCGGCAACGCATCAAAATATAACAAGGTACCTGAAACCACGACCACCCAAAGCAAGGTGAAAGGCAAAAAGATTTTCCAGCCAAGGCGCATCAACTGGTCATAACGGTACCGCGGGAATGTGGCACGGGTCCATAAGAAGAAGAACATGACCAGACAGGTTTTCAAAATAAACCAGATTACGCCGGGAATGACCGCCAGCATCTCAATACCAAAGGGTGGCAACCAGCCTCCCAAGAACAATACAACTGTCATGGCAGACATTAAAATCATGTTTGCATATTCCCCAAGGAAGAAAAGCGCGAAGGTCATGGCAGAATATTCCACCATAAAGCCGCCTGTAATCTCCGATTCTCCTTCGGGCAGGTCAAACGGAGCACGGTTTGTCTCCGCCAGAATGGAAACGAGGAACACGATAAACATCGGGAAGAGCAATATCTGCATCCACAAAGGGCGATCTGCCAGAATAATTTCAGACAGGTTCAATGATCCGGCGCAAAGCAGCACACAGACGATAACCAGCCCCATCGACACCTCATAAGATACCATTTGCGAGGCAGAGCGCAGCCCGCCCAAAAATGCGTATTTCGAGTTGGAGGCCCATCCTGCCATAATCACGCCATAGACGCCCATGGAGGATACGGCAAAAAGATAAAGAATACCGACATTAATATCCGCCAGCACCAATTGGGCGTCTACTGGAATGACAGACCAGGCAATAAGCGCCAGCGTAAAAAGAATCATCGGCGCCAAGACAAAGACAGGACCGTTGGCTTGTGAAGGAATAATCGTTTCCTTGGATAACAGCTTTATCCCGTCTGCAATCGGCTGCAACAATCCGAAAGGCCCCACCGTCATCGGTCCCTGACGGCGCTGCATCGCGCCCAGAACCTTACGCTCCGCATAGGTATAATACGCCACGCCGCCCAAAACGGCGCCAATCAGAATGCCTATATGCATCAGCATAAAAACAAACGGCATTCCATATGCATTCCAAATTTCGATCATGGGTTAAGCAGCCTTTTTCTTCCCTTCAATGAACTGTGTCATGTCAGGCTTGAAATAATTCGGGCCTTTCATGACCTTGCCATCGCCTTCGCGGCGAATTGGCTGGCCGTCTTCACCCAGCTTAGACATATTAGAACGGTGAACTTCGTTAAAAGCGTCCATTTTTACAGTCTGCAGACCGAAAGATAGAAAGGCTCCGTCCAGAACATACTGAAGGTCAATTAACGCATCCAGCGTTTCCACCATATCATCACTCTCCAGCGCTTCTTTCAATTCATCAAGTTCTTCTTGTAACAGATTGATTCGTAAAGATTTTGTCTGCTCGCTTCCTGTGGTTTGTTCAGTCTCGACGGGCAGGCCATAAGTCTCATGAAATTCCTGAACCTGTTCTAATGTGGTTTTCGTGCTCATTATTCTGCGGCCTCCTGAAATTCCTGTTCATTACCTTCAATGAAAACCTCGGTACAACGTCTCATTGTCTCCGATGCGCGGGTAATAACGTTTGTAAGATAAAAATTACGGATCGGGTTCATAAGCGGCTCATTAGAGATATTCTCCCCATTTCCACCAAAGTTTGCCCATTCCAACGGCTCAACTTCATCAAAAACACCCAACCGGGGATAAGCCGCAATCATTTGATCCCGAAGTTCGGGTAAATCGGTAAATTCTAAAGACTGCCCCGCACGATCAGAGAGAGCCCTTATAACAGCCCAGTCCTCTCGCGCCTGTCCCGGCGGAAAAATCGCGCGGCGACCACGTTGTGTACGGCCTTCCATATTCATATAAATACCGTCTTTTTCGGTATAGGCCGCGCCCGGCAAAATCAGATCGGCGCGATGCGCGCCTAGATCGCCGTGATGCCCCTGATAAATCACAAAACTGCGCGGATTAATGCTTTCAATGGTTTCGGGATTATCCACCCCTAACAGATAAACCAGCCCCATTTCATCCAGATTAAAATGACGAACCGGTGCAAATTCCATTTCCAATGCCGCCATCCGGGATGCCGCATTATGAAGCACGTTAAAGCCGTTCCAACCGTCTTTTATCACCCCAAGTTTTTGTGCAATGTCATGCAGCAAGCCATGAACTTCCTGTCCGTCTTCGCGCTGAAAAACGCCCATACCAACAATCATCACCGGACGTTCGGCTTTGACCTGACTGTTTTTATCATCAGCCAGTTTTTGTAAATCTTGTAACGTGCTTCCGGCATGCAGAGTCGGATAGGCTAGGTCAACGTCTTCCCCGATAACCGCAATGGGAATACGTTTATCATTATACGTCTTGCGGATACGGGCATTGACCAGGGTCGCTTCATGGCGCGGGTTCGTCCCCACCAGTAAAATAGCATCCGCCTCTTCGATCCCGGCGATAGTTGTATTAAAGCTGTAACCGGCTTTTTGGGTGGTATCGAATTTTGCACCATCCACACGGCACTCAAGCTGTTCTACGCCAAGCTTACCCATGAGTGATTTAAGGGCATACATCGACTCCGCATCTGCCAAATCCCCTGCCAATGCCGCAATATTATCATGCTTAAAAGTCTGAAGCATTTCACCGGCCACCTGAAGAGCTTCCTCCCAGCTGACAGGCTGTAACTTCCCGTCTTTTTTCATATAGGGCTGATCCAGCCTGTTCCTTTTCAGACCGTCATAAGCAAAGCGCGAACGGTCATTAATCCATTCCTCGTTTACATCTTCATGTAAGCGGGGAAGAACACGCATCACCTCACCCCCACGACTATCCACACGGATGTTGGAGCCGACAGCATCATGAACATCAATGGTTTCGGTCTTGTTAAGCTCCCATGGACGGGCTTTAAACGCATAAGGCTTAGAGGTCAGCGCCCCCACAGGGCAGATATCAATCATATTACCGGATAATTCGGTGGTAACCGCTTGTTCGATAAAGGTACCAATTTCCGCATTTTCGCTCCGATTCAACTGCCCAAGCTCTGTGACACCAGCCACTTCTTCGCCAAAACGAACGCAACGTGTGCAATTAATACAACGGGTCATAATCGTTTTAATAAGAGGGCCTAGATTTTTATCTTTAACAGCACGCTTATTTTCATGATAGCGCGAACGGTCATAGCCATAGGCCATCGCCTGATCCTGCAAATCACATTCACCGCCCTGATCACAAATCGGGCAATCAAGCGGGTGATTAATTAATAGCATCTCCATAACGCCCCTGCGCGCTTTCTTCACCATGGGCGAGTCGGTCTTCACAACCATCCCCTCCCCGCAGGCCATCGCGCAGGAAGCCACAGGCTTGGGCGGGCCGCCCTCAACCTCGACAAGGCACATACGGCAGTTAGCCGGAACGCTTAAGCGGTCATGATAACAAAAGCGGGGAATCTCGACCCCGATCTGCTCCGCAGCCTGAATAATAGAGGTACCGGGAGCGACTTCTATTTCCTGATCATTGATGGTAAGTTTTGGCATAGTCACTATCTACTTTATTGAAAGCGTAGAGTACACAGAGAATTGCCAGAAAAAAAGAAAAAACACTGTAAAAATGCGCTTCATTGTGGTTAATAAGCGCTATGGCACAACGTATAGAAGTCTTTACCGTTTCAGAAGATGGTCGCGCAAAGACCTATGAAGAGAATTTTTCCAAAATAGTCACAGGATTAAAGCGGGTTCGGGTCATTGATGTCTACACCCTTGAAGAACCCATCCAATCGCAAGATCAGCTTGAAGAATGTCTTAAATCCTTTACCAACCCGGTTACCCAAAAGGCTTTTATTATTGATGAGAATGCTACGCCGGCAAATGATTACTGGCAAACAGTGGGTGATTTTGACTGGGCTTTGGAAATCGGCTATCTGCCGGGCGTCACGGACAATATCGGTCATACTGCTTCGGAATTAACAGAACTCACCCTTAAGAATGAACGCCATGTCTATAGCTCCAAATTGCTATTGATTGAAGGTGATATTCAGCAAAGTGAACTTGAAAGAATTGCAGCAGAACTTCACAACCCTCTTATTCAGCGCGCAAGCAATAAAAATAAAGAACAATTTAAATCTGATAACGGTATGGGAATCACTCTTCCGAAAGTTCAGCTTGATAATCAGGGAATCGTTGTTGATGACGTTGATTTAAATATCAGTGATGAGGAACTGGCAAAAACCGGCAAAGAAGGCATTGCCAATGCCGATGGCACGCGCCGCGGCCCTTTGGGCATGTCTCTTCATTATATGAAAGCGGTACAGGAACATTTTAAAAAACTTGGCCGTAACCCGACCGATGTGGAACTGGAGACACTGGCACAAACATGGTCGGAACATTGTAAACATACAATCTTTGCCTCCCCGATCGATGAGATTACGGATGGTCTTTATAAAGCCTATATTAAAGGGGCAACCAACGAAATTCGTAAAGCCCGCGGCGACGATGATTTCTGCATTAGCGTCTTTAGTGACAATGCCGGTGGAATTATCTTCGATGAAAAATGGATGATCACCGATAAGGTTGAAACCCATAACTCTCCTTCTGCGCTGGATCCATTTGGCGGCGCCATTACAGGTATTGTGGGTGTGAACCGGGATTGCATGGGATTTGGGCAAGGCGCAAAACCTGTTTTAAATCGGTATGGTTTTTGTCTTGCTGATCCGCGCACCGCGCCCGAATATTACCGCGGCAAGAATAAAATGACGCCGATCCTCTCCCCTGACACCATTATGAAAGGTGTTGTGGCTGGCGTGGAAAGTGGTGGCAACCAGTCCGGTATCCCGACACCGCAAGGATTTTTATATTTTGATGACCGCTATGTCGGTAAACCCCTTGTTTTTGCCGGAACGATTGGAATCATCCCGCGCGAAATCAATGGCAAACCGTCGCATATTAAAAAAGCCCATGCAGATGATCGTATTATTATGGTCGGCGGAAAAGTTGGACGTGATGGTATTCATGGTGCGACATTTTCTTCAGAAGCCTTGGATGAAGGCTCTCCCGCAACTGCCGTACAGATTGGCGATCCTATTACACAAAAGAAATTTTCCGACGCCATTGTCAAAGAAGTTCGGGATCTTGGCCTTTACAATGCCATTACAGATAATGGCGCAGGCGGACTCTCTTCTTCTGTCGGAGAAATGGCAGAAAGTTCTGGGGGATTTAATCTGGCGCTGGATAAGGTGCCTTTAAAATATCCCGGCATGCAGCCATGGGAAATCTGGATATCTGAAAGCCAGGAACGCATGACCATGGCCGTACCGCCGGAAAATGTCGACACGCTTTTATCCCTGTTAGATAAACGTGGTGTGGAAGCTTGGGATATTGGTGCATTCACAGATGACGGTCAGGCAAAACTGACGTGGCAGGGCGAGACTGTCATGGATATGAGCATGGAGTTTCTTCATGACGGTAATCCTGAGACACCTTTAACAACAACTTTTACCCGTGGTGGTGAAGCCGAACCGGAATTTGAAGAGCCTGCTGACCATACCCAATTGCTCATGGAAATGATGGCGCGGTTAAATATTTGCTCCAAGGAATTCGTCGCCGCACAATACGATCATAACGTTCAGGGGTCCGCCGTTCTTGGCCCAATACAGGGAAAAGGACGTGTGTTTGCCGAAGCGACTGTCAGCCGCCCCGTTTTGACCTCAAAACGCGCCGCCGTTTTATCTCAGGGGCTCGCTCCACGGTATAGTGATATTGATACACACCACATGGCCCGCGCCGCCCTTGATAGCGCCGTACGCCATGCCATTGCCGCAGGGGGTGATATTGATCATCTGGCATTGCTGGATAATATTTGCTGGTGTTCATCAGATGACCCTGAACGATTGGGCCAATTAAAACGGGCGATGGCAGCCATTTACCATTTGGCCAAAACTTACCGCACGCCGTTCATCTCCGGTAAGGATTCCATGTTCAATGATTTCAAAGGCTATGATGCGGATAATAATCCAGTCACTATTTCTATTCCCCCGACCTTGTTGATTTCCGGTATTGGCGTGATGGAAGATGTCGCGCATGCTGTTTCCCTTGATCCTAAACAAGCGGGCGATCTTGTTTATTTGCTGGGTGAAACCAAAGATGAGCTTGGCGCTTCTGAATATTACGATCACCTTGGCTATCTGGGCAACAATGTCCCGGATATGGATGATCAGGTGAATTATAAATTATATAAAGCCCTCACAGCCGCAAATAAACAGCAGCTTTGCGCTTCTGCTCTTGGTGTTGGCTTTGGCGGCGTTGGGGTCGCCTTAGCGAAAAAATCCATCGCTGCGGGGCTAGGAATGGACATTGTACTTGATGATAATTTACGGCTTGATAAAACCCTGTATTCCGAAAGTCAGGGCCGTATCATTGTTACTGTAGCCCCACAAAACAAAGAGGCTTTTGAAAAAGCAATGAGCAGTGTGAATCACCTCCAGCAAATCGGAACTGTTATTGAAGAACCCAAATTAAAAATCAACGGCAGCGTTGCCGCCTCCACCTCCGATCTGGAGAAAGCGTACAAATCAACATTGGGAGGCTATTAATATGACTGCAAAAGCCCTGACCATTGCCGGATACGGATTGAACTGCGAAGAAGAAACAGCCTTTGCCTTTGAGCATGCAGGATTTGACAGCAAGATCATGCATATCAATGATCTGATTGAAAACCCGAATGCCTTAAATGATTATCAGGCCTTATGCGTTCCCGGCGGCTTTTCCTATGGGGATGACACAGGATCCGGCAATGCCTTTGCCCAGAAAATGCGTTTGACTCTGCGCGACACCCTTAAAGATTTTATTGCCCGCGATACCTTGACCATCGGTATCTGCAATGGCTGCCAGATTGTTGTCAATCTGGGACTGGCCCCTGCCATTGATAATAAATATGGAGAACGACAGGTCGCTGTCACCCATAATTCCAATGCGCGTTATCAATGCCGCTGGATTGATATGAACGTCGAAAAAACGAATTCCCCATGGCTACAGAATATGAACACATTACATGTTCCCGTCGCGCATGGCGAAGGGCGTTTTATGATGGATGACTCTACTTTAGAGATACTAAAAGATAACAACCAGATTGCGTTACGTTATTCAAAAGAAGGACAAGGGGCAAAAGGCGAGTTTCCTTTTAATCCGAACGGTTCTACCGATGATATTGCCGGCATTACCGACGAAAGTGGCCGCGTGCTTGTGCTCATGCCCCATCCTGAGCGCGGTATGTTCACATGGCAAAGGGATGATTATGCCGCCTTGAAAGATCAGGCAAACCGAAACGGTAGCTCATTGCCAGAAGAGACAGATGGCCTGCAAATCTTCCAGAATGCCGCTATCTATTTTGGCATGAATGCGATGAAGAAAAGCGCTTAAACCAAACGATTTATTAGGTTGGAAACACGCCGTGGCGCCGCTCCTAATGCGGCGTAGCCGCCCCCAAGGGTCAGTAATGTGACTGGTATAGCCCATGATGTGTTTGGGGTGATCCCTGTTGTTTGGGCGATTTTATAAGACGCCAGCAATCCCCCTCCCATAGCAACAGCGCCGATAGCGATACCGCCTGCTCTTAGCGTATATTCCCCAATAGGTTTGGCAATTTTTCCTGCGACTTCAAAAGTTTTTGTTAGCCATCCCGGTGTTTTAAACGTCATCTGATACTCCCTGTATTTTTATAATTACAGAAAATATTGGATTTTAAGCCACCGAAGTCAAGACAAAGTAGATCAAGCCGCTTTTGCTTGACGGCGATATTGCAGGATACGCTCTTCCACTTCATGACGGAAATGGCGCATCAGCCCTTGTATAGGCCATGCAGACGCATCCCCATGCGCGCAGATAGTATGCCCTTCAATTTCCTTGGTCACATCAAGAAGCATATCAATTTCGGAAATTTGAGCATCCCCTTTGACCATGCGGCTCATGACACGCCAAAGCCATCCTGTCCCCTCGCGGCATGGTGTACATTGACCGCAGGATTCATGCATATAAAAATGAGAAAGACGGGCGATTGCGTAAATGATATCCGTAGATTGATCCATGACAATAAGCCCTGCGGTTCCCAAACCACTTTGCACTTCCCGTAAGGAATCAAAATCCATAAGCACGGTATCACAAACATCCTTTGGCAACAGCGGACAGGAAGACCCGCCCGGAATAACAGCTTTCAGATTATCCCAACCGCCCCGCACACCACCGGCGTGTTTTTCGATCAGGTCTTTCATGCGAATGCCCATCTCTTCTTCCACGACACAAGGGGAGTTTACATGACCGGAAATACAAAATAATTTTGTACCGGTATTTTTCTCATCTTTCCCAAAAGATGAAAACCAGTCCCCGCCTCGCTTTAAAATCGCAGGCACGGACGCAATTGTTTCTACATTGTTAATTGTCGTGGGACAGGAATAAAGCCCTGCCATAGCCGGAAATGGCGGTTTGTTACGCGGCTGCCCTTTCTTCCCTTCAATGGATTCCAAAAGGGCCGTTTCTTCACCGCAAATATAGGCCCCGGCACCACGATGCAAGGTAATATCAAAATCCCAACCTGTTTTGGCGGCATTCTTGCCAAGCAATCCGGCTTCACGGGCTTCTTTAATGGCAATCACAAGTTCGGACGCTTCATGCGTAAATTCGCCGCGGATATAAATAAAGGCATGGTGTGCCTGCATGGCAAAAGCAGCATACAGCGCCCCTTCGATGAGCTTGTGCGGATCATGGCGCATAATTTCACGGTCTTTACAGGTTCCTGGTTCTGACTCATCCGCATTGATAACCAGATAATGCGGACGGTCCGTTACTTCCTTGGGCATAAAGGACCATTTTAAACCGGTCGGAAATCCGGCGCCGCCGCGGCCGCGAAGACCGGATTTTTTCATTTCCTCAATAATCCATTCACGGCCCTTGCCAATGATGTCTTTTGCCCCATCCCAGTCACCACGCGCTTTTGCACCATCTAAAAACGGTGACTCCCAGCCATAAAGGTTCGTAAAAATGCGGTCTTTATCTTTCAACATAAGGTTATCTATTCATTCGGGTTTAGAAAAACTTGTAAGCACTCAGGCAATCAGAATTATTATTTGCAGTATTATATGCCCCATTTGCAGCATTCCAGCAATTAGAGGCATTATCATCCGAGATGATACTACCAGTATTACCGACTAAATCATCATATTTTCCTTCTAATGTGACCATTTGTGTTGGCGTTAATACGGCATCATTGGGATTATTCGGATGGGGGTCTCCTGTCGGAAGTGACCGCAATACGTAATAATGTCCCGCCGCATTATTAACATTAACTTCAAGCGCATGTAAAACCTGAAATCCCCCGCCAATAGAAGCAGAGGGGTACAAATTTCCCCATCGTTGGTTATTTTGTACATCAATGCCGCTAATGAGGTCTGCCAATGCCAAATGGACCCAGAATTGTGTCGGTTCACTTAAATTGGCGCTTTGATCATTCCGGCTCCAATTGGCAATATTGGGCGTGCCGATGAAACCATCTCCATTACCGCCCGCATTATTACAAGACGCCAGAACATTGCAATCAACCAAACGGCCGCCCGCATTGCGCAAATCTCCGGGCAATGCATTATACATGTCTTCAAATGTTAAAACAGCGGCGCGGTAAGATCTTATATCCGCATAGGTTCTGGTCAGCCGTGAATTGGCCACAAGCTCCTGACCTTTTAAAATGCCGCCGATCAATAAGCCGATAATAATCATAACGATCGCCAGTTCTACTAACGTAAAACCTTTTTCACAGTTCTTATGCGGGCATCCTAAAAACATTTTTACCTAAATATATTATGAAGAGCTTGAAGTATAAAAATGTGTTTTAAACATCAGGCAGAGGCCTCAAAATATAAACTTATTCTTTATCCAATACAGCCAGGCGGTATTTACCAAAGCCTTTTGTAAACAGGCGTTTAATTACAACGATATAAACAGGAATAACGAGCAGTTGGGCTAGAATACTGGCATTTTGCAAAGCGGCTTGTTGATCGATTCCCTTGACAGCAGAAATTCCTCCTACAATGCCGCCAACAACAGCTCCCAAAGGCACGGCAACAATCAACGTTCGCCATGTGATCGCCCAAAAAACCATAATGGCGCCACGCCATGTGAAATTATGATGCTCCATGTTTATAAAACCCCTGCTTTTTTCGCCTGTTTTTCCAAGCTGGTAGGGCCGGTGATCGCCATGGAGCCCCGGCGGCCATTTTGGGGACCTGACGGTGGAATTTCATCGCGTTTTAAGCTCTCTAAAATCTCGACTATTTTCTCTGATGTTAAATCTTCATAATAAAGATCATTCATCTGGATCATTGGCGCATTGGAACATGCACCAAGACATTCAACTTCCATTAAAGTAAAATATCCATCCGGGGTTGTCTGTCCCATTTTAATACCAAGGTGGTCGGTGCAGGCCTTGACCACATCATCTGAATTACAAAGCCAGCACGGAGTTGTTGTACAAATCTGGATGAGATATTTTCCCACCGGCTCAAGATTATACATCGAATAAAATGTCGCGACTTCGTACACTTTAATCTTGGCAACACCACACATCTCGGCAATTTTATCCATGGCGGCGCGGGTAATCCAGCCCCCGCCTGTTGGCAAATCACCAAAAGGTCCTGTCTCTGCCGTTTGGCGCTGCGCCAGATCCAATAACGGCATAATCGCGCTATGGCCCCGCCCCTTGGGGTAACGGGAAAAAATATCACTGACGAGGTCAGGATCCTGAAATTCAAAGCTCTCAGGCTGGAACGGGGCGTTAATAGCATCTGACTTTTTCATATTACATATTTACCTATCAATTTCACCAAACACAACATCCATAGAGCCAATGTTCGAGACCACATCTGCCAGCATATGACCTTTGCTCATAAAATCCAGTGCCTGCAAATGCGCAAAGCCGGGAGCACGGATATGACAGCGATATGGCTTGTTCGTGCCGTCCGAAACCAGATAGACCGCAAACTCCCCTTTTGGGGCTTCTACAGCGGTATAAGTTTCTCCTGCTGGCACGTGATACCCTTCCGTATAAAGTTTAAAATGGTGAATAAGGGCTTCCATAGAATCCTTCATCTCGGCACGGGGCGGTGGAGATATTTTATAATCGTCTACCTTTACAGGGCCTACGGGCAATGTTTTTAAACATTGCTGCATGATCTTGATCGATTCCCGCATTTCAGCCATGCGCACTAAATAACGGGCATAACAATCACCTGTTTTACCGACAGGTATGTCAAAATCCATCTCTTCATAGACGTCATAAGGCTGTGCTTTTCTTAAATCCCACGCAACGCCAGATCCCCGCAACATAGGGCCGGTAAAGCCCCAGTCAATTGCCTCGTCTTTGGTTGCAACGCCGATATCCACCGTCCGTTGTTTAAAGATACGGTTATCGGTCAGTAATGTATCCAGATCATCAATTGTTTTGGGCAGGTTTTCAGTCCATTCCATCATATCTTCCGCAAGCCCGGGCGGCATATCAAACGCCACGCCACCAGGACGGAAGTAGTTGGCATGAAGACGTGCCCCGCAAACACGATCATAAAATTCCATCCCCTTTTCACGTTCTTCAAAGCCCCAGAGCGCCGGTGTAATTGCCCCGACATCCAGCGCGAATGTTGTCACGTTTAAAATATGGTTCAGGATACGGCCTAATTCGGCAAATAGCACACGGATATACTGCGCCCGGGGCGGCGCCGTAATACCTAAAAGCTTTTCTGTGGCAAGAGCAAAAGCATGCTCTTGATTCATTGGCGCCACATAGTCAAGACGGTCAAAATAAGGAACGGCCTGCGTATATGTTTTATATTCGATAAGTTTTTCTGTTCCGCGATGTAACAGGCCAATATGAGGATCGGAGCGCTCAACGATCTCGCCTTCCATTTCAAGGACCAGACGCAGCACACCATGCGCAGCAGGGTGCTGGGGGCCGAAATTCATCGTATAAGGCTTGATCTGGGTCTGAGAGGCTACTTCCATTTCCTCATCATAATTTGTGGGAAGAGGATTGTTCATGACTTGCCCTCTCCTACTTTTTTATTACTTGGTTTCCAGCCGGTCGGCGGAATGGTCCCTTTGTCATCGCCGGGCAGCATAACATCTGTCATTCCTTCCCATGGGGAAAGATAATCGAACGTGCGGAAATCCTGTGCCAACTGGACAGGCTCATACACAACGCGACGTTGCTCCTGATCATATCGCAGTTCTACATAGCCGGTCAGTGGAAAATCCTTGCGAAGCGGATGCCCTTCAAACCCATAATCTGTCAAAATACGGCGCAGGTCTGTATGGCCGTCGAAATAAATACCGTACATATCCCAGATTTCGCGCTCAAACCATCCGGCACTGCTGAAAACTTTGGTCACCGTCGGCACTAACTGGTTTTCGGCTGCCCTAACTTTAACGCGCATACGATCATTCTGTGTCAGGGATAAAAGATTATAAACAATTTCAAAACGCTCGGAGCGATCGGGATAATCCACACCGGATATGCTGACAAGCATTTTAAACTGGCATTCAATATCATCGCGCAGAAATTGCAGCACCTTACATATTTGATCTGCCTCGGCGTGCAAAACAAGCTCTCCCTTAATCATTTCATGGGAGGTCACTGCACCGTCAACATTCTCTGTAACATGTTCAGCAAGATCAATTAAAGCTTCGGCTATCGTCATATAATAAGGCCCTCTATATCGTCACAATATAGAGAGCCTTTTTATATGATTCAATTCAAAGATTAAATTTATTTAATCATGGAGTTGGAGCCGCGGGCGTTTTGGCCACGTTCATCTCCGCACGGCATTGAATAACAGGCGTAATTGCCGAAAGAACTAATTGCTCTTCAGACATTTGCACATTCTTAATTGCTATATGCGCCCCAACACTTGATCCCCTCGCAGCCTCAGCAGCAGCAATCCTATAGTTTTTCGATGGAAAATCTCCCGCAGCCAACATAGCTTCAGTCTGTATTCTTAATTCTTGACCGTTCGTCTCCGCATCCGCATCCAAAACTCTGTCTAATTGATTGACGATATCCCAAGTTTCTTGGCGTCTTTCCTCTGAGACAATACCTACGGATTTTAAGAGCAAGTCCATGTTATGGTCACTGTATGCCCCCAGCGGTAAGTTCGATAGACCTCCGTCATCGCATGTAGGCTCGAAATCAAGAACCGCTGCCTTGTAGCCATCGGCATCCACCGTTCCATCATCGGCAGTGAAATCATTCATTAAATCAAATAATTGACGCGCAACAGGCTTTAGATCATTAGAATTGCGATCCGGCTGGTCCTCATTTGGGTCTACACAAATCGCTGCAGTGGCAGGTGAAGCCGCAACCGCTAAAAGACCTCCTAGAACTGCTCTTCTTGAAACCATGAAAAATCCCTCTCCTAATATTCAAAGAACAAAGACTATATAGGAGATATTGAGTTATGTCAATTAATAGTTAGCGAGCGATTCGCGTATCTTCGCGCTGGATTTTCTTTTGAAGCTGTAACAGACCGTAAACCAACGCCTCTGCCGTGGGCGGACATCCTGGCACATAAATATCGACAGGGACAATACGGTCACACCCGCGCACAACAGAATAAGAATAATGATAATAGCCGCCGCCATTTGCGCACGACCCCATGGAAATAACCCAACGCGGTTCAGGCATCTGGTCATACACACGGCGTAAAGCCGGCGCCATTTTATTGGTTAACGTTCCAGCGACAATCATAACATCGGACTGCCGCGGAGAAGGACGTGGAATCATGCCAAAGCGGTCAAGGTCGTACCGTGACATATAAGAATGAATCATTTCCACAGCACAACACGCCAAACCGAACGTCATCGGCCAAAGAGAGCCTGTTCGTGCCCAATCAAATAATGAATCCGCAGATGTTAAGAGAAATCCTTTTTCATTCAGATGTTTGGACATGGCTGCCGGAACGATGTCCTGCTCTACAGCCGAAGGCATGGGCCTGTCTGTTTTGAATAGCGCATCAGGCGCTTCTACTACTTTACGATCATGAGTCATAACTTATTCCCACTCAAGCGCGCCTTTGTTCCATTCATAAATGAAACCGATGGTCAGCACGCCTAAAAATACCATCATGGACCAAAAACCAAATACGCCAATCTCTCCTAAACTGATAGCCCAGGGGAAAAGAAAAGCGATTTCCAAGTCAAAAATAATAAATAAAATCGCCACCAGATAAAAACGCACATCAAAAC
Organism: uncultured Micavibrio sp.; assembly: GCA_965216405.1. GTDB lineage: Bacteria > Pseudomonadota > Alphaproteobacteria > Micavibrionales > Micavibrionaceae. Next base: position 61,943 of record OZ244161.1, on the reverse strand, counting down.
GGCTGCGCGCATCATCAAACGCATCAAAACCACACTCATAGGCTGCGTTTTTATCTGCATCCGGTTTTTGTTTCCCAACAAGGAAAGACAATCCGATCATAGCCGCAGACATTACCGCAGCTATGATAATAAAAACGATAATCGGCAAATATTCTATAAGAAGGTCTTCAGAAGCCATAATAAGGTAAAACTCACTGTTATCAGCAATTTGAATACGGTTTAGAAACTAAACTGATTGCCGTCAAGAGACAACCTTAAATCAAGGGAAATATGCGTGATTCCGGTGGAGAAAGTATAATAGCGCGCGTGACGGGATTTGAACCCGTTTATTCGCGCTTGTGCGCGATAAACACTTAAAAAACTTCGCGGATACACTTCCTCTTTGAAAATTCAACAATCCACAACAATGAATTTTGGAAAATGGCGCGAGTGACGGGATTTGAACCCGCGACCTCCGCCGTGACAGGGCGGCGCTCTAACCAGCTGAGCTACACCCGCGCACTGATAAGAGATGTGTGTTATTAGCCAAAAAAGCCGCCTCCTGTCAATAACATAGAGGTAACTTTTCTGATTATTTTAATAATTCCTTATGCAGCCAGATTTTGTGGCTCACGATAGGGTAAACCAAACTCCTCGGCCACACATCGATAAGTCACTTCCCCCTTGCAGACATTCAACCCTTCCATAAGGGCGGGGTTTTCCGCCAAAGCCCTCTTCCAGCCTTTATCAGCGAGTTGCAATGCATAGGGTAATACCGCATTGTTCAGGGCATGGGCCGATGTCATCGGCACGGCCCCCGGCATATTGGCCACACAATAATGAATCACCTCATCTACGGTATAAACAGGATCATTATGAGTTGTTGGTTTGGATGTTTCAAAACATCCGCCCTGATCAATAGCAATATCGACCAACACGGAACCGGGGCTCATCTCCTGGACCATTTTCTCCGTTACCAGCTTGGGCGCGGAAGCCCCGGGAATAAGCACAGCGCCAACAACCATATCAGCATCCAGAACATAACGTTCAATACTGTCTTCTGAGGACTGGATCACACGGGCAGTATTCGCAAAATGTTCATCCAGTATCCGAATCTGGTCATGTCCTTTTTCCAGAATAGTGACATCAGCCCCCATCCCGACGGCCATGGAAGCCGCATGGTACCCCGAAACTCCGCCGCCGATAACGACAACTTTGGCGGCTTCTACGCCCGGCGAACCACCGATAAGACGGCCGCGGCCGCCCAAATGTTTCAAAAGATAAGCACCGCCCACCTGAATAGACAAACGCCCTGCAATTTCAGACATGGGCGCTAACAGCGGTAAGCCCCTTCCCCCCGGTCCGGTTACTGTCTCATACGCAATAGCAACACATTTGGACTTTATCAGGCCCAATGTCTGCGCCTTATCCGCCGCCAAATGAAGATAAGTAAACAACACCTGATCTTCGCGCAGCATCTCGCACTCCACCGGCTGGGGTTCTTTTACCTTAATAATCATATCAGCCTGATCAAATATCTCTTTGGCGGTTGCAATGATCCTGGCCCCTGCTTTCTCATAATCTTCATCGGTATAATTAATGCCGGCGCCACAATTCGTCTCTACGAGGACCTCATGACCATGGGCAACAAACTCCCGCACAGAGGACGGGACAAGCCCAACGCGATGTTCTTGAGGTTTAATTTCTTTTGGGACACCAATCAGCATTTTATTTTCTCCTTTATATGTAAGAAATGAAATCAAAAGACATAAATTTTTATGTAATTAATTTTGCCGCCTACTTTATCAGGGCAGCAGAATTTCGCCAAGAAGTGATTCTTGCCCTATGAAGCCTGACTTATTTTCTTCACAAAAAGAGCTGTAACATTCCTTGTTTTCGTAATCTTTAAGCCTTGTTTTTTGGCTTTAATCAAACATAACAAAACAAAGAGGAGATAAAAATGATAACGGCTTACGAAATAAATTCTGAAATTGAATTTCTGGCAAATGACAGCTACCTGATTTCTTTAATAAGAAATACGCAAAGCGCACAAGCAAAGTGATCGATGGTGACGGGCTCGACCCGTTTATCCGCGTTTGCCGAACAATCCAACTTTATGAAGTTTCTAATGGGGAATTTTTGAAATGGGGGAAATATGGGGGAAAAAAATTATTAACATTTTTTTATTTTTCCCCTTCCTTATAAGGTGTTGATTTTAAAGGGTATAATGGTGGGCGGTGACGGGCTCGAACCGCCGACCCCCTCGGTGTAAACGAGATGCTCTACCAACTGAGCTAACCGCCCCATTATACAAGTCCTGACAAAGCGAGGACCAGAAGGATTGGAGCTTTGTAACTGTCGGAACTTAAAAAATCAAGAAAAAAGGCCACTAATATTAGCAGCCTTTTCTATATTTGTTATTCAGCTTATCGAAGCGCGTAAGCGCCGGATAAAACTTTAAAGCAATTACTTGTTAACAGCTTCTTTAAGCTCTTTACCAGCTTTGAATTTAACGTTTTTAGACGCTTTAATTTTGATTGCTTCGCCTGTGCGTGGGTTACGGCCAGTTGTTGCAGCGCGTTTTGCCACTGTAAATGTACCGAAACCAACAAAGCGCGCGTCGCCGCCTTTTTTAACTGTTTTTGTAATACCTGCAAAAACAGCTTCAACAGCACGCTGAGCATCAGCTTTTGTCATGTCTGCTTCTTTTGCAACATATTCAATTAATTCTGCTTTATTCATAATTTTATCCTTTAGTTTTAAAATTTATTTTTAAACATGGCATAGAAAAATTTTTATGCCGACATTGTATCAGATGAATGAAAACAGCACCAACCTTGGGTTAGAGAGCCACGGCATCCATCAAAGGTACGAATCATTTTTAAGATGTTTCGTCAAGCGACTCAATGGTGAATCACGTCTTTTCCCTTATTTTCTGCAGTTTTTGAGGGTATTTGTTCTGATTTAGGACTATCTTCCTCGGAAAGAGGCTCGGGCATGCGTAAAAGAGCGTGCATTAAGACCTCTTCAATCGTATTCACCGGAATAATTTCAAGGTTTTTCTTCACTTTATCAGGCACGTCCGCCAGGTCTTTTTCATTTTCTTTCGGGATCAGAACTGTCTTAATTCCACTTCGCAGCGCGGCCAGAAGTTTTTCTTTCAAGCCACCAATTGCTGTCACATAGCCCCGCAAGTTGATCTCGCCGGTCATCGCAATATCGCGGTGCACTTCTATATCGGTTAAAGCAGAGATAATCGCCGTGGTCATCGCAGCTCCCGCAGACGGACCGTCTTTCGGTGTGGCCCCTTCAGGCACGTGCACGTGAATTGATTTTTCTTTGAGTTCCTCAAAAGAGATTCCGAATTGTACGGCGCGGGATTTAATCAACATCTCGGCCACCGTAATGGATTCTTTCATCACATCTTTTAAGTTACCCGTTGTGGTAACCTTGCCGTCTTTTCCATTCATGGTCACCGCTTCAATAGATAAAATATCGCCGCCAAATTGGGTATAGGCTAACCCCGTGACAACACCGATACGATCTTGTTCTTCAACTTCACCAAAGCGGTATTTTTTAACGCCAGCATATTTGCCAACAACTTTCGGTGAAACAGAAATCGCTTTCTTACCCTTCATCAAGATATCCTTAATGGCTTTACGGCAAAGGTTCGCTATTTCGCGTTCCAGACTTCGCACCCCGGCTTCACGGGTGTAATAGCGGATTAACTCCCGAATACTGGCATCGCTGATTTTAAATTCTTTTTTCTTCAGGCCCGCAGCTTTCGTTTGCTTATCCAGTAAATGACGTTTTACGATTTCAAGTTTCTCATCTTCGGTATAACCGGAGATGCGGATGATTTCCATACGGTCCAGCAACGGTTGTGGCATATTCAATGAATTCGCCGTACAGATAAACATCACATCGGAAAGGTCATAATCCATTTCCATGTAATGGTCATTAAAGGTGGCATTTTGTTCAGGATCCAAAACTTCCAGCAAGGCAGAACTTGGATCGCCGCGCCAATCAGATGCAAGCTTGTCGATCTCATCCAGCAAGAAAAGCGGGTTCGATGTCTTGGCTTTTTTCATGCCCTGAATAATTTTACCCGGCATCGCGCCAATATACGTTCTGCGGTGACCGCGAATTTCACTTTCATCCCGCACACCGCCCAAAGAGACACGGACAAAATTACGGTTTGTTGCTTTGGCAATCGAACTTCCCAAGGATGTCTTACCTACCCCCGGCGGACCAACAAAACATAAAATAGGTCCTTTAACCTTACTTGTTCGGTGTTGGACAGCTAAGTATTCAAGGATACGTTCTTTGACTTTTTCCAGCCCGTAATGATCCTTATCCAATACCTTTTTGGCCGCAGAGATATCTTTTTTCACGCGGGTGCGTTTGCCCCACGGCACGGCCAAAATCCAATCCAGATAATTCCGCACAACTGTGGCCTCCGCTGACATCGGACTCATCTGGCGTAACTTCTTTAATTCTGTTGTCGCTTTTTCGCGGGCTTCTTTGCTGAGTTTTGTTTCTTCAATTTTCTTTTCAATTTCACCCAGTTCATCAAGGCCATCTTCCCCTTCACCCAATTCCTTTTGAATGGCTTTCATTTGCTCATTCAGATAATACTCACGCTGGGTTTTTTCCATTTGGCGCTTCACACGGTTACGGACACGTTTTTCAACCTGTAACAAGCCAATCTCGCCTTCCATGAAGCCGTAAATTTTCTCCAGCCGTTCGGAAATAGTTTTAAGTTCAAGTAATTCCTGTTTTTCTTCAATTTTTAGCGTCAGATGAGAGGCAATCGTGTCTGCCATCTTCACCGGATCGTCTATCTGGTTAATGGAAACCAGCACCTCCGGCGGGATTTTTTTATTGAGCTTAACGTATTGTTCAAACTGTGAAATGGCGGCACGACCCAAGGCCTCAATTTCATCTGTAATTGTCACGTCTTCTTCGATCGGTGTGACAAGGGCCTCGGTGTAATCTTTATCATCCATAAAGGATTCAACCTTATAGCGGTCTCCCCCTTCAACAAGAACCTTCACAGTGCCATCCGGTAATTTCAGTAACTGCAGGATATTTCCCATGACCCCAACAGCATGCAAATCTTCTTCCTTCGGATTGTCTTCCGTCGGGGATTTCTGGGTCACCAAAAGAATTTGCTTGTCCTCTTGCATGACATGCTCGAGGGCCTTGACCGATTTTTCACGTCCAACAAATAACGGAACAATCATATGGGGGAAAACCACAATGTCACGTAACGGCAATACGGCAAAAATTTTATCCTGAGGGTCTTTTTTCATAATCAATTCTTTCGGAAACTATCTTAATTTAGAACTAAATTCGCTTATACAATAGAAAAAGTAACATAAAATTTATTAACAATAGTTAAAGTTAGCAAAACTAGCCAAAACTTTGCAATAAATGCGGTCCAAATACGTGTTTTTTAATTAAAATAGATAAAATCGGGTTTATTTTTTATCTTTTTTATCTTTATCCAGCTTGTCTTCGATCGTTTTATGGGCTTCAACCACCTTATCGATCAAACCGAACTTAAGGGCTTCTTCAGGACCCATGAAATTATCGCGGTCCATGGATTTTTCAATTTCCGTCAGCTTTTTACCCGTATGTCTGACGTAAATCTCATTAAGCATGGCCTTCATGCGCAAAATCTCTTTCGCCTGAATTTCAATGTCAGAAGCCTGTCCCTGAGCCCCACCCAATGGCTGGTGAATCATAATACGTGCGTGTGGCAATGCAAAACGCTTTCCTGCTGCGCCGCCTGCCAATAATAACGAGCCCATAGAGGCTGCCTGCCCCACACAGACCGTGGAAACATCCGGCTTGATATACTGCATGGTATCATACATAGCCATACCAGAGGTCACGACCCCGCCCGGAGAGTTAATGTAAAACGAGATATCCTTTGTCGGATTTTCAGATTCCAAGAATAAAAGCTGCGCACAGATCAAACTGGACACATGGTCATTTACCTCTCCCGTCAAAAAGATAATACGCTCTTTCAACAAGCGTGAGAAAATATCAAACGCGCGTTCTCCGCGGTTTGTCTGCTCAATCACTGTCGGGATCAAGTGGGAATTGTAAATGTCTGAAGGATTGCTCTCGCTCATAGAATTCTCTGTGTTAAGTGTGAATCAATATCTTTTTACCGTATCGCACGGCATAAAGTGGTTCAAGACAGAATATACTATTAAAGCAGATTACTTCTTCGCAGATTTTTTGGCAGCTTTTTTGGCTGATTTCTTCGTTGAAGACTTCTTGGAAGATGTTGATTTATTTGCCTTCTTTGATTTTTTAGAAGCCAGAACCTCATCATCGTCATCTTGCATCAGTTCTTCGATGCTGACTTCTTTTTCATTAATATCGGCATCTTCAAATAACAATTCGATGACCTTGTCTTCAAACAGCGGTGCCCGTAAAGCTTCCAAAGCTTGTGGATTCTTTTGATAGTAATCAAAAACCATCTTTTCCTGACCCGGATATTTCTGCGCTTCGCCGATAACAGCACGTTGAAGTTCCTGATCATTCACCTGAACATTCTGCGCCTGACCTATTTCGGCAATCACAAGCCCCAAACGGACGCGGCGTTCGGCAATTACTTCGAGTTCTTTCTTTTCGTCGTCTGAAAGAGCCTCCGCCTCTGGATTTGCTTTACGCTCCTGATCAAGTTGCTGGGTAATACCTTCCAATTCGGCCTTTACCATGCCTTGCGGAATATCGAAGTCATGACCTTCATCCAAAATATCAAGAAGCTGGCGTTTCATTTTGAGTTTCGTCTGATTTTCGTAATCAGAGCTTAATTGATGCTTTACGGCATCACGTAAGGCTTGCTCATCATCGAATCCTAATTCTTTGGCAAAATCATCATCAACCTTTGCTTCAGCAGGCTCATGTATCTCATTGATATCAACATCAAATATTGCTTCGCGGCCTGCAAGTTCCTTGGCGCCATATTGCTCAGGGAATGTTACTTCAACTTCGACTTTATCGCCTTTTTTCTTACCAATAAGCTGTTCTTCGAAACCGGGGATAAACTGGCCGCCGCCTAATTCAAGCTTGTGGCCGTGGGCATGCATGCCTTCGTGCTCAACCCCGTCATCCTTTGTACGCCCATGGAAATCAATAATAACAAAATCACCTTTTTTAGACGCACGATCACCGGAAATCGGCTGGCTGCCTTTATGGTGCTCTGTGATTCGGCCCAAGGCTTCATCAATGTCTTTATCGCCGATCTTCGCGACAGGCTTTTCAATTTTAATATTTTTAAGGTCAATGACATCAAAATCCGGCAAAACATCAATCTGCATGGAATAAGTAAGGTCTTTACCTTCATCGAATTCTTTAACTTCAATCTTCGGCTGCATTGCCGGACGGAATTTTTTGTCCTGAATAACTTTGGCTGTTGATTCATTCACCACAGATTCGAGAACTTCGCCCAGAATCGCCCGACCATAGCGTTTCTTCAGCATATCCATAGGGATTTTACCCGGACGAAAACCAGGAATTTTGGCAGTTTTGCCAACTTCAACCAGACGCGCTTCGACATGTTTTTCAATATCGTTTGCAGGCACCATAATCTCAAGTTCATGGTACAGGCCGTCTGATTTGATTTCTTTAACTTCCATCATATTTCTTTCTTCGTTGTCTTTATCTCTCTACCGGAGAGAGATGGTGCGGGTGAAGGGACTTGAACCCCCACATCCGAAGATACCAGAACCTAAATCTGGCGCGTCTACCAATTCCGCCACACCCGCATTGGTCGTAGCAAGGCGCGTTTTACCGCAAACATTCAGGAAAAGAAAGTAAAAACTTGACCCTTAATCAATTTTCGATATACACAATGGCCTATATTGACTGATGCCTTTGAGTTTTGAAGCATTTTCAATATATGTATGGCGGCTGTAGCTCAGTGGTAGAGCCCTCGGTTGTGGTCCGAGTTGTCGCGGGTTCGAACCCCGTCAGCCGCCCCATTTTAAATCCTCCTATCGTTCCCCTTTCCTTTTAATTCGGCTTTGAGCTATAAAGGCTGATAAATAAACCAAAGGATTCGTCCACTCTGCCTCAATTTTTTTATTCATCACAATTTTTAAGTTAAAAAAATTAGTTTTTTAATCAAAAAGACTCGATCTTTATTTTTATCAATGTTAAAAGCCAATTTATTCAATAATTGCATAGCTAAAATGCATAATATTAATATATACATAACGTAACCAATATAATTTCTCACAACATATATATAAGGAGCCGAGAGTAAAATGCCTGACAATGCGGTAAGTTTTAAAAGCCATTCAGAATTTAAAAAATTTGTAGAAGAACACGATGTTCAATTCGTCGGGTTCGAGTTTACTGACCCTCGCGGTAAGCTTCAGCATACAGATCAACATATCAGCACTGTCGATAAAGGCATGTTTGAAGACGGCGTCATGATTGACGGTTCTTCTATTGCCGGATGGAAAGCCATTAACGAATCCGATATGTGCCTTGTGCCAGATTGGGAACGTTGCTTCCTTGACCCTTTTGCGGCGCAACCGACATTGAAGGTTTTTTGTACAATCACGGAACCATCTACAGGGGATGGATATGAGCGTTGCCCGCGCAATATCGCGAAAAAAGCAGAAGCCTATGTTAAAGAAACAGGTTATGGCGATACGGCTTATTTTGGCCCTGAGGCAGAGTTCTTCGTCTTTGATGACGTCAAAATGGCTGCCAATATGAATGAGGTATCCTATAAAATTGATTCAACAGAAGGTCCTTACAATAGCGGGACTGATTATGCCGAAAGCAATACAGGTCACCGTCCGGGCATCAAAGGCGGATATTTCCCTGAAGCACCCGTCGATAGCGGTTCTGATCTTCGCGCAGAAATGCTGACCGTGATGGATTCAATGGGCGTTCCTGTTGAAAAACACCACCATGAAGTGGCGCCGTCGCAACATGAACTGGGAATTTTCTTCTCAACCCTTGTGGATTGCGCCGACAATCTGCAGCTTTATAAATATGCAGTTCATAATGTGGCACATATCTACGGCAAGACAGCCACCTTCCTGCCAAAACCTGTCTATGGCGATAACGGTTCCGGTATGCACTGTCACCAATCCATCTGGAAAAACGGCAAACCGCAATTTGCCGGTGATAAATATGCCGGTCTTTCTGATACGGCCCTTTATTATATTGGGGGTATTATCAAGCACGCAAAAGCGCTGAACGCTTTTACAAACCCTTCTACCAACAGCTATAAGCGTTTGGTTCCCGGGTATGAAGCACCTGTTCTTCTGGCTTACTCGGCGCGTAACCGCTCCGCATCCTGCCGTATTCCTTTTGGTGAATCGCCAAAAGCAAAACGTGTTGAAGTCCGCTTCCCTGATGCAACAGCGAACCCTTATCTGGCTTTCTCCGCCATGTTAATGGCCGGGTTGGACGGAATTGACAATAAAATCCACCCTGGCGAAGCAATGGATAAAGATCTTTACACTTTGCCGAAAAGCGAGTTGGAAGAGATTCCAACAGTTTGCGGATCGCTTCGTGAAGCCTTGGATGCGCTGATGGAAGATCATGACTTCCTGCTGAAAGGTGATGTGTTCACCAAAGACGCTATCGAAGCCTATGTCGAACTCAAAATGGAAGAAGTTATTAGATACGAAACAATGCCTCACCCGATTGAATTCTTGATGTATTATTCTTCATAATTCTCAAGAGAGACAAATAATCTTAAAGCCGGGGCCTTTGCTCCGGCTTTTTTATATGTCTATTGAGAAGGGTTATTTAATAAATTCAAAGTCATCAACGTTACGATCATTCCGGCGAACAGATTCCGTGACAACCCTGTGAGTTTCAATGTTCCGGGCCCATTCTTCAAATTGATCTGATCTGGCGGGCGTGATCAGCGATACAATATAGTAATAATCCCGCCCCTCTAACAATGAAATCCAGAATTCATAATCCTTCAGCAAGGTGGAGTTGCTTTCTAATTCGTAAGACTGCGTGCGCCCAAAGCTGATGTCAGGATGGTAATTATATTCATGATTATCTAAAAATTTTCCGATTGCATAATTAGGGATATTCAATCCTTCAACGTATCGTTTAATCTCTTCCGATTTTGTTGTTCCATACGATTTATTAATAAGAATTATTTCTATCTGCCCTTCCAGTTTCTTTTCAAAAGACCGCAGAAGTTTGGCATGCATATAATCAACAGAAACGATATTAAACTTTTTTAAATGCCATGTCTCAGGATAGGAAAAATAGGATTCGTCTAAAAACCCGTAGACTTTCATATTTTCAATTTGCTCTGCGCTCTGGTTTAAAAGCTTAAAAGAACTCACCACCTGCGCCTGTATGACACGATCCCGCTTATAAAACTGTGTGGGCATGTAATAACGCACCATCATCACATAAGGGCCATTCACAATGGCTTTAATACGTACGACGTAAGAGGTGCCTCTATTAATTTCGACATAAACGGCCTCAATCTCATTATCGGATTCTATACCGATCTGCTCAAGCGAGAGCCCTTTGCTGAAAATATAATTAATGAACCAGTTTTTCGGGCCAATTTCATATTCCAGTTCCTCGACCTCCACGGTAACAAAGCTTCTTTCTTCTGCCTCAGGAGGGCTGTTATATCGTTCGACGATGCCTAAAACGTCAAAAGTCGCCGCCGACTGCCCTTCTAGATCATTTAAAGATTTACGTTGCCATTCGTTCGGCAAACGCAGGCTGTAATGCAAGGCATCCTCTTCCAAGGCAACATTTTTTTCCAGATATGTCAGAGAGTCGAATTTCTCCTCCGGCATCATCTCGACTTTGGTAAGAGGCTTGAATTCATCCAGATTAATCTGACCTGCCCAAGAGACAGGCACAAAAGCCATCATCGCCCAGAGAAGCAATGACAAAGGAAACAACAATACATGCTGGTTTTTTTGAAAAATTGTTTTCACCTCTCTATTATACCTTTTTGTGACGGCTTAGGAAAATATGAAATTGTGATTGCTTTGTTTTTTGCGGTTTTAAAAGAATCATTAATTGTTTAACTATAGTGCATTATATAAACATTAAAGAAAAAGAGTGCCGGATTTATGGCAAAAACAGAACAAAACAGTGATAGTTATGATGCTTCGGATATCGAAGTCCTTGAAGGATTAGAACCTGTCCGCAAGCGTCCCGGCATGTATATTGGCGGCACCGATGAGCGCGCCCTCCATCACCTTGTGGGTGAAATTCTCGACAACTCCATGGATGAGGCCGTTGCCGGTCATGCCAACCGTATTGAGATGCACCTCCATGCCGACAGCAGTGTCACTATTTCAGATAACGGGCGTGGAATTCCAGTAAATGAACATCCTAAATTTCCAGGTAAATCGGCATTGGAAGTTATTTTAACCACCTTGCATTCCGGCGGAAAATTCAGTGGCAAAAGCTATGCAACCGCCGGGGGTCTGCACGGCGTAGGAATTTCGGTAGTAAATGCGTTGTCTGATAACATGTGGGTCGAAGTCGCGCGGGAAAAACAACTCTACAAACAAGCATTTAGTCGCGGCAAACCCACATCGAAATTAGAAGATAAAGGTCCGGTTAATAACCGACGCGGGACCACTGTTTACTTCCATCCCGACCCTGAAATTTTCGGCGAGAAGGCAACATTAAAACCTTCATGGTTATATCAACTTGCCCGCTCAAAAGCCTATTTATTCAGAGGGGTTAAAATAAAATGGTCTTGCGATAAAGAACTTATTAAAGAGGATGCGAAAGTAAAGGAAGAAGAATTATTTCATTTCCCAAACGGCTTGCAGGACTTTTTGACCACTGCCTTAGAAGACCGTCAGACCCTTACCCCCCGCCCCTTTGCAGGACAAACAGATTTACCTGATGGAAACGGAAAAGTTGAATTTGCGATTGCCTGGCCCCAACGCGGCGAAGGTTTTATGCGTTCCTATTGCAATACCATCCCTACACCACTTGGCGGCTCACATGAACAAGGCCTTCGCTCTGCCATGTTACGCGGACTTAAAGCTTACGCCGATATGATCGGCAATAAAAAAGCCGGTATTATTACCGCAGAAGATATTTTTGGGGAAGCGGCTGCCCTGCTCTCTGTATTTATTGGAGATCCTCAATTTCAGGGCCAGACAAAAGAAAAACTGGCAACAAGCGCCGTCACACGATGGGTTGATACCGCCATTAAGGATTATTTCGATCACTGGCTCACCGAAGACCCTGGCGCCAGTAAATTGCTGCTTGAAAGTATTATCCTGACAGCAGAAGAACGCCAACGACGTAAAAATGAAAAAGCCACGCAACGTAAATCTGCCACCCGTAAATTGCGTCTCCCGGGCAAGCTGGCGGATTGTTCCCGCAATAATGCCCAAGATACAGAATTATTTCTGGTTGAGGGAGATTCTGCCGGTGGTTCTGCCAAGCAAGGACGCGCGCGGGAGACTCAGGCAATTTTGCCCTTACGCGGTAAAATTCTGAATGTGGTCAGCGCCAGCCGTGATAAAATTAAAGCCAATCAGGAAATCCAGGATCTAATTCAGGCTATTGGCTGCGGTATCGGCAAGGATTTCGATCTCTCGAAGTTACGCTATGAACGCATTATCATCATGACGGATGCGGATGTGGATGGCGCACATATTGCCTCTTTGCTTGTGACATTCTTTTATTCTCAAATGCGCCCTCTGATTGAAAACGGCCATCTTTATCTGGCACAGCCTCCCCTCTATCGTCTTGTGAGCGGAAATATCAGTGAATATGCACAAGATGACGAGCATAAAGAAAAATTGATGCAAACTGTCTTTAAAGGCAAAAAGAAAGTCGATGTCAGCCGCTTTAAAGGGTTGGGTGAAATGCCGGCAGCCCAGTTAAAAGAAACCACCATGAATCCCAAATCGCGTGTTCTGGTACGGGTCAAATTGCCTGATGCGGCCAATATCAGCGCGATAACCGAAGGTCTTATACCGGAAAAAGACAGCGGACCGACTTTGGCGGAGACAGATGATCTTGTCGAACGCCTCATGGGAAAAAACGCCGAATCCCGTTTCAACTTTATTCAAGACAACGCTGAATTTGTTGAGGATTTAGACATATAACTTATTCATTTTATGAAACGCTTCTTTTTATTTCTCTTATTATTCACTCTGGCTTTGGCGGGCCTGATTTTCTTTGTCGCTCTGCCGAAAGCCAAGACGCATATTGAAACTGCCTTCAAAGACGCAGGCTTCACCTACGCACAAGCTTCGGAAGTTCATTTCCAAGTGACCGGAATGGTCGTTGAAAATATTAATATTGATGCCGACGGCTTTAGTAAAATCATAAATCTTAAAGCGCATATTTTCTGGCCGACTTACTTTTTTAAAAAAGAAATAGATTCCATAAGCATTGAGCATATCAATATTATCAGCAGCGATAGCAGCTTTAATGAGTTTCCCTCCTTAAAAAGGAAACTCAATCTCAAACAATTAGACAAACATCAGATCCAGAAAGTTTCTGTTAATCACATCTCATGGGATTTTCCGCTTTTTAATTACGCCATTCGGGTGGAGGGCAGTCTGGATATCAGTAGAGATGAGCAGGGCAAGAAGATATCCATGAATATTGATGCGCAACAACATGAACTGGCCTTTTCTTCGAAATGGAAGGGACGCGTAAACAATAACGGCGACCGGTTTTTAGATTCAACCATCGAAGACTTTAAATTAAACCTGCCCTCTTTAAGCTTGCATCGCAGCACGGGCTGGTTTTCTTATAAAAATGAAAATGACGGAACAGAGCTGTCAGGGCAACTTGATGCCGGAAGCGGGTCAATATTAAACCTTCCGGCAAAAAATATCAGTTTTATTCTTGGTAAGAATGAGCAGTTCTATCCGGTTATTATCAGGGCATACGCCGCCGGCATCGAAGACGTCCGTATGAGCAGCGATATACAACTTTCCAAAGACACCGTCTATCAAAACGGGCAGATAAAAGTCACTATTCCCAATTTTCAAAAATTTCTGGATTACTTAAAGTCACAAAAAATCATAGATATCTCTCCCATTGCTACATCCGAACAGGTTGATATGAGCATATCACTCATGCCTAAGCGCCGTTTTGCCGGCGGCCCTCTTCCTTTTAAAGTAAAAATCACACAGGCATTGGACCCTGAATTAGAAGGAACCTTACTAATTTACCCCGACACCCTTGATGTCCGGGGCAGTATGAAAACAAATGATGATTTCATTGGAATCATTAAATCCCTGACGCCAGTGAATGACAACCAGATCAAAGAAAACATCATTCATCTGGATACGAACCTGAAACCGCTGATATTTTAACTATTATGGGTAAGCGCAGGAGTCAAAAACCACTTTTGCAAAAGACCGCGCACCAGGTTCAATCGTAAAGCGATATTCGCGCCCTTTTGTGACAATAGAATATTTAATCGGCAAGATGCCTTTTCTGGTTTCGGTTTTTCCATCCGTTGTAAATGAAATGACGACACTCTTTGCCGGATCATACCATGCCTCCGGTTCACCTTTTTCATTCTGGGCAGAGACGCCTGATCCTTTAACAGTAATCGCCCCTTCTGCAACATTGACCAGACTATCAGGTCCCTGATTGGCCGGTGTATCCACGACAAAACGTTTACTTTCGGGGTCCACGCACCCTGTCGGCGGACGGGCGGAGCGTATCAGGAAGGACAAGCGTTGCGGGTCCATCCCCTCATCCAGTTGCTCTCTTACCAGTTTGAGCAAATCCTGCACGGGCCCGGCCGGCAGAACTGTCTCAACCTCTTCCTGCAATTGCTCGTATCTCACATTGGCTGTTTGCGCACTTGCCACAAGTTCGGTCACCTGTTTTTGCAAATTGTCGCGTTCTTCCGTTAGCGCAATTTTTTCATTTTTAAGAGTAATAAGATTTTGCGCGCTAAATTGTTTGCCCATCCAAAAGCCAATCAAGACACTAATTAAGATCACAGCCATCCAGCCAAGCGTGCTTGCCAAACGCTGTGCGGCGCGCTCTTTATATCGCGTATGGGGATTGTAATTTCCTAAGCTCATTCTTTATCACTACAGGCCATAATAAAATTTTGCGATGGCAATATAAGTAATCCAGACAACAAAAACAAGCGGCACCCCCGCTTTCATAAAATCGCGAAAACGGTAGTGCCCCGGCCCCATCACCAAAAGATTGGTCTTATACCCGATCGGAGAGGCAAAGGAGCAGTTGGCTGCAAATATAACGGTCACGGCAAATATAAAGGGATCTGCCCCCATATTAACCGACATATTAATGGCAATTGGTGTGAATAAAATGGCGCAGGCATTGTTAGAAAGAATATTGGTGCAAAAAGCGACAATGATGAATAAAAGCGCTGCCATATATAATGGCTTATCAGCAAAAGGGGCTTTTAACATTAAATCAGCAATAAAGGTCGCCCCGCCCGAGGCCTGCAACGCCACACCAAGCGCCAGCATCGATCCCACCAGCAGAAGAATTTTCCGGTCAATGGCCCGCGTCGCCTGCCGGATATTCAGACAGCCTGTGGCAACAAGCAGCACCGCCCCGGTAATGGAAGCAACAGCAATAGATAAAACACCCGTAGAAGCCAACAGAATAGTTACAAGAAAGATGAGACCGGCAATAGGCGCCTTTTTAGGAAGCGGCAGTTCTTTTTTGGAACCGGACAAAACAATGACATCTGTTTGTCCCTTACTGCGCATCTCATTGATAGAGCCTTGTGTCCCTGCAACCAGAAATACATCCCCGGGTTCTAAACGGATACGGCCCAAACGGCGGCGCACCACACGGGCACGTCTTTGGATCCCTAAAACAACAATGCCGAACTGTCTTTGGAAATCGACCTGATCAATCGTCATCTCAACAAAACGTGAGGCAGGTGGAATCATGAGCTCGGCCAGAATCCTTGTCTCTTCTACAGTACTTTCCAGATCCTGAGGCCCCCCTTCCTGGCCCTCCAGATTCTCTTCTTCATCACCATCAATAATTTTAACTTCTTCATCGGACAGCAGGAATCCCGGGAATTTTGACAATACATCGGCTAAAGATTCCCGCGTTGCTGCAACAATCATAATATCGTGGGGCTCGATCTTGTACCCTTCAAAAGGCGGAAGAATTAAGTGGCCCTGCCGTTGAATGAGGCGCACATCCAGATTAGGCAGGGTTGGGAAGCGCCCTTCGACACACTCCATTCCAACAAGAATACTGTCATGAGTTACATCCAGCTCTGCCACGAACTCTTTTTCTCCCCCTTCAATCGTCTGTTTCAGGGATTGGCGCTCCGGCATCAGTCGGGGCAAAATCAAGACGACATAGATGAGACCTGTTCCTGCCAGAATGGCCCCTGGTACAAAAAAGTCAAAAAACTCAAGGGGCTTGTAGCCCAGTTCAACCATGGCACTCGACACCAACAGGTTCGTTGACGATCCAACGAGGGTCATCATCCCGCCTAAAATAGCAGCAAAGCTTAAAGGCATCATAATTTTGCTGTCGGAAATGCCCGCAGATATACCAATCGCCTGCATGATAGGAATAGCCAGAATAACAAGCGGCGTATTATTCAAAAACGCACTAAACACCATCACAAAAACAAGGATGCCGAAGATAGCTATCCATGGCGGAAGATATTTATTATTTACGAAAAGCTTGATAAGCGGCCTTAATGAATCCGTCCTGATAATCGCCTGCCCCATGACGAGCAAAGCCAAAACAGCCAGCAAGGCAGGATTGGCAAATCCGGATAATAGATAATAAGCATCTAACTGGTTTCGGCCGTTGGCATCAGGAAGCGGGAAAAGTTGTCCGAAAAGCAACAGCGCCGTCAAAATGCCGATACTTGTAACTTCTAGAGAATATTTTTCCCGTGCAAAAAAATAAACGGCCGCTGCTGTAACAAGCAGCACAAACCACATATGATAGTTACTATCAGCTATAAATTCCACTCGGCCGCCTTACTAATTATTAAATATTTTCTTCAAGCTCTTGGAGTTCATCCTCTTCATCATCATCGTCAGAGTCTGAATCCGCTCCAATAGTAATAGCGGAAGTTTCAAATTGACCCAAGTTTTTCAGGCCAATTCGCATGATTATTTCGGTTCCGCTGTCGCCTGTAGATTCATTGGTCAATGTTCGGCGCCCTGTCAGGCCAAAATTCACACATTGCCCTGTGTAGTCCAGCCCATAAGACAGCCGTCTCAAGCCTTCTGTTTCACTTGCCAAATCGTATTGAGCGCCACTGAAAACGCTCCACTTCTCATTAATATTATAACGTGCCGTTCCTAAAACCTGCTCGCGACTTTCCGTAAAATCTGTTCCCTGTAAGGCATTAATGTAAAAGTAGCGGGTACTGAGCGATAGGTCTCCTATGGTACCGCTGGCATCAAATTCATGGCGTTGAGAAGCGAGATTATCATTCGCCAGTTGGGTATCGTAGGTTAAATCCAAATGGGGGCCAAAACGTAGGGAAACATTTCCTACATAATCTGATTCCTGTTCGGATAGTCCAGACCCGTCAGGAAAAGGATTGTCTGCAGGGTCATCATCAAAGCGGTAACTCTGCCCCAGAAACACCTCTCCCTGATAGCCATTATCTTTATATATGCCTGTGCGTAAGCCGTACGTCGCATGCGTTTTATCTTCAATACGGTCATATCCGGGAAAGCGGTTTGCATTAAAAATATTTGTTGAATCCAAGAAAACATCAAGGCTGTCTTCATTTGGAATATCATTGTCTTCTTCAATATTACTACCGACGGTTACAGCAGCAATTGGTTCTACAACCATGTGGGATGTCTCAAAGCTCTTTTCAAACGGCAGGCTGGTTTTCAAGTGGGCATTGGCAAACCCCCGTACGGAAGAGGCGTCACTTTTACGGTTATTATTTCTGGCGATATCGCGGTCTGTTACCTGATAACTATCCCCGCGCAAGGATAGATCAAGCGTATTTACCAGCCCCCAATTGGTCACGTGCCGTTTTTGCCAGCCCCCTTCAAGCGTAAGACGGTTTAAATCCTGATCATTGCCTTCACGCTGCAGCGCAAGACCGGAAGCTTCGAAGCTCCACCGTCCTCCCAGTAGAGCATTCGGATCACCTAAAAAGCGCGTATAAACCTCAGGCATGATATTTGGCTGGTCATCGCTACGGTCACTGACGCGGATATCTTTAAAACTTAACAATCTTGCCGTGCCATAATCCCGTCCTGAAAATCTCTCAACATATACCTCATTCTCAAGAACATCTTCATTGGTGATATTATATTGGCGCATATACTGCTCATCGCTCACAAGTTCCAGACCGGTCCCTGCCCGCCATTTATCGTTAATATCCCAAAGACCATCAACAAAAAGGTGCCCCCGAAATTCATCATCCTGCGCAAACTCTGTATTACCGGACCGGTCCACCCTGCCTGAATAAGTGGTGCCGCCGCTCATTTCTATTTCCGCTTCTTCAAAACGGTGTCGGTACTCCCCCAAAACAAGAGGATTTTCATCCGTCATCAGCATCGCCCCTATTGTTGCATCCCTGTTAGGGGCAATGTCCCAATAATATTGCTGCTGATAAAAAGCACCCAGATCACTATCAAAACCAAAGCTGGGTGTCAGAAAACCTGTTTTACGCTTAATACTGCCATCCGGATGGGAAAAATATGGCATATACATCACGGGAACACCCCTCACTTCGAAAGTGGCATCATCATACGAAATGCGCTGTTCGTCCTTATGGTGGACAACTTCTCGGGCTTTAATCTGCCAGGTGGGTGGTTTAGACGGATCTTTTTTACAAGGTTCACAAGCTGTATAGCTGGCTTTCTTCAAAACAACTTTAAGGTCAGCAATTTTCTCTCCCTCTTCGGCAGAAAAACGCGATCCATCTGCCAACACTCCCTGCAGACCGTTGATAAAACCGTTTTTCATTTTATCTTTTAATTCCACACGATCAGCAAAATAGGTATCCCCAGTGGTTTCATTCAAAACAACATTGCCTTCGGCTATAACCGTATCCTGTGCGAGGTTATAAGATATCTTCTCTGCTCTTAATAAACGGCCTGCTTGATCTAGTTCAATATTTCCTAAAGCCGTAACAATCCCGTCCTCTTCATTGTAAATGACTTCATCGGCCAAAAGATTGACGGGTGCCTCCCTGATCGCAAAAGGATCAGGAGAAAGGGAAGAAGAGCTTTCCGGTTCTGCGGTGTCTTCCGACAAAGATTTTGTCAGTGGGGGTGTGCTGCTCTGTGTTTTAACCTTTTCCGGCTCAGTAGGCGGTGGTGGTTTAATTGTTGGGAGCGCCGTTTCTTTTAATTCAACTTCCCCTGACTGATTATATGGCTCGTTAGAATAAGGAGCCACATCGGCAAATAACAGGGCCGTACCGGAGTCTTGTCCCCCACTCCCCGTTTTTGCCCATGCCTCTCCCTGCCCACATGAAACATGGGCAAAAACCATTCCCAGAATGATCCACTTCCGTGTAATAAGAGAGCTCCTATTGATGATTAAAAAAGAATTTGAAATAGAACCCTAAGGCCCTCTGATTCTTCGTTAATTTAGGCTTCCGGTCAAGTATTTTACCTATATAGGAGAAAGTTATTTTAAAAACGCAGGAATGTCGTCGCCAAAGCTGTCAGGGCCGTCATCCTGCTCTTCCTTATAGGATTTCTGCGGTTTAGGAGCAGGTTTGGAAGATTTAGCAGGTTTTTTGTTGCTATGGGCATCTTTGGGAGAAGATTTCCCCTTTAAATCAATATCAACAGGCTCAAATTGTCTCTTAATGAGCTTTTGGATCGCCTGCATAAATTTTTCATCATTCTTGGTGGCTAACATCCACGCCCGCCCTTTGCTGCCGGCCCGACCAGTCCGGCCAATGCGGTGGACATAATCATCGGCGCTGAAAGGCACGTCATAATTAAAAACATGTGAAACCCCTTTGACATCAAGCCCACGGGCCGCAACATCACTACAGACAAGTAATGTTACCTCATCATCCTTAAAGCGTTGAAGCGTTTCGGTTCTTTTGGATTGAACCATATCGCCATGCAGACCGGCTGCCTGATACCCCTTTGACGTCAGCCATTTTGTCAGGGCATCAATATCGCGTTTACGGTTCAAGAAGATAAAGGCGTTTTTGACTTTCTCCTGCTTTAGCAGTTGATGGAGAATATCGTTTTTTTCTTTTGGCGCACATTCCACTAAAAACTGTTCTACCGTTTCTGCAGGAGAGGCTGCCGGATCTACAGAAATCTCTTTCGGGTTACTCAGGAATTTCTCGGTAAGTTTCTTAATTTCAGCCGGCATAGTGGCTGAAAATAAAAGCGTCTGACGCATTGGCGGAATAAAAGAAACAATCTTTTCAATGTCCGGAATGAACCCCATATCCAGCATTCGGTCTGCCTCATCAATGACGAGGATTTTAATATCATTCAGCAAAACAGAGCCACGTTCAAACAGATCAAGTAAACGCCCCGGTGTAGCGATGAGCACATCTACGCCTTGATCCAGAAGCTTTACTTGCTCTCCCATAGACTCCCCCCCTACCAAAAGAGCTTTGGTGAGCTTATGGTACTTCCCGTAAACATCAAAATTTTCCGCAACCTGCGCCGCCAGTTCCCGTGTCGGGGCCAGAACCAGTGATCGCGGCATCCGCATCTTGGCGCGTCCACCACTGAGCGCATCAATCATCGGCAAGGTAAAGCTTGCGGTTTTTCCTGTTCCCGTCTGGGCAAGGCCGACTACGTCCCGCGTCATCTGTATGAGCGGAATAGCTTTTGCCTGAATAGGTGTCGGGCTTTCATAGCCACGCTCCTTCACAGCCTTCAGTGTTTCAGGACTTAGCCCTAGGTCGTCAAATTTCATTCTATTTTTCAGATTATTGAATTGTGCGCCATATTTAGCAGACTCATCTCGCTTTCTCAAGCTTTCTTAAGGTTTCATCCACTTTACAAGTTTTTTTAAAAAGAAATGCGCTGCGTCCATACACAATGCAGGGCACCCTCATACCCTGGTTACCCATGCAGCAAGAAATATCCTGCAATATTCAGCATGAACAAACCTGTGGCAATACATAAAACCTTACCGGAACGTTTCTTTTTCGGCGCACACGGACCATGCACGCATCCTGTGCTACGACAATCAAGACGGTAAGCAACATAATGCAAGGTCCATCCCATCATAAGAATTACGGCAGACATGATAATCATCGGAATTTCATAGGCATGCATCGCTTCATGAAGAAAGTACAGCCCTGAAGGCATAAATGTAATAAAGCCTAAGCCTGACAAAAGGCTCATCACGCTGAACACCATCGGCAAGCCACAACAAAATATGTGGCTGATTTCCGATGTAACACACATCCAGTATATAAAACGTTGAGCCCGTTGCATGGTTTACTGCTTAATTTGTTAATATTCTACGGAAACTAGCTTTTAAAGACCTGAACTGTCAATTTCTATTTTTTAAGAACATCAAGATATAGACGGTCTTTTTTGCCTGCATGGGCTTTTAAAAGGCCGGAACTCCCCACGGATGTATTGTCTGCCATTTTCAGGATGACGCGGGTTCCGCTTTCCGGCAATTGCTCTACCCTGTAGGCAGAAATTAATTTACCGCTTTTAATCACTTCATTCTCCTGAACATTCCAAGCCGTCTGCGGCAGATCAATGAGAAGAGTATTTCCTGCCTCATCATACTTGATTGTGTACTGAACAGGTCCTGACAAGTCCATAACCATGCGTGTTTTATCAGGATGGTTACCAAATCTGAAACCGCTTACGTTCGTCGGTAAATCTGCAACGCCCGCGGCCGGCTCAAGGGTCTGCAAACTTTCAATAGGCTCTTCAACAGGAACGGCATTCGCGCTTGGCTCCGGGGCCGCTTGAACCTGTGCTTCAGGTTTTCTTGGGGCCGTTTTTGATTTGGCTCCCTTCACCAGTGAAAGAATATTTTTCGCGCTTAAAGTTCCGTCTGACTGGACATCAGGCACCGGCACCATCGGTACAGAATTATCCAAACCTGTAATTTGAATATCAACGCCAAACTGGAATAAATTATCCGGCGTCAAAACAACCTGTTTTGTCGGGAAGTTAAAACCGGAGGCCGGATCAGCACGAATAATATAAGTTCCGGGTGGAATACGTTCAAAGGTAAAGTAACCGTCTGATCCTGTCTGGGATTCCTGAAGAACATTACCCGCTTCATCAACCAATTGAAGATTTAATCCCGGCACGGACTCGCCATTTGTATAATATAATGTTCCATCAATTGCGCCTGTTTCAATCAACGGCAATTCAAGACGGTGAATGACGCCAGGACGTGGATAGACACTATAGCCTGGTACAGAAGGAACAAGATACGGATCATCAATAGATCTGGCGGCAACGCTTGTATTCACGACACGGCCCAATACCGTACTGATTTCCGCCAGATAACCTTCTTCGTTTGTTTCTTCTTTCGTAATACGGCGGCCAATTTGAATTTTTGTATCGGGCATCGGCTCATCCCCTTCACTATATGCGCCGTCATAATCCCTATCCATAAAAACAAAAGAGCCAATCGGACCGGAAGAAGCCAGTGGATCGCTGGTCATTAGATAAGAGCCATCTTGTGCATATGGTCCAATCGAAGTAGAGGCCCGGACTAAAAAGCTTACGCCACTATTTGACGACCAGTCAGTCTCAAAACTGGCTCTATATTTTTGGAAGTCTCTTGTCAGTTGAAGACCTAGTCTAACTTCCTGACTATCGAAATTTTTAGACAAAGAAACACTGCCTGAAAAATCCCGATTTTTTCTATAGCGCAAATCAAACTGAACATCTGAAAAATCCAGTTCAGGATACATATCATACCCTATTCTGTTTCTGAAAAGCCATTTGTTCCGTCTGGTTGTCGAAGTGATATTGCCTGACGTCGTCGTATGCTCACCGTTACTGAGATTAGTGCGGGTGGTGTTGCTCACACGCGTTGCGCGGATCGCCATAGATTGACGGGTTCTATAAATGGTGTTGTTAATGCCATTTTGTCTCTCTGTGTGTTCCGCGCCTGCCTCCAAGCCTAAGTTACCAAAATAAGTGGGAAACGTTTTACGGACATTTAAATCCAATTCCCGTTTTTTAGCATTATCCCCTCTTCTTGCGTCAGGACTTTCAAAATCACTGAAGAAGGCAAGTTGCGTATTCACCTTAAACCCAAAAAAATCACTGGCAGTTTTCACATCAACAGCCTGCCCGGCGCCAAGCTGCTTATAAGCTTCAATTTGTGCCAAGGTGGTGCCTACCGAAGCAATGGCACCTGCGCTGACATAATTTCTTCTTTCTTCTTCCTGCCTGCCATCATCAAAATCATTTAATGTGTTTGCCGTCGCGAAAGCAGTTAGTTTTTTAGTAAGACCGCGCGCTGCATAAATGTTGGCGGCCAGACCTTCTGCTCTCGACGGCCTGTCCCGTTCATCAAAGGGAATAAGGTGTTTTTGGGAATCCACAATCCCGCCGATGAAAACATTTTCACCTTCTTGAACCACATTTGATCGATAAAAATAATTTTCAACCCGTTCTTCAATTTCGCCCTGTGGCCCATACAAGACCACCCGAATACGGTTGTTCCCATAGCCAATTGATACATCTTCAAAACGGTATTCGCCGCGTTCGTCGACAACACTGAAATCAATTAATTGATCATTTCGGTACAATTCCACTTCCCAGCCCGGCGTGGCAACACCATCAATGGTCACCAGATCAAACTCATTTCTAAAATTATCGCGCTTTGTTGAAAAAATAAAACCGCGGCCACTTAAGCCTGAAGAAATAAGGTCCCGGTTTCTTAAATTCACATCCCCCCACTGGGTATCTTCCAAGCCGAACGGCAACGCACCTTCATGAATATTCTGACGGCGAAACCGTAACCGGATATTTTCAGGCTTATCCAGTTGGCCATCACGGTGAGAAAAACTGGCAGAGTAATCGGCGCTGGCATACAGCATGTCCTGCACCCCGGTAACAGATGTTTTATATTGCGGGCTATCCGTAAGAGCATCGAAT
Organism: uncultured Micavibrio sp.; assembly: GCA_965216405.1. Lineage (GTDB taxonomy): Bacteria > Pseudomonadota > Alphaproteobacteria > Micavibrionales > Micavibrionaceae. The sequence continues at coordinate 37,911 of OZ244161.1, read as the reverse complement.
CCGGCCGCGACTTCCATATCTAAAGAAGGCTTTCCTAAAAGCTGATAGGGCTTTGCGATGAAAGGATAAAGAATATCTTCTTCTTCTTTGCTTGCTTCCCGGTCTTTCAATCTCTCCTGACGCTGTTTGCGTTCAATAAAAAGCTCGAATGGCAGTTTTTCATCCGGTGTAATACGCAGCAACAAAGAAGATAGTTCAACATCAAGGGTGAGCGGCCATATCTGGCTTATCACATCGGAGAGGACATAAATATCATCGCCTGCATACTCTTCTTCCAAAACAGCTTCGGCAGGAAGTTTTGCCGAATTCCCCCTGTAACTCACCGAATTATTGGCAGGATCCACCACGAAGTCACGGTTCTTTTCGATGGACCACCCTTCAACCCGCCGTGTTTCCTCATCAACATCAATGTAAATCCCTAACAGTTCGGCTAATTCCTGAATCGGCAGGTAATATCGGTTATCTTTTTGCACGGCAAATATACCCGAAGATAATCTTGTCCGGTTCACGTACACAGCCAAAACAAGATCTTCGTAATATGTTTCCGACAAATCACCTTCCACTGCCGAGGCGGGTGGCTGGGTTAATTGCTGATCATATTTTTCAATAAAATTTTCCAGAGATTCCTTGTTTTGTGACAAGGCAGGCGGGCTAAAAAGGGAGATACTGCAAATCATCCCCAAAATGAAGACAATAAATGGCCGACTGTGGTTCAGTAGCTTCTTTAGCATCGTTAGAATATCCGCCTAGATCAGGCATAAAAAGATGTGGATAGAATCATCCACATCTATAATATCATAAATTAACGAAAGATTAACAGGGCTTTAAAGCAAAAAAGTAATAAAAATCAAATGATTAGATTTTTTGATAGGGAGGGAAGTGGCTATGCCCCGTTACTGGACCGGAGCCGACGCTTCGGCTAAAACCCGAACGCTATCACCATCAAAACCATCGGTCTCAGAAAATTTTACTTTTATGGAATTACAAGCCGGTTTTGTCGGATCTTTTTCAATTTGTAAATTGAAATTACGCTGGTCGGTTTCCGCATAAATAGCATTTCCGCGCGACAATCTGGCCTGGTACTCTGCTCCGCCAGGATTACAGATGTACTCGATATCGCCATAAACGCTTCTTTCTCCCTGCCGAAGCATTGTAAAACTTGCATTTATGAATCCCCCATTGTGCGAAGCCCGTAGATTTGTAACTTCTACCGTCGCCCCGAGATTTCCTTTTCTTACAATAACAGGCATTGTCACCCCTGCAAGCATTGTCACAGAAACTCCCTTGCTTGCTTCTTGCGCGGCTTCGCTTTGATCAAGGGTTAAATTATCCACGCTTGCCTCAGGTCTTACCCACAAATGGGAACGATATTCCCCATCAGGGATGCCGGCGGGCATTCTTAAGATCATCCTCACCTGCTGGGAACCGCCGGGATTAATCGTAAAACGGCGCGGCGCAAATTTAACCATGTCTTTAGACGGACGCACTTCCGGAGGAAGATTCTCTTCTTCAACATGCAGAAGACTTTTATCGGGGGTCATAACAAAATGCCTCCACCCCAGACGGAAAGTAACCGGCTCATTTTTGTTATTAATGAGTGTAATAACCTCTGCGCGCTTCGGCCCTTCAAAGACTACTCTTTTCAAGGTAATCCGCAAAGCATCTGCCGATTGCACAATCACAAACATCACGCAAAAAAGAACACAAAGAAAGAATGTTATTTTATATTTTTTCATACCTTATCCAATCATAGAAAATTCACATAAACAATATTAAAACCAGAATAAAGATTTGCATTGCTATAATCCCCCATCACCGTACCACCAATCGGAACAATAAAGGATTTTTCATTGTCAGAAGGCCGTACATACACAATGTTGCCCGCCCCTTCTTGAAACAGGTTAAAATCATAAATTTTGGGTGACATCATATCATTCTCAGAAATATTTTGAATAGTTAAGGAATCCGCTTCCAAGGTAATCATAGCCTCCGAAGGGCGGCCTGATATCCGTAATAAAGCAGGTTGTGCCATGTAATCTTCACCATCATAAACTTCAGACAAGCTGGCCTTTATCCTGAACTGGCCGGATTTCACTTTTTGCTTTTTAATAAATAAAATGAGAGGGCGTTCCGCATCAATATAAATGCCGTTCATAAGATTAACCCCTATTTTACTCTCCTTGGCGATTTGCGCAAATATCGTCCCGGATATTAAAAACGGCACCATCAGGCACAAGCAAAAAAAAGCACCGTGTCTTTTTTTAGTATAAAGCTTCATCATTGCTTATTGATAATTGGCGTTAACGGTAAAAATACCCGTATAACTGCCACTGGCTTGAGAGCCTCCCACCGTAAGGGTTGCCCCGACAGGAATAACATCGCTTCCCCCCGCAAGAGAGATAACGATAGGGTTGCCGGGTCCGCCGCCCAAATCAAAATTATTAACGGCCATCATACTGCCGCCATTACTCATATTAAAACTGCTGGACGTCATGCTCACATCAATGGGAAAACTGGGTGAGCCGGTAATAGCCAGCAGCCCCTCTCTTTCAAGTCCGTTTGCCCCTATCAAGGTTACACTCCCCGAAGAACTTCTCCCCCCTGCCGTACTGACCGTCACAGCCCCACCCGCATTCGGGATAAAAGAACCAAAATTTAAATCTTCAGACGCAGTAATAGTTACAGGGATGCTCTGTGCATATCCATAAGCAGGAAAAAGGCCGAGGGGTGCCGCAGCCATCGTCAAACAAATTTTTTTTATTCCTTTAAAGCGCATCACCAATCCTGCAAAGCTCGATTTTAAAGCTAGCAAAAAAATATACCTGCCGTAAATAATAATTCACGGCAGGTACTAAAATTAAAATAACGACAACTTATTGATAATTCGCGTTAACTGTATAAGTACCTGTATAGGTACCCGCTACCTGGGTCGCACCTGTGGTTAACGTCGCACCAACATTTACCGCTTCTGTTGCAGCAGGCGCTGTAATAGCCAAAGCGTTCGTACCAGTCGCCACGTTCCCTAAGTTATCGCCTTCCGCTATTCTGAAACTGCTAACATTCATCGCGACACCGGCTCCTGTATCATCTACAGTGTAGGTGGCAGCCGCCATGCTGACATTTATAGCAATACCGCCGGCAGAGTTAATATTCAAAACACCGGCCGCTTCATTACCAGCTCCAGCAACGTTTGTAACACCGCCTGTCGCGGCAGCCCGTGTACCATTCTCGTCAACGCCGGTTGTACCAGTACTGGCAACTGTAATGCTACCAAAATGTAAAACAGATGCTGACGTCACCGTAATAGCTGCCAAGACCTCGGCACTCATCGCACCGGACCCTGTGGCAGCCTGTGCCTGTGCAGCAGCCAATGCATTTAAAGAAATAAGCGCTGTGCCCATTAACAGCGCCCTGTTTATCGATTTACCCTTCGTGGTTTTTTCCATAGCTAATCCTCGCTTCCTTGATATTTACAAAAACTATTGAATGATTAATTATACTCTTTGATTTACTAATTTTCAGTTAATGAATTATGAAATTTAAACAAGATGACTTGAATCAAGTCCTGTATAAGATTTTATCAGTGTATCATTATTTTTAATACAGCAAAAGTGCAATAATTCAGATAATTAAGTATAGTTACCGTTCACACAAAAAAGGCAAAAATTTTATGAACAAATCTCTCCAGGTCACGCACGAAGAAGCACTCTCTATCGCCAGACAACACCATCAGGCAGGAAATCTTACCCTAGCAGATGCCACTTACCGCGATATTTTAAATGTGGTTCCGGATGATTACACAAGCCTTCATTACCTTGGCGTTATCTCCTATCAGCGGGGAAGTTACGATGAAGGGGTTGCGTTTCTGGCAAAGGCTGTGGAGGTGCAAAAAGATGCTGCTGAAAGCTGGAATATGTATGGGGTGTTGTTATCTGAAGTGGACAAAAAACAAGAGGCCGTTGACGCCTTTAACAAAGCGATTGAGCTTAAACCTGAATTCCCCGAAGCCTACAGCAATCTGTCCAATACATTGTGGCTCATGGGGCTTTTTGAAGAAGCAAAAGCAGCCTGTAACACTGCCATAAAAATAAAACCTGATTACGCCGACGTCCATATTAACCTTGGAAGTGCCCATTATGCCTTGAAGGAAATAGATGAGGCCATCGCGATTTGGGAAAAAGCCCTCGAATTAAACCCTAACCATCCAAATGCCTTTGTTAATCTTGGCAACGCCTACAGGGACAAAGGGGAACTCGCAAAGGCCAAAGAACACTGCTTAAAAGCCCTTGAACTATGGCCCGACAGTCCTGAAGCCCTTGTTAACCTTGGTAATGTCTACAACGATCAGGGCCAATATGCGGAGGCAGAATCCTATTACAAACAAGCAATAGAATTGAGGCCGAATTATATTGATGCTCATAATAATATGGCTTTAATTATGATGGATACGCTTCGCTATGAAGAATCCATTGTAGAGTCCAGATATGCCATAGCTTTCGATCCTAAAAATGTTAAAGCGCACGGAAATTTAGCCATCGCATTAAAAGAAGTCGGCAAGCACAAGGATGCGGAAGCTGCCGCCCGTAAGGCATTGGTCTTTGATCCTGATTCGGCAGAAGCCCGCATTGATCTGGCCGATGTTCTTTTTTCTTCCGACCGTCTGGAAGAAGCAGAAACCTTATTGGAAGAAGCGCTGAAAATTCTTCCTAATTCCACCTCCATTTATCTGAAGCTCAGCATAGTAATGGAGCGCGCAAATAAAATCGATGAAGCGCTCGATATGGTGGCCAAAGCACTGGAGATCAGCGATGAAATGCCGGAAGTATATCACCGCAAAGCACAAATTCACTTTATTGCCAATCAGATACAAGAAGCACTTGATGCACTGGATAAAGCGCTTGAAATTAAACCTGACTTTCCGGCGGCCTTTTCTACGAAATCAGAAATTTTACAAACACATGGTGACATGGAAGGCGCAAGGGAAGCTGCAGAGGCAGGTTTAAAAATAAACGAAAATGTGCCTTCCCTCTATTACACGTTAGGAAAAGTGAAAAAATTCACAGAAGACGATCCGTTGCTTGAAAAAATGAAAGACTTGGCTGCAAACGAAAGAAATATCGGAAAAGCACAAGCCGGCTCTTTGAACTTTGCCCTCTTTAAAGCCCACGAAGATTTAAAACAATACGATAAATCTTTTGAATATTTAAAGCGGGGAAACAATTATAAAAGATCCATTGTCTCTTTCGACAAGGCAGCACAAAACGCCGTTTATAAAATGACAATCGATAATTACACAAAAGAGTTTATAGATTCCTTTGAAGGCAAAGGTTGTCAGGATGATACCCCTATTTTTATTGTTGGCATGCCGCGGTCGGGCACCACGTTAACGGAACAGATTATTTCTTCACATCCTGATGTTTTTGGCGCTGGAGAATTATACGCCCTCACGGATGTTGAAAAAGAACTGGGGTTTGTGTCTCACGAAAACTGTAAAGAAATGGGTGAACTATATATCCAAAAGACGCGCTCTATTGACGAAAACAGCAAGACTGCCAAAAAAATTACCGACAAAATGCCGGGCAACTATATGCGCCTCGGGCAAATCGTTGCCGCTATGCCAAAAGCAAAAATCATTCATTGCCGGCGTAATCCTGTCGACACCTGCCTATCTTGCTACAAGCAGCATTTTGCCCGCGGGCATTACTGGTCCTATAACTGGGATGACATGGTCGAGCATTACGAACAATATTTCAAAATGATGGAACATTGGCGCAAAGTCATTCCGGATCGCTTCATTGAAATTGATTATGAAGATACGGTCGGTGATTTTGAAAATCAGGCCCGTATGCTAATTGATTATGTTGGCATGGAATGGAACGATGCCTGCTTAACGCCGCACAAAACAAAACGCTCAATCTTGACCGCAAGTAAAGGACAAGTTCGTAAACCTGTCTACAAGACATCCGTTGAAGCATGGCGACGGTATGAAGATGAACTGAATGAATATGCTGAAAAGCTTAAATCGTTTAATCAGCGGGAAATTCTTGGCAAAGCTTCTGCTTAGTTCTTCTATGGGATTTTTCTATGCTGGCGCGAAAAATACCATTGCGCGCCGGCAACGTAGACACTCCAGACAATTTCGCTTAGCACGATAAAAAGCGTGGTGGTGGCATCAAAATAAGCGAAAGCCAAGCCGACAGCCAAAGAATTGTTCATCGCTCCCGATCCAAATATATAAGAAACGCGGTGATCTTTTGGGACAAAAAAGGAAAACACAATCCCAAAGATATAAAAACACCCAATGAGTATTGTCATGACAATCGTGCCCCGCAAGATGAGGTCGGGGTTTGATAAAAATTCATTTTTCTGTGTGGCAATAACAATCACAAGTATAGAGGCCAGCACGATAATAGAGGAGGACTTGTTATATTCCCTGATAAATTTTTCTGCTTTAGGCCGCTTGGAAAAAAGCAGAAAATAAGCACAAATAGGGACAAAAACGACATAAATAAGCGTTAAGAACAAGCTAAATACATCAACGGCAACAAGCTGCCCTAAAAAAGCAAAAACACTTGGAATAAAAGCGGGTGCCAATAAGCTAGACATAATTGTCAGGCTGAGTCCTATAACGACACTTGCCCCGCTCATGGAACATAAAGAAGCAACAGCAACCCCGGCAGGCATTAACGCCATCAATAAAATGCCGATTGCAAAATCCGGTGCAAAAGATGTCGCCCCGAAAAATAGAATCAGCGGAAACATGGCAAACCTGAGCAGAGTAAACAGACCGACCTGAAACACATCTATATTAAAAAAGTCGACAGGTTTTATGTCCGCGCAAGCCAGAAAAATCAGCGTCGCTGTTAAAAAAATTACAATTTCATCGGCATTTTCACCAAAGCTCGGCACAAAAAAACCGATAATCACGCCGATAATCAGTAATAAAGAAAAGTTTCTCTCAATAATGTTTTTCATGCCTTACCCTATCATCCTTATATTATCGGTTTTATTCGCAATGACATTCATGCCGTCTATCACATGAAACTCAACACTTTCCCGTCCCTGCCAATGATTGATTTGAAATTGCCCCGCTAAGTGAAACGGCATGGTCTTATGATTCTTCAACAACATTTCACCTAAATCCGTTCCTACCCCGCCAAAGAACATGGCCTTCATTCTTGTTCCCCCTTCGGCATCGCTAATCATCAGGCGGATATGCTTGTCTTTTAAGACGGCGGCATTAAAAACCCGAACATCCGATAAGGCAAAAACCGGTTCTGCATTCCCGATCCCAAACGGTCCGACATTATCATTTAACAATTTCACAAATTCGGTTCGTGCACCCCTCACCGTGGCAACCCCATCAATGTCCAAGGGTTCAATCAGTACTTTTTCCATGTTTAACTTATCGATATAGCTTAAAATAAATGTTTTAAAATCATCCAGCTTATCAGGCGAGACAGTAAAACCGCCTGCCATGGCATGGCCCCCGCCCTTTAAAATAATATCTTCGTTACGCGCCGCGATAAAAATATCTGCCATATTGATACCGGGGATAGAACGACCGGACCCCCGCCCTTCTATCACACCCTCCTGCGTTTCCACATAGGTTACCACCATGGAAGGTTTACCGTATTTTTTTGTCAACTGCCCCGCAACCAGACCGCTAAGCCCGGAATGAAAACTCTCATCCTCCACGAAAATAAAACTGCCTTGATTCCCGCCTAAGAATTCAACCTTGTTTTGGGCAACCTGCATCATGGTTGACTGGATAGAGCGCCGCTCACGGTTACAATCTTCGAGCGCCCAGGCAATAGACTGCGCTTCCTCCGGGTTATCCGTCGATAATAATTTTGCCCCCAGATCGGATCGATGCACCCGTGATCCCGCATTAATGCGCGGGCCTAAAGACCAACCTGCATCTTTAGGATTAGGAATATTCTCAATATTACCAACCTGACATAAGGCATTAATACCGGCGTTATTTTGATGGCGCATCTGATCAAAACCAACCTTGACGAAAAGGCGGTTTATTTTTTGAAGCGGAACCATATCACAGACCGTTCCCAACGCCACCAAATCCATCCATGACTTTAAGGGAGCTTCTTCCTTGCCCTCTTCTTCAAAATATCCTTTATCACGAAGAGCTTTGTTGGTGGCAACACAAGCCATAAAACAAACACCGCAGGCCGCGAGCATATCCAGACCGGACGTATCGTCATGACGTTTTGGATTAATAATATGAAACGCCTGTGGCAAGGTCTCTTCTGGTTCGTGGTGATCGAACACGCAAACCTTTAAGCCGATATCATGCGCTTTTTGCAGTGGTTCAAATGCCGTAATGCCACAATCTGCCATCAAAACAATTTCAACACCTTGTTCTTTTAAACTTTGCATGGCCTCAGCGCTTGGCCCGTACCCCTCTTTCAAACGATCGGGTATGTAAACCGGCGGCGCCATGCCAAAATGTTTAAGAAAACGTGTGAGAATTGATGCGGAGGTTGCGCCATCTACATCAAAGTCAGCAAAAATGCCTATAGGCGTGTTATTAATAATCGCGTCTGCAAGGTCATGGGCGAACTCTTCCATACCCGCCATTGTAAACGGATCGGGAAAGTGATCACGCAAAGTCGGGTTTAAAAACCCCTGCACGTCATCGGGATCAACACCACGTTGCATCAAAAGACGTGCAACAAATTCCGGTAAATTTTCATTCTGAACAAGGCGTGTAACAATCGCGTCATCAGCAGGAAAGAAATTCCAACTTTTATTGCCTAGCGATTTTTTAACATCTAGTACAGACACATTCCTATCCTGCAAGCTTAGGCGTCTGTAGGGCTAAACCCCGTTTTACGTGTAAAATTATGAACGGTTTTAATGTGACGGACTGTACCGGATTTTGACCGCATGACGATTGAATGTGTCACAGCGCCCCCAGGATAACGGCGCACGCCTGGCAACATTGTCCCTGTCGTAACTCCTGTGGCCGCAAACATGACATTGTCAGGCTTTGCCAAATCATCCGTTGTATAAATTCTATCGTAATCCTTAATTCCCCATTTGTCCGCACGGGCGCGCTCACTATCATTGCGGAAAACAAGACGTCCCAGCATCGAACCGCCGGTACATTGTAACGCCGCCGCCGCCAGTACGCCTTCGGGAGCACCACCTGTCCCCACATATAAATCAATACCTGTGTCAGGTTCGGTCGTAGCGATAACAGCACTGACATCACCATCTTCGATAAGGGAAATACGTGCACCGGCTTCACGCACACCTTGAATGATCTCTTCATGGCGCGGACGATCAAGAACACAGACAAGCAGATCTTCAACTTTCGCCGATTTATATTTGGCAATTTTTTGCAAGATATCGCCGATCGGCGCATCCAGATCCAGAATATTTGACGGAATAGACGGCCCGACAGCAATTTTTTGCATATACGTATCCGGCGCATTTAAAAAGCAGTCTTTATCCGCCAGTGCAATAACCGCCAAAGCATTTTGCCCGCCTTTTGCAGTGATCGTGGTCCCTTCCAGAGGGTCAAGGGCAATATCAATTTCCGGTCCGTCCCCTGTACCGACTTCTTCCCCAATATAAAGCATAGGCGCTTCATCACGCTCTCCCTCACCTATAACCACACGGCCTTTGATAGACATGGAATTCAACGCATCGCGCATGGCATCCACTGCGGCGGCATCAGCGGCCTTTTCATCGCCCCGCCCAACAAGCCTTGAAGCGGCGAGCGCAGCGGCTTCCGTCACCCGTGCGGCTTCTAGCGCAATATTGCGGTCCATCTGGTTCTGGGCGATCATTTCCTGGTTTTCTTGCATGCTGCGGACAGTCATCGATTTTCTTTCTTTTGAGCAAATTATAATTTAGGTATTTTCTACCCGTAAAAGGGTGGGGTTGTCCAGTACGCAGGCAAGCTGCTCTACGGCCGCCACGGCTTTACGCGTAACGCTGAACGGGGCTTTTTGCGTCATAATAACCAATGAGGCTGTTCCATCACTCTCACGCCCATGCTGAATAAAACTATCAATAGAAACTTCAACCTCTTTCAGACAGGCCGTAATGTCTGCAATGACGCCCGGTTTATCTTCAACTTTTAAATGCACATAGGTTTTGCAAGTAAGGGATTCAGGGCCTTCCCATTGGCAATCCTCCAATTCTGAAACCGGCACACCAAAAACAGGCCGGACATCGCCGCGCGCGATATCAATGATATCCGCAACAACGGAAGAGGCCGTCGGCCCCTCTCCTGCCCCCCGGCCAATCATGATGGTATCATCAACAAAATCACCATGGGTCATCACAGCATTAAAGACACCTTCCACATTGCCGAGAGGGCTGTTCTCCTCCACCAGACAAGGTGCCATGGATTGCATTTTGCTATTACCTTGTGACTGCGCCATGCCGATCAGCTTGATTTTATAACCTAGTTCCTGAGCAAATTTAATATCCTTGGCAGTAATTTTACGAATACCTTCTATTTCCAATCCGTCAAAATCAGGCTTCACCCCAAATGCCAGCGCCCCCAGCAAAACAAGCTTATGCGCCGCATCAATACCATCAACATCAAAACTCGGGTCTGCTTCGGCATAGCCTTTTTCCTGCGCTTCTTTCAAAATATCGTTAAAATCGCCGCCTGTTTCCCGCATCTCTGTCAGGATGTAATTACAGGTTCCATTCAAAATACCGTATACTTTTGACACGTCATTGGCAGCCAGACCTTCACGCAAATTTTTAACAATCGGGATTCCTCCTGCAATAGCGGCTTCGTAGGCTATGGTCACATTCTTGGCTTCCGCGCGTTTGGCCAGATCATAACCGTGATGCGCCAACAATGCCTTGTTCGCTGTCACGACATGCTTGCCATTATCCAGGGCGCGTTCCACCATGCTTTTAATATCGCCGTCGGCGCCGCCAACCAGCTCAATCACCGCATCAAGACGGTCGTCATTGGCCAAATCCTCCAGTGTGTCTGCCCAGTCATAACCGGAAATATCGACACCGCGGTCTTTATTCTTATTGCCGGCAATAACGGTGACTATTTCAATAGGCCGTCCGACCCGTTTGGTAATCAGGTCCTGACGTTGCTGAAGAATTTTAATGATTCCTACACCCACAGTGCCCAATCCGGCAATGCCAATACGAAAAGGAGATTGAGACATTTGTATCCTTTTATCTATTTCAGGTTTTTAAATTGTTTTGAACGTTTACTGTTCGCCCATGATAACGTCAACACGTCTATCCATCTTGTCATTACCGGTGGATTTTGTTGCTCCCCAGCTGACCGCTTTGATTTTCTCTGCCGGGACGCCATTTTGCATCAGATTTTTTGAGACTTCAAAAGTACGGTTCATAGATTCTTTTAAGTTAAGGATATGCGCGTTCACCGAATTGGTGCCTGCCTGGGTGGGCGGACTGGCATAACCAGCGACAGTAATGCGGTTTACAGGGGCAAATTTTGCTTGCTCTGCCATCTGGGATAACCGCTGACGGTCATTACTGCCCAGGCGCGAAGACCCCGGTTTGAAATAAATCTGGTTTCCTCCATACATACCGGTTGTGATGCCATCATACTGCGGCATTCCCGCCGCTCCGTCGAGCGAATATACCGTTACAGAAGGATCATTGGTCGCCATACCGCCCTGATACGCGGCCATACCATTGCCCATCCCCATATTCGGCACAGGCCTTGCCCCCGAACTATCAACCATTACGGTTTCTCCCGGCGCATATGGTGCTGGCACGCCGCTGACAGGGTTAACTTCCCCTGTATCTGCACGATTATTGACAAATGTCTCCTGAAAATCCTTTTTGAAATTAGCGCAGCCTGAAAGCACTAATAACCCCAGACAACCTATAAAAGCAGAACGCAATGGCACGGATAATCTCCCAAAATAATTGTAAACTCCAACTATGCTATCCTGTCGTAAAAAGCAGGAAAAAACAAGCTGTTCGGCCAAACACTATAAGCTTAATATATTTACAAAAGCTGAACAGCGTTATGTCAATCTTTGCTTTTGTATTCCTGCGATAAGCGAACATAATTATCGGCAGAAATGCTCAGAAAGTCTTTTTCTTCCGGTTTCAAATCCCTCATATAACGCGCAGGATTCCCCCCCCATAACTGCCCACTCGGCACGACTTTTTTGGGCGGCACAACCGCACCAGCTGCAACCATAGCCCCTTCTTCAATAACCGCCTCATCCAAAATAATGGCCCCCATGCCTATCAGGCACCGATTTTGAATGGTGCAGGCATGAATAATAGCCCCATGCCCTATTGTCACCTCATCTCCGATATACGTACCCGATACATGGCGCGTAACATGAACCACACTATTGTCCTGAATATTGGTACGCTTTCCAATACGTATTTCATGGACATCGCCCCGCATCATGACGCCGAACCAGATATTGCTTTGCTCCCCGATATGGATATCACCAGCCACAATAGCATTATCTGCCACCCAGGCATCTTCGGCAATTACAGGTTCTATATCTTTGTATTTAATAATAGTCATGGCTTAAAACGGGATGGGATACTGGCGGTAAACTTCTTCAATATCACTCATGGCCTCCTGCGATAAGTCTATATCAAAGGCGCTGATATTGGTTTTCAACTGCTCCATACTCGTGGCACCGATAATCGTTGAGGTTACGAAATTCTGTTGATCCACGAACTTCAACGCCATCTGGCATACATCCAGTCCATGCTTTTCGGCAACTTTCATATAGCCATCAACGGCGGCATGGGCGGCAGCGGTACTGCGGAAATTACCATGCCGTCCCCCGCCCAAGCGTTGCTCCACTGCCCAGCGGCTTCCTTCGGGAATATTGCCGTTTGCATACTTCCCGCTTAACAGGCCCATCGCCAAGGGAGAATAAGGTAAATAAGCGATTTCTTCGCGCACGCAGGCTTCAGCGACATAAGGATCATCCGTACGATCCAATAATGAAAATTCATTCTGTACTGATTGAACCCGCGGGCCGCCCTTTTCTTTGGACATCTCAAGCCATTTCATCATTCCCCAGGCCGTATCATTGGAAAGTCCCAGATAACGGACTTTTCCCGCCTTGATAATTTCATCAATAGCCTCAAATATATCCGCCAGATTATCTTCTATTTCCTGTGTAGAGATATTCGTAAAATCAATCTGGCCGGGGAAATTAAACCCATGATGCGGATAGCGCCGGTTAGGCCAATGAAGCTGGTAAAGATCTATATGATCTGTTTGCAGGCGTTTCAGGGAATCTTCTACGGCCACGCGGACACTGTCCCCTGTCATTTGTTTACCACCGCGTATCCACGGCAAACCAAATCCGGCAACCTTGGACGCTAAAATGACTTCGTCACGCTTGCCTGTTTTTTGAAACCATGTGCCTATAAATTCTTCGGTCTTCCCATAGGTTGGCGCGCTTGGCGGGACAGCGTAAAGCTCTGCCGTATCAAAGAAATTAATTCCTTGCTCCATGGCATAATCCATTTGTTCATGACCTTCGGTTTCGGTGTTTTGCTCCCCCCATGTCATTGTTCCTAGACACACGCGGGAAACGTCCAAGCCGGTTCTCCCTAATTTTGAGTACTGCATTCTTTTTCCTATAGTTGATTCCTTGATAAGTTTATTTATGCTGGTTTGATTTTTCAAGGGTGGTCAAATACGCCCGCGCATCAACAGCTTCGCTCGCCCCCTTATCGCCGTCTTTTAACATCCGCACAATCATTTTTGCTTCGGGGTAATTCACGACACTGACACTACGTGTCACATCAAAATCATCATAAAAAGGATCACGCCGGTTATACCGTTTATGCGGATAAGTGCGGTAGGTATCACTATAAACCTCCCTTTCGGTCCATAACTTTGATGACAGAATAACAAAACGGTCATAACCATGTTCCAGTGTCGCCTGGGCAGCCTGTTTGTTGGCGATCTGCTGCGCTTCCGCCCGACTGTAAGATGCCGGCGCAGACACATCAATCCGGAACTTGTTATTACCCAATGGGGTCACTGTTTCAGTCGCGCCGCAAGCCGCCAAAAACAAGAGGGCTATTAAAAGGGCATATCTTTTCGTCTCTTTTACCATCACCGATTTAACCATATATAAAGGGGAATAAACATACATTATTTTTCTGCCTTTACAGATGACGGCGTACAAAAAAGGCGCCCGAAGGCGCCTTTTGGATATATCGTTTTGATAAGATTAACGTTTCGCCCACTGTTTAGAACGACGCGCTTTGTGCTTACCGATTTTCTTACGCTCAACCACACGGGCATCCCGTGTCAGCATACCGGCTTTCTTCAACGCAGGGCGCAGATCAGGCTCCATATTTTCAAGAGCTCTCGAAATACCATGACGGACGGCACCGGCCTGGCCTGATAAACCACCGCCTTTAACCGTACAAATCACATCGAATTCATTCACGCGCTCGACGATCAGGAAAGGTTGGTTTAGGACAAGCAAATGGGTCTGACGACCAAAATAATCATCTTGAGGCTTACCATTTACGATAACCTGCCCCTTACCTTTTTTCAGCCATACACGGGCAACAGATTCCTTACGGCGTCCGGTTGCATAGGCCCGGCCAAATTTATCAACCTTGGGTTCTTTTTTCTCAGGCTTTGCTTCCGCTTTTGTTTCAGCCGGCTTTTCGCTTTTTGCTTCTGTTGCTGCGGCAAGATCTTTCAGATCTTTAACTGTGTCTTGTGATAGTTCAGCCATTTTTAGTCTCTCTTATTCTTTGGGTTCATTGACGCAACATCCAGTACTTCCGGAGACTGCGCTTCGTGAGGGTGCTCGGCACCTGGATAAACGCGAAGATTGCTCATAACCTGACGGCCTAAAGGACCGCGCGGAATCATACGCTCGACAGCTTTTTCAACAACACGCTCAGGATTCTTACCATCAAGGATTTCCCCTTTTGAGCGTTCTTTAATGCCGCCCGGGTAACCCGTATGCCAGTAAAAGATATCGCCTTCACGCTTGTTACCGGTTAAACGGACATCTTTTGCATTAATCACGATAACATTATCACCGCAATCCATATGCGGCGTAAATGTCGGCTTGTGCTTACCACGCAGGCGTGTTGCAACAATTGTCGCCAGACGGCCAAGAACAACGTCTTTCGCGTCCACGATCAACCATTTCTTTTCGACCTCGGAAGCTTTCATCGAATAGGTTTTCATCTGATTTTCCTTTAAATTAACAATGATTTCTTAATTCTGGCGCTGTTATGCGTTATTAACCCCACCCAAGTCAAGAAAAAACGTGTAAAAACAGATAGATATATTTGCGGTATTAAAATACCCTTGTTGATTTTGAATCAAAGCGAACTTTACTTTAGGGTAGCCGTTGTCATTAAAAGAGGAGTTTCTTATGGCCATAAAATCCGTTAATCCCGCAACAGAAGAAATTTTAAAAGAATTTCAAGAGCTTAACGATCAAGAACTTGAGCAGGCAATCCAAAAATCCATCGCCGCTTTTCAAGCCCACCGCCTCACCTCGTTTGAAGAGCGCGCGGCCAAAATGCAAAAAGCAGCAGATGTGCTGGAAAATAATAAAGAAGCTTATGCGAAAACCATGACGGCGGAAATGGGTAAAACCTATAAATCCGCCATTTCAGAAGTCGAAAAATGTGCCCTTGTTTGCCGCCATTATGCAGACAATGCCAAGACCTATCTGGCGCGCCAGCCTATTAAGACAGAGCATGACTGGTCGTACGTAGAATACTTGCCCCTCGGCCCTGTGCTTGCTGTCATGCCCTGGAATTTTCCTTTATGGCAAGTTTTCCGTTTCACGGCGCCTGCTCTTATGGCGGGGAATGTCGGGCTGCTCAAGCATGCCTCGAACGTCCCCCAGTGCGCCTTGCTCATAGAAGACGTGTTTAAAGAGGCCGGATTTGAGGAAGGCTGTTTTCAATCGCTTCTTATCGGCTCTAAAAAAGTGGAAGCGATTATTCAAGATCAGAGGATCAGAGCCGTTACCCTTACCGGCTCTGAAGGCGCGGGACGTTCTGTTGCGGCGCAGGCAGGCGAGCATATTAAAAAATCCGTGCTCGAGCTTGGCGGTAGCGATCCGTTCATTGTTATGCCTTCTGCTAATCTTGAAGACGCCCTGGATAAAGGACTTACAGGCCGTACGATGAATAATGGCCAATCCTGCATTGCAGCCAAACGCTTCATTATTCACGCAGATATATACGAAGACTTTAAAAAAGGCTTTGTTCAGCGGTTTGAAAATTTAAAAGTTGGCGATCCTATGGAGGATGGCACCGACATTGGCCCCCTCGCCATGAAACAAGGGGTAGAGGACCTGAATGACCTTGTTGAAAAATCCGTTTCGGCTGGTGCCATAAAAATCTGCGGGGCGCATCCAATTAATGGAGCGGGCTACTATTACCAACCGGGAATCCTTGAAAACGTTCCCGCCAATACTCCGGCCTATGAAGAAGAACTTTTCGGGCCTGTTGCCCTCCTCTTCAAGGTGCAAACGCTTGAGGAGGCCATAGACTTGGCGAATGATACCCGTTTCGGGCTTGGCGCGGCCATTTTTACGAATGATGAAGATGAAATGAAGCAGGCCATACGGGACCTTGATGCAGGCTCAACCTTTATCAATCACATTGTCGCCAGCGATCCGCGCTTGCCTTTCGGCGGTGTTAAAGCATCTGGCTATGGCCGTGAACTTGCCGCAGAGGGAATTCGGGAGTTTACCAATATCAAAACAGTCGTCAAAAGCGCCTGAGCCGAAAAATATAGATAGGGATAAAATTTATTTTCCGCTTCCCATAAGCCTTTATATTAATGCATTCTTCGCATAATAGGTATGCATAAAAGGTTTGTAAGTATGAGACGTATGTTTAAAGTTGCCATTATCGGCCTCTCCCTCTCCCCATCATTTGCCATGGCGGATAATCTCCTTGAACAGACCGCTCAGGATAATGTCTATGCAGGAGTTCCAAATCTATACACGGAAGAAGAAATGGAGTTCTATCGGCAACAAAAACGTTATCCGCTTACGCCACGCTTGAGAGGGATATTAGATACAAGATATAACAGGGTTGATCCTTATCTTATTGAAAGCACCTTTTGCACGAAAGACGGTGAAGGCTTTCAGGTAACCCTAAGCTTTGCCGCAAGGGCCAATGAAATCGCAGGCGCTATTGCGGCTAATCGCCAAGGCTTTTACAACAATCTGGATCATCACACAGGACAAATTGACTCCGTGTTAAGAGAACATTTTTCGGGTGCGGATGGAGAAACACCACAGGATTTCCGCAATTTTCTGAATGGGGTGCAAGAATCGCTTTCTACAGTAGAAGGATTTACCCCTTACCTTTCAGGATCAGTCCGCCGTTTACCAGGCGGCTGCTTTTACTCCTAATTCTGAAAACGCGTTAGCATGTTCTCATAAAAATGAATTACAGAATATAGGTTGGCGCGTCCATGTCGCGCACTTCCAAGGTAACAGCGCAATAACCGTCGTAATCTTCGACCGCTTTTGTAGCAACCTGATGAATCGCTTGGGAATATTGTTGCTTTGTCTCCACATCCCGTCCTTCGAGCAATAACAAAGTGATATGGATCATCGCGCCATCTTTACCCTTTTCCCCCACAGCATAATGAGCAAGGGAAATCGCCCGGGATTTAATACGTGCTTTATCAATCCCCTCATCTGCCAATGCGTTCTGGGAGTCTTCCACCAGCGCCTGAAAATTCACATGATTGCTGAGGTTATCTGAATGTTCAATAATGATGTGGGGCATGATGCCACTCCGCGCAAAAGGCCAAAAAGATTGAAAAAATGGTCGGAGTGAGAGGATTTGAACCTCCGCCCCCTTGCACCCCATGCAAGTGCGCTACCAGGCTGCGCTACACTCCGATGCGGTATGAGTACGAAAATTTAATCAAGAAATCAAACGGTAATCACGCCTTAATCATGGCACGCATGGCCTTGAGTTCCGCCAGCATAATTTCCAGCACAGCCCGTTGCTTCGCGCTCATGCCTGCGTTCACAGGTTTTTCTGCCTGCTGGACCTTCGGCGATGGTGCAGGCGCAGCATTCTGGTTATTCGCTTCGGCCAGTATTTGTTGTTTACCCTGCCCCTTTAAAAGCTTTTGAACGCCTTTGATAGTATACCCTTCGGTGTACAGAAGATGATGAATCCGCTCTAACAAAGCCACATCTTCAGGACGGTAATAACGGCGGCCCCCGCCGCGCTTCAAAGGACGTACCTGTGAAAACTTGGTTTCCCAAAAGCGCAGGACATGCTGTTGTACGCCAAGCTTGTCCGCCACTTCACTAATCGTTCGAAACGCCCCTTGGGCTTTTTTTACCTGTTTTTCGGCAGGTTTGTCTTTTGGCGGCATATTAACAGAACTGCTTCCGGAAATTTTTGGCCCGGATTTTTTAATCAAACTATGGCCTTCATTCTCTTCATAAGAGGCGGTATCGGAAACTTTGTTCAGGCTATTATAGGTGCTCATGACGGTAATTCTTAATCCTTAAAATTGTGTTGTTGTATCAGCAGCTTGCGTGGCTTTGTTGATCTCTTCTTTCAAAACATGCGAAGCGCGGAAAACCAGAACTTTACGCGGCGAAATCGGCACTTCCACACCAGTCTTAGGGTTACGACCAATGCGCTCCCCCTTTTCCCGAACAGAGAAGCTGCCAAAAGAAGAAATTTTCACATTGTCACCTTCCACAAGGGCAGCCATCATCTCATCAAGCAGCTGTTCCACAAGATCAGACGATTCATTACGTGATAAACCAACTTGCGCATAAACGGCCTCGGCCAGATCTGCACGGGTTACTGTATTTGTTGATGCTTCCATAGAGAAATCTCTCCTTCTCTCGACTAAGTTAACGCTAAGCCCCCTGTTTATCCCCGTCAACGAGCATAACAAAGTTAATCACAATAAAAACACATATCGCTGTCGGACGAAATGGAAAAAAAGTGATTCATTTCAAAGGGGTTAGCCTTCTTTCCTCATGCCCTATTTTGCCACACTCCATGGGTTTTGACCAAGGAAATACTGATCTTATTCACCCGTCATTTTACGAAATAATAATTTTTGTTTTTTTTAGGAACAATGAAGCGTTGCTCTGGTTGGTGAAGGGAACGCAAAGCAAAAACATATAAGGAGAAAAATTATGAGAAGTTTACTACTGACCACCCTAATGACAGGCATTGCGACATTCTCTGTCTATGGGAATGATGCGCAAGCAAAATCACCCTTGAAAAATTACCAGGACGGTTCCTACATCACGTTGCAAGGGAAAGTGCAAAATGTATCTGATGATGAATTTGTTCTTATGGTCGGCAACGAAAAAGTGGACGTTGATTTCAATGAATGGGATTTAACAAATAATGTAGATCTTCGTAACTATCTGACAAATGGGGAGACTGTCTATATTAGCGGAAAAGTTGATAAAGACCTGTTCTCTGATAATGAGGTAGAAGCAGATAATATCTACTTTTCAAAAACCTATGATTATTATTATGTGACAGATTATAACCCTGCCTATACAGCCTATTATTCCAATGCAGGAACTGCACTTGACGGCACGTTCATTTCCACTCGCGGAACTGTAACAAGCAAAGATGGTGATGAATTTCTCATTGATGCAAAAGGCCGGGAAATTCAAATTGATACTTCTGAACTAAATAACGAAATGACCGATGTTGATGTCGGTGATCGTATCTATGTTTACGGCGAAGTTGATTATGATTTGTTTGAACGCAGGGAAATTATGGCGGATTCAATCGTTAAGATTAACAAAGCCTCATAAACAGAGTTTTTATTGATTAAAAGGAGCCCTTTATAGATTTCCTATAAGGGGCTTCTTTTTTAAGAAATAATATTCTTAATATCTGACAAGCGCCGACCCCCAGGTCAGGCCGCCGCCCATGGCTTCAATGAGCAACATATGGCCACGCTTAATACGGCCATCACGCACCGCTTCATCCAACGCAAGCGGAATAGAGGCCGCCGATGTGTTGCCATGGCGGTCCACCGTAACCACAACCTTATCCATACTCATATTCAACTTTTCCGCTGTGGCAGAAATAATACGGATATTTGCCTGATGCGGCACAAGCCAGTCAATTTGCTCCGGTGTGATATTATTGAACCGTAATGTTTCATTTACGACATCCGCCATATAGCTGACAGCGTATTTAAAAACTTCACGCCCTTGCATTTGAATTTTTCCATTATCGCCTGTCGAAGAAACACCGCCGGACGTTTGCAACATATCGCGCTGTTTTCCATTGGCGTAAAGATGCGTAGAATGTATACCCTGCCCATCCAGACCATCGTTGTTTTCTTTCGCTTCCAAAATGACGGCCCCGGCCCCGTCGGCAAAAAGAACGCAGGTTGTACGGTCATTCCAGTCTATCAATGAAGACATCTTTTCCGCGCCAATCACAAGGATACGTTTTGCCTGTTGCTGGCGAATAAAATTATCCGCCACACTTAAGGCATAAACAAAGCCTGTACATACCGCCTGCACATCAAAAGCAAGCCCCGGCGGGATATCAAGCTCTCCCTGAACCTTTACGGCAACGGAAGGAAAAGTCCGGTCCGGCGTTGTTGTTGCAACAATCACCCCGTCAATATCATCAGGTTTTAAATTGGCCGCCTCCAGTGCTTTACGGGCGGCAACCAATGCCATGTCACCTGTTGTTTCGCTATCGGCCGCAATGTGGCGTTCTTTTATACCGCTGCGCTGTGTGATCCATTCATCAGAAGTATCAACGATCTTTTCCAAATCTGCATTTGTAAGAACTTTTTCTGGAAGATAAGAACCGGTACCAACAATAATACTTTGTACTGCCATACTGCCCTTATACCCCCACGGCAGAAACGAATGATTCCTGACTCATTAATTGTTCGATTTCATCAGAAACGCGTTTGTTAAATCCGTTCCGGATCAAATCCGAGGCAACAAGAATAGCATTTTCCGTTCCAAGCACATCACTATTTCCGTGGCTTTTCACAGCAATACCGTTTAACCCCAAAAACATTCCGCCATTATATTTCCGCGGATCGACCTTATCTTTCATACGCACTATAGACCCCCGCGCAAGCAAATATCCAAGCATCGCCAGCGGGGAAGATTTAAAAGCTTCCGTTAAGAAATATTTGGAAAGCTTCCCCACCCCTTCGGCGGTTTTCAGGGCAACATTACCGGTAAATCCATCGGTGACAACCACATCCACCGTTCCTTTGGTAATATCGTTGCCTTCAATAAAGCCGTAATATTTGCCGGGAAATTTCACACTGGATAGAATAGCCGAAGCCGCACGAATTTCTTCATGCCCCTTCATCTCTTCCGTTCCGACATTCAATAAACCAACCGTAGGTGCGCCGATATTCTGCACCACACGCGCATAAACCGCCCCCAGAACCGCAAACTGGGTCAATACTTCCGCATCGCAGACAAGATTAGCACCCAGATCCAGCATCACGGTCTTACCCTGTTCCGTCGGCATAACACTGGCGATGGCCGGGCGGCTGATGCCCGGCAGACATTTCAACATCAATTTTGACATCGCCATCAGCGCGCCTGTATTACCGGCCGATACCACGCCGTCCGCGACGCCTGTTTTGACTGACTCAATGGCCTTCCACATACTGGAATTCTTACCATTGCGTAAAGCCGTCGACGGCTTATCCGTACCGGAGACAATAATATCGGTATGATGAATTTCGGAATATTTCTTGAGTTCTGGATATTGATCGAGCAAGGGTGCAATGGTCTTTTCGTCACCAAACAGAAGAAATTTTGCCTTTTGCATCTTTTTCAACGCACTTGCCGCAGCAGGCACAATGACAGAGGGGCCGAAGTCCCCGCCCATGGCATCTAACGCTATTGTTTGGCGATATGTCATATATTCAAGGCCGCAAATATCTTTTACAAGTTACAGAAGCGTAGCTTGCAGGTTGGGACAAATAAGTCAATTGAGATTTAAAATTTGGGTAAAAAAGCTGTTATTACAGACGCTTATTCAGCTTCTGTTAAAACCTGACGGCCTTTGTACATGCCTGTTTTAAGGTCAATGTGGTGACGGCGCTTTGGCTCCCCTGTGTGCTGGTCTTCAATCCAGTTCACGGTTTTCAAAGAATCATGGGCGCGGCGTGAGTTACGCTTTGCTTTACTAATCTTGCTCTTTGGTACAGCCATTTTTCAATTCCTCTTTTTAAAAGCCTTTTGAAGGAGTGATCCCGAAGGCTCGCTATAAAATCCGCCTAATCAGGCAGATTCTTGTTAAATTCGACGCTTTGTACCCAATACAACCCTAGATTGCAAGGATTATTTATGCTCCCGAAAGCACAAAAGCCTTAATTTACCACCAGATGATTATCCACTAAAAGAGCTTCCAGCCCCCCTTCAAGGGTAAAGTCGGATAATTTTACAACTTCCTGAAAGCCATCCGCTCCCCCATCCGCATCGATGGAAAGAATACTATCAAGGCCATCCTGAACGAATGAGACAAAATCTGAGATCATCTCGGTCAGCGGATCATAATTTTCAAGCAACTGGCTGATATCAATAATGTCATCCTCAATTGAAAAATCATGAATGACGTCCAATTCCCCGTCGATAACATCAAAGATAAAGGTATCCTGCCCGCCATCACCGAACAGCTCGTCTGCCCCCGCGCCGCCATTCAGGGTATCATTCCCGTCAAAGCCAATCAGCAGGTCTGCATCGTCCGTCCCGTTTATAACGTTGTCCGTGTCATCTCCGCCGATACGGTTTTTGGCAGCAAAAACACTTTCCTGCAAATGCGTGATGTCGGAATTGCGCTGAATAATGTCTGAAAGGCTTGTACTCCGAACGAGCTCCAGCAAGTCATCGTCCAGTCTTTCTTCAAACCAGAAACGGTCGCCGTCACGGATACGGGTAAACTGGTCCGCGATAATCACATGAAAAGTTTCCCCGATCACACCATCTGCGTATGGCGCTTCGATTAATCCGCCGACCCACAAATCCAGATGATCGATATCACCGTAAAGCTGGGTTAACTTGGCAATCAAATCTGCATCACTGGTTAAGTCGGCGAAGCTGTCCATAGCCTCCAGTCCGTATCCTTCACGTACCTCATTAAAACTAGGCAGGCCGTGGTCACGGCCGCGTTGGATATTTAAGGACACAAGGTCAAAACCGCCGGCGCCCGGTGGACCAAACAAGAAATTACGCACATCGCCAATAATTTTGGCATCAATATTTTGCGCCTGGGAGGAACCGAGACCGCGCAAAATATCATCCACACCGCCTTCCGTTAAAATAATGTTCGGATTAAAAAAAGCTTCCTGCAGGGACAAATGGCCATAGGTCGAGTCATCCCCATTTTCCTGATAACGGAAGATATCGGAAGACAGCATTGTGTGCCCGAAACGAAAAGCCGCCGTGGCAAATTCAGTCGCGATTTGCGGATCAATCGTAGAATTATACCCTTCATAATCATCCAGCGCGTCTTTCCCCAACAACAAGGGAAGAAATTCTCCATATGTTATTTGCTGCATTTCCGCCTCAACGATCATCTTTGCCATCTGGTATAGCTCATCATCGGTATAATCAGGATTTTCAGCCTTAAGACGGTCTACCTGGAAATTATGTTCACGGGCAAAAATCGTGTGCATGGAGGACAGACCGACATTCTCACTCGCCCGCACATCTCCAGCCTTAAATTCGGGACCACGCTCTCCCATTCCCATGGGCATCAAGTCTCCTCCACCCATGAGAAGCTTCCCCCCTTCGGCGCGCAGGCTCATGGCAACTTCTTCCGTCGAGCCATAGACATTGGACGCATCGATGAAGGCGGTAATTTCATTCATCTGCAAACGCGGATTATCGACATTTTCTCCCGTGCCGTCCATATAACCCGAACGGGTGAAATGAATAACCTGTGTGCCGGTCGAATATGGATCGAAGTATGGATCGCCTGTCGGAACAAGGATGTCATAGGCTTCCCCATGTCCCTCTTGAGTCAGATTAATATCATGGTCTAAAAACTGGCCCCACACCCAAAAGAAATTGGACAGGCCGTGTTCATTAAAGATATCCCCGGTTTGGGCAAAAATCTCGTTACTAACTTCGCGCACATTCGGGCGGTTGGCATCATTCGGCTCTGCCATACCATCATGATAATGGTAACCGCATACCGACATGAAAGGCTGGTAAGACGCCCCGTAGGACAGATTTGTCAGATTATTCCCTGAGGCATCAAAGCTTCTGAATTCGGGAAGACTGTCTCCCACTTCTATTAAGGGATCATTATCTTGAATGGATGAAAAACGTATGGTCGACTGCTGTTCACTATTTTGTTGCGGATTAGAGAAATTCTGGAAGAAAATTTCTACGCCTTGCAAAGGACCAGTGAAAGAAAAATCACTGCCAAAACCAAAGCCGTCACCTTCACCTTGGTTTTCACCTGTTTTGATGTCCGTATTTTCAAATTCGAACGATTCAGCATCCTGAATTCGCCCATGCGAAGCTGGAGGGACAGGCTCCCCTGACGCCGGTTCTACCATCGTCATGATTTTCGCCAGCATTTCGGGTGGTAAATCTTCAAGAACGGCCGCCAGATCACCGCCTTTGGCATTGGCTGCATTTAACAACTCTTGAATAACGCGCAGGACATCAGTCGGCAGATCTGCTGTTTCCATCACTTCTTCAAGATAGTTAATATCCAAACTCATAAATTCTCTACTTTCGGGCTGCGGGGCGCAATATATTATGAAAATACTTATTTTGCAAGTTTTTCTTAATGTTTAACCCATTAAATATCGCTACATACATATACTTAGCGGTTTTCTTTCCAGTCTTTCAGCTTTTCGAACGGGTTTTTTCGCAAGGGTGACTTTTCATCGACCTGTACCTGATCGTCTCCGATTTCATACGCCGCGCCTTCTTTACGTGGATAAGGCGGTATCGATAATGAAATATGCTGTGTTACCAGTTCACCTAAGTCAACAACGCCGTTCAAAATTGGTTCCGGATCCTCTTTTTCATCAATGACTTCCACTTCGCCCTGCTGTTTGACCACATCCCGCTCACGTTTGGCAGCCACAAAGGAAACCGTCTTATCTTTATCCGCAAACCACCCTTCAACAGGTTCGGAAAATTCTTCTTCGAACTCTTCCAAAGTGACGACGCATTTCAGTGTCACTTTTGCCTGAAATTGCCCTGTCACATGGATGGTCTGGCCCCCACGAACATTTTTCAGTGTTAAATCCGCCTTTGCCAAATTAATGGCAGGCACATTCAGCCTGCGGGCCATGTCGTGACGTTCTTCTTCTGATGCCTCGATTGTAAGCGTTGTCCCTTGCGCTTCAATGTCATCCACATCAAAGAAATGAGACCACTCCTGTTCAGTCAATGTTTGTTTAGCCATATTTTCTCCCCTCAGCTTGTTTCGGTTCGGCCAGCGGACTTGCAAAGACCGCACCAAGGGAATCGATAACCACATTTTCCTGAATATAAAGCGCCATCAACGCCACCACCTCAGGATCAGGATTTTCGACAGTGCCATATATATTGCGGATGACGGCCTGCTGCAAAGAAGCATGATCATTTTCGGCAACCGCCTTTTCATATTCATTCGCACGGCCGTTAAAGCCCTGCATCATGCGTTTCATATGTTTAGGCACGCCCAAATCGCCAATCCCCATTTCGCGCAGATTTTTATCAATATTTTTGAAAAACACATCAAACAGCGCCTGCGCCTGCTTTTCCTCCCCTGCCGCATTGAGCCGGTGCATAAGAATATAGCAATGCAGGGCCAGCATCTCAAAACGACCGTCTACCGTATCCGGAACGGCATATTCTTCATAAAATTCGAGCAGGCGTGACTGTGTCCGCGCAGCATCGTATAAAGCCACGGCTTTTCTTTTCCGTTGTCGTTTTTGGGTAAAAAATTCAAACATTCTTGATTTCTAAGGCATTCCACCGCTATATAGCAAGTATGAAAAACATAAAAACATTGTCCCTTTTAATGGCAGGCGCCGTGCTCATCAGCCCGGCCTGTACCCCTATGCAGAGCACACGCGGCAATATCGTTGAAGATTTCCGTATGAGCGAAGTCACTCCCGGTGTCAGCACGAAAACCAACGTGCTGAAATCTCTGGGTTCTCCAACGACCATTGCCCCTTTTGATGACAATGTCTGGTATTACATTGGCCAGAAAATGGAAAAACGGGGCATCTTTGATGCAAAAGTGACGGATGAAAAGGTTGTGGTTGTTGCCTTTAATGACGAAGGCATTGTCCAGACAATGGAAGAAATCGATTCTGACCGTATGGATGTGCCGCGCGTTCGCCGTAAAACGCCGACCAGCGGTAACGAAGTCACCCTCATGGAACAGCTTCTAGGCAACGTTGGTCGTTTCAATAAACCGGATACCGGCGCCATTGATACCGCAGGCGGAACCAATAATTAAAAAAACATTGACATAATACATATGCAGTTCTATTTCTCTCCCAGCGAGTAATGATTGACTGGGTAAATAGTATGATTAATAGCATCTTAAAAACATCTGCAGCTGCACTTATGTTAAGTACGCAATTTGCTATGGCAAAAATTTCTGATGATCCGCTTATGCCAGAGCCGATTGAACCTCCTTCGAATGTTGTGGTTGTTCCTTTTGACATTAGTGGCTGTACAAACGACAATATCCTTGTTCAGGTGGGATTCACGTCTGCCCTTGGCACGAATGAGCAAAACACATCAAAACATCTGGAGCCAACAAAAGGATTGTTTAATTCTCTGGATCAACAATTTGAAGCATTTCTCGCAACAAAAGACATTCAAGATCTTCAAAAGACACAAACTTTTTTACAGGGCAGCTTTTTTACATCCGTTGTTCCAGAGGTCCGATCAGAACTCGGCAGAACCTTGAAAGAAACTTACCCGGATGCCGTTATTTATTGGTCATTACAACAAGATAATTTAGCGGCACATAGCGATCCTGAGTGTAACCCTCTTTAAAAAAAGCCCCAAACATTTAAGACTCCAAATAATAAAGTCCCGATGAACGGGACTTTATATGCCTTATCTATGTATAGAGTTTATATCACTATCCTCTTCATCATCTCCATCAGGCTCTCTGCCATCATCTATAGGAGGAGGTCTACTGGCTTGGGGGCAATTATCTAAACATCTATCGAGCGCATGCGTGCAACGTGATAATTGGTTTCTCTGATTGATACGTTTGCTAAAGTCAGACCAGCTATCCTCGTAAAAGGTTTCGTCAGGAATTACTCCAAACTTATCAAATGAAATGTTTGATGTGCATTTAGCAAACATGCTCATGCAATTTTCATGGCAATCGTCGACAGGTTGGGAATAATAAATAATATCTGACCCTCTCTGCCGAACGTTATAATTGTTTCTTTGTTTGATGCGAGGCTTGTTTTTCAAACAATCCGGCAAATATTCGCGCCCCTTCTCCACATATGTTTTCATTTCTTCTATGCTAGGGCTGCATATATTTTTAGCATTTGCCTCACTCGTACAAAGTAACAACAGTGTCAGCGTCGAAATTAATAATAAAATATAACTTTTCATACCTAATCTTCCATATTGAGGTTTTGTGAATAGCATTACAATCTTACCCTATGCGGTCACCGTCACTATCATTACCCCCTTGGTCTTCCCCCCCCTTCATCAGGCACGCGCCCCCCATCAATTGGAGCTGGACGGCTCTCCTGAGGGCAATCAGCCAGACAACGAGCCAATTCAGACATACATCTGCTAAATATATTTTTTGATTTCATGCCTTGTAAAAAACCCTGATAAGGACTGGCTTGTGAAGCTGCAGAAGAGTTTAAAGCCGCAGGCCCTGAGACATTCTCCATGCACTTTGAAAATTGATGCATACAATTGCTTTCACAATTCTTAGTAGGAGCAGAATAGTAAATTATATTAGAACCGCGCTGTTTTACATTATAATTATTTTTTTGCTTAATTATGGGTCTGTCTATTATGCATTTAGGAACAAAACTTTCTCTTTCTTGTAAATATCTTTGATACTCACCCGAAGTCGGTACACAGTTTTGACCAGCATAAGCTTGTGAGCTAAACACCAAAGCTATGAGAAAAACCAATTTCAAAAATAATATTTTCATGATTTCCAATATAAATAATTAAAAATTTTATTTATATTGAGCTATTTATTGTTTCCAGACAACTATTTATTCCTGTGGAACCATATATTCTGGTTATAACATTACCTACACACCCCCTTACATTTTATACTTATTATGATCGGTCTGTTACCTTAAGAACAAGGGGGGTAATATCATTGGCAAAAAAGCCGCCCTCAATTTCTTAAGGGCGGCTTTTTAAAAATTCTAAGATTGTAATTTAAGCCATCATATTAGCAACAACCGCCACTAAAAGAATAGCAACAATGTTCGCAATCTTGATCAACGGGTTCACCGCAGGGCCAGCCGTATCTTTGTACGGATCACCGACGGTATCCCCTGTGACAGCCGCATGATGCGCATCGGATCCTTTGCCGCCATGATTTCCATCTTCGATGTATTTCTTGGCATTATCCCACGCACCGCCACCGGCAGTCATAGAGATTGCCACAAACAAGCCTGTGACAATTGTCCCCATCAATAGAGCCCCAAGCGCTTCAAACGCCGGTACAAGGTCACCCGTCAGGCCGTATACCACACCGAATAAAATAATCGGCGCGATGATTGGCAACATAGAGGGAAGGATCATTTCCTTGATAGCGGCCTTTGTGAGCAGATCAACAGCTTTACCGTATTCAGGTTTGTCCGTTCCTTTCATAATTCCCGGAATTTCCTTGAACTGTCTACGCACTTCCACCACCACACTGGCGGCCGCACGGCCCACAGCCGTCATGGACATGGCACCGAAAAGATATGGCAACAATCCACCAATAAACAGGCCGATCACAACAAAAGGATTTTGCAATGAAAAGACCATTTCTGGCAGATCAGGCAAGTAATGCTTGATCTCTTCCGTAAAAGCAGCAAACAAAACAAGCGCGGCCAGGCCGGCAGACCCGATGGCATACCCTTTTGTCACAGCTTTGGTTGTATTGCCGACAGCATCCAACGCATCGGTGGTATTACGCACCTTTTGCGGCAGACCTGCCATTTCGGCAATCCCCCCGGCATTATCCGTGACAGGACCATAAGCATCGAGCGCCACAACCATTCCTGCCATAGAAAGCATCGTGGTTGCCGCCATCGCGATACCAAATAGGCCTGCAAAAGTGAAGGCAAGATAGATACCGCCGCAAATGATAATGACCGGGATAGCTGTTGCCTCCATGGAAATCGCCAACCCCTGAATCACGTTCGTGCCATGACCTGTTTCAGATGCCTTGGCAACCATACGCACCGGTCGGTGTTCCGTTCCTGTATAATATTCCGTAATCCAGACAATCAAGCCTGTTACACCCAAGCCGACTAATACACATTTCAGAATAGCCATATTTGAAATGCTGCCACCGTCAGCCAGCGCCATTTCGTTATCAATCCCGATATCGTAGAGTAAGCCGGTAATGAAAATCAGGGAGAAAACACCAGAGGCGATAAAGCCTTTATAAAGGGCGCCCATTATATTTTCACTTTTACCCAGGCGCACAAAAAAGACCCCGATAATGGAGCCGATAATACAGAGCGCACCAATCATTAGCGGAAGCATCATCATGGCGCTGACGCTTTCAGGAGCAAAAACACTAAAGGCAATCAACATCGTAGCAACGATTGTCACGGCGTATGTTTCAAACAAATCCGCAGCCATCCCCGCACAATCCCCAACGTTGTCCCCAACATTATCCGCAATCACGGCAGGATTTCGTGGATCATCTTCCGGAATACCGGCTTCAACCTTACCCACAAGGTCCGCACCAACGTCCGCGCCTTTGGTAAAGATCCCACCACCCAACCGGGCGAAGATGGAAATCAATGAAGCCCCAAAACCAAGCCCGACAAGCGCTTCCAGCGTTTCACGAAGCTCCATCGTCTTGACCTCGGTTAAGAAATAGTAATAGCCGGCAACGCCCATAAGACCGAGACCAACCACCAGCATACCTGTGATGGCTCCTGATTTAAAAGAAACATTGAGGGCTTTTTTCAAACTATCCCGCGCCGCTTCCGTTGTTCTGACGTTGGCACGCACGGACACGTTCATGCCGATATAACCGGCGACCCCAGACAATACCGCCCCGATCGCAAAACCGCCGGCAACATGCCAGCCCAGAAGATAAGCGAGCAGCAAAGCCACAGCCACACCGACGAACGAGATGGTTGTATATTGGCGGTTCAGGTAAGCTTTCGCCCCTTCCTGCACTGCCCCTGCAATTTCCTGCATTTTTTTGTTGCCAGCATCCTGCTTCATAATTTGACGCGTCCAGAGCTGCCCGAACACCAGCGCCGCAACGACAGCACAGGCGATCATCAGATAAGCTTCAGTCATATTTTTGATCCCTTATATTATTATTGTTATTACTAAATTTCAGGTTTTTCCTGATCTAACTAAGAAGGTTGCAAAAATATAGGATTGCTGACAAGAGCAGAGGTGATTTTGTCCCCAGCCACACATCATCTCCCCCTAAAGCAAAAACCCGATCAATATTTGATCGGGCTTAAGCTTGCTGAGTAATTTTGCGAGGAAATACAAAATTAAAAAAAACTATTAAATAGGCCGCTGATTCACCACCTGTAAGAGAACATCATTCACTTTGTCTTCGCCTAGAACCTTCGCGGACAAATGGTTTAAACGAGCCTTCAATTCATCTACCTTGACCATGCCGCCATTCATCGCCGCCTTGCGGTTTAAAACGCCATACATGTCCTGGATAAAAGCATCTTTCAGCCGCGGCGTCAGCGCCAGGGCGTAAGCGGCATTTTCTTCGCCATCGACCTCAAGCGACACCACCAGCGTGACCACCTGAGTTACACCGCTGCGGTCTATAATAGGAAGGATGATAGGATCAAGTTCGACAAAGCGCAGATTTTTAGCCCGCTCTTCGGACAGGCGTTCCGCCTCTTTCAAGGCCTTTTTCTCTGCTGCTGATTGTTTGCTTACATTGCCGTAGGATGCAACGGCGGATTGTTTGAAAAACAAATACCCGCCGGCACCCCCCGCGCCGACGAGCATTAACGCTATAATTAGAATTACCAAATATTTCATTGACTGATGTATTTCCCAACAGAGCCGCGTCATTAATAGCGGGCTTCTTTATTTCCCCTAAGTTACTATTTAATTCTAAAGGAAAAAGGTTAACAAATCGTATCCAAACCAGCGTAAAGCACTGGTTTTACTGAACTTGTAAAAACAAAAAATGTATTGATGTATTATGGTAGAGGATGGGGCGAAGAAGATCGTAATAAGATTGGCTCTTCCTTAATAAACACACATTCATCTTCATATTCATCATCCAAGAGATAGGCAGCACTTTCAAGTTGTTGGACATAAAGGTCATTAAAATCACGGCCTAAAGCCCCAACCAAATAATCAGCTTTATCGTATAACCTACCCATATCATTTAACAATTCCGCGCAGGCCTGAGCGGAATAAGGGGTGCCTGGCGGCACCAGTTCGTAAGCCGGAACTTCTCCACTAGGATCGACATTCGCTAGCGCGGCGGTAGTTGTAGCCCCGACAAATGCTAAAGGCAGTAATAAAGCTCTCATTTCACACACTCATTACAAAGTAATAATTATGCCCACCAGTAAGGAAAACTATAAATTATGTCAATAAATTAATCGCGAACAGTTTTACGGACAGAATCTAAAACCGCATTGACCAGCTTTTCTTCCGATTCATCAAAAAAAGCATGTGTCACATGCATATAATCCGAAATAATAACAGGAAAATCAATATCTTGCTTCATCATTAACTCATAGGCCCCGCATAGAAAAATAGCATGCAACAACGGTTCTGTTTTCTGGGCGCCTTCAGCTTTCCCCCGGTTTTTGGTGACCATCTCATCCAATTGTGCGATATGCTCCTCCACCCCCTGCACAAGGGCCGAAAAATGCGCTTCATCGGGCGAAACCATGACGTCGCCATCCCCTTCCACATCACGCCCGGCGCGGTGTTCCAGAAATTCACGCACGACGGTTTTGGCGTCTTGCGCGTTCTTATGCATTTGGTAAACCGCCTGTACCGCCAGCAATCTGGCGGCACTTTTACGAGCAATTTGTGAGCCTGTTTTCTTATTCGGTTTCATGCGTGCTTATCTAAAGCAGTTATGCGGCTTTGTCCATCACGTTAAAACGCGCCATATTCTTTAAAGTCATCAGGCAGGCCTCGGCTGCCTCTTTTCCCTTAATGGTAAAATGATCAAAGAAGAATTTATGGTGCTCTTCATTCTCATGATAATAGTGCGGCGTCAGGACAACGGATAAAACAGGCACACCGGTATCAAGTTGGACCCGCATCATTCCATCAATAACCGCATGGTTCACATATTCATGGTGATAAATCCCACCATTAATAATGAATCCGCAACAAACGATAATGGCGTACTCTCCCGTTTCAGCAAGCTTTTTAGCCTGCAACGGAATTTCCAGTGAGCCGGGCACATCAAATATCTCAATGTTATTGGCAGAAATACCCGCTTCTTCCATATTGCTGATGAAAGACTTTCGCCCTTCCTCGACAATATCGGCGTGCCAGCCCGCCTGGATAAACGCAATTTTCTGGTTGGAAGGTAAGTATAGATTGGTTGGCTGATTCATTTTTCTCTCCTTATTGGTAAGAGGTTACATTTATGAATCAGGGCATATGTCTTTTTTAAATGTTGCCATGCGCGTAAACGCGAAAGCAAGTCGGCACAATAAACATGTTATGCAGCGTCCTCCCGCTCTGCGGGCATGACGGCATTTAAAAAACCATTCTCTTTCATCCGGACTATAACCGTCGGCTTTAGATTTGGCGGTCATACGGGAAAACCCGGGGACGCTAACTTCATGATACTCACAAAGTGCCTCACTAAATCTGCTGACCCTTGTTTAAAAAAAACAAGGCGCTCGCGGGCTCATGTTTAAAACATTTACCGCCGGTAGGGAATTTCACCCTGCCCTGAGAACAGCTTTCTTTATAATGAAATGAATTATGATTATCAAGCTTTGCGGTATGAAAGCGCACGGACCGCATAACGAGCCAGCGGATCAATTTCCAGATGAACGCCATCACCTTCCTGCAACGCTGAGAGGGTTGTTTTCTCCCATGTATGCGGAATGATATTCACACCAAAATGGTCGGAGTCGACTTCATTCACCGTCAAAGAGATTCCCTCCAGCGCCACCGACCCCTTTGAGGCAATCATCGGCGCGAATTCTTCGGGTGCCTGAAAATATAAACGGTGCGAGTCTCCTTCCGCCCGCATCATCCGTAAGACGGCAATACCATCCACATGCCCTGAGACAATATGTCCGCCAAGCTCATCTCCCATTTTCAAAGAAGGCTCGATATTGATTTTTGTCCCCTCACGCCATTGACCAATATTGGTTTTATCCAGTGTTTCGGCGGATACATCGACAGCAAAGCTGTCGGTTGTCTTTTCAACAACCGTCAGGCAGCAGCCCGCGCAGGCGATGGACGCCCCGATCTGTATTTGTGATAAATCAAGCGCCGTGTGAATGACAATGCGCCAATCTCCTGCATTTTTATCAATCGACAAAACCGTGCCGATATCTTGTATAATTCCGGTAAACATGGGGCGACCTTACTGCGAAACTTTATAAACTTCCAGCCTGTCTTGCTCTAGCATCATTTGTTGATGACGCTTCAGACTGGTATGGGTTTCAAGACTGGTAATATCAAAATCTTCAATGGCATCAATGCCGTCCTCAGGCAAGTCATGCGGCGCCTTGAACCAATAAAATTCATCATACAATCCTTCTTCTATAAAAGAGGATAACAACGCCCCGCCCCCTTCAACCATCAAGCGGGTAATCCCGTTATCACAAAGGGTTTTCATCGCCATTTTCAAGTCAGGATCAGAGAGCACCAGCAGATCATGATCAAAAATCTTTTCTTTGCCTGTCAGTCGCCCGCGGCGGTCAAAAACAACAATTTTTGGCTGATGCATCACCCCCGGCAACCTTGTGGTTAAAGCCGGGTTATCAATCAGGACCGTATTGGCCCCGACACCTATGGCATCATGTTGCGCCCGCAACAAATGCGCCCGCCTGCGGGCTAAATCTCCTGTAATCCATTTGGATTCGCCATTCGCCTTGGCAATTTTGCCGTTGGCGGATGTGGCAATTTTTAATGTGATAAACGGGCGCTGCTTCAGATGGGTTAAAAAGAATCCTTTATTCAGCTCACGGGCCTCTTTTTCCAATAAGCCTGTCACAACTTCGATACCGGCCTGCCGCAACATCTCTACACCCTGCCCGTTAACGTGGGGATTCAGATCCTGCGTTGCGACAAATACTTTTTGCACGCCTGCCTCGATCAACGCCTTGGCGCACGGGCCGGTTCTACCGTAATGGGAACAAGGTTCCAGTGTCACATAAACATCCGCCCCTTTGGCCTTATTGCCCGCCATTTCCAACGCCACTGTTTCCGCATGCGGCCTGCCGCCATCCGCCGTACGCCCCCGACCGACGATATAACCGTCCTTGATAATGACACACCCCACACTCGGGTTTGGTGCCACGCGGCCAAGCCCCCATCGCGCCAATGCCAATGCACTGCGCATATGCCAGATATTCTCGCTCGGGAAAGACATTAAGCCCGTTTCTTTTTAGGTGCCTGCTGTGCCTGAAGATCCTGCATTTCCTGCAAAAACGCATTAAAATCTGCCGGATCGCGAAAATCCTTATAAACCGAGGCATAGCGGATATATCCGACTACATCCAGATTGATCAGCGCATGCATGACCAGATCGCCGACATAAGATGACGGGAATTCATTATCACCATTGCTTTCCAGTTGGCGGACAATGCCGGTGACGGCCTTTTCAATCTGCTCCGTTGTCACGGGGCGTTTTTGCAAGGCAACCTGCATGGAGCGCATAATTTTTTCCCTGTCGAAGGGCTGACGCTTGCCATCAGATTTTACCACCATAATGTCGCGCAACTGAATACGTTCAAACGTTGTAAAACGTGCCCCGCAGGCAGAGCAGACACGGCGGCGGCGTATCGACGAATTATCTTCCGTCGGACGGGAGTCCTTCACTTGGGAATCATCACTCTGACAAAACGGACATCTCATCTTTTATAAATTAATCCTTTAATATAACTAAAAATAAAATGGTTGGTTTTCCCACTTAACAAAAACCGAATTGCAAAACCAATAAAATACACAATCACCGCAAAGAGCAGACCCAGCCATGAATTTTCCACGCCGGAAAACAACATATCAATGCTAAAAAGCAGCATGATAATACTGAACAAAAACCCGGCCCAATAAATAAGCAAGCCCAGCCTGTTTAAAAATACTTTCACTGCTTACTCACTATCTATAAATCGGGAAGCGCTCACACAGGGCTTTCACTTTGGCTTTCACGGCTTTTTCTACATCCTCGTTTCCTTCGGGACCGTTCTCAACTAGCCCGTCCAAGACTTCCAGAATAAGACCGCCGATTTCCTTCCACTCCTCAAGGCCGAAGCCACGGGTTGTGCCCGCAGGCGTCCCCAGACGAATACCGGAGGTCACGAATGGTTTTTCAGGATCATTCGGTACGGAGTTTTTATTACAGGTAATACCTGCATGTTCCAGCGCAAGGTCAGCCGCCTTCCCCGTCAACTTCTTCGGACGCAGATCAACCAGCATCATGTGACAGTCCGTGCCATTAGACACAATATCCAGACCGCCTGTTTTTAACGTGTCAGCCAGTACGCGCGCATTATCCAGCACCGCCTTCGCATAGGTTTTAAAGCTTGGCTGCAGTGCTTCCCCAAACGCCACCGCTTTGGCCGCAATGACATGTTCCAGCGGCCCGCCCTGTAAACCGGGGAAAATGGCGGAATTCAGTTTCTTCGCCAATTCTTCATCGTTGGTCATAATGGCACCGCCACGGGGACCACGTAAGGTTTTATGCGTTGTCGTTGTGGCAACATGGGCATGCGGGAAAGGACTTGGATAAACACCGCCGACAATCAAACCGGCGTAATGGGCCACATCGGCAAAAAGATACGCATCAATTTTATCGGCAATTTCACGAAAACGTTTGAAATCAATGGTGCGCGCATAGGCAGACGCCCCTGCGATAATCATTTTCGGTTTATGCTCCAATGCAATTTTTTCAACCTCATCCATATCGATAATGCCTTCATTATCAATGCCATAGGTCACGGCATTAAACCATTTTCCTGACTGGTTAACAGGGCAACCATGGGTCAAATGACCACCATGAGCCAAGTCCATACCAAGGAATGTGTCACCCGGTTGAAGAAGCGCCATAAACACGCCCTGGTTGGCATTCGCGCCAGAATGTGGTTGCACATTGGCAAAACCGCAATCAAATAATTTACACAGGCGCTCAATCGCCAGATTTTCTGTTTTATCAACATGTTCACAGCCCTGATAATAACGTTTCCCCGGATAGCCTTCGGCATATTTATTTGTCAGGACGGAGCCCTGCGCTTCCAAAACCGCTTGGGAAACAATGTTTTCAGAAGCAATCAATTCAATCTGGTATTGCTGACGCTCTTCTTCGGCCTTGATAATATTGGCAACTGCCGGATCAGTTGCGGCCAGATCAGCGGTAAAAAAATTCTCATTCATATGGTTAGGGGGTGTCATGTCTTCTGCTTTCACTTCTTGCGATTTTTGTGCTGCGTTGCTCATTTTCAATCAGGCTCCTTCGGTTAATTTTTCCACGCGGGCTGCATGCCGCCCGCCTTCAAATTCGGTTTCCAAAAATTCTTTAACGATTTCCAAGGCAAGTATATCGCCGGTTAACCGCGCCCCAAGACACAGCACATTGGCATTGTTATGCTCCCGGGAAAGTTTGGCCATCGTTGTATTCGTGCATAAGGCCGCACGGATCATCGCATGACGGTTACAGGCCATGCATATCCCGATGCCCGACCCGCAAACGGCAATACCGTATTCAGCCTCGCCTTCGGCGACCGCCTCGGCCAGCGCATAACCATAATCGGGATAATCGACGGATTTATCAGGATCATTCGTTCCCAGATCAATCCATTTGATCTTAAAACTATCTTTAATGAAGTCCTTGAGGTGCACGCCCCCATGGTCACAGGCAATGGCTACGGTTGGTTTCATGCGCAAGTTATAGGGTTTCTGCGGTTTATATTCAATATTTTTATTGAATAATGCCTTTTTTCCTGAGGACATATTCAAGACGCTTCAACGCATTGAGTTTCAGGGTTTTCTCGCCGGCACTCATCGGTCCCTGAATCGACACTTCCGTCAATGTGGCCGTGTCCATGGCCGTAACCTTCACCAGTTGGCCAACCGGGTAAAATTCGATGATGATTTCACGCTTTTTTAAAGAATCACTAATGTCCATGTGATAGACTATACTCATGACTCGTGCAGATTTCGACTGGCAAGACCCTCTTCTCCTCAATGAATGCCTTAGCGATGAAGATCGCATGGTAAGGGACTCTGCGCATGATTTTGCCCAAAAAGAACTCCTGCCCGGCATCATTGAAGCCAACCGCCACGAAAAATTCGATCCCGCCATCATGAAAAAAATGGGGGCAATGGGATTGTTAGGAGCGACGATAGAGGGATATGACTGCCCCGGTGTATCTTATACCGCTTACGGTCTTATCGCGCGGGAAATGGAAGCAGTCGATAGCGGTTACCGCTCTGCTCTCTCCGTTCAATCCTCGCTCGTCATGTACCCTATTTATGCATTCGGCGGGGACGCGCAAAAAGAAAAATATTTGCCGGGCCTTGCCAGTGGTGAGTTGAT